>JASGHO010000001.1:0-3929597 GCA_047602305.1 Ancrocorticia sp.
AACACCTGCTCCTGCCAGTCGAGGTTCACGTTCTCGATCGGTCGATGGGAGGCGGAGTTCGAGCGGATGTCGCGAGCACGACAGTTCTGGATGACGAGCAAGGGCTTGCCGTCGAGATCGGTCACCTGAATGTTGCCGACGATCTCATCGGTGCGGCTACTCGGATTAGTTGAGGCGTACACGAGCACCTCGGGTGGAAGCTCAGCCAGGCGATATCCTTCTCCGACGGCGATGGGCATAAACGTGGTCTGATCATCACCGGTCATGTGGCCCGCCTGTGCCAACGCGAGCACCTGGAAGGCGATGTCCACGAGGACCGGGTGGGTGACGTAGTTGTCGAAGGTTTCCATCAGGTGGTCCGAGAGCTTCGCCCGCCCCACCGCGGTATTTCCCTGCCGACGCAACGTTTGCAGTGCCTGGAACTGGGGGCCGTAGACGAGGCCGAGTTCACTCAACTCGCTGTAGATGGCGTCAGCGGCCATCTGATTGCCGTACACCTCGCGTGGAGTGTCGAGTGGTGGAGTAGGCCTGGACAGGCTCAACCGTCCACTTGCGTGAACTGTCCTGACGTCGTCGTCGCCGCGCCCGCTAGTAATGCGGAATTCTCCCGACCCGGCGTTCAACGAGAAACGTACGGTGGGCATTGCCGCGGGGTCAAGATACAGCGCATTCTCGAAAGCGACGTCCTGGAAGACGATGCCGTCCAGACTCCCGTAGGCTTGTTCGCCCGCCCACATCGCGAGTTCCACGTAGCCGGCGGCGGGGAACACGACGGTGTCTTCGATGCGGTGATCGTTCAACCATTCCAGTTCGGAGGCCGTGAGGTCGAGTTCCCAGGTCCCCTCGGCGTCAGAACTTGCTCGCCACGCGAACGGATGGGGTCGAGTTGTGGATCGGAGTGCGGATGCCTTGGTCTCCTGCCAGTATCGGCGATGCTGCCACGGGTAATGTGGCAGGGACATTGGCTCCGTGGGGATGCCCACCAGCGCCGCCCAGTCCGGGTTGTACCCGTGAACATAGAGGGAGCCGACCGCCGCGAGCAGAGCACTGTGCTGTGGTACTTTGCGGCGCAGTGCGCACACGGTTGCGGGTTGAGTGTCAGACGATTGGTTTGCCAGAGTCTGGGCGATCGATCCGCTTAGTGCCGGGTGTGGACTGATCTCCAGGAAGAGCGAGCCGCCAAGATCTGCCAGCGCGTTGGTTGCGGATTCGAACTGGACCGGCATACGCACGTTGCGGTACCAGTAGTCAGCGGTGAGTGTGGTTCCCTCGATGAGCTTGCCGGTCACGGTTGAAACCATGGGAATGGTGGTGGGGCCGGGATGAATGTTCTCCAGGGTAGCGAGGATCTCGTCGTGGAGCTGTTCCATGAAGCGACTGTGATAGGGAACTTTGCCGTAGACGAGCCGATTGAAGACGTCCTGCTCGTCCAGCTCCACTGCGAGAGCCCGCAGGTTCTCCTCGGTTCCCACGAGAGCGACGGAACTGGGGCTGTTGATAGCCGCGATCTCCAGGTTCAAATCGCTATGGCGGCGGAGCCGTTCGGTTGCCGCGTCGAAGCTCTCGCCGACGGCGAGCATGCGGCCCTGACCGGACAACTTCTGCTGGGAGAGGCTGCGAGCGTAGCTCACTCGGGTGGCGTCTTCGAGCGACAAAGCGCCCGAGGCGTAGGCAGCGGCGGGTTCACCGGCGCTATGCCCGCAGACGAGCGTGGGGATGATACCCCATGACCTGAGAAGTTCGGTCACCCCCACCTGCAAAGCGAAGTTGGCGGGCTGTGAGATCCTGGTCTCCAGCATCTCGTCGGGGTCGATTGACTCGGTGAAAGTACGCACCAGGGAATCGCCCGAAAGCGGATCTCCAATGGCGGCAATGGCATCAACCGTCTGCTTGAAGAGTGGTTCTTTGGCGTAGAGATCTCGGCCCATGCCCGCCCACTGCGGTCCCATGCCGCTGTAGACGAAAACGAGATGGGGATCGTTTTGTGCTGCCGACGGCGACGCGTCGTCCAGACTGTTGCGGAGAGAGGCCAGTAGTTCGCTGCGATCACTGCCGATGGCGACGCGACGGAAGGGATGATGATCACGACTGTGGGCGCTCATCGCTGCAACTGACGTTGGGGCGTAGTCCTTCGATTCGAGTACGTCAATGAAATCGCGGGTGCGCGCAGCCAGAGCATCGGGAGACTTGGCCGAAAGCGGCAGCAGAATATCGACCGCGCCATCGCTCGACGCGGACGTCTCGTCCAGACTCTTGGGTGCCTCAACCGGACGTTCGAGCACCACGTGTGCATTTGAGCCGCCGAACCCGAAAGAGTTGACGGATGCAAAACGATCATTGTCGCCCAGCTTGGTCATCTCGGTAGGGATCGCGAGTTGCAGGGTATCCAGGTCGATCTTTGAGTTCGGCTTGTGGAGGTGCAGATGCGGAGCCACCACGCCGTGATGGAGTTCGAGAGCCACCTTGATGAGTCCGGCAATTCCTGCGGCCGCCTCCAGATGGCCGATGTTGGTTTTGACTGAGCCGAGCAGACAGGGGGTCTGGGGGTCGCGACCTTCGCGCATAACAGTGCCAATAGCATTGGCTTCGATCGGATCTCCCACCGGCGTTCCCGTGCCATGAGCCTCGATGAAAGCGATGTTGTGAGGCTCGATGCCGGCGTCAGCAAGTGCTGTACGAATAAGCTCTTGCTGGGCGGTACCACTGGGAACTGTCAGGCCGTCGCTGTGGCCGTCTTGATTGATCGCACTACCGCGGATTGTTGCGTAGTGCTGTTGACCGGGACGGATGGTGGTGTTTGGCGCCTGAAGAACCACGGCACCCACGCCCTCACCCCGAACATAACCATCGGCGCGCGAATCAAATGCTCGGGAACGCCCCGTGGGGGAGAGCATGCCCGCTCGTGATTCGGCAATCATGTAGGCCGGGCTCAGGATCGCGTTGACTCCGGCTACCACCGCAATGTCACATTCGCCGCTGCGCAGCGCACGGACGGCAAGGTGGGTTGCGGTGAGGCTTGACGAGCATGCGGTGTCTACGGTGATGCTCGGCCCCTTGAAACCGAACACGTACGAGAGCCGGTTGGCGAGCAGGGTCATCATCGTTCCCGTGGCGGCGTGAGGGCCAACTTCTGCGTACTCGCTACCGCCCAATTGCATCATCATGTATTCGAGAGTGAAGCCACCCACGAATATTCCGATCTTCTTGTCCGTCAGTTCCGCCAGGGGCAGGCCAGCATCTTCGAGAGCTTCGTGGACCACCTCAAGAAGAAGTCGCTGTTGTGGATCCATACTCGCGGCCTCACGAGGTGATATGCCGAAGAATTCGGCGTCGAAGCCGTCAATCTCGTCGAGGAAGCCGCCCCATTTTGTGGCCGACTTGCCCGGTTCATTGCCACGGGAGGAGTAGAAGGTCCGAATGTTCCACCTGTCTGAGGGAACTTCCGAGATCGAGTCGACTCGTGAAGAGATGTTGGTCCAAAATTGTTCGATCGAATTCGCGCCGGGAAAACGGCAAGCCATTCCGGTAATCGCAACGGGATGGAGGTCCATTGGAGGATCTTTCTGTCTGGGAAAGGGTGCTTGACGTGTGCGGTGGCATCGGACCCGGGGCCGTCGAGGCCGAAAAGGGCGCGCGGGGTCGTCAAGGCTGGGGAAGGAGGCTTCACATGGAGTGCCCGAAGACGAATCTGAAAACGTATTCGAAAGGAAGTGAAGTGCTGGTTCTCGCGCACAGGGTGCGTGAGATCAGGTGAAGCGACGGCCCGCGCATGAACTGTGCGCGACATGGGCCGGATGTAGCTTCGCGAGATTGTGCGTGATGTGACGTGAAGTGCTGGCTTGTGCGGTGAACAGCGCATGGTGTGGCCAGTGGCGCTTCACGTGAGTTGGTTGGAGTTGGTTGAATATGTTGGTGTTGGCTCGGGATGATCCGAGCATTCGTGGTGCGGTGGTGTTGGCTGATTGGTTAGATGAGCTGGTTGCTTCGTAGTGTTTCGTCGATGGCCACGTCGAGTTCTGTCGGGCCATCGTTGAACGCCGTGTTGTACTTCTCGCTGCTCGCGACGAATGGCTCGGCATGCACGTAGAAGGTGTCCTTGAGTGCCCGCATCGTCGGATTGAACAGTCCGAGGAACTTGACGAGGAAGTCTCCCGCGATGCGGAACTTGGGCTCGGCGTCGAGGCGCTGACCGAACTTGGTGAGAAGCTCACGCTGTGTCAGTGCAGGCTGGACTGGGGCGTGCCAGATCTGGCCAAGTGCCGATTCGTTGTGAGCAACGTTGACCATCGCGCGGGCGAAGTCATCGATGTAGGTCATCGAGTGGGGCTGGTCGGCAGAACCGAGGGCGGGAATGGGCTGGCCATCTCTCAGAGCCTTCAGCTCGGCAGCGCCTGCTCTGGAGGTTGCCACTTCCGGACCGTAGAAGGAGGAGCCGCGGACCACCGCGCATCGGGGGCCGCCGGCTTCCAGGATCCTATGGTCGAGCCTGGCACGGAGCTTACCCTTGGCACCGGAGGCTAGTTCAGGTGACTGCTCGGTGAGCGGACCTTCCTGCTCTCCGTAGGCGTAGAGATTACTTGCGTAAACGAGGACGGTATCCGTTCCTCGGATGCCTTCGAGGACGCCCTCAATGATTCCGTCGAATTCTTCTGTCCACTCCGTCAGAGGGGGTGCGGCGCAGAGATAAATGGTGGAGACGGAATCCGCTAGCTTTGCGACATCTTCGGCCTGAGAGGCATCAAGTCTTACCCACTCAGTGGAGATGGATTCTGGCCGATGGCGGGAGGCGGCAATCGCCGGGATTCCCGCTTTCTCCAGTTGGCGGAGTACGGCTTGACCAACGGGGCCGCAGCCGATGACGAGTTCTTGTTGATTCTTCAAGGTAAGCCCTTTACTTTTCGTTTGGTGCATTCGTCTGAATGAGATGAGACATGGACTGCCGCTTGTGATACGAACTGTTGCTCACATCACAAACTTGTTGCTCATGATGTATTCAGGGATGCGGGTTGATGGTGTTGATGGTTTGAGAACTGCCGTGAGGGCAGGTGTGGGAGGTGCTACTGACTAGGTACTTCCCAGGTCTGGGGGAAACTTTCCTGTGTGGCATTCTGCTGTGCTATGCGTCTTAGTCCAGCGAAAAGAGGATCTCCGAGGACGGTACCCACAACCATCCGCTCCGTGATTTGCTCGGGGGCGGACAGTTTGCGCAGCTGTTGAAGATCGGCGTTGGCCGCCGTTGCTGCCGCAGCGGCGTATGACTCGAGATAGCCGCGAGGCGCAGTGAAGCCACCGGTGGCGAGCCCATCGAGAGCGCGTGCCGCGGCGTTGATGCCAGGATTGGCCTCCGTGAAAGCCCAGCCTTGTGAGCGGGCAAGTTCCATAATGCGCTCTCGTGATTCCGGCGAGGGGTCAGCATCGTTTGGTCGTGAGGTGCTCATCGCAGACAGTACGGCCTCGAAGGCTTCGGCGAGCGGTGCGTTGTCCAATATCCAAATCACCTGCTTGGTTGCAGCGATCGTCAAGCCACCAGCGCCAAGCAATGCCCTGATGAGCCGGACGCGTTGCACGTGTTCTTGGCCGTAATCAGTCTGATTCGGCGCTGTCTTTTTTCCCAGAGGGAGCAGGCCCTCCCTCTGGTAGTACTTCACCGCCGAAAGTGGAGTTTCTGAACGGCTGGCTAATTCGGATATCTTCACACTCCGATAGTATGACTATCTATTATTTGCCGCAACCAATTGTTATGTTTTCGTAATATTTGGTGTCCGATTTTCTTGGTGGCTAAGCCCAGACCCGCTCCGATGTCAACCGAAATAAGTCCTGTGTGACGAGCGCCATTCGGAGAGTGTGGTGAGTGCTTCATGATGCTCCACGGGTAACCGTAAGTGCCGCATTCGAGGTACGTGCGGCGTATCCGGGGTTCGCGGCCAGAAAAATCGGGACCATCGAGGCCGTCGTCGTCCCACTTTTCGGTAGGCTCGGGGGAGTACCCTGGAAGGCCCCCATGCTGCAGCTGTTCAACATCCGCAAGTCGTACACCACTGCGGATTTCACGCAAACCGCCCTCGATGACGTCTCAATTGCGTTCCGCGACAATGAATTCGTTGCGATTCTTGGCCCTTCCGGCTCGGGAAAGACTACGCTGCTCAACATCGTGGGAGGCCTGGACCATTACGATTCCGGCAACCTTGTTATTGATGGCGTGCCCACCGAGGACTATCGCGACCGCGATTGGGACACCTACCGCAACAACCGTATCGGTTTCGTTTTTCAGAGCTATAACCTCATTCCCCATCAGACCGTCCTGGCCAACGTCGAACTGGCGCTCACCCTCTCCGGTGTCTCGCGTGACGAGCGCCGGGAGCGGGCCGTTGCCGCGCTAGAACGAGTTGGCCTGGGAGAGCATATTCGCAAGCTCCCCAGTCAGATGTCCGGCGGACAGATGCAGCGTGTCGCAATTGCCCGCGCCCTCATTAACGACCCGGAGATCCTCCTCGCTGACGAGCCCACCGGCGCCCTCGACTCCAAGACCAGTGTCCAGATCATGGCCCTGCTCACCGAGATTGCGCAGGATCGCCTGGTCATCATGGTGACGCACAACCCGGAGTTGGCGGACGAATACGCCACCCGCATCGTCAACCTCCGGGACGGCGTCATTTCCGAGGATTCGCACCCTTTCAACCCCGCCGACACCGACGAACATCTCTCCGACAAGCAGGTCCGCAGGACCTCCATGTCCTTCTTCACCGCGATCGCCCTCTCCTTCAAGAACCTCATGACGAAGAAGGGCCGCACACTCATGACCTCCTTCGCGGGGAGTATCGGCATCATCGGGATCGCCGCCATTCTCGCGCTCGCGAACGGCGTCAACGATTACATCCGCAGCATTGAAGAGGACACCCTCTCCGTCTACCCGCTCACGATCCAGAGCCAGGGCATGGATTTCAGTTCGATTCTGGCGGCGTCGGCGGAATTCGGTGACGATTCGAACGACGACGGCTCCGAAGGCTCTGGCTCCGATACGGTTCGCGAGATCCCGATGATGACCAAGATGTTTGAGTCGGTCGGTTCGAACGATCTTGCCTCCCTCAAGGAGTTTTTGGACGACGGCGGGGACGGCATTACGGACCATACCCAGTCGGTGCAGTACTCCTACAACGTCACGCCACAGATCTTCACCCGCAACGCGAGCGGTATACGCCAGGTCAATCCCGATAAGTCCTTCTCGGCTCTCGGGATGGGTAGCGGCGATTCCACCTCCAGCCTGGTGTCGGCTTCGATGAGCACGAATGTGTTCCACCAGTTGGTTGACGACACCAGCCTTGTGGCGCAGCAGTACGACGTCGTCGCCGGAGATTGGCCGAAGGAGAAGGACGAGGTCGTCGTCGTTCTCACGTCGAATGGGGCGATAAGCGACTTCATGGCGTTCGCGATGGGTCTGCGAGACCCGGCCGATTTGGACAAGATGATCGCGCAACTGCTCAATGACGAGGAGATCGCCACCTCCGATTCGGAGTTGACGTTCAGCTACGACGATCTCATGGCCGCAGAATTTACCCTGGTCAACGCCGCGGACTACTACCGCTTTGATGAGACGTACGGGGTGTGGACTGATAAGTCGGGGGATGCGGCCTTCCTCAAGGATCTTGTCAATCGCGGAGCGCCACTTCATGTTTCCGGTGTGGTGAAGCCGAGCGAGGGCGCCACGGTGAGTGCGTTGCGGCCGGGGATTTACTATTCGTCGTCGCTCACCAAGAGTCTCATCGACGAGGCCGCGAAGAAGGACATCGTCAAGCGGCAGCTCGCGAACCCGGCCAAGAACGTCTTTTCGGGGCGTACCTTTGCGGACGAAGAAGCCAATCCCGCCCGCGAGGATTTCGACCTGAGCAAGGTCATGACGGTTGACGAAGAGGCGTTGAGTTCTGCTTTCGCCATCGACGAGTCGATGCTCAGTATTGATACCTCCGCGTTGGAGATTTCGATGCCGCAGCTCGACCTCGATCCGTCGGCCCTGCCCGAGCTTGATCTGGGGTCGCTTTTCGGGGACCTTGGAACGGGCGGCGCCGAGAGTATCGGAGGCGGCGGAACCCCAGGTACCGAAACCCCCGGAAGTACCGAAACCCCCGGAAGTACCGGAACCCCCAACATCCCCGCCCTCCCGGGCTTCGGCGATCTCGACCTGGACCTGGAGTCCATCATCGCGGGCATCGATATTGACGGTATCGATATTGGTGTCACCCAGGAGGATGTCACCCGGGTCACGCAGAATCTGGCCACCGGATACGCCGCGTTCTGTGCGCAGGATGCTACCAAGTGTGTGAACCCGCAGGAGGGATTCGAGGCTTATCTCGACACGGCCGAGGGCAAGAAGGTTCTCGCCGAGATTACTGAGATTCAGAAGGACGCCGAAGCCGGAATCGACAAAGCGCGCGAGCAGATCATGGGGCAGGTCACCAAGGCCATTACGGATGCGGTGACGAAGCAGGTGGGGGAGCAGGCCGCGGCGATTCAGGTGCGTCTTGAGGGCGCAATGGCGCAGTACATGGGCGAGGCGATGCAGGCCATCGGTACCCAGATTGCGGAGCAGGTGGGTTCGGCGCTTGAGGCGCAGATCGGTTTTGCCATGGAGAGTCTCATGGGCCAGTTGACCACCAACATGTCCAACGCCATGAATATTGACGAGGCGACGTTTGCCGAGGCCTTTTCGCTCAACATGTCTGAGGAGGAGCTGAGCGAACTCATGATGTCCATGATGAGCGCGGCGCAGACCTCCTACGATGGCAACCTCATGAAGTTGGGTTACGCGGATCTCGATCGGCCTTCGTCGATTGACATTTACCCCAAGAACTTCGAGTCCAAGGCACAGATCATCTCCGTTCTCGACAGCTACAACGAGCGTATGCAGGACGCCGGACATGAAGAAAAGGTCATCACCTACACCGACCTCGTGGGGACCCTCATGTCCTCCGTCACCACGATCGTCAACGTGGTGAGTTACGTGCTCATCGCCTTCGTGTCGATTTCTCTCATCGTGTCCAGCATTATGATCGGCGTCATCACCTACATTTCGGTGCTGGAACGTAAGAAGGAGATCGGCATTTTGCGCTCCATCGGCGCCTCCAAACGCGATATCCGCCGCGTTTTCAACGCCGAAACCCTCATCGTGGGCTTCGTTGCGGGCGTCATTGGAATCGGGGCGACGGCACTTCTGACGATCCCCGCCAACGCCATCGTCAGCGCCCGCTTCGGCGTGGAGCAGGTGGCCCAGCTTCCCTGGGAGGCCGGCGCCATGCTGGTGGCCACCAGCATGGGGCTCACCTTCCTGGCTGGCCTGATTCCTTCTACCGCGGCTTCTCGCAAGGATCCGGTGGAGGCGCTGCGCAGCGAGTAACGCCGGTGGGTTTCGGGGTTTCGGGGTATCGGATTTTTTCGACGACGACGCCCCGGCCCCGGTTGCTGGGAGCCTGGCTTGGTGGGGTGAGCCTGTGGCTCCGTCAGGGGTTTGAACTATCCTGCACATCGTGTTGGCCCGATTCATTGATATTTCGTTTAGGTTACGGGAAGCATGAAAAGGGCCCTCGAAAGGTCAGAAAGTGGTGTTATTTCAACGATTTACCCGCTGCTCATTGGGTGAAATTCGTGCCGGACCTTGGGCCCGAGCTATTGGCGCAGCGCTGCTAGGATGTTGCTTGTTCAATCACCATAGAACTGGAGTCGGGAAGATCCCCGGGATCCGGTGAGGAGGAACCATGAAATTCAAGCGCGCATGGCTGGCTGTGCCAGCAGCGCTGGCACTGACCCTGTCAGCCTGCTCGGGCGGCAATGATGCCGGGTCGTCGGATTCCACCGGTAGCAGCGAGACCGCAGCAGCTGGCGGCGTGGTGCTGGCCAACGGCACCGAACCGCAGAACCCGCTCATCCCCGCCAACACCAACGAAGTGGGTGGCGGACGCATCGTCGATCTGCTGTTCGCTGGTCTTGTTTACTACGATGCCAAGGGCGACGTCGTCAACGACGTGGCCGAGTCCATCGAAACCGAAGATTCCCAGACCTACACGGTCAAGCTCAAGGAAGGCCAGACCTTCTCGGACGGTTCGCCGGTGACGTCGTCGTCCTTCGTTGACGCCTGGAGCCTGGGTGCAGCCGATGGCGGCATGCTCTCCGTGAACTTCTACTCCCCGATTGAGGGAACCACTGACGACGGCGCCATTGATGGCGATGGCGACAAGATCTCCGGCCTCACCGTGGTGAGCGATACCGAGTTCACCATCAAGCTGAAGCAGCCCGAGGCCGACTTCCCGCTGCGCCTGGGCTACTCCGCCTTCTACCCGCTGCCCGAGTCGACTCTCAAGGACGTCAAGGCCGGCGGCGAGAACCCGATCGGCAACGGCCCCTACAAGTTCGCCAGTGACAAGGCGTGGGAGCACAACGTCCAGCTCGAGCTCGTCCCGAATGAGGCATACGAGGGGGGGCGTAAGGCACAGAACGGTGGCGTCACCTTCACCTTCTACGCCGAGAACGATCCGGCCTACCTCGATCTGCTCGCGGGCAACCTTGACGTTCTCGATCAGATTCCGGATTCGGCCGTCGAGACCTTCCAGGACGAACTCGGCGAGCGCGCTGTGAACCAGCCGTCCGCTCTCAACCAGACCATCACCATCCCGGAGCGCCTCGCTCACTTCGAGGGTGAAGAAGGCAAGCTGCGCCGCCAGGCCATCTCGCATGCCATCAACCGCGAAGAGATCACCAAGACCATCTTCTCCGAGACCCGTTCCCCGGCTGTCGACTTCACCTCACCCGTCGTCAACGGCTTCCAGGAGGGCATCGAGGGCTCTGAGGTTCTCGAGTTCGACGCCGCCAAGGCCAAGGAGCTGTGGGCCAAGGCTGACGCCATCTCCAAGTGGGAGGGCACCTTCGAGATCGCCTACAACGGTGACGGCCCGCACGAGGCATGGGTCACCGCCGTGACCAACCAGATCAAGAACACGCTCGGCATCGACGCTGTGGGTAAGGCTTACCCCGATTTCAAGTCGCTGCGTGACGAGGTCACCAACCGCACCATCACCACCGCCTTCCGTACCGGCTGGCAGGCTGACTACCCGTCCGGCTTCAACTTCCTCTCCCCGCTGTTCGCAACGGGTGCTGGCTCGAACGACGGCGACTACTCGAGCGCTGACTTCGATGGCCTGCTGAAGAAGGCTGCCGCGGCGTCGTCGACCGAGGATGCCAACAAGCTCCTCGCCGAGGCTCAGGGCGTCCTGTTCAAGGATCTCCCGGCTATCCCGCTCTGGTACCAGAATGCCTTCGGTGGCTACTCTGAGTCCGTCGACAACGTGGAGTTTGGCTGGAACTCGGTTCCGCTGTACTACGCCGTTACCAAGGCGAACTAAGCATTTCGTTCGCGTGATAACCATTGAGGGTGGAGAGGAGTTTCTTCTCCACCCTCAATGTAGGCCGAAGTAGGGTGTAGTGCCCGGCTCCGGCACGGACTACTAGAGGTTACCTATGGCTCGCTATTTAGGGCGCAGACTGCTGCAGACTATCCCAGTATTCTTCGGCGCCACTTTCCTGATTTTCGCGATGGTCTATCTCATGCCGGGCGATCCCATCGCCGCACTCGGTGGCGACAAGGGTCTCACGCCGGCAGTGGAGGAGCGCCTCCGCGCCGAATACAACCTGGACAAGCCCTTCTGGATGCAGTACTTGCTCTACATCAAGGGCGTGCTGACCTTCGATTTCGGCCAGACCTTCACCGGCCGTCCCGTTGCCGAGGTGATGGCCACGGCTTTCCCCACAACCATTCGCCTCGCGTTCATGGCCATTGCCATTGAGGCAGTGTTTGGCATCATCCTCGGAATTATTGCCGGTGTTCGCAAGGGCAAGATCTTCGATTCCACCATTCTTGTCTTCTCCATGCTGCTCATCGCCGTACCGACCTTCGTCATGGCGTTCCTCATGCAGTTCTTTGTGGGTGTGCAATGGGGGCTGCTTCCGGTCACGGTGGGGCCCAAGGTGAGTTTCGAATCGTTGCTCATGCCGGCCATGGTGCTCTCCGGTGTGTCCCTGGCTTACGTCACTCGTCTGACCCGCCAGTCAATCTCCGAAACCACGAGCGCTGACTTCGTGCGCACCGCACGCGCCAAGGGTTTGAGCAACGGCACGGTCATGACCCGCCACATTCTGCGTAACTCGATGATCCCCGTGGTGACGTTCCTGGGAGCCGATCTCGGTGCCCTCATGGGTGGCGCGATCGTCACCGAGGGCATCTTCAATATCAGGGGCATCGGCGGCATGTTGTTCGATGGCATCAAGAAGGGCGAACCGAGCACGGTTGTCTCGATTACCACCGCCCTGGTGCTGATCTACATCATCGCCAATCTGCTGGTGGACCTTCTGTACGCTGTCTTGGACCCGAGGATTCGTTATGAGTGAGAATAATCTGGAACACCACTTGGTTCCCTCCCGCCACATCACGAAGGCGCGGCCGGGCCAGGAACGTTACGTCTCCGAGACGGATGAGACCGGCCTGGGTGCCGTGGACGCCGTCGAGGACGAGTCGGCTCCCTCGTCAATGTGGGGCGAGGCGTGGAAGTACCTGCGCAGGCGCATCCTCTTCTGGGTGGCCTCCGCCATCATCCTGCTCGTCATCGTCATGGCACTCTTCCCGAGCCTGTTCACCAGCCAGGACCCGAGCTATGGCGAATTGTCGCGATCACTCGGTGAGGCGCAGGCGGGCCATCCCTTCGGTTTCGACAAGCAGGGATACGACATCTATGCGCGCGTCATATACGGGGCACAGGCATCGGTCGCGGTGGGTATCCTGACCACGCTCGCCGTCGTCCTCATCGGAGGATTCCTCGGCACGCTGGCCGGCTACTTCGGTGGCTGGGTGGACGCCGTCTTCTCACGCCTGACGGACATCGTTTTCGCGGTGCCGCTGGTTCTCGCCGCCATCGTGTTCATGCAGCTCTTCTCGGATCAGCGCACCGTCTTCATGGTGGTGGTGATTCTTGCGGCCTTCGGCTGGCCGCCCATCGCGCGTATCACGCGAGGCGCAGTGATGGAAGCCAAGAACGAGGAATACGTGACGGCTGCCCGGGCACTCGGTGCCTCGCGCTGGCGTATCATCACCGCTCACATCCTGCCCAACGCGGCCGCCCCGATCATCGTCTACGCCACCGTGGCGTTCGGAACGTTCATCGTCGCAGAGGCCACGCTCTCCTTCCTGGGCATCGGCCTTCCGGCTGACATCGTCTCGTGGGGTGGTGACATCTCGCGCGCTCAGAGCGCCCTGCGTACCCAGCCGATGGTGCTGTTCTACCCGGCGTTCGCACTGGCCATGACGGTGTTGTCCTTCATCATGATGGGAGATGTCGTGCGCGATGCTCTCGATCCCAAGGCGCGCAAGCGGTGAGTGAGAAGAACGTGAATATGGAAGACAATCAGCAAGATCAGCCGCTGCTGCGCATCACCGATCTGGACGTCGCTTTCAAGTCGACGACGGGCATGGTTCCCGCCGTTCGCGGCGCCAACCTGACGATTTACCCGGGTCAGACCGTGGCTATCGTAGGAGAATCCGGATCTGGAAAGTCGACGACGGCGGCCGCCGTCATCGGTTTGCTTCCCGGCACCGGCCAGGTGACCGGCGGTTCCATCGAGTTTGACGGACGCGACATCACCCACCTGTCCCAAAAGGAGTGGGTGGAGCTGCGCGGCTCCGGCATCGGCATGGTTCCGCAGGACCCGATGTCCAACCTCAACCCGGTGTGGCGTGTGGGTACCCAGGTCAAGGAAGTTCTCAAGGCCAACAACGTGGTCCCGAACTCCGAGGTGGGCGCACGCGTTGCCAAGGTGCTCGAAGACGCCGGGTTGCCGGACGCCGAGAGGCGCGCTAAGCAGTACCCGCACGAGTTCTCCGGCGGCATGCGTCAGCGTGTGCTCATCGCCATTGGACTCGCGGCGAACCCGAAGCTGCTCATCGCGGACGAACCCACCTCCGCACTGGACGTCACCGTGCAGCGGCGCATCCTCGATCACTTGGCCGAGCAGACGCGCGAGCGTGGCACCGCCGTCCTCTTCATCACCCACGATCTCGGCCTCGCGGCTGAGCGTGCGGAGCAGCTCATCGTCATGCATCGCGGCCGCGTGGTGGAATCCGGCCCGGCGCTGGAGATTCTGCAGAATCCGATGCATCCCTATACCAAGCGTCTGGTATCGGCGGCGCCGTCGCTCGCTTCGAAGCGAATTGAGACGGCACATGAGCAGGGTATCGAGGTGACCGAGGAGGAACTGACAGGTTCGGGTGCCGGTGCGGCCTCGCAGGAGGCCATCGTTGGCGTGCGCAACCTCGTCAAGGAATTCGACGTGCGCGGTGCCAAGGGCGAGGCCAAGGTGCTGCGCGCCGTGGACGATGTCACCTTCGACGTGCGCACCGGAACCACGTTGGCGTTGGTGGGCGAGTCCGGTTCCGGCAAGTCCACCGTGGCGAACATGATCCTCAACCTGCTTGATCCCACCTCCGGGCAGGTGCTGTTCAAGGGCGAGGATCTTTCGACCCTGGATAGTAAGCGGCTCTTTGAGATGCGCCGCAAGCTCCAGGTGGTGTTCCAGAATCCCTACGGTTCGTTGGATTCCACCTACTCGATCTATCGCATCGTGGAGGAGCCGCTGCGGGTGCACGGCATCGGATCGAAGAAGGAGCGCACGGCCAAGATCATCGATCTGTTGGACCGCGTCGCCCTGCCCCGTTCCGTCATGCGCCGCTACCCGAACGAGCTCTCCGGCGGTCAGCGCCAGCGCGTTGCGGTGGCGCGAGCATTGGCTCTGGACCCGGAAGTGGTGGTACTCGATGAGGCGGTCTCCGCCCTCGATGTGCTGGTGCAGGACCAGATCCTGCAGCTGCTCAACCAGCTGCAGGCCGATCTTGGCCTCACCTACCTCTTCATCACCCATGACCTGGCCGTGGTGCGCCTGCTGGCGGACGACGTCGTTGTGATGGAACGCGGACGGATCGTCGAAAAGGCCACGGCCGACGAACTGTTCTCCAACCCGCAAGAAAAGTACACGCAGGAGCTGATCGATGCCGTCCCCGGCGGCAAGATCCAGCTGGCTTACTGATGGTTCCTCCAATGGGTTCCGGCTCCTGCATACTTGTGGCGGCCGGACCCATTGGCGGAACCTCGATTCGCGATCCGGAGGGGGATCCGATGTCTCAGGTTGAAATTGAAGGGCGTGGGGCTGCTGTCGGTGCGCCGACGGCGAGCCCGCCGACGCATCGGAAGTCGTCGAGCCACACTGACAACGCTTCGCCGGTTCGCACCGGAGCCCTGGTCGCCATTATCGGTGGCGGCCCGGGCGGGTACGAGGCGGCGACAGTGGCTGCACGCATGGGCGCCCAGGTCACGCTCGTTGAGGCGAGAGGGCTGGGAGGCTCGGCGGTTCTCACCGACGTGGTTCCATCAAAGACCCTGATCTCCACCTCCGAGCAGACCCAGGAAACGCAACTGGCCGGCGAGCTTGGTATCGCCACCGGCGAGGTGCGGGTCGATATGGCTCGTGTCAACGAACGGGTGCGCGAGCTGGCGCATTCGCAGTCGGACGATATTCGCGCTGCTCTGGAGGGGCTGGGTGTGCGGGTCATTGATGGACGCGGGGCCCTGCTCCCGGGTTTTGATGAGCAGGGACGACGGCGGATTCGTGTCGCCTTTTCGCAGGGCGGGTGTGCCGACGAGGTGCTGGCTGACGAGGTGATGGTTGACCAGGGCCTGGCGGAGGAAGCAGCGGCTGAGGAAGCCGTAACCGAGGAAGCAGCGACTGAGGAAGTGCTCGCCGCAGATATCGTGCTGCTGGCGACGGGTGCGCGGCCTCGCGAACTGCCCACGGCGAGGCCCGACGGCGAGCGAATCCTCACCTGGACGCAGCTCTACTCCTTGGACGAACTTCCCGAGCACCTCATCGTGGTGGGGTCGGGTGTGACGGGCGCCGAGTTCGCCGGTGCCTACCGGGCTCTCGGGGCCAAGGTCACGCTCGTTTCCTCGCGCGACCGCATTTTGCCCGGTGAGGATGCCGATGCCGCCGAGATCATCGAGCGGGTTTTTGAAGAGCGCGGCATGGATATTCAGCGGCGCTCCCGGGCGATGTCGGTTGTTGTGGAAGGTGACGGCGTCGTCGTTACTCTTGACAACGGACGAACGGTGGAAGGTTCGCACTGCCTCATGGCTGTGGGTGCCATTCCCAATACCGGAGATCTTGGTTTGGCCGAATCAGGTGTGGAGACCACGCCATCGGGGCATATCCGGGTGGACCGAGTGTCGCGCACCACCAGCTACCGTGTCTACGCCGCGGGTGACTGCACCGGGGTACTGCCATTGGCCTCCGTTGCCGCGCAACAGGGCCGCATCGCCATGTGGCACGCGCTCGGCGACTCACTTGATCCTCTGGATCCGGGCGATGTTGCGAGCGCCGTCTTCACCTCTCCCGAGGTGGCGACTGTGGGAACTTCCGAGGCCGCCGCGCACGAGCTGGGGCTGAAAACCCGCGTGGCCAAACTACCGCTGGCGCGCAATCCGCGCGCCAAAATGCAGGGAGCGGAGGACGGATTCGTCAAGATCATCGCGTCCATGGCGGGCGTGGTGATTGGCGGCGTGGTGGTGGGTCCGCACGCCTCGGACCTCATCTTCCCGCTCACGCTGGCGGTACGTCGCCGCATGACAGTGGACGAACTCTCCGCCGCCTCGACAATCTATCCCTCGATTTCGGGAACGATCTCCGAGGTGGCGCGCATCCTGCACTGAGTGCTGAGTGCTGAGTGCGGGGTGCGGGGTGCTGAGTGCGGGGTGCGGGGTGCGGGGTGCGGGGTGCGGGGTGCGGGGTGCGGGGTGCGGGGTGCGGGGTGCGGCGGGCAAGGTACGGAGTGATCGAAGGATTGAGCCTGTTGGAAAGGATTGAGCCTGAGGACGTGTCCCAGGTGTCGTTTATTTCCGAAAAACTCAATCCTTTGGGGCGGCCGTACCCCCTGCGGCGGGCGTGTTGACACAAGAATGCCGGGGCATCCCCTACAAGATGCCCCGGCATTATCCTTGAACAACGGGCCGTTAGGCCCTATGGAGAGATTCCGTCGGCAGGTCAAGTGACCGGCGTAATCTCGGGCCGCCGGTGTCCCATTCCGGCGACGATTTTTACAACGCTACGACAGCGACGCCTGGTAGATTCCTTCAATCGTGGCGTCGAGCGTGTTGTTGAATTCTTCTTCGCTCTGTCCGGCGGTGAGGCCATCGAGAAGCGCGCGGCTGAAGCTGGCGATCAGCCCATTGTTGCGCAGGAGCCGGTCGTTGGCTTCCTCACGTGGGTAGCCACCGGAGAGGGCGACAACGCGCGCCACCGCTGGGTGCTCGATGAGCTCACGGTAGAAGTTATCCACTTCGGGGATGGTGAGCTTGAGGGCAACCTTCTTACCGTCCAGCTTGTCCAGGTGGGTGAGGATCTCGGCCTTGAGCAGCGCCTCGGCTTCTGCCTTGTCCGGGGCATCAATATTGACCTCGGGCTCCACGATCGGAACGAGTCCAGCGGCGAGAACGCGCTGCGCCAACTCGAACTGCTGATCCACAACTGCCTTGATGCTGGCCGGGTTGGCGGCGTAGATAACCGAGCGCTCCTTGGTGCCGTAGACGCCCTGCGCCTTGGCCCTGGCCAGAAGCTCGTCAAGTCCGGGAATGTCCGTCATGAGCTGGGCGTCGTCCTTCTTCTCGGCGAGGCCCTTGTCAATCTTGAGGATCGGCACGATGTTCTTGGTTTCCCACAGGTACTTCGCGGAGGGAATGCCGTCAATCTCGCGGTCGAGAGTGTTCTCGAAGAGGATGGCGCCGATGATGCGCTTGCTGTCGAACACCGGGCTGGTGATGATGCGGGAGCGCGCCTCGTGGATGAGCGCGTACATCTCCTCCTCATTCGAATAGGCAGTTTCCGGTACGCCGTACTGGGCGAGTGCCTTCGGCGTGCTGCCGCCGCTCTGATCCAGGGCGGCAATGAATCCCTGGCCCTGCTCGAATCGGAGAGACTGTTCGTTGGTCATGGTGCTCCTCGTTTGGATGGTTCCGCGAACATATTTAGTATAAATGATAATCGTTATCAATAACAAGTTGGATTGGATCGTGTCCGCATTATGGCCTGGGCTACCCTGTCCTGTGGTCGCCATGTGTGTTGGCGCCTGTGTGACCAGCTTTCTCGCGACTTGACCAACTTCCTTCTAAGTTGACCGGCTTTCTTGTAAATAGAGAACTAATCGTTCTCTATGGCGTACAGTGTGCTCATGACCAGCAAACACCATGCTTTCGCGCCGATAGCGCAGCCCGCCGAGCAATTGGTGGCGCCGCTGAGTACTTTTGATGCGGGCAGCGGCGCTCGTGTGGGCGGCAAAGCGGCGAATCTCGGCGAGTTGATTCGGGCGGGCCTTCCCGTCCCCGGCGGTTTCGCCGTCACGACGACGGCCTACACCATTGCCTCCGACATCGCGGGTGTTCCCGATCTTCTGCGCGATCCGGGCATCGAGCCGGAGAAGCTGCGCGACGCGCTGCGTTCGGCTACGATCCCTCCGCATGTTCGCGAGGAGATCCTTGCCGCCTACCGGCTTCTTGGCAGTGACGTCCCCGTTGCCGTGCGTTCCAGCGCCACCGCCGAGGACCTCCCGGGCGCGGCCTTCGCGGGTCAGCAGGACACCTACCTCAACGTCATCGGCCCGGACGCGGTACTCGATGCTGTCCGGCGTTGCTGGGCCTCGCTCTGGACCGACCGCGCCGTTGCCTACCGCCGCGAACGTGGGATTGAACCACGGGAGGTGCGCATCGCCGTCGTCGTTCAAGAAATGGTGGACGCGCAAACCGCCGGAGTCATGTTCACCGCCGATCCCGTGACCGGTGCGCGAGAGCGGATCGTGGTGGACGCGGGTGCCGGACTGGGGGAGGCAGTGGTGTCCGGGCTCGTCACACCGGACCACTATGTGCTGGACCGCGGCGGCCGGCTGCTTGACTGGACGCCCGGACTTGGAGAAGTGGTCGTGCGCGCGGAGGCCGGGGGAGGGGTGCGCCGCGAGAGCCGAGCCGAGACTGGTTCGTCGAGCGTGTCCTCGGGAGTAAACGGAATGAACGACGACGGCGCCGCCCTGCTGACCAGCGAAAATCTCGCCGAGTTGGCCTCCCACGCGCGCACCATCGCGGAGCACTTCGGGCGTCCGCAGGACATCGAATGGGCGCTCGCCGATGGTCGCATCTGGATCACCCAGGCGCGGCCCATGACGGCACTGCCTCCAGATACTGGCGAACTCAGCCGGACGCAACGGCTCCAAGCGTCCATCCTTACCGAGGTGCTGCCGATGCGGCCATACCCGATGGACATGAGCACGCAAACCGGGCACGGCCCGATCCAGATGATGAATGACATCACGCGTTTCTTTGGGGTGCGCGGGGCGTTTGAGGATGTGCTGCGCGAGGAGGACGGCGTGGTGGTGGAGCTCAAGCCGAAGCCGATTCGTCCCACCCCGCGAGTGCTTTTCACTCCCGCCAAGCTTGCGCGCCGGGCCCGCCGATTCAACCCGGCGAGATGGGAACAGGATCCGCGCCAGCTTGGTTTCTTGCGCGAACGCGCGGCGTTGGAAGCGCTGGAGCTGGACCGACTCGGTTGGAGCGAGCTGCTGCATGTGCCCGACCGGGCGCTCGCCACCCTGGACATTTGCGGCGAGCTTCGCATCGACTACCTTCCCGGCAGCCTTCTCTCCATCATGCGGGCTGCGGTGCTCACAACACTGCTGGGGCGTACGGACCTGCTCGCCGATCTGCTCGGAGGCGCCCCCACCCGCACCGAGGAATCAAACCGGGCGTTGGCTCACCTGGCGCGGATGATGCGCGAGAATGTGGCGTCCGCGGATTTTGATGCTGCTCTCGCTGAGTTTTTGCAGAAGTACGGGCGCCGCGAGACCACCTCGCCGTTACTTGTCAGTACGCCGACGCTCGTGGAGGAACCTGAAGTCCTCGTCAACATGGTGCGCGCGCTTGCTGAAGCGTCTGCGGATGAGACGCCCTCGCACACCTCGCGGTCGGCTCGTGCACTGCGTGAACTTCTCACGCACCCGCTGCTTCGCGGGCGTCGCCGCCGCGCGCGAGTGGCCCGATGGATCCGCGCCGCCCAGTACGGCGTGGCCTTTCGCGAGGACACCCATTTCTACTTCACCGGCGCGCTGCCCACCCTGCGCCGCGCCATTCTGGAGATTGGTGCGCGCCTGCGGGAAGCCGGACTGCTTGATGAGGTCGACGACGTCTTCCACCTGCGTCTTGAGGAAGTCGCCGCCATCTCCGATCCGGCTAGCCTTTCGGACAATCGGGCCGCCGAACTGCGCGCGCTCATCCGCCAGCGGGCCGCCAAACGCGCCGAACTCGCGGGTGTTCCCCTCATCGACACCTCCCGCGTCTTCCGAAACGCGGCAACCGGCGATGCGTTCGTCTCCGGCACACCGGCGTGCGCGGGTATCGCCACCGGAACTGCCCGTATCATCCGCGGAGCCGAAGATTTCGAGAAACTCGGTGCAGGAGAAATCCTCGTCTGCCCCTACACGAACCCGGCCTGGACGCCGTTGTTCGCGCGGGCGGGTGGCGTCGTCGTCGATACCGGGTCGGTTGCCTCGCACGCGGCAATCGTGGCGCGCGAGTACGGAATCCCGGCCGTCATGGGAACAGGAAACGGAACGCGAACGATTACGGATGGGGAGAAAATCATTGTCGACGGCGGCCGCGGGTTGGTCACGCGCGCCTCGAAGGAAGAAGGCGAGAGTCATGGCGACCGCAGATGATGACCATCGTAGGCGTCCGCGCCGCCGCGGCGCGGCTCTCGTCACCGCGATTCTTGAGGCGACGATCGACGAACTGACCGAGAACGGCTACCCGGCGCTCACCATGGAGGCTGTCGCGCAGCGGGCAGGAGCGAGCAAGGCGTCGCTCTATCGGCGCTGGAATACGCGTGCCGAACTGGTCATGGATGCCGTGTACCGGATGGCCCCAATGCCGGAGCAGATCCCTGACAGCGGCCAACTGCGCGAGGACCTTCTCGAAGTGTTACGCCAAACGGCCGCAACTCTCGAAGGCCCCCCGGGTACGGCACTGCGTGGACTGCTTGCCGAGTCGCTTGCGGACAGTTCACGAATTCACGATGTTCGAACTCGATCGCAGGGTCGCAATCGGAAACTTATCGCCGAGGTGCTGCGCCGCGCCGTTGGACGCGGAGAGATCTCCGAGGCCGCGGTTGTGCCGATTCGCCTCGAAGTAGGCGCGGCGCTCATCCGCAACCAGTTCCTCTTTCGGGGCGAGCCGCTGGATGAGGGTTTGTTTGTTGCGATTGTCGACGACGTCCTGCTGCCCCTCTTCCAAACGCCTAGTGACTCCCGTCTGTTCGCCCGCTAGATTGGGGCCATGAGTAGCACAAATTATCAGTCGACTTTCATCCAAGTCGCCGAGGACTGCCCGGTCAACGAAGCAGAAGTCCCGCGAGTTGGCCCGCGCGGAAAGACTATCGCCTCGCTGCAGCACGAGTTGCTCGCTGAGCGCCCCTACGAGATGACATCCGACGATCTCCTCGCCAAAGTCCACGCCATTCGCAACGACATCCCCGAGTCGGAACGGCCCGCCGCCCGCGAGGCATTCTTCGCGAAACCGCAGGCATGCCTACGTTCGTCACCACTGGGGAAACGGTACGGCTGGGGATTTCATTTCGACGACGACGCCCGCGTCGCCCTCGTTCCGCTGGGTTCAGAACGTTACGCGGAACTCGCCGCCGATACCTCGGTTAAGCAGGTCAAGGCGATGAGGTCGAGCCGTAAGAAGTAAGAGAAGTAAGCAGCACTGGCTAGCGATGTTTTTGCCGTAACCGGCGTTGGCCCGCGACCGAATCTCGGCCACAGTCAACGTTTACCACTTCCGGCGGCGCGCTACATACCACCAGACTCCACCGCCAACGGCAGCCACACCGGCGGCGCCACCGGCGATGAGGCCCGTGGGGAGCTGGTTGTCCGCACTAGCATTGGCTACCACGTTGAGGATTGCTGCCTTGCTTGTCACGCTCTCGTTATCGTTGGTGATGGTGACACGATAAAGGCGGCCATCGTAGCTGGTGTCGCGTGGACGCACCCACATCCCGACGGGATCCTCGCGGTCGGGATCACCCGACACACGCGAAGTGGTGTCTTCATCGATTGGTTCCCAGGTCTCGCCGTCGTCGGAAAATTCCCACGTAGCAACCTGTTCCTCACAGACCGAGGCGTCGACTCCAAAGAAGACTCGTTCGTCAACCATCGCCGTCTGGTCCTTAGGGTCCGTCAGGGTGATCTTGTTGTCGAAGGTGAATGCCTTGGAATAGGTGATGGAGTCCTGTTTGGCCTGCGCCAGTGACCATTCGATCACCACATCGACCGTGCCCGCCGCGTGCGCGGGGGAGGTGACCTGGTAGGTTCCCTGCCACGGGCCATCCAATACCCGGGTGATGTCAGTTCCGGCAGTTCCGCCAAACTTGACGGCAGTGATCTGGGCGGGGTCCTCTTGGCGTGGAACGCCGTACTGCTTCGCGTCAGTGTATCCGCTGGTCAGATCATCCCAGAGCCAGAACGGCTTTCCCCATGCGTACACGTAGCCATCGGAGGACAGAGCGAGCGAGTGCTCGTCGCCAGCCGCCACACGCGTGAACTTGACGCCTTCGGGGGCGGCGACCTTCACCGGAGTAAGGGTGCGCGGGCCGAAGTCCTGCCCGGCTCCGATCGTTCCGTAACTGTTGAGTCCCCAGGCATAGGCGCTGCCGTCGGTGGCGAGTGCCAAGATATGGCTCGGAGCGACGCTAATCTCCTTGAAGGTAACGCCCTCGGGGGGCTGTACTTTGACAGGAATATTGCTTGCCTCGACCCCTTCAGCGAGCGGTAGCGTGCCGCTTCCCCAGACGTAGGCGGCGCCATCCGAGCCGATCGCACCAGAGAGATTCTCGGCCGCATCCACCTGGGTGAACGTGATTCCTTCCGGCGCGCTGACGAGCGCCGGGACCGCGCTGAATGCGTTCGTGCCATTGCCCAGCTGCCCGAGCTGGTTGGATCCCCAGGCGTAGGCATTTCCGTCTGAGCCGAGTGCAACGGCGTGGCGCGATCCAGCGCTGATTTGCTCGAAAGTGGCGCCGATGAGCGATTGTGCACGCACCGGTGTGCTGCGACCGGTGAATGTGGCGTCCCCGAGCTGCCCGGAATCGTTGGCGCCCCAGGCATAGAGTTCACCGTCCGAGGTGAGCGCGAGGGAGAATGACTTGCCGGACGCCACCTGGGTGAACTCCGGGGAACCGTAATAGTCTTCCTCGTACTCCTCGTACTCCTCGTACTCTTCTTCCTCGTCGATTTCCTCAAAATCGGGGAACTCGACTTCCACCGCTTTGGCGCTTGACGTGGTGGAGTTGTTGCCGAGCGCACCGGCGGCGCCGTCGCCCCACGTGTAAACCGTGCCTTCGGAAGTGAGCGCTACCGTGTGCGTGGGTCCGACGCTGAGTTCAATGAATGGGTCATCCTCGGGCGCCGTAATAAGCGCCGGATCGTCCGCCTCTTCAAGCGTGGTACTAGGCAGGATTGGCCGCCACGAGTAGATGTCGCCGTCGGCTGTAATACCTTGTGCCTGCTTGCCAGAGGAATCAAGCCGTTCGATCGTGAGCCGAGGAGCTTCAAATGACACCACCGTTGGGCAGATACCCGCGCTCGCGGCCGGACGCAGGGGATTCGAAGGGGCAGGCTTCGCCGGTTCATCAGATTCTTCGGAATCGTCAGACTCGGTGGATGAGTTTGTCATGGGGAGAGTGTAAGAATACAACGACGCAGGCATAGATGAAGCGACGAAGGCCGCAGGAATGTTTGCCGGGACTCCGGCATTGGATGAATCGGGGGCAGCCAGAGCGGCCGGACCCATAGCAGCTATCACAGCGACGGCGGCGCCCACACCCAGCCTCGAACAGCAGTCTTTCATCGACATGGCTGGTCCCTCCTACGATGCGATCGTTGCGTCATGCCTACAGCCTAGTCCTGTCCTCCGACAGGTTTCGGATTGTCCCGAAGCTGGCATCACGTGTCGCGCCAACATTCTCGGCGACACGATCACCCTTGTTTTCATACTCGCTTAACAAATAGATATAGTACCGGACAAATGCGAAATTCCGGACAAACGAAAAATAAAGTGCGGTGTTTTACGTTGGAGGATACTGGCGTTGTTTCTTGAACGACGACGACGTCCGGCGCGTTGGTTTCTGACGTGGTTGCGTTAGTGCGTCTTGTGATGCCGATGTATTGGGAAGCGAGGGATTCTTAGTTTAGTTTAGTGCCTATATTGACTATAATATAAGCATAAAACTAAGTATGTTGGAGTGGGAGTTATGGCAACCGTGACGAATCAACTAATGAGTCTTCTCGAACACAATGGGGGAGTGCTGCGTTTCTCCGATGCCAGGGCGCTGGGCGTCAGTGCTCCGAGCATTACGAAGTTTGCTCGTAAGGAGGGCCTTGAACGGGTTGGGAAAGGATTCTATATCGATCCAAACGCGTGGATTGACGAGATGCACGTGCTCTCCCTCCGGATCGGAAAGGCTGTGTTCTCCCACGAGTCGGCTTTGCTATTGCATGGATTGGCCGAACGAGAACCTGAACAAATGACGGTGACGGTGCCTTCGGGTTACAACGCGACTGGCTTGAGGAGGGATGGCGTCTGTGTCCATTACGTTAGACCCGAATTGCATTCGATGGGGCGGGTGGAGATGCCGACGTTCGACGGAAATCTAGTAGCTACCTATGACCTTGAACGGACGATCTGTGATCTGATCCGTAACCGGTCCCGCATCGAGAAACAAGTCTTTATCTCTGCGTTGCAGAGTTACGCACGTAGTCCACAAAAACGATTGGATTTTATGTCGGAGTATGCTGCGAGACTTGGGATCGAGAGAGTAGTCCGAAACTACCTGGAGGTCCTGCTATGAGGATGAAGAACGCCGATCAGCTCAAAGGAAAGATCAAGAACTTGGCTCGTTCGCGTGGTGTTGATCCGCGAGTGTTGTTGAGGATTTACATGATGGAGCGTTTTCTTGACCGCGTATCCCGATCGTCATTTCGTGAGAGCTTCGTGCTCAAAGGTGGAATGCTTATCTCCTACCTTGTGGGCGTGGACATGAGAACGACGATGGATATTGATACCACGATGAAGGACTTCCCTCTGACTGACGGTGAGATTCGACGATTCGTAGATGAGGTCGTAGCGGTTGACGCACAAGACGGTGTGACTTTTACGCTGAGTGGCATTGACGAGATCATGGCAGAAGCAGACTACCCAGGCATGAGAGTGTCACTTTGCGCCAGCTTTGACGGCACCGTGACACCAGTCAAGATCGATATCTCGACAGGGCATGCAATTACCCCTCCGGCCGTGAACTCTACATTGGATGTAATGTTCGCGGATCCGGTTCCAATGCTTGTGTATCCGGTAGAAACTGTGGTCGCAGAGAAGCTTCAGACTGTGTTAGTACGAGCAACCTTTAATACGCGAATGAGGGATTTCTATGACCTTCACGCGATTCTGGCTATTTCGGCCGAGAGCTTCGAGAATAAGACTTTGAAGGAAGCTGTGAGTGCGACATTTGAACGACGAGGAAGTACGGATCTTCTGTCTAACTGGAAGTTGACGATTGATTCGCTGGAGTCGAGCGAACACATGCAGAACCTGTGGTCAGAGTATCGACGAAGCTTCACATGGGCACTTGACTTAACCTGGAACGATGCAGTGGGGGCTGCTCGGGTTCTTCTTGCACGTGGGACCGAGTAGATAGTTCATTCTGATACCAAACGGAGCAAGATCTGCCCCGCGCCCCTAGAACAATTTTGTTGCCAGGGCTTCAAGCAAACGCACCGCCTCGTCGGCTCTGGTGACGGGTACGAGCAGGTGGTCGTGATGAAGCCCGGCGATGACGTTGCAGGAGATACCGTGATCGGCGAGCTCCGTGGCGACGGTTGCCGTTAGCCCTACAGACTCCAGCGCTGAATAGACGTCCAGTGTGAGGCATGTGAAAACGGGTTCAGCTGGAGTTCCCAGCTTCTCCGCGGCTTCCACCGGAACCACGACGCTTAGCCCCTCTGTTTCCCAGATAGCTGCAAGAACTGGTATTCCATCGGGCACTGCTTCCACGGTCGCGTAGACGAAGTCTCCCCGGCGACTCACGGATAGGGAGGCAAGAATCTCGTCAAGATTCATGATCGGATCGCTCATGCAGGTAAGTCTAGAGCGAGTTAGCTGTGCGGTTACGATCCACCCGCCGGTGCATGAAGGCAAATGAGGGAGATGTACATCTATGCTAAGAATCTATGCATCTGTAGCATGGTCGTACTATTTTTCTGGCGACCGAGGTGCGTCAGATCCTCAGCGTGCCCATCACCTCGCCGACCGGTTCGCGAATTACGAGCCTCGCGGCGGCATCTGCCTGGGTTGCCGTCTTGTTGATGAGCACCAGATTCTCGCCCTCAAAGTAGTGGAGCAGGCTCGCGGCGGGGTAGACGCGCAGCGAGGTTCCGGCCACGATGAGTAGGTCGGCGCTCGCGATCCAACGGGCAGCGCGAGTGAAGACGGCGTCGTCGAGACCTTCGCCGTACAACACCACGTCCGGGCGAACCATCTCGCCGCAATCCTCGCAACGAGGGATGCCGGTGGAGGCGAGGATGAAATCGCGTGAGTACTCGCGCCCGCAACCGAGGCAGTAGTTGCGCAGGGTGGTGCCGTGTAGTTCAGCGACGCGCGTGGTTCCGGCCATTTCGTCGAGGCCGTCGATGTTCTGGGTGACTACGCCTTGCAGCTTGCCTGCCTTCTCGAGCGCGGCGACGGCGAGGTGCGCCGGGTTTGGCCGCGCATCCGGGTAGATGAGTTTCGAGCGGTAGAAATCGAAGAAGGTTTCTGGCTCGGCGGCGAGAAATGGCGCGGAGACGATCTGTTCAGGGTCGAGTTCGCGGCGGTAGCGCTCGGAGTAGATACCGTGGGCGGAGCGGAAATCGGGGATGCCGGACTCGGTGGAAACCCCTGCGCCCGAGAAGAAGACGATGCGCTTCGAAGTGTCAACGAGGTGCTGGAGGCGTTGGAGATACTTGTGGTCAGACACCCCAGGTGATTTGGGGCTTGTGAACTCATCCATGTGTCGATTATTCCACGGAGGGCAGGCGGGCAGGCTTGCCCGGAACAAACTGAATCTCTCCTTCGATGGGAGTTTGGCTCTTCTTGGACTGAACCGGGATAGATGAAACGGTTGGTCCCGATTCTGTGCGAGAGTTGGAAGCATGGACGGCCATCACTTGCGTGACATTGCCCTGTCGCGCGCACTCGAACTACCCGGCTCTGAGCTCTACGAGTTCGCGCCGGAGGTGGAATCGGTTCGTGTGCGCGGAAAGTGGTTCATGGTGCTGATGGAGCTCCGCGGTCAGCAGATCGTCAACGTCAAAACCGACCCCGAAGCTGGTGCTGCACTCCGGGACAACTACGAGCACATCCTGCCTGGCTATCACATGAACAAGAAACACTGGATTACGCTCACGCCCGGTGACAGCCTCGACGATGCTCTTGTCCGCGAACTGGTCACGGAGTCCTACCTTCTCATTGTGTCGAAGCTGCCCAAGAAGCAGCGCCCGATCGTCCCGCGTGAGTTGTTGACCGAATTCGAGTTCTGAATCGAAGTTGCCGGTGAAGTTGGTGACGCGATCGCCGTCGCAAGTTGGGGTTACGAGTCGGAGTCTCAGACGTTGCGTCATACCATGCCTGTGGAGCCGAATTCTCTCTTAGCACTGATATGTCAACGATTGCGTGGTGCGTGTCTGATCACGACTCGTCCACAACGATATTGAGGGGCTCATCGATCGGAGTAGTCAGGGATTGGGCAAGCTTGGGGTCAGCCCAGATTTCAGCGGTGGAACGTCCCCCGCTCCGGAATCTCATCGGCCTCCGCATGCCTGGAGATAGGGCTCCTCTTAGTTCCAGACGTGTGTCATTTTCCGCATCGCGCGACGCATTTTCCCATGGAAAAACCCGCCACACGATGCGGAAAACGTTACCTGTTTGGCCTCTTGTCGAGCGGCGACGCCCCTACTTGGCCAACTCCGCCACCAGCTCGCAGTTGTGCGCGGTGGTGAAGTCGTCGATGGTCTTGATGGTCGGCCCAAGCGACAGCGTCACCGGATTGTCCGCGGTGTAGGCGGGCCATTCCACGGCCCCTTCCACCCCTTCAGCTGATGGCACGCCATCCCGGGCGAACGCCGCCCAGTACGCCTGCATGGTGTGGGCGAGCTTCGTCTCGTCGTCGGTCAGGGGCCGATCTCCCAACGTGAAGTCGAAGAGGTAGGCGAGTTCCGCGCTGTGGGCGCTGGCCATGTCCACGCCCTCCGGCTGGAATCCGAAGAGGGTCGGGCTGGTGGGGTCGTCGAATTCGTACTTGTATGTGGGTACGCCTTGCCCGTTGAACATTACGGCGTTGTCCTCTGCCGCGCACGCCATCATGGTGTCGGTTCCCAGTGCCGACAACGCCTGGAAAGGCGATTCGTAGTTGGAGACTGGATAGGCGGCGAGGACGCGTTCGGCGTTGTCGCCGTAGGTTTCGCGCACCTCGGCCTCGTACTGCTCGGCTGTGATGGCGTGGTCTGCCTGGCGGAACAGGCGGGACTCCCAGCGCGTTGATCCCACGATGACAGGCACCTTGTGCCACGTCCCCTCCGAGATTCCCGCAGAAGGTGCGACGGGGAGGGCGCCCGAGCCAACGATGGACATCGGCTTCGCGCCCGAGAACGCCGTCACCATGGCTGCTGGCCAGGCGTATCGCAGACACTTCAGTTGGTTATCACCAGCCGGGCATCCCAACGCTTCGGCGTAGGTTTCGCTGGCGGCCTCGGCTGTTGCCTGATCGGCGATGCCGAGGTTCAGTCCGCATCCGATGCTTTGGATGATCGCCTTGTGGAACAGCCCTTCGGATCCGGGAGCGACGAGCAGTTTGCACACGGCTTGCGCGCCGGCCGACTGCCCAAAGATGGTCACGTTGTTGGCATCTCCGCCAAACGATTCGATGGAGCGACGAACCCAATCCAGTGCCTTGATCTGGTCGAGTAGTGCGAAGGCACCGCCGGTGGAGGGGTCCTCCGCGTTCAAGGCGGCGAGGGCGAAGTTGCCCGACGCGCCAAGCCGATAGTTCGTCGAGACGAGGATGACGCGCTCGCGTTCGGCCAGAGTTTGGCCGCCGTAGAGCACGCCCGACCCCTGGGTGTTTCCGCCGCCGTGATAGAAGACCATGACCGGCAGCTTCTCATCCGCGGCAATGTTCTTGGGCCGGTAGACGTCCAGGTAGAGGCAGTCGAGGCTGGTGGGTTGCGCGTTTGTCACGCCCGTCGGCTCGAACTGGAGACAGGCGGGCGCTTGCTTTCGAGCGTCGCGCCTTCCTTCCCACGGCTCCGGGTCCACCGGGGCGGTCCACATCGCGTCGTAGACCGGAGGTTTCGCGAAGGGCAGCCCGTAGAAGGCTTCCGCTTCACCGACGACGACGCCCTGCACCGCGCCGTCCGGAGTGTCAACTACGAGAGTCGACGAGGTGTCTGAGTTTCCTGCTGCCCCGGATGAGTCAGCAGAGCCGGAAGAATCTGAGGTACAGCCGGCGAGTGAAGCGATCATCATGGTTCCAACGGAGAGTATGGCTAGGGTTATTCGGGAATGGGGACGGTTGCGTTTCATCATTGAACTCCTTGATACCGACGCGACCCTTGTCAGATCACGCGGCTCATTGTGGACATCCCTTGTCCACTTGCGACGCTACCATGATGCAAACAAGCGCGCGACAAATCCCGGCCTACTTAGCGCGAAGGCGTGGTTCCAACCAATGGTCGGAACCACGCCCAGCTAGCCATCGTTCCCAGTCAGGCTCACGCCCACAGACAGGAACCTACCTCACTGGTATCTACACCAGGTCCGTCGGCACCGCGAACCCGAGCTTGCCCGGATTCATAATGCCTGCGGGATCCAGGTCCTTCTTGATGGCATCGAGGATTGGCCCAGCGTTTGTGCCAATGCTGTCGCGTAGCCACGGCCCGCGTTCCAACCCCACTGAGTGGTGGTGGCAGATGACTCCGCCCTTGGCAATCGCCGCTTCACTGAGCCTCTTCCAGTGGTCCGAGTACGAGACCAGGGCTTCGCCGTCGTCGTTCTTCGAACCGCTGGCGATGACGTACAGTGACGCGCCGTCGCGGTAGACGTGCGAGACGTGACCCATGACGGTGTCCATCTGGACGAGTGCCGCCTCACGCATGGATTCCCAGACGTCCTTGATCTTGTCCCAGGTGGCTGCGACTTCCACGGATTCGGCGAGGCCGCCGGGGACGTTGACGGAGTCGGTGAACCAAGAGACGTCGAAACGTTTTGCTTCCCAGGTGATAGCCGGTTCGGGGCCGAGGTTGCGTGCGCCGAGTCCGAGGGCGATCTTGTCCACACGCGCCTCCTGTGCGACCACGACCTCGGTGGAGCCCTCGTAGAGGAGGACCATGAGCCACTCGTCGTCGGACTCGGTGGTGAACTGGGCGTGCTTGGCTGAGCCCTCGACCGGATCGTAGATTCGCGCAACCGCCGGGTTGATACCGAGCCAGAGCGTCTGCTGGATGGTGTCGAGGGCGTCCTGGAAGGTCTTGAAAGCGTACGAGGCGAAGGTGCGAGCCTCGGGTGTCTTGTATACCTTGAGTGTCACCTCGGTGATCACGCCCAGCGTTCCTTCGGCTCCGATGAAGAGTTGACGCAGGTCGGGGCCGGTGGAGGAGCGGGGGGAGTAGTGTGATTCGTAAATGTCACCGGTTGGTAGTACCACGCGCAGTTCGGCCACGATGTCCTCGACGTTGCCGTAGAGGCTGGAGAAGGTGCCTGAGCCGCGCAGCGAGATGCTTCCCGCCACCCCGGCCAGTGAGAACGACTGCGGGTAGTGTCCCAGTGTGAAGCCGCGTTCGCGCAGGTAGTTGTCCAGATCCTGCAGGATGATTGATCCCTGCACCTTGACATGTCCGGACACCGGGTTGAAGTCCAGCACCTCGTCGAAGTGACGGACGTCGATGAGAATGCCGCCGGCGGAGGGAATGCCCGCGCCCGAGACGCCCGAGCCCGGCCCGCGTACCACCACGGGAACCTTGTTTGCGGTAGCCCACTTCATGGCGGAGACGATGTCCGCCTCGTCGCGGGGTGTAACGATGGCTTCGGCAAGCCCCCATGATTCGTGCGCGTGGCTGAGTTTCTGCGAGCGGAACGAGGAATCCTGCGACAGTTCGTACAGTGCGTCCGCGTCCGTGGAGACGATGTCCGCTCCGAGAGCGTCTGTGAGATCTGCGATGTGTTCGTTGGTAAGCAACGTGAACCCTTTCGATGTGTTGCGATGGGATGGGAAGGAGGAATGAATTGATGTGTTGCGATGTTGGTTTGCCACGAGTTGGCTACGGGTGTGCTCAGGTACCGGGTGTCGGCTCGTGCCTTACCTGGAGTACCTGAGATACCTGGAGTACCTGAGGTACTACGTATACCTATGCGCTACGCGAGCACTCGCGGTTTCCAGTTGAGGCTTCGTCCGACGGCGTCCTTCCAACCCTCGCGCCGCGCCGCCCGCTCCTGCGTACTGATCTGTGGTTCGAAGGATTTGTCGATACCGAGCGTTGTCATTGCGTCCTCGGGGGAGGACCAGATCCCGCGCCTGATTCCGGCGATCCATGCGGCGCCGCGGGCTGTCACGTAGCCGGCGTCCTTGGTGCGTTCCACGCGGGCGCCGAGGAGATCGGCCGTCACCTGTTGCAGGTAGTCGGATTTTGAGAGCCCACCGTCTACCGCGAGGCTGGACACGGAGGCTCCAGTGGATTCGGAGATTACTTCCAAGAGGTCGACGACGGTGTGCGCCACGCCTTCGATACACGCCCGGACGATGTCCGCATCGGAGGTGTGCCGGGAGAGCCCGAAGATCGTGCCTCGCGATTCGCCATCCCAGTAGGGTGCTGCGAAGCCAGCGAGCGCTGGAACCACGATGCACTCTGGGTTTGTTGACTGTGCGCACTTCTCATCAAGTTCACGAGCGCTGGAGAGGATCTTGAGATCATCGATCATCCACTCGACGGCAGAGCCGGATACCCACGTGGAGCCCTCGACGATATTGACGGCGCCGGAGCTGATACGCCAGCCGTAGCGACCGTCCACACCCTCGGACTCGGAGAGCAGTTTGTCGCCAATGTTGAAGTCGATGAACGAACCGGTTCCGTGCGTGCACTTGACCGATCCCTCGGCGAGGCCACCGTGCCCGAAGAGTGCACTCTGCTGATCCGGCACCACGGCAGCCACCGGGAGTTCCACCCCCAGCACCTCCTTGAGGGTGAGGCCGTAATCGCCGTCCTCGGGAAGAACGGTGGGAAGGTCCTTCTCACTCAGCCCGCACAACTCCAGAAACTCGTTGTACCAAGTGCCCGTGTGCTGATTGAGGATACCGGTGCACGAGGCGTTGGCAGCGGAGATGTAATCATTGCCGGTCAGTGCCTTGACCATGAGAACGTCCGGCGTGCCGATGAGAAGTTCTCCCGTTCCCGAGCGTGCCTTGAGTTCTTCGTCCTTGAACAGCTCCTCCACGTGCAGTCCCACGTTGGCTGCGGCGAGGTTCATGCCCGTTGTCCGGAAGTACTCTGCGCCCATTGACTCGGTGAGGGCTTCGGAGCGTAGCGCGGCGCGCGCATCCTGCCAGCTAATGGTAGGCGTCAACGCTCGTCCCGTAGCCCGCTCCATCACAGTAGTAGCTGTCCGCTGATTGGTGATCGCGAGGCAGTCGATGACTTGTCCAGCGCTCGCGGCCCGCTCGATGACGGCGCGGAGCACCTTCACCGAGGCGTCGATGATTTCTTGGGCGTCATGCTCCACGTGCCCGAACTGCGGTGTGTGGATGGCGATGGGCAGACTTTCCTCGTCTACCACTTCACTCTTGTCATTGAAAAGGACGGCACGGGTGGAGGTGGTACCTTCGTCCAGCACCAGAATGTGATTGGTCATGATTATCGCCAGACTCCCTGGTAATGGCTCGTCGTCGTCGAAATAAATCCGAGTGCGAGCAGATCTGAAACTACTTTGTTTGCGATAGCGGGTGCGGCTGCGACGCCCGGCGACTGAATACCAGCAACCTGGTAGAACCCGATGACGCCGGGGGCCGGGCCGATGATGAAGTCCTCGCCGTAGCTGGAGGCGCGCAGTCGGGCTTCCACTTCGACTACCGGTGTCACGTCAATCTCCGGGTAGATCTGCTTGGCTTGCTCCACGATCCAGTCGACTTCGTCGGGCGCGGGAATGGCTGTGGTGCGGCTTGGCTGTTCGAAAGCGGACGGGCCAAGGCTGAGCGTGCCGTATGGACGGGGTGTGACTCCGCCTCCCTTGGTGTAGGGGGAGGGCACAGGGCCGGCCCCGATTTCGTAGGGATGGGAAGGGTCGTCGCGAACGATGACGAGAGTTCCGCGCCTCGCGTGCAGTGAGAAGTCGCGTGCCCCAGCGGTTTCGGCGAGGTAGTCTGCGAAGATACCGGCGGCGTTAATGACGAGTTTGGTTTCGATGGTTCCGGCGGAGGTTTCTACACCAACAACCTGTCCATTCTCGACGACGACGTGCTCCACCCCGATACCCATGAACACCTCGGAGCCGCGCGCACGCAGCACCTTCGCTGATGCGTGGCACACCTCTTCTGCCTCAACATATCCGGTGGTTGGGGTCATGAGAGCGCGGCGGATCTCCGATGACAGTCGCGGTTCCATCTTGCGGATTTCGTCCCCGGAGATGATCTCGACAGGCACACCCTTGGCCTTGCCGCGCTCGTAATACTCCTCGACGCGGGCATCCTGATCGTCTGTCAGCGAGACGACGGCGGAACCGGTGCGCCGTAGCCTGATCTCCAGGTCAGAGGCGAGCTTGTCCCAGAGCTTGTTTCCTTCGACGTTGAGCTTGCCCTTGAGAGTTCCTGGCTTCGGGTCAAAGCCCGAGTGGACCATTCCGTTGTTACAGCGAGTGGCGCCGGTGCCGAGTGTCAGCTTGCTCTCCAGCGTCACCACATTGTTGCCGAGTGCGGCGAGCTTCTGACTCACCACCATGCCGATGATGCCGCCACCCACCACGACGATATCCGCCGTAGGTGGGGGAGCGACGGGTGCTCCGGTACGAGTTCGTGGCGTCTCCTCGGGGGTATCGTCACTGGTGAGATCAACGATCACTTCGCGATCTCCGGAAGCGGCGTACCAGGCGTCAGACAGGGCGTGACCCATCACGACGACGTCGTCGTGCCGCGGCGTGCGCCCCTCGATGCGAGGGCGTCCGTTCAGACTGGAAATCTCGAAAGTGGCACTATCGGTGAATCTGCTGAGCGCGGTTGTTAGCTCGTCACATTGGGTGGCGCTCAACTCTGGGCGCCGATCAGGCCAGTTGTCAACGGCCATTCTTTCCTCCAATTCGTTTGGTGAAGTCCTCAGCGGCTTCGCTGAGGCTACGGAGAAGGCCGGGATCCAACACGTACGGCTTGGATTTCGGCCAGTCTTGAGACATGGAGAGGGCACCAACAACACCGTGTTGGCCCCACACCGGAACCGCCACGCAGCACACGCCGTGGCGGAATTCGTGGATATCCTCCCCGTAGCCCTGCTTGCGGACCTTCTGCACTTCGGCTTGCAGTTCTCCAGGGGAGGTGATGGTGGACGGGGAGAGCGCGGCGAGTGGCCGAGTAATGTAGGAGACGAGAGCGCCGGGCTTGTAAGCGAGGAAGACCTTGCCGGAGGCGGTGGCGTGGGCTGGACGGCGTGACCCGGCGACGGCGAGGGGCGGCTTACCCTCGGACTCGGGATTGATAGCGGCAGCAACGGTGAGTACAGCGCCCTGATCGAACACAGTGCAGTGGACGAGGTGTCCGGAGGATTCGGCGAGCTCCTTGATGTAGGCGTCGGAGAGGCGCATGAACTGACGTTGCCGTGAGGAGCTCGCGGCCCAGCTCTCAACTGTGGGACCGAGCCGGTACAGGTTGAAACCGTTGGGGCGAGATTCCACCAGGCCAAGGTCTTGAAGGAAGGCAAGGTGGCGGTAGACCGTACGCTTGGGGATCCCAGTTTCGCGGACGATCGTGGTGGTATCCGTTCCCGCAGGTCCGACGGTCGAAATGCATTCGAGGATCTGGAATGCGATCTCTACCGTCTCGATTCGTCTACTCTGACTTGTCATGTTTGAATCATGACGGGGAGCACATGTAGAGGCAAGAAGAGTGTCACAGGGTGGCACTAGATTCGTGGCGAGGTGGGGTCCTGATTGAATGCCGCTATTCGCCGACTATCGCGGATGCGCGCCACTCAGAATCTGTCGCACTCGATCGGTCAAGTAGGACGGCCCCGTCTGGCTGGTCGGGGCGTAAGTTATGTATCTCGCGTGTCGCGAGCGTCTTTCCGTTTTCGATCTCACTCACGGCGCTTTGTGAGATGTCGAGCTGGTTGGCAAGCTGGGTTCAGGGGTCAACCACGAGTGTTCCTGAATGGGGGATTGGGTCGACGACGTAACCCGGCATGGAGCTGACGATCTCCCGCAGTGAGGATCCTTCAGAAACGATGAGGTCTCCGAGCTCGTGCTCACCTTCGTTGCCGAAGACGAAGAGACATGTCGGATTGGCTCCTGCGCCGAAGCGAGATCTGGCCAGAATTCCACCCATACCGCTTGAGTTGATTGTCTCGGCCCACGCGCGTGTTGTGTCGTATCCCTTGTCCATTGGCGCCGTGATGTCACCGGGTACTATTCCGAAGGCGCTGGCTGCTGGAGAAGTAAAGTCTGCCGCCGAGAGCTCGGGAACCTCGAGACAGGAGACCTTCCGATGGGAGACTAGTGAAATTGGAAGGTTCCTTGAGTGGGTCAAGACTGGACCTAAGTACTCGCGCGCGGCAACCTCCTGAGAGGAGCCCAGATTGAGAGTTCCGCGTGGAGGATGAAGGTTGAATCGTCCATCGGAACTAGCGAACCACCATGGAGAATACTTCTCATCGTGAGCCCGAAACCATCTATCGCGTGCTGAGACCTGGTGTTGTGGGAAACCGCTGTAGTCGCGAGATGGGTCGGGCTCACGAAGTGTGTTCTCGTGTCGGCTGGTCATGCGTGAGGGCTCCAAGCTGCTGCGTCAGTATTTGCCAAAGCAACTACTTCATCGACTACGCCGTTCTTAATCAGCGCCAGAGGCGTCTGGCCGTCGAACTGAGGTAGAGGAGTAGTTAGCCAGTAGACGACTGTCCATCCGTCTGTACCTGCGTTGAGCAGTGGTTGCATCACTTTGACTAACTCTGGATTGACGCCGTCTCCCTCGAATTGGAAAGCAGGAAATAGATGCTTTCCGTCGGAAGTCCGCACGCGCAATAGCCGATGATTCTTGACACGGTCAGAGATGGCCTGGCGGGAAACGGGCTGCTTTGTTCCTAGGATCTGCCGCACTCGATCAGTCGAGTAGAAGGGACCTACGCGATCCGTGAAATCCTGCGCCTTCTGGATGGCCGTGATCGCCGCATGAAGGGCAGCCTCTTGCGCTTTGGCAGAGTAGTCCTGAATCTCACCACGGGCGATCATTTCATTGACTGCAGACTCGATGCCGTCCTTGAGATTCTGAGTGAATTCGGCTTCAGCCCCACGTGCACGCTCAATTGTCTCCATGTGCTCCTCCTAACTTCAGGGTAGCGCAACAAGGAATTGGCGTCAAGGTTTGTCAAGTAAAGACGCCGTGTAACTTGCTTTGAAACGCGCAGTCAAGCGTCTGAGTGGGTTGGTTTTCATAAGCGAACTGGGTCGCGCCTTGATCAAGGTGCTGTCTATGGGTTCCTCAGATGGCTATGCGCTCCACAGATTTATCCAGCGTTGATCTGCTGGAACGAGAGAATTCTTGAGAGCCGCGTCGAACGTTGCGAGCTGCATTCCACTACGAAACTTACGACTCCTCATCGTCGCGATGATCCGCCACGAGTTCATTTGTCACCGGGTGGCCAGGGACACCGCGCATAATGGGGAACCCAGATCTTGTGGTCGAGGTTGAGTGAGGTGCCCGAAGGCCTGCCATAGCAAGTTCTGAGATTGCTTTACCCAGGGAGATACTTTCAGCATGAGCCTTAGCGCGAGCTGCACTTAGCACTTCGGGGTCGATATCCGGTGTCGTTCGCATAGAAGCAACGTAACATCACCGCATCAACCGGTCGAGAGGTGGCGTTGAAGCCGCGCAGCGACTCGTCGCAGTAGATGTCCGTGGTGTCGGGGTGTCCGAAGGGGCTGACTTCGCCGACGGGTTGGCCCGTGAATTCTTCCGCCTCGGCCCCGGGGAGCATGCGTGGTTTGCTGCCGAATTGGTGGCGGAATTTGGTGTTATCGACGCGAGTATCACCTCGCGCGACCACCAGCAGCGCCGATCCTTGGCTCGGATGGCGAGGGTTTTCGCGATCTGCGCGGGTTGCACGCCGAGGGCGGCCGCCGCAGCATCGACGGTAGGAACCTCCTCGTCCATATGGATGACGCGCAGCCCAGCGCCCCGCGCGTCGAGGAAGGCTTGGACGTTCTCATCGGGGCTCATTTGGTCTCCTGGACGGTGGATAGTTACATATCTGGTGTGTCGCGAGCATGCGCCTTTCCGCTTTCGTGCGGAAACGGCTTGTGTACGAAAGCGACTCTCGTACGAAATTGCCTTGCGTATGGAAGCAGTGAACGTATGGAAACGGCGCGCGTGCGAAGCAGCTTTCACGACGACGCCCTCAGCATATTCCGCACCCCGGTTACGAGGCTGTTTCCCGGCGTCCCTTTAAACGACGACGGCGTAGAGCTCAACCGCGAGCCGCATCGCTGTCCTCAGGTTCGTACTCCCAGGTGGCGGTGAACTCGAGTCCGGTGAGCCGAGCCAGCTCCAGGATTCGCCTGAGATGGATGGTTGACTTGCCGCTTTCAATCTCGCTCACGGCGCTTTGCGAGATGTCGAGCTCGGCAGCAAGTTGGGTTTGCGAGATCCCACGAGCCATGCGCGCCTGTTGGATCGCGAGGCCGAAGTCCGCTGGTGTGCGCAACCGCGCTTTCTGGGTTCCCATGAGTACCTCCTAATATCTGAATATCAGGATAGTCCGACCATATCGGAATTTCTAGATAGCCACGTAGTCAACGTCATCCTTGGGGGATGGGACCTCGCTTGCTTCCTCAAACCAGACTTCTTCTCTTGTCGCGTTGAGGGAAATATGTGCTTTGACCGCCATGGCGTAGCGAATAAGGGTGGAGAGGTGAGGGTCTCTACTGCCGTGTTCGATCTTACTGACGGCTTGGCGTGAAATGCCGAGTTCCCGAGCTACATCACTTCCAGTCATGCCGCGAGACTTTCGAATTGCAATCAGTTGGTCGATAAGTCGTTGGCGAGCTTCTTCCATGTCCACGGCACTCGCATCCGTTGGGTTTTCCAGATCGAGGCCTAATACTTTGGCGAGATCCATTGTGCCTTTCCTACTCTGCTCTCTCGGATCTGTCTGCATCAATTTTCAACCGAAGTGCCACACGTGTCAATCTATAGGTTGACATCGAGTTGACTCTCTAAAACTGCGGTGAGTTGCCGGTAAAATTGGGAGTCATGGACACGATTCGCATGCGCGCACTCGCCCCAGATGAGGTGGCACTGCTGGAGCAGGCAACGCTGGGCAACATGAACTGGTGTGGGGAGCGGTTCACCCTCGCTGATGTACGCGAGAGGCCAGAGTTCGCGCACTACACGCGGATCGTGCCCGAGCGTGGCGACTTCGGCGTTGTCGCTGAGCAAGATGGCGAGGTACTCGGGGTGGCGTGGGCGGTTTTCTTACGCAGCAGTGACCCCGGTTACGGGTTCGTAGATGAGCACACGCCAGAGGTGAGCCTCTGGGTTGATGGTAATGCGCGCAGGCAAGGCCTCGGACGTATACTCCTACAAGCGCTCATCAGTGAAACTGTGTTGCGTGGTATCGGGCAACTCAGTCTCTCGGTCGAAGATTGTAACTACGCTAAGACGCTCTACGCCTCAGAAGGGTTTGAAGACGTGTCACCAGGAGGCGAAGCTGATGGGATTATGCTCCACAGACTTCATTAAGAGCATGCTTTCGGCAGCTGCTCCATTATGTAGTCGCCCGGCGCTCTTGATCTCTTGGTCCACGGTAGAATTTTGTCGAAGCCCCGGTGGAGCGCTATCTGTCAGTTACGACTGATGAGATATTCTCGCCGGGGCACTGCCGTATCTATGCGTTATGAGTTGTCTGTCCCATGCGCGAGGCCGTCGGCGACGAGACCATCCTGTATGCCACCGACGACGCGGAGAGTCACTTCAAGCAAACGCTGTCTGATATGTTGGTGGCGCTTCAACAAGCTGGTAGCGCAATCCTCATAATCACAGTCTTATTTTCTTGCGATGAAGTCGAAGGACTGTAAACGCCAAGATATTCGCCGTAGCAAACGAACATTTTCGCGATCTGTAACTCTCATGGAGCGTCAGATTTTTCTGGGCCAGTACCGAAGATCTTGTAGATCGAGTCAATCGCGAATGCCCGAAGTTTGTCTTGCTCGATTTCCTTCGTCGGCAGATCGTCAGTCGAATATCGAATTCTTCCAGCCTCACTCGCGACATCTTTTGCGAACTCTTCATGTGTAGTGCGGCTGACAAGAACCGAGAAGGAATCCTCACGGAAAGTCATCTGATACGTAATGTCTGTTCCTATCCATTGTGCGAAGCGGATAAATGACTCTGCTAGGGAAACATAGCTGTCAAAGTCGGATACCAAGACATCCAGTTTTCCCTGGACTTGGTCTAGGGGAAGTGCTGTCACAATGAGTTCTGAGATCAAACCGAGATTTCCTGCTTCTTGGAGCTGTGCTGGATTATTCTCGAGGCGTGGGAGCCAGTACTCAGCGAAGTGTCGGAGGATCTCACTTCTTTTGTCGCGAAACTCAGGTGCCCGCACGACTAGCAGAGATATCCGTAGAGCTTGCTCCTCGCCACCAATACTGACTATTTCTCCAACAGTTACTACGTGCGACGTAATTGCGCAAGCAATCTCTCTACTTAAGAGGAGGTCGAGTGATTCATTAGAGCTTCCAATATGGTTATCGTGGGTGTTACGGGAAACGAGGCGATCAAAGAGGAAAGCGATGAAATCCTTTGATGTCGTTGTTGAGCCGCTCCGCAATTCAGAAGCCTTTCTCAAAGCCAAGATTGCACGCTCACGATTGCTCCCATCTAGGACTTCTGCAAGTTCTTTTGTAGAACTGGTTGAGGGACATGAGGATAAGAGGTCGTCAAGACTGGTTGCTACAAGTCCATCGCTCACATCATCCTCAGCGATGTACAGAAGGAGATACCGTTCAAAGTAGGCTTGATCAGCGAAGCTATGAGTATGGTCGAGGTAGTGGTTTGCCTTCCGGAACGTAACAGCGGGAGATAGGAACGAGAGCAACTCATGAATTCCTTCAAAATGACGGACACTTGCTGATTTCTGGAATCGGGACAGCCACTCTTGTTCGCTCAATGGAGGTGCCTCGAAAAGCCGATCCATGGCGGACCTGTGCCCGGCACATAAGTCCTCCTTCCAGACGGGAAGATGATCCCAGACCTCGTGGGCATTAAGCCTGAGCCACGTGATCGCGACGTAATCCAGCAGGTCGAGTTCAGCGTCGTTAATATGTCCGGCGAAAGCGACAAGCTGCTCTCTGAATCTGCCCAGAGTTCTCGGTGTTCGTACCATTGGGGCAATGATGCCAACCAGGTCTGATACTCGAGATCTTCCGGTCTCGTCAAGCTGCCTTCCGGTGGCTGACAAGAGATCTTGAAGGATTTCATTGAGCGCTCTTATCACCGCAGCAGGAGCCACGGGCGGTATTTCAAACGGATACTGGACAATTTTTTCCATGAAGTCGGATGGTCTTCCGACTGAGCCGCTCGCGCGAAGCAGATCCTCTACAGTGTGATGGTCGTAGGCGATCAGGTAGTGAACACCACCAAACCGTCCCAACAATCTCACGATCCGAAGAAGGGACAGAAGCTCATTACTGCCAAGACGATCTACATCATCGACGATGATCAAGACGTTCTTCTTAATGGCACGAATCTTCTCAGAAAGTAGCGCAAACTGCTTGTGCCACGGTGGGCGCGCAGTCACAGCAGACACAGCCTGGTTGGCAACGTCTTTCATGGCATTTCCGACAAACGGAATTGCGCCAAGGAAAGGGGTGGCGTAGGTTGCATACTCTGCGAGCAGCTGCTTTGTTTCTTCTTTGTTGGACTCTCCGAGCAAATCAGCCAAGGTTGCTACAAACTCAAGTGCCATTGCTCCTGAGTCACCACTTGACCACGGCGTAAACTCTCCGATTAGCCAGTCGTTGCCTAAATCTGCGCGAACTTTAGCGAGGATAGATGTCTTTCCTGATCCCCATTCTCCGACAAGGCCGAATACGGTGCTTGGATCTGATATTCCCACCAACCGAATTCGAGAGGCGACTGTATTCACAAAAGCGTCGCGACCGAGAGAATCCTTTGCTGTCGCATCGAGCGGTTCGTCGCTCCAATGAAGCCACATCTGAGAATCTTTCACCATATACTCAAGCTTGGCACATCGTCCGTTGCCCGACGCCCAGAATCGCCGACGCCGAGCCGATTCCATCTTCCGGCTTCGACCAGCTCATCTGGGATTATTCGGGCTGCAGGCGGTGAAGCGTGAGCACCATTTCTCTTCGTGACGCACCGCGCTCTGCTCAATCAGAGGGATCTACCTGATCACCGACACCCGTGATGGCCGCCAATATATCAGCAAGGTCGACGGCGACGAGACTATCCTGGAGCGCCTGTGCACCTATGCGATCAACAGGTACGGCTGAAACATAGAGCTGAAGAGTTTCGACCTTGAGGGCTTCCGCTTCTCGCTTCTCGCTTCTACGAGTCTTCGACCTGGCAAACTCCAACGAGTGCCGTCGACAAGGCAGAGAACCACTTCAAGAAAGCTTTCGACACCTCCGGCCACGGCCTCAACCGCAACTGACGCGATGGCCTCGCTTAAGGACACATGACTATGCCCGGTACCAAGGCTATGAACAGATTAGCTCCCGTGTAACCAGCGGTAGTGTCGGAATGAAATAGTTTAGCGCTCTCTATGGGAGCTCCAGTTTCACCCGTTTGCCCCCGGTGAGCCAACAGTTTCGACTGCACCGGGTCCAGGATGTTTAATCGTTGAGATAGTGGGATGCTCATAATCGAAATCAATTTGAGCATAGTCTCGGCGGTAAGCGGCAGGTAGCTCATTGTCTCCAATAATGACTTGGAGTCTTCCTTGGGCTGCATCAGCCATGGTCACGAGCTTTCGATAAAGCGCAGCAGAGAGGTCATCTTGAGCATTGAGTGACGTTCTTGGGCTATCGATCAGCAAGAACCCGGGGAAATGAGTGTCCCTGCGTCGGAGAGAGACGTTCATTAGGGTGACCCAATATGCTACTTGGGCGGCGGTACGGACGCCACCATCTGGGCTGTACTTGGTGAATTGCTTACCGTTCAGAAGCGGAAGGTAGGTCTTCCGGTCTATCTTGGCGCTTGTAATGCCTGGAATGTGAATCTCTGCCACTGATAGGGAAAATTCCTCGTCAAGCTCATCGAAAACTTCTTGTCGCCGTTCTTCAAGAGCGACTTCGGCCGCATCTAGTCGGGACTTTAGTACCGTCATATGGCTTGCTCTTTCGGATGCTTCCCTTTTCAAATCGTCAGCTCTGTCCCACTGGAGGAGAGTCTTTTCAAGCTCGTCGATCCGTGTTGTTGTTCGTGCTTCTTGTGCCGTTGCATCTGCGTACGCCTGCAATTGGGGAGTGATTCGTTCTCTGGTTCGCTGTTGAATATGCTTGCTCAGGTCGTCTATGAGTCGCTCTCTATCGGCAATTGAGCGCGTAGTAGCCTCCACTGCTTCTGCAACGTAGGAAATCTGCGACTCGATTTCGTCTATTTGCTCCTTGAGTTGTACTTCCTCATAGACGGGAGATGACAAGTCAGCGATTGATGTAAAGGAGATCGGATCCTGTTGTGTGCACAGAAGACAGACCCCTTCAGGTACTGAGCGATTCTTGATACTTTGCATACACCGTGGACAAACAGTGAACTCGATATTTGCGATAGACCGGTTGGCTACGCGCAGCTTTGAAAGTTTCTGAATGTCTCGATTGAGAGCCTCACGTTCTTGCGTGAAATCGAAGTATTGCTGTTGAAGTAGCGCCTGTGATGCCTGGGCGTCAGCTAATGCCTTCTCGCCTTCTACTAAAAGCTCGTTTAGCATCCGTGTCTCTTTGTCGATCACGGGCCGGGCAAGATCTCGAATGCGAGCGATCTCTGAGAGCGCTTCCGTATGTTCGGATATAGCTTTCTTCTGATCTGCCTCAATCTCAGATCGGCTCTGGATCATGCTGTCAGTTAGAAATTGCTTGACAGTTTCAGAATCATGAACAGCGTTCTCCCATTCACCCCTGATTCGAGCGAGAGTTGAATGCAATTCCAATACAAGATGGTCTGTCAAATCAAATAAGACTTCGAAGACCGCTTTACGTTTGGGCTGGTAGTAGCTCTCGCCGCTGCCGGCAATGTGTCTATTGATTTCGCCCTGTGGGATGTACATATACCTGAATACATCATTGAAGGTGATAAGGCTGCCTTGCTCGGTGCTATTAGCCTTCTTTGATGCCGCGCGCATATCGTCAGGTATATCCATGGCATTGAGCAGCAGTGAACTGACTCGTGGCTCACGCTTGTCAGCGAAATGATCTTCTAGCTTTTGCTGCTCCACTAAGTCAAAAACGCGAATGTGATTTGATTCAGTTCGAGAAGTACTTCGAGACAGGCGAAGAATATTTTCTCCGACGGTAAGGTCTAGTGTGACTGAACTTACATATTTGACAACAACCTCTGCAAGGAGGGCACGACCTCCCAAACCATACTTAATCAGCTCGAACAGAGTGCTCTTACCTACACCTATGCCTCCGGCCAGAACTGTCAAATTCGATGAGAATGTATAGTGCACACGACCATTACTGGTGTTCACTGTTACCGAGTCGATACGGAATTTTATGGTCACCTGATTTCCTTCCGATATGGCTGGTCCATGAGCTCTGGAAGTCTTTGGTAGATCAGTTCCCTCAGTTTATTTCCATTAAGTCCGCTCGAGGCTCTCGCTACAGCTTCGCAGCGGTCTGAAGTGGTACGCCATTCTGGTGTTGCTGAAAGGAAGGATGCGATTTTCTTCCCTAGAGGAGTTGGACTGAAGGCGACACTGCCTCTACGACCCTTGACGAACTTGATTAAGTTTCTTCCGACAAGGGCACCGATAACCGGATAGTAGCGATCGTCCCAGGGGCCATACTTGTAACGAATCATTGGGTCGCCGACATCAGCTAGAGCAAGGTCTTCACAGTCTGTCAGGTGGAGCTGCTCGTCGTGAGGATCTAAGCAGTCAAGCACGGAAAGAGCGAGAGCAGGGTACCGGACGAGAAAATCCAGTTTTGCGAGCTTGGTCAGGCCATCGAGTTTTCTGCTGTGCCCATCTGTCCTGGTTACTGTGACTACTAGTAGCAATACGCGTGCTTGGTGATAGACGGAGTCCTCGCGTATTGCTTCCAGCAATTCTCTTGGGTGGTTATCATTCATCTGACTGGGCCTTTTGATTCTTGAGAGCATCTAGAGCTGCATTCACGTCGAAGTAGTCGCTAAACCAGACCTTGCACTGTGAACTCAAATGACAGACACCGCCTAGAGCAATCTCTCCGTTAATTGCAGTCGTCGCTTCTTCTACGCCATTGGACTCTAGACGACTAGAGAGATTGGACCAGAGTTGTGATCCCCATGTCCCTGCTGGAGTCCGAACTGCAGTTGTCTCCTCGTCGGCGATACGGTGTAGTGAGCTTTCCATCTTTGAAACCTCTCCGATACTGCCTGGTGCTCGATTCAGCCGCTCACGACGATGTGCAGAGTATTTGAGTCTTAGTAACTCGGCTCTCTCAATACTTGTACTGGCGCAGCCACCAAAGGCCATCTTTATGCTGAGTTTTGTTGTTCTTCGTGGAGCCGTAATCGGCATGTAGGCGTTGGGGTGTGAAACGGCGGTCGTTACTACTACGCCGAGATCGGTTAGATTCATTGTTCTTGGTTCTAGAGTCCGTTCGATCTGGGAGCGGCCGTTTGTCAGATGCTCTACGGAGGGAAGACTTCCATAACTTGTTTCTCCACTTGCTCGCATTCGAAGTCGAAAGGCTTGGACTACGGCCTCCCAGATTGGTCTTGAGTAGTTGGTTGGGAGGCCAAGCACTTTGCTTATTGGTGCTGCGTAGAGATCTGGCGCGGAACTTGCGATGTACTGTCTGGATGGTCGCTCCGAATCAAGACGAAGAACCCGAAGGAAATCTTGCACGGCGACCCTAAGAGACTCGGGGACTTCCTTTCCGGTGCCGTGACTAAAGGAGAACATAGGAAGACTCTCGCCAAGTGCCATTAAACATTTGCAGAAACGATCAATGCATCGTTGAAGCTGCGCCTCCTTCTCGCGAGACAGAGTGCCGTTTGCATCTAGGATCGATAGAAGCTCACGACACTCAAAAAACCGTCGTGCTTCACCAGATGCTGGTGCAGCATTTGTGACGAGACGGACAAAGGGTTTTCGTTCGGAATAAAGCCATCGAGAAAAAAGGTGTCCTACACCGCCCTCGGAAGTCAGACTTGAGATGCTTCGCCACGTGCCAGATACGAGATCCCTGTGTTTCGCCGAGACAAGCTCTACATTTGATCCTACTTGGATTACCCAGTCTTCGTGAAACTCGCAAATGATTCGGATCTGAGAAGGATCCAAGGGTTTCAGTTCCCCTCGTCGGTGTTGGAGGTAGAGTGAAAGTCCATCGGCTGCGGCCATCGCCGCCTGCCATTCGTATCGATCCGCAGTCTGGGCTCCCGCGTCATCCAACTGTGGCAGGGCCAGCAGCGTTGCGGCCGGAGTCTTATAAGCCGAGCATTCAGAGTCAAACTGGAGGCCAGGTATCTCAAGCTGAAGCGGAGCTTGGAATTCTCCTGCAGTAGAGTCAGCGATATCTTCTGTCGACATGCACTCTCCTTGTCAGCTTCAGATAGTTTTGCTCTCTGATTCTAGGTTTGTTTTGTCGCCAGGGGAGTACTTTTGGAGATTGGATCTCTTGAGCGCTCTGGGCTAGTGACGGATACTGCGGCTGTCTTACGGAGTGTATCTATAACCTGTACCTGCCCGGATAGGTTGATCAGAAACCTATGTTGAGCCCATCGAACATCGCCCTCGGCGACACCCTCACCGAGCCCGCGCACTGGGACGAGGAGCCGTTCGAGGCGATCGTCTCGAACCCGCCGTATTCGATCAAGTGGGAGGGCAACGCGAACCCGCTGCTCATCAACGACGAACGCTACTCGCCCGCCGGCGTCCTCGCCACGCGCTCGAAAGCCGACCTCGCCTTCACCATGCACATGCTCTCGTGGCTCGCGGTCAACGGCACGGCGGCGATCGTCGAATTCCCCAGCGTCCTGTACCGCGGCGGCGCCGAACGCAAGATCCGCAAGTACCTCATCGACAACAACTACGTCGACGCCGTCATCCAACTCCCGCCCGATCTCTTCTTCGGCACCACCATCGCCACCTGCATCATCGTCCTGAAGAAGTCCAAAACGGACAACTCGGTCCTGTTCATCGACGCCTCCAAGCAGTTCCAGCGCGTCGGTAACAAGAACAAGTTGATGCCCGAACACCAGCAGTTCATCCTGGACAGGTTTATTTCGCGCGACGACGACGAACACGTCGCCAAGTTGGTGACGAACGATCAGATCGCCGCCAACGATTATTTCTGTCGGGCCTTAGGCAGTGACTCAATTACTCCCTTGCGTACCCATCGAAACAGAGAGTTTGCTTCGAGACGGGACACTACACTCTTGCGAGGGGTTCCCAGACGAACAAGCAGTTCAGCGCGTACGAGCCACTCCATCATTGTCGCTAGGTAGAAGACTCGGTGAGCCACATCGTCGCTACTAATGCCTCTAATTACACCGTTATGGGCGATCTGAACTCTAACGTTAGACAACACAGCAGCAATTCTTCGAGTGTCTTCTGGAGAAAAGAGTTCAGATTGAAGGAGGAAATCTCCGATAATCCTCTTCTGGGATTTCTGGTTCTTGTTTCTCAAGATATTAAGTGCCCAACCACGGATATCATCACCAATCGAGTCTTGGTCAAGAGCCTGCTCTAGGACAGTGATCCGTTGATCAAAATCTTCTGATGGCATAGCCTTGGTGTCAATTTCATTGGAGAGCTTGGCTAATGCGTCAATCGCGATAAATAGAGTCAGATAGCGATGTTCCGCATGCATGTTTCCTGCACGGCTAGCTGAGTTCAGCATTGCAACAGGCACACCGAGTTCTTTCTCGGAGATAAACCATTTGGTGATTATACAGCCAAAGTCGATCAGGTTGTCGTTCGGTAAAAGAATCGTTTTTGAATAACCTAGACGGTCTATGAGACGGGGATGCGTTCCTGAGGCACCAATGTCTTGTAACGAAGGCTGATACTCAACCCAAATCGGTGATAACTCTTCGTCGATTGGGCATTCGACCAGAATCTTGAGCACACCAGGACGATGTCCGAGGGCAATTAGCATGAGATCCTGTATCGGGCCGACCCAATCTGTGATTAGGTCATCGAGAGGTCCTTTGTTCTTAATATTGAGAAAGCATCCTTGCCCCGTGGTAGTTTCGAGTAGCGACTCCGAATGGTCTACTTGTCTAACAAATTCAATTCTTGCCTTGGAGACTTGTGTTGAAAGCAGCGTCTCTTCCGAAAGAGAGATGACCAACTCATCCCCATGATGTTGGCACATTCGTGGAAGGGGAGCCCATTCCGCGAGCCATTCCACGTCTAACGAGAGTGAGCTATAGATTTCGCCTGAGACGTGTGCACCGATCAAGAGATCAAACATCCAGTACCCGACCGAAGAAACTGTCGTTGTATGGCGAATCCCGCCGGAAGGTAAAGCACCTCGAATTGTCACATCTCCCATACCCAGAAGAGACCCAAATAGTATGGGTACCTTTCGATTTGACATCGCATGCTCTTGAAGCTGTTCCCGATTCACTTCTGGGTACATCAGTTCGAGTTCGTTGTCATCATCCGAGATTGTTAATGCGCCAGGCCATCGATTCTGAGGTGAGTTCGGCAACCAAAAGTAGCCCTGAACAACTTGATCACTCATGACACAATTTGCATGAAGTGATAGTAAGCAAGGGCATCGAGCTTTCTTGGTATATGAAAAGACAAATCATACTAAAGGATATCAGCTCTTGCCGCCTGGCGAACAAGAGATGGTTTTAGATGATCGTGTAGCTGTGTGATGGTTTCGAGAGTGTGATCGTCAGTTCGTAGTTTTGCCGAGCTGGTGGCGGAGATGTGTTGATATACCTCATCGGCGCGGTACGTGATTGTTTCGTGTCACCGCTGATAGCTTATATAAGCAAGTTTAGATTTAAACGCCATTAGTGGTTGTCCTTGGAGGAGAAGATTTGAGAATGTACGGGTCATGGGCGCTCCATAGGAATTTCGATCCCGAGCAGGTGGCGTAACAGTGGCACTTAAGAAATCGGACTTGTATAGCTCGTTGTGGGCAGGGGCAGATGAACTCCGCGGCGGTATGGACGCCAGCCAGTACAAGGACTATGTACTCACGCTGCTGTTCGTCAAGTACGTCTCCGACAAGGCCAAGGCTGACCCCTATGCAGAAGTCGAGGTGCCCGAGGGTGGCTCATTCGACGACCTTGTTGCGATGAAGGGTAAGCCGAACATCGGTGAGCAGATCAACGTCGCCATCCGTCGGCTCGCGGACGCCAATGATCTTCAGGGCATCATCAACAACGCCGATTTTGATGACCCCGACAAGCTTGGCAAGGGTAAGGAACTCGTCGACCGCCTGACCAAGCTCATCGGAATTTTCCAGGATCTAGACTTCTCGGGTTCGCGCGCTGAGGGCGATGATCTTCTCGGTGACGCCTACGAGTACCTGATGCGACACTTCGCTAGTGAGTCGGGCAAGAGCAAGGGCCAGTTCTACACTCCCGCTGAGGTTTCGCGGGTGATGGCTGCGCTGATCGGTATCAAGCCGACGACGCCGAAGTCGGCTACCGTATACGACCCAACGTGTGGGTCTGGGTCATTGCTGCTGAAGGTGGCCGATGCTGCACCAAACGGCCTGACCATATACGGCCAAGAGAAGGACAACGCGACGCGCGCGCTCGCGGTCATGAATATGGTGCTGCATGGCAACGCAACCGCCGTCATTCTCCAGGGTGACACCATCACCAGCCCACAGTTTCTCCGCGGCAGCGATCTGCAGACTTTCGATTATCTCGTTGCCAATCCGCCGTTCAGCGTTAAGTCCTGGAGCAACGGTCTGGAGAACGAGTACGGGCGCTTCGACGGGTACGGGCGTCCGCCTGAGAAAAATGGTGACTACGCCTTCCTGCTCCACATGATCAAGAGCCTGAAGAGCACTGGTAAGGGTGCTGCCATCCTGCCGCATGGTGTGCTGTTCCGTGGTAACGCGGAGGCGACGATCCGCAAGGAACTTATCAAGCGCGGGTATATCAAGGGAATTATCGGCCTGCCCGCGAATCTCTTCTACGGCACCGGTATCCCAGCCTGCATTATTGTGCTCGATAAAGAGAACGCACAGGCTCGGACTGGCATCTTCATGATCGATGCCAGCAAGGGTTTCGCGAAGGACGGTAACAAGAACCGCCTCCGTCCGCGTGACATGCACCAGATCATCCATACGTTCACCCGGCAACTCGAGGTTGATCGCTACTCGCGCATGGTGCCGCTGTCGGAGATCGCCGATCCGAAGAACGACTTCAATCTCAATATCCCACGCTACATCGATAGCTCGCATCCAGAAGATATCCAGGACCTGCATGCACACCTCAAGGGTGGTATCCCGAATCGTGACCTCGATGCCCTGCAGCCCTACTGGGACGCGTTCCCGAGCCTGCGTTCGGCGCTATTCCGGCCACTCCGAGACGGGTACAGTGAACTCGCCGTCGACAAGAACGACATCCAGGCGACGATCGTCAACTTGCCCGAGTACAAGACTTTTGTCAGTGGCAACGACGGTGCGGTGAAGCACTGGTGGTATACGCATGAAACGTGGCTGTGCAAGATCACGGGCACGACTCGCCCTGCTGAGCTGATCGCCGAACTCGGTGACACCCTGCTCGACGTCTTCCGTCCACGCCCGCTCATCGACGAGTACGGCGTGTACGAGCAACTAATGAGCTATTGGAATGACGTCATGCACGACGACGTCGCCCTGGTCATGGATGACGGGTGGGTTGGCTCAGCGCAACCGCGCGTGGCCCGGATCCTCGGCTACGACAAGAACAAAAAGCCGAAGTACGAGTCCGCGCACATCACTTTCGGCACCGGCATGAAAGCACAGCGCTGGGTCATGGACCTACTCCCGCCCAAGTTGATCATTGCCCGATACTTCGCAAAAGACCAGGCGCAACTTGACACCTTGACTGCTGCGGTGGAGTCCGCCACGCAACTGATCGAGGAGTACGTCGAAGAGCATGCCGTCGAAGAAGGGATGTTGTTTGACGCAGCTGACGACGAAGGCAAAGTGACAAATAAGACGGCCACAGATCGGCTGAAGGCTGCCCGTGCCGAAGGAGCCGACCGTGAGGAGATCGACACGCTCGTCCATGTCATCGGCCTGTTCAGGGCCGAGGCGGCAGCGAAGAAGGCGGCCAAAGAAGCCAAGCTCGCACTGGAGCAATCGACGCTGCGGCAGTACGCAAACCTCGATGTCGCAGACGTTCAGCGCTTGGTCATCGACGACAAATGGGGCGCGCGCATTAAGGTCGGCGTCAACGCCGAACTCTCGGCACTGATGCAGAAGATGGTCGATCGTCTCAACATCTTGGGCGACCGCTACGCCGAGACCGTGGGCGATCTCGAAGCCGAGGTCGAGATATTCGCCGCGAAGGTGGCTGCGCATCTGGCGTCAATGGGGGTGAACTGATGACGGGCGCCAGATTTGCTATTCGACCTTTGGGGCAGATTGCTCAAATCGAGCGCGGCAAGTTCAGTGCCCGACCTCGAAATGATCCCCACTACTTCGGCGGATCCATGCCTTTTGTTCAAACGGGTGACGTGCGGAGTTCTGACGGCTTCATCTGGCGCTTCTCGTCGAGTCTCAACGATCATGGCGTAGCTGTCAGCAAGGTGTTCAGCAAAGGGACACTCCTAATGACCATCGCCGCCAACATCGGCGATGTTGGCATCACGTCCTTCGAGTGTGCGGCCCCGGACAGTCTTGTCGCGCTGTATCCACAGGACGGAATACACAAGCGATGGCTCTACTATGTACTCCTCGCCAATAAGGCGAATCTTGAGGCAGTGGCAACTACCAACGCCCAGGCGAACATTAATTTGGAGAAGTTGAATCGCTTCGAGATCACCGTGCCGACCTACGCAGAACAGAGAGCTATCTCGGCGATGCTTGTTGACACGGATGAGTTGATTGCGAGCGTGGAGCGACTGATTGTCAAGAAGCGTGCCATCAAGCAAGGCATGATGCAGGAGCTGCTGACCGGCCGCACGCGCCTGCCTGGGTTCACAGGCGAGTGGCATCCAACTAGGTTCGCGGAGCTTCTCTCTTACCAGCAGCCTGCGAAATTCCTCGTTTCAAGCACCGAGTACGTTTCGGCGGGAACTCCCGTGCTCACGGCAGGCAAGACATTTTTACTCGGCCACACGACAGATACAACCGGCATTTTCGACTCGCTGCCGGCCATAATCTTCGACGACTTCACTACCGCATCAAAGTACGTTGCATTCCCTTTCAAAGCGAAGTCCTCCGCCATGAAGATTCTTAGTGCAAAGTCCGGGATTGATATTCGATTTGTGTCTGAGCGCATGCAACTGGTGAACTTTATCGCCCTAGATCACAAGCGTCGCTGGATAGCGGAGTACAGCAAGATTGAGGTTGATGTGCCGTCTATCGACGAACAACGGGCTATTGCAACCGTCGCCGAACATGCTGATAAAGAGATCACAGCGTTGGAGCGTCGTCTCGAGGCTACTCGCGCGATTAAGCAGGGCATGATGCAGGAGCTGCTCACCGGGCGCACGCGACTGCCGGTCAAGGAGGACGCAACATGAGCACCGTCGGGCAGATCGAACGCAGGACGCAGGACCGGGTGGTCAGGTTCTTCCAGGAATGGTTGGGGTACGACTACGGCGGAAACCTGGAATCGTTCGAGAACAGCAACATCGATGAGGACTCGCTGATCCACTATCTCCATGGACGCGGACACGACGAGGAAATCATTCACAAGACGCTTCGCGCGCTGGAAACGGTGAGCGCCGTAGGTGGCTCACGCACCCTCTACGAGGCAAACCGGGATGTCTACGATCTGCTGCGCTACGGTGTGAAGGTCAAGCGCAGTGTGGGCGACCAGTTTGAGACGGTGTGGTTGATCGACTGGGATAACCCAGAGGCGAACCACTTCGTTGTGGCCGAGGAAGTGTCGATTGTCGGTGAGCACAAGAAGCGCCCCGACGTTGTGCTGTACGTGAATGGCTTGGCTCTGGGAGTTATCGAGTTCAAGCGCTCGAAGGTGAGTGCTAGTGAGGGGATCCGCCAGCACATCGGCAACCAGAGCGCGTACTTCATCCGATCGTTCTTCGCCACAGTGCAGTTCGTGTTCGCGGGTAACGATGTCGAGGGGTTGCGATACGGAGTCATCGAGACACCCGAGAAGTACTGGCTGGAGTGGAAAGAGCCGGAAGACAATGCAGTTGGTGCGGATGTGGCAGAGCCTCTGGACCGGGCGCTCCTACAGATGTGCTCAAAAGGGCGCTTCCTCGAGCTCATCCACGACTTCATGGTGTTCGACGCAGGACGGAAGAAGACCGCCCGGCACAACCAGTACTTCGGAGTCAAGGCGGCACAGGATCGGATCGCCAAGCGCGAGGGCGGCATCATTTGGCATACCCAGGGCTCAGGCAAGAGCCTGACGATGGTGTGGCTGGCGAAGTGGATCCGGGAGCACCAGCCGGAATCACGCGTGCTGATCATCACGGATCGCACTGAGCTGGACGAACAGATTGAAAAGGTCTTTGGTGGCGTCAATGAGAACATCTACCGCACGACTTCGGGCGTTGACCTGCTGACGCAGATCAACAAGCATGACCCGTGGCTAATTGCCTCACTCGTGCACAAGTTCCGAGTCGGTGAGGATGACAAGGACGTGGATCGAGACAGTACCGAGTTCATCGCTGAGTTGCGCGCACGTGTTCCCGCGGGGTTCACTCCGAAGGGCAACCTGTTTGTCTTTGTCGATGAGGCGCACCGCACCCAGTCAGGCAAGATGCACCGCGCGATGAAGGAACTGCTCCCGGGCGCGATGTTCATCGGCTTCACGGGAACCCCGCTCCTGAAGGCCGACAAGGCGACAAGTATCGAGACCTTTGGGTCGTTCATCCACACCTACAAGTTCGACGAGGCCGTCGAGGATGGAGTGGTGCTCGACCTGCGTTACGAGGCCCGCAACATCGAGCAGGAACTCATGGGCCCGGACAAGGTAGACAAGTGGTTTGAAGCCAAGACTAAAGGGCTGACTGATCTAAGCAAGGCGAGGTTGAAGAAGAAGTGGGGCACGATGCAGAAGGTCGTGTCCGCGGAGCCTAGGGCTAAGCAGATCGTCCAAGATATTCTTCTGGATATGGAGACCGAGCCTCGCTTGGTCAATGGGCGTGGCAACGCGATGCTGGTGGGAGATTCGATCTATCAGGCATGTAAGTTCTATGAGATGTTTGTTAACGCTGGGTTCAAGGACAGGGTTGCCATCGTCACGAGTTACGTGCCAAACCCTGGTGATATTTCCAAGGAGGACTCAGGCGCGGGAGCGACCGAGAAGCTGCGCCAGTACGAGATCTATCGGCAGATGCTGTCAGACTTTTTCGATACATCTGCCGACGAAGCTGTCGGGCGGATCGACGAGTTCGAGAAGGAGGTCAAGCGCCGATTTATTGAAGAACCTGGTCAGATGCGCCTACTCATCGTGGTCGATAAGCTCCTGACAGGCTTTGATGCACCAAGCGCCACTTACCTCTACATCGATAAGAAGATGCGTGACCATGGGCTGTTCCAAGCAATATGTCGCGTTAACCGCTTGGATGGCGACGACAAGATTTATGGCTACATCATCGACTACCGCGACCTATTCAATTCGCTAGAATCCGCAATCACCGATTATACCTCCGGGGCCCTCGACGGGTACGAAGAAATAGATGTTGACGGACTGCTAAAAGACCGCGTTGCCCAGGGCCGACAGGATCTTGAAGCGGTGCTGGAGAAGATCCGCGCCTTGGTCGAGCCCGTTGCTCCTCCGAAGGGAACGCTGGAATACCAGCATTACTTCGTAGCAGCTATCCCCGGCGATATTGGCGAGATCAAGACTAATGAGACCAAACGAGTCGCGCTGTATAGGAGCGTCTCGAGTCTGGTACGTGCCTACACGGCGCTCGCCAACGATATGGATGTTGCAGGGTACTCGCCCGCCGAGGCTGTGCTGATCAAGAATGAGGTGGCTCACTTCGTCGCGGTTCGTGACGAAGTAGAGCTGGGCGCCGGCGAGAACATCGATATGAAGCAGTTCGAAGCGGGCATGCGTGCTCTTCTGGACACCTACATTCAGGCGGACCCATCGGAGATCGTCGCTACCTTCGAGAAGGGTCTAGTGGACCTCATCGTTGAGCGTGGTGAACGCGCGCTGAATGCACTGCCACCCAACATCCGCAAGAATCCTGAAGCCGCCGCTGAGACGATTATTAATAATGTCCGCAAGACTATCGTTGACGAACGAGCACTCAATCCGCGCTACTACGACCGAATGTCCGAATTACTCGATGCCTTAATACAACAGCGGCACCAAGCCGCCGTCGACTACAAGGAATACCTGCAGCGGCTCCTCGACTTTGTCACCAAAGTTGGCAAGGGAGAGACTGACACGGTCTATCCGGCGTGGGCCAAGAACGGTGCGCAGCGTGCGTTGGTTGACTTTGTATTCACTCCTTCTGGCCTTGCGATTGAGGTGGACCGGACTGTGAACGATCAGAAGGAGCACGGTTGGCGAGGCAACCTGATGAAGGAACGACGACTGGCGCGAGAGCTTCGGAAGGTATTGCCAACGGACTTCGACCGTTTTGAGGAACTGTTTGAACTCGTGAAGGCGCGCGATGAGTACAGCTAATGCCTATCTCACCGTCGCTGGTCTCGAGGTTGACGTCATATACAAAGACATCAAGAATCTGCATATCTCCGTCTACCCGCCAGTTGGGCGCGTACGTGTCGCGGCTCCGCATCGAGTTAATGAGGATGCGATCCGCCTTGCTGTTGTTCAACGTTTGCCGTGGATCAAGAAGCAGCGTGAGCAGCTCCAGAATGCGGAGCGCCAAGGCGAACGACGCATGGTCTCAGGGGAAACGCACTATGTCTGGGGTGAACGTCTGCGGCTCGACATATCGCATCACAGTCGCTCGAACGTACATATTTCAGGCAAGACACTCTGGCTGGCAACTCCGGCTGACTACGACGAGGAGCAACGTCGAGCTGTTCTTGACCGCTGGTACCGTAAACAGCTTAAAATGGCTCTGCCTCCGTTACTCTCCAAATGGCAGCCAATTGTTGGTGTGGAAGCCAGCAAGTTTGTGGTCCGGCACATGAAAACCAAATGGGGTACGTGTCAGATCGCATCGCGCTCCATTTGGCTCAATCCGGAACTGGCGAAGAAGAACCCCCGCTGTCTTGAGTACATCGTCGTGCATGAGCTTGCTCATCTCATCGAGCGTACCCACAACGAACACTTCATTGCCTTGATGGATCTACACATGCCCGACTGGCGGGTTCGACGAGATGAACTGAATGATGCACCATTGGCGAATGAGGATTGGGACGCGGAGGCACGGCATGCCTCATAACCCCAGCCGCTCGGGCATCGGCGACTCATGGAACCTCGTGCCCCTCACACCCGAGTATCTCGAGGCCGAGCATGGTGGGTATGTCGCGGCACTTGAGACCGCACTCGAAGACAACAAGATCCGTAATATTGCCCTGTCCGGAAACTACGGCGTCGGCAAGAGCAGTATCCTGCGTGAGCTCGGAAAGCGACTTGAAGGTCGTGTTGTCGAACTCTCCTTGTCAATGCTGGCACCGATTGAGGAGTCGAAGCTCGACGAGTCGGTTCCTATTCAGGCAAAGACCCCGACCAACCGGATACAACAGGAGATTGTCAAGCAGCTTCTGTACCCCGTGAACATGGGGTCACGCACCCCGACAAGATCAGCCAGGAGATGCTGGCGGAGTGGTTCCTGACGAGCGGCGCGCTGTGAGGAGTGAGTAAGTCTGCCAGGTAAAACCTGTCTGAGGCTGATGTCACCATGAAGACTCCCGGTAAAGGGAGTGAATGAGAGGTCTTGTCTGCGGAGGAAAGAACTCGCTCATGGTTACGGCGGGCGGTGTGGATCGCGCGGATTGCCTCGATATTCTTAGTGCAGGTTTAGCTATAACGGTGTCTCTGGCACCCAAGGCGATGTGTATATTCCAACACAGGTGTCGATTTCGTCGGACTTGCTCCACATTCTCCGGATCTGTAGGGATGTGCGGATCTCCTAAGCAATCGCGATGTCGGCTACTCGGAGGTGACGGGACATGCGTGCTCTGTACGATTTTGCGCCCTCGGTTCCTGCCCGGCTGAGTATTCTATGGCAGGTGAAGAACGTTTGCATTACGTCGTGACTAGCCAGGCTGCGGGGAACTGCCCTACGTGTGCGTGGCGGTTGCTTATGTGATGTGGGAAAATATTGTGCGTGGAAACCAAAGACTGGGCCCGAACTGAAATTTGGGCTAAGAACTTCGCCGCAGACACGATCGGCTCCTGCGAGCACCTAGATCCGCAATTCGAGGCTAACGATAGGACGCCGTTTACTGACGGTCACATTGATGTATACAAGTCTGGTTCGTACAAGAAAACTGAGTTTGCTGGACGTGTGTATGTCCAAATCAAGGGTAAGTCTATGAAGAAGAGTGCGAAGAAGCTCAAGAGCTACTCGATCGAATTGAGTGCGCTGCGCGGATTCCTAGAGCTAAAGGGAGTTCTCTATCTGGTTGTGACAAGGAACAACCAGGGCAAGCGTCGATACCTACACTATGTACTCTTAAATCCCAGCAAGATCAAGGAGATTCTCGATAGAGCTAAAGATGGGCAACGTGAAATCAGCGTGACTGTCAGACGATTTCCGTCAAATTGCGAGAGAGCTGAACGGATTGTGAATTTGGCCCTTAAGGCCTCAGATGAGAAACCGTACCAGGTAATCGATCCCGTTTTGTTTCAAAACGCTAAGCAATTCACGATCTATACGGATCAAGATGCTCTCGACTTCAGCACACCATTGCAGTTGAACTATGAGAATTTGGATTATGTGCTTACGTTAACGACTTCGGGAGGTATGGAGATTCCATTGCCTGGTGAACTCCAGATTGTCCCTGGAGAATATGTCAGCAGGGAGTCAACTTTGACGCTTAGCTGCGGAGAAGTTGTCTTTGAGAATCCTATTTGTAGGAGGCTCGACCGGGAACGTGTCGAGTTTAAACTGAGTGATGGATTATCCTTCCTTTTGCGCGAGTCTCGTGGTAAAATATCCGCCAATTTGACGCTTGTATTGCAGAGTAACCTAGCTGCGCGAATTAGAGATGTCACCTTCTATTTATCCTGTGTTGAAACCAGGAGGCTAACGTTCAATGGCCGCATCGCAGAATTGGCACTTGGAGCGAGTGGTGATATTGACTCACTGCAGAAGCAGTATCGAATGCTACAAAGGCTAGAGAATTTCTTCATGAAAGTGGGAGTTGATCCTATACTCATCGAGTTTGATGATCTGGATGATGAGACGTTGAGTAGTCTTGATATTCTCTACAAAGCAGTCATAGATGGTGAGCTCATCTCTCGAGGCATATCGGCATCAGGTGGAGTTTTGCTCAAAATTGGCAGCTGGGATCTCAGATTCTTTGCAATCGAAGACCGCGATTCAGTTTCCTGGCAAGTGTATGATTGGATTCCCTATGGAGTGAGTAATCGGTTGGTGCGGAAGCCTGAGAATACAAGTGACAGATCATTATTTTTGCCCGCTACTCCATATGAGGCATTTGACGCAGCTGCTTACGCAAAGACTCTTAATCTTCATCTGGAAATGCTTGTAGAGGCCTACCGTACCATTGTGGATTCTCCGCAGACAACAGAGATAGCTAACAGGACTGTGCTCGAGCTGATTTCCGCAGCGGATATGGAGCCACGTCGACGAGATGAGTTGCTTGGAGCCGCACTCACATTGAACAACTGGTTGATTGGGCTTGAGCCGGAAGAGCCTCACCACCTGATAAATCGTAGCCAGATCGAAGCCAGACATTCACCTTTGTCGAAGGGGAGGAGTGCTGAGGTAAGGGCTTTGAAACGGCGAGCGATAAGAGGAGATGTTGCGCAACCAGCGTTGATAGAAGCATGCTGCGCTATTCTGATTGGTGGTGAAGGTGACGTCTTAGAAGCAATCTCTCAGTTATCTTCAGAAGAAGGGGAGTCTATTACGAAGTGGCCGATTTGGACACTTTATGAAAATAGGAAAGGCGTCACCAGCGGAGTAATATCAGCAGCTTGAATATTTGGTAGTGTGGCCGCCACTGAATATTCAGTGTTTAATCCGTGCCATTCAAGCCCCCTGTGATCTGGCTATGGGCGGGTACGAGATCTACTGCCAATGAAGCTGTGGAGCTACACAACAACCCCACAGACCATTAGTACCAACAAGAACTACACGCATAATGCTCGTAGAGCCATAGGTACTGGCCCCCTCTCCGCAAATCGCGAGGTTTGGACAAATGTGGGTGGCGATCATTGATGTTCGCTACAATCCAAAGAGGGAAGATGATGGAGTCTTTGAAGAGGTGAATGGTGGAAAACGGTTACCCTGTGATCGGTAGCTATGTCTGCCCACCCAAGGAGGCCCGGAGCTTTAGTGGCAAGCTATATCTCTTCGCCACCGGTAGTCAGGATAGTAAGAAGGCTGTCGGTGAGAGTCTAGGGCCTAATGCGAAAAGACGTGCGGCCGAGAAACGGAAGAGTAAGCCAACCTTTGGAATGCCTCCGAGAGTGGAGTGTCAGTACCATGCGCTCTCATGTTTCTTAACTGAGGAGGACGCTTGGACGCTGATTGAAGTAGTTCCAGCTGCGAGAAAATGGCCGCTAGCCCAGGTGGTCGTGCAGAGTGGACAAGGAGTTGTGCTGTCGACTCCAGGTGGTGTTCCCACTCACCACAGTTGGTGGCCTAGCCCATATTCTCTCCAGCCAGCAGGGACTATCATTAGGGACTCGTTTGAGAAGGGAGGAAGAAATGGATGACGAGCACATCAATCTTCCTCTTCCCGGTGGGCCCTTCTCGCTTTTGAGAGTTCTCGTCGATTATGACGGCCCTCAGCTTTTCTCGGTTCAGTCTGCAAGGACTGGTACTATTTTCCTCGCAAATGCCGTCGAATCTGATGATGAGCGAACTCTTTACTTATTCTCTCAGGTCTCTCCACATTTATATGAGAATGTTGTATCGGGACGGGCTCTGTTGAGAGCTGCCTTCACACCGCCTATGGCGGGTCGTGACACTATGGCTTTGCTCGCCTATTCAGGTGGTTGGATACTAGAGCAGTCGCCGCTCAATATTGATCCGATCGAAGAGTGGCTTCCACATGAAGACGCTGTCATTAGGCTCCACGTGGACACCCTCGCAGCTTACGAGCCGTCTCTACTCAAGCAGTGGGCTGATGAGCAATCACGCGAATTTGTTGCGATAGAACTCGAAGACAGTAGGACCCTAAGAAGCGAGATGCCTCTTATTGATCTTGCCGCGATGCTTAAGCAGTTCCAAGAGCTCACACAAGCGAGTGCTCAGGCATGTATTAGGGGCTCGAACTTGGCATCGGGCTTCAAGCTGAAGACGAGTGACATCAAGGAGTCTGTCGAGCTTAGTTATGCGTACTCGATGGCGGCTTCGTTTGTAGCGGTCGTCGCACGTTCAGACGGTGCTGATACGTTTCTTCCCAAACACCCGGGCCTTCTTCAGCAGTCGCTGGCGCGCATTCATGAACTGCTTGCTCTTGTCAACCGGACTCCGGACGACGCTATCGAGACGCTTAAGGCGGCTCCTTCAGTCCTGAGAAGTGGGTTCAAATCGTTCATCGACCAAGTGAGCTTGGGGGAAGGGGATGTTCGTGTTGATTCAGTGGCACCTGGTCAAGAGGTCTTTTCAAGTGAGATCTCTAAAGCCAGCTCTAGGGAATTCAAGCGATTGCTGGAAGCCGTACCTCCTCGAGAAGTGGAACCGTCTCCATTCCTAGCGAAACTAATTGGATTTAACACTCGGACGGGACGATTTGAGCTGGAAGCTTTGGCTGAGATCCCTGAGGTTCCGGATGTAGCTCGCATTAGTGGCACCCTTCATAGTGAAGAAAAGAAGAAGCTGCTTGAGGAGCTTCCCAAAATGACCGTTGGTGAAGACACCCGTTATTGGGCAACGGTCTCGGTTGCATATGATCTGTTCGGTTCGAGCAAGGACGCCCCACATTTCACATTGGTGTGGTTGGAACTCGATGAAGGTCAAGGAGAGGTGTAAGAATTCGAGTTATGTAGCCCAGATCCACTTGAGGTAGCTGAGCCAGCCCCTTGGCTATCGGCAGACGTTTGATGGGTCCTGCTGGTAAGCGCTGATTTGGCCGATGGTTGATATTGCACGCATCGCAGATCACTCGTAGGTGGATGCTATTTTGCTTACGAGACGAGCCCTCATGTGGGATCCTTAGGTGGGCTGCTTCTCGGTTGTCGATGTCTAGTTCTACGGGAGTCAGAGTGATCGAGGTTGTCATCATCGTAGCACCTGTGATCGAAAGTTCTTTGACGTCAAATGCTTTAAATCGCAGCTCCACAGCGTTCGCGCGTTAGACGAGCCACCTCGTGGAGGTGTGCGTCGTCATCGTTCACTGGCTGCTGGAGATGTTGGCTGTCTCTTCGGTTTGTGCGAGAGTTAGTGTTTACTGAGTGATCCCAAGTAGTTCGATGCCGTCGTGCTCGTTGACCACGCTGGATGTTCAGCCTATTCCGAGTTGGTGGGTGTGCTTGGTCTTGCTGGATTGTGTCTTGGTATCTGTGACACCAAGACATGTAGCTACTCTCGTTGAGTCGACATCGTGCCTCAGATCGGAGGGAACCTCGAACCGCTTGCGAATTGTACGTGGTGAGAAGGGATGTGGAAGCGAGTGCTTTCCATCAGTTGTGGAAACTTGAATTCTTCTTGGTACTGCGTGTTGGATTGAAATCATGGATGTATTGATTCTGAATCAGGTCATCGTGGCGGGCGCTACTTTGGCTGCTTCTTTTGGTGGATATCGACTAGCTGGAATTAACGAGCGTCGTCGAGACGAGCGTGCTCTCGAAAAGGAACTGCGTATTCACGTTGTTGAGAGGGAACAGACTCATGAGGATGAAAAGCATAGTTTTCAGCGTGAGACACTGCTCGCGTTGCAGGATGCGATGCAACAAATGGCTAGGTTGAACGGTAGAGCGTTGCACTTGGATTACTTGAATGCGCGAGAGGGAAAACAGTCACAGCTTCCGAGTCAGCTTGATGAGGACACGTACGAGAATCTGGTTGAGGTACAGCGACTCAAGAGCCGGGTATTGGACTCAGATCTGCGTGACGGTGTCGACTCCTTCATTGGGACGTGTTCCAAGCTGACGATGCTTCCCCCTCCAATTAAGGGTTCTTCCAACATCGATATTGAGAGAAATGCAGACCTTCAATACGCTGAAATGCTTGATGAGATACACACTGAATATGTAATTCTTTCGGAGAAGGTCGGGATGGCCATCCGGAGAGAAATAACATGGCAGCCTAAATCTGGGATCAATCTAGAAGGACTGAGTTGACCCTAACGAGGATACCAGCGATGTCGGTGGTGGGAATTCTTCCCACTGATGTCGGTTCGCTGAGGAATTATGATGAAACCGAGGTGACCATCAACCTGCTGGCTTGATGCTCTCAAGGTATGCCTCGGGCATCGACAAATGGCTGAACGTGGATATGAAGTTGGCGGGCGAGCAGGTGGACGAGGAAGTCGCCAGGCTACTCGAATAGCAGAACGGTACGCCGTTGCTCTCGGGGTGTTAGACACGAAACGGAGGAAACTGGCTTCTTTGTAAGGCGCTCAGCCCATTCCGACATCAAGCGATTTTGGGAGACCCTGCCTTTTGATATTTCCATCAGGTGGGTGAAATCTCCAACCGCGAGTCCTTGGGATCTCAGAGTCGTGACGGTACCGATCTGCTGCTCCTGAGCCTTTTGCTTCCTGCTCGGCAGCGAGCCTTGCGGGTCGGCACTCTTCAACGAGTTGGTAGGGATGCCCACGATCTTCAGGTCAACCACTACTGCGGCTAGGAGATCATCGCGAAGTTCTTCCGCTCATATGCGAATAACGTCCTTGGCCATGCGACACGTTTCTTTCGGTGTCTTTCACTTCACCCCTGCTCCAGCACCACGGCTCTGTACTTTGCTCGGGTGAGGGCCACGTAGAGGAGGTCGTCCCAGTTGAGTTCGCATTCCGCCGCCCACTCGCGGGCCTCAACGCCGACGTCCGTTACAACCACGGCGTCCGCCTCGATACCCTTGAGCTTGGAGATGGAGCCGAAGCGCACGCGGCCCTCGCCTGTGCCGAGGTTTGCGCGCAACCAGCGGACGTCGTCGGGCCGCGAACTACCTTCGATGCTCCCATTGAGACTGCCATCAGATCCGCCTGCAATAATTCGCGAAGCGAGCGAGCGCGTACCCCAGGGGCTGAGCACCACCACGCCGCCGGGGCTGAACTCGCTGGTCAGCCGCTTGAGGGCTCGCGTGAGTTGGGTGACGTCGTCGTCGCACACGAGAACCCGTTCAGCGCCACCTGGTGTGTTCGTCGATAACCGGGTGGCCGTGAAACCGAACTGTCGCCCGACTATGGCCTCGATGCGGTGGATGAGTTGCGGTGACTGTCGGCAGTTTCGCCGGATTCTCGCATGTACGAGGTCGGGGATGCGGGCCTTTGCCACCGCGAACGGATCCACGTGTTCGCAGATGCGCCGCATGATCTGCTGGCGCTCGTCACCGGCAAACAGAACGCGCCTGTCTCGCGCCGCCAACGCAAGCAGCACGTCCAGCAGCAATTGGTTGCCGGCGATGTCCTGGAACTCGTCCACCATGACGTTGCGATACCCGCCCAACCGCGTAACCCGCGCGCCGGGGAGGCCGGGACGTGGGCGAGGTGGCGCCGTCGTCGTTGAATTATCCGCGTGCGACTCGGCCGCCAACTTCTCCAAGGCCAGGCGCGGCAACTTGTCCTGATACCAGGCGTTGGTGGCGTCCGCAGGATGTTCCTTCAGGCCTGCGACGCGCAACATGACGGTACCCAAATCCGCCACCTGCAACGGGCCGCGCACGTCCACCTCGGCACGCAACCGCTCAGCCATCTCCACATTCCAGCAGGTCAGCAGCGTACGTTCGCCCCGCTTCACCGCCCGGAAAGCAGCGTGCGCCAAGAGATAACTCTTACCGGTGCCAGCCGGTCCGTCGAAGTAGACGGCACGGTTCGACTCCACCAACTCAAGCGCGAACCGCTGCTCAGCCAACACCTCCGTTTCGAGGAGTTGGGCCTCGCGTAAGGCGTCGCGAAGGTCGGATTCCACGGAAAAGTCACGGAGCAGCGACGCCGTGATGGCCTCGCACTTCTCCTCCGTGAGGCTCGCCGAAGCCACTCGCCCATGCCGCCCGTACCAGGAAATATACTCGTTGAGCGCCTTCTCGATGGTCCGCGCGGGCTGGCGAAGATCGTCCGCCCACGCCAGCTCCCACTCAAAAAACGTCAGATCCGAGGGCGCACGCACCCCAAAATGATGCCGACCAATCGACGTAAACCACACCAACCGCGCAATCGGCTCATTCCCCTCAATCGCGCCCTCCCGCCGAAGATACGCACGAATCGAGCCCACCGCGCCGTCCACCTGCGCAAACGGATTCTTGTGGGGCTTGGGAGTGCGGTCAAGTACCCACACCCCCTCGGTATAGTCCACCTGTTTCGGCGACTTCGTTTCGACGACGACGATACCGCGGCCCGGAATCACCACCACGAAATCCGCCTCGCCCATCATCTTCGAGACGTGCTGGCGCACCGGCAAAGAATGAAAGACGATCCAATCCGGGCGGTCCATGATCCCTTCCAGCGCGCTGTAGAGACGGCGCTCCGAGCGATTCGCACCGGCCCGATAGACGGAGGGGATCATGCGGGGCATTGGAATGGTCCTTTCGGATGGGCTCGCGTCGGTGCGGTCATTCGATTATATGGCTGGGAGACGGGCGGTTGGGGCGGTTTGGCGGAGGGGTGGTGGACGTAGCGGTGGACGGGTTTGGGCGGGTGTTGGCGGCGCTGTATTGGTGCGATTTGTGGTCGCTGTGGTGATTCCTGCTCGCTGGTGCCGCCTCCTTAACCTTTAGCGTTCGAAATTGATGGTTATACAGGCGACTTCATACACGAACGGTTAATGAGCTGATGTGCTCTGAGGGGGTGGTTTTGGGTTTGGCGGACGCAGCGGCCCTCGTGGATCGAAAATAGGTTCGAAATGTGTCGGAGGTGGGTGACAGCATGGGAGTAGCTCGCGGGACCGTTCTGCGGAACTCATTGGACGTCGAGGATTTGAACGCAAGGAAATCGCCAATGCGCAGAGCGTGGGCGGTTCGGCTGTTCCGGCAGACACCTTCCGAGATCCGTACTTCCTGGACATCCTTGGGCTCAAGGATGGCATTGCTGTGGCGGAGTATTGGACGGCTCTTCCTCCAAAGGCCGAGCTCCAGGCACGTATTCGGGAGATTTACGATGCGGCTGCAGAGAAGGTTGCGAGGCGGGCGATTGAGGAGTGAATTGTCGCTACGCTGTAGCGACAATTTGGAGAGGGCCTTTGGGAGCTGGTGAACTGCGGGAATAGCGGCTGACTGGCGTCGTGTGGTCGAGTGTTGAATTGTGGCCACACTGTGGCAACAATTCGGTAGAGCTTTTTGACTTGTAAAAACAGTAGTTCGGTCGTGTTGTGTGGTCGAGTGATGGATTGTCGCGACAGCGTCGCGACAATCGGCCAAACAGCGCGGATGGCTCTATTTGTTCGAGGCGATGGGGTGTGCTCTTGGAGCTTTCCAGGCATGTGAATTGTGGCGACGCTGTCGCCACAATTGTGGTCCCAGTGAGACCACAATTGTCGTCTCACTGGGACGACAATCTCGCTCAAGATTGTGGTGACACCGTCACCACAATTGTCGCCACACTGTGGCGACAATTTGGCACAGAGATTGTCGCCTCGCTGGGGCGACAATCCAGCTCCAAGATTGTGGCTACACCGTAGCCACAATTGCTCGCTCACAAGGACGAGGGCCGCAGGCACGGGAGTAAGAGTTTTGGATACAGATTGTGGCCTCACTGGGGCCACAATCGTTCGCTCGTTCAGACGAGAGTTACGGCATGCGAATTGTCGTGACACTGTCACGACAATCGAGCCCGAGCCTAGATGTGTCCACGTACAACCACAACATCCAGCTCATGAAATAGGCTTGGCGCCAAGCGTTCTCGCCAGGCAACAACGAAAGGTGGTGCGGCACGATGAATGAACAGTCCAACTACTCGGGAACCAAACGACGCAACGTGAGGGTATTGGTGGTGGCGGTCGCCGTCGTCGCGCTGATTGTTTCCGGATTCGTGGTCTACTTTTCGTCGAAATGGGGAGACAAGCCGGAATCCGCGCGGGTGACCGAGCACCAGTTCGCGAACTCGTGGGTGGGCGGGAGTCGGCAGGCGTGGGTGCTGTCTGGGGTGCCGGAGCCCGCCGAGTTCCCACTGGCGGCCAAGGATAGGCACATGGTTGTCGCAACGAAGAACGCGAGTGCGCCCGACGGCGTGACACTTTACGGATACGACATCAACGGCGCCGATCCGAAGCTTCTGTGGACCCAGGAAGTCGTGGCGAACCCCGACCTGTTGCGTCAGACGGCCATATGGGGGAACTACGCCGTTTACGCCGGTCAGCTGATTGATGTGGTAACCGGGGAAATCGTCGATGCGCCGTGGCCAGATGACGCCCAGGTCTCGGTCGCGGACTATATGAATGGCGACTATGCCGTGGCATGCGTCCCCGGCGGTGAGTGCGCGGGGTACTCGAAGGTCCTCGCCCCTCTCTGGTCGATTCCGTTCGAAGGTAGCGATGTCTCGCCGCTTGCGGACGAAGGCGGAGACTACTTTGCCCTCCTGTACTCGCCCGGCGTCCCGGACGCTCCCGCGGCGATCGTCAATGCGGCTACCGGCGAGACCATAGCTGTGGACGGCGACCTCAACGACGTTTTTGACGTGGCGCCAATGACCGGCGGATGGCAGACATTCACTCCCGAGCGCCCGCGCCTCGTGCTGCTCGACGGCACCGTGGAGAATCTGGGCCCGACGGGTCCCGCCGAGGGAACCGGCGATCGTCGCCTCGTTATCACGCGCGGTGATGGACCGACGGTCGACGACGTCAGACTGGCTGTCGCCTTAGATCGCGAACCGGGACGTGACCAGATTGTTGGCTCGTTCGACTCCAAGACCTGCGCCTTTGAGATCAATGGACACGGAGTCGACCTCACCGCGCAGGTCAGCGGAGACGGCGCCGGAACAGGTGACATCGCCTCCGGGACGGCACGCGGCGGATGCAACATACCGGTCCATTTCTTCGCGACCTCGTCCGATGGCAACGTTGTAGCGGCCCTCGTCTATTCAGAAGAGGGTGAGGTGGACTACGTGTTGCTGGACGCCACGAATGGCGCGGTGCTGTGGCGCTATCCGATGGGCGACGGCGTCGTACCCGCCCGCCCCAACCTCATCGTCACCCTGGGTGACGGGCACGTGATCGGATGGAAACCGATCGAGTGACGTGCTCGTGATTGGTCGGTTGGGGGAGTGGGGTGAGCGATTGGTAGAGGCGTGAGTGTCCAGAGGATTGTTCAGCAGTGATGCCGGGCGTATCTAGCGGAGGTACGGGTGCGTACTGATGACCAGTGTCTATCCGATACTCAAGCCGAGCGTCTCGTTCATTCGACTGTCGGTTGGAACTGAACCACGCCGGAGCGCAGAAGCTCGGGGAGCGCGGACTCCAACTCAGCGCGAGTTTGCTCCTCGTCCTGTTCCAGCAACATAGCGATCGCGGGGATCACTTGTGCTGGGGCTAGATCGCCGTCGGACACACCGATCAGTGCCGCCACCGCTGGGGTCACTGAGCGCTCGCGGCCACCCGCGCGGCCCTGCGTGATCTGGATGAGTTCCGGATCGGAGGAGCCCGGGACAAAGTAGCGGGCTTCGCGCACGTCAGGTGCGCAGACTAGGGGGATGCTTTCCCAGCTCGACGGCAGGGAAAGGTTGTCGAGGGCGGTCCTGACGGCGAGAGCGTCAATGGCCCTTCCCTCGGGAAGGTACTCGCAGATGATGTTCAGGTGGGCAGCTGGGGATTGGGTAAGGCTAGGAACGGCAGAACTGAGTGTGGAATCTGAACCACCGGACAAGTTCGCAACACCAGTTTCATCTAGTCCAAATGGGGAAAGAGGAATCTCGTCTATTGCAGGGGCATCGGAAACCGGGCTTGCCTGCGGCACACCGACTCGCAACGCGAGTGAACCCAGACCTACGAACTTCGTGCCGGCAGCCGTGAAGTCACTGAGCCACTCACGATACTCAGCGTTCCAGTTCTCGGGGCTTACCCGTACCCCGCGGGCGTCGCGAATCCACCACTCGGCGTACTGCGAAATATCCAGGAGATCGCGCTGGACCAGCCAGGCGTCGACCGGCTGTCCAGCAGTCAGTGCGGGCTCGGCTGCCTTCTCAACCCACTGCCGTGGACGTGTGGCCCATTCGAACTCGTTGCCCTTCACCTCCCAATTCGCCAGCATCTGCAGAGTCCCGCCCGGAGCCAGATGGGCGACCGCCTGTTCGATGACCAGGGGAATGAGGTGGTCGCGGTCCATGCCGCCGTCGCGATACTCCAGATTGGAATCGGCGCGAACTGCTTGTGGAGTGATGACGAACGGCGGATTAGAGGTGATGAGATCAAAACGCTCACCCTCCACCGGCTCGAAGAAGCTGCCCTGGCGCACGTCAATGGGAGCTTCGTTGAGCAGTGCGTTGAAGCGGGTGAAATTGCAGGCGCGTTCGGAGATATCGGTGGCCACCACGCGCTTCGCGTGACTCGTGAGCTGAAGCGCGAGAATGCCACAACCGCAGCCCAGATCAAGAGCAGAATCGACAGAATCCCGGAGCGTCAATCGGGCAAGACTGTTGGACGCAGACGCAATTCCCAAAACGAAATCCTCGCGAGGAGGCTCTCCCGTCTGCGCCTGCGAAAGATCCGAGGCGACCCACCAATGGAGTTCAGCATCGGACGAGACCCTCTTGGTCTCAGAAATCTCAGGGAACTTGCCTTCGTACGGACGCAGGTCCACGGCAGCCCGCAGCACAGTCGAATGCTGAGTTCGCGTGGCGGAGGCTCCCGCGGTGGCTGTTTCGGTGACGCCCGTTGAGGCCGCGTCGCCTTCTGCTATGTCACCTTCTGCTGTGTCACGTTCTACCGAACCACGCTGTTCGGCCCTCGCGATCAGGCCCAGCTTGATAGCACCGTCCACCGTGAGGGTTGGCAGGGCTTGTTCTACGGCATCTGATTCCACCGATGCTGCCAACATGAATAGGCGGGTGAGTACCGCAGCAGGAGACGGATCACTCTCCAATTCCATCGAAGCAGGCGTGAACTGGTCGCGCTTCATCGCCGCAAGTGCCATGGGGGAGAGCCGTTCCTCAACGGCAGTAACCGTCCACTCGGCGGCGGTGAGGTCGTCGCGGAGCCGGGCGATCACGTCGTCGTCGAGCAGCAAAGTGGGCGAAAAACTAGCGGACCGGGAAGATGTCATTCCCCGAGTTTATCGTGCTTACGGAATCTGGATGGCGAGGAACTGTGCCCGAGAGATGCTACATAATCGTCGATTTCGTTGACGTCGACGGCGTCGTATCGACCTGCTTCGAGATCTTCGACTCCGAGACGAATAGCCTCTCTTAGGGCCGCTAGCTTTATGGACTCCTCTTCGTCGCGGCGTTCGATGAGTCGTAAGCCTTCGCGAAGAACCTCGCTGGCATTCTGGTAACGTCCAGAAGCTACCTGGCGCTCAACCAGCTCAGACTGATGATCGGACAAGACCACATTTCGTGTAGGCATTGTAGAACCTCCTCACAACAACGGTAAGCGAGCTGGCAGATTATGCGAATAGGTGAGGTGTTGCTGTTCCCGCTAGCTGTATTGGCAGGCAATCCAGCGAGCTGATTGACTCCAAATTGACGACTCGAATCTCTCTAAATTGACGAGTAGCTGGGTTTACCCGCGAAAATATCAGATGGAGCTCGCATGCCGTACTCGGTTCCTGAGAGATGGAACCCTCTCATGCTCGCTCTTGGGACCTGCCGGTGGCTGACCGGAATACTGTCGCGGGCGGCTGTGCTGACGGGTAGCGTAGTGACCTGCCGGGTGCATGAATATTGTGTGGTGTGGATGCCACCGAATCGCGCCGCCCATTTGCCGTGACCAAGGAGCCCGATGTCCACATCTCAACCTCCGGACCGAAAACGACGTAACTCGAAGGTGTTCGTGGCGGTGGTCGCCGTCGTCCTCATTGTAGCGGCGGTTATCATTCACGTTCTCAAGCCATTTGGCTCTCGGGAGGGCTTCGTTGACGACAGGTTCCAATTCTCCGACGCGTGGGTCAACGGCGGCGAGCGGGCGTGGACGATCCCCGGTATCCCAGAGACTATTGACGGCCCGGTGGCGGCGCGGCTTAGCCGCATGGTGGTTGTAACGAAGGACGTGGCAGAGCCGAACGGTCGCGTACTCACGGGTTATGACATCAGGGGCAACGAACCCGTCCTGGACTGGACCCGCAATATCGTCATCGATCCGGAACTGGAGGGCCCGGTGGTACTCACGGACATCTATGTTGTATACGCCGGTCAACTTCTCGGCGCAGCCGACGGACGATCTTATGAATCCCCGTGGCCTCACGGTGCCAAGGTGGTGATTGACTCCTCGTGGGGAAACATGGTTGCCTGCGTTCCCAGTGGTGACTGTTCGAGCACTACCGGGGACATGCTGAAAGAATCGTTGAGACCTTTCGAAGGAACGGACATCGCACCAATCGTCCAGGATGACCTCCAACTTTTTACCCTCATGTACTCGACCGGAGTGCCTGACTCCCAGGGAACGATGATTAACGCACGAACCGGCGAGTGGATGCGGCTCAAGGCCCCGCTCGATGACGTCTCGGAGCTTGCCGCATTGCGAGGAGGGTGGCTCACCCACGACAGTAACTTCCGCTCGGTCCTCATCTCGCTCGACGGTTCGGTTGAGGTCCTGGGTGGGTACAGTGCTGGGACGGGTGATGGGACCGCAGACGAGAAGCAACGTCTGGTTATCACGCCGGGAACTGTTCCAACTGTTGATGATATTCGGCTCCAGTATGCGCCCGATGAGAATCCGGGGAAGGACCGGATTGTGGGTGAGTTCGATCGCGCTCGCTGCACCTTTACAGTCAATGGGAGCGCGGTTGATTTGTCGAAGGAGAAAAGTGGTTCGCGGTCACTTGAGGGTGCCGGAACGGATGTGGGGAGTGGTGATGCTGGTAGTGAGTTGCCAGTAGGTGCAGCGCGAGGGTCGGGTGGCGGAGTAGATGGTGGCGTCGGTGCGGCCGGCAGTGCAACGGGCTGCGACAGGCCCGCCTCCTTTATTGCTACTTCGCTCGACGGCAACCTGGTCTCGACCCTGGTCCAAACCGAGAAGGGTGCAATGGACTACGCGCTCCTGGACGCCAGCACCGGCGAGGTGACGTGGCGGGTACCGCAGGGCGACGCCGTCGTCGTCCCTCGGCCCGATCTTGCCCTCACTCTCGACGACGGCGTCCTGACCGGCTGGAAGCCGCGAAAGTAGTTGGAGCGGGGTGGTGCGGTATCGGAGTGTAGTGCCCACAGCGCAACCAGCCGGCGACAGGCTCCGGGCGCCCACAGGGTAAACGGATCAAAACGTGTCGGAGCTGCACTCTAGGATGAATGGTATGGATCTTGAGAGTATTGCGCGCTATCGCGAGCGGCACCCGGCGTGGAAGCTGCTGCGTGCCACGAACGCGCCATTGATCCTTGCGTTTTTGGGCGGGGCGTTCGTGGAGAATAACCGCGGTGCGATGTCCGCGAGTGAGCTGACGGCCGAGCTTGACGACTATCTCTATGCGCTCCACCTGCGCGATCCGGATTCCTACACGGCCAGTCCGCAGGCCTACATCGAGGACTGGGCGTCCTCCGAACATGGCTGGTTGCGGCGCTTTTACCCCCAGGGTTCGGACGAGGTCCATTTGGATATCACTCCGGCGTTGGAGTCGGCGTATCGTTGGGTCGAGGGGTTGGCCGAACGCACGTTCATTGGTTCCGAGTCGCGCATGCAGATTCTGGTGGAGCTGCTGCGGCAGATTGTCTATGGCTCGGAGACTGATCCGCAGGAGCGCATTCGGGAGCTTGAACGCCGCCGCGCGGAGATTGACGCTGAAATTGAGCGGGCGAAGAACAACGAGTTGACGATCTTGGACGGCACCGCGCTACGGGACCGCTTCCAACAGTTTGTCACGGGCTCGCGTGATCTGCTTGCCGATTTTCGCCAGGTGGAGGAGAACTTCCGCGGGCTGGATCGGTCCGCGCGCGAGAAGATCGCGGTGTGGACGGGCAGTAAGGGCGAGCTCCTTGAAGAGCTTGTGTCCACGCGCACGGATATTTCCTCCTCCGATCAGGGACGGAACTTCAACGCCTTCTACGATTTCCTTGTTTCCGAGGAACGCCAAGAGGAGATTTCGCAGCTGCTTGCGGCGGTGCAGTCCCTTCCAGAAGTGGGTGCCGAACGTCGAATCCGCACCGTGCACCACGAGTGGGCGATGGCTGCGGACAGGACCCAGCAGACAGTTCGTGATCTCTCCGAGCAGCTCCGCCGCTTCCTGGAGGAGCGCGTCTGGCTGGAGAATCGCCGTATTCTCGACTTGGCTCGCAGCATCGAAGCTGCGGCGGTGAGGATGCGGGAGGCGCCGTCGTCGTCCACTGAAGAACTCGGGTTGGAGATCGAGGAGATTGGTGTGAAGGCGGCGCTGCCGATGGAGCGGCCCCTCTACGCGGTGCGGCCCAACAGCGAGATCACCAGCCTGATCCAGCCCTCCGATGAGACGGACATGGATCTGGACGTGCTTCTCGACCAGCATCACGTGGACATGGCACGGCTGGCCGAGACGATCCGTGCCGAGGTGTCGCGAAACTCGTCCGCGGAGCTGGCGGACATCATCGCCGAGCACCCGGTAGAGGAAGGCGTGGCTGAGTTGCTCGGATACCTCGCGTTGAATGAGGAAGATATTACGTTGGAGATCGACGACGGCGCCCGCGCCACCGTTTGGATTGGGGACGCGGCAAGGGATGTACATGATGAACGTGAGAGCCATGCAGAACGAAGACGGGGAGAGAAACTGGTGACGATGCCGCGAGTCAAGGTGGTGCGCCGATGACGCAGCAGCCCGAGAACGAAGCATCCGCCGCCGGTTCGGCGATCATCGCGTTGATGAATCAGGTGGTCTACCGCGAGACGCATGAGAAACAGTGGCTCGCGCTGTATCGATACGGGGCCGCAGTACGCGATCACTTTTCGCAGATCGGTATCGACGTGATTGTGGACGACGTCGAAGGATACGCCTACCTGCGCTCGAAGGAATTCTCCGACGACGACGCCGCGTTGCCGCGTTTGATTCAGCGCCGCAGGCTCCCACTCCAGACGAGCATCTTGCTCGTGGCGCTGCGCAAGAGGCTGCTGGAGTTCGAGACTGGCGGTGGTGACGGCCAACTGGTGCTCACTCTGGAGCAAATCGTCGACATCATGCAGGTGTTCCAACCAGCGGGAATGGACGAAGCAAAGCTGCGTACCGCCACGCTGCGCGCGGTGAACCGGGCAAAGGAACTGGGATTCCTGCGCGAGTTGGAGAAGCAGAAGAACTCGTGGGAGGTGCGTCGCATCATCAAGGCGTATGTGGACGCACAGGTGCTGGAGGATTTCGCTGAGAAACTGGGCGCCTATGCGGAGGAATGGAGTGAACTCGATGTCTGACGCACTGTTTTCCATGCTTGATGTGGCTCCCGAGGCGAGTAACCGGGCGGGCTATCGTTTACACAGCGTCGAAGTGTACAACTGGGGCACCTTCGACGGGCAGATCTGGCGGCTCACCCCTGCGCGAGACACCATGCTCCTGACGGGAGATATCGGCTCCGGAAAGTCCACACTGGTGGACGCCATCACCACGCTCCTCATGCCTGCCCACCGTATCGCCTACAACAAGGCAGCGGGTGCTGAGAGTAAGGAACGCTCTCTGCGTAGCTATGTTGAGGGGCACTACCGTTCTGAGCGCAGCGAGAAGACGGGAGCCTCGAAGCCGGTGGGTTTGCGGGATTCCCACTCGTACTCGGTGATCCTTGGCGTGTTCCGCAATGAGGGCTACCGGGAGTCCGTCACCCTCGCTCAAGTGTTTCACCAGCGCGAGGAAGTGGGCCAGCCTGATCGCTTCTTCGTGGTAGCTCCCTCGGAGATGAGCATTGCGGGAGACTTCGCGGACTTCGGCTCGAACTTCAATACGTTGCGCTCACGGCTGCGCAAAGCGGGCGCGGCGATCTCGGACAGCTATCCAGAGTACGGCAGGAAAATGCTGCGCCTGCTCGGCATTCATTCCGAGCAGGCGATGGACCTCTTCCTGCAGACCGTTTCCATGAAATCGGTGGGCAACCTCAACGAGTTTGTGCGCAGTCACATGCTGGAGAAAGTTGATGTCTCCAAGGCCATCGAGAACGTGGTCAGCCACTTCGAGAACCTCACCGAGGCCCATCGCGCGGTTCGGCGTGCCACCAAACAGCTGGAGATCCTTGACCCGCTGGTTGCGCAACTGGACGATTACGACGCCGTCGTCGCTGAACACGAAGAACTATCGGCGCAGAAACAAGCGGTGCGGCCCTACGTTCTAGAACAGCTGGTGGGTGCGGCAGAGGCTGGGATTCTCGTGCGCGAGGAGGACGTGGTTCGCAGAGGCGAGGCCAAGCAACTTCTGGAGACGGAGCGGCGCGAGCTTGGGGAGCAGCGCGATCGGCTTATCGTTCGGCGGACTCAGGCAGGAGGTGGTCGGTTGGCGGAACTGCCCGGCGAGATCTCCAGCTGCCGTGAAGAACTCGCGGAACGGAGCGCGGCAAATCGGCGCTTCCAGAGCGGACTCACGCAAGCGGGTTTGGCAGAGGTGACGAGTGCCGAAGAATTTGGGGAGCGGCATCGGGAAATTCTCGCTCTTGATGGTGGGCTGGACGCGGAACGCAAACGGCTTCAGCAGCGTATGTATCCGTTGCAACAGAAGCGGAGCGAACTGCGTGAGAAGAAGCGTGAACTCGGCGAGGAGATTCGCGGGATCCAGGAGCGGGCAAACAATCTTCCCACGGCGCTGGTCCGGTTACGCGAGATGTTGTGCCGCGAGCTTCAGCTGGCCGAATCCGAACTGCCCTTCGCCGGTGAACTCATAGAGGTGTCGCCGGAGAACGAAGCGTGGCGGACGGCCGCTGAGCGTGCGCTTCACGGTTTTGCGTTGTCACTGCTCGTGCCCGAGCGGATTTACCTGCCGGTTTCGCGCTGGATCAATTCACACCATCTTGGCACCCGCCTCGTGTTTCAGAGGGTGGCGGAGCGACGAGTCCGTAATGCGTCCGTGCGCCATGGTGGCGGGCTGATGCTGCGCGACATCCTGGTGCTGGAACCGGGCGAATTCGAGCGCTATCTGGACGGTGAGCTGGAGCGGCGATTCGCCTACCGGTTGGTCGAATCTGTTGAGGAGATGAACCGGGAGAACCAGGCTGTCACCCGTGAGGGACTGATCCGGTCGGGGAGCCGTCACGAGAAAGATGACAGGCGCCGCGCAGGCGATCCGCGCTCCTGGGTTTTGGGCCGGGCAAGCGAGAAAAAGCTGCAGGCGCTCGAAGCTGATCTTGCTGCTCTGGAACGAGCGCAAGAGGAGAACGAGCAGCTCATTGAGGCCTTGAGCGCGGAGGATTCGGCATTCTACGCTCGGACAGCGGCGGTGAAGTCGCTCGTCACCTTCGAATCCTGGGCGAAGTTGGACGTGGCAGGATCGTTGGCTCGCCTGACGAGCCTGGAAGCCGAACTTAAGCGGCTCACCAAAGGCACTCCTGAGCTGGTCGAGATCAACCGGCGCCTCGACGAGCTCGCGGTTGAAGATGCCCGGCTCGCCTCGAATTTGGAGGCCGTGAGCGAGACGATCGGCGGGATCAATAGTGAGTTGACGGTGCTGCGGCGGCGTCGTTCCGCCGCGGAACGTGAGATTTCCGGGTTGGTCGGTGAAGTGCTGGACAAGGCACGGCTCCAGTACCGAGCGCTGGAGAAGCAGGTGGCGGCGATCCGTGGCCGTGCAGGCGGTGGCGAAGCTGTGATCGCGCCGAGTGCCGCCGGTGGACATCGGGTTGTCGGCGATGCCGCTGGAGGCAGGGTTGTCCGTTCTGGTGGGCGTATCGACTCGCTGGGAGCGTCAGATGGAACCAACAATCCCGTGACGATCGACGAACTGGAGCGCCTAGGATCGCAGATCGAAGTGGATCTTGATACCCGGATGGCCACGCTGGTACGCAGGCAGGGGCGCTTGAGGGATCCGATTCTGAGACGTATGTACGACGTCATTCATCGCTGGCCCGAGCTCCATCAGGAGCTGACGGCCTCCATCGAATCCGCTGACGAATTCCGTGCCATGCGCGAACGTGTTCTTCGCGATGACCTCCCGCGTTTTGAAAAGGACTTCCGCGAGCAACTGCACACCAACGCGGTGCGTGAGCTTGTCGCGTTCAACTCGAAACTGCGGATATTCGCTGAGGAGATCAAGGGTCGCGTCGACCGCATCAACGAAGCCCTTGGTGCGATCGACTACAGCCCGGGACGCCGCGTCGTCCTTCAAATCAGTGACACTGTGAACCAGGAGGTTCGCCAATTCCGGCATGACCTGCGTGAAGCCACATCCAACATCCTGGATACCGACGACGGCGAACTGGAACAACAGTTTGAGCGCGTCCGAGCGATCATTGAACGGTTTAGAGGGCGGACTTCGTCCGCCGATGCGGATAGGGCATGGCGAGACCGCGTCACTGACGTGCGCAACTGGTACTCTTTCGCTGCCTCTGAACAAGACAAGGTGAGTGGTGAGGAGTACGAGCATTACACGGACTCAGATGGCAAATCGGGAGGTCAGAAGGAAAAGCTGGCATACACGATCTTGGCGGCGTCCCTCGCCTATCAGTTCAAGCTCGAATGGGGTGTGGAAAAGTCCCGTGACTTCCGCTTCGCGATGATTGATGAAGCGTTCGGCCGTGGCTCGGATAGCTCCACTCAGTATGCTTTGGAACTCTTCGAGAAGCTGGGCCTACAGTTGCTGATCGTGACTCCACTGACGAAGGTTCACGTTATTGAGCATTACGTGCGGTCAATTGGATTCGTTGATAATCCGACGGGTGCTCGCTCACGCGTACACATGATGACCATCGAGGAGTACCGGGACAAGCGGCGAGTGCGTAATGCTGGTGCTGGTGCTGGATCGGCGGTGTCGAAGTGAGTGGCGCGACTGGGGGTACTGATGGTATTCGTGCAGGTGGCGATGGAGCTGAAGTTGATTGTTTTGCCCGCTCTGGGGTTGGAGATGCTGGTTGTGGAACTGCCGGTGTAGCAGCGAGTCGTCACCGTGGTTGATCCGGCAAAGTGGACCACGATTGCAGATATCCGGAAGAAGGTGCTGCGGCGTTGGAACAGTGGTGACCTGCTCCGAGATTACGCAGCCGGTTGTGAGTTCTCGCTGATCGATATGCCGTTGCGAGGGCCGGGTTCCGCCGATCTCGCTGTTCATTTCGATGCCGCGCGTGCCTGGGTACGGTTGGTTGAGGAAGGCGGTCGAGGCGGCGCTACGTATGACGTGGAGTACGGTTCGATCGGTGGCCGGACAGTTGGCCGAACGACGGTACCGAAGCGCGTCAAGATTTCCTCTTGGGACCAAGCGTGGACGTTACTTGGCGTCAAGAAGCAGGTGTCAACGTATATTGATCTGTTGGCCCGAACTGAATCGTGGTTGGCGAATATTGCGATCCATTCGCCAGCAATCTCGCCGCTCGATTGGGCCAGAGCCAATCCGCTCAAGGCATTGTCACTTGCCGTCGAATGGCCCCGGATTCTTGCTGCATGGCGGTGGCTTGACGACAACCGCAACTCGGCAAAGTACCTCAGGCAAGTCACCGCCCCCGGAGTTGACTCAAAGTTTGTGGAGAGTCACCTCGGTGCCCTGTCCCAGATGCTCGGCGTGCCTGCGGGACGGCTTCAGTTTGAGAAAGCGCTCGGCTTGGCGTCGAAGCCAGCAACCGTACGTTTGCGATTCGACGGACCGACGTTTGGGATGCCTGCAAGTATTACCCACGCCGAACTCAGGTTGGATGAGCTGGAAGTCTTTGCGCCAGGTGTGGATCGGGTACTCATTGTTGAGAACGAAGTAACGTTCCTCAGCATGCCCATTCCGGAGCATGGAGTTGTGGTGTGGGGCAAAGGATACGAGGTCACGGTGGCTGGCTCGCTTTCCTGGATGCGTGATGCCAATGTCGTTTACTGGGGTGATCTTGATACCCACGGATTCGCAATTCTCAACGCGTTGCGATTTCATGTACCGACCGCCCGATCTGTGCTGATGGACCGGGAGACGTTGCTTGCCCATGAGGAGCGATGGGGGAGCGAGGCGCAACCTACTTCTGCCCAGCTCGGGTGTCTTACGGCAGAGGAAGCTGGGCTCTATTCGGATCTCGTGAGCAACCGGTACGGGTCAGCGGTCCGCCTCGAACAGGAACGAATCGACTGGGCGTGGGTGCTGCATCGTGTTGAAATGGCGTGGCGGTAGGAGCGATCGAGGCGGGGCTGGCTTATGACGGTGACGCGCGGCGGCGTCGTCGTTCAAGGATATGTCAACTTAACCTGACGTGATGTCTTGTATATCTGACATGATGTCAGCTATATTAGACACGTGGTTAAGAACGAAGGAAACCCAAACTCGCGAATGAAGGCAGCGCGCGCCTCATTCGGATTGACTCAGGCGGAGCTGGCCAAGGCGGTGGGGGTAAGCCGCCAGACGATCAGCATGATTGAAGCTGGCACGCATAACCCCACGCTCAACCTGTGTCGGGATATCTGCCGGGCACTACACACGGACTTGAACGCCCTCTTCTGGGACGAGCCCTGACGTAGTCTCCGGACTGAATACCTGCCTCACGCCGCTACCGAGAACCAGGTAGCGGGAGTCATCTAAACAACGCCCTCAACTGTGAAAGTTTCGGCCGCAATGGCTTCGAAACAGAAAGCGACACCTCATGAACAACTCACTGGACGAGCGTCAAAAGCTCAATGCCGGAAGCGCTGCCATCATCACTCTATTTCTTGTCGGACTCGGATGTTTCGGCTACGTGGTCTGGGATTTTATTGCCCACGGAGACATCACGAACCCGACGGTTCTCGTCATCATGCTGGTCACCTGGGGCCTGTTCTACCTCTTCTACCAAGTGTTCGGAAACGAAGCCCCCAAGACGATGCTTGGACGCGAACTCGAAACCGGCCCAAGTTCTGCGGAACGGCGGAATCGGCGCCGCTCCTACCTCTGGGACTCTCTGCTCTCAGCGGTGTTCCTGACGGGACTCACCGCTGCGGCAATGTTCGTGGAACCCGGCGTCCTTGATGCCGTGCCGGTTCCGTTGACGGGTGGTGCACTCATCGTGGTTTCCTTGGCCGCGGAGTTCCTCATCACCGCACTCATCTTCTTCGCAATCTCGTACACGATGGGCGAGGTGGCATCGCGATCGTTCGAACGCAAGATGGCGAAGTTGGAGGCGGGGGAGTAGGAAGCTGGAGGCGGGGAGTAGCCCCTAGCCGGAGGTGAGAGAGCAATAGTGCCACGCGGAGGAATGGGAAGCTGGAGCAGCGCGAGTGGCCCGACGGGTGACACTAGCTCTCGTGGAGCTAGCGCCGACAAATATCCATCGCGGTCGGCTGAAGAATGGCGGGGTTACAGCAGGACCTAGGTGTGGTGCCGGATGTGCTGATAGAGCCCTGCAGTCACACTATTGTCATCCGACAGTCACAAATAATCGATGAAACGCACAGCGCCGGGTCCTGAGGAAGGACCCGGCGCAGCTTTGGTACGACGAACATTTGGGATGAGTTTGGGGTTATGTGCTCGTACTTGTTTCCACAGATTCGGTTTGTGCACTACCCATCCACAGGAGAAGTCCCGTGTGCTCATGAACGGGCCGGTCTGGGCGAAGCTGGGATCATGCACGTTGAAGGTATCTATACGTATCAAGATCTCCGCGAGCGGGGCTATACTCCACATGGAATTGCAAACGCCCTGGCGGCAGGAGATATTAAACGCGTCGCTCACGGATGGTATGCCGAAGACTTCGCGAATCAGAAAGTGGTCAGGGCTTTGGAGCTTGGCGGGAAGCTTGGTTGCCTGTCGGCCTGCAAGCTTTATGGCATCTGGACGCCGCCGCACTCAGAACTCCACGTTGTCTTTACCTCTGCGGACGGCATACCTGCTGGTGCAGCCTTCACCGGTGTATGTGCCCACGTACGCTCGCGCTCGTTCACTAAAGAACCTCTTTGGCCTTTGCTGGATTGCCTTGACCACGTTATTAGGTACCACGATGTGGAGACAGTCTTGATTGTCTTGGAGTCAGCGATCCACAAGGAGCTGATCACTACGGACGATGCCGTGGTGTTGCTGGCGGATCATCCAAAGAAGGCGGCTAGAGTTCTTAAGCATCTCGATATAGCTGAGTCTGGTACTGAGACTCGGGTGCGTCTCTTTCTTCGCCAACGCAGAGTCAAACTACGCCCCCAGGTGTGGGTGACAAGCAAGTGCAGAGTGGATTTGCTCTTGGGAGAGAGTCTCGTCATCGAATGCGACAGCGAAGAGTTTCATTCCTCGCAGGAGAGCTACGAGAAGGATCGGAGACGTGACTCTCACTTGCGGATCCTGGGATACGACGTTTGGAGACTGAGCTACAAGCAGGTTTGGGAAATATGGGAGGAGACGAAATTGGATCTCCAGCATGTCTATCGAAAACGAAAACAGCGAACGAGGATCGAAAGTTGAGTATTCGATGGCGAAGAGCCTCCCCAAATACTCGGAGGTCATGGACGCTATGGCGAGTCTTAGGGCTTCTGAAGGCATGATTTATAAGGCCAACAACATTTGACTGCGCTGAGGGGTTCGATACGGAAATAGTGCCGTATCGAACCCCTCACGGCAGTCAAATTTCGTAGAAGCTATGCAGAGGATTTGGAAGGTGCGATTGCGTGCCTTGAAAGCCCTGGGAAACGTGTTTCACACGTGATGGTCGAGGCAGCATCGGGATCGTTCGAACGCGAGATGGCGAAGTTGGAGGCGGGGGAGTAGGAGGTTGGAGGCTGGGAAGTAATAGTGTCCGTGGGGAGTGGGAAGCTGGCGCAGGGTGAGTGGTCCGACAGGTAACACTGGCTCTGATGGAACTGGCGCCGACAAATATCCATCGCGGACGGCTGAAGAATGGTGGGGTTTACAGCAGAACCTAGGCCTGGTGCCGGATGGGCTCATAGAGCGCCGCAGTCTCCCTACTGTCACCCTCACCCTCACTCTCAACCTCCAGTCACAAATAATCGATGAAACGCACAGCGCCGGGTCCTTCCTCAGAACCCGGCGCCGCAGTGTAATTGTTGCCGAAGAGCTTATCTACCCTTACCCCACCAGCCCGATCCAGGACCAGTAGGTGACCACCGCGAGGCTCATGAACGCCGCGGCGAGGATGCTCATCACCGCACCGGTCTTGTTGAGTTCGCGCGAGGTGATCTCGTTCGTGCCCATGGCCACCGCGTTCGGCATGTTTGACACCGGCAGCAGGTACTGGTGGTGCATGTTCATGCCGAGCACCATGGCGAAGGCGCGCGGGTCGGCGCCGATCATGGTGGCGTGAGCGATGACGATCGGTGTGAGGGCGGTGGTCTTGGGGCCGCCGCCGGTGAAGAACACCTGGAGCAGGGTCACGGCCCAGATCATGACGATCATCTGCATGGCAATCGACATGCCGTCAAGCGGGCTGAACAAGGTGCTGGCCAGCCACTTTGCTGCTCCGGAGGTGGTGAGCGCGGTACCCATCGAGAGGCCGGAACCGTACAGCACGAACACGTCCCACGGGACGCGCGGCTGCGCTTCCTTCCAGGTCATGGCGCCGACGTCCGGCAGCAGCAGTGCGATCACCGAGAAGAATCCGACAACCGCCACCGGGAAACCATGGAAACTATCGGTGGCCCACAGGGCGAGGGTCATGAGGAAGATGGCGAGCGTGTACTTCTCGTCGCGGCTCATCGTGCCCATCGCGGTGAGTTCGCGATGCACGTAGGAGCCGGCGGATTCGAGCGTGGGGAACTCGGGCTTCCACATCTTCTGAATAACGAATACCGAGATGAACGCGAGAATAAACGCGGGCGGACCGCCCACGTACAGCCACTCGGACCACGACACGGCCTGCCCCGTCGCATCTTCGATGAGGCCCGCGGTGATGGGATTCCCGACGTGTCCGGTGAGCACACCGATACTCATCATGGTGCCGCTCATGGCAACAATGAAGATGAGAGCCTTGACGATATTGCTGCTCCCGGCCTTGGCTCCGAAGGCCTCGCCGATACCGAGAACGATCGGCATCATGAGGAGTGTACGCGCGGTGATGGAGGGAACGAGGAACGTCAGCACGGCCAGTACCAGCGCCACAGCCCAGTAAATACGAACGGGCGAGCCGCCAGCAGCGCGCACAAGCGTAAGAGCGATGCGCTTGGACAGCTGCGACTTTTCCATCGCGGCAGCCATGATGAAGCCGATGACGATGAGCCACAGAGAATTATTCGAGTAGCCCGTCAGAGCACCTGCAAGGTCGGTGGCGCCGGAGACGGCCAGGAGGAAAACGATCATGAAGCCGGACAACGCGGACGGCACGGCCTGCGTCATCCACACGATGATGGCGAACACTGCCACGCCGAGAGCTGCCAACGCCTCGCGGGGCAGCGCCTCCGACGCCGGGGCGAAGTACGCTATCGCAACGAACGCCGCGAGGGCGATGAATAACCACAACCAATGTTTTTTCACGTGCTGTCCTAATTCTTATTTGTGGCGAGATTTTGTGTTGTTGAGGATGGTTCGCGGGTGGTGGGTGGCCCGCGGTTTGGTGTGTAACCGGAGGTCGGAGGGTGAGTCTCTGAACTACGTGGTGAGGTTGGTCGCTGACGAATTTCTTACTTTTCCGAGTGCATCACACGACTAATGAGAGGCTAACCCCGGCCGTCACACTAAGCGGCCGGACGAAGGGCCCACGCGAGGCCCGCGCCTCGGGATTTACTGCGGATTTTCCGTGATTGTTGGCCGTGTCGCGCCCGTTGATTGCCACTCGCCAACGTTATTTACAGGTAAAGGAGCGGCCCAGTTCGTGACCACTTGCGGCCCGGATCGTGAAAGAGAGGGAACGCTGTGTCCGCGAACTCCACCCGGCCCGTTGCTTTACGCGTGCGTTTCGGACAACTCGGTGTGTGACGTGGATACGCGCGGCGAGTTTCCGATGAGCCAGTATCCGAGGCCGACGACGGCGCCGCCACCCACCAGATTTCCCAGCCCCACCCACAGCATGTTGGAGCCGAAAGCTACGAGGGTGGCGTTGGGATCGGAGGTGAGGAATCCGATGACGTAGGTGGTCATGTTGGCGATGACGTGTTCGAAGCCGGAGCTGACGAATGGGGTGATCGCGATGAACGTGAGGATGATTCGAGCTACTTCGCTCTGAACTCGCATCCCCATGAAGATGGCGAGGCAGACGAGAACGTTGCACAGGATGCCGCGGGTGAAGAGTTCCACCGGACCCTCGTGTGCCTTGGCTGCCAGCATGTCGGCGATCATGGCGCCAGCAGGAGCGTTGGAATGGAGTACGCCCGACGCGACGATGAGACCAGCAAACACTACGGCGCCGATAAAGTTGGCGAGGAAGATGAACCCCAGCGCTGCACTTGCCCGAGAGAGCTTCAGCGCCCGCATATAGACCGCGACAGGCAGCTGCATCATGGCCGAAGTTGCGAGATCCACCGTTCCAAAAATGGTCATGGTGAGCGCACAGCCGAACACCGCGCCGGATACCAGCTTCGTCAGTCCTTCGCCGTTGGCGGCAAGGGGACCGGCCACGCTGACCATGAGGACCACGCCGATACCGATATAGGCTCCGGCGAGAATTCCTGAGACGAGGAATCGGCCGGGCGCAGCGAGCCCTTCAGCTTTGTGAACGGCGGCGTCGGATTGGGCGTGAAGAGTCTCCGGAATGGTCAGCATTCGCCGATTTTGTCACGTGCAGCGCGAAGGAATCTGGGACGTTTTGGGCACAAACCCTATGATTTTCGCGGCATTTGCGGATCCGCTCGACTCCCCGTTTTACGAATGACCACGAGTTATCGCGTCACCTTGGGCAGCCCGCGCAGGTAGGCCGCGAAAATTGCCTGTTCGTTGGGGTGGGCGCCGCGGATGATTCGTTGCATGAGCATTCCGTCGAGTAGGCCGACGGCGTCGCGCGCGTTGCGTTCTGGATCGCTCACGTTGAGGCGCCGAAACAGTTCTGCCGCCATCTCGGTGAAGTCGAGGCGGATGGGTGGCCGGGCGGCAAGGACTTCGCTAAAGACTGGGTCGTTGTGGCATTCCATGAGGAGCAGTAGGCGGGCTCGGTGATCATCTTCCCTGCGCATGAGCATGTCGAGTGCGCCGACCATGAGGAGGGCGGTGCTCTCCGGTGTGGGGTTGGACGGTAGCTGGTAGCTGGCTGCATCGGCGCCGGTGCGGGTGGAGAGGCGTTGCACGATGAGATTGAGGAGGTCATGTTTGGTGCGCGCGTAGTACGAGGTTGACCCGGCCGGCAGGCCCAGTTCCTCGTCGATGGCGCGGTGTGTGAGTGCGCGAACGCCACGGGTGGCCAGGAGTGTGATGCCTGCATCGGCGATGTGCTCGCGGCGGTCTGTCATGAGATTCCGCTCCTTCTTTCGGCGTGCTCGGGGCTACGTGGATGCCGACAGGAAAACGTGTTCACAGTCCACCGTCTCCCATCTGTCGATCCTCTACAAGCATAGAGTATGATTGAGATGGCTCTACAAAAATAGAGGATGGGATAATCGTGATTCTGTGGTTTGAGAATCTTGGGGCGTCGGATACCGCCATGGTTGGCGGAAAAGCAGCCAACCTGGGAGAGTGTGTCCGGGCCGGACTGCCTGTGCCGCGCGGCTTCGCGGTGGGCACCGATGCTTACCTACAGGCGACGAAACCCATCGAAGCCGAAGTGGCGCGCCTGGCGCAGCGAGGCGAGGCTGAGGCTGCCCGCGCACTCGTCCTGAGCGCCGACCTGCCCGAAGAAATCCGCAACCGTATCGCCGCCGCGTACGAGCAACTCGGCGCACCGCCGGTGGCGGTGCGTTCGTCCGCCACCGCCGAAGATCTCGCCGATGCCAGCTTCGCCGGTCAACAAGACACCTATCTCAACGTGCAAGGAGTCGATGAACTTCTCACCGCCGTGTGTCGCTGCTGGGCGTCCCTATGGAGCGACCGCGCAGTCGCCTACCGCAGCGAACAGGGAGTGGCAACGGCCGGGTTGGCCCTCGCCGTCGTCGTTCAAGAAATGGTGGCCCCAGACGTTTCCGGCGTGCTCTTCACCCGCAACCCCGTCACCGGCGACGGGTCAAAGATCCTGGTCAGCGCGTCGTATGGCTTGGGAGAGTCGGTGGTGAGCGCGCTTGTCACGCCGGACACCTTTGAGATCGCGCGCGGATCGCGAACGGTTACGCAACGCGAGATCGGGACCAAAGAGACCCGGATTGACGCCGCCCCGCCTGGCGGCTCCGGAACCACTTCTGACCCCGGAACCCCCTCGGATCCGGTCAGTACCGCTGGCGCCATCGGTACCTCGGGAACCGTCACCACCGAGGTCTCCCACGCGGACCGCGAGCGCCCCTGCCTCACCGACGCCCAGCTTCTTCAGCTCCTCGAACTCGGCGACCGCGTCGAGAAGCATTACGGCAGCGGACAGGATATTGAGTGGGCGTTCGTCGGCGAGGAGCTTTACCTGCTCCAAGTGCGCCCCATCACCACCGCGGTGGCGACGGTTGCCGGCCATGAGCCCGTGCGCGGGCGCTTCGCCACATTCCTCCGCGACGACTTCATCGAGCATTTCCCCGGGCCGTATCCCCTCGACCTCGTCTCGGTCCATAGCCTCATCTCGGGCGCGGCGGCGGCCTTCGGATTGGTCTCGGTCGATCCGGCGGGGCTTGTTCAGGGCGACGACGACGGCGTCATCCGCCTTACCCTCGCCGACTTCAACCCCGCCGGTGGTTTCGTGCGAAACCTCCCGCGCACACTACGAACGGCGTTCCGCCATGACCCTTTTGCGTGGCCGGTGGAGGAGCGCGACTTGCGGCGAACGCTCCGTGCGATGGCCAGGACCGCGGAGAATGTGAGGGCGTTGTCTGACGCCGAGGTGATCCGGCTGATGATGGACGCGGTGGACCAGATGGGGGCGATTACTCGCGACCGCTTCCTCAACTACCTGGTACCCATGATGACGCGCCGCAATAATGCCATCGCACTCATTGCATTGGCGCGGCTGAGTAAGGTGGTCACCACCGAGGATCTTTATGCCGGAGTGCCGTACAAGACGGCGGAAATCATGGAGGCCATCACGGCTCTCGCAGACAGGGCACGGGAACTGAATGTCGCGGGCAGTATTACTTCGGCTCCTCAGGGAGAGGTCGCTGCGGCGCTCGAGTGCTCACCCGAGGGTCGCGAGTTCCTGACAGCGGCGAGCGAGTTTCTCGCCGCGTTCGGGGCAAGAACCACGAGGCTCTACCTTCCCTTTTCGAACCGGTCGTGGCGTGAGGATCCCGAGATGTTCTACGCGCTGCTGGCCGCCGCGCTGCGCGGTGAGAAGGGCAAGAGAAGTTCGCATAGTGGAGACGTCACGCCCGGTGCCTCGGTGAATAAGAAGCCGACGCAGAGTTCCCCGGATAGCGGGGAAGGCGTCACGCCCGAAGCCGCCCTCCACGGCGGCGCGAATACCGACCGTCGAGTTCACCGCGGGCTTCACCGCCGGCACCGCTCAAGCCGCGCTCACCAATCCGCGCCGGACTCTGCGCACTCACCGGAATCCGAGAACGCCGCCCTCCGGGTACAGCTACGACTGCCACGTATTCTGCGGAGGTTCTGGCAGAAGAACACCGCTCACATTCGCGCCATGCACATTGGACGTGAGGGAACCGTCTACCTCATTGAGGAGTTCCTCTGCGTGGCGCGATCGGCGAGTGACGAGATCGCGCGCCGCCTGGTCGAGCGAGGCCAGCTTGTTCACTCCGATGATCTGAAGTTTCTCTACATCGAGGAAGTCATCGCAGCCCTTGAGGGCGCGAGCACACCGGTTGATGAGAACAGAATGGTTGATGCGAGCACACCGATTCGATCCAGCACGTCGAGTGATGAGCGCCGTTCGAGAGATTCAGAAGGTTCCGTTGTCCCGAACACGCAGATCGTTTCGGAAGGAACAGTAAGAACGGCAGAAACGGCAGCCGTACCCGATGCCGAGGCACGTCCGGAACTCCAGCGGATCGTAGCGCGGCGGCGACGCCACCGCGGACTTGCCGAATCGGTGTGGTGGGATCAGGATGATTCTTCCTCCTCGCACCTTCCGAACGGTACTCAACGAGCGACCTTCACGGGCTCGCCCGCCAGTGCCGGAATCGCGCATGGTCCCGCCCGCATCGTGCGCTCACCTGCCGACTTCCACCTACTCAAACCCGGAGACATCCTCGTCTGCCCCTACACCGACCCCACCTGGACGCCGCTGTTCTCGCTGGCGGCCGCCGTCGTCGCCGAAACGGGTGGCCCACTTTCGCACGCGGCGATTGTGGCCCGCGAGTACGGAATCCCGGCGGTTCTCGGAGTCGCCGGGGCAACGAATCTTCAGTCAGGGACCGAACTTGCGGTGGATGGCGGCAAGGGGACCGTCTCCGTGCGGGACTGGTGAGCTGGCTGGCATGGGAACGAGGTGAGGCGCATGGCAGAGAGTGATCCTGATGGTCGGCAGAACAATCGACCACGCGCCCGCCGTTCCTTGCGGCCTGCGCCGATTCCGCACGACGAAGGGAGTGCAACCCGCGGGAGGCTCTGCGTCGCGACGGTGCTGTGCGGCGCCGTCGTCTCGACGCTCATGCAGAACTTCCTCACCGTCAACCTGCCGGGCGCCTCGGCCGAACTCGACGCGACCGCCTGGTACGGCTGGGTGCCCGGCCTCTACCTCGCCGCTTCCACCGTATTCATCCCGCCGTGGGCACTGATCAGCGACCGGCGCGGCCCGCGGCGAGTCTTCCTTCTCGGTCTGGTCATCTGGATATTGGGAACCGTGGCACTGTCCCTTTCAACGACGACGGCGCCCTTCCTTGCCTCTCGTGTACTCCAGGGAGTTGGTGCCGCCGCGATTGTTCCCGCTGGATTTGCGGCGATCTCGGTGCTGTACCGGGATCGTTACGGGCGGCTCATCGGGATGATCGGTGCGGTGCAGGCGACCGTGGTTCTGGGCGGTGCCCCGCTCGGCGGATGGCTGGGCGCGGTGATTGGTTGGCGCGCGTCGTTGCAGATGGTCGCGGTGATTGCGCTCGTGCCGGTGATTCTTGGATGGCTATCGATGCCCACGGGCAAGATTGGCAGGACTGCTGGAGCCGAGCGTGGGTTGCAGGAGGCTGTTGGTGAAGGAAACGAGTATCGATCGAACGAGCGCTCTCGCGTCAAGCTGTTTTCCTTACCCCTGGTGCGCCGCGCCGCCATCCAAACCATGCTGCTGGCGTCAATTGCCTTCGGGGTCTCCACTTACCTTCCGCTCCTTCTCCACGCGCAATTCTCGCTGGACACCGCCGCCGCGGCAGCGCTGACAACTCCTGCACTACTAGGCGTGGGAATTGGATCGGCGATTGGTGGCATGTCCGCCGACAAAAAGGACACCACTCGTATCGCGTGGCTGGTGGTTGTCGTGGGGTTGGCTATCGTGATGCTGCCATTGCTGGTTGTGCAGGTGCCCGCGCTGGTTGTGCAGGTGCCCGGGCCATTTGCGGCTATGAGCCCTCTGGCCGCCTCCCTTGGCTCGGCGGTTGCCGCAGCAGGTGTGGGCATCGGCCTTCCATCACAGCTGGTCAATGTGGAGCGCGCTACGGCAGCGGCGAAAACGGCAAGCTCCGCGGGCATCATCCAGGGCTCGCGCAACATCGGGGGAGCGCTTGGGGTGGCCCTCTTTGGGATCCCGTTGCAACTCCATGTTGCCGCGACCGTTGGTTCCCAACTGGCCTTTGTGTTCATGCTCGTGGTGGCGATCGTGTCCTGGGTGCTTTCCAGACTGGGTGGTGCGAATATTTCGCTGCGCTGAGGGGTTCGATACGGCATTATTACCGTATCGAACCCCTCACGTCAGTCAAATTTTTCCGACCCTTACGAGAACACGGGAATTCTTCAGAGTAACGGCCAGTTTGTTGAGACTTTGGACGTGTTCTCGTGTGCGGAAACTGTCCGGATCAATGTCGAAGTACATGCAACTTCATTGAGTCGGCATCGAACGTGTGGTACCACGGTACGAGGCGACGCTTGGACGCGCAGGCGCGCGAGTACCGCCGGTCGTACTGAGAGGCGACGCGTCCGCGCCAAGGGCTGTGGGAAACTGGGACGGTGCCAACAACCTATCCAGCCGGGCGGAGGTCACGCCATGCCTGACCCGATGAATGCCCGCAAGCCGTACGAGAACCTGCCGGGACGCCAGTCCATCGACCTTCCGAAGCCTCCGGGCGGAATCCGCCGAGCGCTGCGCGAACACCCGAAAGCCACCGACTGGTCGATCGTCGCGGCTTTCCTTGTGCTCACCGTGATCGTCGTGGTGGTTTCGTTTCTGGTCCCGATTGACGGCCTGCCCGAGGACGAACTGCGTGTGCGGTGGGAGTATCCCGGCTATCTGCGTTTCCCGCGGGTTCTCATCCTGATTCTCATGGTTGTGGTGACGGCCGTTGCGCTGCTCGTGCGCCGTACGTACCCGTTGCTTTCACTTGGTTCGGTTCTGCTGATGTCGGTGCTGGTTCCGGACGATGTCCTGCCGTCATTGGCACTTGCGCTCGCAATCGCCCTGTTGTTGTATACAGTGCCGGTCTATCGCTCGGCGCGTGCGGGCTGGGTGGGGTATCTGCTCGCCAACCTTGCGACGGTCCCGGATTCTGTCATCAGTTTTCAGATCAATAACAAGAGCGTGTTCGACGACGCCGGGGGAGTCGCCGCGATCGCCACCCTCGCGTTACTGATGCTGGTGCCCGTCACCCTGGGAATTAACGCCGGTAATCGGCGCCGTTACACCGATGCCATCATTGACCGTGCCCACCAACTGGCGCGCGAACGCGACCAGTTGGCCCGCCTCGCCGTGGCCGAGGAACGCACCAGGATCGCGCGCGAAATGCACGACATCATTGCCCATTCGGTGTCGGTGATGGTCACGTTGTCGGAGGGTGCGGCGCGCGCGGCGGAGATTCAGCCCGCCGCCGCAGCCGAGGCGATGCGACAGAGCGCCGAGACCGGACGCTCGGCCCTGACCGAGATGCGGCGGCTCATCGGGGCGCTGCGCGAACCGAGCGAGGATGGAGACGGCCCGGTAGCTGGCAGCGGCGCCGGTGGCTCAGGTTCAGGCGCCGAACTGACACCGATGCCCGGCCTGGACGATCTCCCCGACCTCATCAAGGGCTTCCGTGCTGCCGGATTGAACGTCGAGTACACCCTCAAGGGAATCGCCCCGGCACACGGCGCGAGCGGAGAACGAGGCCGTGACCTGGCCATTTACCGCACCGTGCAGGAAGCATTGACGAACACGCTGCGTTACTCGGGCGCCGGCAGCGAGGCGCGAGTGGTGATCAGGCAAGGGGGAGATGGCACCACCGTTTCCGTGATCGACGACGGCGGCCTGCCCGGCAACCGCCCCATGACCGGGCTTGGTTCGGGGCAGGGACTCGTGGGACTTGCCGAGCGGCTGCGCGTCTATGGCGGCCGCTTGGAGTATGGACCCGTGGACTCCGGTGGATGGTTCGTGACGGCGACGTTACCCGCGGATGAGGGTTTGGACGAAGGTTTGGGCGAAGGTGCGATGGACGTGCGCTAAGGTCGTACGGAGAGACGAGACCACCATGCCGGGCACGCGAAAGTGCCCGGCATCGTGATCGAGTAAATGAGGAATTAGCGCCACCGGTGCCCGTGGAATGATGGGAAACAAAATGACTGATCAGATTCGTGTTCTGTTGGTGGATGATCAGGACCTGATCCGTACCGGATTCCGGCTGCTGCTCATGGGAGAGCCGGATATTGCCGTGGTGGGGGAGGCCCGAGATGGCCAGGCAGCTCTTGACGAGCTGGCTCGTTTGGGTGGCGCGTGCGATGTGGTGCTCATGGACGTGCGCATGCCGCGCATGAACGGCATTGATGCCACCGCGCAGATTGCAGCTCGTTTCCCGAATGTCCGAGTGCTCGTACTCACCACCTTTGACCTCGACGAATACGCCCAGTCGGCGATCCAGGCGGGTGCCAGCGGTTTCCTGCTGAAAGATGCGCGACCGACTGAGCTGGTGGATGCGATCCAGAGAGTCGCCACCGGCGACGCAGTCATGGCTCCCTCGGTGATGAAGAGGATGCTGGAGCAGATGCGCGTCAATGGTCTGATGGCGCCTGGTGGGGTAGTGGGCGCAAACGCGGCATACCCGAATACTGGTGGCGCGGAGCAGTTGGCCCCACGGTCACAGGGTCGTGCTGACTCGCCACAGTGGTCCGCGGGAGAATCTGTGGCTGTGGGTGCGGGCCCCGGCTCCGGACCGAGCGTGGGCCAAGCATCCGGTTCGGCAACTGGCGCGACGGCGGCGAAACTCGAGGTGCTTACCGAGCGCGAGCGCGAGGTCCTGGTACTCATCGCCGAAGGCCTCAACAATGCTGAGATCAGCGCGCGGCTCTTCCTTTCGGAGTCGACGGTCAAGACGCACGTGGGCCGCGTGCTCTTCAAGTTGGAGCTGCGCGACCGCATTCACGCGGTGATTTTCGCGAAGGAACTCGGGCTGTAGTACCCCGGTACCACCCGCCACCGGCCCGCCCACCGGCACCGGCACTTCAGGTCGGCACCGCTGGCCGACGCGCCGAACCACCTGCGCAGACCATACTCGAAGCATCAACTTCTTCGAGTAAGGATTCATCATGATCAAGGCACGCGGACTCACCAAGCATTACGGCGACAAGGTCGCGCTTGACGGTGTGTCCTTCTCCATCAAGCCCGGTGTGGTCACCGGATTCCTGGGACCGAACGGTGCGGGCAAATCGACGTCGATGCGCCTCATGGTCGGACTCGATAAGCCCACCTCCGGCACCGTCACGATTGGCGGCAAGAAGCTCGCCGAGCATGCCTCTCCGATGCATGTGGTCGGGGCACTGCTCGACGCGAAAGGCGTTCACCCCGGCCGTACCGCTCGCAGTCACCTGCGCGGCCTGGCAGCCACGCACGGCATCGGCAACAAGCGCGTTGAGGAAGTGCTGGGAATGACGGGCCTCGCGGACGTCGCAGGAAAGCGCGTGGGGGGCTTTTCCCTCGGCATGGGTCAGCGCCTCGGAATCGCGGCAGCGCTGCTCGCAGACCCGGAGGTTCTCATTCTCGACGAGCCTGTCAACGGCCTCGATCCCGACGGCGTCATCTGGGTTCGTAATCTCGTTCGCGCCCAGGCCGCCGAGGGCAAGACGGTTCTCCTCTCCAGCCACCTCATGAGCGAAATGGCCCAAACCGCTGACCACGTCATCGTGCTGGGTCGCGGCCGCCTGGTGGCCAACGCACCCATCGGCGATCTTCTCGCCGGCGGCGCTCCGCGAGTGCGCGTGGGAAGCCCGGACGCCGCCCGCCTCGTTCGCGAACTCCGTTCGGCCAGCGTGCTCGGCACGCTCACCGGCGTCAATCCCGACGACGTCGCCATCGATATCCAGTCCGACGAAACCTTCGTCATTCGCGGCCTCCAAGCCGCCTCCATCGGCTACCTCTGCGCCCGCGACGGCATCACACTGCACGAACTGACTCCCATCAAGGACTCGCTGGAAGAGGCCTACATGCATCTCACCCGCGATGACATCGAGTACCAGACCGGCGGCCTCGCCCACGTCTGACACCTCGTACCTGTTCTAGAACGACGACGGCGCCGCGCGGCTTGGATTTCCGCGCCCCACCTCCTTCATCACACCGCATTTGGCACAACGAGTTTTCTCCCTCTGTAAAGGATCACGATCATGACCACCACACACGCAACCCACGCAACTCCCGGCGCCGCGACGTCGTCGTCGAACAACAAGGCACGCGCCAGCGAGTACAAGAAGAATCGGCTGACCCTCGCGGGTGTGGTGCGCTCGGAATGGATCAAGGCGCTGTCGCTGCGATCGATTCGTTGGACGCTTGCCGTCTCGATCCTGCTGGGCGTCGCGATGAGCGCTATTACGGCGTTTGCGCTCAACGAGCCCATCGTCGGTTCGGCCCTTCCGATGACGCCAACCGAGTATGTCCTGGCCGTGATCGCCTTCCCGGGCACTCTCCTCTCCTTCGTGTTCGCGATACTCGGCGTCTTCGTGTTCTCCAGCGAATACGCCTCGGGAATGATTCTTTCCACCCTCACTGCGGCGCCTCGGCGCGGATACGTCATCGCCGCCAAAGCGCTTGTGCTGACGGTCATCTCGGCACTGGGTGCCCTCATTGTTGTGGGTGCTGGCGTGGGGATTTCGGTCCTCCAAATCCCTGAGGTTGCCGACGTGCTCGGCACTGAACAGGTGGTCACCGGCATGCTGGGCACGGTGTTCTTCCTCGTGGCGATTGCGCTCTTCGCCTTTGCCGTTGCAGGTATCGTCCGCAGCACCGCCGGTGCCATCACCGTGGTGGTGGGAATCCTGTTCCTGGTGCCGATGATCCTCCAGATCATGACCGGTTTCGTTGACTGGAACTGGCTCGTTACCGTGCAGAACTACCTCCCCATGACCCTCGGGTCAAACCTCGGCAACGGTGTGACGGAAGCGCTCAGCCTGCGGGTACAGATGGAGCAGGCCGATTCCGGCTACGCCGAAGTGCTCAGTTACCGCGACTCGGCGTTGAGCCTGGCACTATGGGTCATCATCCCCATGGCCGCCGCGGTCAAGCTGTTCTTCAGCCGCGACGCGAAGTAACGTCGAGATTCTTGGAGTGGTCCTCGCCAGCTTGCGCTGGTGGGGGCCACTTTCGTTGTTGGGTGATCCGACATTTTAAACATAATGAGAATGGTTATCAATAACGAAAGATGGGTTGCGGGTGGGTTGGGTCCCAATTCGGGCTGGGAAGATTCTCGAATTAGGACTTTTGCCCCTCCTTTTGATGTGAACCTCGGCTACTATCTCTGATATGACGTTATATAACGTTATGTAGAAATAAACGACCTGAAGATGGCCCCGAACTCCTGCTGATGGCGAACGCGGGGACGTCGTCGAAGAGAAGGAGCTCTGGTGGTGTGATCTGGGATCGAACATCGACGTCCCGTTCCAGTCATCACTTGGTCGTCCTTCTCGGGCAAACCCAGGCGCGCGGCACCCTGACAAGTGGCGTCTTGGGTACCCACGAACACCACATTCAATGAATCGAGAGAGAGCTCATGGCTAAGCAACAAACTACCTGGCCAAATGCCGGTGCCCGACTGGATCGGCTCCCTTCCAGTAGCTTCCACTGGGGCGTGTACTGGATCGTGGCCTTCGGCCTCCTCACCTGCTGGTCCAACGCCATCGGTGGACTGGTCCTGGCCGTTCTGACGGACATCGGATGGGCGGACAACAGCTCCGCCGCCACCTTCTCATCCCTCACCACCGCAGGAATGTTCCTGGGAGCCCTGCTTGGTGGAATTATCGGTGACAAGGTGGGCCGTCGTAACGGCTTCATGATGTTCGTGATCTTCCACGTCATCACGATGGTCATCGCGGCATTCTCGCCCAACATGACCTTCCTTATCGCCGTCCGCTTCGTCATGGGCTTCGCGTTGGGTGGGCTCCTCACCATCCTCTTTGCCTCCTGGACCGAGTACGTACCCTCGCGTGACCGCGGTTCGTGGTCCGCCCGTGTATCCTTCATCGGAAACTGGTCCTACCCGATCTGCTCGCTCATCGCCTCCTTCCTCGTGGGTGTTGTGAGCCCGGATCTCAACTGGCGCATCCAGTTCATCATCCCCTCCGTTACCTCGACCATCGTTCTCATCGTGGTGTGGAGGCTCTTCCCGGAGTCGCCGCGCTGGCTCGAGACGCAGGGTCGTTTTGACGAGGCCAACGTGCTGCTGGATGATATCGAGGCGCGCGTGGAAAACAGCAAGGGCATCAAGCTTGAGCCCGCCCCGGTGGCCAGCAATCTTGCTCAGGAAACCGCCGTCACCATTCCATACTCGGCGCTCTTCAAGGGTGAACTGCTCAAGCGCGTTATTCTCGGATCCTTCGTCCTCATCGCCATGAACGTTGTGCAGTACACGCTCATCAACTGGTTGCCCAAGATGCTGCTGGAGCAGGGGATCGACCTCAAGGACTCGGTGCTCCTCAATACCATGTCCATGTTCGGTGCGCCGATTGGTATTTTCATCGCCATCTTCATCATTGAGCGCTTCCCGCGCAAGATCTTCGGCATCGGACTGCTCATCATCATCGCCGTACTCGGCTACGTCTACTCGCTGCAGACCAGCATGATGGCACTGTCCATCGCGGGCTTCTTCCTCATCATCTTCGTGTACATGTACGTGTGCTTCGCATCCGCCGTGTACGTCCCAGAGATCTGGCCCACGGCGGCGAAGCTGCGCGGTGCGGGCCTCGCCAACTCGGTCGGTCGAATCAGCGGCATCCTCTCGCCCTTCGCGGTGGCGGCCCTCCTCGACTCCTCCGGAATGACCGGCGTGTTCATCCTGCTGGGTGCAACCGCCCTGCTCACCGCAGTCATCATCGCAATCTTCGGTGTGGAGAGCCGCGGCGCATCCGTCGAGGAAATCTCCAACGTTGACGTCAAGTGAACTGAGGTCAAGTAACTCCGCGTGAGTTGACTTCGATCGTCAGTTGATCGTGACCCTCAAAACCCACACAACCCACACAACAATCTAGAGAAAAACTAGAAAGGAAATCATTATGAAGGCACTTGCCAGGTACGGTAAGGCATTCGGAGGATACCGGCTCATCGACGTGCCGCGTCCGACGATCGGCGAAGAGGACATCCTCGTTCGCGTCAAGGCAGCCACCATCTGTGGCGCCGACATGAAGCACTTCAAGGTAGAGAACGGCTCGGACGAGTTCAACTCGATCCGTGGCCACGAGTTCGCCGGCGACATCGTCGAGGTTGGCTCGAAGGTGACCGACTGGAAGATTGGTCAGCGCGTTGTCTCGGACAACTCCGGTCACGTCTGCGGCGTCTGCCCGGCTTGCGAGAAGGGCGACTTCCTCGTCTGCGAGCAGAAGGTCAACATCGGCCTCGACAACAACCGCTGGGGCGGTGGCTTCACCAAGTACGCTGTGATCCCCGGTGAGATCCTGCGTATCAAGCGTCATGCCATCTGGGAGGTCCCGGAGAACATGGCCTACGAAGAGGCATGCGCGTGCGAGCCGCTGGCCAACTCCTACAAGTCGATCTGTGAGCAGACCTCGCTGCTGCCCGGTCAGGACGTCGTCATCTTCGGCGCCGGCCCGCTCGGCCTCTACTGCGTGCAGCTCGCCAAGATCATGGGTGCCGTCAACATCGTGCTCGTGGGCCTCGACGCGGACGTTCCAGTTCGCTTCCCCAAGGCCATGGAGTTCGGCGCAACCCACGTGGTCAACGCCCAGCAGGAGGACGTCGTCGCCCGCTGCCAGGAGATCTGCGGCAAGGAAAACCTCGGCTGTGTCATCGAGTGCTCGGGCGCCAACATCGCCCTCAAGCAGTCCATCGAGATGGTGCGCCCCAATGCCGAGATCGTGCGTGCGGGCATGGGCTTCCAGCCGCTCGACTTCTCCATCAACCGCATCACCGAGTGGAACATCTCCATCATCGGCCACATGGCCTATGACTCGCGCACCTGGCGCAACGTGCTGCGCCTGGTGTCCAACGGCCTGGTCTCGACCAAGGCGATGATCACCCACCGCTTCGGCCTCTCCGAGTGGGAGAAGGGCTTCGAAGCCATGCGTGACAAGGACGCCATCAAGGTCGTGCTCACGTACGACTTCGACGACGAAGACTGAACGGTTGCGCCGACGGGCCACGTTCCGTCGGCGCAATCGCTGGGCTCAACGAAAAGACTAAGAGCAACGAAAGGAAATCGATATGCTCGCTAATCTGGATTGGTGGCTGCGCGACGCGCAGGCCAAGGGATACGCGGTCCCACACTTCAACACCTGGAACTCCGAGATGCTCATGGGCATCATGGATGCTGCTGAGGAGACACAGTCTCCCGTCATCATCTCCTTCGGAACCGGTTTCGTGAACAACGTGATCTTCGAGGAGTTCGCTCCCTCGATGGTCTCGATGGCCAAGCACGCCAACGTGCCCACCATCGTTCACTGGGACCACGGACGCAGCTTCGAGATCGTGCACAACGCCTTCGTACACGGCTTCAACTCCGTCATGCGTGACGCGTCGAAGCTGCCCTTCGAGCAGAATGTTGCCGAGACCAAGCGGGTCGTGGATTACTACCATCCGCGCGGCATTCCGGTCGAGGCCGAGCTGGGCCACGTGGGCGACCCGGGTGACTACGAAGAGGTCATGAAGGGCTACGAGTACACGGATCCGAACGAGGCCGCCGAGTTCATCGAGCGCACCGGAGCCGACTGCCTCGCCGTTGCCATCGGCAACGTTCACGGCCCGTACTCCTCGACCCCGCGGATCGCCTTTGACGTGCTGGAGAAGGTACGCGACGCCGTCGACGTCCCGCTTGTGCTGCACGGCGCCTCCGGTATTCCGAACGACGACGTCCGCCGCGCGGTTGAGTTGGGTGTTGCGAAGGTCAACATCCACGCCGAGCTCGGCATGGCTGCGATGGACGCCATCCGCGAGGATCTGACGACGAACTTCGTCAACACCCAGATCCGGGTGCGTGCGGCACTCAAGCAGCGTGCGATTGAGAAGATCGAGCTGCTGGGCTCTGCCGGTCGTGCAGCGAGCATGCCGATGGTCGAGGCTGACTACCTGCGTGTCCCGAACCCGGGCGAAGCCGGCGGTTCCTGCACCTGATAAATACTCCTGACCGGGTGCTTTCAATCGGGCCAGCACCCGGTCAGGATTCCCACGTGACGAAGAGTTTGTATATGGCACCCCGGCTCATAACGTCGACGTCGTGGACAAACTCTTCTCCAGCGGAACTCTTACTAAGCGGTTGCGCTAATAGGCCAAGACCTATCCGCGTGATCTCTATAGCCCAGGCCCAGTGCAATGATGCACGAGAATCTCGGATGGCGCATGGAAGCGCCTCCCACACTCCGAGCTAGAACTATGAGGACTACAGAAACAGGAGACAGAAATGAGCGAGAACTCCAAGGCTATTTTGAAAGAGCCGGGCACCATGGTCATCGAGGACTGTGAGCGCCCCACTCCCAAGCCGAACGAGGTTGTCGTCAAGATTGCGCGAGTCGGCATGTGCGGCTCGGACATTCACGGATTTAAGTTTGGCCCCTACATTCCACCCCAGCCGGGTCAGATTGTTGGCCTGGGCCACGAGCCCTCCGGTGTGGTTGCCGAGGTAGGTGCCGATGTCACGCACCTCAAGGTGGGTGATCGCGTGTGCCTGGAGCCCGGCGAGCCCTGCTACCGCTGCGAGTTCTGCCTGGCCGGCCACTACAACGTGTGCCCGCAGGTGGACTTCCTGGCCACCGCCCCCAACTACCGCGGAGCCTTTGCCAAGTACATGGCTCACCCGGCCCAGCTCGTCTTCAAGCTGCCCGATGACCTCACCATGGACGAGGGCGCCCTGGTAGAGCCCGCATCGGTGGCCACCCACGCGGTGGAGATGGCAGGAGCCCTGCTCGGCAAGACCGTCGTTATCCTGGGCGGCGGCGCCCAGGGCCTCATGACCACCATGATTGCCAAGATGTCCGGTGCGCGAGCGATCGTCGTCGTCGACCTGCAACAGCGCCGACTCGACAAGGCGCTCGAACTCGGCGCCACGGCCGCCATCAACGGTGGGGAGGCCGACGTCGTCGATCAAATCAAGGCCATCGTGGGCCAGTGGGGCGCCGACGTCGTCTTCGAAACTGCTGGCGCCGTACCCACGGTGAAGCTTGGGCTGCAGGTGGTCAAGCGCCGCGGCAAGATCATGGTTGTCGGTTCGGTGCCGGGGGAGGCGCCCGTGTCCTTCCTGGCGATCAACCGCGAGGTCACCGTGCAGACCGTGTTCCGCTACTGCAACTCGTACCCGACCACCATCGAACTCATCCGCTCTGGCGCCCTCAAGGCCTCGGCGATCGTCGACAAGCACTTCGAGTACGAGAACATCCAGGAAGCCTTCGAATTCGTGGCCAACCAGCCCGACGCCTTCACCAAGGCCGTCGTGGTGGTCGATCCCGAGATCGTCTAGAAAGGGAATCGGCAATGACCGCATTCGACGTGGTGTGCGTCGGCAGTTCGGTGGTGGATATTCCACTGCGGCCAGTTGATCGCTCCGTCTTTGACCAGGTCTCCTACCCGGTGGAGGACGTCTCGATGCAGGCGGGAGGTGACGCGCTCAACGAGTCCATCATCATTTCCCGGCTGGGTGCACTAGTGGTTCTGGTAACGGCCGTTGGTGAGGATGCCGCGGGTAACTTCATTATGGAAAGTGCCGCCCGCGCGGGCGTGGACGTCTCGGGAACCACGGTCCGAAAAGGCATGACCACCTCACTCAACGTGGGGCTGGTGCGCCCGGATGGCGAGCGAACCTTCATCACCAACCGCAACGGAAGCCTGTGGAAGACCGAGGAGTCGGACATCAACGCGGAACCGTTCCTCGACGGCAAGATTCTCGCATTCGGCTCCATCTTCAACAATCCGCTGCTCTCGGGTAAGTGGATGGCGCAGCTGTTTGCCAAGGCGAAGAAGGCCGGAATGATCGTGTGCGCGGACATGGTTCCGAGCCGCATCGGGGCCGGACTGGACGACATCGCCGAGGCTCTCAGCTACGTGGATTATTTCTTCCCCAATGCGGACGAGGCGGTCGCTCTCACCGGCGCTCGTGACGAGTCCGAAGCGGCGGATATTCTCCGCAGCAAGGGAGTGGGAACCGTGGTGCTCAAGGTGGGCAAGCGCGGATGCCTGCTGCGCGGCGAGGACCTGGACGTCATCGTGCCCGCCTTCGTGCGCGACGACCTGGACTCGATCGACACCACGGGCGCAGGTGACAACTTCGCCTCGGGCTTCATTCGGGCGCTGCTCGACGGGAAGTCCCCGGAGGAATGTGCGGTGTTCGCGAACGGGGTGGCGGCGGTATCGGTGGGCGCCCTGGGGGCCACCGCGGGCGTTCAAAGCAAGGCCCAAGTAGACGAGTTCATCGCAAGTAAGAGATTGCGCTAATAGGTTCGGCCGTCACGAGGATGATGCGGGGCTTGACTGGCAAGGCGGACGACGAATCGGCACTGGTGGTGCCGGTGAGGAGGACAACGATGACAGGCAAGATTCCGTGACATCCGTAGTAGGCCATGACCTATTGGCGGGATCTCTAGAATGTCACGCCGTTAGGTGCTGGCTTGACCTCTCCGAGCCGTGACCGCTTGGTACGGCGTGGGGAGCTGAGAAACGAGGATATGAATGAAGATTGGTAATGTCGGACGGGATGTATCCCGGATCGGTCTGGGAACCTGGGCCATCGGTGGCGGCCCCGCCTTTGATGGCGTGGACACCGAGGTGTCGGGCGTCAAGACGATCCACGCCGCCGTTGACCTGGGCGTCAACCTCATTGACACCGCCCCGGGATACAACTTCGGCAACAGCGAGAAGATCGTCGGCAAGGCGATCGCGGGCCGCCGCGAGGACTATGTCCTCATCACCAAGTGTGGTCTGGTGTGGAACTCCGAGGGGTCGTTCTTCAACAAGGTGGGGGACACCATCCTCAACCGCTCGCTGGATCCGAAGTCCATCGAGAAGGAGTTCGAAGCCAGCCTGGAGCGGCTCGGTACCGACTACGTGGACATTTACATGACCCACTGGCCCGCGATTGAGCCTTTCAACACGCCGATCTCCGAGACGGTTGAATACCTCATGAAGCTCAAGGCCGAGGGCAAGATCCACGGTATTGGTGCCGCCAACGTCACCCCGGACCAGGTGCGCGAGTACCTCAAGTACGGCGAACTGGACGTGGTGCAGATGCGTTACAGCATCCTCGACCGCGCCGTGGAGGAGGAGCTGATGCCGCTGTGCATCGAGAACGGGGTCACCGTTCAGGCATACTCCCCGCTGGAGATGGGTATTCTTGCGGGCGCCGTCCCGCGCGGATACGTCCCGCAGGCAGGCAACGCCCGCGGCGGCAAGAAGTGGTTCGAGCCGGAGAACCTTGAGCGCGCGCTCGACATGCTGGACGCTTGGGCCCCGCTGCGCGAGAAGTACGACTGCGCCTCGGCCGACCTGGCCATCGCCTGGATCCTCGCCCAGTCGCCGAACATCACGGTGCTGAGCGGTTCCATGACTCCCGAGGAGTTGACGGAGAACGTCAAGGCGATGTCGATCGACCTCTCGGCCGACGACGCCGCGTGGATGCGCGAGTACGCCGAGAAGATTGGTTAAGAGATTGCGCGGATAGGTTCGGCCTATTTGCGGGATCTCAAAAACGGGGGACCGGCCCGGCGGCTGTGAGGTAGGCTGCCGGGCCGGTTTTCTTTCACCACTATTTTTGACGACGACGGCGACGACGACGGCCTCTCGCCCAGTAGTCTCATCCGTCACCTACGAGGTTGAGGCATCGGGCTTGCCCTTGTGGCCACCTCTTCGATCAACACGACCTCCTCACGATCCAACGAAACGCGCCAACCCTCAAAGGAGAGAACAATGGCGAGAAAACTGAAGATTGCTACCGCGGTGAGCTGCGCTGATCCCTTGGACCTGCGCCACCAGGTGGAGTACATCAACGCGCGCACCGACTTCATGCACCTGGACATCAAAGACGGCTACTACGTGAGAACCTTCGGGGTGGGCCCCGAGTTCCTCGACGCCATCAAGGACGTCGTCACCGTGCCGATAGACGCGCACCTCATGGTGCAGCGGCCGTGGGAGCACCTCGAGGCGTTCGCCAAGGCCGGCGCCACCTACCTGACGCCGCACGCTGACGTCATCGAGAACGTAGCGCTGGTAACCATCAACCAGATCAAGGACTTGGGGTGTAAGGCCGGCGTCGCCCTCAATCCGGCGCGCTCGCTGGAGTCGATTCGCTACTATCTGCCCTACCTCGACAAGGTGACGATCATGCTGGTGGATGCGGGGATCGCGGGTCAGCGCGTCATTCCCGAGATGTACGAGAAGATCAACACGCTGGCGCGCTGGCGCAAGGAGATGGGGCTCGACTTCCTCATCGAGGCGGACGGTTCCATGAACAAGAGCCTGTACGCGGATCTGTGCCGCGCAGGCGCCGACATGGTGGTTGCCGGGCCGCCCGCGCTGTGGAACCTTGACCCCGATTTCGAGCGCGCCTGGGACACCATGGAGCGGCATTTCGACGAGGAAACCAGGGACGTCACCCCGGAGATCTGATTCCTCTCTGGTCGTGACAGCTCCACTCCTCGGAGAACAACAAGAACAGCAGTGAACCTGTTTCACTGCTGTTCTTGTGCCCGGGTTTCTTGCGCGCCTGTGTGTCTGTGGGGCCTGTGTGCCTGCGGGGCCAGTGCGCTTTGCTCGACGACGACGCCCCGTTGGCTGCGTGGCACCTTCGTTGCGTTGTACACGTGTTGCTTGCTTGGTGCGCCCGTCAGGTGGTGAAGAAACGGTATCGAGCGGCCGCAATACGCTGGCGACCAACGTAGATGAGGTTGCCTTCCTTGTTCAGCATTTCCCGGTACAGCACGAACAGGGGATCGCCCACGAGTACCGAGAGCATGGCTGCCTGGCTGCGCGTGGCGGCGACGGCGTCGAGATAGGAGTTCTCTGAGGCTCCGATTTCTACGCCGTGTGCTTTGAGAGTCTTGAAGAGGGAGCCGTCCAGCGGTTCGTACATGAGGAACTCGTACCTGGAGTAGGGATAGTAGTTGTTCTCCACCATGATGGGCGAGCCATCGGCAAAGTGGATGCGCTGGATGTAGAGAATTCCGGCCTCAGAGAATTCGGGACGATCATTGATGTCCGACGGGGTTGATTTGAGGATCTCGCGCCGTGTCACTTCGGCGGTGGGAACCATGCCGCTGGCGATGCACGATTCGGAAAAGCTGGCGGAATGCTCAATTTTTCGCGCCATTTTCCGCTCACGCACGAAAGTTCCCTTGCCCTGGCGCTTGACGAGTATCCCGTGTTGGGACAGTTCGTTGATGGCGCGGCGGATTGTGATGCGACTCACGCCATAAATCTCGGCCAGCTCCGGCTCTGTGGGGATACGTTCGCCGGCAACAAAGTGCCCGGCGTTGATCGCAGCATTTAAGGACTTCTCAACCTGGGTGAAAAGAGGGTCCATGCTGTCCTTGTCGAGAGCCAAGTTCTGATTCTGAGGTTCGACCATTCCGCACCCTGTCTTCCGGTTGGTAAAGAGGGAACGCGCATGACGTCCCGAAAAGTTCATTGTTGCATGGAGTCCGGAATCGCAACGAATAGTGGCGAGATGAGATATCCGGAGACTATTCATGTGTATTCCGCGCCGTGTATCAACGCAATAATTCAGGATACTTTCCCAATTGGAATCGTCAACTTTCTTCGCGCGTCTTCTTGCTGGGAAGTGGGGGTGTCGTCAAATCACCATTGTTCAATCGTCAGTATCCACCCAAGAGACAGTCATTGAATCACCAAGATTCCTTTGGGGCCAAAGTCCCAGACGTCTCAAGACGTTAGACCGTAGCCTGACATCAGCACAATCTGGAGACCCCACACTCTCTGGACGCGAAACGGACACAAAGGAGTTGCCCAATTGCGACGCACAATCACGCTCAAAGGACTGGCCGCTGCCGCTTCGACAGTGGCACTACTGACCCTCGCCGGATGCTCCAATGGCGGCGCATCCTCGGACGGGGCAGAAGTCAATATCATTGCCTACTCTGGGGTTTGGGAGGAGCAGTACCGCAAGGCGGTCATTGATCCTTTCCAGGATGCTCACCCCGATATCAAGATCAATTACGTTTCCAAGCGCTCCTCGGCGGAAATGCTCAGCGCGCTTCAGGGCCAGCAGGGCAAGCCGATGACGGACGTGTCCATCATGGACATCTCTGTCTCCACCTCCGGCAACAACCAGGAAATCTTCGAGAAGCTCACCGAGGAGCAGGTACCCAACCTCGCTCGCGTCAAGGACGAATTCCGCAACGCTGATGGATTCGGTCCGGCCGTTAATGTGGACGCCGTCGCCCTTCTCTACGATACGGCCGTTGTGGGCGAAGCGCCCACCAGCTGGAGCATTCTCTGGGAGCCGGAGTACAAGGGCAAGGTGAGCGTCGTGGCGCCGCCGTCGCTCCTCGGAATCTCGCTCACAGCCATCGCCTCCACGATGGAAGGCGAGGACTACATGCAGTCCATCGACAAGGCGACTGCCAAACTCGTTGAACTCGCCCCGAACATTTCCTCGTTTGCGCCCAACCCTGATGAATACCAGAGCATCATCACCGGCCAGACCGTGTTCGGTCTGGGGCAGAACGGGCGCGGCCAGTACTACGCCGATGAGAGCGGCGGAAAGCTCGGAGTTGCCTTCCCCGAAGAGGGCACCGCCTACCAGATCAATACCATCAATCTCGTCAAGGATGCGCCGAACGCCGAAGCCGCGACAACGTTTATTGATTACGCGCTGTCCGCCGAGGCACAGACGGCGTTCGCCGAGGCGCTCTTCTATGCTCCCACCGTTGACAACGCGACGTTGTCCGACGACGTCGCCAGCCGAGTAGTACCCACCGACGGCTCGTTGAATATCATCCCACTTGATGTCAACTTCCTAGCTGCGAACCGCGACGCGTGGACCGACATGTGGAAGCGCATGGTGATCCCTGCTTCGCAGGGCTGATAACCAAGCACTTCACCGAAAAAGGCAAACCTATGAACGACGTCAAACTATCCATTCGCGGGTTGAACAAGCGCTATGCTCCCAACCTTCCGCCGGCGATTGTCAGCCTGGACATGGATGTCCAGGAGGGCCACTTGGTGGCCCTCCTGGGGCCGTCCGGCTGTGGAAAAACCACGGCTCTTCGGATCGTGGCCGGACTGCTCGATCCCACAGCCGGATCGATCATGGTGGATGGCGAGGAGATCGCGGACTGGCCCGTGCACACACGCCGCATGGGCATGGTCTTCCAGTCCTATGCCCTCTTCCCGCATATGAACGTGGAACAAAACGTGGCGTTTGGCCTGCAGATGCGTAAAGTACCCAAGGCCGAACAGGCAACCCGCGTGGCGGAGGCATTGGACCTCGTCCAGCTGGGGCACCTGGCCAAACGAAACGTGCGAGCGCTCTCCGGTGGTCAGCAGCAACGTATTGCTCTGGCCCGCGCGCTTGTTGTTGAGCCAACATTGCTGTTGCTTGATGAGCCACTGTCCAACCTGGACGCCAAGCTGCGCGAGACCATGCGTACCGAGATCCGAGCGATCCAGCAGCGCACCGGTGCCACCACCTTGTTCGTGACCCACGATCAGGATGAGGCTCTGGACATGGCAGACATGGTTGCCGTGATGTACGAAGGAGTCATCGAGCAGTACGGCAGCCCGGTCGAGGTTTACGAGCGGCCACGCACCGAGTTCGTTGCCACCTTCATCGGTCAAGCAAATCTCTTGCCGTGCACGGTGATCCGTGAAGTTGGTGGTTCCGGACGCGACATGGAATACGTCGTCGACGTACCCGGTCTTGGCGAGTGTGGCACGCATGGAGAGCCGGGACTCGTAGGTAAAACAACGAAGATGGTGGTGCGTCCTCATCGCATGATCACCGCGCTCGGCGATGAAATTGATGGTGACAAGCCCGTGGGCACCATTACCAACGTGTCCTACACCGGCGATGCAATTTCCTTGGCCATTGACCAGGCTGGCCTAACCCTTTCCTCGCAGGAACCGACCCGCCACGGTCGCATTCCTCGAAAGGGGGACAAGATCCAGGTCTCCTGGAGGCCGGAGGATTCCTACCTGCTGCCTCTCACCAAGGACGAGTCATGAGCGCGCCCACGGCCACGAAACCAGAAGTGGGTGAAGCTCCCAGCGCCGGAGAACTCGAGCGGCGCGCCGCCAAGCGCTCACGCCGCTCCGCCTGGCTTCTGGTGGTCCCGGGAATCCTGGGACTCGCGTTGGGATTCATCATCCCGTTGCTGTACATGATCCGCATGTCTCTCAATCGCGGAGGCACCGACGGCATGGTGGAGGAAGCCTTCACCTTCGACATGTACTCGCGGGCGCTTGGTGACCAGTACTACTGGACCGTCATGTGGAACACCTTCAAGATGGGCCTGATTGTTGCGGTGATTTGTATCCTGCTGTCGTATCCCATCGCGCTGTTCCTGGCTCGAACCACCAGTCGCTACCGCAGCTTGCTCATGGCCGCGGCGATTGCTCCGCTACTCACGTCGGCGGTGGTGCGCACCTACGGGTGGATGGTCATTCTCGGCCCGGTTGGTCTCCTCAACAGCATCATCAAGTGGTTTGGGTACGACGGGCCTCCACTCGTTCTCGTCAATAACATGATCGGTGTGCAGATCGGTCTCATTGAAATCTTCATGCCCTACGCGATCCTGGCGATGATTTCCGGCTTCGGGCGCCTCAGCACGCAGCTTGAGGACGCGGCTGGATCCTTGGGCGCCAACAAGTTCCAAGTCTTCCGGCGCATCACTTTGCCTCTGAGCATTCCCGGTGTGCTGACAGCCTTCCTGCTGGTGTTTGTGCTGTCCATCAGCACCTTCATTACACCGCGCCTCTTGGGTGGTGGAGTTGTTCAGGTGCTGGCAACTGAGATCTATGACCAGACCACCGGCCTGCTCAACTGGCCCTTTGCGGCCGCACTATCCGTGATCCTGCTGATCATGTTCGGCCTCATCATCGTGGTTTACCAGCGGCTTACGCGTGGAATTGGAGAGTGACATGGCTGCCCTAGAAGCACTAGAAGCTCCTTTGGTGAAGTTCAAGAAAAAGAAGAATCTCAGCGGCGTCGCCTTCGGAATTCTGGTGGCACTGCTCTACGGATTCCTTCTCGCACCGCTCATTATCGTTCTCGTGATTAGCTTCCAATCCAATCAGTACCTCTCCTTCCCTCCCGAAGGGTTCACGCTGAAGTGGTACGCCGAGCTGCCCACACGCCCAACCTTTGTCAGTGGTGCGCAAATCAGCCTTATTGTGGCCCTGCTCGTCACCTTCTTCGTGCTGCTGCTCGGAGTTCCTGCCGCGTTGGCCTTCAACAGGTACTCATTCCCGGGCAAGAGCATGATTGAGTCCTTGTTCATGGCGCCCCTGCTGGTGCCGAGCATCGTGCTCGCCCTGGGCATGGTTCTATTGTTCACGCCGTTCGGGTTAACGAATTCCTATCCGGGATTGATCATCGGCCACGTGGCGATCACGATTCCCTACGTTGTGCGAACTACGCTCATGAGCCTCAACACCTCGGACACCTCGTGTGAGGAAGCCGCGCGAGTGCTGGGAGCGGATCCCCGTACCACGTTTCTGCGCATCACCCTGCCCATCATTCGCCCCGGCATCATCGCCGGTGGAGTTATTGCCTTCATCGTCTCCTTCGACGAAGCAGTGATCTCGCTCTTCATCGCCGAATCCGGCCTGCCCACTTTGCCGGTGCACGTGCTGCGCTACGTGGAACAGTCGGCAGATGCCTCGGTTGCGGCGCTCTCGGTTGTTCTCATCGCGATCTCGCTGGTAGTGGTTGTGATCGTTGAACGAGTCATGGGCCTGCGCAAGGCTCTCTAATCGCGCGTCGGCGCGGCGCTTTTGATTCTCAGCAAGCGGCATCACATGTAGTCACCCTGGGTTGCACAGCGGAAGAAATGGTTCAATGGAGCAATGCCGCCCGGAGACTCTCCGTGGTGGATGGACCACGTGCTGACGAACCGAGGGAGCTGGAAGATGTCCGAACAGGACTGGGAGGGCCGCGCATCCGAGCGGCCCGGGATGGAGAGCACGGCAACCGACTCCGCCGTGGTCAATTCCTCCGCCGACTCCTCAGGGCAGGTAAAAATCCTGCTGGGGTCAGTCTTTCTCGTGTTCCTCGGGCAGATGTCACTCAATCCGATCATTGCGCCGCTCGCCCGTGAGGTGGGGTTGGCCGAATGGAAGATCGGCTTCATGATCAGCGTCGCTGCGGTCATGGTGGTGATCTTCAGTCAGGTGTGGGGCCGACGTGCACAATCATGGGGCGCCAAACGGGTGCTCTCGACGGCCATGGCCATCGCTGCCGCCTCAATGGTCGCCTTCGCGGTGGTTGCCTGGTTGGGCATGCAGGCGCTCATGACAGGAACGATGCTTTTCGTACTGTTTGTGTCGCTGCGCGGCGTTCTTTTCGGAGCCGCCATCTCGGCCATTGCACCCACCGCCCAGACCTACATCGCGGGCATCACTCACAGTGAAGAGGCGCGCGTCAAAGGCATGGCCGGTGTGGGCGCTGTGCAAGGAGTGGCGATGATCGCGGGTGCCGTGGTGGGCGGAGCCCTCTCCGGCATCAGCCTCATGGCGTCGATTGCTGCGGTGCCCGTCATCCTGGTGGCCGGATTCCTGGTTGTCACCATCAAGCTGCGGAAAGAAGAACGGGCCGAACTCGTAGAGAACCCGGTGCGCATCAGCCCGCTCGACAAGAGAGTATGGCCATTCCTGGTGGCCGGTTTCGGGATGTTCACCGCGATCGGATTCATCCAGGTACTCACCGGATTCCTGGTCCAAGATCGCTTCGATCTCAGTGCCGAAAGAGCGGGAGTCATGGCGGGAGTGGCCCTCCTACTCGTGGGGTTGGGCATGGTGGCGGCGCAGGGCGTCGTCGTCCCTCGCAGTGGCTGGACCCCCGTCACCTTGCTGCGAGTTGGCTCCCTGCTCGCAGTATTCGGGTTCGCGCTACTCTTACCCGACCTCGGCCTGGGACTGTTCATGGGAGCACTCGCCCTCATCGGATTCGGGATGGGAATCGCCACCCCGGGCTACACCGCTGGCGCCTCGCTCCTCATGACCCGTGAGGAACAGGGCGGGCTGGCAGGGCTGGTGGGTTCCACGAACGGGCTCACCTTCGTCGTCGCCCCAACCGCAAGCACCGCGCTCTACTCGATCTCTCCCACGGCGCCGATCATGGTGGGCGGAATATCAATCCTGCTGGTGTTCCTCTTTGTCATGCTTCACCCGCGTTTCCGGCGAATGGGACGCTAACGGTCGGGCGCTGGCGAACAGGTGGGTGTCACGGGACAGGTGGGCGTCAGGGAACAGCGGGGCGTCGAGGAACAGGCGGGCGTCACGGATGCGCCAACTTGAGCGCGGAGTCCCACAGGGCGAGGAGCTCATTCTCGTTGACGCTCATCGCCGTGGCATCCTCGGACGCCGCCTGAACAACGACGACATACTGCTTTCCGTCCGCGTCCTCGGTGAGCCAGGAACCAGCGAGAACGCCGGGCGAGGACCCTCCCTTGTAAGCAACGTACTCCCACGAATCGGCAGGTACGCCGGGGTTGCGGCCGAGAATCTCGCGAACCACCCTATCACCGGTTGCCTGGAGCGCAACGTGGACGGTAGCAATGTCACGCGGGGATGCGAACCATTCGACCCCCTTCGTCCACAACGCATTATTGCCGATTGTGAGGTCCTCGATGGTGAAGGGCTGGCGCGATAGTTCGTCGAGCAAAGCGTGACGCTCCTCGGCCGTTCCGCTTGTCCACCGCTCCAGATACTCGGGATTTCCCCACTCGATCTGGAAGAGTTCGCGGGTGGAAGGGAAGGGTTGCATGAGGTCCGGATCGTGGTGACCGGAGGCCACCACAGCGGCTTCGACGGTCTCGCGGCCGAGGCGCTGGATGAGCATGTCGGTTGCGGTGTTGTCGCTGATCTCGATCATCTTGGTGGCCGCGTCGCGCACCGTGACGATTGTGCCATTCGGTTCGTCCTGGAGTTCACCGGAGGGCAGACTGCGGACCTCGTCCGTGATCGTAAGCTCATCCTCCCAGGTCAGGTCGCCATTCTTGATGGACTCCGACAGGGCGAGGAGGACGTAGAGCTTGAAGATGGAGCCCAACGGAGCGGGCTCGGTACTGCTCATGTCGAGGACCGGTTCTCCACCGGTTTGAAGGATCTCAACCGGCGCCATGAGGGCATGGACGGTCGCGGGGAACTCTTCGAGACGTTCCTTCAACTCCTCCATCGAGGCAGCCTGTTCCGCGTCCTTCTTCGAAGCGGGCGCGAAGAACAAGCCGATGATCTGACCTTCGTCATTGAGGGCCACCGTCATGTCCAAGGCGGGGGAGAGCTCACTGCTCAACTCGGTGATGGCCTGCCGTTCGTCTCCCTGATAATGGGTCGCTGTGAACGGGTGGGCGGGGCGCAACTGCTGATTGACGAGCTGGACCAGTTCCTCGGCCGACACCTCTGCGGTGAAGCTGGAATGAAGTTTCGTTTCCCAATCGGCTACGACGGTGTCCTCATCAGAGTTGAGAACGTCGACAATCCACTGAGATGTGGTGCCGACGGGAGTGTCGGGGATATTGACGGGGGTTGCCACTGTGGGGCTGCCGGTTGCCGCGGGCTTGTCAGAGTTTGAGGGGGAGCAAGCCGAGAGTGCAAGTATTGTGGCGAGCGCTGTGAAGAGCGACAGTATCCTCCAGCGGAACCTTGTTCGGGAGACACAGCGGCGAGGTACGGGACGGTGGTTTGGACGTGCGTCGACGAGACCAGAATCGATCGAGGGGCGCATGGGCTTTCTCCTACTGTAGCTTCCGTCGAGCCTATCGTTTTGGAGCGAATAAGGGCTAGAAGGGCCCTCGCTTTCCCAAGCGTGTGTCGTTTTCGGATACGCGTAACGCGTTTTCGCCCGGAAAATGCGGCGGTTTCTAAGGGTGGTTGCAACACGCGCTATTGGAGGGTGGGAAGGCGATCACCGCGGAAGAGGGCAACCGCGTATGCCGAAGCACAGCCGGGCAGTCACGGAAACGAAACGGGGCGCCGTCGTCGTTGAAGAAGACGGCACCCCGAAAGTGCTGATAGCGCGGCGGACTAGCTGGCTGCGAGCCGGACTCGCGACTTCGCTGACGTTGCGAGAGACGTGGGAACCGGCTGGCCGGGAACAGCCGGCCGCTGCGGACGCTTCGCTGCACCGATAACAACATCGCGGTGAAGGTGGCGGGCACGCCGCTCTTCAACGTACTCGTGGAGGGTGCGGCGGATCTTCATCAGAAGCAGTGAATCGTTGGAGAACTGCCAGGTCCAGGTGACATGATCCGGCGTCTTTGCCTGGCCGAACGGGCCGGTGACGGTGAGAACGTCGTCGTTCGAAAGTGAGAGAGAAAGAATGAGGGGAGTTCCGAGGTGACCGAAGCCGTAATTCAACTCGGTGGTTTCGCCGGGTTGGAGTGAGGTGAGAGCGCGGTCGAGGTCGTCGCGGATCCAGTGATTACCGTGGATGACGGGAATCCAGTAGCCTCTGCCGATCCAGTCGAAAGCCTGCGCGCGGGTGAGGGGCTGGCAGATCGGACATCGCTCGCTGTGTGACATGTGTGGCATCCCTTTCTTGGGGCATAGCCCATCGAATCTTGCAGCGTAGGTATTAACGCCGCCCGTTCTTCCCCTGGGGCACCCGGAATTCGATCTCGGGTTGCCGTGTGGTCAGCCAGGTACTGAGGGCCACAACTCCTGAACGTTAGGAAAATCGTAGCACCGGAGGGACCGAGAAATCTGGGATGTTGGGTGCCTAACAGTGGCGAATTCTCGCAATTTTTCCCACCGGGTTAGTGGGTATATTTAAGCCAGCGCGTCCCAGTTCGGCAGGATGATTGGCTGTTCCTGGGCGGCGGCGCGCTGCTCTCCGGAGAGCCGTTCGGGGGCGACGATGACTTGGAAGACGTACTCGTCGAACCATGAATCGTCCATGGTGAAGAATCCCTTACGGCCGACCTTGTCTCCCCACGAGTTCTCCACCCGCCAGCGGCGTGGCTGTCCATCCACCAGATCGACCCCGACCAATGTCATCGCGTGGGTGGGGGCAGTCTCGCGCAGCCTCATGCGGTCGGCTTTGGAAATGTCCAGGTCAACGCCATAAAGGACGCCGTAATCATGCAAGGTGGCGTCCCAGATTCCTTGGTCCTTATCGAACTGCTTCTTGACGTCGCAGCTAAACCACACCGGTTCGCCATCCCGGATGGCGGCAATCGCGGCGCTCTTGAGATCCTCGATCGGGGCGGAGACGTGGGTGTAAGGAGTTCCGCCTTCCATGAAGGGCGTGTGGTCAATGACGTAGTTGCGGCCCAGCGGATTTTCTTTGCGAGGGTCGTGGGTGAGTCCCACGTAGCTATCCAGGTTGGCCGGTACGTACTTCGTGGCGAACTCGCGCGGGGTCATGGCGCCCTCCGCGTGGAAGTTCTTCTCCTTGTCGCGGTACTGCCAGGTGAACTGCTCGGGTGGAGTGCCGAGATGGATGGCGAGGATCCGCCACACGTCGGCGATGGTCCGGGCGCGGATGGCATCCAAGATGTCTTCGCGTGCGGGTCCAGCTTGGGGCTCCGTAACGGCCTGGGGCTCGGCAGCTGCTTCTGATTCCGTACCAGCCTGGGACTCCGCAGCGGCTTCTGATTCGGTGGCGGCGCGACGTATCCGCCCGATGGCGCGCCGGAGAACGGTTGACAGCGCCCGGTTGAGCTCAAGCGTGTTGCCTGCGGGTTGGGTGTCTGGCATGGCCCAGACGGGAACCACGCCGTACTTGCGGACGAGATCAACGAACTGTGCCCAGTAGCCGCCGTCTGGCGCGGCGCTATCCAGTAGGTCCCGGACGTCCTCGGAATCCAGGGAGTCGTCGCAGGTTTCAATGGCCCGTACTAGCAGGTGGTTGGCCTTCTCCAGCTTGTCGTAGAAGGCGATGAAGTTCTGGGAGAATTCGAAATCGTCGAGCTTTAGTTCGGCGATGATCTTGGCGCGGAGGATATTGAGTCCGGCGAATTCCCAGCAGCGGCCCGAGTGCTTCTGGTCGGTGGCTTTCCAGGCGTCGAGCCGTTCCGAGGTGGATTCGTCGATCCGGTTGACGGCCTCACGGTCGAGACTGATGGCGTCCGCGCCCTGCGCACTGACAGCGTTTTGTACGATGCGCGCCACGGAATCACGGCGAAAGTTCCGCGCCTGCTCCACACCAAATGACGGGTCGAGAACTGCTGTGGCCATGGATTTCCTCCTACGATGATTCGCGGCACCGGCGATTTCCGTTGCGCTGCTTCTCTTGTCACTGTGCCACTTTGACGACGACGGAGCAATTCCGCGTCCGTTTGCTGGTTACGGTGGTTGGTCGGTGGTGATGGAGCTGGTGACCAACCGCCCCAGTTACACTTACATGAGAATAAGTATCAATAAATAGTTATATTGCAATTTATTTATATGTGTGATGGAATGTGAGTGATGGACATGGAACCAGGTCTGCCGGAAGCGGCGCAACTTTTTAAGGTCCTCGGTAGCGAATCGAGACTGTGGTTGCTTCGCCTCATAGGAGAAGAGCCGCGAACTGTGGGGGCACTGACTGACGCGACGGGAATGTCGCAGCCTTTGGTGTCACAACACCTTCGCACTCTGCGTCAGGCGGGTCTTGTGGCCGCCACTCGGCAGGGAAAGGAGATGACGTATGAGATCGCAGATCAACACGTCACTCACGTTGTCGACGACGCGCTCACCCATGTCCTTGAACCGGACGACGCGGACCACGCGCCGGAAACGAACTGACTGGGTGGCAATACCTCAAGGTACGCCGCCTCAAGGTAAAAGGAGTAATCATGAGCACCACTGACGTTCACGCAGAGCACACCGTTGACGAGCACGCCCACGGCGAAGGCTGCGGCCATGAAGCTGTTCAGCACGGCGACCACGTGGACTACGTCCACGGAACCCATCACCATGCACTGCATGGCGATCACTACGACGAGCATGAGGCAGTTGCTGAGCACACCGTTGACGAGCACGCCCACGGCGAGGATTGCGGCCACGAGGCTGTTCAGCATGGCGACCACGTGGACTACGTCCACGATGGACACAAGCACGCCGCCCACGGCGATCACTACGACGAGCACTGAGAATTCTTCAAGCTAGTTTTTGGTGGGCTCCGCTCGTCAACCGCTCAGTCGCTGATAGCGCCCCAGCTTCCGCAGAGCCATCTCATGTTCGGATGGCCCGGACGCTGGGGCGTTGTCTTGTGGGGAGTCGTTCTGCGGGGCGTTTTCCTGCAAGACGTCTTCCCGCACACGAGCGCCAAATGCTGGACCCAGCGCCACCCGAATCCGGGTTTCCACAGCCGCGCGATCCAGGTGGATGCCGATGGCAACGAGTCCGTCGTTTACGCCGCTGTCACCGGTATGAGGGCCGTGGCCCTGGCCACCGCCACGAGTGCCCCCTCCGGTCCCCTCGCCACCAGTGCCAGCACTCCCGCTCCCGCCTACTCCCGACGCACCTACGCGCTCAACGTGAACGTGGTGTCCCACAATGTTGATGGCGTAGCGTTGGGCTCCCGAACGTCCGCCCCCTTGCCATACTCGAACAAATCCCTTGAGCCGATAGACTCCCTTCGGCGGATTCTCCAGCAGGTCCACGAGTGCCCGCGCATCAACGGGCTCGGCCGCCAATACAGTGACGCTGTCCGCGTGCACGTGTTCGTCCGGCGCCGAGAGCGACCGGATAAGTGCGCCGAGGGGGAGTTGATCCTCGGGATCCTCGAGTTGAGCCACGTCGAAGACGAGTTCCGGATCTACGGACCCTCGCATCGCCTCTACCACCTGCGCTGACGGGTTGCGTTGATGAACCCTCTCTTTGATGCACCGCACCGTCTCCGCGCGCTGCTCCGTGGGTAGGAGATCCACCTTGTTGACCACCACTAACGTGCAGGCAGCGAATCGGGCCGGTGGTTCGCGCCGCGTGTCCACCGTCGCGAAGTATTCGGCCGCGTCCACCACATCCACCACGCCTCCGAACCTTGTTCGCCCATTCATCGCTTCACCCAGCAGTCGCGCGAGCGAGATGGGCTCGGCGACCCCGCTCGCCTCGACAATGATTGCGTCCAGTCTCAGTTTGGGTCGGGAGAGAACGCGCAGGGCCTCGTCGAGTCCTCCCGCATCCGGCATGCAGCACAGGCATCCGCCCGCGATGGATGCGGCTTCGTCGATTTGCCCTTCAACAAGCGCGGAATCCACGTTGATTGCGCCGAAATCGTTGATGACGACGCCCAGCCGCGCGCCCGGTGCCCGCAACAAATGATTGAGAAGAGTTGTTTTTCCCGCGCCCAAGTATCCGGTCAGGGCGATAACTGGGATATTGCTTGCTTTCATCGATTGCCTGCCCTCCGCTCGCTGCGCCTCGCGACGCGTCCATGTGTCGCCCTCACCGGACAACTGTAGCGGTCACCGAGTGAGAAGCCAGTAGCTGGAGTTGCCAATCCTGCTGAGTGTGAGCCCGACTGCCGCAGCCTCGGCCCGAACGGCGTTGGGGGCGGGGTGCCGGTACGTATAGGTTGCTGTGTCCTCGATGAGTATCCGCTCGCCTTCGAGCGTCAGATAGGTCATTTCCCATCGCATTTGCTCATCGTCGACCGGCCAGGCTTGCGCGATTCCCCGGTAGGAAAGCTCGCCGACCTGGGCCACCGTGAACTCGTACGGTTCGATCCGCTCCGGTCGTTCAGGGTTTTGAAGGTCGACGACGGCGCCGCCGCCCACCGGTAGTCGGTCCGCCAGTTCGGCCAGTAGTGCTGCACGCTCACCGGGATCGAAGTGTCCGAACACTCCGAGGAGTACAGCTCCCGCGATGCGTGGCGGCAGGGTTGCCGAGAAGAAGTCCTCCGGGCGAACGGTGACGCGCGGGAACCATTCCGGGTGAGTGGCGATCTTGGACAGGAGGAGTGAGCGCATGGATGGGCTCGGTTCGAGGGCTAATATGCGGGCCTCGGGCAGCTGCTCCAGGAGGTATGCGGTGTTTGAGCCGGAACCCGCGCCGATGTCCAGGATCGGGCCCGCCTCAGGAAAAACGCGGGGGAGTAATGCCTCCAAGGCGGCAACCTGATCGTCGTGCACCGACAGTGCGAAGAGGTCGTACGCGGTTGCTGTGACGGCGTAGGGATCGTGAGAGTTGGAAGGCATCATCACGTTGCTTTCTCTGTCGGGGTGCTTTGCGTCATCTATTTTATGATACTGATAATAATTATCAGTCAATGTTTGGCTTGATGTGTGTTGCGAAACCTCGTGAATGCTGCCGTGACCTTAGGGACCAGTGGTGCGTGGAGAGAATATGCTGTTTTGAGCACAACCTAACCTGCTGAGGAAGAAGGCACGCGATGACTGATCTCCATCACCTGACCGCCATGGAACAGCGCGGCCTGCTGGAAACCGGCGAGATTCGCCCAGTTGAACTTGCCGAGCATTACTTGAAGCGCATCGAGCAGCTCAATCCGGTTCTTCACGCCTTCACCACGGTCACCGCCGAAGCGGCCCTTGCACGTGCGGAGGCGTTAGAGGATGGGTGCGGTGTGAGCGAGTCTGGCCGCGCGACTGCCCGCGGCTCGGACTATCCCAGCGCCAGAGAGTCCCGCCCCTCCGACGGAAGGTCGCGTTCAGGTGGCCACGCGTCGCCGTCGTCCCGTGCGCAGTCGCGTTCATCTGGCGGCGAGTCGCAGCAGCTTCACCGTGAGTCTCGCCCCTCGCGCCAGGATGCCCCGCTGTGGGGCCTGCCCTTCGCGGACAAAGATCTGACGGATCGCGCGGGAGTCCCGACCAGTTACGGTTCGCGTGCGTTCGTCAACAACGTTGCGCAGACCTCCTCGCCCTTGGTGAAGGACATGGACGCCGCCGGTGGCGTTTCCCTCGGCAAGACCAATGTGCCGGAGTTCGGATTCCCCGCCTACGCCGAGAATCGCCTCCCCGGCGGTCACGCGCGAAACCCGTGGGATACCGAACGTGACCCGGGCGGCTCGTCCTCCGGTGCCGCCGTCGCCGTCGCTGCGCGAATGCTTCCCTTCGCTCCCGGAAGTGACGGTGGGGGATCTGTGCGCATTCCAGCGGCGGCCTGCGGGCTCGTGGGTCTCAAACCGTCGCGAGGGCGCGTGCCCGGAGCGTCCGGTATTGACTCGCTCGGTGGGCTGGCCGTGGGTGGTCCACTCGCGCGCACAGTCGCGGATGCAGCCTTGCTCCTTGACGGCATGTGTCGCGGTACGGACCGCTTCGCGCTGCGTGCGCCGTCGCCGAATCTGCCGCCCACGGGATCCTTCGTTGACGCCCTCTTCGGACCCGGCGCGTCCAGAACAACACCCGCGCAACCTCTCAACCCCACCCCACCGCAACCCCTGCGAATCGGTTGGAACACCTGGTCGCCCTGGGCCAGCCAATACGACATCACCGTGGGCCCGGAAGCCGAGGAGACCCTCGCCGCCACCATCCGGCTTGCCGAGAAGCTCGGCCACCGTGTCGAACGTGTGGAACCCACCCCGTTCCCCGAATATGTCGACGCCTTCCGTGCCATCTGGATGGGCGGCGCCTCGGGCCTGCCTCTGCCCGACGAGATCCTTGACCTCCTCGAACCACTCACCAGCTGGCTCATTCGTACCGGCCGCACCCGGCCAGCCGGAGACCTTCCCCGGGCGCTCGCGGCCCTCAGCCGATTCGAGAGCCAGATCATCGCGGACTACGCGCCCTACGATCTTGTCCTGACTCCCGTGCTCACCACGCCCGCCCTGTCCATCGGTTCCTTCGATCCCGCCGACGGCAACCTCAACTTCATCCAACAGTGCCAGTTCACCCCGTTCACCAGCTACCTCAATGTGGCCGGACTACCGGCCATCTCGATGCCGGTGGGGGAAGCAAGGCTTCCCGGCGAATCGCTCTCACTACCGATGGGCGTCCAGGCCATCGGCCGCCCCGGCGACGAAGTCACCCTGCTGCGATTTGCGGCCCAATTGGAAGCGGAGCTGTGCTGGCAGGAACGCGTTCCTCCGGTTGCGTGACGGCTCAAGGGAACTTCGAGAAATGAGGCGAGATTGGAGGTAGATATATCCGCCGCCTCTCGGCGTCTTGGCTAGATGATTGGTTCCTTGCTTGGTGTGCTGTGGGTTGTGGGTGTTGCGGAGGGTGTTGAGATCGAGGGGTTCGCGCACTAGTGGATGCAAAAGTCCGGGTATATGTCACCGCCGTGCCATATATGGCATGCCGGTGACATATATCCGGGAATATGCATCAACTTCTTGAGACGTCCCAAAGAATCAATCGTCTAGCAAACTCTGGCGGGATAGAATGCCCTGCGTGACTACCACCAGCATTGCATCCCGCGCCATCTTCATTGACGTGGACGGAACCCTCCTCCACGACGGCTGCTACATCCCCGACTCCGCCATCGAAGCGATCCGCACCGCCCGCGCACACGGCCACCTCGTGTTTCTCAGCACCGGTCGTGCCATGCCCGAGCTGCGCGGCCAAGTTCTCGACGTCGGCTTTGACGGCGTCGTCTCCAACGGCGGCGCATTCGCCAGCATTGGCGACGAGTTGATCGTCTCGCAGGTGATGCCGCAGGACGTCATTATCGAACTGGAAGCGATCTTCGCGGCACGCGGCTTGCACTGGTACCTGCAGTCTTACGATGATCTTTTCCCAAGCCCGGGCCTGCCCGAGTTGATGCAGGACTACCGCCGGCGCGACGAAGAACTGCATCTGGAGAAGGCGGCGAAGGCGGGCGTGGCGCCCGAGGATCTCGACTTCTTCACCATCGCCGTCAAGGAGTTTTCCGATCCCGCGCTCGTTGACCGCTCCGGTATCGCCAAGGCGGTGTTGTTGAACGACGACGCCGACGCGATGGACCGTCTGCTTGCCGACCTCGCGCCGAAGTACGCTGTCGTCAGCGGGACGATTCCGGTGCCGTTTGGGGCCTCCGGCGAGGTGACGATGCAGGGCATCAACAAGGGTGCCGCGATTCTGGCCACCCTTGACCGTCTCGGGATCGCTCCGGAGCAGGCGATCGGGATCGGGGACAACTGGAATGACGTGGAGATGTTCGAGGTGTGCGGTACGTCGATCGCGATGGGCAACGCGCATCCCGACGTCCAGGCGCTCACCGATCAGGTGACCGCGAGCCTGCTGGACGACGGGATTTATCGCGCGTTCGAGAGCAACGGACTGTTGTCGGCCCGATAGCTAGGCAAGCACCAGGTTCTCGAGGCGCAGGTAGCTTGTCTCCATGCCTCCGGTCATGCCGGTGGCGAGGATCATGTCGCGAACCTCCGCACTCGGGTAGGTGATGACGATGCTGAGCAGCGTGCCGCCATCCACGGGCGTCAACGTCAGCTCGTTGAGTGTGGCCGGGCCGTCCGAACCGATCATTTGCTCCGTCGATACCGAGCGATACGGGGCCACCGACTCACGCAACTCGCCGGTGAAACCGAAGCGGGTGCCGTCGTCGTCGGACTCCCACTCGTAGGTGTAGCTCTCGCTGACTTCTGTGGCGATCTCGCACACCGGCATCGTCCAACCGTCCGGGCCCAGCAGCCACTGTCGCATCAGCTCGGGTTCGTGGTGCGCGCGCCAGATTTGTTCGCGGGTGCCGCGAATGACTCGGCTGACGCGCACCTGGGTGTCGCTGAGGATCTGGGCCTCGGTCAGCCGGTCGCGAGCGAAGGACGTGAGATCGGCGAGGACGTCGTCGATCTGACCCATCGCAGCCTTCGTTCCCTCCAGCATGCCCATGGCGAGCAGCTGCTCAAGTTCGTCGGCGGAGTTGAAGTAGGTGGTCGTGACCATGCGCGCACCGGACTCGGTCTCCGAGAAGTCGAAGACCATACGCATCGATGGCATGTCGGGGTTCGGGGTGCCGTCGGGGAGGGCGAAGCCGTCCCGGACTTCGAAAGAGTTGGGAGCGTCGACGACGACGAATTCCCAGAAGCCGCCGGAGCGCTCACCTTCTGGGCCGGTCATGTAGTAGTGCGAGAAGCCGCCCGGCGTGAAGTCGTGGCGCGAGAACGTGGCGGGCCATCCCGGCGGGCCCCAGAATTTCTCCAGCTGGCGCGGGTCGGCGTAGGCGTCCCAGAGACGTTGCTGGGAGACGGGGAAGTCTGCGGTGATCGTCAGGGTGAGGGCGTTCGGGTCTTGCGTGATGTCGGTAATTGGCATGGTTTTCTTCTTTCGGACGTTGGGGCTCGGTGTTGATGGCCGGATGTTGGCGACTTGGTTTTGGCGGGCAGATGTTGGTGACTTGGTTTTGGCGGCTAGGTTGGGTCACTCTCGAAGAGGGCGTCGAGGCGCGAAACACGGTCGCGCCAAAGCTGCTCGTAGGACTGCAAGAGGGACTGAATTCGTTGCAGGGTGTCGGGGTTGGCGTGGACGAGGCGTTCACGGCCGTGTTGTCTCTTTGTCACCAGCCCTGCTCCTTCCAGCACGGAGACGTGCTTCTGCACGGCAGCGAATGACATCTCGTATTCGGCGGCCAGCCGTGACACATTCACCGGTGCCGTGAGGGTGCGGCGAATGATGTCGCGCCTGGTCGTATCGGCGAGGGCTCGAAAGATTCGATTGACCTCATCGTCCGAGGGAGGGGCGAAGTTCACGTGTTCTACAACCATTTGGTTGTACGTTATTCTGGATTGGGGACGGAGTCAAGGGGTGTGGGTTGGTGAACGAAGCCGGGGAGTGGTGGATGACAGAAGCGCCCCGTCGTCTTGGTTTGCCAAGTTCTTTGGATCTGAGCGTTGATTTGTGACGGGGGTCTCAATAGGCTCGTGTTATGGATACTTCAGATGCACATGAGGATTCCGGACGCTTTCAAAGCGCCGCCGAGGCAGGCTACACGAATCCGAGCAAGGAACAGATTCTTCGCGCCGAGCTAGAGGAGCGATGGCAGGACGAGTCGCCACAGACAGCCCGGATGACTGATCTGGCCGACGAGGTGGATGGGAATCTTGGCACGCGCGAGCGGGCGAAAGGGTAGCGCCAGTAGGCCATGACCTATTGGCACCTATATGGTAGTTCTCCGTGCTGGTATGACAAGCGCCCGGTCGTTGGACCGGGCGCGGGGCTCGTGTGTCATTAACACTGGTATGACGTTGCAGGGCTACTCTTTGTCGCGATTCTTGAGTCCGCGCTCAAGGTAACCATTGACCACGAGCCAGTTAGCTATGGCTGTCACCGCCCACAGGAGAAGAGTTGCGCTCAGCCATCCGCGGCCGTAAATGCGGATGCCGCCGGGGAACAATGTGGCGATCATCAGCGCGAGGAAGGTGGAGAAGAGACCGACTGCTGCGAGAACCAACGCTGAATGCTCGCGCACCATTCTCGTGATAATCGGTGTGAAGACCGTCTGGACAACGGTGAAGACTACCACCGCAGTGAGGAATCCGTAGATCCGTACGTACACAGTCGGCGCCAGGAAGACATGTGCAAGCAGCATGCCGAATGCGGATGCTACAAGGTTCGTTACGAAAATATAGAGCAAGCGGTGCATGGTGGGACCTTCCGGCGTGATTGAGTCAGGCGTTCCAAGCCTAACCCGGTTTGGTCAATGTCCGTGATCTGCCGCGGGGCGGTTCTGCCCTCCTCACCCCGTGGCGGGACCGTGTCTATCGGCTAACGGAAGCACTACGCGGAACATTTGGTGCCGTATACGTGACGGGTAGTGCGATATACGATTGGCGGTCACGTATAGGCCATCGTATGCACCACTCGCCGTTGCTATTGACCTGTCGCATTCGCCCCTAGCCTCTAGGAAGCAGGACCGCGTTTATCGGCCAAGGGAAGCATTACGCGGAACTCGGTGTGTCCCGCGCGGGAGCTCACCGTTGCCTCGCCGCCGTGGGCACGGGCAACGGAGCGCACGATGGAAAGCCCCAAACCGGTGGACCCCTCGGATGCGGTACGCGCGGAATCGCCTCGCACAAAACGATCGAAGATCTTGCCTATGAGGGCGGGATCAATTCCGGGCCCGGTATCGGTCACTGTGAACACGGCACAATCCCCGTCCACGTCCAGCTGAGCGGTGACGGATGTTCCCTCGGGAGTGTGCTTGCGTGCGTTCGATAGCAGGTTACCGAGGAGCTGGGAGATCTGACCGGCGTCGCCGCGAATAAGGACGGGATCGTCCGGAATGTCCGCTGTCCATTGGTGATGGCGCCCGGCAGCGGTGGCATCCATGACCGCGTCCAGGACGAGTTCTCCGAGGTCGAAGACCTTTGACTTCTGCAGATGAGGGGCAGCCGCAGGGTTCGCAGTGCCCGGTTTGATATCTGGATGCGCGGAACCAGGTTTCCGCATCTCGTAACTGATGCCCCCGGCACCACTATTCGATCCGCCAGCCATGAAGTTGTCATTGCTTGAACCACGGGCGCCTGCAACGGTGCCATCAACATTGGCTGACCCCGTCCCAACATTGGCCGATCCTGCTCCGGCGCTCGCGCTTTCCTCGGCGGCATCGAGCCGCGCGAGCAGCAACAGGTTCTCCACCAGCGCGCTCATTCGCTCCGCCTGCTGCAGCACTCGCTGCAGCAACTGCTCGCCGTTGGCATCGAGCGCTTCGGTCAGTTGAATCATTTCGGCGTACCCACGCACGGAGGCGAGGGGAGTGCGCAGTTCATGCGAGGCGTCGGCAACGAAGGCGCGCAGCCGGGCCTCGGAGGCGGAACGTTCAGTCAGGGCAGAGTCGACCGAGTCGATGAGACGGTTGAGCGCGTGCCCAACGTCGCCCACCTCGTCGCGCGGCTGTGCCAGGTTGTCGGGCACGCGGTAGTCGTGCAGATCCACGTTCCCCGAGGCCATCGGTATCTCCGAGACCTTCGCTGCCACGTGCGAGACCTGCTGCAGTGGCCGCAGCGAACGGCGAATCCACCACCAGACGCCGAGGCCCACTGCGAGAAGCGCGAGGAACGAACCGACCAGCTGGATTGTCAGAAGGCGCGCCTTCGTGTGATCCGCCTGATCTGTTGCTACTCCCAGAACGAGGATTCCCCCAGAGGTGAGTTCATCCGCATCATTGGCGGCGTTGTCAGACGAGTTTGCGGCGTTATCTGACGAGCCCGCTGTGTCCTCGCCAAAGTCCGCCACGTCACCAGCCACCCTGGGCCTGGGCAACCCGTCGCCCTTCACCGGAGCGGGCAGTTTGCCCGACTCGATGGGAGCGGCCCGAACCGCAAAGCGCCCGAAGGGGAAGTCGATTTCCTTGAACAGTCCCCGGGATGTGGTGGCTTCGTCGTGAAGCCGAACCACATCGAGGAGGTGGTCGACGGCGCGATCATCCAAGTCGATACGCTGGCCGGATTCATCGATCCGACCGGCGGACGTGACGGTGCCGTCGCTCCCAATAACCATGGCAATTGTGCCAACCGGTAACCCCGGCGCGTTGATGGGGTTCCGGGCGAGGATGTCTATCGGGACCGAGGTAGCGCTGTCTGTCGGAGCAGACTCACCCCCGGAAAAACACGGGTCACCCGGCCCGGAGCCGATGGAATCACCGAAACCCGGCAGGGCAGCGCCGGGGCCGGTATTGCTGACGAAACTGGCAGTACGCCGCCACGAGTCCGTGAGCGAGTCACGCAGCTGGGACATCACCACGTGCCCGGCAATGCCGAGAGTCGTCACCATGAGGGCCGCAAGTGCGAGGGCGACGACGGCGACCACCCCAGCCATCGTCCGCACCGCCAACGAACGGCGGGAAGGTACGAGCGAGCGGCGGAATCTCGTAAGCGAGCGGCGCGCCGTCGTCGTCGAATCAATCGGGGCCATCTCAGGCGGGCCTGATGACGTAGCCGACGCCGCGCACGGTGTGAATCATGGGGTCGCGGCCGGCGTCAATCTTTTTGCGCAGGTAGGAGATGTAGAGTTCGACGATGTTTGATTGGCCGTCGAAGTCGTACTGCCAGACGCGGTCGAGGATTTGGGACTTGGAGAGGACCGCCTTGGCGTTCTCCATGAGGTAACGCAGCAGTTCGAACTGGGTGGCGGTGAGATCGATGGTGTCACCGGCGCGCGTCACCTCGTGGGTGCGGATGTTCAGAATCAGATCGCCGACGACGACCTCCTCGGTATCCTGCGAAACCACCCCGGACCGCTCGACAAGGCGGTGCAGGCGGAGCAGAAGCTCGCCCATGGCGAAGGGTTTGGTGACGTAGTCGTCGCCGCCGGCGGCGAGGCCCTCGATGCGGTCGGCCACCGCGTCCTTCGCGGTGAGGAAGAGCGCTGGGACATCCGGCTGGAAGGCGCGGATCTTGGCGAGAACCTCTAGGCCGTCGAACTCGGGGAGCATCCAGTCGAGCACCAGCACGTCGGGCACGAAGCCGCGCGCAGCCTCCACCGCTGCGCGGCCGGAATGGGCCACCTCGACCTGCCAGCCGCAGATGGTCAGGCCCATGGAGACGAGGTCGGCAAGCATCGGCTCATCGTCCACCACCAACGCCCGCACCGGCGATCCGCCCGGGTGCTGGAGCTGGGGCAGCTTGTCGCGCAACTTGATGAGTTCGGGGCCGACGCCTGCCACCAGCGGCGACGCGGACGAAGGCTGCGAGGACGCGCCTGATCCGGGAGTTGCGCCTGATCCGAGGGCCGAGTTCGGACGAGACGCCGGTTGCGAAGCGGAAGCGGACTGCGAGGAGGAAGAAGCCATGGAACCATTATGGGGCGTGATGGCAGAGCGCGTCTGTAGTGGCTGGTCCATGTGCATCCTCATGACGGTTCTCATGGCTTCCTCCTCGGGTTGTGTGTTGCGTGAAATTGGTTGGTCCGGCTACTTAAGCCTTGGTGCACGAACTCGCACTTGTTGTTGATCAGTCCGGCTACTTAAGCCTTGGTGCACGAACTCGCATGTATAACGTTCACACTCGAGCACTAAAGCTTAAGTAGCCGATTGCTCGCCGAGACCCGACAGCTCAGGTAAGCGAACTCGGCCGTTACGGACGGCCGCCGGTGCCCATGCCGCCCATTCCCATGGCGTCGTATTCGCCCGCGGTCGCGGTGACGAGGGCGGTTGCCGCGCTCAGGTCCGTCTGCCCGTCGGAGGTGAGCTGGTAGACGGTGTACTCCTGCCCAGCTGTCAACTTGTCCGAGGAAAACACCACGTGGGCAATGGACTTCGAGGCCGTGAACGTGGTGACGATCGTTCCGCTGGAATCGGCGATCGCCAGCGGGGTTCCCGCAGCCACATTCGCGCTAAGAGCGGTGCTGATCGAAGTTTGTGACGACGACGTCTCGGGCGCCTGCGCCATTCCCGAACTTCCGGTGGCGAGCAAAGTGCCACCGGTGATCTCGAAGGTACCCGCCGCATCGAGCGCGGCGTTGCCATCATTTTCCGGACCGTTCACGGTGACGGTCCCGCCGCTGATCTCCATCGAGCCATTGGAGTCCAGGCCGTCTCCACCGGCGTTCACCGTGACAGTGCCACCGGTGATGGTGATGGTTTGGTCACCGGCCGCTTCCATTCCTCCCATACCGCCTCCAGGCATCTGCCCGTGACCAGCGGGCATCTCGCCAGTCAAGGGCACCTCGCCCGAGGACGCACCATCGGCCGCAGTATCACCAGCGGCTGCGCCCTCAGTACCCGCAGTATCTTCCGTCGAGGTGGTGCCGTAGCCACCGGAGGCGTTGATGCCGTCGTCGTTCGAGGTAACGGTGACCGTGCCGGCCGCAATGAGGATGCGTGCGGCCTCGATTCCTTCTCCGGACTCGGTGACGTCCAGGGTGCCGCCGGCGATGGTGATGGCGTTCTCGGCCTTGACGCCGTCGTCGTCCGTTGAAACTGTCAGCGAACCGCCGAGGACTGAGAGCCAGCCGCGGTTCTCCTCCTCGTTATTATCCGAGCCGAAGCCGGTATCGGTGCTGGTCACGTCGACGCTGCCGGAGACGAGGACGAGGTAGTCCTTGCCGATGATGCCGTCGTCCACGGCGGTGACGGTGACGTTGGGGCCGTCAATGACGAGGCCGTCCTTGGTGTGGATGGCGTCGTCGTAGGTGCCGGTCACGGTCAGCGCGCCGGTGCCGGTGATCGTCAGGTCGGCCTTGGAATGGAGTGCGGCGGAGGTGTCCGTGTTGAGATCGGCGGTGTCGGTGGGGCGGGTGGCGGCGTCGGTCAGGGTGTTCTGCGAACCCTTGGCGAGGATGACGGTCACCTCGTCGGCGGCGGTGATGTTGATCGCCGGGCCGGTGGCGGAGGTGATCTTCGCGCCGTCCAGGATCAGCTGGAGCGCCGCCTCCGAATCCGAAGTGACCACGACCTGGCCCGCGAGGGTGCCGGAGAGACGGTAGGTTCCGGTACCCGAAATCGTCACCACGGCCTCGCCGTTTGCTTCACTGACCGTGACATCTGCGGAGTCCGGACCGGAGGCCTTCGCGGAGGTGCCGGAGAGCGTCACCGTGGTGACTTCGGATTCCTGATAGACGGCATCGTCCGAATCGTAGTGGGTTGCGTCGGCGAGCTGGTCAGTCGAGGTGATAGCGACGGCGGCCGTCACCTCGCCCGTTGTTGCGGTGCTCGCGGACTCGCTAGCCGATGTGCTGGTTCCGGTTGCGGAACTGGTTGTGGCGTCAGCGGCTCCGCCGGTAGCGCCGGCCGAGCATCCTGAGAGGATGAGCGCGCCGGCACCCAGCATGCCGAGCACGGCCGCATGGATGCGGCGGGTGCGGGAGGTCGCAGGCAGTTTGTAGAAACGAGAGATATTCATGATGGCCTTTCGAGCTGAATGATTGGCACGAGTGACGCCGTCGGCGCGGTTGATGCGGTGACCACAGCACGTGATGCAGATGATTTGGATGTCTGAATCGGGGTGTGGTGAAAAATATCTTTGAAATCGCACCATGCCTGTACGTATGGCACATGCCTGGTCGAATAACGGAGATATTTTTCAGTGGCGTCACTCGGAGCCACGAATTTGAGAGGTATGTGAGTTGGGCGGGCTGGCGCGGTCTAGTCGACGACGGCCTTGAGGTACCGGTCGATTGTTCGGGTCCAGCGCTCGCGGGGTAGTTCGGGATGGAAGAGGGCGATTCCGGCGGCGTACTTCGAGGAAGGAAGCGGGCGATAGCCGGCGGCCCAGAGATAGCGGTCCGCGTTCGAGGCGTGGCCGGGAGACTTTGTCTCAACGATGACGGCATCCGAGTGGGCGGTCGCAGGGCCGGTTGCTATACCACCGGTTGCCGGGTTTCCGGTCGTGTTGTGACCAGTGCCAGGACTGTCCGCAGCGATCCACGTAAGGTCCTGATCAATCGTCAGCCGCATGTTCGATGCGGCCAAGTGAATCGTTGTGCGGCGATAGCGGGTGCACAGCACCGGTTCGAGATGAAGGGAGCGGGCATCGACGCGAGGAGCGAGACACTCGGCGATGAACTCGGAGGCGCTTAGAGATCCCGCCAATAGCCCGATACCGAGGGTGTCCCAAGTGGAGTCAGGCGTGTCCCGAGTGGAAGCACAAGCCTCCTCGCCCACCAACAGCGCATCCCACTCGATGCGGTTCTTGACTGTCTGCGTGCTCGCCGACTTGGTCTTCACTTCGAGGAAGCTCTGCCCGGAATCCATGTAGGTGCGGCGGCGGACTTTGAAACGGCGGCGATTCTTCTGCACGGCCATGCGATAGCAGGTCAGATCCGGAGTATCGAGATAGACCGAGTCATAGAGCGATGAACGGTTCCCATTGATGTCCAGAACCCGCGCCTCCTCGAAAGAGTCCGCACTGGCGAGCCACGCGACCAACTCGCTGGCCATTGCCAGGGGAAGGACGTACTTGCGGTCGCTGCGAGTTTGAAGCGCAGCGAGAGTATTCAGCTCTTCGAGGCTGATGGCGGGCATGAGCTGCACGGCCCGGTTGAGTGAGTTGTTGAGTGAGTTGTCGAGCGGCTTGTTGAGCAGGTGGGTCGGTATGGTCGATGTGTCTGCCATGGTGAGGGCTGGTGTCATCGCTCATTCACCGTGCCTGCAAACCTGTGCGCGTGGGTCTCGCTCGGCTGGCGGTTCGTTCCCCACTCATTGGCCGTGGTCTCAGGCGCGTTCGAGCCGCGAAACTCGACAGGCGCGTGCTCACCCCGCTCACCATCCCCAACACCATCTGCGAAACTCTCGCTCGCCCCACCGCTTGCCAAGCGGTAGGTCACGTCCACGATTGTCTTGTCGAGCACGAAGTCGGTTTGGATGACAGTCACCTGGGTGACGCGGGCCCGCAGCAACTCGGCCAGATAGGAGCTCAGCGCCGCTTCGTCCGCGATGGCCCGGTCCACAACCATGCGCTGCCTGCGCGCTCCGGCCATGAAGCGTGGGTGATCCACGACGGCCAGCACAAGCACCGGCAAGCCCATCAACACCGCTGTGAGCCACAGCTGCCCGACTCCGATTCCCGCGATGAGGCCCATCGCGAGCGAGGAGAAGAAGTAGGCGACATCGTGCTGCTCCAACTCAGTGGAACGCAGCCGGATGATCGACAGCACGCCGAACAGTCCGAGCCCCACGCCGAGCGACGCCGTCGACGACACGTTAATCAGCGCCGACGCCACCACGAGCACGCCCGCGTTCGCTCCAATGAAGGACACCACCAGGTCCTTGCGCCCGTGCCTGCGGCGATACATCCCGAGTACGAGCAAAATGATGAGAGCCAGATCGATGGCTACCAGTGTCCAGTTCATGTGAAGTCCTTTCGTCGATGACTCCACTTTCACGGCGCAACCTGTGTTGAAACTGTGTTGGGTGCATGGGGAACTTATGAGTTTGGGGCGATCTGGCTCACGAAGGGGGAGTTGTACTCTGGCGGAGTGCAGGGAGAAGTTGGTGAAATAGCCCTAGAAACGTGGAGGAGGTCGGTTGATGAGATGGCGACGACGACGGCGACTCAAGAAAGTCCGTCCCGGTGACGGCAGCGAACTCAAGAAGTATCGCCTGTGGCAGGGGGTCTCCCGTTCGCTCTTTTACATTGACCTGCCACGCGAGGAGGCAGGAGAGTCACCCGGCGAGAGTCCGATTGCGCAGAATGAGATGTGGCTTGACCAGCAGGGAAGGAGGTCTGAGTCCAGTGCATCTGGAGGCGAGGACACCCACGATACATACGCCATAGACGTTCACTTCTTTGCTGAGGACCTGTGGAGCGCGGAGGCTGCCGACAAGCTATCGGAGATTGGCTCGTCGGTGGAGGAGTTCATCTTTGGGCCGGACAATGATGACGAGCTGGAGGCGGGAAAGAAGCGTAAGCCCCAGGCTCCTCCGGCCGCCCTGTACCGAAATGGCCTTCAGATTGCGCGCGCCAATCTTCCCGCGACGTTTGCTGTCCCGGGCGGCATTATCGAGGTGGAGAGTTCCCTGTACGGCATGAGCCGCATCCACTATGTGGCTGAAGGCGAGGCGGGGGAGACTGAAATCGTTCTGCAGCCGGATAGGAAGGCACCGGAAGGCTTACGCGCCAGATTTGATGGACGTTACCCACGCGCGAGCAAGACGATTGGGTGGGTGGCGATCGTGATCCTCGTTCTTGGTTTGGTGACTGGCCTTCCACAGGTGCTTGAGCTCTTCACAAACATGGACGTCGTTTCGACATGGCTTGGTTGGTCCTTCGAGTCGCCAATTAAGCTCCCGAACTGGGCAAACACCACACTCTTTGTAGCCGGTATTCTTGCCGCGACGGAACGCGCACTCACCCTACGAAACCACTGGTTCCTCGACATGGACACCACCTGGTGGTCGCTCTAGATGCCCGGCTCCCATGCCTCAGGAATGAACCGAATGCGAGGACCTTTGGCGGCTAGTCGGAATAGGCCGGCCCAGGGTTGAGCCAGTGTTCGTAGGCCAGCCGAATCTGTTCCGGCAGCACACGCGAGGGTGACAGCTCCGGCAGGTCGTCCACCGGGAACCAGCTCACCGCGCTCGTCTCGTTGCTCGTATAGTCGAGATCCACCGCGCCCTCAGGTTCGCACACGTAGAACAGTTTGTAGATGTGATAGTCGAACGGCGGGTAGTGTGGCCACTTCTCTCTGTCGACGACGGCGGCCAAGTGCGTCGCCTTCACCTTCAGTCCGGCTTCCTCCAGTACTTCGCGCTCGGTGGCTGGTCCGGGAGATTCGAGAATGTCGCACCAGCCGCCGGGCAGGGTCCAGCGGCCGTCGTCCAGGGTTTCGCGGACGAGAAGCACCTCGCCCTTCTTGTTGAAAACGGCGCCGCGCACGTCCACTTTTGGCGTGGTGTACCCCGCTACTGAAGCGACCTTCTGGTCGTATTCGGAGAGAGGGTAGGCCGCGAGGTGTGCCATGAGGTCGCGGGCAAGTTCGCCCACGCGGGCGAAACGCTCAATGTCGAATTGGTCCTTGCCGTACCAGAGGCCGGTTTCGGAGATGGCGGTCAGCTGCATGGCGATGCGGCGGAGTTGCTCGGAGGCGGGGGAGAGCGACGTGGTTTCTTCATGAGGAACGTTGGAGACCATGTAGCGATAGTAATCCCGCTTGAGCATCGTTGTACGAAACGATCACGGAAGGAATCGTAACTGGGCACCAGAGCGATGCGTATGCCGTCTACGGCACGGTGATCGCTGTGACGCCCAGTTAGGAACCACGCGCTCCTCGGAGTGCCTCAGATCGCCCAGATAGTACCGGGTGTTCAGTAAACTCGGGCGCATGGAGATCTCAATGACGCCCTCCCTTGAGGCGACCCTGCGCCAGCTAGCACAGCAACCGGACTGCACCATCCTCGGTATTGTTGGCGCGCCCGGCGCCGGGAAAACAACGCTGGTGGAGTCGATTCTCGCGTGGTCCACCGCCAATAATCTCACCGTGGCCTGGCTTCCGATGGACGGCTACCATCTTGCCGATGTGGAGCTGACCCGCCTCGGCCTGCTCCACAAGAAGGGCATCATCGAGACGTTTGACGGCTACGGGTACGTCAATACGCTGCGGCGCATCCGCGAGGGCAACGAACCGGTGGTCTACGCCCCGGCCTTCGAACGCGACCTAGAGCAGCCTATCGCCGGCGCGCTTCCCATCGCTAGCGGCGCGGACCTGGTCCTGACCGAAGGCAACTATCTTCTCGACCCGTCCAAACCGTGGACGGGTGTCCGCGATCTCGTGGACGAGATCTGGTTCGTGGACGCCAGTTCCGAAACCCGCCGCGCCCGCCTCATGACGCGTCACGTCCAGTTCGGTAAGTCGCCGCAGCAGGCCTCCGATTGGATCGACGACGTCGACGCGCCCAACGGAGTCCGCATCCGCACTCAGATGGATCGTGCACATCGAATCATCGACTCCGAAGGAGACTTCGCCGAGCGAAACTAACGCCTGCTGCCCAACCATCGCGGCCGCCCGGACCGCCCCTGACCTGCGCCACCGGTCCGCAAACCGCCGCGATACGCATCCGTAACGCCCGCGAAATAAGCTAGTGTCACGCTTTTCCCATGGAATCGCTGTTCAACGGATATATGACGCGAAGTAGTGCGTCCCGGCACACGGGCCAACCCTGGGACGAACTGTTTCCCGCCGGTGTGGTCCCGGGTGGAAACGACGTACGCGAGCCGTACCGCGACATGTACCCGGTTTTGGCCCGTTTGGACGACGCCGAATTGCGCGCCCGTACCGATGCCCTTGCGAAGTCGTATCTCGCGCAGGGAGTGACGTTCGACTTTGCGGGCGAGGAGCGCCCCTTCCCGCTTGACGTGGTTCCTCGCGTCATCCCCGCCGATGACTGGAGCTATCTGGAGTCAGGCGTGGCCCAGCGCGTCAAGGCGCTCGAAGCTTTCCTCGCGGATGCCTACGGCCCGCAATTGGCCATCAAGGATGGCGTCATTCCGGCCTCCATTATCAGTTCCTCGAAGCACTTCCACCGCCAGACTGCCGGGGTGGTGGGCGCGAATGGTGTGCGCATCCACGTGGCGGGCATCGATGTGATCCGCGACGAGCAGGGAGCCTTCCGGGTACTGGAGGACAACGTGCGCGTCCCTTCCGGCGTCAGCTACGTGCTTTCGAACCGCCAGGTGATGGCTCAGACGCTTCCCGAACTTTTCGCCAGCATGCCGGTTCGTCCCGTCAGTGACTACCCGGCCAAGCTGCTGCAAGCGCTGCGGGCCGCGGCTCCGAAGGATGTCGCGGATCCGACCGTCGTGGTCCTCACCCCGGGTGTTTTCAACTCCGCTTATTTTGAGCACACGCTGCTCGCCCGCATGATGGGCGTGGAGCTAGTCGAAGGGCGAGACCTCTTCTGCTCGGGCGGCCGCGTCTGGATGCACACCACCGAGGGCTCCACCCGCGTGGACGTTATCTATCGCCGCGTCGATGACGAGTTTCTCGATCCGCTGCAGTTCCGCCCCGATTCCGTCCTTGGTGCACCGGGCCTGATGCTGGCCGCTCGCCTCGGCAACGTGACGATCGCCAACGGCGTGGGCAACGGTATTGCCGATGACAAGCTCGTCTACACCTACGTCCCCGATCTCATCCGCTACTACCTCGGCGAGGAGCCGATCCTCCCCAACGTGGACACCTGGCGCCTGGAGGAGCCGGAGGCCCTCGCCGAGGTTCTCGACCGCCTCGGTGAACTGGTGGTCAAGCCGGTCGATGGCTCGGGCGGCAAGGGCATCGTCGTCGGCCCGGACGCCTCGCGCACCCAACTCAACCGGCTACGGGACACCCTGCTCGCCGACCCGCGCGGCTGGATCGCGCAACCGGTGGTTCAACTCTCCACTATTCCCACATTGGTCGACGACGGATTCCGCCCACGCCACGCTGACCTCCGCCCCTTCGCAGTCAATAACGGCGACGACGTCTGGGTGCTGCCCGGCGGGCTCACTCGCGTCGCGCTGCCCGAGGGGCAGCTGGTGGTCAACTCCAGCCAGGGTGGCGGCTCGAAGGACACCTGGGTGCTGGATCGATTCCCACAACGCCCGCCCCGACCGGCAGGCATGGAAGCGCTCACGGGTGGCGTGCTGCCAACGGGAATGACCAACAGCGAATACGCATTTGCGGCGGCGCGCGGAGGTTTCAGCCTTGTGGGTGAGACGGGCCGTGACGGCGCCGAACGAAACGGCAGCGAGCGGGAGAGCGTGTCAGACCGTCATACGCCACTTCATACGTCACCGGCGGATGAGGACATTGATGCTCGTCACCAGCAACAACAGCAGCAGCAACAGCAGGACTGAGAGGAAACGATGCTGAGTCGAATTGCGGAAGCCCTGTTCTGGATTGGCCGCTATGTGGAGCGCGGCGGCGGAACCGCCCGCATCCTGGATGTGCACCTTCAGCTTCTTCTCGAGGATCCGTGGGTGGACGAGGAAACAACGTGCCGTGGGCTACTGGCGGTCATGGGGACGTCGTCGCCGGAGAAGGAAGTCTCACGGGCCGGGGTGGTGCGCGAACTTGGGCTGAACGCGGAGAATCCTGCCTCGATTGCGCACTCGGTGTCGGCGGCGCGGGAGAACGCGCGGCGGGCGCGCGAGATCATCTCGACGGACCTGTGGGAAACGCTCAACGAAACCAACTCGGGTATGCCGGTGCGGGTGCCGATCGACAAGACGCACCTCTTCTTCAACTGGGTGCGGGACAGATCAGCGTTGGCGTTCGGCGTCGTCGAATCCTCGATGAGCCGTGACGAGGCATGGCAGTTCTTCTCGCTCGGACGGGCGATGGAACGTGCCGACATGACGGCGAGACTGCTCGCCACGCGTTCACTCACCGAAGCCGGTGGACCGAGCTGGACCACCTTGCTGCGATCGTGTGGAGCGTACGAGGCACATTTGCGCAGTCAGCGAGCGGCACCGACGGCGACCACCGCGGTCGAGTTCCTACTGGTGGACAGGCTGTTCCCGCGTTCGGTGCTGTCCAGCTTCCTGGTGGCGGAGGACTGCCTGCGCCACATCGATCCCGCCGGTGCGGCAGGAATTCCGAGCAAGGCGCATCAGGTGGTCGGCAGGATCCGCTCCGAGCTGGAGTACCAGCCGATCGAAGTGACGGTGGAGAACCTCACCGAGAGTATGGAGGCCGTGCAGATTGCCGTGTCGAAGGCCAGCGATGCGATCCGGGAACGTTACTTCCCGTCCATTGCGATGCCCGTGTGGATTGGGGAGAACCTGTGAGCCGCTTGAAGATTGTGCACGTGACGGAACTGAAGTACGCCGAGGCTGCGACCGCCTCCTACAACGAGGTCCGCATGCTTCCGCGCACCCGCGATGGCCAGTTTGTCATGCGCGCAGATCTGGACGTCACGCCGAGTTCCGCGAAGCACACCTACGAGGATTTCTGGGGCACGCTCGTCTCCTCTTTCGAGGTGCTGACCCCGCACGAGGAGCTTCGAATCCGGGCAACGAGCGTGGTGGACGTGCGCCCGTTGCCGGTTGATTCGGTGGAGTACTCGTGGGATCAGTTGGCGACGGAACTTCCTTGTTCCTTGGAACTCACCGATGCCCTCGCTCAGACGGACGCGACCGAAGCGGACGGGGAGATGATCCTGCTGGCGGTTCAGGCCAAGGACTGTGGCGACGACGTCGACGCGACGGCCCGTTCGATCTGCCGCCAAGTTGGTGAGGCGATGGAGTATCGGCGCGGAGTCACGGGGGTGAACTCGACGGCGCGTGACGCCTGGGCGGCCCGCTCGGGAGTATGTCAGGATATCGCTCATGTGACGCTCGGAGTGCTGCGTGAGGCGGGCATCCCCGCCCGCTACGTCTCTGGCTACCTGCACCCGAGGAAGGACGCGGCCGTTGGCGAAGCGGTGACGGGGGAGTCGCACGCCTGGGTGGAATGGTACGCGGGGAAGTGGCGCAGCTACGATCCCACCAATCTCATCGAGATCGGCGACCGCCACGTCTATGTGGGCCACGGGCGCGATTACTCCGATGTGGCGCCGCTACGCGGCGTGTACGCCGGAAAGAGCGGTTCGGAGCTGTCGGTGCGAGTCGAGTTGACGCGGCTGGCGTGAGTTCGCTGCGTGTTGGGCCTGAGTGGCGCCACGAGTTTAAACGTTCGCGTACGAACTCGCATGTACAACCATCAACTTTGTACACGAACGCTTAAGTAGGCGGCTGGCGTGAGGTTAGATAGAGATCCCGCCAATAGGCCGTGGCCTGCTACGGATGTCACGGAATCTTGCCCGGCTGTGTTGTCCTCCTCACCGGCACCACCAGTGCCGATTCGTCGTCCGCCTTGCCAGTCAAGCCCCGCACCATCCTCGCGACGGCCGAACCTATTGGCGCAACCTCGTCGGCCGGTGCGCGGCAATCATGAACTGGAGCGGGAGCCGCTCGGGGTTGTCGCGTAGCCGCCAGCGGTCGCCGTCGCGCACCATGAGATCCGGCCAGGCGCACCATGCCGAGTAGGGCGTCTCCTCGAAGTAATCGACGACGAGCCCGGCGCGAATGAGCGCCGTGACAATCTCTCCAAGCGAGTGATTCCATATGTGGCTGACGCCGTGTTGAATGCGCGGCGTGCCCTCCGGGGCTTCGACGTAGCTGCCGTCGTCGTCCCAGGTGAGAGGCTCGGGTTGTTCGAAGTAGGGCTGTTCAATCTTGAGTCCGTCGCTGACGTCGTCGCCGACGGTCATGAACATCGGATGGTCGTCGCGGATGACGAAGCGGCCACCTGGGCGTAGCAGCGAGGCGACGACGCGCGCCCATCCGGCGATGTCGGGGAGCCAGCAGAGTACGCCGAGCGAGGTGTAGACGAGGACGAAATCGCCGGTGACGTGCTCGCGTGCCTGGTACACGTTGGACTGGACGTACTCGATATCTACGCCGCAGCGTTCCGCGATGATCCGGGCCCGGCGTAGCGACTCACCCGACAGATCCACTCCGACAACCCGCCGCGCTCCCAGCCGCGCGAAGCCCACCGTATCTGTTCCCAGGTGGCACTGGAGGTGAATGACGTCGGTGCCAGCGATCTCGCCCATCCATGCGAGATCCTGTGAAAGCTCGGGTGTCAGGTAGGTGGGGTCCGCGATGAGCTCCTCAATGCCGTAGCCGGAGGCCTCGTGGAGTGCGGCGCGGTCGTCCCAATTCGCCTGATTGTCAGAAAACCACCGGTCACGGTTGGCTGCGAGGTGATCGGCGCGGTCGCTTGCTGAAGTCATGATCTCTAATATAGCGTGCACTGGAGAATCCACAGTTCTGGCGATAAACCACGGAAATAGCTGGGCCGTAACCGTGGTTTACTGCGCGAACTGTTGACTCTCCATAACGCTCAACGCCTTCCTCGGTGTTGTCGTCGCGTGGAATGCGTAACTCGCCGAAATTGGTAAGCCAACACTCTTGACGATAACTAACCGGCTCGTGCAATAAGTACTTTAAATGTGACTCCGGTGATGTGGCGTCGTCGAACCAAGTTCCTGGGTGAATCAACGCAGGGCCCCGACTCCTTGTCATTCAAGGAATCGGGACCCTGTGCTGGGTTGCTCAAGCGATGACCACTTGAGTGAGACGTGTGGATGCTCGTAGGCGCGGGTTAACTGGTACCCAGCCAGACGCCGTCGTCGTTAAAACGATTCATGACACCGTTGATCAGATACTTACCGGTCACCATCGCGCCACTCGGGTTCATGTAGTACCACGAGCCGCGATGCAGCAACCAGCCGGTTCGCATCGCGCCGCTCGGATTGAGGTAATACCAGGAACCGTCAACCTTTGCCCATCCAGTGGCCATCGCGCCGCTTGGCTGGAGGTAGTACCACGTGCCATCGGTTTTCGCCCAGCCGGTTCGCATCGCGCCGCTGGGAGCCATGTAATACCAGGAGCCGCCGCTGAAAACCCAGCCGGTCTGCATGGCGCAGTGTTCTCCGGACATGCTGTACCACGAGGTGCCATCCTTGACCCACCCGCACTGCTGGAAGCCCTGGCCGTTGGCGTAGTACCACTGGTTGTCGATGAGGAACCAGTACTTCTGGATCGCGCCGCCAGCGTAGTATCCGTAGTCTCCCTCGCCGGTAGTTGGGTCCTGCACCCAGCCCCATTCTGCGGAAACTTCTTCGTCGAAATTGGTGACGGTGAGGACGTCTGAATCAATCCATCCGATGTAATGCTCAGCCCCGGGTTCGTATGTCTGCACGGTGACGGTGAGGCGGTCACCACTGTTGGGAATCGTGACGATTGTGCTTCCTGTGCGGTCACCATTGATCGGGATGTGCGTTCCCCACTGGGATGGTTCCCTCCAGAAGATGAGGTGATCGTCGGCGATGCCAGGACCAATGATGATGCCATCGACCTGCGGATCAATGCCGCCGGTGAGATTCCATGTCACGGTGATGGCCTCGCCGACCACCGCCGTTGACTTGCTGAGTGTCACGATTCCGCCGAGTGTGTACTCGTCGCCGTACCGCTGAGGTTCGAATGTGCCGTCTGTGGTTGTTTCTGATTGTTGAGTGAGGGCTACCGGACTGCCATCTGGAGTGCCATCGTCTGCTGCCACAGCAGTTGTCGCGGAGGACATGATGAGGGCTGCTGTACCGAGGAGGACGCTGAAGGTCCTGCCACGGATTTTCTTTGTCGGTCTCATGATGAGACCCATCCTTTCCTGAGAAGGTCGACGACGAATCGACGTGGCCCCTACGACAATGTAAGGGCTTGTGTAAATTCTATTCCCAGGAAATTCTCGGAAAAGTAGATAAGAACATATTGGGGCCCAAACGTGACAAGTTGAGATACGGGCGTTAATGGTTGAGATATTGGCGTTAATGGTTGAGACTTGGACGTTAATGGTCGAGATATTGGCGTTAATTGGAGGGCTGTCGCTGCTCCTCCGGCACCTCGATGAACGACCGGACCCCGGCACGCACTCAATACCTCGGCGCCGCCGGGGCTCCCAGGTACTGCTCGTAGGTGGCGTCTCCGCGATTTCGCATGGCGGTGGCCACGTCCACTCCCACATATCTCACGTGCCACGGTTCCCAGATGAAACCGGTGACGTGGGTATAACCCTGCGGGTAGCGCACGATGAAGCCGTAACGCCAGGAGTTCGCGGCGATCCACTTGCCCGCGCGGGTGTTGCCAAAACAGCTGCCGAGATAGCAGCCTTCACTTGGTGAGGCCATGTCCGCGGCGAGTCCAGTTTGGTGCTCGGAGTACCCGGCTCGGGCGGAGTACGTTTCCGCCTCCGCGACGCCGTCGCGCTCAGCGTAAGCGGCAAAGAGTGCCGCCTGTGTCCAGTAGCTGCGGTAGCCACTTCCCACCTGCATGTAGATGCCGCTGGCGCGTGCGGCCGAGACCATCTTGCCCATGGCGCTTGCCGCCTCCGGGCGCATGGATTCTCCGCCACCCACTCCGACGCTCGAGAGCGGAACCAAAGCGGGCACGTAGCCGATGGGATTGAGGGGGTTCTTCTTGTTCACCAGCACGACCAAGCTGGAAGCTCCGGATTGCAGCACGCCGCTGCCGGGTTCCAGGTAATACCACGTACCGCTCACCATCACCCAGCCGGTGGCCATGGCCCCGTTCGGATGCAGGTAGTACCACGCGCTGCCCAATCGCAACCAGCCGGTTCTCATCGCTCCGTTACTCAGGTCCAGGTAGTACCACTTTCCGTTGGTTGAAACCCAGCCGGTCATCATCGCCCCTGAGGTGTTCAGGTAGTACCACGCACCGCCCAGTTTCACCCATCCCGTGGCCATCGCGCCACTACTCGGATCGAAGTAGTACCAGTTCCCGCCGACTCTCGCCCACCCTGTGGCCATGGCTCCCGAGGCACCAAGGTAGTACCATTTTCCGCTGCTTGACACCCACCCGGTCACCATCGCGCCGTTGCCTGGGTCCAAGTAGTACCAGCTTCCGCCGATTATGGCCCACCCGGTTGCCATGGCTCCGGAAGTTTCCAGGTAGTACCATTTCCCGTTGCTTGACACCCAGCCGTATCGAAGGAATCCGCGGCTGTCGGAGTAGAACCACTCATTACCGACGACGAACCATCCCTTCTTCAACGCGCCGCCCGCGTAGTATCCGTCGCCTCGCTCGCCGCTCCGGGTATCCGTCACGTTCCGCCACCCGGCGGCAACCTTGCCCGTGAAACCAGTGACGGTGACAGAAGCGGACCGGTGGCGGACGGTGTCGCCGTCGTCGATCACACTCACCTCAAGGAAGATCCTGTTTCCGGTGTCCGGGACCGCCATCGTCACACTGCCGGCGGTGCCCGGCGACGCAACGTTCGGCACATGCGCGGCGGAGGAAATCAGTACCGAGCCTTCAGCGATCTCGGTGACGAACCTCAGCGCGCCAACCCTGGGGCGGCTTCCGCCCGTGATCTTCCAACTGGCGGTGAGGGATTCGCCGACCTTCGCCTTGGTTTTGTCCATCGTCACCGAAACTGCGATGGGCGCCGCAACCTGCTCTTGTGGGGCAGCGGAATCGGGCGCCGGAACCTCAGATTCGGGAATTGGGGACGACGACGGCGTCGCTATCGCCTCGTGTGGTTCTTCAGTTGCGACTGGTGTTTCCGTTGTGGTCGGCGTTTCCGGAGAATCTGGTGGAGCGGTTGGTGCGCTCGTACCGTTCCCGGATGGCTCTTCGGTTAGGGTGGCCGTCGTCGAATCAATTGGGGTGGTGCTAGTTGAAACCGCCCCGGTGCCCTCCACAGCCGTTGCCGAAACTCCACATGACATGACGAGGGCGATGCTCCCAATCAGGGCCCAGAGGTTCCTCGCTCGCCTTTCCGACATTCGACGCATGGTTACTTCCTCTCCATCGAGGCAAGCGGAAACCCATCGAGCTCCGCAACCGGCAAGCACAGACTTGGTATGTCTTCAGCATATCTCTGCATGGACACGGTCGTCTGGCGTTTCGATGCGTACATTTCCGCGGGGTTCCGAGAGTCTGGGGAAGTATTGGCATGGTTGCTCCTTTGTGGCGATTTAGGCTGCTCAGTCTGGGATACCGTTCGTTGAATCATGTACCTAGGCGTATTAGTATCTTCGTATGCGTGAAGATACTAATACTTGCGATTGTGTGGCCGAGGACCAATATGTTGAGTTGGCTGCCGAGGTGTTTTCTCTTCTGTCCGACCCGACTCGTATCAGGATCATCTTGGCTTTGCGTCAAGGCGAGATGTCGGTGAATGACTTGGCAGAGACGGTAGGAAAATCTCCTACGGCTGTGTCGCAACATTTGGCGAAGTTGCGGTGGGCGAAGGTTGTTCAGGCCCGCCAGGACGGCAATAGGGTTTTCTATAGCTTGATCGATGAGCACGCCCGGGAGTTGGTCACTCATGCGGTGTTCCAGGCCGAGCACGTTGTTGAATCCTTTCCACCTCACCACCGTTGGGCCGGGAGCAGTTCGGCAAATTCGACGGGAGCGGTTCAGTGAGTGACGTAGATACTCGCGCCAAGGATGCGATCGTGGCGACAAGCGCACGCGGATTCTGGCAGAAGATCGACCGGGCCGATCTACTCAGGACTCTGTTTGTCGCTGGTTGCACAATAGTTGTGGCCTTGGGAGTGATGTGGCCGTCGCCGAGATTTCCAGTCATTGCGGTTGCTGGTCTTGTAGCTGGCTGCTGGCCGATTGTTGTGGAAGCACTTGAAGATGCTCGAGAGCGCCGGATGAGTATGGAACTGTCCATGCTCATTGCGATTGTTGCGGCGGCGGCAATCGGTGAATGGGTGACCGCCCTGCTGATTACAACGTTTGTGCTCGCCGCTGAGATCCTCGAAGACTTGGCCATGGATCGCGGACGTGATGCGCTAACCGACCTTATGGCTTTTCTGCCCGAAACGGTACAGGTCCGCGAAGGTAGTGAGGTGGTCCTGCGTCCTCTCGCAGATGTTCGTCCGGGGCAGATTGTCGTAGTGGCACCCGGTGGACGAGTTCCCGTTGATGGATTTGTCGTGGTGGGTGAGTCCACGGTGGATCAGTCACGTATCACCGGTGAGTCCATGCCGGTTGATGTCAGGGGTGGTGATGAAGTATTTGCTGGCTCGATCAACCAGAACGGTGCGGTTGAGATTCGGGCTGAGCGAGTCGGCTCCGATTCGTCGTATGGTCGGATTGTTGAAGCGGTACGAGAAGCTCAGGAATCGGAACCTCCAGTGCAACGGCTCGCTGACAGGCTTGCCTCCTGGCTCATCTACCTCGCGCTTATCGGTGCCGTTATTACGCTTGCGGTAACCAGAGATATCACTGCAACCATTTCCGTGGTTGTTGTTGCCGGTGCCTGCGGCATTGTTGCTGGAACTCCCTTGGCGGTTCTCGCGGCCATTGCCCGTATTGCTCGCTCCGGCGCGTTTGTCAAAGACGGTGCCCATCTCGAAGTGCTCTCCACTGTCGATACGGTGGTCTTCGACAAGACTGGCACCCTGACAACAGGCACTCCTCGTGTTGTCGAGGTGCAAACAACTTCGGGAATGAGTCCAGATGGACTACTTATCCTGGTGGCGGCAGCTGAGGCGTATTCCGAGCATCCTTTGGGTCAAGCGATTGTTGCGCATGCCCGTGACCTTGATTTGCCGCTCAGTCCGGTTGAAGATTTCAGCTATCAACCTGGTTTGGGGGTAACCGCACAAGTGGCGGGGAAGAAGATCGCAGCGGGAAGCCGGGGTCTTGTGACTGATGCGCCCGCTGTTTTGGAGGATAGTAGAGAAACGACAGTTGTCTATGTTTCTGTCGACGGCGCCTACACAGGATTGATCCTGCTCGCGGATTCCGTGAGACCATCTGCTTCGGAAGCGATTGCCGAACTACACAGACTTGGCCTGCGAACGCAGATCCTCACTGGCGACCAGGACGCCGCCGCGCAGGCTGTTGCTCAGCAGTTGGGCGTCTCAGAGGTCAAGGCAGGCCTGTTGCCGGATCAGAAGCTTTCGGTTATCGACGAGGAACGTTCCCGCGGACACAAACTCGCCATGGTTGGAGACGGTGTGAATGACGCACCAGCTCTGGCCTGCGCCGACGTCGGTATCGCCATGGGATCAGGCACCGAGATAGCCCGCGATAGTGCCGACGTGGAACTCATCAGCTCTGATCTTGGCGACCTCGCTCGGACGTTCAAGGTTGCACGGCGAGCGCGCCGTATCGTCATGTTCAACTTCGTAGGAACCATCATCGTGGACCTTGTCGGAATCGTACTCGCTGCTATGGGATTCCTGAGCCCGATCCTCGCGGCTTTCATCCATGTGGGCAGCGAAACTGCTTTTATCCTCAACTCGGCGCGCCTGATCCCCGGGCGTAAGGGTTAGGGGAGTGCATCTGGCCTTGAGAGCCCACAGTTCTGGCGATAAACCACGGAAATAGCCGAGTCGTAACCGTGGTTTATCGCGCGAACCGTGGTTTCTAAGAACGCGTTCTACGGGATGGGAGCCATTACTTAGGGCCGGAAGCCGGTGATTGCTGTCTTGATGATGCCCACCTTGATGGTGCCGGACAAGGTGTCACCTTCCACGCTGCCCGATAGCTTCGCCTTCACGTGGCCAATCGGGCATCGCTGGAGCGCGTAATGGACTGGCGGCCGTAGCCCTGCTACTGGTAGCTCTCGGCATCACTGGCTTTCTCGGGACACTCTTGGCGTGGCGGCCTGTGCTTCCCCGTACGCCTTGATGGCGTCGCTCCGGGATTCACTTCTTCGCTGCCACGTACTTCTCGATGAGCTCCCAGAAGTGGTCGTTGATGTGGCCGCGCACCACATCGAGATGCTGGGCCCGGGTGTAGCTGGTTCCGGGGCGCCTGTAGGGGATCATCGTGATCGATTCATCGAAGATGTGAGCTTCGATGATGCGTTGTGCCCGGCGGGCTCGCCGCACGAGCTGATCCACTGTCTTGCCCTCCAGGCTGATAACGCCCTCGCGATTGACTTCGCGCAGTGTTCCTCGTGGTGGGTCAGGTGGTTTTCCTGCGGCGAGAAGCTCGAGATTACGAGCGAAGCTCTCATGCCAAGACACGATGTGCGCGAGAAGATCACGGGCATTCCAACGATGATTAACCATCACGCCGAGGTCTAGATCTGGCACGCGAAAAAGCCTGATGAACTGCTCTAGTTCATAGCGTTCGGCGCGGAGCAACAACTCAATCTCTTGCTGGTGGTCTCTCATGTTCTGAGCCTACAGGTGTACATGGTGGTGACTGCCGTGTGCATGGTGCTCGAATATGACGTGCACTTGAGAGCCCACAGTTCTGGCGATAAACCACGGTTAACGCATGGGTGTAAGTGTGGTTTATCGCGCGAACCGTTGACTCTTCAATATCATTCGATGCCTTGAGTTGGAGATCGTCAGCTGTTTTCCACAAGTCAGGTTCTGGGAACAGGTTGATATCACCCTCCGTGTGGTGGGCCTGTGGATTATTTCTGCATGGATGGAACGAATTCAGCATGATTGCTCTCATGTTCATGAGTTCAGAGCCGTTGCACTGGCCGAAGGTGCTTTCCACAGCTTCAATGCCCAAGTCAGATTTCCAATCCCTGAAGAAGCAGGGCTGGTGGAGTCCGACTCGTGGCTTCCTCGTTGACCCTCCGAAGGGTGAAAAATATACGTGGCAGCAACAGTGCTATTTGGGTTACGTCCGCGCGCTGGTGCAGCAGCACCCAGGAGGGATAGTTCTCGCCGGAACAACGGCGGCTATGTTGCTTGGTTACCCGGTTTGGCCTTCTCCTGTCGATATTGTGGCGTACAAGAATGGAGGACGATGTGAGGCGCGAGAGTTGCCCTCACATTCTTACTCGGCAAAGAAGGCGCGCTTTCGTCCGATGAATGGTCGTGCAATCACCCGTGCCATCGACCTTGGGCAGGGAGTGTATACGACGACTCACGAACAGACTGCTGTGGATGTTGCTCGTCTTGCTGCCAGTCAAACTGCGTTCATCATCGTCTGTTCTATTCTTGGACGTCTTGCGACGTCTGGCGATATCTACCAGGATCGCACTGATCCAGAGTTTCTTGAACGGGAAGCTGCGGTGAGAGCCAGAATGATGGCAATTGCCGAGAGGCTTCCGAGTAGTGCTGGTCGGCAGCGAGCGATGCAAGTCATCTCGACTGCCAGCGGGCAAGTTGAAAGTGTGGCAGAAGCGAGGGTGCTATGGATCATCCGCGCCTATGGTTTACCTTCACCAATCATGCAGCACCGATTCCTCGTGGATGGCAAGGAGTACTTTGGTGATTTTGTTTGGCCGGAGAGGAAGCTGATCGTTGAGTTTAACGGTGAGGGCAAGTACAGGGATGATGAGAAGAATCGAAGGGTTGCTGATGAACGTGCAAGGGAATCCCAATTGCGTTCGGCAGGATATGAGGTTGTGAATATTTCGTGGAAGCAGTTGCCAAATCATGAGTATATTGCCCGGTTGATTCACGGATTCTTGAACCGAGGTCCCTCAATGAGTCTTCCGACCCCGAACGCTCAACTCCACTTGATGCACGCTGAGAAGTCGCTTCGGCGGGATTTTGGCGCTTCGCGGACAGTGACTGCGAGATCATCAGGCACGAGAATCCACAGTTCTGGCGATAAACCACGGAAATAGCCGAGCCGTAACCGTGGTTTATCGCACGAACCGTGGTTTCTGTGAACGCGTTCTACAGGACGTGCGCTCTATCATCCAGAGGGCATCGCCGCCGAACGCGTCCGGGCCCTCGCAGCCTCCGAGCAGTTTCTTCACGCCGCGAAGGCTGCTGGAGTGGTCAGGTCCGATGTGACGGTGCAGCAGTTCCACGTGGGTATCGCCACCATCACGCGACCCTTGCCCGATGTTGCGGTTCCCGATCTCGCCCAAGGTGACGAGTGGCTCATTGATGTCTACCTCCGAGGGCTGCGGCCGTAATTCTTCTCGTGCTTTGCACCTTTCCGAAGAGGCGGAGCTGAGGAGAGGGGGTTGCTTCTCACCGATCTACATCGGTCGGAGCGATTTCACGGTCTTCATTGGGAATCGAGAAGAGACGCGGTGGATGCCTGGAATGACGAGGACTTTGTCGGTAAGGAACTGTTCGTAAGAGGGCAGATCGGCCACTGCAATGCGAGCGAGGTAGTCCGGCGTGCCGAAGAGCCGGTGTAGTTCAAGTACTTCGTCAAAACCTGCCAGTGTCTCCTCGAAGGACTCGACGCTGTGTTTATCGAAGTGGGTGAGTTCGATGTCAAGAAGAACCTCGAAGCCTTGCCCGATTGCTTCGGGGGCAATGAGTGCGCGGTAGCCGACGATGACGCCGTCCGCCTCAAGTCTTTGTACTCGGCGCAAGCAGGGCCCCGGAGTGAGCCCTACTTTTTCTGCCAATGCCGTATTCGACATCCGGCCATGTTCCACCAGCTCATCGATTATTGCTCTATCCAGGCTATCCATACTTGATTATTGCACCCGAAAACGCTGAGGTCTTCGATCAAGCAACCATCTTTTACGGAAATATTGAGATTATTGTGGTCATGGTGAATGAGAGTGCTGTGTCTCGGTGGACGGAGATTGTGGCGGGCTTTCGGGCGTCGCTGGCTGCCGGATTGGGAATGTTTCCGTTGGGGATTGCCTACGGCCTTCTTGTCATGCAAGCGGGTTTGCCGTGGTGGGTTGCCCCTGCGTTGTCCGTCGCGGCGTTTGCTGGTTCATTGGAGTTGCTGTTGATCGGAATGATGGTGGCTATGACCCCACTGGCGACAATTGCGCTCACCACTTTCCTCGTCAATTTTCGTCACGTTTTCTATGCCTTCACGTTTCCTCTTCATGTGGTCCGTCATCCCTTGGCCCGCGGGTATTCGGTTTATGCGCTGATCGATGAGGCATTCGCAGTGACTGCCGCGAGGCCGGATGGCTGGACATCGTGGCGTTTGCTCTCATTGCAGATTGCGTTTCAGATCTACTGGGTGATGGGTGGCCTGACGGGTGTATTCATCGGATCCGTGCTACCCATGCAGATCGCAGGGCTTGACTTCGCACTCTGCGCACTCTTTGTGACGCTCACTCTCGATGCGTGTCGGACGCAGCAGCAAATTCCATCTCTGTTGCTGGCCGGGGCAAGTTTTTCGTTTGCGCTGATCGTGACTCCAGATGCGTCCTTGTTTACTGGGCTATTGGTGTTCGTCGGTTCCTTAATTGTGCGTTTCTCGCTGAGCCGCCGCAAGGAGTCAGACCATGCCTGAGACCGGATATATTGCAGCGGTGCTCGCCGTCGCCTTCGTGATCACTTTGGCTTTGCGTGCGGTCCCGTTCCTTCTCCTCAAGCCGCTTGAAGAATCCAGGTTTGTCAAGAAGATGGCGTCGTGGATGCCCGCGGGCATCCTTTTCATTCTCGCCGCAAGTACTTTTCTTACATCGGCCGACGACGGCGACAATCACCTGCTGTACGCCCTTCTTGCGGTTCTCGTGACGGCTGGGGTTCATCTTTTGGCTGGCCGCCGCACTCTCCTCAGCGTCGGCGCCGGGACGTTGACATACGTTGTGCTGATCAACTCTCTCACCTATGCGTGACCGTGAAGGAGCGCATATTGCCACGAGGTACTTCCGCTACGAACACCTTGGCTTCTGACGCTTGGTAGCCAGCGATGTATCGAGGCCCGTTAGCCACCAGCATGTGGTCGACCGGTCCAGCCAATAGGAATTGGTACGGAACTTGGCTATGATATTCCGGACCTCTGTAGGGATCTGGGAAGGGCGAGTATGGCAGGCACGACTGGGACGTCGAGTGTCCCACGCGAGAGCTGGGGTACGCGCGGTGCGTTTATCGTTGCTGCGATATCGTCAGCGATCGGGCTGGGCAATATTTGGCGTTTCCCCGGGGTGGCGTACGAGAACGGCGGTGGAGCGTTCTTGTTGCCTTATCTCATTGCGTTGTTCTCGGCGGGCTTGCCAATCCTGTTCCTCGATTACGCGATCGGGCACCGCTACCGTGCGTCCGCTCCTCTGGCGTTCCGGCGCATCGACAGGAGATTCGAACCTCTCGGCTGGTGGCAGGTCGGGGTGTGTTTCGTGATCGCCACCTACTACGCGGTGGTCATCGCGTGGGCTATTGCCTACACCTTCTACGCCACTACGCAGGCGTGGGGCGACGACGCCATCGGATTCTTCGTCAACAATCACGTGCAGTCGGCCGAGGCCGATGCGGGATTCACGATGCAGTTCGCCTCCTCCGTCCTCTTCCCGCTAATTGCGCTGTGGGCCCTTGCTATTTTCGTGCTGGCGTTGGGAGTGCGCCGCGGGCTCGACAAGGTCAACAAGATTACCTTGCCGATGCTGGTGATCACCTTCATCGGGATCGTTGTGTATGCCTTGACGCTGCCCGGTGCCATCGACGGCTTCAACGCGTTCTTCACTCCGGATTGGGCGGCCCTCGCGAATCCGACGGTGTGGATTGCCGCGTTCGGGCACATCTTCTTCTCGTTCTCGGTGGCCTTCGGCATCATGCTGACCTATTCCTCGTATCTTCGCCGCAAGAGCGACCTGACCGGGTCGGGGCTTGTGGTTGCCTTCGCGAACACCGGATTTGAGTTGCTTGCCGGTATCGGTGTGTTCGCGACGCTGGGCTTCCTGGCCTCCGTCCAGAACACCACGATCGATGGGCTTGAACAGATCAGCGGTGTGGCGCTTGCGTTCATGACCTATCCGACCCTCCTCAGTGAGATGCCTGGCGGTCTCGCGGTAGGCGTGGCGTTCTTCCTGTGTCTCACGCTCGCCGGATTCTCCTCGTTGCTGTCGATCCTCCAGGTTGTCTCGGCCGCGTTCCAAGACAAGTTCGGGATGTCGCATCGCCGTGCCGGAGTGTTCACGGGCATCGCGACGGCGATCCCGTCCATTCTGCTGTTCGCCACCACGAGTGGTCTCAACACTCTCGACATTGTGGACGCGTTCATCAACAACATTGGTGTGGTGGCATCGGCGGTTCTCACCTTGGTACTCGTGGTTCTGATCGGGCGCAAGGTGCCGGAGTTTGCCAAGCACCTCAACGCCGTCTCATCGTTCAAGGTTGGCCGGGTGTGGCAGGCGATGCTGGTGGTCCTGACCCCGATCGTCCTTGTTGTCATTCTCGTCACCGGCGCGTTTGACTACATCACCAACGGGTACGGTTCATTCCCGTGGTGGTATGTAGTCATGGCTGGATGGGGCATGCTGGCACTGCTGCTCGTGGCCAGCTTCTCCTTGAGTTACGGCAGATACGGCCGAATCGACGCCGACACCGCAGTTCCTGCTGATACCGACGCACTTGCCCGCGAGGTTGAAGCCGACCTGCGCCGTATCCGCGCCGAGGCAGAAAGGGGTAAGAAATGACACCCGTAGCAATCGTTATGTTTGCTATCTCCGCCGGGTTGCTTTGGGGAGGGCTTGTGTGGAGCCTGTTGCGCCTGCGCAAGCACCCGGATATTCCCGACGACGACGTCCCCTCGCCAACGAAGAGGTAACCGTTCCTGGGATAGTCGACCCCATTTGAGGGTGCCCGATGGGTTACCTGTTTGACGATCTGTTACCTGTCCGGGACAGGGCGTGCATTGCTGGTACTCTCTCAGCCGAGCGTCGCACCAACTTAGTCCAACGCCGCTCCGACTCAGCCGAGCGCCGCCCCAATCGATCCACCCTCGTGGATGGACCCGGGAAGGATGACCGTCTCCGGCAGGGCCTTTGGGTCCTCCAAACGCTTGAGGAGGATCTCCACCGCGCGCCGGGCCATGTCGTCCAGGGGTGGGACGAACGAGTGGATGCCTCCGCCGTAAAAGTCGAACCATTCGGCGTCGGAATAGCTGACGAGCGCCAGCTCCTCGGGAACCTTGACTCCGCGTTCGATGCAGGCGGATACGGTACCCGAGGCAATTCGAGGGCTGGCGGCGATGATCGCCGTTGGAGGATTATCGCTGTTCAGCGCATCGAGTGTTGCCTCGTGACCCCATTCGGCATCGTAGGAACGAGACAGGATATCAACAGTGATGGCCGGGTCGTCAGCCTCCTTGATCGCGGCGATATAACCTGCGGTGCGCTCGCGAGTGGTGGAGTAGTAGTCCTCACCCACAATCAGTGTGATGCGCCGATGCCCAAGCCGAATAAGTTCCCTGGTGAGAGCGTGGAACCCGGTCCTGTCGTCGCACACCACGGCGGGAACGCCCGGTATGTTCGAGCGCCTGTTGAGTTCGACGACGGGGCAGTTCAGCTTGATCTTGAGATCCGGATCCACGGGCACCCGGACGATGCCATCCACGTGATACTCCGCGATTGATTCGATGGTCGCGCGCTCTTCCGCGCTGTTCGACGACGACGCGATGATCAGCTGATAACCGGAGGCCCGGAGGAGCCGTTCGGCAGCGGCCGAGCCCACCGCGTAGAACTCGTTGGTGTAGTCGGGAACGAGAAGCGCCACGAGATGGGAACGATTCGACCTGAGCCCTGCTGCGAGCCGGTTGGGCCGGTATCCGAGGCGCTCCGCCGCGTCCAGAACCCGCTGCCGTGTTTCCTCGGCAACGTAGCCGGAACCGGAAAGGGTCCGTGAAACGGTCCCGAATCCCACGCCCGCAGCGGCCGCCACATCCTTGAGGCTGACCCGGCGTTCTCCAGAATTATTGCTACCGGCCACGCACGCCCTCCCTCTCGTCTCGAACGATCATAGCCGGAGAACAGGTGATCGGCGGTATCGCGCCAGAAACGGGATGCCGGGTACCCGCACCGTCCACCAATGACGGCGCGGGTACCCGGCAACGGCGAGCTAAAGCTCCGCGGGGTTAAGGCCCACCTCCGCTCGCGCACGCCTCACGGACTCGATCGCCGCACTGACTTTGCGATAGGCGTCCGTGTTGAGTTCGCCTTGTGGCGCGATGGGCGCTCCCACGTCGAATCCGATCTGGGCGAGACCACCCTTGACCATCGGCGCAGGACCAAAGGCAGCGAACGCCTCGCACAGCGGCCACAGCCCGCGCTGCAACACCCACGCCGCCTCCTTGTCTCCGCTCACCCAGGCATTCCACATGGTCACAGCTGTGTGTGGCGCGATGCAGCAGGGACCGCCCATCCATCCGATTCCGCCGAGTTCCCACACGAGCATCGGCACGTGGGACGACGCCGAGTACACCTCCAGACTGCTCCCGGCGCAGCTCAGCGACAGCAAGAACCCCGTTTGCGGCGAGGCGTCCTTGATGGCCACAATGTTCGCCCGCGAGGACAACTCGACAACCGAAGAAACCGCGAGCTGAGGCCCGAGCGAGGGCTGGCGGTACAGCACCATCGGCAGATCCGTTGCCGAGGCTGCGGCCTCGAAGTACTCGATCATGGCCCGCTGACCAACGGCTCCCCACGGCCTCATCATCGTCACCAGCCCCCGCGCACCGTGCCCGGCCACAGCACGTGACCGCTCGGCGATCGCCGTCGTCGACCCGGCAAGGATTCCCGGAATCACCGGGAACTTCTCGGGAACAGAGTCAACGACTGTCGCGACGACGTCGTCGGCAATCGAATCCGTGAGTGCCGGGAGTTCACCGGTGGACCCGAGAGGTGACAACCCGGACACTCCGGCCCCGAGAAGCCGGTCGATCAGGCGTCGAAGCTGATCCCGGTCCAGTTGCCCGGATCCGGTGAGTGGCGTGGGCAGGTAGGGAATGATACCGCGGGGGAGTGTCACCACAGCCCGATCACCTTCATCCATGCTGAGCCCACCACCAGCCAGATGGTCAGCGAGGCGACCCCGGCGATGGCCGAGACGCGCCACCACTGGCCCGCGGTGTTGTACCCGGTGCCGAAGATCGCCGGTGAGGCGCCGCCCGCGTACTGGGTGAGGGAGGTGTAGGCGTTGGAGATGTAGGCGAGGACCAGCGCGGACATGAGTGGGGGAGCGCCCAACGCGATAGCTGCGCCGAGGAAGGCCACGTACATCGCGGAGATGTGCGCGGTGGCGGAGGCGAAAAGGTAGTGCGAGAAGAAGTACACCACCGCCAGCAGTCCGAGCGCAGCGAACCAGCCGAGGCCGCTCATCGACCCGGCGATGCTTCCCGACACCCAGGCAATGAGACCGAACTTGTTGAGCGCGGTAGCCATCATGAAGAGGATCGCAAACCAGATCATGGTGTCCCAGGCGGACTTCTCGGAGATGATATCTTGCCAGGTCAGCACGTTGGTGAGCAGCAGTACCGCTACGCCCACGATGGCCGTGGTGGTGGCGTTGATCCCCAGGACCATGTCGCCCACCGTCCACAGGAACAGCAGCAGCACGAAGGTGGCTCCCATGACCTTCTCGCCGTAGGACAGCGGACCGAGCTTCTGCAGCTCACCCTTGGCCATCTCCACCACCTCGGGCGTGTTCTTGAGCTCCGGCGGATAGACCAGGTACACCACGAAGGGAACCACGAGCAGCGCCGTGAGACCCGGCACGATGGCACCGAGCGCCCAGTTGCCCCAGGTGATGGTGACGTCCTGCTGGCCCGCCAGCGAGGCGATGAGAGGGTTGCCGGCCATGGCCGTGAGGAACATGGCGCAGGTGATGGCGTTGACCTGACCCACGTTGATGGAGAGGAACGCGCCCGCGCGGCGGGCGGTGGGCCCGGGCTGGGAATCGTAGACCTCGGCCACCGATTTCATGATGGGAGCCATGATGCCGCCACCGCGCGCGGTGGCGGAGGGGATGGCGGGTGCCATGACGAGGTCGGCGAAGGCGAGCCCGTAGGAGACCCCGAGCATCTTCTTGCCGAACTTCGAGACGAAGAAGAGCGAAATGCGCCGCCCCAGCCCCGTCTTGATGAAGGCGCGTGAGATGAGGAAGGCCATGACGATGAGCCAGATGGTGCCGTTGGAGAATCCCATGACGGCGAAGGGCGCGTCCGGGTTGTCCGCGGAGGCGGTCAGCGGAACCACATTGAGCAGCACCGACAGCAGCATCGCAATGAGGGTCACCGCGCCCATGGGGAGCGGATGCAGGATGATGGCGAGAATGGTGGCGGCGAAGAGGGCGAGCATGTGCCAGCCCTCGGGGGAGACGTCCGACGGCCGCGGAATGAACCACACGATCACTCCGAGGAGGACGGGGATGCCCAGTCGCCAGGCGAATTCACCCCAGCTCACGTCGCCCGGCGCGCCGGGGCGTGAACGCTCTCTGCCCGCGTTTGCGCCGGTTGCGGCTTCTTGCGTGTGCGTTGACATGATCGCCTCAGAGCTGTGGTTCGACGACGGCGAGGGGTGCGAGCTTCTTCCATTGCGCCACCGTGGCATCCACGATGTAGCCAGCCTCTCCGACGTAGTCCGCGGCGGAGACGAGCTTCTCGGGAAGAAGATCGCTCTTGCCCTGTTCCTCGGCGACCTGGCGCAGCGCATCGGCGAGAATGAGGCCGGATTCGCGAGCGCGGGTAGAGGCGTCGTAGAGAAGGTCGTGAGCATCCTCGCGTCCCAGAGCGTCGGCCAGTTGGATCATCTGTGCTTCGGCCATGATGAGCCCGCCGTCGAGGCGAAGATTTTCGCGCATCCGCTCGGGGTTGACGCGCATGCCCTCCGCGATGACGATCGCTTCGTCGAGGGCGGATGCGGCAAGAGTGCCCATGGTGGGCACAGCGAGCCACTCGGCCTGCCATTCTCCCGCGGCGCGCTGGTGGCCGGCTTCCTGAATACGGGTGAAGACGGAGAGTAGCGCAGACGCGTAGGAGGACATTCCGATGATGAGTTCCGAGGAAATGGGGTTGACCTTCTGCGGCATGGTGGAGGAGGCTCCACGATGTGGGTTGTACGGCTCGAACACTTCGCCCACTTCGGAACGTGACAGGTCGACGACGTCGCGTGCCAACTTGGCGAGGGAACCGCAGATGGTGGCGCAGATAAAACCGTATTCGGCGAGGACATCGCGGTTGACGTGCCACGGCGTGGCCGTGTCCCGCAAGCCGAGCAGTTCGGCCACGCGCGTGCGCACTTGTACGGACTTCGGCCCTTGCGCGGCGTTGGTACCTCCGGCACCGAAGAGGGAGATCACCCGCACGTTCTCGTAGGCGTGGGCGAGGCGCTCGCGCTGGCGGGCGAGCTCTCCGACGGTGACGGCGAGGGAGGCCCCGAAGGTAGTGGGGACGGCCTGTTGAGCATGGGTGCGGCCCGGCATGACGGTGTCGCGGTACTCGACGGAGAGTTCGGAGAGACGATCGCCCAGCTTGAGGAGCTGCTTGTCGATAGAGGCGAGGGAACGTGACATCTGTAGGGCGAGGCCGGAGTCCATGATGTCCTGGGTGGTGGCGCCGTAGTGCACGCGGCCATTGGGACCGTCGGGCAAGTGATCGCTCACCTGGCGCACCAGACCGAAGATCGGGTAGCCGACGTTCTGGGCGGACTTCCACAGTTCCGCACGATCAATGTTGTCGAGTGTGCAGGCCGCAGCAATCTGCTTGGCGTCATCGGCGGCGATGACGCCCGCCTCTCCTTGGGCGAGGGCGAGTGCCGCCTCGGTGTCGAGCCACGCCTGGATGGTCTCGGAGTCGGAGTAGATGCGGAGCTGATCCTCGTTCGCTGCGAACTGATAGAGCATGGAGAAGGGGGACTTGTTGGTGATCATCATTGATCCTTTCAACTCATGTGGATTCGTTTCCATAATCAGCGTAAGAACAGAGGGGTGTTGCTGTCGATAGTTGCGGCGAGCTTGTTGTCCTCTGAGTGGAAACGAATCCAGGTTTTCGTGATTCATTGGGGACGATAGTCCTGATGATCGGCCACCCTGTCGGAGGTGGCGCGTACCATTGAAGGGACGCAAGGAGGCGACGAATGAGCAACGTCATGGATGCCGCGGTGATGTACGGCCCGAGTGATATCCGTTTCGAGAAGGTGGAGAAGCCAGGCTGTCCGGATGGCGGCTTCGTGGTGGAAGTGGACGCCATCGGGTTGTGCGGGTCGGATATCCGCAACCTCACCACGGACTCGCGCGGTGGAAACTATCCGTGGATCTATGGCCATGAGGTCGTGGGCAAGGTGGTTGAGGTGGCACCCGGCGTGGATACCTACCGGGTGGGCGAGATGATCTACGTGTACCCACTGGCGCACTGCCTCAAGTGCGAGAACTGCCGCATGGGGCACTCCGAACAGTGCACCGAGATGGAGGACTACACGGCCCTGCCCGGAGGTCTCGCGCAGTACATCTCCTACTCTCACAAGCGAGTGGAGCGCGGTGCCACCTTCCGGATTCCGGACGGCGTGGACCCGATCCGAGCAACGATGGCCGAGCCGCTCTCCTCCACCTACGCTTGCCTGGAGAATATTGGGGTGACGATGGGGGACACGGTGGTCATCCTCGGCTCCGGACCGGTGGGCATTCTCCTCGCAATCCTCTCGCGCATGCGCGGAGCCTCGCAGGTCATCATTACAGACACCAATCAGTCACGCCTCGACAAGGCGGCGGCGTTTGATATCGATGCCTGCATCAACTCGTCTACTGACGACGCCGTCGCCGAGGTCAAGCGGCTCACCGGTGGACGCGGTGCCTCCAAGGTGATCTCCGCGAACCCTTCGACGCTCGCGCAGCAGCAGGCGTTGCAAATGGCCCGGCCCTGCGGCACGGTGGTCTTCTTCGGAGGAGTGCCCAAGGGTGCGCTAACGGAGATCGATTCCAACCACATCCACTACTCCAGCCTGTGGATCTACGGCCATTATGGTTCCAACACCATGCAGGTGCAGAAGGCCTTCGAGTTGTCGCTTGACCCGCGTTTCCCGGCGGACAAGCTCATCACCCACGTGCTTCCGCTTTCCGATATCAATAGGGCGCTGGAGCTCACCGCGAGCGGCGAGGCACTCAAAGTGGTGCTGCTGCCTCACGGCGAGATTGTCGGATAGATCCACACGGATAGGTCCGCATCCCATGTTTCATTCGCCTCGGTTTGTTCTGTTATTCCTCGGATAGTCTGGTGTCGGTAGGCGGACGACTGAATTCGAGGGAACTTGATGACGAAACGGCAGGGCATCTCGGTGCGGCAGGGATCGGGAGCGTGACATGGGCCGGGAATCGCTCGTCGATGGTCTGATCGAACAATTGTTGACTGATATAGCTGACGGACGGCTGGTCGAGGGGGAACCTATTCCGTCTGAGGCGGAACTTGCCGAGCGCTTTGAAGTCAACCGACTGACCATTCGAGAGGCACTGCGCAAGATGCAAGCGCAGGGGATCGTGCGTACGGTTCCGGGGCGCCGGAGCGAGCTCAATCCTCTCTCGCAGTGGGTGGACATTGGCGCGGCACTCCGGATCGTTGGTTCCCGCATTGGTTCTCAGCAGGCTTCTCTCCAGTTGTTGCAGCTACGCCGAATGATTGAGACGGAGGCCTGTGCCCTTGCCGCGCCCCTCATGGGTGAAGAAGAAATCATGCGGCTGGAACGTGAGTTGGAAGGGATGCGAGGGGCCGCCGCGGCCAACGACGTCGATTTGTTTGTCAAACATGATCTGGCCTTCCACGATCTCATTCTCGACAGCTGTGGCAATGCGCTTCTTCGGATTCTCATGGAGCCGCTCCAGAACCTGTTGGAGACGGGTCGGCGCGAGACGTCGAGTGTTCCGCAGGTGCAGCACAATGCCATCACGATGCACGCGGATATCATCGCGGCGATTCGGTCGGGATCATCGGACCGTGGACGGGAATCCATGCTCGCGCATATGGAACAGACTCAGAGAGACCTGATTCACTACGTTCTGTAGCGCGTTGTGATGCTTGGTCCCTTGACTTGGGTGCCGGTGGGGTTTGGGCAATGTGGCAAAACCTGTTGACAGTGGCGCAGGTCTCAGTATGATTAGGTATCAGATATCCGATATCTAAATTGAATTGATGGCACTGATGCCATCCAACTGGAATCCTGACACCACAGAATCTGATACCACGGCATACCGATTTCGCTCTCCACCTGACGGCGCCGCAACGTAGCGGCCACCACCCGCAAGGAGCATCACATGTTGACATCCAGAAGGAAATACAGTGTGGCCGCGATGGCCTTAATACTCGGAGGGTCTTTTCTTTCGGCTTGCACGAGTAACGACGACGCCGCCGCGGCCTCCTCCGATGACCCCACCGAAGCCTCAACGAACTTTGACCTGAGTGTTCCACAGGGGACACCTCCCGAGAAGGGATGGCCGTTGCTCGTTGTTGCGGGTGAGGATGGTGCACGTGTTGCCGAGGCCATCCCCGATGAAGATCCCACTGTTCTTCTTATGCTGCCCGAAAAGGTGAACACGGAAGAGAAGGCGAGCGCTAGCAAGGCGGCACACATCATCTTTTCCGTGCGCGAGCAATACGAGATCGCCGATACCAGGGTGTACGGGCTGTCCACCGGCGCGGATGACGATGTCACCATCGAAGCACTTGAGGCCCAGTATCCGGGTATGTTCGCCGGAGTGGGTCTGGTGCAAGGAAAGGCCGAACTCGTCAACTCTATTGGCGTGGTGCCTCAACTGACAGTCTCAGAGGACTCAGTGGAGGACGTGGTCGAAGAACTCCTCGCGGCGAAACGATCAGATATTTATGATGCCGCGATTCTCGCTCCCGGAATCTCCGATGATCGTGGTTCAGACGAGGTGCGCGCCGCAACGGATGGCAATCCGGAGACCCTGTATGAGGTGGGGGACCAAGCCAGCCTCACGCTTACCTTCCCCCAGCCGATGATCCTGCATCGCTGGACAATGGCCTTTGGTGAGCGCCCCTCGCAGGTGACACTGGAAACCACGTCCGATGGGGTGACCTGGGTGGAACTCGATACTGCCACGGTGATGAATGATCGCCTTGACCGTTACGCTTTCGCCCCTCATATCTCTGCCGTTCGAGTGACAGCGCAGGGTGGTCAAATTGCTGATCTCGGCATCTATACCCGGATCGCGGACGAGACGCGCTTTAGCTACGAGCACTACGAGGGCAAGAACATTTCCTTGCCTTACCGTCTCTTCGTTCCCGAGGGAGCACCCGCGAACCTCCCCGTCGTCGTCTTCCTTACCGGTAGCGGCCAGCGCGGCGTGGACGAAGCGCAACACCTGGGTGTCACCAAGGGTGAAGGAGCAGTTCGTTGGGCATCCGATGCCGAACAGGCAGCCCACCCGAGCATCGTCGTCGCCCCACAAATTCCCATGAATAAGCTGTGGCGCGATCCGGATGTCATGGAAGGGCTTAACGAGCTCATTGCCGAAGTGGTCGCAACCCACCACGCCGATCCCGACCGGGTTTACGGCACAGGGCTCTCGATTGGAGCCGAGGGACTGCTGAACGTCTCCATTCTCTACCCGGACGTGTTTGCCGCCCTCCTCCCCGTGGCCGGTGGACCTAACAATCCAGTGGGAGGCGGCCCCGCCGTCATCGATACCGTGGTGCCCTATGCCGCCCAGTACGCCCACATTCCCATCTGGGAAATGCAGTCATTTGATGACAGCGTCCGCCCCTTCTCCAAGACCATCGCCATGATCAACGCACTGCGGGCGCAGGGTGCCTCGCCGCGACTCACCATCTACCTGCCGGGTGTCACGCAACGGTTTGCCACCAGCACGCACTCGTCGTGGACCATGGCCTACGCTGACCCACGCATCGGGGAGTGGCTCTTCGCGCAGAATCGCCAGAACCGGCCCGTGCTCGGCGATCCGTTGCCGTCGATCCCCGAGATCACCGGGGAGGAGCTCATCGAGCTTGCCGGACCCGGCGCGCTCTACTACGAATTCGAATGACGACGGCGGCCTGTACTCGCCCCAGTAACAACCCCGGTACCCATCCGGAACTCACACCAATCGCCGCCAACGACGGCACTGCATTCAAGGAGGAACGCACATGAAGAAAAGTGACTTGACAGTGGGTATGCCACCTACCCCGGATATCTCGGCAGAAGATGTTCAGAGGGCCCGGGCAGGCGGGGCACGCCAGCTTGTTGTGCTCGACGACGATCCCACGGGCACCCAGTCGGTGGCGGAGCTGCCCGTCCTCAACTCATGGGAAGAAGAGGATCTTCGCTGGGCGCTGGAGACCGAGGCCCCGGCTGTCTACGTCATGACGAACTCGCGCTCGCTTCCACCGGAGCAGGCAGCCGAGCGTAACCGCGAGGTGGTACGCGCGTCATTGGCCGCCGCGCGCGCCCTTGGTCGCGAGGTCGATTTCGTCTCCCGCGGCGATTCCACCCTGCGCGGCCACTACCCGCTGGAACCCGCCACGATCATCGAGACTCTTGCCGAGGCTGATATCGCGATCGACGGCGTCATCCTCCTTCCCGCCTTCGGGGATGCCGGACGTATCACCGTGGGCGGCATTCACTATGCCGGAAACGATGCGGATGGCTTTGTTCCGGTGGGGGAGACCGAGTTCGCTCGCGACGCCACCTTTGGCTATAAGAGTTCTGACCTGCGCGAATGGGTGGAGGAGAAGACTGCGGGTGCGATCGCGGCGGCGGACGTGGCACTCATCGACCTGACCACGTTGCGCTCCGATCCCGAGAAGACTGCGGCGATTCTCGCCGGCCTGAGCAATGGTCAGCCTGCCGCCGCAGACATCGTCGAGGAAGCGGATATCCGTGCCCTCTCCCTGGCCCTGCTCGCCGTGCAGAAGCAAGGCAAGCGTTTCGTGTACCGCGTGGGCCCGCCTTTCGTGCGCGCCATGATTGGCCAGCCGGTGGTTGAGCCGCTGACCGCCGAGGACGTTTCCTCCATTCGATCCGAGGAGTCCGTCAACGGTGGCCTCATTGTGGTGGGATCCCACGTGGCCCTCACAACCCGCCAGCTGAACAACCTGCGCGAGCGCCGTACCCCGCGCGAGTTTGTCATCGAGGTGACGAAGGTGCTCTCCGACGAGTGCGACGCTCACCTCGATGAGATTGTCGCGAACGTTGCCGAAGCGCTGCGCGAGGGCAACGCCGTGGTCTCCACCTCCCGCACCCTCGTCAAGGGCGTGGACGGCGAGGACTCGCTGCGTATCGCGCGTGAGGTTTCGGACGCCGTCGTCGCCGTGGTGCGCAAGGTTCTCGATATCGCCCCGCCGCGATTCGTCATCGCCAAGGGCGGCATCACCTCCTCCGATGTGGCCTCGCGCGGCCTCGAAATTGGGCGCGCTATCGTGCGTGGCCCGATGCTCCCCGGAATCGTCTCGCTCTGGGAGCCGATCATGGGGCCCGCCCAGGGCATTCCCTACATCGTGTTCGCCGGCAACGTCGGTAACGATCAGTCCCTCGCGGACGTCGTCGACAAGCTGTCGCAGTAGCCGGACGTCCGTCGCTCCCAGCAACCCACCCGACAATCACATTCCCAACACAACGCTCAATAATTCATCAAAGGAGATTGACATGAGCAACCCAACCATTGCAGTTCTCGGCCTTGGCGCCATGGGCCTTCCCATGGCCACATGCCTCGCGGAGAAGTTCACCGTGCGCAGCTACGACATCGCCGCTGCCCGTATGGACCTCGCGAAGGAGGCCGGTGTGGCCCCAAGCGCCTCCGCCCGCGAGGCCGCGACCGGCGCGGACATTGTGCTGCTTGCCGTGCGTAACCGTGCGCAGCTCGACAACGCCCTATTTGGCGACGACGGCGTCACCCCGGTCCTGGAAAAGGGCGCCACCATTTTGCTCACCTCCACTGTTGGTATCGAAGCGGTCCGTGAAGTGGCGCAGCAGCTTGATACGCTTGGGCTGCATATCGTCGACGCGCCGGTCTCCGGCGGGCCGGTGCGCGCGGGCAACGGCGACCTGCTCATCGTCGTCGGTGCTACGGACGTGGCCTACGATGCCACCCTCGACGTGCTGAACCAGCTGGCTTCCACGCTGGTCCGTATCGGCCCCAACCCGGGTGATGGCCAAGCGATGAAGACAGTCAACCAGCTGCTGTGTGGCGTGCACATCGCGGCGGGAGCCGAAGCCCTCGCCCTCGCTGAGGCCCTCGGCATTGATCCCGCGATCGCCCTCGAAACCCTTGGCGCCGGAGCTGCTGCCTCCTTCATGCTGGCCGACCGCGGCCCGCGCATGCTCCAGGCCTACGACGAGGGTGGCGCAGAAGTCCGCAGCCGCATCGACATCTTCACCAAGGACATGGGCATCGTCAACAGCGCCGCCCGAGCGGCCGGTGTGGCTACCCCGATTGCCGCCGCGGCAGAGAACCTCTACGTTATTGCCGAGGCGCAGGGCAACGGCGCCAAGGACGATTCCTCGGTGATTACCGTGGTCGCATCTCAGAAGAAGGGAACTGTTGAGTAGCGGCCCGCGGTAATCCCGTTGGCCAGCTCATCGTGAGCGGGACCACAAATGTAGACTGGCGGTGGATCCGCAACGTGACTGTAGAAATTCCCCGGGAAGGAACACTCATGAGACTGAAAAGAACTCTTGTTGCTGGCCTGATGGCCAGTGCATTGATACTCGGAGGTTGTTCGAACTCCGATGACACGGCGGAAGGCGAAGCTACGCCGACGTCGTTGAAAGAGACGCCGACGTCGTCGAAAACTCAAAGTACCGGGGACGGGCAGGTTCCGGTGGGCGAGTCGTCCACGTACCAGGGCGTGGATGTGGTGATTGTCGGAGACTACAAGATGCCGGCGACGCTCGTGGTGCCGGAAACGGCGTCGGAGGAGAATCTTGTCCCGGCGGTTGTCATGCTGCACGGTACCGGTTCGCAACGCCATGAGGCCGGAGACGGGTACGTCCACATGGCTGATGCGTTGGCGGAGGCGGGTATTGCCTCGCTTCGCATCGATTTTATGGGTGCCGGGGATTCGGCGGAACCCGACGAGAACTTCGACTTGGACAACGCCCTGTCCGACGCGCGTGACGCGGTGGCCTACCTGCAATCCCAGCCGGGTATCAACCCGGAGGCGATCGGAGTGATGGGCTGGAGCCAAGGCGGGTTGCATGCGCTTCGCGTGGCCGCCGAGGTGGATCAGGTCAGTGCCGCGGTGACGTGGGCTGCTCCGGCCGCTCCCATGAAGGTCACTGACGAGCAGCGCGCCGAAGCCGCCGAGAAGGGTTACTTCACCCAGGAGTTCGATTGGCGCGAGCCGATGGACACCGGCCAGAAGTGGATCGACGGTATGGATGCGCTCGACATGACGGCCGTCGCCTCCCGTATCGACATCCCGCTGCTGCTCATCAACGGCAGTAACGACGACGTCGTCCCGCCCTCGAACGCCAACGACCTGCATGCGATCATCCCCTCCAGCGACGTCCTCATCATTGACGGGGCTGACCACACCTTCAACATCTTCTCCGGAGACATGGCGGCGTTCGATGAACTGATGTCGGCCACCGCCGGATTCTTTGCCGAGAACCTCAAGTAGGTTCCGGGGCCCCGCGTAGATTCCCGGGATCTCACGTGGGTCACCGCGGCTCACGTAGAACCCTCAACGCACGCAATCGCCAAACAATCTCCGCCAGGAGCTGCATGTTTGGCGATTGCGTGACGTGAATCTCATGGGCTAAGGTGTCCCTGTAAACAAAATAGCTTCCGAGATGGTTATGAAAGCTCGCACATGGCATTCGTCAGTGCGGGCTTTTTTGTATTTCAAACCACCTTATCGTTCACCGTTCCCCTTCACTCACTTCACGCACCCCGCACCCACTCCTTCATTCTTCCCACACGTCATCCTTCAAAGGAGAAGAAACATGGCTAAGACTCGCAGAATGTCCAACATTTTTGCCGACGACGGCAAGTCCGTCACCCTGGCACTTGACGGCTTTGGTTTTGCCGCAAAGACCGCCGGTGTGGATCACGCCGCGCGAACCGTTCCCGCGATGGCCGAGCACGGTCTCGATAATGTCCTTGTCACCTACGGTCAGGCGAAAAACTTCGCGCAGTACTTCACTTCGGTGGGCATGTGCCTGCGCGTGGACGTCACCACAGGAGTGTTCGATCCGAGCGTGCCGGACAACATGCCTGTCTTCGACGTGACCGATGCGCTGAAGGTGGGAGCGGACGGCGTCGTTATTATGAACTTCCCCGGTGCCCACAACGAGCGGTCCACCAACGAGTTCGCCGCGCGCCTCGCCCAGCAATGCGACACCTGGAACGTGCCCTTCATCTGCGAATCCCTCCCGTACGGATACCCGGTGACGACGCCCGAATCGGCGGACCCCGAAGTGGTGGCCGTGGCCTCGCGCTTCTCCGAAGAACTGGGAGCGGACGTCATCAAGACGCGCTTCTCGGGAACCGATCGCGACCGCCTCATTACCGAGAATTGCACGGTGCCGGTCCTCGCGTTGGGAGGCCCGAAGTCGGATCACGAGACCTACTTCGCCTTCGTTCAGCACGTTATTGCCTGTGGGGCGAAGGGTGTGGCCGTGGGCCGCAACATCACCCAGGACCCCAAGCCGCTCGCCGTGGTGTCCGCTCTCAACGCTCTCGTCCACGAGGACGCCACCGCCGCCGAAGCGATGAAGCTCTACACCTCGCTGGATTCATGATCGACTTCTCCCTCCCTACGGTGATCCCTTCGGTGCGGCGCATCAGGGACCTTGACCTCGCCCTCGCCAGCCCGTCGGAGTACGTGCTTCTTACCAACGTTCACATTGGCAACTTGCAGCTCCTGGCGGACAAGTGTGGCAAGGCGGGCAAGAAGGTCCTCGTTCACGCCGACCTCATCGGGGGATTCCGGCCTGATCGCGAGGGAATCAAACTGCTGCGAAACATGTACCACGTGGATGGAGTGCTCACGCAGAGCGCGCAGGTGGTCATCACAGCGAAGAAGGCCCAGCTTGCGGCCATCCAGCGAGTGTTCCTCATGGATTCCCGCTCGCTGGAGAGGGGCCTTGCGGCCATCGCCGAATGTTCGCCGGACGGGATCGAGGTGCTTCCGGGCGTGCTTGCGGCCCGCTACTGGGATCAGTTTGCGCAGTGGGAACACGAGGCTTGCCTCATTGCGGGCGGCATGGTCACTACGAAGGAGGAGGCCGCCGAACTCTTCTCGCGCGGTTATCGAGCGATCACGGCCAGCACCCCCGAGTTATGGTCGCAACGTTTCTAGCTCAATCGGAACGCTTCTAGCTCAACACATCAAAGGAGATCACATGAGCAAAAAATACGTTCTGGGAATCGACAACGGAGGAACCGTCACCAAGGCGGCGATCTACGATACCCAAGGAAATATTCACGCATTGGCGCAAAGCCGCCTCGATACTCTTGTTCCGCAGCCGCTTTTCACGGAGCGCAACATTGACGACTTCTGGCAGGCCAACGTCAACGCCATCCGCCGCTGCCTGGAGCAGTCGCAGATTGACCCGAGCGAGATTGCCGCGCTTGCGATCACCGGCCATGGCAATGGCATCTACCTGGCCCGTAAGGATGGTTCCGCCCCGCGCAATGGAGTCATCTCCACCGATGGCCGGGCCCAGAGCTATGTGGATCGCTGGCTGGCCGATCCCACATTTAAGTCGAGGGTGCGCTCGAAGACGGGCTCGATTGTGTGGGCGGGGCAGCCGGTGGCGCTGCTGGCCTGGTTCGATGATCACGAACCGGAGATCTTTGACGAGACGGACTACGTTTTCGCCGCCAAGGACTACATCCGTTATCGCCTCACCGGGCAAGCGCGGATGGAAGTTTCTGACGCCTGCGGCGTCAACATGGCTGACATTCTCAAACGGGAGATTGACCCCGATCTCTTCGAGTTCTTTGGCATTAGCCGCTGGGTAGAGAAAATCCCACCCCTGTGTGACTCCGTTGAGATCGCCGGGTATGTGACCGAGGAGGTTGCGGCGCTGACGGGCCTGGCGGCTGGCACGCCCGTTGCCGGCGGCACGATGGATATTGTGGCCGGAGCGCTTGCCTCGGGTCTGGTGGACGAGCATCAGGCGCTGGTCATCACCGGCACCTGGTCCATCAACGAGGTCATCTCCACCGATCCCGAGCTGGACAACGAGGTGTTCCTGACGGACGTGTATCCGATTCCCGGCACCTGGCTCATCCTCGAAGGAAGCCCGAACGGCGTGAGCAACCTGGAGTGGTATATCCGCAACGTGGTACGCAGGTACCTGGAGCTTTTTGCCGACCACAAGATGTCCGACGGCGAGGTGTTCGCACTCTGCGAGCAGATGATTCACGATTTCACCCCGGATGTGGAGGATCCGTACTTCCTCCCGTTTGTCAACGGCACCTCGATTATCCCGGATGGGCGGGCTGGCTTCGTGGGGATCACCAACTACCACGACATTCGGCACATGGTGCGCGCCGTTTATGAAGGCGTCATTTTCTCGCACATGTATCACATCAAGCAGCTGCGTGGATACATCGACCTCAGCGGCCACGTCCGCTTCACCGGAGGAGCCGCCAACTCCCGCATGTGGGCGCAGATGTTTGCGGACGCCATTGGCCTGCCGCTCGACATTGTCGACGCCGAGGAGTCGGGAACCTTGGGATCGGCCATCTGTTCTGCCGTGGCGGCCGGGCTCCTCCCGGACATCGAGACGGCAATCCGTGAGATGTCCGGCACCACGCGCGAGACCGTTCACCCCAACCCCGCGTTTGCCGAACTGTTCCAGCGCCGCTTCACCCGCTTCAGCCAACACTTGGCGGCCCTGGGTGCTGACATGGACTCGACCAGCTGGATTTCCGCCAAGGAGGACTGATGCGTGTACTAGCCATCGCCGATGCTTTTATCCCCAAGGAGATGCTGGAGGAGGGAACACAGGCGCTGCGGGATGCAGGTCACGAGGTCGAGGTGGTGGCCTGGGGGCCCGAGACCATCGAGGAGCTGCAGCAGATCAACCTCAAGGTGGAGCAGGGCGGCGCCAACGCCGTCGAGTTGCCAGCCGCGCTGCAAGAAAAGGTGCGCGAGTGCGACGTCGTCGTCACCCAGTTCGCCCCCATCGGAGCCGCCCTTATCGAGAGCTGTGACAAGCTGCGAGCCATCGGTGTGATGCGCGGCGGCACCGAGAATGTCGACGGCGCGACCGCCGGCCGGCGGGGAATTCCGGTCCTCAATACCAACGGGCGTAACGCGCGGGCGGTGGCGGAGTTCGCCGTCGGCCTTATTCTCGCGGAGACACGCAACATTGCGCGCACGCACGCGGCAATGCGCGAACACGTCTGGCTCAAGGATTTCTCGAATTCCGCGGACATCCCGGAGCTGGAGGGACGCACGGTGGGCGTGGTGGGTGCGGGGGCCATCGGGCAACTGGTCATGAAGTTCCTCGCCGCCTTCGACGCGCGCTGCATCTTCTACGACCCCTATACGGACTCCTCGCCGTATGGCGAGAAGGTTGCGAATCTCGATGACCTCCTCACCACCAGCGACATCGTGACGATCCATTCCCGGCTCACCCCCGAGAACCATCACCTCATCGACGCCCGGCGGCTCGCCCTCATGCGGCCCTCCGCGGTGCTCATCAACACGGCGCGCTCGGGGCTGGTGGACGAAGAGGCGCTCATCGCGGCGTTGCAGCGCGGGGAGATCATGGGGGCCGCCATCGACACCTTCGATGTCGAGCCGCTGCCCGCGAATTCCCCGTGGCTGCGCCTGGCGAACGTCACCCTCACCTCTCACCTGGCCGGGAGCACGAAGGACGCCTTCCGCAAGACCCCGCGCTTGCTCAGCGCGCGTCTGCTTGCCGAGATTTTATGAACGACGACGGCGACGCAGCGCGAGAACGTGCCGCGTCCAGAAAGGACACAACCATGGATCTGGGTCTGACGGGACAACGGGCGCTCATCACCGGAGGGGCGTCTGGGCTGGGTGCCGAGCTGGCTCGTGTGCTGGTAGCCGAAGGAGCCAAGGTGTGTATCAACTACCGCAGCAGGGAAGCGGAAGCGGAGGATTTGATCGCGGAACTTGGGGCCGAGAACTGCGTGGCGGTGAAGGCTGATCTGGCGGTGCGGGCCGACGTCGACGCATTGTTTGAGGGCGCCGTCGCCGGACTGGGTGGGCTGGACATCCTTGTGAACAATGCGGGGGTGTGGCTCGACTGTGCCATCGGTGGGATTACCGATGAGCAATGGGATCTCTCGATGGAGGTCAACCTGCGTGCTCCGATGTGGCTGACCCAGTACTTCATCAATCACTGCCTGGCGGAGGGACGTAAGGGGCGCATCCTCAACGTCACGTCGCAGGCGGCATTCCGCGGTTCGTCGACGGGCCACGTGCCCTACGCCATCGGCAAGGCGGGACTGGTGGCGATGACCCGCTCTCTGGTGCGGGAGATGGGACCAAATGGAATCACCATCAACTGCTTGGCGATTGGCACGATGGAATCGCCGATGATTGCCCAGGCGCTGGCGGAGCGGCGGGAACTCTACGAGAAGCGCATCCCGGTGGGGTATATCGCCTCGCCGCACGATGTGGCGACGGTTGCGGCCTTCCTCGTTTCTCAACGCTCCACGTACATGAGTGGCGCCACCGTGGATGTCAGCGGCGGGCAGTTGCGGCACTAGGAGGTGAGCGAGGGAACGAAGCGGCGGGTCCGCTGTGGCGGCGCTACGACTTCAACAGTCGCGGTGATGAATCTATACATCATTAATGAGAAATATCTCAACCAAAAACTCATCTCTGAGAAAAAGCCCAAATAGCGGCGCGGTGAGACCGGCTCCTAGAGACTGAGATCACAACTGAATAAAGCAACAAAAAATCCGACAACTCAATCAAAGGAGATGAAGTTATGCCGGACCTTGTTATTGGAATCGACATCGGAACAGGCTCGTCCAAAGGCGTGCTCTCCGATACGGAGGGAAACGTTCTCTACAGCGAAGTCGTTCGCCACGACACGTCCTTCCCGCACCCGGGATGGGCGGAGCATGATGCGGACGACGTGTGGTGGAACGACGTCGTCGAAATCTGCCGCAGACTGACGGCCCGGGCGAAAGGCGACGTCGCCGGCCTGTGCATCTCCGGTATCGGCCCGGTGTTCCTACCTGCCACCGAGCGTGGCGTGCCGCTGCGCCCCGCCATCCTCTACGGCGTGGACACCCGATCCGCCGCGGAGATCGATGAACTGACCGAGCGCTACGGCGAGGACAAGGTCCTGCAAACCTGTGGTAACGGCATGACCTCGCAGTCGGTGGGGCCAAAGATCGAATGGGTCAAGCGCCATGAGCCGGAGGTGTGGGACAAGACGAAGCGCTTCCTCATGGCGCACACCTACTGCGTGTTCCACCTGACCGGCGCCTACGTTCTCGATCACCTCTCCGCCTCAATGTGCGAACCCCTCTACTCGCCCTTCACCTGCAATTGGGTTGACGAGTGGGTGGAGGACATCTGTGGCGATCTGCCGATGCCAAGGCTCATGTGGGCCAACGAGGTGGCCGGATACATCACGGATAGTGCCTCGCGCATCACCGGACTCAAGCCCGGAACCCCCGTCTCCGTGGGATCCATTGACGCCTTCGTTGAGGCCCTCTCGGTGGGCGTGTCCCAGCCCGGTCAGGTCATGATCATGTACGGCTCCACCATGGTGGGCGTGCAGATCTCGGACAAGGCGTTGGTTGGCCCCTCGCTGTGGTCCTGCTCCGGTCTGCTGGAGAACACCTACAACCTCTCCGGTGGTATGTCCACCACCGGCTCTCTGACCACCTGGGTTGCCGAGATTACCGGTATGGACTACGACCAGCTCTCCCAGATGGCCGCGGAATCCAAGCCGGGATCCAACGGGCTCATCATGCTGCCCTACTTCTCCGGTGAGCGCACACCGATCGCCGATCCGGCGGCCCGCGGCGTGATGGCAGGCCTCAACCTCACGCACAACCAGGGCGATATCTACCGCTCCGTGCTCGAGGCAACGGGATTCGGCTCGCGCCACATTCTGGAGACCATCGCCAACTGTGGTGGCGATGCTTCGGAGTACTGGGCCGTGGGTGGCGGAACAACCGGCGGCCTGTGGCCGCAGATCATGTCCGACATCATCGGCATCAAGCAGTACATCCCGAAGGTAACCATCGGTGCCTCCTACGGTGATGCGCAGCTGGCGGCCATGTCCATTGGCGCCATCGACACCTCGAGCACCTGGAATGTGGCCGAGCGCGAGGTGGTTCCCAACGAGGACAACGCCGAGCTCTATGCCGAGATGTTCAAGGTTTACCTTGACCTCTACCCGGCCACCGCCCCGGCCAGCCACATCCTCACGGATATCCAGAACCGCTAGATCTCTCGGTGAAGAGTTTGTACACGCCACCCGGTGTAGAACGGGGACGTTGTGTACAAACTCTTCACCCGTCGGGGTGTCGATCACTCCCGAACCCGTGTCACACGAGCTGAACCCACTTCAGCCCCCGTTGGCGAGCCCACCTACGAGAACCGAACCCCACACTGGTGCCCCGCACCGAGAGGACAACCCATGTCAGGCACGATGAAAGCAGCCATCTTTGTTGGACCGGGAGAGCTGGAGTTGCGAGAAATTGAGCGACCCCACGCTAAGGAGGGCGAACTCGTTCTCAAAGTGGGAGCCAACACCGTGTGCGGCACGGACGGACGTATCTTGCGCGGTGAAAAATCGAAGGGGATCGATCGGGGAGTGGTGCTTGGGCACGAGATCTCCGGATACGTTGTTGAGGTGGGGCGGGGCGTTGTGGGTTTCGCGGAAGGTGACCTGGTGGGAGCCGTCCCCACCATTGCCTGCCTGCGCTGCTACTACTGCCAGAACGGCATGGAGCACCTGTGCACGGACTCGCGCATCATCGGCTACCAGGTCAACGGTGGTCTGGCCGAGTACATCAAGCTGCCGCTCAAGGCGGTGGAACGCAAGTGCGCATTTACGGCAGCCAGCCACCTTACTCCGGCCGAAGTATCGCTGGCCGAACCTCTTGGCTGCGTGCTCAACGGGGCCAGCCAGTACCAAACGAAGGTGGGGGACGTTGTCCTCATCATGGGGGCCGGCCCCATCGGTCTTCTCCACACCCAACTCAACCGCTTGCTCGGCGCCGCAAAAGTCATCGTGTCCGATCCTTCGGCAAGCCGCCGCCAGGTTGCCGCCGCGCTGGGTGCCACCCATACGATCGACCCCACCGCGACGGACCTGAGCGGATACGTTCGTGAGCTCTCCGACGGCTTGGGAGCGGACGTCGTCGTCATTTGTATCGGATTCGGGGCCCTCGTCAACCAAGCCTTCGAACTGGTGCGCAAGGGCGGAGCCGTCAATGCCTTCGCCGGATTCTCGAAGGATTCGCTCGCGAACATCGATCCCAACCTCATTCACTACGGGGAGCTCAAGGTGACCGGTGCGTCCAACGCCTCGCGTGCCAGCCACAAGAAGGCGCTGCGGCTCATCGGCGAAGGACTCATTGACGTGAAATCGCTGCACACCCACACGTTCGCGCTCGACGACGTCATCGCAGGCATCGAGTTCGCCCAGAAGGGCGAAGGAATCAAGGTGGCCATCGTCCCCGAACCTGCCGCGAAGTAGCGGCACGATCGCCGCCGCCAGATCATCGACGCCGCCGCAGGCGACACCGCACCATCCACGCAGCCTCAATTCAGCCAGCAAACACCCGCTAGCACACAGAAAAGACAGAGACATGAAGACCCTCATTGCCGCGGACGGCTTCCTCACCCCGGACGTTTTGGAGACGGCGCTCCGCGCGGAAGCTCCCGAGATGGACCTCGCCCACATTGCCTCCACCTGGCCCACGCCCGCCTTCGGAGATGTGGCGGAGGTACAGGAAGCGCTCGGAGACGAGGATGAACTCATCGCGGCGCTGCACGGGTGCGACATCGCCATCACCCACACCTTTCCCTTCACGGAGAGGGTCATTGCCGCCAGCCCGGACCTCAAACTCATCACCGTGTGCCGCGGCGGGCCGGTCAACGTCAATATCGATGCCGCCACCGCCCACGGAGTTCTCGTCACCTTCGCCCCCGGCCGCAACGCACGCGCCACCGCCGAACACTCCGTGGGCATGATCATCGCCGCCGCCCGGCAGATCGCGCAGCGGCACGTCGAAGTCATCGAGGGCAACTGGCAAACCGACTACTACCTCTTCGAAAAAACCGGGGAAGAGATCGGCTCGTCAACGGTGGGCATCATCGGCGCCGGAGCCGTGGGCGGGCGAGTCGCCCGAATCATGGCGGCTTTCGGCGGCACCGTCCTCGTCTACGATCCCTACGCCGGGCCGGAACTGGAGGGCATCGTCGAGTTCGTTGACACCCTCGACGAACTGCTGGAACGCTCCGACATCGTCTCCATCCACGCCCGCGTCACCCCACAAACCCGCCACCTCATCAACGCCACCACCATCGCCCGCATGAAACCCGGTTCCATCTTCGTCAACTGCGCTCGCGGTCCGCTCGTTGACTACGACGCGGTGTGCGAGGCCATCGACTCGGGCCAGCTGTGGGCTGCGGCCTTCGACTGCCTTCCGATCGAACCGCTGCCCGCCGACCATCGCCTGCTGCGCACCCCGCGTATCACCTTCACCCCGCATCTGGCGGGGGCCTCGAAGGAAGCGGCACGTCTCGCGGCCCGCATTGGAGCGGCGGATATCGCGGCGTTCGCGCGCGGGGAGCGTCCCGCCTACGTGGCCAATCCGGTGCTTCTCGACGGCGCGGAGGGGTAGCGGCACCCGCGTCGATTGTGAACGACGACGGCGTAGCCGACCTGGGTACGAACCCCGCGAACGTCCGGCTTGCCGCGCTGCCAACCGATAGACTTGATTTAGCCTGATGAGCAGCACAAACGCCTGCTCACGTGATGTTGTGATGACGAGGAGATAGAGATGAAAGCTGCGGTTTTCACCGGGCCCGGTCAGCTGGAGCTACGGGAAGTACCCACCCCGCATGCGAGCGAAGGCGAACTGGTCCTCAAGGTTGGGGCCAACACCGTGTGCGGCACGGATGCCCGTATTCTGCGAGGTGAGAAGTCGGCGGGTGTGCGCCCGGGTGTCATTCTCGGCCATGAGCTCGCGGGCTATGTCACCGAGATCGGTAGGGGAGTCGAAGGTTTCGCGGAGGGTGACCTGGTGGGAATCAACCCCACCGTCTCCTGTGGCATCTGCTATTACTGCCGTGCTGGTTACGAGCATCTGTGTGCCAAGGCGGAACTGTTTGGCTACGCGATCGACGGCGGCCTGGCCGAGTACGTCCTTGTCCCACGGGAGGCTGTGGCCCGGCGTGCTGCCTACAAGGCCGCGCCGCATCTCACTCCGGCGGAGGTCGCCCTGACCGAACCCCTCGGATGTGTGCTCAACGGCGCGGACAACTATCAGACGAAACCCGGGGATACGGTGCTCGTCATCGGTGCGGGTCCGATCGGCCTGCTTCACACCATGCTCAACCGCTACTACGGGGCATCCCAGGTAATCGTTTCCAACCCGGGCGAAAATCGCCGTCGTATTGCGGAGGAACTCGGTGCCACCCACACCGTCGATCCCACCGCCACCAACCTCGTCGAGTACGTCCGGTCCCTCACGGGCGGGCGGGGCGCGGACGTCGTCGTCGTATGTATCGGACGCAACGAACTGTTCCAGCAGGCGCTGGAGTGCGCGCGGCCCAAGGGGCACGTCAACGCCTTCGCCGGATTCGCGAAGGGGTCCACCTCGACCATCGATCCGAATCTCATCCACTACGGCGAGCTGGTGGTGACAGGCGGATCCAACACCTCACGCGCCAACTACGAAAAGGCGTTGCGCTTCATCGGCGAGGGGGCCGTCAATGCCAAGGCGCTACACACCCACACCTACAAGCTCGACGACGTCATTGAAGCCATCGAGTTCGTCCAGACGGGCGAGGGGCTGAAGGTCGCGGTGGAGCCGTAAGAAGGAACCGAGGCGTCAGACAGCAAGGAGGCGTCAACCGGAACTGAGCCGCAAGAAGGAAGCGAGGCGTCAGACAAAGCCGAGCAGATGAACGGGCGGCATCCCCGAACATGGGGAGGGAGGCAATCGCGAACAACGATTGCCTCCCAGTGTGCCCGTGTCTCTATGCTCACGCAAACATAAAGAACACGTACCTTGCCGGTCGCATGCTCACGCAACATGAACCGACGGCAGTAGCCCACAAGGAGCTAACCAAAGTACTTGTGTGAAGAGATCCCACCAATCGGCGCGATCTCTGAGCGACGTTTACGTGCGTGCTCGGTCAATGGCCCGAACGATTCTGGCCACTTCATCTGGATCTGTTCCTTGGACACCTGCGGGCACCTGGTGAAGGGGTGCGCGCATGTGAACCTCGGGTGCTGCTGACAGTTGCAGAACCTCAGAGACGTTACTGGATCTCAGTCCGCCTGACGCGAGAAGAAGAATCCTACCGCGACTTTGTTCTACCAACTTCTTCAATGCTAGCGGATCTGCGACGGGCTTGTTGCATCCCGTGGTTAATACTCGCTGGTAGTTGAGCCGTATTAGCTCTTCCAAAGCTCCTGACTTATCGGGAACTAGGTCGAAAGCCCTATGGAATGTCAAGCGGTGTCCGCCGGCCGCCTCTCGAAACCGAGTGGCGGCGGTCTCGTCAATGAGATCATCGGAGGTCAAGGCCCCCACCACAAAGCCGCAGGGTACCGATGCTCCCTCGAACAGCCCACGGATACGCTCGATGTCCGCGCACATCCCCGCGATCTCCTCGTCCGTATAGACGAAATCGCCGGGCCGCGAGCGGACGAGAACCTGTAGGCCATCGGCGGGGCAGCGGGGGAGAGCGGCGGCGATGAGATCGTCTGGAGGGGTGAGGCCGCCGCACCCCAACTCGCGACACAGCTCCACCCGGTCCGCGCCCGCGGTGCGCGCGGCGTCGATGCCCTCCAGTGTGTCGACACATATTTCAATAATGGTCATGGCCCCTGTTCCTTGACTACTTCCGGCGTCCATTCCCGATAGCATTGCGACCCTGCGGCACGGCTGGCAAGTACAGCGGCGCCCCACTGACCTGCGCGATCGCCGAGAGCTGAGGCGATGATGGGCGGCGGAGTGCGCCATGCCAGCACGCTCGCCACTCGTGCACGCAGCGGCTCCAGGAGCGTATCGCCCGCCCCCGAGAGCCCGCCGCCAATGACGATGCACCCCGGGTCGAGGGTCAGTGTCAGTTGGGTGAGTACCGTAGCCAGTGCCTCAACGGCTCGCGCCCACACGGCGTCTGCCACCGGATCGCTGCCGAGGCGCCGCTCAACCTCCAGTGCCCCCACATTTTCCCCGGTGGCTGCCGAGTAGCGCCGCGCGATGCCCTTTGCCGAGGCGTATACCTCCATGCAGCCGCGCTGGCCGCAGGCACACGGCTCTCCTTCGGGATCCACCGGGATGTGCCCGATTTCCCCCGACTGGTGGGTTTGTCCCGGCCACACCGTGCCTGGGAAACATAACGACGCCGAAATCCCGGTTCCGATGGGGATGACCACGCTCGACTCGTAGCCTTTCGCGGCTCCGAAGAGGCTTTCGGCGAGCCCGGCCCCGCGTCCGTCGTGGCCGAGGAGGGCCGGGCGCCCGGCAGCTGCGCTCACGGCCGCGGGGATATTGACACCGCTGAGGTCGAGATTCGAGGCATAGCCCACGGTTCCTCGCTGTTCGTCCACGGTTCCGGGCACAACGATCCCGATGCCAGCAATCGCCGGACGGGCCTCGACCAGCTGGGCGGCCACCGCGGTGAGCTGGGCGATGGTGCCGCTCGCGGTTGCATACGCAGTCGTTTCGACAATCTCTCCCACGTCATTGACCACGAGAGATTTGAGGGAGGTGCCGCCCACGTCAATGCCGGCATAGAGGGCGCTCACGGTGAAACGGTCCTCTCGTGGAACACAGGATCGCTCATGCACGGATCGAAGGGGAACATGGGGCGCGCAATCTTGTGGTGCCCGAGCCGCACCAAATCCTGGTCCACACCACCGGGCGTCAGCGCCATCATCCAGTCGGCTTGCGCCTCGTACAGGTCCGGTTCGAGATACCCGATTTTGACGACGACGACGTCAGCCGCCCGCGGATCCAGCCCCACCCGCTCGAACTGCTCGTACTCGGTGTACTGGTTGCGATTGGTGGTGACGATGACCTGTAGGCCACCCACCTTGAGCACAGCGGTGTGTCCGCCGCGCGGGTCATCCGCGACTGCGGTCACGGTGCCGGTGATGCGCTGCGGTCCCGGATCGCGGGTGTCGATGTGTCCGCCAAGTTCCACCGTCACGTCGCTCCCGACGCCCGCATCCCAGCAGATCGCGGCCGCCGCCGGGTCGTAGATGGAGGCATGAATGACGGAGAGGGTGTCGTTCTGTACCGGCGGCCAGGTGAGCAGCGCGTGAAGTGCCACGGTGACGTCGTCGGCCCCTCCGGCTCCGGGATTATCTCCCGAATCGGAGATGAAGTAGGGGCGGGCGGCATTCAGACCGTGCTCCAAGCATTCCTCCATGGAGCCGACCGGGGAGACGAACACGAACTCGTCCCGGACCCGCCAGAACTCGTCGGCGAGGATGCGGGCTTGGGCCGTGACGTCCTCGGCGTCGTCGCCGGTCACCACGATGGCGGCGGTGCAGCGGGGCTGATCGGCCCAGGCGAAACCCACCCAGATGGCGGCATCGAGAATGCCGGGGCGCGCCTCGATCGCGGGAATCATGCCGTACAGGCTCTTGGCCGGTTCCATGCGGGTGGAGGTCTTTTCGCCCGGCAGCAGGATCGGGACATGGACGAGAGCCTTGACCGGCTTGCCAGCCCCCGAGAGAACACGCTCGACAAGGTTGCGGGCGGCGCGTTCGCGCGATTCCCAGGCGTCCTCGTGCGGTGCCATGCGATAGCAGGTGAGGATGTCGCAGCCGTCGAAGAGGGCGTCCGAGACGTTCCCGTGCAGGTCCATGGAGGCGGAGACGAGCGGTTCGTCGCCAATGACCGCGCGGATGGAGGCGATGAGGTCACCCTCGACGTCGTCGTATCCTTCCACGGTCATCGCACCGTGGATGTCAAAGAACACCGCGTCGAGGGGAGCGGCGGAGGCGAGTCCGGCGAGAATCTCGGCCTTCCAACCCTCGTAGGCGTTGGCTTCCACGACGCCACCGGGAAGGGCACGCGCGTGCAGCACCGGGACCCACTCGATCGTGCGTCCCCACTCGCTGTCCAACCAGTCGTAGCGGGCGAGCAGGGAGTCTCCTCGCGTCACCTCGAAATCGTCCGCGGTGGAAATGTAGGGGGTGAACGTCGAACTTTCGATATGCAGGCCGCAGATAGCTATACGGGGCAGTGGCATGCTGATGGCTCCTAGCGTTGGTGGGTGGTGGCGGGGAGGGCATCGGCGAGTCCCCAGAGGGCGGCGGTGGTGCCGGACTGGGACTCCTCGATGACGATGTGCTCCATGATGACGTGCAAACAGCGCTCGTGCAGCGATTGGCGTACGCCAGCGATGAAGGCGTCCACGGCGGAGAGGGCGCCGCCGATGACGAGGGCTTCGGGGGCGAGGAAGGAAATGTTGCGGGCGATGGCGTCGCCGAGGATCACTCCGGCGGAGCGAATCATCGTCACCACCTCGGGGCGCCCATCGAGGGCCGCGGCAATCAGCTCGTCGTTGCTTGGATAGTTGCCGCCGAGAGCGGCGAGATCGTTCCGGATCGCGGTGGCAGAGGCGACGGTGTCGAGGCAGCCGGTGTTGCCGCACTGGCAGGGACGGTTCCCGCCATTGTCCACCCGCACGTGGGTGATATCTCCGGCGATGCCGCGCGCGCCGCGGTACACCTCGCCGTGCTGCACGAGGGCGGCACCGATGGCGGAATCCGCTTTGACATAGATGAAATCGCGGAAGGACGTGGCAGAGCCAGCGTGATGGAGGCGGAAGGCGAACTCACCGCGGGCCCCGATCTGGGCATCGTTTTCTACCAGGACCGGTAGATCAGTGAACTCGCCGAGCACGGCGGGGACGCGGCATCCGTTCCATCCGGGCATGCGGCTGGGGCCCACGATCGTTCCCGTGGAGGTATCCACCGGGCCGGGGATGGCGATGCCCACGGCGACGAGCTGGGTGTTGGTGGCGCGGGCGAGCTCCTCTCCCTGGGCGAGAAGCTCGCGCAGGATGCGCTGCGGGCCGTCAGCAATATCCAACTCGTAGCGCCGGATGTGGGAGACCACGCCGCCCTGATCGGCGAGGCCAATGCGCGCGTGGTGGGCGCCGAGTTCTGCCACGAGGGTGCGATTGGGGCTGGACGTGGGGAGCAGGATGGCTCCGGGGCGCCCACCGGTGGATTCAGCTTCCCCACCTTCCTGGATGAGCCCGGCTTTGAGGAGGCGAGCCACCACTCCGGTGATCGTTGAGGGGGCCAGCCCGAGAGAACGAGCAATCTCGGCCCGAGTAGTGGCGCGCCCGGAAGACACCAGTTCAAGAACCTCGCCGTCGATACTGGCCTTTGTTCGGGACATAGGTACTTCCTTTATAGATCAGGGCGTATTTCCTGCGTATTAACGGTCAACTACTTTATATCGAATCGATTAATTCAATTGACAGTAGAACCATTAATACAGTTATGCTACCAATTACACAAGATACTTCGAGCACGAACTAAGTATTACGTAGAAAGTGTCCGACATTCGAATAAAGTGGGTGTTTTCACCAAGGGCCCCGCTCTTCTTGATGACCGGACCTCTTCCCTCTTCGCACCACACAGGACAACCAGGAGCACCAATGACAAGGAAGTTTTCGCGATTAACGAAGACGGCGATGGTTTTCGCCGTTGCCGGCGCGCTCAGCCTGAGTGCCTGTAGCTCGTCCGATGACGGTTCGTCAGGGTCAAATGGAGCGGGCGGCGGCACGAGTGCCGACACCGTCTCCATGGCCTTCCGTACGCCGAACTGGATTCTGCCGATCTCGGCCCCCGGATTCACTCAGGGCGAGAATGCCATCTTTGGCACCGCCCTCTACCGTCCGCTCTACAACTACGACCTCACGTCTGACGCCGAATACGCGATCTTCGACGCAAAGTCGCTCGGCAATACGCCGGAGTTCTCCGACGACGGCCTCACCATGACCATCACCCTCAAGGACGCCACCTGGTCTGACGGCGAGGCAATCACCACTCGTGACATCGAGTTCTGGTGGAACCTCGTCAACGCCAACAAGGACAAGTGGGCCTCCTACCGTGAGGGCGCCTTCCCGGACAACATTTCCGAGTTCAAGGTGATCGATGAGAAGACCTTCTCGTTCACCACGACGAAGGAATATTCGCCGTCATGGTTCGTGGGCAACCAGCTCAACAAGGTCTCGATCATGCCGCAGCATGTGTGGGACCGTACCTCTCTTGATGGAGAAGTGGGCGATCACGATCGCGACCCGGCGGGCGCCGTCAAGGTGTTTGATTTCCTCACCGAGCAGTCGAAGGACCTCTCCACCTACGCCACCAATGAGTTGTGGAAGGTTGTGTCCGGCCCCTGGACCATCGGTTCCTACGTGCCCAACGGCCAGGTGGAACTCGTCCCCAACGAAAGCTACTGGGGTGAGGACAAGCCGACGCTCAAGAAGGTCGTGTTGCGGCCCTTCACGGGCGACGACGCCGAGTTCAACGTCTTGCGCGCTGGCGAGATTGATTACGGCTACATTCCGGCCGCCAACGTGTCGCAGGTCGAGCACATGGAGGGCCAGGGCTACACCGTGGCCCCGTGGTACGGCTGGTCCATCACCTACATGCCCTTCAACTTCGCCAACCCGGAGACGGGCCCCATCTTCGCCCAGCATTACGTGCGCCAGGCGATGCAGATGCTTGTTGACCAGGAGACCATCTCCGAGGTGGTCTGGGGTGGCATGGCTGCTCCCACCTGCGGTCCAGTTCCGATGGCTACCGACGATCTGGGGACGACGACGGGATGTGCTTACGAGTTTGATCCGGCCGGCGCCCAGAAGCTGCTGGAGGATCACGGCTGGAAGATCGTGCCGGATGGCGCCTCGGTGTGCGAGAAGCCCGGAACCGGCGATGGACAGTGCGGTGAGGGCATCGAGGCTGGCGACGAGCTGAGTTTCAAGCTCATCTCCCAGTCCGGCTTCTCGGCCACCACGAAGATGATGTCCGAACTCAAGTCCGAGATGTCCAAGGTGGGTATCGTCCTGGAGATCCAGGAAGTGCCGGACTCGGTCTCCGTCTCGCAGAAGTGCGAGGAGGGCCAGCCGTGTAACTGGGATCTGTCCTTCTTCGGTTCCCAGGGCTCCTGGTACTACCCGGTCTACGCCTCCGGCGAGCGCCTCTTCCAGACTGACGCCCCCGTCAACCTCGGCCTGTACTCCAACCCCGAGGCGGACAAGCTGGTGGAGGAGACCCAGTTCTCTAACGACGGCGCCGCCATCGAAGCGTACAACGAGTTCCTCGCCAAGGATCTGCCGGTGCTCTGGATGCCGAACCCGGTCTACCAGATCTCTGCCTACAAGTCTGATCTGCAGGGCATTGAGCCCCAGGATCCGATGAATCTCATGTACCCCGAGGATTGGTCCTGGAAGTAACCAATCCCCGCTAGCACATCGAGGTGGGGGCTCTACGAGTCCCCACCTCGTGAGGAGAACCCGATGGGTACCTTCATACTTAAGCGACTGGGGCAGTCCCTCGTCGTCGTTATTCTGGTGACGATCATTGCCTTCGCGCTACTCCATTCCCTTCCGGGAGGTGCGGCCCGAGCCACGCTCGGAAAAGAAGCAACACAGGAGCAAATCGACCAGTTTAATCATGAGAACGGCTTCGACCTGCCCATTGCGCAGCAATATGTCCGCTACGTTGGGGAGATCGCGCAGGGAGACTTCGGGTACTCCTACAAACTCAACCAGGACGTTTCCGATGCCATCAGCCAGCGTTTGCCCAAGACGATTCTGCTCTCGCTCATCTCAACGATTCTGGCGATTGCTTTGGCTGTGCCGCTGGGCGTGTGGCAGGCGGTCAAGCGTAACCGCGGCCCCGATTACACCATCACCATTGCCGCGATGCTGGCCTACTCCACCCCGATCTTCTTTCTCGGCCTTCTGCTCATCATCCTGTTCTCGCAGGTGTGGTCGATCCTGCCGCCTGAAGCACCGCAGGGCTACACCGTTGCTGAAATGCTTGGCGACCCCAAGGCACTCATCCTTCCCGTGGTGACACTCGCGATCGTCACGGTGGCCTCCTACTCGCGCTACGTGCGCTCGTCCATGGTGGACAACCTCAACGAGCAGTATGTGCGCACCGCCCGCGCCAAGGGCATGTCCGAGTTCCGGGTGGTCTTCGTGCACACCCTGCGCAACGCCATGTTCCCGGTCATCACCCTGCTCGGACTCTACATCCCGGCACTGTTTTCCGGTGCGCTCGTGGTGGAGACCCTCTTCAACTTCAACGGCATGGGCCTGCTCTTCTGGCAGTCCGCCCAGAGCCGTGACTACCCGATTCTTCTCGGAGTGACCATCATCTTGGCGATCGCCACCGTGGTGGGAGCACTGCTCGCCGACCTCTTGTATGCGGTGGCGGATCCGAGAGTGCGATTGGCAGGTAAACAATGACAGTCGATTCTTCACAGTCAGCTAACCGGGGGCCGCAGAAACCGGAGCCTGATGTGCCGGGTGACGGCGCGCCGTCGTCGTCACATGAAGGACAGCAGCGGGCCGCGGTACGCCGCCCGGGCGTGTGGCGGCAGGGCGCGGAAGTGTTCCTGCAGAACCGCCTCGCGGTTCTGGGGCTCGTCATTGTGCTGGCCCTTGTGCTCTTCTCGTTTGTTGGTCCGCTGTTCTACCACACGGATCAGGTGCATACCGACCTGCGTAACAGCTACCAGCCGCCCGGCGCCGGGCACCCGCTCGGTACCGATGGGCTGGGCTACGACCAGCTCGGGCGCCTCATGGTGGGAGGCCAGACCTCCATCACCGTGGGCCTGCTTGCGGGCATCTTCGCCACCTTCATCGGGACGCTCTGGGGAGCCGTCGCCGGATTCATCGGCGGCAAGGTTGACTCGATCATGATGCGCGTGGTGGACGCCCTCATGTCCATCCCCGCGCTCTTCCTCTTCATGCTCATGGCCACGATCATCACCCCGAACGTGCCCATGCTGATCATCATCATCGGCGCTTTCGCCTGGCTTGGACCGGCGCGCCTGGTGCGCGGCGAAACACTCTCGCTGCGCTCGCGCGAGTACATCATGGCGATGCGCGGCATGGGTGGAACCTCCAGCAGGGCCATCCGAACCCATATTGTTCGTAACGCCATCGGCACCGTCGTCGTTAATGCGACATTCCAGGTGGCGGACGCGGTGCTCTACGTCGCGTACCTGTCCTTCCTCGGACTGGGAGTTCCGCCGCCCGCCGCCAACTGGGGAGGCATGCTCTCCACCGGGTTGACGGACGCCTACTCCGGCAACTGGTGGCTCATCTTCCCACCGGGCATCGCGATCATCCTGATCGTTTTGGCATTCAACTTCATCGGAGACGGCCTGCGGGACGCCTTCGAGGTGCGGCTGAGGAAGAGGTGAGCCCCATGGCACACGTGTCACAGGCGCAGGATCTACTCCGGCTGGAGGGCCTGCGCACAGAAATTGCGGTGCGCGGAGGAACCGTGCACGCCCTCGGCGGCATCGACCTGTCGGTACGATCCGGCGAAACCCTCGGCATCGTGGGGGAGTCCGGCTGCGGCAAGACGATGACGGCGCTCTCCGTCATGGGACTGTTGCCGCAGGGCGGAAGCGTTACGGGAGGCAAAATCCTGCTGGAGGGCCAGGACCTCACGGCCATGACCGCGAAGGAAGTGCGCCGCCTGCGCGGCACCCGCATCGGCATGATCTTCCAGGATCCGCTCACCTCGCTCAATCCCACCATGACCATTGGTAAGCAGGTGGCGGAGCCGCTGCGCATCCACGAGAAGATGGGCAAGAAGGAGGCGCGCGACCGCTGCCTCGAAACGCTCATCCGTGTGGGGATGCCGCGGCCCGAATCGGTGCTCGATTCCTATCCGCATCAGCTCTCTGGCGGCATGCGTCAGCGCGTCATGATCGCCATGGCGCTGGTGTGCCAGCCCCGCCTGCTCATCGCCGACGAACCGACGACAGCGCTCGACGTCACCACCCAGCGCCAGATTCTTGAGCTTATCGACGACTTGCGCGACGAGTACCAGATGGGCGTCATCCTTATTACCCACGACCTCGGCGTGGTGGCTGGGCACACCGATCGCGTGGCCGTCATGTACGCCGGACGTGTGGTGGAAGAAGCCAGCACCCGGGACCTATTTGCCGACCCGCGCCACCGCTACACCAACAGCCTGCTGGCCGCGCTCCCGGAGCGGGCGCTGCGCAACGGGGAGAAGCTCTTCGCCATCCCCGGCTCGCCGCCCGCGCTGCGCGAGGAACCGGTGGGTTGCCGCTTCGTCGACCGCTGCCCGTGGGCCATGCCCGAGTGCAGTATCACCGATCCGCTGCTGAGCGGCGAGGCCGCCCACAAGTTCGCCTGCCTCAACCCGCGGCTCTCGGGGGAGGCAATGCCCTCCGATGGTGACGCCGTCGTCGTTGAAACTGGTGTTGTTGGTTCTGGCGACGCGACGGAAACTGGCGCGGCTGAATCGGCCGGGGCTACTGGGGAACATGCCGGGGTTGCCATACCCGCGGAGGTGAGCGACGACGTCGTCCTCGATGTCACCCAGGTGTCCAAGGAGTACGCGGCCGTTTCCAGCGGTCTTTTCCGCCGCAAGATGGGGACCGTCTCGGCGGTGGACCGGGTGTCGCTGCGTTTGGAACGCGGGCGCACCTACGGCCTGGTGGGGGAGTCCGGGTGCGGAAAATCCACGATGGGGCGTCTCATCGCCGGGCTGGAGCCGCCCACCGGCGGGGACGTCGAAATCTTGGGTACCGATATCACGAAGGTCAAGGGGCCCGAGAAGCGGCACATCCACCAGGACGTGCAGATGATGTTCCAGGATTCGTACGCGGCGATGGACCCACGCATGAGAATTGACGAGATTCTCGCCGAGCCACTGCGCATCCAGAAGATGGGATCCGGCAAGGATATTGCGGGGCGTATCGAGAAGATGGTGGCGCAGGTGGGGCTTCCGGCGGACGCGCTGGACCGCTACCCGCACGAGTTCTCGGGTGGCCAGCTGCAACGCATCGGCCTGGCCCGTTCGCTCACGCTGGCACCGGACGTCATCGTGGCTGACGAGCCGGTGTCCGCACTCGACGTGTCGGTGCAGGCCCAGGTTCTCAACCTCATGAAGGACCTGCAGGAAGAATACGGGATGTCCTACGTGTTCATCTCCCACGATCTGGCCGTGGTGCAATACATGGCCGATCGCATCGGGGTGATGTACCTGGGACGGCTCGTCGAGGAGGGGCCGGCCGACGAGGTGGTGCGCAATCCGCGCCATCCCTACACGCAGGCGCTCATCGAGGCGATTCCGGTGCCCGACCCGGCGTATGTGCGCGAGGAGTCGATCATCCAGCTACAGGGCGAGCCGCCCTCGGCCATCGACCCGCCCTCGGGCTGCCGCTTCCGGACCCGCTGCCCGTTTGCCACCGAGGAGTGCCAGAGCGAACCGGTGCTGGTGGGCGGTGCACATCGCGTGGCCTGCCACTTCCCGCTGCCGCTGCGGGGACCGAAGGCCCAGCCGGTGGGAGTTGGGGCCTAGAACTGCACGCGCCGAGTCAGCAGTCGGCGCTTAAGTGGCACTTGGACAGCTACCAGGAAGCGGCCCGCGATCTGCTTGAGAATTCACCACGAAATCTCTTCATAGAAACTGATCACCTGAGTCCGGCCGGGGTTGCCGCGCTCATTTTCGAGGAGTTTGGCGCACCGCTTCGCCAGTGATTGGATAGTCGAGTATTTCTGTGATCTGTTTCAGTGATTGAGTTGGAGGAGGAATCCGCACTTATCCGCGACCTTGTAACGATTACCGCGAGTCGCGTTCTGCGCGTGCTGACTCGGCGGCAGTCTCACCGTTGTATGGCTGTGTGGCGCAGGAGGCAAGACGTTCGGAGTGCTCGCGAGGGTTCGGTGTTGCGGCTGGAGGTTGACACACTCCCCGTCGGGTGAGTGGGAGCCGTTCCTCCACCCGCGCTCGGACCCTGTCCGCGTACGGCTCGAATTGGCCGCGGGCGATCGCCTTCTGTGCGTTGTAGAGGGGAACCCACAGGCCAGCGGCCCAGAATACCCGGGTGTCGGCGTCCGTCCAGGGCGCTCGTAGCTCAGGCTTGATTTCTGGGCTGGCGATCTCTCGCCGCCGCAGATACTCAGCAAGGAACTGCTGTGATCCGGCGAGTGTCGCCCAACCCGGTTCGCACCCGTTGAGCCCGAATACCCCCGCCGCAGCGCCGACGAGCGCCGGCTCGGCAAGCGCCGCGATGCTGTCCCAGTCGTGCACAATTGCGAGGTTTTCGCCCTCCCAGATGACGTTCTGCGCTTCCCAGTCCCCGTGTCCGACGACGATGCGGTCAGCCGCCCCAAGCAGCACCTCTCGCACGTGCTGGGCCGCGGCCGTCAGCCAGTCGGGAGCTGCGATTGAGTTGAGATCCTCGGGGCCGTCGTCGGCTTGGGGCCACAGTCCATCCTCCTCATGGTCCCATCCGAGCCACAGCGGAGGGGTGACGTCAGAGATCTCGTCAACACTTGGCGTCAGACAGAGATGGGCGAAGAACGCAGAGCCCGAGGCGTTGCCGCTGGGTGCGAATGACTCACTCTGCCCGGAACCCGCGACAGAGTATTCCTCGATGGTCACGGCGGTCTCGTCGATCCGGACCGGGCCGACCAGGAGACGAGAACACGGGAAGCCGCCGTCGTATACCGCTCTCTGAACCTCGGCACATGCTTCGTAGCGTGTGCTCCAAGGGCGTTCTTTGAGGACCACTTTGCGCCCGTCACTGAGGGCCACTCCCGTCACCTTCGAGAGGTGATCCTGCCGGAACAGGATGCGGGACACTGAGGCGTCTAACAAAGCCCGTATTAGTTCTGAAGTCCTCTGGTCATCGTCGCGCATGGAATACTCATTTCGTTGTGTCGGGCGAAACTCACGTGTTCCCATGCTAAACAGGGGCTTCCCCTTTTTATAGAGTCCCAAGAAACGGTCTCGAAGCTTCGTGAGATGCCTACACTAAAGGCTAGAAAGCGGCAGGTGAGGCCGAGTTCACTGGAATCGGCCCTGACATTGAACGGACAAAATTCCGTAGGATTTGAAGAGATCTTTTTGGAGATCACCCCTATAGGCCACGAGCTGTAGTAAGCCACCGCCTGTGGGAGGGATCTCTCCAGACGCTGAACTCCGGCCTGAGCGACATCTACGGAGTTTCAGTTACTGATATCGCGATGCCGCCCGGAATTGATGTGTTCAATTCCGGGCGGCACTGCGCTTAGAGGCCACAACCTGGCCTCACCACGAGGCCACAAGTGGGCCTCACCACGAGGCCACAAGTGGGCCTCACCGATTGAACGTACGATTTTGTGGAGCTCTGAAGAATGTCCAAAGCCCTCACCGTGGGCACACCGTGGAAAGTCATGGTGCTTTTCGCCATCCCCCTGCTTATCGGCAATGTGGTCCAGCAGATGTACCAGGTGGCTGATGCGATGGTTGTCGGGCAGCATCTTGGGGTGAATGCGCTGGCTGCCGTTGGCTCGACCGGCTCCATGCTGTTCCTGCTCATCGGTTTCGCGCAGGGTATGACGCAGGGCTTTTCGATTCCGTTGGCGCAGGCTTTCGGCGCTGGTGACGCGGACGGCGTGCGGCGATCCGTTGCCGCCGGGACGATCCTCACGGCGATCTCCTCGCTCATTCTCATGGTCTCGGCGCCACTCTTTGCGCGTCCTTTCCTTGCCTTGTTGCAGACACCCCCGGAGCTGCTTGACGACGCGACCCAGTTCGCCGTCATCAACTTCCTTGGCGTGGGCGCGATCATGTTCTTCAACTACCTCTCGGCCATCATTCGCGCCATCGGAGACTCGCGCACCCCCCTGGTGTTCCTGACGATCGCCTGCCTCATCAACGTGGCGTTGGTGGTGCTCTTTGTGCAGTTCCTGGACTTCGGCGTGGCGGGCGCGGCGCTTGCCACAGTGATTGCCCAGCTCATTTCGGTGATTGCTTGCCTGATCTACCTCATGCGCTCCATTCCGGTGCTGCACACCCGCAAGAGTGACTGGAAGGTCAATCGCGCGCTTCTCGGCAAGCACCTGCACATCGGTTTGCCGATGGGCTTCCAGATGTCGATCGTCGCCATCGGTACGCTTGCTGTCCAGGTGCGCCTCAACATGCTGGGAACCAACGCGGTAGCGGCCTTCACCACGGCCATGCGCGTGGACGGCCTCGCCGTCTTCTGCCTCGCCTCACTGGGACTCGCCGTGGCCACGTTTGTGGCTCAGAATTACGGCGCCGGCCAGATGGAGCGGATCCGGGTGGGCGTGCGCCAGGCGATCATCATTTCGATCGGCATTTCCGTGGTCATGTCCTTCACGCTCATCACGTTCGGTGAGCCGATCCTGCAGATGTTCGTGGGCGACGACGCACAGATCGTCGTGGACATGGCGCACGAGTATCTCGTCATCAACGGCATGCTGTACGTGCTCCTCGGCGTCCTTTTCATCACCCGTAACGCGTTGCAGGGCCTGGGCCGCACCCTCGCCCCGACCATCTCCGGACTTCTTGAACTGGGTATGCGCGTGACTGCCGCCATCGTCCTCGGTGACCTCTTCGGATACACCGGCGTGGTGTGGGGTACTCCGCTCGCCTGGATTGCCGCGATCTGCCTGCTGGTACCTTCGTGGATGATGGCGAAGAAATCGTTGAATCAGAACGACGACGGCGCCGCGGCTTCAATTGACACCGCGGAACCGGGGCCCGTGGCGAACGTGGATACGAACGTAGCCGAGGTGGGCCAAACCGGCGTGGCGGACGCCGTCGTCGCCGAAACTGACACCGCAACGACCACGGAACAGGGGCGCTCAAGCGAGACCGGCACGTTTCCGGTGACGGTTGTTGCCTCATAGGGGCTGAGTCGATGCGCAAGCGCGTACTGAGTGTGGTCGCGGTCCTGGTGACCGTCGTTCTTGGGGTCCTCACCCGAGGTGTGCCCGGGGTGGGTGACGCGCTGGGCGGGATCCTCTACACCGTGATGATCGCGTTGCTGGTGCTGGCGTTGCGGCCAACGACGACGGCGTGGATGGCGGGCCTTAGCGGATTCCTCTTCAGCGTGGCGATCGAGCTGTTGCAGCTCACCGATATTCCGCGCACCATTGTGGGCTATGTACCGCCGGCGCGGTGGGTGCTGGGGTCGACTTTCAACGCGCAGGACCTGGCCTGGTATGCCGTGGGAGGCGTGGTGGCTGCGGCTGTGTGTTGGATGATCGGACGGGTTGCGCGCGAGCGCTAACGGGTCTTTATTCGTTGGCGTTCCGTGATTCGTGTGCCGCCGCGTGCCCCTCGAGGCAGGTAGGGCTTGCGTGCTCACCTCGGCCGCTAGTGGCCTTGTTCTGCGGTCCGAAGATGGTGAGGATTTCGGCCTCGTGGGTGCCATCGCTGCCGAACCAATGCGGAGTTTCGGTGCTGAACTCGGCGGCTTCACCTGCTTCGAGGAACCATTCGTCGGTACCGACGACGAGCCGTAAGACGCCCGACAGTACGTAGATCCAGGTTGCCCCCTCGTGCGTTTTCAGTCGAGGTTCTGTTTCGGTGACGGGCACGAGGATCTTCCACGCGTGGGTTCCGGTGGCCTGGCGTGTCAGTGGAACGACGGTGCGGCCGTTGACGCGGCGCGGGCGGAGTCTGATGCGTGGGTCGCCGGTTTCGGGTGCGCCGACGAGGTCATCCAAGGGGACGCCGTAGATTCGTGCCAGGGGGAGAAGCAGTTCCAGACTGGCCTTGCGCTGACCAGTTTCGAGCCGTGACAGGGTGCTGGTGGAGAAGCTGGTAAGGCGTGAGATGTCGGCGAGCGTGTAGCCACGCCGCTCGCGCAGGGCCTGTATGCGTGGACCGACGCCGTCCAGGGCAGCCGCGATCTCCGGATCGTTGTGAGCCATGTACCCATTGCAGCAATTCGTCCCGTTTTTAGCAAGAGTACTTGTTGTGGCGAAGGCTGCTCCGGCATCGTGGAAACATGTCACAAGCTGAGAAAATGGACTCACCAGAAGAACGCCACGTGGGGCGCATCGTTGCAGTTTTGGCAATGTGCATGGCCTCGGCGCAGCTCGGGACAAGTGCGGTCAACGCCGCGCTTCCCGACATGGCAAGCTGGGCGGGAGATGCGGCGCAGGCGCAATGGGCCGTGGTCTCCTACCTTCTTACGCTCACCTCCGGGAGTCTCGTTGTGGGATATCTGGGGGACCTGCTGGGGCGGGGACGGGTGCTCGCAGGAGGGCTTCTACTGTTCGTTATGGCGAGCGTGATCTGTGCTCTCGCTCCGAGTATGTGGATTCTGATTGCGGGCCGTCTCCTGCAAGGTGTGGGCGCAGCTGCGATGACGGCACTGCCACTGGCCTTGGTGCGGGACACGGTACCCGCTGGGCGTGCCGGGACCGCCATGGGAGCGTTGGGTACCGCGGCGGCCGTGGGCACGGCGTCCGGTCCCGCGCTCGGTGGTCTGCTCCTGGGAGTTTGGGGGTGGCCCGCAATCTTTTGGGCGATGCTTCCCTTGCCGGTGCTGGTTCTTGCGGTCTTGTCCGGAATGCGTGTGCTAGCGACTGGGCGGACCAGGTCGGACATCATGGTGGCGACGGAGCTGGGAGATCCCGCAAAATCGGCGCAATCTCCAACTCGCAACCGCGTGATGATCGGCAACCGCGTGATGATCGGTGCGGTGACGCTGAATCTCCTTGTCAGCGCGATCATGATGAGCACCCTGGTGGTGGGCCCGTTCTACCTGACTGGCGCCCTGGGCCTGGGGAGTGCAGCAATGGGCGTGGCGATGGCGGCCGGTCCACTCACCTCGGTGTGCGTTGGCGTGCTGGCGGGCCGCTTTGTGGACCGCGGTGAGCCCGCGCGGCTGGTGGCCTTCGGGCTCGTCTTCATGGCCGTGGCTGCCGCGGCGTTGGCCTTCCTCCCGCCGCTGCTCGGATTGCCCGGGTACCTCACCGGAACCGTGCTCCTTGCGCCCGGTTACCAGCTCTTCATGGCCGCCAATAACACGCACGTGATGCAGAGCGTGCCGGCGGCCCGCCGCGGTACCGCGGCGGGCCTGCTTGGTCTCTCACGCAGCATTGGGCAAGTCACCGGTGCATCGCTGCTGGCGTGGCTCTTCGCCCTCGCCGCGGGAGGCCTGGTTGAGACTCCCTACACCGATCTCGACGCCGGCCTTCGCATCGTCTTTGGCCTGCTGGCCGTGATCCTCGTGGCGGCGGCGTTGGCATCTAGACACGGAGATCGCGCCAATAGGCCGTGACCTATCGGCGCCACCTCTTACCCGCGCAGTGCCGCGTAGGCCTCAGCCACCGGCTGGTTGACGATCTTCCCAGCCTGGGTGTTAACACCCTTTGCGAGCGCGGGATCGTTCTCGATGGCCTGCTGCGGGCCCAAATCAGCGATCTCCAACGCGTAGGGTAGCGTGGCGTTGGTCAGCGCGATCGTGGAGGTGCGGGGCACCGAACCGGGCATGTTTGCCACGCAGTAGAAGTTCGAGTTATGCACTCGGAACGTCGGGTCGGAGTGGGTGGTGGGCCGCGAATCCTCGAAACATCCGCCCTGATCGATAGCGATATCCACCAGCACCGATCCCGGTTTCATCGTAGCCACCATCTCGTTGGTCACCAGCTTGGGCGCGGCGCCTCCGGGAACGAGAACTGCTCCGACGACGACGTCCGCTTCCGCCACCTGCTCGGCCACCGCGTAGGGCGAGGAACGGAGGGTGGTGACTTGGCCGTTGAACTCGGCGTCGAGCTGACGCAGGCGGGGGAGTGAGATGTCGAGGATGGTGACCTTGGCACCCATCCCGAGAGCCACGCGTGCGGCGTACTCACCGGCTGTGCCGCCGCCGATCACCACGAACTTTCCCTTCGGGGTGCCGGGGACTCCGCCAAGAAGCAGACCACGGCCGCCGTTGGAGCTCATCAGCTGCATAGCGCCAACTTGAGCGGCGAGGCTTCCTGCCACTTCGGACATCGGGGTGAGGAGGGGGAGTGAGCGGTCCTGCAGCTGCACCGTCTCGTAAGCGATTCCGAGTGTCTTGTGCTCAACGAGCGCTTCGACGAGGTCAGGGTCTGCTGCAAGATGCAGGTAGGTGAAGAGGGTGAGGTCCTCGCGCAGGTACCCGTACTCGGAAGCGATGGGCTCCTTGACTTTGAGCACGAGCTCGGCGGACCAGGCTGTGGCGGCGTCGTTGACGATGTGTGCGCCAGCGGCTGCATACTCGGCATCGGGGAAGGAGCTTCCTTCGCCTGCACCGGCCTGGACGATCACCTCGTGGCCGTGGGCGACCAGTTCGGCCACGCCCGCAGGGGTTGCGGCAACGCGATTCTCGTTGTTCTTGATTTCAGTGGGAATGCCGATCAGCATGGGTCCTCCTCGTGTGGCAGCGTCGGTGCTGGCACATGTGTACACGGGACGTTTACCCGATGAAGTATTTCATGGTCAGACCAGTTTCCGCACGATTTTCCACCAGAATGAAAACCTGAGAAAAGGCTGAGAACTAGGCTATCGGCTACCGTGAAAAATACTGCTGGACGCCGCAATGCGTGGTGATACGACGCCGTCGTCGTCACTTCTTTTGCCCATCAGACCGGGAGTTTCAAGCGGTCGCGAAAACCTCGCTCGAAGCGGCTATTTCACAAGGGGACACTTACTTAATTCGGGCCCTCTGACAAGGCGCTTTGGGACTAAAGTACGAACGTAACGCCATTTGTGACTCAGGCTCCACAATAGCTATGTTGTTCGCGCCCTTCCAACGGGAAAGTCACAGTAGATATGAAGTAGCCTCATGAAAGAGGAGGACACCGATGTCAACAACGACACAAACATCGCCGCCGCGTCCAGCAACTTGGATGCTCAAGGTGGCCATGGCAATTTCTGGCTCGATCCTAGTGGCTTTCGTGCTGATTCATCTATTCGGAAACCTGAAGGTCTACACCGGAGCAGAGCATTTTAACGATTACGCAGAGTGGCTACGCGTAGCCTTCGCGCCCTTCATCCCCGAAGGACTCGTACTTCTGCTGTTCCGCATCGTGATTGGAAGCTCGTTCCTGGTTCACATCGTCGCGGGAGTGATGCTGTGGGCTCGTGCACGCAAGGCTCGCGGACCACACCGCGCATCGATCAAGGCCGCTCGGACTGGCATCCAGTCCTTCTCGGCTCGTCTGATGCCACTCACCGGCGTTTTCTTGGCGATCTTCGTCATCATCCACCTTTTGGATCTGACGATCGGCCTGCAGCCCGTTGCCACCGCGGCATTTGAGCATCCGCACGGCACGCGCCCCGAGGCCTACGCCAATATGGTTGCCTCATTCTCGCGTCCCTGGATGGCCGCCATCTACGTGATCGCGATGGCTCTCGTCTCCTTCCACGTGGCTCATGGAATCACCACGGTGGTCCAGGATCTCGGTGCCATGGGATACCGCCTGCGCATGATGGCTGCGATCGTCGCAGGTCTTGTCGCTGTGGCTATCCTGCTGGGCAATGCGTCCATCCCGCTCGCGGTGCAGTTTGGAGTCCTATCATGAGCAATATCTTCCGTAAGAATCCAGCAGAAGAAGCTGCGGCTGAGCAGGCTGGTAAGAAGCCTTTCGTCGCGCCCCGCGTGACGGTCGCCGGTGCCGCCAACGGCACCGTACTGGACGGCAAGGTGCCCGATGGTGATCCCGCTACCGCGTGGAATCGCCGCCGCGATGCCTACAAGCTGGTGGGTGCGCTGAACAAGCGCAAGTTCACCGTCGTCGTCATTGGTACCGGACTTGCCGGTAGCGGTGTCGCCGCAGCACTCGGCGAGCAGGGCTACAACGTCCACTCCGTCACCTTCCACGACGCCCCGCGCCGCGCTCACTCGATCGCCGCTCAGGGTGGTATCAACGCCTCTCGCGCCCGCAAGGTCGACGGCGACTCCATCTACCGCTTCGTGAAGGACACCGTCAAGGGCGGTGACTTCCGTGCCCGCGAGGCCGAGGCCTTCCGCCTCGCCGAAGAGTCCGTGCGCGTTATCGACCACATGAACGCCATTGGCGCCCCATTCGCCCGCGAGTACGGTGGCACGCTCGCCACCCGCTCCTTCGGTGGCGTGCAGGTATCGCGTACGTACTACACCCGTGGCCAGACAGGCCAGCAGCTGCAGCTCGCAGGAGCTCAGGCGCTGCTGCGCCAGGTCAATCGCGGCACGATCACGCTGCACACCCGCTCCGAGATGCTGGACCTCATCATGGAAGATGGCCGCGCCCGCGGCGTCGTCATCCGTGACCTGGTCACCGGTGAAGTCAAGGCAATCCCGGCCCACGCTGTTGTTCTCGCGAGCGGCGGCTACGGCTCGGTGTTCTTCCACTCCACGCTGGCTCTCAACTCGAACGCCTCGGCTGCTTGGCGTGCACATCGCCACGGCGCCTACATGGCTCATACCAGCATGATCCAGTTCCACCCCACCGCTCTTCCGGTGAACTCGAAGTGGCAGTCCAAGACGATTCTCATGTCGGAATCGCTCCGTAACGACGGCCGCATCTGGGTTCCCAAGAAGAAGGGTGACGATCGCGATCCGGCGGCAATTCCGGAGAACGAGCGCGATTACTACCTGGAGCGCAAGTACCCCTCCTTCGGCAACCTCTGCCCCCGTGACATCGCCTCCCGCGCCGCCACCGAGCAGCTCGAAGCCGGACACGGTGTTGGCCCACTGAAGAACTCGGTGTACCTGGACTTCAAGGACGCCATCGCGCGCTTGGGCAAGGACACCATCAAGGAGCGCTACGGCAACCTCTTCACCATGTACGAGCACGCCACCGGCGAGGATCCGTACGAGGTTCCCATGCGTATCGCCCCCGGCGCCCACTTCACCATGGGCGGCCTGTGGACGGACTTCGACCAGATGAGCTCGATTCCGGGCCTGTTTGTTGGTGGCGAGGCCGGTTGGGCCTACCACGGCGCGAACCGTCTCGGCGCGAACTCGCTCCTGTCAGCCTGTGTCGACGGCTGGTTCACCCTTCCCTTCTCCGTTCCCAACTACCTCGCGGATCACCTCAACGAGGCGCTGCCCACTGGCGATTCCCCGTCGGTGAAGGAAGCCCTCGGGCGTGTCCACGCTCGTACCCAGGCGTTGCTTGACGTCAAGGGAACCAAGGGCCCGACCCAGTTCCATCGTGAACTCGGTGAGATCCTCTACCGCGGCTGTGGCGTGGGACGCTCCAAGGCGGGCCTCATCAAGGCCCGTGACGAGGTGCGTGCACTGCGCGACGAGTTCTGGAAGAACGTCTCCGTGCCCGGTGTTGGTTCCCAGGTCAACCAGACCCTTGAGAAGGCCGGCCGCGTGGCCGACTTCCTGGAGCTGGCAGAACTGATGTGTGTTGACGCTTTGGATCGCGAAGAGTCCGCGGGTGCTCACTTCCGTGTGGAGCATCAGGACGAAGGCGAAGCCAAGCGTGACGATGAGCACTGGACCTTCGTCTCCGCATGGCAGACCGAGAGCCCGGCAGGCTCGGCTCAGGGCGCTGCCGCCCCGCTAACCTTCACCCGACACGTGGAGCCGCTGAGCTACTCGGCAGTTCCCATGGCAACGAGGAGCTACAAGTGAAACTGACTCTCGAAGTATGGCGCCAGCCCTCGGTCAAGGCTCAGGGAACCTGGGAGCGTCATGAGATGGATGGCCTCGAGCCGTCGATGAGTATCCTGGAGATGCTTGATCGTCTCAACGAGGAACTCGTCAACGCTGGCCGCGAGCAGATCTCCTTCGAATCCGATTGCCGTGAGGGAATCTGTGGTGCGTGTGGTCTGACGGTCAACGGTGTGCCGCACGGCCCCGAACGCAATACGCCGGCCTGTCACCAGCGCCTGCGTGGTTTCAAGGACGGCTCGACCGTCCGCCTGGAGCCGCTGCGCTCGGCTTCCTACCCGGTGGTTCGCGATCTCATGGTGGATCGTTCCGCCCTCGATCGGATCGCCATCGCCGGTGCTCACGTGGCTATTGATGCGGGTACCGCACCCGATGCGGACACCCAGCCCATCAACCACACCAACGTGGAAACCGCACTCGACTTCGCCGCCTGCATTGGCTGTGGAGCCTGTGTGGCGGCCTGCCCGAACGGTGCAGCCCACCTCTACCTCGGTGCCAAGCTGACGCATCTCGCGATGCTGCCGCTGCCCAGCCAGGAGCGCGATCGCCGTGCCAAGTCCATGGTTGCTTCCGCTGAGACCACGTTCGGGCCCTGCTCGAACTACGGCGAATGCGCCCAGGCATGCCCGGCTAGCGTTCCGTTGATCGCCGTTGCGGCCGTCAACAAGGAGCGCATGCGCGCAGGCCTCAAGCGTCAGCTCAAGTACTGATCACCATGTCCATTTGGCCTTCCCACCACGACGGCTGAATACAGTGCGGTGTGCCCCCTGCCGGAAGATCCCGGCAGGGGGCACACCGCATCATCATAGAGATCATGCCGGTAGTACCGGCTTCACCACCGCAATCTCTCGGTTGTGGTGAACACATAATGAAAAATGCTCACGCGAGAGCCTTGAAGATGTCAGAGTTAGCACATGCGCGTCACTGAGATTCCCATTCCCTCCTTTCCCGGCGATGACCCTCTCGGACAGTTCGAGGCCGTCGAAGAACTCAACCGCGCACGCTACGACGAGGGCCTCGCCGGGCGTTCGACGTTGCGGACGGCCCGAGAGATCTCCGCGTCCTATTCGCGCCGAGCCATCTATACGCGGCACTACTACCTCCTCAGCAATCCCGAGGACCGCAACTTCGATGCTCCGATCGCCATGATCGGCCCGGGCCACCCCGCCAAGATCCTCGGCTACGGATATCTCCGCTTGCCACAGCAGCAGAAGGAGCGTGAGGAAGCGTGGATCGACGTCGTCGTCCATCCCGAAAGCTGGGGGCGCGAATACGGGAGCTTTCTCCTCGGTGAGGTGACGCGCGAGGCCCGGAACAAGGCGGCGAAGCGGCTCACCTGCCGCGTCTACAAGCCGATGGAGGATTCCGCCCTCTCGACTCTTGACCTGCTGGAGTCTGTGCCGGCACGATTCCTGCTTGCGAACGGGTTTTCACTCAACAGCGTCTACGAGGAGTACGCATGGGACGTCACGAATCATGACGAGTTGCGTGAACGACTGGCGCCGCTGAGCCAAGTTCCCGGCTACCGGCTCGTCTCGTGGGAGGGACGATCGCCCAAGGAACTGCTGCCCGGTATTGCGGCACTGCGACGCCGCTACAAGATGGACGAGCAGCAGGCCGCCTTCGACCAGTCCCGGACGGAGTACTGGACTGTGGAGTCACTGGAACGGGAGGACGAATACAACGTGGCCGGTGGCTCGCCGGTATTCACGACGGCGGCCGTGGACCCCAACGGAGAGGTGGTCGGCTTCACCTCACTCATCTCCCACGTGGACTCGCCGGCGCGACTGCTTCAGTCGGGGACGGTGGTGCGCATTGATGCGCGCGGCAAGGGTTTGGGAATGGCGATGAAGGCAACCAACATCCTCTCGGTGATTGGCAATCATCCAAACGTGCGCGAAGTGACCACGGGGATTGATCCCGTCAACGTCATGCTTATCGAGGTCAACTCGCGGCTCGGATTTCAACCCGTGGGCATGCAGGGAGAATTCTCGAAGTCTATCTAAGCGGCCTCGTTTCTCTTGGATGGCGGGGTTGTACCGTCGAGCCTCGCTTATTCGTGGGTGCGTGGTTTCATAAGTGCCCGTCAACATAACCGCCGACATCTGCCCTTAGCGTTGGGTATCGCCGTTATAGAGGCGATACCCAACGCTAAGGGCGGTTCTCGATGAGCAAGACGCCCGTACTAACCACGCACCACGTCGTTGACCGCTGTGGTGTATCGGCAACCTACGCGATAGCCCGTGTGTTGACGGGCAAAGCGCGGAAAACTGGAGCCGTTCCGGGATAGACTGAGGCATGGATCACAAGAACATGCAGCAAGAATCAGACAAGCCGGTAACCCCCGGAACGGATTCTCTTTCCACTCCCACCTCCACTGCCGTCGCTGAAGACAAGCAGTGGCTGGCCCAGACATATCACCCGCTCCCCGTTGTTATCTCTTCCGCCCGTGGTACCTGGGTAGAGGACATCGAAGGCAAACGTTACCTCGACTGTCTTGCGGGCTACTCGGCTTTGAACTTCGGGCACGCAAATGAGCGCATCATCGTAGCTGCGCGCCACCAACTCGACCGCCTCACCATGACCTCGCGCGCCTTCTACAATGACAAGCTGACCGACTTCGCGCGCGAACTGGCAACATTGGCCGGAGCCGATCTGGTCATTCCCATGAACACCGGCGCCGAGGCGGTGGAAAGTGCCATCAAGGCGGCGCGAGCGTGGGGCTACCGGGTCAAGGGTGTGGAGGCCGAGCGCGCCAACATCATCGTTATGGGAAGCAACTTCCATGGCCGCACTACCACCATCGTTTCCTTCTCCGACGATCCTGACGCGCGTGACGACTTCGGCCCCTACACCCCAGGATTCCGTCAAGCGAAGTTCGGCGACGCCAACTCGGTAGCCTCCCTCATGGATGACAACACCGTCGCGGTGCTGGTGGAGCCCATCCAGGGAGAAGCGGGAGTGATTATTCCTCCGGATGGATTCATGCGCCGAGTACGCGATCTGTGCACAGCCAACAACGTGCTCATGATCGCCGACGAGATCCAGTCAGGATTGGGGCGGACGGGCACCACCTTCGCGTGTGAACTGTGGGGCGTAAAGCCTGACCTCATGACACTTGGCAAGGCACTGGGCGGTGGCATCATCCCGGTCTCGGCCGTGGTGGGACGCGCCGATGTGCTCGGGGTACTGCGGCCCGGACAGCACGGCTCCACTTTCGGTGGAAACCCGTTGGCGGCTGCGGTGGGCCTGGAAGTAGTGCGTATATTGGCCGAAGGAACCTTCCAGGAGGCCGCGCGAACCACGGGGGAATCCTTCAAGCGGCGCCTGGAAGAGCTCACCGCAAAGAACAAGGGAATCTCTGCCTACACCCACGTGGGCCTGTGGAGTGGTGTGAGCATCGCGCCGCGTCTGGGCTCCGGCAGGCAGCTCTGCGAAGCCATGCTGCGGCGCGGCGTACTCGCAAAGGATACGCACGGCTCCACAGTTCGCCTCTCGCCACCTTTGACGATCACGGAAGAGGACCTCGACTTCCTCTTCGAGGCCTTTGAAGGGGCGTTGGATGATCTGGCAGCTACCAATCCGACTTGGCGCGGCCGTGTGGATGCCGGGGCCGAGGCGGTAAATCAGTGATCGACAAAGCACGGGGTGTGACGGAGACGTTGCGCATATTCACCGCCCCGCGCGATATGTTGCACTATCGGAAGCTTCGTGCCTGAGCGATCTTGCAGAGTGACGCAATGGTCTTGCAGAACCAGGAAATGGTCTTGCAGAACCAAGCACAGCGGGCCCCTCCAAAAGAAGGGGCCCGCTGCTTGCCAGCTCGTGCGAAACGTGCCTCAGCTATTACCTCAGCTCAACGCTAGAAGCTCAGAGCTCAACGCCCAAAGCTCAGAGCGTCTCGCGCACCTGCTTGGTGGCGGCCATGAGGTTCTCCAGCGAGGCCTTGGTCTCCGGGTAGGCGCGGGTCTTCAGGCCGCAGTCCGGGTTGATCCACAGGCGGTTGGCCGGGACGGAACGGACGGCCTCGGTGATGAGCTCAACGAGCTCTTCAACGGAGGGAACGCGCGGGGAGTGGATGTCCCACACGCCCGGGCCCACGCCGCGGAAGAAGCCGTTCTCGGCCAGCTCCGGGAGCACCTCCATGCGGGAGCGGGCGGCCTCGATCGAGGTGACGTCCGCATCAAGGCCGGCAATCGCGTCAATGATTTGGCCGAACTCGGAGTAGCACAGGTGGGTGTGGATCTGGGTGTCCGGGCGAACACCGGCGGTGGCGGCGCGGAAGGAACCGACGGACCACTCCAGGTACGCGCCGTGGCGATCGGCATCCAGCGGCAGCAGCTCGCGCAGTGCGGGCTCGTCCACCTGGATGATGGCGATGCCAGCGGTTTCGAGATCGGCCACTTCGTCGCGCAGGGCTAGAGCGATCTGGTCGGCGGACTCACCGATCGGAACGTCAATGCGGGGGAAGGACCAGGCGAGGATGGTGACCGGGCCGGTGAGCATGCCCTTGACGGGACGCTCGGACAGTGACTGGGCGTAGCTGGCCCACTCCACAGTCATCGGCTTCGGGCGAGCAACATCGCCCCACAGTACGGAGGGGCGGGTGCAACGTGAACCGTAGGACTGCACCCAGCCGTTGGCGGTCGCGGCGAAGCCATCGAACTGCTCGGCGAAGTACTGCACCATGTCGTTGCGCTCGGGCTCGCCGTGCACCAGCACGTCGATGTCCAGATCCTCCTGCAGCTTGATGACCGAAGCCACCTCGTCGCGCATACGCTCGGTGTAGGTGGCGGCGTCAATCTCGCCGCGCACCAGCGAGGCGCGTGCCTTGCGCAGCTCGGTGGTCTGGGGGAAGGAACCAATGGTGGTGGTGGGAAGCTGCGGCAGGCCCAGCTTCTCCGCCTGAATCGGCTCACGCTCGGCGAACGGAACGCGGGTGCGATCCGCATCGGTGAGCGCGGCGGTGCGGCTGCGCACGTCCTCGCGGTGTACGCCCGGGGCGGCGGCGCGAGCGGCCAGCGCGGTGCTCGCCTCAGCGAGCTCCGAAGCAACCGAATCCCAGCCGTCAACCAGGCCACGGGCCAGCACGGTAGCCTCGACAACCTTCTGATCAGCGAAAGCAAGCCACTCGTGAAGGTTCCGGTTGAGTTCGGCGTCGTCCCAATTCTCCAGAGCGGTATCGTGCGGAACGTGCTGCAACGAGTTGGTGGTACCCACGGCGAGAGCACCGGCGCCGAGAGCTGCGAGGCCCTCCAGTGCGGACTTGGCGGCTTCCAGATCGGCGCGCCAAATGTTGCGGCCGTCAACGAGGCCGGCAACGAGCGTCACTCCGGACAGGTCCACGGAACCGGCCTCGGGAGCCTTGCCGCGAACCAGATCCAACTGAACGGCCTCGACGCCGGAAGCGGCGATCGCGGGCAGCGCCACGCGGCCGTCACCGTAGGGCAGCGTCACCAACACGGCCGGGCGATCCTCAGCTGAAGCGAGCTCGGTCCACACGTGACCAGCCAGCTCAGCAAGCTGCTCACGCGACACCGACAGGTTGTCGGACACCAGCGCAGGCTCATCAGCCTGCACCCACGGTGCCCCTGCGGCAGCCAACGCGGCAAACAGCTCGCGGTAGGCGGCGGCGACGTCGTCGATCCGAGACAGCGGGGACCAACCCTCGGGGGCGTCGTCAGCAGCCTTCGCGAGAGCCAAGTAGGTGACGGGGCCCACGATGACCGGGCGGGTCAGGGTGCCGGACTCCTTGGCGGAAACAAAACGCTGCACCAGCAGGTCGTCAGCGAAGGAAATCGAGGTATCCGGGCCGATCTCGGGAACGAGGTAGTGGTAGTTGGTGTCGAACCACTTGGTCATCTCGAGCGGGGGAACATCCAAGCCGCCCCGAGCGAGCGAGAAGTGCAGGTCAAGGCCCTCCTTGCCCGTGAAGCGAGCGGGAACGGCACCGAGGAACGTGGTGACGTCGAGAACCTGATCGTACAGCGCCGAATTCTCGGGGATCGAAGCGTCATCGCGCGACAGACCGAGCTCGACAAGCCGATCGAAGTTCGCCTGACGAAGCTGATTGAAGGCAGCGGTGAGGTCTGCCTCGGAGGAGCGGCCAGCCCAGAACGCCTCAAGGGCGCGCTTGAGCTCGCGGTTCCGGCCGATTCGGGGGTAGCCGAGAATCGTGGCGGTGGGGAAAGGCGTGGTTGCCATGTTTCCTTCTTTCTGGTTGGTTTCGGTTCGCACCGAGTCCTTGCGTCGGCTCGCGCCGCGCCAAGTGTGGGGGAGAAAATACGGGGGTGTGAGCCGGACGGGGTATTCGCCGGACAGTCGGGGCTGTTGACTAGAGCGGGCCCGGCCAAGAAACGAGAGCCCGGTCAGGCAACAAAGATCAGGGAAGCGGTGTCAACTCGGGCACTTGCTCGAGCAGATCCAACGCTGGCTGGGCCTTGTTGAAGGTGTAGAGATGCACTCCGGGAGCGCCCGCATCAAGAACGCCGCGAGCGAGTGCCACGCCATGCTTGATTCCGCGTTCGTAGAGATCCTGCTCGTCGCGCGCGGCTGCCAGATCGTCGAGGAGGAAGCTCGGGGCCTCCACCTTTGTGAGCTCAGCGACGCGTGCGAGACGTGTCGGATCCGTGGGAAGCAAGAGACCCGGCATGATCGGGATCGTCACGCCATAGGAGCGCGCCTTCTCCGAGAACAAGGCGTAGGCCTCGGGATCGAAGAAAAGCTGCGTGATGGCGAAATTAGCTCCCGCGGCCTGCTTGACGAGAAGCCGCTCAATTTCCTGCTCGGGAGTGGTTCCCGCCTCCGGGTTTCCCGAGGGGAAGGTGGCCACAGCGATCGTCAACGGTTTGAAGGCGGCGCGCAAGGCGGCACCGGGTTCCGTCATCGTGCGACGCCGCTCAAGCGCGCGGATCAGCGTGATAAGTTCCGTTGCCGAGGCCAGCCCGCCCGGCTGGGGACGCCACTCGGGATAGTTGACCGGCGGATCTCCGCGCAGGGCAAGGAAAGTACGGACACCCGAATCGAGATAGTCCGTGACGACCGAGGTCACCTCGTCGCGGGAGGCTCCCACACAGGTGAGATGAGCGATTGGCTGAACCGGAGTATCACGAACAATCTTGCGCACCACCGCACGCGCCGAGGAACGATCCTGACCGGCTGCGCCGTAGGTGATGGAAATGAAATCCGGTTCCGTCTGGAGAAGCGTATCGACGGTTCCCCAGAACTTCGGGGCGAGATGTGGACGCCGCGGGGGCATCACCTCAAACGATAGAGTGCGTAATCCTCGACCCGTGGAGTTGGGTGGAATACTCACCGGCGCACCGCCTTAAGTGACGGCGCTACCTCCTGCATCTTCATCATCGAGGACATACGCATTCGGCAAACCACGGACGTACGACTCGTACGGACGGGTGGTCGCAATGCGTTTCTAACAGTCATGTAAGTATCTTGGGTGGTTTCCGAATGCTGGTGCCAAAGCGTCCACAAAGTGGAATGGTTGCGGGTTCCGGGCGCGAAATTTGTGGAACGACGACGGCGTGTCCGGCTTGCGGACGTGGGTCGACGGCGTGCCGGGCTCGCGGACGTGGTTTACGAGTCGTGCTGGGCTCGCGGACATGGGTTTTACGATCGGCGAAGTGAAGGGTTTGTACACGACACCCCGGCAAATAACCGCGACTTTCTGTACAAACCCTTCACTTGGCGAATCTTCTGATACGGCTGAGTGAGCTCTGCTTAGGCCTCGTGACGGAAGCGGATGAGCCACGCCTCGGGGCCGTCCTGTACTACTTCGTGGCTGAACTCGCCTTCGAGCTCGGCAACCTGCGCGATGAGCGGCGTGGGCATGTGCGGTGCCTTGAGGAGCAGGGTGGAACCCACGGGGGTGGCGGCGAGGGCGCCGAGGATTGCTGCATGGCGGAAGGCGTGGGGGATGACGGTGGCGTCGAGGATCTCCTCGGCCAGCAGGTTGGTGTGGTTGCAGTTGCAGGCGTGGTCGGCCATGAGATGTTCCTCATTCTCGCAGTTGGGACGTCTGTCGGATGGTTCCGACTGAATTAATTTATACGCTTAATTCCGTGAAAAAGAAAACGTCGTGGGTACGGTTCGGTGCGGCAGCGGGTTTGACCACCGGGTCTGCCGTGCCTGCTACGCCCGCGCCCGCCGCGTCCACGCCCGGCGCTTCTGCCGGTGGAACCGGCCGCACGGCCCGTCCCACCCTGGCACCCCGACGGCCGGTGTGGCCACGCGTGCTTGTTCTTGCGCTGGCCGCAGTGAGCATCTTGTCCGGGCTCTCAGCGGGCCTGTTGCGGCTGGGCGTCTGGAGTCCGCTCGCGATCCCCGGCCTTGCGGCCAACCACGGCCCGCTCATGGTGCTCGGCTTCGTCTCCACCGCTATCGGCTTGGAACGTGCGGTGGCGCTGCGGCGCGCCTGGGCGGGGCTGGCCCCGTTGGGAACCGCCTGTGGAGCCCTGGCGATTCTGGCGGGTGCACCGCTCGCCGTCTCCGGAGGCTTCTTCCTCCTCGGAACCGGCACCCTCACCTGCATCTATGTGGCCGTTTACCAACGTCAGAGCGCGATCGCTGTACTAGTCCAGGGCCTCGGGGCTGCGGCCGCCCTGGCCTCGGCGCTCGCCTACACTCGCGGCCTGCTTCCCGAGGACATCGTTTTGTGGTGGGTGGCTTTCTTGCTCCTCACCATCATCGGGGAACGCCTCGAACTGGCGCGCATCGCCTTTCTCGGCCGCGGCGGCGAGGAGTCAATCCTGTGGGCGGCGCTCCTTCTCATGACCACGACGGCCTGGGCCTCCCTCTCGCCCCTGGCGGCCCGCAGCGTTGGTATCTCGATCGCCCTGATCATCGCCCTGACGGTGTCCCAAGACGTAGCCCGCCGCACCATCCGCGCCAACGGCGCCCCACGCTTCATGGCTGCCGCCATGCTCGCGGGCTACTGTTGGGCGCTGGTGTGCGCACTGGTGCTCCTCGTATCGGAGGATTGGAAGGGCGATGGGCACTACGACGTCGTCGTTCACACCATCATGCTGGGCTTCGTCATCTCCATGATCCTGGCGCACGCGCCCGTCATCGTCCCGGCCCTCGTGCACCGCGCGCTGCCCTACCACCGGGTGATGTGGGTGCCGCTCGGGCTGCTTCATGCGAGTCTCGCAATGCGCGTGGCGGGCGGCCTCACCGATACACTGGTGGCCCGGAACGTCGGCGGAGTTCTCGGCGTCATCGCGATTTTGACCTTTCTGCTGACCACAGTGACCCTCGTTCTCAAGGGAGACGCCAAGTGAAAATGCCTCGATCGGCGTGGCACCGTATGACCTGGATGGCCACCACCTTCTGGATTGTCATGCTCATTGCGGCGGTTGCCGCCCAGCGGGTGCTGCCCAACCCCACCTGGTACCTCATCCACGTGGCCGGGCTCGGCATCATCGGAACCTCGATCCTGGTGTGGACGTGGCACTTCGCGGACGCGTTGACGCGCCGCAAGCAGTCACAGAAGAAGCAGCTGGCGCGGCTTGTCGGGCTGTTCGCGGGAACGGTGGCGCTTGCCGTGGCCCTGGCTACGTCGGGCCGCCCGGGCCTGGTGTTCGGGGTGGTGGGCAGCCTGCTCATCATTGGGGCGCTGCTCTGGCATTCGTTCGACCTCGCCCGGGCCATGAAGGGCAACTTCGTCTCGCCCGGCGCGGTGACGCTCGAGTATCACCTCTGGGGCGGCCTGCTGTTGGTGGCGGGCGCGCTGCTCGGTTTGTTCATGACGATTGACGTCACCGATTTTGAATTGGCGACGACGGCGTGGCCCGCCATTCATGTGCGCCACGACGGGATGTCTCTCGCCCACGTTTTTCTCATGGTGTTTGGCTTCCTTGGGTTGACGATCCTCGGGACGCTGGCGACGTTTGGTGCGACGGTTGCTCGCACCCGGTTGGCTCCCGGCGCGATTGGAATGGCGATGCGGGCGCTTCCGCTGTTGGTGACGGCCATTGTGGCGGGTAGCGTTGCCTCGATTATCGGGTGGAACCAGGCAGCCGGTATCGCCGCGGCAGCATGGGTTGGCATCGCTGTTGTCGGCGTTCTCATGCCGATGTTCCGCACCTGGCGCGGCTCGATGATTGGAGTGGGGGACGGTTGGACAATAGGTGCCGCCACCATCTGGTTCCAGATCGCCGGGCTCACCTGGGCGTGGCAGCTTCTTTCGGCGAGCAATGTGTCCACGGCTCGCGACGTGTCCGAGGTTTCCTACGCGCTTCTCCTTGCCGCGGGTGCCCTGCAACTGGTGCTCGGATCCTTGACCTACCTGCTCCCGGTGGTGGCGGGTGGCGGTCCGGCGCGACTGCGCGCCACGATCGAGGAGTTGGAGCCCACCGCCGGTGCCCGATTCTTCCTGCTCAACGGCGCCATGGTGATGGCGGTACTTCCACTGCCCGAGCTCGTTCACCGTGGCGCGTTGCTGGTGGCGGGGTCCACGGCGATCACCAGCTTTGGGCTGCTCATCTATGCGGTGGCGCGCCAGCAACGCCGGGAGGTGCCGGGACGCGCGGGTGTTGCAGGTTCCGGTAACGCAGCTCCCGGAGCCGCGGGTGCTGGTGTTCCGGGTGTCAGCCTCGCCGTGGGCGGAGGTGGCTCGGCAACGAGCACGCCCGGTGCTGGCACTGCGTCCTCTGGGCCACTCGCACTCAACGATCCGACGCGTGCCGCGCAACTCGCCGAAGCAACCGGCAAGCCGCGACCGATGCCCGATGCACGGTTGCGGATGGGCGCCGTCGTCGCCGCTGCGGTGCTGTGCCTCGTAACAGCCGTGGGGGCGCTTCCGGGCCGTGGGCTCTCTGGGCCCGTTACCGCCGAGAATGTGGCGGATAACCCGGACGCGCCCGTCACCTCCGTCGAGGTGAGCGTCTCGGGTATGTCCTTCATCCCCAACGTCATTGAGGTGCCGCGCGGAAACCGACTCGTCATCGAGTTCCAGAACACGGGCGACCAGCGCCACGACCTGGTGATTGAGAGCGGTGTGGAGTCGGGGCCCGTCGAGCCTGGCGGTTCCGCCACCATCGAAGCCGGGGTTATTACTGAGGACCTCGACGTGTGGTGCTCAATGGTGGGGCACAAGCAGATGGGCATGACGATGACCATCCGCGCTACCGGTGAAGCCACCGTTAATGCGGACGGCAGCGGGGCCGGTAGTTCCGGGGGACAGGGCCATGCCGGGCACGCGGGCGGGGGAGGGTCGCCGTCGGGAAATATCTCCGACTCCCTCGTCATGCCCACCATGGCCGAACTCATGGCCGAACCCGGCGAGGGGTTCCAGGCCGTTGACGCCACGTTGCAGCCCGCGCCCGAGGGGACTCTACATCAAGTGACGATGAGAGCCCAGGAAAAGGATATGGAGATTGCCCCCGGCCGTACGCAGCGGGTGTGGACCTTCAACGGTTCCATTCCCGGCCCGGTACTGCGCGGCAAAGTGGGGGACACCTTCGAGATCACCCTCATCAACGAGGGGACGATGGGGCACTCAATTGATTTCCATGCCGGTGATGTGGCGCCGAACCAGAACATGCGCACCATCGAGCCGGGCGAGAGCCTCGTCTACACCTTCAAAGTCAACCGCGCCGGAATCTGGATGTACCACTGCTCAACGATGCCGATGTCGCTGCATATTGCGAACGGGATGTACGGCGCTGTTGTGGTCGATCCTCCGGATCTGGACCCGGTGGACCGCGAGTACGTCGTCATACAATCGGAACAGTACTGGTCCGCCGATCCGGCGGACGGCATGAACCCGGATCAGCTGGCGCTCGGGATTCCCAGCGCCATGGCGTTCAATGGCTACCCATTCCAATACGACCACCAGAAGTTGCAGGCACACACCGGCGAGCGGGTGCGGTTCTGGGCGCTGGACGTGGGGCCGAACATCCCGTGGGCATTCCACATCGTCGGCACCCAGTTCGACACCGTGTGGCGCGAGGGCAGCTACGAGATCCGGCGCGGATGCGGTGACGCCACCCTCAGCCGCGAGGAATGCGATCCCTTTGCGCCGGGCAAGGACTCGGTGGGCGGCAACGGCGCGCAAGTGCTGGCACTGGCTCCCGCCGAAGGCGGCTTCGTCGAGTTCGTGGCGCACGAACCGGGAACCTACACCTTCGTCAATCACGCGATGACGTACGCCGAGCGCGGCGCGCACGGGGCCATTGAGATCACCGCGCCATAGAACGGAAAAGCGCCGTAGAACAGAAAAGAGGCGCCCACCGTGGTGAGCGCCCCAATCCGCTGGAGATCAGAAGGCCGGGATGACCTCGCCATCGGGCCAGGTCTGCTTGATGAAGTCCGAGACCTCAGGAGAGTGAAGCAGCTCGTCAAGCTTCTTCACAGCGGCGATCTTGTCCGCATCGGCGCCGGAGTTCCAGGCGAGGATGTTGGCGTAGATGTTGCCTTCGGCAGATTCGAGAGCGATGGCGTCCTTGGAGGGCACCAGGCCGTTGTCGAGGGCGAAGTTGCCGTTGATGACGGCGATGTCCACATCCGGGAGCAGCTTGGGAACAGCCGGTGCTTCGGACTCAACGAGCTGAACGTTCTTCGGGTTCTTGTCGAGATCGTAGACGGTGGGAACCGGAACGTCCTTGAGAGTGAAGATGCCGTTGTCCACCAGGAGCTGGAGTGCACGAGCCTGGTTGGAGGGATCGTTGGAGATGCCGATCTTGGCGCCGTCCGGAAGATCCTTGAGGTCCTTGATCTTGTTGGAGTAGATGCCGTAGGGCTCGATGTGCACACCCTCGCCGCGATCGAAGGTGAAGTTCTTCATCTCCACCTGCTCATCGTAGTAAGGGATGGTGGCGAAGTAATTGGCGTCGAGGTCGCCTGCCTGGAGGTCCTCGTTGGGCAGCACGTAGTCGTTGTACTCCTTGACCTCGATCTCGAGGCCCGCATCGGCGGCGAGATTCTCGGAGATGAAGTTGAGAATGTCGGCGTGAGGGACCGGGCTGGCGCCCACGACGACCTTGGTGAGACCGGAGGTTTCGCCGGTCGCGGCGTCAGAACCGGAGTCGGAGTTTCCGCAGGCCGAAAGAGTGAGTGCGGAAACGGCGGCGAGGGCCGCTAACGAGCGGAAGTGCTTCATAATTGTGTCCTTTGCGTGAGAAGGCGGGCTAAATTGAGGAGTTTTCGCGCGATACCAAACGGTTCGCGGAAGTTGGTGGTTGGGATGGGTCAGCGATGATCGACTGCCTGGCCAATCTTGTCGCCAACGAACTGCACTATGGTGACGAGGGCAATGATCACCACGACGATGATGACCAGCACGTCGATCTGCGTACGGTAGTAGCCCTGGTTGATGGCGAGGGCTCCGAGGCCGCCACCGCCCACGGCACCGGCCATGGCGGTGTAGCCGATGATGGTGATGGTGAGAATCGTGGTGGACTGAACGAGGGAAGGTACGGCCTCGCGGACGATGACATCCTTGAGGATCTGGTAGCGCGAGGCCCCCATCATTTGGGCGGCTTCAATCTTTCCGAGTTCCACGTTGGTGAGGTTTGATTCGACCATGCGCGCGAAGTAGGGGATGGCAGACAGTGCGAGCGGCACCATGGCGCCCTGCCAGCCGTTTGCCTGGCCAACGATCATGCGAGTGATGTTGAGGAGCAGCACCATGAGGATGATGAAGGGGATGGCGCGGCCCACGTTGACGATGAAGCCGAGAGTCGAGTTGACGATCTTGTTGGGAAGGATGCCATCTTGGCGGGTGGCGGTGAGAACGACGCCCACGAGAAGTCCAAAAATGGCGGCGAACAAGGTGGCCCAGAAGGTCATGAGGAGTGTCTCAACCGTGGCCGTCCACAGTTGATCCTTGATGACAGGATTGTTGAGCCAGGTGGCGTCTTCGTTCTTGGGGGCGAGGCTTGTCAGGGTGGTGATCATGCTGCTCGTACCTCCGCGCTTGCGCCGATCTTCTTGAGGTTTGCGACCAATTCGTTGGATTTGCTTGGTTCGATGGTGAGCGCGAGGCGCGCCACCTGTACCTTGCCAAGGGATTCAAAGGTGCCTGAACCGATATCGGCGCCGAATTCGGCTGCCAGGCTCATGACGCGCGAACCGGTGGGCTCGCCGGGCTGCGAGGTGAAGGAGACCTCCACGATCGCGTCGCCGTTGGCATTCTTGGGATCAAACTCGGGGGCCGGGATGATCATGCGCGAGAGCGGGGAGTCCACTTCAGCGACGACGTCGGCCACCGGCCCGCTTGCCACCACGGCGCCGTGGTCCAGCATGGTGACCGAGTCACAGATCTTGCGCACCACGTCCATCTCGTGGGTGATGATGAGGACGGTGACCCCGTACTTGTCGCGCACGTTGCGCAGCAGGGTGAGGATCTGTTCAGTGGTTTCCGAATCGAGGGCCGAGGTGGGCTCGTCGCACAGCAGGACGGACGGGCCGTCCGCCATGGCGCGGGCAATGCCGACGCGCTGGCGCTGACCACCGGAGAGTTCGGAAGGGAAAGAGGAGGAGCGGTTGCCGATGCCCACGAGGTCGAGCATTTCCGCTACTCGTGCGCGTGCTTCTTCTTTGCCCATGCCCGAGAGGCGCAGCGGGTAGACGATGTTTCCGGCGGCGGTGCGCTGGTCGAGGAGATTGGCGCCCTGGAAGACCATGCCGATGGAGCGGCGGGCTTCACGCAGTTCCTTGGCGGAGAGTGCGGCGAGGTCCTTGCCGTCCACGAGGATGGCGCCGGATGTGGGCCGCTCCAATGCGGTGAGGCAGCGGATGAGCGTGGACTTACCTGCTCCGGATTCGCCGACGATGCCGTGGATTTCTCCTGAGGGAATGGTCAAGGAGATGTTGTCGAGAGCGATGATGGGATCCTCACCGCGCCTCGGGTACACCTTATTGACGTTCTGAAGTTCTATCACAAGAATCCTTCCATCGATCGTGGCGGAAGCACCCGTCATTCCGGGTTGCTGCAGCGTCGACGAGCCACGTCTCTCGGCTGCTCTAGATGAACAAGAGCAAGCAAACCACGAATTTGGCCATGTGTCCAAGTTTCGAGGGTCGTTGTAGGGATCTTGACTGGTCAGAGCTTGTCTGATCGGCGAGATCCCACAATTTTCGTTATGCGGTTACACTACAGGTAAGTGGGTTGATAGGTGAAGTGTTTCAGAGTTTGGATGGGTGTGAACTCTTTCGCGACCAAATCTTGTCGGAGCTCCGTGTTTGGATAATTCCATGGAACACGACGCACTTGAGGAACTCATCGCCGCCGAAACGGACGCGAACTGGCCAATCATCGCGATTGATATCGCCTGGTGGAATACCCGCGGGCCCCAGGTAGGTTCCGGGCCGTAACAGGGGAGCGCGGCGCCGTCGTCGTTCACTATTTTGACGACGACGCCACCTCACAACTCGTTACTTGCTCGCCTCGTTGGTGGGTGCGGAATCCACCGGAAGATCGGGCCGCACGATGACGGTGCGCGCAGCGGCGAGGGAGATGTCGAGGGGCTTGCCGTCGAGGTGGAGGCTGAGCAGCCCAACCGAGCGGCGGATATCGAGGACCGTGATGTCCACGCCGGGAACGAGGCCCACCGATTCCAGGTAGATGAGCACCTCGGAATCCTTGTCGGAGACCCGATCGATGCGGGCGGTAGTGCCGGGCGCGATGTCGACGAGCGAGTGCAGCTCCTCATCCTCGACCGGGTAGGAGCCGTCCGCCGCGGGAATCACGTCGCCGTGCGGGTCACGTTCGGGGTGCCCGAGAGTGCGGTCGAGGCGCTCGATGAACTTGTCGGATACCGCATGCTCCAAGTGCTCCGCCTCGTCATGCACTTCGTCCCACGAGTAGCCGAAGAGTTCAACCAAGCCGGTTTCGAGGAGGCGGTGGATGCGCACCATGCGAGCAGCCTGCAGTCGACCATCTTCCGTGAGTGAAATGGCGCCGTAGGGGGCGTGGCGCACCAGCCCCTTGGCAACGAGCTTGGACACGCCTTCGGACACCGTCGAGGGCGAGAGCCCGAGCGTCTTGGCTAGCTGGCCGGAGGAGACGGGCTTGTCTTGCCACTCGCCCAGCTTCCAGATGGCGCGCAGGTAGTCTTCACTGGACGTGCTGAGAGCCATGACTATCAGGAAAGAGCGGCGGCAACGGCGATGCGCAGAGCCTTCTGGAAGTGGGTCTCACGCTCCTCCGAGCTCATGTCCTGGGACTGATCGAAGAGGTGGTCGGAGATGGTGAGGACGGCGAGTGCCTCTTTGTCGAGGTCGGCGGCGATGCCGTAGAGCGCGGCGGCCTCCATCTCCACGCCGAGGGTGCCGAGTTCGGCCAGGCGCTTGTTCTGGTCCATCGAGGTGCCGTAGAAGCGATCGCGGGAGATGACGGGAGCGACCTTGACGTCGGCGTCGTCGCCAGCGGCTTCAACAGCGGCCTTGAGAAGATTCCAGGAGGCAGTGGCGGAGAACTGGATGCCGGGGCAGAGGGTGGTGTTGATAACTGAATCGGTGTGTGCGCCGATGGCTATGACCACGTCACCGAGCTTCACCTTGGGGGAGAGGCCGCCCGCCGTGCCCACGCGGATGATGCGCTCCACCCCGTAGAAGGAGAACAATTCGGTGGCGTAGATCGAGGCCGAAGGCTGCCCCATGCCCGAGGCCATGACGGAGAGGGGCTTGCCCTGGTAGGTGCCGGTGTAGCCGCAGATGTTGCGGACATCGGTGACCAGACGCGCATCTGGCATGAGTTCGGCTGCCATGCGGGCCGCGCGCTTGGGATCGCCGGGCATGATGACGGCGGGGGCGAAATCGCCGGGCTGCGCAGAAATGTGGGGTGTGGGCACGATGAACTCTCCTACGTAAAGTCACGAATGTCTCGAAAGTCAGTCATTCCAGTGTAGTGCGAAATCGCAGAAAGGGAACGTGGCCGCGGACTTTGCCGGGTGACAATTCTCCGCCGACGGTGAAGACGGGTTGGCATGCGAGGCCCAATCGTGGGAAGAATGGCAAGGTAGTCACTACGGCGGTGTGCTCTGCCGCCGTAACAGAAAGGAACGCCATGACTCAGCCCACTACTCCGGATCCGGAGCAGCCGAGGCGGCCCGCCCCGCCGCAGCCTGCACAGCCCGTGACTCCCGAGCAGCAGTATCAGCAAGGCTTCCAGAATCAGGCGTCGTGAGGTGATGGATATGAGTTCCGCAAACGCTGGCAACATTGGTACCGCCGAGGGGCGAGGGTATCGCCTCGTTGCCTTCGACCTTGACGACACCCTCGCCCCCTCCAAATCTCCGCTACCCGCCCGCATGGCGGCTGCTCTGCGCGCCCTGCTCGACATCGCGGACGTGTGCGTCATTTCCGGCGGACAGTTCGCCCAGTTCGAGAGCCAACTTCTGGCGAATTTGAATGCCGACGACGGCGAACTGGCTCGCCTTCATTTGATGCCCACCTGCGGCACCCGCTACACCGTCTATCGCGATGGCGGGTGGCGCGACCTGTATGCGCGTGACCTGACGGAGGCGGAAAGTGCGCAGGCGCAGCGGGTTGTGGAGGCGCAGGCGCGCCGCCTCGGCCTGTGGGAAGAAAAAACCTGGGGGCCGATCCTGGAGGATCGCGGTTCCCAGATCACCTTCTCCGCGCTTGGGCAAGAAGCTCCTCTCGAAGCAAAGAAGGCGTGGGATCCGGATGGGTCGAAGAAGGAGCGGCTGCGCGCCGCCGTCGCCCCTCTTCTGCCTGAACTGGAGGTGCGATCGGGCGGGTCCACCTCCATCGATATCACTCGCAAGGGAGTGGACAAAGCGTACGGAATCGCTGAATTGGCCAAGGAGACGGGCATCGCGATCGCGGACATGCTCTTCGTGGGCGACCGACTCGACGAGGGTGGCAATGACTACCCGGTCAAGCGGCTCGGCATCGCCACCCGTGCGGTGAGCGATTGGGAAGATACGGCGGCATTCGTTGAGGGCTACGTTGCCGATCCGGCCAGGATCTAAGGAGATGACGATGGCCAAGAAACTAGATCTTGAACGGCTCAGCGATGCGGAGTTGGAAGAATACCTTCGCAGCGTGGAGCAGCGGCGAAACGCGGCGCCAAGTGACGAACAGGTGGCTGGCGGTGCGCCGCGGGAACTGTCGTTCGTCATGGTAGTTGCGGGACTGCTCGGCCTCTATGCCTCGCTCTCGCTCATCCAGGCCGAGAAACAGTTGTTGAAGGATCCGCTCGGATCCCTCTCATGCGATATCAACCCGCTCATTGGTTGCGGAAAATTCCTGAATTCGCCGGTGAACGCGGTGTTCTTTGGTGTGTCGAATGCGGTGTTTGGGCTGGCGTTCTTCGCGGGGATCACGGCGCTAGGCCTGGTCCTGGCCTCCGGGGGACGGTTCGGACGCTGGCTGTGGGCCGCGCTCGATCTGGCGATGGTTGGCGCCGCGGCGTGGGTGGCGTGGTTCCAGTGGACCTCGTTCACGGTGGAGCAATCTCTTTGTCCCTACTGCTTGATCACCTGGACGGTGACGATCCCGCTGGTGGTCAACGTGCTGGCGCGCTCGGCCCAGGCCGGGCACTTCCCCTGCTCGGAGGGCCTACGGCGTGTGCTCGTACGTGGGCGTTGGTACATTATCGCGGCGGTGTACGTGGCACTCGTGCTGTTTGCCGTGGTGTGGTTCTGGGACCAGTGGGCGTGGGTGTTCTAGCGGTAGTGAGATTGAGGTTCGCGCACTAGTGGATGCAAACATCGGGATATATGTTACCGCCGTGCCATATAAGGCATGCCATATAAGGCATGCCAGTAACATATACCCGGAAATATGCATCAACTTCTTGAGATATCCCAAGAAATCAATCGTCTAGGCCTAGTCGAGCAGCTGAAGATCGGTGGGGACGTACTCCTCGTAACCCAGCTTGATGAGTCCCTCGCGGACGGAGGCCACGCCGGCGTCGAGTACCGCGGAATCAACGCCACGCTGGGCGTTCTCGAAGCGGATGTCCGCCTCGCTACTGGCCGGGATGACATGCAGGTGGACGTGGGGGACTTCCATGCCGGCGATGATCACCATCGCGCGCGGCACCCCGAAGATCAGCTCCTGTGCCCGACCAATGCGCTGGGCCACCACGGAAAGATGGGCGAAGGTTTCCTCGTCAAGGTCGGTGAACTTTGAAACCTCCTTGCGGGGGACCACCAGCATGTGACCGTCGTTGATCGGTTCGTGTGTTCCGAAGGCGACGCAGACGTCGTCGGCCCATGCGAAACGGCCCGGGATGTTTCCAGCAATGATTTCGGTGAAGACGCTCATGCGTCCATTCTACGAGTGGCGCTGCGGTATTGGATGGGACGGGGTGTCGTCCGCCACATACTGGAGCTGTGAGTGCCAACCCGCTGGGGCCGAGTGGGCTGAGTCTCACACCCTCAGTCCCGGGATAGCGCGCGCCGCTGGGATAATCTGTTAAGCAGTCTTTATTTCATCGGCGCAACCTCTAAGGAGAGCAATGAGCACTGAGGCCACGAGCGGCGCTGCCACAGCATTCCGTTACACGGCGGAGCTGGCCAACCAGATCGAGGCGACCTGGCAGGAACGTTGGGACGCCGAGGGAACTTTCTATGCCCCCAATCCGGTGGGAGACCTCGCGGGTGATGCGACGGCCGAGAAGTTCTACATCCTCGACATGTTCCCCTACCCCTCGGGCAAGGGTCTGCACGTCGGCCATCCGCTGGGTTACATCGCCACCGATACCGTGGCGCGTTACCAGCGTATGAAGGGCAAGAACGTCCTGTACACCATGGGCTACGACGCCTTTGGCCTGCCGGCCGAGCAGTTCGCCGTGCAGACGGGCCAGCACCCGCGCATCACCACCGAGGAGAACGTGGCGAACATGCGGCGTCAGCTGCATCGCATCGGTCTCTCGCACGATTCGCGCCGCTCCTTCTCCACCACCGACGTTGATTACGTCAAGTGGACGCAGTGGATCTTCCTCAAGGTGTACAACTCCTGGTTCGACCCGACGGCCGAGCGCCGCGACGGCCGCGGCCTGGGCGCTGCCCGCCCGATTTCCGAGCTGCGCGAGAAGCTGGCCTCCGGTGAGGTCGCGGTTCCTGGCGGCCGCGCGTGGTCCGATCTGAGCGCGTCCGAGCAGGCCGAAGCGGTGGACAGCTTCCGCCTTGCCTACGTTTCCGAGGCTCCCGTCAACTGGTGCCCGGGCCTGGGCACGGTGCTCTCCAACGAGGAGGTCACCAACGAGGGCCGTTCCGAGCGCGGCAACTACCCGGTGTTCAAGCGCAACCTGCGTCAGTGGATGATGCGTATCACCTCCTACGCCGATCGCCTCGCCGACGATCTCGACACCATCGACTGGCCCGAGAAGGTGCGCTCCATGCAGCGCAATTGGATCGGCCGTTCCGAGGGCGCGAACGTCACCTTCGAGGTGCCCGCTGCTGCGTCGAACGACGACGGCGCCGCCACCCTGGAGGTCTACACCACCCGTCCGGACACCCTGTTCGGCGCCACCTTCATGGTGGTTGCTCCCGAGCACCCGATCATTGGTGGCTCCACCCCGGGTGCCGCCGATGACGCTGCGGCGCTGGCCGTTCCGGCGGAGTGGCCCGAGGGTACGCGCGAGGCGTGGACCGGAGGCTTTGCTACGCCCGCCGAGGCCGTTGCCGCGTACCGCGCCGAGGCTGCCCGTAAGTCGGACACCGAGCGCTCGGACGATGCTCGCGCCAAGACCGGCGTGTTCTCCGGTTTCTTCGGCACCAACCCGGTCAACGGCAATGCCGTTCCGGTCTTTGTTGCCGACTACGTCCTCATGGGCTACGGTACCGGCGCCATCATGGCTGTTCCGGCGCACGATCAGCGCGACTGGGAGTTCGCCACCAAGTACGAGCTGGACATCATTCGTACCATCGGCCCCGCCGCTGACCCCTACGGCCCGGACCTGTCGGTCGAGGCGTACGTGGGTGACGGCGTCGCCGTCGACTCTGCGAATGACGAACTGAGCCTCAACGGACTGGCCAAGGACGAAGCCAAGGCCGCGATGACGAAGTGGCTGGAGTCGATCGGTAAGGGTCATTTCCAGGTCACGTACCGTCTGCGCGACTGGCTGTTCTCGCGTCAGCGCTACTGGGGCGAGCCGTTCCCGATCGTCTGGGACGAGGATGGCAACCCGCACGCGCTGCCGGAATCGATGCTGCCGCTGGAGCTGCCGGAGATCAATGACTACTCCCCGCGCACCTTCGCTGCCGACGACGCCGACTCCTCGCCCGAGCCCCCGCTGGGCCGCGCTGAGGAGTGGGTGAAGGTCGAGCTGGATCTGGGCGATGGCGTGAAGACGTACCGCCGCGACACCAACACCATGCCGCAGTGGGCGGGTTCCTGCTGGTACGAGCTGCGTTACGCCGATCCCACCAACCCGGATACCTTCTGCGATCCGGAGAATGAGGCCTACTGGATGGGGCCGCGCCCCGAGCAGGGCAACTTCTCCGGCGGCACCGATCTGTACGTGGGCGGCGTGGAGCACGCGGTGCTGCATCTGCTGTACGCGCGCTTCTGGCACAAGGTCCTGTTCGACCACGGCTACGTCTCCTCCTCCGAGCCCTTCCACAAGCTCTTCAACCAGGGTTACGTGCAGGCTTACGCCTACACCGATGCCCGCGGCCAGTACGTGCCGGCGGACGAGGTTGTGGAAAGCGGCGTTGGCGACGACGGCGAGCCCACCTTCACCTGGAATGGCGAGCCCGTTAAGCGCGAGTACGGCAAGATGGGTAAGTCGCTCAAGAACATCGTCACCCCGGACGTCATGTGCGAGGAGTACGGCGCGGATACCTTCCGCCTCTACGAGATGTCGATGGGTCCGTTGGATCTGTCGCGCCCGTGGGAGACCCGCGCGGTGGTTGGTTCGCAGCGCTTCTTGCAGCGCCTGTGGCGCAACGTGGTGGACGAGGCTACCGGCGAGGTGACCGTCGTGGACGCGGATCTCGATAACGAGACCGCCAAGCTGCTGGCCCGCACTATCGCGGACGTCACCGATGATTACGACGGCATGCGCATCAACACCGCGATCGCCAAGATGATCATCCTCAACAACCACCTCACCGGCCTGGCTGCGGTTCCGCGCAAGGCCGTGGAGGCTCTGGTGCTCATGGTGGCTCCGGTTGCTCCGCATATCGCGGAGGAGCTGTGGGGCAAGCTGGGGCATGCCGGTTCGCTGGCACACGAGCCGTTCCCGGTGGTCGAGGATGAGTCGCTGCTGGTGGATGACACCGTGACCTGCGTGGTTCAGGTTAAGGGTAAGTTGAGGGATCGCCTGGAGGTGGCGGCCGATATTTCGGACGCCGACCTGACCGCGGCGGCGCTGGCCTCCCCGAAGGTGGCGAAGTTCCTGGAGGGTGAACCGCGCAAGGTTATCGTGCGCGCCCCCAACCTGGTGAACATCGTTCCGTAAGGGCTGGCTGGCCCTGTCTTTGACTAACACAGGATCTGCTTGGTCCTGGGGCCTGATTGAAACGAGCACGAGGGGCTCCCGGGCAACGCCCGGGAGCCCCACTGCTTTTTGTCCTGTCTTGAGTCTCGCGAATGTGGGCGTCTCTGCGAGCTGTGATAAATCCTGCGAGAATGGAGATAGTTAAGGATTCATGATGGTGCCGGGGCCGCCCAAAGATGTGGTGGCCCCGGCATCACACACATCGTCGGCATTCCGTCAAACTTGAGGTTTGGCGGTGTGACAGCAAGAAAGGCACGAGAATGGTCGCGTCAGAAACCTCGATCGAGAGGGCAGATTTTCACGGTCAGCCAGCATGGCGGTTGATTTCGCCGAGCGGTGCGAGTGCGCTGATCGCCGAGCGTGGCGCAACGTTGTTGTCATGGCAGCCGCGCCCCGGCGCCGAGGTTATTGACGGCTACGTGGATTCCGAGGAACTGGTTGACTTCGTTTCGTCGCGCTCGCTCATTCAGGCTCCGTGGTGTGGCCGGTTGTCCGGCGGTAGCTATCTCTTCCAGGGGCAGCGTTACACGGTGGAGCATGAGGGCGATGTTGCCTACCCGACGCGTGTGTCCGGCCTGGACTTCGTTCGTGAGGCGGCGGGCGATGCGCTGTTGTTGCGCGCCATCCTTCCTGGCATTGAAGGGTACCCGTGGGATCTTGCCCTGACGGTGGTGTTCTCGTTGGAGGGCGGTTCCGAGGGGCAGGAGCATCTTTCGGTGTCGATCGAAGCGTTGAATGTCAGCGAAGAGACCGCGCCTGTTGCGTTGGGCTGGCACCCCTACATCAAGATGCCCGGCCTTGACGGGATTTCAAATGTGTCCCTGACGGTTCCCGCTCGCAGCAAGATCCTCATGGACAAGCGTCAGGTGCCGCTGCATGGCGACGCCGCCTTCTCTGGTATTGCCGCTCCCGCACGCTACGACTACCTCGGCCACCAGCAGATCGACCATTCGTTCTCCAGCTTGGTACCCAATCTCGATGGCGTTGTGGTGACGTCCGTGAAGAATCCGGTGCGTGGCACCGAGGTGCAGGTGACGCAGGAGCCCTCCGAGGCCCCTGTCATGCACGTCTTCACGGGCGACGGCCTACCCCGCGCCCCGCGTACCTCCATCGCGCTGGAACCGTACTCGGCCCTGCCGAACGCGTTCAATCGCGCAGACGCGGCTTCGCGGTTGCCTCTGCTCCCCGGCGACCGCCGAGCCCTCACGGTCACGCTCTCCTACCACAAGGGCCGCAAGGGGTAGGGCTATCTCGGATGACAGTGTGGGCTGGTTGGTAACGTGCTTTGCTTTACCAATCAGTCCACATACAAAGTAGTGATCTCGAAGGGTGCTACTCTTCCTCGCGATGTTGATTCCGGAGTTCGTCGAGCTCCCGCCGGATTTTTTCGGCTTCTTCGTGGCGCTCTAGTTCGGTGTGGATGTACTCCAAGAGCCTCAGTGACTGGACAAACTGCGTCAAGAATACTGAGGGAAGTGCTTCGGCCAGTACCCGTCGGATGTTAACTGCTTCTTGGGTGGGTGCGAGGGCCTCGTTACATCTACCCAGCTCCGCGAGCCTGATGCCGAGATTGTTGAGCGATAAGGCGAGGTCGGGTAGGTAGGCGGCAGGGTTCTGCTTGACCAGTGTGCGCCGAATGTTGACTGCTTCTTGGGTGGGTGCGAGGGCTTCCTCGCGCTTGCCCACCTGGGAGAGCCTCGCACCGAGGTTGTTGAGTGACATGGCGAGGTCGGGTAGGTAGGCGGCAGAGTTCTGCTTGACCAGTTCGCGGTAGATGTCTGTTGCTTCTTGGGTGGGTGCGAGAGCCTCGTCGTGCCTGTCCACCTCGGAGAGACTGTTCCCGAGGTTGTTGAGCGATGCGGCGAGGTCGGGCAGGTAGGCGGCAGAGTTCTGCTTGACCAGTTCGCGGTAGATGTCTGTTGCTTCTTGCGTGGGTGCGAGAGCCTCGTCGCGCCTGTCCACCTCGGAGAGACTGGCGCCGAGGTTGTTGAGCGAGAAGGCGAGGTCGGGTAGGTAGGCGGCAGAGTTCTGCTTGACCAGTTCGCGCCGAATGTTGACTGCTTCTTGAGTGAGTGCGAGGGCTTCCTCGCGCCTCCCCAGCTTGGAAAGCCTGATGCCGAGGTTGTTGAGTGACATGGCGAGGTCGGGTTGGTAGGCGGCAGGATTTGCTTTGGAAAGTGCCCGGTAGATGTCTGTTGCTTCTTGGGTGGGTGCGAGGGCTTCCTCGCGCCCACCGAGGTCCAAGAGACTGGCGCCGAGGTTGCTGAGCGAGAAGGCGAGGTCGGGTAGGTAAGCGACAGGATTTACTTTGGCAAGCGCCCGGTAGATGTCTGTTGCTTCTTGGGTGGGTGCCAGGGCCTCATCACGCCTGCCCACCTGGGCGAGCATTGCGCCGAGGTTGTTGAGCGATGCGGCGAGGCCGGGCAGGTAGGCAGCAGGGTTCTGCTTGACCAGTTCGTGGTAGATGTCTGTTGCTTCTTGGGTGGGTGCGAGGGCCTTATCGCGCCTGCCCAGGTTCGAGAGTGTGATGCCGAGGTTGTTGAGCGACATGGCGAGGCCGGGCAGGTAGGCAGCAGGGTTCTGCTTGACCAGTTCGCGGTAGATGTCTGTTGCTTCTTGGGTGGGTGCGAGGGCCTTATCGCGCCTGCCCAGGTCCGCGAGCCTGATGCCGAGGTTGTTGAGCGACATGGCGAGGTCGGGCAGGTAGGCAGCAGGATTCGCCGATGCGAGCCTTCGATCCGACTCGACGAGCTCTGAGGAGATAACAAAGGCAAGTTCTAACAGAAGATGGTTGTTTCTCGGAAGACTGTTTGACGCAGTTTTGAGTAGATCGTTCTTGATCTTTGGACCTAGAATCTGAAGCACCCTGGCTAAAGCATCCGGGAAGCCTGTGTGAATGTCATAGAGATTTGGATTGCTTGCCGTGTCGATCGCCTGATCGACGAGACCGGTAATAGTGCTATTCGTTACCCGAGAGGCCATTTCCAGGAATTCATCATCGGAGCTAGCTACTCTCGATACGATTATCAATGGCCGCACCAATTGTTCGAGAGAGCGGCTCGGATCAAGTGCCCATCGTAAAATCTTGGGATATTCTAGAAGTCGAGTTGCGACAAGATACTCCCCAAGTCGGTCCGGTTCCAGAGGATTCCAGAATGACAAGGAATTGTTGCGATACAGGCTTGAGAGCCACGTGCGAGCTCGCTGAACCTCTCGAGCATTATTATGGGGAAGGAGCGCGAGAACGTTTTCGGCTTCATTCTTGTCATCGACATCCGTGAGTGTCGCTACCGCTACCAAGTCTGCGAGTTCGTTGCCTTTCAGATCAAGCTTTTGCTCCTGAGCACTGCGGTGCCAGTATTCGGTTTCGTGCCGCAGAATTGCCTCGAACATCTCTTTTGCAGTTGAGGGTTCGCTCTCATCGCCTAGAGCTGCGAGATAACCCGCCATGACAATCATCAGTGGCTGTTTATACAAGTCTTCTGATAGATCGAATTTGAAATCAGCATTAAGATCGTCGGCGGTGTGGAACGTGTTTCTTGCCCGTTTGAAGAGGGACTCTCGATCTGCAAAAGTCAACGGGGAGTCATCCAAAAGCAGCACGCTGTTCTCTGCTTCATCCAGCAACTGATCAACAGCTTCATCATTGTCTGGGCGAATCGCGTTTACCCACGCTGCCGCTGCGTGATCTCTGGCGATGTAGCTACGGGGTTGGCGCACCAGAAGAACAATGCGGATGGGCGCCGTTGCATCGCTGGACATAGACGCTCTGAGCAAAGTAGCGACTTGTTCTCGTCGCGATTCGGCATAGTCCACAACGACAAGGCGGGGGACCGATTCGCATGCCAGACCCTCGATGGATTCCTCAGAGGCATCGTTCTTGAGGAAACCGGTATGCCACTCTTGAGTCTCTCCGTCTGGTGTTCGTGAAAGCTGGCGACAGAGCTCGACACCAAGACGAGTCTTTCCAGTTCCGCCGGTGCCTCCGATAACCTGAACAGAGAAACTACGGTCTTGACGAGCCCAAGCGATGAGCGAATCGAGAATTCCAGATCTATCTTCGAATGGAACTGGTGAAGAGGACGCTCGCAGCATTCTCGCGACGCTAATCGAGCCGCCCCGCTTGGGCCATGCAACAGGATTCAGCGCCTCACTAATTCGTTGTTCTTGGACGATACTGATCGGCGAGTTGTCGCCGCTGGTGACAATATTGTTGTCCCCGTGGACTGAGTTGGCGTGAGCGTTGCTCTGGGCTTCAGTCTCGTGCATGACGTTCAGGCCTGGGCGTTGGTGATGATGAGCCGAAAGAGACCGGTGAGCGGTTTCCGATTCGAACTGATACCGGCGAATTACTGCCCGCCGTTACGATGTTGTGGTCACCCACTACATTCACACTTGAACTCTGTTTATTGACTTCGGCTACCAAAGCAGAAATCTCGTCTCGGTCCCCTTGATTGCTTGCCAACTGATTCTCTATGGCATCGCCGAGGGCTTTGACTCGACTGGGGCTATCTGGAGCATCCTCGACGCGTTCAAGTTCCTTGGTGCCCGAGAACTTTCTTCTCACCCAAGCGACGAGGCGGCCGAGGGCCCCTTGCCCCGCATCAATCGCATCATCCGTCAAATGGTTGACAGCCGCTTCACTTGCCTTCTCTAGAGCCGCACCAAACATGCCTGCAACCAAAGCCCCACTAATCGGATCCATCAACGCATCCTTTCGGCTAAATCCCGGGAAAGAGTATGCCTCAGACATTACACAGATTCAGTTCTTTCCTCGGCCATTTTGTAGGGCGTGCCTACCTCCTTACCGAATCTTGGTGCGCAACAGCTTGAATCTCTGGACATCACTAGTATTTTCCTCGGATAGCTCAAGAGCTTCGGCTAACCGAACGCCCTTGGGCCCACTCACCAGACCCACCACAGCACCACCAACTTCAGAGGAATCACCTTGAACGCCACCCTCAACCGCAGGCTTGGAGTCGCGGGAATGCTGTTGCCGCAGCGGGTAGGCAGCGCTACGCCGGTTGGAAGTGCCTGAGGAACTGGGGGAACGTTGATTAGATTCGGTATCTCCGCGAAGTACTAAACCGTTAAAGGGCCCTGTTCTCGCGCTTGACGACGTATGAATTCTTGCTGAGGTACTTGTCTAGCACGGGATTATTGACACCCGGGTGCTTGACGGGTATCGGGGCACCTGGGCCTGAAAGGGACGCGATAGTACCTCCAGGGATGGCTGATTTCAGGATCCTATCCGTGAGTGATAGTTGACGCTTTTGATCTCGTGATCGCTTGGCCATGCTTCCTCCCTGTGTTTGTCAAGAGCTTACTTCATACCGGCTGTCGCGGGATAGGTGGGCACGATGATTTCTAGACTTGGATTACCCGATGCATGTCGCGCGATCTGTATGAAGCGTTGATTTAGCCGAGCCCCTGCCAAAACCATGGCAATGGCACCATTCCATATGGCGATGAGAGACCAGAATGGGACCAGCCAAGGATCACGTAGTTCCCCAATGAGCGATGCCGCTATGAGGAACAACGAAAACCCCGATGAAGAGATGAAGAAGCGTAGAAGATCAAGTGGCTTCTTCATTAGCGCGCTTTCTCCTTGCGATGCGAGAAACGCAATGAGAATTGCGGGCGCTGTGAGTAGAGCAGTTGCTGCATTCCCAGGGGTTCGACGCCAAACCTCTGTGGCTTCCGGTAGAACGAGAACCAGCAGAATTAAGAACAGAGAGAAGGTGCTCGCGAACAGTGCAGTATTCTGGACGCCTCTCTTGGGGATTCCCAGCACTAGCTCGGCTCGAGTATCTGTAGAGTATCCAACAAAGCCGCCATGGACATGAGCAACTGGAATGCGACTATTGTCTTCGTGGATAGCTGGCGTCGGGGCTGTGCCGGGAACAAGCAGACCATCGGCATTAGGAATACGCAGAAGAAGACATTCGACCTCGGTTGGAGTGTGGAACTCCAAATGATACGAGCGAGTGTACGAGCTGCCATCCATTGCGAATGACAAGCTGAGCGCTTTAGCCCCTGAGGCGATGAGTAGTCGCTGCCAGAGACTGATCCTTGGGAAGTCTTCAACAACATTCCAATGGTACGAGATCTTCAGAATCTGGCGTACCTTCATTGATGAGATTGGCATCAGTGAGATGAGTAGGAACTTGTCAGCAAAGGTCCGAATCATGTACTCGACCATCTTGTCAAGAGAAGAGTCATCGGCCTGGAAGCATAACTTGCCATTCCAGATTCCTGACGAAACGAAGAGGTCGAGTTCATCTGAATGAGTCGATGATCTGACATCTGGTCCGGCAATCTCAGCCAATGCATCTGATAACTCTGAAGTCTGTATGATGTCGTTCATCGTGAACAGATGCTTCATCATGACTACACCGGCTTTTGTTGTTTCTTCCGTTCCAAGAATAGGCATGGTGTTACCCGATGTATCTTCAATGTCGAAGTTACGAAGTGGCCCTTTTTCAACGTACAGCAATGGGATCATGGAAAGGGAAGAACTACCGCTTGTGGATGCCGGTTCCGCGCCATCAACAATGTAAATGAGCCGTGGATCAAGAGGCGGCTGGCAATCGATGGAGTGGCGTCGTCGGCCCCATTCGCCTTCGAGCGGGTGAAGGCTATCAACTCGTCGATGGACCCACTCCGGCCAACGAAGGACGACATCGAGCAGGGCCTCGCCGAGTAGGCCTCCTTTGTCGTCGTCGAATGAATCCATGTGGCGGCTCTCCTTCAAGGGTTCGTGGACCGAGTGGGGAAGTAGCCGCCATCGTAGAGATCATCCGGGAAGCCTGCAGAAGTTATCCCCACTGTGGAAAAACCTGTCCCGAACTCGTGCTCAAGAATGCAATTCGGAGGGAGAAAAGAAGGATGAGAGGACTGACCCAGACAGTTGTTATCTTGCGTCCTTAGCGCCAGTGTTTGATCGCCGTATCGAGTGAGGTGATGAGCTGCTGGAATGTGGCGTCGACGCTTCGTGCTTGCTTGAAGCCGCCGTTGAGTTCGAGGGAAATGAATCCGTGCAGTGCGCTCCTGACGATTCGAATCGCGTCCGTCAGATCGTCTCCTTCGAGATTGTAGGCGCGCAGTGTGGCTCCCATGACGTCCACAACCGGCCCACTTGCAACTTGACCCTCCACATCATCCGGCTCGGGCGCGATTTGCAATGCGGTGTAGCGTCCCGGATGCTCGCTTGCCCACTTCCGCATTGCCGTCCCCAGGGAATCCAATGCGGCTTTGCCAGACAACCCCGCGCATGCAATCGAAAGCTCGTTGGCGATCTCCCGCGCCGCCAGCCTCGATACCTCACGCTGAAGATCACCAAGATCATTGACGTGGCGGTAAACGCCGGGCGGCGCAATCCCCAGCGATCGGCCCAGTTTGGTGATGGTGAGTTCGTTGAATCCAATGTCGTCGGCCAGGTCTGCCGCGCGTTCAACGACCTTCACCCGCGAAAGGCGTTCATTCACCACTATTGTCTCCTCAGCAAAGGAAGGATTGTATTCAGGACCGCTTCCGGTTGTTCCCCCATGGGGTAGTGGCCCGCGCCCTCGATCATCTCATACGAACCGCCTACCGCCCCGGCCACCCACGCGGCCTCCGTTTCGGGCGACGAGAAGTCCGGATCCTTGCTGCCCATGATCACCAGCACTTCGGCCTTCACGTTCGGCAACGCTGCCTGTGCCGGAGCGTGCGAGGTACGTGCCGTTTTCTGGAAAGCTCTCCAACGTCCCGGACGCTTCAGCAGATCCAAGGCGTGTGCAATATGTGATTCGTGATCGTCCGGCCGGACCGCTCCAAACAGTGAACGGTAGTAGGTGCGCCAGACCATCGGACCCCACGGGTGAACAAGAGCAAGACGCATGAACATCCGAGTCGCGGCACTCCCGTGGTCACGGACAAACGGGCCAATGAGAACCAGTCGATCAATAGCATCCGGATTTTCTGCTGCTGCAACAACTCCTGCGGCTGCACCCATCGAGTTTCCGATCAGCGCCGCCGGAGTATTTCCGAGCGCAGCCAGGACGGTGGCGATATCGGTGGCTGCGGCGACGTCGTCGTACGAATCAAACTCTGCGGAGCTGCTGCCGTGCCCGCGAAGATCCATCACCGCAACTTGGTAGCCCGCCGTCACTAGCCCGGGAACGAGGTGCCGGAACGATGCCCGCGACTCGCCCATGCCCGGTACGCACAAAACCACTGGCCCCGATCCTTCGACAGTAACGGCGATACGTCCGCCACCGGAGGAAACATTGAAACTCTTCATGTTACGAACACTAACATAATGTTACGAGTCATAACTAGAGGTTGACGGTGCTGAGTACTGGATCGTAAGTGTTGGTGGATGGGAATCCGCCGTCGTACAAGAACTGCCTACTTGAGTAGGGGAGTGAGATAGCTGCCCTCGCCGTCGAGCAGGTCGGTGAGCAGGCGGCTCGGGCGCCAGTCCTCCACGCGCTCCTTGGGATCATCCTGGGCGAGCCAGATGCCGAAGTCGCGGAGCTGATCGAAAACCGCTGCGCCGTGAATGAGCGCGCGACCATAGATCGGATCCATGTGACGGGCCGCGATCTCCACGGCTGCTGCGCCCGCGGGGGAGTTAACGGGTTCGCCGTCGTCAGACACGCGTGCCTCGCACACCAACCGGCACAGATCGATTTCCGCCGGTCCAAGTACGGCGAACTCAAAGTCCAATAGAGCGACGACGGTGCCGTCCCACAGCGCGTTCATCAGGGCCAGATCGCCGTGGTTGACGACCTGCGTGACCATAGGCGCGGCGTGGAAATAGTCCGCGATGATGCGGTGAAGCCGTGCCTGCTGGGTACCGGACAGTTCTAGTTCGACGGCGGCACGTTCGGACGAAGCCGTGGCATCCTCGTGTGTCGCCGGAACAAAACCGCCGTGCGATGGGATGTGTTTCTTGAGAGACGGGGTCGCGTCATGAACGATCTGGGTGCGCGCCCACAGCTGGTGAATGGCTTGTTGTTGCTCCGCGGGTGTCAGCATGGGCCACACCTCGTGGAGGTTCTGGCTGCGAATTTCCTTGCTGACAATCCAGCCGTGGCCCTGAAGATTACCTTCCCCAAGGATCTGCGGGTGCCCGACCTCTTGCGGCAGAGCACGCGCGAGCGCCACCTCGCGAGTCATGTCGACGGGCGTATGCGCGATCCGCACCGCGATACCGTCACCCACCCAGGTGGCGTTCGAATACCCATTTGCTCGCCGCATCCGCGTGAGATCGCCACCGTAGCGAGCTGCTACTTTGGTGGCTAAACGCCGAACTTTGGCCACTTGAGCCGGATCGCGATGCTGGTCGAGCGGATGCGTGGTCGCGGTCTCCGCGTGGGCTTCTGGCGTCATGCCACCATTTTCCCATGGGTCGAGAGGGCAAACGATCTATCAATCGTCGGTTGGGGTGTCAGTGTCTCCTCCCACCGGCGCTCCGTACACAAGTTGGATGCCTTCGCCGTAGCGGTCCGCGATCAAAGCTGCTGCCTCGTCGCGTGACAGGGGAGAATCAGCCGCCTCATCGACATAGATTTCTGGGACGAAGCCGGAACCGACGCCCCAACCACTCACCGCGATTCCAGCTTCGCGCAGTGAGCCTTGGTCAGCACTTATGAGTTCAGTGAGTGTCTGCAATTCTGATTCTGTTCTGAGGCTCTTCTCGAACCGCAGCTTGTCGGACGGAACACCCGAGGCTGCCCGGAACTCGTCTTGGATTGCCGGGTCATCGGTGGTGAGGTAGATGACCAGCAGATCGATTGATTCAGAGTCATTCGTTGCAATCCCCGTGTAGACATCAGGATGGGCACTTGGCCCAAATTCCCTCATCGCCTGGACTCCATCAAGAACCTCGGGGCTAATGCCGGAGTTGTTGACTGCGGGATCCTGCTCGGTGACCGGCTCCTTTTGTACAGAAGGAACGGGGGAGCTGTTGCCGGGCGCCGTCGTCGATGAAGATTCGGGACTTTCGGAACTACCGCAGCCCGCAACGCTGCCGACAAGGAGTGCCACCGCAGCGAGCATTCCGAATGGTTGGTTCTTCATTGTGGCGTCTCCTATCGATAGGGGACGTCAGATCTGTGTGTCCACCTTGCTAGCAACCTAATGGAGGCACGGTGACAAGTCAATAGTCGCTACCGCTGGGTGATATCTGTATGAGCTGCCTGAGAGGGCGCGCGGAATACAGCATCGGGGAACTCTTCTTCAGCATTTCTTACAAGCCGAGTGATGATTTCCTCAGTGATCTCAACACCGTCAATCGTGCCGTAGGAACCGTTAGTGGCTTGAGCGATCTTGTTGTTCATTTTCCGCTACGCCTACCGCTTTCGCGTGCCGAAGATCGAGCGTGTGATCTGCGATCCCAGCGTCCGCCCGACAGAGCGCACCACGGAGTCCACTGCCGCATCGCGGCGTTTGCGCTGCCGCTCCGCCTCACGTTCGGCCTCCTTCGCCCGGCGTTCGGCCTCGCGTTCGGCAGCCCGTCGCGCCTGCTCCTGAGCCTTCTCGGCAGCCTTCTGAGCGTCGGCCAACTCCTTCAACCGAGCCTTTTCCTCATCTGCCTGGCGCTTGGCCTCGGCCTTCTCTGCATCGGCCCGCGCCTTTTCAGCGGCCCTCTCCGCCGCCACGCGCGCCCGCTCCTCAGCCTTGACCCGCGCGGCCTCCTCACGAGCAGCCTGCTTCTCCTCTTCGGCGCGCCGCGTCGCGGCCTCCTCGGCAGCAACCTCGTCTGCGATGCGCTTCTCCAGCAGCTCGAATGCGCTTTCCGGGTCCACAGCGTCACGATAACGAGCCATCAGCGGCGAACTTGTCTCACACCGGGCAACAGCACCCTCGCTCGCCGGTCCCATAACAGCAACCGGAGCCCACAGCTTCGTCGGTGCCACGGGAGTCGGACGCCCGGACGGATCAAGCACCGTCACAATCGCCTCGCCGGTACCAAGCGCGGGCAGCAACTCCAACAGATCGAGCGGTGAACGCGGGAACGTTTCCGCCGACGCCTTGAGCTGCTTGAGATCCTTCGGCGTATGCGCGCGCAGTGCGTGCTGGACACGCGAACCAAGCTGGGCGAGGACGTCGTCGGGCACATCCTTCGGAGTCTGGGTGACAAAGAAAACGCCGACTCCCTTCGAACGGATGAGCCGCACCGTCTGCACCACCTGGTTGAGGAACTCCTTCGACGCTCCGTTGAACAGCAGGTGAGCCTCGTCGAAGAAGAAGACGAGGCGTGGCTTGTCGAGGTCGCCCACTTCGGGGAGGTCGCCGAAGAGCGAGGCGAGCAGCCACATCGTGAAGGTGGAGAACAGTGCGGGCTGCGACTGTACATCCGGCAGTTCGAGGCACGAGATGAGGCCGCGTCCGTCGGAGGCGGTGCGCAGCAGCTCGGAGGTGTCGAAGGCGGGTTCGCCGAAGAAGGAGTCGGCACCCTGGGCCTGCAACGCGGAAATTTCGCGCAGGATGACGCCGGCGGTGGCCGGAGCGACCCCACCGATCTGCGTCAGAATCGGCTTGCCCGCGGGACTCGTCAGGTACTGCAACGTGGCGCGCAGATCGGTCAGGTCGATGAGCGCTAGGCCCTCGGCGTCCGCCCATCCGAAAATGAGGGAAAGCGTCGCTTCCTGCGTCTCGTTGAGGCCAAGCGCGCGGGCCAGCAAGAGCGGCCCAAAATCCGTTACCGTGGTGCGAATCGTGACGCCACGGCCCTGCCCGCCGAGCGAATACAGCTCAACCGGGAACGACGACGCCGCGAACTCCTGCCCGTTCGCCGCCGTGCGCGCGAGCAGCTTCTCGGAGGTTTGACCCGGCTCGAGAAGCCCGGTCAGATCGCCCTTGATGTCCGTGATGAACACCGGAACACCGTTCGCGGACAGCCCTTCGGTGAGCAGTTGGAGCGTGCGCGTCTTGCCGGTGCCGGTTGCGCCCGCCACCAGCCCGTGCCGATTGAACGAGCGCAGTGGAACGTTCACGGCGGCCTCCCGATGAGGCGACCCCGCTTCGAGATACGACCCCAGCCGCAGACTCGGCACCTCAAACGCGTAACTGTCGCGCACCGTCATCCCGTACTCAGAGAGAGCGCCCGACGACGGCGCGGCCGCCACCGGCTCTGCCACAGCTCCAGTTTCAGTAACCGGCACCGCTGGGGCATCCGAAGGTGAGGCCGCAGTAACTGGGGTGGCGGACGCCGTTGTCGATAAATCAGGAGACTCAACCGGTGCTGACTCAACAACCCCAGACTCAGCACCACCGGCTGCCGGAGGAGTGGCGGCAGCGAGCGCAGCCTCCAACGCGGCTTGGGCGGCGGCAGCTTTTGCAGCGGCTGCGTCGGCGGCGGCTTGGGCGGCTTCGGCGCGCAGGCGGGCGATCTCGGATTCAGACAGGCTCATGTGCCCATCCTAGGTGCGCTGGGCGCTCAGGTGTAGAGAACAAGCGGGAAAATGGTCATGTATTCCTTTTCGCGTCTACGTGTTTCATCTTCCTCGAACATTTCACTGCATATGGAGCACGACTAGGGCCGATTTTGGGCTTACTCGAGCGCTATACGCAGTCAAATGTCGCTGAGAGTTCACAACTGGAGATAGGAACGCCTACACGGCACGAATGCAGGCTCGGATTCGCGGCTCTGTTTGCCCATCGGCCTGGATTTACGCCCCGGACCCGACGCTTCCCCTCACCGACACCCTTGGGGAGCTGGTTGGGAGCTGGTTGGGAGCTTGCGGGGGCCGTACTTGTATCCACAGATACGCTTCGTGCACCGCCCATCCACAGCAGTTGCGGCGCGCGCCCCGGGAAGCCGCGCGGCAGCGGACAATGCGGGTATGCGACAGCCACCTCCACGAGTAATACCAACCATCCGCCAGCCGCCCGGATACGACGTGACGGCTTCGTTGGGCAACGATTCTCTTGACGACGACGCCACCCGAACACCTCACAACTCGCGTCGCGATGTTGGCCTGGACGTTGATGGGGAGCATGACGGCGACGCCCCGCCCGCCCGTCACCTGCTTGCGGATGAGGAGCCCGCGCCGCGCAGGCGGAGGTCCCGCACAGGACGTCGGCGCCGTGATGAGGCACAGGGCTGCGGTGAAGATGCTCCGGTGCGAAGCCGGAGAAGGGAGAAGCGAGCTGGCGAGGAGGCGTTGGAGCCACAGGAGCCGTCGAGACGGGTGATCTTGGGCGAATCGTCGGAGCACGGCGAGAACCTCGTTCGCCCGCGATCAAACCCGCTGGCAATGGGTGAATCGGCGGGTTCTGTGGAATCGCGGGAGTTGCCAGCTCCTCTGAAAACGAGTGAATCACGGAGTCTTCTGGAAGAGGGAGATGCGTCGTTTCTGCCGGAACCTGAATGGCCTGTGCTCAGGGACGAACCGGACCAGGAAGAACCTGCGCAGCAGGAAGTGGCGCAGGATCCAGGGGAGAAACGATCGACGGAGGCCGAGCCGCGGAGGCGCTTGGCGAGCCTGGCATTGGCGTCGGGAACCGGAGAAGATGTGGCGGCGTTGGGAACGAAAGGGCCGCGGCCGCGTATGTTCCTGGCGATCAGACCGTTTCGGGTGCTGATCGTTTTCCTCGCCGTGCTCCTTCTTGTTCTGTGGGGATGGTTGGCACTGCGTATGGTTCCCTCGGCGGAGTTGGCGGCGGGCGATGGGCCGGAGTCGTCCGCGCTGAGCGACTCCGACAACACGGCCAAAAGGAAGGCCACGGTGAAGGCTGAGAAGAGTGGTGGGTCCACGGACGGTCCGGGTACTGGAGGAGAAGCCGGGCAGCAGAGTTCGAACAAGCCACACGACGCAGCGCCGAATGGGGAGCCAAGCGCGCCTGGCACTGGAACGAAATCGAGCGGTCCGTCAGGTACCGTCGTTGTCTATATCTCCGGTGCCATTAAACAGCCAGGGGTCTACACGTTGCCGACGGCGAGTCGAGTGAATGACCTCGTCACAGCTGCGGGAGGCCTCGCCGAGAACGCGGATTCCGCAGGTATCAATCTCGCCGCGCAGCTGGCAGACTCGCAGCACGTCCATATCCCCGAACCCGGTGAGGTGCCGCCGGACACGGGTGCAGCGGTGCCTGGTTCTGCTGGTGCTGCCAGTTCGGCCGAGGGAAGCGAAGGGAACGGTGGCGCGAGCGAACTCATCAACATCAACACGGCGGGGGAGAGCGAGCTCCAGGAGTTGCCGGGGATTGGTCCTGCGCTCTCCGGCGCCATCGTGCAATGGCGCGAGGAGCACGGCTCCTTCACCTCCGTGGATGACCTGTTGGACGTCCCCGGTGTGGGCCCAGCGAAACTGAGCCAGCTGCGTGAGCACGCCACGGTGTGAGCGATTGACCCGGTGGCCGCCACCGCGCCAGGATTTCCGCTTACTGCCGCTCGGAGTCGCAAGTATCGCGGGCGCATGGGTGGGGCTGCGCTGGCCCTTGGGGCCGAATGCCGCGGGTGTTCAGGCCGCGCTCGCGGTGAGCATGATGCTGGGTTGGTTGCTGCTCTCCCGGCGTACTCAGCACCGCGGATCGGGTATCCATCCAGTCAAGAATCTATGGGAACACGCGCAACTCTTCACTCAGCCGTCTCGGCGACGGGCACCGCTGCCATCGAAATCCGGAGGTTCTCATGCGCTCGGTTCAGGCCACGAAGACGCCAGTTTGGTCGCCGCGCGAAAGTCTGAAAACGGGGTAGCAGACGAGCCACGTGTTGCTTCCCTGCGTAGGCATGTGGTGCTCGCAGCCGTCAGTCTGTATCTTCTCTACCTCGTCACCTCGCTCAATGTGCAGGCCGCGCATCCGGCCACTCTCACCGCGTTGGCCAAGGAGAAAGTCCAGGTGGCGATCGAGGGAACGGTGAGCTCGCGGGTTGAGCAGCGAGTGAGCCCATGGGGTACCCCATCCTGCCAAGCAGATGTGAGGGCGCACAGCATCGCAATGCGCGGTTCGGCACCGGAAGACCAGCAGCCACAAAAGTATGGTCCCGACTATCAAATGGTTCACGGGGATCTCTCCGACGGAACTGACAATGCGGGCACCTTCATTCGCGCGGATCCGCTCGTCCGAATCGTCGGCCTGCCCTGCGACGTGCTTCAAGGCGAGTCGATCAACATGCACGGAAAACTCGCGCCGCGCGAGCACACGGATCGCCCGGCTGCCCTCGTCTACGCTTCCCACGTGGATGTCTCAGGAGATCCGAGCGCCTCGGCAAGAATCGTCGCCACGATCGAGCGTGAACTCACCGCTCTCATCGCCGCCCGCCCCGACCACATCCGAGGATTACTTCCCGGCGTTGCTCTGGGCGATGACGGGCAGATCGCCGCCCACCTCTTCGCCGCCATGAAACTCACCCAGCTCACCCACCTCATTGCCGTATCCGGCGGGCACATCTCGCTGGCCGCGACAATCGTGCTCGCCATCGTGGGGAGACGATTCCCCGTGGCCTGCGCGCTGGCCACCCTCGCGGCTCTCGGCGGATTGATTATTCTCGTTGGTCCGGAAGCCTCAGTCATCCGTGCGATCGCCATGAGCCTCGTTGTCCTCGCCGCGCTGGCGCGGGGCCGGGGAACACAAGCCGTCGCCGCGCTGAGTATCGCCCTTCTCGCGGTCGCCGCGATCAACCCGTGGATGGCGGTCAGTTACGGATTCCTCCTCTCCGCGAGCGCCACCGCAGGCATCGTGCTGCTGGGAACCCCGCTGGCCGAATACCTCGCCCGATCCCTCCCGCAGCTGGTGGCCGAGGCGGTGGCCATCCCGCTGGCGGCGCAGCTTGCGTGCCTGCCCGTGCTGGCGTTGTTCACCGACGCCGGTTCGATCTGGGGCGTGTTAGCGAACGCGCTGGTCGCCCCGGTGGTGGCACCGTTGACGATCTGTGGGCTAGCGGTTGCGCTGGCTTGCCCCGCATTCCCGGCGTTGGCGCAACTGCTCCTCGTGCCGGTGCAGATGTGCACGTGGTGGATCGCTTCGGTGGCCCGCACGCTGGCCGGGTGGCCGGGCTCAGGCATCAGCCTCGCGTGGTCCGGAGCCTTCTGCCTCGCCCTCGGACTGGTCCTGATTGTCGTGCGACGGCCCATCATTCTCGCCGCCTTACTAGCCGCCCTGCTCTTGATCGGCCTGTGGACGATGCTGCCCGGAACCGGCAGATCGATCCCCAAGGACTGGGCGTTGGTGCAATGCGACGTCGGCCAAGGCTCGGGCCTCATCGCCCGCGTGCCACTGACCGATCCCGGACGTTCTGTCGCCGCCTCCGACACCGCACCTGGCAACTCCGACCTCACCCTCATGATCGACGTCGGCCCCGAAGGCGACGCCGCAGCCGCCTGCCTGCGTGACGCTGGTGTCACCCATCTCGACGTCCTCGTCCTCTCGCACGCCCACTCCGACCACATCGGCGGCCTGCCCGCCGTGCTCGCCGAAGTCAGCGTGGGTCAGGCCTGGCTCTCACCCAACCCCGATCCCGCAGAAAACAGCGAATGGCTGCACCGCCAACTCGCCGCGCACTCGATCCCCTTCAGCGAAGTTCTCGCTGGCACCACGCTCAGTAGCGACGGAACAACGCTTCTTCGGGACGGCTCCGGCAGCACGAGAGAACCGGCAACCACCGAGATGAACGACGACGGCACGTTGGCCGATGCGTTTGCCACCGTTCTGTGGCCACGGGTCCGGGACACCAGCCCGGGGCAAGCCAACGCCCAATCCATCGCGCTCCATCTATCTACCGGTGGGGGAACTGTGGTGCTTTCCGACCTCACCGCCGACTCGCAAGAACGGCTCGCACGCGACACCCGGGTGCGTGAACAACTTGCGGGAGCTCGCGCCGTCGTCGTCGCTCATCACGGAAGCGCGGACCAATCGGCGGCGCTCGCGAAACTACTGGACCCGGAACTGGCCCTCATTTCGGTGGGGCACAACAGTTACGGGCATCCAAGTGAGCGGGTGCTTGAACTGTATGGTGGGGCGGCCATTTTCGACACGCTGACCTGCGGGGCGATTGCCCTTGATGCCGAGGGAAACCCGAGCTCGGGGTGCCCGGATAAATGAAACGGGTGGGTGGGCTCTTTACGCCCGCCTTGAGGTTCACTCCAAAGTACGGTGAGACCTCATCCAACGTATTTTGCAGGTGTGTGAATGGAGGGGAGACGCTTCGTGTCCCGGCTTGGACATACTGATCTGGGCTCTGATCAGTCCTGCAGGCCCTTGAGATTCACGACGTTAATGCCGCGCTCAGCAGCAGTACCTACGTGCTTTGCAACCTGAGCGTTTTAAATTTGCACACCCTTACCTGCCATCATTATCACCAATCCGAGTACAACACCAACCACCTGCCACGACGACTGGATCGTATTATCCACAAACGTCTTTACGCTAGCTTCGACATAGGCAAAATTGTTCGCACTTCTTTAAGATGATGTCATCACCAGAAGGAAGATTGGGGTCAAAGAGACTACTTGATACAATCCCTCCATGAATTCCGTGCCGAGCTACCCCTCTGTCGTTTGTTTCGTTGATGAATATACGTCCGGCGGCTGCGGTAATGGTTGATTCTTCTAATCCTTCTGTGCCTATCTCAGTAGCACGGCGCATCATCTTTGTGGGTATTGCTGTATGCGGTGCTGTGGGTGTTCTAATGCAGTTCTTGCAACAAGAAGATCCGAGAATGCCATTGTGGTATTTCACGGTTGATGCGGCTATCTTGTCGAGCGTGTTTGCGAGCATTGCAGCTACACGGGCTAAGATCGTCTATGCAAAAGTTACTGCGTGGCTGTTCACCGCTTCTATTGTCTCTGGGATTGTTTACTGGTCGGTTATCTATCCGTTCAATGGAATTGGCCAGAATCTGGAGATGGTTCTGGCCAATATTTTGCTCCATGCAATACTTCCGGTGCTCATTCTTGTCTCTCAACTCAGTCTTTGCTCATTACCGCGAGAAACAAGAATGTTATCCAGTTTATCGGTGCCTGTGATATATCTGGTAGCCGTAATAGGTTCTTCAAGAGTCTTACATCAGGAAGTTCCGTATGCCTTCTTGGATATATCAATTATTGGATTACAGATGTTTCTTCTCGCCATGGCAGGCATTGGGTTGATAACATGCGGGACATTCTGGCTCGTCTGCCGCTTACAGTCCAGTTTGTGTTGTTGACACAAGGTAGACGACCGTTCCTAGTTGGGCAATCTTCTTCTCAGGGCGTCATATAGACTGCAATAAGGAATGATGCAAGTCCTCCTGCCAAGAGAGTTGGAGCGAAAAAATGCCAGCTAGTAAAACTCGAATCAGTCTCTTTGACTCGTTTATGGAGAAGAATGCAGTACAGGCTGTAGAAGACAACTACAAGTACGATAATGCTGATATCTCGCGATGTGCTCGGACGGAAGAGCATCATCCACAAGGTTGCGAAACTCAGTGCTGCTGGAACACCCGTTTGGAACGTTGCAAAGACAATAGGCATTGTATTAACACCACATGCAAGGAGAAAGGATAGGAGGGATACAATAGCAAGCATAAACCAAGGCGAAAGATCCACGGGAGAGCCAAGCTTTGCAGCGAGAAGGGCACCTGCAAATGCGCTAACGATGTTTCCGGCCCCCAAGAAAAGCGCACTAACGAGATATACAGTGTTGAGCGTCTGGTGGTATTCAGACATCAAGTCTCCGCGAAGAATGAACTTCAGTTCTTGTTGACCATCTTTACTCTGCTCAAGTGAGGTTATCTCGGGACAGCGCTTCTCCTGCTGGACACGAGCAAACAAGAATACAACCAGAGAGCTAACAGGAAGGATTGCTCCGATCGCAACGTCTGCCGTATCCACTTGCGTTGTTCCAAGATCAAGACTTTGGTGCATTACCATGAGCAAGACAACGGCGGAGCAGCCTAGAGAGTTTGTCAGTAGATGTGAGATGAATCTATTGCGGACATCCACGTTTCGATTTCTTTGATCGACGCTATAGATCATTGAGTTTGAACCGTTAATTTTCCTCTGTACAACGCCCGCTACGGGAGAAGCTACTGCCAGCGTGGTGAGTACGACGGAATAAAGTATGACGTAAGTCGTGTTTGCTGGTAATAATGAGATGTGAAGCCCTGTTGACGCGAATATTCCGATCGCTGAAAAGATCCCGTGGATAGTAGCCGACCACTTCTTAGGGTGAGGAAACTCAATCCATAAAGGTGCAAACGCTGGAATTAACGCGATCAGCGAAGCGACGATGCTAATCGGTGTGACATCCATCCTTAAACTCCTTCACCAACGTCGATACGATCGATGGTGCCACTTACTCGGCAGACCAACATTCAGCTGTCTCAGGTTTCATCCTGTGATAGTTGATTCGCCTCTAGTAACTTGTGACAGAATCCCAATCTTTGTCTGATATAAATTGCCAGCATTCTTTCACATCTAGCCCGAGCGGGTGGGCGGTTACCATAATGTCGGCGTAGGGCGGGCATCCATCTGTAGGGATCCAATCCCAAGTCTGACACCCGCTCCCCACTCTCTCGCAGGGTATTGCTCGTCTAATATAACGACCATGGGTAAAGTCTCTTCCTTAATTCTCCGATTCTTTAGCAATCCACCCGAGAACAAAGAAGAAATCTATGTGGACCGCCAACAGCCTATGATTCTTCCTTTCATGAGCGGTGATCAATGGGAAAAAAGATATGATGCAACCTCGGAGAAGTTTCCTCGTTGGGTTCTGTGGGCGGTAGCCGCGCCTTCTTCTCTTGCACTGTTCTCTTTTATGGGGATGGTTGTGAGTTCGTCCGGTCCCATGGAATGGAACCTGTTCAGTGTACTTTGCGCTTCTGCGTTGATAGGTCTGTTTTCGCTATACATTTTCAGAGGAGCTAATGCATCAAATGTTGTAGCGTTTGCTATGTTGGCAATGGGGCTCCTTGGCATATTGGTTGAGTTTATTGAAGGAAACTCGGACGGAGCCTTTTATGGATTGGGAATCGGTATGCTCACCATTGCAATTGCTCTTACGAAGAGTGAGAGAATTCAAGAGCCTCTTTTAATCCTTGGCACGCCTGTCGTGATCGTCTTACAAGCATTGTTCTTCCATCGTTGGGGACAGCATGAAAGTGATATGGCGAGTTTGGACAGGTCCGAAACGTTGCTTAAAAGATGCCTGAACGAACCGACGATCCCTCAAGCTGAGTGTTGGATCAACTGGGACAGCAGTGTCGGGCTGGCGATAGACGAAATACGTCGTAATACTGACCAATTCTATGGATTCGGAATGTTCCTTCTATGTACATTGCTTGCTTCTATAATTATTGCGCGTCAACGTCAGCTAAAGAAGCTGAGGGAGAACTCTCGTCTAATGGACCATTATCACGTGATGGAACAGAGCATGGCTTATCGCCACGTCCAAGATTACCGTAGCCTCGCAAGGCAGGCTCGCGCGCGACGCCCGGATGATCGAAAAACTCATGGGCGCGCCTATCATCGTTCTCCACAGATGCGCAGATTGAACAGCCTTCGCAAGACTACTTGACCCGAGCTCGGGGTGCTCGGCCAAGTAATGAGGGGCGCAGACCCGTGAGATACTAGAGCACGTTGACACGTGAGATGTTGCGCCAATTGCATGAGCTATTGGCGCGATCGCGCAGGTCAACGTAAGGCGCCGCGAGATGCCGCGGCACGAGAGACGGACAGGACGGGCATGGCGCGCGGGAGAAAACCAGGAATCCGGTGGGACGCACTCGAACTTGCGCCCGTCGTACTGATCAGCGCGGGCGAGGACGTGCTGGGGGAGCAGGCCGCTGATCGCCTCGTCTCGATGGCACTCGAACGCGACCCGGGCACCGAGATCACCAAACTCGACGCCGCATCCTACAGCCCGGGGCGTCTGCCCATGCTGGCCAGCCCCTCGCTCTTCGGCGAGGCCCGCCTCATTCTTGTCCCCAATGGCGAGTCGATGAACGATTTCTTCCTCAAGGATGCGCTCGGTTACGTGCAGGCGCCGGAGGCGGACGTTGTTCTCATCATCCGGCACAAGACGTCGAGTGTGCGCGGAAAGAAGCTCTTCGACGCGATTGTTGCCGCGGGCTTCCAACGCGCCGAGATCCCCGCACTCAAACGCGACAGCGAAAAGGCAGATCTCGTCAAGGAGCAGGTGCGGCGGCGCCAGCGCTCCATGACCGCCGGCGCCGTGCAGGACCTCGTCGACGCCCTCGGCAATGACGTTCGCGAACTCATCTCCGCCGTCAACCAGCTCCTTGACGACGTCGAGGGACGCATTGACGAGAAGACCGTGCACACCTACTACGCCGGACGCAACGAGGCGACCCCGTTTGCGGTGGCGGACGCCGTTGTCGCCGGACGAACCGGGGACGCGATCGCGCTGGCCCGTCACGCGATGTCCACCGGAACCGCCGCGGTTCCCATCGTCGCCGCAATTGCCATGAAATTGCGGGCCATGGGGCTCTACCTTGCCTCGCGAGGGCGCGCCCAGCCCAAAGAAATCCGGCTCGCGCCCTGGCAGCTCGACCGCGCCAAGAACGACATGCGCGGGTGGAGCCAGGAGGGCCTGGCGCAAGCAATTCTCGCCGTCGCGCAGGCCGATGCCGAAGTCAAGGGCGCCTCGCGTAGTGCGGAATTTGCCCTGGAGCGAGCCATCCTGCGGGTGGGGCGTGCGAGGAGAATTCCGGCGTCGGCGAATTAGGGTTCATCGTAACCCCGCGCACCCCACCAGTCCGATTTCGCTTGTCATTTCTCCACATTTCGGGACCATTGATCCCAGCTCGCGGACATTTCTCACGGTATCATTGGCCTGAGCGGTCAGACCAACGACGGTCTGCGGTCTTATCAAGGCCGTCAGTGTTGACGTTCGTTGGTGAGACCGGCCGCTTCAGACGATACGTGAGGAGAATCAGGTTGCTACTGGGTGTGCCCAAGGAACCTCGTGCAGGAGAAACCCTTGTTGCTGCAACCCCCGATACTGTCGGAAAGCTCGTCAAACTGGGATACACCGTACTGGTGGAGAGCGGGGCCGGAGAAGCCGCCGCCTACCCGGATGAGCACTACCGAGGCGCGGGTGCTGAGATTGTCAACCGAGAAGAGGCGTGGGGTGCGGATATCGTCACCTGCCTCGATACGCCTCCGGAGGAGGAACTGCTCCTCATGAGGACCGGGGCGACGCTCATATCGCGTCTCAACCCCGGCGGTTCGCCGGCGTTGGTGGACCGGCTCGGGGAGCTGGGGCTGACCGCCTTGGCGATGGATGCGGTGCCGCGACTCTCTCGGGCGCAGTCGATGGACGTGCGTTCCTCGATGGCCAATATTGCCGGATATCGCGCGGTTATCGAGGCGGCGAGTGCTTTTGGGCGGGTGTTCACCGGTCAGGTGACGGCCGCGGGTAAGGTGCCGCCAGCTACCGTGTACGTCATCGGTGCGGGCGTCGCGGGCCTGGCAGCGGTGGGAACCGCGAGCTCAATGGGTGCCATCGTGAAGGCCACGGACGTGCGCCCCGAAGTGGCCGAGCAGGTCGCCTCCATGGGCGGGGAGTTTGTGGAGATTCCTGTCAAGCAGGTCTCCACGGACGGCTACGCCAAGGCCATGACCGCCGAGCAAGAGGCCCTGGCGATCGAGGTGTACACCGAGCAGGCAATTGCCTCGGACATCGTTATTACGACGGCGTTGATTCCCGGGCGCGCCGCCCCCATTCTCATCACGGCGGAGGCCGTGGCGCGGATGAAGCCGGGCTCCGTCATTGTGGATATGGGTGCCGCCGCAGGTGGCAACTGCGAACTCACCGTTCCCGGTGAAGCCATTCGTACCCCGGGTGGCGTGACCATCATTGGCTATCGTGACCTGGAGCGCCGCCTTCCCGGCCAGGCCTCCCAGCTCTACGGGCAGAACATCGTCAACTTCTTCAAACTCACCACCCCGGAGAAGGACGGAATCCTCACTCTCGATGAGTCGGACGAGATCGTGCGCGGCGTGACTGTCACGCTGGGCGGGCGAGTGACGTGGCCACCGCCTCCCATCAAGGTGTCGGCGAGCCCGCAGGTGACGAAAGCGGCGGAACCTGCTCCGGCGCCGTTGCCAGATACTCCGCGCCTTCATCTGCTGCGCAAGCTCGGATGGAGAGCGGCCCTGATGGCGATCGCCCTGTGGCTCATCATCACCGCGCCACCCGGAACGCAGGGGCATTTCTTTGTGTTCGCGCTGGCTGTTGTGGTGGGCTTCTATGTCATCACCGCGGTTACGCACGCCTTGCACACGCCGCTCATGTCTGTCACGAACGCGATCTCCGGCATCATCGTTGTTGGCGCGCTCACACAGATCAACTCGGACAGCGTCATCGTGACGATCCTGGCGGTTATCGCCACCGCCGTTGCCTCGATCAACATCTTTGGTGGCTTCACCGTCACCCATCGCATGTTGAAGATGTTCCAGAGGAGCTGAGATGACTTCCCTTCTAGACCTGAGTATCGCCATGCCCGCTTCCGCCGTCCCGGCCGCTGCAATTTCCGCTGCAACGTCCGCGCCAGCCTCCTCCTTCTCGTCAGTTTCCACCTCCGCCGCCACCATCACTGCCTCGCATGGGATGTCTGATTATGGGCTGGTGTATCGCTTCGAGAATCTTGCCTACCTGGTGGGCGCCATGCTCTTCATCCTGGCCTTGGCCGGACTTTCGAAGCAGACCAAGGCGCGCCGCGGCAACCTCTTTGGCATGTTCGGCATGGGCCTTGCCCTAACCGCCACCGTGTGGGTGGTCATCGCGAGTGACGGTTCCCGCCCGGTCATCACGGCACTCCTCGTGGGGGCGGCCGTGGCAGCGGGCGCCGCGGTGGGCATTATGCGCGCTCGCAGTGTTGAGATGACGGAGATGCCCGAACTCATCGCCATGCTGCACTCTTTTGTGGGCCTGGCTGCGGTGATCGTGGGCTTCAACTCGTTCATCGAACAGCCGGGCGAGAATTCCGCCTTCAACGCCTACCACATGGGCGAAGTGGGTCTCGCCGTGTTCATTGGCGCAATCACTTTCACCGGCTCCATCGTGGCCTACCTCAAGCTCGCGGGCAGGATCTCGGGCAAGCCGCTCACCCTGCCCGGGCGCAACCTCCTCAATCTGGTCGCGATCATCGCCTCGATCCTGCTGATCGTGTGGCTCGCCCACACCCGGACGCTGGGCATGGGCCTCATCCCGCTGCTTCTGCTCACCATCATCGCGCTGGCTGTGGGAGCCCACATGGTTCTGGCCATCGGCGGCGGCGACATGCCCGTGGTGGTCTCCATGCTCAACTCGTATTCGGGTTGGGCGGCGGCGATGGCCGGATTTACGCTGGGTAACGACCTCCTCATCATCACCGGCGCCCTGGTGGGCGCCTCGGGCGCTTACCTTTCCTACATCATGTGCCAGGCCATGAACCGTTCCTTCATCTCGGTGATTCTGGGCGGCTTCGGCTCCGATGGGGCTGCCGCCGCAACGGACGAGGAATTTGGCGAACACATCGAGGTCAGTGCCGCCGACGTCGCCGAATCCCTCGCCAACGCCTCCTCGGTGATCATCGCGCCCGGTTACGGAATGGCGGTGGCGCAGGCCCAGAGCGCCGTGGCCGAGCTGACGCGTCGCCTGCGCGAAAAGGGCGTCACCGTGCGTTTCGCCATCCACCCGGTGGCTGGGCGCCTGCCTGGGCACATGAACGTGCTGCTCGCCGAGGCCAAGGTACCCTACGACATCGTCATGGAAATGGACGAGATCAACGAGGACTTCTCCGATACCGACGTCGTCCTCGTCATCGGCGCGAACGATACCGTCAACCCGGCCGCCCAGGATCCCGGCTCGCCCATCGCGGGCATGCCGGTGCTACACGTGTGGGAGGCGCGCGGCGTCGTCGTCTTCAAACGATCAATGGGTAACGCGGGATACGCGGGCGTGCAGAACCCACTCTTCTTCAAGCCGAACACGCAGATGCTGCTGGGAGACGCGAAGAAGACCGTGGAGGACATCCTCGCGAACCTGTAGTACCCCGGTACGAGTGGTGCGCGAGTACTTCGGTTGGGCTGGTCGTGTGGCCAGCCCAACTGGCTTTATATCCGATAAGTGTGCAGGTCAGGGCCAGTCAGGGGAGAAGTATCACGAATTCAGGGGAATCCCCGATAGCTATGGGAGCGCCCCAGGCGGCATCATAGGGGTATGAGTCAGAACAGCTACGGTCAGTTTAACGACGACGACACCTCCCGCTTCTCCGCCGCCGCACACGGTCCGGACCAGTCCGAACCCGCCGGTGACGCATGGAGCGACAACCAGGCAAACAACGCCTGGAATGACAACACCTGGGCAGGCCAGCCGTTTGACTCTCAGCAGCCCTATGGCGGCCAGCCTTACGATCAGTCCTACAATGCCTACAACGGTCAGCCTTATGGCCAGGAGGGTGCGGGCTACAACTCCTTCGGCGAACCGATCCCCGGCCAAGGCAATCTTTCTGCCGACGACGACAAGGTCTACGCGATTCTCGCCGCCCTGTCCGGCCCGGCAGCGATGCTGCTCTCGATGGGCTGGCTGGCGTTTGCGGGCCCCTTGATCCTCTGGTTCCTCTTCAAGGATCGCAGCCCGTATGCGCGAGCGGCTGCGGCCCGTGCCTTCAACTTCCAGCTCGGAATGACCGTGGCCAGCATCGTTGCATGGCTGCTGCTCGTCACGGTGATTCTCATCCCGGTCTCGTTCATCATTTGGATCGCGGTGTTCGTGCTGTCGATCTACTACCCGATCCAGGCCGTCATGGCTGCCTCGCGCTACGAGTCCTACAACTACCCGTTCAGCCTCCCGGTGCTCAACTAAGACCACGGCGGGCTAAGGAGTATCAGCAAAGGAGTGGCGTTTTCCGCAAGGCGCGGCAGTTTTTCCCATGAAAAATGCGTTACGCGAATCGGGAAATGCCACTCCTTTGGAGTCCGGGTGGTCCCCTCATCGGAGGCGGGATGTCCGAGACTCAGGTACACCAAATACACGAAGGGCGGCAGACCTCACGGTCTACCGCCCTTCGAAAGCATTAAGGCCTAAGCCTCAGGCAGATGTATCACTTGCCGAGCTTGTTCACTGCCGCAGCCAGCTTGGACTTGCGGTTAGCAGCCTGGTTCTTGTGGATAACACCCTTGGATACAGCCTTGTCCAGCTTGCGAGCAGCAGCGGAGAAAGCCTTCTCTGCTTCCTCAGCGTTGCCAGCGGCGACTGCCTCACGGGTCTTACGAACGAGGGTCTTCAGCTCGGACTTGACAGCCTTGTTGCGAAGACGAGCCTTCTCGTTGGTGAGAATGCGCTTCTTCTGCGACTTGATGTTTGCCATTGATACTCTTTCAACTCAATCACCGGATGGTGATTATTAACATGGTCGGTGAGGGATGTGCCATCAGCGGGACTGGGGAAGTGGGGTTCCCGTGGAGTGCCTTTGGCCGGACCTTCCACCCGACCAGGTGTGAAGTCCAAAGCGAAACTTTACCAGATATCAGCGGTAAAGCTCGGCGATCGCGTCGACCACCTCTGTGAAGCGCGTTGCATCCAACTGCGATCCTTCGCGCCTCACCTGGGAGGGGTGGACGCAGAGCAGCCGGTCGAGCCGTACTTCGGAGGGGCGCCCGCGCGAGTCCCAGGGGCCCGGGCCGATATCGAGCCACGAGTTTCCGTGCCGATCCTGGCGCACCCCGGCCTGTACGTTGTCCTTGCTGGTGAGTTGGGAGAAGACGAGGCGGCCCGAGTCTTCGGCCAGCACCAGCACGGGGCGGTCCTTGCCCTGGGTGCGGTCCTCCTCGTAGGGGACCCAGGTCCACACGATCTCGCCGGGATCCGGCTCGTCATCGTCCTCCGGGGTGTAGGAGAAATTGGGCAGTCCGAGCGCCGAAATGTCATACACCATGGGGATCTCGCCCGGGCCAGGGAGCTTGGAGCGGGAGGTAACCGTCAGCGTGGGCCCGGTTCCACTCGTTGACTGCTTGGGCGCAGTTTGCTTGGGAGTTGAAGGTTTGGACGACGACGGCTTGGGTGTGGCCTGCTTGGCGGGCGCGGGTTGTGTTTTCGCAGCGGGAGCTGGCTTGGGCGATGACTTCGTTGACGATCCGGATACCGGTTTCGGGCTCCCGGTGCTAGTGGAGGGCTTTGGCGTAGCCGCCTTCGTGCTTGTTGTGCTCGAGGAAGTGGTCTTCTTCGGACCGGGCTTTGGAGCTGGCTTTGGACTCGCTACCGTCTCCGAGGGCTTCGCTGCCTCTGGGGCTTTTGGTGTTGTTTCTGCTGGCTTCAAGAGATCGCTGGCCACGGCGCCAGCCAGTTCGACAAGGGCATCTTTCAGTCCCACGGACTACCTCCCATACTGGTGGACGACTCGCTGGATCGTAGCGAGCCGGTATCCCGAGACGATAGCACGGCACGCTGAGATACAACCGAACCGCCCGAGTTTGTACGATCTGGTGAAACGCCAACTTCTCGGCGATTGATTCCTGGGGATCTCTCGAATGGTTGATGCATTTTTCCGGATATATGTCACCGGCATGCCAAATATGGCATGTGTAATCTCGTAGCTTCGTGGACAGTGGATCTTATGGCTTCGTGGACGCGGAGTCTCATGGCTTTGTGTACAGGTACCATGCGATGGTTCTCGACAGGCTCATGTGGGCCTGTCGAGACTCTCGTGTCCTCGGGTTGGGGTTATAGGGTGGGAAAGAGTGCTGGGAGGTTGTCTTGTCGTTGCGCGAATTCTTGGGTGTAGTGGGCGTGGTGGGTGGTCCAATGGGTGGTGGGATCTGCTAGGTAAACGCCCTTGATAGCGTAGGAAGGGATGTAGCGCTCTCGCACGTTCAACGCTACGACGGGCAACGGGAAAGAGAACACGATTTCCCCAGTATCTGGGTCAGCGAGAAGGAACTCGCGCTCGGTGATGGTGCGGTAGAAGCGGCGTCCCCCATATTTCAAGGGTAGAGAGATATGAAACCCTTGATAGTAGACCTGCCGGTTAGCGCGGGTGACTTCGATGAGGATCTGATCATCTGCCTGACTGGTGTTCTCATTGGTTTCAGTGTGCCCGGTTTTGAAGACTGTTAACCCGGCCTGTGCGAGGTCCTCATGGCGTTGCTCGCGCAGTTGACGGTAGCTAAATGCTTTGGCTTGAAGAACAGCCAGTGGGATGGGTGTGTTGGCAGGGGTGTGCTCAAGCAGGTCCCATGCCGTGGCGGGCGTGGCCCCGCCCAGGCTTTGGTGGGGCCGACGCTGATTGTAATGCTCACGGAAGACACGAATACGGGCACGTAGTTGGTCAAGATTGGCGGGCTGGTTGGCATCCAGGAAACGCACCAGGGTCTGGTGGGAGCGCTCGTTCTTGCCTTGTGTCGTGGGACGGCCTGGCAGTCCACTGATGGGCATAGTTCCTTGAGAGGCAAGGAAAATCTCAACCGCTCCGATACGTCCGGCCCGGAGTTGGTTGAAGGCTAGTGAGTTGTCCGAGAGGAGCTCTTGTGGCGCCCCGTAGGTAGCGATAGCGCGTTGGACAACGTCTTGGGCATCGCTACTGTTCTCGTGACGCTGGTAGGCGTCAGTGCCGACATCAAAGCGGGAAGCATCATCGAGAATCTGATAGACGGTCGCGACCTGTCCATCGGCCAGGTGGTATTCGAAAGCGTCGAGTTGCCACAAGGACATGACGGTGGAGCGTACGAAGGGTATGTAGGAAGACCGGGGTCGTTTCCTGGGTGAGGTATCGACTTGACCCACGCTGGCCAACAAGCGAGCGATGGTGGCCACTGAGGGCACCTGTCCACCGGGAAAGGACTCGTGCAGGCAGGCCTCGTAGTAGATCGAGCGGGGCCCGTAATCCCACCCATCCTTTTTCAGTCGCCCACGGATAGCGACGAGCTCGTTGACAACTGTGGGCCCGTAGCGGCGGGCTGGTTGTTTCGGTGCCCGTGAGTGGGGATGCAGGGCTGCTGTTGACTCACTGACAGCTCGCGCCCGGATCTTGTAGAACACGCTCCGTGAAATCTTGACCGAGCGACAGAACTCGGTCACCGTGAGCGCGTGGGGCTGGCCAGGGTCATAGTTAATGATCGCTGCCCGGGTCTTAGGAGAAAGAGAATTACTCATCCCCTGAGTGTCCACGAACCTATGAGACATCATGTCCACGATGTCATGAGATCGTGTGTCCACGAAGCCTTGAGACATGACATGCCAAATATGGCACGGCGGTAACATATGCCCGGCCTTTTGCATCGACTCGGGCGCGAACCTCGATCTCACGATCCTCCGCAGCACCCCAAACCCGCATCCCACAGCACGCCGAGCAAGGAATCAATCACCTAGCGCAGGTGGCGCGGTGTGCGCCGCCGCGAAGCTCCCGATTGCTGGAAGCTCTCGATCTGTTTGCGCAGCAGCTCGGCGGCGACGTCTTCTTTGCCCTGCGCCTTGTTCCAGGCCCACCAGCGGTAGGCGCGGGCGATCTCGGGGGCGGGGCCGTCGCCGACGAGGGCGCCGCGGTGAAGCCAGAGGGCGCGGGTGCAGGTTTCTTCGATGGTTTGCGCGGCGTGCGAGACGGTGAAGATGGTGCCGGCGGCTTTGCGAGTTTCCTCCATGGCGGCGCCCGCACGGGCGGCGAAGGCGGCGTCGCCGGTACCTAGTGCCTCGTCGATGAGGAGGATCTCCGGCCGGATAGCAGCTGAGATGGCGAAGCGAAGGCGGGCTTGCATGCCGGAGGAATAAGTCTTCATGGCGCGGTCGGCGGCCTCCCCGATGCCGGAGAAGTCGATGATCTGGGGGACCAGTTCGTCGGTGCGTTCTGGTGAAAGCCCCATGGCCAGGCACCCGAGGCGGGCGTTGCGGCGCCCGGTGAGATCGGGGATGAGGGCGGCATTGACGCCCAGCAGGGCGGGTTGATCGCTGGCGTATACCTGGCCGTGATAGGGCTTTTCGAAGCCGCCGATGATGCGCAGAAGGGTGGATTTTCCGGCGCCATTCTCGCCGAGGATACCGATGTTCTCACCGCGGTAGGCGACGAAACTGACGTCGTCGACCGGATAGATGGGAACCCGCACGTTGCGGCCCAGTAGGCGCGCCACGACCCGCTGCGCGGGCGACGCTTGCGCGCGTGCCCCGGCGGATTGTGAGGGAGTCAGGTAACGCACGGTGACGCGGTCAACGATGACGCTGGGAGTATTAGCGGTCATTGAGCGCTCCGTAGGATTCTTCGGAGAACCAGAACACCAGGAAGCCCAGCGCGAATAACCCCAGCGCCCAGGCGGAGAAATACTGCCACATGTCGGGGGTGGGGAAGCGCTGGTAGAGCAGCACTTCCCGCCCCATCGTCAACAGTACGTAGGCGGGATTGGACTCCATGACGAACGTGATGGCGGGATGCGAATAGTAACGCGACACGTCAAAAAAGACGCCCGAGAGCATGAACCAGAACGTGGACGCGAGCTGCCAGATGAATTTCAGGTCCGGCAGATGCGCGGTGAGGGCCGCCACCAGAAACGACAGTCCGAGGTTGAACACGAACATGAGCGCCAGCACCGGCGCGAAGGCCAGCCAATGGATACTCGGCCACACTCGGTCCCCGGCCACGGTGATGAACAATAGCATCGCCACCAGGGCCGGCAGCGTGTTGATGAGATTGCGGATCGCGAAGGAGAACACCAGGGCGGCGCGCGGAAAGGTGAAGGAACGAATGAGCCCTTGGGCGCCGCGAATGATGTCACCGGCGGGCGCGAAATTGCGCTGAATTGCGGTGAACATGATGGATCCGACGAAGAGGTATCCGAGGAAGTTGTCGATACCGCGGCCGGTGGGAAGCAGAATTCCGAACATCACCAGGTACATGGCGGCATTGATGAATGGCTCGATGAGCAGCCAGATTCTTCCCAGCACGGTGCCGCGCACCGACTGGAACGATTTGCCGCGCGCCTCCTCGACGATGAAGTGGCGCAGCCGCCACAGCTCGCGAACGTAGCGCCCGAGCCCGGGCCGGTTCCCGATGGGACGCAGCCCCTGCGCCTCCAGATCTCCCATGGTCAACTCCGGCAACCACGGGAAAGCAATCTCGTTCCTACCTCGTTGCCTCACCTGAGTATCCTCGCATAGACGTCGTTGCAGGTGCGGGCGTTGCTCGCCCAGCTGAAGTGGGTGGCCCACTGCCGCGCCTCGTGGGACATGGCCAGGTAGTCGGCGCTCCCGGGTTCCATGGCCGCCAGTGCCGCCGTCCACGCCTTGATGTCCTCGGGGACGACGACGGCGCCCGCCCCGTCTCCCACAATCTCACGTAGCGCCGGCAGATCGGACACCAGCACCGGCGTTCCGAGTGCCAATGCCTCGAGTGGTTTGATGGGGGTAACGGAACGGCACACGGGGGTGTCCTTGCGCGGCACCGCAAACACATCGAGCGCCTGGTACCAGAGGTGGGACTGCGCAATGGGGACGCGCCCTGGGAAAACGATGTGTTCACTGACCCCGAGCTGGCATGCCAACTCGCGCAGACTCGGAAGGGCGACGCCGTCACCCACGATGATCGCGCCGACGTCGTCGCCTACGCCCCTGCGTGCCGCGACCGCGCGAATGAGCGTCTCAAATCCCTCATAATCAACGACGGCGCTCACCGAACCCACCCATAGCCGCTTGGGAGGCAGCCCCAGTTCCGCGCGCGCTTCCTCGCGGCTACGCAGCGTGATCCCCTTGGGCATGTCGAAGGCGTTGGGGACGATCGCCATCTGCTCGGCCGCGATGCCGCGCGCGCGCATGTCCTCGAACTGGGTGCGCGAGAGGACAAGGACGGCGTCGGCGCGCCGCGCCATCTCGGTTTCGGCGTCGCGCCAGGCGCGGTAGCGAGGCGAATTGACGAGGGCATCCTGCTGCTCCGGCACGTGGCGTGCTACCCACGACTTCTCCAACTGTCCGCGCATCTCGTACACCCAGGGGAGGCCGAGCGATTGCGCCACCGCCTCAACCGCGATGGCGTTGCGGAAATCCGTGGTGGTGTGGAGTACCCGCGGGCTGAGGCGTTGCGCCAGATCGTGGAGCATGTGGGCTTGCTGGACGAGGCGGTCGCCGGGCATGCGTTCCAGCGAGCTGGGCAGCAACCGGTGGTACTCGATACCTCCCACAATGCTGGAATCGGGGACGCGCCAAGAGCCGGTGATGACAGGGTAGCCAATACGGGTGGCGGCTGCGACGGCCAGCCCCGCGCCCGCCTGCGCTTCGAGCAGGCGGGCGGTGCGCACGGTGTAACCAGACTGGGTATAGGGGGCGGAGTTGTTGAGGAAATGGAGGACGTCAATGCCTGCGGGGTTCTCCTCGATTCCCGCTGGATGCTCCATGCCTGAAGGGCAGTGGTGAGTTGGTGGTGCGCCACCAATGGCGGGTTTACGCTGACCGGAGGTGGAGGTGGAGGTGGAGGTGGAGGTGGAGGTGGCCTCGCGCCGAGCCCGGTCGCGAGGCGAATTGGCGGCGGCCGCATTGCCAGCAGCACCAACCGCAGCGGGCAAATGTAGCCGGGGCGCGCCCAGCAGGCGCCACTCCTCGGCGAGCCGACGCGCCAACGCATCGCTCGGATCGAGAAGCGCGAGCGCCCCCGGCACATCACCGAGATCCCACAGCCGCCGCGCCTCGTGACGTAGCCCGGACGTGCCGCCGTGCGTGAAAAGGTCCGGGCGGTCGGCAACCAGCGCCAGCACGTGCCGCGCCCGCGCCAACATGCTGAACGCCCCGAGCGCCCTGGTACGCTCTTCAAACGCCCCTGAACCATCCTCCCGAGAGTGGGAATAGGTCGAAGGCTCCCGGAACATCGCGCACACCCCGAGAGCCCCGGTGCTCTTTCCGAACATCCCCGCGCTCTGCACGGGAAGCCGTCCCGCCACCCAGCCGCACGCGCTCCGCACCCCGGCAGGCAGATAGCGCCGCGACACCTGGGTCACCAAGAGAAGCGGATCCTCGCGCACCATGGCGGTGACGGCGCTCGCCAGCAGCCGCATGCGCACGCTCACGCCAATTCCTCCAAGAACTCGGTCAGGGCGTCAAGAGTCTGCTTGTTGGAGGGCAGTGAGGCCAACCAATCAGCTCCGCGTGCCCCCACATTCAAACGGCTTCGCTCACGCGCCAGGCCCTCCCACAACTGCGCCAGCGCCCGTGGGTCGCGCGGCGGAACCGTGTCACCGGCGCGCGAGGCACGCACCATGTCGGCGGAGTCGCCGGCCCCCACGAAGGTAACGTGGCGGCCCGAGCCGATGGCCTCATAGAGCTTTGAGGGGACGGTCCATTGCAACGGCTCCCAATCCTCCAGATGCACCAGCAGGGTATCGGCTTCTTCGTAGCGCTTCATGACCTCCTCGCGCGGCATCGTGTCGCAGAAGGTCACCGGGAGGTCGCGGCGAGCCGCTTCCCTACGCAGCAGGGACATCTGCGCCCCCGAACCGACGAGGCTGAGGTGCACAGACGCCCCACGCTCGCGCAGCAATTCGAGGGCGTCGAGAGCATTGGCGAGGCCCTGGGCACGCCCCACGGTACCGGTGTAGAGCACCTCCAGCCGGTCGGACTGCGCGGCGGGAGGGCTCTCCAGCGGAGGGCGCGGCTTCCACGCCCGCAGATTGGACACGTGAAGGGTGGGAACACCCCAGCGCTCGTCGAGAACGGAAGCGAGACTCGCCGTCGTCGTCACCACACCCGCGGCGCGGCTCATCTCGTAACCAATAATCTTGGCCGGCAGATGAACCAGCGCGGAAAACACGCGGCGCCCGGTGGAAGCCGAACTGGTCCTGGTACCGCCGCTGGAAATATAGGTGGACAGGTCGGGCCAGGCGTCGCGCAAATCCACCACGAAAGGCACCCGCAGCACCCGTGCGAGAAGGTGGGCGGTCGACACCGCGGGCAGCGGCGGCGCCGTCGCCACAATAATATCCGGGCGCTGGCGCCGCACCGCCGGAACCGCCATGCGCAGCGACGTGAGAGCAATGACGGCCTGGTCAATGACGCGGGTGCGGAGCTGAAAATTGTGGGGCCGAAAATTGCCGCGCCAAATCACTTCGCCGCTCGGGCCGCGAGAAACAGAATAGGGCCCGTGCTCGGGCTGATCCGAGAGCAGATTACCGAAGGGATAATGCGGGGGAGCGGTGAGAACAGCCACCGTGTGCCCGCGCGCAATGAGCGCATTGGTGATCCACTGCATGCGCCGCTGCACGATGCCACGCTCGGGTGACCACTGCTGCGCAACAATGAGAACATGCATGATCGGACTCCAGGAGCGGGCGAGGACAGTGTTCTGATTCTACTGGTTACGGGCGCCCGGGTCCGAATCGTCGCTGCGGAAAGCATCCTGCGCGGACAAATCATGGTGGAACAGCAGGTCGGTGAGCATGACGTGCACCTTCTCCACCCGGGGAATGTCGTTGAGGTGGAGAGGCTCGGCGGCTGAGGTCTGGAGAACGAGGGTGCCGCACCCGAACATCCGATCAAGCAGACTATGTTCATAGGCCACGTTGGAGATGCGGGTGAGCGGGATATCGTGCCCGGTTTTCGTCAGCACGCCGGTGCGCGTAATGAGGCGACGATTCGTCACCGTGTAAGTGGACGTGAACCAGTTGAGCCACGGCCACACACCAAAAATCAGCACCAGCGTGAGCGTCACCGCGAGAATCACCCAGCTACTGGTGGGGCGCCACTCCAGCGGCAGATACACATACGCCAGTACCGCCGCGACCACGATGACGATATTGGCCACGATATGGGGTATCAGCGCCTTGATGTGCGTACGCAGATGCAGGATCACGTGCTCGTTCTGGCCGAGGAGCTTGGGTGAAAACTTCATGGCGTCATCGTGTCACATAATGAGAGCACCCCGCGAGAGTCACGCGGCAGCTGAGTGGGAAGATGGGGAGTTAGGACGACGACGGCGCCGCGCCGCCCAGTTTCCGGGTGGGTTGCGTTCAGAGCAGCGCGAAGAAGGCCACGAAGGAGAAGAACGTGGCTGCTGGGATGGCCAGCCCGCTGAGGATGGCGGAGACGATGGTCACGCGCAGGTCATCCTTGAGGTAAGGAGCGTTGACGGTGCCGCCCGCGGCGGCGATGGCGGCGCGCTGGGCGGCCTCGACGCGCGGCATCCAAGTGTCGCGCAGCTGGGTCGCTTCGATCTTGGCATCGTGGCGGCGCTGCACTTCGTCGGGCGAGGCGAAGACGTCGAAAGGATTGGAACCGTCGAAACTGGCCGAGCCGCCGAAGCCACCGCCCGCGTTGCCGAAGCCACTCGTACCCGCTCCAGAACCCGCTCCCGTACCCGCTCCAGAACCTGTGCCCGCGAAGTTCGCTGTGCTCTCGTTGCCGTCCTCGTCAATCACCAGGATCTCCTGGGACTGGGAAGGTGCCTGCCCCTCGTACATCGCCGAATAGTCGACGTTTTGGGTGCCGCCTTCGCCGTCGAAGGTATTGACGGTATCCTCAATCCACTCGGCGACCGCCTTTTCCAACCGGTACCTTCTCCATGCGAAGAAGAGTGCGCTGGCGAGCCCGAGCACCCCCACAACAAACGGAAGCGTGCTGAAGAATCCGGAGGAGGAACGGATAACCAGCCAGCCAAGGATCAGTGCCACGAGGCTCGCGAGCGCCGCCGCGCGTGCCAGTAGCTTGCCGGGCAACCGTGTCAGTTGCTCGACGATGGGAAGGAAATCTTTCAGCGCACCGTACATGGCCCCATTCTTCCATCCGTACTTGCCTCTTCGCCCGCTTCCCTTCTCAGGGCGAACATCTGGGCGAACGATGGCCCTGAGCAGTGGGTGAGCTTGATTCGCCCGGGGAAATAGTGAATTCTTGGTCATATTGATCGTGCCAATAGAGAGTCAGTTGCCGTGAGTTTACGTGGGTTTCGACGTGGGCTGTGGCACTTGCGCCATGGTGGCCCACAGCAGTTAAAAGAATATCGGCGCCGCGCGTCAAGCCGAGCCGGTTCTGTTTCTCGCGCGCCCGGCCCTAGCCCAGCTTCCACACCTTCCAAGCCCGCAGCTGTGCGTCCCTCGGATTTCGCACCCTGGCCACTGCCGGAGGTGGCGCCACGGCGCACCCTGCGCGTGGGCATGATTGCCGATACCTTCACCGCGTTGGCATTCCGCTACGAGTGGGACGGCGTGGCGCTACACCCCGATACCTTCCGCGAGGAGATCGCCAGCCTCGACATGCTGTTTGTGGAATCGGCCTGGCACGGCAACGACGATGCCTGGCAATATCAGCTCACCGGCTCGAAGGCGCCCTCCCAGGCACTGCGCGACCTTGTGGCACAGTGCCGCACACTCGGCATCCCCACGGTGTTCTGGAACAAAGAGGACCCGGTCCATTTCGCCGACTTCCTCGACACCGCCCGGCTTTTCGATTGGGTCTTCACCACCGAGGGCGAGTGCATCGAGAACTATCGCGAGGAGCTCGGCCACGACCGCGTGGGCTTGCTTCCCTTCGCCGCCCAGCCCGCGATCCACAACCCGATGGGTCGCCCGGCCGCCAACGAGATTCGCGACATCGCCTTCGCTGGCACCTACTTCGCGCACAAGTATCCTGAGCGGCGCGAACAGATGGACATGCTGCTTGGCGGCGCCATGGACGTGCACGAGAAGTATCGCGCCAGCCTCGATATTTTCGCCCGCTTCCAGGGCATGGACCCGAACTATTCCTACCCGCCGCCCCTCGATGGTTTCGTGCGCGGCGAGCTGAGTTACCGCCAGGTTCTCTCCGCCTACCGCTCCTACCGCACCTTCATCAACGTCAATTCGATTCCGAACAGCCAGACGATGTGTGCGCGCCGGATCTTCGAAATTACCGCGTGTGGCGCCGTCGTCGTCTCCTCGCAAACTCCGGCGATTGATATCTACCTGGGCGACGCCGTCGTCGAAAGCCGGGACCGTTCCGAAAGCGCCGCGGTGTTCCGGGCGTTGTTGCGTTCTCCGGAGCTGCGCGAGCGGCTCGTCTACCAGGGGCAGATGGCGATCTGGGAGCGGCACACCTATTCCCATCGCGCGGACCAGGTGCTCACGGCGGTGGGGCTGACCGATCATGTGCTGGGTCAGCCGCGGGTGTCGGTGCTTGTGTCGACGAACCGGCCCCATCAGGTGGGTCACGTCTTGAACCAACTCGCCTGCCAGCGCGGCGTGGAGATCCAGCCGCTCATCCTCACCCACGGCTTCGTGCCCGATCCCAGCGACGTCGCGTTCGCCAAACGCCTGGACGTCGAATGGGTGGCGGGTGAAGCGGAATGGACGCTGGGTGCCTGTTACAACGAGTTGCTTTCACGCGCCCGCTTCCCGATATCCGCGAAATTTGACGACGACGACGAATACGGCCCCTTTTACCTGCTGGAACAGTCGATGGCCATGGTCTACACCGGCGCGGATGTGGTGGGCAAACAGAGCCATTTCACGCGGCTGGAGTCCAACACCCAGAACTATCTGGCGGTGCGTACCCCGGGCTTCGAACACTGTACGACGCATTTCGTGTCCGGGCCCACACTGGTATTCGATACTGACTTCGTGCGCGAGATCGGATTCGAGGACCGTAGCCAGGGCGAGGATACCGCGCTGCTCAAGGCGGTACTGGACGCGGGCGGCACCATCTGGTCCACCAGCAAGTACGGCTTTATCCAAAACCGTAAGCGCAGCGCCCACACCTGGCGCGTGCGAAATGCGGACATTCTCGCCAATGCGGAGGTTGTAAGCGGTGACTACACCGGTGTCTGACATGTGGGGCAATGACCTGAGCGGAACGCGCGGCTCAGTGGCCGTCATTGGCCTCGGATACATCGGATTACCAACAGCCGTGGTGCTTGCCCACAACGGTTGGGACGTCACCGGAGTGGACGTTCGTCCGGAGATTCTCGCGAGTGTGGCAGCCGGTGAGCTCCCGTTCTTCGAAGAAGGGCTGGCGGACTTGCTGCGCGCGGCCGTGGATGCCGGACGGTTGCGGGCGGTATCGGAGATTCCTTCCGCACAGCGTTACGTCATTGCGGTGCCCACGCCGATGACGCCAGCGCACGAAGCGGAGCTTGCTGCCGTGCGCGCGGTGTTCGAGCAGGTCGCAGGTGTGCTGAAGGGCGGTGAGACGGTCATTTTGGAGTCCACCTCGCCCACCGGAACCACTCGCGAGATGGCGGAGTTGGTGGCGCGGCTGCGGCCGGATCTTGTTGTTGACGGACTTGTGGAAGCCGGGCTGGTAGATGGCGGAGTTGGTGCAGCGGCTGGCGGGACCGAACCGGTCTATGTCGCCTACGCACCCGAGCGTGTGCTGCCCGGGCGCATCGTGGCCGAGCTGCACACCAATGATCGTATTGTGGGCGGACTGAGCGGGAAGGCAGCCGAGCGGGCCGCCGCGCTGTACCGCTCCTTCTGCCGTGGCGAGGTGCTCACCACCACCGCTCCCACGGCCGAACTGGTCAAACTCAGTGAGAACGCCTTCCGCGACGTCAACATCGCCTTCGCCAACGAACTCTCTCTCATCGCCGACGCCGAGGGTGTGGACGTCTACGAACTCATCCGCCTCGCCAACCGGCATCCGCGCGTGAAAATCCTGCAACCGGGCCCCGGGGTGGGCGGGCACTGCATCGCCATCGACCCCTGGTTTATCGTGCAACGCAACCCCGAACTGGCGCGGTTGATTCGCACCGCCCGCGAGGTCAACGATTCCAAACCGCACTGGGTGGTGGACAAACTGGGCGCGGCGCTCGGGCGTTTTGTGGGCAGCGGGCTCAGTCCGCACGTGGCGCTGCTTGGTTTGACCTTCAAACCCGATGTCGACGACGTACGCCAGTCACCGGCATTGGAGATCGCCCGGTTGGCGGCACGGCGTTTCCCGGGCGCGAACTTTGTGGCGATTGATCCTCACGTGCGCGCGCTCCCCGCGGACCTGGAGGCAGCCCAGAACGTGGCGCTGGAGGTGGACGCGGCAAAGGTGAGGGGTGCGGACGTCGTCGTCTTCCTTGTTGCTCACCGAGAGTTCGCGGCGCTACGTGAGGCGATCGGACCTGACACCGAGGTACTTGACGTGACCGGCATGTGGCACAGCTAGGAGGGGTGATGGGGCGCGATCGGGGAGTGTTTGTTTTCGGCTCGTGCGTGAGCCGAGACCTGCTCGCGTTCCATCCCGAGCTGGGCGAGGTGACCGGGTACATTGCCCGCCAGTCGTGGCTCAGCGCGGAACGCGGCTGGCCGCTACCCGAACATCCCGACGGGCTGGACTCGGATTTTCAGCACCGTCTACTGTGCGGCGACTTTGCGGGCAACGCGTTTGCCGCCGTGCAGGAGGCCGCGCAGCGAGGTGACTACCTGCTTCTGGATCTGGTAGATGAACGGCTTGGGATCTACACGAATTTTGCCGGTTACAACGTCACGGCGTCGCAGGAACTCAAAGAATCCGCGTGGTATGGGCAGGTTCAAGAGCAGGGACTTTACACCGCGTTCGGCGAGCCAGAGCATTATGCGGAATGGAAGGCAGCCGCGGCGCGCTTACATGAGGTGATCGTGGGGTGTGGAGCGATTGAGCGAACCATTATTCTTGCGCCGGATTTTGCCGCCCAAGATGAAGAAGGGCACGATGTTCACGGTTCGCTCGGGCGAACGAGCGCGGACTGGAACGAGGCGTACGCGCCGTATTACCAGTGCGCTCGCGAACTGGGATTCGAGGTGCTGCATCTTGCAGACGTTTGTGCCGATTCCGGGCACCAATGGGGCGCGGCGCCCTTCCACTACGTCGCCGAGGTCTATGCGGAGATGGCCCACCGGATTAGTGACAGGTGGACAGTTTAACGGGGCGGGGTCGCTTCTCACGTTGCGCGGCGGGGCATGGTGAAAGCCGCGATGGCGAGAGCGAGCAGACCGAAGCCGCCGAGGACGCCCAGATCGACTGCCAGTTCTGAGGTGAAGGAAGAGTTGGCGTCCACAACATGCAGGGCGTCCACCGCGTAGCTCATGGGCAGGATGTTGGACCACCATTCGAGTACGGTGGGGAGCCGATCGCGGGCCACAAACAGCCCGCACAGGAAGATCTGTGGCCCGATGACCACCGGCATGAATTGCACTGCTTGGAACTCGGTGCGGGCAAAGGCACTGGTGAGAAGGCCGAGAGCTACACCCACCACCGAGTCGAGAGCGGCGATGAGAAGAATCCATGGCGAGCCAGCAGATTCTACTCCCAGCCAGTAGTACGCCACCCCGCACAAGATAAGTGACTGAACAAGCGCCATGACGGCAAACGCACTGGCGTAGCCAAGTAGCAGGTCAGCCCGGTGGAGAGGAGTGGTCCAGAGCCGTTCGAGAGTACCCGTGACGCGCTCGCGCTGCATCGCCACCGAGGTAACTAGGAACATCGCGATCATCGGGAGGATTCCCAGCATCGTCAACGCGATGCCGGGGAAGGCTGGATCGACTCCCGAAATCTCCGGGTAGTCACCGTAGACGTAGTAGAGCAGCACGAGTAGCAGAGTAGGGACGCCGAGAATCAGCCCGATGGTGCGCGGATCAGCCTTGAGTTGGCGCAGTACGCGATAAGTGGTGGCGCGATAGGTCCGGAAGTTCATGACTGCTCCTCTCCGCGCGCGCCATCTTGGGCGTGAGGAACGCCATCTTCACGCCGATGCCGCGAACGCCTCCCGACGTCGCGGTTCTTGATGAGCAGCAAAAATGCTTCATCGGGTGACGCCGCACCGGTGCGCCGCATGAGCTGCTCCGGAGTAAGTTGACCAAGCACCTCGCCCTCGCGCATGAGAAGCAGACTGTCACAGCGCGTCGCCTCATCCATCACGTGACTGGAGACGATGAGCGTGTGCCCCGCACCCGCCAACGCCCGGAAAGTGTCCCAGAGTTCCGTGCGGGTGACAGGGTCGAGACCCACGGTTGGTTCGTCCAAGACCAGAACCTCGGGATTCCCCACCAACGCGCACGCCAGGGAAGCGCGACTGGCCTGGCCTCCGGAGAGCTGAGAAACCCGACGCGCCGCGTACTCGGAGAGCCCGACAGTCTCCATCGCCTGCGCAACGGCATCTCGCCCCACCCCATACAAGGTCGCAAAATACTCGACGTTCTGCTTCACCGTGAGATCGGCGTACACCGAGACCTGCTGCGTCACGTAACCAATCCGACCACGCAGCTCGCGAGCGCCCGTCGCCAACCCCAGCACCTCAATACTGCCTCCGGCGATTTTCTGCACCCCGACAATAGAACGCATGAGGGTCGTCTTCCCGCATCCGGACGGCCCAAGCAATCCGATAATCGAACCGCGTGCAACCGTGAGGGAGACATCGCGAAGAATCGTCCTCCCACCACGCACCACGTCAAGGTGAGTAACGACGACGCAGTCCGAGCCGGATGCGCTTGCGGATGCGGGCGAGGACCAGGACGTCGCCTCGCCCCGCTGGGGCCCGACGACGGCCGAACTGGAGGTGCTCGCCGAGCCGTCACCAACGCGACCGGAGCGGACGCCGTCGTCGTCGATCCTGCCGCTTCCACTGCGCTCGCGATCAGCCGCGTGCTTGCCAACTCTTTCCATATATGAAACGTAGCACTGGCGAACGCAGTCAACCCCACACACGGGAAAATTCCTGCCGGGGGAAATCCCCACTAGAATGGGCGGGAGTTTTCTTCTAAGGAGTACTGTGCCCGTCACTACGCCCGCCGATATTCGGCCCGCCGCCACGAAGCCGGAGCTTATCCGCAACTTCTGCATCATTGCCCACATCGACCACGGCAAGTCCACGCTGGCCGATCGTATGCTGCAGTTGACGGGTATCGTCGATGAGCGCCTCATGCGCGACCAGTACCTTGACCGCATGGATATTGAGCGCGAGCGCGGCATCACCATCAAGTCGCAGGCGGTGCGCCTGCCGTGGGAGCTCGACGGCCAGTTCTACGCCCTCAATATGATTGACACCCCCGGGCACGTCGATTTCTCCTACGAGGTCAACCGTTCGCTGGCGGCCTGCGAGGGTGCGGTGCTGCTGGTGGACGCCACGCAGGGTATCGAGGCGCAGACTCTGGCGAATCTTTACATGGCCATGGAGAACGATCTGGAGATCATTCCGGTCCTCAACAAGATCGATCTTCCCTCAGCCCAGCCGGAGAAGTACGCGGCTGAGGTGGCCTCGCTGCTCGGTATCGCGGCGGAGGAGTGTATTGCTGTCTCGGGCAAGACGGGCGCCGGCGTTCCTGAGCTCCTCGACCGCATCGTGCGCGAAGTTCCTTCCCCGCAGGGTGACCCGAACGGCCGCACCCGCGCCATGATTTTTGATTCGGTGTATGACATCTACCGCGGCGTGGTCACCTACGTGCGCGTCAAGGACGGCCGGCTCTCGCCGCGCGAGCGCATCTCCATGATGTCCACCGGAGCAAATCACGAGCTGTTGGAGATCGGCGTCATTTCGCCGGAACCGACTCCCACCCAGGGCCTGTCCGTGGGTGAGGTGGGCTACCTCATCACCGGTGTGAAGGACGTGCGCCAGTCCCGCGTGGGCGATACTGTCACTACCGCCGCGAAGCCCGCCACCGAGGCGCTGGATGGCTACGCGGACCCCAAGCCGATGGTGTTCTCGGGCATCTACCCGATCGACGGCTCCGACTACCCGGCGCTGCGCGAGGCCCTCGACAAGCTCAAGCTCAACGACGCCGCCCTCCAGTACGAGCCGGAGAACTCTGTGGCGCTCGGCTTTGGCTTCCGCTGTGGCTTCCTCGGCCTGCTTCACCTGGAGATCATCCGCGAGCGCATCGAGCGCGAGTTCGATATCCCGATCATTGCCACCGCGCCGTCGGTTATTTACCGTGTGGTGACCGACGGCGGCGAGGAAGTCATCGTCACCAACCCCTCGGAGTTCCCCGAGGGCAAGGTTGCCACGATCTTCGAGCCGGTGGTCAAGGCGACGATTCTTACCCCGTCGGACTATGTGGGAACCCTCATGGAGCTGTGTCAGCAGCGCCGCGGCGCCCTCCAGGGCATGGATTACCTTTCCGAGGAGCGGGTGGAGCTGCACTACATCCTGCCGCTGGCAGAGATCGTCACCGACTTCTTCGACCACATGAAGAGCCGCACCAAGGGCTACGCTTCCTTCGATTACGAGGTGGATGGCGAGCAGGATGCCGATCTGGTCAAGGTGGACGTGCTGCTCAACCACGAGAAGGTGGACGCCTTCAGCTCCATCGTGCACCGCGACAAGGCCTACTCCTACGGCCTGGAGATGACGAAGAAGCTCAAGGCTCTCATCCCTCGCCAGCAGTTCGAAATCCCGGTGCAGGCCGCGATCGGTGCCCGTGTCATCGCGCGCGAGACCATCAAGGCGATGCGCAAGGACGTTCTTGCCAAGTGCTACGGCGGCGACGTCTCGCGTAAGCGCAAGCTGCTGGAGAAGCAGAAGGAGGGCAAGAAGCGCATGAAGACCATCGGCCGCGTGGATGTGCCGCAGGAGGCTTTCGTTGCCGCCCTCACCTCCGATCAGCCCACTGGAAAGTGACAGTGTCAGTTCAATCTGGGACAGGTTTTAGCGGCGACGGCGACGACGGCGGCCTGGGTCCAGTTCGCGACGGCTTTCCGTTGGCGCTGGAAACGGGTGCGTTCGCCGGTGAGATTCTCGCCGTGTGCGTGGTTCATCAACTGCACCCGGACCCGGGCACCGTGGGTGTTACCGCGATCGACAAGCGTGCCGTGGAGGGCCCGGTCAAGGTGGGCAAGCTCGGTGTGTACGGAGATGTTCAGGCTGACCGTAAGCATCACGGCGGCGTCGATCAGGCGTTGTATGCGCTCGCCCAGGAGGAGATTGACTACTGGGAAGAGACGCTTGGTCGGCCATTCCCGGCCGGTCACTTCGGTGAGAACTTGCGGGTTTCCGGGCCGGTGGATGACTTGGAGATCGGTGCGCGCGTACGTGTGGGCGGCGTGATCCTGGAGGCGACCAGCACCCGCAATCCGTGCGCGACGTTCGCTCGGTGGCTGAACCATCCGACGATGGTTAAAGAGTTTTCCCAGCGTGAGAAAGCCGGGGTGTACCTCAAGGTCATCAAGACGGGCCGCATCGAGGCGGGTGACCGGATGGACGTCATCTCCACTCCAGGCCATGGCGTGAGTTGTGCGCGCTGGTACCGCTACGCGAATCCGCGCGATGCTTGGCGCCTGCTGAAAGCGCATGAGGGGCCAGGCGAGTTCCGCCTTGGTGAGCGCATGTTGCGCCTGGCCACAGCAGCCGCGTCCCGTGAGGATAGCGCGAGCCTCGGCTGAGCCGTGTGCTGGCTATTTTCAGCCAGTACACCACAATGAACGACTGATAGAACAAGACGAAGGACATCCGTGACAAGCAACGTTTTCCCTGCGCAATCAGATGGTGGCTCGACCGCCGCGGATACGGTGGCACAGGAGTCGCGCGAGCGTATTCCTTCGCGCGTGAAGTCGTTCAGCCGTCGCGGTGGTCGCTTCGTACGCCAGTACGAAGATTTGCTGGCAGAGCGTGGCTCCGAGTTCGTCATCGACATCCCCGAAGGTGACACACCCACGACGATCGCCGCGGACGCCGTCGTCGACCTGAGAGAAGAGTTCGGACGCGAGGCTCCGCTCGTCGTCGAAATCGGGCCCGGCTCCGGCGAACAACTCGTCTCCTACGCGAAGGCGCACCCCGAGCACAATATTCTCGCGATCGAGGCCTGGCACCCGGGTGTGGCGCGCTGCGTGGCGAACGCGGTGCGGGGCGGCGTGAGTAACGTGCGGCTCGTTGAGGGCGACTGCGCGCAGATCCTTCCCATCCTGTTTGGGCTGGCCAGTGCCGGTGTGGAAGACCCGGCCAGGATCTTGGAGCTGGGGTCGGAGATCAATCCCGAGAACCCGAACTCAGCGAACCCGCGCGCGGCCATGATGTGGACGTTCTTCCCGGATCCGTGGCGCAAGGCCCGTCATCGTAAGCGTCGGCTTGTCAGCGCTTCCTTCACCGGGATCGCCGCGGGCGTGCTCGCTCCCGGTGGGCTGTGGCGCATGGCCACCGATTGGGAGGATTACGCCTGGCAGATGCGTGACGAAGTGGAGGCGAGCCCGTACTTCGACAACGCGCATGCGGGCGAGCGCCCCGATCCCAATGACCCGGACGGGGAGCGTGGAGGATTCGCGCCGCGCTGGGAGGGGCGGCTCATGACCCGATTCGAGGAGCGCGGCCTGGAGGCCGGGCGCTCCGTCCATGACGTGACGGCCGTGCGGCGCGAGCTGAACGTTGGCGAGGCGAACTAATGCCCGCATTACCCGACGGCGAACCGGCACCCGCTGACGGTTCGTTACCCAACCCGGACGTGAGCGCGGGACTCGCCGCCTACGTCCACATTCCGTTCTGTCGTGTGCGCTGCGGCTACTGCGATTTCAACACCTACACCAACCTCGATTTCGGGCCCGGCGCGAGTGTAGCCGACTTCCCGGATTCGTTGGAGCGCGAGATTGCGCTCTCGGAACGGGTGCTCACAGGTGTCGGCGAGCAACCGCAGCTCACCAGCGTGTTCTTCGGCGGCGGCACCCCCACGATGTTGGCCACGGAGCAGCTGGTGGCGGTGCTGGAGCGGCTCGATCAGGCCTTTGGGCTGGTGCCCGGCGCCGAAGTGACCACCGAGGCAAACCCGGAGAACGTCACCCGCGAGTCACTGCAACGGCTGCGCGATGGTGGTTTTACCAGGGTGTCTTTCGGGATGCAGTCGGCGGTGCCCGCGGTGCTACAGATTCTTGACCGCCAGCACCGCCCGGAGCAGGTGCCGAAGGCGGTGGCGTGGGCTCGCGAAGTGGGCCTCGATGTGTCCGTCGACCTCATTTATGGCGCGCCCGGGGAGAGCGACGAACAGTGGCGCGCCTCGGTGGAAGCGGCCATCGCCATGAACCCCGATCACATCTCCGCCTACGCCCTCACGGTTGAACCGGGCACCAAGATGGGTGCCCAGGTACGGCGCGGCGAACTCTCGCTCCCGGACCCGGATGAGCAGGCCGACCGCTATGAGATCGTCGATTCGCTGCTCGAAGCGGCAGGCTACCACTGGTACGAGATCTCCAATTGGGCCAAGCCCGGGCACGAGTGCCAGCACAACCTCATGTACTGGCGTCGCGGTGACTGGTGGGGTTACGGTCCCGGTGCTCACTCCCAGATCGGCGGCACCCGCTTCTGGAACGTCAAGCATCCGCTGGCTTACGCGCAGCGACTCGCCGGCACGCAGCTAGCCGATAACTCGGTAGCCGAGGGCAATGAACTGGAGGCGGCGGGCGCCGTCGTCGTCAGTCCGGCAGCCGGGCGAGAAGTCCTCAGCGAGTCCGAACGGGCCGAAGAAGATATTATGCTCGGAATCCGCCTCGCCGAGGGAATTGCGGTGCCGCGCGGAGTCTCTCCGGCAGTCATTGCCGGGTTCATCGCCGATGGTCTGGTGGAGCCGGCGGCCGCGCTGCGGGGGCGTCTCGTTCTCACCCTCAAGGGGCGGCTTCTCGCGGACACGGTGACGCGAAAGCTGTGGGACGCTCAGGAACTTTAACGGAACTCTCTCCTACTTTAGTAGGAGTGCTCTGAGGAATAATTGGCGTACTATATGCCAAAATACCTGTGGATGAGGAGTCGTATGGCGAATACCCGCGTTGATGACGCGATCAGTAACCTCTTTGAATCCATTCTTGATGGCACCTTCGAAGGGGGAAAGCCCCTGCCCGCTGAGGTTGAACTCGCAACTTACCTCGAAGTATCGCGGCCCACGATGCGCGAAGCCGTCCGTGACCTGGCCACCCGAGGGATTCTCGATGTGGTGCACGGGCGTGGGACATTCGTTCGGCCCGTCTCCACCTGGACTGATTTCTCGGCGGTTGCGCTTGCCATGACCCGCAACTACTCGGAGCGTCAACTCGGCCTCCAGCTGTCCGAAGTGCGCATCATCATCGAGGTGGGAGCCGCCGGTCTCGCCGCACTCAAACACTCGGACGAGGAGCTTGAACTGATGCAGCAGCACCTTGACGAGTTCGATCGCGCTGCCGCAACAGGCGACGTGGAAGGAATCGTCGCTGCCGACCAGGCCTTCCACAACGTCATCCTGCAGGCCAGCGGGAACCCCTTCCTGGAATCTGTGATGCAGCCGTTGCAGGAGATCCTCATTGATCCTCGGCGCAGGATGGGAATGGACGACACCATTCGCAATCGTGTCCGCTCCCATCATTTCGCCATCCGCCGCGCCATCGCCTCAGGCAATGACCGCGCCGCCGAGGCCGCCATGCGCGCACACCTGGAGCAGGCCCGAAACGACTTGGTGCTCGGGCTCCCAGATGTCCGGCCAGCCTGGAAGTAGTGGGCTGGCCGAACGTCCAGAGAGTGACCGCAACTTCTTAATCCTCGACCCACGCCATGGCGCACACCTGCGAGGAGTCCGCGCCCTTGATGCGCAGCGGCCCAAGCGTCACGGCCTTGATCTTGCGATCCCCGAGCGCCGCCATCGGCATGTCTTCGATTGCGGTGATGACGTGGTCGGTGTAGTTGCCGAGCAGCCAGTGATGGGCCTCCGGGCCGTAGTCGTTGGTGGGGGAGGCGACTGAGAGCCAGTCCATGGCCACGCAGGCCAGATCGGGGCACTCCTCGTTGAGCCAACGGCACAGATCCGGGTGGAGGCTGAGGCTCTTCATCTGGTAGAAGTCCTGGTTGGTGGCACGGTACTTCTCGTAGCCGGTGCGCAGAAGCAGCAGACGGATGCCCTTGAGCTGCTCGGCGTAAGGCTCCAGATCCTCCTTGACGATCACTTCGGCGGGTGCGCAGCGATGCGGCAGATCCACGAGAAGCACCTCGTGGCCCTCGTATCCGAAGGTCTCGATGGGGAGTTCGTCGAAGGCCGTGCCCACGGTGTTGAAGTGGTGCGGGCCGTCCATGTGAGTGCCGAAGTGGTTGGGCAGCGTGGAAATGATCGAGTTGAAAGGCTTGCCTGTTTCGTGAATGACGGTGTCGGGGCGGACCTCGAGCACCGGTTCGCCGGGCCAGGCGTAGTCGGCGGGATCCAGGACATGGGCTAGGTGTATGAACGCCATCGTTCTCCTCCATTGGTGTGTGGTGTGGGGCACATTCCCCATCTCACCAGGATAGATCCCGCGGGGCCCGCTTCGCCAGGAAATGAGTTCCGATCTGGCGCATTTCCGCACGACGAATTTTGGTGCCCGCGCAACAGTGCCTACCTGGGAACGGTGCCTACCTGGGCAAAAATCTATCTCCGAAATCCCGCTACCTTTGTGGCATGGGTACGCGAGGTGCCGGATTACGGAGATGGATTTCGGTACGTAGGGCGCACGAGAGTAGCGCGGGGGTAGCGCTTCAGCGCGTCCCCGGCTCGGTGACGAAATCGATGAGCTCTTCCATGCGGCCGAGCAGGCTCGGCTCCAGATCCTTGTAGGAGTGCACGCGCGAGAGGATGCGCGCCCATCCGAGCCCCACGTCGTGCGCGGTGGCGTGCGGCCAGCCCATCCGGCGCAGTGTTCCCACCTTGATGTCTTCGCCGCGCGGCACCTGGGGCCACGCGCGCATTCCCAACGCGGCCGGTTTAACCGCCTGCCACACGTCCACGTACGGATGCCCCAGCACGAGCACACCCGGCAAGTGCGCCACCTTCTCAGCGATGCGCGACTCCTTGGAACCCGGCACCAGATGGTCCACCAGAATTCCGGCGCGGCGCTCATCTGCGGGCCCGAAATCCCGCAGCACCTCTTCGAGGCGGTCCACTCCGAGCAGTTCTTCGACGACGACGCCCTCCAACGCCAAGTCCTCGCCCCACACCTTCTGGACCAGCTCGGCGTCGTGTTTTCCCTCCACCCAAATGCGGGATTCTCGTGCCGCCCGGGCGCGCTGAGCAACGTGGAGTGATCCCGAGGCGGTGAGGGTGTGCCCGGCGACCGTGCGGGGCGCCGGGCCAGCTTTCTTTGCTCCCACCCCGGCGCTATAGGCGGCGCTTCCGATCTCGGGGGCCATGAGCTCCACCGGCTTACCTTCGATCCAGTAGCCGCGCCCCATCGGAAAGGAGCGCCGCGCACCGATCCGGTCTTCCAGCTCGAACTGCCAGGCGCCGCCGACCCTTCCCACCCGCACGATCTCTCCCACGAATCCTGATTGCACGTCTTCGATGAGGAGCCCGGGCTCGGCGGTGACGCGAACGGAGGAGGGGCGCCGCCGCTGTTCTTCCCTGCGGTGCGGGTCGGAGGAGAGAATGTCGGAGCCGTAGCGATCGGAGTAGGAAGGGGTAGTCACCCGCCTAGCCTATCCTTCCAAGTGGCGTCCCTCATCCCCGGTAGGCGGACTTGGCCAAAGCGCGTAGGATTAGCACTCAGAATGACAGAGTGCTATCGACTGGGAGGGGCGATGGGAAGCGAGGAACGCCGGGCGCGGGTGTTGGAAGCCATCGTTCGTGACTACGTCACGACCCGGGAACCCGTGGGCTCACGCGCGCTCGTCGAGCGATACCAGCTGGGCGTTTCCCCGGCAACCATCCGCAACGATATGGCGGTCTTGGAAAACGAGGGCCTGCTGCATCAGCCGCACACCTCGGCTGGTCGCGTCCCCACCGATCAGGGATATCGCAGCTTCGTCAACTCGTTGCACGAGATCAAGCCGCTGTCCACGGCCGAGCGCCGCGCCATCGAACGCTTGTTGGAGGGCGCCGTTGATCTCGACGACGTCGTCGGCAGAGCCGTCCGTTTGTTGGCCGGGATCACCCGGCAGGTTGCGGTGGTCCAGTATCCCTCGCTCCAGCGGGTGTCGCTACGCCACCTGGAACTCATTCCGTTGGGGGAGCGTCACGCGATGCTCGTCATCATCACGGATGCCGGGCGGGTGGAGCAGCGCACGTTGCTGTCCGAGGTGCCGGTTCCGGCCGAGGGCCTGGAGGAGCTTGCCCGCAGGCTCAACCGGCACTGGGCGGGCCAATCCCTCAATACGTTGAGCGATGTGAGGGAGGTGGTGGAGGATCTTCCACCCAGCGTTCAGGACGTGGCGGAGGCCGTCAGTTCCGTGGTGGGCGAGGCGTTGCGTGCCGAAGGTGAGGAGCGTATCGCACTGGCTGGCACCGCGAATCTCTCGCGCCATTCCGTCGATTTTGCCAGGACCATTTCGCCGGTTCTGGAAGCACTCGAGGAGCAGGTGATACTGCTCAAGCTCCTCACCACCATGAATGAAGGCATGGCGGTGTCCATCGGGCAGGAGAACGTGCACGAGAACCTCACCGAGGCCTCCGTCATCTCCACCAGCTACGACGTGGCGGACCGCACGGTCGCGCGTGTTGGCATTGTGGGGCCCACCCGCATGGACTATCCCGGATCCATGGCAGCTGTTCACGCAGTTGCCCAGTATCTATCTGATATTCTCTCGGGGCGCTAAGCGCACCGGAAACTAGGACCCAAGAAGAGAAACTGTGGCAGATTACTATGCAACCCTCGGCGTTGATCGCAACGCCTCCCAGGACGAGATCAAGAAGGCCTACCGCAAGCTTGCCCGCAAGCTTCACCCGGACGTGGCTGGACCGGACGGTGCCGAGGAATTCAAGTCCGTCAATGAAGCCTACGATGTGCTCTCCAATGACGAGCAGCGTCGGCTCTATGACATGGGCGGCACCGATGCCCTGCGCGGCGGTGGCGCCGGTGCGGGCTTCGGGGACTTCTCCGATATCTTCGCTTCCTTCTTCGGTGGCGGCATGGGTGGCCAGCGAGGCCCGGTGCCGCGGGGGCGCCGCGGCCAGGATTCACTCATTGGCCTGAGCCTTGATCTTGAGGACGTTGTGTTTGGCGCCGAGAAGCAGTTCTCGCACACTCTGGCGGCCGAGTGCCCGGTGTGCCACGGCACCTGCGCCGCCCCCGGTACCGAGCCGATCACCTGCCACGATTGTGGCGGTACCGGCACCGTACAGCGTGTCGCCAACTCCATGTTCGGGCAGATGGTGACGCAGTCGCCCTGTACCACCTGCCACGGCCACGGCACCATCATCGTGTCGCCGTGCCAGGAGTGCGCCGGCGAGGGCCGGGTGCGCGCCACCAAGACCATCAAGGTGAAGGTGCCCCAGGGTGTCGAGGAGGGCATGCGGATCCGTTTGGCCGGGCAGGGCGACGCCGGCGTGGAAGGCGGGCCTGCTGGTGACCTCTTCGTGGAGGTGCGTATCAACCAGAACGCGATCTTCTCGCGCGTGGGCGATGACCTGCAGTGTGAGTTGCAGATTCCCATGACGAACGCTGCGCTCGGCACCACCGTCTCCATTGAGACCTTTGACGGCCTGCGCGAGATCGTTGTTCCGGCGGGAACCCCGTCCGGTCATGTTGTGGTGTTGCAGGGGCTGGGTGTGGGGCGGCTGCGCCGCACCGGCCGCGGAGATCTCAAGGTCACCATCGCCGTCAAGACACCCACGCGCCTGGACGAGGCACAGCGCCGCCTGCTGGAAGAACTCGCCCGCCTGCGCGGTGAGGAACAGCCGGTGGGCAACCTGGTGCAGACCAGCGGCTCCCTCTTCTCCAAGCTGCGCGATAAGTTCGCCGGGCGATGACAGCGCCTGTCTACATTGCTCCCCTTGAGGGGGTGAGCGCCGGGTTGGCCCTCGTCCTTTCCGGGGACGAGGGCCACCACGCCGCCACAGTGCGTCGCACTCGCGTGGGGGAGCGGATTGATGTAGTGGATGGCGCGGGCACCCGCGCCCGCTGTGAAGTGACGGCCAGCGCGCGTGGCTCCCTCGAACTGCGCGTTACCGACGTGGTTACGGAACCGCCGCCGCACACTCCCATCGTCCTGGTGCAGGCCCTCGCCAAGGGCGGGCGCGACGAGCAGGCGGTGGAAACCGCCACCGAGTATGGCGCCATGGGCTTCATCCCGTGGCAGTCGGCGCGCACCATCGTCAACTGGCGCGGCAAGGAATCGAAGGGTCGCGGCCGCTGGGAGGCGACGGCCCGTGCCGCCGCCAAGCAGTCGCGCCGTTCTTGGCTCCCATCGGTTACCGACGTGCAGAGCACCAAGCAACTGGTGGCAACGCTGCGCACGGCAGCTTCCGAGGGCGCGCGAATCTTCGTGTGCCACGAGGAAGGCACGCTGCCCCTCGCCACTGCCCTTCGCACTGACGCGCCCCGCACCCCAGCCCAGTCTGCCGCGCTAGCCGGCGAGCACACACAAACCGGCCCGTGCTACGTCGTCGTCGGCCCCGAAGGGGGAATTACCCCGGAGGAACTGGAGGCGTTTCGTGAACTGGGGGCCTTCATCGTGCTGTTGGCCCCGCACGTCCTACGCTCGGCAACGGCCGGGCCCTACGCGATCGCCACGATCGCCGCGCTGGGAGCGGCCTAACATCGCTGAGTGCAGCCTGACATCGCTGCGTGCCGCCTGTCATTGCTGGGCGCGGCGTCACAGCCACCAGCTGCCAAAATCCGCGCAATCATGCCACAATATTGAGTGAACAATCGCCCGCCGGGAGTTGTAGGGAGCTGCCTACGCCCCGCAGCGGACGCCACGAGTCAAAGGACCTCATGACAGAATCACTGGGCGAACGCACCATCCTGGTACCCGAACGCGTCGCCATGATCAATCTTCTTGGCCATCGCGACGAGGTGTTGCGGTCTCTGGAGCGAGGGCTGGCACCCGTGATCATTCACGTGGTCGGCCACGAGATGAAACTTGCCGGGCCCGAGGCGGCATTGGAGGTGGCCGATACTCTCATCGGTGAATTGATCGACGTGGTGGCGGACGGCGAGCATCTCACGGTTGACGCCGTGGAGCGAGCAATCTCCATTCTCAAGGCAGGCGTGGCCCGCCCCACTGAACTCATCAACACGGATATCCTCTCCGCCCACGGCAAGACCATCCGCCCCAAGACCCTCGGACAGAAGGCCTACGTGGATGCCATCGACGAGCACGCCATCACCTTCGGCATTGGCCCGGCCGGAACCGGCAAGACGTATCTGGCGATGGCGAAGGCCGTGGTGGCGCTGCAAACCCGCCAGGTCTCGCGTATCATCCTCACCCGTCCGGCGGTGGAGGCGGGGGAGTCGCTCGGCTTTCTGCCCGGCTCACTGACGGACAAGATCGATCCCTACCTGCGCCCGCTGTATGACGCCATGTATGACATGATCGATCCCGAATCGATCCCCAAGCTCATGGCCGCGGGAACCATCGAGGTGGCGCCGCTCGCCTACATGCGCGGCCGTACCCTCAACGATGCCTTCGTCATTCTCGACGAGGCGCAGAACACCACTCCCGAGCAGATGAAAATGTTCCTCACCCGCCTCGGCTTCGGCTCGAAGATGGTGGTGACGGGCGACGTCACGCAGGTGGATCTGGCGGGCGGAAAGAAGTCCGGGCTGATCGTGGTACGCAGTATTCTGCGCGACGTGGCGGGCGTTCGTTTCATCGAACTGGGCTCGGGCGACGTGGTGCGCCACCGTCTCGTCTCCGAGATTATCGACGCCTACGAGCGTTTCGGGCAGCGCGATGATGTTGATGCGCAGGGCCACGGGCAGGGTCATGATCGCGGCCGGGACTATGATCGAAGCCAGAACCACGACCGCGGCTCGCGCCGCGGCCACGGACGAAGGAATGCGCGATGAGTATTGAAGTAAATGACGAGTCGGGATTCCAGCCGGCCCAGGATCTCGCGGAGGTCTCAGCCCTGGCCACCTATGTTCTTGACCAGATGCGGGTGCATCCGCAGGCCGAGCTCAACGTGATTCTGGTGGACGAGGCGGCGATTGAGCGCCTACATATCGAGTGGATGGATTTGCCGGGCCCCACCGATGTGCTCTCCTTCCCGATGGATGAGCTGCGGCCCGCTCCGGCGGACGAGGAGCCGCAGGAGGGCATGCTGGGCGATATCGTGGTGTGCCCGCAGGTGGCGATCCGCCAAGCGTTGCAGGCGGGGCACTCGGTGGCCGAGGAGATCCTGCTGCTGGTGACGCACGGTATTTTGCACCTGCTGGGTTACGACCACATCGAGCCGGACGAGCGCGAAGAGATGTTCAATCTTCAGCGCACCCTGCTCCTCACCTTCCTCGCCTCGCGCGGAGGCCCGTATTCCGTCCCCGAACCCACCGTGAATTAGTGATGAACACAAGCGACTTACCTCTTCTTTCTTTCACTGTTATTGCTGTTATCTGCCTCCTTGGCGCCGGTCTGTGCTCGGCGGGCGCTGCGGCGCTGCGGCGCATTACCCGTAACGAGGCTGCCGAAGCCTTTGCGAACGGCCAGCGTGGCGGGCAACGCATCATCAAGATTGTGGCGAAGCGCCCGGCGGCCATTACCGGGCTGTCGTCGTTGCGCGCCCTGTTCACTTCCTTCTTCGGCATGTTTACCGCGCTGGCGATTGTGGGCCTGGTACATAGCTGGTGGCAGGCGGTGCTCGGCTTCGTGCTGGTGTGCCTTCTGGTGACGCTGAGCCTGGCCGCGTTCTCGCCCACCGCGCTGGGTTTTCAGCGCCCGGTGAAGGTGCTGGGCTGGCTCTCCGGCCCGATTCTTGCGCTCACCGGCTTCTTCGCGGTGTTCATTCGCACCCGCGAGACATCTCCGGAAGAGACGGAGCAGCTGCAGGAGGATCAGTTGGCTGTCATGGTGGAGCGTGTGGCCGAGTCCGAGGTTTTGGACGACGACGACCGCGAACTGCTCCAGTCCGTCTTCGAGATGGGTAAGACGCTGACGCGCGAGGTGATGGTGCCGCGCACCGATATGATCACCATCCGCGCCAATCAGGGCATGGACAAGGTGATTTCGCTGTTCACCCGTTCGGGCTTCTCGCGCGTGCCGGTGATCGGCTCGGATATCGATGACGTCATCGGCGTGGTCTACCTCAAGGACGTCATGCGCCGCACTCACCACCGCAATGACACCGATGGGCTAACCGTCGCGGACGTCATGCGCGAGGCCTTCTTCGTACCCGAGACCATCGTGGTGGACGATCTGATGCGCGAGATGCAGGATTCGCAGGTGCACATGGCGTTGGTGGTGGACGAGTACGGCGGCATTGCAGGCCTGGTCACCATCGAGGATCTCGTTGAGGAGCTGGTGGGCGAGATTTCCGACGAGCATGACCGCGCCGAACCCGAGGTGGAGATCCTGGCCGAGGGCGTGTTCCGGGTTCCCTCCCGCCTCCCGATTGACGAGTTGGGTGACCTGTTCGGGGTGGAGTTGGACGACGACGACGTCGACACCGCCGGCGGCTTGTTCGCCAAACTGCTGGGGCGGGTGCCGATTGAGGGATCCGAGGCCGAGATCGAAGGAATTCATTTGAGCTCGGAACGTTTTGAGGGGCGGCGGCGCCGCCTGTCCACGATTGTTGCGATGCGAGTGGAACGAGAAGATGACGATGAGTGAACTGATGAATGCGTGGCCGGAAGGCTTCAAGGCGGGTTTTGCGTGTATCGTGGGGCGCCCGAACGCGGGCAAGTCCACGCTCACCAATGCCATGGTGGGGCAGAAGGTGGCGATCACCTCGGCGCGTCCGGAGACAACGCGCCGCGTCATCCGCGCCATCGTCAACACCGATGCGGGCCAGATTGTTCTGGTGGACACCCCCGGCCTGCACCGCCCGCGTACGCTGCTGGGCGAGCGCCTCAACGACATGGTGCGCGAGTCGCTGGCGGATGTGGACATCGTGGTGCTGTGCCTGCCCGCTGACGAGAAGATCGGCCCCGGCGACCGCTTCCTCATTGACCTCATCAAGCAGGTGAAGACCCCGATGATCGCCGCCGTGACCAAGGCGGACAAGGTGGGCCGCGAGCAGCTCGCCAACCATCTCATCGAGGTGGCCGAGGCCGCCGACTTCGTGGAGATCGTGCCGGTGAGCGCGGTCAAGGGCGAGCAGGTTGAGCTGCTCACCTCGCTGCTGCTGGCGCAGATGCCCGATTCGCCGCCGCTCTACCCGCGCGACGCCATCTCGGATGAGTCCGAGGAGACCCTCATCTGCGAGCTCATTCGCGAGGCTGCGTTGGAGGAGTTGCGCGACGAACTGCCGCATTCGCTGGCGGTGACGTTGGAAGAGATCATCGAGGAGCCCGCGAAGAAGGGCGCGAAGGATCAGCGCCCGCTCATGCGAATTCACGCCAACCTGTACGTGGAGCGCGATTCGCAGAAGGGCATCGTGATCGGCAAGCGCGGCTCGCGGCTCAAGCAGATCGGCAGCGACGCCCGCAAGGGAATTGCGGCGCTGCTCAACGCCCGCATCTACCTCGATTTGCACGTGAAGATTGCCAAGGATTGGCAGCGCGACCCCAAACAGCTGGGACGGCTTGGTTTCTGATGTCGGGCGGACTCGCAGGACAGCCGCGTCTTGACGACGACGTCGCGGACGCTGCCGGTACTTCACCGGTGGCCGGCGACGCCGTCGTCGATCATGGTGCCGGTGAGGCTCAGCCCGCTATTGTGTCAGCGAGTGATATTTTCGCCGCCACGGCAACAGCCTCGGCCGAAAGTGCTCGTGGCCTGCGGCGTTTCGCGCTGCGCCATCCGCGCGTCAGCGTATGGATCGTTCTTCTCCTCATCCTCGGCCTGTGGGGTACCTGGGCTGGTCCGGGCTGGAATCCGCAGCCGATGCAGTCGCTCATCGTGCCCGAGCGGGCCGATACCGCGATCACCACGCAGTGGGAAACGCCAGCGCTCGGAAGCTACCAGGTGACGTCGGAACTGACGGAGGTGACGCTGCATGACGGCGTGGTGGTTCCCGCGACGATACGCCGCCCGGCGGGTTTTGAGGGGAGCGCGCCCGGTGTGCTGTTCATTCACGGTACCGGGACGGACTCGCACACGAACTTTGAACGGGAAGCGGCGGCACTCACCTCCGCCGGAATCGTCACCATTGTGCCGGATAAGCGGACCACGGATTACACCACCACGCACCGCGATTACCCGGCGCTCGCCAATGATTACGAGGATGTGTTCGCGGACCTGCTCACCCGCCCCGGCGTGGATGCACGCCACAGCGGTATCTACGCGGTCTCCGAGGGATGTTTTATTGCACCGATCATTGCGGCGCGAAACAGCCAGGTGGGTTTCGTGGCCCTCATTTCCGCCCCGGTGCTCCCGATTCGCGAGCAGGGTGCGATGGCGGCCGATACCTACCTGCGAAATCTCGGGGCCCCGGAGCGATTTATTGGCGTCATTCCGCGGCTCGTCGGGCAGGACTTTGGCGCGGACACCTTCAAGTACATTGACTTCGACGTGTCAAAGTATCAGCGCCAGATGGATATGCCGGTGCTCATGCTGTACGGCACGGGTGACATGTCGATGCCCACGATTCAGGGCCCGCAGATTCTTCGCGACGATCTGGCCCGCAACGGCAACCATGACGTCACGGTGCGCTACTACGGCGGGGCCGATCACGGCCTCCAGGTGGACGGTATCCTCGTTTCTGACGCCATGCGCGATACCTCCGATTGGGTCAACGGACTTCCGTACACTGCGGATTCGCGGCCGCATATCGCCGGCATGCAGCCCACCCAGACCTACCAGGCAGGCTCGGTGGGACAGCCGCACTGGTTCGCCTCCGGGCCGTTTGCGGTGTGGACGTTTATTGTCGGCCTCGTTCTTACCCTCGCCGGGATCGTTCTGACGATCCTTGGGGCGATCCGGATTCGCAGCTGGCGGCTGTGGGACTTCCGCGGCTGCGGCCCTACGGTGAGTTTTGCGTCCCTGGCTGTCATTCTCGCCTGGGTGGCGGCGCTCACCTACGTGGGTGCCGTGGCCATGCTTGCGCTGTCCTACCAACAGAATCGGCTCATCGTGCAGGGCGGGTGGATTGCCGTGCAGGCGGTCGCCTTCATCGCGGCCTGGATGGTGGTGAGGGTCCCCTTCGCCTGGCACGCGGCGCACTATCCGAAGGACGGTTCCCAGACGCACGCTCTCTCGGGCCTGGCGAACGTCATCGTGGTGGTGAGCTTCTTCGGGCAACTCTCGTTGCTTTTCGCACTCGGATATTGGGGCTTCTATCCCTCCATTGTGTAGCAGCCGCGAGCGAAGCGGCCCGAATGTGTGGGTGGCTCCCGGTAGACTTCCCTTTATGGTGTATACGCTGCGCATGGCCGGGGTGAGCGACGTCGGCAGGATCCGCGAACGCAACGAGGACAGGATCCTTCTCGCGCCCCCCATGGGAGCGGTTGCCGACGGCATGGGTGGCCATCTGCGCGGTGATAGGGCAGCTCAGGCGGTCATTGACAGCCTAGCCGCGGTTGACTGGTCCGATTTTTCGACGGACGAGGAACGTATCGGGAAGCTCGAATCCACGATCGCGTCCGCGCAGTCTGCCATTCAGGAGATGGTGGGAGTTCACCAGCAGGCCGGGTCCACGGTGGCCGGGGTGCAGTATTGCCCGGGGAGCACTGCCCACTGGCTCGTCTTCCACATTGGCGATTCACGCGTATACCTCATGCGCGGCGGCGCACTTACCCGCCTCACCCGCGATCACTCCCACGTCCAGGAGCTCATTGACGAGGGCGTTATCAGCGAAAATGAGGCCCGCACGCATCCGGCACGCAACGCGCTCACGCGTGCCATTGCAGCCCGGGTGCCCTCGCAGCTGGAGGTGAGCAGTGTGCCAGCCGAGGCGGGCGACGTCGTCGTCGTATGCTCCGATGGACTGACCGACGAACTGACGGATGCGGACATTGCTAAGATAGTGACGGAAATGTCGGACGAAACCACGCAGTCGCTCGCCTACGCGTTGCGCGACACGGCGATCACCCGCGGGGGCCATGACAACATCTCGGCGGTCATTATGACGATTGGACACGAACAATGAGCTTGGCACTGGAATTTTGTGGCGAATGGTTCCACGTTGATCCGCAGGAGCCGTTCCTCATCGGGCGTGAGGGGCCGCTCGAACTCGATGACAACCAGTACCTGCACCGGCGCTTCCTGGTGATTTCCTTCCAGGACGGGCTGTGGTGGATCGATAATATTGGTTCCCGGCTCTCGGCCACGCTGGCAGATACGGATGGAACCACGCAGGCCTTCTTGGCGCCCGGGGCGCGCTTGCCGCTGGTCTACGCGCAGACCACGATCCTGTTCACCGCTGGCCCCACCACCTACGAGATGACGCTCGTCAACGATTCGCCGGCCTACGCGCCGAGCGCCGTCACTGATACCACGGATACCGGCGAGACGACGATTGGTCCGGTCTCGCTCACTCCGTCCCAGCTGCTGCTGGTGTTGGCCCTCTCGGAGCCGGTTCTCACCGGGCGCGGCACCACCTCCTCGATTCCGTCCTCGCAGAACGCGGCGGACCGCCTCGGCTGGTCCATCACCCGCTTCAACCGCAAACTCGACCACGTCTGCGAGCGCCTCACCAAGTACGGCGTGCGCGGGCTACACGGTGGTCCGGACCGGCTGGCCGTCAACCGCCGCGCCCGGCTGGTGGAGCACGCGGTCGCCACGCGCCTGGTCACCGCGGATGATCTCTATCGCCTTGCGGACCCGGCCGCCTACGACGACCCCCAGTGAACCCGGTGAATACCGCCGAGTGGAATGATTTCGTACTGCGCTGGGGGAGTGCCTCCAGCGACGACGACGCCGGCCTGATCGCCGGTTTCCCCGTCTTTCTGCTCGCCGATCCCGATCTTGATCAGGCGCTGGCACGCGAGGCCTCGTGGACGATGCTTGATGCTTTCGAGGCGCTGCGTGACGCGCACCCGGAGGGGCCGAGTATCGAGGCGATTCAGGACGTGTGGCACGAATGCGTGCGCATTATTCGCCGCAGGCTCGCCGAAGCCACGATTTTCGGGATGGATGAGACCGTTGCGGACGCGGTTCCCTCGGTGCGGCTCGCCGGGCTGGTGGCCACGATGCGCGGCGGCGAACCGCTGTGGGTGGTGATGAGTAGCGGCGGTGCGCGCATCATGGATGCCTCGGACGGCCAGTTCCATGTGGTGCCCGAGCAGGACGATGTGGGCTACGACCTGCCCGGTAAGCTGTGGACCTTCCCCATGCGGTCGGGCCAGCGGCTGGTGCTCGCCACCTCGACGATGCTGCGACTGACGTCGCACGGGCGGATGCTCTCGGCGCTTTCCCACCTGCGGCGCGCGGAGCGCGCCGCCACCACGCTGGTGACCCAACAAGGGAAATTGGCGGCACAAGCCGCGATCGTGGTGGATATTCTGTCACCGGAACAGGCCGAGCAGCTCGCCTCTCCACCCACTCTTCTTGTGGATCTTGAGGAACCGGCCTTGCAGGATACGGCAACCGGGTCCGCAGTGTTGACAGGCGGATGGGGGTTGGAAGCTCTCGGGATTGGTTCGCCGAGTGGTCCGGCCCGGCGCTCGCATACGCCGCCACCGGAACTCGATGATTTTCATTTCGTCTCGTATTTGGGGTCGGGCGGATTTTCCGACGTGTACGTGTACGAGGAGCAACTGCCCAAGCGCCTCGTGGCCATCAAGGTTCTCTCCAAGAGCGCGCTGGGCGGGGGAGACGGCTCACGCTTCCGCGGCGAGGTGGACCTCATGGCGCAGCTTTCCGGGCATCCCTCGGTGGTGCCGATTCACGACGCCAATATTGCTCCCTCCGGCCAGCCCTACGTGGTGATGGAATACTGCCCGTTGCCCTCGCTCGCCGAACGCATTGCGGCGCGCGATCTCTCGCTTGCCGATGCACTGCGCATGGGCATTCAGATCGCGGGTGCGGTGCACACGGCGCACATCATGGGCATCGTGCATTATGACATTAAGCCTGCTAACGTGCTGTATTCGGCATTTGGGCGGCCACTGCTGGGGGACTTCGGGATTGCTTCGTTGGCTGGCGGCGCTGAGCACGAGGTGATGGGAGCTTCGCTGCCCTGGGCGGCGCCCGAGGTTCTCACGAATAGTCCGGCGGGGCCGCCCGCGGATGTCTATTCACTGGCTGCCACCGTGTATACCGCCTGCACCGGCAAGGCTCCCTTCGCCAAACGCGGCAAGAAGACCCGCGCGGACTACATCCGCGAGGTGCTGCGAGGGAGGTACCTACCGGTGGAGAGGACGGAGGTGGGCGGGGACGTCGTCGTCGCCCTTAATGAAGTGTTGCGAGACGCAATGGCCGTCGATGCTGGCGCGCGAATACAAACTGCGGCGGAGTTTGGGCAGGCTTTGCAAGGAATCCAGGCGATGCTGGGCGGCGGATACACCGAACTCGAAATCCCACCGGGTGGCTAACGTAGGGTGACCGTGCGGCGAAACTTCGTCCGCGATGTGGCTAGAAAGATGCTAAATCGGGACAAAAAGCCTACAGTGGTTCCATGCGTACGGCGATGCTTCTTCTTAGCAGCCGCGACGGGGCCTAGCAGACTGGCTCCCCGCCGCGGGTAATTGTGGCGCCGGTCCGGGCACGTTGTCTCGTTGAAGAGACCCGAGGCCCCAAGAAAATGGCTACAGCTAAGAGGATTTACATATGAAGACGTCAGGAATTGCCAACCGCCAGGTTGCCTCGAACATGCCCATCGGCAAGTATCGTTCGGCACTCGATACCAATCCGGTCTCGTTGCCGGATCGCCAGTGGCCCAACAACCGGATTACGAAGGCGCCACGTTGGCTCTCCACCGATCTGCGCGACGGCAACCAGTCGCTCATCGAGCCGATGGACCCGGCCCGCAAGCGCAAGATGTTCGACCTGCTGATCCGGATGGGATTCAAGGAGATCGAGGTCGGTTTCCCGGCGGCGTCGCAGGCCGATTGGGATTTCTGCCGGTCGCTGGTGGACGAAAATCTCATTCCCGAGGACGTCACGCTGTCCGTGCTGACCCAGTCGCGCCAGGACATCATTCACAAGACGATCGAGGCGATCCAGGGCTTCCCGCGCGCCACCGTGCATCTGTACAACGCCACCTCGCCGGTGTTCCGCCGCGTCGTGTTCCACAACGATCGCGAAGCCACCAAGCAGCTCGCCGTGGCAGGCACCCAGGAAGTGCTGGCCTACATGGAGAAGCTCATCGGCGATGAGACCGTGCTGGGCTACGAGTACTCGCCCGAGATCTTCGTGGATACCGAGCTCGATTTCGCGCTGGAAGTGTGCGAGGCCGTCATGGACGTGTGGCAGCCCAGCGCCGATCGCGAGATCATCCTCAACCTGCCCACCACCGTGGAGCGCTACACCCCCAACGTGTACGCCGACCAGATCGAATACATGAGCCGGAACCTGTCACGGCGCGAGTTCGTGGCGATTTCCGCGCACAACCACAACGATCGCGGAAGCGGCTTGGCCACCACCGAGATGGCGCTGCTGGCCGGAGCGGACCGTGTTGAGGGTTGCCTCTTCGGTCACGGCGAGCGCACCGGAAACGTTGACCTGGTGAACGTGGCACTCAACCTGTTCTCGCAGGGTATCGACCCGCAGCTGGACCTCTCCAACATCGACGAGGTCATTGACGTGGTGGAGCACTGCACCCAGATGAACGTGCCCGAGCGTGCGCCGTACGCCGGTTCGCTGGTGTACACCTCGTTCTCCGGCTCCCATCAGGACGCCATCAAGAAGGGCTTTGCTGATCGCGCCGAGCGCGTGGCCGCTGCCGGTGGCGACGAGAACGCTGTGCCGTGGGATATTCCCTACCTGCCCATCGACCCGAAGGACGTGGGCCGCAGCTACGAGGCGGTCGTGCGCGTCAACTCGCAGTCCGGCAAGGGCGGGGTTGCCTACCTCATGTCTGCCACCAAGAACCTGGAGCTGCCGCGCCGCATGCAGGTGGAACTCTCCGGCCTGGTGCAGAGCTACACGGACAAGTTCGGCGGCGAAGTTTCTGCCGACCTGCTGTGGAAGATCTTCGTGGACGAGTACCTGCCCTACAAGGAAGCCGACGGCCTGACCCCGTGGGGCCACTACCGTCTGCTCTCCACCTCGATGAACTCCGGCGACGAGGGCGAGGACGTCCACCTGACCGCCACCGTGCGCGAGTACCTCGATGATGACCAGCAGGTCGATCACGTGGTTGGCGCCCGTGGCAACGGCCCGATCGACGCCTTCGTAGCTGCTCTGGAGGAACTCGGCCTGGACGTGCACGTGCTGGACTACGCCGAGCACGCGTTGAGTTCCGGGCGCGACGCCACCGCCGCTTCCTACGTGGAGTGCGACGTCAACGGCCAAGTGCTGTGGGGCTGCGGCATCGATCCTTCGACGATCCGCTCCGCGTTCAACGCGATCATCTCCGCGGTGAATCGCGCGCTGCGGTAGGGGCTCTGCTGCCAGCCTGCTGCTGATCGGTAGGTTGTGATTTTATGGCGGTGAGAGCGAGCTGTGTGCCAAATGTGGCATATGGACCGCTCTCACCGCCATTTATTTTCGGGAGCGCTCCTACTCTTTGGCTTCCACAAGTTCGAGATAGCGCCACGTCTCTTTGCTCTCGACCGATACCTTCACCGTGACCTCGCCCTGAAGCACCGGGACGGTATCCTTGGCGTCAATGCTTCCGTCCTCAAGCTTGAGGGGATACGCGGTGAGTCCAAGGGATTCAGCGTCAACATCCACTAATTCGATGCGGGTTCCGCCGCACTGTGGCGGGTAGGACTCGAGGGAGGCGGAACACAGGTAGGTGCCGGTTCCGTCGCGATGAACGATGGCGTCGACGATGATTTCATCGCCGGGTTCAGCCTTCGTGTAGGCATCGTCGAGTCCCACTGGAACGGTGGAAGTGCCGCAACTCGCAAGCGTCATCAGCGCAACGGCGGCCGCTGCGAAGCATCGGGAGAAGTATCCGATTCGTCGTGTTGTCATGGCGGGGCAACCTTTCCGAAGGGTCTGCGGCTCCTCGGGAGCGGGGCAGAGCTTACCGCCAGTGTAACGGGGTGTCCCGTGGGTGACGAGGGCCGGTTTGGCGTTCATGGGAATCCTTGCCTGACAGCAACTTTCTGACATTCAGGGAATGAACCCACATAACCGGGCATGCGATCCAACATTTTGTCTAACAACTTAGACAACCGGAAACGCACTTTCTTGCGTTTTTGTTGATAAGAATGAAAGTGACCCGTTTAGTTAATTACTTGACTTTGTTGTGGATTGGCGAGTTCTCGCTGAATCGTGGCTTACGACGGGTCGTATTCGATGTTGCTGGACCCCCAAAGGAGTGGAGATGTCCGTAAGAAGAAGGCGCCGGGTAGGTTTGTTGCCCGGTCGAAGGAATGTGACGAGAGGAGTTGCTTGTCTGTTGGCGTTCGGGTTGCTATTCCCGAGCGGCGCGGCAGTGGCGGCTCCAGAAGATCTAGCGATGGGCGACGACGCCGTCGCGGTGGAATCGGTTGACGCGGCACCGGTTGAGGTGGCTGCTGACTCGGTGGCAACGAATGCTTCGGTCAGCGCAGACTCGGATGTTGTCGAGTTCAAGGACGCGGAGCTCAAGAAGTGTGTCGCAAGGGAACTCCAACGAAGCGATCCTGAAGGCACAAGGATTACCAAGGGGAATCTGAAGAGTCTCCTTAAGCTCAGTTGTAATTCGCAGGATATCGAGGATATCTCTCCGTTGCAGTATGCAACCAGCCTCACTGAACTGACAATGTATTACAATCGAATCGTTGATGTGTCGCCACTGGCTGATCTTATAGACCTCAACTACCTGTATTTGCAGGGCAATCAAATTGTTGATATCTCGGCGCTAGCTGAGCTTTCAAACCTCCGTACGCTTTACCTGCTGAACAATCAGATTGTTGATGTGTCACCTCTTGCCGGACTCACCAACCTTTGGTATGTATATCTGGCGAACAATCAGATTGTTGATGTGTCACCTCTTGCCGGACTCACCAACTCCGGAACGCTGATGACCCTTGACAACCAAGAAGTTAGCCTCGCCGATGCGACTTCTGGTACTCCGTTCGCTCTTCCCCAGGTGAGTCATATCGATGGCACAAAGATCGCGGTTGACATTGACTCCGGCCAGGGAGAAATCAGTGCCAATTCGGTGACGTGGAACCTACCGAACGGTGGTCAAGGCTCGCTCATCTGGTATCAGACATTTAAGTCGGGCGGTCGCCCAGTCGTCTTCTCCGGCACCATGACCCAGAACGTCCTGCCCTCGGCTCCTGTGGTTGATCCTCCCATCGCTTCTGCAACTCCCACGATTTCCGGCATCGCCCAAGTGGGGGAGACACTGACTGCGATTCCCGGCAAGTGGACCGACGGTGCGTCGTTTGCCTACCAGTGGAACGCGGATGACACGCCGATCGCTGGCGCAACGTCGTCGTCGTTCACATTGACTGCTGCTCAGGCGGCCAAGGCGATTACTGTCACCGTGACGGGCTCGAAGTCGGGCTTCACGGCCGTGGCTGAGACATCGGAGCCGACAGAGGCCGTGGCGCCTGGGAGTCTGACGGGCGTCACCCCGACGATCTCTGGCACCGCGCGAGTGGGCGAGAAGCTCACTGTCAGCGCTGGTTCGTGGACGCCGTCTCCGGTGACGCTCAGCTATCAGTGGCTGCGTAATGGCGCTGCGATTGCGGGCGCAACCAACTCGGAATACACGCTGCTCGATGCCGACAGGGGCACGAAGATCTCCGTTACGGTGACCGGTAGCAAGTTGGGATATACGACGGCGTCGAAGACGTCGGCGCAAACTGTGACAGTTGTTGGCCCAGATCTCGAGTCCTCCACCCCCACGATTTCCGGGACCGCCCAGGTTGGTCAGACATTGACGGCTGTTCCGGGGAAGTGGACCGAGGGTACGTCGTTCACCTACGAGTGGATGGTGGACGGTGGACTTCTAGACATTGACTCGTCGCCATCATTTACGGTACCGGCTTGGGCACTTGGTTCAACCATCACCGTCGAGGTGACCGGTTGGAAGAACGGCTTCACGTCGGTTTCAAAGACGTCGGCGCCGACGGCGAAGGTAGCAGCTGGGAAGTTGACCACTGCGGCGCCGACGATCTCGGGTACGGCGAAGGTGGGCGAGAAGCTGACTGTGAATCCTGGTGCGTGGGCGCCGTCGCCGGTGGCGTTCACCTATGAGTGGCTCAACGATGGCATCCCGATTTCTGGCGCGACGAACTCGACGTACACCTTGTCCAAGACTGACATGGGTGGTGAGATTTCGGTCAAGGTGACTGGGTCAAAGACTGGCTACACCACGGTTTCGGAGACGTCGGCGCCGACTGCGATGGTTGTTGGCATGACGTTGAAGGCCGCGACTCCCACGATCAGTGGCGCCGCGAAGGTTGGAGAGACTCTCACTGCCGCGACCGGCACATGGACCACCGGAACGACGTTCACGTATCAGTGGTTGGCTGACGGGAAGGCGATCAAGAACGCCACGAAATCGACCTATACGTTGAAGACTGCTCAGCAGGGCAAGGCCATCACGGTGACGGTGACTGGATCAAAGGCCGGATACGAAACGCTATCGACGACATCCGTTGCCACTGCAAAGGTAGCGGCCGGTACTTTGGCGTCGGCGACGCCGACGATCTCCGGTACCGTGAAGGTCGGCTCAACCCTGACAGCCGCACCGGGTACGTGGACCTCGGGGACGACGTTCACCTATCAGTGGTTGGCTGACGGGAAGGCGATCAAGGGCGCGACGAAGTCGACGTACACCTTGAAGGATGCTGAACTGGGCAAGGCAATTACCGTCAAGGTCACCGGCAGCAAGACTGGGTACACGACGGCGTCGACGACGTCGGTTGCCACTGCGAAGGTAGCGGCCGGTACTTTGACGACGGCGACACCAACGATCACTGGCACCGTAAAGGTCGGCTCGACCCTCACTGCGGTTCCGGGTAAGTGGACTTCTGGAACTGCGTTCACGTACCAGTGGTATTCGGCCGGGAAGGTGATTAAGGGAGCCACGGCTAGCACGTTTGTTGTGACCGCTACTCAACTGGGCGACCCCATCAGTGTGAAGGTCACGGGGAGTAAGACGGGATACACCACGGCTTCCAAGGCGTCGGCAAGAACAGGCGCGGTTGCCAAGGGAACTTTGACGGCCGCGACGCCGACGATCTCCGGAACCGTGAAGGTCGGTTCCACGCTGACAGCGGCACCGGGTAAGTGGACTACCGGAACTGCTTTCACGTACCAGTGGTACGCGTCAGGGAAGGTGATCAAGAACGCCACGAAGTCCACCTTCCTTGTGACCGCGACGCAGCTTGGTGAGCAAATTAGTGTCAAGGTAACCGGTAGCAAGACTGGCTACACAACCGCTTCCAAGGCGTCGGCAAGAACCGGTGCTGTTGCGAAGGGAACTTTGACCGCCGCGACGCCCACGATCACTGGCACCACGAATGTTGGTTCCACCCTAACTGCCAAGCCGGGCAAGTGGACTACCGGAACCACGTTCACCTATCAGTGGTTGGCTGACGGCAAGGTGATCAAGAATGCTACGAAGTCCACCTTCACGTTGACCGCCACCCAACAGGGCAAGGCGATCACCGTAAAGGTCACCGGAACCAAGACGGGTTACACGACGGTGTCGAAGACTTCGAAGGCAACCGCGAAGGTTGCTAAGTAGCGAAACCAGAACAAGATAACGGGGCTCCAGCACGAGATATCTACAGATACGAGTGCTGGAGCCCTTTTCTCGTCTCTTGGAGCCTCGAGACCTTCCGGGTGGTTGACGGCAGAGCGGTTCCCAGAAATAAGCATGCTCTCACGCCAAGCGAGATGAGAAAGCGCAACCTTGTGTTCTCGCAGGTAGCCGGGGTCCGTCGCTTGTTGGTGGCTCTGACTCTTGATTTTGTCTAACAACTTAGACAACGAAGAAGCACCTTTTCTCGCGTTTTTGTTGATAAGAATGAGATTGACCCGTTTAGTTCATTGGTTGGCGTTGTCTTGGGTTGGTGAAGGCTCGCCGAATCACTGGTACATGAACGGTCATGTTCAAAGCTGTCGGACCCCAAAGGAGTGGAGATGTCCGTACGAAAAACTAGCATGGTGAATTCACCACCAGGTCGAAAGAAAGTAAGAAGAGGAGTCGCGTGCCTGTTGGCGTTCGGGTTGTTATTCCCGAGCGGTGCAGCGATAGCGGCTCCCGAAGAGGTAACGGTAAACGACGACGCCGTCGTAACAGAAACGGTTGATCCGACTCCAGTTGAAGCGGTTGCGGAAGCTGAGCCAGTTGCTGAGAGTGGTCGTGATGTTGTTCGTGAGAACGTGCCTGCTGACGAAGCTCCTGTCAACGAGACCCTGATCGAACCTGCGGCAGATACTCCGGCTGATTCAAACCAGGCGGTGGTTGCCGCAACCGCAGACTCCGATGCTCTGGCTTCGGGGGACGACGAGATTGTCATGTTCGGAACGGATGATCTCGAGTTGTGTGTCGCTGAGCATCTTGGTCGGACTAGCGAGTCTGGCGATTTCAGTGGTGGTCCGATCACTGTTGGCGATATGAAGAGTCTTTCGAGTCTGAGCTGTTCGAATCCCCATGGGTTAGATGCAACTCCCGTTAAGTATGCGATTAACCTTACCTCTCTGGGCTTATATGGTGCGAAGACACCTGACCTGTCGCTGTTTACAGGAATGACCAAACTCGAACATCTAAGTTTGGGCTGCGCGTACGGTAAATCACGAATCTGTAATATTGTCCGTGATCTGTCACCGCTGGCAGGGATGAAGAGCCTGAAGAGCCTCAACTTGGGAAGCAACGATATCGTAGATGTGTCCCCGCTAGCAGGCTTGACTAATCTGACAAGCCTGGATTTGGGAGACAACGATGTGGCCGATGTATCTCCGTTGGCGGGTTTGACTAATCTGACAAGCCTCAACCTGAGGGGAAATGACGTTGATGATGTGTCGCCTTTAGCGAGTTTGACGAGCCTGACGACCCTGAACTTGAGTGGTAATCACATCATTAACGCTTCTCCTTTGGCTGCGCTCGTCAATCTTACTTCGCTAGCTTTCTCGGATCAGACCGTCAGGGTCGAGAACGTGACTTCTGGTGTGTCGTTTGCTCTCCCCAAGGTGCGCTCTATTGATGGTAATTCTGTGCCGCTAACCATTGATTCTGGCAAGGGAAAGGTCGCCGATGAAACTGTCACGTGGAACCTACCATATGGAGGGAACACTAGACTTGCTTGGTCGACGAACGTCAAACTTCCCAACATCACCAAAGATGTAACGTTCTCCGGTGTTATGAGGCAACGCGTGCTGCGATCGATTCCTATCGGGCCGGGTGATGATGAGATCGTGAAGTTTGAGGATCCTGCCCTTGAGAAGTGTGTGAGAGCTGAGGCGTGGAGTTCTTCTAAGAACGTCACCATTGCTGACATGGCGAGCCTGTATGAACTTGAATGCAGATTCAAGGAGATCACCGATATTGCTCCCTTGCAACATGCAACCAACCTTACGAAGCTATTTCTTGATGGCAACGAGATCACTGATATCTCTGCATTGGCAGGGCTGACTAGCCTTGAGACTCTCGATTTGGGATGCTTCTTTGATCCTGGATATATGGGATCGAACCATTGCAATTCAGTTCATGATGTATCTCCGTTGGCTGGACTGACCAAGTTGACTTACCTGGATCTGGAAGCGAATGGTATTAGTGATGTGTCAGGGCTGGCACCGCTCACTAACCTAACCCATCTGGATCTAAGCAGTGAATTTATGGTTTACCAAACCAATAGTGTTCGTGATTTATCTCCTTTGGCGGGACTTACGAAGTTGACATATCTGGACCTCGACTACAACAACATCGTTGATGTGTCACCCTTGGCTGGACTCACCAACCTTACTTACTTGGATCTCGTTTCGAATCTGATTATCGATCCTTCTCCGCTAGCCGCACTCACCAAGCTGACATATCTGGGCCTGGACTGGAACGGAATTGTTGATGCGTTGCCATTGGCGAAACTGACGAACCTTGAGTCTCTGCGCATTTCTGGTCAGTCGGCCAGATTCGATGATGCAACCTCAGGAGTGCCATTCTCGATGGCTAAGCTTCGTTCGATTGATGGCACACCGATCCCTGCGACTATCGTTTCCGGTAAGGGCGGGATTGCTAACGACGCAGTCACATGGAACATGCCAGTGGGTGGTGAAGGACGACTCGAGTGGTCCACAACAATCAATCTCCCGAAGACAACTGCCGTGTTCGACGGCTCGGCGTATCAAAAGGTTCTCCCCGAGCCAGGACCGATAGATTCTGCTACTCCCACGATTTCTGGTACCGCCCAAGTCGGTAAGAAACTGACGGCAGATCCAGGTAAGTGGACTACCGGAACCGCTTTCAAGTATCAGTGGCTGGCTGATGGAAAGGCGATCAAGGGTGCGACGAAGTCGACGTACTCCTTGAAGGCTGGCGAACTTGGCAAGGCAATTACCGTCACGGTCACCGGCAGCAAGACGGGGTATACGACGGTCTCAAAGACCTCCGCGAAGACCCCGGCTGTTGCCAAGGGAACCTTGACCGCCGCAACGCCTACGATCACTGGCACCGTGAAGGTCGGCTCGACTTTGACAGCGGTTCCGGGCAAGTGGACTTCGGGAACGGCATTCACGTATCAGTGGTATGCCGCGGGTAAGGCGATTAAGAACGCCACGAAGTCCACTTTCGTCCTGACCGAAGCCCAACTGGGCGACACCATCAGCGTCAAGGTCACTGGAACCAAGACTGGGTATACCACGGCTTCCAAGACCTCCGCGAAGACCGCCGTCGTTGCCAAGGGAACGCTAACCACCGTGACTCCGACGATCAGTGGAACCGTGAAGGTCGGCTCGACCCTTACGGCCAACCCGGGCAAGTGGACTTCGGGAACTACTTTCACTTATCAGTGGTATGCGTCCGGTAAGGCAATCAAGGGAGCCACGAAAGCTACGTTCGTTCTCACTGCAACCCAATTGGGCGACCCCATCAGTGTGAAGGTAACCGGTAGCAAGACTGGCTATACCACGGCTTCCAAGACATCCGCGAAGACCGGGGCGGTTGCGAAGGGAACTTTGACCACCGCGACACCTACGATCTCAGGTAAGGCCAAGGTAGGGGAGAAGCTCACCGCCAAGCCAGGTAAGTGGACCACCGGAACCACCTTCAAGTATCAGTGGTTGGCTGACGGCAAGGCGATCAAGGGTGCGACGAAGTCTTCGTACACACTGAAGGCTGCCGATGCCGGTAAGAAGATCAGCGTGAAGGTCACCGGCACCAAGTCGGGATACACCACGCTCTCGAAGACGTCCAAGGCCACCGCGAAAGTGACACCGAAGGCGTAGCGAATTCGTCAAAGTAGTCGGCTTGTTGGAGATGCTCCACAGGCTGCATTAAGGGGCTTCGGCACGAACATCCACGGATGAAAGTGTCGGAGCCTCCTTTTTCTTGCACGGTTCTAGAAACGTTGATAATCCGCCATTTTGAGACATAAATGAGACAAAAAGTTCACAGTATTCGTGAGATTTTTCTGTAAGAATGTCGGTAACCTGTTGAATTTTCTCGATTTCGTCACGCAAAACCGGACTCGGGAACGTCGGGCCGGCGGCGGGTTGTGTTCACTGTTTCTGGACCCCAAGGGAGTGGAAATGTCCGCGAAAAGAAGAAACTGGGCAGGTTTGTTGCCTGGCCGAAAGAGAACGATGAGGGGAGTTGCTGGTCTGCTTGCGTTCGGGTTGTTATTCCCGGGTGGCGTGGCAGTCGCGGCCCCAGAAACACCGGTGACGGGCGACGACGTCGTCGCCGCGGAAGTGGATCCGGCTCCGGAAGGTGCTGGTAACGCAGCCCCGGTCGCTGCACCGGAAGTCGAGAATGACGCGAGTGCGGATTCTGACGCGGTGGTGTTTGAGGAGACTGTTCTCAAGGACTGTGTGAGAAGCGCATTAGGCCGTGTAGACGATGGTGACATCACCGTTGCTGACTTGGAGAGTCTCTCTGAGCTGATCTGCCATGGAAATCCCTTCGTCGAGGTAGTCTCAGATATCACGCCTCTACAGTTTGCGATCAACCTGACAAAGGTGAATCTGACTGAGAATGGGATTTCTGATGTGTCCCCCTTGCAGGGGCTCACCAAGCTCACCGACCTGGATCTGAGTGCGAACAGGATTGTTGATCTGTCTCCGTTGGCAGGGCTCACCAATCTCACGAGCCTAGATATGGGCGGGAACAAGATTGTTGATGTGTCCCCATTGGCGGGACTCACCAACCTGACACATCTGGATTTGGGCTGTGTACAAATCGTCTCAAGTAGAGTGCATTGGACTTACTGTAATGAGATTACTGATGTGTCTCTGTTGTCAGGACTGACCAATCTAACAAGCTTGAATCTTCAAGCTAGTGGCATCGTAGATATCTCGTTTCTGGCTGGGCTCACCAAACTCACAAACCTGGAGTTGGATTGTGGCCCTGGAGAGTACATAGCAGGTATGGGATGGTCGAGGGACAACAACTGCAACCAGATCGTTGATGTGTCGCCGTTGGCAGAACTCACTAGTTTGACGAACCTAAGTCTGGAGGGCAACGCCATCGTTGATGTGTCTGCGTTGGCGGGACTCGCCAATCTCGTCTGGTTGGACCTATCGGGCCAGACGGTTGGCCTCGCGGATGCGACATCCGGAGTGCTGTTCTCTCTACCCAAGGTGCGTTCCGTTGATGGTGCCCCCGTGCCCTCGACGATCGCTTCCGGCAATGGCACAGTCTCCGGTGACACTGTCACATGGAATGAGCCTAACGGCGGTCAAGGGACGCTGAGTTGGACTCACGCCGTCAAGATGGGAGCGATGCAGGAGCCTGCTAAGTTCTCTGGCACGATGAGTCAGAACATTCTGCCAGTGAGTGCAGACGTTGTGGAGTTCAAGGACGCCGGTCTTAAGGAGTGCGTGGCAGCAAAGCTCGGGCGTGATCCGGGTGCGGATATCACCAAGGGTGACCTCGCCAGTATGACCGATGAATTGTATTGTTCCAAGCGGGGGATCGTTGATATTTCGCCGTTGCAGTACGCCACCGGGATCTGGTACCTGGATCTGGGCGGGAATGCGATTGCCGATCTGTCGCCACTTGCTGGAGTTGACAACATCTCGTTGCTGGTTCTGAAGAACAACAAGATTGTTGATGTATCCCCGTTGGCGGGGTTTGATTACTTCTGGGACTTGGATCTTTCAGGAAATCAGATTGTTGACGTGGCCCCGTTGGCTGGGATTAAGCGGCTCGAGATTCTCGAGCTGAGTGGCAATCAGATTGTTGATGTCTCGGCATTGAAGAGGTTCGAGGATCTTGAGACCATCGATCTGTCCAACAACAAGATCGTTGATGCTTCCCCGCTGGCCGCGATGGGTTACATGTGGATGTTGAATCTGTCGGGTAACCAGATCGTTGACCTTTCGTCATTCGCAGAGTTCCGCTTCTGACTATCTGTACCTGTCCGATAATCGGATTGTCGATGTGTCCCCATTGGTGAACGTTGGTGCTTCCTACCTTCACTTGGATGGCAATCGGATTGCTGATGTGTCCCCGTTGAAGAATCTTGAGAGCTTTGCTCAGTTGGAACTTTCAAATCAGAAGATCACTCTCGCAGATGCTACTTCTGGTGTGAAGTTCGCTCTTCCGAAGGTGAAGTTCGTTGATGGCACGGCCGTGCCCGTGAGCGTCGCTTCAGGTTCAGGGACGGTGACAACTGATGGGGTCACGTGGAATATGCCTGCGGGCGGCGAAGGCACGCTCACCTGGTCGAAGAATTTTGCTTTGGAGTGGGCACCGGGCGAGAACTTCACGTTCTCGGGCACGTTGACGCAGAAGGTTCTGCCTGCTGGGCCGGTTGTGACGCCGCCGATTGCTTCGGCGACGCCGACGATTTCGGGCAAGACCAAGGTGGGCGAGACTCTCACCGCGAAGCCGGGCAAGTGGACTGAGGGTGCCACGTTCACCTATCAGTGGTTGGCTGAAGGCAAGGTGATCAAGGGCGCGACAAAGGCTGCCTTGGTGCTGAAGGCTGACCAGGTTGGCGAGCGGATTTCGGTCAAGGTGACGGGTTCGAAGACGGGGTACAAGCCGGTGACGAAGACGTCGGCGAAGACCGGGGCAGTTGCCAAGGGGACGCTGACCTCGGCTGTTCCTACTATTGGTGGGAAGGCCAAGGTTGGTGAGAAGCTGACCGCAGCTCCGGGTAAGTGGAGTTCGGGAACAAAGTTCGCCTATCAGTGGTACGCCTCCGGAAAGAAGATCAAGGGCGCCACGGCCTCCACGTTTGTGGTGAAGACGGCCCAGCTTGGCGAGCGGATCACGGTGAAGGTGACAGGTTCGAAGACCGGATACATAACGGTCTCGAAGACCTCGGCGAAGACTGCGGTCGTTGCCAAGGGAACCTTGACCGCTGCGACTCCGACTATCTCGGGCAAGGCTCGGGTGGCCGAGAAGCTGACTGCGGCTCCGGGTAAGTGGACGTCGGGAACGAAGTTCACCTACCAGTGGCTTGCTGACGGCAAGGCGATCAAGAACGCGACCAAGTCTTCGTACACGGTGAAGGCAGCCGATGCCGGAAAGAAGATCAGCGTGAAGGTCACCGGTACTAAGTCCGGTTACACCACGCTCTCCAAGACCTCGAAGGCCACCGGGAAGGTGACTCCTCGGTCGTAGTGAATTCGTCAAACCAGTCGGCTTGTTGGAGATGCTCCACAGGCTGAATCAAGGGGCTCCGGCACTGATGTCTACGGATGTGAGTGCCGGAGCCTCCTTTTTCTTGCACGGTTCCAGAAACGTTGATATTCCGCCATTTTGAGACACAAATGAGATAAAAAGTTCACGGTGTTCGTGAGATTTTTCTGTGAAAATGGCGGTAACCCGTCGGGACGTTCCCTTCACTTTCACGCAATACGAAGCTTGGGTTCGTCGGGCTGGCGGCGGGTTGTGTTCACTGTTGTAGGGTCCCCAAGGGAGTGGAGATGTCCGCGAAAAGAAAGCACCGGGTGAGCTCACCGTCCGGTCGAAGAAGAATGATGAGAGGGGTTGCTGGTCTGCTTGCGTTCGGGTTGTTGTTCCCGGGCGGTGCGGCAGTCGCGGCTCCTGAAACCCAGGGCGACGACGTCGTCGTCACGGAAACTGTTGACACGGCTCCAGTTGAGCCAGCGGCATTGTCGCAACCCAGCCCGAAATCCTCGCCGAGTCCCACGCCGAAGCCGTCACCGAGCCCGGTTGGCGAGGTCGTTGAGTTCGAGGACGCTGGTCTCAAGGCCTGCGTGGCGGATGCGCTCGGGCGTGATCCGGCTGCCGATATCACCAAGCAGGATCTCGCTGCTTTGGATGATTACCTGTCCTGCTACTCGCGGGGCATTGTCGATATCACGCCGCTGCAATATGCCACTGGAATCTGGTACGTGGAGCTCGGTGCGAACAAGATTGTTGATGCGTCGGCCTTGGCTGGACTCACCAATCTCACCTGGCTGGGCCTCGACGTCAATCAGCTGACGGATCTGACGCCGTTGAAGGGACTGAGCGGGCTCCAGGGACTGAAGCTGTCTGATAATCAGATTGCTGATGTCTCGCCATTGGAGGTCCTCACGGGGCTCAAACACCTGGCTCTGGATCGCAACCAGATTATCGATGCCTCTCCATTGGCAAACCTTGCCAATATTAAGTATCTGGGTCTCACGGATCAACACGTTACTCTCCGCGATGCGGTATCCGGCGTGCGTTTTGTTCTGCCCGAGGTGCGCGCTGCAGATGGGTCGTTAGTGTCGGTGTTCCCCGACACTGGTCCAGCAAGTGGTTCTGGTGAATATGTTACGTGGGAGCTACCCGATGGCGGTGAAGGGAAACTGAGTTGGAACGGAAGTTTCACGGTTGGCACAATGGAGAGCCCAGCTGACTTCACGGGCACGATGACTCAGAAGGTCTTGCCACCGGGACCAGGTCCAGGCGACGAAGTCGTAGAGTTCAAGGATGCAAATCTCAAGGCGTGTGTGGCAACTGGGCTTCAACGTGAGCCCGACCTCGCGATCACAAAGGTAGATCTGGAATCGTTCACCTATTTGGCCTGCGAATACGAGAAGATTGTCGATATCTCGCCGTTGCAGTACGCGACAAATCTCGAAACGCTCTGGCTTGGGAGTAATGAGATCGTCGATATCTCGCCCTTGGCCGGGTTGACTAAGCTTCACTGGCTGGACCTGGGCATTAGTGGCGAGGATGACCTCATCCCCGATAAGCGCGGTAACAAGATCGTGGATGTGTCGCCGTTGGCTGGTCTCACCAACCTGGAGTCCTTGGATCTCACTGACAATCGGATTACTGATCTGTCACCTTTGCGCGGGCTAAATGGCCTCCGGGTACTGGAATTGGCGGATAATCAGATTTCGGATCTGTCTCCGCTGGCGGTACTCACCGGCCTCACCTACCTAGATCTGATCGGCAATGAGATCGTTGATGTATCCAGCTTGGTGGAGCTCACCAGCCTCAGGATTCTGAAGTTGGATGACAATCGTATTTCCGATGTATCTGCCCTGGCGAGACTCGTCAAGTTGGAGAGCCTGCAGCTAGACAACAATAGTATTGGTGACCTCAAGTTGGCAGGACTCACGAGCTTGGGGAGTCTTAGTGTACGAGAGAACCAAATTGCTAGTGTGTCGCAATTGGCGGATCTGACAGCCCTTTACCACCTGGATTTGTCTGGCAATCGAGTTGTTGACGTTTCTCCGTTGGCTGGGCTGACCGAGCTTTATTGGGTGGAGCTGCGAGATAACCGGGTGGTAGATGCCTCACCGTTGGCCGGGCTCCCCAACCTTCAGTGGCTGTATCTATCCGGCAATCAGATCGTTGATGCCTCGCCTTTTGTCGACATCAGTGAAATGTACGCATGGGATCTTTCGAACCAGAAGATCCACCTTGCTGATGTGACTTCGGGTGAGAAGTTCACTCTTCCGGCGGTACGTTTCTATGATAATTCAACGCCGCCTCTCTCAATCGCTTCTGGAAAAGGCTCGATTGAGGAAGGTACTGTGACGTGGAATCAACCGAAGGGTGGTGAAGGCAAGCTTGCTTGGTCCAAGGAATTCCAGAAGCCTGGTAAATCAGTGGTCTTTGAGTTCTCGGGGACGTTGACGCAGAAGGTCCTGCCTGCGGGACCGGTTGTTGAGCAGCCTGTTGCTTCGGCGACGCCGACTATTTCCGGCAAGGCCAAGGTTGGTGAGACGTTGACCGCTAAGCCGGGCAAGTGGACTTCGGGTGCCACGTTTACGTACCAGTGGCTCGCTGATGGGAAGGCGATCAAGGGCGCGACCAAGGCTACCTTGGTTCTCAAGGCTGACCAGGTTGGTGAGCGTATTTCGGTCAAGGTGACGGGTTCGAAGGCCGGGTACAAGAGCGTTTCGAAGACATCGGCGAAGACCGGGGCGGTTGCCAAGGGGACGCTGACCTCGGCTGTTCCTACTATTGGTGGGAAGGCCAAGGTTGGTGAGAAGCTGACCGCCACACCGGGTAAGTGGACCTCGGGAACGAAGTTCGCCTACCAGTGGTATGCCTCCGGAAAGAAGATCAAGGGCGCTACCGGTTCGACCTTCGTGGTAACCACGGCCCAGCTCGGTGAACGGATCACCGTCAAAGTGACCGGTTCGAAGGCTGGATACACAACGGTCTCGAAGACCTCGGTGAAAACCGCGGTTGTTGCCAAGGGAACCTTGAGCACCGCGACTCCCACGATCTCCGGCAAGGCCAAGGTTGGCGAGAAGCTGACCGCGGCTCCGGGGAAGTGGACGTCGGGAACGAAGTTCACCTACCAGTGGCTTGCTGATGGCAAGGCGATTAAGAACGCGACGAACTCCAGCTACACGGTGAAGGCTGCCGCTGCCGGCAAGTCGATCAGCGTGAAGGTCACCGGCACCAAGTCTGGCTACAAGAGCGCTACCAAGACATCAAAGGCCACCGGGCAGGTAACTCCTCGGTCCTAGCGGAATCTTGAAGAGCATGAGGGCTCCGGTACTGACATCTAAGGATGTGAGTGCCGGAGTCCTTTTTTCACGCTTTCGGAAACGTTGATAATCCGCCATTTTGAGATATAAATGAGACAAAAAGTTCACAGTAATTGTAAGATTTTTCTGTAAGAATGTCGTTAACCTGTCGGGGCGTTCCTTTGACTTTCAGCAAAATGAAGCGTGCGTTTGTCTGGTAGACGGCAGGCTGTGTTCACTGTTACGGGACCCCAAGGGAGTGGAAATGTCCGCGAAAAGGAAGCGCCGGGTGAGTTCACCGCTCGGTCGAAAAACTATAAGAGGGGTTGCTGGTCTGCTTGCGTTCGGGTTGTTGTTCCCGGGCGGAGCGGCGGTGGCGGCCCCAGAAGTGACGGGCGACGACGTCGTCGTTACGGAAACTGTTGACCCGGCTCCGGTAGAGTCGGCGACGCTGCTTCAACCCAGCCCGACATCCTCGCCGAGCCCAGTTGACGTCGTCGTTACGGAACCTGCCGAGATGGCGCCAGTTGAGTCGGCGGCGTTGCCGGAACCAATTTCTGTCGCGTCGACGGCGGCTGCGAAGCCGTCGCCGAGCGCGGTTGGTGACGTCGTCGAATTCAAGGACGCCGGTCTCAAGGCGTGCGTGGCAGAAAAGCTTGGACGAGATTCGGCTGCGGATATTACCAAGCAAGATATTGCTGCTTTGCGTGGTGACTTGTCTTGTAGTTCGCGAGGGATTGTCGATATCACGCCGCTGCAGTACGTGACCAACCTTGAGAAAATCTATCTGTCGGACAACGAGATTGCAGATCTGTCTCCGTTGGAGGGACTCACGGGAATTAGTTTCTTGATGTTGAACAACAACAAGATTGTTGATATTTCGCCGCTGGACGGACTTGGTCTTCTTTGGTTGGAATTGAACAACAACCAGATTATTGATATCTCGCCGCTGAAGGGAAACTCACCTTCCGTCATGTATCTGGCAGATAATCACATTGTTGATGTGTCGCCGTTGGCAGGTAACGAGAACTTCTTCTGGGATGTGAATCTCGAGCGTAATGAGATTGTTGATGTGTCGCCGCTTGCTTCCACCAACGTCGAGAACTTGGCACTGGCAGGCAACCGTATTCTCGATATCTCGCCAGTGTGGCATATTGAGGAGCTCAAATCGCTGACAGCCTCGGGCCAGAGGATCACTCTCCCGGACGTGAAGTCTGGCGTACCGTTCTCTCTTCCTAAGGTGGGTATCTATGATGGTGGGCTGCTTGCTCCGTCGGTGGCTTCCGGTAACGGGTCGATTAAGGATGGCGCTGTCACGTGGAACATGCCAGAGGGCGGCCAAGGGGTGCTGAGCTGGTCAAAGAAATTCTCGATGGACGTGACGTTGCCCCCGAAGGGCTCGCAGCCGCCGCCCCCGTCGGAGAACTTCATTGAGTTCTCCGGGACTATGACGCAGAAGGTTCTTCCCGCAGCTCCCGTTGTGCAGCCGATTGTTTCGGCGACGCCGACGATTAGTGGAGCCGCGAAGGTCGGATCAACCATGACAGCGAAGCCAGGTAAGTGGACCTCGGGAACGAAGTTTGCTTACCAGTGGTACGCGTCGGGTAAGAAGATCAAGGGCGCCACGGGTTCAACTTTCGTGGTGAAGGTTGATCAGCTGGGTGAGCGGATCACGGTCAAGGTGACCGGTTCGAAGGCAGGGTACAAGAGCGTTTCGAAGACGTCGGCGAAGACCGCGGCTGTTGCCAAGGGAACCTTGACCGCTGCGACGCCGACTATCTCGGGCAAGGCCAAGGTTGGTGAGAAGCTGACGGCGAAGCCGGGGAAGTGGAGTTCGGGAACGAAGTTCACCTACCAGTGGTACGCGTTGGGTAAGGCGATCAAGAACGCGACGAAGTCTTCGTACACCTTGAAGGCCGCCGACGCCGGCAAGAAGATCAGCGTGAAGGTGACTGGATCTGAGTCTGGCTACAAGAGCGCTACCAAGACTTCAAAGGCCACCGGAAAGGTGTCTCCGAAGGCGTAGCGAAATCCTAGAGAACGGGGGCTCCGGCACGAACATCCACGGATGATAGTGCTGGAGCCTCCTTTTTCTTGCACGGTTCCAGAAACGTTGAAAATTCGCCATTCTGAGACACAAATGAGATAAAAAATCCCCGAAACTTGCATCGTATCTCTGTCAGAATATCGGTAACCTGTCGGGACGTTCCCTTGGCTTTCACGCAATATAAAGCTTGGGTTCGTCGGGCCGGCGGCGGGTTGTGTTCACAGTTGTCGGTCCCCAAGGGAGTGGAAATGTCCGCGAAAAGAAGGGGCCGGGTGGGTTTGCGCCTGCCCAGCCACAAGAAGATGACGAGGAGCCTTGCCGGTCTGCTTGCGTTCGGGTTGTTGTTCCCGGGCGGCGTGGCGGTGGCGGCCCCAGAAGTGACGGGCGACGACGTCGTCGTCACGGAACCCGTTGCGGCTCCGGTAGAGTCGGCGACGCTGCCCCAACCCAGCCCGACATCCTCGGCGAGCCCGGTTGACGTCGTCGTCACAGAAACTGCGGATCCGGCTCCAGTTGAGCCTGAGGCGTTGCCGGAACCAAACTCGGTAGCGTCAACGGCGGCTGCGAAGCCGTCGCCGAGCGCGGTTGGTGATGTCGTCGAATTCAAGGATGCCGGTCTTAAGGCGTGTGTGGCGGATAAGCTGGGACGTGACCGGGCTGCCGATATCACCAAGGCGGATCTGGCGACCATTCTTGAACTGACGTGCCAGGGGTACCAGATCGTTGACATTGCTCCGCTGCAATATGCGACAGGTCTCTGGTACTTGGATTTGAGCTACAACCATGTGCGCGATTTGTCGCCGTTGGAGGGTACGAATGTCTCGTACCTGCTCATGAAGTCCAACGAGATTGCCGACATCTCGCCGCTGGGTGGATTCGACTACTTCTGGAACATCGATCTTGCTGGCAATGACATTGTTGATGTGTCCCCGTTGGCGCAGATTAGTACTCTTGAACTCCTGAACCTGGAGAACAATGAGATCGTTGATGTGTCCCCGTTGGCGGACATCAGCGCTCTTCAGAGTCTGGATCTATCCGACAATCGGATCGTTGACATCTCACCCTTGAATGGACATGGTGGCTTCTATCTGTTCGATCTAGCAGACCAAGAAATCACTCTCCCGGACACGACCTCCGGCGTGCCGTCCTCAGTGCCCGGGGTGCGCTTCTTTGACAACTCGAAGCTGCCCCTGTCTTTTGCCTCCGGTGAGGGAACGATCGAGGGTGATACTGTCACGTGGAATATCCCTGCGGGTGGCTACGGTCAACTTACCTGGTCCAAGACATTCACGTTGGAATGGGACCCGGATGTGACCTATGAGTTCTCCGGGACCATGACCCAGAGGGTATACCCGACCTCGGTCGATCCGCGGGCGGTCGTGGAATTCAAGGATGCTGGTCTTAAGGCGTGCGTGGCGGACAAGCTCGGGCGGCCGAATGCGAACGCGGACATCACCATACAGGACATCGCTAGTATGACCGGTGAGTTGTATTGCGATAAGCGAGGAATCGTTGATATTTCGCCGCTTCAGTACGCAACGGGGATCTGGTCCCTGGATCTTGCTGACAACAATATTTCTGATATCTCCCTGTTGGCAGCAATCCCCAACGTCTCCTACCTGCTTCTGAACGGCAACAAGATTTCCGATGTGACGCCGTTAGCTGGATTCGAGCACTTCTGGGTGATCGACGTTTCGAGCAACCAGATTGTTGATTTCTCGCCTCTGACAAGGATCGAATGGCTTGAGATTGTCAACCTGAGCAACAATCGGATCGTCGATGTGTCGCCGGTGGTCGATATCGCGGGTCTAGAAAGCCTGATCCTGGCCAATAATCAGATTGTCGACGTGTCGCCGTTTGCCGAATTCACGTCCGTTTGGAGCTTGGATCTTTCAGGCAACCAGATTTCTGATGTGTCGCCACTGGCAGCACTTCATTCCAGCTATCTGTACCTGAGCGGAAATCGTATTACTGATGTATCACCGCTTAAGAGTGTGGATGGATATGCGGCGTTGGACATTGCGGATCAGAAGATCTCTCTTGCAGATGCGACTTCTGGTGTGAAGTTCACGCTTCCTCAGGTGCGATTCTTTGACGGTGCGGCTGTGCCGGTGAGTGTCTCTTCGGGTACCGGCACGATCGATGCGGGTGCAGTAACCTGGACGATGCCGAAGGGCGGCGAAGGTACGCTCACCTGGTCGAAGGAAATCCCCTTCGAGCGGGCACCCGGAACCTACAAGTTCTCAGGCACCTTGACGCAGAAGGTGTTGCCTGCGGGGCCGGTTGTTGAGCAGCCTGTTGCTTCGGCGACGCCGACTATCGCGGGCAAGGCCCGGGTTGGTGAGACGTTGACGGCGAAGCCGGGTAAGTGGACGAAGGGTGCCGTGTTTACCTACCAGTGGCTTGCTGATGGCAAGGCGATCAAGGGTGCTACCAAGGCTACTTTGGTGCTGAAGGCTGACCAGGTTGGTGAGCGTATCTCGGTGAAGGTGACGGGTTCGAAGGCTGGCTACAAGTCGGTGTCGAAGACGTCTGCGAAGACCGGGGCGGTTGCCAAGGGTACCTTGACTACTGCGACGCCGACGATTTCGGGCAATGCCAAGGTGGGGGAGAAGCTGACCGCCTCACCGGGTAAGTGGAGTTCGGGGACGAAGTTCGCTTACCAGTGGTATGCGTCGGGTAAGAAGATCAAGGGCGCCACGGGTTCGACGTTCGTGGTGACTACGGATCAGCTTGGTGAGCGGATCACCGTCAAGGTGACCGGTTCGAAGTCTGGATACGTGACGGTCTCGAAGACGTCAGCCAAGACAGCGGTTGTTGCCAAGGGAACGCTGACGGCCGCGACGCCTACGATCTCCGGCACGGCCAAGGTTGGTTCCACGTTGACTGCGGCTCCGGGCAAGTGGAGCTCGGGTACGAAGTTCACTTACCAGTGGCTTGCTGATGGTAAGGCGATCAAGAACGCGACGACGTCTTCGCACACGGTGAAGTCTGCCGATATCGGCAAGGCGATCAGTGTGAAGGTTACCGGCACCAAGTCGGGTTACAAAACGCTCGCGAAGACCTCGAAGGCCACCGGAAAGGTGACTCCTCGGTCCTAGTGACGTCTTGAAGAGCATGAGGGGCTCCGGCATGAACATCCACGGATGAAAGCGCCGGAGCCCTCTTATCTTGCAAGGTTCCAGAAACGTTGATAATCCGCCATTTTGAGACGCAAATGAGACAAAAAGTTCACGGTAATCGCGAGATTTTTCTGTTTGAATGTGGGTAACCTGTCGGGACGTTCCTTTGGCTTTCACGCAATAGAAGATTTGGGTTCGTCGGGCCGGCGGCGGGTTGTGTTCACTGTTTCGGGACCCCAAGGGAGTGGAAATGTCCGCGAAAAGAAAGCACCGGGTGAGCTCACCGCTCGGTCGAAGAAGAATGTTGAGAGGGGTTGCTGGTCTGCTTGCGTTCGGGTTGTTGTTCCCGGGCGGTGCGGCAGCCGCGGCCCTTGAAGTGGCGGGCGACGACGTCGTCGTCACGGAAACTGTTGACACGGCTCCAGGTGTTGGTGGGGCCGACTCGGCAACCCCAAACGTTGCGCCGGAGGCTGAGAATGCGGCCAACGCAGATTCCGACGTGGTGGCTTTTTCGGATGGCGCTCTCAAGGCGTGTGTAGCGAAGGAGCTTGGGCGAGTTGAGGGCACCGATATCACTGTTACCGATATGAAGAGCCTCTCGCGGTTGAGCTGCCCGTCATACGGCAAACTCGATGTCGCTCCTCTCGAATACGCCACCAATCTTACGCATCTGGATTTGGCTGGCCGAGAGCTCGTCAACGCAACGGCGGTGTCGGGCCTGACCGAACTTGAGCACTTGGAATTGGGGTGTTTTTACGATCTTGGTATGACCTGTGGCTCGAATCGTGACCTGTCACCGTTTGCAGGGTTGACGAGTCTTACGTACTTGAATCTGACTGGCAATGGGATCGAGGATGTATCGCCGTTAGCTGGACTCACAAATTTGACGAGCCTTCATCTAGGTCACGAAATGGCTTTTTGGGAGGACTTTAACTATATCGAAGACGTATCTCCGTTAGCCGGACTCACCAATCTTACGACGTTGGAACTTGGCAAGAACAAGATTGCTGACGTCTCGCCCTTGGCGGGGCTCGCCAACCTCACTAAATTGGATCTGCTTGGCAATAAAGTTGTTGATGTATCGCCATTGTCGGCGCTTGGACGTCTCTCAACACTTGATGCAAGAGAGAATCAGATCGTTGATGTCTCGCCATTGGCAGGACTCACAAGTCTGACAGGACTCAGTTTGTCGAAGAATCACATCGTTGATATCTCGTCGTTGGCCGGACTTACAAACCTCACGTATCTGTTCTTGGAAAATAACGAGATCGTTGATGTATCTGCATTGTCGGAACTGACTCAGCTCGCTAGCCTGGATCTGTTTAACAATCGGGTTGTCGATGTGTCACCCTTGGCCGGACTCACTAATCTCACATCCCTGATTCTGTATGGCAATAGCATCGTTGATGCCTCTCCTCTTGCGAGCCTTGCCAACCTCGAATGGGTAAGTCTGCGGGACCAGGAGGTTATTCTCCCGTATGCTACTTCCGGTGTTGCATTCACGCTACCTCCGGTAAGGTCAGTTGATAATTTGGATGTGTGGGTGTTTGTCGATTCCGGAGCGGGAACGAGCGATGATGGCGTTGTAACATGGAACCATCCTGCTGGAGGTGAAGGAAAGCTCGGATGGAGTAAGGATTTCAAGATTGGTGCTATGGTGTTGTGGGCTGAGTTCAATGGGACTATGACTCAGAAGGTTTTGCCTGCGGCGCCGGTTGTTGAGCAGCCTGTTGCTTCGGCGACACCAACGATTTCGGGCAAGGCCAAGGTTGGGGAGACGTTGACGGCGAAGCCGGGTAAGTGGACTGAGGGTGCCGCGTTCACGTATCAGTGGCTTGCTGATGGGATGGCGATCAAGGGAGCGACCAAGGCTACCTTGGTGGTGAAGGCTGACCAGGTTGGTGAGCGTATCTCGGTGAAGGTGACGGGCTCGAAGGCTGGCTACAAGCCGGTGTCAAAGACATCGGCGAAGACCGGGGCGGTTGCCAAGGGAACCTTGGCCGCTGCGACGCCGACTATTTCCGGCAAGGCCAAAGTTGGTGAGAAGCTAACCGCCACCCCGGGTAAGTGGACCTCGGGGACGAAATTCGCTTACCAGTGGTTCGCGTCGGGAAAGAAGATCAAGGGAGCCACGGCATCTACGTTCGTGGTGACTACCGATCAGCTTGGCGAACGGATCACCGTCAAGGTGACCGGGTCGAAGGCTGGGTACGTGACTGAGTCGACGACGTCGGCGAAGACTGCGGTTGTCGCCAAGGGCACCTTGACAGCTGCGACCCCAACGATTTCGGGCAAGGCTCGGGTTGGTGAAAAGTTGAGGGCAACCCCAGGTACGTGGACATCGGGGACGAAGTTCACCTACCAGTGGTTGGCTGACGGTAAGGCTATCAAGAACGCTACCAAGTCTTCGTATACGGTGAAGGCTGCCGATGCTGGCAAGCAGATCAACGTGAAGGTCACCGGCACCAAGTCGGGTTACAAAACGCTCGCGAAGACCTCGAAGGCCACCGGAAAGGTGACTCCTCGGTCCTAGTGACGTCTTGAAGAGCATGAGGGGCTCCGGTACGAACATCCACGGATGAAAGCGCCGGAGTCTCCTTTTGTCTTGTCGGGCCAGCGGTGCCATGGCTACCGGAACCACCGTCATCGACGGAGTCAAGCACCGCTTCAACAGCTCCGGCGTCTGGCTCGGATAACACCAGCCACCACTAACTCCTGCCGAGCACCACTCGCGGGAACAAGGTAGGGGAGGAGACCACCTCAGTGGCCTCCTCCCCGCAACCCTGCAACGTCAGTGAGCCCGCGGCGCCGTCGTCGTTCCAAATCAATCTCCAAAGGATTGAGGAAAATGGAAAGGGTTGAGCAGGCGGACACTGTCCCAGCGCTCAATTCTTTCCAAAAGACTCAATCCTTTGCGGGGTGGGCGGCAGTGGCCGAAGCAACCAACACCCAACCCCGGCGACTCCCTAACTCCCCATCGCCCCTTCGGTGACCACCTGGCGCGGCCCGGCGGGGCGATCCATCGCGGCGGCGGGGTCGAGTGGCTTCTCGGCGCGCATCTCGGCACGCATATGCTCCACCACGGCGTCCAGCGAACCCCCGTTGAGTTCCGCCACCTTCAAGAAGCGCTGATAAGCCGCGCCCTTCTCCAAAATGACGTTCAGACTCTGCAAATCCTCTGCACACCCCAACTTCTCAGCCACCGGCTCCAACTTCACCAGGCAGTCGCGCACGGTGTCGGAGACGAGCTCCTCGTTACCCTCGCGATCCGTAATAAGAATGGCGTCCATGCCGTAGCGCGCGGAACGCCACTTGTTTTCGGCTACGTACCAGTCCGGCAGGCTCGGCAGCTCGCGCCCGGCGTCCAACTCGGAGGAGAAGTAGTCCACGAGGCAGTGAATATAGGCGGCGATGGCGCGCAACTCCAGCACGTTCGTGTTCGCATCGCTGACGCGCACCTCCAGCGTGCCCCAGCCCGGCGAGGGCCGCACGTCCCAGCGCACCTCGTTGAACTGGCCGATGGTGCCGGTCTTGACCAGGTCGGAGGTGTAGCGCTCCAACTCCTCCCAGTGATCAAACTGGCGCGAAACGCCCGCGGTGGGCAGCTGCTGGAACACCATCGCCCGGTTGGAGGCGTAGTTTGTCTTGTTTCCGGCCCAGAATGGCGACGACGCCGACAGCGCCTGAATATGGTACGCCCGCGTCAGCATCGCCTTGAGGATTGGTAGAACCTTGTCGCGCCGGTCGATCCCGACATGCACGTGGGTACCGAACAGCAACATCTGCCGCCCCCAGTACTGCGTACGATTGACCAGCTCCGCGTAGCGCTCGTTATTGGTAACACGCTGGTAGGCCGGATTCGCGAACGGATGCGAACCCGCCGTCGCTATATCGATACGAAGCGGGTCGGTGGTTTCGCGAACGAACTCGGCGCCCTGGCGAATATCGCGCACGCAACCTTCGACGGTGTGGTGCACGCCGGACGTGATCTCCACCGTGTTGAGCAGCATTTCCTTCTGGATGAAGGGCTTGCCTTCCAGCTGATCGATGACGAACTCCGCGGCCTGCCGCAGATCGTTGGAATCCTGATCGACGAGTTGGAGTTCCCACTCGATTCCGATAGTGGACTGGGCAGATTTGGCGAAGTCCATGCTAGACACCGTACTTTCGGACGAAATGGGTAATAAGACTGGATTCGACGTGTACCGACTGCACCGCGCGCAGCACCTCCGGGTGCTCCTCCTCGGTGAAATACACGCCGACGTAATGGGCCACGCGAATTGCGATACCGTCGCGATCAATTTCGGGATGATGCTGGGTCCCGTAGATGTTTGTTTTGAAGCGGGCCAGGTGCACCGGGCAGGCTTTCGAGGACCCAAGAATCGTCATCGACGACGGCGCATCGGCCACACTTACTGCGTCGGCGTGCGCGACGTAGCCTAGGAAGGTTGGCGGAAGTTTGCTGGTCAGCGGGTCGGTGAGGCCGTCGCGGTTCAACGTGATTTCGGTGGGCTGCATCTGTTCCGCGAACTCGTTGGTGAGGGAGCCTCCAGCGGCCACCGCAAGAACCTGCAAGCCATAGCACAGGCCGAGCGTGGGGACATCGTGAGCGAGAAGCTCCTCGCACAGGGGGAGGATGTTGGCCTCAACCTGGTGCTGAATCTCGCCCTTGTCCTCATCCGGGGTGAGGTAGTTGTAGGGCGAGCCGGTGATGAAGACGCCCGAATAGGCGGAAAAGTCCGGCATTCGTTCGAGCGGCCGTGTGAGGTCGAGGACCTTGAGTTCGGACGCGTCCAGTTCTCCGTAGCGACAAATTGCCTGAAACTCGTCAGTCTTGATGAGGCTGGGCGGCCGGGCAACAAGGAGCAGAAATGGCTTCTTCATAGGCGGAGTTTAACACTGAACTAATCCACCGTGTTAGTGGGTAGATGGCATGTGGGATAATAGTGCGGTGAAATTGTATCGGGACGAAGCCGTGGTTCTGCGCACCCACGATCTGGGCGAAGCGGACCGCATCGTCACCATGCTCAGCCGCAGCCACGGGCGAATCCGTGGAGTGGCCAAGGGAGTACGGCGCACCAAGTCTCGGTTCGGCGGGCGGCTGGAACCGTTCTCGATGGTGGACGTGCAGCTCTACGAGGGGCGTACCCTGGATGTGGTCACCGAGGTGACAACGCTCAATCCCTTCGGGCTCACCATCGGACGCGACTACGACTCCTTCACCGCTGCCAGCGCCATGGTGGAGATCGCCGAACGGCTCACCGCCGAAGAAGGCGAGCCGGACGAGGACCAGTACTTGTTGCTCATCGGCGCACTCAATTCGTTGGCGGGGCACGCGCATAACCCGGCTGCCACCCTGGACTCGTACGCCTTGCGGGCGCTGGCACTCTCGGGCTGGGCGGTGTCCATCTGGAACTGTGCCAAGTGTGGCGCCCCCGGGCCACACTCCGCGTTCCACGTGCAGTCGGGTGGAATGGTGTGCGAGGACTGCGTGCCCAAGGGGGCGGCGCATCCGTCCGCGGGCGCGGTTGAATTGTTGGGTGGGCTGCTCGCGGGGGATTGGGCAATCGTCGATGCCGCCTCGCCGCTGGCCCTGCGGGAGGCGAGGTCACTCATCGCCGCCTATCTGCAGTGGCATATTGAGCGACAGATCAAGTCGCTGCGCTTGGTTCGTAGCGCGGAGTAGCACGCGCGCCGAAATGGGCTGACATCCATCTCCGAAATCCCGCACCCTATGTACCTATGGCACAGTTGTAGCGGGATTACGGAGATAGATTTTCGTGGCCATCACGAAATAGGGCGCTAGACTTTCCCCATGTCTGCGATTCCCCCTCCCGTTCACCCCTCCGGTGCCATTGCACCGCAACTGCCGAAGGTGCCGGGCCACGTCGCCGTCGTTATGGACGGAAACGGGCGCTGGGCCAACGCGCGCGGTTTGCCTCGCATTGAAGGGCACAAGGTGGGCGAGGAAACCCTCATGGACGTGGTGGCCGGCGCGATCGAGGTAGGCGTCAAGGAGCTCTCCGCCTATGCCTTCTCCACTGAAAACTGGAAGCGCTCGCCCGCCGAGGTGCGTTTCATCATGGGGTTCTCGCGCCAAGTACTGCGCGAGCAGCGTAATGACCTCAACGACTGGGGCGTCAAAGTGCGCTGGGTGGGCCGTGAACCGAAGCTGTGGAAGTCGGTGCTGTCCGAGCTGCGTGCAGCCGAGGAGCTGACGAAGAACAACACCACCCTCACCCTCAACATGTGTATCAACTACGGCGGCAAAGCTGAAATCTCGGACGCTGTGCGGGCGATTGGCGCGGACATCGCCGCCGGACGCCTCAAGCCCGGCTCCATCAACGAGAAAACCATCCAGCGTTACCTCTATTCGCCGGACATGAGCGATGTGGACCTCTTCATTCGCACCGGCGGCGAGCAGCGCACCAGCAACTTCCTCATGTGGGAATCCGCCTACGCCGAGCTCTACTTCTCCGACCTGGCCTGGCCGGACTTTGACCGCCGCGAACTGTGGAAGGCATGCGAAGAGTACGCCCGCCGCGACCGGCGGTTTGGAGGAGCGGTGGATAGGGTAGCGGGCGAGTAGCCGGGCATGGTCGCCAGCCAGCACGTGAAACCACTCGGAGCCCTGCGCGCGAGGCTACTAAACTGTCTGGCATGCTGCAGAGAATCGATCTTCGCGGGGTTAACACCTCCCGCGCCGTGCTCGCCGACCGCCTCCCTCGCGCTGCTCTCAACGTCGAGAAGGCGATGGAGATTGTCGCCCCTCTTATTGAGGACGTGCGCGCCCGTGGCGGCGCCGCGTTGCGTGACCTCGCCGAGAAGTTCGACCATGTGCGCCCCGAGCACCTGCGTGTTCCCGAAGCCGAACTCAAGCGTGCCGCCGACGAACTGGCCCCGGAGCTGCGCGAAGCACTGAATATCTCCATTGAGCACAACCGCACCGGACACACCGCGCAGCTTCCCGAGGAGCGCGTCACCGAGATCATGCCCGGCGGTATTGTGCGTCAGCGCTGGATTGCGGTGCAGCGCGTGGGGCTCTACGTGCCCGGCGGACTCGCTGTGTACCCGTCCTCCGTCATCATGAATGCAGTGGCCGCGCAGGTAGCAGGCGTGCAGCAGATCGCGCTTGCCTCCCCGCCGCAGGCCGAGTTCGGCGGACTTCCGCACCCCACCATCCTGGCCGCCTGCCACCTCCTTGGTATCCGCGAGGTGTACGCTGTGGGAGGCGCCCAGGCCGTCGGTATGTTCGCATACGGCGCTGTTGGTGAGGCCGGAACGCCGGACGGTGAGATCCTCTGCGAGCCGGTCGACGTCGTCACCGGCCCCGGAAACATCTTCGTTGCTGCTGCGAAGCGGTTGGTGCACGGCGTCGTCGGTATTGATGCCGAAGCCGGAACCACCGAAATTGCCGTGGTGGCGGACGGGGCCGCGAACGCAGAGTTTGTGGCCTCCGATCTCCTCTCGCAGGCCGAGCACGATCCGGCCGCGGCTTCCGTTCTCATCACCGACTCGGTGGAACTCGCGGATGCGGTGGATGCCGCCCTCGCGCGCCGCGCCGCCGCCACCAAGCACTCCGAGCGCGTCCATACGGCACTGACCGGCCCGCAGTCGGGCACGGTGCTGGTGGACGATCTGGACGCCGCGATTGCGGTCGCCAATGCTTATGGCGCCGAGCACCTGGAGATCCAGACCGCCAACGCCGCCGCAGACGCGCGCCGCATCCACAACGCCGGCGCCATCTTCGTGGGCCCCTACAACCCGGTGCCGCTCGGCGACTACATGGCCGGTTCCAACCACGTGCTACCCACCGGCGGCACCGCGAGCTTCGCCTCGGGCCTCAACGTGCACGCCTTCATCAAATCGGTGCAGGAGATCGAGTACACCAAGGACGCCATGGCCCAGATGTACGAGCCGCTGCGCGCCCTCGCCACGAACGAGGATCTCCCGGCGCACGCCGAAGCACTCGCGGTGCGGTTGGAGGACTGATGCTAAGGGCGGGGTGTGAAAACATCCCGCCCCGCCCGCATATGCGGAAGAATAGTGCCATGTACAGGCACATTCTCTGGGACATGGGCGGCACGCTGCTGGACACCTACGCGGACGTCGACACCTGCCTTTTCGACCACGTACGCCGCTTCGGGCGCATCGCCCAGCTTGCTGAGGTCTCGTGGCTGACGCGCGTCTCGATCGCGCACGCTATTGAGACCCTCTCGCAGCGCTACGATATCCCCGCCGCCGATCTGGCCAACAGCATCGACGAACTTCATCACCGCTGGGAGCGCACCCCGCCCCGGGTGGCCGATGGTGCGGTGGAGCTGCTGGAGGCCGTGCACGGGGCGGGCGGGCTCAATCTCATCGTCACGCATCGCGACCGGGTGAGCGCCGAGTTCCTGCTTGAGAAGCGGGACTTGGCTCGCTACATCGATGACATTCTCTGCGCCCCGGACGGCTATGCCCGCAAACCGGACCCACAGATGTATCACCTGATGATCGCGCGCCACGGCATCGATCCGGCCGAGTGCCTGGGCGTGGGGGATCGGCGCCTGGATTGCGAGGCTGCCCTCGCCTCCGGGATGTCCGCGGCCCTTCTGGTCCCGGAGGTTCCGGACGATGCCCCGAGTGTCTGGGATATAACGACGACGGCGTCGCGCCCGGATTTGCCGACCACCACCTACTACATCACCGGACTGGGAGACCTGCTGCCGTTGTTCGAGTAAGTGGTGGGCGTGGTTACGAGTTGGCGACCATCACACCGATCCCATAGGTAATGCCCATGGCCAGTAGTCCTCCGGCAATATTGCGGATGGTTGCCGGGAGGGTGGGTGCGTTGCCGAGCCGGGCCGCCGTCGACCCGGTGAGAGCCAAGGCGAGAGTAACCGCAACCATGGTGGCGGGAACGGCGATCGCGGTGGGGGCGGCGAGGATGGTGAAGAGTGGGATGATGGCACCCGCAACGAACGAGAGCATCGAGGCGAAGGCGGCGTGCCAGGGGTTGACGAGGTCCTCGGGGTCGATGCCGAGTTCCCAGTGGGCGTGTGCTGCCAGCGGATCGCGTTCGGTGAGCTGGACCGCGACCTGTTGGGCGAGTGTGGTGTCCACGCCGCGGTCCTCGATGAGTCCGCGTAGTTCAATGAGTTCGCCTGCGGGATCGATGGCGAGAAGCTGGCGTTCTTCTTCGATGGCGGCGCGTTCGGTGTCGCGTTGGGTGGAGACGGAGACGTATTCTCCGGCTGCCATGGATAGTGCCCCGGCGATGACTCCCGCGAGGCCCGAAGCGAGGAGGGCGTGCCCTGTCAGTGCGGCACCGGAGACTCCCACGACGATGCCGGCGGTCGAAACGATGCCGTCATTGGCGCCAAGTACTGCGGCGCGGAGCCAGTTGAGACGGCTCTGAATTTCTTGTGTCTGAGTAGACATTTTTCCTCCTTGTTACCCCCAACCTAGGTAGTTTTTTGGAAAGATTCCAGTAAGGAACGCCTAATTTCAGGTGGGCCTAACCGGGGCGAAAGGTAATGATTGCAAGGGAAAAAGTAATTTCAGGTAGTTTTTTCATGGTGGGGTTAGGGTGGTCTTCGGGTTGAAATAATCTTGTCTTGACGGCGTGACATTGGTGACCGTTTTCTGGACTAAATACAATTCACTGGGTATCTCGTGGTATGTTGAGAGTTTTCGTGACGATAGTCGCGGTGGCGGGTAGAATGTCCACAAGGGTCAATGGAGACGTTCCGGTTTTCCTGGACGCGTTGGCCCGCGAGGAGGCCACAATGACTGATGTCTTTCCAGTCGTGGTGGGAACAGACGGCTCTGTTCGTGCTGCGGCTGCCGTAACCCAAGCTGCTGAAGAGGCCGTGCTGCGCGACCTGCCTCTTCGTCTCGTCTATGGATTCGCGCCGCTTTACGGATACACCGGTCTCGATCCGAGTCCGCCCGCCGACATCCTGGAGGCGTGTGAGGCAGTCCTTGAGGCCGAGGTGCACCGGATCCATAAGGCGTTCCCCACCATCGATGTATCGAGCGAGGTGATCGTTTCTGATCCGGCGGTCGCTCTCGTGGATGAGTCCAAGAAGGCATCGATCCTCTTTGTCGGAGCCCGTGGATTGGGTGCCGTACGCAGGATGCTTCTCGGATCCGTCTCCACCAAGGTCGCCACATATGCCAAGTGTCCGGTGATCGTCGTGCGCGGCCAGCCGGGGGATCCCGACGGGCCGATCGTCGTGGGCGTTTCTCCCGAGGTTGGCTCCAGCGAGGCGGTTGAGTTCGCGTTTACTGAGGCGCGGCTGCGCGGCAAGTCCGTTCGCGTCATTCAGTCGCAGCAGCACGCCGCCGCCAACTACGAGTACCTGCCCGAGACGGCCATGCGTGTCATGGTTGCTCGCCGCATGGAGGACGTGGCCCAGCGCAGCGTCGAGGCGTTCGAGAAGACGAAGGAGATCTACCCGGATGTCCATGCCACTCTCGAAATCCTCAACGTGCACGCGGTGGACGCTCTGCTTGACGCGGGCGACGAGGCATCCCTCATCGTCGTGGGCAAGCACGGTGGAAGCGTTCTCGCCTCGCGTCTGATGGGTTCGGTGACCCAGGGTGTTCTGGGCAGCGCACCCGTCGTCGCTGTCATTCCGAAGGATTAGAACCCTAGCTCCCCGCGATCGCAGCCTCTGGACGAGGTCTGTGATCGCGGGGAGCTTCGCGTACCCTAGATTCGTGAGCATTCTTCCTTATCGCCCCGAGTTCGAGAACGAGCACCCCTACGGCGCGCCGCAGCTTGACGTGCCCGTGTGCCTGAACGTCAACGAGAATCCTTACGCTCCCAGTGCGGAGCTCGTGGCAGACATTGCCCATTCGGTGGCCGAAGCTGCCAGCAAGCTCAATCGCTACCCGGATCGCGACTTCATAGGTTTGCGCCAGGACCTGGCTGATTACCTCGCCGAGGAATCCGGTGTGCGTTTCCCGGCCTCGCGTATTTGGGCCGCCAACGGCTCCAACGAGGTCATGCTGCACATCCTGCAGGCCTTCGGCGGGCCGGGCCGCACCATCGTTTCTTTCGCCCCCACCTACTCCATGTACTCCGAGTACGCACGCGACGTCTTCGCGCGCTGGGTAGCCGGTTCGCGCACCGAGAATTTTGAGATCGACGTCGACGAGGTGCGCCGGGTTTTGACGACTGAGCGCCCCTCGGTGCTGCTGTTGACCAGCCCGAACAATCCCACCGGTACCGCGCTGCGGCACGATCAGATCATCGAGATTCTCGATATCGCGCGCACCACCGGGCCCGATACTGGAACCGCCACGCTTGTGGTGATCGACGAAGCCTACGCCGAGTTCCGCCGCGACGGCGTACCCTCCGCCCTGGAGTTGGTGGATGCCAACCCGCACATGATTGTGACGCGCACGATGTCCAAGGCCTTCGGGGCCGCGGGTTTGCGTCTGGGCTACGCTGCTGCGAGCCAAGAAATCGTGGATCAGCTCACTGTGGTGCGCTTGCCCTACCATTTGTCGGCGATCACTCAGGCAGCGGCCCGCGCCGCACTCAGCCACCGCGCTCCACTGCGCGCCCAGGTGGTCGAACTGCGTGAATCGCGTGACCAGCTGGCCGCTGACCTGCAAGGCCTCGGCCTGCGCACGGTGCCCTCTGACGCCAACTTCGTCATGTTCGGCACCTTTGAGGATCGCCACGCCATCTGGCAAGGTTTGCTGGACCGTGGCGTCCTCATCCGTGAAGTCGGCCCCGAGGGATGGCTGCGCGTCAGCGTAGGCACCCCGGCCGAAAACGTCGCTTTCCTCACCGCCCTCAAGGAGATCATGTAAATGTCCCGCACCGCACGCATCGAACGCGCCACATCCGAGAGCCGCATCAAGCTCGAGATCGATCTCGATGGCACCGGCGAATCACACATCAACACTGGCGTCCCGTTCTACGACCACATGCTCACGGCCCTCTCGCGCCACTCGCTCATCAACCTGACGGTTGAGGCCGAAGGCGATATTGAGGTGGACGTCCATCACACCGTCGAGGACACCGCCATCTGCTTCGGCGAGGCCCTGCGCCAGGCGCTGGGGGACAAGGCCGGAATCCGCCGCTTTGGCGAGGCAACGGTACCGCTGGACGAGGCGCTGGCGCGCGCCGTCGTCGACATCTCCGGACGCCCCTACCTCGTCCACGAAGGTGAACCGGAAGGTCAGCAGTACCATCTCATCGGTGGTCACTTCACCGGTTCCATGACCCGGCACGCCTTCGAGGCGATCGCTTACCACGCCGGAATCTGCCTGCACGTGGACGTGGTACGCGGCCGCGACCCGCACCATATCGTCGAGGCGCAGTTCAAGGCGCTGGCGCGCGCGCTGCGTCAGGCCGTCGAGCCGGACCCGCGCGTTACGGGCATCCCCTCCACAAAGGGTAGCCTGTAGTACATGGGTAAGAAGATCAAGCGTTACGCCATCCTCACTCCCTTCGATCAGGCCGAAGTGGTGGCGGGCATCGCCGCGCTGCAGAAGCTTGACGTGGATGTGGTACCGACGAAGTCGGGTGCGCTCGTGGTGCGCGAACTTCCGGTGCCGCAGTACGACGAATGGGATATCCGCAATATCCTCGGTCCGGATGAGTCGGATTTTGAGGAACTGGGGGAGGGCAGCCCGTCCGACAATGCTCCGGCGGTTGCAGCGTTCTTCTCACGCCTGTCAAAGTTTGGCGTGGTGCTTATGGACGTCGACCTGGGCGAGGATACCGGCTTTGAGGCGGGCGTCTCGGGTCTGGTGCGTGCGCGCCGCTACATGGGCGGGCAGGCGAGCGAAGAAGTCCCGGCTGGGCTGCTGCTCAACGCGCTGGACCCCATCGTGGAGCGCATCGTTCTGGGGCAGACATCGCCGGACGAACATAACTCCGTCAAGTCCAGTGACGTCAAGCCCGCTGACATCGTGCGGCGCGGGCGCCAGCGCCGGGGCGAAGCCGATGAAAGTGTCGAGGGCGGCGAATAGTTGCGAGCTGCGCTGACCGCGTTGCCCGCTCTGCGTGCGCGTGCCGCCACCAACCATCACCAATATTCTTGAGGATCCACCATGAAGAAAATCGTCGTTTTGGCCGCTGACTCCGGCAACGTGCGCTCCGTTGTGCGTGCGGTGGAGCACGTGGGCGCCCAGGTGGAGCTCACCGCCGATCCAGAGGCCGTGATGAATGCTGACGGCCTCGTTGTTCCCGGTGTGGGAGCCTTCGCCGCCGTTATGGAGAAGCTGCGCGCTGTGCGTGCCGATCGGCTCATCGAGCGTCGCATCGCCGGAGGTCAGGCAGTTCTCGGTATCTGCGTGGGCCTGCAGGTGATGTTCGAGCGCAGCACCGAGCACGGGACGCACGAGGGCTTTGGAGAATGGCCGGGCTCGGTGGATCTGCTGCCGGCGCGCATCGTTCCTCACATGGGATGGTCGCCGGTGGAAGTTGCTGCCGGCTCGGAGCTGTTCCGCGGCATCGAGGATGAGCGCTTCTATTTCGTGCACTCGTACGCGGTGCAGTCCGACCCTGCCGCAGCGCTGGCAGCGAGCCCGAAGCCGCCGCTGGTGACATTCGCCGAGCACGGTGCGCGCTTCGTTGCCGCCGTGGAGAACGGGCCGCTGCAGGCCACCCAGTTCCATCCTGAAAAGTCCGGAGACGCCGGCGCCCAGCTGCTCAAGAACTGGCTGAACACACTTTAGGAGCTTCCTCATGACCCTTCCCCTGCAACTTCTTCCCGCCGTCGATGTGGTCAACGGCCAGGCCGTTCGCCTGCTCCAGGGCGAGGCCGGCTCCGAGAAGAGCTACGGTGACCCCGCCGAGGCAGCCGCCAATTGGGCTGAACAAGGAGCCACCTGGATTCACCTCGTAGACCTGGACGCCGCCTTCGGTCGCGGCTCCAATCACGAGCTGCTGGCCCGAATCGTGCGCGACGTCAACGTGCGCGTGGAGCTCACCGGCGGTATTCGCGACGACGCCTCGCTGCGCCGTGCCCTCGACGCCGGTGCGGCCCGCGTCAACATCGGCACGGCCGCCCTGGAGAATCCGGAGTGGACCTCGCGCGTCATCGCCGAATTCGGTGACCGCGTGGCCGTGGGCCTGGATGTTCGTGGCGATACCCTCGCCGGGCACGGCTGGACCAAGGACGGCGGCAACCTCTGGGAGGTGCTCGACCGCCTCGAAGCCGACGGCTGCTCACGCTACGTTCTCACGGACGTAACGAAGGACGGCACCTTGGCAGGCCCGAACGTGGAATTGTTGCGCAAGGTAGCTGGCTACGCCAAGGCACCGGTGGTGGCCTCCGGCGGTATTTCCTCACTCGACGATCTACGCCAGCTGCGCGAATTGGTGGCCGAGGGCGTCGATCAGGCGATCGTGGGCAAGGCGCTCTACGAGGGCGCGTTCACGCTCGCCGAGGCGATTGAGGTTGCGGGGGAGCAGCTCTAGTGGTCGATTTCGAGCGCTTCTTGCGTCCGAATCCGTTTGCCGGGGACGACGGCGGAGTCCAGCCCCAGATGGCTGCCGCCCTTGCGTTGACTGATGCGGCGGAACGTCAAGAAGCGTTGGTCGCTGCTCTGACAACGGGACGGGTTTTCGTCCCGGTGCAGGCACATGCGCATCCGGGGTACGAGGGTGGTGCCGTGGCTTCGCACACGCCCTCACCCAATCCGAACGGGGAAGCGCTCGAAGAAGCCAGTGAACTGACTGTTCCTGCCCCCGGCGGCCTACGCGCGATGCCCGTGTTCAGCTCGGCGGCAGCCCTGGCGGAGTTTGACGCGGCGGCGCGACCGCTTCCGATGCTGGGGCGAAACGCCGCGGCGCAAGCGTTGCTCCATACTGGGTTGCTGGCCCTGGATCCTGTGGGTGAGGATTTGCCGCTTGCGGGCGACTTCTTTGGGCGCTCAGCCGTGGTGGCCATTGCTTCGGACGAGGCATGGTTTGCGCCGTGGATCGATCCGCAGATTCCCATGCGATTGGGCAGCGCGCTCACCGGGTGCGAGGCGGCTCAGAAAGTGACGATCTCGGCGGGGCGTCAAGGAGTGGTGCGCATCGCCGTCGTCATCTCGGAATTTGTCGGAAAAGAGGGGGCGCGGGAGGCAGTGACGCGCATCGCCTGGGCACTATCCCATGATCCTTACCTCAAGTCCCACCTTGATCTGGTGGAGATTCTCCCGGTGCGGCGAGCCTAGTTCTTGGGGAAGGTTGCATCGTGGAACGGGCGAGGCCGAGTACGAGACGCACGTGGATAACGTACTTCCTTGTCTCCGTTGTGTTTCCGGCTCTTATTGCGTTGCTGGGGGCACGGGTCCAGTGGTCTTGGCGCGCTGAGCTTCCTGATCCTGTTGCCACTCATTGGGGTGCCGACGGCGTCGCGGACGGATTTAGTTCATTGACATCGTCGATTGCGTACACAGTAGGTATTGGAGTTCTTGCCCCGCTTTTCGTGGCAGTCCTTATTGTGCCCCAAATGAGGAGATCCCAGGTTTCCCTTGCATTGATTCGTTTTCAAGGTGCAACGTGCCTGTGGCTGGGTGCGTTCATCACTCTTTTCATCACATTGAGTATTTCCTCGCAACGAGGGCTCGCTGACGCGCGCGATGTGGGAGGAGTCGGGCTCGAATTGGTTATTGCGATGGGCTTGGGGCTGATACCGGCGATTCCGTCAGCGCGGATTATTAGGTGATATAACGACGGCGAGGCGCCGTTACGAGACGAAACACACAGGCGTAAGTAGGGTGCGTCGTCGTCGTGAAATAGCCAGGAGGGGCGCCACTCTGGTAGGCTCTTACCCGACCAACCGGCACACATGCCGGGATGCAAGCGGAGAAATCCCACCTGGGCGCCCCAAGGGTGCCGGGTCCTACGGTCCAAGCGCTGCTCGCATGAGTAGCCGTGGATTCGTTTGCCCTCAGGGAGTACTCCGTGCGTGTCGCATGTCGAGGAATTTAGAGGAGCAGCCATTAACAACGAACCACGAGTCAATGAGCGCATCCACGTCGATCAGGTTCGCCTTGTCGGCCCGGGTGGTGAACAGGTAGGCGTCGTCCGCGTGGAGGATGCCCTCCGCCTTGCCCAGGAGTCCGGATTGGATCTTGTCGAGGTTGCGCCGAACTCCAACCCGCCCGTCGCGAAGCTCATGGACTACGGGAAGTTCAAGTACGAGTCTGCTCAGAAGGCTCGCGAGGCCCGCCGGAACCAGTCCAACACGGTCATCAAGTCGATTCGTATCGGCCTGAAGATTGATGGCAACGACTATCAGACGAAGAAGGGACAGGCTGAGCGCTTCCTCAATGGTGGCGACAAGGTAAAGTTCGATCTTCGTTTCAAGGGACGCGAGCAGTCCCGCCCCGAACAGGGCGTGCGTTTGCTTCGTGGACTTGCTGAGGAGCTGTCCGAGATCTCCACGATCGAGGCTGCACCGCGTGCCGAGGGCCGTAATATGTCCATGGTTCTCGCGCCGCTTCGCAAGAAGTCCGAGGCCAAGTCTGATCAGCGTCGTCGTCGTGAGGCAGAGCGTGAAGAGCGTCGTGCCCGCGAAGCTGAGCGTGCTCAGAGGGCTCGTGAGGAAGCTGCGGCAGCCAAGGCCCAGGCTCCGGCACCTGTTGCTCAGGCCGCTGCGGCTGTAGCTGCGTCGCCGGCTCCGGCACCAGTTCCTGCACAGTCCACACCTGTGGCTGCGCCTGTCAAGCCTGCCGCACCGGCTGTACCCGCTGCTCCGACACCTCGCGCAACACCCAAGCCGGGTGTGCCTCGCCCTCCCAAGGCGTGAGGATTCCCGCCTTAACGGGAAATCAAGTTGTACGGGGGCGCCAGTCCTCGTTGTGCCAGTACCGAGAATCGCCGCGCTTTGGCGCGGCCCGAATGAGGGGCTAATTAATGCCTAAGAACAAGACGCACTCCGGTGCGAAGAAGCGCTTCCGCGTAACCGGCAGCGGAAAGATCATGCGCGAGCAGGCCAACAAGCGCCACCTGCTCGAAGGCAAGGCCACCAAGCGCACCCGCCGCCTGTCCCAGGACCTGGTTGTGGATAGCGCGAACGCCAAGGCAGTCAAGAAGCTGCTCGGTCGCTGAAGGTAGAAGGAGAACTCTTATGGCACGCGTAAAGCGCGCAGTGAATGCTGCAAAGAAGCGTCGCACCACCCTCGATCGCGCCTCGGGATACCGCGGTCAGCGCTCCCGCCTTTACCGTAAGGCGAAGGAGCAGGTCACTCACTCATTCGTATACAACTACCGTGATCGCAAGGTCCGCAAGAATGAGTTCCGCAAGCTGTGGATCCAGCGCATCAACGCTGGTTGCCGCGCTGAGGGCATGACCTACAACCGCTTCATCCAGGGCCTCAACCTGGCTGGCATCGAGGTCAACCGCAAGCAGCTCGCCGAGCTCGCCGTCAACGATCCGGCTGCCTTCAAGGCCATCGTCGAGACCGCGAAGAAGGCCCTGCCTGCAGACGTCAACGCCCCCAAGGCCTGACATATCTTCGCAGATGTGACGCGTGATTAACGTGGCGCGCACGTCTTGCTTCACTCAACCCCGAGTTCGTCATTCGTGACGGGCCCGGGGTTGAGTCATCTATGCCTCCGAACTCCGAGTCTTGTGCCATCCGGTTTGGTGAACACGAAACCACCTGCGTGGTGGTGAATGGTCATGCTGTTCTGGTGAACTGCTTGGTGATGCCTCCAGCAGAGAAGCACGGCGTTGTCCACCGTAGTGGTGCCACCTTCTTCCCATTCTTGAGCGTGGTGGATCTCGCTGACCTCGATACCACGGTCACAGCCGGGGTAGCGGCAAGTGCGGTCACGGGCAAGGACAGCTTTGGCTTGAGTTGCGGAGAACAGCCGTTGAGCACGTGAGGCATCCAGTGGCTCGCCGTATGCGCTCAGGACCACCCGACTAATTCTCGAATCACATAGCATCGCGGCCAATTGGCTTGGGGCTAGCGGGGTACCGTCCTCAAGCGTTGCGGGTGCAAGGCCTTCGAGCATCGACGCATCGATTCCAGCGCGAATCTGCGCAAGAATGTGACCCAGTTGGGTGGTGACCTCGTCGCGGCCTTCCAGACACTTCCCACGGCGCCCGAGCCCCGCCCCGGTGGTGAAACACTTTGGGATGGCCTCGTCGGGCGGCTCTCCAGGTCCTTGACGAGAAGGCAGAGTCCTCCCTTGGGCGGCCTGGCCTGTTCTTTTCAATCCACTAATTTCACGACTTCCGAAGGGCGAATCGAAAAGTGCCCTGTCATCGGACCGGTCACTGCTTGGCGACAAATCTGCTCCAGCTATCGGAGAGCCGTCGCCCCGCCAGCTTGGCAGAGGCTCTTGCCCGTTTCCATCTCGGCTTCTGTTCCTGTCTTCGTCCGGAAGCCTTCTATCCTTGCCGGTGGGCGTGCTTCGTCCATCGCCGCTCACCTCGTCCAGGGCTCTACACCCTGACTCGATGGCTTTCTCGGTTTGTACCAGTGTGGCGAGAGGAACGTGGACCAAAATATGGGTGCGGGGGTTGTGCCGCCCGATACCAGAGTGTTGTTTGCTGCTAGTGTCATTGCCACTCTCGGAAATCCCCGAGAGCCCATCAGTATTCACCTGCGAATCAGAGGCGTGGTGGCTATCCGAGCCATCGACACCTTCACCCGCCGTACTCACCGCACGCGGATCTTCACCGTGAAGAATCGCTACCAAAGCATCTGCGTTCCGTTCGGCAAACTCTCGCCGATCGCCCACCGGTGGTACCCCAACCAGTGCGCGAAGTGTCTTGTCCAAGTGGATGCCATTGATGGCATTGAGCCACCCGTGCAATCTGTACCCACCCTCTGCGGGAAAGACGGAGAACTTCTCCTTGCGCGCCTCCTCCCGGGCCTTCATTTCCGCTCGCAATGGCGCATACTTCACTACCCATGCCTGAATGGCTTTCACGAATTGTTCGTAGGTTCCCTGCAACGCACATTCCAGCAACCTCGCTTCCTCGACGCGTGCCTGTTCAACGAGTTCTGCCGGGATCCGTTTATTCAACACGTCAATGTGAGCGGGCGTGATTCGGCCATGGCGCAGTTCGTGGCCGAACAACGGGTAGTTGTCACGGATTGCCCGCGCCTGATGGATCTCATCACGCGCCTTCTGCCGAGGTTGCCCACCTGCAGATTGCAGCAGCCCAGTCAGGTCTGGCTGGTCACCGGGTAATGGCTTTGGCTTCTCGGGCTTTTGCCCGGCGATGGGCTCCGGCGGCGACACCGCCCGGTCCACGTGCGCCGCAAGTCCGAGCCGTAGCCCGTTAATCGCGTTGTTCAGGAGACCGAGCTTGGTAATCAGCTCGACCGCGACCTCAACCGGCACCTCCTCAACATTCATTGCCCCGCACCACTCGGTGAAACGTTCCATAAAGGCGGCCCCGCGTTCACACTCGGGCCACCAACAGCCGCAAGTGGCGCGGGAGGTGAGGCAAGGTCGCCGTCGTCGAACAAAGACAACGCACCGGACGTCATCGCACTCACCTCCCATCTCACCGAAATATCGAACCACTGTTCGAATAATCCAATCCTAGAACCCACCTCCGACACATTTTCGAATTATTTTTCGATCATCGCGACCAACTTCCAAACCAGGAATAAACCCGCTGGTCAGGGCCTCGAAATTCCCAAAAACTTCTTTCGGGTAAATTTTCGAATCGTCAATGCTCCCCGAAAAAATAGGTGATGATACCCGTTTCCGAGAAAATGTCCAGCACCTTCCGGGCTATTTCCGAGGCGTACAGGGCGGATTTCCGGGCACCCGAAACAAGCCCGGGGACCCACGCAACCCCGCATTTCGCGACGCGTCGCCACGTATCGTCAAAGATATCCGAACCATCGAGGAGGCCGGACATGAATACTTGGAGAGCGACACGCTGCCTGGCCGTCGCAGCGCTCGCGGTGTCACTTTCGTCCTGTTCTTCGAACGACGACGACGGCGCCGCGCCCGGAACCACTGACCCCACTACCACCAGCAACCTCTCCGGCCTTGACCTCACTGCCCACGTGGACCCGGTGACCGCCTCCGTCTCTTTGCCGTCAGACAGGTTGTTGATGACGTTCGCCGAGGAAAAAGTCCTGATGAGCGCGGCGAGTGTCGCGGAAGTTCAATGTATCCGCGCTCAGGGCGTCCCGTGGGACTTCTCAAGTGGTGATGGGAACGAGGATCCGCTTCTCAACGTCTGGGACCGATACGGGCCATGGACCACTGATATTGCCCAGCGTTTTGCCTTCGTCCAACCGCAGAGTGATGACTCCCTTATTCGTAACGGCATCATCATTCCGGCGACCCCACCGCCCGAGCCGGACCCACCCACGATCGACAACCTCACGCAGGAACAGCTCGCAGCGTCAAAGGAGTGTGAAAAGGACCCGCAGGTTGTCGAGTTCAGTGAGGCCTGGATGCGCGCTGCGACGCCCTGGCAAACCGAGATTGCTGACGGCCTCGTCCAGGCCGAAACCGATCCCCGCGCTCTTCAACTCTTCGAGGAACTTGGGGCGTGTTACGCGGACAACGGCATGGACATGGATCCCGAGCGGCCCGGGTTACCCGTTGGTGCGCAGCAGTACGCGGTGACCCGGGAAGTGGAGGTAACGGACAACTGCGTGAGGGACGGTCCCAAAGGTGGTGAGGGCACGTGCGGAACCCGCGCGGAACCAACAGGAGAGTCGCCCATCAACGAGGAGCAGATCGCGCTCGCCCTCAAAACCGTCCAGTGTAAGGATTCCATCAACTTCACCCGGCGCATCGCCGATCTCATCGCCGAGAAAGAAGCGCCCGCCGTCGAAAAGTACGCGCAGGAAATCGTCGCTGAGCGCCAGCAGGTCGACGACATCCTCACCACGGCACGCGAGTACATCGCCACCCACCGGCAGAAATAAGAAGGGACGGAAACATGACAACACGAACAAAGATAGCAGCGGTACTTGTTACCGCAGCGCTCGCGGTGTCACTTTCTTCCTGTTCTTCGAACGACGACGGCGCCGCGCCCGGAACTGCTAACCTCACCGCCCACCCTGAAGCCTTCGAGGACGCGAAATGACACACCGTCGCCGCTACCGCTGGATTATCCTCACCGTCGTCGTCTGCCTCGTCGCAATCGGGGGAGCCTTCGCCGCCGGAACCATGGTCCGCTCCGGCAGCGAACGCGCCGCAGCCAACTCCCGCACCATCCCCACAGTCACCGCGACCGTCGAAGAACACACCATCCAACCCCAACCCTTCCAAACCACCGGAAAACTCTCACTCGGCACCACCTGGGACGCCACCCTACCCGCCATCACAGGCGCGGACCCCATCGTCACCGCCACCCACCTCGCCGCCGGCACCACACTCACCTCCGGCACCCGCATCGCCAACGTCGCCGGCCGCCCCGCCATCGCCCTCACCATGTCCTTCGCCCCCTACCGAGACATCCACGGCGGAGACACCGGCGACGACGTCGCCGCCATCCAACGCGCGCTCGCGGACCTCGGCTTGTACGGTGGCGAGGTCGACGGCGAATACGGCGCCGGAACCGCGGGCGCCGTCACGTTGCTCTACGAACAAGTGGGAGCCGAGGCGCCCCTGGCCAAGAAAGGTTCAGAGGAGTCTGGAACCTCCGCTGAACCTACCACTCAGCCATCGGTCGCACCCACGCCAACGCCCGAACAGAAACGCGCTCGCGAACTGGCTGCCCTCACCCCGGTGCCTCGCTCAGAGATCATTTCGCTGCCCACGTTCACAGCTTCCGTGGTGCAAGTCGCTGAGGTGGGCAGCCTCCTCGGAACCGACAACCCGCTGGTCAAACTACGCAGCGGTGAACCCAGCGTTACGATCAGAGTAGGCATGGCCGACCTCGGCCGCGTCCCGCAAGGACAGCAGGTGGAGGTGAGCGCCGCGACCGATACCACCAGCGCAACCACCGGGCGCGTGGAGTCGGTGAGCGACTTCAAGGGAGCAGACGGCGACGGATCAATTCCCGGATACGACGTCACGATCGTCGTACCGGCGCCGGGCGACCTGGCCGAGGGCGCCGACGTCGTCGTCCGAGTGGCAGCTACCGAAGCCGGAACCACGGGACTGGCCGTGCCGGTGACCGCGCTGCGAGAAGAAGCCGGGGCAACCTACGTTCTCGTGCCCGGAAAGGACGCGAAAGGTAACGAAACCCAGACCCGCGTGCCTGTGACGGTCAGCGAAGTGGCCGACGGATTCGCGATCCTGGCGGGTGGGGAACTGGCCGCGGGGGACCTCGTGATCGTCACGGTGGGGCCATGAGCATCATCAGCATCCGCGACCTCCACAAGACCTACGAGGTAAACCCGCCGGTCATGGTGTTGCAAGGAGTCGATCTGGAGGTGGAGACAGGTGAACGGCTCGCCATCGTCGGCAACTCCGGCGCCGGAAAATCCACCCTCCTCAACATCATCGGACTGCTCGACGCGCCCACCTCCGGCTCCTACCAACTCGGCGGCGAACCCACTGAAACCATGAGGGGCCGCGACCGCGACCGCCTGCGCGCCAACGCCCTCGGCTTCGTTTTCCAGGACTCGCACGTGCTCGGCCAGCGCACCGTCGCCGAGAACCTCGAACTCAAGCTCGCCATCAACCGGATTCCGCGCGCCCGGCGCCTGGACCTAATGACGGGAGTTTTGGACGACGTCGGCCTGCGCCACCGCTCCGAGATGCCCGCCCGGCTGTTGTCCGGCGGCGAGAAGCAGCGGCTCGCTATTGCTCGGGCCATTATGACTAGTCCTCGAGTGCTGCTCGCGGACGAACCGACCGGCAACCTCGATCGCGAGAACTCGGACACGGTGTTGCGGATCTTTGACGAGCAGGCGGGGCGGGGAGTCGCCGTCGTCGTTATCACTCATGACGAACGGCTGGCCGCGTGGGCGGACCGGGTGTGCCAGTTGCGCGCGGGTCGAATCGTCGGCGGGGGAGAGGACGCGAGCCATGCGCATCAGTGACCTTCTGGCGGACACCGCCACCGAGCTGCAGACGCGGATGTCGCGCACCGTCCTCATGATCGCGGCGGTGGCGCTGAGTACCGGGGCGCTTCTTGCCTCCGTGGGGATTTCGCAGAATGCCGCACGGCAGATCGATACGGACCTCGCGGCCGCCACGGTGGATCTTGTAATGGTTGGGGCGTCGGCCGGTGCGAAGGATGAGAGCAATAGTGTCTTTCCCGAAGACACAGTGGAGCGGATCGAACGGCTGGAAACCGTTGCGGTGGCGGGAATGATCCTGCCGGTCAGCGGTGGGAACGCGGGAACTGAGGTGAGCCGGGATGTTGCGGGCGTTGGCGACGCAACACTTACCGTCCACGGGATTACTGCCGGATACCTGGCTGCCGCGCGTATCGAGTCCACCGGGGAATTGCAGTGGATGCTTGATGGTACCCACAACGTTGCCTTCCTCGGCGAGGCGGCCGCCGCAGATCTCGGAATCCCGGTCACCGGTTCACTGGACGGCATTTCCCTCACCATCAACTCCGTCAACTATTCCGTTGTTGGATTCCTGCCCGGAGAGCACACGCTCAGCCGCTCCGTCGCCATCCCGTACGCGAACGGGCTTCACATCACAGGCGACGACGGCGAAACCCAAGTTCTCATCCGCACCGAACCGGGCGCTGGATCCCAGATATCGAAGGTGGCACGGCAGCAGATCCTGCCGCAAGCCCCGGAGAAGTTGCTGGCCTCGCAGGTGGTTTCTGCTGATCGGGCCCGCGGCTCGGTGGCGGGCCAGATGGCACGGCAGGTGATGTGGATTGGCGCTTTTCTCATCGTGCTCACGGTGTTACTTATTGCCAATTCGATGATCGTGTCCGTCACCGCGCGCACCACCGAGATCGGGGTGCGCAGGGCATTGGGCAGCTCGCGAAGCTCGGTGGCCGCAGCGTTCTGGTGCGAAGGAGCGCTAACCGGGGCTCTCGGCGGGTTGGCTGGAAGTGCCGTGGCCGCCATTGTCATGGTGGGGGTTGCCTGGCTGAGCGGGTGGACCGCCCATCTCGGTCCCTTCTGGATTGGGCTTGGGCCACTGCTCGGATTGGCTGTGGGCCTGGTGGCCTCGGCCTACCCGGCTTTTCGGGCCTCGGGGATACATCCGGCGATTGCTGTCCGGGCGGATTGAGGCGGTGTGATTCCTTCATGGGCGTGAGAGCGATGTGTGTGCCGTAGAAGGCACGGAGATCGCTGTGGCGCCCAGTTAGGAAACGGTTGCCCGGGCACCTCCTGTCAAGAACAGGAAATACCCGGGCAACTTTTGTCAGACGTCAGTCCACGTAGACGGTGTATGCCTGTTCGCTACCGTTGCCCAGGATACGGGTCTCGTCAGCGGGTCCGGCACTGATGCTGTTCTTGACGAAGAAGGTGGCACCGCGGCGCACGATGAACGTGTCCACACCATCACCATCCCAGTCACCGACCAACACTTCGTCCCCGACTCGGCCATACACGAAGGACAGGTCAGCCGCTCCACCGGCAACGCTGTTCTTCACATGGAAGGTGTTGCCACGCCGGATCGCGAAGGTATCCACGCCGTCGCCGTTCCAGTCACCGACCAGGACCTCGTCACCGACTCGGCCATACACGAAGGACAGGTCAGCTGGACCACCAGCAACATCGTTCTTCACGTAGAAGGTGTTACCGCGTCGGATAGCAAAGGTATCCACACCGTCGCCGTCCCAATCACCAACCAGGACTTCGTCACCGGCCCGGCCGTAGGTGAGGAACCGATCAGCGTTACCTGAGCCGATGGTGTCTTTGATGTGGAAGGTGGCGCCACGGCGTACCGCGATGCCGTCGGCTCCAGCTGCACTCCAGTCTCCGAAGAAGATCTCGTCATCGGCCCGTCCATAGGAGAAGAACGTGGAATCAGCGTCGGGCCGGGTGACTTCGAACCGGTTTCCGGTGCGTAGTGTGACCCGGTCGGGGTGGCCGATGGGTTCGCGCGGCAGGATGTTTTGCGTCATCTCGCCGGTGAAGATTACTTCGATGTTGTTGATGGTGATGGTCTTCTTCCAGGTCACTGTGCCAGTCTCCCCGGCCAGCGGGCTCCAGGTGACCTTCCCGTCGCTGATGGTTCCACCAGTGGAAGCGCCTTCGGGTTCAACCACCGATCCATCAATGTGCTTGAGAACTGGCAGCTCGTAGGCCGTGCCCACCTGGACATCCTCAAGGCTCACCCGCTGATTCTTCAGATCCAGTCGCGGTCCGTCGCCTTCAAACGACCCAGTGAGCGGAAGAGCTGCAAGGGGTGACGCATCAACAATCTGGTTGCGCTCCAGAAGGAGAATGGCGAGCTTTGTGAGCCCCGCCAATGGTGTCACGTCACTGATCTGATTCTGCTTCAGGCTCAGGTACTCGAGGTTCGTCAGGCCAGCCAACGGTGTCACATCGTGGACTTGAAGACTATCCGCCATGAGGCTAGTTAGGTTTGTGAGTCCTGCCAAGGGTGTGAGGTCACTGATCTGGCTGTACCCCAGAGTCAAGGTTGTGAGCTTGGTGAGGCCCTCGAGTGCTGAGATCTCCGAGAGCTGATTGCGGTACAGATAGAGCTCTGTCAGGTTTGTGAGTCCTGCCAAGGGTATAATGTCGCTTACTTGATTGCCATATACGTCGAGAAGGTCGAGGTTTGTCAGGCCCGCCAACGGCGTGACATCGCTGATCTGGTTTCTATCCAGATCTAGCCATGTAAGGTTCGTTAGGCCCGCCAAGGGTGTGATATCGCCAATCTTGTTGCCATCCAGATCCAGCCACTCCAGTTTGGTTAGGCCCGCCAACCCTGTGATATCGCTGATCTGGTTCTTTTGCACGCCGAGATAGTCGAGATTCGTTAAGCCCGCTAACGGTGTGACGTCGCTGATTTGGTTGTTGGGCAGATCCAGCTTTACCAGGTTCGTCAGGCCCGCGAGAGGGGAGACTGAAGCAATTTTGTTATCTTCCAGATAAAGACTAGTAAGTGTGGTGAGTCCCGATAGAGCGGTGATATCGCTGATCTGGTTCGAGTCCAAATAGAGGGTCTCAAGTTCAGAGAGACTGGCGAGAGGAGCGACGTCGCTGATCTGGTTGTAATCGAGATCCAGCCGCGTCAACTTGGTGAGCCCAGCCAGTGGTGTCACATCGATGATTTGATTCTCGTACATGCGCAGATCTGAGAGTTTGGTGAGGCCTGCCAAAGGGGCAATGTTGCTGATCTCGTTTGTGTAGAGATCCAGTCTTCCCAACCTGGTGAATCCGGCGAGCGGTGTCACATCACTGATCTGATTACCTGCCAGGAAGAGATTTTGGATGTCGGTAAGGTTTGTCAGCGCAGTAAGATCGCAAACTTTGTTGTAGTCCAGATCCAGGTGAAAGAGCTTTGTGAGGCCAGCAAGGCTTGAAATGTCACTGATCTGGTTGTCCATGAGTTTCAGGCGGCCGAGGTTGGCGGCGTATTGCAACGGTGCAATGTCGGTAATGCCTTGGTTGGTGCAGTCCAACGTTTCAAGTGTTGCGAGGTCTGCTTGGGTGACGTCGGCGGCCGGGTCACGTTGGAGAGCGGCGGCCACGCATGCCTTCAAATTGGCATCTTTGAATTCGACGACGGCGTCCGCTGCCGGGTCTGCCAGAACCTCACTGTGGCTGGGTGTCTCGGTGAGTACCGGGGTGGGTTCGTTCTTCGATGCGTCTTTAGTGGGCGCCGCAATCGCCGCACCTCCGGGGAACAGTAGGGCGAGCGCTAGCAGCCCGCCCAAGAGTCTCCCACGTTTCTTTTCTCTGTTCATTATTAACCCTTTCGTTAGAAAAATAGTGTAACGATGAAAAGAGTGAAATAAAGGAAAAGATGGATTTAGGCCAGATTGGTTTGTGCGAAAATTACTCCATGACTTCTCTGCGTCTCAAGGACGTCACTCGTAACCAGCTTCAGCGTGCCCAGAAGCTTCATCAGCGCGAGCAGCGTACGCGCCATGGCCAGTTTCTTGTTGAGGGGCCGCAGGCGGTCCGCGAAATTCTCGCCCACCGTGTTGATCTGGTCCGCGACCTTTACGCCACCGAGGCTGCGCTTGATCGATACCCGGAGATCAGAGATCTCGCGGCGAGGCACGGAGTGTGGACACATCTCGTTGGTGGCGAGGACTTCCGGGACTTGTCGGCGGACGGGCAGGGCCTCGTCGTCGTCGCCAATATTCCGGAAATACTGGACCCGGCCGCGGTTCTGGACGGGACCACGCTCGCCGTCGCTACCGTGGCAACCGCAGATCCCGGCAACCTGGGAACGATCATTCGGACGGCTGATGCGGCCGGCGCCGGCGCCGTGCTTGTTGGTAAGGGGAGCGCGGAGGTGACGTCGCCGAAGGTGGTTCGCTCGACTGTCGGGTCGCTGTTCCATGTGCCGTATGTTGCCGGGCTTTCGCTCGAACAGATGGTGGAATATGCCCACGCGGCTGGGATGCAGGTGTTCGCCGCCGAGGGAGCGGGGGAGTGGGAACTCTCCGCGCTGCAAAACAATGCGTACCGGGCGCGGCAGGGTGTCGCGATTGAGGGCCCCGACTTGCGGCGCCCCACGCTGTGGGTGTTGGGCAATGAGGCGCACGGGTTTGACGGACTCGATCTGACGCTCGTGGATGCGACGGTGTCGATTCCGCTGTATGGGGCGGCGGAGTCGCTGAATGTCTCGATCGCGGGAGCTGTGTGTATCTACGCGAGTTCGATGGTGCAACGCACTGTGTAAGGGGCGGGGCCGATCTGGAGGATAAGTTTGTATCAAATTGTCCAATAGGTAGGACAATTGATATATACAGTTCGTTAAATCTCTAAATTGACGTACAGTTTGTTTTGACAATAAAACTGCTCGAGTAAGAGATCTTATGAACCCCAGAACTCGCACAGCCTTGAACTACCTCTATTTCCTGGCGATTTTCGTGTACTCGTTCCACTGCGTCTTCGACCTGGGTTTTGAGCTTCTGGATTCGGAGAAGTACTTGCTTGCGCTTCTTTGGGCGTTCGGTGTGTTCAATCACGTGCGGTGGGCAGATCAGAGGAGTCGCGCGAAGAGTCGTGAGCGGTTGCTGATGGTGAGGTAGGTGGGATTTCTGGGACGTTGGGCCCGAAATTATCCCTTTAATTCGTCAGGGTTTTGTCACATAAAACCAAAAGCACGCTTTTCGCAAGAATCCTGGGAACGTGTCCCGTATCACAGACCTACCCTGAGAATATGGTCGAAGTTCGTATTCATGGTCGAGGTGGACAGGGAGTAGTAACGGCGGCTGACATGGTGGCAATGGCGGCGTTCCATGAGGGACGGCACGCGCAGGCATTTCCATCTTTCGGCTCCGAGCGCACCGGTGCGCCCGTGGTTGCCTACGCCAGGATTCGCGATACCGCTATCCGCACGCGCGAGCCAGTGCTCCACCCAGACCTCATCATTGCTCAAGATCCCACGTTGTTGCCTATTCTTGACGTCTTTGCCGGGCTGAGTCCGGATGGATATGCCCTCGTCAACTCATCGAAGAGTACGGGCGAGCTGGGGCTGGATGAGGTCGTTGCGGCGTTCCCGCCGGGCCATGTCATCACCATGCCAGCAACGGACATTGCACGCGAATATACGGGACGCACCGTGCCCAACGCGGTGCTGCTGGGAGGCATGGCGGCGCTGGCACACCCGTTCAAGCTGGAGTCAGTGAATCGTGCCATCCGGGAACGCTTCCCTGGCAAGGTGGGCGAGATGAACGTGGCGGCGGCCGAGGCGGCCTATCGATACGTCTCAGAGATGGCAGGCGGTCTCGTCACATGCATCAACACGAAGGAGGCACGCCTCGATGCTGCAACAAATTGAAGGGTCCCGGGCGATCGCGCATACGGTGGCGGCGTGCCGCCCCGAGGTGATCTCCGCCTACCCGATTTCGCCCCAGACCCACATCGTTGAGGAGCTGTCCAAGCTCGTCAAGGAGGGGACGCTGGCGGGCTGCGAATACGTCAACGTGGAGTCGGAGTTTTCTGCGATGTCCGCGTGTATTGGCGCTTCGGCTGCGGGCGCGCGTACCTATACGGCGACGGCGTCGCAGGGCTTGCTGTACATGGTCGAGGCGGTATACAACGCCTCTGGCCTCGGGCTTCCCATCGTCATGACGATCGCCAACCGCGCTATCGGCGGGCCGATCAATATTTGGAACGACCAATCCGATGCCATGTCCCAGCGTGATTCCGGTTGGCTCCAGCTGTACGCTATGGACAACCAGGAGGCCGCTGACCTGCACGTGCAGGCATTCCGTATTGCCGAGGAACTATCGCTTCCGGTGATGGTGTGCATGGACGGCTTCATTCTCACCCACGCGGTGGAGCAGGTGGATGTTCCCGAGGAAGAGAAGGTGCAGCGCTTCCTGCCGCCCTTCGAGCCGCGAGTGTTGCTCGATCCCGAGAACCCCATTTCGATTGGTGCAATGGTGGGGCCGGAGGCGTTTACTGAGGTCAAGTACCTCGCTCACCACAAGCAGATGCAGGCTCTCGAACTCATTCCGCAGGTGCAGAAGGAGTTCCAGGAGATCTTCGGCCGCGACTCAGGTGGCTTGCTGCACGAGTACCGCAGCGAGGATGCCGAGACGATCATTTTGTGTCTGGGCTCGGTCACCGGAACCGTGCGCGACGTCGTCGACACTCGCAGGGAAGCGGGGGAGAAGATCGGCGTGGTGTCGCTCGTTTCCTTCCGGCCGTTCCCCCGGGTGGCGGTGCGGCGGGCACTCAAGCATGCGCGCACCGTCGTCGTTCTTGAAAAGGCGTTCTCCGTGGGTATCGGCGGAATCGTCGCGAGCGGCGTGCGGACCGCGCTCATGGACTACGAGATTGACCACTATGAGCTCATCGCGGGGCTCGGCGGGCGCGACATCACGCAGGGGTCGCTCAATGGGTACCTGGACGAGGTCAAGGCTGGGACGATGAAGCGCTTCAAGTTCCTCGATCTCAACCGGGAGCTGGTGGATCGCGAGCTGGAGCGTGAGCGGCAGGTGCGGCGCTCGGGTTCGATTCCGGAGAACATGATCAAGGACGTGACTTCGATGATGACGGAGGCGGCACGATGACGACTATCCATATTCCGCAGACGGGCCGCGAGATTCCCGCCACTGAGATTCCCTCGCGCGACGAGGTGAAGTACTACCAGGTGGGATCGTTCGCGGTGGGCAATCGGCTGGTGCCCGAGGCGTTGCGTTCGGTGCAGTCGGAGGCGGATCGTTTCAACTCGCTGACCTCCGGGCATCGCGCCTGCCAGGGTTGCGGCGAGGCGCTTGGGGCGCGGTACGCGGTGGATGCGGCGATGAATGCCGCTGGTAATGACGTCATTGCGGTGAATGCGACGGGTTGTCTAGAGGTTTTCTCCACGCCCTACCCCGAGACGTCATGGAACTTGCCGTGGATCCATTCGCTGTTCGGAAACGCGGCGGCGGTGGCGACCGGCGTGCAGGCGGCGCTGCGTGCGAAGGGCAAGGAGACCCGTGTGATCGCCCAGGGCGGCGACGGCGGCACCGTGGACATCGGGCTTGGACCGCTCTCGGGCATGTTTGAGCGAAACGACGACGTCCTCTACATCTGCTATGACAACGAGGGCTACATGAATACCGGCGTGCAGCGCTCCGGCGCTACGCCGCCCGCGGCCCGCACTGCTACCACCCAGCCGGTGGGCCCGGAACCCGGGAATGACTGGGGTAAGGGCAAGGACATGGCGCGCATCGCCATGGCACACGAGATTCCCTACGTGGCCACCGCGACGGTGGCGGACCTGCGCGACCTCGAATACAAGGTAGATAAGGCGATGCAGTTCCGCGGCGCGCGTTACATTCACGTGCTGGTGCCGTGCCCGCTGGGGTGGGGGACGGCGTCGAACATTACCGTGCGGCTGGCGCGGTTGGCCACGCAGTCCGGACTGTTCCCGGTGTATGAGGCGGAGAATGGCGAGGTCACCTCGGTGATGAAGATTCGCCGCCCGGCGCCGGTGGAGGAATACCTGCGCCCGCAGCGTCGCTTCGCCCACCTATTCAAGAAGGGCGCCGATCCAGCTGTGATCCAGCGGATCCAGGCCCTCGCGGATCGCAACATCCGCCGCTACAACCTGATCGACGACGACACGCTCGACCTGCTGGTCAAGCGAGACGAGACAGAGGTTTGATCATGACGACGATTGATGCGCGGGCAGGCGGAGCGACGGCTGGTGCCGCAGCTGTTGCCCGCGAAACGAACAGAAACCTGCCCTTTGCCACGATTCTCAATGTGGGATCCTCGGCTGCCAACAAGACGGGGTCATGGCGCACTGAGCGGCCGATCTACGTGAATCTGCTGCCGCCGTGCAACAAGGCCTGCCCGGCCGGTGAGAACATTCAGCAGTGGTTGTACCACGCCGAAGAAGGCAACTACGAGGCGGCGTGGCGCGAGATCATGGTGAACAATCCGCTGCCTGCCGTGATGGGCCGCGTGTGCTACCACGAGTGCCAGACGGCCTGTAACCGCACGCAGGTGGACGAGGCCGTGGGTATCAACGCCATCGAGCGTTTCCTTGGTGACAAGGCGCTGGAAGAGGGGTGGTCGGTTACGCCGCTGGGACCTGCGTCCGGAAAGACGGTGTTGGTAGTTGGTGCCGGACCTTCGGGTATTTCCGCGGCGTATCACCTGGCGCGGCTGGGACACTCGGTGACCGTGCGCGACGACGGCGAGAAGCCCGGCGGCATGATGCGCTACGGCATTCCGTCGTATCGTTTGCCGCGCGGAATTCTCGACCAGGAGATTGGCCGGATTGCCGCGATGGGCGTGCGCTTCGAGATGAACACCAAGGTGACGGACCTGGAGGCTGCGCTTGCCGAGTTCGACGCGGTGTTCCTCGCCGTGGGTGCCCAGATTGGGCGGCACACCAACATTCCCGCGGGTGCTGCTTCGCACGTGCTCGACGCGGTGTCGATGCTGCGCGAGGTTGAAGAGGGGCGGGGGAGTGCTACCTCAGCAGCACCAGCCGAGCAGCCTCTGCTCGGCCGACGGGTGGTGGTGTACGGCGGCGGAAATACCGCCATTGACGCTGCGCGTACTGCCAAGCGCCTCGGTGCCAAGGATTCGGTCATCGTGTATCGCCGCACCCGCGACCGCATGCCCGCCCACGACTCGGAAGTGACCGAGGCGCAGGAAGAGGGCATCAAGATACGTTGGCTCTCCACCATCAAGCACATTGATGACGGCGAGCTGATGATCGAGAAGATGGAGCTCGATGAGAACGGCTTCCCGCAGCCCACCGGCGAGTTCGAGAAGCTCGAAGCCGACTCCGTGGTTATGGCGCTCGGCCAGCAGGCCGATCTGGGGTTGCTCGAAGGCGTGGCGGACGTTGAGGTGGATCGCGGCGTGGTCAAGGTAGATGCACAAATGCAGACTGGGCGCGCCGGATTGTTCGCGGGTGGGGACATGGTTCCCTCGGAGAAGAACGTCACCGTGGCCATCGGGCACGGCAAGAAGGCGGCCCGCTACATCGACGGCTACTTGCGCGCGCAGACGTATGTTCCGTCCACCAAGCACGGCGACGCGACGCTCGATCGCATGGAGACCTGGTACTACTCGGAGGCGCCGCACCAGGTGCGCGACAAGATTGAGGGTGCTCGGAGGGCATCGACCTTTGCTGAGGTAGTGCAAGGGCTGGACGAGACGTCGGCACTATTTGAGGCGCGGCGCTGTATGAGCTGTGGCAACTGCTTCGGCTGCGACAACTGCTTCGGCGTGTGCCCGGACAACGCGATCACCAAGATCGAGCCCGGCAAGTACGAGTTCAAGTACGACTACTGCAAAGGCTGCGGCGTCTGCGCCGCCGAATGCCCCTGCGGCGCGATAGAGATGATCCCGGAGGAGATCTGAGCTACTAACGACGACGGCGCCACGAGCGAACCAATGTGCGTGGCGCCTTTCGTCTTACTCGCCGTGCTGCTCGCGGATGAAGGCGAGGACTTCTTCGATCTGACAGATAAGCGGGTGTCCTGCGCTAAGTGCTTGGCGGGCACTCTTATGAGCCTGCTCCAGTAGTTTGCGAGCTTCTTCGACACGGCCAGCGCTGTAGTAAGTGACAGCAAGGTTGTTGCGTGAGGTAAGCGTGGCGGGGTGGTCGGCGCCCAGTACCCGTGCAAAGTCGGTGAGAGTCTGCTCGAAGAGAGGAATCGCCCGGGCCAGGTCACCCGCTGCCTGGTAGACACCAGCCAGGTTGTCGCGTGAGGTAAGAGTGTCAGGGTGGTCAGGTCCGAGCACCCGTTCGATATCGGTGAGAGTTTGCTCGAAGAGAGGGATAGCCCGGGCTAGGTCACCAACCAACCGGTAGGCGTCAGCAAGGTTGTTGCGCGAGGTAAGCGTGGCGGGGTAGTCGGGGCCTAGCACCCGTGCAAAGTCGGTGAAGGTCTGCTCGAAGAGAGGGATCGCTCGGGCTAGGTCACCCGCTGCCTGGTATGCGTAGGCGAGGTTGTGGCGCGAAGCGAGTGTATCGGGGTGGTCGGGGTCCAGCACCCGTTCACGGTCGGTGAGGGTCCGCTCGTAAAGCGATATCGCCCCAGCCAGATCACCAGCCGACTGGTAGGCGCCAGCGAGATTGTTGCGCGAGGCGAGTGTATCGGGGTGGTCTGATCCCAGCACCTGTTCACGGTCGGTGAGGGTCTGCTCGGAGAGAGGAATGGCCCGGGCTAGGTCACCCGCTGCCTGGTATGCGTAGGCGAGGTTGTGGCGCGAGGTGAGCGTGTCGGGGTGGTGTGATCCCAGCACCCGCACAAAGTCGGTGAAAGTCTGCTCAAAGAGAGGAATCGCCCGAGCCAGATCACCAGCCGATCGGTAGGCGTCAGCAAGGTTGTTGCGCGAGGTGAGCGTGGCAGGGTGGTCGGGTTCTAGCACCCGTTCACGGTCGGTGAGGGTCTGCTCGTAAAGAGATATCGCCCGAGCCAGATCACCAGCCGACTGGTAGGCACCAGCGAGGTTGTGGCGCAAGGCGAGCGTATCGGGGTGGTCGGGACCCAGGACACGCTCGATGTTGTACAGATAAGGCTCAAGGCTGATTCCTGGGTATGGCTGTTGCAGAGCGTTCGACTGGTAGAGGGTCCGCTGAACTATGTTGAAGAGCTTTGAATTGTCCAACAGAGATGAGGACTCGTACTGTGTGAGAATAGCCGTGAGTTGGCCAGCAAGCCGTACAAGAGTCTCTCGCTTAGCGAAGTAGTTATCACTCTCATCGAGATTGACGTTGCCCAGCACATGTAGGGATGCTTCCGTTGCGAGCAGGAGATCTCGCTCTTCTTTGAGGTCCTCCCAGATCACCTTGCTCTGCAACCTATGAAGCGAGATGACACTTCTGTCCTCTGATTCAGCGATCACGTTGCGGCGGATCAGTTCCCCAATAGCACGGTGGACAGTACGCGCGTCCTCGTGCAGGCAATCAAGCCATGTGCGAGGCACGCCTTCTTCAGCCAGCAAGGTGACAACCGACAATATGGTTTTGGCGAGACCTTCAAAGCGAGGATACTTCTCATCGATCTGCTTGATAGCGGTCGTGTAAGCGAGTCTTAGTGCCACATCGGCTTTTTGCGGGTAGTCACTTCCTGCCTCCCGCTCCACGTTCTCGTCGAGGGGGTAATCGTCTAAGTACTGTCTGTAGGATGCAAAATCTAGACGGTCGAGACGTATCATCGCTGCTGCTTGGGCGAGAGCGACGGGTAGATATCCGAGTTCTTTTGCGATATCGGCGGCACCGATTGTGTCATCAATTCCGGTTGCTGAGATCAGATACTTAACAGCCTGTGAAGGAGAAAATACTCCGACAGGAATGGGTTTACCAAGTGTTGTGACTTTTTGTGTCGTCGTCACAAGAACCTGCATTTTCGTTCCTCGAGGAAGAAGGTCTTTGACATCATCAGGGTTCTCCACGTTGTCAAAGACGAGGAGCTTATCTATCTCTTCCTGGCCGATCAACCACGTTAGGATGTCCTTTGCTGCCCTTTCGATATCCTTCTCATTTTCATTAGAGATATCCAAGCACCGAGCAATTTCTGCCAGCTCAGAAACGGCTTGCTGACGGGTCGAAGCGGTCACCCACCCAACGAACATCCAATTGTCTGTTTCGCATTGTTCGGCATACTTGGCGGCAAGCTGGGACTTACCCACGCCGCGCATACCTTGGAGAGCACACAGTGAAACAACTCCATTAGTTCCAAGTGCCTTGGTCAGTTCTTCCATCTCGTTACGAGCTTGGAAGTGTGCAGCCACGCGTGGACGTTTCGGGCTCCAGAACCGCTGTGGTTGCGTTGGGACGGCGTTGATCGCAGACTTGATCTGGCTGCCCAACTGATTGAATCCATCCGCCAGTTGCCCACTGATTCTATTGAGACGGTTGCGAACCTCGTCAGCGTGCCTTTCGAATACTCGAAGGATAATTGCTTCAACCTCATGTCCGTTAGAGATCAGAGCAGTAATTGTCGCTCGGATAACCTCTCTTGCAACGATATGCTCGCGGTCTAGTTCTCCCTGCCAATCAACGTGTTTCTCAGAAGCTCGCTGAATTATCTCCGCACTGATCTTCTCTGAATCGAAGCCGAACTGCTCTTGTTCATAGCCAAGAACTGCACCGTCATTGATAGCGTCAGTGGCGATTGCCAGCGCGGCGGGTAGAACGTCGCCGAGATGCTCACTCTTCGCCCATTGGCCAATTGCCTTCTCGACCTGTCGAGTGACCTGTGTGGAGTCGCCATCCTTCTTTGAAAGGGCCTGGAATAGGACGTCAGTTCCTGCAATGGTGGTACCAGCAGCGTTCCCTGATAGCAGATGAATCCCCGCCTTAACGAGGGCACTGATCAGCGCTCTGTCCCGACCCATACTTGCTGCCTCCGACTCTTCAACAGTCTGTTCCGCACAACTGCCTACATCGACATCAATACGACCAAAGCGTTGACGTTGCGCTCATCGTACTTCCCCAAGAAACCTTATCCCGGATTTATTGGTTCTTGAGCTAAACAACGCCGGTTTACCGCAGTAGTCCCAGTGGTTCCAACTTGTCTAGGGAGCTCATTGAGTACTTCGTATGATGGACGTGTCTGACCCCCGATGTGTTGTCTTGTCCGACCTCACCGGGCACTTCCGAGAATTCATTACTTATGTCTGGTCGTTCGACGAATTTCACGAAAGGTCCAACTTATCCTTGAACTTCACGAGGACATCCGTGAACTCTTGAGGGCGATCCTTGTGGATGTCATGGTTCGACTTGAAACCGCCGATCAGCTCGGAGCCGGCCACGAGTTGCTGGGCGCGGGCGGCGTCGTCGTTATCCATCGCCGAAACCAAAATGCCGTTCTTGTCGTAGTAACTTGGAGCCGTGGCGTCACTCGCGGCGACGTGCAAAATCGTCGTCGGGCACTGAATTCTGGCCAGCGTCTCGGCCTGATCGAACCCCTCAAACCACGAATAGTCGTAAAAGGTTTCGCCGAAACGCAGGTCGTAATCGCCGGTGCCGTCCTGGAGGTTGGCGGTGAGGTCGAACAACTCGTTGACGCCGAGCGACGGCGGATAGAACCACAGGCGCGGGACTTTGCCCGGGTGCTTGTCCATGTACTTGAAGGCGGGATCCTTGACGATTTTCGACCAGTTGTCCTGGCCGTCGGCGTTGAAAAACTCCTGCATATACGTGTGTTCAAGCGAGTATCTGGTGTAGTTCGTTTCCTCGGTTTGGTTGAGGAAATCGTGGGTGAGTTTGAAGCCGAGTCCGGCGAAAGTCTTCTCTGCGCGGCCCGGTTCGGTCGAAAAGAAGGGCGCATCTTCGACGACGACGCCACGAACAGAGTCCGGCGCGTTCGCCGCCAGCCACGCGGTGAGTAGTCCGCCGGATGAATGCCCGGAAACAACTGCCGGTTGTTGGATGATCTCCTCCAGGAACCAGATGAGGTCCTCGCCAATGGCCTTCGCCGAGTATTTGTCCGGGTTCTTGCTGGAGCCGCCATGCCCGTAATAGTCGACGGCGAACACGTGATAGTGCTTGGTTAGCTCCGGCAGAACGTTCGCGTAGTCTTCCCAGGAGACGTTCTGGCCGTGGAGCAGCATGAGCGGCGTCAGTCCGTTAGCAGGGCCCTCGCCGTAGTTGAGGACAGAGCCGTCGGGGAGTGTTGCTTGCTTCTCGATCATCCCGGCACGCCGGATGAGCTTCTGGGCTGCCTTGTCATAGTTCAGGTTGCGATAGGCATAGAAGCCGACAGCGATCGCGAAGACAGGAACGAGCGCGGCGACTATGGAGGCGGCGGTCTTCCACTTAGGACGCTTGCGTTTTGGGGAGTCCTCTTGATGCTTCATGGTGGTTAGCTCCGATCCTCGATATAGGCCTGCAACGCGGTGGTGTCGAGATCGCCGTAGCCCGCTTCCGTCATCGCCGCCCATGTCTCGCGCAGGTGATGTGCAAGATCTAGCCGAACTCCCGCAGAGTCTGCCTGCTCGAGTGTGAAGCCGAGATCTTTGATGAAGTACTTTGCCGGGCCGGAGACAGTATGGTCGTGCGCGATGAGCTTCGGCGCCTTCTGATTGAGGACCTCGCTGCCTGCGAGGCCGCCGCTTAATAACTCGAAGAGGGCGGCGACGTCGAGACCAGAGCGTTCTGCCAACACCGTTGCCTCGGCGAGTGCCGCCACCGTGGCCGAAACGATCATCTGGTTGCATGCCTTGGCCACTTGCCCCGAACCCAATGGTCCGAGATGCACCGGCGTCCCACAGGCACGAAGAATTGGCAGTACTCGCGCCACGTCGGTGTCCGCGCCACCCACCATGATGGCGAGGGTTCCCTCGACGGCCTTCTTCTGGCCGCCGCTGATAGGAGCGTCGACGACGGCGATGCCTGCCTCGGCGAGCCTTTCGGCCAATTCTCGAACACCCGTCGGGGACGAGGTAGAACAGATGACGAGAGTGACCGCAGTTTCTCGTTCGCCGGGGTCGCCACCCTCACTGTCCTCGCCACATGAACCGCGCTCACCTAGAGCTTCCAGCAGCCCGCCGCTCAACACATCCTCCAACTGCGGAAGATCCGGCAGCACGCTGACGAGCACGTCGCACGAGGCAAGTTCACGAACATCGGCCACCGCGGTGATTCCAGGAACCGCTTCAGCCGCCTCCCGACGCCGCGCCCAACCACTCACTGGCCAGCCTGCCGCCGCCATGTTCGCAGCCATCGGCGCCCCCATGATGCCAGTGCCGATCACGCCCACCTTCAACGCACCATCCGTCATCCGTTCTCCATCTCAACGCTGCAACCTTTGTGCCCACGTTATCGCTATTCGTGTGCCAGGTGTGGGCGAGGCGAGCGATGCCCTGATTTTCAACTTCGTCAGGAAGCCCTATGTGTGAAATGCGTACAGATAGGGCATCGTCAGAGAGTTGAAATCCCAACACGCGTGTGCCGTAGCATATCGTCACTACCCTCCCAATATTTCCATACGAGTTCCTGACGATATGGCGATCATTGCGTGTGACAGTCCCGTAATTTCGGCTTTCGTTCTGTCAGGCCTTTCAGGAAACATTTGAGCTAACTTCCCCCGACATCTCAACTCGTGGCCACTGAACCACACCCTGCGACCTACGTCCCTGATGACCTGCGGAATCATTCATATAATCGCGATTATAGCGGCCAAAGCAGGCGGTTTTACCTGAGCCTTTGCATACTGCAATGTGTACGTGGATCGATTCACCACCAAGGAATCGGATTAACGTTCATCGCTCTGTTACGAGTCCGAAACCGAATGTCATTCGCTCCTGATATCGTGACGAAATCTTGAAGAACCCATGGAGGTTAATAGTGGTAGCTGAATCCACGATATCCACGATTCGTGTGGCAATCGCGCAGATTGCCAGTTCGGGTGATACCGCAGAGAATCTTGCGACGGCTGTCGGGATGATTGAGCGAGCGGCAGCCCAGGGAGCGCAGCTCGTTGTTCTTCCCGAGGCAACTTCGGCGAACTTCGCGTGCCCCACCAGCGAGTCAGAGCAGCCACTTGACGGCCCGTTCGCCAGCGGCATTCGTGAGGCGGCAGCCGCCGCCGGGATTGTCGCAATCGTCGGGATGTTCGAACCGTCGGGTGATGGACGCAGTTTCAACACGCTGCTGGTCACTGGCCGCGCCGCAGGCCAAACCGTCGAAACTGCCTACCGCAAGGTGCACCTCTTCGATGCTTTCGGTTCCAAGGAATCCGATACGGTACGTCCGGGCGACGGCTACGTTACCTTCGCACTCGGCGACATCACGGTCGGCCTCGCTACCTGCTATGACCTGCGATTTGCGGACCAGTTCACCGCTCTTGGCCTCGCCGGAGCGGATCTCGTGTGCGTCTCTGCATCCTGGGGTGATGGCCCGGGCAAGGATGAGCAGTGGGATCTTCTCACCCGCGCGCGGGCGTTGGATTCGCAGGCCTGGTTGGTCGCCTGCGACCAGGCGTGGCAGCCGCCGCAGGGCACTGCTCCGCTGGGTGTCGGCCGCAGCGCCGTCATCGATCCGCTCGGAGTGGTTCGCGCCCGCCTCTCGTCCGCACCGGACCTCCTGGTGACCGACATCGACCTCACCCTCACCGCCGACGTGCGCGCCCGCGTCCCCGTGCTGGCGAGCCTGCGCGCGCAGTAGAGCCGACCCCACCTCACCACCCACTACTCAGGAGAATCTCTCATGCCCAAACTCACCTTTAGCGTCGCCGGTGGCGAGCCGTTCACCATGGACGTCAACCGCGTCTTCAACGCCGGATATGCCGGTCGTAACCAGGAGAGCGTACGCGCCCATATCGCCGAGCTGGCCGAACTTGGTGTGCCCGCGCCCAGCACCACACCCACCCTCTACCCGGTATCGAACTTCCTTGCCGTCAACGAGACCACCATCCAAGTTCAGAACGAGCAGTCCTCCGGCGAGATGGAATACGTGCTCATTTTCCATGGCGGCAAGACCTATCTGACCATCGGCTCGGATCAGTCGGATCGCGAGCTGGAAGCCCTCAACGTTCCCAAGGCCAAGCAGTGCGCCCCGGACGTCATGGCCGCCGAGGTGTGGGATCTCGACGAAGTGGCGGACCACTTTGAATCCATCAAGACCCGATGTGTGGTCACCAAGGATGGCGTGGACACCCTCTACATGGAAGGCACACTCGGCGACCTACTGGCTCCGGGCGAATGGACCGAGACGTTCGAGAAGTTCGGTATCGCCCAGGACGGCAACATCTTCTTCTCCGGCTGCTGGGTCACCATCCCCGAAGGCTTCATCTACGCCGATTCGTACCGCTGCACCATGACCGACGACGTCCTGGGCCGCACCATCGAGCTGGCCTACGACGTCGAGTTCCTGCCCCGCGGAGTCGAGTAAGGTCCGCCCATGTTATTAGCACAGATCATCATGGTGATCACGCTGCTCCTGATGATCTCCGGCCGCGCGCCGTTGTACATCACCGCAGCACTCGGATCCACCGCCGCCGCGCTGGCGGGCGGCTACGCACTCATCGGCTCCGATGAGGGAACAGTTACCGAACTGCTACGCATCGCGCTCAACCCCGTGATCATTGACATGACTGGCGTCCTGCTGTTCGTGGGCGTCATGCAATACACCGGCTATCTCGACGTCATCGTGGCCAAGCTCATCGACATCGGCCGTGACAAAGGCGGCGCCCCCGGCGTCTCCACAGCGGCAGGACTTGCTGCGGCATTGCTCGGTGCGGTCACCTCCTTCACCCAGCCCGTGGTCATGGCGACCGTGGCTGGCCCGGCCGCTGTCCGACTCAAGCAGGACCCGAACGCGGTGGCGGGAACGGTCTCGATGGCCAACGTCGTCGCCAATTCAGCGGGCTTCACGCACCCCACCCTGCTTGCCGTCCTCGGCGCCACCGGGGTGGGGTTTGGCATGATCAACGTGTGGGGCCTGATCGGCAGTATCCCGGCGTTCATCGTGGCCTACCTCAAGGGCCGCAACGACATGCGTAAAGCCGGCATCGATCTCAGCAAGGGCTACGAGGAGGGCGAGCTGTCCCAGATGGATCAGCTGCCCGCGGGCCATCCTTCGTTCATCAAGGCGCTCTTCCCGTTCCTGCTACTGTGCGTCATGTTCTTCACCGGCGTGCCCGTGTTCCTGGTGGGTATGGTTTCCAGCTTGCTGGTGCTCGCCATGTCGCGCACCAACCTCATGCTGGGCGAGAAGGAGATGGTCAAGGGTGTCGCGATGATCGCTACGCCGGTGACCGCCATCATCAGCCTGATGTTCATGTCCACTGTGGTGTCGAAGATTGGCCTGATCACCACGATCGGCGAGTACGTCGAGCCGATCCTGTTGCTGGCGCCCGTGCAGATTCTGCTTCTCATTTCCGCTTTCTCGGGGACGATTACGCAGTCGTTCTCGGCGTCGGCGCCGCTACTGTTGCCCTTCACCACGATGGTGCTGGACATGGGCGCGGATCCCACCGCTGTGGCCTTCGCCGCGATCACCGGTGCGGCGATCATGCAGCTCTTCCTTACCGGCGGCGCCCTCACCGCGCTCCCGGTGGTGGTGGGCGTGGTGCCCGGCTCCGACCAGCGCACCGCCAACCGCTGGCACCGCCCCTGCATGCTCGCGGCCCTCGGTGTCTGCTTCGTGCTGACGTTTATTGTCGGGCTATTTTGAGACATGAACGACGACGGCGCCTACTTACGTACGTGAGCGGGCGCCGTCGTCGTTGTATGTCGCCCGAACAACACTCGAATCAATGGCGCAAAAAGTTACCGAAGAGTAACTTTGAGGTGTGAGTATCAAGGCGGGGCGTGTGGCAGGTGTTGGTTTGGGCGCGGGAGCGGTAGCGATGTATCGCGGGGCGAAGGGTGTGGCGAAGCAGAACAGTCCGTTCCGCAGGCAGTGGGAGGAACATCTGTTGGCCACGGTCGAGGCGCTGAACGACGTCGCCGACAGGGGAGAGGAGCTTCCCCTCATCTATGTGGCGATGGGCGATTCGGCCGCGCAAGGGCTCGGTGCCTCGAATTTTGAAGAAGGATACGTGCCGCGAGTCGCTTCGGCGCTGCGCCACGCGAGCGGCCGGGACGTCGCGCTCCTCAACATCTCGCTCTCCGGCGGCACCGCCGCCTCAGTTCTGGGAACTCAGATTCCGCAGCTGAACGGCATGCTGATCGGTGGGCAGCCGATCATCCCGGATATTTTGACGCTGGACATCGGCGGGAACGACGTCGGCGTGGCGGAACTTTCCGTCGAAGAATTCGGTGTGCGCATGGACCGGATCGTGGCGCAACTGCCGCAACCGGCCGTCATCGCCAACATCCCCACCTTCAAGCCGCTGCGCGTGGAGAAGCGGGCCGCGGCGCTCTCCATCCAGATCGAGCGCGCCGCGAAGAAATACGGGGCCGGGATCGTTCGCCTCGAAGAGCTCTCCAACACCTTCGGGCTGTGGGAATACATGACCCAGTATCATGCGCCGGACATGTTCCACCCCAATTCGCCCTGGTACGAGCGCTGGGCGCAGTTGTTCATGGATGAGATGTGCGAGCAGCTTGGCCTGCCCGAAGTCGACGTGGCAGAGGTGCCGGTGTGGGAGCCGTGGCGCGGGTAGCGTGCTGGGTCGGCTAGAATTGCGCCGCGAACGCCGCGTGCCGGTGCCCGCGACCACGTGACAGAATGAGGCATGACCTCCAGAGAAGACATCCTCATTAATGCGAATGAACTCGCCGCACTCCTTGACTCCCAGCGAGCCCTGCCCGCGGGCGCCCCGCGCACTCGCCTCCTCGACGTCCGCTGGACGTTGATTCTCCCTGGGGCCGACGGCACGGACGGTCCGTCCGAACCCGTCGGCCTGGCTGATTTCCGGGCGGGACACATTCCGGATGCCGTCTTTGTCGATCTGGACGGCGAGCTTGCCGAGCACGGTGCACCCGAAGATGGGCGCCACCCGCTTCCGTCCTTCGAGCGCCTACAGAGTGCGGCCCGGCGGTGGGGACTTAACGAGGGCGACGACGTCGTCGTGTACGACGGCGGCGGGAATCTTGCGTCGGCACGGGCCTGGTGGCTGCTGCGCGACGCCGGCCTGCGCGTTCGTTTGCTGGACGGCTCGCTACCGGCGTGGAAGCGTGCCGGGCTCCAGCTGGAGTCGGGGGAGGCCGCCGTCGACCCGGGAAATGTTGTCCTCGATTCCGGGCAGTTGCCGCGGCTCGAACTGGCCGACGTGGAGCAGTTTGTCCGTGACGGCGGCGCATTACTCGACGCGCGGGCCGGTGAACGCTACCGCGGCGAGCAGGAGCCGATCGATCCGCGCGCCGGGCACATTCCGGGGGCGCTTAACACGCCTACCACGGATAATCTTGATGCTGAAGGTTTCTTCTTGGACGCCGCAGCGCTTCAGGCTCGTTTCGCCACGGCTGGCGTTCGTACAGACGCGCCGGTGGCCACCTACTGTGGTTCGGGCGTTACCGCTGCTCACAACCTCGTGGCGCTGGCCCTCGCCGGTATCGATGCCGCGTTGTATCCGGGTTCGTGGTCGCAGTGGTCGAACCACGAGCTTCCGGTGGCAACCGGTCCGGAGGCGTAGTCTGGGCGTCGCGAGCCCGGCCGTCACCCCAAGCAACTCCCGGAATCCACGGCCGCGTTGACCGGTGAGAGTCCGTCGAGAATCGGGTACAGCTCCTCGTTGGTCATGGCGTAACCGATGCCCGGATTCTCGGCGCGGGCGAAAATGACTCCGGCGACGCCACCACCCTCGCTGAGTAGCGGGCCACCCGAGTTTCCGGGTTCCACGGCGGCTTCCAGCACATGGATCGAACGGGCCGCCGAGGAGGTTCCGTAGATGTCGGGGATGATGTTCGCGCCGGTGGCGAGCACTCGGGCCGGGACACTCTGGAACGGACCGCCGTAGGGATAACCTTGCACGACGGCGGCGCTGCCCGCAGCGAGCGAATCATCCAGGGCCAGCGGAGCCGCGTCCACGTCGGCGGAGATGACGGCGAGATCGTCGACAGGATCAAAATAGATGATGGAACCGGGGCGGGCGGGTTCACCCGGCAGCTCGACGAGTGGTGACGGCACTCCGGCTACCACGTGCGCATTGGTGACGATGAGGTCCTCGGCCACCACGAAGCCCGAACCCGAAGGCATGGTGCCGCACGCGGGAGCGAGGCCGGAGACGCGGGCCACCGAGTTCGCGGCCGTTTGCAGCGCCGGGTTGTCGAGTTGTACGTCAGCGAGTTGGCCGCCGAGATCATCAGTGTTGCCGTCGAAAATTCCCTCGATGGTGGGCAGGACGGCGTCGTCGAAGGCGTGGGCGCGAAGGCGGGCGACGGCGTCGTCGACCACAGGAGGGGTGTAACGGTCGATGGTCTGGAGCAGCGTCGAGGAGGCGAGCAACTGGGAGAGGACGGGGATGCCCGCCGTAATGACTCCGGTGGCTGTGAAGGCGAGGGCTACTGCGGCTCCCACCAGCGCTAATGCGCCGCCGAGTAACCGCTCGATCGGGCCCAACAGGAGGCGATCAGCGCCGCGACGGAAGGCGTGCCCGATTCCCGACCCGATACCGGAGGTAATACTGAGCAGCAGGGCGGCGGCACCAATAACTGCGGCGCCGCGCCACGTATCACTACCAACGTGTTGGGCCACGAGCGGCAGCACATAGGGCATGGCAAGGGCGCCCGCGATGAGTCCCGCGAAGGTTCCGAGCGTGGAGAAGAATCCCGCGCGCAGGCCCGCCATCAGGGCGAAAAACAGGAGGACCAGAAGGACGATGTCAATGACGGTTGGCATGCTCACCATCGTTGCCGATCAAACTGAGTTTTCCCTGACGGGCATTGACCGGAACTGACGGGCACTGATGGCGTCACGAAAACTCCTGAGATGGTGGTACTAACTGGGTATCCCTTGGCGTTTCGACATCCCGTAGCGTAGAACCATGAATAATCGAGTCGAAGTTCGCGACTTCCTGACAAGCCGTCGCGCGAGAATCAAACCGGAACAGGTCGGGCTGCCATCCGGTAAGAACCGACGGGTGGCTGGCCTGCGCCGTAGCGAAGTGGCCACTCTTGCCAATTTGAGTGTCGAATACTACTCACGCCTCGAGCGTGGTGGCATCAGCGGAGCCACCCCTGAAGTTCTGGACGCTCTGGCACGAGCACTCAGGCTGAGCGACGACGAGCGTGCCCACCTCTTTGATCTCGCACACGCGGCCCATCCGGTGGCCAGGCCGCCAAAGAATCGCGGCGCGAACACGTGGAAAGCGCATCCCACTCTTCAATGGACGCTGGACTCGATTACCCGTGGCCCCGCTTTGGTGCGTAACGGGCGTATGGACGTGCTTGCATACAACCTCCTGGGGCGCGCCTTCTACAAGGACGCGTTCGATATGCCGGGTGCAACACCGAACTTTGCGAAGTTCATCTTCCTTGACCAACGAGGCAAGGACTTCCACAAGGATTGGGAGAGGGCTGCTGATACAGCCGTTCAGATTCTGCGGGCCGAGGGCGCCCGCAACTCCCACGACGAGGAGCACCACAAGTTGGTGGGTGAGCTCTCGACTCGAAGTGAGGAGTTCCGCCGCCGCTGGGCGGATCATGATGTGTGGAGGCCCGGTGCAGGTCTGAAGTACTTCCGACATCCCATCGTGGGGGATGTGACTGTCGCTTTCGAGGGCCTTGAGATGGCATCCGAACCTGGGTTGACCTTGACGATCTACACTCCTGAACCGGGTTCAGCCTCCGAAGATGCCATGCAACTACTTGCTTCATGGGCGGCGAGCGAGTATGGCGAATCCGATGAGGTTATCTGCGACAAGACGCGTGCTGCTGATCTGTGACGCTCGGCTTCCAGGGCCAGAAAGGTGACCCCGAAATCGTCCATCGCGGAGATTCGCGGGGCCACCTTGCCTGATTGTCGGCTATCTTTCCAGCGGTTTCCGTTACAGCGTCTACAGCGTCAGAAGGACCTTCGTTGCTCGGCGTTCGTCCATCGCCCTGTAGCCTTCGGCAGCTTCCTCGAGGGGAAGGGTGAGATCGAAGACGATACCAGGATCAATCTCGCCGTTCATGATGAGGTCGATGAGGTCGGGGAGGAAGCGCCGCACGGGAGCTGGGCCACCGAGGAGGTTAACGGTGGCGAAGAAGAGTGCTTGCCCGTCAAGGTTGACATTGTGGGATACACCGACGAAGCCCACGTGACCTCCCGGCCGTGTGGCACCGATGGCCTGCATCATCGATTCCTGCGTTCCGACGGCTTCGATGGTGGAGTGGGCCCCATATCCGCCGGTGAGCTCCTTGATCTTTGCAACTCCGGCCTCGCCACGTTCCTCGACGATGTCCGTGGCGCCAAACTTCTTCGCGAGCGCCTGGCGGTCCGCGTGGCGTGACATGGCGATGATGTGCTCCGCTCCGAGGCGCCGTGCCGCGAGGATTCCCATGAGTCCAACTGCGCCGTCACCAACCACGGCGACCGTCTTGCCCGGACCTGCTTGGGCCGCGACGGCGGCAAACCATCCGGTGCCGAGGACGTCCGAGGCCGCGAGCAGGCTCCGGACCTGGGCTTCCGTCGGCTCACCCGGCACCTTGACGAGAGTTCCATCGGCCAGAGGAATTCGTGCGAACTCGGCTTGTGTACCGACTCCGCCCATCATCACCTGATGAATGCAGCGCGATTGGAATCCGGCATCGCAGATTTCGCACGTGTTGTCAGAAGCCACGAAGGAGCCAACCACGTAGTCTCCCACTTTGATGCCGACGACGTCGTCGCCGACCTGTTCGACGATACCCACGTACTCGTGGCCCATCGGTGCGTCCTTGACCGGTTCGGCTCCGCGGTAGGGCCACAGGTCAGAGCCACAGATGCAGGCGGCGGTGACGCGAATGATTGCGTCTGTGGGCTCTTGGATGACGGGATTCGGGCGTTCCACAACTCGAACGTCTCCGGGGGCGTGCATAACTACTCCACGCATGATGATCTCCTTGTTTTGTTGTTCATGAATACTGAGCCACGTTGTGTGAGTGTGTGGGTGCGGCTCGTACCAGTTCCATCATGCCCGAGACTCACCGCGTGGGGGAGTCACTGTTAGGGCACGGCAATCCGCCGCTCAGTCTGCTACCTCGATGGCAACCGAACGTGGGCCGGACCAGCCGCGGAGGGTCGCGACGTCGTCGTCCATCTGCCCGATCCGGACAATGCCCGAGAAGCGAGGGACGTCGCTGTAGTAGAGCACGACTGATTGGGTTGGCGCGTAGTAACCGATGGTCCCGGCCGGCGCGCTCTCTCCCGCAGGCATGCCCTCCATGGTGAGCGGCGTGGGCGGCTCCGCGAGGACCTCCTGGCCGCCATAGTCGGAGAAGTCGAGGGTGAGAGGGAGCTGGTCAATCAGCGATTGCGCGGCAGGATTGTCCCACAGCCGTGCGTTGATGACTTCGCTGCCGATGGTGATTCGAATGGGAGTCTCGCTCATGGTTTCCTCTTTCTGTGCGGGCGTGGGTGTGTTATCTGAAACGGCAGAAGACGGCTGAACGAGCGGTGGCGCAACGGATGTTGCCGCGGGGGCCGGCTCAGTCGGCTCGTTTGATGTTCCTCCCGCTCCGCAGGAGGTCAGTAGCAATCCTGCGGTGACGGCGGCAAGAAGTCGGCTGCTGCGGCTGGAAGCATGTTCTGTCACGACGTAATTCCTTTCCGAGAACAACGTGCGGGTTGTGTTAGTACCAGTCGTGCTTCTCGCCCCTGTCGAGGGCGTTGATCCGGTTCATGTCGTCGTCGGTGAGTTCAAAGCTGAAGAGATCGAGGTTCTCCTCGATGTGCTCGGGATTACTTGATCCCGGAATGACGACGACGCCCTTTTGCAGGTTCCATCGCAGGATCACTTGGGCCGAACTCACACCGTGATCCTGTGCGATTGCGGAGATGACGTGATCCCCGAGAAGCTCCGCGGTATACCCGCGCCCGCCCAAGGGATACCAGCCCTGGACCACGATACCCAGGTCCTGGATGTAGGGGATGACGTCGTTCTCCTGGTAGTAGGGATGGATCTCGTTCTGAACCAATGCGGGGACTGTGTCCACCTTGGGAAGGAAATCCTCAAGTTCTTCCACGTACCAGTTCGACAGGCCTATGGAACGAATCTCACCGCGGGCAACAGCATCTTCCATCGCTTTGTACGCCTGCACGTCCTCGGAACCCGGATGGTGGAGGAGCATCATGTCGATGTATCCGATATTGAGCTTCTTCACCGCTTCATCGATGGCGGCTTCTGCATTGCCGAACTGGGTGGGATAGATTTTGGTGATGACGAAGATGTCTTCACGAGGGACGCCGGATTCACGAATCGCGCGGCCCACGGCTGCTTCGTTGCGATACATGTAGGCGGTGTCAATCAGCCGTCCACCGGATTGAAGAAGAGCGGTGACCGAATTGAAGCATTCTTCCTCAGTGAGGCCATAGGTACCCATACCGGCGATCGGCATGTCATAGCCGCTGTTGAGCTGTACGGATCGTGTCTCGAAATTGAATTCTCTCACTGATTCACTTCCTCCCGAGTTGGTAGGTGCGCCACGGCCTGTGGCTGCCGGTGTGCTTTTGCGCGGTTGCTCGGCGGTTGTTCCGCAACCCCCGGCAAACAGGGACAGCGTGAAAACACAGAGCGCGGCGGTGATCGTCTTCCAATGCTTCATGAGGGCTCCCATTTGAGGCACGTTGGCTCTGCCCGTCGTCGGGCATTTGCCATGCGCCCTATCCAACCTTCGGCATGGTTACGCCGTTGGCAAGGGTGAATGTTTCTGTCTGTACACACATGGTGTTCTCCTCAGCGGTCCGGGCGGCGGACCAGAATGAGAAGCGGAAGGAAGTAGAGGACGGCGATTGCGATACCCACAACAGTTGGGCCGCGAACGCCCAAGGAAGTCTCCAAGGTGGGAGCAGCGATCGCGGTGCCGATGGCAGTACCCGCGTTGAACATTGAGGTGCACATTGCGGAAGCCAGCGTGGGTGCATCCTTCGCATACCCGACGGCTTGGCCAATAAGGACAGGATTCGTGGCCATGCCGAAGAGCCCGAGCATTGTCACGAGAATGACGGTGGGGATAGAGATGTGGGAGAAGAAGAAAAGTGCCACGAGGACGAGAAGTGTGCCGGTAGCGGCACCGAAGTAGAGCACGAATGGGTTGCGATCACCGATTCGTCCACCCACGTAGGAAGCGATCACTGCTCCAATTCCATACGCAACGAGCACGAGTGGCACGGCGGAACTAGGTAGGCCGGCCCTCTCGGTGAGCAGTGGTGCGATGAAGCTGTAGACCGTCATTGCTGCACCACAGACGATCACACAGCAGGCGAGAATGAGCAGAACTCGCGGATCGCCCAAGGCTCGGATCTCGGCCTTGAGGGACGGAGGATTCTGAGTTGGTGGATCCTTCGGGATCATTCGATACATCACGAGTGCACCAAGGAGGGACAGAACTGCCAACCCCCAGAATGGTCCGCGCCATCCAATAGCTTGCCCGATGAAAGAACCCAGCGGCACACCGAGGACGTTGGCGACCATCCCGCCGCCCAGCACAATACCAACGGCTTGGTTACTCCGCGCTGCGCCAGCAGCCTGGGCGGCCACCACGGCAGAAACGGCCCAGAATCCTCCTGTGGCCAACGCTGTGAGGAAGCGAGCTCCGAGAATCACGGGGAAGTCGCTCGACATGGCCACGATGACGTGGCCCACGGCAAAAACGAGCAGCGACAGGCTGAGTGCGAGGCGCCGAGACATCTTCAGAGTAAGCGCAGCCATCGCTGGCGTTCCGACGATCATTCCGATGGCGAAAACGGTGATCATCAGCCCGGTCTGGCCAACTGACTTGCCAAGATCAGTAGCAATCTCAGGAAGGATTCCAGCGACGACGAACTCGGTGGTTCCCATGAGGAACACGCCAGCGGCGAGAACAAAGATGACGAGGGGAAGCCGATGATTGACCACGGCTTCTTGAGTGGGTTTCGATGACAAGAGTGGAGAGCTTTCTGTTGAATGGTGGAAAGCGATACACCACAAGTCAATCAAGCCTGCTGGCCATATGGGAGTCCCGGATGATGGTGGTACTGACAGGGACTCCCATTGCTCTTGAGTCAGTCCTATCCTTTCCCACATGGACAATCGAGAAGAGGTGCGTGAGTTTCTCACGTCGCGTCGGGCGAGGATCACACCGGAAGAAGTTGGATTGCCGAGTGGGACAAGTCGTCGTGTTAAGGGATTGCGGAGAAGTGAAGTTGCGGCTCTGACCGGAGTGAGCGTTGAGTACTACACGAGGCTGGAACGCGGGGCCATCAGTGGCGCCTCGCCGGAGGTGCTCGATGGCTTGGCAAAGGCTCTGCATCTCGATTCAGCCGAACGAGCCTACCTCTTTGATCTCGCGCATGCCGTGAGTCCCGTCGCGAGACCGCCAAAGAGGCGTTCACCGAAGTGCTGGTGCCCCCATCCAGGCCTACAATGGACTCTTGATGCCGTGACAGCAGGTCCTGCGTTTGTGCGCAATGGGCGCATGGACATCTTGGCATACAACACACTTGCCAGAGCGTTCTACAAGGACACTTTCGATATGCCCGGCGAAACACCAAATATCGCGCGCTTCCAGTTTCTTGACGATCGAGCTTTGGCTTTCCACCCGGATTGGGAGATGTTTGCGGAGGTTTCCGTGGCGATTCTGCGCACCGAAGCCGGGCGAGATCCTCACAATAAAGATCTCCATGACCTCATAGGTGAACTCTCCACACGAAGCACCGATTTTCGTAGGCTCTGGGGAGCCTACAATGTGCGTCACCATGGCGCTGGGTTCAAGACTTTCCACCACCCTGTGGTAGGGGAGATGACGCTCGCCTACGAAGGGCTCGAAATGGCTGCTGAGCCAGGACTTACCCTAACGATCTACACGGCTGAGCCCGGCTCGCCGTCGTCAGAACGAATGCAACTTTTGGCTTCATGGGCAGAGACCGAGTACGGGAACCCATCTTGTAACACTGATGTTCGGCAACCGAGCGATCGATATGCCGATAAAGGAGAAAAATGAAACATTCGAAACTGGCACCATTCCCCGAGAACTTTCTTTGGGCCGCGTCAACCTCTGCTTACCAGGTAGAAGGCGCCGCAGCCGAGGATGGTAAGGGGCCATCGATCATTGATGCCAAGGACCCGCTTCCCGGGACCGCTTCCTTCGAGGTGGCCAGCGACCATTACCACCGTTACCAGCAAGATGTTGCACTCTTCAAGGAACTCGGACTCAAGGCGTACCGGTTCTCGATCGCGTGGACCCGTATCATCCCGGATGGCGACGGCGAGGTGAACCCCAAGGGTCTTGCTTTCTACGATGCCTTGATCGATGAACTCCTGGCAGCCGGAATTGAACCGATCATCACCATGTATCACTTTGATCTGCCGCAGGCCCTGCAGGAGAAGGGCGGCTGGTCCAATCGCGAGACCATCGAAGCCTTTGTACGGTTTGTCGACGTACTCATTGATGCATTTGGCGAGAAGGTCACATATTGGCTGACCATCAACGAGGAGAACATGATGGTTCTCTATGGAGCGGCACTCGGCACACTTGACGTAACACCCGGTATTGATCCCAACAAGGATGCCTACCAGCAAAACCATCACATGCTGTTGGCACAGGCTCGTGCCTTCCGCCTGCTCCACGAGAAGGCTCCGAACGCCCTCGTGGCACCGGCACCGAACATTGCCATCGTGTATCCGGCTACCTGCGACCCGCTGGATGTCATTGCTGCTGATGACTTCAATGCGATCCGCAACTGGCTCTATCTCGATGCCGCGGTGTACGGACGATACAACTCGACCGTGTGGGCATACCTCAGCGAGCGCGGGTGGGCGCCCACCATCCTTGATGGGGACATGGAGATCCTGAAGGCCGGGAAGCCGGACTTCATTGCCTTCAACTATTACTCGTCACACACGGTTAAGGCATCGGATCGAGAGCTTCTCGAACCCATTGGAGACCCGGAGGAGGGGGACCAGCAGATCGCCATCTCTGATCCGGGAGTCTATGAACCGGCCCCGAATCCTAATCTTCCGCGTAACGCCTTCGGCTGGGAGATCGATCCTGTCGGTTTCCGTGCTACGTTTCGCGCGTTGTGGGACCGATATCAGCTGCCACTGATCGTCACAGAGAACGGGCTGGGTGCCTTCGATGAGTTGACCGAGGCTGGCGAGGTCCATGATGAATACCGTATCAATTACCTCGAAGCCCACATCGCACAGATTCAAGAAGCGATCTCCGACGGCGTTGAGGTGCTCGGGTACGCTCCGTGGTCCGCTATTGATCTTGTTTCCACCCACCAGGGAATCCGCAAGCGTTATGGCTTCGTGTACGTGGACCGGGACGAGCATGATCTCAAGACCCTCGACCGTTATCGGAAGGATTCCTTTTTCTGGTACCAGAAGGTGATTGAGGCCAACGGGGCGATCTAGCTCAGCCTCGAAAAGGATGGAGAGGATCCCTTGGTTAGGACGAATCATGTGGTGTCGATATCGGTACCGAGTCGTCTCTTGACCCATTCTGACATTCAGTTTCTATCCAAGGTGAGTAAAGGAGCTCTCATGGAAGACAAGGAAAACGTTGCCTCTCGGCCCGATGAGTGGTGGAAGTCCGCTGTCGTCTATCAGATATATCCGCGTTCGTTTGCGGACAGCAATGGTGATGGGATCGGAGACATCCCCGGTATTACCTCAAAGCTGGACTATCTCGCCAATCTCGGCGTGGATGTGCTGTGGCTCTCACCAGTCTACCGGTCCCCGCAGAAGGACAACGGCTACGATATCTCTGACTACCAGGACATTGATCCGTCCTTCGGAACTCTTGAGGACTTAGACCGTCTTCTCAAGGAAGCCCATTCCCGGGGAATGAAACTGGTCATGGACCTCGTTGTCAATCACACCTCGGATCAGCACCCTTGGTTTATCGAGGCCCGAGATCCGGCATCTCCAAAGCGTGACTGGTATATCTGGCGTGCTGCAAAAGACGGCTATACACCCGGTCATCCTGGGGCTGAACCCTGCATTTGGGAAGCCTTCTTCGCACCGTCATCCTGGACGTTCGATCCGAACAGCGGGCAATACTATCTCTCGGTGTTCAGCCCTTACCAGCCAGACCTCAATTGGGAGAATCCCGAGGTCCGCGAGGCTGTGTACAAGATGATGCGTTGGTGGGTGGACTTTGGAGTAGATGGCTTCCGCATGGATGTCATCAACTTCATTTCCAAGCCAGATTCTCTAACTACCGGGGCTCCTTTACCAGACGAGATCCTACGCTCCGAACTGCCTAACGGACCGCGGGTGGACGAGTTCCTGCAGGAAATGAACCGTGCGGTGGGCCTGACAGATAAGAACCTCATCACGGTGGGAGAGATGGCGGGAGCCACGGTTGAGGTGGCAAGGCGCGCCACGGACGCGAAGCGCCGTGAACTTAACATGGTCTTCACGTTTGAACACATGGAGATCGACGTGATTTCTGGCGGAACAAAGTGGGACTTCGAGGAACTGTCACTGGCAGCTTTGAAGAATAATCTCGCTCATTGGCAAGACGGTCTTGCAGAAGCGGGATGGAACTCGCTCTATTGGAACAATCATGACCAGCCGCGCGTGGTGTCGCGCTTTGGCGATGACAGTCCAGAGTTTCGAGTGGCCTCGGCCAAGGCGTTGGCGACAGTACTTCATCTACACAAGGGCACCCCCTACGTGTACCAGGGTGAAGAGCTTGGGATGACGAATGCGCCCTTCACAGAGATTGAGGACTACGAGGACATCGATTCACTCAACTGGTTTGTGCTTTCCAAGGAGCGTGGCTTGGATGAAGAGACGATTCTTCATCAGCTATCCGTAAAGAGCCGTGATCACGCTCGTACTCCGGTGCAATGGGATACCTCAGAGAATGCGGGATTCACGTCTGGTACCCCGTGGTTCGCGGTAAACCCGAACTACGCCGAGATTAACGCGGAAGCTGCCGTGGCTGACTCGGATTCGGTATTCCACCATTATCGAAGGCTCATTGCACTGCGTCACTCAGACGAGACGGTACGTGAGGGCCATTTTGAGCTGTTGCTCGCTGACCATCCGCAGATCTGGGCGTTCACCCGGACACTGGGGGAGCGCACGCTTCTTGTGGTGGCGAACTTCTCCTCGGAGGCTGTCGAACTACCCGCCGAAGATCTGCCGTCATTGGTGGGATCCTCGCTGGTTTTCGGCAGTCGGTCGCTCGACGGGGTTGTCGTGCTTGAGCCCTGGGAGGCACAGGTCCTAGAGCTCGCCAGGTAGGTGAACATACGCGGGCTGTCGCGACGGTATCACGGCAGCCCGCCTTTCTAACCAAGAGCTGAACTTAGTAGCCGCTTCTTTGAAATTTGAGTCGACGATAGAGTCTATTCCCGCGTTCGGCGGCCATGCGTTGCCGAGAAGCTTTCACGAGGGTGGGGTCGAGTCCAGAAGCATCTGGACTCGACCCCACCCTCGTATCATTGGTTGGATTCTCGGTCCAGAATGTCCATGAACGTTTCAATGAACCGGTCTGCATCAGACCCCGCATTGATAAGGTCGGAGACGCGATAGCCTTCGGCGAGCATGTGGGTGATTTCATCAAGGACGTCACGGAAGACTTGCCGTCCATCAGGGCTGAGCGCGAACAGGAGCACTAGTCTTACACGGGAGTTTCCCCACGGTATTCCGGTATCACTAACCAAGGGTGCGATGGCTGAGGCATGTGCATCCATGCGCATGGAGTGAGGGATAGCAAAGTCTCCTCCGAATGCTGTCGATGAGCGGGATTCGCGGTCAAGCACGTCACTCAAGAAGTGAGGATCAGTGTAACCTGCATCGTGGAGACGGTTTGAGAGTATTGTCAGCGCCTCTGTCTGAGTGAGTGGACCTTGGTGGTGGACAAAGAGTGCCGGGTCGATGAGGGTACTTAGGGTGCTACGGATTCGACGACGTATTGCGCGATCCCGTTCTGCCCGAACGGCAGTGACGACGCGGGTCAGGTCCTCGCTAGTGGGAATTGGATTGATCAGTACGACAGGGACAGGAGTGGCTACGGCGGGAGGTACCGTAGAAATGATTAGGTCGCTGGTTGTAGTGGCGAAATCGAAGTTGATAGCTTGGGCCACCGTCTCGACAATGCCAAAGCCTTTGAGCGTGGCATGCAGTTGTTCGGCGAGTGAGTCTGCCATGTCGTAGAAGCGAGGGGTTACCAGTGTGATGGTGACGAGGTCACGTTCTTTGAATGAGGGGAGATAATACATGCCCATGTGGAGGGCAAGATAGTCGAACTCGCCTTCAGCAATCCGCAAGCCGGTCTGTTTCTCGAGCTCAAATGCGAAGTCGAGGGCAAGGTCGTGAAGCATCGGATGTGAACTCTTGAAGCTCTTACCCAGAGCATGTGGAAGTGGAGTTTCAGAACGTGCGCGGGCAAGGAGTCCTTGAACATGGAGAGCCAGGTTGAGACCAGCTTTAGAAGCTTCTGCTGTGGCTGTGAGGAAGTACTTGGCTGACAGATCTTCCAACAGATCGTTCACCAGTACACGTACATCGGGATCTACCGCTGCCTCGGTATTTTTATCAACGGCCACTTGGCGTACTGAAAGTACATTGTAGAGAACCTCAAGTTCGGTTCTTTGCAGATTGACACCACAAATATCTTGGACAATTTCTGCAAGCCTCTGGACAGTTTTCATCAGTTGTGGGTCGTGAATGGAAATACGGTGGTCGGCCTTGGGCAAGACATGTCCGTGCTGGACGCGGTCAACTGTGACCACCAAGTGTAGGACGATGTCTCCTAAAGCATATTCGTGTAGATCAAGTTCCTCTTCTTCTAGAACCCGCTGTACTGCCGCATGAAGTCGTTGAACATCAATATGGGTGAATTCAGAGACTAGAGCATTCCAGGTGGCAGGAACGAGGCTTCTTTCCGCCCCGTAGAGAAGCTGGCGGACGAGCCTGCGCCGTCCACGCTCGGGCCCAGTGACGTATAGAAGGTCTTGTCTGCGTACGAGTTTTAGATCAAAAGAGCGTAGAAGCTCGCGAGCACGGGAAAGATCGCTTTCAACGGTGTAGTCACTGACGAACATCATTTCGGATAGTTCATACACCGAGAGCGCGGTAGAGGACTGGATGAGGACTCTGCAAAGATAGGTTAACCGTTTGTCGGGCGTATCAATGGCAGGACGTGATGGTTGGGACATTGCCAGACGTTCCTGAGCCCCAGGAGCGAGGAGATAGCCAGCCCTGGTGGCCTTAACTACGGTAGCTCGGCCATTTAGTTCGCGAACGTAGTTCCGAACCGTACGGCTCGTCACACCCATGTGGGTGGCCAGCTCCTCGCCTGTAAGTGGCCGAGAGGCCCGGGCAAGAATGTTGACCAGGGCCTCTCGTCGTGAGTTGTTCATGGATGTCAAACAGCCTCAGTCGAGCAGTGCGCGGGCCTGATCCATCGCTGCTTTACCATCCATCGTTCCGTAGACACGCATGTCGATAATGCTGGCCTTCTTGCCCCGTGACGCAGCGAGTGTTTCGACTTCCTTGAGTTTGAATCGGATCTGTGGTCCGAGAAGGACGACGTCGTAGTTGTCAATGTGTGCTTCCAGTTCACCTACGGGCACAGCTTCAACGACGTCGCCGGGCCCGCCCTCTTTGCGCATCTTTGTGGTCAGCAGACTTGTGGACATGCCTGCGGCACAGACGAGTAGAACCTTCATTGGTGGTCTCCTTTATATCTTGTCATTGGGTTCAGTCTTGGGTGAGATGGAGTGTCCTTCTCAGAGGGCATTGGCTGCCGGCTTGATGAGCTTGTGAAGCTCAATAATCTCGGCTGCAAGGTCACGTGTGAGCATCGCTGCCGTCAAATGATCTTGGGCGTGAATCAAGATGATGTTGATTGGGACGCCGTTTCCACGGGCTTCTTGGGTCAACAGCTTGGTTTGGGATCCATGTGCCTTGTTCACGTCAGCATCCGCTGCTTCGAGGAGTTGCTGGGCTTCCTCGAAATTGCCGTTTCTGGCTTCGCGGATTGCCATCATAGCGCTTGATTTGGCATTTCCCGCGAATGCAATAATCTGGAACGCGACTTCGTAGTCAGCTTCGTTCATTCGTCCCACAATCCTTCCGATGGGGCTCCACGATGGGAGAGTTTTGACGACATCATTATCTGTCGTCCTCGATCATAAAGGCGCCCCAATTCTCGTTCCACGTATGGGATTTCCGCCTAGGCGGAAAGGGCCAAACTAGGCGGCGGGGACCAAAGCGGTGTTTCCGCCTAGGCGGAAACAGCCGTAACTGGTGGGATTCTCTCCAACCACGAATGCTTAGAACCAGGGCTAAATCTCTGCTATCTGCAAGATCGTTGCGCCCCGGATTTTCACTGGTGAGAATCCAAATGTCTTTGAAAGGAAGTGGTGGTGGCTTATGGCTTCCTCACTAGGAACATTCATGAATGAGAAGTTGCTTCCCCCGGTGATGACATTCGTGAACACGCCTATCATGCAGGCGCTCAAGAACGGCATGATCGTTGTCATGCCTCTGACGATCGTTGGATCGATCTTCTTGCTTCTGGCAAATCTGCCATTCCCCGGTTATGGAGAATGGCTAGCCTCGGTTGGCGTTGCTGACGTACTAAATTCTGGTTTCATCGCGACTTTCTCCCTTCTTGGGATAGTCGCGTGTATGGCCATCACATACAACTACACCAGGTCAAAAGGTGTGGATGCCCTGCCTCCCGCAGTCCTCTCGTTGGCCGTGATGGTACTCCTCATGCCTCGCGACGTGACCAATGAGGATGGCGTGACCATCGGCGGCGTCCTTCCTTTGCAGTGGACTGGTTCCCAAGGAATGATTTCCGGAATCATCATCGCAATCGTCGTGAGTCTTGTTTACACGTGGTTCATCAAGAAGAACATCACGATCAAGATGCCAGATGGTGTGCCTCCGAATGTGGCTACCGCATTCACGTCGTTGATCCCTTCGGCAGTTGTTCTGACCGGAGCGATTATCGTTTATGGCATTCTGAAAGCTCTCGACACGACGTTGCTGGAAGCTCTCTACTCTCTATTGCAGAAGCCGATTCAGGGTGCAGCGGACTCCATTGGTGGCGTGATCGTTATCCAATTGTCAGCGCCGTTACTGTGGTTCTTCGGAATTCACGGCTCGTCAATCGTTTCTGGTGTGCTCACCCCATTCTTGCTTGCTAATACGTCAGAAAATCAGGCGATTCTCGATTCTGGTCGCGAGCTGAGCTTGGCGAACGGTGGACATATCGTTACTCAGCAGTTCATGGAGTCCATGAGTTTTGGTGGTGTCGGCTCGACGCTTGCTTTGGCTATCTGCATGCTGATGTTTGCTCGATCGGCTCACTTTAAGATGATGGGGAGGCTTGGTGGGCTTCCCGGAGTGTTCAACATCAACGAGCCTCTCATGTTTGGTGTTCCGGTTGTCATGAACCCCATTCTTGGAATCCCATTCATCTTGACGCCGATCGTGTTGGGACTCACGCAGTACGTATTCCTGTACACCGGCTTGGTTCCGCTTTACCGTGCCGTCATGGTGCCATGGACAACTCCACCAGTCATTCAAGGAATGCTCATCGCTGGATGGCGCGGTGCATTGATGCAGGCGGTTGGACTGCTGATAGCTATTGCCATCTATGCTCCATTCGTGCGCAAGGCAGACATGATCGAGTACGCGAACGAGCAGGGTCTGAAGGAAGACAAGGCGGTAGTGGCATGACATCGTTCCCTGAAGACTTCTTGTGGGGCGCTTCGACAAGCGCCTACCAAGTCGAAGGGGCTTCGCTCGAAGACGGCAAGGGACCGAGCGTCCAGGACGTCAAGGAGATCCCGGAGGGCACACCGGACTTTCGGGTGTGCTCCGACCACTATCACCACTACGTCGAAGATGTCGCCCTGTTCGCAGAACTCGGGCTCAAGGCTTACCGGTTCTCCATCGCCTGGACGCGCATCATCCCCGACGGTGTCGGCGAGGTGAACCCGAAGGGCATCGAGTTCTACTCCCGCCTGATCGACGAGCTGCGCAGCCACGACATCGAGCCGGTCGTCACCCTGTATCACTTCGACCTGCCGCAGGCTCTTGCCGAGCGGGGCGGATGGGCGAACAGCGACACCGCGGACGCCTTCGTGGAGTTCGCCCGGGTGCTGTTCGAGAACTACGGCTCGAGGGTCACATATTGGCAGACCATCAATGAGCAGAACATGATGACGATGGTCCCCGAGAATGTGACGGGGGGCGCTGACGACGACTATCCCGTATATCAGGCCAACCACCACATGCTGGTCTCGCAGGCGGCCATCATGGCGCTGTGTCACAAGATGCTGCCCGAGGCGAAGATCGGGCCCGCACCCAACATCGGCCTGGCCATACCGCTCAACGGCACTCCCGAAGACGTGCTGTGTGCGCAGTACCGCAACGCACTCGATCACTGGCTCTACCTCGACGCCGCAGTGTACGGCCGGTACAACACGATGGCACTGGACGCCCTGCATTTCGCCGGGCACTCCTTCGAGATCCGTGACGGCGACATGGAGATCCTCCGCAACGGGCGGCCCGATTTCATCGCGTTCAACTACTACACGACGTCCACCGTCGCCTTCGTGCCGGGAGAGACCCCGCAGGACGAGACAGGAGCCATCCGCGGCCCTGGCTCGCGTGTGCCGAACCCGAACCTGGCGACGACGGATTGGAACTGGACGATCGACCCGCTCGGATTCCGCACAACCGCGCAAGAACTCGAGTCTCGCTACGGCCTGCCCCTGCTCGTCACCGAGAACGGTTTGGGCGCATACGACGAGCTGGTCGACGGCGAGGTGAACGACGACTACCGCATCGACTACCTACGCGACCACCTCGAAGCGCTGCGGCAGGCGATCGCGACCGGCGTCGACGTGTTCGGCTACTGCCCGTGGTCGGCGATCGATCTCATCTCGACGCACGAAGGGTTCCTCAAGCGATACGGGTTCATCTACGTCAACCGTGACAACGAGTCCGAGAAGGACCTCGCCCGCATCAAGAAGAAGAGTTTCTATTGGTACCGCAAAGTTATTGAATCCGACGGTGAGAATCTCGCCTGACGATTAATGGAAAGAGGGGGCCAGGATCCAGAAAGTGGATTCTGGCCCCCTCTGACGTTGTGTTGTGCGACAGATTGGCTACTTCTTCAACTTGCTTTCACGCAGTCTTTCCACCTGACTTCTGACACGCCCTACCACGTTTGGTCTATTAGGGGAAGGCCCAGAGATTGACGGTATCGATAGTGGCTCCCTCAACAAGCTGCGGGTTTATAGCATTGTTGAGAATCGGCAACCTGTCGATGGTCTTGAGAAAACAGCGCTTTAGGCGCAGAGCGGTACGCAAATACCCGCTAGAAAGGCATCCATGAAACGCAGGAACCCCTTCAGACCAGCAATGATTGCCGCGGCCTTTGCCGCGATGGTGGCCCTCACTAGTTGTGCACCTGAGTCTACGTCTGGAGAGCGAGGAGCAACTAGCGAACCCGACACGAGTAGCGCAGCTTCCGAGGACGACGGCCTCATCTTCGATGTCAGCCCGGATGTGACTCGAACAAAGGTCAGTTACCAGAATCGGTACGGAATCGAGATCTCGGCGGATCTTTATCTGCCCAAGGATCTCGATGAGTCCACGACTCACTCAGCTGTGGTCATCGGACCACCGCACAGCGCCGTCAAGGAGCAGGCTCCCGGCGTGTACGCCAATGAACTTGCCCAGCGTGGCATTGTCTCCCTTGCATTCGACCCCTCCTACAACGGAGAGAGCAGCGGCGAACCTCGGCGAGTCAGCTCGCCCGAGATCTTCGCTGAAGATTTCAGTGCCGGAGTTGATTACCTCGGAACGTTGCCTTACGTGGATCGGGAGCGAATTGGCGCTCTGGGAGTGTGCGGAAGTGGTGGCTTCGCTCTCAGTGCGGCACAGATTGATCCGCGGATCAAGGCCGTTGCTACCTCGGCAATGTACGACATCAGCGGAAACAACCGAGACGGATGGGAGCATTCCTCCACTGACGCCGAACGCCGGGAGAAGCTCGACGCGTACGCGGAGCAGCGCTGGGAGGATGTGGATTCAGGTGAACCCGAAATTATCCGTGCCTTCCCAGACGAGCCTGCCAGTGAGATTCCCGAGGGTCTCGACCCAATCAGCGCCGAGTTCTTCGAGTTCTACGGTATGGAGCGTGGCCATCATCCGCGAGCCATTGGCGGTTTCACCACCACAAGCTGGCCCGCGCATATCAACTTCGGTGCTCTTCGGTGGCTTCCGGACATCTCTCCCCGTCCGATTCTGCTAATCACCGGTGACCAGGCACATTCGCGCTACTTCAGCGACGATGTGTATGCACAGGCGGCCGAACCCAAGGAGCTCATTGTGGTTCCTGGCGCTCGTCACATTGACCTCTACGATCGCACTGATCTCATCCCCTTCGATGACATCGAACGATTCTTCAACGACAACCTGAAGTAGACGAATCCGGGAGATTTTGTCTTTCTCAGGATTCCAGGAGTTTGACCCCGGTTCCTTGGACCGGGGTCAAACTCCTGCTGAGGGGTGGCAGGACCAGAATGTGATCAGCATGGAACGCCCGGAGGTACTGTCAGTGGGGGTACTCAGAGGGACTCCCACCGGCTGAAATCCAGTTCTAGCGTTAAGAGTGTCAACATGCCGTGTCTTTGCACAGCATGAACTCTTGAGATAGCACAAGGAACACGAATCACGTCATGACAACACTGTCAGACCAACAAATCATCGATCAGCAAGTGCTCGTAGGAGAGCGCGCACTCTTTGGCGCATGGAACGTGGAAGTGCGCGATAGCGTGTTTCGCGATGGCGAGTCTCCTCTCAAGGAAAGCCGCCATGTCAGGATTTCCGGCAGCCGTTTCGAGTGGAAGTACCCATTGTGGTATGCCTCAGAGGTGAATATGACGGACAGTGTCCTTCTGGAGACTGCTCGGTCCGGTATCTGGTACACACATGGGATCTCCGTGAACCATTCAATGATCGCAGCCCCAAAAACGTTCCGGCGTGCCTCGGGAGTCAACCTCACTGATGTCGATATACCTAACGCGCAGGAAACCCTGTGGTGGTGCGACGGCGTCGATCTCAATCGGGTCTCTGCACAGGGATCCTATTTCGGGATGCAAAGCAAGAATATCCGGGTAAAGTCGCTACGGCTTGCCGGCAACTATGCGTTTGATGGTGCCTCCAACCTCACCGTGGAAAATTCCACCCTTTTGTCCAAGGATGCGTTTTGGAACACCACTGATGTGACGGTCAAGGATTCCACAATTGTGGGGGAGTACCTCGGATGGAACTCGCGCAACCTCACCTTCATCAACTGTACGATCGAGAGCCTGCAAGGGCTCTGCTACGTGGAAAATCTCAAGCTGGTTAACTGTCGGCTCATGGACACCACGCTGGCTTTCGAGTATTCGACTGTCGATGTCGATGCAAATAGCCACATCGAATCCGTCTTCAACCCGAGTTCCGGGGTGATCCGCGCGCGCTCGATCGGCGAGTTGACCCTTGATTCGGAACGGGTGGAACCGGCTCTCACCCGTATCGAGACATTGGAGGCGTAGTATGGCAACTGGTTCGGGTTTGTTAGACGACGGCGTCGCGGCTCGCATTTTCGATGCGGCTCCTGACCGGCGCGGAACTCACTCGATGAAGTGGGACATGGCCCCGGGAGAGCTACCTATGTGGGTGGCGGACATGGATTTTCGTACGGCCCCCGTGATCCTGGAGGCGTTGAGTCAACGGGTTGAGCATGGAGTGTTCGGCTACACAGTTGCACCTGATGAGTGGTTTCAGGCAATTATCTCTTGGTGGGAGAGTCGGCACGACTGGACCATGAAGAAGGAATGGATCGCCCTGACTACAGGTGTGGTACCGGCGATATCCTCTCTGGTTCGTTCGCTTACCGCACCAGGGGACGCCGTGGTAGTCCTGATGCCTGTGTACAACATCTTCTTCAATTCGATTCTCAATAGCGGGCGTGTTTCGTCTCCGAGTCCGATCACCACTGACGAGTGGGGTGATCATATTGATTGGAATGATCTGGAGACACGGTTGGCGGATCCGCATACCTCGATGCTGTTGTTCTGTAACCCACAGAATCCCACGGGGCATATCTGGGAGTCTGACGTTCTTGCACGTATCGGGGAGCTGTGCGAGAGACATGGGGTGATCGTTGTATCTGACGAGATCCACTGCGATATCTTGGCGCCCGGAACTTACTACACACCGTTTGCGGCTGCCTCGGATGCCTGCCGGGATCTCAGCGTAACGTGCCTGGCACCCACAAAGGCCTTCAATATCGCTGGCCTCCAAACTGCTGCCATCGTAGTACCGAACCACGATATTCGTGAGAAGGCACTTCGTGGTATCAACCGGGACGAGGTGGCCGAGCCGAACGCCTTCGCCGTCGATGCAACAATTGCGGCTTTTGAATGTGGCGGCCCGTGGCTGGACGAACTGCGAGCGTACCTTTTCGCAAATAAGGTACACGCGGCGGAGGTTGTATCGCAGATTCCTGGGCTTCGCGCAACAGCTACTCCAGCAACCTATCTGCTCTGGATTGACGCGAGCGAACTCGGGATCGACTCAGGAAAACTGGCTGATCTCATTCGGGAGAAAACCGGGCTGATTCTCTCCGACGGCGCGGCATTCGGAGCGGGAACGGGCAGTTTCCTCCGTATGAACGTGGCTTGTCCTCGCGAGCGTCTGGATGATGGGCTGGAGCGTCTGCGCCGAGCAATTGCAGCTATTTATGCTGAGTAGGTGGACACAAGCCTCACGCAAGGATGATCTCTTGACACAGGTTATTGTGGCAGGGCGTCTTGTTCTGGCCTCTCCGCGATGATGATGTCTTCAGTATGGGAGCGTATGTGTTCGAGGGATCGAGCAATTGCTCCGACGAGAACCACATCCGAGCCAAGGGCGGAGCATTCGATCACTGGGACATTGTCGATTCCGACGACACGTGCAACCTCGGCGTGGAGGAAGGGCATCGTTTCTTTTGCCAGTGGCACCGCGCTGCCGCATACGACGGCGACTTCAGGATCCAAGAGGGCAATTTGTGTTGCGAGAATTCGTCCAAGGCGGCGGCCCGCATGCTCAACAGCTTTCATTGCAACGGGGTCGGACTGTTTGCTGAGACCGAGAACGTATTCGCTGGTCAGCTCAGTATCCCCGCGCACACGCATAAGGGACGGAGTGGAGGACTCCTTGAGAAGACGAGCGGCATCCTCGGCGATCCAACGATATGCTCCGATGGTGTTATTGACGCCCTTGACAAGGGTGAGTCCGGAGGATTCCCCGGCTCGTCCGCGGGAGCCACGTATGAGGTGACCGTCGCTGATGATGCCGCTTTGGGTGCGCCAGCCCGAGAGGACGGCGAGAAGATCTCTTGGCCCTCTATTATCTTCGGGAGAGAAGCGCTGGGCGAACTCCGCGAAAGCGGCTAGATTGGCATCGTTTTCGACCAGCACCGGTGCCTGAAGGAGGTCATTCAGGATTCCGGGAAGGTCTGCATGCATGAGACGCCAGAAGGCATTCTTCTCAGGGACACACCCGTTGGCATTGACTGGCGCAGGAATCGCCAAGGTCGCGCAGACCACCAGCTCGGGAGACGTCTTGGCTTCTTGAAGAGCAGCTCTGACGGTTGATCTCACGCGTTCTTGCCGGTCTGACATATCTTGGGTGTCGCCTGCCAAGGGAGTTTCTTTGGTTGCCCTAAGACGGCCGGTCAGATTTGTTACTGCCACTCGAACAGAGTGTGATCCAGCGTCGATGGCGACGACGGCACCGGAATCGTAGGCGAACTGGAAGCGCCGTGAAGGCCTTCCTCGTGCCTCGTTTGGAGCTCGTTGGCGGTCAAGTTCGACGATCCATCCCTGTGCGATGAGCTCATCGCAGGCTGCGTAAACGGTAGCGCGAGTTAGACCGCTACCTTCAACTAACTCGGCTGCGGTCATGATGGCTTCGCCCCAAATGACTTCCAAGAGTGCCTGACGGTTTATCCGGCGCATGTCAGTGGGGGACGTCAGTTGTTGAATCATCCTGGTCCCCTTCTTTCTCCTGTGTCGGTTGACAGTCTAATGCATAGAGTCTAACGTTAGGCAATAACGTTAGAGCCTAACGTTAGAAGAGCACGAAGGAGTGTCATGTCGGTCGAAGACCTTGTCACGCCTCACACAGAGGCACAACCAAAGAAACACAACGCGGACTGGTGGCGCGACGCCGTCGTCTATCAGATCTATCCACGAAGCTTTGCCGACGCCAATGGCGACGGAATTGGCGATCTTCCTGGAATCACAAGCAGACTAGAATCCCTGGTCACCCTTGGAGTTGACTGCATCTGGCTCTCACCGTTCTACGTCTCCCCGGGAGCCGACGCCGGCTATGACGTGGCAGATTACCGAGACGTTGATCCCATGTTTGGAACACTTGAGGACTTCGACGCGCTGCTGTCACGAGCCCATGAACTCGGACTCAAAGTCATCATCGACATCGTTCCCAATCACTGCTCGGAGGAGCACCGGTGGTTCCAAGAGGCGCTTGCAGCCACTCCCGGATCACCTGAACGCGAGCGTTTTCTCTTCCGTGACGGCAAGGGTGAGAACGGGGACGAGCCGCCCAGCAACCACCCCAGCTCGTTCTTCGGGTCCGCATGGACACGGATCACCGAGCCCGATGGCACTCCTGGACAGTGGTACTTCCACTTGTTCGCAAAAGAGCAGCCCGATTGGAACTGGGACAATCCCGAGATCTGGGAAGAATTCCGCTCAATCCTGCGCTTCTGGCTGGACCGCGGAGTAGACGGATTCCGCATCGACGTCGCCAATGGTTTCTTCAAGGATCCTGCCTTCCCCGACGTGCCGGAACACAGCGACGAGGGGATCGATTTCTACTCGTCACTTTTTACTTTCGGTGACGATGACCCGACGAACGACCACGGCGCAAACGAGCGCATCCATCAGGTCTACCGTGACTGGAACTCCGTTCTGTCCGCATACAACCCACCACGAATTCTCACCGGAGAAGTCTGGGGACCGCCTCGCGACACCGCGCCCTTCGTCCGCCCGGATGAGATGCAGCAAGTCTTCAACTTCCCCTTCCTGGAAGCTGGCTGGCGTCCGGACAATATCCGCAACGTCATTCGAGCAAGTCTGGAAGCCAACGGTGCCGTCGGAGCCGCCACCACCTGGGTTCTTTCCAACCATGACGTGGTGCGCCACGCCTCACGCCTCGGATACCCGCCCAACACGCCGCGCTGGAATGGCATCGGGCCGGACGACCCCCAGCCGAATGCTGAACTTGGATTGGCACGCGCACAAGCGGCGACGCTCATGATGCTCGCGCTTCCCGGGTCCTCCTACTTCTATCAGGGAGAAGAGCTCGGACTTCCCGAACACACCACTCTTGACGGAGCAGTCCGCCAGGACCCTACCTGGATCCGCTCCGAAGGTGAGTACACGGGACGCGACGGATGCCGAATCCCGCTGCCCTGGGAGGCAGATCGCCCGGCACTCGGATTCAACACCACGGGAGAGGCGTGGCTTCCCCAGCCTGAGTCCTACAAGCCGTTGGCACGCGACCGGCAGGCTGAAGATGACGAGTCGACCCTCGCCTTCTATCGTCGCGCCTTGGCATTGCGGCGGGAACGAGATCTCGGGCTTGGCACGTTCACCCTGGAAACCGGGTTCGGCGACGACGTTGTCGCGTTCCGCAACGCAGACATTCTGTCGGTGACCAACATGGGACACGAAGCGGTTGAGATACCCGAAGGCGAGGTGCTCCTCTCTAGCGGGCACCTTCAAGGCGGTCAGCTCCTCCCCAACACAACTGCGTGGATTAGCACATCGACAACACACTGATCGCCACCACCTCTTGGAACCAAATGATGCCGTCTGGCCCCATACCTCTTGGGTTCATGGAATGGCCTCAAGCCTTTCAGCCCTGTACCGGCGTCCTCATCAACCAGAACAATCGCTCACCCTCCACGCCCGCGTGGAGCCTACAAGGAGAATAATCAATGACAAATGACAAGAACGGTGCAGTCCCAAAGGACTTACCAGGTGACCAGGACGTGGCGACGCCGAAGGTCGCTGAGCCCTTCGACGCCGAGTCGGTGACCACCGACAACATCCCCACAGTGCGCAAGGCTTCTGACCGGGGCTATTGGATATTCGTGATGATCCTGACGCTCATCATCTTCGAGCAGGTGGCACTGGGGTACGCCCTGATCGCACCTGTCCTTCCGGCGCTCGCGACACACTTCGAGACAGCGCAGATCGGATGGTCCATCACGGCATGGACGCTGTCCGGAGCAGTCGCAGGGCCGTTGTTCGGCAAGCTTGCCGACATCCATGGCAGAAGGCGCATCCTACTGGTGGCTCTGGGCATCACCTCCGCCGGTGCGATCATTTGTGCGGTCGCGCCAACGTACGCGATCTTCTTGGTCGGCCGCGTCATCATGGGTGCCGCGCTTGGAATCGCGAACGTCCTGTCCGCACTGATCCGTGACGTCTTCCCGAAGAAGTACCTGGGTACGGCGTACGGAGTCACCTTCACAGGCGCCGGTCTCATCTCCATCGCCGCACCGTTCATCTCCGGCGGACTCAATGATGCCTTCGGCCCCTACGCAATCTTCATGTTCTTGTTCGCGTACGCGGTTCTCTGTGCTGTCCTTGTCAGGTTCTTCCTCCCCGAGTCGACGATCCGCCTGAAGGCCAAGATCGATATCGTCGGACTGCTCCTGCTCGCCGCTGGCGGAGCCGGGATCTCCTATGGCTTCGGTCAGGCCGGAACATGGGGATGGCTCTCGCCCGCAACCCTCGGATGTCTCCTCGGAGGAGCAGCCATGGTAGTCCTGTTCTTTGTCCACCAGCGCGCAAAACGGGACAACCACCCGCTCGTCGAGTTCAGCCTACTCAAGTCGCGCGCCATGATCGTGCTGATGATCGCCGGTGGATTTATCCAGGTCCTTGGGTCGCTGACCTCGGTGCTCGCTTTCCAGCTCATCCAGCTGTCTCCGGGGGCCGACGGCGCTGGCTTCGGACGATCGACCACTGAGGCTGCAACATGGGTGATCGGCGGAAGCATCATGGCCTTCCTCACCGGTCTCAGCGCGGGTGTAGTGGGGCGTAAGACCGGGTTCCGCCCGCTCCTGGTCACGGCATGCTTTGTCACGGCAGCGAGTGCGACCTTCCTCGCCTTCCAACACACTGAGCCGTGGCACGTCATCGCCGCCAGCATCCTCTTTGGTGTGACCGGCGGGCTGATCGCTGGGTCGTGGTCGATGCTGATTGTCGAGAGTGTTCCCGCCAGCCAGCAAGGCGTTGCTGCGGGCACCATCGGCACCATCAACGGCATCGGTACCTCGGTCTGGACCCAGCTGCTGTTCGCCATCATGCTGATCACTGTGGTCAGCTACAGCGACGGCGCGCCCATCTACAACAATGCATCGTTCGTCGTCGGCTACCTCTTCGTTGCGGTGGTCGCTGTGCTCGGAGCACTGTTCACTTTCTTGCTCCCACGGGACAAGCCGATCGAGGCGGCGTAAACGGAGGGGGCTGTCCCGGTCGGGCTGGGACAGCCCCCTCGGCGCACAACAGCTAAGAGAAGACTCAAGAAGGGATCCAGCAGATGAACAACGACGTTACATTGAGCCCCGTGGATACGCGATTAGTCGCGTCAGACGAAGAAGACCTCAAATGGTGGCGGCAAGCCGCCGTATATCAGATCTACCCACGCAGCTTCGCCGATGGGAACAGCGACGGCATTGGGGATCTGAGTGGCCTCATCTCAAGAATTCCTTACCTGCAGGAACTCGGGATCGATGCCGTGTGGATCAGCCCGTTCTACCCCTCGGCCCTAGCCGATGGTGGCTATGACGTCGACGACTACCGAGACATCGACCCCCGGATCGGCACGCTTGACGAGTTCGACGCATTGGTGGACTCGCTGCATGAAGCAGGGATCAAGGTAATCATTGACATTGTCCCTAACCATTCCTCCGACCGCCACGAGTGGTTCCGCGCAGCGCTCACATCGCCGATAGGCTCTCCAGAGCGTGACCGATACGTCTTCCGCGACGGCTTGGGCGAGAATCGCGAGCAGCCGCCGAGTGACTGGGGCTCTGCATTTGGCGGGAGCATGTGGGAACCTGTCGGCGACGGTCAGTGGTACATGCACGTGTTCGCGAAGGAACAACCTGACCTCAATTGGAACAACCGAGAAGTACGAGACGACTTCCTCACGACCCTGCGTTTCTGGGCCGACCGCGGAGTGGACGGCTTCCGAGTCGACGTGGCACATGGGCTGGCCAAGCACCTGCCAGAGGTGCTACCTCCCCAGGTGGATGTGCCTTTCCCACCGTTGGAGGGAGAACATCCATACATCGATCGGAACGAGGTACACGAGATCTACAAGGAATGGCGCGCCGTCTTTGATGAGTACGACCCGCCCCGGATCGGGATCGCTGAGGCGTGGGCCCCAACAGCGGAACGTCGCGCCCGCTATGCCAGCGAGGATGAACTCGGCCAGGCCTTCAACTTCGATCTGTTGCTCGCCCAGTTCAACGCGGCAGACTTCCGTAGGATTGTCACAGAAAACCTCATCGAGGCCGAGCGGTTCGGCACCTCGATGACCTGGGTGCTCTCCAATCACGACGTCACCCGGCACGCAACGCGATACGGCATCGCTTCACATGACGAATTATCCTCGGACGATCCGCACCCGCTCTCACGGGACAAGCAGTGGCTCGTCGACGGCGCACCAGCATCGGAGTTCGATCCGAATGGTGGTCTGCGGAGAGCACGCGCAGCCACGCTCTTCATGCTTGGGCTACCTGGCTCGGCTTACATCTATCAGGGCGAAGAGCTCGGACTCCATGAAGTCGTTGGCATCGCACCTGTGGACCGGCAGGACCCGGCATTCTTCCGCAGCGAAGGCCGTGAGATCGGGCGGGACGGATGCCGCGTACCGCTGCCCTGGACCAGCGAGGGCTCCTCGTTTGGATTCGGTAAGAACGGCACACATCTCCCGCAGCCCAGCTGGTTTGCGGGGCTCTCGGTCGAGGCACAACAGGCCGATCCTTCGTCTACGTTGAACCTCTACCGAATCGCACTGGAACACCGCAAGCGGCTGCGCACAGAAGAGAGACTGGAGTGGTTGGACACCGGTCGAGACGATGTGCTGGGCTTCCGCCGCCCCAACGGATGGCAAGTCATCATGAACTTTGGATCAGAGTCGTTCCCGTTAGATGAGGAGCGAGTCATCGTCGCGAGTGGTCCAATTTCCCGTATTCTTCCCGGGGAGACCACGGCGTGGCTGGTCGAAGGCGAGGGCCAATGACATCCTCTCGCACATCCGACGTAGTCTCGGCCATGCCTTCAAGCGAGGACTGGTGGCGACAGGCAGTGGTCTACCAAATCTATCCCCGGAGCTTCGCGGATAGTAACGGGGATGGCATCGGCGATCTGAAAGGCGTGACATCGCGGGCCACGTACCTGCGTGATCTGGGCGTGGATGCCGTGTGGCTAAGCCCCTTTTACCCATCCGCTCTCGCAGACGGTGGATACGATATCGACGATCCGCGTGATATCGACCCACGGCTGGGCACTCTCGAGGACTTCGACGACATGCTCGCAGCACTGCACGATGTCGGAATCCGGGTCATCGTCGACATTGTGCCCAACCATACCTCGAACAGGCATACCTGGTTCGTCAACGCCGTATGCGCTGGCCCAGGCTCGCCGGAACGATCCCGGTATCATTTCCGCGACGGAAGGGGAGAGAATGGGGAGTTTCCGCCGAACACCTGGTTCTCGACCTTCGGCGGAAGCGCCTGGGAGCAGGTTGTCGAACCTGACGGCCGACCCGGTCAGTGGTACTACCACATGTTTGCGAAGGAACAGCCAGACCTGAACTGGGACAGCCCCGAGGTTCGTGCCGACTACCTGAAGACTCTGCACTTTTGGTCGGACAGAGGCGTCGATGGCTTCCGGGTCGACGTCGCCCATGCCCTCGCAAAGGACTTCGACCCCGCATATGATGCGCTGCGGAACGTGGTCGGCGGCGACGCGCACTTCCACGATGGTCAGAACCCTCTTTGGGACCGCGACGAGGTGCACGAGATCTTCGCCGATTGGCGGCAGGTCCTCAACGAGTACGATCCGCCGCGGATGGCGGTCGCCGAAGCCTGGGTCTACCCCCACCGGCTCGCCCGGTACGCCTCCGCTAACGGCCTCGGCCAGGCTTTCGACATGGCGTTCCTGCTCGCACGTTTCGATCCCGAGGCGTACCGCTCGGTCATCGACTCCAGTCTCGCCACCGCTTCGTTGGCAAGAAGCTCCACCACATGGGTGCTCTCCAACCACGACCAAGTACGTCACACCACGCGTTTCGCCTTCGGCAGTGATGCCGAGGCAATTTCCACATGGCTGCGAGCAGGTGGTGATCCCGCTGCCGTTGACCACGAGGCGGGGCTCCGCCGGGCCAAGGCCGCGACGCTGCTTATGCTCGGTCTGCCCGGATGCGCCTACCTCTACCAGGGAGAGGAACTCGGCCTCCCCGAAGTCGGAGAGCTCCGCCCCGACGACCGTCAGGACCCGGTGTTCACACGGACAGCAGGCCGCGATCACGGCCGGGACGGATGCCGGGTTCCCCTGCCTTGGACGGTCGGCGGCGAGTCCTTCGGCTTCGGCTCCGGCGGTGCCCATCTACCGCAGCCGGCCTGGTTCGGCAACTATGCAGCGGAGGAACAGGAACGAAACGACAGATCCACACTCTCGTTCTACCGTCGCGCTCTGGCCGTCCGTCGCCGTTTCACGGCATCCTCCGAGATCGCTTGGCATGACGACGGCAACCCTGCGGTCCTACATTTCTCCCGCACTGGCGGATGGCACGTTATCGCCAACCTCGGCTCGCTCGCGGCACCTCTTCCCAAAGGAGAGATCCTCGTTTCCAGCAGAGATCTCGTCGAAGGCCTGCTCCCGCCCGAGACCACAGCCTGGCTACTCGAGCACCCAACAAACAACGACCCGCTCTACGAAGAGCTCAACGAAAGGACGCGACCATGACCGTTAAGCAGACCAACAAGTGGTGGAAGGACGCCGTCGTCTATCAGGTCTACCCACGCAGCTTTGCGGACGCTGACGGCGACGGGAATGGCGATATCAACGGTATCCGCGAACACCTCGGATACCTCAAGGATCTCGAAGTCGACGCTATCTGGGTCAACCCTTGGTACCGGTCCCCGCAGGTTGACGCCGGATACGACGTCGCCGATTTCCGGGACATCGATCCGCTCTACGGCACCTTGGAGGACGCCGAACACCTCATCAACGAGGCACACGAGCTTGGCCTACGCGTCATCGTTGACATCGTCCCTAACCACACCTCAGACCAGCATCGGTGGTTCCAAGAAGCCCTCGTGGCAGGTCCCGGCTCACCCGAGCGAAGCCGCTACTGGTTCCGTCCCGGCAAGGGCGAACACGGAGAACTCCCTCCCAACAACTGGCCCTCCCAGATGGGCGGCCCTGCATGGACCCGGGTCACTGAACCAGATGGTGCGCCCGGCGAGTGGTACCTGCATCTCTTCACCCCCGAACAGCCCGATCTCAACTGGGACTCTCGCGAGGTGCGCGACGAGTTTCTCGACATCCTGAGATTCTGGTTTGATCGGGGCGCTGATGGCTTTCGCATCGACGTCGCCATGGCGCTTGCCAAGGATCCAGATTTACCTGACTACACAGTAAATGAGGACGGCACGCTCCAAGGAGCTGTCGGCACTATCGACGTACATCCTCATTTCGATCGTGATGAAGTCCAAGACATCTTCCGTGAATGGAGAACGGTTGCTGACAGCTACGCGGAGGACAAGGTGTTCGTTGCGGAAGCCTGGGTCATGGATTCCGAGCGCTACCAGCGTTACCTCGCCGACGGTGTGCTACACACAGCGTTCAATTTCGGCTTCCTCATCTGTAACTGGGATGCAGGGCAGTTCAGGGACTCCATCACGAAGTCCCTGAATGACCACGCATCTCTCGACGGTCCACCCTCCTGGGTTCTGTCGAATCACGACGTCGTCCGCCACCTAAGCCGCTACGGACACCGAGAACTATCGGTTGCTGGAACATCGCAGCAGTACAGCACGCCGTTTGATCTCGAACTCGGGACCCGTCGCGCACGTGCGGCAGCCTTCTTGACACTCGGACTTCCGGGTGGTGCCTATATCTACCAAGGTGAAGAACTTGGCCTCTGGGAAGTGGAAGATATTCCAGATGACAGGCTGATGGATCCGCAATGGGAGCGGACCAACCATCAGATTCGGGGCCGCGACGGCTGCCGTGTTCCACTCCCATGGGCCGGAGAAGGCAGTCCGTTCGAGTTCAGTCCCAGTAATGCTTCAGCAGAGCCATGGCTTCCTCAACCTGCGGAATGGAAGCACTACACGGTCGAAGATCAACAACCGAATCCAGGGTCGATGTTACGTCTGTACCGCAGGTTGCTTGAAATCAGGCGAATCAATAGCGCTTGGTCGGGGACTTCATTTGAATGGATTGCTGTCGATCCCAACGTTGTTGCTTTCCGGAGAGGATCGTTTGTTTGCCTGGTCAACTGTGGAGAGGAACCAGTTTCCTATTCTTCTGGAGGTGTGGTGCTCGCGTCCAGTAATGGATACGACGGTTCCATCTTGCCCGGAGACTCAGCAGTGTGGATTCAGGAATAGCTAAGGTGCCCCAGCGCAGGTCCATCTGCTGGACCCAGAAATGGATCTACGCCGGATCACAGATGCACGGTGGAGCCATCTTTCATCTGGTTTAGGCAACCACAGCTCTCAGCGATGAGGGAGTCCCAAGCAGAAGTGGTACTGCGAGGGACTCCCTCCCCACACACCGAAGACGTAGCGTGGTGTCATGTCAGTCATAGCCATCATTGGTGCAGGCCCCGGATTGGGAGCCGCCGTTGCCCGAAAGTTTGGAGCCGAAGGGTTCTCTATCGCTCTTGTTGCTCGTAACGTAGAGAAGCTTGATGCTTTGGTCCGCGCACTTGCAGCCGATGGAATCACAGCTCGATCCTATGTAGCCGATGTATTGGACAGGGATTCCTTGGCAGCTGCACTGGATCAGGCAGCTGAAGATCTTGGACCGATTGATGTTCTTCAGTACAGTCCTGTGCCCAGCGCGCGTTTCCTCAAACCTGTGTTGGAGACGACCGTCGCAGATCTTCGAGAGGCCACTGAGTTCTCCACGCTTGGTTCGGCCACCGCGATCGCTCGGGTTCTACCCGAGATGATGGAGCGAGGCGCCGGTACAATCCTTCTGATTAACGGTTCCAGCGCCGCCACACCAAACGCCAGGGTTGGCGGAACTTCCACGGCTTTTGCCGGAGAGTCCGCGTACGGAGCCATGTTGCACGAGGCACTTGCTCCGACGGGAGTGAACGTACGTCAGCTCATTATTCCCGGAGCAATCGGTGGCGGTGATCCACTTTTCGATCCGGTTGCCCTTGCTGATCGGATTTGGGGACTGCACGTGACACTCGGTCCATTCCGAGTAACGGTGGGCGACGACGCCTGATTTTGGACGATAGACCCAGACCGACGGTTTGGAAAACATGAGCTTGTCATCCGAAATAGTGACGGCATGACCGGTTGGACCTAACCTTCCACAACGAAGTGAGGAAAACAAATATGGAAGACATCATCGGCATTGACGTTGGCGGTACCTGGATCAAGTGGGGACGAGCGACGTCGGACGGAATCTTGACTGATTCCGGCAAAGTTCCCACCGAACGAGAGAATCCTCTTGGAGTACTCACAAAGATAGCGAATATAGTTAGCAGCCAAGAAGGCGTCACTAAGGTGGGACTCAGCTTTCCCGGAATTGTGGGCCGAGATGGCCGACTGATCACTGTCGGCTCGATCTATGGGCTCGAAGGATGCCATCTGCGCGAGGAGATTGAGAGACTAACCGGCCTGCCCGTCACGGTTATCAACGATGCACACTCCGCGGGCCAAGCGGAACGGTGGCTGGGTGCTGGGGCCGATTGCGACAACTTCGTGTGCATCACGATTGGAACAGGTCTTGGTGGGGCAATCTTCATCAATGGCAAACTCTATCGCGGTTCCCGTGGGGCAGCCGGTGAACTGTCAATGGCCCTTCTGGGAACAGGTTCAACGCGTGGTGAATTGTTTGAGGTACTGGCAGGCAATATGGGATCTGGAATCTTTGGTCTGAGCCGCTACTACTCTCAGGAACTGGGTATCACTGAATCTGCCGAATGGTTCACAGACACCTGGGAGATCCTGCGGCTCGCCGAGGAGGGCGATGAGCACGCCATTCGAGCCACAGATCGATTCTTTGACGGACTCACCTCCTTGCTGGTTACCCTCTTGGCAACGCTCGATCCAGATCGTTTCCTCCTCGGGGGTGGTGTCTCGGGACGACCAGGTTTCTTGACAGAGACCCACAAGCGCTTGGCGGAGAAGATTCGTAATCATCCCAACATTGATCACGACTACATTCCTGAGTTGCGTCTCTGCGTGAACGGAAATGATTCTGGTGTGCTTGGTGCAATTCATGCCGCACACACGTTGGGTTAAATGCGAGGACCTTTCACAAAGTGATCGCAAAGGAGTGATAGCCCGGCAAAGGAGTGATGCCGTGGACGTCGTCGTCGCTATCACTCCTTTGCCGCGCCCTCATTTCTTTGGCTACCCACCTGGCAGTCTTTGGGTATAGCTCTCGCTTGCGTGATTTTCTCGGCTTGTTACCCATGCGTGAATTGACTCGGGTCGCTGCGGCAGTCCACAGTTGACGCACGTGTAATAGTGGGCGACGCAGGGGGTGGTCATGGCGCTTGCCGCGGCTTTCCATGCCACCTGTTGCCTACTCGGTACCGTTCCTGGTGGTCGAGTTGGAGTTGTCGAGATCGCACCGGACGGCTTGGTTGGCGAACAACAGGACTTCTCGCGAGACGAGCTGTCCGGATTCGTGCGCGAGCGCGAAGAATCTTGCCCACAGGAAGATAGGGGCCAGTTGCGTTGGGTGTGGAGCGACACCGCCCACTGGCTCCCCGCACTTCTCGACGACGGCGTCCGCGTGCGCACCTGCTACGACCTCCGGCTCAGCCACGCGATCCTACGAGACGCGCAGCTAGTTGCCGATCGCTCGGGGCTTCTCGCGGCTGACGAGTGGAATCGCGGGAGCGAAGGAACTGGCGAGACTGTGCCACCCGCCGCCGCTCTCTTCGATATTGACGACGACGAACCGGCCACAGTCCCGCACGCCCTTGCCGCGGCACTGGAGGAGTTTGCTCGCCATGAAGTGGCGCTCGGGCTGCGAGTTTCAGCAACCAGTAGTCTTTCTCAAGAAAACTCATTAGTGAATGGACCCGAAGAAGTCTCACCGGCGAATGGAGACGCGTCGCCACACACTAGCTCGTTTGGGCGCTTGCGTTTACTCCTCGCCGCCGAATCGGCAGGTGCGTTGATCGCCGCCGAGATGCGCGCGGCTGGGATTCCCTGGGATGTTGAGGAACATGATCGTATCCTGCGGGAATCCCTGGGTCCACGCCCGCCGCTGGGCGGACGGCCCGCGAAGATGGCCCACCTTGCCCAGACCATTGAGGAACTCCTTGATGCTCCCGGGCTCTCGATCGATTCGCCACCCAAGCTGTTGCGAGCATTGCAGAGGGCGGGCATTGATGCACGGTCAACGTCAAAGTGGGAGCTCAAGAAGTACGATCATCCGGCGATCGAACCGTTGCTCCAGTACAAGAAGATGTCCCGTCTCCTCACAGCTAACGGCTGGTCATGGATCGACGAATGGGTTCGCGATGGCCGCTACCACCCCATCTACGTTCCGGGAGGTGTGGTGACCGGGCGCTGGGCCGCGAACGGGGGAGGAGTGCTGCAGATCCCGCGCCAGCTGCGGCCCGCCATCCGCGCGGACCCAGGTTGGACGCTAGTCTCGGCTGACGTATCGCAGCTTGAGCCCCGAGTCCTCGCCGCCATGTCGGGGGATGAGGGCCTGGCTGCGGCCGGACGAGGGCGGGACCTATACGCTGGAATCGTCGAGAGCGGCATTGTCGATACCCGAGACGAGGCCAAATACGCCATGCTCGGCGCCATGTACGGTTCCACCACCGGGGATTCGGCTCGGCTGCTTCCTCGACTCCGGCAGGCATACCCCAGGGCGATGAGAATGGTCGACGACGCCGCCACGGCCGGCACTCGGGGTGGAACAGTTTCGACGTGGCTGGGTCGGACTTCTCCTGCTCCCAGCTCCTCATGGATGGCCTCGCAGAGCCACGCCCAGTCAAGTGACGCGACGGCAGCAGACGAGGACAGAGCGCGCCGGGTGGCGCGCGACTTTGGACGCTTTACCAGGAACTTTATCGTCCAGGGTACCGCTGCCGAGTGGGCATTGATCTGGCTGGCGCGAATCCGCTCCCATCTCGCGCAGTTTCCACCGGCGCCAGCAAATGCCACAGCAGCCACCGGCCCCGCCTTCGAGAAGCGTGCGCATCTCGTGTTCTTCCTGCACGACGAGGTCATTGTGCATGCCCCGCTCGAGCAGGCGGAGGCCGCCGCTGCGGCAATCACAGCGGCGGCCTCCGAAGCCGGTCGGATACTTTTCGGCCAGTCCCCGGTGGACTTCCTCCTCGATACCAAGATCGGGGAGACTGCGAAGAAGTAACTACCCCTCGCGCGTCAGGTGTACCAGCACCGCCTGTTCCGGCATGAGATCCGGGAAGGGAAGTCCCGCCGAACCGAGTACCGCGCCAGGCACGGTGATGCCGTCGAACCACCAACCCCACGATTCGGGCGAGCGCTCCTTGCGCTGAACTGGAGACTCGACGCCCTCGGGCAGCAGCTCCGCCACCGAATAGCGAGCATCCGCCAGCAACCCCGGAAGTCGCACCGCAGGCGTCGGGCGCACCGGTGACGTCTTGACCCGCACCAGCGCATATACCGCCTCCGAACCATCCTGTGACACCACGCCGTGGATGCTCCAGCCGTCGTCGGGATGGTCCGCGTGAACTACTCGCCCGGAATGAAGCATCGGCCGGAAGCGCTTGTGCAGCGCGATCCAGGCACCCAGCTCGCGCCGTTCCTCCTCACTCGCACCAATGAGATCCCACTCCACCCCCATGTGCGAGAACATCGCGGTGGAAGCGCGCAAGGTGAGGTTCAAGGTACGGCCGGTGGTGTGCGACGTCGTCGACGCCACATGCGAACCCACCAACTCCGGAGGCAGAAGAAGCGAGGTTCCCGCCTCGATACCTTGCCGTTCCAGCGGGTCGATGCAGTCCGAGCCCCACACTCGCACCGCGTGCTCCATGATGCCGAGGTCCACGCGGCCGCCGCCACCCGCGCAGGACTCGATTTCGAGATCTGGGTGGGCCGCCAACAGCTCCGCCATGAGGCGGTAGAGTGCCAGGGTCTGGCGATGGTAGGCGGGCTTGCCGGTGAGTGGAGAGATACTCTCCAAAAGATCGCGGTTGAAATCCCACTTGATGTAGTCGATCTTCGTCGAACCCAGTACCTCGAGCATCTGCCCGAGCACGTGCGCGAACACGTCCGGATTCGCCAGATCGAAGACCTGCTGCTTGCGCTCCTCCTGCGGCAGGTGGGTGCGCGGCCGCAGCATCCACTCCGGGTGGGCGCGAGCCACGTCCGAATCGGGGTTGACCATCTCCGGCTCGAACCACAGGCCAAACTGCATGCCGTGGGCGTGCACCGCCTCCGAAAGGGGAGCGAGTCCGTCCGGCCACACCTCGGGGGAGACCACCCAGTCGCCCAGCCCGGAGGTGTCCTCGCGGCGGGAGCCGAACCAGCCGTCGTCGAGTACGAAACGCTCGATACCCACCGCCGCAGCGCTCTCCACGAGCGGCAGCAGCCGTTCGAGGGAGTGGTCAAAGTAGACGGCCTCCCACGCGTTGAAGGTGACCGGCCGTGCGGTCACCGGGTGAGAGGACCGCGCGCGCAGGTAGTCGTGGAAGCGGCGGGCGGCTTCGTCCCAGCCCTGTCCCCAGGTTCCGTAGATCCAGGGGGTTTCGTACGATTCGCCGTTCGCCAGCACGACTTCACCGGGCAGCAGCAGCTCGCCGCCCATGAGGGCCTGGAAGCCAAATACCGATTTCTCGGCGAGGGTTCGCGTGTTGCCCGACCAGCCCACGTGGATGTAGTGGGTGAGCCCGCGCGTCCATCCCGCCCCGGACTCGCAGCTTCCGTGGATGGTTGAGGATGCGTGGCCGCGTGCCGCCCGCGAGGTGCGCTCGTGCGTGCCGATGGTGAACTCGTGCGTGGACGTCTCTCGCTCCCGCAAATGGTGCCCCGACTGGTCGAGAACCAGCGTCTCGCTCGCCGGAACCGGCAACGCCAGCAGCAACGAGTCGAGTGCGTAGCCGTTGGCACCGGAGTTGGTGAGCACGGCTCGAGTACGCAGAAGCCCGGATTCCGTCAACTGAAGGTCGACGACGAGGTCCAGTTCGGCTTCGTCGTCGTGCGAGATGGTCCGAACGTGGGAGGATGCTCCATCGGTCCCGGACGCTTCCACAACCGTCACGCTGACCAGGCGGAAGAGGGAGAACTGGTCGAGCCCGCCGCGCGAACCAACCAAGCCCGGCGATCCCGTCCACCCCTCCGACTGCTGCGGAACCAGTGAGAGGCGTGGCGGAACGTCCGCGGCGCCAGACACCACGCCCGAACGTGCGCCCGCCCAGGCGGCCACATCCTCGGGGCGAAGATCGCCCAGATCCTCACCCCAGTACAGAACTTCCGGAGCTGAATCCGCCTCGCAACGCAGAAGAACAGCGGTTCCGCCGCGGCGCAGCAGGACGCTGGTAGGTGCGAGTTCGGGGCTATGTGGGTCGAGATGTGACATCGACGAGGCTCCTTCGAGAGCGGAGGGGAGTCTGACAAGCAGGGTTACCGGGTCAGTCTAACCACGTCCTGGACAAGATTGGTAACGTTCCCAAAACCCTCTACCTGCCATTTTGTCGAACGTAAATAGGACGGTTGGTGAACGCCGGAATCCTCTGCCCTCAAGGGCGAATTAGTAGTCGGGAACCAGGGGGATTGTGTGTCGTGAGATACCTATGTCAAACGCTTGACACGTATGTCAAACGATTGACATACTGACATCGGATTCACATCAGTGAATCGGTTGAATTCAAGGAGGAACAACCGCATGGATCATGGTCGTGTTGCGCAGACGGTGCTGGATGCCGTCGGCGGCGCAGACAATATCAACGCGGCCGCGCATTGCGCGACGCGACTCAGGCTGGTTCTGGCCGACGAAAGCATCGTCGACAAGGACACGCTGGACAACGACCCGGATATCAAGGGCACATTCTCCGCTGGAGGCATGTTCCAGATCATCGTGGGTCCGGGCGACGTCAACATCGTCTACCAGAAGCTGACTGCCATGGGCGTCAGGGACGTCTCGAAGGACGAAGCCAAGTCAGTGGCTGCCGAGCAGCAGAACGTCTTCGCCCGCTTCATCAAGGTGATTGCGGACATCTTCGTCCCCATGCTGCCTGCGCTTATCGCCGGTGGTCTCATGATGTCCCTCAACAACGTGCTGACGGCACAGGGCCTCTTTGGACCGAAGTCCGTGGTTGAGCTGGCCCCGTGGGTGGCGGACTACGCTGCAATGATCCAGCTGATTTCCTCGGCTGCGTTCGCATTCCTGCCGGTTCTCATCGGCTTCTCCGCTGTGAAGATCTTCGGCGGTAACCCCTACCTCGGTGCCGCAATGGGTGCCGCAATGGTCTCCGGTGACCTCGTCAACGCCTACGCTCGCGTGGCGGTCGAGCAGGCCGGCGAGATGCCCTACTGGAACGTGTTTGGTCTGGACGTGGCCCAGGTTGGTTACCAGGGCCAGGTTATCCCTGTGCTCGCCGTGGCCTGGATCCTCGCCCGCGTGGAGAAGCAGTTCCACAAGTGGCTCAAGGGCACCACGGACTTCCTGCTGACCCCGCTCTTCACCATGCTGGTCACCGGCTTCCTGGCATTCGTCTTCGTCGGACCTGTGATGCGCATCGTGTCCACCGGCATCACGGAGGGCCTGCTCTGGCTCTACACCAACGGTGGCATCATCGGTGGCCTCGTCTTCGGTCTGCTCTACTCGCCGATCGTCATCACCGGCCTGCATCAGTCCTTCCCGGCCATTGAGCTTCCGCTCATTGCTGATGTGGCCAACACCGGCGGCTCCTTCCTGCTGCCGATTGCCTCCGTGGCCAACATTGGCCAGGGCGCCGCCGCCCTCGCCGTCTTCTTCCTGGTCAAGGATCAGAAGTTCAAGGGCCTCGCGGGTGCGTCGTCCGCTTCAGCTCTGTTCGGCATTACCGAGCCCGCCATCTTCGGTGTGAACCTCCGCCTGCGCTGGCCCTTCTTCTGCGGCATCGCGGGTGCGGCTGTGGGTAGCGCCTTCATCGCCCTCTTCGATCTTCGTTCGCAGTCGCTCGGCTCCGCCGGCATCGTTGGCTTCGTCGCCATGGTTCCCAAGGACATCCCGCTGTTCATCGTTGCTTGCGCACTGTCGCTTGCCACCGCATTTGCAGTCACCTGGGTGTTCGGCAAGTCCCGCGGTAAGGAATCGCTCGAGCCCTTCAACAAGGCTCCCGTTGCTCCTGCTGCAACCCCGGCTCCGGCACCTCGTGCAGCTGCCGCCCCGGCCGCTGGTGGCGCCGCTACCGCAGTTGCTACCAAGCCCAAGGCTCCGGCCATGATCCCCGGTACCGTCACCGATGTTCACTCGCCCCTCAAGGGCCGCGTGATCCCGCTGGACCAGGTTCCGGATCCCGGCTTCGCCAGTGGCGCCGTCGGCAAGGGTGTCGCAGTCGAGCCGAGCGAGGGCACCGTCGTCGCCCCCGAAAACGGAACGGTTGCCATGGCCTTCGAAACCGGTCATGCCATCGGACTGAAGCTGGACAGCGGTGTGGAACTGCTCGTGCACGTCGGAATCGACACCGTGAACATGGAGGGCAAGGGCTTCCAGGTACACGTGGCACGCGGAGACAAGGTGACCGCGGGTACCCCGCTCATCTCCTTCGATCTCGCAGCTATCGCCGCCGCAGGATACTCCTCGATCACCCCGGTGCTCGTGACCAACCATCGCCGCTTCGGCGCGGTTGATACCGTCGCCTCGGGTTCGGTCACCCAGGGCGCTGACCTCCTCAAGGTGAGCGCAAAGCCCGAGTGATCCGAGCGATCACTTTAGCCGGGTGAAGCACTGATAGAACACTTCACATCGGTTAGACATGTCAGCTAGACATGGATGAGCCCCCACACGGACGTGCCGCGACGCACGAACACGTGGGGGCTCACTCTGTCTTGTTCCGAAACCACTTCTCTCACCCCGACGCCAGCCCCATCATTTCTCACGAAAGGCCATCACGATGAATGCGCACCCCACGGCTTCCGAAAGTCACGAGGCACGCGGCCCGCTCACTGACCCCAACTGGTGGCGGCAGGCGGTGGTGTACCAGATCTACCCGCGCAGCTTCGCCGACGCCAACGGTGACGGCCTGGGCGACCTGGCCGGAGTGCTGTCGCGCATCGACTACCTCACGGCACTCGGTATCGACGCGGTATGGATCAGCCCGTTCTATCCCTCCGCCCTCGCCGACGGCGGCTACGACGTGGACGACTACCGCGACGTGGACCCTCGCATCGGCACCCTGGAGCAGTTCGATGCGCTCGTCTCCGCGCTACATCGCGCCGGACTCCGCATCATCATCGATATCGTCCCCAACCACACCTCGGATCGCCACGTCTGGTTCCGGCAGGCACTTGCCGCCGCGCCCGGTTCGCCCGAACGCAACCGCTACATTTTCAGGGATGGAGTGGGCGACGACGGCGAACTGCCACCGGCTGATTGGGACTCCCTGTTCGGTGGTTCCGCCTGGACCAGGGTTCCTGACGGCCAGTGGTATCTCCACACCCACGCTCCGGAGCAGCCCGATCTCAACTGGGCAGATGAGGACGTGCAGCAGGAGTTCCTCGACGTGTTGAAGTTCTGGGCCGATCGCGGTGTGGATGGCTTCCGGATTGATGTGGCCCACCAGATGGCCAAGTGGGTGCCGCAACGCGCCGCGGATATGCCGACGGGCGCCCAGATTGTCTCCAAGACGTCCTACCCGGATGGGCAGCACCCCACGCGCGATCGCGACGAGCTCAAGGGCATCTTCAGCGAATGGCGCGAACTGTTCAACCAGTATGATCCGCCCAAGATGGCGGTGGCCGAGGCCTGGGTTCCGGCCCATCGCCGCGTCATGTACTCGGCCGCCGATAGCCTCGGTCAGGCCTTCAACTTCGATCTGCTGCGCGCTTCCTGGGATGCCGTGGAGTTCCACACCATCATCGAGAACAACCTGCGCATCGCCTCCGAGGCCGGCTCCTCGTCCACCTGGGTGTTTTCCAACCATGACGTGCCGCGCCACACCAGCCGCTACGGCATTGGCGGGGTGTACAAGGATGCCAAGGCGTGGCTGCGCAGTGGCGGACGGGAACCGGTTGAGGATCGGGAGCTGGGACTAGCCCGCGCCAGGGCCGCTACCCTTCTTGCACTGGCCCTGCCCGGCAGCGCCTACCTCTACCAGGGTGAAGAACTCGGCTTGCCCGAGGTGGCGGATATTCCTGCTGGGGAGCGTCAGGATCCCAACTTCGCGCGTACCGGCGGTGAGGATGTGGGGCGCGACGGCTGCCGCGTTCCGCTCCCGTGGAGCGAGCATGGCCCCTCGCTGGGGTTTGGCCCCGGCTCCGCGCACCTTCCTCAGCCCGCGTGGTTTGCCAGCTACGCGGCGGCCGCTCAGGAGAAGGACCCGGCCTCCACGTTGAATCTGTACCGAGGGGCCCTGGAGCTTCGCCACGAGCTACAAACGGGCGAAGAGCTGCAATGGATTCCCTCCGGCGACCAGGTGGTGGCTTTCGCTCGTCCCAACCGCTGGATGTCGATTACGAACTTCGGCTCCGAGCCGGTTGCCGGGCCGGAACACATCATCCTCAGCAGTGACACGTCCCAGGAGTACGAGGGTGTGATTCCGCCGAACACCACCGTGTGGACAAAGGAAGACTAGCGGGGTAAGCGACCGCGACCAACTGCGGCTACGCCGTCGTCCCTTCAAGGATCGCCACGGGGAACTCCATTGTGATGTTCTCCGTGGCGTCGTTGCCGCGCCCGGCTTCGATGCGTTCGACGAGCAGGCGCACGGCCTCGTGGGCGATCTGTTCCGCGGGCTGGCGAATGGTGGTGAGCCAGGGCATCGCCGAGCGCACGGCGGCGGTGCCGTCGAAGCCCACCACTTTGAACTCATCGGGGATGCGCACGCCGCGTTGGCGAGCCCATTCGATGGCGGTGCAGGCGGCGAGATCGTCGGTGGCGAAGACGCCGTCGACTTTCCCACGGTGCTCATCCAATGCCGCGAAGATGGCCTTGGTGCGCCCGGGTTCGGGTGTTCCGAAGAGAACCGTGGCGATGGTCGGTTCGATGCCGGCTTCGCCCAGAACAGAGCGGTAACCGGCCTCGCGGAGGTTGTGCGGGCCGGTACGCGAGGTGAGCAGCAGGGGGCGCTGGCAACCGGCGGAGACGAGCCGCTCGGTGGCGAGCCTGCCACCAGAGAAGTTGTCCGCGCGCACGTTGGGGATGTGGTCGCTGAGTTCGCGATCGATGGTCACCACGGGCAGGCGGGTGGTCGAGTACTCGGGGATGGAGAAGTTGTGGGCCCCGGTGATGAGGCCATCGACACGATTACCTTCCAGCTGAATGACGTAGTCGCGTTCGATCTCCGCGCGGCCGAGGCTATTGCACAGAAGAGTGCGGTAGCCGTGCTCGGTGAGGGCGTGCTCCAGGTGAACGGCGAGTTCGCCGAAGAAGGGGAGGGCAACAGTCGGCAGAATGATTCCGACGATCCGGGTGCGCTTTCCGATGAGGGCGCGGGCCACCTCGTTCGGGCGGTAGTTGAGCGCCTCCATCGCCTCCGCAACCTTCTTTTTGGTCTCATCGCTCAAATATCCACGATTGTTGAGCACCCGGGAGACCGTTGTGGGAGAGACCCCGGCCTTTGCCGCGACGTCGGCAATACTCGGCTGGTTTCTCTGTCTAGGCATTCATTGTCTCCATGTGGATCGGGGGTGGGTGGCGCGTCAACAATGAGGCACTCCGTAATATCATACGGTGTGGGCTATCGGCCCGTCCCGTAGGCTCGGCCCAGTGGGCGGCGGGATATGCTGACAGCGGAGGGCCGCGGTGTCAAGTGGACGGCCAGTGGTCTCGCCTTGACTGCCATGTCAACCGATTGACATACTGGCTCGAGGTTCGCAGCGGAGCGGAGCACGAAAGACACGAGGTTCAACGAATGCAAGATCTGATCGAGCGCGCGGCTCGTGCTATCGAGAACTCGCGGGCACACGAGGATCCTGATTATCCCCTGTACCACGTGGCGCCGCCGGTTGGTCGGCTCAACGATCCCAACGGCCTCATCGTCGACGGCGACACCTACCACGCCTTCTACCAGTTCGGCCCGTTTTTCCCGCACAAGAAGACGATTTACTGGGGCCACGCCGTCTCCACCGACCTGCTGCACTGGGAGGATCGCGGCCCCGCAGTGATCCCGGATTCACGCTACGACCGCGACGGCGCCTACTCGGGTACCGGATTGATTATCGACGACGACGTCCCCGGCCTGGCCCGTTTCGCCCTGTTTTACACCGGTAACTACAAGGATTCTCAGACGGGGGAGCGCGAGGCGACACAGTGCCTGGTCACCTCCGACGATCTCGTGAATTTCGAGAAATATGCCGGGAATCCGATCATCCCGGATCAGCCTGAAGGCTACACCGCGCACTACCGCGATCCGCAGGTGTGGCGCGATGCGGATGGATCGTATCGGATGCTCATTGGGGTACAACGGGAGAACCTGACCGGCACCGCGGTGTTCTACCGTTCGGATGACCTGCGTGAATGGCGCTTCGAGGGGGAGATGACGTTCCCCGGGCGGGAATCTGAGTTTGCGGCGCTCGGGTACATGTGGGAATGCCCCAACCTTGTGTCCGTGGCAGATGAGGTGACAGGGGAGAAATTTGACCTCCTCGTCTTCTGCCCGCAGGGTGTCGATCTGGAACGCGAAGGCTTCGAGAACATCTTCCCCTGCGTGTATCTGTTGGGGCACCTGGAGGGCAACGCTTTTCGGGTTGTCAGCGAGGACTACATCGAGCTTGACCGCGGCTTCGAGTTCTACGCGCCGCAGGTGTTCGCGCGGCGCCGTGGCGATTCCCGGGTGCCGCTGCTGGCCGGCTGGGCGGGCAATGCCAGCGAGGACGCTCAGCCCTCTTTGAAGAACACGGGATGGGTGCATACCTTGACGGTCCCGCGCGAGCTCACCGTGCGCGAGGGACGCGTTATTCAGCGGCCTGCGCCCGCGTGGGGTGCGGCGGCTGAAGGCCAGATCGTGGTTGCTGCTGGCGATACCCGTGCCGTTGTTGGCGGGCTGAACGGCTCGCGTTCCTTCCGCCTCGAGGTGGCACCCGATGCAGGGATGACTACCGCCGAAGCATGGGGTGTACGTATTGGTGGAGAGGCAAGCTACGTGGCCATCGAGCTACGCGGTGGCCAGCTCATTGTAGACCGCTCCACCACGCGCTACCCGCACGGCGATCGCCGTATCGTGACACTCCCGGAGGGCACCGCCTCCCGGCTGGAGATCCTACACGACCGCTCAATCACCGAAATCTATGTGGGCGACGGCGATCTAGCCTTCACCCTGCGCAGCTACCTCGATGCCGCGGACTTCGCCACGACGCTGTTCGTAGCTGACGCAACCGTAGCCGGGGCCGCCGCGTCGTCGTCGTTCACGGTGCGTTACCAGACCTTCAATTAACTGAACATGACGAAAGCCGGGCGATAGGTGCTCCGCACAGTGCACCTACCTCCCGGCTCTCGTGGTCAATAGCGGCTCTTACACCGACTCAATGAAGCGCAGGAAAGCCCGCTGGCCCTCTTCGTTACGCGAGTAGACGCCCGCGTGCTCCAGCACCTTGGCGAAAACGCGGCCCACCTCGCGGCGCACCACCGACTCGGCATTCTCCGCAGTGATCTCGGAGGCAAAGCCCTCAGCCCAGTCGGCGTGATTCTCGGTCAACGGATCACCACGCAGGTCCTCGCCGGCCACCAGATGCTGCTCGAGGGCGGCCAGCTCCTCCTTGAGACGAGCGGGCAATACCGCCAGGCCCATCACCTCAATGAGGCCGATGTTCTCCTTCTTGATGTGGTGCAGCTCCGCGTGCGGGTGGTAGACCCCCAACGGATGCTCGTCCGTGGTGATGTTGTTGCGCAACACCAGGTCCAGCTCGAACTTGCCGTCACGCATCCGCGCGATCGGCGTGATGGTGTTGTGCGGCTCGCCCTCGGTCTGCGCAAACACAAACGCGTCCTCGTCCGTGTAGCCACGCCACGCGGCCAGGATACGATCAGCCAGTTCCAGCAGCCTCTCGCGGTCGGAACTTGCCAGACGCAGAACGGACATCGGCCAGCGCACGATCCCGGCTTCGACGTCGTCGAATCCCGCGAAGGATACCGGGCGTTCAATCTCCGCGCGCGCCATGGCGAACTCGAAGTGACCGCCCTGGAAGTGATCGTGGGCGAGAATCGAGCCGCCCACAATCGGCAGATCCGCGTTCGACCCCACGAAATAGTGCGGGAACTGCTCCACGAAATCAAACAGCTTGGCGAAGCAGGCGCGGTCGATCTTCATCGGGGTGTGCTGCTCGTTGAACACGATGCAGTGCTCGTTGTAGTACAGGTAGGGCGAGTACTGCAGGAACCACGAGCTCTCGTTGATCGTCACCGGCACGATGCGATGGTTCTGGCGCGCCGGGTGATTGACCCGGCCAGCGTAACCCTCGTTCTCGGCACAGAGCAGGCAACGCGGGTAGTCGGCGGCGGGCAGCTCACGTGCCGCAGCAATCGCCTTCGGGTCCTTCTCCGGCTTCGCGAGATTGATGGTGATGTCCAGCTCGCCGTACTCGGTGGGGCTCACCCAGCGCACATCCTTGGCCATACGATCGCGGCGAATGTAGTTGGTGTCCTGGCTGAATTCGTAATACCAGCTGGTGGCCGCAAGCGGCGAGCGCTCATAAAGCTCCCGGAACTTCGCCCGCACCTCGCGGGGCGCCGGGGTGAGGCGGCCCATGAGCGTGGTATCGAAGAGGTCGCGGTACACCACCGAGTCATGCTCCAACACCCCGCGCTCGTGGGCGTCGGCGAGAATATCATTCAGGATGTCCGCGAGGGGGCGGGTGGTCTCGGAGCCGGACGCGGCACCTCTAGTCGCTGCGTCGCCGTCGTTCCCAACGCTCCCCACCGCTTCCAACACGGTGTTGATGGCCCAGACGCGGTCGGCGCCGCTGATCAGCCCGGTGCACTCGGCGTAGCGAACCAGCTCGGTGATTGCCCCACTCATTTGATCTCCTCATAACCGTGGGGGTGCCCGCGGTGCCAGTTCCACGCGGACGAGATAATGGCCTCGACGCTCTCGAACTGCGGGGCCCAACCGAGCACCCGGCGCGCCTTCTCGGAGGAGGCGATGAGCTGGGCTGGATCTCCGGCGCGGCGCGGGGAAACCTTGACGGGGATTGCATGCCCGGTCACCTTGCGCGCCACCTCGATCATCTCGTTGACGGTGAAGCCCTGGCCGCTGCCGAGGTTGAAGACGTCGCTCTTGCCGCCGCCAATGAGGTAATCGATGGCTTTGATGTGGGCCTGGGCGAGGTCCGAGACGTGGACGTAGTCGCGCACGCAGGTGCCGTCCTTTGTGGGGTAGTCGTTGCCGAACACCCCGATGAACTCGCGCTGCTCATTCGGGACCTGCAAAATCAACGGAATGAGATGGGTTTCGGGACCGTGTGCCTCGCCGATGGTGCCCGACTCGTGCGCGCCCGCAGCGTTGAAGTAACGCAACGCCACCGACTTGAGTCCGTGCGCCTGCCCCGCCCACGCCATCATCTTCTCCATGGCCAGTTTGGTTTCGCCGTAGCAGTTTGTGGGCTGGGTGCGGTCGGATTCCATGATCGGAATGCTCTCCGGCTCGCCGTAGGTGGCTGCCGTGGACGAAAACACGATCTTGTCGATCCCGTGGGCCACCATGGCCTGCAGCAGCACGATGGTACCGCCCACGTTGTTGTCGTAATACTTGAGCGGATTGGTCATCGATTCGCCCACCTGCGAGGAGGCCGCGAAGTGAATGACCCCCTCAATGTCTTCCTTCTCGAAGATGGCGTCAAGTGCAGCGCGGTCACGGATATCCGCCTCGTAGAAACGGGCCTCGGGATGCACCGCCTGCACGAATCCGGTGAGCAGGTTGTCAATGACAACCACGTCGCGTCCGGCATCGATCAACTCGTGGACAGTGTGTGAACCGATGTAGCCCGCGCCGCCCAGTACCAAAATTGCCATGGAATTTCCTCTTCCCTTACGTTGTTCTCGGCTCGGTGTATGGACCCGAACCGGATGTGAGTGACGATTAGACGACGACGGCCCCGCCCACCGGCCGAACCCGGACCGTGTGGCAGGTTCCCGGGCCGAGGACGCGTTCGATCGCCGTGGTGAATTCTTGCTGTATCGATGTTGGCACGTATGCCTGAATGGTGCCGGCGAAGCCGCCCCCGTGGACACGTACAGCGCCGCGCCCACCCAGTACCTGCTTGGCGAGTGAAATGGCGACGACGACGGCCTGCTGCTGCGGCGTCTTGGTGGCGTAGAGGTTCTGTAGCTGCACCGCCGAGGAGAGGCCTGACTCGGTGACCATACCGAGGTAGTCGTCGAAACGATGCTCCTTGAGGGCGGCCACCTGCTTGGGTACGCGGGCGTTGTCCCCGAAGAAGTGCATGGCGCGCAGCACGGCGCGGTCACCCACCTGTTCGCGCAGTGCGCCCAGGCTGTCCCAGAAGTGGGTTTCTTCCACGTCGCGCAGGAACTGCTTGTCGAAGAACTCGGCGGCGGCGCGCATTTCGGCGGGCACGGCGGCGTATTCGTCGGTGAGATCGGCGTGATCGCCGCCGGATTCGATGATGCACATGACGTGCTCGTACTCGTCCAGGTTGAGGTTGAGTGCCTCGATGACCGGCGCGGAGGGGTCAGCAAAATCGATGCTCACCACGCCGCCCACGGAGCAGGCCGTCTGGTCAAGGAGTCCGCAGGGCTTGCCGAAGTACTGGGACTCCGCGAACTGGCCGATCTGTGCCAACTCGACGGGGGAGACGGCGCCGCTACAGGAGAAGTGGTTGAGGATGACGCCGATGAGGATTTCGTAGGCGGCAGAGGAGGAGAGCCCGGCGCCGCCGGGGACGGTGGAGGAGACCGTTGCGGAGAATCCGTCGAGGCTGTGGCCACGATCGGCGAGCGCCGCAGCAACTCCACGGACGAGCGCTGCCGAGGTGCCTTCTTCGCGCGGCTTGCGCTCCAGATCGTCGAGATTGACGGCCACCTCGGGGTAGCCCTGGGAAGCGATGCGGATCCAGCGCGAGCCGTTGGGACCGGCGCAGGCCACCATGTCCATGCTCACCGAGCCCGCGAGAACTCGGCCGCGCTGGTGATCCGTGTGATTGCCGCCCATCTCGGTGCGGCCGGGAGCGGTGAAAAGCGAGACGTCCGCGGCGGCGTCGTCGACAAATCTATTTCTGTAATCCTCGACGACGGCGGCGAATCGCGTACGTGCGCTCTCCACGTCACCCGGGTGGTTGCCATAGATCGCGACCAATCGGGTATCGAGGCCGCCGGTGGTCAGTTGAGTTGTGAGTTCGTCGAGCTGCATCCTGTTACCTGCCTCATTGCATGCATTGTTTTACTGGATATTCACGTAGTTAGTTTTGTTTCAACACAATCTCGTGTTCGTGGAAACTACCGCGCACAGCACTCACCGTACCCCATTTACCCAGCGAGAAGAATCTATTTGAGAGATCTGACATTGTGTTGACGAAATTTCTCTGTGACGATACTGTTTGCGTTACCAGATTGCAAAGTGGAAACATTGCGCAATCCGCACCGGTCGGGCATCCACCGCTCAGCCGGCGCCCCAAGGAGCGCTTTGCAATGTCGAGGGCACTCCGCGGGTCCATCCATCCACCACACCATGAATACCCACGGTTTTGACCTGTAGGAGCACTTTGCCTTCGCTGATGGCGGGGTGCGCCTCAAACGGGAGTACACATGATTTTTGCACCATCCCTGCTACCACTGAACCCGGCGGGTGAGGAGAGTACGCTCTTCAACGCCCACGCGTTCGATTACATTCCGATCCTCATCTACTTCTCCTTCGTGATTGGCGTTGGCTTCATCATGAAGAAGAAGTCGGAGAGCGCCGACGGCTTCCTCACCGGTGGCCGTTCCATCCCCGCTTGGGTGACGGGAATTGCCTTCGTCTCTGCCAATCTTGGCGCGGTGGAGATCATGGGAATGTCGGCCAACGGCGCCCAGTACGGAATGCCCACATTCCACTACTTCTGGGTTGGCGCCATCCCCGCCATGATCTTCCTCGGCATCGTCATGATGCCCTTCTACTACGGCTCCAAGGTCCGCTCGGTACCGGAGTTCATGTACAAGCGCTACGGCAAGACGGCCCACCTCATCAACTCGTGGAGCTTTGCGTTGGCACAGCTCCTCATCGCGGGCATCAACCTCTTCCTGCTGGGCAAGATCATCAACTGGCTGCTGGGCTGGCCGCTGTGGGTAGCCCTCATCGTGGCGGCCGTCATCGTGTTCACCTACATCACCATGGGAGGACTCTCGGCCGCCATCTACAACGAGGTGCTACAGTTCTTCGTCATCATCGCGGCGCTGCTGCCCCTCACCCTCATCGGCCTCAACCGCGTGGGCGGCTGGAGCAGCCTCAAGGAGCAGATCACCGACATCGCGGCTCAAACCGGCAGCGACCCGGCCCTGCAGTTGAACTCCTGGCCCGGCAACCTGCTCTCCGGCTTCGAATCGCCGGTGATGTCCGTTATCGGTATCGTCTTTGGCCTCGGCTTCGTGTTGTCCTTCGGCTACTGGACCACCAACTTCGTCGAGGTGCAGCGTGCGATGGCTTCCGAGTCGATCTCGGCAGCACAGAAGACCCCGATCATCGGCACCTTCGTCAAGATGTTCGTGCCCTTCCTCGTCATCATCCCCGGCATGGTTGCCGGAGTTCTCGTGAGCGAAGTGGCCACCGCCAAGGGCCTGGGCGAATCGTTCGAGTACAACAACGCCATTCTGCTGCTCATGCGTGATGTGCTGCCCAACGGCCTGCTGGGCCTGGCCATCACCGGCCTGCTCGCTTCCTTCATGGCGGGCATGGCGGCCAACATCTCGGCGTTCAACACCGTGTTCACGGTTGACCTCTACGAGCGTTACATCCGCCCCGGACAGTCGGACGCCCAGTACCTGCGTATGGGCAAGATCGCCACCTTCATGGCCTCGGTCATCGCCATCTTCACGGCTCTCATCGCTTCGCAGTACGAGAACCTCATGGACTACCTGCAGCAGTTGTTCTCGATGTTCAACGCGCCGCTCTTTGCCACGTTCATCATCGGTATGTTCTGGAAGAAGGCCACACCGACAGCCGGTTGGGTCGGCCTCGCCGTCGGTACCCTGAGTGCACTCGGAATCAACATCCTCATCTGGGCCGATCTTCTCAATTTGCCCGGCCAGGGCGGCGCCTTCCTCGCGGCCTCAGTGGCCTTCGTCACCGACGTCGTCGCGACGATCATCGTTTCGCGGTTCACCACCCCGAAGACCTCCGCCGAGCTGCGCGGATTCGTCTACTCGGAAACCCCGCTGGAAGAGCGCAGCGATCCCAAGCTGCACGAACTGCCGCTGCTGCGCCGTCCGGTGCCGCTCGCAATCATCGCGGGTGTCGCCGTCGTCGTCCTGAACGTCGTCTTCCACTAAGGAGAAGCAACTCATGCCTTCAGAAAATCAGACACAACCCAAGGCGCAGCTGACGGACATCCGCTTCATCATCGCCGCCGCACTCGGTCTCATCGGAATCTTCCTCATCATCTGCTCCTTCATCTTCAACGGAGCCGATGAGCTGGCCAAGACCGGTGGCATCAACGCAAACCTGTGGTCGGGGCTGGGGTTGTCCGCCGTCGCCCTCATCATGGGACTGTGGTGGAGGATTAGCCCCGAAAGCTAATTGGAACAATCTTTGCGCCACGACTGCCCGCCACGTTTTGCCCATTGAGCCGTGCCACTTACACTCAATACGGCAGCAAAATCGCCCGAATCCGGCGCGAAAGATGAGGTGGGCAGTCGTGGCACAGAGGAAACGTCCGTCGATGAGCGACGTGGCCCGGTTGGCGGGAGTCTCGACGCAGACGGTCTCGCGGGTCATCAACGGCGAACCCTACGTCAAAGAAGCCAAACGTGAGAGCGTCCTGGAGGCGATGCGCCAGCTGCATTACGTTCCGAACTCGGCCGCTCGGGCGATGAAGTCGGGCAGCTTCAAGAACATCGGGGTTGTCTACCACACCCTGCATCCGGTGGGGAATCGTCTCGCGCTGGAAGGAATCGTGGAGGCGGCTGCGGCCCAGAACTATCGCACCAGCCTCATCCATTGGAGTTCGTTGGTGTCCGAATCCGATGGCCAGACGGTGATGCGGCTGGGCGAGATGTCCATCGACGCCGCGATCGTTATCGTGTCCTCCTCGTCCGAGTCCGGGGCGGCCACCACGCGTTTGGGGCGGCTTCCCGTTCCCACCGTGGTTCTCGGGAGTCTGGTGGAGGGGGAGGTCTCTTCCGTCGGCATCGATCAGGCCAGCGGAACCGAGGCCGCCGTGCAACACCTTCTCGACCTGGGCCACACCACCGTGCATCACATCGCTGGCCCGGCACTATCCATCCATTCACAGAGCCGCCAGCGGGCCTGGCAAGCCACGCTGGAAAAGAACTCGCGGGAGGTTGCGCAGCTGGCTCGCGGCGACTGGTCGCCCACCTCGGGCTACCTCGCGGCACAGGAACTTCTGCGCGGCGAGGCACCCACAGCAATCTTCGTCGCCAACGACCAGATGGCGCTCGGCGCCTACCGCGCAGTCCTGGAAGCGGGCCTGCGCATCCCGCAGGACATCTCCATCATCGGCTGCGACGACATCGACGAAGCCTGCCAATTCCCCACCCCACTCACCACCATCAACCAGCACTGGGACCGCGCCGGACACGAGACGCTGAGTGTCGCACTCGACATGCTCAGCACCGGTTCCCCCAGCACCGTCTCGATTCCCACCGAACTGGTGGTTCGCGAGTCCACCGCACCGCCGCGGTCCTAGCAGGCGCTTGTAGCCTTCGTGAGGCTACGTGTTCGCGGGGCAGAGCCCTTGCGGGGCCGTGAGGCCGGCGATTCCGCGTCGGGACACAACTATTCGGTGATAACCGACAAGGAGTCCAGCCATGAACACATCATCCGGCCGCCGCATCGTCCTGCGCTCCGGCGCCTACGAGGCCCATGTGGTCACCGTGGGCGCGGGTATCGCCCGCTTCACCCACGAGGGCCACGGCCTCATTTCTTCGCATAACGACGACGGATTCGCGCCCGCCTACATGGGCAAGACGCTGATCCCTTGGCCCAATCGAGTTGCCGGAGGGGCATACGAGGTGTCCGGTGAGCGGCACCTGTTGCCTGTCAATGATGCCGAACACCACGCTGCGCTGCACGGATTCATGGCGTGGAGCGAGTGGGAAGTCGTGGCTGAAGCAGCGGACTTTGTGGAGCTGAAGGCACTGGTGGCGGCGCGCCCTGGGTATCCCTGGACGTTGACGGCGCGTGTGCGCTACGAGCTGGAGGCCGCGTCCGGGCTTCGCTACTCGTTGCGGGTTGAGAACGTCGGGGGTGGCGGCGCGCCCTACGGTTGCGCCTCGCACCCCTACATTTCTTTCGACGGCGCGTTGGTGGACGGGTACGAGATCTCGCTGCCCGCCCGCTCGGTTCTGGAGGTCGACGGCGACCTCACGCCCGTGGGTTTGCGGGAGGCCGGTGAGCTGGGCGTGGACTTCAGGCAAGCGCGGGTGCTCGGAAGTGGGTCTCTCGACCACGCCTTCACGGACCTGCCGGAGGGGGAGTGGGAGCTGCGGATTGCGGACACGGCGTCCGGCCACGCGGTGGCGCTCCGAACTGACGCGCGCTGGATCCAACTCTATTCGGGTGAAGAGATTGGCCGCACCGGCCTCGCGGTGGAACCCATGACCTGCGCCCCGAACGCTTTCAACAATGGTCTGGGGTTGGTGTGGTTGGCGCCCGGCGAAGCCCACGACTTCAGTTTCAGCCTCGCGGCGGTCTCCTGAGTTCTACTCGACAGCTTTACTCGGCCTCGGCGAGCTTCTCGATCCAGCCCATTGCGCCCGCGCTTTGCACCGAGAGGCTCGCCAACTGGGCTGCCGCGGCGAGCGAGGAGAGTTCGTCCTGGCCCGCTCCGAGCGCCGCCACAAAGGCGCCGTGAATAACGTCCCCGGCGCCGAGGGTATCGACGACCTGCTCGGCGGGCACTTCCTGGATGGGGAGCGAGTAGAGCTTCTGGTCAACGATGGCCTCGATTGCCGCGCCGCCATGGGTGCGGGCGACGAAGCGCGGTCCTGCACCCACGAGGCTCTCCAGAAGCTGGTCGTCGGGAACCCCTGGCAAATGGAAGTCCGCGGAGACAATGGCGTGTGTGACGTGCTTGATGAGCGATTCCAAGCCGGGCTTGTAGGAGCCGCCGTCCAGCACCACGGGAATCCCCATGTTCTCGGCAGTGCGCGCCAGCGCGATCTGTACGTCCATGAGGTGCCCGTCCACCAGTAGCGCGGTGGCGCCGTCGAGAATATCGGCCTCGGGGAATCGGTGCGTGCGGGCCGTGTTGTTCGAGGAGATGACGGACCGGTTGCCCTGCGTATCGATGGCGACGGCGGAGATGGCCGGGTCGCCGTCGTCGGCAAGGTCGACGACGTGAACGTGGGACTCACGCAACCACTCGCGGGCGAGTGCACCAAAAACTCCCGGGCCGATGGGGGAGACGAGGGTGGGGAAGGCGCCGAGGGCGCCGGCGGTGCGGGCAGCGTTGGCAGCTGGCCCGCCCACGTCCAGGAGTGCCGAGGTGGAGACGACCTTCTCATTGGCGGCCGGGACCGCCTCGACGGTTTGAATGAGGTCCACGACGGTCAGTCCACAAAACACGGTGCGCATGGAGCCAAGCCTACGGCTTCTTCCACAGATGCGGCACCTCCTCACAACAACCTTGCCACCGCGCGAGAGCGTGAGACTGCCCGCACCTGCGCGGGCGGAACCAAAAAGCGTCGGAGGCACCCACTAGAATGGCTCGTGGCACTCGCGCGAAGTCGACTCGCGCGGGCGATGAATTCACGAAAGGCACACATGTCTGAGGAAGCCGGAAAGCTGAGCCCCCTCGATGAGGCTGGGATCGCTGCCGCTGTCGAGGCTGCCAAGGCGGCATTCGACGCAGCGGGCACACTCGAAGAACTGAAGGAAGCGCGTCTCGCCCACAGCGGTGACAACGCGCCAATCACCCAGGCCAATACGCTGATTCGCGGGCTCGATAAGTCCGAGAAGCCGGTGGCCGGTCGCCTCATGGGCGCCGCGCGCAAGGCGATTCAGGGCGCGCTGGCTGCGGCCACGCAGCGCCTGGAAGAAGAGGCAGAGGCGCGCGCCATCGCGGAGGAGAAGGTGGATGTCACCCTCCCGAGCCGCCGGAACCCGCTGGGGGCGCGTCACCCGTTGACGGTGCTCCTGGAGGACGTCGCGGACTTCTTCGTGGGGCTCGGCTGGGATATCGCCGAGGGCCCCGAGGTGGAGCACGAGTGGTTCAACTTCGACGCCCTGAACTTCGGTCCGGATCATCCGGCGCGGCAGATGCAGGACACCTTCTACGTTGAGGGTGTCGAGACGGTGGGCGCTAGCGCGGGCGTGGACGCCCAGCCCGGCCTGGTGCTGCGTACCCACACCTCGCCGGTGCAGTCGCACACCATGCTGGAGCGCGGCGCACCGATTTACATTGCCTGCCCCGGCCGCACCTTCCGTACCGATGCGCTGGACGCCACGCATACGCCGGTGTTCCACCAGGTGGAAGGCCTCGCGGTGGACAAGGGCCTCACGATGGCCCACCTCAAGGGCACCCTGGACCACTTCGCCAAGGCAATGTTCGGCCCCGAGGCACGCACCCGCCTGCGCCCCTCCTTCTTCCCCTTCACCGAGCCTTCGGCGGAGATGGACCTGTGGTTCCCGCAGAAGAAGGGTGGCCCGGGCTGGATCGAGTGGGGTGGCTGCGGCATGGTCAACCCCGAGGTGCTGCGCAATGCAGGCATCGATCCCGAGGTCTACTCCGGTTTCGCTTTCGGCATGGGCATCGAGCGCACGCTCATGCTGCGCCACGGCATCGCGGATATGCGCGACATGGTCGAAGGCGACGTTCGTTTCTCACTTCAGTTCGGCACCACCGGAAGGGGTAACTGAGATGCCACGTATTCCGATTGACTGGCTCGCCAGCCACGTAGAGGTTCCCGCCGGACTGACGCCCGAGCAGCTCGCCGCTGATCTGGTGCGCGTTGGCCTGGAAGAAGAGGCTATTCACGAGGCGGAGGTGACCGGTCCCGTCGTGGTGGGCAAGGTTTTGACCCTTGACGCCAAGGAACAGTCCAACGGCAAGGTCATCAACTACTGCCGCGTGGACGTGGGCGATCACAATGACACCCCCGGCACCGGCAAGGAGCCGAGCGAGCTGGCTTCCCGCGGCATCGTCTGCGGCGCGCACAACTTCGAGGCGGGGGACTACGTTGTGGTCTCGCTGCCCGGCGCCGTGCTGCCCGGCGGATTCGCCATCGCCACCCGCAAGACCTACGGTCACTTCTCCGACGGCATGATCTGCTCCTCGGTTGAGTTGGGCATCGGCCAGGATCACGCCGGCATCATCGTGCTCGCCAAGAAGGACGACGCCGACGCCATCGCCGCACTTCCGCCCGTGGGCACCGACGCGCTGCCGCTTCTCGGCATCGCGGGGGAGACGTTGGAAATCAACATCACCCCGGACCGCGGCTACTGCTTCTCCATGCGTGGAGTGGCACGCGAGTACCATCACTCCACCGGTGCGGCCTTCGTTGACGCGGCGCTGGAGGAGAACCTGGCGACGCCCTTGCCTGCGCCGACTGCCGATGGCTTCCCGGTGCTGGTGGAGGATGACGCCCCGATTCACGGTGTGGTGGGCTGCGATCGTTTTGTCACGCGGGTTGTGCGCGGGGTGAATCCGAACGCGGAGTCGCCGAAGTGGATGCAGGATCGCCTGACGCAGGCGGGCATGCGCCCGATCTCGCTGGCGGTGGATGCCACCAATTACGTCATGCTTGATCTCGGTCAGCCGCTGCATGCCTACGACCTGGACAAGGTCTCTGGTCCGATCGTGGTGCGCCGCGCCCGCGCCGGTGAAACCCTCGTGACGCTGGATGAGGTATCGCGTCAATTGGGCGTCGAGGACCTGCTCATCACCGACTGCGAGGGTGGGCACGGCGCGCGCGTACTCGGACTCGCGGGCACCATGGGTGGCCTCGATACCGAAATCACCGATGGCACGGTCAACGTGCTGGTGGAAGCCGCACACTTCGACCCCATCTCCGTGGCGCGCCAGGCGCGCCGCCACAAGCTGCCGAGCGAGGCCTCCAAGCGCTTTGAGCGCGGCGTGGATCCGCTCCTGCCGGGTGTTGCCGCACAGGCCGTTGTTGATCTGCTCGTCGAGTACGGTGGCGGAGTTGCTGGGCCCGAGGTGTTCGATCTCAACGAGACTTCGGCTCCGGCGGTTCAGCAGTTCCCCGTGGCTGAGGTTGCGCGTTTGGCTGGCCTGGAGGTTTCCGAGGAGCGCATCAAGGAGATCCTCACCGATATCGGTTGCTCCGTTTCTGGTGCCGGTGCCGTGCTGGAGGTAACGCCTCCGACATGGCGCCCTGACCTGGTGGCCCCGGCGCACTTTGTCGAGGAGATCGCGCGCCTGGTTGGCTACGATGAGATTCCCTCGATTCTCCCGAGCGCCCCGGCGGGTAACGGCCTCACCGTGGTACAGCGCCAGCGCCGCGACGTGCTGCGTGCGCTTGCCGAGCAGGGCTGGGTGCAGGTGCTGTCCTACCCCTTCGTGTCTGCCGATACCTTTGACAAGCAGGGTATTTCGGGTGATGACGAGCGCCGCGTGGCAGTCAAGCTCATCAACCCGCTGCAGGACGAGGCGGGCTACCTGCGCACCTCCGTGCTTGATTCGCTGCTGGCCACCGCTCAGCTCAACGTGTCGCGCGGCAACCCCGCGGTGGCGGTGTACGAGGCGAGCCTCGTGGCCCGTCCCTCCGGCATTGCCCCGGCGGTTGCTGCCGGCGTGGGTGCCCGTCCCTCGGACGAGGAGCTGGCCAAGCTGCACGCCGCCATCCCGAACCAGCCGCACCACATTGCCGGTGTCGCGTGCGGTTCCGTGACCCAGCCGCAGGCCGGGCTCGAGGCCGTGACCTGGGATTGGCGCGACGCCGTCGAGGCAGCGTTGATCATTGGCCGCACCGTTGGTCTGGAGCTGGAGATCAAGGCCGCTGAGCAGGCGCCGTGGCATCCGGGACGCTGCGCGGCGATTCTCGCCGGTGGCGCGGTGGTTGGCTACGCTGGCGAACTAGCTCCGGCGGTGTGCAAGGCTTTCGAATTGCCCAAGCGTTCGGTTGCCTTCGAAGTTGATTCCGATGCGCTGTTCGCCGCCCGCGGCGATGTTGCGGCCCAGGTGGTGCCCGTGCTCACCTACCCGGCAGCGAAGGAGGATGTGGCGCTCGTGGTGGACGAGTCCGTCACCGCCGCCGAGCTGGAGGCCGTGGTACGCCAGGCCGCCGGTGAGCTGCTCGAAGATCTGCGCCTGTTCGACGTCTACGTGGGTTCGCAAGTTCCCGAGGGCAAGAAGTCGCTTGCTTTCGCGCTGCGTCTGCGTGGCGATCACACGCTCACCGCCGAGGAGACGGCTGGCGTGCGCAAGCGCATCGTCAGGCAGACAAAGAAGAAGTTCGGAGCCGAGCTGCGAGGCTGAGAGATTGCGCCATTGGTATGGAGTCTTTAGCGTAGTGGCTAAGAAGATCTGAACAGGGGAGGGCCTCACCAATCAAAAGGTGAGGCCCTCCCCTGCAAACTCACGAAGTCCGTTCCGCCTGGCCCGCATTTTCGTCTCTGTAGATGCATGTAGGTGGTGCGTCTTCCCCATTGACGGTCCATTAGCGAGACAGCCGGCCATGACAAAGCGCAGACTTGTCTCATCTGAACGAGTGCTTCTGCCATTGGCAATGGAGCTCTGCGGTCACAACCTATGGAGGGAACTCACATGACACAATGCCGCCAGACCTGGCGCCGCAGAGCAGCTGCTCTCGTGGCAACGGCAGCACTTGCGACGGGAAGTTCGCTTCCGGCATTCGCTGATAATCCAGATGACGATGCCGCCTCCAACATTGACGAGTCACCCGTGCTCACGCCACTCAATGCCGAGCAGATCTACGATCAGGCCGCCACGTTACCTGAATTCACCGGGAAATGGTTTGTGGAACTGGAGGGAGAGCCCGTCATCAATGGTGGGTCGGCTCCCACCATTGGGGCTCAGCAGGAGAATTTCTCCCAGGACCTGTCCGAGGCCAACATCGAAGTGGAGCAGACGTTTGAGGCGTTGTGGAATGGCGTCGTCGTCACCGCAAATCAAACCGAGCTCGAAGAGATCGTCAAGGCCGATAACGTCAAGGCGATCTTCCCGGTCCTTACGGTCAAACTGCCGCCGGAGGAGCCAGGGTCCACGGTCAAACCCGCGATGGACTACGCGCGTGGACTGACCGGTGTGGAATCCGTGTACGAAGAACTGGGATTAACGGGTGCCGGAGTCCAAATCGGCATTATTGATTCCGGTATCGACATCGACCATCCGGCTTTCGGTGGAAACGGAATCCCCGGGCAGGCCACGTTCCCCGGCAAGAAGGTGGTTGCCGGCTATGACTTCGTGGGAGATGAGTACAACGCCGATGCCGGAGCAGTGCCGGTACCGGACGACATTCCCGACGATTGCATGGGACACGGCACCCATGTGGCTGGAATCGCCGCTGGCAACGATGCCACCACCGGTTTCCGTGGTGTCGCACCCGATGCGACTCTGGGCTCCTACCGCGTCTTCGGGTGCGACGGAACCACGGATGACACGATCATTCTCCAAGCGATGGAACAGGCCTTCCACGATGACATGGATGTGGTCAACCTTTCGCTGGGTTCCCCCATGGCCTGGTGGGTTGACTATCCCACGGCCGTGGCCGCGGACAATCTTGCCAGCGCGGGCATTACCGTCGTGGCCGCGCAGGGAAATATGGGGGGTCTCGGAATCTTCTCCGGTGGTGTGCCCGCAAGTTCCAGGCTTTCAATTGCCGTCGGTTCCGTCTACAACGCGATGACGGTCCAGGATGCCTTCTCGGTGGAAGAGGAGCTTGTCGGGTATCAGATGGCCTACGGCTCAATGTGGACCCCGGTATCTGGTGAGGTCCAACTAGCCGCCTATCCCGAGGGCAACAAGACGGGCGCCGTCGACCTTCCGGGTACGCCCTTCACCAACAAAGCGGTGGTGGTGTCACGAGGTGACTCTTCCTCGTATGAGAAGGGCTTGGCAGCACAGAAAGACGGAGCAGAGGCTCTCATCATTTACGGCACTGGACCGGCAGCCTTCGAAACCGATGTGTATGGCGAGGAATGGGTCGAAATTCCGGTCCTCACGGTCACTCACGACCATGGAGTCTGGCTCGAATCACTCATCGCGGATTCGGCGGAACCCGTGATCCTCACCTGGACTCTGCAAAAGGTTGACGCCCCGTACTACAACGCTGGCCACATCGTCGATTCATCATCATGGGGAGTAACCGGAGATCTCGAGATCAAGCCAGATGTGCTGGCACCCGGTGGCAACATTTACTCTGCGGTCCCGCTGGACGGCTGGCACCCCGACGGGAGCGGATACGCCGAAATGAACGGAACCTCGATGGCTTCTCCGCATGTCGCTGGTGGGGCCGCATTGCTGCTGGAAGCAAACCCGGGGCTCGACACCTCCGAGATCAAGACGATCCTGCAAAACTCCGCGCTACCGGTACAACATGCGGTGGGAATGTGGAACGAGCAACCGCTCGAATGGCTGTCTCCGATTCATCGCCAAGGTGCGGGACTCATCAACATGGTGAGAGCAATTCATGCCGCCCAGCCCTCCTCAAAGATGCGAAAGAGTGCCACCCCCTCCACGGTGACGCCAGCGAAAATTAACCTGCGTGACGGCGACGTCGTCGAAACAACATCGCTGACGATCTCCAATTCGTCACAGAAGGCCATCACCTACCAGCTGGACGTGCACGACTCGACGGTCAACACCTACGGACCGAACAACGCCCCCTTGTACACCGCGCCCTACGATCTGCGCGGCTCCACCACCTTCTCGCAGGACTCCGTCACCATTCCCGCGGGCCAGTCGCGCACAATTGATGTGACCATCGCCGAGCCCACCATCTCCCGCGACGGAACCCGCGCCGTCGACAAGGGCGCAGCCTACGGCGGCTATCTGCTCATCAGCGGTAACGACGGATCCGAATCGAGGGTCCCCTTCTTCGGAATCACGGGAAACTACGAGAGTGATCGCGGCTTCGTCGTCGCTACCAACAAGCAGATCTACGGCCTGGAAGGATCACGCGAACTGAATCTGGATCCCGATGCGCTCTATCAGAGCCCCCAGCTTGCTGAGGAGTGCAGGGACTTTGACAAGTGCAACCCACAATTTCAAGAAGTGACCACCAACAATCACATCTTCGATATCTCCCGCAACGAGTTCCCGATGATCGGGTACCACGTGGAGAGTCCAATTCTGGAGCTCATTGTCCATGTCTTCCACGCCAAACGTGACGGGACGAGGGGCGCTCTGGTGAGTGAGCACCCGATCATCCAGATGGGGCCACGAGGCACAACGTCGGAGATGTCGTACCTGGCATGGAACGGTGCCCTGGCGGAAAGCACCGAAACCGGGGAACCCATTGTTGTTGAATCTGGGCGCTACATCCTTCAACTCACTGCGGCGAAGGGGATCGGCGGTGTGGTCGAGATGGAGAACTGGCTTTCCCGGCCCTTCCGTTTGGAGACTGGCAATGGACCGGCGGCACAAGAGGTCGTTGTTGACAACGGGTGGGACGGTCAAGATCTTGAAAACTGGGAACTGCCAGCCGCCGCCGTGTACATGGTTGGTGACTGGGATGGTGACGGCGTGGACAGCCCCCTGTGGTCCAGCGGAAACACCTTCTCCTACGTCAACAACCTCGGCGACAGGCCCGTGACCTTCCGCTACGGACGTGAGGGCGACGGCGTCGTCGTCGGCGATTGGGATGGCGACGGCGGCGATGGCATCGCGGTACGGCGTGGGGCCCTGATCTACTACCAGAACAAACTCTCCGGAGGGCGCGCGGACGGCCACTTCTACTTCGGTCGGGCCGACGACGCCGTGCATTCCGGGGACTGGGACGGCGACGGGAAGGACACGGTGTCCGTCCAGCGCGGCAAGACATTCTTCGTTAACAACTCCTTGAGCGGTGGAAACATGAGCGGACACACCTTCGGACGTGAAGGGGACACGACGCTTTCCGGGGACTGGGACGGCAACGGTTCCGACTCCTTCGCCGTGATCCGCGATGGAATGATCCTGGTGAACAACCAGCTCTCCGGCGGCCCGGCGCTCGCACGGGAGCTGGCAATCTGGGGCGACCAGTACTTGGTCGGCGACTGGAATGGCGACGGCGCCGATACACTTGCGATACTGCGTTTCGCAGCGAAGGGGTAGATGGACATGGCTGGTGTTGGAATGGGTGAAGTGGGTGTGGACGTGTGTACGGGAGCGGGTGCGGACGTGAGTACGGAAGCTGGTGCGGACGTGAGCGCGCTGGCGCCGTCGCAGAAAATTCTCGTGACGGGAGCGTCGCGCGGAATCGGGCGCCATATTGCGGCGGGTCTAGCGCGCCCGGGACGCGAGCTGATTCTCGCGGCGCGTACCGTGGCGGGGTTGGACGATGTGGCCGGGGAGTGCGAGGCGTTGGGCGCGAGCGTAGTCCGGCTGGCGTGCCACCTGGAGGATGCCGCTGACGTTGCGCGCATGCTGGAGGCCATCAAGGCCGACGGCGGTGCGGACATGGTGGTCAACTGCGCCGGTATTTTCGGAGAAGAGAAGCTGCCATGGGAGACGGATCCTGAGTTGTGGTGGGAGACCCAGCTCGTCAACGTACGCGCGCCCTACCTCATCCAGCACGCGCTCGTTCCCGGGATGTTGGAGCGCGGCGGTGGGCGGATTCTTGATCTGTCGTCGGGTGCGGCGATCAAGGACCGCGACGATTCGTCCGGATACTACGTCTCGAAGACGGCGCTCATGCGCTTGGGCGGATGCCTGCACGAGGCCGGTTACGCACGTGGGCTGCGGGTGCTGGAGATGGCACCGGGCGTGGTACTGACGGATATGACGCGCGATGCGTTTATGCACGTCGGCCGTACCGAATGGACTGACCCGGCCGATGTGGCGGCGCTGGCCGACGCGTTCGCCGACGGCGAGCTTGATGGGCTCTCGGGGTGCCAGGTGCGCGCCGGTGCCGACTCGTTGGAGGATCTACGGGCGCGCTCGGCGCGAGGCGGGATCGGCGAGGACGAGCGCCGCCTGCGGTTGTCCGCCTGGGCCGAGTAGAACTAGCTGCCGGTGCCGCACAAACGAGTGACGTTTTCGGATTCACGTGACCTTCCCTCTCCCCGAGAGGTCACGTTCTCGTGGAGAGGCCACGCCTACGAACCGTCACCTCTCCCCGAGAACGTGACCTCTTCACGATGCTTCACGATGCGATCTCTGCCTCGCGGCACCGGGCAGAATTCTGTCCGAGTTATCAACACCTGTGGATTACCTCTGAAGGAGACTCAGCAATGATGAATGATAACTCCCATGTTTATGAATTCGGATCCCTTAAATTGGCCGAAGGCCGTCGCCACTTCCTCATTACTTCAATCTGAAGTTCAATCTCTGCGAAGGAGCGGTTGGTGGAGTCCTATGAAGGGTGTTCTCGTTGAGCCGCAGCGAAGCGGAGCATTTTTCTCCAAGCAGGATTGCTACTTGGGATATGCAAAGGCGCTCGTGCAACGACGCTCCACAGAGATCATCTTCACCGGTCCTGTGGCAGCAGTGATGCTTGGCCATCCGGTGTGGCCTGCTCTGACGAACATCGACGTGTATAGGAGCAAGGGTCGCCGCGAGATCCGTGATCTTGAGCCTCATCCACGTTTGCGAACACCGGTCCATGTTCGCCCCATGCGCCGACCAGACTCCTTGACGAAGGCATACAATCTGGGCGATGGGTTGTTGGTTGCAACTCTTGAACAGATCGCCGTTGATGTGGCTCGCCTTGCCGCAAGCGAAAGCGCGTTCATCACCGTCTGTTCGATCCTCGGCAGGCTTGCGACGTCCGGAAATGTCTATCAGGACCGGGGCGATGCCGCTCTTCTTGAACGGGAGGCTGCGGCCCGCGAGCGAATGTTGACAATCGCTGGTTGTCTCTCCAATACGGCGGGTCGACGACGTGCCCAGAAAATCATTTCCCTTGCAAGTGGGCAAGTAGAGAGTCTTGCTGAAGCGCGAGTTCTCTGGATCATTCGTGCCTATAAGCTACCGGCACCGATGATGCAGTACCGAATTGACGTTAATGGCAAGACCTTCTTTGGTGATTTCGTGTGGCCTGAGGAGAAGCTGATCGTCGAGTTCAACGGTGAGGGAAAGTATGGTGACGACGAGAAGAAGAGCAAGCGAGTCGCTGATGAAAGGGCACGGGAGTCGTTGCTGCGATCGGTGGGTTATGAAGTCATTAACCTTTCATGGGAGCAGTTGAGGGATCATCAGTACATTGCGAGTCTGATCATCACTCAGCTCTCCCGGCGATCAGCCATTTACAGTAAGAAGACTGGTGAGATCAGTTCGCTCACCGTTCAAGTCGACCCCGAGTTGTTCCGGCCAGAGAGGAAGCTCCGCTCTGATTCGAGAGCATCACGCCGATGAAACTCATTGCGGCCTCTGAACAGGTGACCTTCTGGTGGAGAGGCCACGCCTACGAACCGTCACCTCTCCCCGAGAACGTGACCTCTTCCGATCGGGTTATGGCATAGAGGAGGCCCCGGGGGAACGTATCCCTCGGGGCCTCCTTGACTATTCAGCTATTGACGACGACGGCGTCACGGCGACCAGTTGTTGGTCAGTCCCGTTCGCGCCACCCGCGGGCAGATGCTCACTGGCAGTAATCGCTGTGAGCCGCCCGTCGCCTATCGCTCAGTAGCGTCCGCCGCGACGATCATCGCGGTAGCCACCACGACGGTCATCACGACCACCACGGCGATCATCGCGATGTCCGCCACGCCCACCGAAACGGTCGCGGTCACGATCACGGTCGCCATCGCGGAAGCCGCCGCCGAAACGGTCGTTGCGACGGTCGTCGCGGTAGCGACGATCGCGGTCACCGATGTTCTTCTTGCGACCGGACTGGTCGTAGCCGCCGGAACGGAAACCGCGACGCTCTTCGTGGTCACGTCCACGACGCTCGCCGCCACCGGGGCCGGAGTCCTCGCTGATGAGCAGCTCGCGGCCCGAGACACGAGCCTCGGAAATACGCTTGCGGGTCTCGGAGGAGAGCGGCACGCCGATCTCGATGAGGGAGAAGGTGGGGTAGATGTCGATCTGACCAAGGTCAGATCCACGCAGGCCACCCTCGTGGGTCAAAGCACCAACGATGGCGCCGGGCTTGACGCGATCCTTGTGGCCAACCTCCACGCGGTAACGGGTGGAACCTTCAAGGCGGGTGCGGGGCTTGCGCTCACGACGCTCGCCACGATCATCACGATCACGGCCACGGCGGTCCGAACGCTCGTCCATGTCCACGGTCAGCTTGTCCGGCTCTTCGCCGCGCACCGGGCCCGGGTCGCGAACGCCCAGAGCCAGCAACGACACAATGAGATCTTCACGCGACATCGGGTTCTCCGATGCTGCGGACTCCAGGTCGAAGGCCTCGAGCAGCTCGCGGTACACACCCAGGCGACCGTTGGCGAAGCGAACACGGGCGCGCTCCACCAGCTTCTCGGCGCGCAGCTTGGAGACCTCGGCCGGGGTGGGAAGCTCGACCTGCTCCATGCGGGAGTTGGTCTGCTTCTCGATGCGGCGGAGGCGGGCGCGCTCCTTGGGGGTCACGAAGGTGAGTGACTCACCGGCGCGGCCGGCGCGGCCGGTACGGCCGATGCGATGCACGTAGGTGTCGGTTTCGCGCGGAACGTCGAAGTTCACGACGAGTCCGATGCGCTCCACGTCGAGGCCGCGGGCGGCAACGTCGGTGGCAACGAGCACGTCGAGCGAGCCGTCCTTGAGGCGCTGCACGAGCTTCTCGCGGTCGCGCTGAGCGACGTCACCGGAGAGGGCGGCGGTGGCCACGCCACGGGTGCCGAGCTCAATGGCAAGGTCCTCGGCGGTGGCGCGGGTGCGGACGAACACCAGGGCGGCGTCGGCCTCGGAGACGGCGAGCACGCGGGCCAGGGCGCCGATCTTGTGACGCTCGGGAACCACGGCGAAGGTCTGGTGCACGGTGGAAACAGTGGACGCGGGACGCGAGATGGTCACGTTCTGCGGGTTGTTCATGTGCTGATCGGCCACGCGGCGAATCGCCGGGGGCATGGTGGCGGAGAAGAGGGCGGAGATGCGCTCGTCGGGCAGATCGGAGGCGATCTTCTCGACGTCGTCGGCAAAGCCCATGCGCAGCATCTCATCGGCCTCGTCCAGCACGAAGTACTTGACGTTCTCCAGGCGCAGTGCGCCGCGCTCCATGAGATCCATGATGCGGCCGGGGGTGCCCACAACTACCTGGGCGCCACTCTCGAGGGCGCGCAGCTGCGGCACGTAGGAGGAGCCACCGTAGACGGCAACCACGTTGAGGTTGCGCGAGTGGGAGGCGAAGTTGTCGATGGCCTCGGCACCCTGCATCGCGAGTTCGCGGGTGGGGGCGAGCACGAGGGCCTGCACCTTGCGGGCTTCGGGGTCCACGTGGGCGAGCAGCGGGAGACCGAACGCGGCGGTCTTGCCGGTGCCGGTCTGGGCCACGCCCACCACGTCGCTACCGGCCATGAGCAGCGGAATCGCCTTGGCCTGGACGGCGGTGGGGTGTACATAACCCATATCGGTGACGGCCTGGAGGAGATCCTCGGGCAGGCTGAGGTCAGCGAAGGTGAGGTCGGTGGCGTTGACGTCGTCGGCCTTGGGAGCCTTCTCGGCGGCAGGCGCTTGCGCCGGAGCTTCAACTACCTGGGGTGCGGCAGTTTCGGCGGTTGCGGAGGTGTTTTCCACCTCAGCGGACACAGTGGTGTCAGTCATGTAGCTTCTTTCGATTGAAGAGCAGTGGCCAGCGCGCGCCACACGAAAATCCGAGCTGGTGCCCGGCGAGCGAGGATATGACCTCGCCCGGTCGCTGGGAATCTTGGTCCCACGATTGCGCGCCTGCCGCACACTCATTCATCAAGAAAGACCGCCAAGAGATAACGACCTCTCAACGCAATCTTCAAACACACACGGCAGAAAGCTGGGGGCGCGAGATGCGCCTCAAGAAGCTTAGTGGTTCAGCCGCACGTAATGTAATAGCAGCGGCGGTGAGATGGCCGACAGTGCGCGAGACCACGTTTGCGGCCGTGTGTCACGACGCGTAGGACTTCACCATCTGCGATTCTTCGCGGGAACCGGGGTGGGGCTGGACGCGCCGCGCTACCACCAGTGCCGCCACCATAGCAAGGGCCATGGCGCCGATCGCGGCGGCGAAGGCGAGGGACTGGGCGGGCAGTATGACGGCGTAGGCGATCCCCGCCAGAGCCACGGCCACCGCACCTCCGAGAGTGTCGGCCATTTGCAGCGACGACGACGTCCGGCCCTGATTCGCCGGGGTGGACATGGACAGCCCGTGCACCGTCATGGCGGGGTAGACGAGGCCGATGCCGAAGCCCGAAATGGTCCAACCGATGATGACGATGGTGCCCGGCACCGAGCCGAAGGCACCAGGGATGGTGGCGGCCAAGCCGACGAGCTGGATGATGGCACCGATTACCGGAATACGACGCCGCAGCGCAGGATTCATGATGTGACTCTGGCTGCTCGAGCCAATGGCCCAGGTGATGGAAGCGACCGTCAACACCAGCCCGGCTTGGAAGGGCGTCCAGCCGTGGATCTCCTGCAACATGAGTGGGAGGAAGGCCTCCACTCCGAGGAAGGCGCCGTTGATGAGCCCGCGCAGAAGCACGGTGGAGGCGAGGCCACGGCGCGAGATGAAGGTGCCCCGCGGCAACAGGGGTTTCATGAAGAGGAAGGTGAGCACCGCACTGGCAGCGATGAAGCCATAGGTGCGCGGGCCGAAGTGGGCGGCCTCGGTGCCGGACATCACCTGCAAAAACGCCACCGAGATGCCCGCGGCGAAGGCACAGGCGATGGTGCGCCTGAGATGAGGAGCCATTGCTGTGGCGGCGCGATGGGGCACCTTGCTGATCACCCGGTAGAGCAGCGGCAGTGCGAGCAGGAGGATCACCGGGACGATGCCAAAGACGATGCGCCAAGAGGTGTGCTGCACGATGAACCCGGCAATGGCCGGCCCCACCAAGCCGGGCACCACCCAGGCGGCGGCGAAGGCGGCAAAGAAGGAGGGCTGGCGGGTGGGATGCACGTTGTTGCCGATGAGGGTGTAGAGCGGCACGATGCACAGACCGCCGCCGAGGCCTTGCACGGCACGCCCCACCACGAAGACATACATGTTGGGGGCGAAGGTACACAGCAGCAAACCCGCTATCAAGCCGAGCAGGCCGGTGAAGAAACAGGACTTGGGGCTGCGGTGATCGGACCAGGGCCCGGCAAGTGCGGTGGTCATGAGCTGGGTGGCCATCACCACGCCCATACCCAGGGCGTAAAGGTTCTCGCCCTGCAACGCCCGCACCACGGTGGGCATGGCTGTGGCCACCGCCAACGTCTCGAAGGCGATCAGCGAAATGAGCCCAACTGAGAGCCACTTGAGCAGACGCTCGTTGGCAGGGGAGAGGAACTCCCGTTCGTTGGTGCTCACTGGGGCCTCCACTACAGGTGGGTCGCAAATACTGGTGACAGGGCGCCGTCGTCGTCACATGGGACGACGGCGTCGTTAGCATCTTGGCAGATCGGCCGCCATTTGTCCTGTGTGCCGCTGCGGAACGTTCCCAAGGCCACATGTGGCGATGGAAGTGGTGGCGCGGCGCTGGAGTAGCATGATGGGACGGTCTTCGCTCGTCTCGCGGGGGCCCGGAGCCCGCTCGTCTCGCGGGTGACTAGCAATACAACAGAAAGAGGAACAGCGTGCTTCGCACTCGAAACGCAGGTTCTTTGCGTGCTGCCGACATCGGCAGCACCGTGGTTTTGACCGGATGGGTTGATCGCCGCCGCGATCACGGAGGCATCGCCTTCATCGATTTGCGTGATGCTTCGGGCATTGCCCAGGTGACCATCCGCGAAGATGTGGCCCACGAGCTTCGCAATGAGTTCTGCATCCGCGTCACTGGAATCGTTCGTGAACGTCCGGAAGGCAACGCCAACGCCGCGCTCGCCACCGGCGAGATCGAAGTGGAAGCCGAGGACATTGAGGTTCTCAATTCCAGCGCTCCGCTGCCGTTCCAGGTCTCTCAGCACGCTGAGGATGGCGGCCAGGTGAGCGAAGAAGTTCGCATCAAGTATCGCTACCTCGATCTGCGCCGCGCCCCCGAGCAGCACGCCATGCGTCTGCGCTCGAAGGTGTCGCAGGCCGCTCGCCGTGTCCTCGACAGCCACGACTTCGTGGAGATTGAGACCCCCACCCTCACCCGTTCCACCCCCGAGGGTGCTCGCGACTTCCTGGTGCCGGCCCGCCTCAACCCGGGTACCTGGTACGCCTTGCCGCAGTCGCCGCAGCTGTTCAAGCAGCTGCTCATGGTGGCCGGCATGGAGCGTTACTACCAGATCGCCCGCTGCTACCGCGACGAGGATTTCCGCGCTGATCGTCAGCCCGAGTTCACCCAGCTGGACGTCGAGATGTCCTTCGTGGACCAGGACGACGTCATGGCCGTCTCCGAGGACATCCTGCGCGAGGTGTGGGCACTCATCGGTTACAAGCTGGAGACCCCGATTCCGCGCATTACCTTCAAGGATGCGATGGAGCGCTTCGGTTCGGACAAGCCCGATCTGCGCTTCGGCTACGAGCTGGTGGACCTCACCGAGTATTTTGCGAACACCCCGTTCCGCGTGTTCCAGCAGGAGTACGTGGGCGCCGTGGTGATGCCCGGTGGCGGTTCGCAGCCGCGCCGCACCTTCGACAAGTGGCAGGAGTGGGCCCGCGCCCGCGGTGCCAAGGGTCTCGCCTACGTCACCATCGCCGAGGACGGCACCCTCGGTGGTCCCGTCTCGAAGAACATTTCCGAGGACGAGCGCGCCGGACTTGCTGAGATCACCGGCGCCAAGCCGGGCGGCTGCATCTTCTTCGGTGCGGGCGAAGCCACCACCTCCCGCGAGCTGCTGGGCGCCGCGCGCCTGGAGATCGGCAAGCGCTGTGGTCTCATCGATCCCGACGCCTGGGCCTTCACCTGGGTTGTCGACGCCCCGCTCTTCAAGCCCACCGGTGCGGCCGTGGCCGACGGCGACGTGGCGCTGGGCCACTCCGCCTGGACCGCCGTCCATCATGCCTTCACCTCGCCCAAGCCCGAGTGCATGGACACCTTCGATACCGATCCGGGCAGCGCGCTGTCCTACGGCTACGACATTGTCTGCAACGGCAACGAGATCGGTGGCGGCTCCATCCGTATTCACCGCCGCGACGTGCAGGAGCGCATCTTCAAGGTGATGGGCCTGTCTGATGAAGAGGCACAGGAGAAGTTCGGCTTCCTGCTCGGCGCGTTCCAGTACGGCGCCCCGCCGCACGGCGGAATCGCCTTCGGCTGGGACCGCATCGTGGCCCTGCTGACCAAGGCTCCGTCCATCCGCGACGTCATCGCCTTCCCGAAGATCGGCAACGGCTGGGATCCGCTCACGGACGCCCCGGCTGCCATCACCCCGGAGCAGCGCAAGGAAGCCGGCGTGGACGCCAAGCCGAAGAAGAAGGTCGACGACGGCGCCCCGTCCGAGGACGCTTCGGCTAAGTAGCTTCTCGTTATAGGTAGCTTCTCGTCAAGCATTCACAGGGGCCCTGCCGGTTCGCCGGCAGGGCCCCTGTGTGCTCGCTGCGAGTGGTGCTCAAGCAAACATCGAAGCAAACCATGTGGGAGCATCGCATTAAACTAACCCCATGGATCTCTTCGAAAGCATGAGTACCGACGAGTCGGGCGTTCCCACGGGCGAGTTTGGCCCGTTGGCGGTGCGGATGCGCCCGCGTACCCTGGACGAGGTAGTGGGGCAGGACCATATCCTGGGGCCGGGCTCGCCGATGCGGCGGCTGATGGATCCGGAAGGTTCGCGGCCCTCCTCGGTGTTCTTGTGGGGCCCTCCGGGCACCGGGAAAACCACCCTCGCCTATCTCATTGCGCGGGCGGGGGAGCGCCACTTCGAGGAGATTTCGGCGGTTTCGGCAGGCGTCAAGGAGGTGCGCGCGGTCATCGCTACCGCGAAGCATCGCCTCAATTCCTCCGGCAAGGAAACCGTGCTCTTCATCGACGAGGTGCATCGCTTCAACAAGGCGCAGCAGGATGCGCTACTTCCGGCGGTGGAGAATGGCTGGGTCACACTCATTGCGGCGACCACCGAGAACCCGGCGTTTTCCGTGGTATCGCCGCTGCTCTCACGCTCGCTCCTCATCACCCTCAAAGGCCTGAGCGACGAGGATATCGAAACCCTGGTGGATCGCGCCCTTGCGGACGAACGCGGACTGGCGGGCAAGTACACCTTCGAGGAGAACGCCAAGGAGAACCTCATCCGCATCGCCGGGCGCGATGGGCGGCGTTCGCTCACGCTGCTGGAGGCCGCCGCCGATGGCGCACGATTGCGGGGATCGCAAACCATTGAACTGGTGGATGTCTCGCAGGCCGCCGATGGCGCCACGGTGCGTTATGACCGCGCGGGGGACCAGCACTATGACGTCATCTCGGCGTTCATCAAGTCGATCCGCGGCTCCAACGTGGATGCCGCCATGCACTATCTGGCACGCATGTTGGAAGCCGGGGAGGACCCGCGTTTCATCGCCCGCCGCCTCATGATCTCCGCGGCCGAGGATATTGGCATGGCCGATCCCTCCGCCCTACAAACCGCAACGGCCGCCGCCCAGGCGGTGGCGCTCATCGGCATGCCCGAGGGGCGCATCATCCTCGCCGAAGCGGTGGTTCATCTGGCCACCGCACCGAAGTCCAACCGCGCCTACCTGGCTCTCGACGCGGCAATAGCGGACGTGCGCGCGGGCAAGCTCGCCCCGGTCCCGCTGCAACTGCGCAACGACGATTTCCGCGGCGCCAAGGACCTCGGCTACAAGGAGGGCTACAAGTACGCCCACGATTTCCCCGAGGGGGTAGCCGCGATGGAGTTCATGCCGGAGGGCTTGGAGAATACCCACTATTACGAGCCCACAGGCCGCGGATTCGAAGCAAAGATCACACCGAGGCTGGCGCACATCCGTTCTCTCTTGGCTGGTGGGGCTGATAGTCTTGGCTAGTTGTCCACTCGGGCAATGTAGTTATCCATATGAGCAGCGTAGATGGTCACAAAACCAGCGCCGTTGTTCGTATGGGCAGCACGATCCTGGGGCCTTAGCCGTTTGAGTTGGCCCCGCAATCCCTTGCGGATTGCGCACAGATTTCGACAGGAGACTTAATGTCTGCAAGCAACCGTAACCGTAAGCAGGTGCGTCAGTCGCGCGCCCTCGGTCTGGCTCTGACCCCCAAGGCTGAGCGCTACATGCAGCGCCGTCCTTACCGTCCGGGTGAGCATGGCCGTGGCCGTACCAAGGACTCCGATTACTCGGTCCGTCTGAAGGAGAAGCAGCGTCTGCGCGCCCAGTACGGTATTCGCGAGGCACAGATGCGCCGCGTGTGGGAAGAGGCTCGTCGTGCAGACGGCCTCGCCGGTGAGAACCTGGTTGAGCTGCTCGAGATGCGTCTTGACGCCCTCGTGCTGCGCGCTGGTTTCGCCCGCACCACCGCTCAGGCTCGTCAGATCGTTGTGCACCGTCACATCCTCGTTGACGGCCGCATCGTCGATCGCCCCTCCTTCCGCGTGAAGCCCGGTCAGGTTGTTCAGGTCAAGGCCCGTTCGCAGGCTGGCCCGAGCTTCCTCATGGCTGCGCAGGGTGTGCACCGCGATGTTCTGCCCAAGGTCCCGGAGTACCTGGACGTTGAGCTGGAGAAGCTGAAGTTCACGCTGGTTCGTCGCCCCAAGCGCGTCGAGATTCCAGTGACCTGTGACGTCCAGATGGTCGTCGAGCACTACTCACGCTAATTGGCGTCGAGAACGCGCCCTGCGGGGCGCGTTCTTGCTATATGGAGGAAATTGTGGAGATTACGCTCAGTGGAATCGCGGCGATCATTGCCGCACTCGCCTTTGTTGCCCTTGTCATTGCTCTCATTCGTCCCATCGGCAAGCTTGCCGGCGTTGTTGATCGACTCGCCGATGCCGTGACCGAATTGACTGAGCACACCCTGCCCGCGATTGATGAAGCCGCCAAGACCGTTCGCGATGCGAACAGCCAGATCGCGCACATTGAGACGATCACGTCTGCGGCAGCCCGCACCAGCGAGGACATCTCCGCGATGACCACGCTGATCGCCTCCACGGTGGCGGCGCCCATCCTTGCCACGCGTCGCGGCGTGGAGAAGGTAAAATCTGCATTTGGTAAAAGCAAGACGTTTGAGGACTGAGGAAATACATGCGCACCGCTGAGATTCGCCAGCGCTGGCTCGACTACTTCGAGAAGAATGACCATCACATCGCCCCGTCGGTGCCGTTGGTTTCGCCCGATCCGTCGATCCTGTTCACCATTGCCGGAATGGTGCCGTTCATTCCCTACATCATTGGAACGGAACCGGCTCCTTACCCGCGTGTCGCCTCGGTTCAGAAGTGCATCCGCACGAACGATATCGAGAACGTCGGTAAGACCACCCGTCACGGAACCTTCTTCCAGATGTGTGGCAACTTCTCCTTCGGTGATTACTTCAAGGAGGGTGCGATTGATCTGGCCTGGGGCCTGCTCACGTCGCCCCAGTCCGCGGGTGGTTACGGCCTTGATGGCGATCGTATTTGGGTCACCATCTGGGAGAACGATGACGTCAGCTACGACGCCTGGACGAAGACCATCGGTCTGGATCCCAAGCACGTCGTCAAGCTGACCCGCGAGGAGATTTTCTGGTCCACCGGTCAGCCCGGTCCCGCCGGCCCCTGCGCCGAGATCCACTACGATCGTGGCCCGGAGTTCGGTCCGGACGCCGTGGGTGGCACCGTTGATCCGGGTGGCGACCGCTACCTGGAGATCTGGAACCTGGTGTTCGATGAGTTCCTGCGCGGCGAGGGTGAGGGTAAGCATTACCCGCTGCTCGGCGATCTGGACCAGACCGCCATTGATACCGGCGCCGGCCTCGAGCGCATCGCCTTCCTGTTGCAGGACAAGGCGAACATGTACGAGACGGACCAGGTGTTCCCGGTCATCTCCGCCACCGAGCAGATCACCGGCAAGGCCTACGGCCGCGGTGGTAACGACGACGTCCTCATGCGCGTCATCGCCGATCACATCCGCTCCTCGATGATGCTCATTGGCGACGGCGTCCGCCCCGGCAACGATGGCCGTGGTTACGTGCTGCGTCGCCTGTTGCGTCGCGCCGTCCGTTCCGTGCGTCTCCTGGGTGTCGACGACGTCGTCGTCCCCGCCCTGGTGACCGCGTCCAAGGACGCGATGAAGGAGTCCTACCCCGAGTTGGAGACGGGCTTCGATCAGATCCTGCAGGTGGCCAGCGCCGAGGAAGAGGCGTTCCGCCGCACCCTCACCGCCGGTACTCAGATCTTCGATCTTGCGGTGAATCGCGCCAAGACCGGCGTGCTGTCCGGTAATGACGCTTTCACTCTTCACGACACCTACGGTTTCCCCATTGACCTCACGCTGGAAATGGCTGAGGAAAAGGGCATCAAGGTGGACGAGAAGGGCTTCCGCGATCTCATGCAGGAGCAGAAGGATCGCGCCCGCGCCGATGCTCAGTCCAAGAAGACGGGCCATGTGGACGCCCACGTCTACAACGAGATCCTCGGGGAGTCGGGCGAGACCCGCTTCCTCGGCTACACCGAGAACGCATCCGAGGCCACCGTTGTGGCGCTGCTCCAGAACGGTCAGCCCGTTCCTGCGGTGACCGAGCCCGGTGAAGTGGACGTCATCCTCAACCAGACCCCGTTCTGGGCAGAGCAGGGTGGTCAGCTCGCCGATCACGGCACCATCAGCATTGAGGGCGGCGGCTTTGTGGACGTCTTTGATGTTCAGATGCCGATCAAGGGCCTGCACCTGCACCGTGGTACCCTCACCGAGGGCACCATTGCCCTGGGCGACAAGGTCTCCGCGCACATCGATGTGGATCGTCGCGTCAACATTGCTCGTGCCCACACCTCGACGCACATGGTGCACAAGGCGCTGCACGAGTTCCTTGGCGAGCAGGCCACGCAGGCCGGTTCGGAGAATGCGCCGTCGCGTATGCGCTTCGACTTCCGCCACGGTTCGAGTGTTCCCGCGCCCGTGCTGGGCGATATTGAGGCGCGTGTGAATGAGCGTCTCAAGGAGAACCTCGACGTCACGGACGAGATCATGGACATCGATGATGCCCGCAAGTCCGGTGCGATGGCCCTCTTCGGTGAGAAGTATGGCCGTCAGGTGCGCGTGGTCTCCATCGGTGGCGATTGGTCCAAGGAGCTGTGCGCCGGAACGCACGTCAAGGAGACCGGCCAGATCGGTCTCGTGAGTGTCCTGGGCGAGGCTTCCATTGGTTCCGGCGTGCGCCGCATTGACGCCCTCGTGGGTGAAGGTGCGTACGCACAGGGTGCCAAGGAGCGAGCACTCGTCTCCCAGCTCTCCACCATGGTGGGAGCTCGTGCCGAGGAGCTTCCCGAGCGCATTGACACCATTCTTGGCCGCCTCAAGGCTGCCGAGAAGGAGATCGCGTCACTGAACCGGGAGAAGCTCGCGGGCAAGGTGGAAAGCATTCTGGCCAATAAGATCCGGCGTGGCCGCGTGGATGTCTACCGTGCGAACTTGGGTGATGTCTCGAGTGCCGACGACGTCCGTACTCTCGCCTCTGACGTGCGGGGCCGGATCTCTGATTCGGACCCGGCCGTTGTGGTCATCACCGGTGTGGTCAAGGGCCGTCCGTCCGTCGTTGTGGCAACAACAACTGCGGCCCGTGAACTGGGTGCCAATGCCGGACCGCTGGCCAAGCTCGCCTCCAAGATTCTTGGTGGCGGCGGCGGTGGCCGTCCGGACATGGCTCAGGGTGGCGGTAGTGACGCCTCCAAGATCGATGCTGCAGAAGCGGCAATCGAGGCTGAGCTGGGCTGATGAGGCGTGGCAAACGCCTTGGCGTGGATGTTGGTGAGGCTCGCGTCGGGATCGCATGTTGCGATCCCGACGGGATCCTCGCCACTCCCGTCGTTACTCTCAAGCGGGGGCAGTCGGATATCCGCAAGGTCACCAAGATGGTGCGCGACGAAGGCATCATCGAAGTGATCGTCGGGCTCCCGCTCAATATGGACGGAACAGAAGGTATTTCTGCTCGTCATGCACGTGCGTGGGCAGGTAGGCTTGCGCGTAGGATTGCTCCGGTGTCCGTGCGGCTCATTGATGAGCGGCTTTCCACGGTGGCGGCGCATGCTCATTTGTCTGCTGCGGGGCGGGATTCACGCACCCACCGCAGCGTCGTCGACCAAGTGGCGGCAACCGTGATTCTTGATACTGCGCTGGAGATGGAACGCCGCAGGGACGAGGCCCCCGGTGAACTTGTCGCTCCCCAGCCGGAAGGGAACTAATGGGTGATCTCTTTGACGAAGTACTGCCTCCCAATCATCGCGCGCAGGCTGAGGCTGCGAAGCGTAGGAGAAGGCTGAAGCGGCGCGTCAATCTGACCATCATTATTCTTTTGGTCGCGGGGCTTGTCGCGGCGGCGTACATGTTTTTGCCGCAGTATCTCGGGATTGAGAAGTCGGCCAAGGACTATCCGGGGCCGGGCACCGGCAACGTCGTCGTCGAAATTCCTGATGGGGCTACCGGCCGCGACATGGGAGCGATCCTGCAAGAAAACGGCGTGGTGGCCACGGCGAAGGCGTTTGCCGATGCGTTCGACAACGATCCGCGCGCCGCCAATATCCACTCCGGTTTCTACAATTTGCGCAAGGAGATGTCCGCTGCGGGTGCGATCTCCGCTCTTCTCGATCCGGCCTCGAAGGCGGATGAGAAGATGACGATCCCCGAAGGCTGGACCAAGGGGGAGGTGTTCGAGAAGCTCGATAGCGCCCTCAAGCTACCTGCGGGATCCTCTGCGGCTGCCGCCGCGAATGTTGCGCTGCCACCCGAGGCGATGGGGGACATCGAAGGCTGGATGGCTCCGCTCACCTACGATTTCCCACCGGGAACCACCCCTGAAGAAGCGCTCACCACCATGGTGAATGAGCGCATCAATCAGCTGGGCGAGTTGAATATTGCGCCCGAGAATTGGCAGAAGGACCTCATCAAGGCTTCGATCCTGGAACGCGAAGCGGTCCATCCTGATGACTTGCCGAAGGTGGCGCGAGTCATCGAGAATCGCCTGGCAGATACCGGTGAGGTGCAGGGCAAGCTGCAGATGGATTCCACCGTCCTGTACGGGCTGGGCCTTGTGGGCGGAGTTCCCACCACTGAGCAGCTCGCTCAGGACACCCCCTACAACACCTACATTCACGCTGGCTTGCCTCCCACCCCGATTGGGGCCGCGGGCGTTGATACGCTGCGCGCAGTGGCGAGCCCGGCCGAAGGCAATTGGCTCTACTTCGTCACCGTGAATCTCGATTCGGGCGAAACCAAATTCACCGCGGATTATGACGAACACATGACCAACGTGGAGGAATTGAAGACGTGGATCGCGGCGAACCGCTAAAACACATTTTGTGGGCGGGGGATGAGGATACCCTCACGTTCCGGTTGCTTTGCGCCGGCACGTCAGCTCAGGTGGAGGCGTGTGCCTTACCCGTCACATCGGGCGCTGCGGCACCCGAGATCGCTTTTCCTCATCCTGCGGCGGTGAAAGCCCTGGAGGATCTCGTCGCGCAGCGCCCCGCTGGCTGCGTGGGGATCGCGGTCCCGCCCGGTTTGGCGGCGCTGCGCGTCGCCTCCTTGGGTGACGGGCTCGCGAAGGCTGTTGGCTGGGCCGATTCCCTCGCTTTCGCCGGTGGAATGCCGGGCGCTTACGGCTTTCTGGCCCGGGTAGGCGGAATGGTTGCGGCGTTGCGGGAGCGGCTCGGTGAGCGCTACCTGCACGTCCCGGCGCAGATCGATACGCGTGGCCCGGTGGCGTGGGCGGCCCTTGCCGCGCTGACACAGCTGCGGGCGGACGGCGTCGCCTGCGCACCCGACGCACTGACGGGTGCCGTTGCGCACCGCTTGGGTGTGGAGTTGGCCCGCGCTTCCACTTCTAACGGCTCCGGCATCATTTTCGACGACGACGGATTCACCGTCAGTTTTCACGATCTGTCAGTCCAGCCGGTGCGCGTTGATAACGCCCTCATCGAGCTGCACACGGTGGCGGCGCAGCTGCGCCTCTTCACCTCCCGCGAGCCCGACCTCGCGGCCATGCGCGAGGTTCTTGGCGCGTAATCCACAGGGGCCGGTACCGAACTTTGAGGGCCTGTGGAAAAGATCTGCAAGGTTTTTCTCAACTCGCTAGTCTGCCCGCATGGAACATGTCTCGGTGCTACCCTTTTGGACTCGTCGGCGATTGTTGCGCGGCGCCCTCACCCCACCGCAAGCGGTGTTGCTTGCGGCCTCGGCTACAGCGGCCCTGCTGTGGGCCCACATTCTGGTGATGCGCGAGGACGTCGCCCTCGGTGCACCGGCGCTGCTCGGCGCCGTGGTCATCGCTCCACTCACGGTGGCGGCCTTTGTTGATTCGGTGTGTCATCTGCTGCCCGATCCCTTGCTTCTTGTGGCGGGGCTGTTGACACTCCCGTCGCTCATGCTTGTCGCTGCCCGCGGCGAATATGGCGCGATTGCCACTGCCGCCGTAACGGCTGGGTGTGCCTTGGCCGTGGGCCTGGCGCTCAGCTCTGTCTTTTCCTTCGGGAGGGGAGACGCCAAGCTCCTCGGGGTACTGGGCCTGTGGCTGGGAAGCCCGGCGCCCCTGCTCTCCGCGGTGATCGTGGCGCTGGTGGGCGCTGGGCTCTACGCCGTCATTCTCATGGTGGCGCGGCGCGCCACCCGCACCACTGCGCTTGCCCTCGGCCCCTGGCTGGTGGGCGGTGCTGCCTTGCTGTGGACAACAGGAGCTTGAAACGTAAGCGAGCAGCTGACGCCGTCGTCGGACGAAAGTACCCACCCGCACACTGGACCGGTTTCCCTGCCGCCGCGACTCCGTGACACAATCGAACCCATGTTGCGCTGGAGTACTGCAGGAGAGTCACACGGGCAGGCATTGATTGCCTTGATGGAAGGCGTGCCCGCCGGTCTGGAATTGACGTCGCAGGAGATTCGCGACGCGCTGGCACGCAGGCGGCAGGGTTATGGCCGCGGCGCTCGCCAGAAGTGGGAGCAGGATGCATTGACAATCCTCTCCGGCATGCGCCACGGCACCAGCATTGGTTCGCCCGTGGCCTTGCAGATTGGAAATTCGGAATGGCCGAAGTGGGACATCGTCATGTCCCCGGATCCGGTGGACCCGGATTCCCTGAAGATTGATGCCGGCACCGGTGATGAGAGGGAAGTGGCGCGTAACCGCCCGCTCACCCGCCCTCGCCCCGGCCACGCCGATCTGGTGGGTATGAACAAGTACGGTTTTGACGATGCTCGCCCGGTGCTGGAGCGCGCTTCCGCCCGCGAGACCGCGGCGCGTGTGGCCCTCGGTGCCATCGCCGCCGCCATCAACGAGCAGGTGGCCGGTATCCGCGTCATTTCCCGCGTGGTGTCGCTCGGCACCGCCGTGGATCCCTCCACCGATTACCCCGGTCCCGAGGATGCCGCTGCCCTTGACGCCTCGCCGGTGCGCTGCCTCAACGAGCAGGCCGCGGCCGAGATGATCGCCACCGTGGACGCCGCCAAGAAGGCTGGCGACACCCTCGGCGGCGTCATCGAAGTGCTCATCTACGGCGTTCCCCAGGGCCTGGGCACCTACGCCACCCCGCTCGGACGCCTCGACGCCAAGTTCGCCGCCGCCCTCATGTCCATCCAGTCCGTCAAGGGCGTGGAAGTGGGCGACGGCTTCGAAACCGCACGCCGCCCCGGCAGCGCCGCGCACGACGAGATCGTTCGCGAGGACGGCAGCATCCACCGCCTCACCAACCGCGCCGGAGGCATCGAAGGCGGCATGTCCAACGGCGAGCCAATCCGCTTGCGGGTGGCCTTCAAGCCGATTTCCACCGTCCCGCGCGCGCTGCGCACCATCGACACCGCCACCGGCGAGGCAGCCACCGCGCTGCACCAGCGCAGTGACACCACCGCCGTGGTCCCCGGTGCTGTCGTTGCCGAAGCGATGGCCTCCCTGGTGGTGGCTGAAGCCCTCGCCGACAAGTTCGGCGGCGATTCCATCGCCCAGATGCGCGCGGCGCTGGGCTCCTACCTTGAATCCATTCCGGAGGTGCGCCGATGAGCGTTGTAGCAGTTTTCGTAGGGATGCCGGGCTCCGGCAAGACCACCGTGGGGCGCATCATGGCGCGCTCGCTAGGCGTCCCCTTCCGCGATTCTGACGCCCTCATCGAGGAGCGTGACGGCCGCAGCATCCCGGAGATTTTCTCGGCCGACGGCGAACCCGGATTCCGTGTCATCGAAGCGCGCGTCATTCAGGACGCGCTGGATAACTTCCACGGCGTGCTTTCGCTAGGTGGGGGAGCCGTGCTCACCGAGTCGACCCGCGTGGCCCTCAAGGACCATCCGGTGGTGCTCATAGACGTGGACAGCAAGGAGCTGGTGCGCCGCGTGACGAAGTCGAAGACGGTGCGTCCGCTTCTCGCGGGGGACCCCGCCGGCCGAATTGCGGAGCTGAAAGCGCAGCGCGAGCCGCTGTACCGCGAGGTTGCCAGCCACACCGTGACCTCCAGCGCCGAACCCGTTACCCATGTGGTGCGCGCGGTGCTCGATGAGCTTGGTTTCGCGGAGGTCGAGGTCAACACGGGAGCCGCTGAGTGAGCCTACTCATTCTCGTCGGCCCGCCCGGTGCTCTGGTGGCTGAAACCGCAGCGGAAATCTCGCGACTGCACGGCATCCCCTTCGCCGATACCGACGCCGCCATCGAATCCCTCACCGGGGAGAGTGCCGAGTTCATCGCCGTGGAGCGCTCCGAGGAGGAGCTGCGCCGCCTCGAACGCGACGTCGCCCTGGCCTTCCTCACCGACATCAACGCGCAGGACAAACGCGTGCTTGCCCTCGGTTCGGGTAGCCTCGGCAATTCTCGGGGTGACGCCGAGTTCGCGCCGGTGCGCAGCCGGGTGGCGCAGCTACGGGAGGCGGGCGCCGTCGTCGTTCATCTCACTGGCAATCTCGCCACGCTTGTTCATCGCACCGGGCTGGATGGACCGCGTTTGGCTGCGGTGGCATCCCCGCGCCGCATCTTCTTCACCCAACTCTCCCAGCGCACACCGCTCTACCAGGAGTTGGCGACGCACACCGTCGATACTTCCGGGCAGGAGCTCGCGCAGGTGACGGCCGCCGTCGTCGCCGCGTGGAACTGCGAGCAGGGCGCAAACGCAAGCGGTGAAACCTCCTAATTAGGACACGTTTCATAGCGTCGCGGATGCCAGTCCGGCGGCAAAACACGGTATTCTATGAGACGGCTCAACGGGTGGGACGCTTCTCAAGGCCCCATTCTCAAGACAAAAAGATTGGAATCTAGTGGCAACCACAAATGAGTTGAAGAACGGAATGGTTCTGCGCATCGAGGGCCAGCTCTGGAGCATCGTCGAGTTCCAGCACGTCAAGCCCGGTAAGGGACCGGCCTTCGTCCGCACCAAGATGAAGAACGTTCTCACTGGTAAGACGGTCGATCGTACGCTCAACGCCGGTGTCAAGGTCGAGACCGCCACCGTGGATCGCCGCGACATGCAGTACCTCTACAACGACGGCACTGACTACATCTTCATGGATCTGTCCGATTACGAGCAGATCCCGGTCTCTCCCGAGATCATCGGCGACGCCGCCAACTTCCTGTTGGAGAACCAGGAAGTTGTCGTGGCCTCCAACGATGGCCGCGTGCTCTTCATCGAGCTTCCCGCCTCCGTGGTTCTTGAGGTTACCTACACCGAGCCGGGCCTCCAGGGCGACCGCTCCAACGCCGGCACCAAGCCCGCCACCGTGGAAACCGAGCACGAGATCCAGGTTCCGCTGTTCATCAACCAGGGCGATCGCGTCAAGGTTGACACCCGTACCGGCGCCTACCTCTCCCGCGTCACCGACTGATGGCTTATCGCGAAACCGGACGTACGACTCAGCGCCATCGGGCCCTCGACGTCGTCTTCGAAGCCGACGAGCGGGGACTGCTCCATCCCGAGGACCTCACGGATCTCTTGGCGGAGCGTCGCACCCTCTCCACGGCGCAGGTTCCCATCGGGGAATTTGGCGTGAAGATCGTCGAGGCTTTCGCCGATGAGTCCTACAACGTTGACACCCTCATTGAGGCCGCCAGCGAGGACTGGTCCCTCGATCGCATGAACGTGGTGGACCGGACGATCCTGCGCCTCGGTACCACCGAGCTCATTGTCCTGAGTACTCCTCGCAGCGCCGTTCTGGCCGAATGGGCACATCTGGCCCGTAAGCTCTCCACCGAGCGTTCCGTCGGTTTCGTCATGGGAGTCCTCAACAAGGTCGCGGACATTCGTGCCCGTGAGCTTGCTGCCAACGCTCCCGATGAACCGGAGGCGGTCACGGCACCGGAGGCCGCGGCGCCGTCGTCGGATGATCCGGAATCGAGTGTTCCGGACTCGTCGGATTCCTCAACCGAATAAGTGTGAAGGTGCCGCGGGCGTTGCCCGTGGCACCTTTCTATAACCGAATAATCATCGCTGAAGGTTAAGAAATCGCGTCCCTCGGTCAGGGCCGGGGACGCGCGCTTCGAACCAGCATCCTTTAATCACCGTCCTGTGAGGCGGGGAAGGAGTCCGTGTGGCAACCATTCTCGATTCTGAAGATATCGAGCGTTCGCTGCGGCGAATAGCTCATGAGATCATCGAGCGCAATCGCGGCGCCGAAGACGTCATGCTTCTGGGTATTCCCACCCGTGGCGTCACGTTGGCTCGCCGCTTGCAGCAGGCATTGGCCGAGGTCGGTGCCGATGTTCCCGTTGGTTCCTTGGACATCACCATGTATCGCGATGATTTGGCGGCCCAGCCCACGCGGGCGCCGCACCCCACGGTCATCCCCGAGCCCGGTATCGACCGCAAGAACATTATTTTGGTCGACGACGTCCTCTACTCCGGTCGTACCATCCGCTCCGCCCTCGAGGCCCTCTCGGATATCGGCCGCCCCCGCACTGTACAGTTGGCCGTTCTCATTGATCGTGGCCACCGCGAGGTTCCGATTCGTGCCGATTACGTTGGCAAGAATGTTCCCACCGCCCGTTCCGAGCGGGTCTGGGTGGGACTCAGTGAGATTGATGGCACCGATGGCGTGCGCATCGAGGACATCTCGTCCAAGGAGGCCCAAGCATGAAGCATCTCATTTCCGCCGAGGACCTGAGCCGCGAGGAGACTCTGCTGCTCCTTGACACCGCGGAGTCGATGGCGGCCACCCAGGCTCGCACCATCAAGAAGCTCCCGGTACTGCGTGGGCGCACGGTGGCCACCCTCTTCTTCGAGGATTCCACCCGTACTAAGCTCTCCTTCGAGACGGCCGCGAAGCGTCTGTCCATGGATGTCATCTCGTTCGCTGCCAAGGGTTCTTCCGTCTCCAAGGGCGAATCGCTCAAGGACACCGCGCAGACCATCTTGGCCATGGGCGCCGAGGCCTTCATCGTGCGCCACTCGGCCTCGGGTGCTCCCCAGCGCCTGGCAGAGGCTGGCTGGGTTGATGTCCCGATCCTCAACGCGGGCGATGGTAAGCATCAGCACCCCACGCAGGCGTTGCTCGATGCCTTCACCATGCGCCGTCACTTCCACACCGGTACCAACGCGGCCGCTCCAGCGGGCTCTGATCTGGAAGGACGCCACGTGGTGATCGTGGGCGACATCCTTCATTCGCGCGTGGCCCGCTCCAATGTGCAGTTACTGCACACGCTGGGCGCCAAGGTGACGCTGGTGGGTCCGCCCACGCTGCTGCCGGTTGGTGTCGAGGGATGGACCTGCGATGTCTCCTACAATCTGGACGAGGTGCTTGCCAGCAAGCCGGACGCCCTCATGATGCTGCGTGTGCAGCGCGAGCGCATGAGTCACGGGGGAGGCGGATTCTTCCCCTCACCGCTGGAGTACCACCGCGCGTTCGGCCTGGATGCCGAGCGCATGGCAGTACTGGGCTCGGATGCTCTCATCATGCACCCCGGCCCGATGAACCGCGGTTTGGAAATCACGGCGGAGGCCGCCGATTCCGCACAGTCCGTCATTGTTGAACAGGTGGCCAACGGTGTGTCCGTGCGCATGGCCGCTCTCTACCTCTTGTTGGCGCACGGCGAGGAGATTGCATCATGAGTGAATACATCATCCGGGGAGCGAACCTTCTCGGCGAGCTGGTGGTGGACATCCACGTGTCCGGCGGTTTTGTGAAGGCGGTGGGGGAGAACCTTTCCGCTCCCGGCGCCGTTGAAGTAGACGCCGCGGGTCTCATTGCCCTTCCGGGCCTGGTGGATCCCCATACCCACCTGCGTGAGCCGGGCCGCGAGGCCGCCGAGACCGTTCACACCGGTTCCCAGGCTGCTGCCGCTGGCGGCTACACCTGCGTCAACGCGATGGCCAACACCTCGCCCACGCAGGACAACGCCGGCGTGGTGGAGCAGGTCCTCAACATGGGTGTGCAGGCTGGATATGTGCATGTGGCTCCCGTGGGCGCCGTCTCCCAGGATCTCGCCGGAAAGCATCTGGCGGAGCTGGGTGCCATGGCCGAGTCCGCCGCCCGTGTGCGCTACTTCTCCGACGACGGCATGTGCGTGCACGATCCCGTCCTCATGCGCCGCGCCCTCGAGTACGTCAAGGCGTTCGACGGCGTCATTGCCCAGCACGCCCAGGATCCCCGCCTCACCGAGGGTGCCCAGATGCACGAGGGTGAGATCTCGGCTGAACTCGGCCTGGTGGGCTGGCCCGCGGTGGCCGAAGAAGCCATCGTGGCGCGTGACTGCCTGCTCGCCCAGCACGTGGGTTCCCGGGTGCACATCCTGCACCTGTCCACCCGCGGCTCGGTGGATCTGGTCCGTTGGGCCAAGAAGAAGGGCATGCCGGTGACGGCCGAGGCCACTCCACACCATCTCAGCCTGGATCACTCCGAGGCGCGCTCCTACAATCCGGTGTTCAAGGTCAACCCGCCGCTGCGTACCCGTGACGATATCGAGGCACTGCGTGAGGGCGTCGCGGACGGCACTATTGACGTCATCGGCACCGATCACGCCCCGCATCCCACCGAGGACAAGGACTGCGAGTGGGATTGCGGCGCCAACGGCATGACCGGCCTGGAGACTGCACTTTCTGTCATCCAGGAGTCCCTGGTTGATACCGGCCTGGTGAACTGGGCCGACGTCGCCCGCCTCATGAGCTACGAGCCCGCCAAGTTGTGCCAGAACGAAGGCCAGGGCCGTCCCATCGCCGCGGGTGAACCCGCCAACATCTGCCTCTATGACCCGGCCGCCAGCCGCGTCATCCACGGCGAAGAACAGTATACGAAGTCCCGCAACACGCCGTGGGAGGGACGCGAGATTCCCGGAAGCGTGCAGTACACCTTCTACAAGGGTGTGCCCACCCTGTGGGAGGGCCTGTTGCGCACCACCGAGCAAGTATTGGCATCTCATAAGGAAATTGCCGAAGGAACAGGAGACGCTCTGTGACATCATTCCTAGATCGCGAGCCGGCCGTCATCGTCTTGGAGGACGGCACCTCATTCGTGGGCTACGCCTACGGTAGCCGCGGACGGGCTCTCGGTGAGATTGTGTTCTCCACCGGCATGACCGGATACCAGGAGACCTTCACCGATCCGTCGTATCATCGCCAGATCATCGTCATGACGGCGCCCCACATTGGCAATACCGGTGTGAATCATGAGGATCCGGAGTCGGATCGTATCTGGGCCGCGGGTATCGTGGTCCGCGATCCCGCCCGTCGCGCCTCCAACTGGCGCTCCACCGGAGAGCTGGAGGACGAGCTGATCGCCCAGAAGATTGTGGGTATCAGTGATATTGATACCCGCGCTCTCACCCGTCACCTGCGTGACCGCGGCGTGATGCGCGCCGGAATCTTCTCGGGTTCCGCCCTTCCCGAGGGCGCTGCGCAGAAGAACCCTGCGGCGATCCAGGTGCTGGTGGAGATCGTGGCGGATGAGCCGCTCATGGCAGGCGCCAACCTGGCCCGCGAGGTCTCCACGCCGGAGAGTTACGTCATCGAGCCCGAAGGCGAGGCGAAGGTGACCGTGGTTGCCGTCGATCTCGGAATCAAGGCGCGCACACCGCAGCAGTTGGCTGCTCGCGGGGCCCGCGTCGTCGTCGTTCCGCAGTCCGTCACGCTGGCCCAGATTGAGGAACTGGCGCCCGACGGCGTCTTCTTCTCCAACGGCCCCGGCGATCCGGAAGCCGCCACGGACGAAGTGGAGCTGCTGCGCTCGGTTCTCGACGCAGGCTATCCGTTCTTCGGTATCTGCTTCGGCAACCAGCTGCTCGGCCGCGCCCTCGGCTACGGCACCTACAAGCTGGACTACGGCCATCGCGGCGTCAATCAGCCGGTGCTCGACCGCTCCACCGGCAAGGTGGAGATCACCGCGCACAACCACGGTTTCGCCGTGGACGCGCCGATCTCCGAGCCCTCGCTCGCTCCCTTCGCAGGCGGCAAGTACGGCCACGTCGAGGTCTCGCACATCGGTTTGAACGACGACGTCGTGGAGGGCTTGCGCTGCCTGGATATCCCGGCCTTCTCGGTCCAGTACCATCCCGAAGCAGCCGCTGGCCCGCACGATGCCAGCTACCTCTTTGACCGCTTTATCGACCTCATGGTCGCACGGAAGGACGCTCGCTGATGCCACGTCGCGAAGATATCAAGTCGGTCCTCGTCATCGGCTCCGGCCCCATCGTTATCGGTCAGGCCTGCGAGTTCGATTACTCGGGCACCCAGGCCTGCAAGATTCTCAAGGAGGAGGGCCTGCGGGTCATCCTCGTCAACTCCAACCCGGCCACCATTATGACCGACCCGGAGATGGCGGACGCCACCTACGTGGAGCCCATCACCCCCGAGGTGGTGGAGCAGGTCATCGCCAAGGAGCGCCCGGATGCGCTGCTGCCCACCCTCGGCGGACAGACGGCCCTCAACACCGCCATGGCGCTGGTAGACAACGGTGTGCTGGACAAGTACGGCGTGGAACTCATCGGCGCCCGCGCCGAGGCCATCACCAAGGGTGAGGACCGCGACGAGTTCAAGAAGGTGGTGGAGAAGTGTGGCGCCGAATCGGCCCGCTCCTTCATCTGCCACACCATGGCCGAATGCCACGAGGCGGCAGCCGAGCTCGGCTACCCGCTGGTGGTGCGCCCCTCCTTCACCATGGGCGGCCTCGGTTCCGGCTTCGCCTACACCCCTTCCGACCTGGAGCGCATCGCGGGCCAGGGCTTGCACTACTCCGCCACCACCGAGGTACTGCTGGAGGAGTCCATCCTCGGCTGGAAGGAATACGAACTGGAGATCATGCGCGACCAGGCGGACAACGTCGTCGTCGTATGTTCCATTGAAAACGTCGATCCGGTGGGCGTGCACACCGGCGATTCCATCACCGTGGCTCCGGCCCTTACCTTGACGGATCGCGAGTTCCAGAAGCTGCGTGACATCGGCATCGCCATCATTCGCGAGGTGGGCGTGGATACTGGCGGCTGTAACATCCAGTTCGCGGTGGATCCGGCCTCTGGCCGCACCATCGTCATCGAGATGAACCCGCGCGTGTCGCGTTCCTCGGCGCTGGCCTCCAAGGCCACCGGCTTCCCGATCGCCAAGCTGGCCGCGCGCCTGGCGCTGGGCTACACGCTGGACGAGATCCCCAACGACATCACCAAGTCCACCCCGGCCTCCTTCGAGCCCACGCTCGATTACGTGGTGGTGAAGATTCCGCGTTTCGCCTTCGAGAAGTTCCCCTCGGCCGACCCTGTGCTCACCACCACCATGAAGTCGGTGGGCGAGGCCATGTCCTTGGGTCGTAACTTCGCCGAGGCACTGCAGAAGGCGATGCGCTCCATCGACAAGAAGGGCGCGGTGTTCCACTGGCAGGGAGAGCCCCTTGCTGGCGAGGAGCTGGAGAAGCTGGTGGCCTCCACCCGCATCCCCACCGAGGCCCGCCTCATCAACGTGCAGCAGGCGCTGCGCGCCGGTGCCAGCGTGGAGCAGCTCTTCGAGGTGACCAAGATTGATCCTTGGTTCCTCGATCAGATTTGCCTCATCAACGAGCTGGCGGCCGAGATCGCGGCAAGCACCACGCTCAGCCCGGAGCTGCTGCGTGTAGCCAAGCGGCACGGTTTCTCCGACGCTCAGATCGCTCAGATCCGCGGCATCTCCGAGGAGACGGTGCGCCAGATCCGCTGGGCCTACGGCCTGCACCCGGTCTACAAGACGGTGGATACCTGCGCCGCCGAGTTCGCCGCGGACACCCCCTATCACTACTCCAGCTACGACGACGAGACCGAGGTGGCCCCGCGCGAGCGGCCCGCCATCCTCATCCTCGGCTCCGGCCCCAACCGCATCGGTCAGGGCATTGAGTTCGACTACTCGTGCGTGCACGCCAGCCTCACGTTGGCGCAGGAGTACGAGACCATTATGGTCAACTGCAACCCGGAGACGGTCTCCACCGATTACGACATCTCCAACCGCCTCTACTTCGAGCCGCTGACGCTCGAGGACGTGCTGGAGATCTACGAGGCCGAGAAGGCCGCGGGCCCGGTGGCTGGCGTCATCGTGCAGCTCGGTGGTCAGACCCCGCTCTCGCTCGCCAATTCGCTGGAAGCCGCTGGCGTGCCGATCATCGGCACCCCGCCCGCCGCCATCGACGCGGCCGAGGATCGTTCGCTCTTCGGCGGCGTGCTCGCCAACGCTGGGCTTCATGCCCCGGCCTTCGGCACCGCCACCACCGACAAGCAGACCATCGAGATCGCCAATTCCATCGGTTACCCGGTGCTGGTGCGCCCTTCGTATGTGCTCGGTGGTCGCGGCATGGAGATCGTGTACTCGGAGCAGCAGCTGCGCGAGTACCTCAGCCGGCGCGAGACCTCGCGCACGGACGCCTCGCGCCGCAACGCCCCGCTGCTGGTGGATCGTTTCCTCGACGCGGCGGTGGAGATCGACGTGGACGCCCTCTACGACGGCACGGATCTCTTCCTGGGTGGCGTCATGGAGCACATCGAGGAATGTGGCATTCACTCGGGCGATTCCGCCTGTGTGCTTCCCCCTCTCACGCTTTCCCAGTCGGTCATGGAGCGTATCCGCGAGGCGACCCACGCCATCGCAGATGGCGTGGGCGTGCGTGGACTGCTGAACATCCAGTTTGGCCTGATGAACAACATCCTCTACGTCATCGAGGCCAACCCGCGGGCCTCGCGCACGGTGCCCTTCGTCTCGAAGGCCACCGGCGTGAACATGGCACGCGCCGCCTCCTGGGTGATGGCTGGCCGCACTATTGCCCAGCTGCGCGCCGACGGGCTGTTGCCCGAGCGTGACGCCACGGTGCTCGACCTCAAGTCGGCCATCGCGGTCAAGGAAGTGGTGCTTCCCTTCAAGCGCTTCCAGACCCGCGACGGCCGCGTGGTGGACACCATCCTGGGCCCGGAGATGCGCTCCACCGGAGAGGTGATGGGCTTTGCCTCCACCTTCCCGGTGGCCTTTGCCAAGGCCCAGGATGCCGCCTACGGTGGTCTCCCCGAGGAAGGCAACGTCTTCGTCTCGATCTCGGACACCGACAAGAACGCGGCGATCTTCCCGATCCTGCAGATGGTGGATCTCGGCTTCACCGTATTCGCCACCTCCGGCACCGCCTCGGTGCTCACGCGTTTCGGCATCCCGGTGACGACGGTGCGCAAGGAGTCCGAGGGTATCGGCCCGAACGGCGAGCCCACGGTGGTGGACCTCATCAACCAGGGCGCCATCGACATGGTCATCAATACCCCCGGAACGCTGGAATCGCGCAAGGACGGCTACGCCATTCGTGCAGCGACGACGGCGGCCGACAAGCCGATCATCACCACTGTTCAGGAGTTCGCGGCGGCGGTGCAGGGTATCGCCGCCTCCAAGAAGTCTCACTTCGACGTTGTCAGCCTGCAGGAGCATGACTCCGCACGCGAGGCACGCTTTGCAGGCAGGAGTGCACGATGAGCGCGGGTATTTCTCAGAACGGTGGGGGAGCGGGGACTAATCCGGAATCGCGGAACTTCGGTGAGCGCCTGGCGCGCCGCATGAACGATCTCGGTGCCGTGTGCACCGGCATCGATCCGCACGCCGGCTTGCTGGCGGCCTGGGGCCTGGAGGATTCGGCTGCGGGCGTGCGGGAGTTTGGCCTGCGCACAGTGGACGCACTGTGGGAGCACACGGCGGCCTTCAAACCGCAGTCGGCCTTCTTCGAGCGCCACGCCTCGCGCGGTGTGGCGGCGCTGGAGGACGTGCTGGAGCACTGCCGTCAGGCTGGTGTTCCGGTGATCCTCGACGTCAAGCGAGGCGACATCGGCTCCACCATGGATGGCTACGCCGATGCCTACCTCTCCGGTCCGTTGCGCTCGGATGCCTTGACGGTGTCCCCCTACCTCGGCCCGGGTTCGTTGGAAAAGACGGCGCGGCGGGCGGGAGCCAATGGCCAGGGCTTGTTTGTCCTCGCTTTGACCTCCAACCCGGAAGGCGCCTCGGTGCAGCACACCGGCGGTGCGGAGCACTCGGTGGCGGGAACCGTGGTATTGGCCGTACGCGACTGGAACCGCGAGATTGCCCCGGGTGAGGTGGGCCCCTTCGGCCTCGTGGTGGGCGCCACCATCGGTGATGCTGCACGCAAGCTGGGTATCAACCTCGAGGAGTTCCCGGGTATCTTCCTGGCTCCCGGCGTGGGTGCGCAGGGCGCTGGACCGGCCGAGCTGCGCGAAGTGTTCGGCGCGGCGCTGCCTCGCGTGCTCGCTTCGGCTTCCCGTTCCATCTTGGGCGCAGGCCCCGATGCGAGCGGCTTGCGTGACGGTTTCTTCCGTACGCGTGACGAAGTAGCGGAGGCTCTCGGCTGAGAGGTTTCGCTGATGGGCCATGACCTATCGGCGTGGCCTCCGGGTCCCGATTGACGGCGTCGTCAGATTCCACAACAAAAAAGATAGTGCGGTATATTAAATAAGTCAGGACTTATTAGGAATATCGTCATGACTGCATGACCTCTGGGAATACTAATTTCCCAGGGGTCATGCTCGTCTTTACGGCACGAAGAGTAGCGGATTCCTCTGAGGTCCTAGGCATGCCCCTATAGGCATTGGTCAGCATGTGGTACTTTTTGGTTAAGAATGTCAACCCTGTGGCGAAGTCGCCATCCCTCTAACACCCCTCTGACCAGCACAAACGCTCTACGTGCTGACGAATGGCAAACTTGAGATGTTAAATTGTTCCACTTTTCGCTTCAATCTGGGTTATAAATGTGCGTATACGTAGGTGTACCTGCGAAAACACAACAAAAGGAGTCCATCATGGCACTGCCAAACCTGACCCCCGAGCAGCGTGCCGCCGCGCTCGAGAAAGCCTCGGCTGCACGCCAGCGCCGGGCAGAACTCAAGCGCGAGCTCAAGGACGGCAAGATTAAGCTGTCCGAGGTTGTTGCAATGGCCAAAGAAGATGAGATTGTTGGCAAGCTCCGTGTGAGTGCCCTGCTGAGCTCGCTTCCCGGCATCGGTGCCGCGAAGTCCAAGCAGATCATGGAGGATGTCGGAATTTCCGAGTCGCGCCGCGTGGCCGGCCTCGGACCGCATCAGCGTGAGGCACTCATTAGCCAATTCGGCTGATTGTCACAGTGATCCAAGCGGCGCGGAAAGCCTGAACATGGCAACATGTTGCCATGGTGGTTGATACGCAGCGGGATACGGTTCCGGTCTTTGTCATTGCTGGTCCTTCGGGAGTGGGAAAGGGAACCGTTTTGCGCGAGTTCATGTCTCGTGCTCCCGATTGTTGGGTGTCGATATCGGCCACAACTCGCACGCCTCGCCCCGGAGAAATTGATGGTGTCCACTATCATTTCGTCTCTGAGGATCATTTTGATGAGATGGTTGAAGGTAACGAACTGCTTGAATGGGCTGTTGTCCATGGTAAGCATCGTTACGGAACGCCACGGCATCCCGTTGAGGAGGCTGTGGCAGCGGGCAGAACTGTCATTCTGGAAGTGGATCTTGCTGGTGCCCGGCAGATCCGTCACTCCCTTCCAGAAGCCCAGCAAATTTTTCTCCTTCCTCCCTCATGGGAAGAGTTGGAGCATCGCCTACGAGGGCGAGGAACAGAATCACCCGAACAAATTGAGCGCCGTCTAGCCACGGCCCGCACGGAAATGAAGGCCCAGTCGGAGTTCGACATGGTCGTGAGGAACGATTCAGTGTCCCGTGCCACGGATGAGTTACTCCACATCATGGGTCTTGATCGGTAGAATTGAAGCTTGCATGCCGACCGATTGAAGCTTGCACGCCGACTGAAGAGGTAAAACATGTTTGGAACTGTTCCGGAACCCGAGGGCATTACGAACCCCCCGATCGACGATCTCCTGGAGAAGGTCGAATCAAAGTACGCCCTTGCCGTTTACGGGGCGCAGCGCGCACGTCAGATTAACTCCTATCGTCAGGAGTTGACTCGCGCGGACGGCAACATCACACACTTCGGTCCGCTAGTCGATGCTGGCCCTGAGGACAAGCCGCTGTCTGTGGCCCTGCAGGAGATCGCAGCGGGCAAGATCGAGTGGGGAATCGAGTCCGAGTGACTGCCCTGCGGGCCTCCCAATCGGGAGGCCCTCATCATGTCGTCGTCGGTGTCACTGGCGGAATTGCCGCCTACAAGGCGTGTATTCTCGTCCGCCTGTTGATGAAAGCCGGACTCGACGTGACGGTTATTCCAACGCGCGCCGCGTTGGAGATGGTGGGGCGAACCACCTGGGAGGCGTTGACTGGCAAGCAGGCGTACACCGACGTCACGGATGATGCCGCCGGGGTTGCACACGTGCGCTACGGCCAAGAAGCTGACCTCGTTATCGTCGCTCCCGCAACCGCCAACACCATGGCGAAGATTCGTGGAGGCATGGCGGACAACCTGCTCACCTCCACCATCTTAGTGGCCACCTGCCCGGTTATTGTGGCGCCAGCCATGCACACCGAGATGTGGTTCAATCCCGCGACGCAGGAAAATGTTTCTGTGCTGCGCGAGCGAGGAATCGACGTCCTTGACCCGGCCGTTGGGCGGCTGACAGGCCCCGATTCCGGCCCCGGCCGTTTGCCCGAACCGGAGGATTTGGCTGCGTATGTACTGTCTCGCCTTTCTGGCGATCGCGCCGCCGCGCCGCAATCGTCTGGTGACCGGACGTCGTCGTCGCCACATACCGTGCCGGTTCAGGACTTGACGGGACGCCACGTCGTCGTCAGTGCTGGCGGTACCCACGAGGCAATTGATCCGGTGCGTTATATCGGAAACAACTCCTCGGGTGTTTTTGGGGTGGAGATTGCGGCCGAAGCGCTACGGCGCGGTGGGCGCGTCACGCTTGTTTCCGCAAATATTCATCGCGCAACGCTGGAACCTGCCTCCGGCGCCGAGATCATTCCGGTGGTCTCCGCCGCGCAGCTGCACGAGGCGATGGACGGTGCCGCCAAGGATGCGGACATCATCATCATGGCCGCCGCGGTCGCTGACTTCCGCCCTGCCGCCCCCGCCGCAACCAAGCAGAAGAAGACGGGCGAGAGTCAACGAGTCGTCGAACTTGTGGAAAATCCCGACATCCTCGCGGACCTTGCGCACAATCGCCGCCGCGGCGGGCAGACGATCGTCGGCTTCGCCGCCGAAACCGGAGACGAATCCGGGTCCGTGGTGGAGTACGGGCGCCAAAAGGCCGCGCGTAAAGGCGCCGATCTGATGGTCGTCAACGAGGTGGGAACCGGCAAGGGATTTGGATACGTCTCCACCGCCATCACCTTGATCGACGGCGCAGGCACGGTGCACGCCACAGGAACCGGCTCCAAAAGCAATATGGCCCGTGTCATTTTTGACACGATTTCCAGCTTCACTGAACGCCATTGAACAGGAGAACAATGACTTACCGTCAACCCTTCACGTCCGAATCCGTCACGGAGGGCCACCCCGACAAGGTGTGTGACCGCATTTCGGATTCGATTCTCGACGCGTTGCTCGCACAGGATCCCACCTCGCGGGTTGCCGTCGAGACGATGGTGACGACGGGCCTGGTCCACGTCGCGGGTGAAGTGACCACCGATTCGTACGTGGAGATCCCGCACCTGGTGCGCGAGACGATCTGCGAAATCGGCTACACCTCCTCCCAGGTGGGTTTCGACGGAAACTCGTGTGGCGTCACGCTCTCGATTGGTCAGCAGTCTCCGGATATCGCCGGGGGAGTGGACCAGTCCCTCGAGGCGCGCGAAGGTACCGAAGCTGTTGATCGCTACGACAGCCAGGGCGCGGGCGATCAGGGCCTCATGTTCGGCTACGCCTGTAACGAGACCAAAGCTCTCATGCCGGCCCCGATTCAGCTTTCCCACCGCCTCGCCGAGCGCCTAACGCTGGTGCGCAAGGACAGCGTGGTTCCCGGGCTGCGCCCCGACGGCAAGACTCAGGTGACCGTCGGCTACGAGAACGACCGCCCGGTCAGTCTCGATACCGTGGTGATGTCCACCCAGCACGATCCCAGCGTGGAGAACGGCTGGCTTTCCGCCGCCCTGCGCGAGCATGTGCTGGAGCCCGTCCTGGAGGCCGAGGGGCTTTCGCTGGACATGACGGACATGAAGCTGTTCGTCAATCCCTCTGGCAAGTTCGTCATCGGCGGCCCCATGGGCGATGCGGGCCTCACCGGCCGCAAGATCATCGTGGACACCTACGGCGGCATGGCGCGCCACGGTGGCGGTGCCTTCTCCGGCAAGGATCCCTCGAAGGTGGATCGTTCCGCAGCCTACGCCGCGCGCTGGGTTGCCAAGAACGTGGTGGCCGCGGGCCTCGCCGATCGCTGTGAGATCCAGGTGGCCTATGCCATCGGCCGCGCCCGCCCCGTCTCCGTGCGTGTCGAGACCTTCGGCACCGAGACCTTGGAGCTTGGTCGCATCCAGAACGCCGTCAACAAGGTGTTTGATCTTCGCCCAGCGGCGATTATCGAACAGCTCGATCTGCTGCGTCCGGTGTATGCCGCCACCTCCGCGTACGGTCACTTCGGGCGCGAGCTCGAAGGCTTCACCTGGGAGCGCGTCGACCGCGTTGAGGAACTGCTGCGCGCGCTGTGATGCGTTTGCGCACCGCGTACTCTAGCTCTCATAACTGAATAGATTTGTGCTGAGGCGGCCGAACCACTGGTTCGGCCGCCTCGCTGTATTCGATCTTCCTGTTTCATTTCCTTCCCATCTGCCAACACTCGTGTTACTGTATTAAGTGAGTAATACAGATGGAGGTGCGATGGAGATAGATGAGTCTCGGCCCATTTGGCTGCAGCTGGTCGACGAATTCCGCCGCAGAGTAGCCGTGGGCGAGTGGCCCACGGGAAGCAAGATCCCCAGCGTGCGGGAACTGGCATTGGAGGTAGGAGTGAACCCGAATACGGTACAGCGAGCACTCGCTGAAACGGATCGCCTGGGATTGACGGTTCCGGTACGGACATCGGGCCGCTTCGTCACCGAGGATGGCGCCGTCGTCGCCCGGGTGCGATCAGAACTGGCCGAAGTAACAATCGATGGTTTTATCGCCGTCGTCGCCGGATTGGGAATGAACCTGACGGATGCCCTTTCCTCCTTGTCCGCACGCTGGCCCGCAACGCAAGAACAGAAGGACGAACAATGAACGCGATCGACGTTCGCAATCTCACCAAGAAATACCGCGGCCGCCCCGCGCTCGACGAACTCACCCTCGCTCTCCCTGGCGGGCAAATCGTCGGGTTGATGGGGGACAACGGCTCCGGAAAGACCACCCTCCTCAAGATTCTCGCCGGCGTACTTGCTGACTGGAGTGGTGAGGTAAGCATTGCGGGCTACGCGCCGGGACCCGAGTCCAAGGCCCTCGTTTCGTTCTTGCCGGACACCTCGTTCTTGAACGACGGCGACACCTGCGAACGTGCCATCGCCCAGTACCAGCTTTTCTTCGCCGATTTCGACCCGGAAAAGGCGCGCGAGATGATCTCGTTCTTCGGATTGCCAGCGGATCGGACGCTCAAGGAGATGTCGAAGGGTATGCGGGAGAAGGCGCAGATTGCGCTGGCGATGTCCCGTGAGGCGAAGGTGTACCTGCTCGACGAGCCGATCTCGGGAGTCGATCCCGCCTCTCGCTCGGTCATTCTCAATGGAATCATCCGCAACTTTGCTCCCGACTCGTTGTTGGTGATCTCCACTCACCTCATTCACGACGTCGAACCGATTATCGATTCCGCCATTTTCCTCCGTCAGGGCAAGGTCCTACTGTCCGGGTATGCGGACGACCTGCGCGGCGAGTACGGCTGCGGCCTCGACGCCATCTTCCGAAAGGTGTACACATCATGATTCGCGAACTCTTTCACCACGAATACCTGACGACCCGCAAGGCGCTGGCCACAATTGCTGGCTGGATATTTCTCGTGGGAGTGGCGTCCCTCGTACCGGTGGCAATCCCGGTGCCCTTTGTCGAGAATGTCGGTTTTTTGCTGGCGATTCTGAGCTTTGCTTCGCTCGCCCCGGTGCTGTTCGGCTACCTCGTCTACAACTATTGGCAGACGATGTATGGGCGCCGCGGCTACTTCACCATGACACTGCCGGTGCGCGGGCGGGCGATCTTTGCCGTCAAGACGATCTATGCGCTGCTCACGGTGGTGCTGGGGTGCGCGGTGTCGGTGCTTGGTGTGTGGCTGTTCACCGTTGCTTTGGACCTTGGGCAGCGGGTCTCGTTGGGGACCGTGTGGAGCAGCCTCATCAGCGCCATCACGGAAGAAATGGGAAATGCGGTAGCGCCGCTTCTTCTCATCATTGCGGCGCAGGTGGTGTTCTACGTCGTGTCGATTCTCGCCATGATGTCCGTCAGTGCGCAGGCGCGCTTCCAGCACTTGGGAATAGGCGCTCCCGTCATCGGTGGAATTCTTCTCTACCTCGCCTACTATCTGACGTCACTACTGGCGATGATGTTCATCCCTCTGGGCGTGGTGCTCGTGGGCCCGGACGCCGGCTCCATCGTGGCGCAGGGAATGTGGCAGGAACTCCTGGATCTGATGAGTGGTTCGGCCGCCCAGGCAGATTCGATTCCCGAAGTTCTCGGCATGGGGATGCTGATCAGCGTGGCGGTCACGACGGCGCTGATGGTGTGGTGGGGTGTGCGTTCGATTGAACGCAAGACTTCGCTACGGTGAAATTGAACGACGACGACGGCGGCGCGCTGGCTACGAGGCTGGGGCGCCGCCGTCGTCTGTTCGTTGGTTGGAAAGCGAGTATGCCTCCCGTCAAAGTTGGCTGAGCCGGGCGGCTGCTTTGGTGAGGATGGCATCCCGTTTGCAGAAGGCGAAGCGCAGCAGGGAACGATAGTCTGGGGCGTTCTCCGACGAGACGAAGGCGGTGACCGGGACACCAACAACCCCCACCTTCTCGCCCAGCTCACGGGAGAGTTGGGTGGCGTCGTCGTAGCCGATGGGCCTGGTGTCAGCCAGGACAAAGTAGGTGCCGCTGGGAGTGAAAACCTCCAATCCCGCGTGGGTGAGTCCCTCGACGAGGATGTCACGCTTTCGTTGTAGCGTCGCGGCGATGCCTTGATAGAAGGAGTCCGGGAGGCGCAGACCTGTTGCGATAGCCGGTTGGAAAGGCGCACCGTTGACAAAGGTGAGGTACTGCTTGACGGTGAGTACCGCCGTGATGAGCTCGGGCGTGGCAATGGCCCAGCCGATCTTCCAGCCGGTTGTCGAGAAGGTCTTTCCCGCCGAGGAGATGGTGATGGTGCGTTCTGCTGCGCCGGGTAGGGAAGCAATGGGGGTGTGTTGCGCGCCGTCGAAGATCAGGTGCTCGTACACCTCATCGGTGACGATGAGGACGTTGTGCTTCTCGGCAAGTTCCACGATGCGCTGCAAGACGGCGCGTGGAAACACCACCCCCGTCGGATTGTTGGGATTGTTGACGAGGATCATGCGGGTTCGATCGGTGAAGGCACGCTCCAACTCGACCAGGTCCGGTTGGAAGGAGGGTGGCCGGAGGCCCACCTTGACGTGCTCGGCCCCGGCGAGTCCGATGATGGCAGCGTAGGCATCGTAGAAGGGTTCGAAGGTAATGACCTCGTCGCCGGGGCGAACGAAAGCCAGAATGGAGGCGGCGATTGCCTCTGTTGCGCCAGCGGTCACGAGGACTTCATTTTCAGGATTGACGTCGAGATCGTAGAAACGCCGTTGGTGCTCACTAACAGCCTGGCGCAAATCGGGTTCGCCTCGGCCGGGGGAGTACTGGTTGATCCCGCGGTCAATCGCCGCTTTGGCGGCTTCGAGGACTTCATGGGGTCCGTCTTCGTCCGGAAATCCCTGCCCCAAGTTGATGGCTCCAAGCTTTATGGCAAGTGCTGTCATTTCCGCGAAAATGGTGGGGGAGAGCCGCCCGTCATTGCCGAGCAGACCGGCGAAAGCGGCAGATCGCTGCCATGGCCCATCAATATGGGGGAAAGATTTGTCACTAGTTGTCCGATTCATGGACGTCATCTCCTTTATTTGTACTGCCATGAAGGGTCTTCGCCCCAGCAATATTTGGCGGGAAATAGCTATAAAAACGCACTACAGGACCTTGGTTGGTCAAGAATACTCAGGGGGTTTTGGGGGAACGTAAATTGGACGATCTTAATGTACGAACATGTTTGACCAAAGTTCGGCAACAATGTACTATCAAGAACAGAGGTTGAGATAACAACCTTGAACACAGCTCTTACATAGTTTTCAATCGCAGGTCACTCCACCAAATCTCGAATGGATCATCATGTTGAACAGTCGCCGTATCTCGTCCCTTCTCCTCGCTCTGGGGGTGGCCGCCGGAGGTGTCCTTGTCGCACCGGGTTCCGCCGAGGCTGCTGTCAGCTGTGACGTGCTATCGGATCCAATCTACTCCAGCACGAACACCAACGTGCAAAGCGATCTCCTGACGCCGTGGAAGACCGAGCATGACAAGGCTCGGACAAAGAACGGTTTCTCCGCAAATGCGGGCGTGATCGGATATGGCTCCACCAGAGCCAAGACAGGTCTCGTTCCCGTCGCGCGCCTCTACAAGGCAAAGACTGTCGATTTTGCCTGGGCCGTCGGAAGTGCTGATGTGGCACAGCTGAAGAGCCAGGGATTCGTCGTCCAAGAAGCCAGCAACTTCTATGCCGCCGCGAAGTCCGCCTCCTGCACTGTTCCGGTGCATCGTTTCGAGAAGGGTGGAAACTACGCTTTCGCCGAGACGGCCGCGGAGCGCAAGAGTCTCACCGCCGCCGGCTGGAAGGATCAGGGAGCCAAGTTCCATCTCAAGAGTGCTGGAACAACGCCGACTCCCACTCCGACCCCCAAGCCGACACCAACCCCCACGCCCAAGCCAACTCCCACCCCGAGCCCCGCCGAGGAAACCTTCAGCTTTGCCGTGATGCCCGACACCCAGGTGGAAACGAACTGGTACGCTGATCCGCGAATGAACAACCGCGCGCAGTGGCTGGTGGACAACAAGAGCAAGCTCAACCTGAAGTACGTCCTGCATACAGGGGATGTTGTCAATTGGGGAGCTCTGGATCCGTCGCAGTTCACCGTGGCACGGAAGTCCTTTGACATTCTCGACAAGGCCAACATTCCCTACTCGCTGGCGATTGGCAACCACGACGCAATGGCTGTCGGCCACGACGGTGTTCCGGGCAGCCGTAACTACGGCGGCTCGGCCTACGCCAACAATCCCGAGTGCAAGGAAAAGCTCGGCGCCAAGTGCGATACCCGCCTGCTCATCCGTGACACCAAGGCATTCAACAAGAACTTCCCAATTGGCACCATCAAGAACGTTGGGGGAGTCTTCGAAGCTGGCAAGATCGACAACAACTGGACGACCTTCTCGGCCGATGGAGCCGACTGGCTAGTCCTCACCTTGGAATTCCACGCGCGTGCAGAGGCGATTACGTGGGCTCAGAACGTCGTCAAGTCGCATCCCAATCACAATGTCATCCTCCAGACCCACTCGTACTTGACTGGAAGCGGTGCCATTAGCCAGAGCAACGCTGGTTATGGAGCCACCACGGGGCAGTACCTCTTCGACAACCTCATTGCGAAGTACCCCAACATCAAGATGGTCTTCTCTGGCCATACCGGACAAGGCAAGACCAAGGTCCACACCGGTGCCAACGGAAACAAGATCCTCTCGTACTTGGGAGCCTTCCACTCCGCCAAGTCCAACCCTGTACGAATTGTGACGATTGATGCTGACACGGGTGTTGTGAAGACGACAGTGGAAGCTCCTTCCACCAAGTCCACCTGGACCCAGTACTCCACTACTGACACGATCAGTGTCATCAAGAGCAAGAAGTAGTACTCCACTTCGGGCCGATGTAGGGGGCTGTATCGGCGAGGTTCTCAACCTCCTGATACAGCCCCTTTTCGTCCCCACACCCCCTGTGTCCAGTAGGTGGACGGTTTTAGGGTCTGGGGACGTGGGCTCCACAACATTTATTACACAAAACGTTGCTAATTGTCACCTTTTGGATAAGGTCGGTAACGGCTTCATAACGGTCACGGCCCTGGCCAGTTGTTTTGCTTTAACACTCCTGATACGGCGCCCATCATCACTCCGGGCGCAACCACCCACTCTGATCGGAAAACCATGTCTATACGTCGTATATCATCTGCCCTTCTTGCCATGGGGGTCGCTACAGCAGGTGTCCTTGTTGCGCCAGGTACCGCAGTGGCGGCTGACGCAGATACCTGTGGTGTGTTGTCGAACGAGATCTACTCCAGCGTCAACCCTCAGCTTCAGACCGACCTGCTGACACCGTGGGTGGCAGAACACGAGAAGTCTCAGACGAAGTTCGGCTTCACCTCCAGCCCTAGCGTCATTGGGTACGGTTCCACTCGCGCAGCGACGGGCCTTGTCCCGGTCGCGAGGCTTTACAACGCGAAGACCTCTGATTTCGTCTGGGCCGTTGGGGACAAGGATGTCGCTGACAAGACGAGCCGTGGCTTCGTTGTTCAGAGTTCCGCTAACTTCTACGCTGCTCCCAGTGCTGCAAGCTGTACCGTTCCGGTGCATCGTTTTACGAAGAGTGGCAACTACGCCGTGGCTGAGACTGCTGCTGAGCGCACGAGCCTCGCCGCAGCTGGTTGGGCAGACGAAGGTGCTATCTTCCACCTGAAGAAGTCCGGTACCACACCACCTCCGCCGGTCACCCAGCCCCCGGCCCCTGAGCCCCCCGCAAGCAACAATGAGACGTTTAGCATTGCAGTGATGCCTGATACTCAAGTTGAGACGAACTGGTCAAACGATCCTCGTATGAACAATCGCGCTCAGTGGCTGGTCAACAACAAGGCTCAGCTCAACCTGGCCTACGTGATGCACGTGGGCGACGTCGTGAACTGGGGCGCGCATGAGCAGTCCCAGTATGTCGTGGCACGAAATTCCTTCGACATTCTCGACAAGGCCAACATTCCCTACTCGATTGCGATCGGCAACCATGACGCGATGGCTGTGGGTCACGACGGCGTCGCGGGCAGCCGCAAGTACGGCGGCTCGGCCTACGTCAACAATCCTGAGTGCAAGGAAAAGCTCGGCGCCAAGTGCAACACCACATTGCTCCAGCGCGAGACACAGGTGTTCAACAAGTACTTCTCGCCCTCGAGCCTGAAGAATGTGGGCGGAACCTTCGAGCCGGGCAAGTCGGACAACATGTGGACCACCTTCAAGGCCGACGGCGCCAACTGGCTCGTGGTGACGCTGGAGTTCCACGCTCGCAAGGAAGCCATTGCCTGGGCGGGCAACGTTGTTGCTTCGCACCCCAACCACAACGTCATTGTGCTGACGCACTCCTACTTGAACGGCGATGGCAGCATCAATTTCTCGAACTCCGGATATGGAGCCACCACCGGGAAGTACCTGTTTGACAACCTCATTGGCAAGTACCCGAACGTCAAGATGGCATTCTCCGGCCACGTTGGCAACGCTACTGTGCGCAAGGATACCGGAGTCAACGGCAACACGATCCTTTCCTTCCTCAACTGCTTCCACGATCAGAAGGGCAATCCTGTGCGGATGCTGACGATTGACGCGGATAGCGGCAAGGTGACATCCAAGATCGAGGTTCCCAACGGAAAGTCCTCGTGGAACAGCACCACCTATAACATCATCGATTTCATCAAGTAAGAGCTTGGTTCTTACTCGGTAGTGTGCCCCGCCTGTGTGTATAGGCGGGGCACACTCGCATTCACCGCGTATTCGGCGTTGCTGACGAAGATGATCCAAAATCTGTCGGAGCTACGTGATGGAATAGGGACATGAACGTAGACGCATTACCGGGGTTGGGGGAGCTGGCGAAGTTGGGCGAGCAGGGCTCCCTTCTGGATGCCGCGCCCGTTTCTCATGTCGTCGTCGGCGAGGTGGAGAATCCCGTCGCGCGCGTTCATATTGAAATGCCGCAACCTCACATGGATCGAGTGTTCGATTATCTGGTTCCGGCGAAAATGGATGAGGAGGCGTGCATTGGTGCGCGCGTGATGGTGGATGTGGGCCAACGTCAGGTCGCTGGATTCATCATTGAGCGTGATTCGCGCACTGAGACGGGTGGCAAGTTGCGCCCCTTGCGGCGCGTGGTATCCGCGATGCCGGTTCTGACGCCCGAGATTTACAAGCTCTGTCAACGTATCGCGGCACGTCAGGCGTCCTCCGTGTCGGATGTGCTTCGGTTGGCCGTCCCGCAGCGGCACGCGCGCGCCGAAAAGGAGTTCGTCGAGCGGGAGTACCTGGAGGAGAAGCGGCCGAGCCCTCCGGAACCGGGGTTGTGGGGCGCCTACCGCGGTGGCCCGGCTTTCGTGTCGCGTCTGGCTTCGGGAAAAAGCCCGCGGGCAGTATGTGCGGCGTTACCGGGCCGCGGCGGAAGTATTCGAGTTTTGGCGACGGCGGCCGAAGCCACACTTTCTGCCGGGCAATCGGTCCTTCTGGTGGCACCTACGTCACGCGATGCCACCCGATTGGCGGCACGGCTGCGGGAACTGACGGGGCGGCGGGTGGCGCTCATGCTCTCCGAGGACCAGAATTCCCAGCGTTACCGAACATTCTTGGAGGTGTTACACGGGCACGCCTCGATCATTGTTGGCACACGGGTGGCTTTGTGGGCGCCGGTGCGGGATCTTGGGCTGTGTATCGTCACCGATGATGCCGCCGATACGCTACGTGAGCCGCGTTCTCCCTACTGCAATGCCCGTGATGTGCTGGCGGTGAGGGCCGAGATGGCGAATGCGGCGTTGCTGGTCTATTCGCCGTACGTCAGTGAAGAGGCCCTGGCACTTGTGACATCCGGGTTTGCAGCCATTCTCGAAGGAACCGAGTCTGCGGTGCGTGCGGAAACTCCACGAGTGAGTGTGCCCGAGCAATGGGAGCGGGATAACGAGCAGTGGTCACGAATACCGGAGGCAGCCTTCAACCTCGTGCGCACCGCACTCCAGGTGGGGCCGGTGCTGGTTGTGGTGCCGCGTGCCGGCTATCTACCGGTGGTGGCGTGTGTGCGGTGTCAGGCTCTGGCGCAGTGTGGGGTATGCGGTGGCGTTCTCTCGCTACCTGCGGAATCGAGTAGCCCCAGTTGTTCGCGCTGTGGCGATCGTGGCGGCGGATGGAGTTGCCCCGAGTGTGGGGGTACGAAGTTGCGCGCTGCGCGTATCGGCTCCCACCGCACCGCCGAGGAGTTCGGCAAGGCTTTCCCGGGTACCGGCGTGGTGCTCTCGGGTGCCCAATCGGCCGATGGCATTATTGCCACGGTCTCTGCGAAACCACGCATTGTGGTTGCCACGCCGGGTGCCGAACCCGCCGCAGAGACGGGGTATGCCGCGGCGCTGGTGCTCGATTCGCGCTTTTTGGCCGGTCAAGGACTGGGATCCGAAACGCAGTTTGTCCGGCGCGCGGCGCGCGCCATCGTGCGTGTGCGTCCGGCTCGAGCTGGCGGCCATGTGATGTTCGTCGGGGGAGCCGATCCGGAGGCTGTCGCGGCCCTCAACGCCTGGAACCCGTCGCGGCTCTCGCGAGGTTTACTCAAGGAGCGTTCCGAGCTCCAGCTCCCTCCCACTCGCCGTTGGGTGGGCGTCACAGGCACACAGAAGGATGTGCGCACTTTCCTCTCTCTTCTTCGTGCGGCTCTCATGGCTAAGCTCGCTCGCTCCGGTGAGTCCGCCTCGGCAGCAGAAGTTGAGCAAGCACTGGACAGCGTGCAGGTGCCACTCGAAGCATTGCTTGTGGGCGGAGTACATGAGCTCATACCGGGGGTCGCTCTGCTGGGTCCCGCGCCTGCGGCGCGGGAACACGAGCTCACGGTATACCTGCGCGTGGCGCTCCCTCGCGCAATGGAACTCACCACGCTCGCCCGAACTGTCTATCGTGAGTACACCGCGAAAAACATGGGCCATGGCCTGAAGATCGAGGTAGACCCGGCGATGTGATGCCGGTGAATTCCGCTATGTTACCCACTTCACAGGTGGTGCTCCCACAACCTACCCTTGTCTCATGAGGCCACGACTTTCTCTCGCCCTGCTTTGCGTTTCACTGCTGCTGGCTGCCGTCGCGGCAGCAGTATCCACCTGGCTGGTCTGGTTACCGTGTCAGGGTTCCATGCTCAATGGATTCCTTGGACTGCGTGAAGCCAGTGGATTTAGCGACGCGTGTTTGGCACGGATGGATGGCAGCGCTACGGCGCCGCTGGTTGCCGGAGTGGCTGAAGCCAAGGCGCTTTCGGTCATCTTGCTGGGGTTGGGCTGGTGGGGATATGCCTCCCACCTCCGATTCGCCAAGCTTCCACGAGCGGTTGTGCTCTCACCAATCCTTCCCATCGGGTGGTTTGCCGGGCAGACGTGGCTCTCGGCGAGCGCCGGAACACTATGGGAGACAACCACTGCGATGGGCATGATCTCACTGACCTGCCTGCTGGCGGGTGTCGTTCTTCTTCTGCACCCTGCGGACAACCGCACGCGCTACGTTGGGCTCATCGGATTGTGGGGCGTTGCCAGCTATGGAGTGCTACATTTCGCCAGCGACTACATGCTGATGATCGGATTCAGTGCCGCCAACTGGGATGTACCTCCGGGCACCGGCTACCTCTCTGCGGCCGGAATGATCGTGTGCGCACTGCTGGTTGCAATCCTGGGATGGCGCGCCACCCGGCCCCAAAGTCCGGAAATTCGTGCCACCCCGACCACCTCCGTGCGTGTCCCAGTGACCGCGGCAAACCGTTGAGTTATCGAGCGCACTTCACGCCTGCGCCGGTGGGAATGCCTGGGCACTGCCATTAGACTAGGCGGGTGCGAATTCTCTTTGCTGGAACCCCAGACACAGCCATTGCCTCCTTGCACCGCCTCATCGCGGATGGACACGAGGTGGCAGCCGTGCTCACCCGCGCCCCGGCGCGTGCCGGTCGCAGGCACACGCTGGTGCCCTCGGCGATCCATGAAGCCGCTGAGGAACTTGGCCTTCCCGTGCTCACCCCCGCAACGTTGCGCGATGAGGACATCCAGGGCCAGATCAAGGAGTTGGCACCGGACGCCGTCGCCGTCGTCGCCTACGGTCTCCTCGTCCCCCCGGCACTACTGGACGTTCCCACGCACGGCTGGATCAACCTGCATTTCTCCGTATTACCCGCCTGGCGCGGCGCGGCACCGGTCCAGTACGCCATCTGGAAGGGCGACGACGTCACCGGAGCATCGACGTTCCGGCTGGAAAAGGGCTTGGACACCGGCCCTGTCTTCGATGTGATGACCGATCCCATCGAGCCCACCGATACGTCCGGTGACCTTCTCGAACGTTTGGCGGTCTCCGGAGCCGACCTGCTCTCACGTACCTTCGCAGCACTCGAGGACGGGTCCGCCGTCGCACATCCGCAGCAGGGCGAACCGACGCTGGCTCCAACAATCACCACACGCGAGGCGCAGGTGGATTGGAATGCTCCGGCGGTCGCCGTCGATCGGCAGATTCGCGCGCACACTCCCGCCCCGGGCGCCTGGACCATGCTCGCAGGCAATCGCGTGAAGCTCGGTCCGGTGACGCTGGCTCCAGACCAGGCCCCGCTTACCCCAGGCGAGGTCAAGAACGGATATGTGGGCACTGGCACGCACCCGGTTCGCCTCGGATGGGTGGCGCCCGCGGGAAAGAAGGCCATGGATGCCCGCGACTGGCTGCGCGGCGCCCGCCTGCCCGAAGGCACATGTTTTGATCTGCCCCAGGGCAGCGAACTCGACACGCGAGGAGACAACTGATGGCACAGCAGCGCAGTAGTGGATGGCGTCCCGGCCGTCAACCGAGCGATCCCGCCCGCATTGTGGCATTGGACGTCCTGGCGGCCGTCCGCGAACATGACGCCTATGCCAACCTTGTTCTCCCACAGGAGATCCGCCGGGCGCGCCTCAGCAGCCAGGACGCGGCCTACGCCACCAACCTCTGCTACGGCACGCTGCGGCTGCAGGGGCGTTGGGACGCCATCATTGCCCTCTGCACCGAGGGGCGTGCACTGACAGAGATTGACCCGGAAATCCTTGACATCCTGCGCCTGGGCACACACCAACTCGTCGAGTTCCGCACCCCACCGCATGCCGCCATCTTCGAGATGGTCACCATCACTCGCAATGAGCTGAGCCAGAACCGTGGCGGATTCGTCAATGCCATTCTGCGCCGCGTCAGTGAACGCCTTGACGAGTGGGAGAGCCTGCTTCGTGACAGTGCCGCCTCCGAGCTGGAGTTCTACGCGCAGTGGTACTCGCATCCGCTCTGGATCGTGGAGGAGCTCGCACGCTCGCTGGAGGCCAACGGCCGCCCCGCCGCGGATCTGCCCGCCGTCCTTGCCGCAAACAATGAACCGGCCAAGGTGACGCTCGTTCCTCGCGATATCACCCGCCGTCAGCTGCGTCGCGCTGTCATCGCCGAAGGGCTGCGGGCCCTGCCAGGCCTTCTCATGCCGGAGGCCGTTGTGCTCGAGTCGGGGGATCCGCAGCGGTTGCGCGCCATCAAATCGGGTGCCGCAGGAGTGCAGGATGAGGGAAGCCAGCTGATTGCCGCGATGGTTGCCGAGGCACCGGTCGGCAGTCCCGACAAGTTGTGGCTCGACCTCTGCTCCGGCCCCGGCGGCAAGACCGCCACCATGGCTTCCCGGGGTGCCGAGCGCCGCGTGGAGATACACGCCAACGAACCGCAGGAACACCGCCTCGATCTGGTGGCCAACGCGGTGGAACCGTGGGCCGGGCGCGTCGCCTTGCGCCTCGGTGACGGCCGCGACGTCGGCACCGAAGAACCCAATACGTACGATCGCGTCCTCGTCGACGCGCCGTGTACCGGACTGGGGGCGCTTCGTCGTCGTCCTGAGGCGCGCTGGCGCAAGAGCCTGGACGACGTCGTCGAACTTGCCGGGTTGCAGCGCGAACTACTCGACGCCGGTTTTGCCGCGTTGCGTCCCGGCGGGGCGCTCGTCTACTCGACCTGCTCACCGGTGGTGGCCGAAACGAAGAGCGTGGTGGAGGAGTTCCTCAACGCCACCTCGGGCGCGCGGCTCCTGGACGCCGGCGCTCTTGCCTCGCAGTTGGCGAGCCGCGAGGTACTGGGGCACGAAGGATTTGTGCAGCTCTGGCCCGATACCGACCACACGGATGCCATGTTCATTGCCCTCATCACCAAGGACTGACGTCGGCATTCACGAACACTGGAATCACTAGCTTCTCGCGCGGAATCAGTGCGGTCTCACATAGGATGGACACATGACCGCACTGATTTCTCCCTCTATTCTGAACTGCGATTTTGCCCATCTCGCCGATGAGCTGGACAAGATCGAGAGTGCAGACTACGTTCACGTCGACATCATGGACAACCATTTTGTCCCCAACCTGGCCCTTGGCCTGCCGATCGCGGAAGCGGCCGTCAAGGCCGCGAAGATTCCCTGCGACGCCCACCTCATGATCGAAAATCCTGACCAGTGGGCACCGGTGTACGCAGAACTCGGATTCTCCTCCGTCACCTTCCACGCCGAAGCCGCTCAGGCCCCCGTTCGGCTGGCGCGCGAACTGCGGGGGATGGGCGTACGCGCCAGCCTCGCCCTGCGCCCGGGAACCGCCATCGAGCCCTACATCGACCTGCTCCCCGAATTCGACCAGATCCTCATCATGACCGTCGAACCCGGATTCGGCGGCCAGAAGTTCCTGGATCTCACCCTGCCCAAAATCACTCGCACCCGCAAGGCCATCCAGGATGCCGGGTTGGATGTGTGGATCCAGGTCGACGGCGGCGTGACCCGCGAGACGATCGAGCGCGCTGCCGATGCTGGCGCCAACAACTTTGTTGCCGGTTCCGCCGTCTTCAAGGCGGAGGACGCCTATGCGGAGATTACCGAGCTGCGTCGCATTGCGAACGAGCACATGCATCACTGACATGGCACGTTACTGACATAGCACCATTCGCGGCCCTGGGGCCGTGATACGAGGGCCGGTATCCATGCCTCTATGGCGGGTGCTGGCCCTCATTTATGGAAACGAAGCTCACATAGCGCGAGTGTTGGGCGAGGGCTAGAATAGAGACGTCCGCTTGAAGCGGGCAGCCCTACATGCTCCCAGGCTCAGCCGGGACCCTTGCTAGGGAATCAACACCATGGAGCACACCGTGCAATCCTCTCCGTTGAGCGCTTTGGCGCAGTACAAGATTCTGCCGCAGATTTCAGGCGGCCTTTCCATGATCATGGCAGTCGCAGCTCGCGCACCTTACGCCATGATCCCGCTGGGAACGATGACAGCGATTACTGCCTCCACCGGCAGCGTCGCCACCGGTGGCCTCGCCACCGCCTTCACCTCGATTGCGGCGGCTATTGCCTCGCCGCTCATCGGCCGCTGGGCCGATCATCGGGGCCAGCGTTTCGTCCTTTCTCTCCTTACCCCGATTTCCGCAGTGGCCCTCGGCTTGCTGTTGGCCGCGGCCATTCTCGGGTGGACCGGTCCGATCCTCTGGGCGATCTGTTTCGCCGTGGGAGCCACCTCGCTTCCCATCGGCGCTTTCACCCGTGCGCGCTGGATCCATTTCACCCGCAACCAGAAGGAACTCGCGGCCGCGCTCTCCTACGAATCGACCGTTGACGAGCTCGTTTTCGTACTCGGCCCGGCCTTCGTTGGTATCGCCGCGTCGATGGCCGCCCCCGCAGCCCCGCTCGGCCTGGCGATGGCACTCATCATCGTCGCGGGCCTCCCGTTTGCGCTCACCGCACCAACAGCCGGCGATATTGACGACGCCGTCGCCACAGGTAACGAGTCCCAGGTGCGTCCGTCCATCGTGTGCGTCCTGTGGGCGGTCATTCCCGCGATCATCGTCATGCTGAGCATCGGCACCTTCTTCGGGGCCGTGCAGGCTGCCACCACCGAACGCGCCCTTGAACTTGGCGTTCCCGGCCAGGCTGGACTCGTCTATGCCCTCATGGGTCTCGGATCGGCACTCATGGCGCTTCTCGTTGTGGTGATCCCCGATTCCGTCCGCCTGCCTGTCCGCGTCCTCGTTGGAGGCACCGGAATGGCCGCCTTCATCATGCTCGCCATGACTCAGGCTTCGATGTCTGGCACGGCGACGGCGTTGCTCGTCACCGGCCTCTTCGTGGGTCCGACGATGGTTACCGCTTTCACCATGACCGAGCGTCTCGCCCCTGCCGGTGGCGCTTCGGTTGCCATGACCTCCATGCAGTCGTCCATCACCATCGGCGTCTCACTCGGATCGGCCGTTGGTGGCGCTATCGCGGTATCCGGTGCAACCGGCGCCTTCCTCATGGCCGCAGTGGCCGGAGGGATCGTGCTCATCACCGGAATCGTCATGGCGCTGGTCAGCCGCTCGTCGCGAGTCTCTCGCGGCGCTGAGAAGGCCGTCGTCGTCGCCCAGGAGAACCAACTCCAGGACGTTCACGCACGCTAATCAGTACTGAAAATCAAGGGCCCCACGTGCGAAAATGTGATCTATTCGCAGGTGGGGCTTTTGATTTGGCAAATCGGGATTCCACGCTATATGCTTTTCTAGGTTCGAACGGGAACGGAAAGAAAGCGGTTGCTTTCTCCTCTACCGAATGAATCAGAGGTCAACTCCTCGTTGGCCCCGTAGCGCAGTTGGTTAGCGCGCCGCCCTGTCACGGCGGAGGTCGCGGGTTCAAGTCCCGTCGGGGTCGCAAAATGAAAGGGCCGGAACGCCAAAGTTCCGGCCCTTTCGTCATGTCTGGGTGACTCCCGGGGTGGCGGGGTCGGGTTATAGGCCAAAACGGGGTCGAGGGTGGCCGGGGCACTAGGCCCACGTTGGAGAGGTCACCGTTCGGGGGAGAGGTGACACCTCGTAGCCGTTGCCTCTCCACAGTAATGTGACCTCTCGAGTGACGGTGAGATTGGCGGGCAGTCAGCAAGAGCTGGTCCGCACCGGTGGGTATTCGGCCGAACTGGGCCCCACGGTGACCAAAGTGACCAATAGGTGGAATAACTCCACGTATTTAATGCCGATATCCGAGCATTTATGACGTTTGCCATACGTCGGCGATTTTTTCCCCTATCCTTACCTCATGGTGAAGAAAAAAAACAGAATGGACAAGGAGCTCTACGAAGCAGAGCTCCAGCGTCTCCAGGCAGAACTCGTCGAAATGCAGGAATGGGTCAAGGCAACTGGTGCCCGTGTAGTCGTTCTTTTTGAAGGCCGCGATGCTGCGGGCAAGGGCGGCGCCATCAAGCGCATCACCGAATACCTCAACCCCCGTATTGCCCGCGTTGTGGCTCTTCCGGCTCCTACCGAGCGTCAGACCAGCCAGTGGTACTTCCAGCGCTACGTTGAGCATCTCCCCGCCGCTGGTGAGATCCGGCTCTTCGATCGCTCATGGTACAACCGTGGCGGCGTTGAGCGCGTCATGGGATATTGCACCCCCGAGCAGCATCAGCAGTTCTTGCGTCAGGCACCAATCTTCGAGCGCATGCTCGTTGAGGACGGCATTATCCTGCTCAAGTACTGGTTCTCGGTCTCGGACAAGGAGCAGCTCAAGCGCTTCAAGTCCCGTCTCACCGATCCGATGCGTCAGTGGAAGCTCTCGCCCACGGATCTCGAGTCGATCACCCGGTGGGAGGAATACTCCCGCGCCAAGGATGAGATGTTCGTTCACACGGATATCAAGGATGCCCCGTGGAATGTGGTGGAGTCCGAGGACAAGCGCAAGGCTCGCATCAACATGATTCACCATCTGTTGACTCAGATTCCTTACGAGCACATCGATCGTCCAGAGCTCAAGTTCCCCAAGCGCCCGAAGTCCACTGGCTACCAGCGCACCGCCCGCTCACTCCAGCATGCGGTTCCGGATTACGCGGCCACCGTGGCGGAGGAAGCAAAGCTCCACAAGTATGTGGATCCGGAGGACGAGGTTTTGGAGTCAAGCTCTCCGGAGACTGTCTCACCTGAGTCCGCTTCGCCAGACGAGGCCTGATGTTTCGATACGCCGAGCGGGATATGCAAAGAAGCTGTCCGCTCGGCGTATCAGACACTGGAAACGTAACACAGATTTAATAAACAAGAGTGCATAATTATCGGGTGGTATGTATATTTTACGTACCATCCGATTTTCTCGTTAGGAACGCTTATGAGCTCACTACTCACCCAGCAGCTCTTCCGGCGGCGAATGCCAGCCGGCGTGATCAATGACGGTGTACCCGATTCGATCATCCAGGTCATCGACGAACCGGATAGCTCGGTTAGTCTCAAGCGATCGATGTCCACCTTCCAGCTCACCCTCATCGGTGTGGGTGGAACCATCGGAACGGGAATCTTCTTCATTCTCTCGGAGGCGGTACCCAAAGCAGGTCCGGCCGTTCTCGTCTCGTTCATTCTCGCGGCCGTCGTAGCCGGACTGACAGTGGTGTGTTACGCCGAACTCGCCTCAATGATGCCTTCGTCCGGGTCCTCCTACTCGTACACCTACGCGACGATGGGGGAGATGACCGCCTTCATCGTGGGCGCGTGCCTCATCCTTGAATATGGGGTCTCCGCGGCGGCGGTCGCGGTTGGATGGTCCCAATACGTCAACCTGCTTCTCGATAACACGCTCGGATTCTCCTTCCCCGAGGCGCTCTCCAATGCACCGGATGCCGGTGGCATTGTCAATCTGCCTGCGATCATCGTTGTCCTGATGTGCTTGGCAGTCCTTCTTCGCGGCGCCTCTGAATCGGCAACGGTCAACTCGATCATGGTGATCGTCAAGATCGCTGTTCTTGGTGTGTTCGCAGCCATCGCCTTCACGGCGTTCCACGCGGATCACTTTGCCAACTTCGGGGTGCAGGGTGTGCACGGTGTCTCCATGGCAACCGGTGCCCTGTTCTTCTCCTACATCGGCCTGGACGGCATCGCTACCGCTGGCGACGAAGTGAAGAATCCACGCAAGTCGATCCCGAGGGCTCTTGTGGCCGCTCTTGTGATCGTCACCTCGGTGTACTTCCTCGTCGGCTTGGCTGCTCTCGGTGCACAGCGCGCCGAGCTTTTTGAGGGGCAGGAAGCAGGCCTGGCGATCATCGCCCAGAACGTCGTTGGTTCCACCTGGCCCGGAACACTCATCGCTGTCGGAGCCGTCATCTCCATCTTCTCGGTGACGCTCATTTGCATGTACGGCCAGACGCGAATTCTCTACTCGATGGGACGTGACGGACTCATTCCTGCGGCCTTCGCGAAGGTCAATGCACGCCGCAGCGTTCCACTCTTCAACACCTGGGTGGTGTCAATCGCTGTTGCCGTCCTCGCTGGCTTGCTTCCAATGGAGATCCTTGCCGATCTCACAAGTATCGGTACGCTGACGGCCTTCGGATTGGTCTCGCTCGGCGTTATGATCCTTCGCCGCACCGCCCCGGATATGCGCCGCGGTTTCAAGGTGCCCGGTTACCCGATCACCCCGATTTTGTCGATCGCCGCTTGCATCTACGTGATCGTCAATCTCCAGGCGATCACCCTGATCTCATTCGCGATCTGGATTGGCGTCGCATTGCTTTTCTACTTCACGTGGAGTCGAAAGCACTCCCAGCTCACCAAGCTGCAAGAGGAAGCTGAACGAATCGCCCAAGGTAAGTAGCATTCACATCCCGTGATTGTGGCCGGTGAGCGTCAGCCCACCGGCCACATTTCATGTTTCATACATCTACAGAAGGCAAAGGTTATGTCGAAAATTGCGCTCGTGCGTAAACCCGGTCCACTCCTCGACGACGGCATCGTCGACCACATCGAGAAGGTTCCGGTGGATCTTTCCCAAGCGATTGAGCAATGGGAGGGATACGTGGCCGCGTTGAAGAACGCCGGCTGGGACGTGCGCGAGGTGGAACCAGCCGACGACTGCCCTGATGCGGTGTTCGTCGAGGACTCGGTTGTCATGTTCCGTAATGTCGCCGTCTCCACCAATCCCGGCGCGGATTCCCGCGTTCCCGAGGTGGTTGGCACTCGCAAGTTGGTGGAGGAGCTCGGCTGCTCCCTCAACCAGATCAAAGCACCGGGAACTCTCGACGGCGGCGACATCCTCAAGGTGGGGGACACCGTGTTCGTGGGCCGCGGTGGCCGCACCAATGCTGAAGGCGTTGCTCAACTTCGCGCGATTCTTTCGCCTCTTGGTGCTAAAGTGGTTGCTGTGCCTGTGACGAAAGTCCTTCATTTGAAGACAGCCGTCACAGCATTGCCCGATGGTACGGTTATCGGGTATCCAGATTTCGTTGATAATCCGGCAATTTTCGAGCGCTTCCTCCCGGTACCCGAACCGCACGGTACCGCGGTGGTCTGCCTGTCGGAGTCTGAGTTGCTGATGTCGGCCTCAGCTCCCGAAACGGCCGCGATGCTCCGCGATTGTGGATACAACGTCACCACCGTTCCGATCAGCGAGTTCGAGAAGCTGGAAGGATGCGTCACCTGTCTCTCCGTTAGGGTACGCAACCTCTAGACTCACTCCAACCCATAGCCATGCACCGGTGGCTGCTACAACAACTCAAGTCGCTGCCGTCGTCGTCATATGTGGCGACGACGGCGCGCTGTATCTACCGTTTCACCAGCTCACGACCAAAGGAAGACTGAAAGAAGAAGCACAGTAAAAGCGGCCGTCACTGACTCACCGGCCCTTTTCACAGTTCCCTCGGAAGGGGATTACATGTCCGACCAGATGTACATCTATCTCGCCCTAGCCATCTACTTCGGTGGCATGCTGCTCATCGGCTACATAGCCTACAAGCGCACAACCGATCACGAAGACTACATGCTTGGAGGGCGCGACCTTCCTCCCTGGGTGGCAGCGCTCAGTGCCGGCGCTTCCGACATGTCGGGCTGGCTCATTATGGGCCTTCCCGGGGCCATCTACGCCACCGGCCTCATCGAGGGATGGATTGCAGTAGGCCTGACCATCGGCGCCTACCTCAACTGGCTGCTAGTGGCTCCACGACTACGCGCTTACACAGAAGTTGCGAACAACTCAATCACAATTCCAAGCTTCTTTGAGAATCGTCTCCACGATAAGTCGCACCTGTTGCGCATCATTTCCAGCATCATCATTCTCATCTTCTTTACACTCTATGTGTCCTCGGGCATGGTGGCCGGAGGAGTTTTCTTCGAGGAGTCCTTCGGGATGGATTACTTCTGGGGCATGGCACTCGTCGTAGTCATCACCTTGGGATACACTCTTTTTGGTGGCTTCCTTGGTGCCTCGTTTACCGACGTGGTGCAGGGTCTCATGATGATGGTGGCCCTCGGTCTCGTGCCAATCGCAGCGGTTCTCGCCGTTGGTGGTGTTGGCGAGACCACTAGCACCATTGGGACCGTCAGTCCTGGCAACCTTTCGCTCATCGGTGCGGGACAGTTCGAGACCGGAGCGGCGGCACTTATCATCATTTCGGGTTTGGCCTGGGGCCTCGGATATTTTGGTCAGCCCCACATCATCGTGCGCTTCATGGCACTGCGCAATCCGCAGGAAGCGAAGGCTGCCCGCCGTATCGGCATGACCTGGATGATCATCTCCCTTGGTGGTGCAGTGGTCACCGGACTCATCGGCATCGCCTTCTTCCACCAGCGCGGTGAGACTCTCGAAAACGCAGAAACGGTTGTGCTGCGCATGTCGCAGATCCTACTTCACCCGCTCATCGCCGGATTCGTGCTGGCGGCAGTTCTTGCAGCCATCATGAGTACCTTTTCCAGCCAGCTCATCGTCTGCTCCTCGGCCCTCATCGAGGACCTTTACAAGGCAGTACGCAAGACTCCTCCTCCCGGCCAGCAGCTCGTGATCCTCGGTCGTTTGGCCGTACTGGTCATCGCCGCAATTGCCTTCGTTCTCGCAATCAACCCCAATGATTCGATTCTCGGGTTGGTCAGTTTCGCATGGGCGGGCTTCGGCGCTTCCTTCGGACCTCTCGTCATCCTCAGCCTCTTCTGGCGCAAACTCACCACGTGGGGTGCGCTTGCAGGAATGGCCACTGGCGCGGCCACTGTTTTCATCTGGAAGGCTCTCGAGACCGGCATTTACGAGTTGCTGCCAGCATTCATCGTGCATGTGCTGGTTGCCGTTGTAGTGAGCCTCGCAACATACCGCAAGAACGATGCAATTCAAGCCGAGTTCGACAGCACGGTAGCAATGGTCAAGGCCAAGTGATTGCTGTGGTGTAAGTAGCTGACGTTATTGCAACAAGCACGGAGGGGGAGTGCCCGGTGAACGCCGGGAACTCCCCCTCCTCGATCTCAGAATGTCTGACCAGACACCCCGAACAACCACGCGTACTTTCACCGCTGAGACAGCCAGGGCGCTAGAAGATGAACTCCGGCAGCAGTAGGCTGGACATGTCGCTTTCCCACGCTGGGGAGGCGCCTCGCACCGATGAAGGACAAAAGATGACAACCCTCAAGGCACACGACGGACTGGAACTTCCCGCCATTGGATTCGGCACCTACAAGCTTCGCGGTAGTGCCGGGGCGGACGCGATCGCTGGCGCGATCGGACGTGGCTACACGTTGCTCGATTCGGCCTTCAACTACGAAAACGAAGGCTGTGTAGGGGAGGGAATCCGCCGCAGCGGAGCCCGCCGCGAGGATCTCATCGTTACCTCGAAGCTGCCCGGACGCTACCAGGATCGTGACATGGCCGTGGTGACGATCGAGGAATCCCTCTATCGTCTCGGTCTCGACTACATCGACCTCTACCTCATCCACTGGCCCAACCCCAAGGTAGGCAAGTACGTCGAGGCTTGGGGTGCGCTCATTGAGGCAAAGAAGGCGGGACTGCTGAAGCATATCGGCGTCTGCAACTTCCTCCCCGAGCATCTGGAAACCTTGCAGAAGGAAACCGGGGTGCTGCCCGAGGTGAACCAGATCGAACTGCACCCGTTGTTCCCGCAGGTGGAACAGGTGGAGTTCGACAAGGCTCACGGCATTATCACCCAGGCATGGAGCCCGCTGGTTCGCGGCGGTGTGCTGGACAACCCGGTGATCACCGGGATCGCAGACAAGCACGGGGCCACCCCCGGCCAGGTGGTTCTCGCGTGGGACGTTGCCCGCGAGGTTCTCCCAATTCCGAAGGCGTCCTCGGCGGCCCGTCAGATCGAGAACCTTGGTGCGGTTGATGTGGCCCTGGATGCCGAGGATGTCGCGGCCATCACCGCGCTCGGCCGCCCCGATGGCCGAATGAAGGGCCAGGATCCGGCGGTGTACGAGGAGTTCTAAAGTCAGGCCGGGGCTAGAGCCGTCCCTTCTGATCTTCGTGGCGGTGAGAGGTGTTCCATGATTTTTCCTTGGATTGATCAATGCAGCCAACGGTGGCTACAACATGGTCCAAGGCGAAGGGTGCGCGAGTTTACGCGTCCGCATACAAAAATGCCCCGGACCACTATGGTGCGGGGCATCTGTTTGTCAGATATCTCGCTCCGGAAGGGTCAGCTGGTGGCGGAGATCGCGTGGCGCGGTCTCCAGTTGCGGCTTATCCATAAAGCGCATTCCAGTTCCTTCCGGTTGAGAGGTGTCAAAGCTCGGGGCCTTGGCACGTCGCGCCAGCTGTGGCGCGGTGCACTAGTGCACGGGTGTAAAGCTATTGCACATCAGCATGCTCCGTCAAGCATTAAAAAAGAACGGGCGCGAAAGAGATCGTAAAAATCTCTTTCGCGCCCGTTACATCATATCAACCACAACAAGACTGAAATGAGTCTGCGCTGAGAAGCCATGCCCCATCGGCGGAGCAACCTCTCAGCCGATCAAGCGTCACTTCAGCGGTTGCAGGCCAATCTGACCAATGAGGCGCACCGGGTACTCGGGAGCAGACTTATGCGCGTACTCTGCCTCGGCGGCCGCAATACGGTCCGTGAGGTGTAGGCGCTCCGCAGTGATCGCATTGGTGGGAGTCGAGAGGAAACGATTCATGTCCTCAAGGCCCTGCTTGATGCGGCTGAGCTCCTCGTCGTGCTTGGCGGCGATGCGATCGGCATACCAGTCGGAGGCAAGAATGTTCTCGCGCTCGAACAACGCGCGGAACTCCGGCGAATCCAACGTCCAACCTTCAGCCGACTCACCGTTGGCCATGATCTCCAGCAGCGCCCGGATCGGGGGAACGGCGTAGGAAATCGTGCCGTCGGCGATGTAGGCCTGCGCCACACGCTGGTGGGTGGCCACGATGGTATCCACCGAATCAGCAAAGACCTTGAGGTCCTGCAACTCGGGGCGCAGCATGGAATCGGAGAACACGGACTGCGGATGCATGAAGATGCGGCCGAAGAACGCGGTGGCGAACTTCTGCGTCATGCGGTAGCCGAGGCGGCTGGCGAGAACCTTCTTGCCGTTCAGCTCGAAGTCCTCGATCTTCTCCAGGTAGCCGCCCTCGATCAGCTCGTGGGCGTCACGCTCTTCGGGCGTCATGCGGCTGAACAGCTCGGGCACCAACAGGCTGAAGTCGTGATCAATCCTCGTGTGAGGCCCGATGTAGCCAGCGCTGGAAATCCATCCATCGTAGCCAGCCAGCGCGTAGGAAAGGAAGCCGGCGTTGAGGTCGAAGGTGGCGGGAAGGGCGTTGAACGGTCCCTTCGTCATGGCACCCTCAGAACCCGCACCGGTGGTGGAGGGGGACTTGCCCGTCATGGAGGAAATGAACTCCATGAACAGCTCCGGCAACTCCATGAAGTGAAGTGGGTTGTACGAACACAGCGCCGGCACCTTCTCCTCGGGAGGATTGTTGCGGCGGCCCGCAGCAACTACATCCACCGGCAGCGGAAGCGGCATGGAGAGTGAGGCCCCGGCCACCAGGTGAGCCGCCAGATCGGACGCAGCGGTCTCGACCGGATGCGACAGATCGGGGCGCACCTGCAGGTAGCGCGGATTCTTGGAACGAGCTCCATCAACGATGCGGGCATCAGCTGAGGAGACGAAGTACTTCGGCGAGACGTCGTCGGCCTCATCGGCCACGCGGGAGATGAACTCCTGCATCGGGTCCGAGAACTGGCTGAACTTGACGGCGTCGTCGCGCATCTCGCGGGCGTCGGTGCGGGTGAGCGGCTCGAAGTTGGAGATGAAGGAGCCGGGCTCGGACAGGTCGCGTTCGGTTTGCTTGTCGTAGCCGCGGATCTTGGCGTCGTCGGGGCGCTGGAAGAGCAGCTGCTCGCAGTTCTCGACGTACTTGCGGGAGAGGCCGCCGTCGCGATCGCGCATCACCACGGAGGCGGTGATGTCGTCTTCCGTCTGTACCTTGGTGGCCGGATGGAAGTCGGGGCGGAGGCTGAAGAGGCGCCACGAGCCGTCGGCGGTGAAGCCCACACGCAGATTGGTGTTGACGATCTTCTCGCCGTCGAGGCGAATGAAGTTGCCGTAGCGATCGTTCATGATGCCCACCGAGAAGTGCTCGCGCCAGTTCTCGCCCCACTCGGGCTTGATGTAGCGCTTGACCGTGTAGACGATCTCCTTGATGTAGGCGGGGATCGTCTCCAGGAACTCGTTGTATTCGGCGGTGTAATCCTCGGACTGGGTCAGCAGCTTGATGACCGAACCGATGGAGCGATCGTGGCTCAGAATCGAGCGGTGATCACTGGTGTTGCCATCGGCGAAACGGTCCGAGTAGTCGCGCTCCAGGAGGGACTGGACGGTGTCCATGTCCTCGTCGAAGTTCGGGCTGTAGAGGTTGCCGAAGATGAAGGCGTCGGAGAGGGCCTTGCTGATCTCCGACTTGCCGCCGCCGGACACGGTGGAGGGCTTGTGGCAGGTGGTGGAGACGGGGGAGACGCCCACGAGGGTCCACTGGGTGGGTTCGTCGTCCAGTTGACGCATGAACACGCGGTAGCCGTCCGGGGCGAAGTACGTCTTCTTGGCGCGCAGCGGGATCGAATGACGCGTGCCATCCGCATCAGTCCACGACACCGTACTGTCGAGCAGGCTGTAGGAAGCGTGCGGCGGGACCAGCACGAACTCCGGGTAACGGGTATCCAACGCGTGGCCCTCTGGCTGCAGCTCGAAACGCTCTGGGTTACGTGCCACTACGTCGGCCACGGTCGAATCACCCTTGACGTAATCGGAGGTGAAGGTCTGACCGAGGGTGTAGGCGGGGAAAACGCGGGCGCCACCGGCGTGCTCCTCCTCGGCGTTGCCGAAGAGATTCGCGGAGTAGCTGATCTGGGTCTTGACTTCCTTCTTGCAGTAACCGAAGTAGTTGTCTGCAATGACGGTGACGATGACGCCGCGCTCGTCGCGAGCGCAGCACTTGAACGCCTGGCCGTCGTTGTAGAGCTCGGCTTCGTCCTTGTAGCACATGTGGTCGTGGCGCTGGCGCTCGGTGGCGTCCTCCCAGCGGGGCAGGCCGAGTTCCTTCTTGGTCACCTTGGTCAGGTGCGGGGCGAGGATGACGAGGCCGCTGGTGCCGGTCCAGCCGGTGGGATCGAGGGCCGAATCGTTGTCCGCGAGGAACGGGTCCCCACCGTTGCCGAAGATGCCTTCGACAAAGTCAAGGTTGGCCACCAGGCCGCCGGGCACGATGAAGCGGATTTCCATGCGCTTCTCGCGCTGGCGGCCGTGCACCTCGGGAACCACCAGCGGGCGTAGCAGCAGCGACACGAAGGTGCGGGCCGGGTTCTCCTGGTTGGAGGTGTAGGGGACGGTGAGCAGATCCTGCGGCGGCTCCATCGCCAGTTCCATCAGCTTGCCGAACGCGGCCTTCGGAACGGCTCGCTTGTCATCGGGAATGGGCAGGCCACCCTCGGCGATGTGGAACACGCCGGCAGTGGTGCGGCGATCGTTGGCGGGATTGTGGAGCACGCCGTTGGCGAGGCGGTAGCTGGAGAGAAGATCGTTGGAGAATTCGTCGGCATCGCTGGGAAGCGAGAGTGCGCGCGCCAAGCCCAGCTGGTCGAGGACCAGGGTTTGTGAGGGGATGACGGGATTGGTGCCGGTGCCCTGCAGGTAATCGTCGAGGAATACCTGAATCCGGTGGTCGGCGGCGCAGGGGCGGTATTCCAGACGGCGGTTGAACTCCTGCTGCTGGGCGATCAAGGGCCCAACAAGTTCCATATCCGCGTCCATTGGTACCGCGTGGCCCAGGAGCGCAAGTCGAAGGTTGATGACGTCAGTGACTGAATAACCCATGGCTCCACCCTAAACCGGCACAATGGCAATTAACTAGGACGTCCGTCGGGAGTGTTTTCGCTGGTAACTCACTGTTAACGTGGCGCTGAACACTAAATAAACCGGTCAGGCCGGTAGGGCCTCAGTCTGACCGAATTGTCGACGACGACGCCCCGCGCATGAGTATTTCACCATGTCCGGCACGTTGGGGGAGACCCCGATACCCAGCCCATATTGGCGTGACCACTCCACTCTCGGCGCGGGCCGCGACGCCGTCGTCGACCCCGAAAAATACTCCGGGTGATACGTCACAGCCGGGCCGCCACGCCGCGTGGTTGCGACCAACGTCCCGCGGCGGCATACTGGGGGACGAACACATTGTGCTCCGGGGTCAGTGAAAGTCTGAACCGGCGGTGATAGTCCGCGACCCACGCAAGTGGTTGACGAGGTGAAATTCCTCGACCGACGGTTAAAGTCCGGATGGGAGGCGCACGTGAAGGGCGGAGTTCGTCGGTGTACCCACCGGACGTAACTTCCGTCAGCTGAACGCGTCCGACATTTCCCCGAAGCGAAGGGGAAGGGACTACTGATGAGACCGAGACGCGGAGCCAGCTGGCTACCCTCTCTCGTTTTTGGCGCGGTGATGATCGCGCTGTGGTGGTTCTTCACAACCTTCGGCTTCGTCGATACCTATTTTCTTCCCTCACCGCAGGAAACTGTTGCCAGGCTGTTTTCGGGCCTGCGCTCCGGCTACCTCGTTGACGCCTTGAAGGAAACTCTCCAGGTGGCTCTCGCGGGCTGCGTTTTCGCAGCTGCGGTGGGTATTCCTCTGGGGTATTGCATCGGGAAATCTCGCACCTTTTCGCGTATGGTTCAGCCCTACTTTGCGGCCTCGCAGGCGATCCCTGCCGTGGCCATCGCGCCGCTGCTCACGATCTGGATTGGCTACGGGCCGGTTTCCATTATCGTGCTGTGCACCATCATGGTGATTTTTCCCGTCGTGGTTTCCACGTCGGTGGGAATTCGCCACATCGATACCGACATCATCGGGGCCGCCCGCCTCGACGGCGCCTCCGGTCTCACCCTCATTCGCACCATGGAGATCCCGCTCGCCGCGCCGTCCATTCTGGCGGGGCTACGAACGGGGTTCACGCTCTCGATCACCGGCGCCGTCGTCGGCGAAATGATCATCGGCGGCAAGGGACTGGGCATGGCTCTCATGAGCGCGCAGGGCTCGGGCGACATCAAGGGGATGTTCGCCGCGATCGTTCTGCTCGCCGTCAGCGCCATGGCCATCTACGGTCTCATTTCATTGCTCGAGAGCCGCGCCAACTACCTGGTCCGGGATAGCGCCGGTAGCCACCGGTGGCGCGTCCGAGCCGAAGTAGCGGCCACAACAAAGTAGAAGCGGCGGGAGAGCTCCCGCTGCCACCATACGAACAGAGAAGAACCCATGAAACGATTCATGATTGCCACAGCAGCAGCTCTCACGCTGGCCCTGTCCGCCTGTACCGGCGGTACGGTCGATAAGGAAGCTGACGGATCCGGTAGCGCCGCGGCTGACGCCACCCCGATCACTTTCGGCCTCACCTTCATCCCCAACATCCAGTTCGCGCCGGTGTATGTGGCCGAACACGAGGGCTACTTCGAGGACGCCGGCCTGGATGTGACGATCCGTCACCACGGCGCGCAGGAGGCGCTGTTGGGCGCGTTGCAGTCCGGTGAGGAACAGATCGTGTTCGCTGGCGGTGACGAGATGTTGCAGGGTCGGGCGGCCGGGGTCGACGTCGTCAACTGGGCCACCATGTACCAGAAGTACCCGGTCACCCTCATCGTTCCCGAGGACTCGGACATCCAGACCCCAGACGATCTCAAGGGCAAGACCGTGGGCCTGCCCGGACCCTACGGCGAAAACTACTTCGCGCTACTCGCCATGTTCAAGGCGCACGGTTTGAGCGAAAGCGACGTCACCGTCCAGTACATCGGCTACACCCAGGCCGCCGCACTCGCCTCCGGAGAAGTGGACGCCATCATTGGCTTCTCCAACTCGGACCTCGTCAACATCGCGAGCGCCCGCGGCGTCGATTTCTCCGGTTACGTTGCTGGGCAAGACGGTGACGTGAGTAGTTGGCCGGTGCGTAGCATCGATATGGTCGACGGCGGCCTGCCCCTGGTGGGTGTGGGGCTCGGCTCGCTCGGTTCCACGATGGAGAAGAACCGTGACAGCTACGCCGCGGTGTTGGAGGCGCTGGATCGCGCGGTGCAGTTCAGTCTGGAGAACCCGGAGAAGGTGCTCGATATTACTGCCGCGTACGTGCCCGACCTGGCCGAAGCGGAAAAGCGCGCGATCGCCGCGGTGACGCTCGACCAGACGCTCAAGCTCTACACCGGCGCCGAGAAGTTCGGGGCGCAGGACGCCGATCGTTGGGATGAGATGGTGGCGTTCATGTGGGACAACGAGCTCCTGGAGAAGGAAGTTCCGGCCACGGAGGCGTTCGTCGACCTGACGAAGTAGGTGAGGTTGGGGCGGCGGCGGGACGGTTCGTCGTCGTCCTGACCCGCGTGGTGTGACGCGTTGCCCTGCGGACGTGCGGGCGTTCGCAGGGCTAGCGCTTGTAAACTTGCCCCGTGAAGAATTTTGAAGAACTATTCGATGAGCTGAGCCGCAAGGCCGTGGAGCGTCCCGAAGGATCGGGAACCGTGGACGAACTGGACGCGGGCATCCATGCAATCGGCAAGAAGATCGTGGAAGAGGCGGGCGAAGTATGGATCGCCGCCGAGTACGAGAGCGACGAGTCGCTGGCCGAGGAAGCCTCCCAGCTGCTCTACCATCTCCAGGTCATGCTCATTGCCCGTGGCCTCACCCTTCAAGACGTCTACCGCTACCTCTAGGATTTTCATGCTTCGCATTGCTGTACCCAACAAGGGTTCCCTCTCCGATCCCGCGTGCCAGATGCTCGTGGAGGCCGGATACCGCCAGCGCCGTGGCGGCCGCGAACTCGTGTTGACCGACGCGGTCAACAACGTCGAGTTCTTCTTCCTGCGTCCGCGCGACGTCGCCGTGTACGTCGGTGCCGGCACCGTCGATGTGGGTATCACCGGCCGTGACCTGCTCATTGATTCGGGCGCCCCCGCCATCGAGCACCGCCCGCTGGGCTTTGCCCGTTCCACCTTCCGTTTCGCCGCCCCCAAGGGCACCTGCTCCAGCCTCGAAGATATTCGCGGCAAGCGCGTGGCCACCGCCTATGACGGCCTGGTTCGCAAGCACCTCGCCGATCATGGCATCGAGGCCACCGTCGTTCACCTTGATGGTGCCGTGGAGTCCTCCGTGAAGCTCGGTGTTGCCGATCTCATCGCCGACGTGGTGGAGACCGGTTCGACGCTGCGCGCCGCCGGCCTGGAAGTGTTCGCCGATCCGATCCTCGAGTCCGAGGCCGTGCTCATCTGCCGTGACGGCGTGGAGCCGGAGGGGCTGAACACGCTGGACCGTCGCCTCGAAGGTGTACGAGTGGCTCGCACCTATGTGATGTTCGATTACGACTGCCCTGTGGAGCACCTGGAGGAAGCCGCGAAGCTCACCCCGGGCCTGCAGTCACCGACTGTGTCTCCTTTGCATGACAAGAATTGGGTTGCTGTGCGCGCCATGGTGAAGCGCGGCATCACCAACCAGGTGATGGACGCCCTCTACGAAATCGGTGCCCGTGGCATCATCGTCACGCCCATCCTCGCGTGCCGCGTGTGATTGATTCTTGCTGGAAGGCCTGTGCTTTCTAGTTGGTGATTGTTGAGGCCCCGCAGCTGTGAGCTGCGGGGCCTCGTCTTGTTAGGGGCGGATGAACGCGGGGCAGTAGGCCGAACGCGGGGCATTCGAAAGCAAGCGGTGCGACGTCGTCGTCGTTCATCCTGAAAACCGGCGGTACCGGGCCGTCTACTCGTCAATGGCTTCCGAAATACTTGCAGTCAACTGGGGCCAGGGGCCGCCCAAGTCGCGCAAACTAATGGAAATCTGGCTATTGCGAGGCGTAAAACTCGTAATGCCGTGGGCAATCGGAACATCGCCGGTCTCGAAAACGGTGGACGTCATCGCCATAATCGGTTCCCTCTCGGGAATGCCGAGAGCCAAGGAGACGTCCTGATCCGCGCGGGCCAACTGGACGACCAGGTCATTACGGATCAAATCAACGCCGTAATGCTGCTCAATAAACTCGTAAAGAGAACCCTCCGAAAAATCATGCTTGAGTACACCGGGGAAGCGCTTGCGAGGAAGCCAAGTCGTGGAACACTGCTGCAGAATACCGTTGACGTAGCGGATCCGGGTAAGTTCGACGAGCTCTGTACTCTCGCGTTTTCCCAAAATATCGGCGGCTTCCGGGTTGACGGTGACCCTGTTGGCAAGCACCCGGCTGGTGACAGTTCGCCCCGCCTCAAGTTGTTGCCTGTAGAAACCAATGACACGATTCGCAAACGACTCGGTGAAGACTCCGGCACGTTTCGGATCGGTGACAAACGTTCCGCGCCCCTGCTCGCGCACCAGCAAACCTTCGTCGATCAGTTCCTCCACCGCGCGGCGAAGCGTGATGCGCGATATGCCGAACTCGGCACAGAGTTCTGGCTCCGTCGGTAATTGATCACCCGGGGAGGCCCCGCGAACGCGGCGAACAAGCGCGTCGCGGACGACGACGTATTTTGGTGTACGTTCGCGCACGTCTCTCCTTCGCGGGTGGATCTCACTAACGAGATGTTATTTCTGTGAGCAATCCGAGATAATTCATCTCTAAAACATCATACTTCACATAATGAATGAGCATGATGGAAAATTCGCGATTATTCATTGACGATTTTGGTAGCGGGAGTTTTGCTCACCAGCTAGGCTTGCCTATACATCATAACGTTATAATGAATCGGAGGATCGTATGACGGATACACAAGGTTCGGGCAATGTTGCCCAGCTTGCTGCTTCACGTATCCAGTTCACCGACGAAGAATTGGATTGGAAGAGCGCCATCCGCCTTGCTGGCAAACCCCTCGTCGATGAGGGCGCCATCACGGATGCCTACATCGAAGATGCCATTCGGATCGCGGAGGAAAAGGGCCCATACTTTGATTTGGGACGTGGCATCGCGATGCCGCACGCGCGTCCCGAAGCCGGTGTCAACCAAATGGCACTCTCTTTCCTGAGGACGCGCAAACCCGTCCTCCTTCTTGACCGCGAGGACCACGCAATCGACGTGTTCATCATGCTGGCAGCAGTAGACAACAAGTCTCACCTTGGCGTTCTGCAAATGCTCGCGGGCGTCCTGACGGACGCCGCACGAGTCGAGGATCTCAAGGCTGCAACCACACCAGAAGAAGTGCTCGCCATCTTTGGCGCCTAAGCACCCAACACTCACAACTCAAAAACAATCGAAAGGTAAGAACAATGAAGTTCATGGCAATTTGCGGATCCGGACTGGGCTCCAGCTTCATGGTGGAAATGAACATCAACAAGGTGCTCGGCGAACTGGGCATTTCAGGTATTGAGGTGGAGCACTCCGACGTGTCCAGCGCTCACCCGGGCGCCGCCGATGTCTTCTTCCTCGCACGCGACGTCGCCGAGGGTCTGGATCTTTCCCCCGCCAAGGTCGTGATCCTCGACAGCATCATCGATCTCGATGAACTGCGCACCAAGGTGGGCCAGGTCGCTGACGAGCTCGGGCTCAAGTAGCCTTTTCTCGCGGCAATGGAGAGACTCTCATGAATTCTTTCATCTCGGTTCTGGTGGACATCGCCAGTACTCCCGCCATTCTCGTGGCGCTCATTGCGCTCATCGGTCTTCTTCTGCAGAAGAAGGCCGCCAGTGACATCGTCAAGGGCACCCTCAAGACCTTCGTCGGATTCCTCGTCCTCTCGGGCGGCGCGAACGTGGTGACAGGGTCGCTTGATCCCTTCGCAGGTATGTTCCAGGAAGCCTTCAACGTTCAGGGCGTCGTTCCCAACAACGAAGCGATTGTTTCCCAGGCGCTGGTCGAGTACGGAACAAGCACGGCACTCATCATGTTCTTCGGAATGCTGGTGAACATTGCTATCGCCCGTTTCACCAAGTTCAAGCACATCTTCCTGACCGGTCACCACACGCTGTACATGGCGGCTATGCTCGCCGTGATCTTTGCAGTTGCCGGCTTCAGCGGTGCCTCGTTGATCGTCACAGGTTCGCTGGCACTCGGTGCCATCATGAGCCTGTCGCCGTTCTTCCTCCAGAAGTACATGCGCGCCATGACCGGCAACGACGGCGTGGGCCTAGGCCACTTCGGTGGCGGCGGATACTGGCTGGCCGGTGCTCTCGGCTCGCTCATCCGTGGCAAGAAGGAGAAGGTCACCTCCACCGAGGATGTCAACTTCCCCAAGTCGCTCGCGTTCCTCCGTGACTCGACGGTTGCCATCGCTCTGACCATGATGATCGTGTACGTGGTGGTGGCGCTCTTCGCCGGACCGGCCTGGTTTGCCGAGACCTACCCGGACCAGGGCAACTACGTCATCTACGCACTCACGCTCGGCGGCACCTTCGCCGCCGGTGTGTTCATCATCCTGGCCGGCGTGCGCCTTATCCTCAACGAGATTGTCCCCGCCTTCAAGGGCATCTCGGAGAAGCTCGTTCCGAACGCCGTTCCCGCGCTCGACTGCCCGATCGTGTTCCCGTTCGCCCCGAACGCGGTGCTCATCGGCTTCCTGTCCAGCTTCGTGGGCGGCATCGTCTCGATGCCGATCATGATCCTCACAGGCCTGCCCGTGGTGATCCCCGGCGTGGTTCCCCACTTCTTCTGTGGAGCTACCGCCGGTGTGTTCGGAAACTCGCGCGGTGGCCTTCGCGGCGCCGTCGTCGGTGCATTTGTTCAAGGTGTGGCCATCAGCTTCCTGCCGTTGGCTCTCATGCCGGTGCTCGGGTCGCTGGGCTTTGCCAGCACCACGTTCTCGGACTTCGACTTCACGATCATGGGCATCTACTTCGGTCAGCTTGCTGACAGCTTCGGCCAGATCGGTGCCATCATCGGCCTCGTCGTCGTGTACGGCGCAATGATCGCCTACTCGGTCCTCAAGAAGGCTCCGAAGGCGGAGGTTGCCGCCTGATCACGGCCCGTCCCCAATGAGGGCAGTAGTTACGTGCTACTGCCCTCATTGCATCCCTCCCGCACCAATCTGAAAGAGTAAAACCTATGGACAAGGATCTGAGAGTCTTCTCGTCGGAGATCAGATTCCTGACTACCCGGATGCTCCACGCCAAAGGCTATGGGCACTTCGGGGGCAGTCTATCGATAGTCGAAGCCCTCGCCGCGTTGTATGGGCGGCAGCTGAAATTTGATCCGCAGAATCCCACGTGGGCGGAGCGTGACTTCTTCGTGCTCTCCAAGGGGCATGGGGGACCGGCTCTCTATTCCACGCTCGCCGCGTGTGGTTTTTTCGACGTTGAACGACTGTACACACTGAACAACAACGGCACTCTGCTCCCGTCGCACCCTGATCGGGTGAAGATTCCCGGTGTGGAAATGACCACCGGCTCGATGGGTCAGGGGATTTCCGTGGCGGCCGGGATCGCCTACGGGTTGCGTGCTCAAGGGCGGAGTAATCGCGTCTACACGATTGTTGGCGACGGCGAACTCAACGAGGGCCAGTGCTGGGAAGCGGCGCAGTTCATTGCCCATCAGCGGCTCACCAACCTGGTGGTCATGGTGGATGAGAACAAGCGCCAGCTGGACGGCTATACGAAGGAGATTTGCGAGACCTTCGATTTCGTGGAGAAGTTCCGGGCCTTTGGGTTCGCGGCGGAACGCGTGGACGGCCAGGATGCCGAGGCGATTGCGCAGGCGTTGGAGCGGGCCGAGTCTGCTGCCTCGACCGGGGCCGAGCCGGATCGTCCCGTCTGCATCGTTCTCGACACTACCAAGGGAGCCGGGGTCGATTTCGTGGCCACGGCCTCCGACAATCACCACATGCGCCTTGACACCTCCGGGCTCGGACAGGTCGAGCTGCGGTTGAACGAGCTCGAGGCAGAGCTTGCAAAGGCGGGGATCAGCTATGAGTAAGGTACTAACCGACGTGACCGGCCTCGAAATGCGCCAGACCTACGCCGCAGTTGTGGAGGATCTCTACCGCGAGCACCCTGATCGTATTTTCGCCATGGAGGCAGATCTTTCCAGCGCGATGGCAACTTCCGGCCTCAAGGAGGCAATGGGCTCGCATTACGTCAATGTGGGCATCATGGAAGCGCATATGGTCAGCGCCGCCGCAGGAATCAACGTGGCTGGCGGCTTCGCCTACGTGCATTCCTTCGGCCAGTTCCTGGCCCGCCGCGCCATGGATCAGGTGTTTGTGTCGCTGGCCTATGCGCAGCTGGGGGCTTGCCTGGTCGGTTCCGACGCCGGCGTCACCGCCGAACACAACGGCGGCACCCACATGACCTTCGAGGACATGGGCATCCTCCGAGTCATCCCCGGCATCACCGTCTACGACGTGAGCGACCAGGTCCAGTTCGCGGCCGCCCTTCGCGGCGCGTACGAGCGCGGCGGCCTCACCTACATCCGCACGATTCGCAAGAGTCCGAAGCGCAGCCTGTATGCTGCGGGCACGGATTTTGGCGACGACGGCGCCCGCGTCCTGCGTGCGGGCAGCGACGTCTCGTTGTTCGCGTGTGGGATTGAGGTGGCTGAGGCACTGGAGGCTGCTGAGTTGCTCGCAGCCAAGGGCATTTCGGCCGAGGTGGTGGACGTGTTCCGCGTCAAGCCCCTGGACGATTCGGTTCTTCTGGAATCCGCACGCCGCACCGGCGCTGTGGTGACGTGCGAGAACCACAACGTCATTAACGGGATGGGATCGGCCGTGGCCGAACTGTTGGCGAAGAATCAGCCCACGCGACAGTACCGCATCGGAGTCCGCGAGCGCTTCGGCCAGGTGGGCACCACCGATTGGTTGATGGGGGACTACGGCTTGACCGCAGCCGATATTGCTGTGGCTGCCGAGAGGGTGCTGGAGTTCTAGACGAACTTCACCGGCCTCTACGAGATCGGTGCCCGGGGTACATCGTCATGCCGATCCTCACATACCGTGTGTGACCTCGATTTTTAGACGCTGACCGGGTGGGGCCTCGCAACTGCGAGGCCCCACCCGCTTAGAAATGCCTGAGAAATGCCTTGAGACAACTCAATAATCAACGATTTCGGTTGATAGCCTTAAAGGGAGTTGCGTACGTCAATTGACTTGGGCGCTACCGATGAACGGCGGTATTGCCCTCAATTGTTTCATGCACGGAGTCTGCTTGCGTGCGGAGATTCCACACTGTGTTCAGGTGTGATCGTAAGAATTTCCATGTCACGCGTGGTGGGGCGCAACTTTACACAAGTGAAAGGAGACCCGATGAAGGGTCACACGTTCAAATCAACAACCAGTTTTCTATCTGCGATGATCCTGGTCGCCGCAGGCTTCATCGCGGCCCCGGCAAGTGCCGCGACGCCAGGTGCCGCACCATCGGAAGAAACGGTTTCAGCGCCGGCACTGCCTTCCTTTGATATCACGGCGCGTCAGCCCAGCGTGAAGTACACAAGGGCACAGCTTGATCGCATCGGGGGAGATCCTCGCATCGTCGAATATTGGACGCCCGAGCGCATGGCCAACGCCATTCCGCTTGATGGTCCACGCACTTCGCCCGCGCTTGACGCGAAGGCAGTGGCCACTGCGCTGCAGGCAGTTCCGGAAGTTGCCGAGAAGAGCGTTGCCGAAGCGGCTACTGCCGATTCGGTAGCCGGCATTGCTCCGTTGGCGTCAGCGGTGAACAAGACCTCCAGGAAGAACGGCAAGGTGTTCTTCCGTGACGCGAGGGATGGAAAGGACTACGTCTGCTCGGGAGCTGCTATCAACAGTGCTTCGAAGCGCCTGGTGGCGACAGCAGGACATTGCGTGCACGGCGGCAAGGGCGGCACGTGGCATCGCAACTGGGTGTTCGTACCCAGCTACAAGAATGGTAGCCAGCCCTACGGCTACTTCACCGCGAAGGCATTCCGGACCTACGGTGACTGGATCACCTACGGAGCCACCACGGCTCGCGGGTTGAACTCCGACGTTGCTTTTGTCACCACCTACATGAGCAAGAAGGGCAAGCGCGTTGTCAAGGCTGTCGGTGGGCACGGCCTCAGCTACGGCGGAAGCCGCATCTTCAGCGCCAACATCTTTGGTTACCCCACCAATCTCAGTCGGGGTGAGACCCAAAAGGCCTGCGCAGGCAAGACAAGCTCTCGGGCCGTGGGTGGATACAGCTTCCCCTCCGTCAGCGGATGTAACTTCGGTGGCGGTTCCTCTGGTGGTCCCTGGCTCGCCAGCTACAACAGCAAGACCGGCGTCGGAAACCTGCGGTCGGTGACCTCATTCGGGCCCATCAACAGTAACTCGTTTATTGCGGGACCATACTTCGACAAGCGCATTACTGCTCTCTACAAGGCAGCCAACGGCGACTGGTGATCGTGAGGCGTTCGTGATTGAGGCGTTGCGTTAGAACGTAGCTCGCTCACATCAATGCTGGCGGTACTGGATTAGGTCCAGTACCGCCAGCTTTTTATCTCGAGCTAGATTGTCACGGAGGGCGCTGAGACGACCACGGCGCCAGCAGGAGCAATTTCAGCAGGAACAGGTTCCGAGGAAGCAGCCGACTTCTCGTTGATCCGTTCCCAGAGCTGGGGCAGTGAGCTGCCCTGGCGATGAATCGACACGATCAACGCGAGCAACACAATTTCGTATGCCAGCATGTTCGTAAGACCCACGTCGAAGCCATAGATGCCACCACTCAGCAGCTGGTTGTTGGAGTTGTAAACGAACTGCACTGGCCAATCAGGAGTTGCTTCCGGTGTCACCACGATGAGAGAAAACACCGAGTTGTAGACAGCGTGGATGGTGAAGCTGAACCACATCGACTGGCCCTTGAGGTAGGCGACGCTCAACACCATACCCATGAGGAATCCACCCACCAGAAGTTGCACAGCAGAGAAGAGATCCAGGCGCCCGTTGAGCATGTGCATGGCGGCGAAGACCAGCGAAGAGACCGTCATACCTGCCCAGATGCCGTATCGCTTGGCAATCTGACCGAGGATCACCACCCGGAACGTCACCTCTTCCAGGAAGGGCATGATGATCATCGTCCCGAGAAGGCCAGCGCTGAACTGCCACAGCAGGTGGGGATCAATCTGCGGGAAAACAACCTGCACTCCGACGGCCAGGATTCCCAGCGAACACAACCCGACCAGTGCGAAGGCCCAGGCGAAGTAGCTCGCCTTGAATCTGGGAGGGAATGAGACTGTCGGGAAGGCATCGCGGTAGAAGCGCTTCTTGAGATGCGCAAAACCTCGCCAGTAAATGGCGAGATAGACGAGAGGTGCGATGAAGTAGTGCACCGGCAGCGCAAGAGGATGAACATCCCAGGATTCCAACCACAGCCCTCCCGCCATCATGGCAACGATGGAGAGGAGGAGAATAACGGCAACATCTGCAATCGAACGCAGAAGTGTTTTCATGGCGATCCTTCGAGTCTCGATGATCCGGGCGCCGCGCGCAAACCGGGCAGGTTTGTCCTGCACCTCTAACGGTAGTTTTGGGCGGGCTGGCGCGCGTCGGCCAGAAGTGCCGTCGCCGTGGCACCTTGGTCTACACCTCATATCCCTGTGGTACTGCGGTACCAGGATCGCATTCTTACCCAAGCACTCCGATGAAAGCCTTAGGCACTATGCGAACTTCCCGTATGGTTGGTGAAAAGGACTCGGCGAATGCGGATTGAGGTTTTCATGCGACGGAGATGTGTGGTGCGTTGCGTTAGTGCAGCAACGATGGCCTCGGCTCTGGTTCTTACGCTTGCAAGTTGTGGCTCTGAGCCTGAAAGTTCCTCCGAGTCGACGGCGGCGCCCGCCATCACCGATTCGAGTTTTGCCCCGCAGGTCGACGACGAGCCGCGTGACGATCTGACCAACGAGCACGTGGTCGAATGGGATCATCTGGAGGTGTTCTCCGAGACGTCAATTCGAGTCAAGTTCTGGGTGGGTTCTGACCGTTGCTACGGCACTCGCGCGGTGGTGGAGGAGACTGACACAACCATCGCGATCGCAGCCATCGAGGGCTTACTTCCCGATGCGCCTCAAGAATGCACTAAAGAAGCCAGGGGAGCATCTCTCCTCGTGGAAACCAAGAGCCCAATCGGAGATCGCGAGATCATCCCGCTCCTAGATCCCCAGGGCCTGAAGTGAGCACGCTCGAAAAAATCTGCTGTGATACAGCTACACACAATTAGTACATACCTTCGACAGGCATAAGACTATTGATCTGTACGGAGTTTCACCGTACAGTTGACGGTATGAGTTCAACCCTTGAATCGCAGAAAAACGCCCGGCTTGATCTTCGGTTGCCAAGTGACGCCCGAGCACTCATTGTGGAAGCGGCGTCTCTTTCGGGTGTGAGCCTTACTGACTACGTACTGAACATCATTGTCCCAGCCGCGCGCCGTGACGTTATTGAGGCTCGAACAATTCGCCTCTCCAAGCAAGGGTGGGATGATTTCCTCGATATCCTTGACCGCCCCGACAGTGAGGCACTGACGAAGTTGCGTGAGCATCTCCCCAACTGGGATGAGCCCCGACAGTGAGGCCAACAAAGCCCCGGCCAATTCTCGCCGACGACGCAGTAACCTCGTTCGATAGCGGTAATAGTGCTTTGAATTCGTGGCTCGCGCATCGGGCGCTTCGTAATGAACGTTCGGGTGACTCACGCACCTACGTGAGTATTGATGCGGACAGCGGTAACATCGCGGGTTACTACAGCTTGTCGGCGTGGTCCATAGCTCACGGCGATATTGGCGGTGGATGGCTTGCCCGCAATGCTCCAGATCCAGTCTCAGTCATACTGCTGGGTAGGCTTGCCGTGTCGGTCGATGCGCGGGGAGTGGGACTCGGACGTGACTTGCTGTCAGATGCACTTAGCAATGCACAAATTGGTGCGGGAATTCTTGGTGCAAGAGCACTGGTTGCTGAGGCGATTGATGAAGATGCCGAGCGCTTCTACTTACACATGGGCTTGTGGCGGTCAAAGGTACGCCACAACTTGTTCGCCATAAGACTCAATCGCTGAGGCTGTCTCATCCGGAATTTATTCTTGGAACATGAGTATTTTTCAGGATAGATTCTTGAACTCTAGAGCAGCACTTCAGGATTTGAAGGAAGGGCCTGTCACCCCTCACAGCCCAACAAATCCTCGCCAACCTCCAAGGTCACTAAACCTGCACGATCCAGGATTGATGCCGCAGCCTTGAGATCCCGAGACTCTGCTGAACCAAAAACAAAAGATCTCTCAGGACTGAATCATTCTCCTGAACCCTAAATCAACTCCGCCGCGGCGTAGCCTGCTACGCCGGCGGCGAGGAATGCCAGGGGATCCTCACGCAAGCCGCGGCCCATGGTGGACATGCGGATCGGTGAGCCTTCCAGCACGCGGGTAAGCCCTGCCGTGGAGATATCGGAGCGGGAAAGCCGCGCGCACGAGAACAGGGCCTCCATTTGCGCTTCCACGATCTCCCGCACCTCCGCCGGAACCAACTGCGACAGCTCGTCATGCTCAGCCAGATCCGGTACCGGGCACACCACGGGGGAGAGTGCCACGCGCGTCAACGCGGTGGCGGAATGATGAGACAGCCCGAGATGGCGCTCCCGCTTGTCCCCACTCGACATGCGCAGCAGGGCGATCGGATGCCCGCTCAACGCATTGACCGCATTGACGGCTTCGCCCACCGAGGTTCCTGAGAAACCCCACGTGGTGCCCGTGCCAAGGTTGCCCGGCCCCTGCGAAATGATTGCGACATCCGCGTCCCACACCAGCCGCGCAGCGAGCAACGCGGTATGAATATTGACCGTCTCCAGCTCGCCACCGAAGGCCTGACGTGCGGTGATGGTTCCCAGAATGTGCTCGCGCTCGGTCAGCTCGCTACAGGTGCGCGAGAACCAGACGGGCAGTGCGCCGCCGTCGTCCATGATGTAGGCGATACGAGCCTCGGGCCGCCGCGCGCGTATTGCCGCGACAACCGCGGGAAGTGCGGAGTGCAGGTCCGCCACCACAACGGGCATGCCGTCAATGGAGTCAGCATTCGCGAGAAGTTCATGCCAGGGCGATTCCTGCTCGTCGGCGCCCATCGTCATGTACTGGAGTGGGGTGTAACGTGCCTTGACGATGTGCCCCGGACCGGGCTCCGGATCGGCCGGCAAACGATCCGGAATCGCCGCGATCATCAAATACCCACCGGTGCCGAGCCCACGCGCCGCAGCCGCGGCCGTCAACACCACGCGATCCCCAACAACCGGAACGCCAACCAACGGGCAGTAGGCCAGCGCCCGTGCCTGCATGCCATCTTCGAGCTCGACAGTGCACTCCTGAGCCTGGCCCCACGCCTTGCCCAGTGCCACCACGGTTCCTCTGCGCCACATCATCACAGTTCTAGTTTAGGGCGTATTTCCTTATTCTCTGTCCTACTACGCGACGGCGTGTGGGCGTCTCGCTGCGTTGTCGTCAGTCGACGATGCTTTGGCATCGCCTCCTTCCTTCCGCCTTGCGAACCACTCCACACACCACCGCTCGCTACGGAATGGAATAAGGAGATACACCCCAGCCGCCCGCGAACTTCCACTATCCTTGACAGGGTGAGTGAGATAGCCGGTCCAGCTGCGGTCTACACGCCGAATGAGCGGCAGCTGACCCTTCTGGAGTTGATCGCGGGCCGTAACGCCGTGACAAAACACGACATTCGCCGCCTTCTTCCGGCCTATGGGGATCGAAGCGACGCGGCCTTCGAACGGCTGCTCGAACGCGACCTCGACACCCTGCGCCGCGCCGGCTACCCCATCGACGCCACCGCCGACTACACCTACCGCTACGACCGCACCGCCGGCCTTGCCGTCAACGTCAGCGCCCTCGACATCAGCCTGTTGCGCGCCCTGCTCTCCGGAGTCACCACCCGCGGCCCGCTCTACCTCGCCGCCAACAACGGCTTGCACAAGCTGTTGGCCACCTCGAATTCGCTCCAAGATCGCGCCTCATACCTCACCGCCAATATTCCCGCGGGTGAGGAGGCGTTGCGGCTGGCGCGCGCTCTGCAACACCGCCAGCAGGTGCGTTTCGAGTATTCCGGCGCCTCGGCCGCCGGGGTCAGCGAGTACTTGCTGGAGCCCAGCGAGTTGGAAGAACACTTCGACGTCTACTACGTCTCCGGCCCCGCCAGACGCCTCAGCGGCCCGAAAGGGCCCGGCCGCTGGGAGGAGCGCCGCACCTTCCGCGCCACGCGCATCGTCCCCGGCTCGTTCGCGGTGGTGGGTCCGGCGCAGCGCCCGCAACCCGCCCCCGGATCCGCCTCCATCTTCACCGCGGAGCAGGCCATCGTAGCGATTCGCCCGGGCGCTGCGTTGCCGCTCGCGATGCGCGGCGAGTTGATCGACGACGGCGTCACCTCGCCCGTCCCCGACGGCTGGCAGGTGTTCCGTTACCGGCACGTTGACCAGCAGCGACTCTTCGAGGAACTCGCCAGCTATGGCCTGGATGTCCGTCTTCTTGGCGACGACGAACTCGTCCGCCAGTGGCGAGCCCGCCTGCGTCACCTGGCAGGGCTGGGGGCGGTCTAATGGCGAAGGTTCACGACATCGTGCGAACACACGCCATCCTCACCTATCTGGCGAGCAGACCCGACGGTGGTGCCTCGTTGGGCGAACTCTCCCAGCATTTCAAGACGCCATGGAACACGGTCCTCAAGCTGCTGTGGGACGCCAACCTCATCGAGATCCCGGGCATGGTGGCCCCCTTCGATTTGGATCTGCCGGATCTACCAGAGCAGTGGGACGGCGAGGGAGAAAAGCCTGGCCCAGAATCACTCGTCTGGTTGGGGCGCTCCGGTTCGGGGGAGATCCCACCGCTGGCTCTCACCCTCGACGAGGCGATGGTTCTTCTCGCACTCCTCGACAACATCGTGGAAGTGACCCCGCCGGGAGAGTCTCGCGAAGCACTGCTCAACCTGCGCAGCGAGATCACCGAATCCGCAGCTCGCGCGGGCTTCGCGCAAGCGCTATGGCGCGAGCCGGAATCGCCCATTGCGGCAGAATCCCTCGAGACAATTGTTCGTTGCATCGACGAGCACCGCACGGTGAACTTCAGCTATCACCGCGCCGGACCGGAGTTACGCGAGGAGGTGCGCGACGTCGTCGTCGTTCCCGTATCCATCTCCACTGGCGCCTCGCCGGTACTCCGCACCGTCAGCGAAGGCCGGGTTCGCAGCTACCGGCTGGACCGGATCGGTGCCGTCAGCGCCGGAGAGGCGATCGCCCGCAAGGACTTCACGGCCGCCCGAAACCTCGTGCGAGACGAAGAACGCGCCGCCGCAGCCGCCACCCGCCGCGGCGAACACTCGTGGCAACCCAAGGGCGAATCCGTCACACTTCACCTGACGAGGGCAGGAAAATGGGCGGGAGAAACGCTGCCGGGTGCCGTCGTCGTCGAAGAAGGCGATACCCTGAGAGTGACACTTCCCGTCACCAGCGAGGAATGGCTCTTCTCGCTTCTTTTACAATTGGGCGACGCCGTCCTCGCGGTGGAACCACGCAGCATTGCCGACCGGCTGGCGCGCAGATTCGCGCAGCTACTGAAGGAGACCTGATGAAAGCTCTGATTATCACACTCGTCGTGGTGCTGGTTCTTGCTGGCCTCGGGTACTACGCGTTCCTCAACGGACGCAAGCTGTGGCGTTCGGTGCAGGCCGCGCTGGGGCTCGCCGGCGAAATCGGTACCAAGGTCGCCGAGCCGTTCTCCAAGTACCCGCCGCTTCCGAAGCCGGAACCGCTCGCCTCGCCGTTCGAACGCGAGCGCCGAGTCGCCGCGTGGCAGGACCTGCAGCGCGTGCACGCGGAACGTTCGCGGTTGCGCCGCGCGCGGGTGAAGCGCGCCACGGGACGCTGGGATCGTATTGACGTGAATCGTGAACCGTACTCGCGCCTCGATCGTGCCGCCGCCAAGGCACGCTGGGCCCAGCGCAAGGACATGCGCGCAGCCGCCAAACTCGCCTCCGAATAGAACACGGTCACAACTATGCGCGATGACGATCTGCTTCTCACCGAATACGTCGACGGCTACAAGGCCCGCGGGATCATCCTCGATCCCTTCCAAGTGGACGCCTGCCGCGCGCTCGGACGCGGTAAGGACGTGCTCGTCAGCGCGCCCACCGGATCCGGAAAAACGGTGGTGGCACACTACGCCGTCGAACTGGCGCTGGCCACCGAGAAGCGCTGTGTGTACACCGCGCCCATCAAAGCCCTCTCGAACCAGAAGTACAACGAACTCGCCGCGCGCCTTGGCGAAGAAACCGTGGGCCTGCTGACCGGCGATGTCACCATCAATCGCGACGCGGCGATCCTGGTGGTCACCACCGAAGTGCTGCGCAACATGCTCTTCCAGAACTCGCCGGACATCCCCGACTTCGGGTACGTGGTGCTCGACGAGGTGCACTACCTGGCAGACCGCGAGCGCGGCCCGGTATGGGAAGAAATCATCCTCTCGTTGCCGCCGCATATCCGGTTGGTGTCGCTTTCTGCGACGGTGGACAACACCGAGGAGTTCGTGTCGTGGATGCGTTCGGTGCGCGGCAGTACCGAGCTGATTGTCAGTACGGTGCGGCCGGTGCCGTTGGAGCAGCATGTGGCGATTGGGCGGAAGATATATCCGCTGTACGGGCCCGGCGGCGATCCGTCCTCGGTGCTCACGGCGGCGATGCGAAAGAATGAGGGCGGGGCGCGGGATCGTTCGCCGCGGCTCTCGGATGCTGATCGCCGCCGTATCATCACCATGCTCGAGCGGCGCGACATGCTGCCCGCCATCGAATTCATCTTCTCCCGCAAGGGCTGCGATTTGGCGGCCACAGCGCTGCAAAAGAACGATGTGTGGTTGACGAGCGCGGCGGAACAGAAGGAAATTCGGCAGCATGTGGCGGAGGTGCGTGAGACGCTCTCCGAGTCGGATCGGCGTGCGGTGCGCTTCGAGACCAGCGCCAACTTCCTGCTGCGCGGCTTTGGCGTGCACCACGCAGGCATTCTTCCGGCGCTCAAGTCGTTGACTGAGAAGCTCATGGAGCTGGGGCTACTGCGAATTGTGTATGCCACCGGCACGCTTGCGCTCGGTATCGACATGCCGGTGCGCTCCGTGGTGGTCGAGGATCTGCGCCGCTGGGACGGCAACGGGTTCGTGGACCTCAGCGCCACCGAATACACCCAGCTCATTGGGCGGGCCGGGCGGCGCGGCAAGGACAAGGTGGGGCACGCGGTTGTGGTGGGCAACCCGGAACTGGACGTGTGGGCGCTCGCCGATCTTGGATCGGGCCGGGTGGAGCCGCTGCTCTCGGCGTTCCAGCCCTCCTACAACACCGTGGTCAACCTGCTTGCGGAACGTTCCTACAGCGAGGCGCGGGCGCTCATGGGCGCCAGTTTTGCGCAGTACCAGCGCAACGCCGATCTCGGTGAGGTGGAGGCACGGACAGCGCGCGTGCGGCGTCGAATTGCCGCCGAAGAAAAGCGCCTGACGTGCGAGCAGGGTGACATCGTGGAGTATCTGCGGCTGCGGAACACAGCCGGTCGGGCCGCGAAATCGGCACGCAAGGCGGCCAAGCGCGCCTACCGCCAGCGCATCGCGGAAACCTTCGCGGGGGCCCGCACTGGCGTGCTGTACGCGTTCGCGCGCGGCGGCGAGCTGGAATACGGCGTGGTGCTCTCCGTTGATCCTTCGCGGCTGCGAGTGATCAACTGGTACGGCGAGGTGACCTGGCTGCGCGAGGACGCACTCTCCTCCGAACTGCGCGAGTTGGCACCTTTCCAGATGCCCACGGGCCGCTCCTTGCGTGACCGCGCGGTGCGCGAGCAGGTCGCTGATGACATTCTTGACGAGGTGGACGAGCGGGTCGAACTGGGAATTGACCGCGATCTACTCGACTCGTGGTCCCGATTCGCACAGCCCCGCGAGCAGGAGTTTGCCTATCATCCGTGCAACAACTGTCCCGATCTTGAGCAGCACACACGCGATGCGGAGACGCTGCTGTCTCTCGACTCGAGGTTGCGGGAGCTGCGTGAGAAGGCCAGTTCCTTCACCGATTCCGTGGGCCGCGAATTTGATCGCACCGCCAACGTGCTGGCGGAACTGGGAATTTTGCAGCGTGGGGACGAGAAGGCGGCTGGTCAAGGTGCTGGCCGAGGTACTGGGGCCGGTGCAGATTCTGCGGTGCCCGGGGACTCGATGGATCGCGGGGTGGCAGCCGCTGCCGGCTCGGTACTCGACCCGGCAATCGACGCGAGCGTCCGGCTCGGACCGGGGGCGTCGATCCTGCGCCACCTACACCTGGAAAGCGACCTGCTGCTGTACGAATGCTTGGCGCAGCTCCAGGAAGGCGAATTGGACGGGCCCGCGATGGCTGGCTGGGCCTCGATGTTCCTGGGCGACGACCGGCTCGGAAGCAACATGCCCACCTGGGGACAGCTGCCGAACCTGACGCGCCGAGCCCGCAAAAGCATGGAGTTCCTCCAGGGCGTCGAGTTCCGGCACGAGATCGCGCGCACCGGCGAAGTCACTCCCGGATGCGCCGATGTGTTCGCCGCCTGGTGCTCGGGCGCCAACCTCGAGGACTGCCTGCGGATGTCTCGCATGGTGGCCGGCGATTTCATCACCGCGGCGCGCCGCGTCATTGACCTGCTCGGTCAGATCGTCGCCGCAGGCGAAGGCACCTGGATCTCCGAGGTGGCACGCGAGGCCCGCGACAAGATGCGCCGCAGCGAGTTGCTGTAAGGAAAACCAAAGGAAATAACGGGTATGCCACTCGCAACTGACACTTTGGGCCAATCTCTCACTGACCTGTATTCAGCGGATGAACCATTGGATAACAAGGTTGGTGACTTGCCCTGTCCACTTGCACTTGTTATCGCGTCTATACAAGAGAAAGTACTCTTTGGTCTGAATGGTTGGCGGCGCCAATGGGAATTACCAGGAGGCATGCTCGAACCTGGCGAAACTCCTCGAGCCGCAGCACTGCGGGAGCTAGAGGAGGAAACCGGCGTGGCACTCAACGCGGAACAACTTCGATGGTTCGGTGTTGCTACTTTCAGGCTCTCGGATCCTGATCGGAATGATTGCGCCGCGATATATTCTGTCGAATTATCGGGACCGCACGTGCTATCTGTCTCCGATGAACTCATTGAGCTCGATTGGTTCGACGTGCACCAGCCATCTCGGGAAGGCGTAGCAGCACTCGACTTCGCAATAGCTCGGATCGTCCTTGATTCTAACGCACGGTGCGCGATTGAGAATCTCCAAAAATCATGAGCCTTGGAGCCAAGTGACGAGAATAGATTTGAGAGAACCTGAAATGGTTCACCAACCCTTTTACATTTCATTGTCGTATATGGACCGGGCGGCAAATATCTGCCGCCCGGTCCATATACGACAACCAAATGTTGGCTCGATAATAGATCAGCTTCTCCTACGGCGAGGATCAGGCTTGTTCATGTGTTTCCGTCGGCTAATTTCATGAATCAGAGCCTGCTGTGTAGCCTCCCAATGATCCCAGATCTGCGAATAACTCAGCCGCCATACGTCATACCCCAAAGCCCGTAGTCTGGCGTCCCTTGCTCGGTCCTCTTCGTAGTTTTTCTGGGATGAGTGATACCTTTTGCTGTCGCACTCAATGACAAGTCTCTCTCCCACCAACAGATCGACGCGATCTTGCTCAGTGAGCCATACCTGTGTCCTCACCTTAACCTGGCGCTGACGCAAGAAGAATCGAACTCTCGTCTCGCTTCCAGACTCTGCTACATCCAAATGCTTGATAAGGCGCTTGCTCGTGCGACCATATCCCGCAAGCAGAACCACAGCATCATCACTTGTGATGAATCCTTTGTTTACCGCCGATTCAAGAACAATCAGTGACGTTTCAGCGTCGTGATACTTGATAACCTGGTCAAGGCAATCCAGTAGCGACCAGAATGGTTCCTTCGTTCGACGGCGAGTCTGGGAGTGAGGACAGACTTGCATAGCTATAGCTGGAGGCCGAATTTGATTCGGGTCAGTGAAGATCACGTGTAGTCGATGATCCTCTGGCACCCACACGTCATAGAGATCGCAGCCTGAGATGCACCCCAGTTTCCCACCCAACACAAGGCCCCTGACGACTCTCGGATCAGCAACATCAGTATCCACGTACCAACCGTGAGCGACCTGTCTAATTCTTCCTTCGGTTGTCAGTTGGTTGATCTCAGCACGGCTATAGCCCACTCGCAACTGCTCATACCTGAAAATTCCTGGTAGGTTCATCACTCCACAATGCACGAAGACGTGTGGACGGACTCGCAGTACTACGAACCCCTGTGGATGGGGAGTGCACGAAGCACTTCTGTGGAAACATGTACGAGTGTTTGGACCGACGAAGCGTGATTCCGAGTCCTGTCCAGCAACCAGCTGGCTAGATTGAAGCGGCCGCGGCTAGATCAAATTGGTCCGCCTGAACACCTGGCAGCCATGAATAACGCCAACGAAGTAGGACTGTTACGGCCGCAACTCAGGGGCGCACGGAGTAGGCCACCAACGCCGTCTTCGTGCCCTCTGGCACGTCAACCACGACGCTGACGGGAGTCGTTGCGAGCGGAGCGGTAAGGTAGCTTCCGAGCTCCGGGCCACCGCACGATTCACCGCCCGTCCAGGACAATTCAGCACCATTGCGGTCCAGCAAGCTGACGCGATAGGGAACCGCCGCATCGCAGGTGAGAATCAGAGCGTAGGCGGCTTCCTCTTCTGAGACGTCCAGATCAACTGCCTGCGCTCCAGCTCCTTCGACATCCAACAGTAGCGTCGCACGCCCAAGATAATCCGGTCCCATTCCCGGATTCGCCTCCCAGAATGTGGCCACGCTGACGGCACGATCTCCGGGGAATAGATCACTGATGGTTGCAGGGGCGCTCACGGCAACTGTGGGGGAAGGCTGGAGTGGGCTGGCGACGGTTGACGGTTCCACCGCCGAGGATTCAGGGCCAGTGGGCTTCGGATCCGCCGATCCCTCGGTACAGCCCGCTACGAGGAATCCAGCCACGGCCAGCGAGATGACGACGCGACAACCGAGATGTTTCATCGATCGCTCACTCCACTATGAATATGGCGCAGCTCTTCGTCAAAGAACGGGCGGGTTCCAGGTCGCCCTGCTCAAGAGGAGTCAGGATACCCTCCTGGTAGATCGGTACGTTGATCGCGAATTGCGTCACCAATTCATCGTCCGTGAAGCCCTTCAGGTAGTCCAGCGCGCGTTTCTGACGGGCAGTATCCGAGGCATCCGTAGCCTGGAGATGCTCGTCCACCCACGAGCAGTACCAGCGATCGGCCATCTTGCTGTACATGTCGCCACGGGAGATTGATATGGAACCGGGGCCACCCTCCGACTCAGTCATCTGGAGGAGCAACGTATCGTCATCAGCGGGCATCGCAGCGGACCCCGGCTCTGTGACGACAGTGCCTTCAATTCCCAAACCGAGGTCCGAGATCGTCTTCGGGAGATATTTCTCGAACGGGAACGGGTGGGTGAAGCTTGCGATTTCCTCCGACAGCCAGTTGATGGCTTCTTGCGGCACGTTATCGACGGCGAGTTCGACGTCCGGGTATATGAGTTCGGTGGCCGTCCCCGAGACCGACGACGACGCCCCGCCTTCGTTTGGCTCGCTCGCCTGCGGTGACGAACAGGCAGAGACAGCCAACATGGCAGCTACGCACGGTAGCACGATCCCTTTGACGACGAACTTTCGCTTCATGATTTCCATCCCGGTAGCAGGCCAACAAGAACACAACGTCTCGCAGGTTCGTGATCGCACGCTTCATACTTGCCTTCAACAACACCGCCATCATATCGTTTGCGAGACCTGAATGTTCTGCTGAAGTCCACGGATCTCAGTTTGCGCCCAGCGTTGAGAAGGCACGGTTCTTCAGCACACCGAGACTCTTCTCCACCGCTCACATCTGTACATCCAGCCATCCGTAACGAAACACGGCGCAAAACCTGTCGGCGCCTCCCGGTAAGCTGCACCTGTGACGAAACCTCATCTTCTGACCAGCTACTTCATGGCCATCGGCGCCGGTATGGCATTGTGGGCCGCCTTCCCTCCAGTGGGATGGTGGCCTATGGCCATCCTCGGTATTGCGCTCCTCGTTGGTGTTCTTCAAGGCAGAACGTGGCTTGCGTCGTTGTGGTGGGGGCTCGTAGCGGGAACGGCTTTTTTCTTTCCCATGTTCGATTGGGCGCGGGTCGCCTCGGGCGTTGTGATTGCCCAAGTGGCACTGGCCGTGTTGCAGGCCCTCTTCATTGCACTGACGGCGGTGCTGTGGCAGGGCCTCATGCGTGGCCCGCTTGGGAAGCGCACACTGGCACGGACGGTCAGTATGGCCGCTATCTGGGTCGCTGTGGAACAGTTACGCTCCGTTGTTCCGTTTGGCGGGATGCCGTGGGGGACCCTCGCATTCAGTCAGGTCGATGGCCCTCTGGTACGGCTCGCTCCGTGGGGCTCGGTGCAGCTGGTGGGTTTCATTCTTGTTCTCGTGGGAGTTCTTGCCCATCACGCTTTTGCTTCCCTGAGACGCGAGCGGATCGGTAGCACATTTATCGCGCTAGCCATTGGGGGCGCAGCACTCTTCTCCCCAGCTTTTCTCCCGCTTGCGAGTACACCGGAAGATTATCTGAAGATCGGATTCGCGCAGGGTATTGTGCCGCGTAAGGGTGAACTTATGCCGGGCCAGTCCCAGGCACTGACGGTGACCTCAAATCTCGTGAAGGCCTCTCGGCAGTTACCCTCCGACGTCGACGTCGTCTTCTGGCCCGAATCCTCCTCGGATCGGGACCCGCGCGAGGACGCATCCGCCCATTCACTCATCTCGGAAGCCTCCGAGTTCCTTGGCGTTCCGCTTGTTCTCGGTACGCAGAGCTACCCGGGCGAGAATCGCTACAACGAGTACGTGGTATGGATGCCGGGGGAGGGAATCATCGACTCGTACTCGAAACAGCACCCGGTTCCTTTCGGCGAGTACATGCCCTACCGTGATTTCTTTCGCCAGTTCACCACGGCCGTGGATCTCGTGAGTGTCAACATGTTGCCGGGCCACGAACCGGCCGTTCTTGACGTCCCACTGGGTGGCACAACCGTGCGAATTGCCGTCCCGATCTGTTTCGAGGTGGCCGAGTCTCGTCTTGTGGCCGAAGCTATCCGTCAAGGTTCGGGACTTCTCATCGTGCCTACGAATAACGCGTCCTTTGGAACGACGGCGGAGTCGCGCCAACAGTTTGATATGACTCGCTTCCGTGCCATTGAGCATGGTCGAGCCGCCATCCAGGTTTCTACCGTGGGAGTCTCAGGAATCGTGGAACCCAACGGTTTCGTGCATGAGATGACAGAGCCTTGGACGGAGGACGCGCGCACTGCTCGGGTGGGGCTGCGCACGGAGCAAACGTTCGCCACTCGCTCAAGCGATATCCTTTACGGGGGAGTCTTTGGTGTAGGTGCACTGCTCACAGCGGTAGCATTGTGTCAGTTGTGGCAGCATCGCCACGCTCGCGCGAAAGGTTCCAAGTGAAGGTTCTCATTGCAATTCCCACATACAACGAGATCGAGTCTCTCAGGCCGATCGTTTCCCGTGCGCGAGCAGCGGTACGTGAAGCTGACATCCTCGTGGTTGATGACAACTCTCCGGACGGCACCGGGCAGCTCGCCGATGAGCTTTCCGCGGCAGACGAGCAGGTTCACGTTCTGCATCGAGCAGGCAAGGAAGGCCTTGGACGCGCCTACATCGCGGCCTTCGAGTGGGCTATTGAGCGTGGCTACACCCATGTTGTGGAGATGGATGCCGATGGGTCTCACCGGCCTGAACAGCTTCCGTTACTACTCGAGCGCGCGGCCATGTCCGATCATCCCGACCTTGTGATCGGCTCCCGCTACGTCCGTGGCGGGAAGATTGAAGGCTGGCCGAAGTCCCGCGAGGTACTTTCACGCGCCGGGAATCTCTACATCAAGGCCTGGCTAGGGCTGCCAGCCAACGATGTCACTGCCGGATACCGGGTCTATCGCATCGCGATTCTCGAGCGAATGGACCTCACGGCTGTTGAGTCCAAGGGGTACTTTTTCCAAACGGATATGACGGATCGCGTTAATCTGCTCGGCGGTCATATCGTCGAGATGCCGATTAGTTTTGGTCAGCGCGAAGCGGGGGAGTCCAAGCTCTCTGGTTCAATCTTCACCGAGTCGTTTGTGAAGGCCACGAAGATGGGGGCCAAGCGCCGGGGGAGCCAGGTGCAGGACGCAGCGAAGTCGATCGTCAAGAGGTTGAAGCGATAGCCGTTTTCTCCTAGAAGATCGCGCCAGTAGTTCATGACTATTGGCGCGATCTTCTTAGTATGAGGGTTCCTCACAGCAGGTTCCAAGCGTGATTCTTATTCAATGAGTGTGCGTCAGCGTGTGTAATTTCGGAGAATATTATGACAGTCATTATGTCAATAACGAATTAACCTGCCATTTTGTCATAATTATGGACCGTTTGCGAGGTATGTAGAACGAAAGGGGCGCGTTCAACGCACGGTAATGGAGATGCCATTACGGAAATTCGGGAGCCGCAATTCGATTCATATCGCCGTAATTAGAAGAGAAAAGGGGCCGCATCAGAAGGTCAAAAGATCCTCTAATACAGCCCCTCAACGTCGCAAATTCGGACTTGGCGGCATGGGTTTGGGCAGAAATCTAATCCTCTATGCTGCCATCCCTAATTCGCGCGTACGAGAATTACTTGCGGCGGTGCATGCGCAGGCGGCCGGAGCGCAGGAGCTCCAGGCGCTCGTCCAGCAGGATCTTGAGATCTTCCTCGGTACGGCGTTCCATGAGCATGTCCCAGTGGGTGCGCGGGGGCTTGACGGGCTTCTTGTCCTCAACAGCCACGGCGTCGCGGAGCTTGCCGATCTGACCGTCGCGGTTTTCCCACGTTGCCGGAGGCTCGGCGTCGGTCGCCATGGCAACGGCGAACTGGGTGCCGTCGGGGCATTCGTAGATAACCTGCTTGCGGTCAACGAAAGCAACGCCCTCGTCAGACTCAAGAGAGTTCGCACCAATCTTCATGCCGCGCAGTGAGCGTTCAGCCATCATCTGTCCTTTCGTGGAAACCGCAGTCAGTCTAAGGGCGAGTTTGAGAGAGGCTATTCAAACAGTCCCGAGAGTGGCTCAAGAGCGCCAAAAGAGCCGTGTTGACAACCCGAACCCATCTTTACTCCATTTGCCGATAATGTACATTATGTCAAAACTCGTCGAGAAGAGCCTTCTGGCCGCCAGTATTCCATCCCCCAAGCCCCTCAATGGCACCCCTTGCCATTGAGGGCGAAAAGGCCCAAAACCTTTTCGGAGTTTTTGCCGGTTTAGCGCTGATCGTCGCCTTCTGTAGCCCACCGAGCACACCGCTTCATCCTGCTACTATGGCAAGCTTGGTTCAATTCGCTTTTCCAGCAATGCCTACGATGTGGGGATACGATGATCGCTTTCGAAACCACTGCATCGTAGTGGGCCATCGTAGCCATAACACTCGGCCAGCGCAGGGGCTTACGAAATCTGCACCTGAGCGGACGCCGCGTCAGGACCTACTGACACGTCAAAGCGGCTGCCCTCCCCCAGGTGGTGTGCCGCGAGAGTGTGAATCATTGGCTGAATCGCGAGGGACACTCGCAAGGTTTGGCCGCGGGAAACTCCTCTCACGGTTCAACAAACCGCATACGACACGCCATACTTGTCGAATTCCACACAAGACGCATCCGCGCACGTCAAGAGTGGAGGCGAATTTGTCCCGGCAATCTTGCATTTCGGCGATTTTCCACCATGTGGGCATTTAAGCGCTAGCCTCGAGCCATGAGACTTGGTGTGGATTTTGGAACGACACGAACAACTGTCGCGCTAGTTGACCAGGGGGACTATCCTCTTATCGCTTTTCCCGATCAGGATGGCGATTCGTATGAGTTCATCCCTTCCGTCGCAGCTGTAGAGGGCCGCGGTGTCGTCTACGGTTTCGACGCGTTGCGTTTGGCCAACGAAGGCGCCCCTCACGTGCGCTCGTTCAAGCGTTTTCTTGCCTCCCCGGATGTCACCGCTGAGACCCCGGTCAAGCTGGGCGAGAAGGAGATCCCGGTCCTCGACCTGGTGACGGGTTTCCTGTTCCATGTGGCAGCGAGTATCCGTAAGGCGACCAACTCCCCCAAGGAGATTCTGGACGTCGTCGTCGGTATTCCGGCGCACGCTCACTCCGCGCAGCGTTTCGTGACCCTCGAAGCGTTCCGCCGCGCCGGTTTCAACGTCATTGCGATGGTGAACGAGCCCTCCGCCGCTGGTTTCGAGTACACCCATCGTTACTCCAACCTCATCAACTCGCGCCGTTCCAAGGTTCTCGTCTACGATCTCGGCGGCGGCACCTTCGATGCTTCGCTGGTTGTCGCAGACGGCACCAAGCACGAAGTCCTAGCCTCCCGTGGTGACAACAACCTCGGCGGCGACGATTTCGACAAGGTCCTCGTGGATAGCGCCGTGGAGATTGGCGGATTTGACCGCGATTCGTTCGACGACGCCGAGCTGGCCCAGCTTCTTCTCGCGGCCCGCAAGGTCAAGGAGGCTCTTCGCCCCCAGTCTCGTAACGCCGTGCTCACCGTCCGCGACACTGCGGTCACCGTCCCCACCGCGAAGTTCTACGAGGCCTGCGCCGCGCTCATCGAAGCAACCTTCGAAACGATGGAGCCTCTTCTCGTCGTGGATCAGGACGGCAACTACCGTCCTGCCGATGACGTCTCCGGTATCTACGTTGTCGGCGGCGGCTCCGAGCTGCCCGCCATTATGCGCGGACTCAAGGAGCGTTTCGGCCGTCGTATCCGCCGCTCGCCCTACACCGCCGGTTCGCAGGCCATCGGCCTGGCTATTGCCGCCGATCCCGATTCCGGTTTCACCTTGGTCGATCAGCTCTCGCGCTCCATCGGCGTCTTCCGTGAGTGGGATGGTGGCGCCAGGGTCTCCTTCGACGTGCTCGTTGGTCCCGAGACCGTCATTACCGGCGACGGCGCCACGGTCACCCGTACGTACCGCGCCGCTCACAACCTCGGGTGGTACCGTCTGGCCGAGTCCAGCTCGATCGAGGAGAATGGCGAGCCTCGCGGTGACGTCGTCCCCCTCGGCGATATCCTCTTCCCCTTCGATCCCGCACTGCGCGAGAAGGGCGTGGATCTGGAGGCCGTGGAGGTCGTGCGCGTGGAGAACGGCCCGCTCATCGAGGAGCTGTACTCGATTGACCCCAACGGTATCGTCGAAGTGACGATCACGGACGTCGATTCGGGTTACTCCGTGAAGAAGTCCCTGGGAGACAAGCGCCACCGCTAGGTTGGCGCCACCCCTAGCGGGTGTGTGAAAGATTCCACGACGGTGGCGGTTTTGCCGAGATTTCAACGATCGGCACCGCCACCGTCTTTCTATATGAGACACTCTCGGGTGCTAACTATCTCAATTAATGAAATATGCGGGGTGAGGGTCGAAACGGATGACAAGGTAGCCGTGTGGCTCAGAAGCATCCAGTACATGAGGTGCCCCCGGCACCCAAGCTAGCGGTCCTTTCCCTTCAGCACGTCCTCGCGTTCTACGCGGGCGCGGTTATTGTCCCCTTGCTCATCGCCTCGAGTCTGAAACTCGACGCCCACACCACCATCCACCTGATTAACGCCGACCTGTTCACCTGTGGCATCGCCACGTTGATTCAGTCGGTTGGCATCGGCAAGCACATCGGCGTCCGCCTTCCCATTATTCAGGGAGTAACGACGACGGCCGTCGCTCCGATTATCGCCATCGGACTGGCCGTCACCGGCGGCGAGGGCGGCACCGCCGCACTCCCTGCCATCTACGGCTCCATTATCGTGGCCGGCCTGTTCACCTTCTTCGCGGCGCCGTACTTTGCGCGGCTGCTGCGTTTCTTCCCTCCGGTGGTGACCGGAACGGTATTGCTCGTCATGGGCACCACCCTTCTCTCGGTCTCCGCCAACGATTTCGTCAACTACGCCTCCGACGTTCCCGACGTCACCTCGCTCGCCTACGGCTTTGGCACCCTTGGTGCCATCGTGCTCGTGCAGCGTTTCTTCAAGGGCTTCCTCGGCACCATCGCCGTTCTTGTGGGGCTCGTAGGCGGAACCCTCATCGCCCTCTTCCGGGGCGACCTGGCAGGCGACAAGATCCAGGCCTTCCACGATGCCGGCGCCGTGAGCGTCACCACCCCGTTCTACTTCGGCATCCCCGTCTTCACGCTGACCGGCTGCGTCTCGATGATCATCGTCATGATCATCACCATGGTCGAGACCACCGGTGACGTCTTCGCCACCGGCGAGATCGTCAACAAGCGCATCACCAAGAACGACATCTCCGGGGCGCTGCGCGCCGACGGCCTGTCCACCCTGCTGGGCGGCCTCATGAACTCCTTCCCCTACACCTGCTTTGCGCAGAACGTGGGGCTGGTGCGTATCACCCGGGTGCAGTCCCGCTGGGTTGCGGCCGGTGCTGGCGTCATCATGATCGTGCTGGGTATCCTTCCCAAGGCCGGTGCGATCGTGAATATGATCCCCGCTCCGGTTTTGGGCGGCGCCAGCCTCGCGATGTTCGCCAACGTCGCCTGGGTGGGTATGCAGACGATCGCGAAGTCGGACATGCGCGACAACCGCAACGCCGTCATCGTGACCACCGCGATGGGCCTCGCCGTGCTCGTCACCTTCAAGCCGACGATTGCCCTGGTGTTCCCGGCCTGGGCACAGATCTTCTTCTCCTCTGGCATGACGATCGGCGCCATTACCGCCATCGCCCTCAACCTGCTCTTCTTCCATATGGGCACACAGCGGGGCGACGACGTCGTCAAGGGCCTGTCCGGCCGTGGCCTCAGTATTGAGGACGTCAACGAGATGGACCGCACCCTGTTCGTGCAGACCTTCCGCGGCATCTTCAACACCCAGACCTGGCCTCTGGAGAACGCCTGGGAGCAGCGCCCGTTCGCCAACGCGCACGAGCTGCGTGACGCCATCCAGGAAGCCGTGCTGACCGCTGACGTGGAACTTCAGCGCGAGCTGATCAACGACTACCCGGACATGGCCCAGCTTCTGGGCGCCGGGGACGACGCCGAAATCGTGGTCACCAAGGATATCGGCTCACTCGCCCTGGAGTCGGCAACGCCTGAGGAGCTCGAAGAGGTCTCGCGTATTGCCAAGGAGTACGAGAAGCAGTTCGACATGCCATTCATCGGCTACCTCGGACCCCTCGACTCGGCGCAGCAGATTATCGCCAGCGGCATGCGCCGCCTCGCCAACTCCCCCGTTCAGGAACGCGTGGTGGCCCTCTCCCAGGTTGTCGAGATCGTCAATGATCGCTTCGACATCATGCTGGCAGATGCCAACCCGCTACGCGCAGCCTGGGAAGCCAAGTTCGCGCGTAAACACTGATTCATAGTCCGTCATAAAGGGGCGGGTCCGGTTTTGGTACCGGACCCGCCCCTTTAGTGTGGCGCGACGCCGTCGTCGTTAATACAACAAGGTGGCGGCCAAAAACTCCCTAGACGGCGGCACGCTTCTTCGCGCGGCGCTCCGCAAGTTCGTCAATCCCGGTGCCCGCGTCCTCAATGCTCGAGGTGGGCAACTCCGAGAGGCTACCCTCCAACTCACGCCAGACCCTACCGAGCGCAATCCCGAACACGCCCTGGCCACCGAGAAGCAGATCAATAATCTGATCATCAGAGGTGAAGAGGTACACGGAGGAGCCATCGGACATGAGGACCAACTGCGCCAAATCATCCACGCCATAGGTGACTAGCTGGGCCACCGCAATACGAATCTGCTGCAACGACACACCGGTATCCAGGAGCCGCTTGACCACCTTGAGGACAAGAATGTCGCGGAAGGAGTACAGGCGCTGGCTTCCAGAACCCGCCGCGGTGCGAATCGATGGCGACACGAGGCCCGTGCGATCCCAGTAGTCGAGCTGACGGTAGGTGATGCCCGCGGCCTTGCAGGCGATCGGACCCCGGTAGCCCGTATCCACGTCGAGATCGGGCAGAGGGTCGCCAAAGAGCATCTGCTGAGAGCGCTGTTTCTTCACTTCAGGCGCTACTGCGTCGCTCATTGAGATCTCCATTCACGAAGTTGATCAGCCGCTACCGGATAGCTCCACGGTAGACGCGAAAACTCGACTCATCAACGATATAGCAAGGGTGCCGTCCGTTGAAGGAGCGGCGTGTCGTCCTCTCAAGTTTAACTTGAAGGTTCCTCAACCTTGCGGAGATATGCGGCGTTTCCTGAATGTGACATGCGTCGGTGGACTGTTGGCTTCCGTCTGGAAGTCGCTGGAACGCAGGCAGTTGATCTCAGCGTTCCCGACGAAGAATCGTCAACGTCCGCTAGAAGGAGGCAAAGCCCCGACCCGTTCTCCGCTTGTCAGCGGAGATTGACCTCGACATTCTCGGTCAGAAGTGCGCGATACAGGTGCGAAACGATCGTGGCGTTCTCGGCACTCTGGGTAATTGCCCGCTCGCCCGCCACCGGAGAACCCTTGGCGCGCTCGGGAGCTACCGCAGCAGTCAGCATTGCGGCGTGCGAGTGTGCCGAATTCTTGATGCTACGCACCTGGCGCAGATCAAATCCACCATCCTGCAACATCATGGCGTAGCGGACGATCTCCACCGACTGGCTCGTGAGCCTGCCACGCGCATCGGTGGAAAGAATCCCAGCGGTGACCATGTCATCGATATCGGTGACGGCCACTCCCGTGAGGTCCGATACCTCAACGAGCGTCAGGCGAGTGCCTGGCCGCGGGCGGCGAACTTCGTCGTCGGGAATAGCGCGCATGCGCCCCGAACGTACCTCATCCGGCGACTCGCCGGAATCAAGCTGCCGCAGCAGCTCGCCAATCTGCGTGAGCGGGAGGAAACGATCGCGCTGCTCCTGCAACACGAAACGAAGACGCTCAACATCAGCGGCCGAGAAGAGGCGCTGATTGGACGGCGTGCGATGCGGCGTCACGAGCCCCAGGGACTCGTAGTGACGAAGCTTAGAAACCGTCAACAGGGGAAACTCAGCTGCGAGAGCGGTGCGAACCTCGCCGATACGAAGCGACGGGACGTGAGAAACATCCTGCGGCCACGAGATCTGCGGTTCGTCGCGCTCCGGAGCGCTAGAAGGTACAGCCATCATGATGAAGCTCGGGATCCATAGAAAGTGAGCCGGTACTTGCCAATCTGGACCTCATCGCCGTCCTTGAGGACGGCCTGGTCGATCCGCTCCTTGTTCACATAGGTGCCGTTGAGGGAACCCGAGTCCTGAACGGAGAACGTGTTGCCATCACGAAGGAACTGCGCGTGGCGGCGAGATACCGTGAAATCGTCAAGGAAAACATCGGCGCGAGCATGCCGACCGGCGTTCGTGACATCCGCATTCAGCAAGAAGCGCGCGTCGGCATTGGGGCCGGATAAAGCGATAAGAAGTGCGGAGCCCTGCGGAAGGGACTCAATCGCTGCGACCTCATCGGGGCGCAGAACGCGGCGATCATCGACGAACTCAGTCGAAGCGCCGTCCAATGCAAATTGCGACGTGCTGCCAAGCGCTTCAGCACCAATCGACGTCTGATTCGGATCATTCGAAACCGACATCTCGCCTCCTTCTCCACAAGACATATCTGCATGCCTCGAGTAACAGCAGTATAACAATTATGTGCTGACTCCCCCAGTTCTGGACATTACTGTCACAGTAAATCTTGGGCGAGACCAGCCACAATATCACTTCGCGACCCCGCCGGAGGATTCTGTTACTACCCCACGGGAGGATAACGTGGGAAGCGACGTACGTCCCAGGATCGATACAAAGTCGCACCCAATATTTTTTCGACGACGGCGACCGCAGCCCTGAACGTTAGCTAGCTTACGTTTTGCTATCTCAGCTGGTTCAATTGGCATTTCGGATAAGTTCTGGTGTAATCTCATCAGGTCGAGATCGAGCGGTTAGCCCGGTGGAGATGACGGGCTGTGGCGCAGTTTGGTAGCGCACTTGACTGGGGGTCAAGGGGTCGTGGGTTCAAATCCCGCCAGCCCGACGAAATCCGAGAGGAATGAAAAACGACCAGGCCGCAAGGTCTGGTCGTTTTTCATATCCGAGGATGAGGAGGGCTCGAAGCAACGAAGTTGCTGAGGCCCGGGTGAGAGTAAACAGAATGGGACGGTCAGGCTTTTCGCCCGATCGTCCCATTCTGTATTTACGGGAAATCCCCCGCCGCCAACGTTGTGATGTGCCGGAACATAGTTCGCTATGTTCCGGCACTTCTATTGTGTGGGTGTGTCGGATCATGGTTCGTGTGGCGAATCGCTCTGAAGGAGTGCCCCAGGACAGGTAACAGGTCTTCAGACAGGTGACCCATCCAGCGCCCTTCGTTGGGGTCGACTATCTGAGAAAGAGTTACCTCTCCGGAAATGGAAACCCACCAAGTCAAGCACGCACGTACTTGCGGGCGCGGCGCCGTCGTCGTCTATTTGCGCACCAAAAATTGTGCCAATAGGTCACGGCCGAACCTATTGGCGCAACCTCTAGGGTCCTCAATTTGGAGTCTCACCAAAAATGGGACAAATATCCCTTCGCGTTTGAACAATACATGCCGTACAGTATGTACTGACATTAAGTCCAGCATGTCCTTTCATCCAGAACCTGGGTTAGTGCGTGACTCTCCATATAGGGGTTTCTAGCTCAGACGTCATGGATGACGGCCGCAAGGCTACGCGACGGTCCCGCGTACCGAGACATAGATACGGAGCGATTGAAATTGTCCATCTCGAATACATGCAAGCCCGCGGTAGCGGGTTCTAGCTTTCGTCGGAATCCTATCGGTGTGAGGCGTGGATGGTGGCAGGTGAGCCTTAGCGGACTTGGCGCTGCCGCATTGTGTGCATCCTTGGTTGCCGGTGGCGTTCCCGCAGTTGGCGCGGAAGAACCTAATGACCCCACACCTACGATGTCAGCTACTCCAGAACAAGAGACTGCTCCGGAAGGCGATACTGAAGTCCCGAGCGAGGTCGTCTCGGTTGAACCGACGCTGGCAGCTTCAGACCCGACACCGACAGCTTCGGAAGATCCGGTACAGCCCTCATCCGAAGATCCCGTACAGCCCGCGCTCGCGGGATTGGACGCCGTCGAACCCGCCGCTTTGGCGTATGGCAACGTCGTGACGGAAGAGGTCAACTCAAATACTTCGGAAACGGCGGCTGCTACTCCCGCCAACACGCAGACACTCTCCTCGTGGGATGACGCATTCAACAGGAACGTCACCAAGGGTTGGGGCGCCAGCTATAGCACTGACGGCTCGTCTCCTTCGGCAGCTTTCTCGGTCAACGGTCAACGTGGCGAAATGAGGCTCCCCGCGGGCCACACGGGCATTGCGAACACGGTGAACTTTTTCGGGCTCGATGTCAACGCTAAGGTTACCGTCAGGGTTTCTGCCGTTCCGACCTCTGGTTATGGAACCTTCACCGGCTTGAACCTGCGCGTTTCCAACGGATCCTTCTACCGTGCAACGCTACGACTGGCTCCGGACGGAGTCGCGGCCATTAAGATCGAGCGCGTGGGGTCAACTACCACAACCCTGGTCCAAGACATCAAGTTGCCTTTCACTCCCAAGGCCAGTACGGACTACAACTTCGAGTTCCAAGCAAATGGAACATCGAAGGTTGAACTCAATGCCCGCGCGTGGCCGTTAGGAAGCACTGCTCCCGCATGGCAGGCAAAGACAACCGACTCCAGCGGATCACGGATCGCAACTCCCGGCGCAGCCTCCATCCGTTCATTCCTCCACGGAAGTGGCCCAGCCACCATCTTTGCCTATGACAACTTCAAGCTCACATCCCTCTCTACTTCTACGCCGACCCCTACGCCGAATCCAACCCCTACACCGACCCCCACACCAACTACTCCTCCCGATCCTGCCCCTCCGATCAGCGAGCCTGGATCATCGATTCGTGCGAACGCGGGTTCCCTGCCCATCGGGCAGGCCAAGTATCCCTACCCCGCCAACGCGATATTTGTTCGCGCGGCCGGTAACACCTCGGGTTCTGGTACTCAGGCCAATCCGTACGGGAGCTTGGCGAAGGCCCTCAGTGTCGCTCCCACCGGCTCCACGATCGTGCTTCGTGGTGGCACCTACCACGAGAGTGTCACCGTACCGTTCTATCGGAAGCTGACAATCCAGCCCTACCCGGGTGAGGCAGTCTGGCTCGATGGTGCCGAGACATTCTCGTCGTGGGCTCAGAGCGGATCGGCCTGGCGCACCAAGTGGACCTACGATTTCGACAATCGCGTCTCCCACACTGTAGGCAAGCACGAGGAATGGTTCGTCAATCCGGCTTACCCGGCGAGCCGCTACCCCGAGCAAGTATGGATTGATGGGCGAAAGCTCACCCAGGTTCTCTCGCTAAGCCAGGTGCGTGAAGGCACCTTCTTCGTGGACGGGACGAACGACTGGCTCTACATCGGTACCAACCCTTCCGGTAAGAAGGTCGAAGCATCCACCCTTCAGCAAGCTCTGAAGATCCAGGGTGAGGGGACCACAGTTCGAGGCATCGGAGTCAAGCGCTACGCCGCCCACCTCGCCCTCATGGGTACAGTGAGCTCCCAAGTCGCGAATATCAGGCTCGAGAACATGGTGATTACTGACAACTCCATGGTGGGCCTCTCCGGATGGAATCCCAACCAGGTGTGGAACAAGCTCACTGTCACCAACAACGGCCTCCTGGGCATCGGTGCTGGAAACGCTGACGGTTTGAAGATTACTAACAGCTTGGTCTCGGGCAACAACTCCGAGAGATTCAATACCGAGCCGGTGGCCGGTGGCATCAAGATCACTCGCTCCAAGAATGTCTCCGTGACAGGTACCGTTGCTGAACGAAACATCGCCTCCACCGGTATCTGGTTCGACGAATGGAACCAGGGCGTTGTAGCCGCGAACAATGTATCGGTTGACAATGGCCAGTACGGTATCGAAGTGGAAGTCAGTGACAACGCGGTTGTCGCAGGAAATTATCTCCTGCGTAACGGCGGCGCAGGTATCTACGTGCTCGGCACGTCGAACGCTTCCGTCTGGAACAACTCCATCACCGGCGAAGCTGGCCGACCGATCTACAACTACCAGGACAACAGGAAGGGAAGCCGCACCGACGTCCCCATTGACCTGCGCAACCTCTCCATCAAGAACAACGTGGTGAATCTCGGGACCAACAACTGCCCGTATCTCATTGATGATTCTCTGGACAAGCTGCACTGGACGGACAAGGAGTTCAACTTCCAGTCCAATGGCAACGTATTCAGGAAGAGTTCAACCAATTCCAACATCGCCTGCATGGCTGTTGGGCCCCAGCACGTCGTCGGTATCAAGACGCATGCTGAGCTCATTGCCGGTGGTCAGGAGAAGCAATCTGTCGTGTTCGACGGCGGCGCCCCCATCACCACCTCAACAGGAACCTTGACGAGCCGCGCAACGGACGTCGAGTCGCAGGTTGCCCAGCCCCTCCCCTCCAACGTCGCCAACGCCCTCGGCATTAGCGCACAAACCAAGAAGCTCGGACCCACATACAATCCGTAGCCTTCGCGAGATCTCTGGACGCGATCTCTGAATCAAAAGTGGAGGCACCCGGCACACCAAGGCCGGGTGCCTCCACTTTTGCCCTTCGAGTTCCATCCCTCAAGCACCTCTCTTGAACACTTATTCATTGCATTTGTCCTCACCTGATATGATGCGATCACTTTAACGAGCGTTGCTCACGAGGTGCCTGGCCGCTCCCGTCTTGGTGCCCACGTCCTCGCGGCGCCAGCTATTTCCGAAGGAGAGCAATGCCCGCTCAGCGTCAGGCGATTGGCTTCATGGATGGGCTTTCCCGTGATCGCATGACCTTTTCTGGCTGGCTGGCGATCGATCCGGATGGAGGCCTCCCCGATGCCAGGTGTTTTCGTCGAGATAGTGAAATAGGTAGCGCACAGCTGGGCTCTCCTCGACCTGACGTACTCGCATCGGGAATCGACAATCGCAGCTTTCAGATCCATCTCGACGATCCCGTTCCCCTGGGAGCCATCCTCGCCCGCGAATACGCCATCAAGGATGTGCGGACCAACGTGGCTATCCCTCTCACCACGGGTTTCTTGGCGAGATGTCAGGAGGAACTGCTCACTCTGATCGAGGTGTCTGCTCCTTCTGTGAGGAGTTCATTGCCTCCGTGCATCGTCACACCGCCGGCCCCGGAATCTCTCGCCAATCTTTCTCCCATCACGTTCCATGTGGGAATGACGGCGGAGGACGGCGTGGCGCAGCTTGGTCGAGAAGGAAACATGTTCCTTGTGGGCGGGCTGCAGCAACTCCGTGAGCAGTATCGTAAGCCCAAGACTCCCGCAGCCCAGGCACAGTTGTCACAGACCTTGGAGCGTTGCGTCTCGCTTCATCGCGCGCGAGCCGAACAGCTCGCCAGTTTGGGGGTCACCTACCGCCAGATCGTGCTGCCGGAGAAGTCGACCGCTCTCCCCCATCTTGCCGCGATGCCGCGGCCCATCACGCCCCTGTTGGAAGGATACGAGAGGGCTGTCCGGGGTGAGGAGTGGTATCTGTCGGCACAGCAGCTGTTGAAGAACCTGCCCGCCCCCAAACTCGCTTGGTCGAAGTACCACACCAGGCCATCTCCGGCCGGTTTTCAGTATCTCGTAGGAGCGCTTCTGGAGAGCCTGGGGTTACCTCGCTGCGCCACCGGCCCGCTCGACACCGGTTCCGGTGAACCCAGTTCCAGTGGCCTCAGTTCCGGCGCCACCGGCCCGCTCGACACCATCCGTTTCTTCCCAGGAAATCTCTCCGCGAGCCTCGTCGGAGTACGTCTCTGGGAACCCCTCGCCAGCCCAGACGGAAACGAACCTGTTGCCCCGCCCCACGATCTGTCGGTCGTGGTCGTCGTCGACTCTCCTTGCGAACCCGATGATCCACGAACGCTTTCCTGGTGGCTTGCCCGCCAGGTCCGAGAGGTTCGCGTCCTCGCGGAGTCTCAACTGGACGCCGCAGTACGTGAGGCGCGTCCCGACGTCGTCGTCTATCAGACAACTGAACGGCTCCTCGGTGCGCCCGCCAACCGTGACGAGATAGTCGGCGCGCCTCCGGCCGAACCGGACGACGGCGTCACTACCAGCCGCCCTGTAATGGGATTCGTTGAACGTATCGCGAGGAACCGCCGGTCCGTTGCCGGTTGGGTGGCGATGAACGACGACGCACTGCCCGATATCCGTTGCTACCGGCGCGGCGTGGAAGTTGGGCAAGCGGTCTACGGGGAGGCGAGGGAGGACGTGAGTGCCGCAGCTGGGGTTGGCGCGCGGGCCTTCGTTATCACCATGGATCATGAACTCCCGCGGGGAGCGCTTCTCAGTGGCGAATACCTGGTGCGGGAGGCGGGATCGGGGTATCCGCTCCGACTCACCGTGCGGCTCTTCACGGAGTGTGAGACGGAACTTTTGGCGGTGGCGGGTGTCAAGCCGTCGTCGGTCAACGATGAGAACGCAACGCGAAAGCCGGTGACTCGGCCTCGTTCGGTGGACGATCTTTCCACGGTTCTCTTTCCTGTCGGCCTGACGTCCCAGGATGGCTCGGCCACTGTGGGCCGGGGTGGATTCGTTTTCCTCACCGGTGGCACAAACGCGGTGAGCGAGCGCTATCGGGAGGCGCGGACGCGGGTCGAGCGCCGTGCACTTGAGAGGTCAGTGGAGGCGTGGACGGCGCTTTTCCGGCAACGCAAGCTCGTGATCGAACAGCTCGGTTCCCGATACCTTCAGATCATCGTCCCGGAAAAGACAACCTCGCTGCCTCACCTCATTGATCTCGAAAATCCCGTCACGCCGTTTCTTCGCCACCTGGAAGAAGACATCGGCGAGGAGTCCTGGTACCTGTCCGGTCGGGCGATATTTGATTCTCTCCAGGAGCCTGAGCGCGCATGGCTGCGCTACGATGCCCATCCGGCCTCCCATGGGGCGCAAGCGGTGATGAAGGCGCTGGTTACACGGTTGGGACTGCCGGAATCGGCCGTTGTGTCCGCTGAGCCGAACGACGTGAACTTCTTCGAAGGCGACCTTTCGCGGCGGCTCTTCCACATCACTCTCTGGGAGCCGCACGTCGCTCCGGCGAACGACGAAACGCTCGATGGCGGGCCCCTCCCCGACCTCATCGAGGCCCACACGCCCGGCGTGGGTAAGCACGTCGGATCGAAGCGCGTGTGGCGGCGCGAAGGCGCCAGCTACGGAATGAAGGTCGTGGTGTTTGGCGACTCCACATTCGGGCTGGGTGTGCACAGTGCCCAGCTCAGCTGGTGGGCATCACGGGCCTTCCAAGAAGTCCACTTCATCTGGGGAAACACCCTCGACCCCGACTACCTTGCGAAAGTCCAGCCCGATCTCGTCATCTGCCAGACCATCGAGCGTTTCCTCGGGCGCCTTCCGGCCGCCTGAGTGCGCTCGCTCAGGCCCGCTTCACCGCAACGAATCCGACAGCGGAAATGGACTGCTGGTTCTTCTTGAACGTTGCACGCATGGCCAGCACTCTCTTGCGAGCCGCCGGGTTTCGGGCCACGTTGAAGGCAAACTTCGCGAAGCCGCCGAGCCCCTCATCGGCGATAATGCGGCGAACTTCGAGAAGGGCCATCTTGTTGGTGGTCGAGTAGACCACGTCGAAACCGGCTTCGTCCAGCAGTTCTGTCCAGCCCTCGGTGGTGAGCGGACGCGCACCGACCTTGATGGAACGCGACAGTTGCTTACCCACATCCGCCTGCGACGGCGCATCCGCTTTGAATCCCATCTCGTGCAGGGCATACCGACCGCCCGGCGCGAGGATCCTGTGCGCCTCCCGCATGACGGCAAGCTTGTCCCTGTCGGATTGCATGGTGAGCATCGCTTCACCGACGACAAGGCTCGCACACCCCGCCTCCAGCCCGGTTGCCTTGGCGTCAGCGTTGACGAGTTCTGCTTGCCCGTAGCCGGACAGGACGTCAAGCAACGGGTTGTCAGAATCGTCGCGCACATCCACGCCCCAGTACTTGGCGGGTTTGACCGCCAGCAGCAGTTCGGCTGTCTTGCCGACGCCGGGCCCGAACTCAACAATCCGGTCCGCGGCCGTTGGCTTCGCCTGCCCGAGAATTCGGCGCGTCATCTCCATGCCGCCCGGCCGCAGCACCCGCTTCCCCATCTTCGCAAGGAGCCAGTGGCCCTGGAGCCGTTGCTCCTCGGGACCGGAACGAGTTCCTTTGGTTGGGTGGGTGGACGTGGGCTGCGGGGCGGGCTGAGACATCGGTTGCGATGGCTTCGACTGTGACGACGACGGCGTCGGTTCGGCCAGGGATGCCTGCCGGGCTACGGTCGCCGCCTTTTGGATTCGATCAACGGGTACCTGCGAGCACATGCACGCCTGGGGTGCTTCGGTAGGTTCAAGTTCTTCGGTAGGTTCTGGTGTCTCGGTTTTCTCAGGCACCGAAGTGTTGTGGCTGCTCACCGTGCCGCCTCCACTGCTGCTGCATCGACCATGGTGAGTGACATGTGGCAAGCTTCGATGGCCGTGAGCGCGTGGCGTGCTCCCGGTGCCAAGTACACAACGTCACCCGGAGAAAGGGTGGATGCCTCACCCGCAACGGTGAATTCCATCCGCCCGCTGAGAAGTTGGACGACGACGGCCTTCGGGCTTGCGTGCTCGGTGAGTTGCTGTCCGGCGTCGAAGGAGAAGAGAACGAAGCGAATGAGCTCGTTGTTGAGAACAACTCGGCTGGTGGTGGCTTCCTGCAGGATGGGCAGCTGCTGTAGCAGGTCCGTGTAGACCTTGGATTCGCTCACCGATGTTGCTTTGGCGCCAGCCATTGTGATCTCCTTCAAAACGAGTCAGTTAGGGATTCCTAACCGACTCGAGTCTATGGAGTTTTGGGGCACCGCAACAACTTAAACAAGTAGATTCCCGTGTTTATATGCGACGGTTGGGTGACGATGTCGTCAGTTTCAAGCCCAAGGTCCCAATGAATGACGAGTGCCCCCGGCTCAACCTTGGGAGTTGAAACCTGGGGGCACTCGCGGTTAATTCAGTTGTTTGCTAGCCGCTAGGTGGCACGGCACGCTTACCAGCCTGCGGGGCTGCGTGTTTACCAGCCCTTGGGCAGCGGACGGCCTTCCTGGAAACCAGCGGCGGACTGCACGCCCACCACGGCACGCTCAGCAAACTCGGCAAGGCTGCGAGCACCCGCATAGGTGCACGAGGAACGCACACCCGAGGTGATCTCGTCAATCAGATCCTCAACGCCGGGGCGCTGCGGATCCAAGTACATCTTCGAGGAGGAGATGCCTTCCTGGTACAGCGCCTTGCGAGCACGCTCGAAGGACTCGGCGCCAGCGGTACGGGCGGCCACCGCGCGGGCGGAGGCCATGCCGAAGCTTTCCTTGTAACGGCGACCGTTGGTGTCCACCTGCAGCACGCCGGGTGATTCGTGAGTTGCGGCAAACCACGAGCCCACCATCACCTGGCTGGCACCAGCGGCGATCGCCAGGGCCACGTCGCGAGGGTGCCGGACGCCGCCGTCGGCCCACACGTGGGCACCGAGCTTCTTGGCGGCCTCAGCACACTCAAGAACCGCGGAGAACTGGGGGCGGCCCACGCCGGTCTGCATGCGGGTGGTGCACATGGCGCCCGGGCCCACACCCACCTTGATGATGTTGGCGCCGGCCTCGACCAGCTCCTCCACACCGGAGGCGGTGACGATGTTGCCGGCCACGATCGGGACCGTGGGATCCATGGCGCGCACGCGGCGCAGTGCCTCGATCATCTTGGCCTGGTGTCCGTGTGCGGTATCCACGACGAGGGTGTCAATGCCCGCTTCGAGGAGGGCCGCGGTACGGCCTTCGATATCACCATTGATGCCGATGGCGGCACCAAGGCGCAGGCGGCCCTGATCATCGAGTGCGGGGCGGTAGATGGAGGAACGCACGGTGCCCTTGGTGGTTAGGACACCCACGAGGATGCCGTTGTCCACCACCGGGACGAAGGAGCGACGCTTGCGCTCCAGCTGCACGTACACATTCTGGAGAGAGGCCGCATCGGGGCCGATCTCGGACAGTTCGATGACCTCGGGATCCGGAGTCATGACCGTGCCCGCCTGGGCAAAACGGTCAACACCCTGGCAATCGCGCGGGGTGACGATGCCGATCGGCTTGCCATCCTCAACCACGACGGCGGCGTCATGGGTACGGCGAGGAATGAGTGCCAGTACAGCATCGACGGTGTCATCGGGGCGCACGGTGATGGCTGTTTCAACCACGGGATGTGCACCCTTGACGCGACCGGCTACCTTAGCCACGATGTCGACGGGAATATCCTGGGGAATAACGGCCATGCCGCCGCGGCGAGCAACAGTCTCGGCCATACGGCGGCCGGAGATGGCGGTCATATTCGCCACGACGATCGGAATGGTCGTGCCAGTTCCGTCAGTTGTTGAAAGGTCAACATCAAAACGGGACGCTACATCCGAATGCGAGGGAACGAGGAACACATCATCGTAGGTCAAGTCATGAGTTGGCTCTTGGCCTGGAAGAAAACGCATAGGACCATTCTATGAGATAAATGGACGCGCCAAACTGCGGAGCCTTTCACAGTTTGGACGCGCTACCGACAGGCCGACGCCGGGTTGGGCACGGTTTCCTCCCCGTGCCAACCCGGCCACTCCACACTATGCTCAGCCGCGGCGGCGCAACCACATCTTGCGAACCTCTTCCACCCAGAGCACCAGCGAGGCGAAGGCGAACGAGGTCAGCCACTGTGCCAGACTCATTGACGCGGTGCCGAAAGCCGCTTGTAGGAACGGGATCTGCACCACGGCCACCTGGGAGACAAAGCCGAAGAGCACCGCACCCCAGAGGAACTTATTGCGGAACAGGCCGTGGAAAGCACTCTGCGTGGCTGACCGGGCGTTGAACACGGAGAAGAGATTGGCAAATACCAACGTGGTGAAGGTTGCGGTGCGTGCCACGTCGATCGATTCCTGACCGATGTTGATGAGCCCGCCGGGGAGCCAGAAGTCCATCGTGGCAAGCGAAGCCACAGCCATGACGAAGCCGGTACTCATGATTGCCGCCCACATGGGCCCGTCGATCACACGCTGTTTCGCGGATCGCGGCGGGCGCTGCATGACGTCCTCCAGTTCCGGATCCACGCCCACCGCGAGGGCCGGAGCAACATCCGTGACAAGGTTGATCCAGAGAATCTGCACGGCCAACAACGGAACCACGATGTGCATGCCGGAGTCCTGGGCGGCGGCAGTCAGGCCGATGACACCCATGAGCACCACACCAAAGAACATCGTGAGGACCTCACCCATGTTGGAGCATAGGAGATAGCGCAAGAACTTCTGGATGTTGTCGAAGATGACTCGGCCTTCGCGCACAGCCTTGATGATGGTGGCGAAGTTGTCATCTGCGAGGACCATCTTCGCAGCTTCCTTCGTTACCTCGGTTCCGGTGATGCCCATGGCGATGCCGATATCAGCGGACTTGAGGGCCGGAGCGTCATTGACGCCGTCGCCCGTCATGGCCACAATCTGATGGTCAGCTTGCAAAGCGTCAACAATACGTAGCTTGTGTTCCGGTGCCACGCGCGCATACACGCAAGCGGTACGAGCCGCGTGCTGCAGTTCGTCGTCGTTCATATCGTCAATATCGTGACCGGTGAGCACCGAGGCACCAGGTTCTACGATACGGAGGTCGGAGGCGATGCGCAGTGCGGTCTGCGGGTGGTCTCCAGTAATCATGACTACCCGCACGCCCGCCGCGTGTGCCTCTTCGACGGCGTCGCGCACTTCGGCGCGGGGCGGATCGATAATGCCCACGACGCCAGCGAAAACGAGGTCCCGCTCGTAGGAGTCGTTGAAGTGTCCATTGGTGAGATCGGCATCGTCGCGGGCGATGTCTTCGTTCTCCCGAATGGGCCGGGAAGCCACACCCAAGGTGCGATAGGCGTCCGCCGAAAGCCGCTCGACGTCGCTCAGAATGCGCTGGCGCCACGTCTCGTCGAGGTCAACGACCGTGCGGCCCACCATCACCTTCGTGCACTTCTCCAGCAGCACATCCGGCGCACCCTTCGAGATGAGGGTGAGCGCTCCGTAGGGATCGCGGTGAAGCGTGGACATCATCTTGCGATCCGAGGAGAACGGAACCTCCGCCACTCGATTGAGCTTATCAAGGCGATCCTGCAGGCCTTCAAGCTTGCGGGAAGCGGAAAGGAACGCCGCCTCAGTTGGGTCACCGCTGATTTCCCAGCGCCCATCGCGGTGGGCAAGCTGTGCGTTGTTCGCCAGCGACCCGAGCCCCAACACCGCGCGAGCCTCTCTGAAAGCATCCTCTTTCTCCGCGGCCTTCGTGCCGTTGCCGTTGCCGTTCGTTGTGGACACAACCGCCTGGCCCTTCGGCTCGTATCCGACACCCGTGATCTTGGTAGTACCAGACGCGGTAACAACCTGCTTGATCGTCATCTCATTCTGGGTGAGGGTGCCCGTCTTGTCCGTGCAGATAACGGATGCGGAACCCAAGGTTTCCGCCGAACTCAGCTTCTTGACGACGGCGTTGCGCCCCGCCATACGCTGCACGCCCAGGGCGAGAACCACCGAGAGAACGGCCGGAAGGCCCTCGGGAACTGCGGCCACAGCCAGAGAAACACCGAGCAGAAGGATCGTCACCCAGTCGCTCGCCGACTGCGGGGTCTGAAGCAAAGCAATCGTGATCATGATGACCACGGCAATGGCCACGACCACCCGGCCCAGCAGCGAACCTACCCGGTTGATCTCCACCTGGAGAGGGGTTTCCTCTTCCTGCGTCTCGTCGAGCATGGTGGCGATGGAACCCATCTCCGTTGCCATGCCCGTTGATGTGACAACCGCGCGGCCAATTCCGCCGGTGACGGCGGTTCCCTTGTAGACCATGTTGGCGCGGTCCCCAAGCGCAAGGCGGCCGCTCAGCACGCTTGCATTTTTCTCCACGGCAGTTGACTCGCCGGTCAGTGATGCCTCCGCAATCCGCAGATTCGTGGCAGCCAGAAGCCGGGCGTCCGCTCCCACTTCGTCACCTTCAGCAAGTTGCAGGATGTCACCAGGGACCAGTTCCGTGGCCGGGATGTCCCACAGTTCGCCGTCGCGAATGACAGTGGAGTGAGCCTCCGTCATCTTCGCGAGGGCCGCAACAGCATCCGCCGCGCGCGACTCCTGTACAAGGCCAATCCCCACGTTGAACGCAACCACCAGCAATACCACGATGGCTTCGATAGGGGCTCCGTGCGCGCCTTCCAGAACCCAGGCGGTTGCGGAAATCAACGCGGCGAGAATGAGCAGAATGACCAGCGGATCCTTGAGCTGTGCCACCACCCGTTGCCACAGCGGCACGGGTGGCGTTCCGCGAAGTTCGTTGGTTCCGAATTGCTCCAGGCGCCGCTGGGCCTCGTTACGGCTCAGACCTCTCTCGGGGTCGGTCTGCATCGCCTCTACGATAGTCCGCCCTTGCGAAAGATACGGACTGTCCGGCACATCAATCCTCATGTGAGCTCCCAAATCATGTAGGCGTCATTTGGATAACGCCGCTACAACCACCTTAGGAGATGGCTCCGACACAGTTCTTCAGATAATGGGGTGAAAGCTCCCCACTCACCCTTGTCCTGTGAGGAGCATCACGCCACAATAGGCGTATGGCTACGAGCGCTTTTCTCAAAACAACCGCGGCTACCACTGTCGCGGCAGCGGTAGGAACACTGTTCACGGACGTCGATTCCCTCTGGTACAAGAAACTCGACAAACCCGAATGGCAGCCCGCTCCCGAGGTCTTCCCCATCGCCTGGACCACACTCTATGCGATGATTGCGCACTCCTCGGGGCGCGTACTCTCCGACCTCGAGGAAGCCGACGAACCCCGCAAAGCACAGCATTTCCAGTGCGCATTGCTCACCAACCTGGCTCTCAACGCAGGTTGGTGTTACCTCTTCTTCCAACGCAAGGACACGAAGGTAGCCACGATCGGAGCGGTGGCGCTGGCGTCGTCGTCGTTCGATCTGGCGCGACGGGCGGGCAAGGTACACAAGCGCTCCGGACTCGAACTACTCCCCTACGCTGCGTGGACATCCTTCGCCGCGGTTCTCACAGCCGAGGTACACAGGCGCAACGGCTGATTGCCCGAAGTGCCGGGCTGCGCGCTACAATCGATATTGGTGATGGATCCCGCCTGGGCCACGTGATTATTTCACATCCGGCCCGAACCGCCGACCGGCTGATGGTTCCTGCCCCACGTGTGTGGGCAGGATTCGTGCTGCCCGCGGAAAGGCCATCATGCCGCATACACCTCCCCAACCGGCTGTGGACCGGTTGACACCATTTGGCAACAGTGCAATTGTTGTGGGGATTTCGCCGTCGTTGCCGGATCTCGTTGCTGCCACAGCGTGTTCGTTGGCCGCCGCGATCGGCTCCCCCTGTATCTATTTTGCGTACGCTGACGCTTCGCGTTACGTCGTCAAGGAGTACGACGACGGCACCGTACGCCACGAGTCGCTGAGTTCCGACAGTCTCGACGACGGCTGGAAATCGCGCGAGGAGCGTTTCGTTCGCAAGCTCGGCGCGATGATGGAGGGTTCGAAGGTGCCGTGGGAGTTCCGTTACCTTGCCGGACGCCCGGATCGCGCCCTCACCCATCTGGCGCGCGCCGTTGACGCCGCAGTGATCGTGGTGGGTACGCGGGCTCCCGGGGCCCGGGCGCATATGCGAGAAATCGTCGAGGGTTCGGTTGCGTATCATCTCGCGCAGCACCAGCATCGTCCCGTCCTCACGGTGCCGCTCAGCGTGGTGGATTGGAAGGCGACGACGAGCGTATGGGATCACTGATGAATTCTTCGACGACGACGCCGGCCGCTCCGGTACGCGGGGATCGGTGGCAGCTTCCCAAGTTCGCTCTGCTGGTTGCTGCGGGGGCGATATGTGGGACGTATCTGCGCGCAGCCTTATCCGGTGCGTTTCCTCATGATGTTGACGCGTGGCCCTGGGCGACGTTCCTTATCAACATGTCCGGGAGTTTTATTTTGGGAATGTTGCTGGAGTCTCTCGTACTCACCGGAAGCGATACCGGTTGGCGTAAAGCTGTGCGTTTAGGTTGTGGCACCGGGATGCTCGGAGGATTCACCACCTACTCCACCTTCGTGCTGGAGATCGAGAAGATGGCTGGCGCGGGTGCTCTGGCCTTGGCGTTTGCTTATGCCGCCGTGAGTCTGGTGCTGGGTATTGCTGCTGCTTTGTTTGGGATGGCGGTAGCCGGGGTGCTCTTTGGGCGGCGGTCCGGTGGAGGCGACAGGTCTATTGGTCGCGGGTCGCGTGGCGGTGGGTCTATTCGTCACGGGTCAGGTGGTGGTCCACATCGTCGGACTCAGCAGGGCAACGGTACGGCGGGACGTCTTCCGACGAACGGCCAGACCAAGGAGGCAGGCAAGTGATTCTCTTCTGGACTGCGCTCGCGGGCGGCTTCGGAGGCGCAATGCGTTTCCTCGTGGATACCTGGGTGGCGCGCATTAATCGACTGAGCGTTCCTATGGGCACCGTCGTCATCAACGTGACGGCCTGTTTGCTGCTGGGAATGCTCAATGGATTCATCGCCGGGCGCGTGGGTTTCGATAGCCTCGCGGCGATTGTGGGCGTGGGCGTTATGGGAGGCTACTCGACGTTCAGCACTGCCTCGGTTGAAGGCGCGCGCTTGCTGCGCGCGAAGCGCTACACATCAGCGTTCATCCACGCCGGAGGAATGCTGCTGGTCAGTCTACTAGCGGCGTATCTAGGACTGTGGCTCGGCGGCCTGCTCGTGTGAGACATCGATGCGTTGATCGTAAGACATTTGTTCCTGACACAGATCAGTAGCAAACTCGGGACACATACTTGCTACGCCTGGGCATCTTCGCGCACAGCACCGTGAGGCAGGCCAGTCGCTTCGTCAAGTTGAACATTAGCGTGCTCGAAGTCGGCACTTCCGGCGAACTGCGCACCCCCAAAGAATACGGCGCCAAAACTGAACTGGGCACCTCCAAAGAGGGCATCTCCACCGAACCGCGCGTGCAAGAAATAGCCGCCCCCATCGAACTGGGCATGGCCAAAGTTAGCTTCTCCGGTGAAGTGGGCGTCCAAGAAGCTGGTATGTCCGTAGAACTGGACATTATCGAAGTTAACGTCTCGACCAAAGTGGACGCTATCGAAAATGGCATCCCCAGTAAACTGGGTACCCCAGAAGTCAGCGTATTCGGCAAACGAAGTTCCCCTGAAATTGACTGGTTTAGTGAAAATTGCACTGTTGAGCGTGACCTTTTCGGTAAATACCGCGTTATGAAAGTCGAAGGTACAGTCACACCAATCCCTGATTGCTTCGTCTGTTCGCATTGAAGCTGTGGTCTCCCCGTACGTCCACATCGGAGCTGGTCTTGAAGACTTTTTCAAATGAGTGGCAATGGTACTCATGATCGTCGACTCGACAGCCGTAGCGTGTCCCTTTTCGTCTTCCTTGTGTTTGGTACGGAGATAGCCACAGAGGATGTCCACGACTTGTTGACGATAGGTACCTCCGTAGGTATCAGCTATCTCGGCGAGAATTGTGACTCCTGCGATTCGAGTAGACACCACATCACTATCGAGCAGTCGCGTCGCGTCCACGAGCGCTTGACGCCGGGCAATAACAACGTCTCGTTCTTCTTGGCGTTCGGCAAGGGAGTGTTCACGGTATCGCACAGTCAGGAACACGGCACCACCGAGACCACCAACTGTTGCCAGCGCTGATGTCGCTAGTGCAGCTGGATCCTCGAGATTGCCTAACCTGCCCCAACCAAACCAAGCAACCACAAGCAGCAGCAAAGCTCCACAGAATGCGATAATGCAGGAGATCAGTAGCCGCAGGTTCCATTTACGCACTCGTCCGTTTGCCATGCCTGAATTTTCTCACCATCAGACACTCAGAGTCCCAAGAACGCACCTTCGTCTCGAAGACGTCATTACCGAGATCCATTGAACAACCGAGATTGGGTTTTAGGATGCCATGCTTCGCATGAAACCCACGAAATTTGCCCGGCTCACACCCAATAATCGATGCCTTCAGATTCCTAAATGGGTACCCCAGCGATCACCGTGCCGTACACGGCACACAGATCGCTCTCGTGCCCACTTAGGATCAGCAAGACCTCATGCACGCTCATATTGTGGTGCCAAGTTCCTGCGCCAGTACCTAGTGGCGCGAGAAAAGCTCTCGTCACTTGCCCAGAACGTTCTCCAACACCTGGATCACGCCCTCATCCACATTGGACGGCGCCACGAACCGCGCGGCCTCGATGATGCCCTCATGCGCGTTCGCCGTCGCAAATGACGGACCGGACTCGCGCATCATTTCCAAGTCGTTGAGGTAGTCACCAAACGCAACAGTCTGCTCGCGGGTCACGCCGAGCTCGCGCTGCAACGCCTGAACCGCAGTTCCCTTGTTGATGCGCGGATCCATGACGTCGATCCAGTGCTCGCCCGAAATCACAACAGCGTGAGTCGCACGCAGGTGGAGCAGGTACGGAGCCGTGCCGGATTCGGCGTCGTCGAAATCGAAGATGGCGATTTTGATGATGTCGTCGTCGAAATCGAGTTGATCAGCGAGAACAACATGCGAATGGTAGTACTTGCGGACCTCGTACATGAACGCTTCGTCGTTGCGCTCAACGTAGGCAGCCTTCTTACCAGCAAGAACAACGCCGAGGTTCCGCCCGTGGTCCTTGAGCGTGCGCAGCAACTCGACGGTGCTTTCCACGAAGCCGCGCTCCAACGTCAGCGAGGAAATCTCCTTGCCGTCACGCACCACGAAACCGCCGTTTTCCGCGATGACCGGCATCCCCTCAAGCTCGCGCTCAAACAGCGAGGCGAGCGTGAAATACTGACGCCCACTGGCCGGCGCGAACACGATGCCACGTTCCTTCATCTGGCGCAGCAGCGGCCACAGCTTTTCCGGGATATTCGACTCGGCGTCAAGCAGGGTGCCGTCCATATCGGTGACGACGAGACGCGGGTCAATTCCGGGCAGGTAAACGCTGGGATCAGTGGGCTGGATGCTCATACGTACAAGCCTATCGAGTACGCGTGAACGATTCAGCGACAACAAGCGTGATGCCGGACGCACCCATTCGAAACTGATTTCGAAACGTGTCGGAGGTGGGTGCGACAATCGAATCACTCACCAACCAGAAGGAAGTGGAACGATGGAACCAACAATTGGACAGCACGATGACGGCAGGAACGAGACCGAGAAGGCGGGGTTGATCGTCGGCGCAGACGGGCTGGCGCGCCCACGTTGGGCAGACTCGGACGAGTTGCTGCGCGAATACTATGACACCGAATGGGGCATGCCCGTCACGGACGAACAGGGAATCTACGAACGCATCTGCCTCGAGTCGTTTCAGGCAGGCCTCTCCTGGCTCACGATTCTGCGGCGCCGGGAGAGCTTTCGCGAGGCGTTCGCCGGATTTGATCCGGATGTCGTTGCCAGTTTTAACGACGACGACGTCGCGCGGCTGCTCGCCGACTCACGGATCATCCGCAATCGTCGCAAGATCATGGCGGCCATCATCAACGCTCGGGCAACGGTGGCGTTGCGGGAGGGTGCGGGGCTGGAGAAGGCGTGCGAAGGTTCGGACGAACGGCCAACCGGTGCGGCAGCGGGCTCGAACGAACAGCCCACCGGACTGGCCGAACTCGTGTGGTCCTTCAAACCAGAGGAGAACTTGCGGCCGCTAAGTGAGGCGGAGGTGCCGAGCCAGACTCCCGAGTCGGTGGCGCTTGCCAAGGCATTGCGTGGGGCCGGTTTCACCATGGTTGGTCCGGTGACGATGTTCGCGCTCATGGGAGCGATCGGGATCGTGGACGCGCATGTTGTGGGCTCGCACCGGAGAGGCACGTCGGGGATATGGCCTGAATGATGGCAAAGACTGAGCGAGGAAGGTGTCGCACGCCACATTGGCTTTCTTCGTCGCGCACTTGAGGTTGACGTTACGTCAAGATCTAGAGTCTTCAGTATGGAATGGACGATTCAAGAAGTTGCTCGGACGGCTGGCACCACCAGCCGGACACTGCGGCACTACGACCAGATCGGTCTGCTCTCCCCCAGCCACATTGGCCACAACGGGTATCGATACTACGATGCCACCTCCGTTGTGCGGCTACAGCGAATCCTGTTGCTGCGTGAGCTGGGTATGGGGCTGCCTGAGATCGCGGAGGTGCTCAGTCGAAACACTGACGAGATCACCGCACTCGAAAAGCATCGGGAGGTCTTGCGAGCCGAGGCGGCTCGCATAGGGCGGCAGATCGCCGCGGTGGAGCACAGCATTGACGTCCTTAAAGGAAAGGAAGAACTCGATATGAGTAATACATTTGACGGTTTCGATCACACCCAATACAAGGACGAGGTCGAAGAGCGCTGGGGGCGTGATGCCTACGCCAAGTCGAACGACTGGTGGAACAGGTTGGGCAGTGAAGGTCAGGGGAAGTGGATGCAGGACGTTGCCAGCCTGAATCGGGCATGGATTGCCGCGCACGAGACTGGCGTGGCTTCCGATTCCCCGGAGGCACGGGCTCTTGCCGAGCGACACATCGCGTGGCTCTCAGCAACTCCGGGCACGCCAAGCCACAAGTCTGCTGAGCACACCGATGCCTACGTGCGAGGGCTCGCAGAAATGTACGTGGCAGACGAACGTTTCGCTGCGAACTACGGAGGGGTCGACGGTGCCGGGTTTGTGCGCGATGCCCTGGTCTCCTACCTCGACTCAGGGAGCGCCAACGGCTAGCGGTCTCCGCGAGAACTACAGGTGGTAAGGCAAGCACATACTCGGTGCAACATTCCGCCAGCCGGGCTCGACTCACAATCATTGTGTGGGTTCAGGCCTGGCTGGCGGGATTCCTTATCATGTGACGCGGTATCGCTTGCCGAGCCGCAACAAGGTTGGACCTGCGGCAACGCCCTCCCTGATCAGGACGGTTAGATAGGATGAAGAGGAAACTCTTGCCGCGTGGTTATCAGCGCAGTGCCGCGTGCGTTGTCTAGTGCGTATATCGTCCAGCAGAAAGAGACCCATGTCCGCCCATCCTTCACGCCCGCAAGAATATCTCCCCCTGACCGGCATTCGCCTTATCGCAAGCGACTTGGATGGAACACTCATCGGCGAGGACGGTTTGGTTCCTGACGAACTGTGGCCACTTCTCACGGAACTGAAGAAGCGTGGCATCCTCTTCGTTCCCGCCAGTGGGCGGCAGGCCGCAACATTGCAGCAAACGTTTGAGAGTGCATCCGACGGCATGCCGTTCATCGGCGAAAACGGAGCGCTCGTCATTCAAGACGGCGAGGTGCTTCACTCTCTTGTCATTTCGCAGGATGTGGTGACCGAAGTGGTGCAGATCGTCCGCGACCTTGCTTCCGACGGCGTCAATATCGGGGTGATTCTCTCGACCGAGGAAAGCGCCTACACCCAGCGCACGGACGAGGCATTCCTGGCCCAGGCTGATCGCTACTACAAGAAGATGACGATCGTCGACGACGTTCTGGAGTTCCGCGCCGACGTCGTCAAAATCGCCATCTGTTCGTTCGACGATATTGACGAGACTCTTGCTCCCCGAGTGGGGCATTTCAAGGCAACGCACTCGGTAGTGTCCTCGGTCAAGAACTGGATCGATATTACTGAGAGTGGTGCGGACAAGGGGAAGGCGTTAAGGAGGTTGCAGGTGCATCTTGGGATCTCGCGGGCAGAGACTGTCGTTTTCGGTGACTATCTCAATGATCTCGAACTGATGGAAGCAGCGGACATCTCATTCGCTGTTGCCAACGCCCATCCGGCGATCATCGCCACCGCCTCATTTGTCGCGCCATCGTGCGATGATCGCGGGGTCATTCAAGTAATCAAGCACATCCTCGCGGATGCGTGAGGGTAGACTGGCGCCGTGTCACAACTCGTAGTTTCCGTTCCCACCCAGGCCGAATTCGATTACATCTCACGCTTTGACGTCGAGCCCGTTCTTTGGGCGATGGACGGCCCGCCACCGCGCACCGATCTGGACGTGGCTGTGGTGCCATACGTGCTGGACATGACGATTCTTCGACGGCTCGAAGGACTGAGCCTCCAACTGGTTCAGGGCCCGAACATCGGGTACGACGGCGTCGTGGAGAACCTCCCGGCAGGAATGGTATTCGCCAATGCCACGTCGGTTCACGAGACAGCCACGGCGGAGCAGACTCTCGCGCTAATTCTGGCAGCCCAGCGCGGTATTCCGCGGGTCGTTCGCCAGCAAGGGCGCCGACACTGGGAGAAGTTCCGTTCGCCTGGCCTCGCAGACTGCACCGTGGCCGTCATCGGGGTGGGCGGCGTAGGCGCCGCCATCATCGAGCGACTCAGGCCTTTCGAGGTGGAAATCGTCCGCGTGGCCAGCACCGAGCGCGACGACGAAGCCGGACACGTCTACTCGATGGCGTCCGTTGCAGAACTGTTGCCGCGCGCCGACGTCGTCGTTATCGCAGTTCCTCTCAACGCAAGCACTCACCATCTTGTGGACGACACGTTCTTGTCCCTCATGCGCGACGACACCCTTCTCGTGAACATCGCGCGGGGCGGAGTGGCTGACACCGAGGCCCTCGTTCGGCACATGGATCGCCTGCGTTTGGCTCTCGACGTGTTTGATCCCGAGCCGCTACCAGCAGATTCGCCGTTGTGGGATAGTTCGAACGTGATCGTTGCGCCGCACCTCGGCGGGCTGTCCACGGCCCAGTTCTCGCGTCACAATGCGCTCCTAGGGCGCCAGATCGAGCATCTGCTCGCGGGCGAGGAACCGGAAAATATCGTCGTGCGCTCTTAGTGCTTCTGGTGTCCAGTACTGCCAGTCCGGCCCGGGGATTCGGAGCGGTGACAGTCGAACCGGTCCTGCGACCTAGTCTCAGCACGGGAGCCGTGGCAGCCGAACCGGTCCGGCGACTGCGGCGCGTGTTTGGGCGTCGTCGGCTGGCAGTGATTGTTGGTGAGCCGTGTTCGACGGTTGGGTAATTCGCCGTCGTCACCCCCATTCAAGAACTTGACGCAAAACATGTCGGAGCTGTGTTCTAGACTTTTCCTATCGAACAAATATTCGTTATTGATGGGAGCTGAGGAATGCTGATACTGATATTTTCGCTGCTGAGAGGGGGTGAATCGGATGGAAACCGAGTTGGTGGCGTTGTGTGAAGCGTTGGCGAACGAGTGTGAGAACTTGAAGCTGGACGCGCTCGCGACAGAAACCTGCGTCGAGTTACTCAGTGTGTTGGGCACCACAAAGCTGCAATTGGAGGGGGTGCGAACTGCTGTTATCGGACACCTCGCTTCGATTGAACGCAAGCGCAGGGAACATCTCCGGAGCGATAGTGGATCAGAACCGGGTGCAGATGCTCCGCCTGGTGCCGTGAAGGGAAAGATACTTGGTGAGTCGCACTCGATCTGGGAGTCGGTGGAGCGAACCGGGAAGCAGTCACCCAAGAAGGTGGGCCAGGAAGTGCGCCGCGCGCAGGCGGTTCGCGAACTGTACCCGGGCTTCGGTCAAGCAATGCGGGCAGGAAAAATTTCGGGTGACTACGTGGACGTGCTGCAATCGGCATTTCGGTCGGGTGAGTTGAAGGAACGAGCCGCGCAGGCCGAGGCTTGGTTCCTGGAGCGTGCGCTCGCCCAGCCTGTCGAACAGTTCCGGAAGAGCGTGCAGGCCTGGAAGTTTCGGAATGCGCCGCGCGCGGCTGAGGCCCAGGCGAAGCAGGACACACAGTCGGAAGTCTTCAGGGTCTCACGTGAAGGAGGCGGATATCGGCTCTCGGGTTGGCTGGGCCCCATCAATGGTGCGATCGTGCGTCAGGTAATTGGCCAGGCAATCGGCGTTCCTTCGCGTGATGACGAACGCTCCCCCGGTCAACGTGGAGCTGACGCGTTGCTGCATGTCGTTCATCTTGCGATGGCCGGAGAGTTGGTTCGGGCAGATGGGCAGTTGGTGCAAGCCGGTGAAGAGGGAGCGCGGCCGGGTGAAGAAATATTAGACGGAGAAAGTCAGTCCGATGGAGGCAAGTTGGGGCAGAGTTGGGAGCTTCGAGAGCATAGTTGGCCCGGTCCAGTTCGTTCTGCGAACACCTCTCGTTCGGTGAGTACTCCGCTTACTCAACGCGTCGGTGCACGCTACCAGATGCTTGTCCACGTCCCGCTGGCGACTCTCGTCCAAACGGAACGTGCGATCCAGCAAGGGTGCAGTCATCTCGATCATCTTGAGCAGGTCCTTCAAGGTGACGGGTTGGGAACCGGAGGTGAGCGGCGTAATGCACTAGATCGGAGCGGCTTAACAGCGCCTAGTGTTCCAAGAGTGGAAGGCGATCCAGGAATGAAGGGTGATCCAGAAAGCTTGGCTCATCGGGAACCTCGACTGGAGCTGGAACCAGATTCCAACGCAGAGCGCGGATGGCATCACGGATCGCTGGAGAATCCTTTTTCAACATTGCCCCCGTGCCCGGTGAGCGGACATGGAATCGGAGGTCAGGGATGCTGCTTGGATGGAAGGAAGCCTGTCACTGCGGAGATGGACCACCAACTCGGGAGAGTAAAGGCGTTGATCAAGGCAGGAGTCTGTCCAGATGCGTTGGAGAATTTCGAACCGGCTACTCTCACCGATGGAACTCCACTGGCTCCTAGCCAACTGGCGCGAATGATGTGCTCCTCGGGAATTTCCCGCATCGTGTTCTCCGCACATGGGGAGCCTTTGGATGCCTCTCGCTCTCAGCGCCGGTTTTCTTCAACTCAGGAGAAAGCGATCATCAGCAGAGACCGAAGCTGCCGTTACCCGGGTTGTGGGCGAGGACTCGACATGTGCGAGATCCACCATGCGCACACTTGGCACGACGGCGGCGCCACAACCACGGATAACGGGCTACTGCTCTGCTTCCATCATCATCAATACATCCATTCCGAACACATCGTCATCACTCACCACGCTGGCGGCTTCGTGTTCACCAGAGCGAATGGGAGTGTCGTTGGAATCCGACGGAATGAGAGCGCGGCGGGAGCTCAACCGTGTGAGAGCACAGCCGATATCTGGCGACCCGAGAAAGTGACGAGAACGCAACAGTACGAGAGTGTGGAGAGAATCAGGCCACCCGAGAAAGTGATGGGAACTCACCGTGGAAGCTCAGCACACGAAAACACGAAACCAAAGGAGGACCTCGTGGGGTCCCAGCGGCCGGGGTGTAAGGAAGGCGCCCGGCATCACGACAGCATGGCGGAGATCCAGCAGCGTGAGAACGCAGTGCGTGAAGCTCAGCCGCAGGACCTCACCACGACAATTCAGGAAGGACTATTCGACATGAGTGCATAAGCGTACTGGCTACACTTCCGGTGAGCTGCTTACTTCTCGCGGACTACTCCAATCGTCTGTTGCGCGCTAGCTTGCGCTGGGTGACCTGCTGGTGCGGCCGCTTGCGCTGGGTCACGTGCTGGTGCGGCCGCTTGCGCTGGGTGACCTGCTAGTGCGGCCGCTTGCGCTGGGTGACCTGCTAGTGCGGCAGCTTGCGCTAGGTCACGTGCTGGTGGCGCAGAAAGGACTCGGGAAGCCCGATTTCTACCTGGCGGCTCTCGATCTCGATCGTCATACGTTCGACAATTGGGGCGGCCAGGGTTGGAATGGCGGATGCCTCCGCCTGCGCGATGATCAGGGCACCGGCAAGGGCCATCAGGGGGAGTTCCGGGTTGATGGCGAGCATGGCGTCGATCACCGCGGCGCCCGGGCTTCATCACGAGCGATCCGGTTATAGACTGCGCCATTGGGCGCCGACCAAACCCCACCAAGTCCAGGTAAGAGACGTGCGCGCCAACGTTCACTCCACGAGCTGCCGCGGTGCGAACCGTCGCCAACATGGAATGCGGATCCCCGGCATGGAAACCACAGGCAACGTTGGCGCTGGTGACGATATCGAGGAAGGAACGTGCCAGCAATAAAAGGAAATGGGCCACGCGCAACGCACATGGCCCATCTCCTCGTCATTCCCCGGTGCTACTTAATTCCCCGGTGCTACTTACGCTTGCGCTTCTCGCGCACTCGCACCGAGATCTGAATCGGCGTTCCGGTGAAACCGAAGGTCTCACGCAGCTTGTTCTCGATGAAACGGCGATAACCGGCCTCGATGAATCCCGACGCAAAGAGCACGAAGCGCGGCGGGCGCGACGCCACCTGGGTGGCGAAGAGAATACGCGGCTGCTTTCCGCCACGTACCGGGTGCGGGTGGGCGGCGGAGAGCTCACCGAGGAAGGAGTTGAGCTTACCGGTGGAGATGCGCATCTCCCACGAATCCAACGCCTCGTGCATGGCACGGGTGAGGCGGTTGGTGTGCCAGCCCGTCACCGCGGAGAGGTTGACGCGTTCGGCCCAGCGCAGCTGCACCAACTCACGCTCCAGCTCGCGGTCGAGCTCCATGCGGCGCTCCTCGTCCACCAGATCCCACTTGTTGCACACGATGACCAGCGCGCGCCCCGCGTCCACCACCTGCTGCATGACACGAATGTCCTGCTCGGTGAGGTTGACGGAGGCGTCGATGAGCACCAGGCCCAGCTCCGCCTTCTCGATGGCGGCCTGGGTGCGCAGCGAGGCGTAGTAGTCCGCGCCGGAGGTCTGGTGCACACGGCGGCGAATACCGGCGGTGTCCACGAAGGTCCACACCTCGCCGTCGAGCTCAATATTTTCGTCGACCGGATCGCGCGTGGTTCCCGCGGTGGGGTCAACCACCACGCGTTCGGCGCGCGCCAGCTTGTTGAGCAGCGAGGACTTGCCAACGTTCGGGCGCCCCACCAGCGCGATGCGGCTCGGGCCGTGCTTGGGAGCGGCGGCAGCCACAGCGGACTTCTCCGGCAGCACCTTGAGCGCGGCGTCCAGCAGATCGCCGATACCGCGGCCGTGCATGGCGGAAATCGAGTACGGCTCCCCCAGTCCGAGGCCCCACAGTACGGCGGCGTCGGATTCTTGCATCGGCGAATCCACCTTGTTGGCGGCGAGAATCACCGGGCGATTGGAGCGGCGCAGCAAGCGCACCAGCTGCGCGTCCGTGTTGGTGATACCCACCGTGGCGTCCACCACCAGCACCACGGCGTCGCTGAACTCGATCGCGGCTTCGGCCTGGCGCGCCACCGAGGCGTCGATTCCGGCAACATCGGCTTCCCAGCCGCCGGTATCGAGCAGCGTGAAGTCGCGTCCGTTCCAGCTCGCCGGGTAGGAGACGCGATCGCGCGTTACGCCGGGAGTGTCCTGGACGACGGCGACGCGGCGGCCAACGATACGGTTGACCAGCGTCGACTTGCCCACGTTGGGGCGGCCGATGATGGCAAGCACCGGGTGCCCCTGCGCCACTTCCTCTTCCCAGAAGAAGTCCTCTTCGGACAGAACCGCGAAGTCCTCGTCCGAGAGTTCGTAGTCCTCCAGGTTGCCGCGCAGCAGCTCCGCCTGGAGTTCGTCGTCGGTGACTGAGTCGGCGCCGAGGCCGGCGCCGGTTTCGAAGTTTTCTTCACTCATCGCATATCCTCCGGAATCAGCGAGATGACGGCATCCACGACTTCGTCGATGGAGAGGTTGGACGAGTCGATGGTGGTGACGCCGTCCTGTGCGGTCATAAATTGGGAGACGGTGGAATCGTCCGCGTCGCGGCGTACCACTTCGTCACGGGTGGCGGCGATGGCGGCGGCATCCGCGCTGCCGCGCACTTCCAGGGCGCGGCGCGCAAGCCGGGCTTCCTCGGAGGCGGTGACGAGCGCGCGGACGTCGGCGTCGGGGGCTACCACGGTGGTGATGTCGCGCCCTTCGGCGACGATGCCCTGGGTGGCGGCGGCGATGATCTGGCGCTGGCGGCGCTTCAACTCGGCGCGCACTTCCAGGTTGGTGGCCACCTTGGAGACCACCTTGGACAGTTCCGAGGCACGAATGGCCGCGGTGATATCCACGCCACCACACAGGATCGTCTGATCCGTGGGATCGAGCGGCATCTGCAGCGGCATCTGCACGGTGGCGGCAGCTACCTCAGCTTGATCGTCGAGGTTGATCCCCTGATGATCGCACCACCAGGCGGCGGCGCGGTACATGGCACCGGTGTCCAGGTAGGCCAGGCCGAGCTTCTGGGCGACCCGACGCGAGACCGTCGACTTGCCGGAACCGGACGGGCCATCCAGCGCAATAACAACACCCATCTGCTTTTCCTCTCCTTCGATGATGACCTGCCAGCCACGCTGCTCCAGAGAGCGCGCCAGGTAGCGGGCCTGGCTCGGTACCACCGAGATCATGCCTCGTCCCACACTCTGACCAAACGAGTGTTCCAGCTGGAAATCTTCAATATTGACGCCGATATCGCCGATCTCACCGAAGAGACGGCCCAGCTCACCCGGCTTGTCCGGGATGAGCACAATGACTTCGGAGTAGCGCCGCGGCGCTCCTCCATGCTTTCCGGGAATGCGGCCCACTCCCTCGTTTCCGCGCAAGATGGCGCGGGAGACTCCGGCGAGCACACCCGGAGCAAACGGATCGTCAGATCCAGGCTCAAGCGCCGCAATGAGGCGGCTCAGCTCGAAGTTGACGCCGCGTAGCACATCCGTCACCGCGGGAGCATTCCCGGCAATGATGGTGGCCCACAGCGCCGAATCCGAGTGCGCGATGCGAGTGACGTCGCGTAGTCCCTGCCCGGCCAACTCCAGCGCCTCGCCCGGCGCCTGGCGCAGTGCGCCCGCCACCAGGGAGGACACCAACTGCGGCATGTGCGACACCAGCGCCACCGAGCGGTCGTGCTGGGCGGGCTCCATGATGATGGGAAGCGAACCGACGTCGAGCGCCAGCTGCTGCATCGCCTGAACGAGCTCAGCAGCAGTACGTGCCCCCGCGGTGATCACCCACGGGCGCCCGGCAAACAGGTCGGCATCGGCTGCGATGGCGCCAGAGCGCTCACGCCCAGCCATCGGATGGCAGCCCACGTACCGATCGGACAGCGCGCACTCGTCCACCTCGTCCACCACACGCTGCTTCACCGACGCCACATCCGTGACCCAGGCGTTCGGGTAACGCCGCAAGGCATCCACCACCACGCGCGCGGCCACATCCGGGGGCGTGGCCACCACGACCAGGCCCGGTTCCGGATCGTCCAGGCTCGCGATCTCGCCAGCGCCCAGATCACGGGCGAGCGCCTGGGCAGCCAGAGACATATCCTCCAGCTGCACCGGCACGCCCATCTGGCGCAGACGCAAGCCCAATGAGGCACCGAGCAACCCGGTGCCGATAATACGGACGGGTGCTCTCATCTCACATCCCGACGGAATGCATGAGGGCGCTCAGCTCGCTGCCTGCAACCACGCGGGTGCGGCCCGGCTTGAGGCGGCCCACTTCAATGGTGCCGAACTTGGTGCGCACCAGCTCCATGACGGGGTGTCCCACCTCGTCCATGATGCGGCGCACGATGCGGTTGCGGCCCGAGTGCAGCGTGATCTCCACGATCGAGTTGCGGGGTGCCGACTCGCGCAGAACGAACTTGTCCACCTTGATGGGGCCGTCCTCCAGCGTGATGCCATCGGTGAGGACGCGACCCAGGCCGCGGGTGACGGGCCCTTCGACGCGGGCAATATAGGTCTTGGGAACCTCGTAGGAGGGGTGTGTGAGGCGGTGGGTCAGTTCGCCGTCGTTCGACAGCAAAATGATGCCTTCGGTGTCCTGATCGAGGCGACCCACGTGATACAAACGCGTGGGAATTTCGGTGACGTACTGGGCCAGGCCGGGCCGTCCCATGTCATCTTCCATGGTGGAGACGACGCCCGGCGGCTTGTAGAGCGCGATCGTCAGTTTGTTCTCGTCGATCTGAATCGGCATGCCGTCCACGTGAATGGTGGCGCGGGAGGGATCAACGCGGGCGCCGAGTCGGGTGATAATCTTGCCGTCAACTTCAACGCGTCCCTGCTCAATGAGGCGTTCGCACAGTCGGCGGGATCCAATACCGGCGTGAGCCATTACCTTCTGGAGGCGCTCACCGCGGGGGTCAATAGGGCTGCTCATCGCAATTCCTGTTCTGTTTCGTCCAGTTCGGACAGGTCCGGCACCATCGGTGCCAGCGGTTCTAGTTCTTCCAGGGAGTTCATCCCCATGATCTCCAGGAAGAAGGGAGTGGTGCCGTACAAAACGGCACCGGTGGCCTCGGTCACTGCGACTTCGGCAACGAGTCCGCGCATCATCAATGTGCGAACGACGGAATCTACACTAACACCTCTGATCGCCGCAATCTGCGCCCGGGAGACAGGTTGGCGGTACGCCACAATGGCGAGCGTCTCAAGTGCTGCCGTGGAGAGTTTCGCCGAGTTCTCCCGGGTGACGAATCCGGCGACGACGTCGGCATATTCCGGGTTGGTATACAGCCTCCAGCCGTCGGCCACTTGCCGGAGTTCGAATCCACGACGACGGCCTCCGCTTGCGCCCGAATATTCGTCGCGTAATGCCACCAACAGTTCGAGTGCGGCGTCATCGGTGAGGCCGGTGGCGCGCCCAATATCCGCTGCTGAGATGGGTGAGGCGACGACGAGGAGAATTGCCTCGATGGCGGCCAGGTCCTGTTCTCTCATGGGGTCTCCTGCGCTGCAATAGTTAACGTTTCCAGGGCCTCGGACTGCTCCACCCGAACCTCGCCGCGGCGAATCATTTCCAGGATCGCCATGAAACGCGAGACCACGGTTTGGCGATTTTCGGCGTCGGCACACAGCTGCGAGAAGGTGAGGCGCTGGCGCCGCGCAAGAATCTCGCGAACATAAGCGATCTGGCTGGAGACCGAGACGAGCGGGTTGTGCAGGTGTTCCAGGCTGACGGTGGGCTCGCTCTGGTCGCGCGAGAAGGCCTGCATCGCGAGCATGGCCAGCTCCTCGGGCGCGAGGTTGAGTTCGAGCCGCGGCACCAGCCCCACGAACTCTGGATCGAGCGGGACGTCGCGCGCAAAGCTGCGTGATTGCCCCTTCATGATGCGGATGAAACCCTGCGAGGCGCGCTTGTAGGCGCGGTACTGCAACAGTTTGGCGAAGAGCAGGTCGCGCTGCTCCAGTAGCTCGAACTCCTCCTCCGATTCCTCGCGGCCGGGCAGTAGGCGGGCCGCCTTGAGATCGAGAAGGGTGGCGGCCACCACCAGAAACTCGCTCGCCTGGGAGAGGTTGTAGACGCTGTGGGAGCGAATGAAGGCAATGAACTCGTCCGTCACCTCCGCCAGCGCCACCTCGGTGACGTCAAGGCGCCGCTTGGAAATCAGCGACAGAAGTACCGAGAAGGGACCGGAGAAGACGTCGAGAGTGACGGCGAAGGCGCCGCCGTCGCTCCCACTCAGGCGCAATGCCCCTTGGCAATCACTTCGCGTGCCAAGTGGCGATACGCCTCAGCGGAGGAATGCGACGGGGCGTACTCGGTGATGGGCTGGGCCGCGATGGTGGCGTCGGGGAACTTCACCGTGCGGGAAATGTAGGTGTTGTACACCTTGTCACCAAAGCCCTGGCGCACCGAGGACATCACCTCACGCGAATGCAGCGTGCGCATGTCCACCATCGTCAGGAGCACGCCATCAAGCTGCAGTCGCGGATTGAGGCGATCCTGCACCCGCTCAATCTGTTCCGTCAGCAACGCCACGCCACGCATCGCGAAGTACTCGGCCTCCAACGGGATGAAGACGCCGTGCGCGGCGGTCAGCGCGTTGACGGTCAGCAGGCCAAGAGAAGGCTGGCAGTCAATGATGATGAGATCGTATTCGTCGAGAACCGGGCGCAGCACGCGCGAGAGCGCCTGCTCTCGCGCCACCTCGTTAATGAGGATGATTTCGGCCGCCGAAAGATCAATATTGGCGGGCACGATATCGAGATTCGGCACGCCGGTGGGAACGATGATGTCCCGGATATTGGGCTTCGCCGAGATCAACTCGTTGTAAATGGTGCGCTCCATCGCGCGCGCATTCACACCGAGGCCGGCGCTTGCGGCGCCCTGCGGATCAAAATCGACAATAAGGACGCGGCGGCCGTACTCGGCCAGAGCGGCCGCGAGGTTGATCGTCGTCGTCGTTTTTCCGACGCCTCCCTTTTGGTTCGACATCGCAATAATGCGAGCGGGACCGTGCGCTTCCAGCGGAGCGGGCTCCGGGAAGTCGATGGAGTCGGAATTCAGGGTGTCTTCATTAGTCACGTTCCAACAATACCTAAGAGATGGCCCGAGGATGTGACGATGCATAGACCTCTCGCACCGTGTCGCGGCTGACATGGGTGTAGATCTGGGTGGTGGTGACGGAGGAGTGCCCCAACATTTCTTGCACAATGCGCACATCGGCGCCGCCCTCCAGCAGGTGGGTGGCGAAGGAATGGCGCAGGCTGTGGGGAGAAATGTGGGTGGTCAGGCGCGCCCGGCCCGCCACATCCTGCAAGATTCCCCAGGCACTTTGGCGCGAGAGCTTGCGCCCCCGAGTATTGAGAAATACCGCGGGCGTGCCACTCCCCCGCGTGGCCAACTCGGGGCGGCCACGCACGATGTAGGCCTCCAACGCATCAATGGCGTATCCGCCCAGGGGCAGCACCCGCTCCTTGCGCCCCTTACCGAGGAGGCGCACCTGACGGCTGCGGGTGTCGAGATCGTCAAGGCTGAGCCCCACCGCCTCGGAAATTCGCGCCCCGGTGCCGTAGAGAAACTCGAGCAGGGCGTGATCACGCAGTGGCACCGGCCCCTCGCCCATCCCCGCCACATCGAGAAGAAGGTTGACCTCCTCCACGGTCAGCCCCTGCGGCAGCCGCTGCGGTATCTTCGGCGGGCGCACATCCGCCGCCGGGTCGGTGCTGGTGAGTCCCTCCTCGAAGAGGAACCTGTGGAATGAGCGCACGCTCGCCATCGATCGCGCCACGCTGGAGGCGGCCATGTTCGAGAGCGATTCCGGAAATGACGCGACATCCTCGTGGGTCACGTGCTGCGGGGCGCTGATATCGCGCCCCTCCAGGTGACTGAGATATTTCCCAAGATCACGACCGTAGGCTGCAAGTGTGTTCACCGAAAGCGAGCGTTCCACCATCAAATGATCGAGATACTGGCGCGCTGCCCGAGCTAAGGGCGTAGAACCGGGGATACTCACGGGTGCGATGGGCATAGGGCAAGTGTAGTCGCCATGTAATCATTCGCTCGTGAGATGACACGAATAACGCACCTGACCTGTACCCTTAACCTTGTATGACCTTTGCCGAGGTCAAGTAATAGATGCCCGAACACAGTCGGGCGTATGCACTGCAACACAAAGGAGATGCTGCGATGACGGAGCTCAATTGGACCGATCTTGATCAGCGCGCTGTAGATGTTGGCCGCGTTCTGGCAGCTGACGCTGTGCAGAAGGTGGGCAACGGCCACCCGGGAACCGCGATTTCCCTCTCACCGTTGGCCTACACCCTCTTCCAGAAGGTGATGCGCCACGATCCCACCGATCCGAATTGGATCGGTCGCGATCGTTTTGTCCTCTCGATCGGTCATTCCTCCCTCACCCTGTACAACCAGCTCTACCTGGCCGGTTACGGACTGGAGCTGGAGGACATCGCGTCCCTGCGCACCTGGGGCTCCCTCACCCCGGGCCACCCGGAGTACGGCCACACCAAGGGTGTCGAGATGACCACCGGTCCGCTCGGCCAGGGCCTCGCTTCGGCCGTCGGCATGGCCATGGCCAGCCGCCGCGAGCGTGGACTGCTTGATCCGGACGCTCCCAAGGGCGAGTCCCCCTTCGATCACTTCGTCTACGTGGTGGGTGGCGAAGGCTGCCTGCAGGAGGGTGTCACCTCCGAGGCGTGCTCGCTCGCGGGCACCCAGCACTTGGGCAACCTCATCTTCATTTACGATGACAACCGCATCTCCATTGAAGATGACACCATCATCGCCTTCTCCGAGGATGTTCTGGCGCGCTACGAGTCCTACGGCTGGCACACCCAGCACGTGGACTGGACCAACGGCGGCTCCGAGTACGTTGAGGATGTCGATGCTCTCCACGCCGCCCTTGAGGCCGCGAAGGAAGTGACCGATCGCCCCTCGATCATCAAGCTTTCCACCATCATGGCGTGGCCCTCCCCCACCAAGCAGGGCACCGGTGCCGCTCACGGCGCCGCCCTCGGTGCCGAGGAAATCGCCGGCCTCAAGAAGATTCTCGGGCTGGATCCGGAGAAGTCCTTCGACGTTGCTGACGAGGTCATCGCACACACTCGCAAGCAGGCCGCGGACAACGCTGCCGCCGCGCGCGGGGCGTGGGAAGCGGACCTGGCACAGTGGCGTGAGGCAAACCCGGAGCGCTCCGCGCTGCTCGATCGCCTGGTGGCCAAGGAGCTGCCCGCGGGCTGGGACGAGGTTCTCCCCAGCTTCGAAGTGGGCAAGTCCATCGCCACCCGCGCCGCCTCCGGCGAGGTACTCTCGGCTCTCGCGCCGGTGCTCCCCGAGCTGTGGGGTGGCTCCGCCGATCTCGCGGGCTCGAACAACACCACGATGAAGGGCGAGCCCTCCTTCCTTCCCGCTGACCGCGTCTCCGCAGACTGGTCCGGCCACGAGTACGGCCGCACCCTGCACTTCGGTATCCGCGAGCACGGCATGGGCGCGATCGTCAACGGCATCGTGCTACACGGCCTCACCCGCGCCTACGGCGGCACCTTCTTCGTGTTCGCCGATTACATGCGTGGTGCGGTGCGCCTGGCCGCCGTCATGAACGTTCCCTCGGTCTTCGTGTGGACGCACGATTCCATCGGCGTGGGCGAGGACGGCCCCACCCACCAGCCGATCGAGCACCTGTGGGCATACCGCGCCATCCCCGGTCTGGACATCGTCCGCCCGGCGGACGCCAACGAGACGGCCGCCGCCTGGAAGGGCATCCTGGAGCGTCGCGAGGGCGGCCCCGCCGGTATCGTGCTGTCGCGTCAGAACCTGCCGGTTCTTGAGGGCACCTGCTCCGAGGGCGTCAACAAGGGCGGCTACGTGCTCTCCGATTCCCCCACCGGCACCGTGGACGTGCAGCTGCTGGCCACCGGCTCCGAGGTTGCTCTCGCCGTCGAGTCCCAGAAGGCTCTCGCGGCCGAGGGCATCGGCGCCCGCGTCATCTCGCTGCCCTGCCTGGAGTGGTTCGCCGCACAGGATGCCGAGTACCGCAACTCGGTCATTCTTCCCGAGGTCAAGGCTCGCGTCTCCGTGGAGGCCGGTTCGACGTTCGGCTGGGTTCAGTACCTGGGCGATGCCGGCCGCTCCGTTGGTATTGACCACTACGGTGCGTCCGCCGGTGGCGACAAGCTCTTCGCGGAGTTCGGCTTCACCGTGGAGAAGGTAGTGGCTGCCTCCAAGGAGTCCATCGCGGCCGCGTAAGCGATAGCTTCACAAGCGCCAGTGGAAGTGAGGGGTGCAGCCCAGACGGGCTGCACCCCTCACTTCCACTATATGGCCCTCCTACCACGCCGAACGCCGGTGGTGGAAAACTAGGTCATTGGTCCTTATGCCCATGGCCCTCCCCGGCCAGACAGATGATGGTGAGACTATGAATAACCCCTTACGATCAGCCCCCGATTCTCGCCTTCAGCGTATCGCTGGGCCGTGCGGAATCGTGCTTTTCGGTATCACGGGTGACTTGGCGCAGCGCAAGATTCTGCCCGCGCTCTACGACCTCGCAAACCGCGGCCTGTTGCCGCCGTCGTTCTCCATCGTGGGTGTGGCGCGCCGCCACATTGAGAACATCGAAGAGGTCGTCGAGGCGTCGATCCGCCGCGGCGCCAAAACCGCCGTCACCTCCACCACGTTGAGTCAGCTGCTCTCCGGGCTGCGCCTGGTTGAGGGACAGTTCGACGACGACGCCACCTACCAGCTTCTCGCCGACACCCTGGCCGATGTGGATCAGGCCCGCGGTACCGGCGGCAACTGGGCCTTCTACCTGTCCATTCCTCCGGCGCTCTTCCCCACCGTGCTCGGCGGCCTGGGCCGTGCGGGGCTCCAGGCGGGCGAGAATGACGGCTGGCGCCGCGTCGTCGTCGAGAAGCCTTTCGGTCACGATCTGGAGTCGGCGCGCGCGCTCGATGCGGTGGTGACGGAGGTCTTCCCACCCGAATCGGTATTCCGTATCGATCACTACCTCGGCAAGGAGACGGTGCAGAATCTGTTGGCGCTGCGTTTTGCCAACGAACTGTACGAGCCGGTGTGGAATTCGGAGCACGTGGACCACGTGCAGATCACCATGGCCGAGGATATCGGTATCGGTTCGCGCGCGGGCTACTACGATGGCATCGGTTCGGCCCGCGACGTCATCCAGAATCATCTCTTGCAGCTGCTCGCGCTCACCGCGATGGAGGAGCCCAACACCTTCTCGGCGGATGCGCTGCGTATCGAGAAGGAGAAGATTCTCGAGGCCACCACCTTCTACGGTCCCATTGAGGAGTCCGCGGTGCGCGGGCAGTACGAGGCGGGATGGCAGGGCGGCCAGAAGGTCAAGGGTTACAAGGATGAGGACGGCATTCCCGCCGATTCCATCACCGACACCTACGCCGCCATTCGCCTCGGTATTCACACCCGGCGCTGGGAGGGCGTGCCCTTCTACCTGCGTGCAGGAAAGCGCCTGGGCCGCCGCGTCTCCGAGATTGCCATCGTGTTCAAGTACCCGCCCTTCCTCCCCTTTGAGTCGACGGCGGGCCTCGGTCACAACATGTTGGTGGTGCGCGTCCAGCCGCAGGAAGGTCTCACCTTCAAGGTGGGCTCGAAGGTGCCCGGATCCTCGATGCGCCTGCGCGATGTGACGATGGACTTCGCCTACGGCCACGCCTTCACCGAGTACGCTCCGGAGGCCTACGAGAGGCTCATCCTCGACGTGCTGCTGGGCGATCCGCCGCTCTTCCCGCAGCAGCGCGAGATCGAGCTCTCCTGGAAGCTCATCGACCAGGCCGAGCAGTACTGGGAGTCCAGCCCCGAGACGCTCGGCACCTACGCCCCCGGTTCGTGGGGCCCACAGTGCGCTGACGAGATGCTCGAGCGCGACGGCAACACCTGGCGCCGGCCCTGATCACCTAGGAGAACCCATGATTATTCACATGAACAACACCTCCTCGGCGGCCGTTGGGCTGAAGATGGAGGAATTGCGCGACACCGTCGGTTCGGTGGCCCTTGGCCGCGTGCTCACCCTCGTTATCGTGGCGAAGAACGACGGCGGCGTACGTGACGGTATCAAGGCCGCCGCCGGTGCCTCCCGCGCCCATCCCTGCCGTATCGTCACCATCGTGCCGGTGGAGTCGGATGTGGACCGCTTGGACGCCGAGATTCGGGTGGGCGCCGAAGCGGGTCTCTCCGAGATCACCATTTTGCGCTGCCACGGCGAAGCCGGCACCAATCTGGAGACCCTCATTACCCCGCTGCTGCTGCCCGACACCCCCATCGTGGTGTGGTGGGTGCAGGACGTGCCGGAGAATGCGGCCACCACCCCGGTGGGTTCGCTGGCCCAGCGCCGCATCACCACCTCGCGGTATCTTGGCGATCCCATCAACACCCTGGTGCGCATGCGTGATTCCTATCGCGACGGCGATACGGATCTCGGCTGGGGCGGTATCACGTTGTGGCGCAACTACCTGGCGGCCATGCTCGACGAGGGCCCCTACGAGCCCATCCAGCATGCCCGCGTGCAGGGTGCCCGTACCCATCCCTCCACCTACCTGCTGGCGGGATGGCTCGCGCTGCGACTGGGAGTACCGGTGGAGGTGGAGTACAACCGTGGCACGGTGCTCACCCAGGTGAGTCTGTGGCGCCCCTCCGGTGAACTCAAGCTGGTTCGTCCGCTCGGCGAGGACCTCGCCGACATGGTGCGCCCGGGGCGTCAGGTGCAGCGCGTCAACCTGCCGGTGCGCACGATGGAATCCATGCTCATTGAGGAGCTTCGCTCCATGACCGCGGATATCGCCTACGGCGACGTGCTGCGTGATGGCTTGAAGCTGCTCGATATTCCGGAGTTCCAGAGTTAGAAGTAGCTAGCGCTGCGGAAGTACCCAGCCTCGGCCCGGTCGTAGCGAGAAACGGACGTATTCTCCCACCGGGCGGGGGCGATCCGGGTCCCATTCGTGCACCACGAGTGTGCCCAGTTCGCTTTCAATATCGACGACGGCCCAGGAGCCGGCGAACGAGGACTCGATCACCTGGCCGATGTCCCCGATGATTTCGGAACCGGAGGGAGCCTGCTCCAGCACGATGGATTCGGGAGGAAGAACGACGGCGACCGGGCCGAGTCGGGTATCGCGTGGGGCGGGTACGGCCTCGACAATACGGCCCATGGTGACGGTGGCGATGCCGCCTCGGGCGCGCTCCTTCACGCTTCCCGCAACGATGTTGACGCGGCCCAGCAGGTCGGCAACGTAACGTGACTGCGGCTGGCGATAGATCTGAATGGGTTCGTCCTGCTGTTCAATGCGGCCCTTGCGCATCACCGCCAGGCGGTCGCCCACCAGGAAGGCTTCCTCGACGTCGTGGGTGACGTAGACGGCGGCGAGCTTTCTGCGCCGCACCTGCTCCACAATGTCCTTGCGGATGGCACGCCGCATGGGCGGCTCAACGTGCGAGAGCGGTTCGTCCAGAAGCAGCACCCGCGGCCTGCGCACCAGCGTTCGCGCGAGGGCCACGCGTTGCGCCTGACCGCCGGAGAGGGACTGCGGGTCACGGTGGGCGAGGCCCGAAATATTCATGCTGGCCATCGCGATGTCGATAAGATCTCCCCGCTTCTCACGTGGCATACGCGCATCATCGAGACCGTAACCGACGTTCTCGCGCACGGTCATCCCGGGAAAGAGTACCGGTGCTTGCAACACGAGCGCGGTGGCGCGCCGTTCCGGAGGTACGTGGGTGACGACGTCGTCGTCAATGGTCACACTGCCGCTGCAGCGGCGCATCCCGGCGATGGCGTGAAGCAGGGTGGTTTTGCCGCAGCCGGAGGGGCCGACGACGGCGAGAATCTCACCGGGAGCCACCTGGAGGCAGATGGCGCTCAGATCAAAGGAACCGACGCGGGTTGCGAGGTCCGCGAGGGCGAGCCCGCTGGCAGCTGTCATGCCTCTATCCTTTCCTGCGCGGGGAGGTTTGCACCATGGTCAATACCACGGCGATGATCCCTGCCATGGCGAGGCAGGTGAGGAGTCCGGCAATCACCGCCAACGCAAAAGCCTCATCGGCCAGTGAACTGGCCGTCAGTCTCATGAGCGTGGGCGTGATGAGCTGGATTCCGCTCGGCTCCACGAAGGCGAGGGGCGCGATGCTCGTCAACAGCATTCCCGCCTGCACGCAGAGGGAGGCGATGAGAAGCGGCAGCAGATAAGGTGCCTCCACCGTGAAAAGGACGCGCAAACGCCCGGCTCCGAGATCCCTCGCCACCAGCGAATCGTCGCTGGAACGCAGCGACATCCCGGCCATTACCAGCACGGTGGAGAGAGGCAGGCAGACACTGACAGCGGCCATGAGAAGCCCCAACCAACCACCCCACACTGCCCCGCCGCCCACCAGCGAGGGAAGGATGTTCTGGCCCTGCACACTCACCGGGAGTCGGAAACCCATGGCCAACACCGTGCCGATGGCGGCTGGCGACATGTACACCATGAAGATGACGAGGGAACGTCCGTAGCTGCGCACCCAGCCCCGGGTGCGCACCAGAGCTGTCGCGAGAATGAGCGCTCCGCCCGAACTGAGCGGCACTGCCACAACGATGAGGATCATGGTGGGAATGAGCATCGCGGCTGTTGTCCCGCCACCGGAGAACACGGCTCGCAATGCCCCGCGCACCACCGTCACCAGTAGGCAGCCAATCGCGCTCCAGGCCAGGGCGGCGATGAGCAGGCAGCCCGCGCGCAACCAACGCGGAGTTCGCAGGCCGCGCAGCAGGTCGGCGATGTTGCCGCCATGCCCGAGCCGCGGCATATGCAACCAGCGCGGTCGAAGCGCAGAGAGCACGGCCACCATCAGGGCGGGCAGGAGCGTACAGAGCAGCGCCCGGAACACATCCGAGGGAGGTGCCCCTCCCGTCACCGCACGCAGCAGATGGGAGGCAAGGTAGGAACGGGTGCCGCCAAAAACCTCGTAAAGGCCGGGATCCGAGTAGAGCACAAGATGCCCCCAAGCCCAGCCGAAACCCGCTCCGCGCAACCATAGTGGTCGCAGCGTCAGCCGCCACACCGCAAGCGGGCCGAGCGCCAAATCCCGGGCGGTGACGAGCAGCGCCGCATCGGCAAAACGCAAACTGATGGCTTGACCAAACACCGCATAGGGCAGCGCCGCAATCACCATCGACGCCATCAGCTGTGGCTCCCCCGTCACAATGTGCAGGGCGTAGGCGGTGATCAGCGGAGGAAAGAGAAAGGGCACCGCGCAGGCGGTGAAGAGCACTCTCCGGCCCCAGCGCGGCAGCACGAGGTAGCCTGCGGCAACGATGGCTGCAGCCACCAGCAGCGCGATGCTCACCGCCAGCACAGGCAGCAGCGCGGACCTGAACGCCATGCTTGCCAAGGCGGGCGCAGAGGCGTGCGGGAGTGAGGTGTCGCCGTCGTCGCGCAACATAAGAACGAAAGGTGCGAGCAGGACGAGAGTCACGGCGATCACCGGGAGAAGGCGGCGGCTAGTAGATGCCATGACGCACCTGCTTCGCCCAGAGGTTAATAAGCAGCGGGCGCAGACGGGCCGCCTCGGTGCGATCAGACGCCACGAGAGGAACCGTTAACTCGTCGAGGGCTCCCACAAGGTTGGGAGATACCTCGGGGCTCGTGGCCAGCTGCGAAGCCATACTCGACGAGAGTCGTTGCCCCGGCGCCGACACCACGAAGTCGATGAACAAGCGCGCTATCTCGGGGTTCGCAGCGTGCGCGAGCAGAGCAATGGCACCAACTTCATATCCCGTCCCTTCGCGGGGAAAGACGGAGGTGACCGGGTACCCCGCCGCGCGCTCCGCTTCACAGTAGGGGGCAAAGGAGATGCCCACGGTGGCGCTGCCGCGCGCCACATTGCGGGCCACATCGGTGCCGGAATCGAGGTACCCCAGCAGCTGGTTTTCCAGTGCGCGGAGGTAGTCGATTGTTGCCTCCAGGCTGCCGAGCCTGCCGTACTGCACGGTGAGCATCGTTGCTGCCGTGCCGGAAAGCAAGGGATGCGGGGCGAGGACTTCTCCCGTGAGTTCGGGATCAAGAAGTCCCTGCCACGAATCTGGAACTGGACGCGAACCGAGGCGATCGGTATTGATGCACAACGAGAGAATGCCGCCGTAAATGCCAGCCCAGTAGCCGCCGCCGTCTCGCAATTCCGGCGGCAGTTCGGCAACCGCAGCAAGATCGCCGACGGTATCGAACAGGCCCTCGTCAGCGCCCACCACGTAGGACTCCGCGGGGCCGCCCATCCACACATCAAACTCCGGAGCGGAGGTATTGAGGCGTAAGCGCGCGTGCGCCTGGGAGGTGGGAAGACGAATCATCTGCACGCGGTGTCCGGTTTCCCACTCGAACGTCTCCGCCAGCGCCTGGCACGACTGCGGATTATTTGAACACAACACCGAGATACTCGCCCGGGGAGGTTGCAAAGCAAGCAGGCCGACGACGACCACCGCCGCAAGCACGCAGAACACGAGGAAGCGCACGAGCTGCACCCTTGCCCATCGTGACTGCATTGTCTTCCTTTCGTAGCCCGCACCGACCTCGTCATTGGGGCCAGCGTTTCACGGCTCATACACAGCGGGTGGGCCCTCCATCTTAGGCGACGGCGAGCCCACCCGGCATGTTCGGCGGGAGCTCTTACTGCGCGGCAGCGGCCGCAGCACGATCCTCTGCCTCACGCTGACGCATGAGCTTCTTCTCGTCGCGTCCCACGATCACCATGAAGACCACCGCGAGAACCACGATTCCCACCAGCACCCCGTAGGTGACGTCCCAACCGTAGTTGTGGATGAGGATGCCAACGCCGGTCGAGGCCAGGGAGGCGCCCAGCAGGTATCCGAAGAGACCGGTGAAGCCGGCGGCGGTACCCGCAACATGTGAGGGAGACATGTCGATGGCCTGGAGACCAATGAGCATGACCGGGCCGTAGATGAGTCCACCAATGATGGCGATGAGGACATAGAAGAGCCACAGCGGGGCGGTGTGGGGCAACTGCCAGTAGGCCACCAGCGCCACGCCAACACCGGCGAGGAAGAGGATACCCGCGCCGGAACGCCAGCCCTTGAACACCTTGTCCGAAAGCCAGCCGCACAGCAGCGTGCCCACGATTCCGGCGAGTTCGAAGATGGCAAATCCAAGCATGCCGTCCTTGATATTGGCGTCGGAGAAGTCGCCCAGGTAAACGGGGATCCAGTTGAGCACGCCGTAGCGCAGGGTGTAGACGAACACGTTGGTGAGCGCGAGGAGCACCACCACGCGGTTGGTGAGCACGTACTTGACCATGATCTGGCCCCAGGACATGCCCTCGAGCTCCTTGTGAGAAACCTTCGCCTTGGGCGGATCGTTGCGGTACTGCTCGATCGGGGGCAGGCCCACGGCCTCCGGACGGTCACGGATGAGCCAGTAGGCAATGGCAGCCACGATCAGGGCGATGATGGCAGGGAACCAGAAAGCCGGACGCCAATCCGCATCCGATACCGCCCAGTGATGGAGCGCGTAGGCGGCAGCAATACCCACACCGGCGCCACCGACGTTGTGCGCGCAGTTCCAGATGGAGGTCTTCCAGCCACGTTCGTTGGTGGAGAACCAGTGCACCAAGATACGACCTGAAGGTGGCCACCCCATGCCCTGGACCCAACCATTGATGAACATGACGGTCGCGAACATGGCAACAGTCGCGCTCAGCGCCGGCACGAAGGCGATAAGGATGTTGGTGAGTGCCGAGAGCGCCAAGCCCAGCGGCAGGAAGAAGCGGGCATTCGCCCGATCCGAGAGCATGGCCATGAAGAACTTCGAGAGTCCATACGAGATGAGCACCGCATTGGCCACGATGCCAATCTCGACGGTGGTCATGATGTCATTCTCTTTGAGGATCTGTGAGACCAGGGAAACATTGTTGCGGATGAGATAGAAGCCCGCGTACCCGATGAAGATACCCATGAATGCGTTGAATCTCATGCGGGGATAGAGACGTGCGATTTCTGCTTCGCTCTTGCGGGGCACCGGTGGAGGTGCGGCGAGGAATCGCAATCCATTCTTCGACGATGAAGACATTGCCTTGTCCTAACGTAGAGGGACGAACAATCGTTGTTCGCTCGTACCTCTTCATCGTCGGATACTCTCGGTGACATGTCGGGCCGTCAAAGTCACCAATTGTCACAAGCATGTGACCGAAAGCACGTAGCCTCTCCCCCGCACGGACTTGATGACACTCGGATCGCCTCCGGACTCGCCCACATGTTTACGAAGGCGATAAATGGCCGTCTTGATCATTTCCCGCCCACCAACGGTGCTGCTCGTGGCCCAAGCTTCGTTGAGAAGCTGGTAGGGCGTCACCGTCTCACCAGCATTCTCGGCAAGGATCGTGAGCACCCGAAACTCCGTGTGACCAAGATCGATGCGAGTGTCATTCCACCAGGCCCGTTCTGCTTGGAGATCAAGGCGCAGCGGGCCAATCTCCAGGATGTGCCCTCGCTGCTGATCGTTGCCGACCGTCCTACGCAACACCGCCTGCGTGCGTAACGCCAACTCACGCGGGCTGAAGGGCTTGGTGACATAATCATCCGCGCCAACCTCCAGACCCTTGATTCGGTCTGTCTCATCCGAAAGTGCGGTGAGCAAGATAATCGGGACCGCCATACCCGCCCCGCGGATGCGCCGCACCAGATCGAGACCGGTGGAATCGGGCAGCATGATGTCCAGAATGACGATATCAACGTGGTTGTTCTCCAAGATCTCCCACGCCTGCCGCGCCATCCCCGCGGTGAAACAGGTGAAACCCTGCGTCTCCAGGGCAAAGGTGACGATGAGAACCATCTGCTGTTCGTCGTCGACAACCAAAACTCGTGCGCTCACGCCGCCCCCTTCTGCTCTACCGGAGCCCGGGCGGGCAGCTGGATCATCACCGCCGTGCCCACCCCGGTATCCGAATCAATCATGATGCGGCCACCCAGGGCCGAGACAATTTGCTGTACCACCATCATCCCCAGTCCGGAACCAGGACGCCGTGATGATCCGGTGGCAAATGGTTCGAACAGACGGCGCTGCTCCTCGTCCGAGAGCCCCACGCCGTCGTCGATCACACTGAGAAGGCAGCCGCCCTCCGAACGTTCGCGTATCCGCAGGGTAATGACGGAATCGTGGCCTGCATGGCGTGCGGCATTATTGACCAGATTCCACACCATTTGCCGGACAAGGCGCTCGTCACTTTCCATCGGAAGAATGCCACCGGCGGCGTCGACATGAATTTCTGTTCCCAAGAAACGCCGCACCTCGCGCGCCGTTTCGGAGACGATCGCGCGAATATCCAGTGGTTCGGGATGGACCGTTACCGTTCCGGTGTGAAAGCGGGTCGCCAAGAGGAAATCCTCGGCCATGTCGATGACAAGCCGGGTATTCTCGGCGATGGTGGAAACGAACATCGCCTGCGTGGGATTAAGGGGCCCCGGAGTTTCTTCAGCCAATAACTCCGCCGCCCCTCGCACCAGTGAGAGAGGCGTGCGGATTTCGTGAGACATCACAGCTGGACGCCGATCAAGTTCGGCGATCCGCTCCTCCAGCTCACGGTGTTGGCGGCGTAAACGAACGTGCCGCCAACCGAGAATAACAAGCAAGGCAAGGCTCAGGGCACACAAGGTCCAACCGAGCCAGGCCATTACTACAGGAACTTGGTAATCAGTCCGATGAGAACCACAACGGTCACCCACACGAGGGCAACGCCAATGGTGATCCTGTTGAGGTTACGCTCGGCCACACCCGAGGAACGCATCGAGGTAGAGATGCCGCCACCGAACATGTCGGAGATGCCGCCGCCCTTACCCTTGTGCAAAAGGATGGACAGAATAAGCAGCACGCTCGTGATGACGAGCAGAACCTCGCTGATAATGAGGACAACCGACACGCTTCGATTCCTTCCCATGCGCCGGTCGCTCCGGCACAAACTTCCTACATCATACTTGGAACGCGCGGATACCCGAAAATCGAATATCCGCGCGTCCCTATGATATGTCATGCTAAATCAGCACAACGAATTACTTGAGGAAGGTGACAATCTTGGCAAATTCGTCAGCCTTGAGGCTGGCGCCACCAACAAGCGCACCGTCCACGTCCGGCTTGGACATGAGATCACGGATGCTGTCCGACTTCACGGAGCCACCGTACTGAATGCGAACGGCCTCGGCGACCGCGCCGTCGTACAGTTCGCCGATGCGAACGCGGATTGCGCCACAGACTTCCTGGGCGTCATCCGAGCTGGCAACCTCGCCGGTGCCGATGGCCCAGATGGGCTCGTAGGCGATAACCGACTTGGCAACTTCCTCGCCGGTCAGGCCCGCGAGCATGGCATCGATCTGGCTCAGAACGAACTCGACGTGGGTGCCAGCCTTGCGGATCTCCAGGGCCTCGCCACAGCAGATGATCGGGGTCAGGCCCGCATCCAGTGCCTTCTTGGCCTTGGCGCCGATGAGCTCGTTGGTCTCACCGTGGTACTCGCGACGCTCGGAGTGACCGACGACGACGTGAGACACGCCCAGCTTCGTCAGCATGCCGGTGGACACTTCGCCGGTGTAGGCGCCCTCATCGTGAGTGGAGACGTCCTGTGCACCATACTGGATGGACAGTTCGTCGGCCTCAACGACGGTCTGCACGGTGCGCAGATCGGTGAACGGGGGAACGACGACGACCTCGGTGGCCGAGTAATCGTGGCCCAGGTCCTTCAGGGTGAGAGCGAGCTTCTGCACCAGGTGATTGGCCTCGAGGTGATCGAGGTTCATCTTCCAGTTGCCCGCAATGATCGGGGTACGTGCCATGAATCAGTCCTCCAGAACTGCGATACCGGGCAGGACCTTGCCCTCGAGGTACTCGAGGGAAGCGCCGCCGCCAGTGGAAATGTGAGAGAACTTGGACTCGTCGAAGCCCAGGTTACGAACGGCAGCTGCGGAATCGCCGCCGCCAACGATGGAGAAGCCTTCGCCATCCTGCAGTGCCTGAGCAACTGCCTTGGTGCCACCTGCAAACGCTTCGAACTCGAAGACGCCCATGGGGCCGTTCCAGACGATGGTCTTGGAGGAAGCAATCGCGTCAGCGAAGAGCTTGCCCGTCTCGGGGCCAACGTCCAGACCCATCTCATCTGCCGGGATGGCATCCGCGGACACCACAGTGACCGGGGCATCAGCAGCGAACTCGGGAGCAACAATGGTGTCGACGGGCAGAAGGATCTCCACGCCCTTGTCGGCGGCCTTCTTCAGGTACTCGGCAGCGGTATCGACCTGGTCGGCTTCGAGAAGCGACTTGCCGATTTCCTTGCCCTGAGCCTTGAGGAAGGTGTAGGCCATGCCGCCACCGATGATGAGGCGATCGGCAACCTCGATGAGGTTGTTGATGACGCCGAGCTTGTCCGAAACCTTGGCGCCGCCAAGCACCACGGTGTAGGGGCGCTCGGGGCTCTTGGTGGCGCGGGACAGGGAGTCGATCTCCTTGAACACGAGCTCGCCAGCTGCCGAGGGCAGGATCTGGGCGATGTCGTAAACGGAGGCCTGCTTGCGGTGTACCACACCGAAGCCGTCGGACACGAAGACGTCAGCAAGTGCCGCGTACTCCTTGGCGAGCTCTTCACGCTCGGCGTCCACCTTCGAGGTCTCACGAGCATCGAAGCGAACGTTCTCCAGCAGAACAACTTCGCCATCGGCGAGAGCAGCTACCTTGGCCTTGGCATCCTCGCCAACGGTGTCAGCGGCAAGCGCGACATCCTTGCCGAGCAGCTCGGAGAGACGACCAACCACGGCATCGAGCGAGAACTTGGGGTTCACTTCGCCCTTGGGACGGCCGAGGTGAGCGGAAACGACGACGCGCGCACCGGCATCGACGAGGCGCTTGAGGGTGGGGAGGGCGGCGCGGATACGGCCGTCATCGGTGATGTTGCGGTCTGCATCCAGCGGGACGTTGAAGTCCGAGCGAACGAAAACCTTCTTGCCGGCGAGATCGCCGAGGGAATCAATGGTCCTCATTGACGTTCCTTTCTTCAAAGCAGATGCCCGTACGCGCACAGTGCGGGTACGGGCATCTGACTAGCTCATTAGGCTCAGAGCTTGGAAGCAACCAGTGCGGTCAGCTCAACCAGACGGTTGGAGTAGCCCCACTCGTTGTCGTACCAGGAGAGAACCTTCACCAGGTTGCCAATGACCTTGGTCTCGTTGGCATCGAAGATGGAGGAGTGCGGATCGCCGACGATGTCGGTGGAAACGATCGGATCCTCGGTGTACTTGAGAACGCCAGCGAGCGGGCCCTCAGCAGCTTCCTTGACGGCAGCCTTGATGGCCTCGACCGAAACCTCGCCAGTTGCCTGGAAGGTGAGGTCGGTGAGGGAGCCTGTGGGGGTGGGAACGCGAACCGCGAGGCCGTCGAACTTGCCCTTGAGCTCCGGCAGGACCAGGGAAACTGCCTGAGCAGCACCGGTCTTGGTGGGGATCATGTTGAGGGCAGCGGCGCGGGCGCGACGCAGATCGCCGTGGGGGGCGTCCTGGAGACGCTGATCGCCAGTGTAAGCATGGATCGTGGTCATGATGCCACGCTCAATGCCGAAGTTGTCGTTCAGGACCTTTGCCAGCGGAGCAAGGCAGTTGGTGGTGCAGGATGCGTTCGAGATGATGTGGTGGTTTGCCGGATCGTAATCCTTGTCATTCACACCGATAACGAAGGTTGCATCCTCATTCTTCGCCGGAGCGGAGATGATGACCTTCTTGGCGCCACCATCAATGTGGGCCTTTGCCTTGTTTGCATCGACGAAGAAGCCAGTGGACTCGACGACGATATCGACACCGAGATCGCCCCAGGGAAGATCAGCGGGGTTGCGCTCAGCGAGAACCTTGATCTCAACGCCATCAACAGTGATGGAGCCTTCTGCTGCCTCGACGGTGCCGGCGAAGCGGCCCATGATCGAATCGTACTTCAGCAGGTGAGCGAGAGTCTTGGTGTCAGTGAGGTCGTTGACGGCCACGACTTCCAGATCAGCACCCTGCTCCTTGAGGGCGCGGAAGAAGTTGCGTCCGATGCGGCCGAAGCCGTTAATGCCAACGCGAATAGTCACTCTATTCCTCCTAGTGTGCATGCACACGCTTGATTCCACAGACGCCTAAAGCGCCCGTCCGTGCCGGACAGGAGTGTCCGGTCATCGCTGTCCAGTTTAGCGTTTGATCGCTCCCCATGTAGGACTAGAGGTCCCGATTGTTTGAGCTATCTCACACCATGGGACGGTCATTGGTAAGGATGTCCAAATACCTTGGAAACACCAGGTGAAATATCCGCGGAAGAATGCGATTTTAGGCCAAATGACCTGCGGAAAGACAAAGCTGTAATTTCGTGTCAATAAAGCGGGTGGAGTGTTCACGCTAAGCGATCAGTGGAAAAACGTGGACACATGTGCCCCCGAAACACGGATTTCTCCCGCGCAAAACGCTGGACTCACCCCCGGCGAACCACAAAATCAGCCGCGATTGAGGCTCCGCTCGAGCGCGATGACGGCGTCGAGAGTGTTGGGGATCCCGAGTTCGGCGGCGCGCTTGTCCGCCATCGTGTTGAGGCGGCGCAGCCGCCCCGCAACGGCGTCCTTGGTAGCGGGCGGAGTGAGCCGCTCCCCCAGCAGGTTGAGGGAGTCCTCCGGGTATTTCATACGGAACTCGCCCGCTTCACGCAGATTGTCCGGCACCAGATCGCCGAGAATCTCGAAGGCGCGCTTGACGCGGATGACCGCCACCACCGCGGCGTCGGCCGAGCGGCGCATATTGGCGTCGTCGAAATTGGCGAGGCGATTGGCGGAGCCATGCACTTCGCGCTCCACCCGCAGCTCTTCCCAGCGCAACACCGTGTCATTGGCGCCCATGCGGGCGAGCATTTCGGCGATGGCGTCGCCCTCGCGAATATCAACACGATGGGCCCCGCGGGATTCGCGGGCGCGGTAGGGAATCTCCAGGCGCCGGGCCAGCCCACCCAGCGCGTAGGCGGACTCCAAGCTGGGGCACACCACTTCCAAGGAGGCGTTGCGTCCCGGTTCCATCAACGAACCCCGCGCCAAAAACGCTCCCCGCCAGGCCGCGGCGGCGTCCGCCTTTGATCCGCCCACGATCGACGGCGGCAACCCGCGCACCGGCCGCCCATAAGAATCCAGCAGACCCAAGCGGCGCGCAATCCGTTCGCCTTCGCGGGAGACCCGAACAACGTAATGGTTGCCTTGCCGCATCGAGGTGGAGACGGCAAGAATTTCGGCCTCCACATTGAACAGCTGCTTGACCAGCTCCCACAGATGGCGCGCACTTGCCGCGTGCGTCAACTCGGCCTGAATGGAGACCCGCCCGGAGTTGATGTGCAGCCCTCCGCCAAAACGAAACATCGCGCAGGCTTCCGCTCCGGCATTGGAGACAATCCGGGGAAGAACCGTTGCGAGTTCATCTTTTGCGAACTGAGTGAGGGCAGGCATACCGAAAGGCTTCTCTCTGATGGACGACGGCGGCGCGCGGCAACCGCGGCTTCAGACTCCTTCGAATGCGTCGCGGTAGGCCGCGGCCAAGCGCAGGGGGTCGTGACGCGCGGTGCCGTCATTCATTCTAACGTTCCTCACCAGAAGCTGCGCACCGCACTCATCGGCTGCGCGCACTATTGACAAGCGATCGTCAATCACCTGGGGGTCGGCGAGAATCACGTCAAGCCGCAGGTCCGGCGCGTGGGCGTGGAAAGAACGAATGTGGTCGGCTACCGAGAGTCCCCGTGTTTCTTTCTCTGCCAGCAGATTGAGGGAGAGCACCTTCTTGGCGCCGGTGCTGCACAACGAACGGTTGAGCTCGGGGACAAGAAGGTGCGGGATGATCGAGGTGTACCACGAGCCCGGTCCGAACACCACGAAGTCCGCTGCCTCGATGGCATCCAACGCTTCCGGCTGAGCAGGCGGATCCTGCGGCAGCAACCGCAGCTTGTCCACATGACCGGTGGTGGTGGCCACCGCCACCTGGCCGCGCACCACCTCGCGTACGCCATCACATGTCACTTCCGCCTCAATCTCCAGCGGCATCGCGGACATCGGTAGTACCCGCCCCTTGATCTTGAGGAGTTCGCCCACCCATTCGAGGGCCGCCACGGAGCCACCCAATTGCTCCCACAACGAGACAATAAGGAGGTTTCCCAGCGCGTGACCATTGAGTGGACCGTCCGATTGGAAGCGATGCTGCAACACGTTGCGCCACGTCTGCCCCCACTCGGAGTCCGAACACAGAGCGGACAACGCCATGCGGAGATCACCGGGAGGCAGTACACCGAACTCTTCACGAAGGCGACCGGAGGATCCGCCGTCGTCGGCTACCGTGACAACGGCGGTGATATTGGAGGTGAGATGACGCAGCGCCGAGAGGCTTGCGTACAGGCCGTGTCCGCCTCCCAGGGCGGCAACCGCGGGCCCACCCGGGCCGGGGCCAACCGTCATTATTCTCTCCCCAGATCGCGGTGCAGCGTGCGGACGGCGACGCCGCGGCCGCGAAGGTGCTCGGATACCGCTTCGGAAATGGCCACCGAACGGTGCTTGCCTCCGGTGCAGCCGATGGCGATGGTGACGAACGGCTTGAGTTCGTGCGCGTAGCCTCCCAGGATTCCCTCCATGAGATTGGCGTACTGCTCCACGAAACGTGCGGCGCCATCCTGGGCCAGCACGTAGTCAGCCACTGGCTTGTCGTGCCCGGTGAGGTGGCGCAACTCGGTGACCCAGTAGGGATTGGGGAGGAAACGGACGTCGGCGACGTTGTCCGCGTCCATCGGCAGGCCGTACTTGAAACCGAAGGACATCACCGTCACGCGCAGCTCCGCGGGCCCCTCTTCAGCGATGAGCGAACGAATCTTGCGCGACAGATCGTGCACGGACAGATGCGAGGTATCGATGAGAATATCGGCGCGATCGCGCAGGGTGACGAGCTGGACGCGCTCCTCGTGAATACCATCGAGAAGGCGGCCGTCAGCCTGCAACGGGTGCGGACGGCGCACGGATTCGAAGCGCTTGACCAGCTCTTCGTCGTCGCAATCGAGGAACAGAATGCGGTAGGCGAGGCCGCCCTCGCGCAGCTGGTCGAGCGTCACCGTCAGTTCTGAGAACTCGCGCGATCGCACATCGACGACGACGGCGAGGCGGCGCACCCCTCCTTCCGGCGTCAGGAGACCCGCTAAAGCGCGCAGGAATCGGGGAGGAAGGTTGTCAACAACGTACCAATCCAGGTCCTCCAACGTGGCCGCCGCACGCGAACGCCCCGCACCGGACATACCGGTAATGATGAGGAGCTCGGGCAGATCGGTGGGGGGAAGCGTGGCGTCCGCATCCTTCTCGGGAATACCGATTGGGAACGAGGCGGTGTCGTTGATATCGTTCATGTCCTCTATTTTGCCACAGGCGTGGCGCGTGTCACGCGCACCGACCTGACATGGCGCCAGAAATATGGACGACGACGGCGTGGCGCGCTCACCTAGTCACTGCTTGTGTCTGGCGCCAGCGCCTCGACAATCACCGCGGCAAGCCGCGGCCCGATGCCCTTGACGGCCTGCAACTCCCCCACGCTGGCGGCACGAATCCTTGCCACCGAGCCGAATGCCTTGAGAAGCTCCTTCTGTTTGGCGGGGCCCAGGCCGGGAATATCGTCGAGAGCGGAACGGGTCATCGCCTTGCCGCGTTTCTTGCGGTGGAAGGTGATGGCAAAGCGATGGGATTCGTCGCGTAGCTGCTGCAGCAGCCGCAGCGCGGGCGAGGTGCGCGGGAAGATGACCGGAAAATCATCGCCGGGAATCCACACTTCTTCGAGGCGTTTGGCCAGGCCCACCACCTGCACCTCGGCGCCGAGTTCATCCACCACCCGCTGCGCGGCGTTGACCTGCGGCAGTCCGCCGTCCACCACCAGCAAGTCGGGGCGGTAGGCGAAGCGGCGCGGCTTTCCCTGTGCGTCCCCGGAGCCGCTGAGTTCGTACTGCGCTTCCTCATCCTCGGCGGCGCCGGCGTCATCTCCGGCAGCGCCCGCAACCAGGCGGGAGAGTCGGCGCCGCAGTACCTCGTCCATGGCCGCGGTGTCGTCAGGCACGCCCTTGCCCTCGGGGCCGCGCACGATGAAGTGGCGGTAATCGGCCTTCTTGGACAGGCCATCCTCGAACACCACCATGGAGGCCACCTGGTGTTGGCCCTGGGTGTGCGAGATGTCGTAGCACTCGATGCGCAGCGGCGCCCGCTCCAGGCCGAGGCCCTCGCGTAGTTCTTCCAGCGCTTGGGAGCGCACGGTGATGTCGGCGGCGCGGGCGAGCTTGTGGCGTGCCAGTGCCTGCACCGCGTTCTCATGCACTGTCTCTGCCAGCTTCGCCTTGTTGCCACGCTGCGGGACTTTGAGGCGGACCGGGCGGTCCCCGCGGCGGCTGCGCAGCCACTCCTCGATTCCGGCGCGGTCCTCGGGTAGGGCCGGGAGCCAGATCTCTGCGGGGATGGCTCCCACCGGGGTGTGCTTGCGGTCGTCAATGCTCTTGGATTCGGCCCGCATGCCGGGCACCTCGTCATACTCCGGATCGCCGTAGACCTGGAGCATGAGTTCGGCAACGATCTCCTCGCCGCTCAGCCCGCCGATCTCCTCCGACACCCAGCCACGCTGGCCCCTGATCCGCCCGCCGCGCACAAAGAACACCTGCACCGAGGCTTCCAGCTCGTCATACTCCAGGCCATAGATATCGGCGTCGAGGTTCTGCTCGAACACCACGATGTTGCGTTCGCTCACCGCTTCCAGCGCCTGCACCTGGTCACGCAGCCGCGCCGCACGTTCGAAGTTCTCCTCCGCGGCGGCCGCCATCATTTCCTTCTTGCGCAGGTTGATGACCTTCGAGGAGTCACCGTCCATAAAATCGGTGAGCCCGAGGGCGATCTCGCGATGTTCGGCGGGGCTCACCCGCCCCACACAGGGCGCGGAGCAGCGTCCGATGTAGCCATACAAGCACGGACGCCCCGAGCGCTCCGCCTGATTGAACTGGCCCTTGGTGCACGAGCGCATCGGGAAAGCCGTCAACAGTTCGTCGAGGGTTTCGCGGATGGCCCACACCTTGGTGTAGGGACCGAAGTAGCGCACCCCGGACTTGTGTTTCTGCCGCGTGATCCACACACGCGGGAACTGCTCGGACATCGATACCGCTAAGTACGGGTAGGACTTGTTGTCCCGGAACACCACGTTGAAGCGTGGCTCAAACTCCTTGATCCAGGAGTATTCCAGGGTGAGGGCTTCCACCTCGGAACCGACAATCACCCACTCCACGCGGCTCGCGGTATGCACCATCTGCCGGATGCGCGGAGAGAGGGAGTATTCGTCCTGGAAGTAGTTGGAAAGGCGAGCCCGCAGGTTCTTCGCCTTGCCCACGTAGAGGACGCGCCCCTCCAGATCACGGAAACGATACACACCGGGATTGGTGGGTATCGATCCCGGCGCGGGGCGATAGCTTGCCGGATCCGCCATCGCTACACCTGGAGCAGTGGCTTGAGGAACTGACCGGTGAAGGACTCCTCCACCTCGGCCACCTGCTCCGGCGTACCCTCGGCAATGACCAAACCTCCCCCGGCGCCGCCCTCGGGGCCCATGTCGATGATCCAGTCGGCGGACTTGATGACGTCGAGATTGTGCTCGATCACAATGACGGTATTGCCCTTGTCCGCCAGCGATTGCAACACCTGGAGCAGTTTGCGCACGTCCTCGAAGTGGAGGCCTGTGGTGGGCTCATCGAGGATGTAGACGGTGCGCCCCGAGGAGCGGCGATGCAGCTCCGAGGCCAGCTTGACGCGCTGCGCCTCACCACCCGAGAGGGTGGTGGCCGACTGTCCAAGATGCACGTAACCGAGGCCCACGGACTCCAGGGTGGAAAGGTAGCGGGTGATGGACTGGATCGGCTCGAAGAACTCGCGCGCCTCGTGGATCGTCATATTGAGCACATCGGAGACCGACTTGTCGCGGTACTTCACCTCGAGCGTCTCGCGGTTGTAGCGCGCGCCCTCACACACCTCGCACGGCACGTACACGTCCGGGAGGAAGTTCATCTCGATCTTGATGGTGCCGTCACCCTTGCAGGACTCGCAGCGTCCACCCTTGACGTTGAAGGAGAAGCGGCCCGGGCCGTAGCCGCGCATCTTCGCCTCCTGGGTCTGGGCGAAGAGGGTGCGGATCTTGTCCCACACGCCGGTGTAGGTGGCCGGGTTGGAGCGCGGGGTGCGCCCGATGGGCGACTGATCCACGTGCACCACCTTGTCCAGATCCTCGATGCCCGTCACCGACTTGTGCCGCCCAGGAACGCTATGCGCGCCATTGAGTTGATTCGCCAACGACTGGTAGAGGATCTGGTTGACCAGCGTGGACTTGCCGGAACCGGACACGCCCGTCACCGCCACCATGGTGGAGAGCGGGAACTTCACGCTGATGCCGCGCAGGTTGTTCTCGCGTGCACCGGCCACCGTGATCTGACGCTTCTTGTCCACGGGGCGGCGCTCGGTAGGAACCGCGATCTTCCGCTTACCTGCCAAATACTGCCCAGTCACCGAGCGCTCGTTATCCAGGATTCCCGCGACCGGCCCCGAGTACACCACCTCGCCGCCGAGTTCGCCCGCGCCCGGTCCGATATCCACCAGCCAGTCGGCGGTGCGGATGGTGTCCTCGTCATGTTCCACCACGATGAGGGTGTTGCCGAGATCGCGCAGCTTCGTCAGGGTGGCGATGAGGCGCGCGTTGTCACGCTGATGGAGACCAATGGAGGGTTCGTCCAGCACATAAAGAACACCCACCAGGCCGGAACCAATCTGGGTGGCGAGCCGGATACGCTGCGCCTCGCCACCGGAGAGGGTGGCCGCGCCGCGCGCCAGGCTCAAGTACGTCAAGCCCACGTCCACCAGGAAGCCCAGGCGCATCTGCACTTCTTTCAACACAGCCGCCGCAATCGCCGCCTGACGCGACGTCAGCGTGAGGCTGTCGAGGAAGGTCTTGGCATCCTGAATCGAGAGCTGACACACATCGTTGATGTTCTTGCCGTTGAGCCGCACCGCCAGCACTTCGGGGCGCAGCCGCGCACCACCACAGGCCGGGCAGGCGATCTGACGCATGTATCCCTCGTAGCGCTCACGCGACCACGATGACTCGGTTTCGTCGTGCTTACGCATGACGTAGTTGATCACGCCCTCGAATCCGGTGGCGTAGAGCCGTTCCTTGCCCCAGCGGTTCCGGTAGGTCACCTGTACCTTGTAGTCCTTGCCGCGCAGAATGATCTCGCGAATCCGAGCGGGCAGCTTCGTCCACGGGGTGTCCACATCGAAGCCCAGTTCCGCGCCGAGCGCTTCCAGCTGGCGGGTGAAGAAGTCCTGATGTCCGGTCCACGGCGCGATCGCACCGTCGCGCAGCGTCAGCGTATCGTCCGGCACCACCAGTTCCGGGTCCACTTCGAGGCGCGACCCAATACCGTCACAGTCCGGGCAGGCGCCGTAAGGGGCGTTGAAGGAGAAGGTACGCGGTTCAATTTCTTCCAGCGCCAACGGATGGTTGTTGGGGCAGGCGCGCTTTTCCGAGTAGCGCCGCTGACGCTCCGGATCGTTACCGTCCAGGTCCACCAGTTCCACGACGACGATGCCCTCGGCCAGTCGCAGCGCGGTTTCGATGGAGTCCGTCAGTCGCGTACGCATCCCCTCGCGGGCTACCAGACGATCGACGACGACGTCGATATCGTGGCGCAGTTTCTTCTCCAACTTGGGCGGATCATCAAGCCGCACCGTTTCGCCGTCGACCCGCGCACGGGTGTAACCGGCGGCAGCCAATTCTTCGAAAACATCCTGGTATTCGCCCTTGCGGCCGCGCAGCACCGGGGCGAGGATCTGGAATCGCGTGCCCTCGTCCAGCTGCTCGACGCTGTCCACGATCTGCTGGGCACTCTGCGCCTGAATCGGCTCCCCGCACACCGGGCAGAACTGCTCTCCGGCGCGCGCGAAGAGCAAACGCAGGTAGTCGTATACCTCGGTGACGGTACCCACCGTGGAGCGCGGGTTGCGGTTCGTCGACTTCTGGTCGATGGACACCGCTGGCGAGAGCCCCTCGATGAAGTCAACATCCGGCTTATCCATTTGCCCGAGGAACTGGCGCGCGTAGGAACTCAGCGACTCAACATAGCGGCGCTGGCCCTCGGCAAAGATGGTGTCGAAAGCGAGCGATGACTTTCCCGAGCCGGACAGCCCGGTGAAAACAATCATCTCTTCGCGGGGAAGATCTAGCGAGACATCGCGGAGGTTGTGCTCACGGGCACCCTGCACATGGATACGGTCACTCACCCGGCCCATCATACTCAATTAGAATAGAATTTCGAAAGCACGCGGCCGGACCGTCGGCGACCTCTCACTTACAGATCACTTACGGAAGCGGTAGCCGGTTCCCCGCACCGTCTCGATGCGCTCTTCGCCGATCTTGTTGCGCAGATAGCGCACGTACACGTTGACCACGTTGGTGCCCGGGTCGAAATCGAGCCCCCACACTTCGCGCAACAATTGCTCCCGGGTGAGGACCTGGTCGGGATGGCGCATGAGGTACTCGGCCAGGGTGAACTCGCGCGAGGTGAGATCAATCCAGCGTCCCCTCACCGCCACCCGGCGCGTCAGGAGGTTGAGTGTCACGTCCCCCACCGTGATCTCGGATGGTTCCTCGCTCACCGGATCCTGGCGCAGCCGCAGCCAGATCCGCGCCAGCAGTTCGTCAAAGGCAAAGGGCTTGCGCAGATAGTCGTCGGCGCCGCCCTTGAGCCCGGCGACGGTGTCCGCCACCGTGTCGCGCGCCGACAAGATAATGACAGGAAGATTGACGCCAATACGGCGCAGATCGGAGAGCACCACCATGCCGTCTCGCTTGGGGAGCCCGAGATCGAGAATGAGCAGATCGTAATCGCCGGAGATGGCTTCGGCGAGGGCCGCGTTGCCGTCGGCGACGGTCTGCACCTCGAATCCTTCGGCCCTCAACCTACGTTCGATGAGCTGCGAGATGCGTTCCTCGTCCTCGGCCACCAAGATACGGTTCATGCTGTCCTTACGTCAGGTTCTTCGTTCATCAGATCGGGTTCATCCTTCACCGGGCCCACCGCGAGGTGACGCCCCACGACGGCGTCGTCCGAAGAGTGCCCCGCGGTGCCGTCAGCCGCGTGGTGCCCGCCAGCGGCGAGGTCCAGACTACCCGCATCGTCGATCTGCGCGTCGAGTTCGTCAATGGGTAACGAGATGACGAACGAGGCCCCGCCCATCGGTGAATCCTCCACCCGCACCGACCCCCCGTGCGATACGGCGATCTGACGCACAATGGACAGCCCGAGCCCGCTGGAGAGCCCATCTCGGCGCCCGCCGTAGAAGCGGGTAAAGATATGGTCGACCATCTCGGGCGGGACTCCTTCCCCGCCGTCGGCAACGATCAGCTCGACGAAGCGGCCATCATTGGAGCGGCGCGAGCAGATCCACACCCGGTCGATCTCCTCGGTGGCTGCCACCGCGTTGGCCGTCAATTGCATGAGTGCTTGGGTGAGCCGCTGACCGTCCGCGGTGATGGTACCGCTGAGAAGTTCCGGCACGTCCCACTTGCGCCGTCCCAGGAACTGCGCCTTCGCGGCCACCCCGAGGACGAGGTCCGCCAGGTCCACCCGCTCGAGTTCCAAGAAGTTGGGCTGCTGTGAGCGCGCCAGGAACAGCAGGTCATCCACCAGCCGATTCATGCGGTCGATTTCGTCAAGCAGCAGCAGGCGTTCGTGTTCACTGAGGTGACCGCCCGAGAGTTCCAGGTTCCCGCGGATCACCGTGAGCGGTGTGCGTAGTTCGTGGGCGGCGTCGTCGAGAAACTGGCGCTGGGTTGCGAACGCCTTCTCCAAGCGGTCGAGCATGCGGTTGAAGTTGTCGGCGAGCAGGACGACGTCGTCCGCAGCCCCGCGTTCTAGCACGATTCGCGTACTGAGGTCACCGGAGTCAATTTCTTGCGCGGTTTCGAGCACGTGACGCATCGGCTTGACGAGCCGCGCCGTGACGATCCAGGACACCAGCGACGCCAGGATAAGGGCAAAGAGCGAAATGAACCCAATGCTGCGCACGTTTTCCGCCGTCTCGTCGATGACCGGCTGCATATGTTCGACGACGACGAGCGCGTTGCCCGCTCCTTCATCCCCCACCGCTACCGGCATGATGGCGTAGGCGATGAGACCGGCGGCTGTCGTCATGGTGCCGGACACGGGTGCCGTGGCAGTTGCCGCTTTCTTGACGAAGGCCGGGTCCCGATCGAGCCGGAGCGCGGCCGGGCCCCGGGTGCGTTCCCCAGGCTTGCCGTCAACGACCGAGAAGAGCAACTCGTGATTACTGGTGACGGCGGTGGCGAGGTATTGGGTGAGAACGCTCGCCGCGGTGCTGAACGGCTTGCCCGTCTCGGGATCGAGGGCCTGTTGGCTGAAGGAGCGGAACGCGGCAAGCTCTCGCTCGATGTCGTCCTCTATCGAAGCCCGACTCTCCCTCATCAGGAGGTTCGCCGTGACGGCCAGCGAACCTACCAGTGCAATTGTCATAAGAAGGATGAACCAGGAGAGCATCCGCGCGCGGGTACTGCGACGAAAAAGGCGGAAGCGGCGCCCCGTTTCCTCAGTCGTCGTCATCGTCGACCTCGTCATCATCATCTACATCGTCGTCGTCATCATCGTCGTAGTACTCGTAATAGTCGTCATCGTCGTCGTCCCCGGCGGGTGCGACTGTCGGGTAGGGAATCTCCACCGCTCCACCCCCGGTATACACCGGATCCTGGACCGCCGGTACGTAGGGTTCGGGAACGTAGGTTTCAGGAACGTACGGATCGGGGTCGACGACGGGATCAACCACCGGGTTGGGATCGGCAACCGGCTCCACGGCCGGTTCGGTGGTGGAGGGCGACGGCGTCGGGGTGGGCTTCTTCGACGGCTTCGACGGCTTCGATGACGACGACGGCGTCGGCGATGCGGTGGACGTGGCGCTGGGAAGAACCACCGAATCGCCCAGTGCGGGCGTCACCGTGTCCACACCGCATGCCGTCAGGGGCAAGGTGAGTGCCAGGGAGAAGAGGACTCGCGTGCGCCGCGAGTACGTTCGGTTCTTCACAGTTGTTGTGCCTCCTTGAGAAGATGCGGTGTCAGGTGCCGCCAGGCGGGGCGGAAAGAATAGATGCAGGCTAGTCTAACGAGTGTGGCGCGGGCGTAGGCTTCGTAGTTGATGGCGTTGGCGCGTTCACTTGCGCGCACAATCAACTCGCGTACGATGCTCGCTTGGTACTTGTCCCACAGTTCTTGGTGTTGACGCAGAATGGCGTGCGCCCAGAGGTTTCCGAGGTCTATCGAGGGGTCTCCGGATGACACGGTATCGAGATCGATGAGCCCTGGCCCTTCGTTCGCATCCCACAGCAGCTGCTTATCGTGCAGGTCGCGGTGAATGATGGTGACCCGTGTTTCGGGCAGTGTCGCAAGTTCGCCGACGGCGGCCTCCGCAGCGCCCCGTATCTGCAGCAGCTGAGCATCGTCCGTCACCTTCCCCGCCCACGCGGTAAGCACCGCCGCCTCCTTGGCGGCGTCGTGGAGCGGGGCATCACCCGGATCTTCCAGTATTGCCTCACCCCAGGAGTGCAGGATCTGCGCCCAGGCGCGGGTCCAGTCGTAGAGGTTCCACCCGGCTCCTCGGTGCAGGCTGTGCCCTTCAACGGGCGAAAAAGTCACCGTGGAATCGTCATGGGCCAGCACCGTCGGGGTGCGGAAGGTCTCCGCGAATGGCGCCGAACGGGCCACCGCAAGCAGAATTGGGGCGGTGCGGCCGGGCCGTACCACCTTGATGAACTCCCCCTGCTTTCCCCGCACAACGGCGCGCTTTCCGGGGCGATGCGATACCAGCACGCCGTCGCTGTGGCATACCACATCGGCCAGCGCGGGTAGGCGCGGGTCGGAATTCTCGGCGCACACGTCGAAGGATTGCCCGTTCCAGAAGGCGCCGCGAATCTGCCCGGCGGAACGCAGCTCGGCGGGACAGCCCTGTTTCTCGGCGGGCCACACGCGAACTACTCGCCATTGCATGCCGTCACAGAGCACCGTGTTTGGTATTGCGGTCATGTCCCTTCCTTTCGCCTAGAATCTCTTCGGCCATCGTCACTCGCGCTTCGATCTCCCCGGGCCAGTCGGGCTGCCAGCGCCGGAACGGCTCCAGCGCGCCTGTCAGCAACGCGCGGGCGATCCACGGTGCCAGGTCCCGGTCGCGCACCGCTCCGTAGCCCTCCAGAAAAGCCGTTTCCAGCTCCGGCGCCCCGATAAGGCGGCACGCAGCGCACCAGCTCCCGAGGTCCTCACCCGCGGCCCCGGCCCGGGCCCGATCGAGATCGATGAGGCGAATCTGGGCGCCATCAGTGAGAACCTGATCCGGCGAAAGATCACCGTGCAGGGGAACCGTCTGCTCGTCCGTGCGGCTTTCGCCAAGAAGAGCGTCGACGGCGTCCAGCCGTTCACTTAGTCCGGGAATCAGTTGGGCGACGACGGCGGCCTCGCCCGGCACCCTGCTACTTCCAATGGTTGCAGCTTGCGTGGATGCTCCAGCTTCGTGAACGCGTGCCACCATTCGGCCGCATTCGTATGCCGCGGCAGTGCTTCGGACAGTGGTGAGATCGCCGCTTCCCCAGTAGGGTGCCAGCGCCGCGGTTCCTTTACTCCCCCACCATTGGTGGCGCAGCACCGGTGCGCCACCGGCCGCCCACTGTTCCTCTGCCCGCATCAGGCGGTCCAGCCCGCGCGGAGCAATCCGCATCATGGCATCGCCGCCCGGCACGTCGCTCCCCTGCACGCGCAGCACCAGCCTCCTACTGGGGTTGTATCGCACCACGTCGATGTGCATCTCATCGCGCACCTCCCGCAGGGCGCGCGCCAGTGGGCGCGCGAGGCGCGGGTCGGTATCAATGGGGCCAGAGAGTAGATAGGGCATAGCGTCACGATGCACGGTGACGTTGCCGCTGCCGCGCGTAGCGCGGCGCAGGATGCCCGCCACCTTGTCCTCGCTGGTCAGCAACGCGATCCACCCGCGGTCCGCCCAGCCCGCATTCCCGTGGGCGTCGGGCCGCGACCACGCCGCCACCAGGCTACTGCCCGGCTTGACGCGCAGCCGCTCGATGACCGTGCCCTCCCCCAGCAGCGCAGCGCGATGCTGCGGATCGAGGATCTGGTGCGCGCCCTCCACACCCACGTAATCGAGTACCGTGTGCAAGCTCATGCGTTCACCTCGGTGTGCTGCGAATCCATCCACCAGGCGAAGCGGGAATCGCGCCGAGCAAGCAGCTCGGCGGGCGAGCCCTCTTCGACGATACGTCCACCTTCCAACCAGATGATGCGATCCAGGCCTTCAATCATGGTCGGGTCATGAGTGATGGAGAAGGTGGTGCGGCCGCGCGTCAACTCCTCCAGGGATTGCGCCACGGTGGCCTTGGACTCCGGATCGAGGCCGGTTGTTGCCTCATCAAGGATCACGATGGGGGCGTCACGGATGATGGCGCGGGCAATGGCGAGGCGCTGGCGCTGACCGCCCGAGAGAGTGTCTCCGCGCTGGCCGAGAACCGTATCGTATCCCTCGGGAAGCTCCATGATGAAGTCGTGGGCGCCAGCACGCCGGGCCGCCGCTTCGACGTCGTCGTCGCTGGCCGAAAGACGTCCGTAACGGATGTTTTCTCGTACTGACACCGCGAACAACACCGACTCCTGCAGCAACACGCTGACGTTTTCGCGCAAGCTCTTTTGGGTGGCGGCGGTGACCGGGATGTCGTCGATGAGGACGCGGCCACGATCGGGATCCGAGAGGCGCAGCACGTAGGAAATGAGGGTGGACTTGCCGGCGCCGGAGGTGCCGAGGATGCCCACGTGTTGCCCGGCAGGCACGTGCAGTTTGAGGTGGGTGAAGAGCGGGCGGCCGTAGCCGTCGTTGCTGGTGATGTTCTCGAAGGTGACGTCGCCGCGCACCTCGCGCAACGGCTGCGCGGAAGGAGTGTCGGCAATCTCCACTCGCTCGTCGAGAAGATCGGCAATGCGCTCGCCCGAGGCGCTGGCGCGGGCGATGCGGCCGGTGTACTTGGCGAGGTCGCGCAGCGGGCGGGTGGCGATCTTGAGGTATTGCAGGAAGAGCACCAAGTCGCCCGGCGTCATCTGCCCGCGCACCACCTGCCAGGAACCGAAGAGCAACACGATGGCCTGCGAAATACCCACCAGCACGTCGGTGGAACGCTCCAGGCCTGCGGCCAGGCGGCGCGCCTTGACGCCGGCCTTCATGGCCTTGGCGTTGCCGTCCGTGAACTCCTTCGCCACTGTGTGCTCCAGCCCGTAGGACTTGACCACCCGGATGGCGGCGAGGGCTTCGGCGGCCGAGGATACGAGCGTGCCCTCGCCGCGGCGCGTCTGGCGCGAGGCGTTGGTGATCTTCGGCGAGGCCACGGTGGAGATCACCCCGTAGATGAGGGCGGCGACGCCAATGATGAGGCTGAGCAGCGGATTCATCCAGATGAGGACGATCATGAGGACGGCCACGGTGACAATGTTTCCCACCAGCGGCAAGCCCGCTGTTACCGCCGCCTCCTGCAGGCGGCCCACGTCGCCCACCAGGCGCTGCGAGGTGTCGCCGATGGACGCGCGCGAGTGGTAACGCATGGAGAGCGACTGCACGTGATCGAAAACGCGGGAGCGCAGCTCGGTGGCCACGCGGGCGCCCACCTTCGCCAGCGCGATGGTGGAAATGTAGTTCGCACCGGCGCGCGCCGCCACAATGACGGCCAGCGCGGCGGCCGCCACCGCGATGGTCCCCATCACGTCGTTCGGCACCGCCGCACCAATCTTCGCGCCGAGGGCAACGGACACGGTGTCCACCGCAATCTTCAGCGGCCACGGCTCGAGGATGCGCAACGCAACGTCCGCGAACATCGCCAACAAACCAAGCACGGCCAACCCCTTGTGCCGCCCCACATGGGGGCGCAGGATGGACAACGTTCGCTTGAGCGCAGAGCGGCGCAGGCGGTAGTTCTTCGGGCTCCGCTGGCGGCGTTTCTTGCCAGACATAATGTTCCTAACGCTTAAGCATCAATGCAAGTAAGCACGCGCTCCACCCGCACCTGCCAGTCGTGCTTTACCTGTGCCGCTTGGCGCGCCCGGTGACCGAGCTGGCGTCGCAGTTCGGCGTCGGAAGCGAGGCGGTCGAGGGCCGCGGCCAACGCGCCGACGTCGCCCGGGCGAACAAGCATGCCGCACTCCCCACCTTCCAGCAGGCCCGGAATCTCGCCGATATCCGAGGCGACGACGGGAAGCCCGGCTGCCATGTACTCGTACACCTTGAGCGGTGAGAAGTAGTGGTCGCCTTGCGGGTAGGGTGCCACGGCGATGTCGAAACATCCGAGCACCAGCGGAATATCGGCGGGCGAGACCGCACCGAGAAAGTGCACGCGGTCAATCACGCCAAGATCTTCGGCAAGCTGTTCCAGCATCTGACGGTCCGGGCCGTCGCCGCACAGCGTCAGCTCCATCGGTTCGCTTGTCTTGTGCAAGGCGCGGATGAGATTCTCGGTGCCGTGCCAGGGCTTGAGCGTGCCCACAAATCCCACGGTGAGGGGCAGCTGGCTGTCCTGCTTATGCGCGCCGGAACTACTGACCGGGCGGATCCGCTCGGTGTTCACCCCGTTGGGAAGAACCAGGATGAACGGATTGGCATCGCCCGCCGGAAGGCTCGAACCATTGGCACCAGTACCAGCATCAGCACCGCGCATCGTCTCGGCCACCCAGTCGGCCACCGGCTGGCTGACGCAGGTGATGAGCGAGGCGGTTGCGAATTGCTGACGGCTGAGGCGTAGCGCGGCCTCGTGGTCCACCAGTTCGCGGTATTGCCGCTGTTCGTCGATGAGGGGCGCGTTCACTTCGAGAATGAGCGGGATGCCCTCGGCGCTTGCCAGTTCTGCTCCGGCGGCGCTGAAGAGCGAGTAGCGTTCGTACACGCAGTCGAGATTCGCCCGCTGCGCCCGGCGCACCGCAACCCGGGTGTTTTCGATGAGCGCCTGTTCGCGCTGTGCGGCCGAGACGCTGCGCGGCACCGGCACGCGGTGAATCTCCAGGTCAGCAAGGTCCTCGGGGACGTTGTGGTCCACCTTGGTACAGAACACGATAACCTCGTGCCCGGCGGCGCGCAGCGCGCGAATGACTTCTTGCACGTGGACGCTCGCGCCCTTCGTTCCAAAGACGCCGATCCCCGGATCGAGTAGGAAGTATCCGATTCTCATAGCTTCTCCTTCTCATTCACCAGCGCACGCAGCCGCGCGGCCTGTCCTGTGGAGTCGTACTCCGATTCGATGAGGGCACGGGCAGCCCGGGCCATGGCGTCAACGTCGGTGGCCGGATCCACCGCCTCCGCGATGGAGGCGAGCAGGGCGTCGACGTCGCCGGAGGGAACAAGCCATCCAGTTTCGCCGTTGCGAATCACTTCGCCGACGGCGGTGACGTCCCCGGCGACGCACGGGATGCCGGTGGCCATCGCCTCCAGCAGCACCGTGGGGAGCCCGTCCGCGTTTCCGTCGGAGCCGACGACGAACGGGGCCACGAACAGATCCGCCTGCTGGAGTAGGGCGCGCACTTCTTCTTGCGTGCGCGGGCCGAGGAGCTGGACGACGCCGTCGAGCCCCGATTCGTTCACAAGGTTCTGGAGGCTATCCCGCAGCGGCCCATCGCCCACAATGTCCACACGGAACTCGGTTCCCTGCTCACGCAGCCGCCGCGCCGCCTCGATGAGCAGTTCGAAACCCTTCTTCTCCACCAGGCGCCCCACGCCAAGAAGGTGCGGGACTGCCGAACGAGCACCGCGCGCGGTGAACGGAAAACGCTCCAACTCCAGCCCGTTGCGGACGAGGCGAAGATTGCGGCAGCACTCCGTCCCGAACTCGCGCAGCAGGTGCTCGCGGTTGTACTCGCTGATGGTGATGGCGTGATGGGCGCCGTCCAGCTTCGCGGCCAGGTCCACCGGGTCCACGTCCTCATGGAAGATGTCCTTGGCGTGCGCGGTGAAGGAGTAGGGCAGGTCAGCAATACGAGCCGCGAGGCGCGCCACCGTGGTGGCCACGGAGGCAAAGTGGGCGTGCAGGTGGCGCACCCCGTGCTCGCGGGCCAGCTGTGCCACCGCCACCGCCTGCTCGGCGTCGTCGTACGATGCCCGCACCAGCTCCGGCAGCACATTCTGCACCCCGGGAAGAAGGTCCGCGGGAGTCTGCGCCCAGGTGCGCCAGGCCGCACGCGCGCTCGACGAACGCGGCACGTAATGGACGGGCGCCTTCACCCGGGCGAGTTCCGCATGGAACCGGGTATCAACCGGTGAGCGGAGAGAATAAATGACGATCTCCTCCCCCGCGGCCTCGCGGGCCAGGATCTCGGAGACGATAAACGTCTCGGAGAAACGAGGGTACATCTTGAGTACGTAGGCGATGGGGCCCGTGTTAGCACGCATGAACGAGTTCCTTTGGTCGGTTGGTGGAGCGCTGCTTCAGCAGTGAAGCGGCCAGTGGCGCGATGGTGTGCAGTCCATCCAGATCGATGTGGTCGCGCCGCACGCGCCGGGTTACGGCGGAAGCCAGCCATGTAGTGAGCGCGGCGGGAGTCAGCTGATCGGGGCGGAGGACGTCGACGGCGTCCGCGCGGCCCAGCGCCTGCGCCCGCACCAGTTGTTCCTTGCGTCGAGCGGTACGGGGAACGATGAGTGCCGGTGTGGAGGAGGCAAGAATCTCGGTGGCGGTGTTGTATCCGCACATGGACAGCACGGCAGCGGCATCGGCAATGAGCTCGGGAACATTGGGTGCGCTGCGTTCCACTCGCACGCGGCTGCGGCCATCGCCGTGTTCACGGGCCACGTCCTGGAGTGCACGCACGTCAGCTTGCGGCATCTGCGGACCGGCAATAACGAGGTGCTCGTGGCCCTCGGGAACCGCTGCCCGAACTGCCATCGAGGCCAACTCGTGCCCGTCCGATCCCCCGCCCATGAGGGTAAGAATGTAGGGCTTCCTTCCGGGTGCGCCATAATCAACGGGCCGACCATGGGCAAGATACCCCGTGGCCTGGGCCTTGCCCGCGAGAATCGCGGGAAGTTCACCGCTGGTGCGCGCGTCGTGAACGGCCGGATCCCCATAGAGCCAGATCTCGTCGAAAGCCTCGGCAATCTGGGCCACATCGCCCAGCGCATCCCACTCGGCGGCTGCCTTGGCGGGCTCGTCGAGAACATCACGAAGGCCCAGAATGGTTGCGGCGCCATGATCACGCGCCTCGCGGAGCGCGTCCTCAAGCTCGTAGCCAATTCCCCACGGGTGGCGATCGACGATAAACAAGTCCGGTTCGAGAGTCGCGGCGGCAGCGCTCACCGCCAAGGAACGCAACTGGCACAGCACGTCCATCGGGGCGTCCAGGTTACGCGGGGTATGCCCGTCCGGGCCATGCGTAATTCCGGGCAGAATAAACCAGTCCCATCCTTCGGGGAGGGGATCGCGGGCGGCGTTCGGACTTCCCGCGATGAGCAGCCCACCGACTGGCTCTCCCGTGAGTTGCGGCAGTTCCCGCGCCAACGCGTACGCCAGCGCGCGGTTCCTGCGGGCGTGGCCCAGTCCCACGGTGTCATGCGAATACATCAAGACAGAAGTCATCTCAACGCTCACCTCCCTTTCACAGGACAATCCTGTCCAATGAGAAAGAAATGTCGGTGAGACAAAGATGAGAAAATTCTTCGTTTCGGGCGCGCGGTTCTTATTCGGGCGTGGGACGACGCCGTCGTCGTCAAAAGTAGTTGCCGGCGCGGCTACTTCTCGGGTACGGAAGCAGCGCTCACCGGTTCACCCGGCCAGGTACTACCCGCGGGCTCCGCAGCAGCGGCGGCGCGGCGGTCCCGCACGATGAGGTAGCGGCCGAAGCTCACTATGAGGGCGGCCCCACCCAGCCATTCCACCAGCCACCAGGGGAAATGCGGCTGGTTGGATTTCTTGTTGGCGTCCTCCAGGTCCCTTTCGGGCGTGGGGATGATACGTTCACCGGTGACCAGCATGCGTTCGGTGTTAATCCCGAGAGGATCGCAGGTAATCAACGTGACGAGGTCTCGGCTGTCGTCCTTCTTCAGCCAGTCGGACTCCTCGGGTTTCACAATCTTGATATCGAACACCTTGTACACCAGGACACGCCCGGCAACTTCCAAACTGAAGGTGTCCTCCAGCCCGACCTTGTCGAGGTGGGTAAAGAGAAGGGACTCGGCGAGGCCGCGGTGTGCGGTAATGGCGGCATGGGTGCCGATTCCGCCCACCGGCAGCGACGTCTCGGGCATGTGGCCAGCGCCCTTGCGCAGCACCTCATGCGAGGCGGTGTGATAAATGGGCAGGTCCACGTCAATCGAGGCGATCTTCACGCGGCCGATCTGGCCGTCACCGGAAGGATCGAGCTGCTCCATGTAGTCGTCTGGGCGAGCGCCGATTTTCAGCTGCTCGTTGTAGGCCTCGGCGGCTTTCAGAATCTTCTGGAGGCGTTCGGGAGGCCCTGCCTCGACCATCTGCACCATCTTGGCGAGTTCTTTGGCATTGATGTAGCTGTTCCACCACTGCATGCCGGGCGGGTAGAGGAACAGGGTTAACGCCACGAGGGCCAGGAAGCAGAACGCGTAGACACTCCATGTGCTTTGACGCATGTTCTGATCCTCCTGGCCCTCGCGGGTTGCTGGGTTGCGATCAGCTAACTGATCGCGATTGTGATGTTAGTTGGTCTGCTTCTTGCGGCCCAGGACCAGGAAGCCAGCACCGGCCATGAGGGCCACGGCTGCGGCGATCATGAGGTTACGGGTTCCCTCGGCACCGGTGAAGGGCAGGGTGAAGGGGGACTCCAACTTGTTGGTGATTCCCTTGACAGTGACGTCCGCGTTGCCACCGGGGGTGACGGTGACCTTCTGGACATCGGTGGGCAGCACGTAGCCGGTGGGGGCCACGGTCTCAACGAGCCAGTAGTCACGGGAAGCCTCGGTGGAACCCACGTACAGGCCGGGGATCAGCGCTGCGCCAGTGGCGTCAGTGGTGAAGGTGGACTGTGCGGCGACGGCGCCACCGGCGTTGTCACGAGTGACCTCGATGAAATCGACACAGGCGGTCGGGGTACCAGCGGTGCGAGCCGCGACACAGGCATCAGCCTTGGCCTTGGTATCGAACACCTGGAACTGGGCGCCCTGGAGCTTGGTGGCCGGGGTATCAACATCAAACTTGTCGATCTGCACCGCGCCCCACTTGACGCTCACCTCGGGAGAGGACGAACCATCAGTGAGGAAGTTCGGATCGTTGATGAAGCCGATAGCGGTGTTCTTGATGGTTCCGCCATCGTCAACCGTGTTGTTATTGGCCGGGTCAAGCGCGATCACGCTGGTGTTGAAGTCAACCTCGAAGCGTGCACCGGGGAAGGTAGCCGGGGACACGACGGCGAACTTCACGCGCTGGCGGGTCTCGGTGACAGCGGGGTCAGCCGGATCCACAGGAACCTGCACGGTATCGGTGGCGACGGTGTAGTCAACACCTCGCACGAGAGCCGGGCTCAGGCGGTTGCCCTGGAGGTCAACAGCGTAAGCCTGCACATCGTTCAAGTCCGCAGCATCGAACACCAGGCGCGGATCCAACACGTCGTGGATCTCAACCTGTGTGAGCAGATCGTCTGCCGGAGGCTTGGTGGCGTCGAGGCCGAGCTTCCAGGTCACCTCGGAGCCGATGCCCAGGCCACCAGCGGGGGCAACGAGTTCCTTGGAGGTGATGCCGATCTTGTTCTTGGGGTAGGTGTGCACATCGTAGAGCCACTCACCAGCACCAACCGTGGTGGTCCTCCAGAACGGAAGGATCACCAGGAACGGCTCCGAGGGAACCTCCACGGCATCCGGCCACGCGGTCTCCTTGACTACGTAGATACCACGGGCGAGTGCCGGGAACTTGGCCTCACCATTGGCATCCGTGGTCAGATCACCCACCGAAACCGTCGAGTAAGAGGTGTCATCGGCCGGATCGGCCAGGTCCGCGCCCGGATCGATCGCCGTCGGAACAGCCCCCGGCGTCGCACCCGGATCAATTGTCAACCGAGCCGCTGCCTCCAGCTGAGCTTGGGTCCAGGTCGCCGGATCTGTGCCCAGGAAATTCTGGACCCGGAACATCTCAAACGTGGCACCAGCCAGCGCCTTGTAATCCTGCAGATCAGCACCGGTCAGCGGATTACCGTCGTGGGGAAGATTCTCATTCTTCACACCGCTCAACTTGTGGATCGTCAACGAGACCGGCTTGGTCTCATCAATCAAACTCGGATCCGCCGGAGCAGCCTGAGCCGCCCCGCCCATACCAACAACCGAGGCAATCAACGTCCCGGCCAACAGCCGAGAAAATAGCTTCTTCTTCACGGCCCATCCTTTCCCTTAATTGGTCTTGAATCACGCACCCAAGACCTTTGCGGCCAGCTGTTCAAACCAGCCACATCCATGTCCATGCAGTTAGCCGTTCAAACCAACCGCGTTCGTACCGAAGCAAGCCCGTCACCCACTCCGAATTCTTCTTATGCCTTTCTCTCGTGGATTGCGCGAGGCGCCCTCCCGCCCTTCATTCGGACCACCACGAGAGCGATGGCCAAACCTGCAAACACAACCGCAATAGCCGTGTACACCCATGAACCCGTTCCACCCGAGAACGGCAACCAGATACCCGTGTGAGCATCGAAGCCTGCTTCCGCGTTGGCGAGATGCTGAGATTCCGCGCCGACCGCCCAGACCGTGGCGTCGTTACGATGCCAGGCGTGGCCGTCGTCGATCGTCAGTTTCGCGGTGCATACCAGAACCGCGCCCTGGGCGAGATGACGCCGCTGCACACCATTGACCACAGTGGTCTCGAAGGGGCAGGTGAGGTCGGTGATCTCGGGACCCTTTGACGTCACGTCGTCGATCGCCACGTCGAGGAGGTCCTCTTCGCCCGTGTTCGTCATCCGGAAGGTAATCGTCGCTTCCTCGCCGGGGTCGAGCGCCGCATCAGTAGCAATCGGTGCCGTCAGCGGGTCTCCGCCCGGTTCAAGGATTCCCTTCTCCAGGGTGATGGCCGGAACCGGACGAACCCAAGGGTTCGACGTTGCTTCGAAGGTCGAATCGTCGCTGACCTTCACATCCGTCAACGTGCCCACTCCGGTTGCAGTGACCGTGTCCGTATGAACTTGGGCTTCCTGCGCGCTCTTACCGAGCGCCGGAATCGTTCCGGTGCAGGTGTACTCTTCGCCGCGCTCGAGAACCCACGCCTCCGGCAACGTCACGACGAACGTATCATCCGTCCACTGCGTACCCGAGACGTCAACGTTGTCACCCTCGAACGAACAGGTTGCCCATTCGACCTTCGGACCCTCCGTCACGGTGTCCGTGAAGGTGAGCTGCGCCAGCTTGTCCTGCGGATCGGCAGCGGTGTTCTTGACACTCGCCTGCACGGTGATCTCCTGGTCGTACTCGGCGGTCAGTTCCGACGACGGCGTCCCGCCCGCAACCGATCCCTCCTTGGTCACCTCGATTGCCACGTTATGGACGCGGATCGCGCCATTGACGTTCTCCACCGAACCACCTTCGGGAAGTGCGACACTGACGGTTTTTCCACTCTCATCGGCAATGCTGCGCCCTGCTGTTGCGACAGCCACGGCATCAGGCGACCATGCCCACGACTGGCCCTGGCCAAGAACCTTCGAACCGTCACCGGCTACCGGATCCTTGTCCACCGTGAAGGTGACAAAGTAATTGCCAGCAACCAGATCCTTGAATTCGTAGGAGCCATCCGCCTTGGTGGGAGCTGTTCCGGCAACCAACGGGGCCGCGTCCGCCACCTCCATATACAAGGTGGCGCGGGCATTCCGCACGGGCGTGCCATCAGCCAACGCGGGCTTGCCCTCGGAATCCACCCACACATTGCCGGAGAGCGTACCCAATGGCTGATCAGTTGGCTCAATCTGGCTGTATACCTGCTCGCACTGATCACCGGGGGTCACCCAGGTTTCTGTGGGTGCCGTACACGTGGCGTTACCCGCGCGCTTGCCAAAATCCCATTCCTTGGTGGCATCGTAAGCCGGCAGCGTCATCTGATCCGGAAGGTCACGTGGCGTCTCGCTAAAGGTGGCCATCGCCTGATTGCCCACCACGAATCCGGCGGAGCTGCGATTCACCTTGCCGCTGAGCCGTACCTTGTAGGCCTCACCAGCAGCCAAATCCGGCACAGCGTAGGTGCGATCAATAAAATCGCCATTCACAACCTCGGACACAGCCCCATTGGGAACAAGATCCACCGGAAAATCAACCTTAAAGCTGTCGCCAAATGAGTTAACGAGCCAGTATCCATCCGTAGTTGCGATTCCAGCTCCTGAACTCGCTACATTGGGTTGAGCCGCGGTGATATCCACGTACTTACCTGTGATACCCGAGACCTTGGTGCGAAGCGTTCCACCCCTGAGAATCCAGTATTCTTCGGAGGTTACCAATAGCGAGCTGCCGGTCGTCATGGCTGGTTGTTCGCCCATAATAGCCTGAACGGTGCCCTTGAAACCGCCAAAGTGTGTCACTACCGAACTTCCGTTGGCTTGAGGAACAACCGTGAAACACTTCGTCTCCGCACACACCATGGCGCCTCTCCTGGCAGTGGCAGGATTGATGCTAGCCGCGTCAACGAGCTTTTCACCAGCGGTATCCAGATCAATCTGTACCGGCTCCGTATCGCCCGTCTTGTACACCCAGTACCCCTGCGCCGTAAGAATCCCGACACCGCTGGATGCACTTGGTACTGAACCGATCAGCTTGATGATTCGGCCATCAACAGGGAATAGAGGCCCAACGGTGCCATTGGCGTTGACCTGCCGGTAGCCCTCGGTGGTGGCCACGCCTGAGGAAGCGTTAGCCGGACTGCTTCCAGTGAGAGCCAGAATCGAACCTGAGACTCCCGCAACTTTCGTAGCGGTTCCGTCGTTCTTCACGATCCAGTAACCCTCTGTGGTAGCCACGGCGCTACCGGTCGCACCTAGGGGATCGTTCCCGATCACATCAATGATCGTCCCGGAGATGCCAGCAACCTGCGTCACGGTGCCATCTGGCTTGACCAGGAAGTAACCATCAGTTGTGCCAACACCTGCGCCCAGACCCGTTGGGTTTAGACCTGTGATCGCAATGATGTCGCCAGGAACATCAACCTTGGTCGCAACGCCATAGTTTGACACGAAGAAGTATCCCTTGTTCGTGGCCACGGCAGAGCCGTTCGAAGCGTCCGGATTCACCATGACAGCTCTGGGCAAACGCCCTTGCGCCGCGATCATCTTGATCTTGTCGCGCGGATCCTCGAAAGCTCCGGCCTTCAGGTCATAAACCTGCGAGGAGGTCGAGTCAATGAGCTTGCCACCGGTGAGGTTCGTGGCACCACGTGGGTTCGCATCAGAGCCGTTCTTCACCGTCACGTCCCAGCTCACATCGCACACCACATCGCTCTCCGGGCACACCACCTTCGCCGCGCTCTTCGACACATCCGAGTATGGATCTGAAGCGCTGTAACCAAAGTTGACGTTCGCGCGAATCACGTCCGCGCCGAGTGAGATCTCACTGGATTCCCGGCTCGCCTTCGCGAGACGCTGGCCAGCAAATGTAAACGCTGGGTTCACACTCACGGTCTTGTTGGTATCAAACTCGGACGCGACGGTATTCGGGAATCCTCCCGGTCCACCCTGCGGTTCAATCCGGGTGAAGTAGGTACCCGAGTGAAGATTCGCGAAGGTGTAAGAGCCGTCTGCCGTCGTCGTCGTGCTCGCGATCTTCTGGCGATCGGCGTCCAACAGGTCCACGACGATACCCGCCTGTACCGGTGCCCCGTCACTATAGTCCCTACCCTTACCGGTGGTGTCCCAGTACGCCTTGCCGGTAATAGAGGAGGCCACGATGGTAGCCGGCATGGGCCAACCGCGCGCCGCCGGACCTGCGGCCGTGTAGATGTCGCCGATCCACATGAGGTACACCTCGCCGCGCACACTATTCTCGGAGGTGATGGTGATATCAACCGTGGTGATGCCCAACTTTGGCGTCTGGTTCACCACTTTGATCGCGGTGATACGTCGGCCTGGCGCGTCAGAGCACTCGGCGTCCCAGGTATTCACGGTGGGGTCCAACGACGGATTGTTATCGGTCGTGCAGACGATTGTTGCCCCTGCATCGGAATCGGTTGTGATTACCTGCGCACCGGTCAGACTATAGGGAGCATCAAACGAACTCTTTGTCGGGCCGTCGTACACGTCGGCGTTGGGCAAGGTTCCCATGTACTCATCGTCGTCACCGCGGCCAGGGAGAACCAGAACGGTTTGCGATGCGAGCCCCGCAGAGCCACCCGCACCACCGCTGTCCTGCGCGGAGACGATGGCGCGCCAGCCGATGGTATCGCCGATCTCCACCTTCGGTGTGAGCGTCTTGAGTAGGGTGGTCATCGCCTCGATCTTGGCCATCGACGCCTGGGCACTGGCCACACTGGTGCCTTCACTGATCTCCTGGGTGCCCGCCGCCGTTGCCATGAACTCGCCGGAAACGGTGACGTCACCTCCGCCAAGTGCAGAAATATGAGTGACGAACTCAATCGGTGGCAATGCGCCGATAGCAACCGTCTTATCCTGGCTCATCAATGGCAACGTGCCATCAGGGTCCTTGAGAACGAGGGTAACCTTACCGGGTACCTTGGTATCCCCATCGCAACCACTACCGGGCACGAATGCACCCTGGATCATCCACTGCGAATCTGCCGGAAGGTCAAATGACGTGGCACACGCATCAATGTTCAGTGTCGCTTCACCGTTGACCTTGTCAGTCGTTGAGATCAGATTCCTGATACTCGGCGTCACAACCCAGCGAATTTGGCGAGCATCTTGATTGATCTCCGGTGCTTCAACTGTCAGTTCCGCTTCGGCCACCGGCTTATTGAGCGCCGTCACCCATTTGTTGCCGCTTTCTTGTGGACCACCACGCACCCAGCCGCGCATGGTGTCCACCAAGTTGCGACCCTTCTCACCAGCGTCTCCCCAGTCATCCACAATTTGCATCGGGACCGTCACCGTGTAGGTTCCCGCGCCGTTCATAGTTCCGGCAGGGAATCCCGGGAAGATGACGCGCATAGCACGCGCCCCCGGCATCGGCTCGTTGGATGTCACCCATCCATCCGTTATGTCTGGATCAGCCGTGTTGTTGCCGTGCGAAGCTCGGGACCACTGCACCACATGGGCGGATACCGAACGTCCTCCATAGCTGACCACAGGAGGGCCGACGGCGACCTGCTCATCAGGATTCCACTCGTCAGATAGCACAAAGTCCGTCGGTGTGTTGACGCCAAAACGTGTGGTGTCAGCGCTCAACGTCACACGAAGTTCGGTTCCCTCCGTGACGAATAGGCTCGGCGGATCAAGGTGCCTGACACTCTTTTCACTGCCCGCGTCAAAGCTTGTTCGTCCGGGCTCCCAATAGGTTGCGTCAGAAGTCCATGGACGCACAATGCCTTTACCAAAGACGGGCGTACCTTGTTGCCCGGCCAGCTGGTAGATATCCCAGGTACCGAAATCGTTGTTTGGTACACGGTAGCCGGCTCGAGCGCCGGTGCCACGGATATCCGAGGTCTTCACCGAGGAACCGGCATCACTACCAGGCTGCCACCCGTCCATGAAGTTCTGGAAGTCCTCAGAGGCAAAGGAGGTGGAATCAACCATCACATGGATCATCAACAACTCGCGCCGATCGTGTTCCCAGTCGTTGATGGAAGTGGGCAACGTGAAATCAAGCTTCTGTTCGCCAGACATTGGCGGCAGCGTAAGCACTCCATCGTTCACCGTGAGTTCCTGCCCAGCGTATCGCCAGGAGGTTCCCTCGGGGAATCCGGAAACATCCACTTGTGCAGACCACGAGCCGCCGGCCGCAGCGCCTTTCGTTGTGCTGTAGCCGCCCCATCGCACCGCTTGGGGAGTGAGGAAGAACGAGCCAGCCTTCGATGCCACGGTGTTGCGCTGGCAGACATAGTCCGGTGTGCACTGGGATGGGCGGACCACAAGATCAGCTGCGGGAGCGGAAACCACCGTGGCGGGATCGGCCAACGCCTTGGTGTACACGCCAAGGAAGGCATTTTCACCGTTCACGGGACCCACCGCCCCGATGGTTGCGGCTGCCACCTGACCCGGGAGAACAGTTCCCCCGGTGTCAATGCCACGCAGCTTCACCTGCGAGCTGACCTGAACAGGAGTTCCCACCTTGGCGGTGTAGCGGCAGCTTGGCTTTGCGTCGGTCCCGTTGAAACGTCCGGTCACAAATTGATTCTTCACACAGATGTCTGCATTATCCGCCCGGGAGAATGTCAGCCCTTCGGGAAGGATCAGCGCAACATCCATGCTGCGGGCGGGGCCAGGCAAAATATTGACGAGGAGCTCATAACCAACGATGTCCGAGCTACTCACAATGCCATCGGTGGCACTGTCATCGCCTGGGATATAGCCATTGGCTGAGTTAACGAAGGTACCGTTGGGCTTGTTGCCATCAGCGGCATTGTGATCGGTACCGTCATAGATCTTGGTGAGCGAGATGGTGGCATAGGGATCTGGTGCGGCTGCGCCCACGGGAACCGTCGGAACCAGAAGCCCACCAAGCGAGACCAGAAGGGCAAGTGCGCACAGGACAAACTTTTTCATTTGCACAGCACCACCCCCTATAAGCTCTTCAATGTTCGGTCAATCAATTGTTCAAAAAGGACATTAACATAATTTTCATAAACCATTGGGGGTATTAAGTTGTTGAGTAAATCGCCCCACGGCGCACCACCTGGCAGCACCGTTGACTGGAATGTATCTCTTATAGCAAGGCCTCACCCCCTACAAATCCACCCCATTACCACTACTTAATCTCACATTTGGGCGGTATAAATCAGTAAAGTGACACGACAAATTCATACGTCAACACTCACCCCATCGCTGGAATCTCTCTACTTTTCACTTATTTCACGCCAATTATCAGGCCAAAACAGAACCAGTCCGTTCTCCCACAAACGAACCGCTCGCTCGACAGAGCGATATGCAAAGGTCTTGGCAATTCCACGTCACCCATCCGGGTGCGCCACCATACAAGCACGTCCATAGAGGTTAACAATTCACCATTACCCCGCCAGGTAATGAACCTCGCAGACCCAGGGGCATTGCACAATGTGAGCGGGCTCACAACTACGATCTACCAACAGGACTCCTCTTACCGGCCCCGGTATGTGTCAAGGCCATCCTCAACCACACGTTGCAAGTGATGAGAGGACTCCTCACTCGGGCGCCGAGCGAAGTAAGGTGCAACTATGTCTGTTTTTGCTGTGAATTATGAGTACGACGCAACGAAGCGAGATCTCACCGCCGAGATCCGCCCCGAACACCGAGCATTCCTTGCCAAACTCAAGGAGGCCGATCAGCTCCTGGCATCCGGTCCCCTGGGAACCAGTGGAGCCCTACTCATCGTCGTCGCTGACGATGCCGCCGGAGCACTGAGCCTTCTCGACGAGGACCCGTTCTTCAAGAACAACATCGTTGAGACCCGCATTGCGCGCGTCTGGAACCCCGTCATCGGCCCCTGGCAGTAACAGGCCCGAATAACTGCATATAGCAACGAACCCGGCCTCACGTAGCAACGTGGGCCGGGTTCGTCGTCGACTATTCAGTTATAGCGTCCTCGAATACTCACTCGAAGGCGTTACCGGTGCCGTCCTGGTCGTCATCAAGGCGCTTCTTGCGCTGCTTGCTTCCCCACATCGAGGTGAACACCGTGACGATGATGGTTCCGATAATGACGATGAGCGACATGACGATGTCCGGCTCGGGGATGAACTCCAGGAAGCCGTAGCCGTGCGAGGCGTGGATGACGAGCTTGACGGCAATGAAGCCGAGGATGAAGGCCAAGCCGTAGTGCAGGTAGAGCAGCTTGTCCAGCAGTCCGTCGATGAGGAAGAAGAGCTGGCGTAGGCCGAGCAGGGCGAAGGCGTTGGCCGAGAAGACGATGAACGGCTCCTTGGTGAGGCCGTACACAGCCGGGATCGAATCCAACGCGAACATGAGGTCGATCGAACCGATGGCGATGATGCACAGCAGTAGCGGTGTCATCCACGACTTGCCCTCGCGGCGTACCAGAAGCTTCTGGCCCACGTAGCCGTCTGTCACACGGAAGTGCTTGATGGCGAACTTGACGGTGGCGTTCGGCTCGTATTCCTCGTTCTCCAACGCGCCGGGTTCCTGCACGCCCTCCATGACCTGCTTGATCGCGGTGTAGAGCAAGAAGGCGCCAAAGAGGAAGAACACCCACACGAAGTGCTCAATGATCGTGGCGCCCACCAGGATGAAGATGAGGCGCATGACCAGGGCCATGACGATGCCGAAAAGCAGCACCTTCTGCTGGTACTTCCGCGGAACACGGAAGGAGGCGATGATGATGATGAAGACGAAGATGTTATCGAGGGACAGCGCCTTCTCCGTGAGGAAGCCCGCGAAGTATTCGCCCGCAAAAGTGGAGCCGTGACGTAGGAAGAGAATCCCTCCGAAGATCACCGCGAAACCGATGTAGATGATCGACCAGATCCCGGCTTCCTTCAACGTTGGCTCATGGGCCTTACGTACGTGGCCAAGGAGGTCGAAGAGAATGAGAGCCACAATAACAGCGGCGAGGATAATCCACTCCCAGGGATGGACGGCCATCTGCTCGGCTGTCGAAGCAGCCATGGGAAGGGGCCCGTTGAATGACAAAACAGAGTGCAAGATAAGCCTCCGGGTCGACGAAATGATCCGAAGGTCTCTTCCCGCCATTTCTGGCCACGGCCCGGACTATTGCTAGTCGTGATGACGAACCGATGTTGCGTGGGAATACTCCCCTTCCAGGGGACCAGTTTACGGGACCTCAGACCCTTGTCCAGCTTTAGTCCGCCCATACCACTGTCGCGTCCGTTACTTTTGTGCCTGCTGCGAATGCCAGAGTTCGCTCTTCAAGCCCTTGATTTCGTCGCGATAGCGGGCGGCAAGCTCGAACTGAAGCTGCTCGGCAGCCGCGTGCATCTGCGCCGTGAGATCCGCAATAAGTTGTGTCAGATCACGAGCACCTTCCGTGCGGGCAGCACCCGCCACCGTGGGCGCCTTCCCCTTCGCGTGCGCCGGTTCCTGCCGGTAGCCACCCTCAAGGAGCTGCTGGGTATCAAGATCCTCCCGCGCAAGCATGTCCGTGACGTCCGCAATCTTCTTACGCAACGGCTGCGGGTCAATCCCTCGCTCCTCGTTGTAGGCAACTTGCTTGGCTCGGCGGCGATTCGTTTCCTCGATCGCATCGCGCATATTCGGGGTGATGGTATCTGCGTACATGTGAACCTGACCCGAGACGTTACGAGCCGCACGTCCGATCGTCTGGATCAGCGACGTCGTCGACCTCAAGAAGCCCTGCTTGTCCGCGTCCAGAATCGACACCAAAGAAACTTCCGGAAGATCCAATCCCTCACGCAGCAGGTTGATGCCCACCAGCACGTCGAACTCACCCAGGCGCAACTCGCGCAACAGCTCCACGCGGCGCAACGTATCCACATCCGAGTGCATGTACTCCACCCGCACCCCACGATCCGCGAGGTAGTCCGTGAGATCCTCGGCCATCTTCTTGGTCAGCGTGGTGATGAGCACGCGCTCGTCACGTTCAGCGCGAATCCGCACCTGCTCCAGCAGATCATCAATCTGGCCCTCGGTGGGCTTCACGATAATCTCCGGATCCACCAGGCCGGTGGGGCGAATAATCTGCTCCACGAAACCATCGGCCTGCTCCATCTCGTAACGGCCCGGGGTGGCCGAGAGGTAGACAGTCTGGCCAATGCGCTCCAGGAACTCATCCCACTTGAGTGGGCGATTATCCATCGCCGAGGGCAAACGGAAACCAAACTCCACCAGGGTGCGCTTACGCGACATGTCACCCTCATACATGGCCCCGATCTGCGGCACCGTCACGTGCGACTCGTCGAGGATCAGCAGGAAATCATCCGGGAAATAGTCCAGCAGAGTATTCGGCGGAGTATTCGGCCCGCGCCCATCAATGTGCCGCGAGTAGTTCTCGATACCCGCGCAGGAGCCGATGTTGCGCATCATCTCGATGTCATAAGAAGTGCGCATCTCCAAGCGCTGCGCCTCCAACAGCTTGTTCTGGTTGCGCAGATCCGCCAGCCGCTCCTCGAGCTCCGCCTCAATCGTGGACAGAGCCCGTTCCATGCGCTCCGGGCCCGCCACGTAGTGCGAAGCCGGGAACACGTGCGCCGTGTTCGTCTGGCGCACCACGTTGCCCGTCAGCGGGTGCAGCAACGAAATCGAATCGATCTCGTCCCCGAAGAACTCAATGCGAATCGCCAGCTCCTCGTACACCGGAATGATCTCGACGGTATCCCCGCGCACCCGGAAAGTGCCGCGAGTAAAGGCAATGTCATTGCGCGTGTACTGCATTCCCACGAAGGTACGCAGCAACTCATCCCGATCAAGATGCTGCCCCACCTGCACCTGCACCATACGCGCCACGTATTCCTGCGGGGTGCCCAGGCCATAGATGCAGGAAACGGAGGCCACCACCACGGTATCGCGGCGCGTCAGCAAACTATTCGTGGCCGAATGCCGCAGCCGCTCCACCTCGTCATTAATCGACGAATCCTTCTCAATGAAGGTATCCGTTTGCGGCACGTAGGCCTCAGGCTGGTAATAGTCGTAGTACGAGACGAAATACTCAACCGCATTATTCGGCAGCAGCTCGCGGAACTCCGCGGCCATCTGCGCCGCCAGCGTCTTATTCGGCTCGATAATCAAGGTGGGGCGCTGCACCTGCTCGATGAGCCACGCCGTCGTCGCTGATTTTCCCGTTCCCGTGGCGCCCAACAGCACAACGTCCTTCTCACCGGCGTTAATACGTTCGGTCAGCTCGGCAATCGCCTGGGGCTGATCGCCCGCCGGGGTGTACTCGGAAATGACCTCAAAGGGCGCTTCACTTCTCACAAGCTCGGGAATCATGCGTCCATACTACCGAAATAATTTTCGGTAGACGACAGACATCACTTTCGCCTGCCGCGCAATAGCCCGGAGTACCTAGACTTTTCTCAGACACTGCCCGGAAGATGGGGACAGATATAAGGAGTGTCATGTCTGAATCTCACACCCCGCGGGAATCCAGCCCGTGGGATCCATCCCCTACCGAGGCGCCTCGCAACAAACGCACCTCGTCAAGCGCTCCCACCAAGAGTCGCTTTCGCAGCCCCTCCGGCAGATCCCGGAAGAACAACGAGAATCACTCATGGAGGTCCGAAGGCGTCGAAGGCTCCGCACGAGAATCGGGCGGCCGCAAGCGCTCGTGGCGGCGCATCATCATCACCGGTTTCATCCTGTGGATACTCGGCTTCATGGGCCTTTCGTGGGCCCAGGAAACGCTCAACCCCATCGTCTCGCTCCCCTACAACGAGTACTACTCGCAGCTCGCCAACAACAACGTGAAGACGGTGTCCTCGCGCGGCGACACCATCGAGGGCGAGTTGCGTTCCGCCACCAGTTACGACGGCGTCACATCGCACCAGTTCGTCACCGAACGCCCCACTTGGGCCGACGACGACATGGCGCAGGTTCTCGCAACCAACAAGGTGAAGATCACCGCCGTTTCGCCCATCACTCGAAGCAACCCGTTCGTCACCCTCATCTTCTCCTTCCTGCCCATCATCCTGCTGCTCGGATTCTGGTACTGGATGATGTCACGGCAAATGAAGGGCGGGCCCTCCGGGCTCTTCGGAGGAAAGAATCACCAGCCCATCGATCCCGACGCCAACCGCGTGACGTTTGACGACGTCGCCGGAATCGACGAGGTGGAAGATCAGCTGCGCGAAGTCGTGGACATGCTCAACCATCCCGAGAAGTACACCCGGCTCGGTGCCAAGATCCCGCGCGGCATTCTGCTGGAAGGCGGCCCGGGCACCGGCAAGACACTGCTGGCGCGCGCCACCGCAGGCGAGGCCGGGGTTCCCTTCTTCTCTGTCTCGGCGGCAGAAATCGGTGGAATCCTCGCCGGTAAGGGAGCATCGGACGTGCGCAGCCTGTTTGAGGCGGCCCGCAAGGTGGCTCCGGCCATCGTGTTCATCGACGAGATTGATGCCATCGGCCGCTCCCGCTCCTCCGCCAGCTCCATCGGCTCCAACGAGGACCGCGAACAGACCCTCAACCAGGTGCTCACCGAAATGGACGGCTTCACCGCCACCGACAACATCATCGTGGTGGCCGCAACCAACCGCGCCGACGTGCTCGACTCCGCGCTTACACGCGCCGGACGCTTCGACCGCACCATCACCGTCTCTCCCCCGGACCAGAAGGGCCGCGAGCAGATTCTCAAGGTGCACACTCGTGGGCGGCCGATTGACGCCACCGTGTCCCTCGATGCGATTTCACGAACCACGCCGGGCCTTACCGGCGCCGATCTCGCCAACCTCGTCAACGAGGCCTCGCTGCTGGCCGCGCGCCGCGGCGCCGGCACCATCAAGACCTCGGACTTCACCAACGCGTTGGAGACAATCCAGCTCGGCGTACAGCGCTCGGTGATGATGGACCCGGAGGAGCTCAAGCGCACCGCCTGGCACGAGGCCGGGCACGCCCTGCTCGGTATGATCCAGCCGGGCGCCGATCCGGTCCGCAAGATCTCCATCATTCCGCGTGGGCGGGCGCTCGGCGTCACGCTCTCCACCCCGGAAGCGGACAAGTATGGCTACGACAAGGACTACCTGCGCGGCCGCATCATCGGCGCGCTCGGCGGCATGGCTGCCGAAGAGGTAATTCTCGGCGTGGTGACCACCGGCGCCGAATCCGACCTCCAGACCGCCACGGGCATCGCCCGCCAGATGTTCGGGCGCTGGGGCATGTCCGACACCATCGGCCCCATCCAAGTTTACCCCCGCGAAGGCGATCCCCGCTCCGCGGGAGCATCGGACGCGCTGCTCGAGGCCGTCGATGACGAAGTGCGCGCGCTCCTCAGCGAATGCTACGAGGAGGCGAAGCGGCTCTTGCTGGAGCACGCCGACCAGCACAAGGCACTCGTTGACGCGCTCATGGAACACGAGACACTCGACGAAGCCGACGCCTACCGGGTGGCTGGGATCGAGCGTAAGTAGTGCATCGCTAGTTGTGGCCTCCACAGTGACATCGTTCGCCGTATGCGGCGCGGTGTGTCACGGTGGAGGCCACTCCTGTGTCTAGGCCTGCGAAATCGTGGCCCAGAACGCCTCGACCTGCTTGTGTAGGTCCTCCGGCGTTCCCGAATTATCCAGCCACACATCCGCCAAGGCCCGCAGTTCACTCTCATCCACCTGCGCGGCAATCCGCGCGCGTGCGTCCGCTTCATCCATGCCGCGTGTTTCGGTGAGGCGGCGAACACGCGTCTCCACATCGGCGTGCACCACCACCCGAAGATCAAAAGAATCGCGCCGCTCACTCGTGGCCAAGAGCGCGATATCCACGATGGCAACCCCATCCGGATGAGCGCGGCGATACTCCGCAAGATCCGCGTCGATCTTCTCCCAGGTGCGGGGATGAACAATCGCATTCAAGTGGGCCAGCTCTGCCGGGTCGTTGAAGACGATACGAGCCAGCGCTGCGCGATCAACAACACCGGAGGTGACCACCTCGGGCCAGCGGGCGGCGACGTCGTCGACCCCGGGAGAACCGGGCGCAAGGACGGACCGGGCCGCTTCGTCGACGTCGAATATCTCAGCCCCAAGGCCGCGAAGCAGCGTGGAAACCGTGGACTTTCCCGAGCCAATTCCACCCGTCAGCGCGATCGTCAGCATGCCGTCACTGTTCCTTCTGCGTTGGGTGCCGTAGCTCTTGATCGCTCACGATCAGCGCTTGCAGCAGCGGCACGAAAAGAATCGCTGCCATTCCGGGCAGGACAATTCCCGAGTCGTTGAGTGCAAAGGCCAACACCAAGCAGGTTCCATTCGCCAGCAGCGCCGGTTTCAGAGCCGGAAGGCGCACAACGAGCGGGGGTAGGGCATCGCCTTCGCTCGGAGCGAGCCAGCCCCAGAGCCGGTCGATCAGGCCCAAGGGATAGCGAGTCCACCCCGTGCGCTTGGCCACCGGACGCGTGCGCAACGCATGAATCAACGCGAGAGCGATGAGAAGAATCGCGGCGAGAACCACCCAGCGGTGCGTGGACCCCATGAGCAGGCGAAGATTGGTGCCAAGCTTGCGCGTGATGACCTCGAAAAGCTCACCGTCCGCAATCGACTGCACGAAACGGCCCAGATGAGAGCGCGCGGCAGGCGGGCGCATCCAGTCCGCGATCGCAATACCCGCGGCGGCCACCACCGTCACCACACCAATGATGGCGACGCGCACGAAGGACATCTGGAAACGCCCAACGAGCGCAATGAGGACGAGCAGCGCGGGGACGAAGGAGAGAACACCGCCGAAGTCGGCGCCCATGGAGGGCAAGGCATCCACCGCGGCCACCCACAAACCGATGCCACCAACCAGCAGCACCGCTGGCCAACGCCCGCGCAATCGGCCTTTTCGACGGTCCCGTAGCCAGACGCCAAGAAATGCCAGAACCGTCAGCGTACCCGTCGCAAGCAACGCAAACGCCTCGTTGCCCACCCCATAGAAGCGGGCCGCATTGAGCAGGTTGAAGCCCACGGGCGAATCGGCCATGAGACGGGAGCCTGTGGCGGCGTCCGCCAGGAAGACAACCGCGGTGAGGGTAGAAAGAAGGAGCAACGGCGCCGCGATATGCCAGCGTCGCGCCGCCAGCGCCGCATACGCCACGCCACCGGCCACCAGCCAACTCCCGCCGATGAGGGCAAGTTTGGCGAAGCTGGTATTCCACCAGGGCAACGCGTTGAGAAGAAGACTCACTACCGGGACAGAGGCCAACGTGACACCCAGCCACATCCAAAGCGTGCGAATGCGCGGATGTTTGGCGAGATATTGGGCCGGGCGGCGGGCCAGCAGCACCAGCGACAGCACGAAATAACCGACGGCGCCCCAGGTGAGGAAACGAATGAACTCGCCACGAGTCATGCGCATAGCGCTGGCATGCCTGCCCTGATCCGCGAGGTCGTCCAGCCGCTGCGTGAAACACTCGCCATCCGGAGCGCAAGTGGGTGACGTCAGCTCGCGCGCCAGCATGGGGGTGCCGGTCAGCTCGGGTGCGTCCTCAATGCCAAGCCACGACAGGAGCATCGGCGTCAGGTCGGAGAGTTGAACCACGCCACGCTGGCGCACCGAATCCGAGTAGCCGATGCTGGGAGGGAGAGGGCTGGTGGTAACGGCCGGTTTGTCAGTGGCGCTGGCGTCGTCGTTCATATTTGTACTGTCCGCGCCCAGGGCCGCGGCGCCAGGAACATCCGCAGCAACAACCATCTGCATGTAACGCAACGAATCAACATCGGTGAGGGAAACGAGCAGCACCCGGGTGCCGGGGGCAAGCGCACTGACGACGGTCTCGACGCGGGCAGCGTTGAGGTCGGCGGCGGCCGCCGACTCCTGCTGCTCCCGTTCGGGCGATTGCAGGCCCAAACGGGTCGCGAGCCAGCGGGTGATCGAGGAGTAGTCCACCGGATAGGCGTCAACGACCGTCACATCAAACTCGGCCGCGGACTGCGACACCCGTTCCGCGAGCGACTCGTTCGAACGTGGGGCAAGAAGATAGTTGCCCGGCACGACGCCGTCGCCGGTAGCCAGTACGTGAGCGGCGCCGGGGCCAATGGGGCGGCTGGTCACGCCGGAATCGCTAAGAATCTGAGCAAATGTGCCCAACTGGGCGGAGGCCCGGGAGGCACTAATCGTCGTTTGATACTCACCCCAACGAGCCAGACTGCGGCCCGGAAGAACCCACTGCTGCCCGCACATCCACGGCCGCGACAACGCGACGGGAGCCGTCTGGCGGCCAGCCGACAGCGCAAGCCACGAATCCAACGGGCACGATCCCCCACGCGAAATGACGGGCACCATATTCGCCATCGTCCCGGAGGCGGCAAGGGCAGCGATAGCGGGAGTCTGCGCCGGATCAAACGAGTCCCAGCGCAGACCCCCGGTCATAATGACAACGACGGGGGGAAGATCTACGGGCGTAATCTCGGGGGGTGCAGGGTCGGCGGGAGGTTGTTCGGTACTTGTCGGCTCCCCCGGGTCGGAATTCGGTGAGTACTCGGGGGTGTCCTGAGTGACGGCTGTAGTAGCCAAGTCCGACGGATCATCCACCGACTCGGCAGGCACTGTTTCAGCTGGCGCAGTTTCAACAGACGCAGCCACAGCAACAACGCCGGGTACTCCCACGAGTATCCCAACCAACGCCAGGAAGACGCAGAGAAGGCGCACAATTCGCGCCGCATTGTTCGTGCTCGTCACTGTTGCCCCTCTCTGATCTCTCACAGTATATTCAGTGACCTCGAGAAAAGCGGGAGGGCACGGAAAATACTCCGTGCCCTCCCGAGCATTTCATCACACTAGTATGTCAATAGCTGGTTGGATCACTGACTACATTGCTGTGGTACACACTTGGGTTTCACTCATGGCGATACCTGCCCTCGGTCAGCCACCACAGCGCGTATTCGGCGTAGAGCGAGGCGGCCACCGGAAGCGCGGCTTCGTCCAGATCGAAGTTGCCGTTGTGGTGGGAGTTTTGGGTGTTGGGGACGTCCGGGTTGCCGGTGCCAAAGTACGCGTACACCCCCGGTACGCGCTGCTGCAGTTCCGCGAAATTGTCCCCTCCGAGCGAGTAGGGACGTTCCGTGACGACGACGGCGCCCGCGATCGTCCGTGCAACCGCCGCCACTTCTGCGGTGACGTCCGCTGGATTGATCACCGCCGGGGTGAGGTCACGCCAGTCAACATCGATCTCGGCACCGAAGACGCTTGCCGTCTGGCGCGCAAGGTTGATGATGTCCTCACGCACCTGCACGCGCGTGGCGGCAGTAACGGTGCGCGTGGTGCCCTCAAGCTCCGCCGTTTCCGCTAGCGCATTGTAGGTGGTCCCTGCGTGGAACTTACCGATGCCGATAACCACCGGTTCAACCGGGTTGGTGCGGCGCGCAACAAGTGCCTGAACGGCGACGACGATGCTGCTCGCGATGTAGAGGGCATCCGCTCCGAGGTTGGGGCGCGAGACGTGGGCTCCCTTGCCGCGCACGGTGATGGTGAAGTGATCAACGGCGGCGAAGTTGAGTCCCTCCACCGCGGCGAGTGTGCCGGTGGGAAGGTCGGAGGCGGCGTGCATGCCGAAGGTGCGTTCGACGCCGTCCAACACGCCGTCGTCGACAAAATCTAGCGCACCGTACCCAATCTCCTCGGCGGGCTGGAAAATCAGCTTGATCTGGCCGCCGTATGATCCGCGGGCATTGTGGAGGACTTTGGCGGCGCCGAGAAGAACCGCGATGTGGGAGTCGTGGCCGCAGGCGTGCATGACGCCGTCGTTGCGAGAGCGATACGGAACATCTCCGGTCTCCTGAACCGGGAGGCCGTCGATATCTGCGCGCAGTGCAATCGAGCCGTTACCCTCACATTGACCTTCAATGAGCCCCAGAACTCCGGTGGCCCCGACACGCTGATGAGCAATGCCCAACGCGTCGAGTTCCTGCTCGATGCGCTCGGCCGTCCAGTACTCCTGGAGTCCCAGTTCGGGATGCTGGTGGAACGTTCGGCGCAGGTTGGTCAAATAAGCTTGCTCGTTGTGGAGCTGCTCGCTGAGAGTAGTCATGAATGATGCCTCCGAGGCCATAAACCAACTTATTAAGTGGGTTATATGGTATTAATAAAGAATGTACCGCAGCCCGTGACAAGACCGGCGGGGGTGCCACATCGTGAACATGAACAACCTCAGCGTTCATTTCATATCAACATAGCGGGTAGATACCCGTCATTCTGAGAGTGAGAGCAGCACGTGTCCGACCACCTTGATACCCGATGTATCCATGTACCCCATGCCTTTAACGAAGAGACGAAGGCCGTCAGCTTCCCCATCTACCAGACGGCCACCTTTGGACACATCGGGCTGGGGCAGTCCACCGGTTTCGACTACACGCGCGAGAAGAACCCCACCCGCGAACATCTCGAAGAGTTGATTACCGGGCTGGAGGGCGGCCTCGATACCTGCGCATTTGCCTCCGGCATGGCCGCAGTGACCGCCTGTTTTGAACTCTTCTCCCCCGGTGACCACATCGTCTCCTCGGAGGATCTCTACGGCGGAGTGGTCCGCCTCTTCGATCAGGTAGGCGCAAAGAACGGCCTCTCCGTCGACTACGTGGACAGTACTGATCCCGCGAATATCGAGGCCGCCATTCGCGAGAACACCAAGTGCCTGTATATCGAAACGCCCTCCAATCCGATGATGAACGTCACCGATCTTGCCGAGTGTCGGCGCATCGCAGACGAGCACGGCCTCATCCTCATCGTGGACAACACCTTCCTCTCCCCCTACCTGCAAAACCCCATCGCTCTCGGCGCTGACCTCGTCATTCACAGTGGCAGCAAGTTCATCGCCGGCCACAATGACACCATCTCCGGTTTCGTCACCTCGCGCACCCCGGAGCTCGCGGCACACATTCGCCTCATGCTCAAGACCATGGGCGGAGCCCTCTCCCCCTTCGACTCCTGGCTCGTCATTCGCGGCCTCAAGACGCTGGCACTGCGCATGGAGCGCCAGGAACGTAGCGCACACGAACTCGCGCGCTGGCTTCGCGAGCAGGACGCGGTCAGCGAGGTGTTTTACGTGGGCCTGGACGATCATCCCGGCTATACGGTCAATGCCTCCCAGGCGCGTGGTGCGGGCTCCATGATCTCCTTCCACACCACCACCCCGGAGATGGCCAAGCAGGTTCTTGAAGGCCTGGGGCTCATTACTTTCGCCGAGAGCCTGGGCGGTACCGAATCCCTCATCACCTACCCGATGGTGCAGACCCACCCCGATGTGCCGGTGGAAGTACGTGAGCGGCTCGGCATCACCGACACCCTGCTTCGTTTCTCCGTGGGCATCGAGAACGTGGAGGACATCCGCGCCGACCTAGCCCAGGCGTTTGCTGGCGCGTAGTGGCGCCTTGGGGCCGCCATGTGGACGGCACAAACCACGGCTCAAACCGCGCTCCAAACCACGGCTCAAACCGCGCTCCAAACCACGGCTCAAACCGCGCTATTCGGGGTATTTCGTCACGCTACGGGAAATAACCCTACACCCCGAGGGTTTTTCCCGCTAAAATCCTATAGGCCCCTAGGAATGGGGAACGATCGATCTTTGCGGAGGTATTTGCATGCTGGTGTCAACAAAAGGGCGCTATGCGCTGCGCGTCATGATCGATCTCGCTGAGAACCAAACGGTCGGGTACATTCCCCTCAAGGAAATTGCGGAGCGTCAGGACATCTCCGAGAAGTACCTCGAGAGCATCCTCAAGACGCTGGTGCGCGCAAACGTTCTCGCTGGCCAGCGTGGCAAGGGAGGCGGCTACCGCCTCACCAAGGATCCTTCCGACTACTCTGTCAGCTCCATCCTTCTCCTCACCGAGGGAAGCCTCGCGCCGGTCGCCTGTCTCGACGAACCGACCCCTTGCGCAAACCACGACAAGGGCGAAACCCTCAAGATGTGGGAAGATCTGCACACTCTCATCGAGGAGTTCTTCGCTGGAATCACGATCGCTGACCTCGCGTCGGCATCGCTTCCGGGCGACAACTATGTGATCTGATCGCACTCTGATTAACGACGGCGCCGTGTCAGCTACTTGACACGGCGCCGTCGTTATTTAGCGCTGCTATGTATATGCACAAGACCCCCGGTCGTAACGACCGGGGGTCTTTGCTTAGCTACAACTTACTCAGTTGTTGGTCAGCTTCTCGCGGAGAGCTGCCAGAGCTTCGTCGGATGCGAGCGTGCCCGCAGCCTCGGAGCCCGAGGAGTAGGAAGCCGGAGCAGCTTCTGCTGCGGGAGCAGCGGCAGCCTGACCAGCGGCAGCATCCTCGTCGGCAGCCTTCTTGACCTGGCCCTTGTGAGCTTCCCAGCGAGCCTGAGCTGCGGCGTACTCGTTCTCCCACGCTTCGCGCTGAGCCTCGTAACCCGGGAGCCACTCGTTGGACTCGGGATCGAAGCCTTCGGGGTACTTGTAGTTGCCCTGCTCGTCGTACTCTGCAGCCATGCCGTACAGCGACGGATCGAAGTCCTCGGAGTCAACGTCCACGCCCTCGTTCGCCTGCTTGAGCGAGAGGGAGATGCGGCGACGATCGAGATCGATGTCGATGACCTTGACGAAGGCATCGTCGCCAACCTTGACGACCTGCTCGGGCAGATCGATGTGGCGCTGAGCCAGCTCGGAGATGTGCACGAGGCCCTCGATGCCGTCCTCGACGCGAACGAACGCACCGAAGGGAACCAGCTTGGTGACCTTGCCCGGCACGATCTGGCCGATGGCGTGGGTGCGGGCGAAGGTCTGCCACGGATCTTCCTGAGTTGCCTTCAGGGAGAGGGAGACGCGCTCACGGTCCATGTCCACGTCGAGAACCTCGACGGTGACCTTGTGACCAACTTCGACAACCTCGGACGGGTGATCGATGTGCTTCCAGGAGAGCTCGGACACGTGGACGAGGCCGTCAACGCCGCCGAGATCAACGAATGCACCGAAGTTGACGATGGAGGAGATGACTCCCTCGCGAACCTGGCCCTTCTTGAGGTTGGTGAGGAACTCACCACGGGCCTGCGACTGGGTCTCTTCGAGCCAGGAGCGACGGGACAGGACCACGTTGTTGCGGTTCTTGTCCAGTTCGATGATCTTGGCTTCGAGCTCGCGGCCGATGTAGGGCTGCAGGTCGCGCACGCGGCGCATTTCGACCAAGGATGCGGGAAGGAATCCGCGGAGACCGATGTCGAGGATGAGGCCGCCCTTGACGACTTCGATGACGGTGCCGGTGACGACGCCGTCGGCTTCCTTGACGCCTTCGATCTGTGCCCAGGCACGCTCGTACTGAGCGCGCTTCTTGGACAGGAGAAGACGGCCTTCCTTGTCTTCCTTCTGGAGGACGAGTGCTTCGACTTCGTCGCCGACCTTGACGACATCATCAGGATCTACATCATGCTTGATGGAGAGTTCCTTGGAGGGGATGACGCCCTCGGTCTTGTAGCCAATGTCGAGCAGGACTTCGTCGTGGTCGACCTTGACAACGGTTCCTTCGACGATATCCCCGTCATTGAAGTACTTGATGGTCTGGTCGACTGCGGCGATGAGGGCGGCCTCATCGCCAATGTCGTTAATTGCGACCTGCGGGATCGTCGAGGTAGCGGGCGTGTTATCGGTCATGAAGTTGGTGACTCCGTTACGGACAGAAATAGAAGTTATGGACAATGTTGACACACACGGCATGCGTGCGCGCCAGACACTAACTTTACGTGAGTCCACTGCTCGTCGCAAACGTATTGCCGCAGTAAGTCGCCATTTTTGGGTGATTTAGAGCCCAATCTACCGGTTATCATATCTAGAAGTGAGAGCAACTGGCCTGGGTCCTTTGGTACCGTTTCGCCATTTTTTGAGGAGTAGTCATGTGGGTTGGTCGCGAGAACATCGCTCCCGGGGAGAATCCGTCCGCGGCACATCGCGTCTGGTGGGACGAGAATAGTGAGGACTACCTCGCCGAGCACGGCGAAACTCTGGGCGATGTCGAGTTCATCTGGGGGCCGGAAGGGGCCACCGAAGATGACCTGAACGTCCTGGGAGATCTCACGAATTCCCGCGTTCTAGAGTTCGGGTGCGGCGCGGCGCAATGCTCGCGAGCACTGGCAAAAAGGGGTGTTGCCGTTCTCGCCACAGATATTTCTCCGCGGATGTTGCGCGCTGCCGCTCGGCTCAATACGCGCTACGGGATCAACGTACCGCTGCTCGCAGCCGACGTACTCGCCCTCCCCTTTGACTCCGGCAGCTTCGACGCCGCCTTCACCAGCTTTGGCGCCTTCCCGTTCATCGAAGATCTCGGCGGCGCCTGCACCGAACTGGCACGGGTGCTACGCCCCGGCGGAACGCTCGCCTATTCAACACCCCATCCGACCCGCTGGATGTTTCCAGATTCACCCACGCGCGACGCCATGATCGTAACCACTCCATATTTTGATCGGCGCGCTTACGTGGAGAGGAACGACGACGACGCCCTCGCTTACGTCGAGTTTCACCACACTTTGGCAGATCACAGCGCCGCACTTGCGGCCGCGGGCTTCGTGATCGAACGGATCTGGGAGCCGGAGTGGCCCGCCGATCGCACATTGGTGTGGGGCGGATGGGGTCCCGAGCGCTCCCCTTGGATTCCCGGGACCCTCATCATTCGCGCACGAAAGCTCTGACAGCTCGAGCGCGTCAGTGCGCCGCCACCCGCCAGTTGGTGCCGTAGCCGATGCCCACCGAGAGCGGCACGGCGAGCTGTGCGGCGCCAGCCATGTCGCGGCGCACGATGGCCTCAACGGCGGCCCGCTCCCCCGGCGCAATTTCCAGCACCAGTTCGTCGTGTACCTGGAGCAGGATGCGTGAGGTGAGCCCGGCTTCCGCCAGGTCGTTCGCCACATCCACCATTGCCAGCTTGACGATGTCCGCCGCCGATCCCTGGATGGGGGCGTTGAGGGCCATACGCTCCGCGGCCTCACGGAGCTGGCGGTTGGTGGAGCCGAGCTCCGGCAGGTAGCGGCGGCGCCCGAGCATGGTCTCGGTGTAGCCATCCTTGCGGGCCTTCTCCACCAGCGAATCGAGGTAGCTCTTCACCTTGCCAAAGCGCGAGAAATAGTCATCCATGAGGCGCTGGGCCTCGGGCACCGCGACGCCCAGCTGACGCGAGAGCCCGAAGGCAGAGAGTCCGTACACCAGGCCGTAGCTCATTGCCTTGATGCGGCTGCGCTGGGCCGGAGTGACGTCCTCCTCAGAAATACCGGAAACCCGAGCCGCCACGTAGGTGTGCAGGTCCGCGCCCTCGTTGAAGGCAGCGATGAGGTCCTCGTCGCCCGAAAGCGAGGCCATGAGGCGCATCTCGATCTGCGAGTAGTCGGCCGTCATCAGCCCATCAAAGCCCTCGCCAGCCACGAAGGCCTCGCGAATCTGCTGCCCCTCGGCGGTGCGGGCGTGAATGTTTTGCAGGTTGGGGTCCGTTGAGGAAAGGCGCCCAGTGGCGGCCACCGCCTGCTGGTAGGTGGTGTGGATACGGCCATCGCTCTGGATCGAGCGCTGCAACCCCTCCACCGACTGCCGCAGCTTGATGGCGTCGCGATGCTCCAGCAGCGACCCCAGGAAGGTCTGCCCCTTCACTGCCAGATCGTCCTCACGGTAGGCGATCTTCGCCGCCAGATCGGCAAGAGCCTCAGCGTTGGTGGTGTATCCGGACTTGGTCTTCTTGGTGGTGGGCAGCCCCAGTTCCTCGAACAGCACCGCCTGCAACTGCTTCGGGCTGGAGAGATTCACCTCGTGCCCAATAGCCGCGTAGGCCGCCTGCGCGGCCGCCTCCACCCGCGCCGCGAAGCTCTGGCGCAGCTCCTCCAGGCGATCCTCATCGATGGCAATGCCGGTGTGTTCCATCACCTGCAGCGCCCGCGCCACGGCGAGCTCCAGATCGAGCAACGCCTCGTTCTCACCCTGCTCGCCCAACTGGTCAAGGAGCGCATCGGCGAGCGGCAGCAGTACCGCCGCCCGATGTACGTTGACGTTGGCGCCGTCGTCGCCCCCCAAACCGGGCAGCATGCCGCTGGGTTCGGCGACCGAAATATCTACTCCGAGGTAGCGCATGGAAAGATCGTGCAGGTCGTATTCGCGCTGATCCGGGTGGAGCAGGTAGGCGGCCAGAACGGTGTCACACACGACGCCCTGAAGGTCAAACTCCCCCGCGCCGGCAAGCGCGTGCCAGTACTCTTTGCCGCCATGGCACACCTTCGCCTGTGCCGGATCCACCAGCCACGCGGCCAGTGCCGTCTCATCCGCCGGCGTCAAGGCGGCCCGCACGGTGGAATACACGTGCCCGGCGCCGTCACAAATGGCAATGGATTCGACGTCGCCGCGCATCGGCGCAAACGCCCCCGTCAACGCCAACCCCCAGCGAGCGGTGGCGTACTCCCCCAGCCACTTGGCCAGGTCAGACTCCGTCACTTCCAGCGAGGCCAAATCAACGGGAGCTTCAGAGGACTCGGCCGCGCCGTCGTCGTGAATCGGCAGCTCCGCAAGCACCCGGGTACGCAGGCTCTTGAAGTCGAGCGTGTCGAACAGTTCGTGCACCTTCGCCCGGTCCACGCCCTTGAGGCGGAACTCGTCAAGGTCCTCGCCGATCGGCAGGTCGGTCACGAGGCGATTGAGATCGCGGTTGAGGAGGACCTGGTCGAGGTGATCGCGCAGCGAGGCGCCCGCCTTGCCCTTGATCTCCTCCTTGTGCTCAACGATGCCCGCCAGCCCGCCGTACAGCTGAATCCACTTGGCGGCGGTCTTGATGCCCACGCCGGGAACGCCGGGCAGGTTGTCGGCACCCTCGCCCACCAGCGCCGCAGCGTCCGGGTACTGCTGCGGTGTCAGCCCCGTCTTCGCCTCCACGCCCGCCGGGTCCAGCACCTGCATCTCGGAGCGCGGCATCGGGTAGAGCAGCGTGCAGGAATCACTCACCAACTGGTAGGAATCCTTGTCACCCGAGGCGATGAACGCGTGCATCCCGGCATCCGCGGCGCGCGTGGAGAGCGTGGCGACGATATCGTCCGCCTCAAAATCCTCCACCGTCAGCCACTCGATACCGATGGCATCCAGCGTCTCCTTGATGACGTCAATCTGCCCCTTGAACTCCTCGGGAGTCTTCGCACGCCCGCCCTTGTAGTCCGGGAACATACGCGTACGGAAAGTGCCGCCGGGCAGATCGAAGGCCACTGCCACGTGGGTGGGCTGATGGTCGGCAATCATCTTGAGCAGCGTGTTCGTAAAGCCATAGACGGCGTTCGTATATTGGCCGTTGGCCGTCAGGAAGCTATCGGCCCGCAGCGCGAAGAATGCACGGAAAGCCATCGAGTTGCCATCAACAAGGAGAATACGATCAGAGTTCACGGCACCAGCCTATACTCGATAGCATCGATGCATGAACCAGTACCTCGGCGAATTGGCCCAGCGCATGGGCGTGGAGATCCTGCGAGCGGATCGTACGGAGGTTGTCCTGCGCCTCCCCGTCACCGGCAACAGGCAACCGGTGGGGTTGTTGCACGGCGGCGCCAACGCCGTCCTCGTGGAGCACGCCGCCTCGGTTCTCGCGCTACTCAACGCCCCCGAAGGCAAGAGCGCCGTGGGGACAGAACTCAATGTCAGCCAGCTTCGCGCCGCCACTTCCGGTCACGTCACCGCCCGCGCCACGATCATTTCGCAGGCCCGCTCCAGTGTGTGTTCCAGCGTCGAGATTTGCGACGACGACGGCGTCCTCACCGCAGTTGGCAGGATGACGAACGTATTTATCGCGGTAGCACACAGCTGAATAGTGAAAGGGGCACCCCGGTCAGGGTGCCCCTTTCACTATTCAGCGGAGGTTCTTACTCCTTGCCGCCCACCTGCTCGATGACGGCGTCAGCCACCTCGCGCATCGTGAGACGGCGATCCATGGACGTCTTCTGGATCCAGCGGAAGGCCTCGGGCTCCGAGAGCCCCATACGAGCCTCCAGCAGGCCCTTGGCGCGGTCCACGCGCTTGCGGGTCTCGAACTGCTCCGTCAGGCTGGCCACTTCGTTCTCCAGCGCGGTCATCTCGGCAGCGCGAGACACCGCGATCTCCACCGCCGGGATCAGTTCGGCGGGAGTGAAGGGCTTGACCACGTAGGCCATGGCACCGGCGTCACGTGCACGCTCCACCAGCTCGCCCTGCGAGAAGGCCGTGAGCATGACAACCGCGCAGCGGCGATCCGCCAGGATCCGCTCAGCTGCGGTGATGCCATCCATGCCCGGCATCTTCACGTCCATAACAATGAGGTCGGGCTCCAACTCATCGGCGAGGGCAATTGCCTGCTCACCATCGGAGGCTTGACCCACGACTTCGTATCCGGCCTCTTCCAACGTCTCGACGATATCGAGGCGGATGAGGGTCTCGTCTTCTACAACGAGTGCCCGGTAACTTCCAGTCGACTCTTCCTTGGCCATTGCGTCTCCTTCGACCTGCAACGTAATGCTCGTTCAGCTATCGCAATCGTACAGTCCCATGCCCGAAGGCACTACGGAAACAGAAGAGGTGCCGAAGCAAAAGCTTCGACACCCTCCGCCGTACAGCCGGCTGTTACCGGTAGGGAGTGCTCCCGGCGGGACTCGAACCCGCACGCCTTTCAGCGCTGCATTTTGAGTGCAGTGTGTCTACCAATTCCACCACAGGAGCATGTGAGATCACGCAGGGGCCGAAGCCCGATTGCGTGGTCTCCTACAGTCGGCACGGAGACCAACTGTAGCACAGATTTTTAGACGTAACGAATCAACGTTTCGCCCATCTTGTGGACGCGAATGGTGTTGGTGGAACCAATGACACCGGCGGGCATGCCAGCGACGATGACGATACGATCGCCATCCTCCGCCATGTCCATTTCGCGCAGAAGATGATCAACCTGGCCGACCATATCGTCCGTGTGGAGAACGTTGGGAACCGTGAAGGTCTCGACGCCCCACGACAGAGCAAGCTGGTTGCGAACATCAGGCTTGGGGGTGAAGCACAGCAGGGGCAGGCGTGCACGCAGGCGTGCCACGCGACGGGCCGTCTGGCCGGACTGGGTGAACACCACGATGTACTTGACACCGAGGGCCTCGCCAATCTCCACAGCCGCGCGGGTAATCACACCGTTACGGGTGCGATGCACGTTGGAGATGACCGGGATCTGCTCCAGGCCCTGTTCCTCCGAGTATTCGATGATGTTGGCCATCGTCTCGACACACTCGATCGGGTAACGACCCACGGAGGTTTCGCCCGAGAGCATCACCGCGTCAGCGCCGTCAATGATGGCGTTGGCGCAGTCAGAAGCCTCAGCGCGCGTGGGGCGCGGATTCTCGATCATCGACTCGAGCACCTGGGTGGCCACGATCACCGGCTTGGCGTTCTTACGAGCCAAGTCGATTGCGCGCTTCTGCACGATCGGCACCTGCTCGAGGGGAACCTCCACACCAAGATCGCCACGGGCAACCATGATGCCGTCGAAGGCGCGGATGATGCCGTCGAGGTTATCCACGGCCTGCGGCTTCTCGATCTTCGCGATCACCGGGCGGCGTACGCCCACGCGATCCATGATCTCGTGAACATCCTCAATATCCTTGGCGTTACGCACGAAGGAGAGAGCGATGATGTCGCAGCCGAAACGCAAACCCCACTCGAGATCCTCGCGGTCCTTTTCGGACAGCGCGGGAACGGACACGGCCACGCCGGGCAGGTTAACGCCCTTGTGGTCGGAAACCATTCCGGGAACCTCGACGACGGTGTGGACTTCGGAGCCCTCAACGGAGACGACGCGGATCGCGACCTTGCCATCGTCGATGAGAAGACGATCGCCGGGGTTGCAATCTCCGGGCAGACCCTTGAACGTGGTGGATACCAGTTCCTTGGTGCCCGGGACATCCTCGGTGGTGATCGTGAATTCATCACCAACGTTGAGGTAGACCGGACCCTCGGCGAACTCTCCGAGACGAATCTTCGGACCCTGGAGATCGACAAGCACTGCAATGGGACGACCAGTAATTTCCGCGGCCTTACGGACACGAATAATTCTCTCCTCATGCTCGGCATGCGAGCCATGAGAGGCGTTGATGCGCGCCACATTCATGCCCGCCCTCGCCAACTCGAGGATTTGTTCTTGAGTAGTTGTAGCCGGACCAAGAGTGCACACAATTTTAGCTCTACGCATGACTTCTATCCTACCCGAGGCCCTTGTCGTTTTGTCCGGATAATCGGGTTGCACCCGCCACACACGTTCCGTTAACCTCCGCCATCAGATGGTGAGAGAAACGTCGGTCGCGACAACAGGCTCAGGAAGTGCAGAAACACCCGTGAGGTAGGCATCCACAGAGGCTGCGGCGGCGCGCCCCTCGGCAATTGCCCACACAATGAGTGACTGACCACGCCCCGCGTCTCCGGCCACGAACACACCCGGGACCGAAGTCCCGAACTTGGATTCGCGCTCGATACGCTTGCGTCCGTCGAGGGTGAGGCCGAGTTGCGACACCACACCCTCCTCCGCAACGCCCTCGAATCCCATCGCGAGAAGAACCAGATCGGCGGGCACCAAACGCTCGGTTCCCGCAACCGGAGCCAACCGGCCGCCGTCGAACGTCATATCGGTGAGGCGCAGATGCGAGACGTTGCCAGCGCCGTCGGAAAGGAACTCGACGGTGGAGGTGGAGTACAGCGTTTCGCCGCCCTCCTCCATCGAGGTGGAGACCTTGTAGAGCTTGGGGAAGGTGGGCCACGGCCAGTTGGCGGGGCGATCCACCGAGGGCTGCGGCAAGATCTCCAGCGAGGTGATCGAGCGCGCGCCCTGACGTACCGAGGTGCCGATGCAGTCGGAGCCGGTGTCGCCGCCGCCGATAACGATGACGTCCTTGCCCTTGGCGGTGATCGGCTCCTCAACGGGCAGCCCGTGCACGGTGCGAGTGGCCCCCGTCAAGAACTCGACGGCCTGGTAGATGCCCTTGAGTTCGCGGCCCGGTGCCTTGAGATCGCGGGCCAGAGGTGTTCCCACGGCGATAACGACGGCGTCGTAACGCTGCAGCAACTCCTGGGCGTCCGCTTCCTCGGTACCGATCTCAACGCCGGTGTAGAAGCGAGTGCCCTCGGCGCGCATCTGATCGAGGCGACGATCCAGGACGGACTTCTCCATCTTGAACTCGGGGATTCCATAACGGAGCAAGCCGCCGGGAAGATCGCTCTTCTCGTACACCGCCACCGTGTGACCGGCGCGGGTGAGCTGCTGGGCAGCTGCCAGACCCGCCGGGCCGGAGCCGATGACGGCCACCGTGCGCCCGGTGAGGTACTGCGGAATCTGCGGGGTGACGAGCCCGGCACTCCAGGCGTCGTCGATAATGGCGTGCTCGACCTGCTTGATGGTGACAGCGGGCTGGTTGATACCGAGTACGCAACCCGACTCGCACGGTGCCGGACAGAGCCTGCCAGTGAACTCCGGGAAGTTGTTCGTGGCGTGCAGGCGCTCAATCGCCGCCGGCAGTTCATCCCGCCAGGTCAGATCGTTCCACTCGGGAATGAGGTTACCGAGGGGGCAGGAGAAGTGACAGAACGGGATACCGCAGTCCATACAGCGCGAGGCCTGGCGCTTGAGCTGCGCCGAGTTGTCCACCCGCTCGTCCTGAATCTCTTTCCAATCCCGGATACGCACGGCAACCGGTCGGTTGGCGGGAAGCTCCCGCTGACGATGCTTGAGAAATCCTTGTGGGTCAGCCACGACTCGCCTCCATGATCTTGTTCCAAACGATTGAGTCAGAGATATCGAGACCCTTGGCCTCGGCATCTGCCAGTGCTGAGGTCACACGCGAATAGGAACGCGGGACCATCTTGGTGAAGCGGGCAAAGTCGCCGGCATCGAGGATCGCGCGGGCCACCGTGGAGCCGGTGAGCTCCACGTGACGGGCGAGAATCGCGCGCAAGGCGATCTCGTCGTCGGCATTGGGCGGTCCCATGATGAACTCTCCTCCGGCACGAGCGGCCGGGTTGAGCTTGTCGAGGTCGAAGTCGAGGAGGTAAGCCGCGCCGCCGGACATGCCGGCTCCGAAGTTGCGACCGGTTGCTCCCAGCACCACGAGCGTTCCGCCCGTCATGTACTCGGCGCAGTGGTCACCCGCGCCCTCGGCCACCAGCGTGGCACCGGAGTTACGCACTCCGAAACGCTCGCCCACACTGCCGCGCAAGAAGATCTCGCCCGAGGTGGCACCGTAGCCGATGACGTTTCCGGCAATGACGTTTTCCTCCGCGCGGAAACCGCTGCGCGGATCGGGAGTCACGCTGATGGAACCGCCGGAGAGGGCCTTGCCCACGTAATCGTTGGCGTCACCGATGAGGTGCAGCGCGATGCCGCGCGGTAGAACAGCTCCGAAGGACTGGCCCGCCGAACCGCGGAAGGTGAGATCGATGGTGCCCGCGGGCAACCCCTCTCCCCCGTAGATGCGCGTCAGTTCCGAACCGAGCATGGTGCCCACCGAACGGTTGACGTTGTGGATGGGCAGGTCGCTTTCCACCTTCGTGCCGTTCTCCAGGGCGTCGGCGCAGATCTCCAGCAGCGTCACGTCGAGCGCGCGCTCCAATCCGTGGTCCTGGGTCAGGCGCTGGTGCAGGGTGGAACCCGGCACCGGCTTCGGCTTGGCGAGAATCGGACGCAGATCCAGGCCCTCGCTCTTCCAGTGCGACACGGCGCGCTCGGTATCGAGCAGCTCCACGTGGCCCACAGCCTCTTCAATCGAACGCACACCGAGCGAGGCGAGAATCTCGCGCACCTCGCGGGCGATGTACTCGAAGAAGGTGACGACGTACTCCGGCTTGCCGGTGAATCGTCCACGCAGCTCCGGGTTCTGGGTGGCCACACCCACCGGGCAGGTGTCCTTGTGGCAGACGCGCATCATGACACAGCCGGACACCACCAGCGGCGCGGTGGCGAAGCCGAATTCCTCGGCTCCCAGCAACGCGGCGATGACCACGTCACGGCCCGTCTTGAGCTGGCCGTCCGCCTGCACCACGATGCGATCGCGCAGGTTGTTGAGAACCAGGGTCTGCTGGGTTTCAGCAAGGCCCAGCTCCCAGGGGGCGCCAGCGTGTTTGATGGAGGTCAACGGAGCCGCGCCGGTGCCGCCGTCGTGCCCAGAAATCAGGACGACGTCGGAGTGTGCCTTGGCAACTCCCGCGGCCACGGTACCCACGCCCACCTCGGCCACCAGCTTGACGTGGATGCGGGCGCGCGGGTTGGCGTTCTTGAGGTCGTGGATGAGCTGTGCCAAATCCTCGATCGAGTAGATGTCGTGATGCGGCGGCGGGGAAATGAGCTCCACGCCGGGGGTGGAGTGACGAACCTCGGCCACCCACGGGTAGACCTTGTTGGCGGGCAGGTGACCACCCTCGCCGGGCTTGGCGCCCTGCGCCATCTTGATCTGGATGTCGTCGGAGTTGACGAGGTACTCGGAGGTGACGCCGAAACGGCCCGAGGCCACCTGCTTGATGGAGGAACGGCGCTGCGGATCGTACAGACGCTCCGGCATCTCGCCACCCTCACCGGTGTTGGACTTGGCGCCAATCATGTTCATGGCGCGGGCCAGCGTCTCGTGCGCCTCCTGGGAAATGGAACCGAAGGACATGGCGCCCGTGGAGAAGCGGCGCATGATCGATTCGACCGACTCCACTTCCTCCACTGGAATGGGATCGAGCTCGCCGTGCTTGAACTTGAACAGTCCGCGCAGTGTCATGAGCTTCTCGGCCTGATCGTTGATCTTGTGCGAGAACTTCTTGAACATGTCGTAGGAGCGGGTGCGCGTGGAGTGCTGCAGCAGGAACACCGTCTCCGGGTTGAAGAGGTGCTGCTCGCCCTCGCGACGCCACTGGTACTCGCCGCCCACTTCCAACTCACGATGAGCGGGGGAAATGCCCGAGGTGGGGTAAGCGATGATGTGACGCTTGGAGATTTCCTCTGCGACGACGTCGAGCCCGGCGCCGCCCAGCGGGGTGGGGGTTCCGGTGAAGTACTCGTCCACCAACTCCTGCGAGAGGCCAATGGCCTGGAACACCTGAGCGCCGCGGTAGGAGGCCACCGTGGAGATGCCCATCTTGGACATGACGTTGAGAAGGCCGCTGCCAAGCGCCTGGATGACGTTCTTGGAGGTCTGCTCCGGGCTCACCGGAACTTCGCCGTTGCGGGCCATGTTCTCCGCGGTCTCCAACGCCAGGTAGGGGTTGACCGCCGTGGCGCCGTAACCAATGAGGCAGGCCAGATGGTGCACTTCGCGCACGTCGCCGGCCTCGACGAAGAGTGCCACCTTGGTGCGCGTCTGGTGACGCAGCAAGTGGTGGTGCACCGCAGAGGTGAGCAGCAGCGAAGGAATCGGACCCAGCTCACGGTTCGAGTCGCGGTCGGACAAAACGATGAAGGAGACACCGTCGTCGATCGCGCGATCCACCTGCTCGCAAATCTCGCGCAGGCTTGCGCGCAGGCTCTCCTCGCCGCCCGAGACCCGGTAGAGACCGGAGACGGTGACCGCCGAGAGTCCCTTACCCTGCGCCGGGTAGCGCCCGATGGTGCGGATCTTGGCGAGCTGATCGTTGTCCAGAACCGGATAGTCGACGACGAGCTTGCGCGCGTGCTCGGGCAGCTCCGCCAACAGGTTTGGCTCCGGGCCGGCGTTGCCGCGCAGAGAGGTCACCAGTTTCTCGCGGATGGCATCGAGCGGCGGGTTGGTGACCTGCGCGAACTGCTGACTGAAGTAGTCGAAGATGAGGCGCGGGCGCTCGGAGAGCACCGCAATCGGGGTGTCCGTGCCCATCGATCCCTTGGCTTCCGCGCCGTGATCGGCCATCGGCAAAATGATCTGCTTCAGCTCCTCGTTGGTGTAGCCAAACACCTGGTGGCGGCGCAGAACGGAGGTGTGCGAGTGGTCAACGTGCTCGCGATCGGGCAGGTCGGCAAGGTGAACGGTGTTCTCGGTCAGCCACTGGCCATACGGCGCGGCGGAAGCGAGCTGCGCCTTGATCTCCTCATCCTCAATAATGCGATGAGCGGCGGTATCCACCAGGAACATCTTGCCCGGCTGGAGGCGGCCCTTGCGGACAACGTTCTCCGCCGGAATATCCAGCACGCCGGCTTCGGAGGCGAGGACGACGACGCCGCCGTCGGTCACCCAGAAACGGCCCGGACGCAAACCGTTGCGGTCGAGAACCGAACCCACCTGGACGCCGTCGGTGAAGGTCATCGAGGCGGGGCCATCCCACGGCTCCATCATGTTCGAGTGGAACTCGTAGAAGGCGCGCAGATCGGGATCCATCTGCTCGTTCTGCTCCCAGGCCTCCGGAATCATCATGCGCACCGCGTGCGGCAGGCTGCGGCCGGAGAGGTGCAGCAGTTCGAGAACCTCGTCGAAGCTCGCCGAATCGGAGGCGGCGAGGTTGACGGGAAGAAGCTGGGAGACGTCGCCGAGCAGCTGAGAACGCAGCTCACCCTGACGCGCCGCCATCCAGTTGCGGTTGCCGCGCACCGTGTTGATCTCACCGTTGTGGGCGATCATGCGGAAGGGCTGCGCCAGCGGCCACGACGGGAAGGTATTGGTGGAGAAGCGCGAATGGACGATCGCGATCGCGGACGCAAACCTCGGGTCCTGGAGATCCAGGAAGAATGGCTCCAGCTGGGTGGTGGTGAGCATGCCCTTGTAGAGAAGGGTGCGGCTGGACAGCGACGGGAAGTAGGTTCCCCCCAGCTCGGCGCGCTTGCGCACACGGTAGACCTTGCGCTCAAGCTCCAGCCCCGTCGACCCTTGCCGATCGCGGAGGAAAAGCTGGCGCATGGTGGGCATGTGCTCAAGGGCGGTGGGCCCAATCATTGACGAGTCAACCGGCACTGTACGCCAGCCGAGTACCTCCAGGCCTTCTTCGGAGGCAAGTTGCTCAATGTGGGCGACGGCGGCCGAGCGCTCGCCCACTGCCGGCAGGAAGGCGATACCTACCGCGTAGGAACCGCTTGCCGGAAGTTCGAAAGGAACGGATGCCCGGAGAAACTCGTCCGGAATCTGTACCAGGATTCCAGCGCCGTCGCCGGTGTTTTCCTCGGCGCCTACAGCGCCGCGGTGGTCGAGGTTCTCCAGAGCGGTAATGCCCATCTCAACGATGGAGCGAGACTGCGTTCCGTGTAGGTCCGCCACGAATGCCACACCACACGCATCGTGCTCAAAATCTGGACGATATAGTCCCGGTTCGCTCATGATGTCCTCCTGATTATCAAAGCTCTCTCAGCTTCATCAAACACAGCAGGAAACCCGTCTCAAAACGGGTGCTCAGATGGTGAACGATGTCCGGGACATCACCGTTATGTTACGGCTATATTTCGTCGCTTGATTTTATGATGTTGGCCTGACCAGCGGTTTCGCTCTGGCTGCCCTCTTGGTCAGGAAGATCCTCCCCTGAATCCTTGGGGAATCCGGGAAGCCAGATGTTGTCAGTGGTTGCATCCTGGTTGTAACGGCGGCGCAAAATCAGTAAGGCCACGATGGACACAAGGAATAGGATGATCGAGGTCCAGACATTGAGACGCAATCCGAGAATGTGATGTGCGTCATCGATACGGAGAGACTCGATCCAGACGCGTCCGGCGGTGTACACCACTCCATACGCCGCGAAAAGCTGGCCGCCGCGCAGGTTGAATCTCTTCTCGATGGCGATGAGCAGGGCCGCCCCGGCAAAGCACCATAGGGTTTCGTAGAGGAAGGTGGGGTGGAAGGTGGTGCCGGGCGGGAAGTCACCGACGATGTGGGCGGGATCGATCTCCAGCGCCCACGGCAGATCAGTGGGGCGTCCGTACAACTCCTGATTGAAATAGTTACCAAAGCGTCCGATTCCCTGGGCGATGAGAAGCGCCGGGGCCAACGAATCCGCGAAGGGAGCGAGCCGCAGGCCGCGATGGTGCGCCGCGAGATAGACGCCCACGCCGCCGAGCGCGACGGCGCCCCAGATTCCCAGGCCGCCCTCCCAGATGTACAGCGCCTTGATCGGATTCTTCCCGGGCGCGAAGTAGAGCTGGTAGTCGGTGATGACGTGATAGAGGCGGCCGCCGAGGATACCAAAGAACACCGCCCACATGGCCACATCAATGCTGACCTCTTCGGGGCCACCCTTTGCGCGGTATCGCTTGTCCATCCACCACCAGGCGATCACGATCCCCAGGATGATCGCCAGGGCGTACGCCCTGATGGGAATCGGACCGAGATGCCACACCGCCTGGGCGGGAGACGGAAATGATGCGAGGACCATGGTGCTCCTAGAGGAAAGACAAAGCTACCCCGCCAAGTGTAGTGGCGGGGTAGCTGGGTTGGTAGCGTCGTTATTCTTGCCTCATAACGCTGAGCTGGATCGTTACCAGCTTCTCTACTGGGAACTCTCGCCTTGTTCGCTGGTTCGTATCGCCTCCCCTTCCGTTGTGATGATGTCGGTTGAGACCAGATCCGAGGCTCCGGACTCGAGTGTTGCCGTCCAGGTTTCGACTGAGGTGGCCAGCGCACTGCCGTCAATGAGGGATGCCTGAAGTTCCGCCAGCTTGGCGTCATAGAGTGCCGACCAATCCGCGTTGGCGTTAAACACCGTGACCAACGGGTTGCTTCGGCTCATGCCGGGCCCACCCATGTTCCCTCGCCCGGGGTTGTCTCCGCCGGGGCCACCTTCGGGTGGCACGAATCCTTCCGGTGGAACAAATCCTTCGGGCAGCTCACCTTCTGGGAAGTCGGGCATGGTTCCGTCACCGAATTCGGGCATCTCGCCTTCGGGGAAGTCAGGCCTGTCACCAAAGTCAGGCATTCCTCCTTCGGGCATCTCGGGCATGTCTCCATCTGCGCGCATTCCAGGCATGCCACCGCCCGCTCCTCCGAAGGCCAAGTTGTGGTCCCATGCCACCACGGTGAACTTGTTCGTCGCCGAGTCCCAGAACAAATACGAGTTATTTCCAGGGCCATCAATATCGTCAAAGTTGTTGATGACATCTTCGAAGGCCAAATAGGTGGCGAAAGAATCGATATCCACGAGTTCCGGCAACTGCGCGGCGATTTCCTCCGCCGTGCCATTGTTGATGAGATCGAGCAGCGCGATGAGCGGCTCGTAGTTGTTCGCACCGGCTTCAATATCGAACGACAACGAATAGTCGGCGTCCTCCCCATTCCACTCCCAGGTGCCATCGGATTCCGATTTGTAGAGAACACTGTCCGCGCCCGCTTCGGGGAAGTAGTCCTCAACCCACGTGTCGTCAAGATTTTGAACAGTGAGCCGTAACGTTTCGTCACTACCGTTGACCGAGAAACGGGTGGCAATTGCCTTGGTTGAAGCCAACCCCGCATCTGTGAGCAGGTCGAGCGCAACTGCCTCATTCATCGAGGTCTCGCTGGTGTTGGAACGAACGGTGAAGTCGGAGATTCCCTCAAACTGCTGGCCGTCGACGTACTTGTCGAGCCGGATGCGAAGAGGTAGATCCTGGGCGGGTGTATCCACCGAGATACTGCGGAGGGACGAGTTGCCTTTGAGCTTGAACCCCACATCAGTGAAGCTTTCACCATCGATCGTCACCGAACCGTGGATCCACTCCTTCTCTCCGGTGTCCACATATGTTTGAAGCATCTGCCGGAGCGAGGAATCATCCACTGTGACAGCAATCGTATGAACTGCTGTCACGTCCAGTTGCGCGGATGTCTCAGCTGCCCCGGTGCTCGTCTCTGAGGGAGCAACCGTAGCGGAGGAACTCGCCGTGCTGGAATCCGAAGAATTGCCGCAGCCCCCGAGCACCAAAACGAATGCTGCGAGGGCTGCGGATAGTTTGATACGAGAGTTGGTCATGCACCAAGTATGAGCAGACTCCCTGTGCACCTCGTCGGCGCAAGCTGTGCGGAACTTAAGAATTATTCTCCGTGTGCTCCGGCGGCGAGTGCCTCCGCCGTGGCGCGTAGCGCGCGCAAGGCTGTCGCCTCGTCCTCTTCAAAGAGGCAGCGCACCAGAGCCGAGCCCACGATGACGCCGTCGGCATAACTCGCGACTTCCCGCGCCTGCTCCGCGTTCGAGACTCCAATACCCACGCACACCCGGTCGGCACCGGCAGCGCGGGTACGCTCCACCAGTGTGCGAGCACCGGAATCGAGGGAATCCCGGGTTCCGGTCACGCCCATGGTCGAGGCCGCGTACACGAATCCGCGCGAGGACTTCGCCGTCAGGGCGAGCCGATCATCGCGCGAGGACTGGGCCACCAGGAAAATGCGATCCAGCCCGTACTCGTCCGAGGCGGCGATCCACTCCCCTGCCTCCTCCGGAATGAGATCGGGGGTAATGAGCCCCGCCCCACCGGCGTTGGCGAAATCTCGGGCGAACTTGTCCACGCCGTACTTGAAGATGAGGTTGTAGTAGGTCATGATGAGCGGCACCGCGCCCTCGTTCGCTACCGCCTCAACGCCACGGAACACATCCCGCACCCGGAAGCCGCCGGCCAGCGCACGCTGCCCTGCCTTCTGGATCACTCCACCGTCCATGGACGGATCGGAGTAGGGCAGGCCCAGCTCGATGATATCGGCACCGGCACGGGCCAGTTCCTGAGCTGCACGGATACCACGATCGGTGTCCGGGAAACCGGCGGGCAGGTAGCCTACGAAGGCCGCCGCACCCTGCTCTTTGCGAGCGTCAATTCTTGCGCCAGTCTTCACAGTTCCTCACCCTTTCCTTCAATCCCGAAGAAGGTCATGGCCGTCTCCACGTCCTTATCTCCACGACCGGAGAGATTGACGAGAATAAGCGGCGCAGGTTCTCCCGCTTCCTTGGCCTCGCGGCCCAGCTTGAGCGCTCCCGCCAAAGCGTGGGAGGACTCGATGGCCGGAATGATGCCCTCTTCGCGGCACAGCAGACGGAACGCGTCCATCGCTTCGTCGTCGTTAATGGGGCGATACTCGGCGCGCCCAATCGTTGACAGCCAGGCGTGCTCGGGGCCCACACCGGGGTAATCGAGCCCGGCGGAGATGGAGTGCGAGGGGATCGTCTGGCCGTCCTCGTCCTGCATGAGGAAGGACTTCGAGCCCTGGAATACACCAATGGTTCCGGCGTTGATGGAAGCGGCGGTGCGCCCGGAATCGACGCCCTCGCCGCCGGCCTCGAAGCCGTAGAGGCGGACCAGCGGATCGTCAAGGAAGGCGTTGAACATGCCGATGGCGTTCGAGCCGCCGCCGATGCAGGCACACACCATATCCGGGAGGCGTCCCGTCAAGGCCAGAACCTGCGCGCGAGCTTCCTCGCCGATGATCTTCTGCAAATCGCGCACCAGCTCCGGGAAGGGATGCGGGCCCGCTGCGGTACCAAAAATGTAGTTGGTGGAATCGACGTTCGTTACCCAATCGCGGAACGCCTCATTGATGGCGTCCTTGAGGGTGGCCGAGCCGGCAGTCACCGAAATGACCTTGGTGCCCAGAAGTTCCATGCGAGCAACATTGAGCGCCTGGCGCCGCACATCCTCGGCGCCCATGTAAATGACGCACTCCAGCCCGAGCAAGGCCGCGGCCGTCGCTGTCGCGACGCCGTGCTGACCAGCGCCCGTCTCCGCGATGACGCGGGTCTTGCCCACAGCTCTCGTGAGCAGCGCCTGGCCCAGCACGTTGTTGATCTTGTGCGAACCGGTGTGGTTGAGATCCTCGCGCTTGAGAATGATGTGCGCATCGCCCGCGTGCTTGGAGAACTTCGGAACCTCGGTGATGATCGAGGGACGGCCCGAGTAAGTGCGGTGAAGATGATCGAGCTCGCTCCGAAACTCCGGATCCACCTTGAGACGCTGCCACGCTTCAGTGAGATCGTCGAGTGCGGCCATGAGCGCTTCGGGAAGGAAGCGGCCACCAAATTCTCCGAAGTAAGGACCGGGAACGGTCCCAAGTGTTTCAGTCACGATTATCTCTCCATCGCATCGAGGGACGGATGCTGGCCCACGGCCACCATGTCCCGAATTGCTGCGCGCGGATCGCCGCTTGTCACGAGGGCTTCGCCCACGAGGACGGTGTCGGCACCGGATCGAGCGTAGTTGACCACGTCCTGCGGCCCACGCACACCCGACTCCGCCACGCGGATGATGTGATGAGGCAGGATGGAGACAACTTCGTCGAAGACCGAACGATCCACGTCCAGAGTCTTGAGGTTGCGGGCATTGACGCCGATGACGCGGGCCCCAGCGTCAATAGCGCGGCGGGCCTCCTCGCGATCGTGCGTCTCTACCAGCGCGGTCATGCCGAGCGAGTGAATGCGCTCGATGTAGGACGTCAGCACCGTCTGCTCCAGGGCGGCAACAATGAGCAGAACCATGTCCGCTCCATGCGCACGCGCCTCCCAGATTTGGTACGGGGTGACGATGAAATCCTTGCGCAGCACGGGGATGTCCACGCGTGCGCGCACGGCGTCCAGATCAGCGAGGGTGCCATCGAAACGGCGCTCCTCCGTCAATACCGAGATAGCGGCGGCGCCGCCCGCCTCGTAGGCCTCGGCCAGCGCGGCAGGATCCGCAATCGGGGCCAAAGCTTCCTTCGAGGGGCTCTTGCGCTTGCACTCGGCAATGATCGTGACGCTGCGGTGGTCTCCCCCGCGTAGCGCCGCTTCAGCATTGAGTGCCCCAGGAATCCGAGAGGCCCGCTCCTTGAGCTGATCGAGACTCACCTTCGCCTCGCGCCGAGCCAGATCTTCACGAACACCAGCAATGATGCTGTCCAACACCGTTGTCATGCTTCCTCCGTCTCTTCGCACACACCATATCCCGTGACGCCCGGCACGGGTGCGAGGTGTCCATCAACTTGCGGCGAGGCCTTACTTTGTGCCGTAGCAGCCCGATCAACACGCGCCAGGGTCCCAGCAATCTGAATGGCTCGCACCGCGGCGGCCGCCTTGTTCTTGGACTCGATGAACTCCGTCTCCGGCACCGAATCCGCCACGATTCCGGCGCCCGCCTGAACGGAAGCTCGACCGTGGGAAATTACCGCGGTGCGGATGGCGATCGCCAGATCCGCGTTGCCGTTGAAATCGAAGTACCCAATCACGCCGCCGTAGATTCCGCGACGAGCCGGTTCCAGCGCGTCAATGATCTCGATGGCGCGCGGCTTGGGAGCACCCGACAGAGTACCGGCCGGGAACGTTGCGGCGAGGCAATCGACCGCCCGCACTCCGTCCGCCAGTTCGCCCGACACCGTGGAGGAGATGTGCATGATGTGACTGAAGCGCTTGACCTCCATCAGCTCGATCACCTCGACGGTGCCCGGTTCGCACACCTTGGCCAGGTCGTTGCGCGCCAGATCCACCAGCATGACGTGCTCGGACAGCTCCTTGGGATCGGCAAGAAGCTCCTCGGCCAGCTCACGATCCTCCGCCAGAGTGCGGCCACGCGGGCGCGAACCGGCGATGGGGAACGTGGTGACTCGCCCTTCGTCCAGGCGCATCAACGTTTCGGGAGACGATCCGACGACGGCGAATCCCTCCTCCGTTCCATCCGCCAACCGTAGGCAGTACATGTACGGACTGGGATTGATGGTGCGCAGGACGCGGTACACGTCGAGCGGATCCGCCGGGCAGTCGATGTCTGCGCGCTGGGAGAGCACCACCTGGAACACCTCGCCGTCACGGATTGCTTCCTTGCCCAGGCGCACCGCTTCCTCGAAGTCAGCTTGGCTGGTGCGCAGCTCTGGCTGCACCTCGGCCGCGGCCGCGGCGGCCCGCTTCACCGCATGCAGCGGCTCAGGGCGCTGCAATGCAGCTTCCATCTCGGCCAGCCGGGCGCAGGCACGCGAATACGCGGCCTCCACGCCGTCGTCGGTGTTGTTGGAATTCACCGCGTTGGAGATGAGCCAGACGGTCCCCTCCTGGTGATCAACCGCCACCATATCGATGGTGAGGCACATGACGGCGTCGGGGATGTCGAGTTCGCGCTGCGCCTTGCGGGTCAGCTTCGGCTCCCAGTCGAACAGCGTGTCCCAGCCGAGCGCGCCCACGAGGCCGCCGGTGAGCGGCGGCAATCCCGGGAGAGCCTTGGTGTGAAGCGCGTCGAGGGCGGAGGCGAGCAGCTGCGTCGTCGGCCCAACGGTTTCCAAACCGAGCGGGACCTCCCCTTCCCAGCGCGCCGTACCCTCGCGGGCAATCAACTGCGCCTGAGAGCGCACGCCCACAAACGACCAACGATTCCACGAGCCATCATGCTCGGCGGACTCGAAGAATAAAGGTTCCCGTACCGTGGGCGAGGCGGCGAAAAATGCCGGTCGGGGCGGCGTCGTCGATCAGGAGTTTCTCCACCACCGGAACCACACGACGAGTCTGTGCAAGCTCGGAAAATTCCTCAAGGGAGGGCCAGACGGCGCCCCAGGCCAACTGCCCCGGTCCATCAACTGCACTCATGCGTCCTCCCCTTCATCGTTCGTCAATTCCAAATCGCCGCCTGCCTCGAAGCAGTCGCGAGTTCCGGTATGGCAGGCAGCGCCCACCTGCTCGGCGCGCACCAACACACAATCGCCATCGCAATCGAGCTGGACGCGGCGCACAAGCTGAATATGGCCCGAGGTGTCCCCCTTGCGCCAATACTCCTGGCGCGAACGGGACCAGAACCAGACCCGGCCGCTGCTCAAGGTGCGCGCGAGGGCGACGTCGTTCATGTAACCGACCATGAGCACATCGCCGTTCTCGGCATCCTGAATAACTGCGGCAATGAGGCCTGCGGAATCGAACTTGAGGCGCTCGCGCAGACCTACTGGGAGTTCATCCTTCATCGAACTTCGAATCCCTCCGAACGCAGGTGGTCCTTGACCTGCTGAATTGTCAACGTACCAAAATGGAAAACTGAGGCGGCGAGAACCGCGTCGGCGCCGGCGCGCACGGCGGCAGAAAAATCCTCCACCTTGCCCGCTCCGCCCGAGGCGATGAGCGGCAGATGCGAGACCTCGCGGATCGCGGCGGTCATCTCCAGGTCGAAGCCGGACTCGGTGCCGTCGGCATCCATGGAGTTGAGGAGGATCTCCCCCGCACCCAACTCCTCGCCGCGGCGCGCCCACTCCAGGGCGTCGATACCGGTGCCACGCTTACCCGCGTGCGTGGTCACCTCGTAGCCCGAGGGCGTGACGGTATCGCCGCTGACGCGACGCGCGTCCAGCGACAGTACGATCACCTGGTTGCCGAACTGATTCGCAATCTCGGTGATGAGCTCCGGGCGCGCCACCGCGGCGCTGTTGATCTCAATCTTGTCCGCGCCCGCCTCCAGCAGCACGCGCACGTCCTCGACGGTACGGATTCCGCCGCCCACAGTGAGGGGCACAAACACCTGCTCGGCAGTCTGGCGCACCACGTCCAGCATGGTGCCGCGGCCTTCCTTGGTCGCGGAGACGTCAAGGAACGTCAACTCATCTGCCCGGTCACGATCGTAGACGCGTGCCAACTCGACTGGATCACCCGCATCCCGCAGGTTCCGGAAATTGACCCCTTTGACGACTCGTCCCGCCGAGACGTCCAAACAGGGGATAACGCGAACGGCGACTGCCATCGTGCTCCTCTCACTGTGCTTGTCAAGATCACGCCGGGGCAAGAGATCCCGCCAATGAGCCTTAGCCTACTGCGGATGTCACGGACATCTTGCCCGGCGGCGTTGTCCTCCTCACCTGCACTCTCGGTGCAGGATCGTCCTCCGCCTTGCCGGTCAAGCCCCGCGCCACCCTCGTGACGGCCGAACCCATTGGCGCAATCTCTTAGACGCGCCGCGCAATCTCCCGACCAGATTACCCCGGATATGCTGGGGTTCATGTTTCCGTCCAGAGAAGATACTGTTTCCGGGTGCGTGCGCGCGCTTGTGAGCGGCCCGCCGCCGCGGATCCTGGCCATCGACGGCCGTTCCGGTGCGGGAAAGACCACGCTGGCGCGCGAGATCGAGGCGCGGCTTGCTGCGGAAGGCGTGCGCGTTGCCTTGATCGAGGTGGAGAACTTCATCGAGGGATGGGAGGGATTGGTCGACGGCGTTGATGTGGTCGCCTCCGAGATTGCGGCCCCGTTTCGGGAGTGCGGGTGCGCCCAGGCGCGCGCCTGGGACTGGTATCGCGGCGTGTGGGGCGCGGTGACGGAGATTGGCCCCGCGGATGTGCTGTTGATCGTGGGGTGCGGATCCTCCAGCGAGGCGCTGGCGCCGTACCTGGATGTCTCGGTGTGGGTCGAAGCGCCCGAGGAGGTGCGCCGGGCGCGGGTGGCAGCGCGTGAAGGCGACCCGGCCGCGTGGTGGGAGCTGTGGGCGGCGCAGGAGGAGCGGTTACTTGAGCAACGTGACTCCCGCAGGCTCGCTGACTACGTGGTGTAGGCGCCACCGAACAATTCGTGACTTATACGTGACCGCCAATGCGATATAGCAACAGCGGTCACCATAGCGGCATCAAATGCTCGCTCACTTTGGAGTCGGGGTAATTCTCGGAGTCGCGGAATTTTTCGAGGTAGTACTGGTCGGTGTAGCCGTTGCGCTCGGACTCTTCGTACTACTTGGAGTACTGGTCACGCTCGGCGTCGCCGTAGCCTTCTCGTCGGTGCTGTCATAAATCCCAAGAACATCGACGATTGCGAATCGATCACCAGTCCCCGAGGCCTGCGCGCTGGGAATCAACACCAGTACCCGCGAGCCCACCTTCTGATCCGTCAGTCCGATGCGTAGGCCATCCATCACCTCGGACATCTTCACGACGATGGGAACCTTGTTCGTCCAGGTGGTGTCGAGAACCTTCCCGGCGCTATCCCCAACGAGATATTGGACGACGACGTCATCATCGTTTGCGACCTGCGCCCCGTCCCCCTCAATGAGCGGCACAACGGCCAGATCCGGCACCGCGCCGCCGCCCGACGCGACGCTCGGGACGCCGTCGTCGTTAATCTCGATCTTCGGCATTCCAGCGGGTGACTTGGCGGGACGTGGGACCTCCGTGCCGTCAGCCACCGTGCTGAGAATATCGACGACGACGAGTTCCGCGGCGTTGTCGCCCGGCACCAGTCCGGGCTGGGCGATGAGGAGCCGGCTGCCCTCGCGGGCGCCCACGACCAGCTCACCGACGTCGCCCAGGCCCTTGACGTTCGCCGTCGTTAAACGAAGTGATCCCGTGGGCGCGATGATCTCGCCCGTTCGGGAGTCGAAGGAGGTTGCCCGGACCAGCACGGTTCCGTCGGCAACGATCGTCGATCCGTGCCCTTCCAGCAGTGTCTCGACCTTGAGCTCCTCGGGCACGCTATTCACCGTCATGGTGACGGGCGCACCGAGTTCGCCATTGACGGTCACGTCAAGTACCGGAGGCTCCGTGGAGCACCCGGTCAGGAACGCGAGCATCAGGCCGAGGGCCAGAAGGAGACGTTTCACCCATCCATCTCCGCCATGAGGGCCTCGGCCTGCGCGTCGACCGTGGCGAACGGATCCTTGAGAACCACCGTGCGAGCACCGCGCGCTTCCATGAGCCGCAGATTCATCCAATCGGCCATGTAGTCGTGCCGTGACTCCTGCGCCTTACGCACAAACTCGCCGCGGATCTTGGCACGGGTGGTCTGGGGGGCAGTGGTCTTCGCGTTCTCCGCAGCGCCCGCCGGAAGGAGGGTGTGCAGCAACCCGCTGGCTTCCATCGAGGTGCGCAGCCCGCCCGCCGTCACGTCATGGTAGGCGAGGTTGAGGCGCGCGATGCGCGGATCGGCGAGCGACATTCCGCCACGCTCCTGGTAGCGCTGGATGAGACTGAGCTTGGCGGCCCAGTCAATCTCCTGCGCAATGCCGGTGAAGTCCTGCGCCTCGACGGCGTCGATGGCGCGGCCCCACAGGTCAAGGGCGTAGGCGCGCAGCTCCCCGAGCTCGGACAGGTAGCCCTTGCGCTCGAAGTGGCGCAGCACCGCTTCGCGTACCGTGCGCTGAATCTCGATCGGGGTGATGGTGCCGCCAGCGGCCAGCTCCAACGGAACGCGACCGGTGAGGTCCTGGCTGGTGGCGCGGATGGCCACCATCGGCTCGGCGAGCTCAAGGTTCGGCAGAATTCCGCCATCCTCGATCATCACCAGGATCGCCTCGGTGGCCGCCACCTTGAGGGCCGTGGTGGACTGCGCCACGTTGGTATCCCCCACGATGACGTGCATGCGGCGGTACAGCTCGGCGTCACCGTGCGGCTCATCACGGGTGTTGATCATCGGGCGAGAACGGGTGGATGCGGACGAAATGGCGTCCCACATCTGACGGGCGCGCTGCGAAAACTCGTAGGTGACGGTGCCGTCGTCGTCGGTGGCCAAATGGCCCGCTCCCACAATGATCTGGCGGGTGACGAAATAAGGCAGCATCGTCGAAATCCGGGCGCGGAAATCGGGGCGGCGGCGCACCAGGTAATTCTCGTGGCAGCCGAAGGAGTTGCCCTGCGCGTCGAGGTTGTTGCGGAAGAGGTGAATCTGGCCAGCAACGCCCTGCTCGGACAGCTTCTCGTTGGCGCGGGCGGCGAGGTCTGCGAAGAGCAGGTCACCGGCGCGGTCGTTGGCGAGAAGGTCCTCCACCGTATCGCACTCGGCCGTCGCGTACTCCGGATGGGAGCCGACATCGAGGTAGAGCCGCGCGCCATTACTCAAGAAGGTGTTGGTGGAGCGCCCCATCTCGATGACGGGCTGGAACAGGAGCTGGGCTGCTTCCTCCGGGTCGAGCGGCGGAGCGCCTCCCTGCGTCGAGGCGCAGGTGAGACCAAACTCCGTCTCGATGCCCATAACGCGGCGTGGAATCACTACTCGCCGCCCTTTTGCACGAAGCCCTGCACGAAGGCCGAGGCGTTCGATTCCAGGACGGAATCGATCTCGTCGAGCAGCGAATCAACCGGGTTGACCTGGGCTTGCACCTGCGGCAGCTCCACTTCGGAGACCTCTTCGATCTGGCGGCGGGGCTGGGCGAATTCCTGGCTGGACATACTATCTCCTCATTCTTGGTCACGCGTAGCCGCGTGCCTACTTCTTCTCACCGCTCGTCAACCGGATGAGGAAATCCTCCACCGATTGCGAGCCTTCCAAAATCTCTCCCACAAGCGCGGCCGTGGCGCGAGCCGGGCGGGTGGTGGGCAGGCGCACGAGGTCCTGATAACCCGGCACGTCAAGAACGATACCGTCCCACCCGGCGGCGGCAACATTGGCGGGATAGCGCTCGATGAGGCCTCCGCGCAGGTAGGCGCGGGTGGACTCGGGGGCGTGCTCCGCCGCGTAGGCCACCTCGGCCTGCGAGAAGAGGCGTTCAATCTGGCCGGCAGCATCGAGCTTGGCCACGATGGAGCGCTCCGGGCGCAGATCGTGCCACTGCAGGTCGAGAGCGCGTAGCTTGTCGTTGTCCCAGCCCAGTCCGCCACGCTGACGCATGCCTTCCAAGAGCTGGTACTTGGCTACCCACTCCACCTGCGGGGCGGCCGCGAACATGTTGGTGCGCAGCGTGTCGATGACCTGCTGCCAGCGGGTGAGGATCTCCTCGGTGTCAAAGTCCGGCTCGCCGCGGCGCTCGATCTCGCTGCGAATAACGTCGAGGTAGATCTGCTGGATCTCCAGGGCCGTCTTGGTGGTGCCGTCATGCATGTCGACGGCGAGGCGCAGCGTCGGGTCGTGCGAGATGCGCCAGGTGGCGTCCACGGCGTCGTCGAGCATGAGCGACTCGAGGTCGAGCGGGATCTCGCCGGTTTCCAGCAGCCAGAGGACGAGCGAGGTGGTGCCGACCTTCAGCAGGTTGGAGACGTCGAAAAGGTTGGCGTCTCCCCCGATGACGTGCAGGCGGCGCCAGTCCTCGGCGTCAGCGTGCGGTTCGTCGCGGGTGTTGATGATCGGGCGGTTGAAGGTGGTCTCCAGGCCGACGTCGTTCTCCACGTAATCGGCGCGCTGGGAGATCTGGAAACCGGCTACTTCGCTGCGCTGGCCGAGGCCCACGCGGCCCGCACCGCAGATCACCGGGCGGGTGACGAAGAACGGCGTGAGGTAGCGGATGACGTCGATGAATTCAACCTCGCGGCGCATCAGGTAGTTCTCGTGCGAGCCGTACGAGGCACCCTTGCCGTCCACGTTGTTCTTGTACACCACCACTTCGCGGCCCTGACGGCGCAGCAACTCCATCGCCTCCACGGCAATGTGCTCACCAGCGCGGTCCCACAGCACAGCTTCGCGCGGGCTCGCCGTTTCCGGCGAGGAGTACTCGGGGTGGGCGTGGTCCACGTAGAGGCGGGCGCCGTTGGTGAGCACCGCGTTGGCGGCGCGCGCACGCACCATTTCGCCGTTGCGGGGGCGGGCGAGGCGGGTGAGGCGAGAACCCACGCGGGACTTCTGGACGTCGTCGGCCGAGGGAGCAAGATACTCCGGGTCGTCGGTCAGCTGGGAGGGGTGCGCGGCGGCCCGCTCCAGGCGGTACCCGCGGGCGTCGTTGAGAGGGTCCTCGCCGTGGAAGTCCCACTTGACCGCGCCCGCGCCACCGCTGGCGCTACCTTTGGCGCCATAGGCCTCAACGAGATGGGCGGACAGCGCGACAGGATTGGCGTATGGCTCGGCAGGTTCGAGGATTCCGAACTCGGTCTCCATGCCGATGATGCGCTTGGCGGTCATAGGATTCCTTCCGGGACGACGTCGTTCCATTCCTGCACTCCGCGGTTGCGCGGGGCGGGCGCGGTCACCGCGATATCGCCGCGTCCGAGCGGGCGCACCATGGTGACGCGCTCGCCGCGCGAGCGTCCGTTGACGCGGGCCCACTCATCCGGGTTGGAGATGGTGGCAAGTTCTTCGTTCTCGCGGGTTTCTTCGGCGACGGCGGCCAGCACGTGCTTCTCGGACAGGCCGCGTTCGCCGGTGGCCAGCAGGTCCTTGATGGCGAGCTTCTTGGCGCGGTCCACGATGGCGGCCAGCATGGCGCCGGAGACGAAATCGCCGATGTAGAGAATCTCGCGCTGCCCGTCCGCGTAGTACACCTCGACGTACTCGTTCTCGGGTGTGCGGGCGAAGAGGGCGTCCACCGCGATCGTACGCAGCTCGCGTGCGGCTTCGAAGGCCGAACCGTAGCGGGCGATCTCATCTTTGTGAATCGGCAGGTTGGAGGTGAGGTAGCGGGCGAGGATGTCCACGCAGCCCTCGTACTCGGGGCGCTCGATGCGAATCTTCACGTCGAGGCGGCCAGGGCGCAGGATGGCGGGATCGATCATGTCCTCGCGGTTGGAGGCTCCGATGACGATGACATTGTCCAGCTGTTCGACGCCGTCGATCTCCGCGAGGAGCTGCGGAACCACGGTGGTCTCAACGTCCGAGGAGATACCGGAGCCGCGGGTACGGAAGAGTGCTTCCATCTCGTCGAAGAAGATGACCACGGGGATACCGTGCGCGGCGCGATCGCGGGCGCGGGAGAAGATCTCGCGGATCTGGCGCTCGGTTTCGCCCACGTACTTGTCGAGAAGCTGCGGGCCCTTGATGTTGAGGAAGTAGGAGCGCGCGGTGGCGTGGCCGGAACGCTCGGCGGCGTTACGGGCCAGCGAAGTGGCGACGGCCTTCGCGATGAGCGTCTTTCCGCAGCCGGGAGGGCCGTAGAGCAGTACGCCCTTGGGCGGCTTGAGTCCGTGCTCGCGGTACAGTTCCGGCTGCTCGAACGGCAGCTCGACGGTGTCCTTGATCTGTTCAATCTGCGGACCGAGGCCGCCGATATCCTCGTAGGAGACGTCCGGAACTTCTTCGAGCAAGAGGTGCTCGACGTCCGGGCGCTCGACGTGTTCAAGAATGAAGCCGTTACGCAGATCGGCGAGAACGGTGTCACCGACGCGCAGGCGATCCGGGTCAAGACGGCCCGCGATGTGCAGGATGCGCGATTCGTCCGCGTGGATCTTGACGAGGACGCGGCGCGGGTCGACGACGAGTTCAATCGTCACCACCGTGCCAATATCTTCGTACCCCGCAATACCGACCACGACGAGTTGCTCATTCAGGCGCAACTCCTGCCCGAGGCGGAGCATGTTGATGTCCACGCGCGAGGCGGCGGCCAGATTCATCTTGCGGCCACCAACGAGCGCATCCACCGAGTGGTCCTCGTGGCGCGCGGCCAGGAACGTGGCGAAGGACGCCGGAGGGCGAGAAAGGGAATCCAACTGCTCGCCGAGATCGCGAATCCGGTCGCGGGCGGAAACGAGGGAGGAGGCAAGACGCTCGTTCTTTTCCTCAAGGGAGACAACTTGCTGGCGCAGCTCATAGAGCTCGCCGGGACCAGTCTGGGACATCACGGCCTTTCTTTGAATACCGGAACCACTTTAGTGCAGATGGTCAGATGGTTGCCGTGTCCTCCATGACAAAAGCTGTCGGGAATCGGCACAGATACGAGGCAAAGTTGTTTTATTTTTCGACGACGGCGTCCCAAACGAGACGCGGACCACTCGCCTATCGCGTGGGAACTTCCCACGCGCCCGTTGGTACTCCCGCGCCATCGCCAACCGATCGCTCATCTCCCACTCCTTCTACACCGAACTTATGTTCGATATCCAGAGTAAAACCCACCTCCGACACATTTCGGCATCAGTTTTCTTTTTCGACGACGACGCCCCAAAACCAGACGCGAACCACTCACCCATCGCGTGGAAACTTCCCGCCTGTCCGCTGGGGGCCTGGAATATTCAGTGCCAGATTCATCACCGCCCTCATGACCGCCAAACCTATTTGCTTAGTCTCACGACGCGGACCACTAGTTGGCGGAGTATCGAAGCTTCTACCGTGTCAGCACCGCTTCCGCTTCCCGGATCTCAAAAACAGGACTCGCCGTAGTAGCAGTCGTTGTTCCATTGACCGGATAAGTAGTTCCCTGCACCGTAAACGTCGCCGACCACTCCACCGTCAGACCCACACTGACACCCGCATTGGCTTTGCGATACGAATGCTTCACATCCCCATCCGGCCACACACCACCAGGACTAGACGAAGTAAACACCGCACTACCATCACCTGGATCCCACATGTAACCCACCGGAGTCAAATGCACCGTCACCGGCAAACCCAAAATAGTGAGCTGACGATCATGAGCCAACGCATCAGTCGCGAAAAACACCGGCTTATTCACATACAACCACGTCCGACTCGGATTAATCACCACCTGACCAGCATCAGTCACCAAACGCTGCACATCAGAAATAATGATGAGACTAGCCGGATCAACCACAATCGGAGCCCCACCACCCGAGGGCTCCTGAGGAAACCTGATCCACAAGACATTTTCCAAGTGCTCATCACGAAGCGGATCGCCGGTCCCGCCATCACCACCCCGCGCGTCCTCATGTGCCTCAACCAACCGATCCACAATCCCCGTAACCACCTCTTTGACAGCCCCAACAACATCACCAGCACCCGGAGACCCACCAGACGAACCACCACCATCTCCACCCGAACCAGGATCAGGACCAGTCCAGGTGCCTCCAATGTTCATTGAGCCGCCATCAAAATCACTTTCACCTCCCCAATCCACTAGCTTATCTTCCATAGCAAATGCCTCATCGACATTAACCACTGGCAAAAGCACTAGTGCAACCACTCCCACAATCCTAAGAAAAATAGATTTGGACACAGCGCACCTACTACTTTGGAGCAGATGTCTGAGACATCGCTGCTTCTTCAAGTGAAAACGATTGTGCCGCTGATATAAACCACGAATCCTCAAAAACAGGACGAAGAGCAAAAATTACGTGTTCTTCAGGAACTGTCTTCAGCTGCCCGTCCAAAGAGTAGTACTCGTAGCTACCTTTTCTGGCTTCAAACTCAACTTGGTACATTAGTGGTTTATCCGATTCAATCCACTGTTGACTTTCGGAGAGCTGGATCTCGGGTATGTTTACCCGGCGTTCTCGATCAGCATCACGTTTCGTCGCTGTCGAGATGAAGCTCTGACAGCTCTTGCAGTCCTCCCCCGACATCGCTTCCAATTCCGTCGTATTTCCAGTCACCGAGGCATACACCGTCAACCGCAAGAAATACTCAGCCGCCGCAATCGCACCAGCCTCATCCGCGTTATCCATCGCCGCTGGACGCTCAGGTGGATCAACATCGATCGGCCTGGTCGGTTTCTGCCCAGGACTCGGCGCCACACTCGCAACCTCACCCGGTGAAGCACTCAACACCGGCACAGACGCCGACGCACTCGGACTTGGCTTCGCACCGTCGCCACCACAACCAGTCAACCCACCCAACACAAGCACAGCACTCAGCACCGCTCCGGCAACAGATCTCTTCACAACGTCTCCATCCATCCAAAATCCACTCATGCTGACGGTAACAACTCCCGCGTCACCGTGCAGGAATAATCAACAGCTGTGGATAACCTACTGTTCCTCATTATCAAAGGACTCAAGAGAAACCTCGTTAGGAAGGTCCATGATGCCAACCAGGACCCACCCATCCGAATAGGTAACAATGAATGCCACGATCTTGGCGTCAGCATTCGCGAAATGCAATTCACCTTCGCCGTCCACATATCGATAGCTCTTTGTACTGACTTCCAAGATAGCCACATGATGGTCTGGATATTCCTCAAACTGAAGATAACGGCTGTCTCGTATCGTCACCTCCGGCATGCTGGTCCAATATCCGCCACTCTCGTAAAGACTGTTGACCTGAACAACAAAATCGGCGCATTTCATGCAGTCTTCGTCGGATAGATTCTCAAACTCTGCGGTATCGCCACTAGCTGCAGCGTAGATCGAGAGTCTATAGAGATATTCACCAGCGGCAATAGCTCCATCCTTTCCCGGATCGTCCATCGCAGCCAGACGTTCTGGCGGCTCCAAGACTGGACGGTCACGCGACGGTTCCGGATTCGCACTCAGCACCTGCACATTAGCTGTCTCGCTCGTCGCCGGAGTCGGTTCTTTACCACCACAACCAACCAGCGCTGATACCGCAAAGGTCGCGACAAGAACATATACCGTTCTCATCCGCTTTCGATTCATGAAACCTTCTCCCCGCGTCGCCTCGCCACCGTAGCGATTCCACTCCAGAAAACCTCCACAACAGCATCTTTCTAGCGAAAGCTAACAACTCCCGCACAAACGCGCAGAAGCCATCAACAGCTGTGGAAAAGAAAAACAGCGCACGCCAATATCTGTTATTGGGCAGACTCCATCGCCCTCCCCGACTCGTGCATCGTCACCCCAATTAGCGCTCCGCTTGGCCGAAAGAATGCAAACCCACCAGCGTGATGAGCGATCGTTATTTCGTCGCGATGAATCACCTCGTGGTGGTGCCAGCACAGCATGACCGCATTATCGACTACCGTCTTTCCGCCCTTCTCCCACTGCTGCGCATGGTGGATCTGGCTCATGGACACTCCCCGGTCACACCCCGGGAAACGGCATGAACGATCACGCGCATGAATCGCGCGCGTCTGCGTCGTGCTAAAAAGGCGTTGAGCATGCGAAGCGTCGAGAGGCTCACCGCGAGCGCTCATCACAATCCGAACAAGACTCGAATCGCACAGCAACTGGGCGAGTTTCGATGGAACAAGCGGTGTTCCGTCCTCCAAGATCGCAGAAGGAAACCCGGCGAGCATGTTGGGATCAGTTCCAGCTCGAATGGTTGCGAGCACTCGCCCAAGTTGTTTAGTCACCTCGGCACGCCCCGAGAGACAGCTACCCCGTGCCCCGAGGCCCACGCCCGTTTCATAACAACCGGATCGTTCAGTACCACCGACACCAGTAGCACTACCGCCGTAACCAGTGAGTCCGCTACCAGTTTCAGTTTCGCCCAAACGAGAGCCCCACATCCCACCGGACGAATCAGCAGCTCCACCTCCACCCAACTTTCGCCGATCTAACTCCTCCAAACTCCAACAGCCCTTTTCGATAGCTCGTTGCGTCTGAACCAGTGTTTCAAGCGGAACATGTACCGAGATCTGAAAACGTGGCGCTCCCACAGCAGACGCCCCGCTCTGCCTCCCCACCAACACGTCAGCACTACCCGCCGATAAACCACCATCATCACCGCGAGCGCCGCAATCACCCGACGAGCCGTCACGAAGTCCAGAACGAGCTTTCTCCCGTACGTCATCAGCCCCAACTACATCGCGAGCGCCACCATCAGCCTCTCCGCCGGCATCCGCACCCAGCCTTTGAGGACCCTCACCAACAGCGCCACTCACAAGATCCAGCAACGCCTGCGCCTGCCGCTGGTCATGGCTCCGCGTATCTTCGCGCGATGGGACTCCAACCATCGCGCGAATCGCCTTCTCCACGACCAACCCGTTGAGGGCGGTGAACCAGCCGTGGACGGTGACGCCGTCGTCGTCGTGAAAAATTCTGAAACTTTCTTTGCGGGCGTTTCGGCGTGCGTCTCGTTCGGCGGCTACCGGCGCGTTCGCCACCATCCACGCGCGCACGCTCTTCCCGAAAGCTGAGAGCGGTTCCCTCAGAGCCCGCGCGAGTAACTCCGCTTCGCAGCCGGATGCCTTCGCCTTCAACGATTCGTCACGTATGCAACGCGTCAGTATGTCCAGGTATTCGGCCGAAATCTGCCCGGCCCGAATCGCCTGACCGAACAGCGGGTACGGGCCCGCGATCGCTTCGGCTCGCTGGATTTCCTTGCGCGACGTCTCTCGCGACTGCCCGCCTCCCTTCTCCACCAGGTCGAAGACGGTGCGATGCGTGCCCGGGATCTTCACCGATCCCAGCGGCACCGGCTCGCCTTCGTCCCTCTTCTGTAACTCCCCGATCCGTGCCAACGCCGCCGACTTCACACCCGCCAGCCTCGTCTGTATCAGCGTGACACGTTCGACCGCCGCGATACATTCATGAACCGTCATATCCTGCGGCGATATCTCCGCGCACGCCGCGGCCAGCGCCGTCAATCGTTCTAAAGGCTCGGCCGCGACCAACCCACCACTCGACTCCACACCAGCCGTCACCGACGCACTCGCACACTCCGGCTCGGGCTCCTCCGGCCAGTCGAACTCCAGCACACTCTGCGCGCTCACCGTTCACCTCCTTCCGCTCGCAACCACCCACTTCGAATGATTGTTCGATACTTCAAGAGTAGAACACGCCTCCGACACGTTTCGAAGATTTTTTCGATTTCGGTCGACGACGGCGAAGCGGCTCACCTACGAACGCGGCCTACCTACGACCTCACGAACCTCCCGATGGCCAAAAGTGACCGACAGCAACAACCGCTAGCGAACCTTGCCATACATCAAGCGTCTCGTTGACCATCAGTTCTCCCCCAGTACGAGAGCCAGCAAATCCACGTCACCCGCCAGCCGTTCCTGCTTAGCTACAGACAGCGAGAATTCAAGGACTCGACAGACATCAATCACCGACGACAGTGTCGGATTGATAGCGCCTCGCTCGACATCCACGACCCATTTGCGCGACTTCCCCACACGATCGGCGAGTTCCGCCTGTGTCAGGCCCGCATCAAGCCGCGCATTTTTCATGAGAATCGCGAAGTCATTAGCGGACGAAATCCGCATGCGCCTCGACATGTCACCTATACCTCCCCTTTAACTCAAAGACAACTATATTTCTCTTTCGAGAGTAAGGGAAGTATAAGTGTCACGGTTCGCCGAGAATCTTTGTTTCATCAACGCGGCTTACCCGAGACCGGAGCTTCGGTTTCGTTCGACGACGACGAAGCAACTCACCTTCAAAAGTGGCTCACCAAGAATCCGCAACACGCCCTCGATTCAGACAACGAGGTCATCAGGATAGACAACATCAATCTCGGTGATCGCTTTCGGAAAATCCTTCCGATTGTTGGCCAGGAAGATATCTGCCCCTGCGGCTATAGCGGTCGCAAGGTGGGCGGCATCCGCAGCGCGCAGGCCGTATGAGACTGCCAAAGAAAGGGAGAGTCGAGCTGTAGCCTCATCTAGCGGTACCAGATCCAGACGACTCAACAAACCCATCAATGCCGCAACCTCGTCCGAGTCCGGGTCGTCTCGCAGAGGTTTGACAAGAACCTCAGTCAGAAGCAAAACAGATCCCACACCAACAGATTCCGAACCGGCCGACTTGAACAGCTCCGCGACTCTGTCTCCAAGCGGATGACCCGCGACGGCCGCGTATATCAATACATCGGCGTCGAACGCGATGAGTCTACCCGTCACCGGTTTCTACCCTCGTGGATCGCTTGGACGAGTTCCTCCGCACGCTCCAGACTAATCGCAGCTGGCTGGAACTCTTCGCCCCCCAGTCCCTCAAGGCGAGCCTGGAGTTCGTAGGCACGCCTCCACGCCTCCGCTGCGCGCCCCTGCTTGAGATCCTCCGGACTCACGAGCACAGCAACCACACGACCGTGCCGCGTGATGGCGATCTGCTCACCCGCCTCAACACGATCCAATTGCGCTGGCAACGTCTGCCGAGCCACGCTTGCCGTCACAGTCGTCATGACACAATTGTACAACGTTGTACAATTTTTGACCACGGCCGGCTTTGTATATCGACGACGACGAAGCGCCTCGCCTACTCGTTCGGAGCCCAAGGTCCCACCAAGACACCTTCCTCTCTCGACACCCAGCACCCATCTCACCCGCCAACACCCAACGAACTTAATTGTCCTTACTTGTTAGAATCTTTGTAGTCTGGCGATATACGATGAAGTCGACAAAATGAGGTAGCGATGTCCGATACTCCGATTCTGCTTTTTCTCCACGGGGTTACATTCGGCAGCAACGTAGACGATGGCTGGAGGATACGTCTCGACGAGACCCTCGCTTCTCTCGGATACCCCAGCTTGGCCAATGTCCAGATCATCGCTCCACAGTACAAGCACATCTTGGATGGAACGACGGAGGCCTGCAACAAGGATCTTCCACGAACCACCATCAAGCGCCCTTCCGGGGCAGAAGCCAAAAGACTCAGACGTGAGTTTGATTCTAGAATGGCATCCCTGGAATACCTTCTTGGAAGGCACAATTCTGGCAACGGCCGACTCGGAGCCGACTTTCTTATCGATGTTGCCGAATCTCTCCCGCATTTTGCGCAGGCCACAAATTATCTCAAGAATCAGGCAATTCGCTCCGCAGTACTACACCTTGTTATCGACATGTTGCCGACCTCCGGAAAAGTTGTCATCGTTGGACACAGCCTGGGGTCAGTTATCACTGCCGATGTATTAATGCGTCTATCACCAGACCTTGAGGTCTGTGGCGTAATCACTATTGGCAGTCCGTTGGGTCACGGGAGTTTTGATGTCGACGACCTCAAGAAGAATCTCAAGGAACCTCCAACGCACCTTGGGTGGTGGGTCAACTTCTGGAATCCAAATGATCCCGTGTCAGCCCATCGCGGACTTACCTCGGTCTTTCCTTGGATACTTGATCTCTCAACCGAATCAGAGCCCCCTCTGAGTGCCCACTTTGCCAGTACGTACCTCAAGAGCCCGATCGTAGCCGAAGCAGTCGGATACGGATTATTCGGCCATACGTCAAAAGAAATGGTTCTTGTGGAGCGTGGCATTGATATACCGTTGAACGAATACGAAAAACAACGGATTCTCTTGTTGCGATACGCGTTCCTCATCGAGTCCGAACTCAAAGATGAGCAGAAAGAGCGTTTCGCTGGGGCTCGTCGTGAAGTGCAGATGGGAACCTTCAACGAACTCCGGAGTCAAAATGACACCGCGAATGAGAAAACTGGCTCCGTGCGATCATTGCCCCTTGCAGTGAGAGAACTGTCTTTTGATCTATCCGATCCACATGCTCAAGCACCCGAACCAGCCAGTATCATCCACCTTTGGAAAGAAGCCGCCGTTGAAGTAATGATCGATACGGCTCTCGCGAACGTCATCAGTCCTTGGGATATACGAGTCCCTGACAAAATTCAGAACGGTGCCCTCGTGCAACTTACTGAGGAATGTGGGTTGGGCAGCAAGTTCGGCAGTGACGTCATTTCCTCGATCAAAGAAGCCAAAGGAATCATAGCTCCAGACAGCGTGAACTGGCGGAGAATTGGCGCTATGGGACTCGGCGTTGCCGCATTGGTTGCCGTTCCTGGCGGCCTTGTGCTGGCCGCAGCTCCGGGAGTAGCTGGCGCTGCGGCCATCACTAGCTCCCTGGCTGCATTTGGCCCTGGAGGCATGATGGGTGGACTCGCCACTGCGGGTGCGCTCACGACGGTGGGAAGTAGCACGCTCGTTGCAAGCATTGTCCGTCCTGACAATGGAAATGATGCGATCCAGGCTGCTGCGTCTCACATGTCCACCGAATCCTTCGAGTACTTTGTTCTGCGTCTTCTTGCCACCGTCATCCTCAGAGAGGATCAGCAACTTGAGGCAAATCCGCAAGTCTGGAAATTCCTCATCAGTTCGGAGCACCGTCTCCGACAGGATTGTGCGAGGCTCAGTAGGTACTCCGACAAGTCATCCCAAACATCAAAGGACCTCAAGCGAAAAATTGAAGTGACGGAACGCGCTCTAGACTACCTGCGTGAGAATGGGCATGAACCAGCAACTGCTCAGTGGGCGAAGCGGAAGAATGAAATGCCGGAGGTTGCACAGTTCCGCAAATCTCAGAGCCAACTCGAAGCGAAGTCATGAGGTAGTGTCACAAGAATTCCAATCCCTTCGCGCGCACCCACCCCTCTCGAACTCCAACCCCTGGTCGCAACTCGCACAGCCCGGTAGAATCCTGCCATGACATCGTCAGTGCTTGAGGCAGTTCGTACACTCATGGAGCTCAGCCCCGAAGATAGGGCAGAGGCGATCGAATTCGCCCTCCTCAGCCTCAATGAAGATAACGCCTCGGACCACACCGGCACAGCATTCACCCCGGATCAAGTTTCCACCTTCCGGCGGCGTATAGAAGACATCGAATCTGGGCGCGTCCAGTTGCTCACTGGCGACGATGTCGATGCTGCCGTTGCCGCGCGTATCGAGAGCTACAACGCTTGAGCGGTTTCAGACGCCGCATTCACCCCGAGGCACAAAACGAGCTTTTTGAGGCCATGGATTACTACCAGGTCCGAGCCGGCATGGGAGCCGCTTTTGCACACGCGGCCGCGAGCGCGGTCAACAGCATCTTGGATTCTCCCGACGCCTGGCCACCCATCCTTGAGGTGGATACGGGCCACCCCATCCGTAGTCATCGGATAAGCAGATTTCCGTACCGGGTCGTTTACTATCGCGAGGACCAGGAAGTCCGAATTCTCTCTTATGCCCACGTGAAAAGAGAATCAACGTACTGGCTCAGTAGGTTCGGATCGTAGGTCAATATTTTCGACGACTTCGATCCCCGCGCAAAGATCAACTATCACCCCCACAAGAGGCATCGTGGCCAGTAGCAACGAATTCTTGGAGTACGTTCTCGAACTCCTGTCCGAAACGCCCGCTGTGCGGCACCGAAAAATGATGGGCGAGTACGTCCTCTACTCACGCGGCAAAGTATTCGGCGGAATCTACGACGACCGCTTCCTCATCAAACAAACCACCGCCTCCACCCACCTCCTGCCCGACGCGCAGCTCGAAACCCCGTACCCCGGCGCAAAACAGATGCTCCTCATCGACACCGAGGACCCACACCTCATCTCCGAAGTGATCACCCACATGCTGCCGGAGATCCCAGAACCGAAGACAAGAAGTAGTTCAAGCAAGTCGCGCCCCAAGAAGAATTAAGGGGCCATCAGAAGTCGGCTGCCTCCTTCTTTCGACGACGACGGCGCCACCCCTCCGGTACCCATTTGCTCACTGCACTTCACCTCCATTCCCCGAGTCGGGATCCCGGTATTGTGTTCAGGCAGAACTCGTAACCCTTGCACCACATATCAATACGGCATAAGTTTTAATTTATGGAAGCGATATGTGATGAGGCAGCTATAGAAGCACGGATGACTGCCGTTCGAACAGATCAGCTTGACCTGTTGCGAGAACTGGTCGCGCTCCGTAAAAGGCACGGGCTGTCACAAGAACAAGTGGCTGAGCGCATGGCAATCACACAACCTGCCGTTGCTGCTCTGGAACGCTATGACTCCAATCCAACCATGTCCACCATCCGACGCTACGCCGTAGCCGTAGAAGCACGCATCAAGACAACAGTGATCGACGACTGCCAACAGCTACACGACAAGAACCTGCCAGACTGGGCCACTACAACACCACTCGAACCCTCGCGATAGAAGGACGCATATCTCCGACAGAACTCGTTGATGCTGGATTAGCACGCCAAGCAACTGTACCGGTGAGCAATCTACTCAACGGTGGTATCCTTCCAGTCCACATCTCTCAGCCCTAGCCTCGTGCCGCGTATGGCCCGTAGACTCGAAGTATGGCTCTGAATCTGGATCGTGAAGCGATAGCTCGCATTGCACAGCTGCATGGCGCGAGCCGTATCCGCTTGTTCGGTTCAGCCCTGACCGACTGTTTCGATCCAGAGCGAAGCGACATTGATCTTCTCGTCGAGTTCCAGAACGGTATCAAGGATCCTTTCGATGCCTATTTGGGACTCAAAGAAGATCTCGAAGCCTACTTCGGTCGAAGCGTTGATCTCGTGATGTCCAACGCTATCCGCAACCCCTACTTCCGCTCCGAAGTCGAAACCCACGCGGAGGAACTCTATCCCGCGTGATTCCATCACCTTGCTGTGGGATGTTAAGAACGCCTGCGTTCAGATCCAGGAGTTTGTCGACGACGGCGACTATTCCGCTTACCTGAACAACGTCATGTTGCGATCGGCTGTCGAACGCCAGCTTGGGATCATTGGAGAAGCACTCAACAGCATACGAAAAACCGATCCAGAACTAGCTGCGAAGATTCCGGATATCCACCGAGTCATCGGACTACGAAACGTGCCCATCCATGGATACGCGATCGTTGACGACTCCGTCGTCTGGACAGCAGCTACATGGCACGTCGCAGAACTCCAAGACACGATCGAAGACCTGCTTCACAACTGAGTTCGCTCGATCTTCGAGCTGCCACAACTCAAGGTGGGCAATGGTTCAGGCCTCTTGCTATTCGATAGAACAGAGTCAGCCCAAACCTGACTACGCATCTGCGACGCAAGTTCTTCCACTCGGGCCTCATTGATCGGGCGACGAGTGAGCTGTTCTTCAAGACTCCGAGTCATCTTCCGATCTCCTTCACATGCTCATCGAACCAGTCATCAGCTAACGGAATATGACGACGGTAGCATTTGCTCCAATTACCAACTTTGTCACCAGCAAGGCAATACCCATTTTTCGCGACTCCGAGCCAACCGATTCATCTCATACCTCGTCATAACTTCATCCCTTATTATCAGATAATCGCTAACTGACAATAAGGGCCACGAAATCGACAAGTTCTTCGCCCGCGACGACCTACCCGTCCTGGTGCAAGCCGCAATCGCCCACGCCCAGTTCGAGAATATCCATCCATTCGCCGACGGAAACGGTCGAAGGGGCCGGGCACTCATCCAGGTGATCCTGCGGACGAAGGGGATGCTGAGAAACACCAAGGCGCCCATTTTGGCGGGCCCGCTCCGGAACACCAAGAGCTATTTCCGCGCGCTCACGTCATATCGTGAGGGCGACGCCGCCCCGATCATTACCGCGTTCGCAGACGCCAGTTGGTTCGCTGCACAGTCAGGAATGGAACTCATCGACCGGCTGGCAAAACTTGTCGACGAAGCGCGAGAGAATCTCAGCGGTTTTCGTTCGGACGCCAACGTATGGAAGGTTGTTCCCCTACTCATTTCGCACCCGGCGCTGACGGCTCCGGCTTTGGCTCAACTCACCGGACTGACACCCCAGTCCGCAGTGCGCACATTGGGACAACTTGCCGACGCCGGCGTGCTGGTCGACCGCACCGGCCAACGAAGAAACCGCGTCTGGATCCACGAAGGAATCCTCCAAGTACTGGATCAGTACGCCGAGCAACTGCGGCGTCGGTAAGAACATGCTCCCTGACACAAACACAACGTGTCAGGGAGCATCCCACAAGGGCTACGCACCACCATCGTTCTGATCAGTCACTTGACGAACAGTACATCCTGCTTTGCATAGAGCGGCGTCGACCACGGATCCAGCTTGCTCAAAGTGGTTTCGTAAACGATCAGTTCAGATTGACCATGGATCTCAAAAGGTTGGGCCGATCCGTTCTGAGCAAGAATCCATTCGTCGAAATACTCGGCGTCGAAGTCATACCGGTCCTCCAGGAATGATCGGTACCGAATTTGGATCGGTCGATCTCCCGATTGGTCCCTGGGTCCGACCCAAATATCGCCCTTCTGAGCAATCGAGAACTTCCTCAACGCCTGGTAAACGTCAGTAAGCGGAGCCGTTGCTTCGTAGCCAAACCATCCAGTTCTCCATGAAAAGGTCTTCGCCTTGGACGGATCGACCTTCTTGATATCCGACATGTGACTGTCAATACCGTTGCGCATCTGCCACTCGAACATTGCTCGAAGAGGCTCTTCTCGTGCTGCAACATCCGAAGTATCAAGTGCCCAGATTCCACCGGGTCCACGAAGATAGTGATCACACAGGTCAGCAGCCAAATGGTAGCCGACCCGACGCTGGATGTTGCAATGGGCAGCAACATTATCGCGATTCGCTTCCAAACGAACGTTAGGATTGAAAAGGATGCTCACCAAAGTATCGTCGTATGCCCAACCATCGGTGGTAATGTCGCCAGTTGGCTTTGGGTCTCCAGCCACGATCTTGGTGGCTGCGGGCTTGGTCAACTCGCTGCAAAGAGGCAGTCCAACACGACCGTTCGTACCCGTATACAGCCAAACTGAGCTGGTCCACGCACCTTCAGCCGAGCGCATGTAGACATTGCTGGAATCGCCAACAGTGTTGGTGACCCAGTCCCCATATTCTTCACATTGAGCACCAAAGACCGCTCCCTCCGGAAGTGCCTTCGCGCCCGTTCCTGAGAAGGTTGGAGCACCGTAGGAAGGTTCAGCTCGCAAACAGATACCAAGCCCATTTGTGAACATGACCGGAAACTCTCGTTCATCATTGGCAAATGCCGATGGGGCAATCATCGTTCCAGCTAGTGTCGCGTGTCTGAAGTTGGTTGACGGTTGGCTTTGGTGAGAATTTGTTCTGGGGTTTTGGTCCAGGTGAAGGGATGTTTGCGGTTATTCCATCCGGTGATGAACTGACCGATTTTCGCGTTGAGGTCTTTCACGCTGGTGAAGATCTCCCGACGGATCGCTTACCGGTCAATAATCCCGAACCAGACCTCCACCAAGTTCAGCCATGATCCTGACGTGGGAGTGAAATGGACATGGAACCGAGGAGCATTTGGGCTCGGCTCGCAACGAGGCAGCTTTATCTAAGTCGACGCAGTTCTGCTTTCGCTATGTCGAGCGCACGCTTGGCGTTTTGAACAGCCGATCTAGCGGGGCTGACCTTGTCGAAACCTCGAGCCAGGTCTTCCTTCTCTGTTCTCTGGTGGAGACGTAGTACGCCTTCCGCTGCTGACAGTTCGCTTTCCAAACGTCGCACTTTAGCCTGCGCCTGTTCTTTTTCGGTTGCCACGTTAACCTCCTTTAAGCCTTGACTTCATTCAGGTGTGAGCTTCAACGTTGAGCCAAGTGTCGTTCGTCACACTCTACCAAAGTTTGTCGACTTGGCGAATCGAATCGCGAATAACTCGAAGTCGGCGACCATTGACCTCGACCCACCCGAATCTGCGGGCTTGATGCTTCCATCTTGCTGCGCCAGTTCGCCTGGCTCGCCCGCGCACCCGAGTTCATCATACCCACCCGCATCCTCCACGGCGCGCGAGACAACTCCGTGCCCATCGGGCTCTCACAAGCACTCCGAAACCGACGCGCCGATCTCGTAATGGTGAAGACCTTTGATGCTGACCGCGCACTCACGTGGAACTCCGACGCAGAACGTTGGAAGCAAAGGGTGGGTGCACGGCTTCCGGCGTCCCGGGTTCTAGAGCCACGAAGCACGCCGGTCTTGACACGTCCCGCCGCCGTGTACGTCGACTGATAACATCATCTGTTATCGAGTGCCGACAGGAGTGTCCATGACACTCTCCGAAAGGAGGAAGCCCGAGATGCACGCCAAACAGTTGGCCGTCGACTTTGACTCATTGTCAATGGCCTCACAGCGCGCTTACCTCAGCGATTTCGCTGACTTTGTTCAGTGGTGCACTGCGCTCGGAGTGGACCCCCGAAACGGCGATGTTGGGGCGCGCCACATCTTCGCGTACCTGGTCGGACTTGTGCGCGCGGGGCGAGCACCTTCGACGGTCCGCCGTCGGGTGACAGCCCTGAGACGTCTCGCTGCGATCACCCCCCCCCGATCAAATTCGGGTTCGACCCGACCGAGCTCGCGGAGCTTGAACGAAAGGTCCTGACAGCAGACGTCGGCAACGCGAGCGTCCTAGTTATCTCCGACGACGCGGTCATTCGGGCTGGCCTGCAGGGGGTACTGGCTGAGGCCGGGGCCGTCTGCTGGGCAGAACCTGTCTGCGATCTTCACCCCTCCCTGATAACTGCGTGGGACTACGTCTTGGTGTGGGTTCGGTCGCGCCGCGGCTCAGACCGTCTCGCGGCAATCTCCCGTGTCGCTGCGCTCAGCTCTGAGGTGACCACAGTGGTGCCGGTCATTGCAGTGCACGGAGCCGCGCTGCCTGCAGTGACCAGACTCCGACTTGCCGAGGCCGGGTTCAGGTACCTCCTACCACATAGTTGGCTGTCCGACCATCTCGCCGGGTTGTCGCAGCTGCTCGGAAGAGCCGATATCCCACAGGAGTTCCACCTGGCAACGCCGCTGGCGTTGCGCCAGGCGCTGGGGCTTCAGCTGAGCGGCGAACTTGAGCCGCTCATATCAAGAGCGGCTGATTTGCCGGAGACCGTCTGGATGGATCAGACACAGAAGGCGTCAGCACCCCCACGCTCAGCGGTGAACGAGCTTCGCGCCATGGCGTTGCGTTCGGGTGGCCTCCCACCGCCCAACTTCGCTAAGTACGCCACATCCACCCGGCGCGCACCTGAGCTGCCCGAGTGGCCACGAGTCCGAGAGTTGCTGCGCGAAAGCCTCGGGTACGTCGGTACCACGCGACCCTGGTCTGCGCAAGTAGCACCTGCTGACGCAAGAATCTAACTAACATCGACGCCAGCTCACGACAAAGCCGGAGCTGCCTCAGTACTGAAGGCCACCACAACACGACTCGGAAGGTCAGCATGAAGCAGGAAGAAGCAGTCTATCGTTCAAGGCTGGACATTGGATCAATTAAGCAGGTCCTTCGGGCCGCAGTCGGAAACGCCGAGATCAGCCCCGTCGAGTACGACGCCCTTGACGATCCCGCAGACCTCGCCGTTGTCGTGGCGAAGAATGGTCTCATCGGGGGAGCATCAGCTGTTCAGGTCCATGTCAATGACGAGGGTGACCATCGGGTGATCACAATCATCGCGCTGGGTCACTCAGGTTTCGATCGTGCATGGGGTGGGGCACGAAACACCGTCAGCTTCGGTGGCTCCAAGAAGCTCGCTGCGACAATCGCAGACGCGTTCCGGCAGCGTGACTCAGCACTTCAGCAGGTTGGCTGAGCGCTGCGCTGGTGCGCCTGGGTTCGCTTAGTTCGCGAACACGAACCCAGGCGCGCCGTTTCATCTGCTTCAGAGAGGAACTGTATTCAATATGCCTGCAATCGGGATTGATCTTGGTACGACGTACTCCGCGGTGGCGGTGTTGCGAGACTCCGGCGAGGTCGAGGTATTGCCAAACCGGGACGGTGAGGACATCACTCCGTCCGTTGTGTTGTTCCAGGGATTCGGTAGCTCCGACGAGCCGCTAGTCGGCACGATGGCGAAGCACTCTGCGGCAAGTGCTCCCGACGACGTGGTGCAGTTCGTCAAACGGCAAATGGGCGACCCAGACTGGCGCTTTAGCTCAACGAGTGGGAACAACTACTCATCCGAAGAAGTCTCTGCGATCATTCTGAAACGCCTCAAGGAAGACGCCGAACTCGCGCTTGGCGAGATCGTGCAGGACGCAGTTATCACGGTGCCCGCATACTTCGATGATGCGCGACGCACCGCTACAAAGCACGCCGGAACGATTGCGGGACTCAATGTGCTGAGAGTGCTGAATGAGCCGACCGCCGCTGCTTTGTCATTCGGCGTGGATACGTCAGCTCAGGGTCTTGTGCTTGTCTACGATTTGGGTGGCGGAACATTCGACGTGACGCTAATGCGAATCACAGACGAGGGTTTCGATGTCCTGGCCACCGACGGCGATCGGATGCTTGGCGGTTTTGACTTCGACAACAAATTGATCGAGTACATCGCCGACAAGATCGCTGAACAAGGCGGACCACACGACTTGCTCGATGATTCGGTGCAGGTCGCATCGCTCCGCGAAAAAGCTGAGATGGCGAAAAGAAGCCTCACAACAGTCGCGACCACGACCGTGCACGTCTCCGCGGGCGGCGGGCAGTATCGCGTGCCAGTGGCGCGCGCAGAATTCGAGCACATCACCAAAGACCTCCTGAATAGAACCAGGGACCTCACCGAGTTCGTGCTGAGCGAAGCTGGTGTGACGTGGGCGGGAATCGACCACCTGCTCCTCGTGGGAGGCTCGACTCGGATGCCTATGGTTCGCGAATTAATCGAGAAACTTGCTGGGAAACCTGCGGACCGTTCGGTGAGGCCGGACGAGGCCGTCGCAATGGGAGCCGCCATCCAAGCAGCGATGGAGGAGTCGGCCACTGCGGGAGCTGACCTAGCCATCTTCGACGGTAAGTCCCCGATGATCTCCGACGTGACCTCACAGGGCCTCGGTGTCATTCTTCTCGACAACGCCACAAACCGGGACGTGAACGAGGTAATCATCCCACGCAACACGAAGATTCCGGCAAAATTCAGCACGTCCGCTTCCACTGTGCAGGACAACCAGAAGACGGTCCTGGTGCAAGTGACGCAGGGCGACGACACCAACCCGGACTACGTGGTCGAAATCGGTTCCAAAGAAATTCCGCTTCCGCCTTACCCGAAAGGATCTCCGCTCGGCATCGCCTACGCGTACGACATCGACCAGACCGTGTTCGTGGAAGTAACCGACCTAACTACCAACCACTCACTTGGCACCTTTGAGGTAGACCGGCTCGCAAATCTTACGGACGAGCAACTCGAATCTGCAACCAGCAAGGTTGCATCGCTCTCTGTTCAGTAATACCCGACGACCAAGCAAGGAGTGGCCTTCTCGTGGCTCTTGACAACTACTACAACATCCTCGGTGTCGCGTATGACGCGAGTGCAGATGAAGTTCAGAAGGCGATAGCCGGGAGGCGTCGCGAATGGACCCCTCGAACTGGCCACCCAAAACTCGAAACTCGCCAGCTCGCTGAGCAAACCATCAAGAACCTCGCCGAGGCCGAGTCCATCTTGTTGGACAGGGCAAAGCGTAACGATTACGACCAGCAACTTGCGGCGCAAGTTTCAGCGCCTGAACCAACGCAGACAGGCCCCGCGGAGGGCCGCGACTGGTTGCAGATTGCCCGCGAGTACCTCATTCAGGGCAACAGCTCGCAAGCGAACTACGCCGCTCGCGAGGCAACTGACCAGCAGGGCGAGAACCCCGAGGCGTGGTTCATCCGTGGGCTCAGCTCCGTGCAGTTGGGTAATGATGCCGACGCGGAGTTTGAACTGAGCGAGGCAGTTCGAATCAACCCGAACGATGCTTCCTACCACGCCGAACTCGGCGACCTGTACAGGAACAACGGGATTTGGGCGAAGGCACTCCCTGAATACACAAGAGCCACCCAGCTTGATCCCGACAACGTCTACTATTCCGCATTCGTCGGGCTCTCTGAGGGCGCCCTTGGCAATATCGAAAAGGCTCACGACATCCTCAAGACCGCGTATGAGAAGCAGCCTGACGCAGAACCAATTCGGTACTTCTACGGCCTTGCGCTCTCCGACATAATCACCCGAGCATGGTCCAGCTACCATGACGGGACTCAGAGCATCCTCACAGAGAATCAGCTCAACTACAGCAAAGAAAAGCTGGCACTCATCGACTCTCTTCAGATCTCAGACATCGATTTCCGGAACGACGTGAACGAGATCCGAATGAACATACAACAGGCCGAGCTCGTTAAATTCTGGTCCTACGAGGGTGTAGGAATGGTGGGTGTCGGAGCAGTTGGCGCACTGATCATCGGTCTCGTGCTCCTTGGCACTGGCGGCGGAGGCACATTCGTTGGTCTCTTATTAATCGCGGCAGCAGTCTGCGCAGTTGTGTTCTGGGTTAAGGCGCACCGCGTCCCTGGATGGAAGTGGAACTGGAAGCAATCGTCACCGTTTGTCCGCCAAACGGGGCTTCAGTAGAGGGGGCCATCATGACCGACCAGGACACCGCTCAAGTGGCGGACTCGATCAGGGAAGTCCGCGAGGAAGTCGCCCGACTGCGCGACCTGTTCCAGCGGCGTCTGATCGAGGACAAAAGCAAGAATGTCCTCATCGAGAGCATCCAGGAGCAGTCTCGTGCTGTGGCCGACGTGCTTCGCTACCGTCAGCTCGAGTCGCTCTTCAAGGAGGTTCTATTGGCTGTGGACCGGCTTCAGACTGAGCCGCCTTCGCCAGACTTAGTCGACTCTGTTGTTGAAGAACTGCTGGAGGTGTTCTATCGGCGCGATCTTATCGAGGTCGACGACTCGGGCGCCTTCGATGCGAGAGTGCATCAGATCGTAGACACGGTGCGCGCGAGCGAGCAATTCCCCGCGAACAGCATTGTCGCGGTGGCGCGGAGAGGTTATCTGTTGGGCGATCGGCTGCTTCGACCCGCCCAGGTAACAGTCGCGGTGTTGGCTGATGACGACGAAGCTTGAGGCCGCAGCCCAGGAACTTCGCGCGTCGCACGCGAGGTTGCTGGGAGTGCTCGCGTCGGCGAGTTCGACTGTCGAGGCTGCCAGGGACAGTGCCTATCAACGGGCTCAGACAGCACTCTCCAAGCAGCAGGCTGTTGTCCGAAACAAAGCAGCGCAGTCAGTGTCGGAATACAGCTTGCGAGCGCGGGACGTTGCCGAAGTTCTGCTGCGAAGCGATGCCGGGCCGCTTGATGTCGCCGAATACGTTGCTCTAGGGCAGCTCTCTGTCGACGGCTCATCCTCGGGCGTCAACTCGGAAGTTGGTGCCCCACTTCTACTTCCGTTGCTCGGCAGAGGGAACGTGGTGCTCGATGTCTCAGCGGAGCGACATAGCGACCTGATCGAGAGCGTCGTTTGGGGAGCCCTGAGCGGCACGGCACCGGGTCAGCTCGACGTGATTGCGTACGATCCGAACCTTTCGTCGGTGATGGCGCCGTTCAGTACCCTCCGTCAAATCTCAGATGAGTCCCTGCGTGTGCTCAGTTCGCCGGCAGACTTCGAACGCGAGGTGCGCGGTCTTGTCACTGACGTGCAACGCATCAACGAAACGTTACGCGGGGTGTCATCCTCGTTGATCGACTTCCGAGCCAAGGTGGGCCACCCAGTTGAGCGCTTCAGGCTTGTCGTTCTTGCCGACTACCCGGCCGGCATCGATGAGTCTCTCCATCACCAGTTTGTTGCGCTCGCACAAGCTGGGCCACCCGCGGGCGTGGCCTTCATCTTCGTGGTCTCGCCCGGACGTCGGGGCAAACCTGAGTGGTGGCGGGACGGACTCCTAGATTCGCTTGGAACCACGATTCGTGAGCAGAACAAGATGCTTCGCTGGACGCAGCATCCCGAGTTCGCACTCAAGATCGCGAGCAAGGACCGTGCCGCGCTCGCTCGTGACGTCGATGGGCTTGCCGCAAGAGCTGCACTGGCCTCCGCGCCGGCGGTGCCGTTCGAGCGTGTTCAGCCGATCAAGCAGAAGTGGACCGACAGCAGCGCCGCGCGCCTGCGCTTTTCCGTGGGCGTCTCAGGGCCAAGCATCGCCGAGGTCACCCTTGGAGACGAAACGGATCAGCGACACAACATTCTTGTTACCGGTGCCGTCGGCCAGGGCAAATCGAACCTGCTCAAGGTGATTGTGCATAGCCTCGCCCAGCGGTACTCGCCGGACGAACTGGAGTTCTATCTCCTTGACTACAAGGAGGGGGTCACCCTGTACCCGATGGCACCAACTCCTGGGTCGCCCGACTTCTTACCGCACGTGCGGGTCCTCGGGCTGGAGAGTGACCGCGAATTCGGGCTAGCGGTACTGAAGCATGTAGAGACGGAGTTCTTGCGTCGGGCAAAGCTATTCCGTCCGCACGGCGACAATATCTCCCGCTATCGAGCTGCCGTGCCAGCCGCTCGAATGCCAAGGATCGTGGTGATAGTTGACGAGTTCCACATGATGTTCGAGCCCAACGATAAAACTGCCGAGGACGCCGCACAACTACTCGAAGGCATCGCCCGGCGTGGGCGCTCGTACGGCATTCACCTAATCTTGGCGTCACAGACCATCTCAGGTATCTCGGCCCTTATGACAAGAGAGGGCGGGATTTTCGCGCAGTTCCCGATCAGACTCGCTATGAAGAATGCAGTTCAGGAGTCCTTCGCAACCCTCGGGCAGGGCAACGACGCAGCGGCACGGTTGCGTGCGCGCGGCGAGGCGATTCTCAATCTCGATTACGGTCTTGTCGACTCAAACCGGCAGATTACCGTAGCGGTGGCTGATGATGGCGAACTGACGAACCTGCGCCGTGATTGGTGGCGAGAGGTGAGGGATCGGGTCGCGCGCCCGTTGGTATTCGACGGTAGCCGCCAGGCTCGTGTCGGAGACGCAGCTGACTCGCTCCGACGAATCCGCACATCCGCATCGAAGTCGGGTGGGACGCCCGTCGCACTACTCGGGTATCCAATCGAAGTGACTGACGAACCACTAGGTATCCCGCTGGCAGCGGAGCCCGGCCGTCACCTCGCCATCCTCGGAGCGGGGGAACCCGGCGGAATCGACGCGGGCGACGACCCAGTCAATAACGCGATTGGAACCCTACAGTCAGCAGCAATCTCGTTGGCGCTACAACACCCAGCGGGCAACGCTGAGTTCGTGAGCCTGGACATGCTCGACGAGAAAACGCTCGCACGAAACAACCATTCACAATGGCTCCTGATGATGGAGTCAATCGGATACCCGGTTCGACGGGTCTCGCGGGCGGAGATGGCAAGTTACCTTCAGGAAGTCATGACTGAACTCGATTCGCGGGAAGTGGAGTCCGCGCCCCTCTATATCTTTGGTTTCGGGCTAGACCGAGCCACCGTGCTCGATGTGCCCGACATGTTTGCGCGCAAGCCCTCGGAAGACCTTCAGCGGATTCTTCGCATGGGATCGGCTAAGCACGTCCACCTCCTCGGCTGGTGGGCGAACGCCGCCACGTTTAACTCGCATATCGGGTTCGGGGGCGAAGGATTCATCGATGCCCTACTCATGCTTCGACTGGATCAGAGCAGCGTGCAAGGGTTCCTTGGCCCGTTTGTGAACTGGTCGGTGCGCGATAATCGCGGCCTCCTTGCCGACCGAACGCAGTTGCCCGGGCCGACGACGATCATCCCTTTCGCTCCCGTCACCACACGCGATGCATCGACAATCGCCAAGTCCGATTGGCAGGTGTAGAGGTGGTAAAACCCGTGATGCGAGTCATCGACCCGACCTACGACGACTACGAGCGAGCGCTCGCTGCGCTGATCCAGATTCCTGCCCAGCTCAACGCAGGGCTCGCGTTGGCGGACGAGGCGTCCGCGAGCGCGAAGCGGGCGGCAGACGGTGATCTCAAGCAGTCACAGATCCGACTGGCGAGCCTCCGCCACACCGCAGACTCCCGTTACTCGTCAGCAGTCGAATCTCTCAAGGCGTACAACGTGCTCCTTCCTCCCCAGGTTCGACCCGAACCAGCCAAGAGCTGCGATGAAGACGCGATACGCGAGGCAGTTGGCGCCCACACTCGCGCTGCTTCGGCCGTCGACTCAGCGATCAAAGCGTCGGCACGGTCAGCTGCGCAGGAGAAGGCCGACGCGGCAAGTCGTGCGCAGGCCGGTCAGCAGGCGGCACTCGCGCTCAAGCTTCGCCGGGACCGCATCCGCCAAGAGCAGGCCGATGCAGTAGCACGGGAGGCCAAGGCTCAGGCAGAACTCACTGCACAACGTCGGAAGCACGCATTAATCCTCTCCTCAACCGTCGCGGCTATCGTTGTCGCGGCAACCATCCTCGTTGTCGTACTACTCGTCAGCGGAAACTAAGAACCGAAAGGGCAAAAATGTCTCAACTTAGTGGGGTGAAGCAGCAGCTCACCAGCATCGCCAGCGACGCGAAGTCGACCGCCGCGGGTCTTACCGGATTCAAGTCGAAGTTCTCGCAGGCGGTGAATCAGGTGCAGGCAACCATCGGGGGCAGCGCGCAAGGCGTCGACAAGGATATGATCCAGTCGCTGCAAGCAGCCGAGAAGCAACTCGACGCAGCGATCGGAGCGTTGCAACAGGCTTCCCAAGCCGCAAGCAAGTTCGCGTCATCTCTCTGAGTCGCATAGACGGTGGTACGCCCTCATGAGTGAGCTACAGGACCTCCTGGTCGTGCTCGATGGAGTGGCCAAAGATGCCGAGCAGCACGCTGCCCGATTGGCACAGCACGCTCACCAGCTTGGTCAGTCAGCATCGAGCGCTGCGAGCGCGACTCAAGGCTCTGCACGCGCCGACGGCAAGAACACTGCCGCCGCGCTCCAGTCGGCTCAGCGTTCGGTATCGCAGGCAGCTCAACAACTTCACCAAGCCGCGCTCGCGGGCAAGAGGTTCGTTGCACGGTATGCGGGCGGGACAGGCGGCAGCGCCGGTGGAGGTTCTGGATCAGGGGGGAGATACGATGTCTCCAGCTCGACTACCTCCGGTCTGAGTTCAGCCGATGTCGCCGCGCTCCGCGACTACACGGGATCTGGATTCCGCTCGATCAACGAATCACTCCGAGGAGGTGCGGCTATGTCATCGGACACGAACCAAAGAGCAGAGGCAATATCGGATACGCTGGCGAAACTGCCGGATCGAACCGGGCCCGTGTTTCGGGGGACGACGCTCTCTTCTGAGCAGATCGCAAGTTATGTGCCAGGTGCGGTGCACCCAGAGGCGGGGTTCACGAGCACGAGCTCGGACCCCAAGTCGGCATTCCCAGGCAACACCCTGTTCCTTGTGATCTCCAAGCACGGCAAGGATATTTCGCCGTACTCGCACTACGCAGAATCTGAAGTCCTTTTCGACAAGGGGACAGGGTTCCTCGTGACCAGCAACTTCTTCAGTCCGCAAGAAGGTAAGCAAGTCATCATCATGATGGAGGTGTGAAATGAATGAGGAAAACAAGCGCCCTCTGCCTACCCCAGAGGAGGCAGCGGCAGCAGATGCTCTTGCTCGGGAGTTCCTCGCGCAAATCTCTGCTGTGCCAGTCGACGAGCGCAAGGTGCTCACGAGCGACAAGTTCGCTGGCGCGATCGCTGAGCCGGCATCGGACAACCTGGATCAGGGCGACAAATGAACCAGCACACGCGACCTTTCCTACGATCCATCACTTCCACAGCAAACAGAGAACACTAGATCGTGGCGTCATTCTCACAAGGCGACAAGGTTGATTCCGTCGTTAAGATCAGCGGTGGGTTTTTCTCCCAGGACGTGCCCGCAGGCTCCAAAGAGGTTGTCTTGAGCTCCAATTGGAGCGGCTCAAGAGGTCGTGTTCACTTCACAATCAGTGGGATGTTCGGCGACACTGAGGCAGATGTCGATTCGGAGTATCTCAAGAAGCGATGGTGACGCTCCTTCGCTTGCCTGATGAGTGTCATTCGGTCCCACGCGCGACGACCTGCAGGGCTCGCGCTGCCTGAAGTAGCAGCACACCGTTGCCGAGCGCTGTGATCTCCTGATTATGTGTTAGTCCGCCTGTGCTGATGACCCATCCTCGGCATAGTTGAGCTAAATCGTGCAGGTAACACCATCGGCGGCAAGGTACACTGCCTCGGACCAAATGGGACGTGGCTCGGATGGGCAGATAGGGATAATTGTGGCGCGCAGCGCTTGTTGGAACGTGAATCCATGAACGGACTTAGTTTATGGATAGGTGGGGTGCGTGGCGACCGAGTTCAGTTGCGGCTCACGCTCTGGCCGGTGGCGTGCGCAAGCGCTTCCGCGATCGCGAGTGACGTGCTCCCGGCGGACCCCACATCGGCCTCAGCGCGGTGCTCCCAGGGGAACATCGCGTGCCAGTCCGGGGTGATGTCAACGTCAGTCGGTGTAATCACGGTCAGAGCTGGCGCGTTCAGTTGGGCGATGAGGTCGGCCGCGGCGTCCGTGTCAGCATCCGTGACCTCCGTGTCAGTAATTGCGATCACCGTGCGCGGGTTACCCGAATCGGCAGTCACATCGGTGGCAAGACGCGGGGCGGGGAGAATAGCAGTGCCGTCTTCAGGCGATTCGTCAAACGAGAGCTGTGCCCCACGTTCCACGAGTTCACCGACGGTGGTCCTCGCCATGCGGACGACGGCGGTGTCGGCGAACGCGATCACGGTGATTGTGTCATCCGTGCGGAGGTTGTCGGGTGCCCACTGAGTTCACTGCGAAATTGCCTCGGTCCGCACCGCTCCATAAGAAACAAAACTTCCGGACTCATCGAGCAGCAGCACGACATCCAGTGGGACGGGTGCACGGTCACCTTCGAGGGTGACATCGGTGATGCGCTGGGGTTGGTGGGCCAACTCCCACGCACCCCACCAGGCCGCAGCGAGCACTACCGCAGCCAGCAGCGGCACCCACCACGGCAGGCGTCCCGGGCGGCGCAGGCGTGCGGGCTCGCGCAGACCCCCGATACGGGCTGCATTCGGCGTCAAGTCGTCGGTCACGAGGGGCACGGTGCCCCCTTAATGATGACGTCGACGCGGCGCTCCTGCGCCGCGAGGTGCGAGATCTGCTGACCGGTGGCCGGGTCGATGTCCTCGACCTTGGGCTGGGTGTCACCAACCCCGGTGACGGTCAGTCGTGACTCGTTGATGCCGCTGCCGGTGAAGATCGTGGCGACGGCTTCCGCGCGTTGCTTCGACAAGGTCAGGAGCTGGCCGGGTGTGTAGGCGCTGGAGCTCGCCGTGTGCCCCACGATTGACGTCGTCGCGGACGAGTTGGAACTCAGGAGCTTGATCGCAGGAGCGAACACCTCCTCCGCACCATCAGCGAGATCCGCGGAGTCGCCAGCGAAGGTGAGACTCTCAGGTACCTCAAATGTGCATGCTCCTTGCAACGACGTCACCGTGACCGCAGGGAAGGCAGGCATCGGATCGTCAGGTAGTCCAGTGCGGGATGTCGCATTAACCGGGTTGGTGGTGATGTCGGTGCATCCGGTTGCGTTCCACGCCGAGCATAGGTCAACCGCCAGCTCACGCAGCCACACACGGTCTACAGGAAGGAGCTCGGTCGAGGTGTTGCCGATCCCCTCGACCGTCAGTGTGGCACCCCGCAAGTCCACCGGAGCATTTATCGCGACGTGCGCAGCCGCATCTTCCGGAGTGAGGGCGAGGATTTGCTCATCGAGCGCGAATGGCCCCGTGGTGGAGACAAAGTCACTGAGCAGGAACACCTTGGTATCCGGTGTGATCATCTCGGAGGCGAGCGCGAGGGCGTGGTGCAGGTCAGTTCCTGGCGCCTCGGGCACGGTTTGGGTCTGCAGCACCTGCTCCACACATGCGGGCATGTATCCGGCAAGCTTTGCAACCGATGGCCGGTCGCGGGCGCCCTCCGTGCTGAGGGCTCCGCCGCGAGCGCGACAAGCACATTTGGGTCGCTCACCGCCAACAGGCCCGTACTGTCGGGAATGTCGAAAGTACGTCGCAGCGTCGCCGCCACGAACGGCGGATCGTTCGCGACCATCCCGAGGGCGACCGCCAGTGCGACAACATCTGGAAGCCACGACGCCAGATACCCGATCCGTGCACTGCGCATATCGTGGTCCACCGCGTGCACGAATCGCTCGACCGTGCGCGGGTGGAGAAGGTATTGCTGTCGGCGAGCCCAGTGATTGGCCTGGCACCGCCGTCGCCTCGCGGCGATAGCCGCACAGCGCGATACATGAGCCGCGCGCCGCCGGGTGCGTGACCTGGCGGTAGCGAGGGCCCGGACTCCTAGGGCCGCGATCGCGGCCTCGGTATCCGCACTCTCAACTCGCTCGGCGCTGCGGTCGAGATCGCCCGCGACCGTGTGCTTAGCAAGGGACGTGGCATGGATGGACTCCGGCGAGTGGCCGCCCAGGCGGGAGCGGATCCAGCTGAAGATAGACATCAGGCCAACACCTCCTGGGCTCCGTCGGAGTATCCGATAGCAAAGAGGCCTGCGTATGGGGATTCGGAAGTACGAGGCCTTCCGCCTTGAAGCGCTTGGTGTGTATTCATAATTTGAAGAGACGGAACTACAGCGAAGTTACCGACCCCTGCGAACACCCGTGAGAGATAGCCCATACCCCGAAGATGCATTCGTGGTAGTGCTTGTTTTGGGCAGGCAGGAAGGCCGAGCCAACCAGCAGCCACTACAGATAGCGAGCGCACGACACAGCCGCCCGCTACACCAGCCGCAACATCACGCTGCCACCGTCTATATCTGCGCGATAGTGCCCCGGCTCCAGCGCAAGCAACGGGAGCAGCAGGTCTTGCTCCACGTGCCGGTGGAGGCGGCGGGCGCCGTCGGCCTTCTCAAGCGCCATCCCTACAAGGTGTTTTCGTACGAGAGACGGAACTTCCAGCGAGTAGTCGCCATCGGCAAGAGACCATTTCAATCGTTCCAATGCGCGATCCAGAATAAGTCTCATTCCGGTGCGATCGAGTGGACGCATGGGAACCACTGCATCCAGCCGGTTGTAGACCTCCGGCGGAAAGAACTCACGTACAGCTCTCTCCACAAGATGCTTGGGATCCTCAGCCACACCGAATCCACTTGATGGCCGAGTGAGTGCAGTGGCACCGATGTTGGCAGTCAGGACTACATCAACTCCGCTCGCATCGATCACCTGCCCCATGTAGTCGGTGAGCGTGCCACTTCCCAAGAGTTCGATGAGGAGAGGCATCAGAACATTTGGGGCCGCCTTATCAATCTCATCAAGCAGGAGAACACAGCGAGGAGACTTCGCAATCTTGGTGGTCAACCAGCCTTGCGAGTCCTGGCTCCCTACATATCCCGGAGGCGCACCGAGCAGGGTTGCTCCTAAATGGTCGGAGCCAAGCGCGGCCATGTCCACCCGAATGAGTGGCGTAGAACCCAGAGCATCAGCAAGCGACTTGGCGAGGAGAGTCTTGCCGGTTCCGGTGGGCCCGGTCAGCAGTACCGCGCTGGCCGGGCGATCATCACGTAACCGGAATCCGCGATGGCCAAGGCACACCTGCTGAGCAACTTCACGTACTGCTTCATCCTGGCCAGCCACAGTCATCTTGAGTGTGGTGACAAGATCGCACAGCTTGGGAACACCCGCCACAGACTGGTCCGCATATGGCATGACTGTGCGCTCCGCATTAAGAGCAGTGCAGGCAGCCCAAAGGTCAAGCAACGCCGAACCTTTTTCCGGAATCGACGTGCCCTTCTCATCTCGCCCCGCACGTGCCGCTGCACAAATTGTTCGCTGTGGAATCCACACAGCATGAAAACTCTCGAGGATCTGCGCCTGACCTTCGAGTATCTGCTCCACAGCACGCATGCTTGGCTCCACACGTGTATCCAGCACCACTGCTTCACGTGGCGTCGAATCTTTGCGCATAGATTCGCTGCATTCATCCCACTTCTCGCCCTCCACGGTGAGAATCAATGGAAGATTCAATTTACGGCACAATTCCATCAGCGGTTGGACGGTGGATTCCATCATGAGGAACATATCGTCAACCCCGGCCACCACAACTGTGCGCTTCGCAGGTCGGGCCAAGCCGGTATCAACCAGAGCTCTCATTGCCGAAGCATCAGCTCTAGTGCTTTCGACACGCTTCACCAGTTCCTGGAACACATCAGCCACATCACCGGCAAGAACCTCAGCTGAGCCGCCGCTCCCTCCTGAATGGTTCAGGCTCCGCTGCGAAAATACATCTGCCAGCCGTTGTGCAATCTCTACCTGTGACCGCGATCTGGGCACAATGAGAACCAGACAATTAGAGAAACAGGTAAGAAGATGAGGAAGCGCCCGGTGGACCCAACTAGGTTGCTCCGTGTCAACCAGCAGGCGCGGACGAAGAGTGGTGATGGCGCCAGAAAACTCGTCTGGCACACTCTGCAATGTGTTCATAGCTATGTAAGACGGAAGTCCATCGAGGACTATCCGAGTCTCAGAAATGTTAGGAACCCACGCAGAGTGCTGGCGATCTACCTTCGCCGACGAACACCAAGCAGAGTCTGGATATTCGCCGTCTATCCAGCGCCGTTAGTTGACTCTCCTTCATCCTGTTCGCCAGAGCTACGCCGCCCGGAACCACTGCGGCCCGCGTTTCTCTCCGTTATTTCTGCCTCGATCTTTTCGCGAATCTGTTGGCCGTGGCGGCCGCCTGCTGATTCGCCCGTTTCTTCGACGTCTGCGCGATGGGCCACGTCACGGCGCACACGGCGCAACTTCTTCGGCGCAATGGTGCGCTCGCCCAAGTCCGCAGCCCAACGGCTCTCGTCCGCTACCTGGCTCGCATCAGCATCATCCGCACCGGCACCACCACCAGCGTCGTTACCAGCACCACCACCAGCTCCACGAGCAACCTCACCAGCCCCCGTCACCCACGCCGGAGCCTCCGAGTGCGCCGCCTTCGCTGGCCGGCGCTTCTGCACCAACGGCTCCGAACTACCGGACAGCTTGCGCGCCACCACCAGGAAACCGGTGTGCCCAATCATCCGGTGATCCGGGCGCACCGCCAGCCCCTCCAGGTGCCAGGTGCGCACCAAAGTCTCGGACGCCGCCGGCTCGGTAAAGCTCTCCGACGAACGCAAGTCTTCAACAAAGCGAGACATCTGCGTCGTCGTCGCCACGTAGACCAAAATGACGCCGCCAGAACGCAACGCGTGCGCGGCCGAATCGATAATCTCCCACGGAGCCAACATGTCGAGAATGACGTGGTCCAACGAACCGGGCTCCAAGGCATCCAGAACGTCGGCGGCGTCGCCGATCTCGACGTCCCACGGCGGCAGATCCGGCCCGTACCAGGACTCCACGTTGCCGCGCGCGATCTCCGCGAACTCGGGCCGACGCTCAGCAGACAGCAGGTGCCCGTTCGCACCCACCGCCCCCAGCAGCGAGAGGGACAACGCCCCCGACCCAACCCCGGCCTCAAACACCCGCGCGCCCGGGAAAATGTCGGCCATGTGCACGATCTGGGCCGCGTCCTTCGGATACACGACGGTGGCCCCGCGCGGCATGGACAGCACGTAGTCGGACACCAGCGGACGCAACGCCAAGAACCGGCGCCCGTCCTCCGTCTCCAGCACCGTGCCCTCCTCGGCGCCGATGAGCGCCGAATGCCGGAACGAGCCGCGCGTGGACTGGAAATACCCGTCGCGCGTCAGCGAAATCGTGTACTGACGCCCCTTCGGATCGGTCAACTGGACGCGCTCACCCGCGCGAAAAGGGCCGCGCCTGCGGTCTCCGGTGCTTTGGCTCATAGGAAAACAGTCTAGTAGATCCGCGCGACTTTCCCGACGCCATCCCCCGGTACAGTAGTTGACAACAAGACCGGTTCCGCTGCCCGTTTCGGTGGGAGTCCAGGGCCGGTCCTCGTTTTCATGCCGAGGCGGGGAACCGGTTCATACCGGGTTGGAGAGCCGGCTACCTATCCCGCCCCACCTTTCGCACCCGCCAGCGCCTCATCAATCACCACACCCATCGGCCCGGCCATCTCGGCGGCGAAGGTGGCGGTGAAGTGGTTGGAGTCGCGGTAGACGAGGACGTCGTCGAGAATGAGCCGGCACAGCTCCGTATCGCACAAGAACCCGTTCAGGTCCGCCCATGAGTCCCCGGCCCCCACAACTGCTTCCCGCTCTCGTTCCTTCAGGCCGTCGCTGATCACCCGCGAGCGCTCGGCGGCGCATGTGTCCTGGTCACGGACGTTGGCGGAGAGGCAGGTGGTGGGTACGAAGCCGAGGTTGGGGGTGTCTGTTACCACCAGCACCGGCGCGTCGATCGCATCAAGAGTCCGCTGCGTGCCGTTAATCCACGTCTCCTCCACCGACCCTTGCGTTACCAACGTGAGCCGCTCACGCCCGGACATGATGACGAGATCTGGCTGCGAGGCGGCAATCTGCTCCAGCACGGCGGCCCGCCAGGTATCGCACGCCGTGAACGGCACCCCGTTGCGCAGCACCGTCACCTGCGCCGCCGGGCACACGTTCTTGGTATGCACCTCGACCGCGTACCCCGCCTCCTGCGCCCACGCGTGCACCGCCGGGAACCATTGCGCCGCGTGCGAATCGCCGAACAGCACCACCCGCGGCGCGTCCGGCTCGCCCACCACGCAGTCGGCGAGTTCGTCCTGATTTTCGATACGGTTGCAGCCGTTTTCGTTGATGAGCCCCACGTCGTCGGCCGCCGCGTCCAGCGCGGGCCGCATGTTGCTCGGAATTCCTTTGATCGACGACGACGGCGTCAGCCGCGCCACGAACGTCTCCGCCGCCACTCCCCCATGCTGCGGGCGCGCCTGCGAAACCCCATACGCGCCCGCGCTCAGCGCCACACAACTCACCGACGCCGCAGCGGCCAGCCCGATCACTCGGCGCGGCTTCGCCAGCCACGACCAATCACCACGACGGCACGGCTCCTCGACGAAACGGTAGCTGAGCCACGCCAGCGGAATACACAGCAATGCCAGCCCAAGCGTCACGTGCAGCGGCAGCGGATTCCACTCACCCACCGCCGTCTGCGCCAGCATGAGCACCGGCCAGTGCACGAGGTAAATCGAGTAGGAGATCGTCCCGATGAACTGCATCGGGCGCGCCCCGAGCAGCGCCCCCGGTCCGAATCGACCCGGTGCGCCACCACCAACGACGACAGCCAGCGACGCCAGCACCGGCAGCGCGGCGTTGTAACTTGGGAACACGGTGGCGTCGTCGAACATAAGAATGGTAGCGAAAATTCCCGCGAGTCCGGCCCACGCGAGAACGTCCGCGAGCGCATCCGGGAGTCGGAAACGGGGGCTGGAGAGGGCGAACGCGGCGAGACCGCCGGCGCCGAGTTCCCAGGTGCGCGAGGGAAGCAGGAAGAAGGCGTCGGGCTGAGAGAGGCCGGTGAGATGGACGCAGTAGGCGAACGAAGCGGCCACAACTGCCGCAACCAGCGCGAACAGGACCGCCCGGTTGCGGCGCACGAGAACGAAACCGGCCGAGAGCGCGAGCGGCCACAGCAGATAGAACTGCTCTTCGATACCGAGGGACCAGTAGTGCTGGAATAACGACGGCGTCCCGGAGGCCAGGTAGTTGGTGCCGTCGGCGGCGAAGAGGAGGTTGGGGATGTAGAGCGCGGTGGCGATGGCGCCGCGGCGCACCTCGTCCATGAGGATGGGAGGATACCAGATGAGCGCGCCCAGCAAGGACAGCACAAGCACGAGGAACGAAGCGGGGAGAATACGGCGGACACGCTTGGCATAAAATTCGCCGAAATTCACCCGGCCATGGCGCTCAAGCTGGCCCAGCAGATGGGTGGTGATGAGGAAACCGGAGATGACGAAAAACATGTCCACGCCCACGTAGCCGCCGGTGAGGCCGGGGACGCCCGCGTGGTACAGCAGAACGGCGCCCACGGCGATGGCGCGTAAACCCTGAATATCCTGTCGGAATTTCCCCTGGGGAGGTGTACTCGTCATCCCAGCACTCTATCGCGCGATATGCAGCGGACCTGCGCCTGCGCGAGTGAGATTGTCGGAACATGGTTGATCTCTCAGTGAGGATCCGGAGGTGTTGTGACGGAGTCCCGGGGCTGTGCGGAGGTGGTGTCAAGAGGTGGGGCGGGGTGTGAGGGTGGAAACTGGAGTGATGGAAGCAGGAGACGAGGCGATGTGACACGGGCCGTTGTGAGGAGGCCGGATTGTGGATAACCGTTTTGTGTCGGAGGCACGTTGTACGGTTGGGTCATGAGTTTTCATGCCGCACTTTCCCCGTCACGTACCAAGGACTTCAAGCAGTGCCCGCTCCTGTTCCGGTTGCGCAGCGTTGATCGAATGCCCGAGCCGCCCTCCATTGAGGCGCTGCGCGGTACGTTGGTGCACTCGGTGTTGGAGAAGCTGTTTGATGTCCCGGCCATTGAGCGCACGGAGCAGCAGGCCCAGGATCTGCTCGAACCGCAGTGGGAAGCGCGCCTGGAGAAGAACCCCACGGATGCGCAACTGTTTGAGGATGAGAAGGCGCTCGATGCCTGGCTGGGCTCGGCGCGTGTGCTTATTGGCAACTACTTCAAGATGGAAAACCCGCAGTTCTTGCAGCCGGCCGAGCGCGAGTCGTTCGTCAACGCCACACTTCCCTCGGGGCTTCACATTCGCGGCATCATCGACCGGGTGGATCAGGCGCCCAATGGTGCGCTGCGGGTGATCGATTACAAGACGGGGAAGTCGCCCGCGCCGCGTTTCCAGGGCGAGGCGATCTTCCAGATGCGCTTCTATGCCGCGGCGCTCGTGCTCTCGGGGCGTAACCTGCCCGCCCGCACCCAGCTCATCTACCTCAAGGATGGTCGTACCCTCACCTACGATCCGGTCCCGGCCGATGTGGATGCCATCGCTATGGAACTGGACTCCGCCTGGTCCGCTATCGAAGAGCGGCTCGATACCGGAGAGTTTGAGGCGAAAACCTCGCCGCTGTGCAACTGGTGCCATTTCCAGCAGTACTGCCCCGCCTACGGCGGGCAGACTCCCCCGATGAGCGAGGAGGGCGCGAAGAAGCTGCGCACAGCAAAGGCTCAGTAAGTTGACGGGGCCTGTACTTGAGTGCGGGTCCCGGGTAAGGAGGGCAGTCCCCAGCGGGCAGCTGTCTCCTCCGTACGTTCACCTGCCGTCCCAGCAGGTTGAGACTACGTAAGGACGTGGGCACTACTTGGGAGTACGCAGAATCGAGGCCATCTTCTTGCCGCGGGCCAGCTCGTCCACCAACTTGTCCATGTAACGGATCTTCTGCATGGTGGGCTCCTCGATATCCTCCACCCGGTACCCACAGATTAGGCCCGTGATAAGCGAGGTATTCGGATTCATCTCGGGTGCCTGGGCAAAAAAGTCCTCCAAGTTGACCTCGTCGGCGATGGCTTGCTCCAGTCCGGCGTCGTCGTAGCCGGTGAGCCAGGTGAGCACCTGGTTGAGCTCGGCCACGGTATGCCCCTTCTTCTCCACTTTCTGCACATACAGGTGGTAGATCGAGGCGAAGCTCATCGCGAAAACACGCGCGTAATTGTGGGCCATGGGATTCCTTTCGGCGATGCAATACCGGACACGACCAGATATGGTGTGCGCCCTCACGAGAGATGACGAAGCTACCTGCACTCTAGCGGCAGCGAAATCTATCTCCGAAATCCCGCACTCCGTGTACCTATGACACAAAGGATGCCGGATTACGGAGATGGATTCAACGGATGGTGTGGGACGAACGGGATGGGACTTTCAAAACAGACAAACGAGCGACGTGACATAGCGTCCAATCCCTCACCCAGCTACCGCGCTACCACAGGCTAAAATGATGGGATGCATTTGGAGAACCTCACCTCGCTGCGCGACCCCATCGCCATCCTCGCCCTGGCCGGATGGGCGGACGCCGGCAACGCTGGCTGCGATCTCGCTGAATACCTCACGGATCGCTACCCCGGTGAGGAAATCGCCCGCATCGACGACGAACGGTTCTACAACTTCCAGGAGAACCGGCCCATTCAGCGCCTGCGCGCCGACGGCGTCACCATTGACTGGCCCCACGTCACAGTTTCCGTGGTGCATATGGAGGATCGTGACGTCGTCGTCGCCCACGGAGTCGAACCCAACCTCATGTGGCGCACCTTCACCCAGCAGATGCTGGACGTCCTCATCCAGTGCAAGGTGTCCACCGTCATCATTCTCGGAGCGCAACTCGTGGACACACCCCACACCCGCGACTTCCCGTGCGGCGTGTACGCCACCAGTCCGGAGGTGGCCGCGTCCCATCCCGGCATCGACCTGACCGAATACACCGGGCCCACCAGCGCCCTCGGCGTGCTCGCCCAACGCCTCGACGAGGAGAAGATCCCCGCAGCCCAGGTGTGGGTGTCGATCCCCCACTACGTCGTGGAACCGCCCAACCCCAAGGCGCAGCTCACCCTCATCGAAGCGATCGAAGAAACCTTCGGCATCGCCTTCGACACATCCGACCTACCTACCCGCACCACCGAATGGGAAGAAGGCATCTCGCGCCTGACCTCCCAAACCGCGGATATCTCCACCTACGTGGCCGAACTCGAAACCGCCTACGATGAAGAAGTGGCCGAAGAGAGCAACGGTCAGCAGGTGATGCAGGAAATCGAAGACTTCCTGCGCGGGCTGAGCGACGAGCCTGACCCCGTGGACGACGAGAGCAAGCCAGACGGTGAGCACCTCGGCTCAGAAAATCCCGACGGCGCGCCCACTGTCTAGGAATAGTGCAGGCCCACTGTCTACAGACAGTGTCCCAGATGCAGCGGCTCCCCGGCCATATTGACCGGGGAGCCGTCATATTCGGAACGCACGACAACATCCCGATAATTTAACTGCGCTGAGGGGTTCGATGCGGCTAAATAACCGCAACGAACCCCTCAGCGCATCAATATTCTGTGAGATCCTCTCAATCGGGATCCCGACGCTCAGCAGATCAGTACACCGAGAGCAGCCCGGCGCCCAGCAGACCCACCACGGCCGCAGCGAGCAGCAGGCGGTAGATGACGAAGGGCAGGTAAGACTTGGTGGAGACCAGCTTCAAGAACCACACGATGACGGCGTAGCCCACAACGAAGGCGGTGATAGTGGCCGCTGCGGTGGGAGCGAAGGGCACGGAATCCTCGCCCCAGTGCTTGGCCAGCTGGTAGATGCCCGAGGCAAACACCGCGGGAATCGCCAGCAGGAAGGCCACACGTGCTGCGGCCTCACGGGTGTAACCGAGCAGTAGACCCACGGTAATCGTTCCACCGGAACGCGACACGCCGGGGATGAGCGCCATGGCCTGGCCAAGGCCGAGCAGCAGGCCATCACGCAAGGTGATGTGCTCCAGCGTCTTGGTGCGCTTGGAGTAACGGTCGGCCACACCGAGCAGGATGGCGAACACCGCAAGAACAAAAGCCGTGATGTAGAGGTTGCGCAGGCTGGTCTCGATGACATCGTCGAAGGCCAGGCCAAGGATTCCAATCGGCAGCGTGCCAACGATAACGATCCAGCCCATGCGCACGTCCGGATCGGACTGGGCAACCGGATTCTTCCATTTACCGATCGGCAAAGCCCGGAACCACTTGGAGATAATGCGGACAATATCGCGCCAGAAGTAGCTAACCACTGCCGCTTCGGTACCGATCTGGATGATCGCCGTAAACGCGGCGCCAGGATCTCCCCATCCGAACAAGTCACCGAAGATCCGGATGTGTGCGGAGGAGGAAATGGGGAGAAACTCCGTGACGCCTTGGAGAATTCCCAGAATGATTGCTTCAAAAATACCCACGGGCGCCAGCTTAATCGGACATCCCAAGCATCTCTACAAACTGTTGCACTAGTCTTAACATTATGAGGGAACGCACAGTGGGTCGAAGTGGTCTTGTCGTGGGCGAAATCGGGTTGGGAACACTGACCTGGGGTCGCGACACGGACGAGAATGAGGCACTCGGGCAGCTGCATACCCTCCTGGAAGCCGGCGGCAATCTTCTCGACACCTCCCCCGCTTTCGGCGCGGGCGCCGCCGAGAATCTCATCGGCACCATCCTTGACGGCAAGATCTCACGCCGGGACGTGGTCTTGTGCACCAAAGCCGGTTTCACCTCAGTGGGACCGCGCTCGCGCTTTGGTGCCGGACGGGGCGCAATCCTCGATTCCGTGCGCAATTCCCTGGAGCGGCTGCGCACCGACTACCTTGACGTGTTGCTCGTTGCAGCCCCCGATCCGCTCGCCCCGGACGAAGAGACGGCGACGGCACTCGCCTCCCTCGTTGAGTCGGGAACCGTACGTTACATCGGAATCATGGGCTACCCGGCGTGGCGCGGAGCGATCCTGCAACAGATTCTCAGCGAGCGCCATCTTCCCAAGCTTGCCGTCGCGGAAACCGAGTACTCGCTACTGGCGCGAGCCTGCGAGGACGAGCTCACCCCCATGGCCGCACATACCGGCATGGGATTGTTCGCCGCCTCGCCCCTGGGCCGGGGCGTCCTCACCGGGAAGTACCGCCACACCATCCCGCCGACCTCCCGCGCCGCCTCCGATCACCTCGCCGCGTTCGTGGATCCCTACCTTCAGTCCCGCCCGCGTCGCCTTGTCGAAGCTGTGGCGACGGCGGCCGAAGGCCTCGGTACCACCCCCACCGGTATCGCATTGACCTGGGTGCTCAGTCAGCCTGGCGTCAGTGCCGCCTTGACAGGTGCTCGCACCGAGAATCAGTTCCGGCACATTCTGGATTCCACGATGGAACTTCCGTCACTGATTGAACGAACCCTCAGCGAGGTCACCGCGTAGTGCCCGCAACCCGGGTAAGCACACCCCGCGCGAACGCACCTACGCTGGGCACACCGACAAGTAAACCCACCTGCAGGCGAACCCACTTACAGGTAATCGGGCCCCTCAAGGTCTTCTTCGTCCAGATCGATGATGTCGAAGTCATCGGCATCCTCATCTTCGTCGGCGCCCCCAATGAGGGCGACGATGTCGAAATCGTCGTCAACCAGGATCACGTCGTCGTCGACAATCACCGCGTCATTATCCACCAGGATCACGTCGTCATCGAAGTCATCGAACTCGTCATCAATCTCCTCGTCGGCGAAATAGACGTCCAACGGGGCTTCGATCTCGTAGCGGGTGAACATGACGTCGTCGTACAGGGTGTACGCATCGGCCAACGCATCGCTGGCCTCCACAACGCTGTCCGCATCGGGATCCTGTGCATTTGTTGCCGCCTGATGAAATGCCTCAAGTGCACCGATGAGCCCGTCGAGGGCTGCGCGTGGGTCAATAGCCATGGCACAAGACTAACCCGCAATTCTCTTCTTGTTCCACCGCCCCGCCCACCCATTTCTTACGGCACTGAAAACGCGGCCTCTTCTCACGTTCGCATCGCACTATTCTCACGCCCACATCACCCCCACATCACGCTCGCCCACATACCCCACTCCAACCTCAGACAAACGTCTCTTGCAAAGCGCAAAAAACCGCGCTGAAATTGGTATTGCACTAACAATTAATGATATTTTTCGAGTTACTCATGTTATTTTCTAAAATTACCGCATCAAATGTCACGTGAGTGGGAGAAGTCACCACGCAATCTTCGACGTCCCACATAAGCTCTTCACCTGCTAAAACGGCTTCTGAGCAGGAATTTTGTCCACATTGTGGCACTGTTCCGTTAAGTTCAGACAAGAACGGGATGATGTAAATTAGGGGAAGTCTGTTCTCTTAGTGCATATCTATCATTGAAGGGATGAAAGAATGACACAACGCCACTCCACCGCGACTAAGACCCTTGGGGCTCTTACCGCGGCAACGGCGCTGGTATTGGGGACATCGCTCCCAGCCGCTGCAGAAGCCGAGAGCGCGGTAGATAAATCCGCGTTCTCGCTCACCAGCCTGGAGCCTGACCTCACCACTACCAACATTGACGTCAACCGCATCATTGATACCGCTTTGGAAACACCCGGATACACCGGCAAGTGGTTCGTCGAACTCAGCGCCACGCCGGTGATCGAGGGCGGTGCGCTCTCCAAGATCACGGCCCAGCATGACGCCTTCGAGAAGGAGGCCTCTGACGCCGGAGTGTCGGTGGATGATAACTTCTTCAATCTCTGGAATGGCGTTACCGTTTTCGCTGATTCCGAAGAACTGCGTGCGGTGGCCCGCCTACGCAACGTGGTGGGAATCTTCCCCGTCCTGGAGGTCGAGCGCCCCGAGACGATCCCCGGTGATACCTCCGCGCCGGAGCAGATTTACGCGAAAGACATGACCGGCGCCTCCCTCGCCGAGGATTACGGAGCCGACGGTCACGGCGTCAAGATCGGCATCATCGATACCGGCATTGATTACGACAACACCGTCTTCGGCGGCACCGGAACCCCCAACACCACCCCCTTCCCTTCCGAGAAGGTCACCGTCGGATATGACTTCGTGGGTGATGATTTTAATGCCGATCCCGCACTTCCCGGCTATAACCTTGTCGCTACCCCGGACAACGATCCTGATGATTGTGGCGGCCACGGCACCCACGTCGCCGGAATTGCCGCGGGAAATGACACCGCTTCCGACTTCACGGGCGTGGCTCCCAAGGCAACACTGGGCGCCTATCGCGTCTTCGGCTGCGTTGGTTCCACCACCTCAGAGGTGATCCTGCACGCCATGGAACGTGCCGCAAACGACGGCATGCAGATCGTCAACATCTCCATCGGCGCCTCGGGTATGGTCTGGCCGAACTACCCCACCGCTGTGGCCGCAGATCGCCTCTCCTCCGCGGGCGTCGTCGTCACTGTCTCCCAGGGAAACGTCGGTGACAAGGGTATCTTCTACGGTAGCGCTCCCGGCATCGCCGAAGGCGCCATCGCTGTGGGCTCCGTCGATAACACCCACGTCCAGCAATTCTCCTTCGATGTGGGCGGCAAACTGTATGGCTACACTCAGGCCGGCGCCTCGCCGATAGCTCCCCAAGAGGGCTCGTTCGAACTCGCCACCTACCCCGCGGGGAAGGAACTCGGCGGAGTGGACCTGCCCGGGGAGCCGTTCAAAGACAAGGTCGTCGTCGTTTTCCGTGGCGGTCCCAGCTTCCACGCCACGGCCCTGGCCGCCCAGAATGACGGCGCCGCGGGCGTCATCATTGTCAACAACGCGGCCGGCACCATCAATGTTGCGGTGGCCGGACCCGTTCCCATCACCATTCCGGTCGTTTCCCTCACCATGCTCGACGGACTTGCCCTTCACAAGGCCATCACCGAGGCTCCGGGAGGATACCCCCTCACTCTCGCCTGGAGTGACAAGATCTTCACGTCCCAGGATCCGGTGGGAGGCAACATTTCCAGCTTCTCCTCCTGGGGCGTTGCCGGCGATCTCACTCTCAAGCCCGATGTTCTCGCCCCCGGCGGCAACATCTTCTCGGCCTACCCGCTCGACGCTCCCGACGCCAATGGCTCCGGGTTCATGTCGCTGGGCGGAACGTCAATGGCCTCTCCTCATGTAGCCGGTGCCGCGGCTCTTCTCCTCCAGCTCAATCCGAAACTCGCACCCGAGGAGATCCGCGCTCTTCTCCAGAACAACGCCGACCCCATCGATAACCACAAGGCTGCCGTTGTTGGCACCTGGTTGCCCGAGGCGGTCTTCCGCCAGGGTGCCGGTCTGATCAACATTCCGGCCTCCTTGACCAAGGCAACCTCCGGGCGCCAGGGCGCTACCGCCTCCGCATCGCTGGTGACGCCGTCGAAGATTAATCTCCTCGATGGGGACAAGATCGAGACCACGAACTTGACCATCACCAACAACACCGATCACAACGTCACCTACACCATGACCATCGACGATTCGCCGTTGACGGTCTACGGCCGCAACAAGGACGCCAACACCAAGACCCAGATCCCCATCGAGATCGCCCAAGTCACGGACTTCTCGATGAAGAAGCTGACGGTTCCCGCGTTTTCCTCTCGCACCATTGCCGTGACCATCAACGAGCCGCTGAAGTACTGGAGTGGCGACGCCGTCAAGCCGGGAACGTTCTACGGTGGTTACGTGGTTCTCTCGGGTTCCGATCACACCGTGCAGCGGGTTCCCTTCTTCGGTATGAAGGGCGATTACGAAACCGACCGCCCCTTCCTTCTCGCCAACTGGATGGACATCACCGGCTACCCGGCCAGCGCTCTCGAAGCCCTCGGATACGATCCGTACGCGCCGGTAACTCCGCCCGCGACGTTCTATTCCGTGGGGAGCGGCAACTACGCCCAAGCCGGCGCAAACCGTCCGTTCACCATGATCGGTGACGATATTCCCGCGCTCGCGGTCTCGGCCGAGAACCCGATCCAGTCGCTCACCGCCAACGTCTACCACGCCAACGAGGACGGCTCGAAGGGCAAGCTCCTCACCTCGTTCGCCCCGCTGTACCGCTCAAACAGTTTCGCGGTGACCAACGGACACGTCATTATCTCGCGCTGGAACGGAACCTACCAGGCCTCCAAGGATCCCACGGATATCGCGACGGCGCCCAATGGCCGTTACCTCTTCGAAGTGGTTGCCTCGCGCGGCGTCGGGCAGGCCAAGAACGGCAAGAACACCGACGAGTGGGTCACCGTCCCCTTCGTCCTGGACGCCCCCAAGGCCCCCGGGATCGATCTGCACAACGATTGGAGCGACGTCGTCGCCGCCGTCATTGCGCCCGTCCTGGACGGTCAGATACTTGTGGGTGACTGGGATGGGGACGGCAAGGACACCCTGGCCTTCCATTCCGGCAACACGTTCACCTACTCCAACTCACGCGATACCGGGAAGGCCACCTCGATCGTCTTCGGGCGCCCGGGCGATGTTCCCCTGGCCGGCGACTGGGATGGGGACGGCAAGGATTCCTTCGCCATCCGCCGCGGCGGCGACATCTATGTTCGCAACTCGCTGTCCGGCGGAGGGGCCGATATCACCTTCACCTTCGGCCGTGCCACCGACATCCCCTTCGCCGGTGATTTCGACGGCGACGGCAAGGACACCATCGCCGTGGTTCGCGACAACGTCATCCTCGCCAAGAACCGCCTCGCCGGAGGTTCCGAGGATGCCCGCCTCGTCTTCGGCCGCGCCAGCGACGAGTTTTACGTGGGCGATTGGGATGGCGACGGCACCGACAGCTTCGCCGTGCGCCGCGACAACACCTTCTTCCTGAAGAACACCCTGTCCGGCGGCAACGCCGACGACGTCAAGAAGTTCGGTTCCGGGGGTTCCCGGTACTACTTCGGTGATTGGAACGACGACGGCGTGGATACCCCAGCGGTTCTCCGCTGAGATGTTGCTCGTAAGGTAGTGGGGCCCCGGCCATGGTCGGGGCCCCACTGTTATCTTGGTTGGCGTTGTTGCCCTGGTTGATGTTGTTGGAGCTGGTCTGGGGGTTAGAAGAGTTGCCTGCGGCGCGCAATACTGCCGTTTTGGGTGGGTTCAGGCAGGTACCTATCTCAAACAAATAACGAATTGTTACCTATACAACAGCCGTTCGTCTCGGAAAATGCGCTCAGATGCGGTACCGTCATGGACAGAAGATAACAAATAGATAACACGCTTGCGGGAACGTGAGCGTGAGAATGTCTAGGAGTGACATTGACTCAGAACACCACGAAGAACATGACCCCCAAGGTCGCAGGCATACTTGCCGGCGCCCTTGTCATGGGCATCGTTCCTCCTACCTTGGCGGCAAGTAACTCTGCCGAGGATGGGCAGAAGTCGGTCTCACTCGCCTCCCTCACCGCCCATAGCCCGCAGGATGCCACCGCCACCCGTGCGGTGACCGCCCCGCTCACAGCTGGCACATCCGACGGGCCGGAACTGGCACCGCTGGCGATCAGTGTTGAGCTTCCGCCGGAACCCGAGCCCGAGGTTGTAGCTCCCGCTCCAGCCACCCCCGAGACATCTGCACCTGCGAATGCCGATGCACCGAGCACTCCGGCCACCCCAGCCCCTGAGACTCCCGCCGCCGCGGTAGAGCCCGCCCCCGAGGCCCCTGCTCCGGCCGCGCCCGCTGCCATGGGTGGCGTTGTGGACATCGCCCGCCAGTACATTGGCGCCCCCTACGTCTGGGGTGCCGCTGGCCCCACCGCTTTCGATTGCTCCGGCTTCACCAGCTTCGTCTTCGCCCAGGTAGGCATCTCCCTGCCGCGCGTCGATTCCGCCCAGCTTGGCGCTGGCGTCCAGGTCTCGGCCGCCGAGGCTCAGCCCGGCGATCTCGTGTGGTGGCCCGGCCACGTCGGCATCTACACCGGCAACGGCAATCACATTGCCGCTCGTAACCCCGCCGACGGCGTTGCCGAAGGTCCGGTTTACGGCGATCCAGTTTACGTCCGCATCGGCTGACGTTCATAAGCTGCAAATGCCTCCGGTGCAGGGCCGTTGCACCGGAGGCATTTGTGTATGTAGTTACGCGCAATTCCTCGCGCTCGCCCTCATCGATTGGACAAGAACTCACTAGACAAAAGTCTAGCTGGTATTAGCATTCTTGTCATGTCCATGTCCAAAAGTGCATTCTGTGCCACGTCAACTGGGGTATCCGGCGCGCCGTAAGGGCATAATGCGGCTACAAAGGCCCCATTCCTCAGAGCTTTGTCCTCAGAGCCCTGGCACTTTCTTAGAGCCCCAGCACCTTCTTGATGTCCGGCGAGAAGAAGCCCGGGCCCTTGAGAACCTTGCCGTCCTCGCGGTAGATCGGCTTGCCGTCGGCGCCCAGCTTCGACAGATTCGACGCCTGAATCTCGGCCAGCACGTCACGCATCGGGATCCCCATCTCCAGAGCCATGCCATAAATGACGTAGATCAGGTCACCCAGGGCGTCCGCGGCTTCTACGGTGTCCCGGGTGCCGTCGTCGTCCTTCACAGCCTGTGCGAAAGCCGCCTCCATGCCGGCGCGGGCCTGCTTCCCGTAAACCGCGCCCACCAACTCGGCGAACTCCTCGGCGATGAGACCCATGCGCATGTGGACGCGCTCGCGATCCACACTCGGGCCATCCGTCACAATCGGCAGATCGTAGGTGGCGTGGAACTGGCGCACCAACGCCTCCGCGTCACGCGAATCCGGGATCGCCGGGCGATCCCCCACCGGACCAAACCAGGCGTGCTGCGGCTCGCGCGGGTCCTCGGCAAGGATCGAGGCCAGCAGCGCACCCACAGCTTTTCCACGGTTGGAGGTCCGGCCCTTACGGATCCGGCCCTCGAAGGTGAAGCCCGCGCGCCAAGCCACCTTGGCCGACGCCCAGTTGGGTTCACCGTCCATCACCTGGCACTGGTACTGAACCGACTCAACGCCCAACTCCTCGAACGCAAAATCGAGCACGGCCTGCACCGCCTCCGCCATGATGCCGCGCCCACGCCCCTCGGGAGCAAGCCAATAACCAATCTCGGCGGATGTCGCCTCACGGGTCAAGCCGATGGCACCAACAATCGGGGCCGCGGCGCCGTCGTCGTTCCCGTCAGAAATGTCACGGATGAACCAGGTGGGCGAATCCTTCTCCCAGCCCGGAATCGCGATCTGCTCGATGAAGAAGGCCGCCGACTCGCGGGTGTAGGGAACCGGAACCGTGGTCCACTTCTGAATCAGTTCGTCCTGGCAGATCTCGTTGACCTCGTCGATGTCCGAGAGTGCGGGGATGTCCAGTGTGAGTCTATGTGTCCTGAGAACCTTCGGTTGCATGCCCGCCAGTCTACCGCGTTCGTCTGCGGGGCTCGTGCGGGGGCTGGCGTACTCAAGCCCAGCCCGGCCGGAGTTGGCGCACACGGTCCCGGGGCAGGCTGGCTTTCAGTCCAGCGCGCCATTCAACGGATCGCCGGCGGGTAACGGGAGTGTCATGACGTGGCTGAGGAAGGCGTCGTCGATCTTCTCCAGTGACGAAACCGTGACGACGCCGTCGTATTCTGGGACCGCGATCATGAAGGGAACGAGCACGGCGTGGGTGCGCGCCGCCATCGCCGACCGCAAACCGAAAGGCGAATCCTCGAAGGCGACGCAGTGGTTCGGGTCCACGCCGAGCATTCGGGTGGCGGCGAGATACGGATCCGCGGCGGGCTTGGGAGTCAGGTTCATGTCGCCGGCAATATAGGTTTGCAGGGCGCCCGCGGGAGCCTTGGTCAGGACGACGTCGGCGAGCACCTTCGGGGAGGCCGTCACCAGGGCCGAAGGAATCCCCAGCTCGACAGAAAGCTCCAACAGCTCGTAGGCGCCCGGCCGCCACAGGGTGGGACGGGTGTCGGTGAACTCAGCCATGAGGTCAATGAGTTGGCGTTCCATCGTTTCTGCGGAGGCAACGATACCGAACTGCTCCTTCATTCGCGTCACCCACAGGGAGAGCGGGATGCCAATCGCGGCCTCGGCGAGCTCGTCCGTGTACTCGACGCCGTACTTCGCGAGGACGCCGCCCTCCGCCTCACGCCAATACCACTCCGAGTTGAGAAGAGTGCCGTCGAGATCGAAAAGCAGTCCGTGTGGCATCTGGTTGGTCATGAGCGCTCTCCTTCATCGTGTGGTTCCCAGCCTACCTAGCGGGTGTGCGATGGCGCCGGGGAATAGGCACGCGTGTACGGATCAGCGGGTGAGAATTTCCTATGTGGCCTCCACAGCGACATTCCGCGCCGTCTTCGGCACGGCATGCCGCTCAGAGGCCATTGAGGAAAGCAAGAGATGCCAGGGGTGTGTAAGCGCGTGTCGAAAAATAGGTGAGTGTGTGTCGAGGATCGCGGAAGCTCCATCGTCACGTTGCTACAGTGCCGTTTTGGGCTTCACAGCGGGGCTGACAGGTTTGCTGGCGTCGAATCAAATAGCCCGCTCCTGCCGAAGCTGAGAGAAGCCTTGGAGAGGGTGAACTCCCCTATATGTTTCTCCGTGTGGGTAGGTTAGTATGGCAATCTGTTCGAGTACATTTTTCCAACTCCTCCACGTTTGCCCCATCGGGCAGTAACAAGACGGTGAAAATACACGATATGATGATCCGCTCTCGGGTCGACAATTCCCCGGTGATCCGCTTCTTCACAAACACGATGGCAGTGCTACTGTCAGTAATCCTGGGGATAGGTGTATCTCCAGCGATGGCAGCGCAGGCGCCTGTTGTCGCAACCACCCAGGACGCGGCTCCCCTAGCCACCCAGGACGCGGCTCCCGCGACCACAGAAGCAACTCCCCCGGCCTCGGGGGCAACTTCAGCACCCCCGGACGCAACTCCCGAGGACTCAACCGGAACCTCCCCTCTCATCGCACTGGCCCGAGAAGTACTTGCGCAACTCGAAAAGGTGCTGGCGCCGCCGTCGACCCCCGATTATTCTTCTCCGGCTGCTCTCGCCATTTCACTTTCCTTTCCCCTCTACGGGCCGGGCGAGAAGCACGGCAAGAAAACTCATCCCGGTGCTTACACGGACGGCGGAGACAACGACCAGCAGCTCGTTCGTTCCTCCTACAAGCAGGCCCGGGCCCACGCAATCGAGATGACGGCGAACGTGTGGAATTCGTCCCCGGCCTTTGAGGAGAGCTCGTGGGCGAATTGTTCGGCCTTCACCGCAACCGTCATCAACAACACTGTGGATCCCACCTTCCCCTCCAATCTCGTACGCAACCAGTACGCGTACATGAGCAAGCCGGAAAATGGTTGGATTCGGGTGGGCCCTGCCGCGGACTATCGCCCCGAGATGTACAAACCGGGCGACATCTTCATCACCACAGGTGGTGGGCTCGCAGCTCTGCCCGAGGAAGAAGGTGGACACACCTTCATGTGGATCGGTGATTACGGCGGGCTCAGCGAAGTCATCGCCGAATCCGCCTACGGCTCCAAAGGCTCCTCCAGTGCCAAACTCCCAGCGCTGCGAGTTAACGCGCTGAAAGACGGCGTTGACGGGCGCGGGCGTGACTACGATGTGTGGCGTTTCGTCGGCAAACCGGTGGGTTATGAGAATGGCCCGGACTACTCCTCCGCCAAGAACCTCGCCATCGATCTCGCCTTCCCACTGGAGAAGAAGGGGAAGAAGGCCCCTTACGTCTCCTATACCGGAGGAGGCCGCCGCGAGCTCGGGCAGACCTCGCCGTGGTACTACATGGCGCGCCAGCGTGCCAGCGAACTTGGCGCGGCTGCGGGCGCAGAAAACCTGGCACCACTCGACGGACAGTTCGCCGCAGCGTCAGGATTCGTGAGCACCGTGGTTCAGAACACCATTGATGCCCGATTCCCCGGCCTGATGATCAAGAAACAGCGCGACTACCTGGCTGATCCGGATAATGGCTGGATCAAAGTCGGTAGCACGGAGAAATACAAGCCGGCCTCCTACCAGCCGGGGGATGTTCTCATCACCCGTGACTCCAACAGTGCGGTGATGATGTGGATCGGAGAGCACTCCGGATTCACCAACGTCATCGCCGACGCCGCCCACGGAAAACGCAACAGCAAGACCGCTCGACTCCCCGGACTGCGAGTGAGCAACCTGAGTAAATCCGGTGACCCATCCGGGCGGCACTACGACGTTTACCGCTACGTTGGCGGGAACGAATAGTGAGCCTTCAGGACTAGCGATGACGACGGCGTGGCGAGGTACGTGGGAGGCTACTTGCGGAGGCTGACGTCTTGCGTGGGTGGTGAATACTGGAGGTGTCGCGACATCGTCGACAAACTGCGTCGCGGCGAGTAGCGAGCCGTCAGAACGTCTGCATCCACGGGACGACGATGCGTTCGAAGAAGGGCGCCACCAGGGCCACGATTCCCAGGAAGGTGACGTACAAGTTTTCGCGTTGCGATCCGGCTTTTCCCAGGATGGGAAAGCGGAATCTCGTCTTGGCGAAGGGATACAGGTAGCGGACGCCCTTGGGAGTGAGACCGTCGCCAAGAACCACGTGAATCGCGCACCCGGCGCTCACGAGGGCACCGACGACGATGGGATCGATGTGAGCCGTCGCGGCAATTCCTCCCATAACGAGCGCGACCACCCACCCGGGCACACCGCCGGGGTCAAGGTCGAGTGCCGTCAGGGCGATGCCTGCGAGGAACCCGGCGACGAGCCCCAGTCCAAGTGACACGGTGCTCGACGGAAGACCGAAGGGGCCTACAACAAATTCGGGGACTGTCCATTTCCAGGATGCCAAGAGGAAGGCCAGCAGCCCGAAGGCGAGCCACCCAATGATTGCGTGCGTCCCTTTGCGATGGCCGCCAGAAACGGCGGAGATGACGCGTGAGAGCACACGCGTCACCGGAGGGAGCGAACGAGAGATCGTCGTGCCCGGGTGATCGATGTCGGGCAGGATGGCTGCCCCGGCCACGAGCGCGACCGTGGTGGCCGCAACCTCCGGCCTGTTGGACAGGTCGGTCAGGGTCAAGATGAGCGATGCTCCGGCCAGACCGGAAACAACATGGGAACGTCCAAGCATGAAGGTATGCGGTCTCTTTCTGGCTCGCGACGACTCTCAACGAGAGGCGGGAAACGATTCCCCGGCACGTGCTCTGGCTATAGACAGTAGGCTCAGAACGCCACGCTGTGGCCTACTGATCCTGGCGACCAAACGGGAACGAGAGGGTCGAATAGTGTGGAGTACCGCGGAACGAAAAAGCTCCCGATCCGGGATGTTTTCCCAGGTCAGGAGCTTTTCCTTCTGTGCGCGGAGGGGGACTTGAACCCCCACCCACTATACGTGGACTAGCACCTCAAGCTAGCGCGTCTGCCTATTCCGCCACCCGCGCAGGTGACTTGTTGTTTGGGTTATCTCCCCGAGCAACGGATAAAACTTTAGCACGCGTTTCGGGTGGGAGACAAAACGAGAGGGCCCTTTTTAACGTGACCTGCGTCGCGTTCTCCCAGCCCAGCCCGGTAGTCGAAGTTTCCCGACTACTACTCCACTGTGGCACTGCCAAGATTTCGGCCCAAACATGCGGAAAACTCGGTGTCAGCCCCGCTTCTCATGCTGCTTGCATGGCGCAGGTGCTTCCACCGAGTTTCCACTATTCAAGTCGTGGGGTCACGAAGTTGTGCCGTCAGGACGCCGTCGTCGCCCTTCTGAACTCCGTTAATGAGTCAGAAGCCACACCGCCTGGAACCGGCATGGGCCGAGCTCCAGGCACACGCGACCCGACTAGACGATTGATTCCTGGGGATCTCTCGAAGGGTTGATGCATTTTTCCGGATATATGTCACCGGCATGCCACATATGGCACGGCGGTAACATATACCCGGACTTTTGCATCGACTAGTGCGCGAACCTCAATCTCACTACCGCTAGAACACCCCAAACTTCGTCAGTCAGCCGCGATGACGGCGTCGCCCTCGGCGACGTAGCCCGCCGGGATCTCCGTATCCCCGCGAACCGTGAGGCTGCGGCAGCCCACCAGCGAGGGGATCTCGGCTACGCGCGCGACGAAGTCCTCGAAGCGGGAGAAGTAGGCGTCGTCGAGGTTGACGACGGGGCGCGTCTCGCAGCGATCCGCAAGCTTCCCCTCGTCGGTCAGCTCGAAGGCGTCGGAACGCAGCAGCAGCAGGTCGGCCATCTTCTTGACCGGGATGAAACGCGTGTTGTCCACTTCCAGCAGCTCGGAGTGGGTGAACGAACCGATCGCGGAACCCATCGCGGTCTCCAGCTGGACCACGCGCGGCGAATCAGCGACGCTCTGGTCCACCACCTTCTCGTTGACAATGAGCGGCAGTTCGGGGCCGCCCTGCGAACTCAGCTTCGCCAGCGACTCCAAATTGAGCCAGAGGTTGTTGGTGTTGAGGAAGGAATGGCGCGTGATGTCCTGGAAGTAGGGGACGTCCTCGCTGGGCGTCTGCGCCAGTTCGCGCAGCACGATGGTGTTGTCGCGGCGCAGGCGAGCGAAATGCCCACCCTTGACGTCCATGGGGCCGCGGCGAATCACTTCGGCGGCGAAATCTGCGCCCGTCTGAGCGAACCAATTGGCGATGGCCGGATCGGGCATTGCACCGAGATTGTCGGCGTTGGCCACGAAGAGGTACCGGTAGCCCTTCTCCAGCAGGATGTCCTGCAGCCCGGAGCGGATGAGCACCCCGTAGAGATCACCGTGGCCCGGAGGGGCAAACTCGAGAGCGGGATTCGTGGGCCAGTCGATCGGTTCGAGGGTCTGCGCATCAAGGCGAGGAACGACAGTCTGGAGCACCGAGAGCGGAATACCCTCAACTTCCAGCCCCTTGCCCGCAAGCGCCTGGGCCGTCTGGGCCTCGGTCGCGTCAGAATTCAGCAAAATGAACGGCAGCTCGACGCCGTACTTCTCTCGCAGCTTCTTGACCTGGTCAATGGCGATATCGAGGAACGACTTGCCATCGTGGGCTTCGAGGAGCGACTTCGGCCCCTTCAACCCCATGGTGGTGCCGATTCCGCCGTTGAGCTTGAGCACGGCTGTCTGGCGAAGAACCTCCGGATCTCCACTGAAATCGCCCAGGTCCTCCAGCTTGTCCAGCTTGTCCAGGGGGGCAATATCCACCTCAGGCAAGAACGCCTTCTCCCCCGCGACGAGCCTGCGCAACGCCCGCACAAACGAGGAGATTTCCGCCTCCCCCATGCCAGCTTTCTGCATCTTCGCAATTGCCTTCAGCTCAAGTTGCTCAGACATTCTGCCCCATTCTCTTGTCGGCCCACTTGCCATGTCGATGACGAGAACTTTGCCCCACTTTGAGCACAGTTGAATATGGTCATGACATGACGTTCTTATATCACTATCCTAGGGTCTTTTCTCTTTTTTTCCCATTCGAAAAGCCTGGTGAGATGAAGGTAGATACAGTGCGGTGGGTGGAGTGAGGGGAGGGCCGCGGATTGGGCTAAGAGGCGCGGGTTTCGCCGTCCAACGACGGGGAATCTGCGGATGATGGGGATGTTGGTGCGCCAGATGTTGCGGAGCCGGGCGTAGTGCCGTCATCAGTTCCATCATGAACGACGACGGCGTCCTCCACCTCGTCAATAAGACTCGCCGCGAAGATCTGACCCGAGAGATCGTCAAGCTTCTTGGCCAGCTTGCGGCGCTCAATGATCTGTTGGCGGCGACTCATCGCTTTAATGACGGGCAGTGCGCGCTCAATCGCTTCCAATTCGTTGCGCCACGCAATGGCCTGGCGAGCGACCTCGCCGGTGTTGGCCGAGGCGTAGAGGTAGGTGACTTGTTCTCTCAGGATGAGACTGCGGCTGCCCAGCCCCTTGGGCGAATTGCCTTCTTTGCGAGATTTTGCAATCTTGCCAAATCGCCCGGTGACGGCCGAAAAAGCATCGGGGTTGTCCTTGAGAATGCGCTGAATCTGAGGTGCCAGTTGCCTGGCGACGATCAGGGCAATCGGACCGGCCTTAGCAGCCAAGCGAAGGATTACCTTGAGATATGAAGCCATGTGTCCGCCTTTCGTACGTAAAGATAATAGCTGGTGTTGGGTGAGGTGGAGCTACCGGGAGTTACGCCGGTAGCTAGTGACGTCTGTGACGCGCTGAGCGCGGGAGGTTTCTGGTGATTGGTTGAGCTTTCGGGGGTGTAGCGGACTTTCGGGGGTGTAGCGGATATTCGGGTGCCTAGCGGAAATCTCGCGAGCGCAGCTTGACGTTGAACGCGAGGCTTTCCAGTTGGTCGGCAACAAAGTTCATGGCTCCATCTCCTCTCTCGACCATTCCGCGGATGATGAGGCCCTGGCTGCGCCGGGCGGTGTCTCGATACCTGTCCCACAGTCCGCGCGAGCATACGACGTTGAGGAGTCCTGTTTCGTCTTCGAGGGAGATGAAGGTGACGCCTTGGGCGGTGTGGGGGCGTTGGCGATGTGTGACCACTCCAGCGACGCGCACCCGCTCCCCCTCACCGATGCCTCCCAGCTCTGCGATCTTGAGGATTCCGCTCCGGTCGAGGTCTGGGCGGAGGAACTGGGTGGGGTAGGTGGCGGTGGAGACGCCCGTCATGCGGATGTCCACGTCGGTTTCTTCTGCCTCGCTCATGAGCGCGAGAACCGGTAGGGCACCGATGGCTTCAGTGCCCGGCAGGGTTGGTTGGTACCACATGCCTCGGGTGATGCCACGGTCCGCGAGTGCCTGGGCGGCCCAGATTCCTTCGCGTCTGCCCATGCCGAGGGGTTCGAGGGCGCCGGCGGAGGAGAGTACTTCGAGATCATGTTGGGCCAGGTGTGCTCGGTGGGCGAGGTCTGCCACGTCACGGAATGGTTGTTCGGCCCGGGCCCTGAGGATGCTGTTTCGTGCTTCTTTTCCAAGTCCGCGGATGGAGGAGAGCCCGAGGCGGACAGCGCGCTCCGGGTCCGCGTCCACGAGTGGGTGGATGGTGACCAGTTCTCGTTTGGGGCATTGTTCGACGGCGGCCTCCTCCTGCGAGGCCGTGACATCCGGGGGTAGGGCCAAGACTCCGTGAAGCCTGGCGTCGGCTACCAAGGACTGCGGGGAGTAGAAACCCATGGGTTGGGCAGCAAGCAGGCCCGCATAGAACTCCTCGGGATAATGCACCTTGAGCCAGGCCGAGGCGTAGACGAGGTAGGCAAAGGAGAAAGCGTGGGATTCGGGGAACCCGAACTCGGCGAAGGCGTGGAGTTTCTCGTAGATCTGTTCTGCCGTATCGAGAGGTATGCCGCGCTCGGTCATGCCGTCAAGGAGGGCGGTGTGTAGCTCCTCCATACGCTCGTGGGAACGTTTGGAGCCCATGGCTTTGCGCAGTTTGTCCGCTTGGCCCGGGGTGAACCCGGCGGCGTCGATGGCGATTTGCATGAGTTGTTCCTGGAAAAGAGGCACGCCGAGGGTCTTTTCGAGTGCAGGCCGCAGCAGGTCGTGAGGGTAATCGAAGTCGGTTCTGCCCTGGCGTTGTTCGCGACGCCGCTGTAGGTACGGGCTGACCGACTGCCCTTGAATCGGACCTGGACGGATGAGTGCCACTTCCACCACGATGTCGTAGAACTCCGAGGGCCGGAGCCGCGGCAAGGTGGCCATCTGGGCGCGCGACTCCACCTGGAAGACCCCCACGGTATCCGCCGCCTGCAGCAGGTTGTACACCCGTTCGTCTTCTTGCGGGAGATTGTGAAGATCCAGCGGCAGCCCGTTGGTTCCACGAATCCCTCGGGCGGTCAGTTCAGTAAAGGCAATACGTAGTGCGGTGAGCATCCCCAGCCCCAGCAGGTCGAATTTGACGAGCCCTGCCTCGGCGCAGTCCTCCTTATCCCATTGCAGGACGGTGCGCCCGGGCATGTTCGCCCAGCCGACCGGGCACACATCAATCACCGGGCGGTCACACAGCACCATTCCTCCCGAGTGGATTCCCAGGTGGCGGGGAAGGCGTTGCAGACGGGCGGCGATCGCGGCGACGTCGTCGGGAATGGAACCCGTCTCCCAATAGTGCGCGAACCCGGCAGCACGGCCATGGTTCGCCACGAACTTCTCGTTCTCAGCCGCATGGCGTTCCTTGGTCGGGTCGGGGGCCTTTCCTTTCGTGCGCGGCACACGGTGCTCCACTCCCTTGGACCACTGGTCCGCCTGCCCCTGGTCATAGCCGAGGGCGCGGGCAGCATCGCGGATGGCCGAGCGCGGGCGGTAGGTGATGGTGTTGGCCACCTGCGCCGCACACTGCCGCCCGTATCTCTCGTAGACGTGCTGAATCACTTCCTCACGCCGCCCCGATTCGATATCCAGGTCGATATCGGGCGGACCGGAGCGGTCTGGCGAGAGGAAACGCTCGAAGAGCATCTTGTGCCGCACCGCATCCACCGCGGTGATCCCGAGAGCAAAACAGACGGCAGAGTTAGCCGCCGACCCTCTTCCCTGGCACCAGATCCCCTCCCGTGCACAGAAAGAGACGATCTCCTCGACGATAAGGAAGTAGCCGGGAAACTTGAGAAGCGAGATAACATCCAGCTCGTGGTTGATCGTCTCCCACGCCCGCGGATTCTCCCGCGGGGTTCCATAACGCTCGCGAGCGCGCTCGTAGGTGAGGTGGCGCAGCCAACTGTCCTCGGTGTAGCCCTCGGGTACCGGAAAGGGCGGAAGCTCGGGTGCCACGAGTTTGAGGTCGAAGGAACAGTCCTCCAGCACGGCCACTGCGGTTGCTATGGCCCCTGGACGGTCCCGGTGAATCTGTAGCATTTGAGCACCTGAACGCAGATATTGCCCCGACGCCGGAAGATACGGATTGATCTCGGGAAGCGTCATCCGTGCACGAGTCGCGGCGAGCACGTCGGCGAGCGGGCGGTCGCTCGGCCTGGCGTAGTGGACGTTGCCCGTCACGATGGATTGCAGGTGCGCGCGGCGAGCAAGATCGGTGAGGAGATCGCAGCGCTCGCGGTCCAGCGGCGAGCCGGTAGCGGTGAGTTCAACGAACACGTTCTCCCGCCCGAAGGCTTCGATAAGCCTCTGGATTTCCTGGGCCGCCCTGTCTGGAGCCCACAGACCGGGTTCTTGTTCAAGGGCACGGCGCACCGCTCCCTTACGACATCCGGTGAGAACCGCCCAGTCATCTTTTCCTGCATCAGCCAGAGTGTCGAGAGTGTAGTGCGCTTCCCCTTTCTTTCCGCTGGCAAGCATGGCGAGGCCGACCGTCCGAGACAACTTCTGATACCCCTGTGCCCCACGCGCCAAAAGCAGGATGTGTTCGCCCCCGGGATCGGGTTGTCCGGTGCGTGGGGAGCTGTGCGGGGGTGATACTGCATCTTCACCGGGACCTCGGGGTTGTCCGGTGCGTGGGAAGCCAGGACTTTGCCGATCTGATGCCCGTTGATCCACGTTCTGCGGTGGCAGACCCTGCCGCTCAAAACTCCGCCGGTCCATTCGCAGGTCCGAAACTCGACTATCCAAACCCTCCCGATCCGGACCTTGCTGATCCACGTACCGCGCGAGACTCAACTCGGTTCCCACAGCGACCGGCAGTCCTGACGTACGCGCGGCTTCGGCCAGTTGCACTACCCCGGGAAAACCATCGTGATCCGTGATCGCCAAGCCGTCGAGTTCCAGTTCGCATGCCCGTTCCACCAACTCCGACGGCAATGACGCCCCGTCCAGAAAACTGTAGGCGGAATGCACGTGCAGTTCGGCATAGGGAACACGCTTGGCTTCGATGCGTTCAGACATACCTTCCTTCCTCTCGCCACTGCCCCGCCTCCACGTAGAGCAGCAGGGCACTCTCAAACCCCACGACCTGGAGATAGGCCCGCCGTTGATAGTCCGCCCACCACCGCTGTTCGACCACCCACGGCCCGGCATAATCGACGACGACGAATGACCGCCCCAACCTACCCACCGCTTGCGGCCGAGGCTCAGACTCCTTGCAGCCCATGCGGCACGCCAGCATCCCATCCCCGGTGACGATGAGGGGATGGCCGCAGTCCGCATAGACATCGACAGCCACTGGCTTGGGGTGGATGAGGCTCGGTCCTGGTTCGGGTATGGCCCCGGGCCAGGGCAGCTCCGCGGCCGCGGAGCTGCCCTCCGCCTCATTCCACGCCCGATCCACATATTTTTCACGAGGTGTACGCCCGCCTTTCTTCTCGGGCACCCGCACGGCGTCCTCTCCCAGCAGGCTTTGCAGCCGCACGGCAGCCCTCTGAGCTTGCTCGGTGTGGATGGTCTTCCCACCCCATAGCGGTTGCTGGCGTGCTCCCGCAGCAACAAGATCGGTCATGGATAGTTCCAAGCGCGCTACCGCGTTCTCTTCGCCGCGGCCATATTCATCCGCAGCACCAGCCGAACCCTCTCGAGCCGCGCCACAGCCTTTGGCGCTCACTCCGCCAGAACCTGCACCTCCTTGCGCACCATTGACCCAACTCCCCAATTGCCACCGCACACGGTCCACGACGTCCTTGATACCGCCACCGTCCAAGGCCCAAGATCGCTGTAGTTCTTCTCCTCCCACAAGGCTGGCGGTGATCGTCAACCGGCCACCAGCTAAGGACCGCGACAGCATTTCTTCGGCCAGCTCTCCCGCCAGTTCCTTAGCGGCGAATGCTGCCTGTTCCGCATTCCCCAGCGGAGGTTCGAATGCACGAGCAAAGCTGAATTCTGGTGTGGCCTTGCTGGTATCCGCCCCTCCAACGGATTCGCCACTCGCCAGTTGCCATACGAAAATGCCGGTTGCCCCAAAACGCGTGGCAAGCGGTGTACGCCCCAGTTCACGGATGTCCTTCAAACTGCGCACACCGAGCCTGTCCAATAGCTCGATACAGTTCGACACCTCGGCGCGAGCATTCGGCGTACTCACCGCCAGGAGAAGAGTGGACGTGCGCTGCATATCCAAGTAACCGAGCACCTCGTTCGCGGGAATAGCCAGGCTTTCCTGTGCCGCCAGCAGCGTGGCCAGCGTTCCGTAAGCAAAACCTACCTGTGCTTCACACCCGACCCCATCCGCAATACCTCCCGTTATCGCCTCAGCTAATACCTGCGTGGATCCCGTTGACCTCACCGCACCCCATGCAGCAAAAATGACGCGTCCCGGTTCAAGAACCGTGACACGAGCAATGTGTTGATCAAGCACCCTCAACACGGGTTCAAAACGGCGCGCGTCTCTCTCAAGGTCCGGAGGCAGCACCACCGCTTCGGGACACATGGAATGGGCAAGCCGTTTCCCCATACCGACCGTGACACCCTCACGCTCCGCCCACGAGTTCACAGATATCACTCCGCGATTACCGCACACCACCACAGGCACACCCATGGGCGCTTCACCCGCCAGCTCAGCGGCCGCCACCGGCCAATTCGGCACCCATACACTTCCCTGAAACGCTTCTTTCTGCTCGCCCGTTCTAACCACCTCATCTCCAGCCCTCACTGCTTCACCTCCTTCCCACATCACAACGGCACCATCTCCAGCACACGCTCCGCCCGCGCGCGCTCCCTCGTTCTTCCGCTCTTCATCCTCTCCACGGATTTATTCGTTCTTTCCGGTGTAACCCGAACCGACACCGACTCCGAGATTCCGGACAGTGCCATGCCCGGCGATCCCTCTTCCGCGCTACGCAACACTCGTCGTTCCGCGTTCTTCGGCACAGTCTTTTCCGGCGACCTCAACACCAGTTCCCTCGGCCTCCCCGCTTCCCTTGGCATCCCCGCCACCAGCTGCAACTTCTCGCGCACACCCCATCCACGCGCATTGATGGACACTCTGACAGGCTTCCCTCCCGGTCGAAACACATCAAGAAGCAGCTCGCGAATGTGCCCGCTTCCAGCACTCGCTCCCTCCGCTGCAATCAACTGCCCGTGAACCTGCTCGCGAACCTCCCATCCCTCCCCAATGAGCAGCACCTTCCGGGATAGCGCCCGCCGAGCCAATAGCCTCTTTTCGCGAGATCCCAGAACCACCTGACTCCCGACGAGAACAACATCAAACCCGTCAATAGCTGTGGACACAGCCTGGGCCAAGAGCGGGTCCATACATCGCGGCACAAAAACAAGGCGCTCAAAATTCACGCCAAGAAGCCGCGCCGTGCCCCAGCCCATGTCCGGAACACCGACGCATGCAACCCATGCCCCTTGCGCACTGACCAACCCCAGTATCAAAAGACCAAGCAACCGACTTCCATCAACACCCACCGTGGATCCACGCCGTAACCCGTAAGGAAATGCCGCCCGGAGCCCTTCCGGAACAGACCACCCCGTCTGATCCGACCGCATCTCACCCCAAGACCCACCCCAAGCCTCGCGTGCCCTACCCAACGGTTCCTCGGTGGGCATGACGTCGGAACCCCTTCCACCCGAAAAACTCCGCTCCAGCCCCACCGCAGTCTCTGCCTGCATGAGAATCTGCCGCGCCATCGCTAGCCGATCGCTCATCTCCCACTCCTTCTACACCGAACTTATGTTCGATATCCAGAGTAGAACCCACCTCCGACACATTTCGGCATCAGTTTTCTTTTTCGACGACGACGTCCCAAAACCAGACGCGAACCACTCACCCATCGCGCGGGAGCTTCGCTTCCATTTCTACTCGCTGTGTCCGTTACGTGCCAAGACTTGCCACCCTCGTACTGACTCAACCCATCGGCGCAATCACACAGCACACAGCACCAGCTGGGAGAGTATCGAAGCTTCTACCGTGTCAGCACCGCTTCTGCTTCCCGGATCTCGAAGACAGGACTCGCCGTAGTAGCCGTCGTTGTTCCCGCAACCGGATAAGTAGTTCCCTGCACCGTAAACGTCGCCGACCACTCCACCGTCAGACCCACACTGACACCCGCATTGGCTTTGCGATACGAATGCTTCACATCCCCATCAGGCCACACACCACCAGGACTAGACGAAGTAAACACCGCACTACCATCACCCGGATCCCACATATAACCCACCGGAGTCAAATGCACCGTCACCGGCAAACCCAAAATCGTCAGTTGACGATCATGAGCCACCGCATCAGTCGCGAAAAACACCGGCTTATTCACATACAACCACGTCCGACTCGGATTAATCACCACCTGACCAGCATCAGTCACCAAACGCTGCACATCAGAAATAATGATGAGACTAGCCGGATCAACCACAATCGGAGCCCCACCACCCGAGGGCGCCTGAGGAAACCTGATCCACAAGACATTTTCCAAGTGCTCATCACGAAGCGGATCGCCGGTCCCGCCATCACCACCCCGCGCGTCCTCATGTGCCTCAACCAACCGATCCACAATCCCCGTAACCACCTCTTTGACAGCCCCAACAACATCACCAGCAGAACCTGGGGGACCAGAATCGGGTGAGCTAGGCCGTTGTTCCATGCCTGAAATTCCTACGCCCCCACCCGACGCCTCCCCTTCCCAAGTAACCGGAGAAGAAGCGGTACCAACACTCGTGCTCACTGATGAAACAACAGCTGGACAGAACGTGGACATAACAATGACACTAGCCAATAGCAGCTGCATTGCTAATCGCCAACCCCATACGCGCTCGGATCACCCGTCTGAAAATCGTTCACTATCCAGTGCCCCGCACTTGGTTCCAACAAGAACCCAATTGTCAGTTGCTCACCTTCAGCATTGCTCAGATCACGGCCGTTGGTCGAGAATGTATATGACGTTCTCGTGGCTTCAATATCAACTCGAAACTGTCCGGAGGATTCTTGTGATTTCCACACATCCAGGAGGCTCGTACTTACACTGGCCGGTTCTGCCCAGCCTCCATCTCCATGAAGTTCATTCACGGACGAAATATAGTTCTCGCAGAACTTGCACCCCTCCCCCGACATCGCTTCGAGTTCCGTAGTGTCTCCGGTGGCCGCAGCATAGACCGTCAACCGCAAGTAATACTCAGCCGCCGCAACTGCACCAGCCTCATCCGCGTTATCCATCGCCGCTGGACGCTCGGGTGGATCAACATCGATCGGCCCAGTCGGCTTCTGCCCAGGACTAGGCGCCACACTCGCACCCACACCTGGCGAAGCACTCAACACCGGCACAGACGCCGACGCACTCGGGCTTAGCTTCACATCATCGCCACCACAACCAGTCAACCCACCCAGAACAACCACAGCACCTAGCGCCATTCCAGCAACAGATCTCTTCACAACGTCTCCATCCACCCAAAATCCACTCATACTGACGGTAACAACAACCAGCCAACCATGCAGGACCAATCAACAAGCTGTGGAAAACTTTGCTACCACCCCACCCACCTCGCACCCGCCACCCAAATCGCCTACCATCGTGATATGGATCTCACACGACCGATTGCGCCAGACCCCTACGACCGCCTCCCCCAGTTCCCCACGTTCACTTTGACGAGCACCGACCTCGTTGACGGCGAGCCGATGCCAATCCTCCACACCGACGATGGCGACAACGTCTCGCCGCAACTCTCCTGGAGCGGCTTCCCGCCGGAAACCCAGGGCTTCGTCCTCACCTGCTTTGATCCCGACGCACCCACGCCCGCCGGTTACTGGCATTGGGGCGTACTCGACCTGGACTCCGACACCACCAGCCTCGACCAGGACGCCGGCCGCTCCGACCTCTTCCTCCCCGGCGCCGCCAGCCACGTCCGCAATGACGCCAGCGTCTTCAGCTACTTCGGCGCGGCCCCACCCCACGGAGACCATGTCCACCGCTACATCTTCGCGGTGCACGCCCTCGATGTCCCCTCGCTGGGCCTGCCGCCGGACGAGATCACCGCAACCGCGCTCTCGTTCAACACTCTCTTCCACACCATCGCTACCGCACGTCTCACGGTCACTTATCGGCGCTGAGACGCAACTCAACCACGGCGACATCACCGGCATCCACGCCAGCCAACCACAACACCAAAACCACTCAACAAGACACGACTCCATCACACCACGCCCACATGCCGCTTCTCGCCTCCCGTTTCCCGGCCCCCGACGAGTAGCATGTGGGCGTGTTCCATATCGTCTTTTTCGAGCCGCGTATCCCCGGCAATACCGGCGCCGCCATCCGCCTCGCCGCCTGCACGGGCGCCACGCTCCATCTCATCGAGCCCCTCGGATTCAACTTCTCCGACGCCCATCTCAAGCGCGCCGGGTTGGACTACCACGATCTCGCCGACCTGCAGATCCACCCCAACTTCGATGCCTTCTGCGAAAAAATGACCGGCAAACGCATCTTCGCGTTCACCGGCCACACGGAAAACAATTTCGCCGACGTCTCTTACCAACCCGACGACGTCCTCCTCTTCGGCCCCGAACCCACCGGCCTCCCCCAAGAAGTCCTCGAGCACCCGGCCATCACCAGCCCACTGCGCATCCCCATGATGCCGCACCTGCGCTCGCTCAACCTCGCTAACTCGGCCTCAATCGCCGTCTACGAGGCCTGGCGCCAGCACGGTTTCGCCGGCTCCTCGGACATCTCCTGAAATTTTGGCGGTGAGGGCGGGCTGAGCGTCATTATTGGCACATAGAACGCCCTCACCGTCACATAATTATGACGATGGCGAATCACCACCGGTATCGCCCCGTCACGGACCCCCATCACCAGTACGAGCTGCCCGTCAGCACGAACCGTGCCGTCACCAGAAGCGAACAGTTACGCGGGCCGCGTCGCCGTCGTCGTCAATCATGCAACTACTCGTTGGACTCCCGCCGATAGACGGTAGACACGCCCTCCAAGAGATCCTCAACCGGCATCTCCAGCGCCGTCGCCAACTTGAGAAGCGTGAACATCTGCGGATTCGCGGCCTTGTTGGACTTACGATCCGAGCGCGCGGATTCCATCAGCTGGTAGTGATTGCGATCAATGCCCGCCAGCAAAGCAACCTGCTCCTGGGACAACCCGAGTTCCCGCCTGCGCTCACGAAGGGTGTCTGCGAACAACCGGGCAAGCTTCTTTTCCAGAGGTGACGATTCAGCCATGGACCTAACATCACCGGGTATACCCCTATTGCAACGACGGGGTATACCCGGCACGTCGGGAATATGGATCTGCGAGAACACAACCGTAACTCGTGCGCTATCGCACCAAGCCTCCCCATCACAGGTGCGCCAGTCGGCTTACCGCAGGCGCAGCTCCCAGCATGCCACCGCGCTCGCAGCAGCAACGTTGAGTGAATCGACAATCCCAGCCATCGGGATAATCACCGAGTAACTCGCCTCCTCGATGGTGCGGCGGCGCAGCCCGTCGCCCTCGGTTCCCATGATGAGGGCCACCCGGGAATCCTCACGGGTGCACTCACCTAGCGCCGCGAATTGGTCCAACGGGAGCGAATCTTCCGTGAGGGCGAGGGCGGCGGTCGTGAAGCCAGCGGCGTGCAATCGCTCCAGCGAACGTGACAACTTGCCGATCCGAGTCCAAGGAACCTGGAACACTGTGCCCATCGAGACGCGTACAGAACGGCGATAGAGCGGGTCTGCGCAATCCTCGGTCACGAGCACGGCATCAATGCCCAAAGCAGCGGCCGAACGGAAAATCGCCCCTACATTGGTGTGATCGACGAGGCCCTCTAGGATGACCACGCGGCGCGCGGGCTCGCCCCCGCGCGCCGTCGCCAACAACTCCACCGGATCCACAAGCTCGGGGCGGTTCATCGCCGCCAACGCGCCACGGTGCAAATGGAATCCGGTGATCTTCTCCAGGGTGTCTTCCCCGGCTACGAAGATCGGCGTGTCTCCGCCGTCGGCCGCGCCGCACGTGGACTCGATCCACGGCTCCAGCTCGGGCAGCCAACGCGGGGCGGTGAGGAAGGACCGCGGAGTGTGTCCGGCGTCGAGGGCACGCGTGATGACCTTGGAGGACTCGGCCATGTAGAGGCCGCGCTCCGTCTCCAGTTTGCGGCGCAGGGCCACATCGGTCAGGCTCGTGTAGTCGACAAGCCGAGGGTCGGTAAGATCCGAGATTTCAATAAGCACCCGCCCATCGTGCCACGCCAGACTCCCTTGCGCGGAATCCGTCCCGAACCCATCAGCCATGCGCGCGCGTCATGGTGCTTGGAGAGCCTCACACACGAGGTCTGACCGAGGCAGCCAAAACATTTCAGTGCATATACGGCCCGGGGTGGGCCGATTTGAGCCCTGCTCGAGCGCTATATGCACTCAAATGTTCCTCCATGCTCCACGGGTGATTACCTCCGCAGAGAAGGACCGCAACCACCGCGCATCGCTCTTGGCGGCGGTGCGGTGGTTGCGGTCCTTCTGTTGTCACTTGTCAGTTCCAGGCTCCAGGTGTGCTCATCAGGCTCCACCGGTGAGCTCCATGCTTGAATTCATCGACCAAACCGGGCGTCGTCGCAGCTTGTTACAAGGACAACCCGTACACGCCCTGATTCACTTGGATACGAGGCACACCGCCCGTCAGCGAGCTCCCGGAACATCCGGGCGCTGCCCGGCTTCGGCCTCGGGGCTGAAGCGACGACCCGACTGGGTGCCGGAATCGGCGACCTCGTCAGTAGCCTTGTCCGCTTCACCCTTGGCGTCGGCAAGTGCTTGATCAATATCCGGAAGCGCGGTTGCTGCGAGAGTTTCTGCAATCGCTTCCTTCTCCGGGAAACGAACCTTGGCCGCTCCAGCCGGACCGCCAGCCGCTCCCGACTCAGCACCGCCAGTCACACCAGCAGCCCCAACACCAGCCTCGCCCGCCTCATCTGCAGCATCGAAAGCATCAAACGCGTCGAACGGATCGTTGCCCGGAGTGGTGAACCCCTTGGTCACGGCGTTGAGTGCCGAGGTGAGATCGCTCGGAATCATCCACAGCTTGGAGGACGAGGACTGGGCGATCTGCGGCAGCATACGAATGTACTCGTAGGAGAGCAGCTTCGGATCCACGTTGCCGCGGTGGATGGCGTCGAACACCTGGAGGATGGCTCGGGATTCACCCTGAGCCCGCAGGATGGTGGACTGCGCCTGACCTTCGGCTCGCAGAATCGCGGACTGCTTCTCGCCCTCGGCAGTCAGAATCGCGGACTGCTTGACACCCTCGGCAGTCAGAATCGCGGCGCGGCGGTCACGCTCGGCCTTCATCTGCTGCTCCATGGCGGCCTGCACGCGCTGCGGCGGATCGATGGCCTTGAGCTCAACGCGCGAGACTCGAATGCCCCAGCGGCCGGTGGCCTCGTCGAGGACGCCGCGCAGCTGACCATTGATCTGGTCACGGCCGGTGAGCGCCTGCTCCATGTCCATGGTTCCGATGATGTTACGCATCGTGGTCACGGCGAGCTGCTCGATGGCGGACATCGGATTGGCGATCTCGTAGGTGGCCGCCTCCGGGTTGGTCACCTGGTAGTAGATGACGGTGTCAATGGAAACGTTGATGTTGTCCGAGGTAATCACCGTCTGCGGCGGAAAGGGAACAACCTGCTCACGCATGTCGATACGCTGGCGCACCGTATCAAAGAACGGCACGAGGAAGTGAAGCCCCGGTTGCAGCGTCTTGTGGTAGCGGCCCAGCCGCTCCACGATCACCGTGTATCCCTGATGGACCTTGAAGACGGCGCGGAACACCGCGACGATCACAAGGAGAAGTAGCAGTCCGAGCAAGATCAGAACGATATTGCCGGCGAAATCTTCGATCATGAGTTTTCTCCGTTTCTCTGGGTATCAGGCCTGGGCACGAGGGGCGACAACAGCTGTGGCACCGTCAATTGCGACGACGACGACGTCCGCGCCCTCGTTGATTACTCCCCCGGTTGAACGTGCCGACCACACGTCGCCGCCGATCTTTACTCGGCCGGCCCCTTCATCAATGAGCGTCACGGCTCTGGCAGACTTGCCGACTTGGCCGTAGACATTCCCTGCTGCGGGGCCCTTGGGGTTGATTCTGTTCTTTGCCCAGGGGCGAGCAAAAAGAATCAATACGACCGAAGCAATGCTGAAGGCAATAATCTGCCACACCAGGCTGTCGGTTCCGAATGCGACACCGGTTGCAACCAGCGCAGCGCCGCCGAGCATGAGGAATGTGAATTCCACGGTGAACGTCTCGATGATGAAACAAACAATGGCGATGATGAGCCAAATATGCCAAGCCATGGTGGGGTTCCTTCCTCCTTGATGGCGGCGCCATCGCGGTAGCCTTCCTCATCCATCCTACAGAGGTCAGGCAAATAACAAGCGGAGGAGCCGCGGGTAGTCCTGCCCCGCGGCTCCTCCATACATTGATGATTCGTGGTTAAGCCAGCACAGCCTTGGCCGTGAAACGCCCACCTTCGTAGGCAACGGTCAGCGGAAGCCCGAAAACCTGTGAGAGGTTCTCGGAGGTAACCGTTTCCTCGATCGGTCCGGCCGCAAACTTCTTGCCGTCACGCAGCAGCAGGGCGTGCGTGAAGCCCTCGGGAATCTCTTCAACGTGATGGGTCACGAGAATAAGAACCGGGGCGTAGGGCTGGTGTGCCAGCGCACTGAGGGTCTGCAACAACGACTCGCGACCACCCAGATCCAAGCCGGAGGTCGGCTCATCCAGGACGAGAACCTCGGGGTTGGGCATGAGCGCGCGAGCAATACCGACACGCTTGGTCTCACCCGAAGAGATCGTATGGAAGGAGCGATCCGTCAACGAACCGACTCCCAATCCGTTGAGCAGCTGAAGAGCACGCTCGGTATCCTCCTCGTCGTACACTTCACGCCAGGTTGCCAAGTGACCGTAAGCGGCAGTGCGCACTACGTCCAGCACGCGCTGACCCGCAGGAATCTTCACATCGAGCGACGCCGAAGCCAAGCCCACCAGCGGGCGCAGTTCGTTGACATCCACCCGGCCCAGCTTCTCACCGATGATCCACACTTCACCACTGGTGGGATGCATTCGACCGGCGACGAGCTGGATCGTCGTAGTTTTACCTGCGCCGTTCGGGCCAAGAACAACCCACCGTTCGCCTTCATTCACATCCCAATCGAGGTGATCGAGAATGTTGCGTCCGCCGCGGCGGACAGTTGCTTCTTTAAGTTCGAGCACATCACCCATGAGTAATACCCTAATCCACGAGAAAAACTATCAAGGCCAATGACACCACCCCGAAAAGTTAGGAGGTTCCGCCGACGGTCTTGCCTCGGCGGAACCTCCTAACTATCGGGCGTCACTTGGAGCTACCAAAGTTCACTCAGAGCCCAGCGATGATGTCCTTGTAGAACTGAATCGTCTTGACACCGATCGACTCCCAGGAGAAGTGCTCCTCAACGCGCTTGCGTCCAGCGGCACCCATCTTCTTGGCGCGCTCGACATCCGAGCACATGTCCTCCAGAGCGGCAGCCAGATCAGCCTCGAACTTGTCCGGGTCAATCGGAGTACCGGTGCCGTCATCAAGCTGCTCGATCGGCACCAGGGTGCCGGTGACGCCGTCGTCGATGCAATCCGGGATGCCGCCGGTGGCGGTACCAACAACGGGCAGACCAACAGCCATGGCCTCCAGGTTGACGATGCCGAGCGGCTCGTAAACGGAGGGGGTCACGAAGGTGGTGGAGCACGCTTCCAGCTGGATGATGCGGTGGCGAGGCAGCATGTCCTCGATCCACACGACGCCGTCGCGCTGAGCCTGCAGCGTCTCGACGAGTTCGCGGGTCTCGGCGGCGATCTCCGGGGTGTCCGGGGCGCCGGCGCAGAGAATCACCTGAATCTCGGGCGAAATCTTCTGCAGCGCACGAACGAAACCGGGCACACCCTTCTGGCGGGTGATGCGGCCCACGAAGATGATGGTGGGCTTGTCGGGGTCCAGGCCGTAGGAGGCGAAGAACTCGCGAGCCTCAGCCCACTCTTCGTCCGTCTGCGGCGCCTTCCACTCCTCCAGATCGATACCGTTGTGGATCACGCGCACGCGCTTGGGATCGATGGCGGGGTAGCAGCGAAGGATGTCGTCACGCATGCCGTTGGACACTGCGACGATGCCGGCGGCGCCTTCATAAGCCGTCTTCTCGGCCCACGAAGAAACGTTGTAGCCGCCGCCCAGCTGCTCGCGCTTCCAGGGGCGCAGCGGCTCCAGCGAATGCGCGGAAATGACGTGGGGAATGCCGTAGAGGAGCGATCCGATATGACCGCCCATGTTGGCGTACCAGGTGTGGGAGTGAACGATGTCCGCGCCGTCAAGATCCTGCGCCATCGCCAGATCCACCGAGAGTGTGCGCAGGGCGGCGTTGGCGTCCTCCAAACCGGCCAGGTAGTCGTAACCGCTAAGCGTCACACCTGCGGGAAGACTCTTTTCATCTTCGGGCGAACGCTCGCCATCAAAGGCGTGGACGTGAATATCTGCGTGGGCAACAAGAACCTTGGCTAGTTCGGTCACATGCACTCCAGCGCCACCGTAGACGTGCGGCGGGTACTCGCGGGTGAGCAGGTCAACTCGCATGTTGGTCCTTCCTCGTTGAATGGATGCCTAAAGGCCTATGCGATCACACTCTATCGGTAACCAGCACGTAATGAGACGTTCTTGAGAAACGTGCCTCCCATCACTTTTGACACGGTAAGGTGGTGCACATGAGATCAAACCCAAGGGTCCTTTCCATCGTCTTGGCCGGAGGCGAAGGCAAGCGGCTGATGCCGCTCACCGAAGACCGAGCAAAGCCGGCCGTTCCATTTGGCGGCATTTACCGCCTCATCGATTTTTCGCTGAGCAACATTGTTAACTCCGGATACCTGAAGATCATCGTGCTGACCCAGTACAAGTCGCACTCGCTTGATCGCCACATCACCAAAACGTGGCAGATGTCCAACCTCCTCGGCAACTATGTGGCATCCGTTCCTGCCCAGCAGCGTCGCGGCAAGAACTGGTACCTCGGCTCCGCCGATGCCATTTTCCAGTCCCTCAACGTTCTCGATGATGAGCGCCCGGACTACGTTCTTGTGACCGGTGCGGACAACATTTACCGCATGGACTTCTCGCAGATGGTCGAAGCGCACATTGCGTCGGGACGCGATCTGACGATTGCCGGTATCCGCCAGCCGCTGTCGCTCGCCCCCGAGTTCGGCGTCATTGATGTGGACAAGAACGATCCCACCCTGGTGTCCCGCTTCATCGAGAAGCCGCAGGACACCAGCGAACTGGGCCTGGCCGACGCTCCGGACCAGTTCCTCGCCTCCATGGGCAACTACGTGTTCAACGCGGATGTCCTGTACAAGGCCCTCCTCGAGGACGCCAAGGACGACAACTCCAAGCACGACATGGGCGGCAACATCGTTCCCAACTTCGTGGCGGCAGGCAACTGCACCGTCTACGATTTCACCTTCAACATCATCCCCGGCTCCACCAAGCGCGACGAGAACTACTGGCGTGACGTGGGCTCCATCGACGCCTTCTACGAGGCCAACATGGATCTCATCTCCGTCGAGCCCGTGTTCAACCTGTACAACGATCGCTGGCCGCTGCTGACCGGATACATCGGTCTGCCCCCGGCAAAGTTCGTGTACGGTCACCACGAGCGTCTGGGCCACGCCCTCGATTCGATCATCTCCCCCGGAGTTATTGTTTCCGGCGGCGAGGTCATCGGTTCGGTGCTCTCCCCCGGCGTCCGGGTCAACTCGTGGGCCTCGGTCCGCCAGTCGGTCCTCATGGACGGCGTGTGGGTTGGCCGCAACGCCACGATCGTCAACGCCATCGTGGACAAGAACGCCTTCATCGGTGAAGGCGTGACCGTCGGTGTGAACCACGAGAAGGACGCCGAGCGCGGCCTTCACATCTCACCCGGTGGAATCGTTGTGGTCCCCAAGGGCATGCGCATTGAGGACTAGTGTCTAATTAGAGTATGACTCTAACTGTTCGCGAGGGAGAGCCTGTTCGGTTCTCCCTCGCTTCACTTTCCCCCCTGCCCGCCGGCTTGCTTGCCCACACCCGCCACGTTATCGGCCGTGAGTTCGAGAACGTTGAGGAACGCTCACCGCGGGTCGACGGCGTCCACGCGCTCACCTTCTTGGGACACCTGCGTAGGAGTTCCGGTGGCGTTCGGGGCGACGACGATGTTCAGATCGGCGCTGTTAGCCAGGACGACGTCACCGACAACAGCTCCGACACCTCACCGCGGGTACCGACGCAAGTTGGCTCCGCCGCGGACCTCCAGGCCGTTGTGGACGAGCTGCGCGGACCAGCATTGGCACTGGGCATGAGCTGTGCGTTCATCACCGGCGAGATCGCTGTGGATGGGCCCCGGCTCATTGTGTCGGATGTTGATTCCACTTTCATCCGCGACGAGGTCATTGAAATGATCGCCGCAGCCGCCGATGTGGAGGACCACGTTCGAGAGATCACCGAACGCGCTATGCGCGGCGAACTCGACTTCGCCGAGTCGTTGCGCGAGCGCGTTGCCTGCGTGGAGGGAGTTCCCACCTCGATGTTTGCCGACGTCGCCGGGCGCGTCACCGTGACACCCGGTGCCGGAAAATTGGTGGATGCGACCCACACCCGGGGCGGAAAATTCGGCTTGGTGTCCGGTGGTTTCCATGAGGTGGTGGACCGCTTTGCCGCGCCTTTCGGCGTTGATGGCATCCTTGCCAATCGTTTCAACACGGCCGATGGGCAGCTCACTGGAACCGTGGACGGCGAGATCATTGACCGTGAAGTCAAGGCACGAACACTCATCGAATGGGCAGAGCAGTTTGACGTTCCCGTGGAACTCACTGCGGCAATGGGCGATGGCGCGAACGACCTCGCCATGATGGACGTTGCGGGCCTCTCCGTTGCCTTCTGCGCCAAGCCGATCGTGCTGGCAACAGCAGACGCCATCGTTACACAGCCGAGCATGGAGATCGTTATCGCACTCCTGGGGTGGGACGACTGAGCAGAGCCTGCTGGGTTGCTGCGTTGCTAGATCGCTGCGCGTAGATGCAAGCTGCTAGATCGCCGCGCGTAGCACCTCGGTGACGTACAAGCCGCCGATATCGAGCTGCTTCCAGGAGTCGAGGCGGCCAACGGCCGCCGAGGCCGTCGAGAACCCCATCTGCAAATCGAAGTTGGCGGGAGAATCGTCGCTTGCCAGCCGCGCTGCGGAAATCGACATGGTGGGTTCATGACCCACCACGAGGACCGTCTCGGTGGACTCGGGGACCTCGTTGAGGAAGTCGAGGACCGTCAACCAGCTCGCCCCGTACAGTGCCTTCTCGGCCCTCGCCTCGTTGATGGCAAGTCCACCCGACTTCAGCCCCGCCAGAGTTTGTTTGGTTCGCTTGGCAGCCGAGACGATGGCCAGATCCACGTGCCCCACGCGCTCGGCGATGGGTCCGGCCTGGTAGGCGGCCTGTTCCCGGCCGCGAGGTGCGAGCGGCCGGGTGAAGTCACGAAATGCTTCGCCTGCCTGAGCATGGCGCATGAGAATGAGGGTAGGCATGGCTCCAGGGTACCGCACACTCCACCGCGAGTTACGACAACCGTGACAGAGCCCCGGCACCCACTAACCGGGACGAAGCCCCCGCGCCCACGCCCGCACATGTCGCCGCACCCCAGTTACGCCAGAGCGATGAGATCCAGGTAGTCGGAGGACCAGAGATCCTCGTCGCCATCGGGTAGCAGCAGTACGCGCTCGGGGTCGAGTGCCTCAACGGCGCCCTCATCGTGCGTCACGAGAACCACGGCGCCCTCATAGCGGCGTAGCGCGTTGAGGATTTCCTCGCGCGAGGCCGGGTCAAGGTTGTTGGTCGGTTCGTCGAGTAGCAGCACGTTGGCCGCCGAGACCACGAGCATCGCCAACGCCAGACGCGTCTTTTCTCCACCGGAGAGAACATGAGCGGGCTTGTCCGCATCATCACCGGAGAAGAGGAAGGAGCCGAGCACCGAACGCACATGGGTATCGTCAAGTTCTGGCGCCACGTAACGCAGGTTCTCCACCACCGACTTCTTGAGGTCGATCGTCTCGTGTTCCTGTGCGTAGTAGCCGAGCTTGAGGCCGTGACCGGGAATGACCTCGCCGGTGTCAGCTTCTTCGATCTCGGAGAGCAATCGCAGCAGGGTTGTCTTTCCCGATCCGTTGAGTCCCAGCACCACCACGCGGCTGCCGCGATCGATGGCCAGATCGACGCCCGCGAACACTTCCAGCGAGCCGTAGGACTTGGACAACCCCTTGGCCGTCAATGGCGTACGTCCACAATGCGCCGGCTGCGGGAAACGCAGGTTCGCCACCTTGTCCGCCTTGCGCATATCCTCGGTTCCCCGCAACAGGCGTTCGGCACGGCGGGCCATGTTCTGCGCGGCAACCGCCTTGGTGGCCTTCGCGCGCATCTTGTCCGCCTGGGCGAGCAGCTGGTGGGCCTTCTTCTCAGCGTTCGCACGCTCGCGACGCCGTCGTCGTTCATCCGTCTCGCGCTGGACCAGGTATTCCTTCCAGCCCACGTTGTAGACGTCAAGCGAGGCGCGGTTCGCATCCAGGTGCCAGACGGCCGTGACCGTGTCCTGCAGCAGCTCGACGGAATGCGAAATGACCACGAAGCCGCCCTTGTAGTTGCGCAGGTAGTCACGCAGCCAGACGATGGAGTCATGGTCGAGGTGGTTGGTGGGCTCGTCGAGCAGCAGCGTCTCCGCCTGCGAGAAGAGAATCCGCGCCAGTTCAACACGGCGGCGCTGACCACCCGACAACGTCTCAAGGGTCTGGTTCAGGACCCGCTCCGGAAGCCCGAGCGCGGCTGCCATCTGCGCGGCCTCGGCGCTAGCGGCCCAACCGCCGGCGGCGGTGAACTCCTGGTCGAGGCGCACGTAACGCTCCATGGCCTTGATCTGGCGATTGCCACTCTGCGTGGACATCTCGTGTTCCGCCTTGCGAATACGCCGAATCGTCGCGTCAATACCGCGCACGGACAGAATCCGATCGCGCGCGAGTTCTTTCGGGTCACCGGTGTGGGTGTCCTGCGGCAGGTAGCCGATCTCGCCACCGCGCGAGATCTGACCGGTGTACTCGATGACCTCCGAGGTGACGCCCTCCCCCGCGAGCAGGCGCGTCAGCGTAGTCTTCCCGGCACCGTTACGGCCGACAAGTCCGATCCGCATACCTTTGTTGATACGGAAATTGGCGTCGACGATGAGTTCGCGGGTACCGATCCGCATCGTGAGGTTCTGGGCGTTAATCACGCCCTCTAGCCTACAAACCTTTTCGCGGCGCGCCTAACCTGCCGCGGCGGGTGTATCGCACGGCACGCGTCGCGCGGCCTGAGAATGCCCAAGCACGTCCGGGGCTGGGTACACACGAGAGCCGTGCACGTCTGGGGCTGGGCAGCGCGCCACTTCGCCCACTATCCTCAAGACATGTCCATGAATGACGGAATCAGGCTCGACGGTTCGCGCGTCCAGCGCCGCGGGCGCGGCACCGTGGCGGCCGGCGGTATCGGCGGAGTCGGTTTGATCGGCGCCATCATCATCTATTTCCTGGCGGGTCAGGTGGTTGACCCGCAAGCCCTGACTCCGCCCTCCTTCACCAGCGAGGACGGCGGCGATCTCAGCGCGCAATGCCAGACGGGTTCCGATGCCAACGCGTCCACCGAATGCTGGATGGTGGCGACGGCGGAGTCCCTCGACGCCTACTGGCAGGCCCAGTTGCCTGCGGAGACTGACATCGAGTACGTACAGCCCCAGTTCGTTGTGTTCGATGATTCGACGACGACGGCGTGCGGCACCGGTTCGGCGCAGATGGGCCCGTTCTACTGCCCCGCCGATCAAACCGTGTACCTGGACGTCACCTTCTTCGACCAGCTCGAAACCGACTTCGGCACCGAGAACTCCACCCTCGCCCAGTCCTACATCGTGGCCCACGAGTTCGGGCATCACATCCAGAATCAGCTCGGTTATTTGCAGCGGGTGCGCCAAGGCGATTCCGGGCCAAGCGGCTCGCAGGTGCGCTCCGAGTTGCAGGCGGATTGCCTGGCTGGCGCGTGGCTCAATAACGCCTCAACAACCGTGGACCCCGAATCCGGCGAGACCTTCCTCCAACCAATCACCCGGGAGCAACTCGACTCGGCTGTCTCGGCGGCCGCCGCCGTGGGCGATGACCACATCATGGAAAGCGCGGGCGTGACCGTCAACCAGGAGCGCTTCACCCATGGCAGTGCGGAGCAGCGCATGAACTGGCTCGTTCAGGGGTACAACAACGGCACCGTGGCTTCCTGCAACACCTGGGACGTGGCCCAGCCGTAGTTGCTCCCAGTGCCAGCAACGAATCCACCACGGTGGCTATGGGCAGTTGAAACTGTGCTCCGAAAGATGTGGGAGCCGATCTGTAGACTCGGGACATGGCTAACCGTTCTTATCTTTATGCAGCTGACAGCTACCCGGGCGAACCTGGCGAGCCGCTTCAGCCGAGAAACCTCATCGGCATTGCCCAATGGAACTGGGAGGTTCCCGGGCTGGCCGAGCAACTCATCACAATCAATGCGAAGATCTGCGAGTCAACGATCTGGGAAGGCCCCTACGCGATCGTCGCTGACTTTGACGCCGGCGTCGAGCTGGGCCTGGCCATGCTTGATCAGATCACCCATCCGGAGGCGGCCGAGTACGTGGACGAGGCACGAAAAGCCTTAACCACGGAAGGCTCAAGGCGCCGCTACTTCATCTTCGAACCCGCCGAAGTCTTCGACATGATCGCTGACGTCGAACCCATTGAGCAACAGGTACAAGACCTGTGCTCCGGGCTGAGCAGCCCCTACGGTGGACCGGACTACTTCATCAAACGGGTCAACTCGGCCACCGAGGAGAACAGGGACAAAGTGTTCAGGGAGGCCGGACTCTACGGCTTGTGGCACCAGAATCTGTACTTTGCACCAGTCGACGCCGCTCAGGCCGAGGCCGCCGCTCGGGCAGAGAAGGCGGCTCCAGCTCCAGAAGTGTCGGCTGATGTGGCCGCGTTGGAGGATGCGGACATCGAAAGCGTCGCGCCTGTTGAAGAAACTGCGCCGGTTCAGGAAACACCGGTTGCTGAGGCCACTTCAGCCCAGCACCCCGTAAAGCCGGGATTCTGGCAGCGCCTCTTCGGGCGCAAGTAGATTGATCGCCCCGCGAGCATTCCGCTCAGTAGGGGCGACGAGCGACAAGAAGATTGGCGCGCAACTTGTCTGCGAACATATACGAGACGGACCAGATGTTCCCGGTCATGCGGTGACTAGAGGTAAGAATATTGCCGCGCAACTTGTCTGCCTCGACGCTACCGCGTCACAGATTCGCTGCACGTTTCACCGGATGTCTGATGATCGTTCGTAGATTCTCCGGCTTGGAGCGGCGCGGATCACTCAGGTAGATCTCGTGATGATGCCGGTCCTCGGTAAAATCCAGCCGATGTCCTTGGGCGTCGATGAACGCATCCAGCGCGGCAACGGTGGCGGGTTCGTCGTAGTACGGTCCTTTGTGTAGCACCTGCGCCACGTCGCCCTCATCGAAGTCAAAGAGGTAAGCCAGCTCCGTATCCACCTCCGGATGTTTCGCCGCGAAGGTTGCCTTCGCGCGGGCGAAAACATCATCGGTGACGAACTCCGGCAAGCGAATCATAGAGACCCACTCGAAACGATCCTTGCGCGAGAAATCGACGGTGTAACCGGTGCCGTCATACATCCACCACAGGCCTTCCAACGGCGGAACCACGTAATCGTGGTATCCGACGATGTGGTCGGCAGGGTTCTTTGACTTCTTACTCATTTTGATGGTGTAGGAAATGCCGTAGAGCAACTGCGTGGCCTGCGCGTACTGGCCCTCCTCGGCGTTGGGATCACCGGATCCGCGGACCGCCACGAAACGCATTGGTGGGACGGTCAGGATCGCGGGCGACGTCGTCGGCGCATATAAATCCTTGAATTCCTTCTTGTAATCAAACGCCACGGGAGTCCTTTGGGAGCGGGTGGATGCAACATTGCACTGGCTTCCATCGTACAGCTCCGCCGCTTCGCGCCGTTGGAAGAGCGATTCCGAACACCTCGATGCAAATTGTCGCTCTGAGGGGTTCTCTATGCAGATATGTGCGTATCGAACTCCTCACGGCGAAACAATGCAGGCAAACCCTCCGGCTGGAATCGAGCAGTATCTGATCTCCGCCTGTAGACGGCGGGCCGTCTACAGAACCCCGAGGCGTCGAAGCTGTTCCCGCAGAGCATCCGCATCCGTGAACAAGATACTGACAAGGCCCAGAGCAGCCGCGGCTTCCACGTTGCTCGGGCTGTCGTCAATGAAGACAGTGTTATGCGGAATCAAGTCATATCTTTCGATCATCCGCTCAAAGATCCTCGGGTCCGGCTTGGCCAGACCTTCTCGTCCCGAGACCATAACGCTGTCAAGCAGCGCAATCGCGGGAGCCTTCGGTAGCGCGAAGTGGTAGGTCTCATCCGACCAATTGGTCAGCCCCAGCAGGCGCACGCCGGTGCTCTTGAGCTCAGCCACGATCTCAGCGGCGCCCGGGACCGGCCCGATAATCGAATCATCGAAACGCTCGTAGTATTCGCGCAGAACTTCGCCGTACGAGGGGTCTTTTTCGGAGGCGCGGCGTATCACCTCATCGAGTGGGACCCCGCTATCAGCCATCGCGTTGAACGAAGCAAAATCCATCGCTTCGGCTAGGTCCAGCCATTCCTTGAGCGTCATTCGATGAGTGAGGGCACGATACGAATCCCACCCCACCAGTACATTACCAAGATCAAAAACGACCGCCGTCACCGCTGAATTCTGTTCCACCTTCATGCCATTCTCCTCATCGCTCTTGCCTGTCTACTGTTGGTCTTGCCATGCTCGTTGCCAGCCAAGACACACGCTACAGGTTCACGCTAACGAGAAGCCCTACTCATGCACGTAGCGGACGCAACCAAGTTGCTTTTCCTGAGCGCACGTCCCCCATTGATCACTTCCATCCAAACGCGGGTGCGAGCGGCGGATTGCTCTTCACGCTTTCGAGGGGATCTCACTGTTCCACGTCGCCTCGCCGCTTCTCGTGTTCGGCGAAGTCACGCGGTTGGGACTAGCCTCCGATTGGACTATCGAGATGTGGAGCGACGACGGCGCCACCATCCACACCACCGACGGGGTCGAGTTCACTGATATGCATGAACCAGACCATGTAGCCGAGGCTGATCTGCTGGTCTTCCCTTCGTGGCCCAACGATTTGCCTGAACCGGGCGAGCCCGTGAAGTCACTGATACGGAACGCGCACGAGCGAGGAGCCACGGTCGCCGGCCTGTGTCTCGGAGCGTTCCCGGTTGCCGCGAGCGGACTTCTTGACGGCCGTACCGCGACAACCCACTGGCTACACGCCGATACACTGGCCGAGCGCTATCCCGCCGTTCAGGTCTCCCCCGACCCGCTGTACATCGACCACGGCGACGTGCTGACATCGGCGGGCACCGCGTCCGCTCTGGATGCCTGCCTTCATATCGTCCGTGAGCGGCTCGGAGCCGAGGCTGCGTCAACTATCGCACGCCGCGCCGTCGTCGCCCCTCATCGTGAAGGTGGTCAAACACAGTTCATCGACAAGCCGGTCCCGACTCACCAACATGACTCTCTTGGGGAGACACTCGATTGGGCGTTGGCAAACCTCGATCAGCCGCTGGATGTGCGGTCACTCGCCGCACACGCCAACATGAGCGTCCGGCATTTCACCCGCCGATTCAAAGAGACCATTGGAACGACTCCGGCACGCTGGGTTCTCTCTTGCAGACTGGACGAAGCGCGCCACCTCCTCGAAACAACGGCGTGGAGCATCGAGAAGGTTGCGTGTGCCTCCGGTTTTGTCAGCGCGGTGACGTTCCGCCAGAACTTCGTGGCTCAATACGGAACGACCCCAACTTCGTACCGCATGAGGTTCGCAGTCGCCTAATTGTTGCAGGGCAAACGATCATAAGGCTTACCCGCACCAAGTGATCAGCCATCGCAGCTACTTTCGGTCTCCAAGCATGGCGCCAACGACTGCATTCAGCCTCTTCCCGACCGGATGGGTTAAGAGAAAACATATCTCACGCCGGAGCAATGACCTGAAGACCCGCATCGCGGCTGACCTCGGCCATGCGTATGTCGTAGGTAACCACGGTATTCGGCTGCAGCGAGAGCGCCACCGCCACATGGATCGCATCCAATGACCGCAGGTTCCTGCCGGGCAGCAGGCCTGCTTGGGTGAAGTGCATCGGCGTGACATCGTAGAGATCGATGCGTTCAAGAAGTTCCGTTGCGTCACGCTGCTCAAGCGAGGACGAGCGTTGGATGGCGCGGCGTAGTTCGGTCTCCAGAAGTCGACTTGACATCAAGGTCGGTTCCTGGCGGTGTATCTCGGCAATCAGCTGCTCGGACTCCGCTTCTCGTTGAATGAGCTTGATCGCCGCAGAAGTATCCAGATACCACGAGGTCATCGGTCGTCTCGCAGCCCCTCAAGCAGTTCACTACTGGACTCGGAGGCCTTCTTGAGCTTGGCAACGTCAAAGTCGAGGGGCTTGCGGGCAGGGGTGAATCGTGGCCCTGCACTGTCCAGAGGAACGAGCTTCGCCACCGGGGTACCTCGCCTGGTGATTGTATAGGCGTTCCCCAGCTCCACGGCTCGAAGCACACGGCCGCTCTCATTGCGAAGCTCTCGTTGAGTGATCGTCTTCATGACCATAGCGTAGCAATTATGTAGCACATTGGTAGAGAGCTTTGTCTGTTGAAGTTTGAGGGGCAGAGGAAGCACTACAAAGTGATCGACCATCACAGGGTTCGCGATACCTGAACCAGCCTGCTAATGAACTCACTCACCCACCAGTACTGCCCACAACCACCGCGTTGCTTGGCCAGGGATCCTCGAAACGCTCACCCCGCTGCCACGCTTGCACTTCCGCCTCCGTGCACAAACAAGATTTGAGCAGCGCCAGGAATGCGCGACTGTCCGCTTCTTCGCCAAGCAGGGTGATGCTGGTGATCGGAGCAACCGGGGGCGTCGGCTCGATCATGCTACAACTGGCCGAGACTCTTCTGCCGAACGTCACCGTAATCGCTACTGCTTCGGACGACGAGCGCGCGGCGTGGGTCCGCAACCTCGGCGCCGAACATGTGGTCAACCACCACGAAGGCCTTGCGGAACAGGTGCTTGCCATCGCACCAGACGGAGTGGACTGGTTGTTCACCGCGCACTCCGAGGGCCAGATCGAAACGTACGCGCAGATCATCCGGCCATTTGGCGCCGTCGTCGCCATCGATGATGGTCCGCGTGACGTGTCTCCACTCAAGAGCAAAAGCATCACATGGCACTGGGAACTGATGTTCACCAGACCACTCCACCAGACACCCGACATGATCAAACAGCACCAGCTTCTGAATGCCGTCGCGGACCTTGTGGATGAGAGTCGCATGCGCACAACCGCAACAGTGACACTCACGCCGATCTCCACCGATTCCCTGCGGCAAGCACACGAACTGGTCGAAAGCGGACACACCGTCGGAAAGGTAGTCATCCACGGGTGGACGTAGATCTGAGATTGAGCACATTGCGGCATTGGCTCGCTCGTCACCCAATTGGCAATATGTTTCAATGAGCAAAACGCTATGGGCACTTATCCGTTTCCCCAGTGGCCCCTGAGCGGCACGCGCTGCCGTATACGGCGCGGGATGTCGCTGTGGAGGCCACAAAGGAAACCAGACAGAAAGAACCGGACGTGGCAAAAGCGCTAAAAGTAGGAACAGTAAGTCTCGACGATCTCCCGGAACTTGCACAGCTCTTCCTTTCCAACCGCGACTACTCGCTCCGCGTTACCGGAAGCGAACCTTCTGTCGCGGACGCTCATCATGCATTGACCACGACCCCGCCTGGCGTTGACGCGTCACGAAAGTATGGCTTCGGACTACGGGATGGGCGACGCATTGTAGCCTATGCGGACGTCATTCGGGGATGGCCCAGACAGGACACCGCACATATCGGTCTACTTATGACGGACGCGTCTTTGCACGGTCGAGGACTTGGCAGTCGAATGCATAAGCAGATCATCACCGCCGCGTGCGCTTGGCCCGAGATCACCACGTGACGAATTAGCATCGTCGATACAAACTCCACAACCGCCAATGGATTCTGGAAAGCACTTGGATACACACCTACTGGAGAAACTGCTCCGTATGAGGCCAGCAAAGTTCGCAGCATCGCGCGTATCTGGACAAGGAATCTACCGGAAGGGAGTCTGGCAAATAAAGGAGCTGCTCCAGCCACTACGGAGCTGTAGCGCCGGATGGACCGAAGTTGAAAGCCCACCAGCTCACCCGGACACTGCTCGGCTAAACAGCGCCACGCTCGATCTCGCGAACATGAACGCGGACCAGATCCTCAATCAACTGATCAGAAAGCGGGTTCTCCAGAGTGAACTGGATCGCGTGCTGGGTAGTCTTATACCCCGAAAGGCGATCCTTCAGTTCCTCGATCGCCCACGACGACGGGAAGAAACTCATGTGCTTCTTTGCGGCAGTGAAGTACACCAGTGCGCGCCCTCGATACTTGAGAGTCGGCATGCCGTAACTCATTGTTTCCTCGGCATCCGGAACAAGTCGCTTAACAAATGCGCGGATCCGTTCAAGCTCTTCTCGGCGCGGCGCGTCCACGGCAGCGAGATATTCGTCAACGGTTGTCGGCTTTGCATTCATGTATCCATGCTAGTGGCATTCCGGCGTGGTCTGAACCGGGTCAGTCTTCAGCCGAGCAGCTGTCACAACGTCAATGCGCTCCCCGGCCGGGGCCATGACGTCGTTCGATGGCTGAGACGTAGTTGGCATCGATGGCAAAGCCCGTCCTCAGAGTTTTACGCCCTGCACTATTCTTGAGGCCATGGCCGACACGACGCATTCGTCCGAAGACCCGCACTCCCTCAAGTCTCGTTCCACTTTCACAACGAATTACACAAAGAGAAAACAGCTAGAAGCCCGGGTGGGTGGATGGTTGATGATTGTCGGCGGCGCACTGTTTACAGCCGTTCTCACAACCCTGGGCGCACTCTCCCAGAAGCTACCCGAACGCACCACCGTACTCGACTGGGCCCAGCAGAACTATGCCGGACTCTTCTTCGTTGACGAAGGCCTCGCCTTCGCGGTGGCGACCTATTCCGTCGCAATGATCTTGCTCTACCAGCAACTGCGGCACCGAAGCCCCGTCACCTCGCTCATCGCGGTGGTCACTTACTGTATTGCGGCTGTCGGTTTCATCAATGCAATCCTTGCCCTCGGGCGGCTCCTCTACCCCGTCAACTCCCTTTCAACATCAGAAGAGGGAGCACTACTTTCAGCAGGCCAGCTGTTTGCCGACGTCCACTTCGCCGCCATCGCCCTTGGGGTGGCAATTCTTATGTTCGGCATTGCGCTTGGTCGCTGGCTGCTCATCACACCGAGCGCCGCCGTCGGCGTGCTGCAAATCGCAGGAACGTATTTTGGTGGCACAGCACCAATGTGGCTGCTTGCCACTTCGATGCTCGCGTGGTTCGTTTGGTCCGTCGTCGTCGGCTTGTTGATGATTCGCGGCCGGGCAAATGGTGGTGGGCTTCCCACAGCAGCAGACTCACACTCCGACTGATAGCGCGTCACACGACGTGTCAATGAGGCGTAAGTCTAGGAGTAGGCCTCGACACCTTTCCGATTTCTTACATGGCCTCTGAGCGGCACAGCCACATACGGCAACCGATGTCACGGAGAGAAGGCCACTTCTTCCAGCACTCCTTGGCTGAGGCCGTGGCACTGTTCGATGACTGCGACGTATTCGGCATCGAAATGTCGAATCACACCGTCACGATCAAAGGGAACCATGCGAATCATGATTACCCCTAATCGTTCGCCATCAAATGGCTCGGGATGTCCCGGCTCTGGTGCAAAATGCGAATGATATCCACGCCGTTCTCCGTTGCGACGTAAAACATAAGGTAGGGAAACCCCGGAACCACATGCGTTCTCAAGACCGCCATCGACATCAAATGCGCGAAATGCATGGAACCAATCTCAGGAAAGTCTCGAATGGTTACCTCAGCCTCAAGCACGGCGTCGATGAAACGCTCAGCTGTTACAGGGCCAGCTTCGTCTCTGTACCACAGAACGGATTCTCGCAAATCTTGTTCAGCACGTTTCCAGTAGTTAACTGTTTTCTCAACCACCGTTCGCGACCCGTCGAAGCTCTTCAAACAGTTCATCGTGATTACGTTCCGAACGGCCCGAAGCAAAACCTTCAAGAATCTTGTCACGCAAAATAGCTTCGTCGCGCTTCTCCCTCAACAGTTGCCGCACATATTCACTGGAAGAAGTGAACGCACCTTGACGGACCTCATTTTCCACGAACTCTCGCAAATCATCGCTGAGAGAAATATTCATTGTTGCCATGGGTTGATCATAGCGAGTGATGGCAAAGTTTGTCATTAAGAATCTCTCTTGCTTTCAGTGCCACACTCAGACTTCTAATGACTCTTGACATCTATCTAGATATGATCTGTACTTAGATACATGAACGAATCAACTTCTCCGCGTTGGCCAGCACCCTGGGTGCGCGCCGCACTTGGCACAGCGGTGCTGGCAACGCTTGAAGACGGTCCGCTACACGGTTACGGCATTGCAGCCGCCTTGCAGGAGCGGGGCTTCGGCCGCCCCAAAGGAGGCTCCCTCTACCCCCTGCTCACGACCCTAGAAGAGAACGGCACGCTTAGTGCCGTCTGGGAGCAGGGCGAAAGCGGTCCGGGACGACGCACCTATCACCTGACCGAGGCTGGCCGCGAGCGCCTCGCCTCGGAACGCCACGACTGGCACCGGCTTGCCGGCGCCCTTGGGCAGACCACAACCATTTCCAACGAAAGGAGCGAGCAATGACCGCCAGTAACGCACCTCAGACCCTCGACGACGTCGCCAACCTCTTTCTCGAAGCACGTGGGGATGCCGCCGACCAGGAGTGGGCGCGCCGCGCGGCTGGCCGTTTTGCGCTGGACGGCGTCCAGGTAGCGCTTGCACACGACGCTCTGACCAGTATCGTTCCGATCCTGATAGAGAGTCAGGAACCTGCGGCCGAGTTATTCGGAGAACCCAGGGCGTGGGCACGCGAGTGCCAAGAATCATGGCGAGCCGACGGCATCCCCGCTCTCGAACCGCCCCAACAGGTCTCTGTTCGAAGCATCGCTCACGATACATTCTTCGGCGCATCGGTCTTCGCAGTGCTCTCCACGATCGTTCTGATAGTCGATGACGGCTGGATCGTTGACATTACCTGGAGCTTCGTCCTCATCCCGCTCATATTGGCGCTGCCCATCGTTCTGACCCGCGCCCTGTGGAACAGGCTTGGCAATAGCTCACGTGGTCTACAAATTGCGGCGGTAGCCATTTTCATGGCGGCGTGTGCGGTTGGGGCTGCGGGCGCCATCGACCTTGGAAAAGAGCCGATACTGTGGGAGCAAAGTTCGGCTTTCTGGATGCTCGCCGTGGCCACCCTGTACGGATTAGCCGCAACCGTTGTCGGAAGAATCTGGCCCGCTGACGTCGTCGTCGACCCCGATGTCACCTCCGACGACGAGTGGCTGACGCTCCTCAAGACACATCTTCGCGCCCGCGAGGACAGATCCGAGACTAGCATTCGAACGATTGCCCAAGAAGCCGCGCGCCACGCGGCCGAGTCCGGACACAGCTTGCAGCAAGAGTTTGGCTCCCCCGCTTCCTACGCCGCCCGCTTCGCACCAGACATGGCAGCACACAATCGGCGTTCCGCCTGGATCTGGACAGTATTCGCGGCCGTCCCGATGGCACTCGCCGTCATTCACGGATTCAACAACGGTTGGGCATGGGACGGTGAGATCACTCGACATATGGTCTGGGCTACGATCTCAGCGATCATGGCCGCGGACGGCTGGCGGCGCGTGCACGCTGGCCAGAACACCAAGGACTGAAACTAGCGACAAGCGTCCTGCATCCACTCAAGGGCATTGAGTTCCGGCTCGCCGAGAAGGCGCTCGGCGAGGGCGTCGTCGTCGGTCCCGATGAGGGTGAAAGCGAGATCCGGTGCGGACGCAAGGAACCACGAACGGTCTTCTGGCCAGATGAAACTCAGCTCAGTGAGAAAGACGTTCTCCCAGCGTCTTTCTGTTGCCGCAAACGTGGCGTCCTTCAGCGGTGCGCCGAAAAGGATGAATGGCAAGTTGCCCGCGAAAACCCAGGTCCCATAGGGTTCATCAAGACCCCGACTCGCACCCCAGTCGTTCTTGGTGAAGTATCCGGCGTACATGCCGAAGCAGGTCGGCGTCTCGGGACCAAACGTCTCAAGTAGAGCCCTGTCCATGATCTGTTGTTGTATGTGCGAGGCGCGCTGATGACTGGGCTGAGACTCTTGGAAAGGCGGGTATTTGTCGAGGAGGACCATCGTGTTGGGATGCAGAACAACGATCTGCCGGGCGTAATGTTGCGGCAGAAAAGCCCTCCAGTCCTGCCTCCATTGGGTGAACCAGGCGGCTTCGTACTGTTTGATTCGTGTCAGCATGAAATCAACTCCAAGTAGGGGCGCGGGCGAGTGGTATCGGTAGTTACTGGGGCAGACCTTCGTCGTCGTAGAGGTCGCCGTCGTTCAACCAACCGTCCTTGGTCAAGCTTGCACGTTCCTGAAGATGCGCCAGCGCGTCTTCATTGATCATCGTTCCCATGCAAGAATTCTGCCTTACTCCGGGACCTCTGCCGAGAGCATGATTCCTAATAGGTGCCTTCGTCTTGCCCTTCTGACGGCTCCAAACCGAGGCTCTTGAGGAACACCGTGACTCCGGCGCTCGCCGATCCTTGGTGGTCGAACAACGTCCCGTCGAGATCAAAACCGATCGCACGAATTTTGGTCATAGTCTGGAAATCTCGCCATCCGGTGCCATGAAGCGAACCTCGCCGGGGCCGATAGCGCGGAGGGTATCGCCGTCGTACATCACACCAGAGTCCTCGGGCAGCAGCAGAACCTTTTGTCCAAGTTCTCGGGCAGTCTCCTGTTGCCGTTCCGACGAAAAGAAGTTGGCGTGCGGAAGTATCGAGATGTCGCGAAGGAGGCCGAGCCCATTCACTCCCTCCGCTTCAGGATCGTTGTCAACGAGCGCCGCAATATCGATGGAGTCAGCGGCAAGTACCGCTCCGGCACTGCCGCCGTAATAGGTGCCGCCGCCCTCCAGGTACCTATGAATGGCCACTTCAAACTCATGATCGCGAATATGTTGGGCGAGCTTCGAGGTGGAACCACCACCGACGAAGAGCAGATCGAAGCCCGCCAACTCGTCTGGCGAATGCCCGGCGAGACTCTCCCAGGTCTCAACTTCCACGTTGATTCCCAACTCGCGGAGACTGGAAGTCAGCCATTCTTCGGCGCCCGGAAGCATATTATCCGGCAGAGCAAACGGCCAGTACAGAACCCTGTCAACACCGTGCAAAGCTCGCTGCCATACCTGCGCTTCCTGGGCCGCGGAACCGCCTCCGCCAAGATAGATGGTCATGCGAACCATTAAATCACCCAACACAACCGGCTGTTATGAATAAATGCCGGGATATGCCGTGTGGCCCCTCCAGCGCCAAGAGGTGTTACTGGATGGCGGCGAGAGCGGGCCATACGCCTATATAGGCACGTAGCCCGCTCTCACCGCCATAAATTTTCGATCACCTCGTTTACTCCCCCGCTCCACACTCAAATGACTCTCGATTATTCTCAGGGTCCGCGAAGAAGCGGGACGCCGCCTCCCTGGCACAGGCACGCTCCGTATCCCACAGCACGAAGTGGTCCCCGTCCACCACACTGACGATCGATCCATTCCATAGATCCGCCACATCGCGCGACATAGCTGGAGTGGTGGAATCATCCACGAGCCCACTGATGAGCAGGACGGGAACATCGGGCACCTCTACATCTGACGCGTCAGAACCTGCCGGATAGTCCCAATACAAACACTGTTGATGAACGAATCCATCCACCCGCAAACCGTTCACTCCCCTCTGCGCCTCGTTCATCTCCTCCCAGGTAAAAGGCACGATACTGGCGCCGAAGTTCGCGCGTGCATAGTCGCGAGCGCCCTGCTCCCGCTCGGTTAGATCGGCGTCTTTCGGGAACGGCATGAGGTAGTCATTGCAGCCATAGATGCCGTCGGGTTGCGGCGGCATGGTCGCCATAATCGGATCGTCGCGCATGGCCTTGATACGTTCGCGAACCTGCGAACTCAGCTCCGCCAGGGCAGCCAGCTGTTCCTCCCCGGAGAGTCCCAGCGCCGTTTCCCACTGCTCCGCGAAGTCTGGCCAGAAGGCGTATTGGTCAATGACCGCCAAGTCATCCACGCTGGGATTCGTGCCATCACTTTCACGCACCTGCTCGACAACGGCCGCCCATCGCGCAGCCAACCCGCTCACGGTTCCGTCGGCAGCTACTCCGGGCATGGGATCCTTGTGGTTGAATACCCAGTCACCCGTGTGTAGCGGCAGCGTCGAGTCCAGCACCATCGCACGAACCGAGTCCGGATACGCCATTGCGTACGCCTGAGCGAAGAAGGTCCCGTACGACTCCCCATAGACGTTGACGGGGCCCAGCCCGAGTTCGGTTCGAACCGTTTCAAGGTCGACGGCGGCATGACGGCCACTAAGTAGCGAAGCAAGCGGACCAAGTCGTTTCTGACATTCTTCTACGGCATCCTGGTCGTCGCCGCCAATGGCTACACCTGGGCACGCTGTATAGCTGGATCGTCCGAAGCCGCGATAGTCGCTAATGAGAAGATCGTAATCACCGGCGATCTCGCCGAGCGAACTCAGGATCATGTCCAGATCCCAGCTGACGGCCGTCGGCCCTCCAGCGGCAAAGACCAACGTTTCTTTCGGCTCGCCGTCGTGACGGCCGGGATGAGTCATGTAACTGATGTTTAACGTTCCAAGACTGGGGTTATCCGGATCGGCCAGAACATCGATACGGCCTTCACACCATCCCAGCCTCCAGTCGGTGCAATCACTGGGCCACGTTGCAGCGACCGCGGGTAGCGCAAGCCCCACCAGAAGCGCGGGCAGCGCAAGCTGCTTACCAGCCGTCTTCAGTTGTGCTGCTTCCTCTGGTGCACCAACGAGGTGAGTGTATGCGCCGTCGTCATTCCTGTTGACGACGGCGGCACGTGCCCGAGCAACAGCGCGCCCCCACAGTAGCAATCCGAGAATGATAAGAATGAGCCGGTTGCAAGCCCAGGCATCAACCCGACCATGGAACGAGACGACAGCGGGTAGGAATAGCTCCAGCCACTCCCCAACCGGGATGACGTTGATCGGACCCCATTCGACGGGCCGCGGTGACAAGAGGATTCCCTGAACCGGTCCGATAGCGGAGAACCAGCCGAGCAGCATCGCCAAGGCGAAGGGTAGAGCAAAGAGTACGACGGCGACGCTCGTCCGCCGGGTTGCATATCCTCTGCGTTTGCCTTTGCGGCTGGCCGCGAGTGCCACTCCGCTCCAAAGCACAGCCGGCCCGAGCCAGAGTATTTCCAGCTCCAGCAGAGTAAGCAGTGATCGCGAGGGTGTCACGAACCAAGCGATGAGAGCGGCAGTGGCAGCGCCGATAGCCAGGAGCGGGACCTGACGCAGTAGCCGAGTCAACCGTGCGGCAGCGCTGGATCCGGAGTCCCGATGCCAGGTGAGCGAGGCAATAACGTACAGACTCAGGGCCAGCGGCAGGAAGACTTCAAGAATGATGACAGTCATGAGGCGAGGGGTTCCTTCACTGTTGGATGTTTCTCTCAACAGTGGTTCATGAGGGCCACGAGCTGTGTCGTCCAAAAGTAGACAACTGCACCTTGCCAGAATTGTCAGCGCTGTCCGTGGAGCAAGCCAGCCTTGTACGCGAGAACCGCGAGTTGGGTGCGATCGTTGATATCCAGCTTGAGGAAGATGCGCCGTAGGTAGGTGCGGACCGTTGGGAGGGTGAGAAACAGTTCGTCAGCGATCTGTTGGTTCGTCCTTCCCTCCGCGACGAGCCGAGTGACCTGGAGTTCGCGCTCGCTCAATCGCACGTTGGTAAACGCATGCGGCACCGAACGAGGCAGCTCTCTGAACTGGCTCATCAGCCGCGCCGTCACCTCGGGAGCGAGCGAACCTCCTCCAGCGTGCACCGCCCGCACCGCGGCCAACACCTCTGCCGACGACGCATTCTTCAACAGAAAACCTGCGGCCCCATGCTGCAGTGCCTCCGCGATGTATTCGTCCAGGTCAAAGGTAGTCAGTACGATGACGCGAGTCGGTGATTCAGCGACGCCGCGCACCACGTCCAGTCCACTCCCGTCAGGCATCTGGACGTCCACCAACGCCACATCAGGGCACAGGCCATTGATCTTTCGGATCGCTTCCTGCCCGGTTCCGGCTTCATCCACCACCTGGAAGCCATCGGAATGTTCAAACAGGCGACGGTAGACGCGGCGGAAGTCGGCGTCGTCGTCGGCCAAGAGAACTCGGATGACGTCACTCATGGTGCACTCCAGACTCACGCGACAACCCAAGCGGGAGACGCGCAAGAACTCTCGTGCCGCCCTCCAACCGGATCGAGACCGTGAGACTGCCATCAAGTTCTTCGACCCGCTCGCGCATGCCTGTTAGGCCACTCCCGGTTGGGCTGCCGGAACGAAGACCCTTCCCGTTATCATCCACTCTCACCGCGACATCGCCCTCTTCTTGCCAGATGGCTACCTCGCAGCTGTCAGCTTCCGAGTGCCGCACGACATTGCTCAGACCCTCCTGAACAACACGATTGACCACCGCTTGCACCTCGGGCGCCAACTCAGGAAGATCGAGGCTCGCGGTAACAGTCAAACCACTCGCTCTCACGGCCGCCAGTAGGTCCTGCAACGTATGTGCGGAGAGGCCACCGTCGACGAGTTCACCAGAACGAAGCCCTCGCACGAGGGCCTGGACCTCCTCCAACGCCGCCCGCGAACGCTTCTCGATGTGCTCCAGACTCTCGCGAAGTTCGTCCTCGGACATTCCCGGCAAGGTTCGGGCCGTGTCTGCTTCTGCACTGATGAAACTCAACGCGTGGCCGACGACGTCGTGGACCTCGCGAGCCATCACCACCTGTTGCCGGGTCCTTTCGTATTTCTCCTGATCGCGCACCGACGCAACCACCGCCACCTGGCGCCGCGCCTCCACATGCCCAAGCAGCCATGACGCTCCCAGCGCACAAATACCAATCACGCTTCGCTGCGCCAACTGGGGATCGCCAAAAGGAGGCGCCATCATGCTGGCAGCCGCCATCGCCAGGGCAACAGCCACAAGCCCAGTCCCGTGACTTCTCGATGCCCGACGCAGCGCGAAAGGATAGAGACACCACGCTGCGGCAAGCAACGGATCGCTATTCAATCCGGTCACCCAACCCACAATTGTCACGACGACGGCGACAATCGGCGCAACAACCGGAAGCTTCCAACGCAGGACGACGGATGCGAGAAGTAGGGTCACGAGGCTCCACCATTCCAGCCGCTCGGAAGATGTGAGCATCAATGCGAACGAGGGGCTCCAGAAGACGAGAATAAAAGCGACGGCGGCCAGAGCATCAACACCCCAGGAAAGAGCGGACGTCTTGAGTCCCGTACGAGAAACGGCGCCAAGTCTCTTGATCATCGTTGGTCGCCGATCCTCTCGTTACAGTGCACACATAATCAGGCTACAGAATGCGAGTTCGCAGTCGTGTCGTCCAAAGGTAGACACTTGCTCAGTGCCAGGTGGTCGCTCACAGCAACCTTCGGAGCCAGCGTGCCACCATCGTGCCTGTCCACGACGCGACACAATACCCGGAGAAACTCCCATGATCGACACGAATGACGATTCATCATCGCGGCGTTCCGTGTACCCGTTTAACATCCCAGGTATCGCCGCTAGTCGCCACCCGTACGGACCCTTGCTTACCCCAGTCGTCACCCAGCAGTTGCGACGTTACGGGCACGAACCAGATACGAGGCACGTGGTTCCGTCTTACCTGAAAGGTAAGCAGAAAGTCGGCTGGCAGAGGTGCCGGTGCGCTCGGCAAACTCAGCCTGCGTGAGCCCTGACCGGGCCACACACGAAGCCAACTCGTCCATTACTTCCTGTCGCTCGGCCTTCCTCGCCTCCGCACGAGCGTCGTCAAGAATAAGCCGAAGAAGGACCTGCGAATCGACGTCATCCGAGTAATCAAGTACTTCCTCGAGAGTAAGCGCTGCTTTGCTCCACGGATGCTGACGAACATAGTTCGCAACAAACCGCCAATCATGAATCATCCCGTACTCAAGAATCGCCCGAAACACTTCATGCGGCCACTCGTCGATTGGATCGCTAGGAACCGTCGCGACATTCCTAAACATCGCAGGATCAACCCTCGCAATCAAACCATGCGTTTCGCCAATAGCTGGCACTGTACGACGACGTTCGTCCTGCACCCTCACTCCATTCAGAAGATCCTCGAAAGCAGCCACGAGAAGCAACAGAATCACAAGCATCGCTTGAACCCGTTTTTCACGCGACGATCACAGCACTAAAGAACCCTTTACGAATTATCGTATCCGATAATCTTGCGAAGCATCGTTCCACAGTTGCCAAGCCGTTCGAGTGGCACACGGTGCATTGTTAGCACGACAAATCACGCGGTAGCACCAGAGTGGTGGCAACATCGCCGTCGTCATCCTCTTCCACCAGATATTTCGGCGCGGCAAGACCTTCAAAACCGACAGATATTCCCGCCCCAGCGACAACTATCTCGGACTCATCACGCGCCATGTAGCCGCACGGTCCCGAGTATCTCGGTAGCTCCACTCGAGAGCACTTTGTCAGTTCGGACTATTTGGAATTCTTGCGCTTCAAACATCCCAATGGGCACGTTCCTCCAGCGAGCAAGACCATCGCTCAGTTCACGAACGTCGCCGCTCTCGAACCTCATCAGATTGACGAAACCCAAGAGCCTCCTCGGAAGCGCAAGTTGGATGCCTGTCTCCTCGGCGACGGCGTCGCGCAGTTGCTGCAACGAGCCTGCCGTATCCCACGCTTGCAGGTACACGGAATACTTCGTCATGCGGATACCACGCAGCTCAACTGGAAACGGTGTGATGCTCCGTGCGGCTGTCGCACATGCTTCCGACAACTTCGATGGATCCACATGTGAACCGTCCAAGTTCGCAACGGTCAGGTGCACATCGTTTGCAGGATACAGATAGTGGTCGGTTGCCTGCGGCACTCCACTGACGATCGCGAGCGCTTTGGCTGACATCTCTGAAGGTACTCTGATGACCGTTGTAAGGCACGAGAAATCGCCATGCTGATCAAGCACCTCAACCGGTTTGTTCCCAGGACGTGAGCGTGCCCAAACAGCCTCGAAACCGAGAGTCTGGGCGGTTCTGCGAAACATGGGTTACCTCTTCTATTTTCAGGAGACTGTCGCAGCGGCCTACGGGTGTCTGCGCCCTTCCTTGTCTACCTCAAGCATGCCACTCTCACCACGTTTTCACTGGTAACCACAGCCACTCGCGCCTGAAGCCATCCACCTCTACTGCCCTCACCCCAACTCCTGGCGGAGCCGATCACGAATCACTTTTAACCGCCGGAGTTCGTCCAGGTGCATCGTTGCGTGTTGGCGCTGTGTCGGGTGCTCCCAAATGCTCGAACGCTCGGCCAGTTTGAAGACCTGTTTCCGGGCACGCAGTGGCAGGGTCTCGTCCTGTGCCAGCTTCATGGCTGCTCTCAGCATTCGAGGCGAGTGTTCGTCAAAGAACCTCGAATGGAGGAACGTACGATCCTCCTCCAGGCACACCGCCACCGCACTGAACTGGAGCGGCACGCTCCACGCTCCGCGCCTTCCCTGCGTGGCAAGCCTGCACGCCGCCTCCGCTGGCGTCACTCCATCGCGACGCGCACGTACGATGGCCAGCGCATGAGCTGACTCCCGTGCACCAGCCTCCCCGTCCTCCACTCTGGCCATCAGCCCGTCCTGAAACGCCGCATCACCAACCGATGATTCATCGAACAACGCGCAGAACAGAAGCCGAATCGCCTCGGACCACTCGCGTGTGTCCGCCTGGACCGTCTCAATAATCTCTCCTGCTCGCGGATGGCCCTGCCCATACGCAGCCGCAGCGAGAGTGAGAATCGCGGGCGGCGCACACGAGTGCCTGCTCGGTTCCACAAAGATAGCCGTCCGCCAGTTGCGAGCAAGAAGCACGTCAAGAATCTCCCAATCCACTGCGCCAGCATCGTGAAGCAGATAGAGGAGTATCGCGAGCGATTCCTCGCTCAACCCTTCCTCCAGCACAGCAGCCTTCAACCCATCCAGATGGCGCGACGCAAAGAATTCTCGCTGCTCAATAACTCGCTCACGCCGAGACCCCATCCTGTGGTCGTATCCGGCATGAGGAGGTAAGCCAGCCTCCTCACGGATCATATCGACGACGTCCAGCCAGCGAACCACCGTCTCCGCACTGGTTCCCTGGCCCGGAAAGTGACTGTGGAAAGCCACCCGATCCTCCGGGTTCAACGGCGCTCTGGTTCCCTTGGACGCAATGGCCACACGTAACCAGAGCGGAATCCGGGGATCCGTGGCAGCCTGAATGGCGTGCTCAAGTGTCTTGCCACCGAATTGCTCAACAATTGCCATGGCAATCGGGTCCAAGAGACGATCATCCGGCCGTGGACAGCGCGTCCGTATCTCGTCCGCCAGCTGCACAGCAGCATCAATCGGATCCCCGCCCTCCTCCGCAACGAGGGCAAGGTACTCCCGAGGAGCTTGCCGCGGACGCTTGAGCGCTTCCTCCCGCGCCGCGGCAAGAGCCTCGCTCCCGCCCCAGACAAGAAACACAGAAGGATCGAGGAGCCTGCGCGCTGCCATTGCCGTGGCCGCCTCGTGTGCCAACGGGTGTTCCATCTCGAACGCAACCGTCACGATCGCTGTCGAAAGATCGCCCAACTCGAACCGGTGTGTTTCCGAGAGCGCCACCGCCAGATCGCCGTGGTTCAACTCCCCACGCATCTGGAGCGCCTTCAAGGCAGGGAGAAGCACCTCACCCATACGTTCATCAGCAACCAGTTGGTGCAGCAGACCGATCTCACCGGGGCGCGGAACCGCCCCTCCACGCCCGGTCAACACCGCAAGGCGAGTTCTCCATGCTCCCACATCACCCGGCCCCACACCCGCCGGGTACGCATCTCGCATGAGAACAAAAGCTTCGTCCCGCGACCTGCCACCGATCAGCGCGTAACCAAGATCCTCAAGGTCAGCCAAAGCCATCCGCACGAATCGGTGGTCACCGCCGAAATAGATTACTTGAGGCCCGACGAGATTTCCCCGATCATCGAAGGAATCAACCGAGCCGTGCCATCCGATGTAGGGCTGATCCTCGGCGAGCCCGCACTCGCGGATCACCGCTCGCGCATAGTCGTGCAGCGACTCCTGATCGTACAGATGATCGCCCGGCTCAATGAACAGGACGTCGTCGTTATGGCGAAAGAACTCAAGAATCACGTGGCGCTCGGTCATACGTGAATCCTATCCACACGCTCCGACACAGATTGGGGCCATCGTTCACACGCCTCTGCCACCAGTTCCCGCCGACGAACCGAAACCATTCGTGACGCCCGGCGGGTATCATTCAGCCATGGGTTTGCAGAGAGTCGTCCGCATCGAAGGTGACACCGTCGTTCGCCCCACCAAGCCGTGGACAGCCACGGTTCATTCATTATTACGGCACCTATTTGACTCTGGGCTCCCGGTTCCGGAACCACTCGGATTCGACGACGACGTCACGGCGCCCATGACAAGGGGACGGCCCCTTCCGGAACCGTCCCCTTGTCAACTATTCAGGCAACCAACCACGTTCGCCCACCAACTAGTGGCCAGCGGGCGCCGTCGTCGCCAGTGATATCACACGTTGAAACCGAGCGCCTGCAGCATCTCGCGGCCTTCGGTGGTGATGCGCTCCGGGCCCCACGGCGGCAGCCACACCCAGTTGATGCGCATCGAGGACACCATGCCCTCCAACGCCTGAGCGGCCTGATCTTCGATCACGTCGGTGAGCGGGCAGGCGGCGGAGGTCAGGGTCATGTCCACAACGCACTTGGTGCCGTCAAGGTTGACCCCGTAGAGCAGGCCGAGATCCACGACGTTGATGCCGAGCTCGGGATCGATGACGTCGCGCAGTGCCTCCTCGATGTCCTCGACCGTCGGGACGGACATCGGCGCGTCATCGGCGCCACCCGCCGCGCCCGGGTACGCCGGCGCGGATTCCAATTCCTCAGACATTGTCTGCTCCTTCTTTCGCCTCCACGGACCCTTCGGCCCCCTCGGCACCGTCATTGACGACGACGGCGTCACCGCTCACGTTGGCCGTCACGGCCTGGTCGGTCGCGTCGCGCATGGCCATCCACCCCAGCAGCGCGCACTTGATTCGCATCGGGAATTTGGCCACCCCTACGAACGCGGCCGCGTCCTCCAGGGTGTCGGTCTCGTCCTCGCTGAGGTCATGCCCGCGGGCATCCATCAGCTTGCGGAAGGTCTCGGACAGGGCCATCGCCTCGCTCAAGTCCTTACCCTCAACCATCTCAGTCATGATGGAAATTGAGGCCTGAGAGATCGAGCAGCCGTGGCCTTCCCAGCCGATCTCCTCGATCTGGGAGCCGTCGGCGGAGAGCTTGACCCGCATATTCACCTGGTCACCGCAGGTGGGGTTCACCTGGAATGACTCGCCGTCAAAATCGTCGAGAACACCCGCGCCGTGACGCTCACGCGCCGCGTCGAGAATGATCTGCTGGTACATCGCATCCAGATCGCTCATCAGTCCTCCAAACGGAAATATTTCCGGACGCCCGCAAGGGCAGATATGAAGATATCAACCTCGTCGGCCGTGTTGTAGGGACCAAGGGAGGCGCGAGACGAAGCGAACACACCAAAGTGGCGGTGAATCGGCTGCGCGCAGTGGTGCCCCACACGCACGGCCACGCCGAGAGAATCGAGGTATTGGCCCACGTCATGCGGGTGTACCCCTTCCACGTCAAAGGCCACCGAACCGGTACGGCCTTCGGCGTTCAACGGCCCCAGCACCCGCACGCCAGGAATCTGTGCGATCCCGTCGAGCATCTGCTTGGTCAGCTTCTCCTCGTGCTCGGCGATCTTCTCCATGCCGATACCCATGAGGTAGTCCGCAGCCGCGCCCATACCCACCGCTTGCGCGACAGGCTGGGTGCCAGCTTCGAAACGGGCGGGCGGCGGTGCGTAGGTGGTCTTCTCCATGGTAACCACCTCGACCATCGATCCGCCGAACATGAAGGGCGGCATCACCTCGAGCAGCTCGCGCCGCCCGTACAACGCGCCAACGCCGGTGGGCGCCAGCATCTTGTGCCCGGAGAAGGCAGCGAAGTCAACGTCCAACGCCTTGAAATCAACCGGCATGTGCGGTACGGACTGGCAGGCGTCGAGGACGGTCAGTGCCCCCACCTTCTTCGCCGCCGCCACAATCTCCGCCACCGGCGAGATGGCGCCCGACACGTTGGACACGTGGGTGAAGGCCACCACCTTGGTGCGCTCGTTGATGACATCCAGCGTGGACAGGTCAATGCGCCCGTCCTCCGTCAGATCCAACCAGCGCAGCTCGGCGCCGGTACGCGCACACAGCTCCTGCCACGGGATGAGATTGGCGTGGTGTTCAGCGCGGGTAGTGACGACGACGTCGCCGGGACCCACCTGGAAGCGGGCGGCCAGGCCGCCGTCGCCCACCGAACCGGAACCAGCCGAACCCCAGTCGTCGCGACCGGCAGAATCGCCCCACGCCGAGGCGCCACTCAAACCAGCGGCGCGCCCCACCGAGGGGCCGCGGCCCACGGACACGTTCGACATCACGTAGGCCACCAGGTTGATGGCCTGCGTGCTGCCGGAGGTCCAGACGACCTCGTCCGGCTCTACCCCCACCAAGGCGGCAACCTTTTCACGCGCTTCCTCGAAGGCGTAGGTCGCCTCCTCAGCAAGCAGGTGGGAGCCGCGCTTGACGGAACCGTTGTGCACCACGTCGAGCTCCCGCACGGCGTCGAGGACGCACTGCGGGTGCTGGGAGGTGGCACCGGAATCTAGGTAGACCAGCGGCCCTCCCCCACGCACTGCACGAGACAGGATGGGGAAGTCGCCGCGGGGTGCCGGAGTCTGGTCAGACACGATTAGGCCTCCACGAAGGAATCGTAGCCCGACTCCTCGAGCTGGTCAGCCAGCTCGGCGCCACCGGTCTTGACGATCTGACCATTGGCGAACACGTGCACGTAATCAGGCTTGATGTACTGCAGGATGCGCGAGTAGTGGGTGATGAGGAGGATGGAGTTCTTGGTCTCCTCGTGGATGCGCACGACACCCTCGGAGACGACGCGCAGGGCGTCCACGTCAAGGCCGGAATCGGTCTCGTCGAGAACGGCAACCTTGGGCTGGAGCAGCTCCATCTGGAGAACTTCGGTGCGCTTCTTCTCGCCGCCGGAGAAGCCAACGTTGAGGTCACGCGAGACGAAGTCGGGCGACACCTTGAGGTTGGCGGTGGCCTGCTTGAGGCGCTTGGTCCAGTCACGCAGCTTGGGGGCTTCGCCGTCGATCGCGGTCTTGGCGGTGCGCAGGAAGTTGGTCACGGACACGCCGGGCACCTCGACCGGGTACTGCATGGCCAGGAAGAGACCAGCGCGGGCGCGCTCGTCCGGGGTGGCGTCAGTGATGTCCTCGCCGTCGAGCAGGATCTTGCCCTCGGTGATGACGTACTTGGGGTGGCCTGCGAGGGCGTAGGCGGTGGTGGACTTGCCGGAGCCGTTGGGGCCCATGATGGCATGTACTTCGTTGTCACCAATGGTGAGGTTGACGCCGTGCAGGATCGGCTTGAGGCCGTCGGCCGTCTCGACCGAGGCGTGGAGGTTCTGGATCTCAAGTGTGGACAAGGTCTAACTCCTACTTACAGTGTGGCATCGACGTCCACCAGGACGTCGCTACCGTGAATCTCAATAACGTAAACGGGGACCGGCTTGGTTGCCGGCAGGGCGAGCGGGATTCCGGTGTACAGATCGAAGGGAGCTCCATGCTTCCAGCATTCGATCGTTCCGTCGTCCACGTCGCCGTCGGCGAGCGAGAAGTTCGCGTGTGAGCAGGTGTCACCCACGGCGTGCCACGAGCCATCCGAGTCACGGACGACCGCGACGAGCACCTTGGCACCCGACTCGCTGGTCAGCGTCACCTGCTGTGCTTCGGCCGGATCAAGATCCGTCACCGAGCAGGCGAACTGCAGACTCATTCAGCTTCCTCCTCGCAGCCTGCTGCAACTAGCTCGGCAAGATCCAGCTCGCGCTCGATCGCGGCCATCAGCTTCTGCTGAACGGACTCGACACCGATCTGCTCGACCAGTTCGGCGAAGAAGCCGCGCACCACGAGGCGGCGGGCGATATCCTCTGGGATACCGCGAGCCTGCAGGTAGAACAGCTGCTCTTCGTCGAAGCGACCGGTGGCGGAGGCGTGGCCTGCCGAAGCGATGTCACCGGTCTCGATCTCCAAGTTGGGGACGGAATCGGCCTTGGCGCCCTCGGTGAGAACCAAGTTGCGGTTGAGCTCGTAGGTGTCGGTGTTGGCGGCCTGTGCCTGGATGAGCACGTCGCCGATCCACACGGAGTGGGCGTCCTGACCCTGCAGCGCGCCCTTGTAGGCAACGTTGGAGGTGCAGTTGGCCGGACCGTGGTTGACGAACACGCGGTGTTCCTGGTGCTCGCCAGCTTCGGTCACGTAGGCGCCGAGCAGCTCGGCCTCGCCGCCTTCGCCTTCATAGGCAACGCTGGTGGAGACGCGAACGACGTCGCCGCCCAGGGTCACCACGATGTGGCGCACCTTGGCATTGCGGCCCACGAGAATGCGCTGGGCGGAGAAGTGACGAGCGGTGCGCTCGGCTTCCTGCACGGACACGACCGTCAACTCGGCCTCATCACCCACGGTGATTTCGACGCCCTCGTTGAGCTGGCCCGCGCCGGAGTGCTCGATCACCACTGTGCCGGTGGAGTGCGGCTCGGCGAAAACGGCCACGTGTGCGGAGTTCATGCCTTCGGGAGCGGTGAGGCCAACAACCACCTCGTAATCCGGCGTGCCAGCCGGAACCGTTACCACGTAGGCCCGCTCGAACTTCTCCCACGCCACGGCGGCGGAGCGATCGTCGGGAACACCCACGGTGCCCAGGCGCACGTCGTCACGGCCCACGACCTCAACGGCCTCGGAACCTGCGGTCACCGGGGCCACAGGGGCCGCCAGCTCGGCGTCGAAGAACTCGCCAACCCGATCCATGGGGGTGAAGCGCCAGTCCTCTTCCTGACCCGTGGGGACCTCGAAATCGGCCGCCACGAAGGAGGCGAAACGATCCTTGCGGGTGGCGCCGGTGGAGAAGTCCTCGTTCTCCACCAGCACAGCGTTCGAATGATCTGTAGACAAATTCGGCATGTCAGCCAACGCTTCCTTCCATCTGAAGCTCGATGAGGCGGTTCAGCTCAAGTGCGTATTCCATCGGCAGCTCGCGAGCAATGGGCTCGACGAAGCCGCGCACGATCATCGCCATGGCCTCCGTCTCGTCCAGGCCACGCTGCATGAGGTAGAACAGCTGATCCTCGGACACCTTGGACACGGTGGCCTCGTGGCCCATCTGGACGTCGTCGGTCCGGATATCCACGTAGGGGTAGGTGTCGGTGCGGGAGATGTCGTCCACGAGCAGGGCGTCACAAATCACGGAGGACTTGGAGCCGTAGGCATTCTCGTCCACCTGGACGAGGCCGCGGTAGGAGGAGCGTCCGCCACCACGGGAGATGGACTTGGAGACGATCGACGACGTCGTGTAAGGAGCCGAGTGGATCATCTTGGCGCCGGTGTCCTGATGCTGACCGGGGCCCGAGAAGGCAGCCGAGAGAGCCTCGCCGCGCGCATGCTCACCGAGCAGGACGCAGGCGGGGTACTTCATGTTGACGCGTGAACCGATGTTGCCGTCCACCCATTCCATGACGCCACCCTCAGCGACGGAAGCGCGCTGGGTCACGAGGTTGAGAACGTTGTTGGACCAGTTCTGGATCGTCGTGTAACGCACGTGGGCGTTCTTCTTGACGATGATCTCCACGTTGGCGGCATGCAGGGAATCGCGCTGGTAGATCGGAGCGGTGCAGCCCTCGACGTAATGCACGTAGGAGCCTTCGTCAGCGATGATGAGCGTGCGCTCGAACTGACCCATGGACTCGGTGTTGATACGGAAGTAGGCCTGCAGCGGGATCTCCACGCGCACGTTCTTGGGAACGTAGATGAAGGAGCCACCGGACCACACGGCGGTGTTCAGCGAGGCGAACTTGTTGTCGCCAGCCGGAATAACGGTGCAGAAGTGCTCGCGGAAGAGCTCCTCGTGCTCCTTGAGCGCGGTGTCCGTGTCCAGGAAGATGACGCCCTGCTGCTCCAGATCCTCACGGATCTGGTGGTACACCACTTCGGACTCGTACTGCGCCGCAACGCCGGCCACGAGGCGAGCCTTTTCGGCCTCGGGAATACCGAGACGATCGTAGGTGTTGCGGATATCCTCCGGCAGATCGTCCCAGGAGTTCGCGGGACGCTCAGTCGCCTTGACGAAGTACTTGTACTCGTCAAAGTCGATGAAGGAGAGGTCCGCACCCCACGTGGGCATCGGGCGGCGCTCGAAGAGACGATGCGCCTTGAGACGGAGCTTGAGCATCCACTCCGGCTCGTTCTTCACAGCGGAAATATGGCGGACGACGTCCGCGCTGAGTCCACGCTGAGCAGCTTGACCAGCTTCGTCGGAATCGTGCCAGCCGAAGCTGTACTTCCCGCCGAGAGCCTCGATGGTCTCTTGCTGCTCGTTGATGGCCTCAGCAACCGCGGCTTCATGCCGGGTCTGTGTCATGGCTGTCCTTCCATGTTGTTTGAAGTCCCGCGGGCACGCGAGACAAGTGGGATCGTCAGGGTACACACGTGTTCGCCACCGGCCAAGGTGGCGAGGCGTTGTACGTGCACCCCGAGGAGTCGGTGAAAAGCCTGAGTTTCTGCTTCGCACATTGCGGGGTAGGCCGTGGCTACGTCTTGAATCGGGCAGTGGCCCTGGCATAGCTGCAAGGTGATGCCGCGTGGACCGCGGCGGATACTCGCGGCATACCCATCTTGCGTGAGTACTCGAGCCAGCGCGTGAGCTCTGGCCTCAACATCCTCGCCGATCTCGTCAAGTGCCGGACGGTATCTCTCCTCCAGTCCAGCAATGCGTTCTTCGGCGAAGCGTCGAATACCCTCGTCACCCAACGCCGCCTTGACGAAGTCGAGTGCTTGGGTAGCCACGTCACCGTAGGAATCTCCAAAGATTGCCTGGCCCTGACCTGTGGCGACGTAACGCCGTGAGGGCCTACCGCGCCGTGCCGGTTTGGCCGCGACGCCCTCGTATTCAGCAATTTGTCCATCCAGTTCGAGCTGGGCCAGGTGGCGCCGCACCGCGGCCGCCGTCAAGACGAGTTCTGTCGCAAGTTCGGCCGAAGTAATGGGGCCTTGCTCGATAATGAGCCGGAGGATCTTCTCTCGTGTTCCGGCGTCTGGATCAAGTAGTCCAGTCATGCGATCCCCCTCCCATACGCTCATCTATTAAACAACATTACTGTTGCTAAAATCCAGCGGACCCCCTTCGACCACAGCTTTTGTGGCGGAGGAGACCCGCGTGCGCTTATAAGCTTAACTTGAATTATTCCAGTTTTATTTCCCGAATGTTCTTTCGACACCGAGATGTGAGCTAGTCTTCACATCCCGCACGTGCCGAGAACGAGCATCCCATCCTATCGCCACGCGGGCCACAATGCCCGCCCGACACAGCCCGCCGTCGACCCGCTTACCGAACTGCCCGCTTACCGAACTGCCCGCTTACCGAACTGCCCGCTTACCGAACTGCCCGCTTACGAAACGACCCGCTCACCCGACTCACCGCAGCGTCGCAGCGTAGGCCAGCACTCCGGTGACAAGTGAGGGACAGTGAAGATTGCCCGCCAGCACCTCGGCGATGACATCGCGCAACGGCACCCAGGCAGTCTCGATCTCTTCTTCCTCGTCCTCGCGCTGGAAATCAGTCTCGACCGCGTACACACCGCGGGCCAGGTAGATGTCCAACTGCTCGTCCGAGCATCCCGGCGAGGGGTAGAAGCTGGCAAGGAACGTGAACTCCGCAGCCCCGAGATCCGCTTCCTCGGCAAGTTCGCGTGCGGCCGCCTCAACGGGATTCTCTCCGGCCACGTCGAGCAGGCCCGCCGGGATCTCCCACATGAGTCGACGCACCGGGTGACGATACTGACGAATGAGGAGAACCTCTTCCCCACCCTCACCGTCACGAACGGCCAGCACGGCGACGGCGTCGTCATGTCTGATGTATTCGCGGCGCATACGGGCGGAGGTGGACGCCAACTCGATATCGTCAACGAGCACGTCGAAGATGAACCCGCGATACTCGGTCGCGGAGGCGAGCGTACTGGCGTGGGCCGTCACTTCCTCATCGCGCAACGCACCCAACTTCGTCATCGCCGTCCTCAACACCGGTTCTCCTTCGTCCGTTTTCTTGTCCAGGGTAGAGATTACGCCGACGACGGCGTCCCCGCGCCCTCTGCCCACCGCGTCACCGCTCCTCCACCCGCTTGCGCCTCACGCTCAGCCAAGCGGAGAAAAATCTATCTCCGAAATCCCGCACCCCACGTACCTATGACACATAGGTGTCGGGATTCCGGAGATGGATTTCGCCGGGATCACCAATCAGATGCCGGTATCACCAATCACTGACCGCGTCGGGCGAGCGCCGCACCGATCAGACCGGCGAAAAGCGGGTGCGCCTTGGTGGGGCGGCTCTTGAACTCCGGATGGGCTTGGGTGGACACGTAGTAGGGATGCAGATCGCGGCGCAACTCAACGAACTCGACGAGATTGCCATCTGGGGAGGTCCCGGAAATCAGCAAACCGGACTCTTCCAGGCGCTCGCGGTAACGCAGGTTCACCTCGTAGCGGTGGCGATGGCGCTCACTGACATCCTGGCTGCCGTAGACGTCCGCAACCAGCGACCCTTCGGCGAGATGTGCCGGGTAGGCACCCAGTCGCATGGTTCCACCCATGTCGCCGCCGCCCTCCACAACGCTGCGCTGCTCGTCCATCGTGGCGATGACGGGTTCGCTGGTATGCGGCTCGAATTCGGTGGAGGACGCCCCGTCGATTCCGGCGAGATTACGCGCTGCCTCGATGACCATGCACTGGAGGCCCAGGCAGATGCCGAGGGTGGGAACACCCTTCTCACGGGCGTAGCGCAGGGCACCGATCTTGCCCTCCAGGCCACGAATTCCGAAACCTCCGGGCACCAGCACGGCGTCCACGCCGGCGAACTGCTCGGCGGCGCCGGCCTCAGTCTCACAAGTATCCGAGGCGATCCAGCGGATATTGACGTGGGCGCGGTGCGCGAAGCCTCCGGCGTGCAGCGCTTCGGCCACGGAGAGGTAGGCGTCGTGCAGGTCCACGTACTTGCCCACCAGGCCCACGGTCACCGTGGTCTTGGGGTGGCGCACACGCTCCAACAGGTCGTTCCACTCGGTCCAGTTGACGTCGCGGAAGCTCAGGCCGAGGCGGCGTACGGCGTAGGAATCCAGGCCCTGCTCGTAGAGAGTGACCGGGACATCATAGATGGAGGCGGCATCCTTGCACTGGATGACGGCTTCGCGGTCCACGTCGCACATGAGGGAGATCTTCTGCTTGACTCCTTCGGGAAGGTCGCGGTCACAGCGCAGCACAACCGCATCCGGCTGAATACCGATGCTACGCAGGCTCGCCACCGAGTGCTGGGTGGGCTTGGTCTTGAGCTCGCCACCTGCCGCCAAGTAGGGCACCAACGAGACGTGAATGAAGAAGACGTTATCGCGGCCGAGTTGCTGGCGCACCTGGCGCGCAGCCTCCAGGAAGGGCTGGGACTCGATATCGCCCACAGTTCCGCCCACCTCGGTGATGATGACGTCCGGAACGTTGCCATCCTCATCTGGTTCGGCCTGGGCGCGCATGCGATCAATGATCTCGTTGGTGATGTGGGGAATCACCTGGACGCATTCGCCGAGGTACTCCCCCGCCCGCTCGCGCGCCAGCACCCGCGAGTACACCTGGCCGGTGGTCGAGTTGGCTGCGCCGGTGAGGTTGACGTCAAGGAAGCGCTCGTAGTGCCCGATGTCCAGATCGGTCTCGGCGCCGTCCTCGGTCACGAACACCTCACCATGCTGGAAGGGATTCATGGTGCCGGGATCCACGTTGATGTAGGGATCGAGCTTTTGCATGGCAACGTTCAGACCGCGCGCTCGCAACAGCCGACCGAGGCTGGAGGCGGTGAGACCTTTACCGAGGGAGCTTGCCACTCCTCCGGTCACGAAGATCTGACGGGTGAGTGTGTTCTGGTTTCCCGGGAGCCGGTTCTCAATGTGTTCCACGGAATTCCAGACTATCAGCGCAATTGTTTCGAGCAGGTGACGAGACTGTCACGGCTGTATTAATTCTTGCCGGACGGCCTCCTACACCGCCTCCCGCGGCCTCCTACACCGCCTCCCGCGGCAAGGCTTTACCTGAGCCACTCCCCCGAATCGGAGAAGCTGTATGTCACGCCGTCGATGACAAAGTTTCCGGTGACCATCGCCCCGTTCTGCCTGAGGTAGTACCAGCTACCGCCAACATTGATCCACCCGGTCTGCATCACGCCTCTGGAATTCATGAAGTACCACGTGTCCTCAACGATGACCCAGCCGGTGCGCATCGCGCCAGTCGAGCCCATGAAGTACCACAGACCATCGACGTTCATCCAGCCGGTACGCATCACACCGTTTGAGTTCATGAAATACCAGCGGCCACCCACAGCAACCCATCCGGTTTGCATGACACCACTGGAATTCATGTAGTACCAGGTCCCGCCGAGGTTGAGCCAACCGGTGTGCTTCGCCCCATCCAGGTAGTAGAACCATTCGCCGTTGTCGCGGACCCAGCTCGCTTTGGCCTTGGCCGGGGCGTCCGGCAGTACGTTCTGTCGCATCATTCCCGAGAAGTTTGACGAGACAAATCCCACCGACACCTTGTCGCTCCATACGAGGTCCGCATCGCCGCCACCGGGCATATCCCACGTCACCGAGTTGCCCCGCACCTCGCCCATACCAAACAAGATATTGATGGCGATCGCCCCGTCAGCGGAGCGAATCTCCGGCAAGGATGCGGCCTGTCCCGATGTGGCATCCGGAAGATCAATCTTCTGACCGGATAGATCAATGGAATAGACCGCGGCCAAACTACTCAACGGCGAGACATCGGTGATCCGGTTTCCACTGAGATTCACACTATCGAGCCACGCGAGGCCTGCCAGCGGCGAGACGTCACTAACCTGATTGGATGCCAGGGAAAGCGCAATCAGACTGTTGAGTCCTGCCAGCGGCGAGATATCGGTGATCTGATTATTGCCCAGGTAGAGGAAATCGGGCCGCTGGAGGCTTGCGAGAGGGGAAATATCGCTGACCGAGTTGTTGGTCAGATCCAGCGAACTCAGGGAGAGCCCTGCCAATGCGCTGACATCGCTGATCGCATTTCCCACGAGGCTGAGCGCCTTCAGATTCTCGGCGTAGCGAAGTGGCGCAATATCAACGATTCCGGCGTAATTGCAGTCCAGGATACTGAGGGAGGCGAGATCACTCTTCGTCACCTCGGCCCCGCTCTTGCCCAGAGCTGCCGCAACACAGGTGTTCAGCGAGGCATCGGTAAAGGCGACGGCGTCGTTCTCGGCATCGTCTCGCGCCGCCGGAGTTGAATTCTGAGCGACGACGACGGCGTCCGCTGACGGCTGTTGTTCGGGAGCCGCCCATGCCCCACCGCTGGGAAGCAACAGACCGAAAGCCAGGAGGCCAGCAACGGTCCTCGTTGTTTTGTGGTGGCTGCATAGAGAACTCATTTTCACGGCCATCTCTGCTCCTTCGAGGTAACGACATTGGGTACACATCACCATAGGACCAAGAGTGTGCACCACATAGAGCATCCCACGTCATGAATAGTTCTGACAATATGTGAGAACGACCTAAAAGTGTCGATACCCGGGAAAACTAGGACGTCCGTCCCCGCCGCGCCATCGAAAGTGCGCGTCGATCGGCCACGAAGATGGCCGCACCGCCTCCGCCAACGATGACCGCACCGCCCACCACAGCAGCGGCAAGCGCACCGACAACTCCGCTGCCCAGCCACGCCAGCACCACGCCAACCAGCCAGTACGCGAACGCGCCAACAGCCGCAGAAGCAAACGCCACCACCAGCGCACCGCGCACCATACCCACGGTGGCCTCCTTGCCCAGGCTCAGGCGAATCGCCACGAGCTGGCCCAGCGCCCCCAAGGTCATGCCAACGGACACCGCGATGCCAATGGCCACCAGCGTCTCGGTGCGTCCGGCAATGCCGATTTGCACCTGGATGAGCAGCGCCACGCACACCGCGAGCCATGCGGTGACATTGACGATTACCACCGCACGTGAGGCCTCGATGGCATACAACACGCGCGAGCAGTGATAGATGAGCGCATAGCCCACGAGCCCGGGCGCCATGGCCACGAGCGCCAGGTCGAGCCCGGCGGCCTCTCGCAGCGAGTCAAACACCAGCTTGGCGGGCACCGCAAGGACCGCCAGCAGCGCCGCACAGACGATTCCGATTTCCAGCACCAGCCGCGTCGAGCGCGCGGTCAGTTCCGCCAGTCCCGGACGCCCCGGAAGCGCCGCAGCCTCCGAAAGCCGGGGGAACACGGCGGTGGCAATCGGCACCGCGAACACCGCGTAAGGAACCATGTAGATGGCGTTGGCGAAGGTATAGATCGGGTAGGCACCGGCGTCGTCACCCACGCCTCCATAAGTATTCGCGACGATCATGATGGTGACGATTTGGACCTGCTGGGCGAAGATGCCGGCAAGTCCGGCACCCATAAGCTTCACCGCGCGCCGCGCCACCCCCGGAGGAAAAGCGAAGGTGGGCCGCAGTGGAAGCAGCCGCGCTACCGGGATCAGCTGCGGCAGCGAGAACGCCACCACTCCCAGCGTGGTTCCCCAGCCCAGCCACATCACCGAGGCAGTCGAGAGTTCGGCCGGCGAATTCTGCTGCCCGTCGGCCAGGCTCCAAAAGATGAAAAAGGTGCCAATAACCGCCACTGCGGAAAGCATCGGCGCGATCGCCGGAAGAATGAATTTCTTGTGCGCCTGAAGCACACCCGTACATACCAGCGACAGCCCATACAGCGGCACCTGCAACGCAAACATCCGCAGCAACGTGGTGGCCAAAGCCAGCTCCGCCGGGTCAGTGCCCGCTCCCAGCAGCATCTCGCTGATCGGCCGCGCCACCACGGCCACGATTGCCGCGAGCGGCACGCCGATGGCGAGGATCCAGGTGAGCAGGGCCGAGGCAGTCTGTGCCGCCTCCAGCTTCATCTTCTTGGCGAGAAACCCGGAGATCAGCGGAATGACGGCACCGGCGAGGGCTCCGCCTGCCGCCACCTCAAAGAGGACATTGGGAACGGTGTTGGAGGTCGAGTAGGCTTCGCCCGCCAATGTGTCGCCCAGCGCACCATTTTGAACGAGGGTGCGCAGGAAGCCGAGCAGTCGCGAGAGTAGCGTCAGAAGCGCGATCGAACCCGCGGCACCGGCTACCGATGCTGCGGTCCTTTTCATGAGCGTCCGAGCTGGTCAACCCACGAGAGCGCCGGGTTGGCCTCGATCACCTTGGAGAAGGACACCTTTTCGCTCGCCAGGGTCAGGACGACGACGGCGCCCAGCACCCCGGCCCGCACCGACGCCCGCGGGGAGGCAGCCACCGCATACCCGAGGCCCGCACCGAGCGCGTTGGCGCCAAAATCTCCGAGCATCGTTTTTCCGGAAAGGTCATCTGGAGCGCACACGGCACCGGTGGCCAGCACGCTTCCGGCCATCGCCGAAGCAACCCCATTCCCGCTCACCGCAAGTGGCAGGGCGGCGATCCCGCAGACCTTGAGGGCACGCCCGGGCCGTAAATCAAGAAGATTGACCAGGTTTGCACTGCCTGCAACGAGAGCGCTCTGGCACACCCAGGTGACCAGGCGCTGCGGTGCGCTTCCCGAGCGCGGCAAGGGTAGGGTACCGAGCGCGGCTCCGCCGCCGATCACGGCAATTTTCAAGGCTCCGGAGGTGAGCTTTCCTTCGCGTAACGCTCCCAAATGGCCGCGCAGCCCCTTGCCTTGGGCGGGGAAACGATCCTCCAGCTGGTCGTCGATGTATCCCGCTGCGGCGGCGCTACCAATCGCCGTCAGCGCGCCCACCCGCACGCCCGCGGGAGCAACAACGCTGCCGGCGATCATTCCGGCACTGGCCACCAAACCCTCGGTGAGGGAGACATTCTTTCCGCTAAACGATGACCGCTCCCAGGAAGAAAAATCCTGCGACGCTATCACGGCGCGGGCGCCAACCGCTCCCGCAGCGCCAACCAGCGCGGACCAAAGAAACCCCATGGTCAGCCCGCACTCTCGGCGTTCTCGCCCTCAGCCGGGGCCTCGCCGGTGCCGGCTTCACCTTCACCTGCGCCGCCTTCGCCGGTGGCATTCTCGCCTTCGGCGGGAGTCTCCGGAGCGGGCGTCGGTGTCAGAGCCGGACGTGGCGATTCGATGCGCACACCCAAAGCGGCCTCGGCGCCATTCTGGCTACCGAGCGCCACATGCTTGTTGGTGAGCTCGGAGGCGAGAGCGAGCGGGACGTTGATGCGCGCCGCCGTCGACCCAGCGGAATCCACCGTGGAACCGGCATCCAAGGCGCGCATCTGGGTGAGAAGGTCGGTATCCTGGACGGCGCGGCCCAACGCCACCGTCGGGCCGCGGCCCGCGATGGTCGCAAAAGCCTTGACGTACATGGCGTCCTGGGCGTCCACCTCGGCCTGTTCTTCGGCCTGCAGCGTCTCGCCGCCTTCGGGGTAGAGAGTCTTCGGGGTGATGACAACCACGGCGTCAGCCGGGCCGGTAATCTCCCGATCCACCAGGAAGAGCGCGTCCTTGTCGGAGGTGAGGGAGCTGAGCAACACCTTGGCATCGGCATTCTCCGGGCCGCTGCGCAGCACCATGTCCAGCGCCGCTGCCACCACCTGATCGTTGGAGGGGTTGCTGGGCAGGTCGGTGACGTACTGCTTGAGCTGGGCAGCCAGGGCCCCGCGGTAGGTGGCCTTGCCAGAATCCACGAACGATGCCGTCAGCTTCACCTGCGCCGAGATCTTCGCACCCGAGAGCTCCAGCTCGGCTTCCAGCCCATCCACAACATCGGCGTTGGTCCCGGGAAGCACAACGAGAGCCACGTTGCGATCGGTGAGAGTTTCCGGAAGAAGCTGCTCGCCGGCAAGGTTGAGCGCTGCCTCGGAACCCTCAAGCTGCGTCTGGGTCAATGCCAACTCTGCGCGGGCCTCGTCGCGGGAGGTGCGCAGCGTCTCGACCTGACCAGAAAGGGTATCTCCAATGGAGTTCTGGAGGGGTCCGGCACCGAGGATAATACCGAGCGCAAGTGCCAGAAATACCGAGACGAGCGAAACGAGGTGATACCTAAAATCAACCATGATGTGCCTTTGTGTCAGAAGAGAGTCACGAACCAGTGGATGATGTCGCTGAACCACGCGGAGGTGAGGCCGAAGAGTGCCTGCCCTGCCGCGGTGGACGCCAACGCCGCGGCAATCGCCACGGCTCCAGCCAGAACGAGGAAGAAGAGTTGCCAGTTGGAAATGCGCGAACGATAAAGCTGTGACACGCCCTTGGCGTCGATGAGCTTGCCGCCCAGCGCCAGGCGCGTGAGGAACGTGGAGGCCATTCCCGAACGGCCCTTGTCGAGGAACTCGATGAGGGTGTTGTGGGTGCCGAGGGCAACGATCAATTCGGCGCCTTTGTCGTCAGCCAGCAGCATGGCCACGTCCTCGGAGGTGCCGGTGCAGGGGAACACCACGTGTTCCACGCCGAGATCCTCAACGCGTTTCTTTCCCGGTGCCCGACCATCGCGGTAGGCGTGAATAATAATTTCTGCGCCCGATTGCAGCGCCTTGTCGGAGACGGAGTCCATGTCTCCCACGATCATGTGGAGGGGCAGGCCCTCCTCCAGGATGGCATCGGCGCCGCCGTCGACCCCAATAATGACCGGCTTGTACTCGCGAATATAGGGACGCAGCGCCGCGAGATCCTCTTTGTAGCGGTAGCCGCGCACCACAACGAGGACGTGGCGGCCTTCAAATTTCGTCGCCACGTCAGGAACACCTACGCCGTCGAAAATGAGGTCCTGCTCTTTTTCGACGTACTCCATCGTGTTGGTGGCGAACGCCTTGAGCTGCACGCTCATTCCGGCGCGCGCCTCGGCCTGATCAGCGGCGATGGTCTCGGCGGTCTGCACCATGCCCTGGGCCACGAGGACGTCGTCACGGTAAACCGCGCCATCCTCATCAATACGCAGGGTGGAGCCTTCGGGGACGTCCATGATCTCGGTCCCGAGATCATCAATGAGGGGAATACCAGCCTGCTCAAGAATTCCGGGCCCCAAATTGGGGTAACGACCGGAGGTAGACTTGGCAGCATTCAGCACCGCCACCGGCTTGCATTCCACAAGAGCCTCAGCGGACACTCGATCGATATCGCCATGATTAATCACGGCGACGTTACCGGATTCGAGCCTCTTCGTGAGGTTCTTGGTGCGCGAATCCACCCGGGCAATGCCTACCAGCCGCCCAGGTTCTGAAGAGTCCTTCTTACGGACAAAGAGAAATGCCACGGCTTTATCGTGCCATATCGGCGCTGGAAAGGAGTTCAGCAGCATGAGCGCGTGCCGTGGCCGAGTCCTGCCCGGAGAGCATTCGCGCCAGTTCGGCCAGCCGATCGTCACCGGCAACGGGCACCACATCCGTCACCGCCGATTCCTCTCCCAGCTCTTTGACGACGACGGCCTGTGTACCCGCATAGGCCGCCACCTGCGCCAAGTGGGTCACCACCAGAACCTGAGCGTTCTTGGCCAGCTCAGCGAGGCGCCGACCGACCGCCAGCGCAGCCCGGCCACCCACTCCGGCGTCCACTTCGTCGAAGAGGAAAGTGTGGTCCTTTTCATGCTGACCAGAGGCGAGAGCCACCTCCACCGCGAGCATCACACGCGAGAGTTCACCGCCCGAGGCACTCTTACCGACCGGGCCCAGTGGAGCCCCCCGATGCGAGGCCAGCAGGAAGGAAATCGCGTCGGAGCCGTGCGCGCTGGGTGCCCCCGGGGTCACCTCGATAACAAAAGTGGCGTCGGGAAGCGCCAGCTCAGGCAGCTCTGTCATCACCAACGCGGCAAGCTCCGTGGCCGCCTTCGCGCGCGCCTTGTGAAGCTGCGTTCCCGCTTTGTCGAGATCCTTGCGCGCCGCGGCAAGTTCCTTCTCCAGGGTGTCGCGGGTGGCATCCGGGTCACCCAGTTTCGCCAACGCCTCTCGAGCCTCCGCTGCGGCGACGACGGCGTCGTCCAAGTCCATGCCGAGTTCCTTGCGTAGCCCCTGCAAGCGTTGGCGGCGCGAGTAGATATCGGAGAGGCGCTGCGGATCGGCTTCGGTGGAGGAAGCGAGATCGGCGAGCGTGGCGGCGATGTCCGAGAGTTCCGCTTCGGCTGTCTCCAACCGGGCGGCCAGCTCTGCGACCTCATCATCGTCCATCAGACCATCGAGAGAACGCTTCGCCATCGCAAGGGCGGACAGTGCCGTCTCATCCACCGTGTCAGAACCGGTGAGATGAGCTGCCGCACCGGAAAATCCGAGGTAGCGTGCCTCGGTGTTCTCCAAGCGGCGAGCTTCCGCCTTCAACTGTCCCTCTTCGCCAGGCTCCGGATTCACCTCGTCAACCTTGGAAAGCAAGGCTTCGTAAGCGAGGCGGGTGCGGGCGGCGTCGCGCGCCTGTGCCTCAAAATCTGCGAGATTCTGTTGCGCCTGGTTGAACACCTCCCAGGCCGATCGCCAGCGAGCCAGCGGCTTCGCAATGGCCTGCCCGCCAAAACGGTCAAGGGCGCCGCGTTGCTGCACCGCAGAAGCCAAGCGCAACTGATCCGACTGCCCATGGACCGTCACCAGATCTGCCGCGATGTCCGCGAGCACCGAGGTGGGGACCGAACGGCCACCAATAAAAGCACGCGAACGCCCCGAGGCCGGAACGTGGCGAGCAATCAGGACGGCGGCGACGTCGTCGTCGACCTCATACGTTCCTCCCGCCTCGGTGACCCGGGCGAGAAGCGGGGAATCCGCGGACACCGCGAAAAGCCCCTCCACGATGGCGGACTTGGCGCCGCGGCGCACCTTCGTCGAATCGGCTTTGGCGCCGAGAAGCAGTTGCAGTGAGGTGACAGCCATCGTTTTTCCGGCACCCGTCTCACCCGTCAATGCGGTGAGGCCGGGTCCCAAATCGAGTTCGGCTTCCTCAATAACACCCAGATTCGAGATTCGAACCTGTTCGATCACGTTGACCCCCTCAGTCAGCCTCAGTTACACAGGGTGGATACGCCCAGTCGTGGCGGTCGCGCACAACTTACGCCCGCCAGCCTTTCACGGGAAGCTGGAATTTCTTGACGAGTCGGCCCGAGAAGGGCGAATCGTTCAAACGAGCGAGAAGAACCGGCCGCTCGCCCTTGACAGCCGTCACCACGGAGCCCCGCGGCGCAGCGATCACGCGCCTGCCATCGCACCAGACCCGCGCATCGTCACTCAGCACATGCAGCTCCAGCGTGGAATCCGGTCCCACTACTAGCGGCCGGGTGAAGAGCGCGTGCGCCGCAATCGGGGTGAGGACCATACATTCGACGTTTGGCCACACCACCGGGCCACCCGCCGAGAAGTTGTAGGCGGTCGAGCCGGTGGCCGTGGAAAACAGCACGGTATCAACCTTGAACGAGGACAGCTCACGATTGTCCACGCCGATCGACGCTTCGAACATTCGCGCGTGCTCGTCCTTCTCCACCGCAGCTTCGTTGAGAGCCCAGCTGCGTTCGCTGCTGCCATCCGGGCGCGTCACGATGATATCGATGGTCATGCGGGGAACAACCTGCCAGGCACCCGAGGCAATCTTTTTCATCACCATGGGAACCTCGTCCGGATCCGCTTCCGAGAGAAAACCCACGTGGCCGTAATTGATGCCGAGAATCGGCAGGCCCGCGGGCCGCCCAAACTCCGCCGCACGCAGAATAGTGCCGTCACCGCCAATGACGAGGATGAGCTCCGCTCCAGCAGTCGCCTCCGGGGCCTGCGAGGTGACGGTATCGATCCCGAGTTCTGCCAGGTGTTCGGTCACCAGGCGGGCAGTCTCGATGGCATCGGGGCGCTCGGGGTGGGATAGCAGGACAATCTTGCGAGTCATTGCTCCACCACCTCCTTTCCTGCTGCACGTTCACGCAGATCAGCTGAGGCTACCCGGTCGCGCGCTGAGACGCCAGAACCGGCTGGCCCTTCCTCAATGGCGCGCCAAATAGCCTCTTCAAGGCCTTCCCCAAGGAGATCCGCAGCGCCAGCCTTCATGTGCAAGAAATACTCCACGTTTCCGGCGGGCCCCGGAAGCGGCGAAGCCGCCACCGCACAGATTGCTAGACCGGCCGCGCGAGCGGAGCGAGCGACGGCGGCCACGGCGGAGGCATGCAGCGCGGGATCGCGCACCACTCCCCCGCTTCCCAGCTGCTCGCGCCCCACTTCAAACTGCGGCTTCACCATGAGAAGGAAGTCCGCGTCATCTGCGGCAGCTGCCACCAGCGGCGGAACAACGAGCGTGAGCGAGATGAAGGAAAGGTCACCCACCACCAGCCCGGGCGGCGGAGCGACGATGGCCGGATCCAGCGTGCGTACATTGGTCCGTTCAATAACGGTAACGCGCGGATCCTCGCGCAGCCTCCAGGCAATCTGCCCGTAGCCCACATCCACCGCCACCACGTGCTCTGCTCCCCTGCGCAGCAACACGTCCGTGAAGCCACCGGTGGAGGCACCGGCATCCAGGCAGCGCTGGCCCTCAACGCGAGGAGCAGCTGCGCCGAGCTTATCCAGCGCGCCGATGAGTTTGTGGGCGCCGCGCGAAACGTAGTCTTCCTTCTGCGTCTCGGTCACGAGAAGAGCCTGCGCCGGATTCATCTGGCGGGCTGGCTTACGCACCACCTCACCGTCCAGCAGCACCAGACCGTCAGCAATGAGCTCGCCCGCGTGCTGACGCGAGCGGGCCAACTTCCTGCGGACCAACTCCGCATCGACTCTAATCAGACGGGCCACGTTCCAACTTCCGCTATCCCTGTGCACGCGACAACCGGCGCGTCAGCTCATCCAACAGCTCACCGAGAGAACGGATCTGTTCATCCGTCTCTTGGTCCGCAAGCTGTGCAAGCACCGCTTCGGGATGAAGCGGTGGCCGAGGCGCCGGTGTGTCACTCATGTCAATGAGGCGTGTTAACGCCGAACGGTGAGTTCGGGCAGCACCGCTTCGATTCTGGCAAGCTCAGTGCCTGAATCGACCGCGTCCCACACCGCGTGCACGAGGGCCCGGTAGGAATCGAGGTCCAGCACGTCGTTCACTGTTCCAACGCCAAACTCGAACTCGCTCCCGTTCCAACGGCAGCGCGCTTCCCGCACCACAGTCCACTCGCCGTCCTTCTCGATCTCCGGATAGGACTCGTGCAGCGAGCGCAGATCGTCGGCCAGGAAGGTGGGGCGATGCGTTGGCGGCGCGATGCAGATATCGCGCGCAGTTGCGAGGCCCGTGAGCACGTGCAGCGCCGGAATTCCGGCCGCCACAGCACCCTGGATATCGGTGTCGAGGTTGTCACCAATGGCGAACGGACGCTCGGCATTCGACATCCGGGCGGCACTGCGGAAGATCTCCGGCTCGGGCTTACCCGAGGAAAGTGGAGTGACACCCGTCGAGTTGGACACCGCGAGCACCAGGGAACCGTTACCGACCATCAACCCACGCTCACGCGGAATCGTCTTGTCGAGATTCGTCGCCACGTAGAGCGCGCCGGCACGAATCGCCAACGCACCCTCGCTGAGACTGGCCCAGTTGGCTTCCGGATAGAAGCCCTGGATCACTGCGTCCGGCTTGTCATCGGCAGATTCGACGACGACGAGGCCAACTTTCGTCACTTCGTCGCGCAGCGCCTGGGTGCCCAGAACGAGCACCTTGGCACCTTCGGCGACGTTTTCACGAAGGAGACGCGCGCCCACTTGGGCCGAGTTGATGATGCTATCGCCGGTGGCGGGAATGCCCAGGTCCACCAACTGCTGCGCCACCGATTCCGGTGTCCGGGAGGCATTGTTGGTCACGTAGGCGGCACGCATACCACCGTCCATAGCCTTCCTGATCGACTCGGGAGCGTACGCCACCGCCTCTGCACCGAGGTAGCACACGCCGTCCAAATCGAAGAGTCCCACATCAAAACGACTGACGAGAGTCTTAGCCATGACTGAATTCCTTAGGCTCGCAAGTTCCGATATCAGGCGTTGTCCGAATCACGCTCGTCGGCATCAAGTGCTTCGAGCTCGTGATCCTCGTCCTCGGCCGCATCGAAGAAGTCATCTTCGTCAGCGGACTCGTCGGAATCCTCGTCGTCCTCATCCTCGGAGTCCTCATCAGAGTAGTCGCCTTCAGCAGCGAACTCATCGTCAGAAGCGAACTCTTCAACGTCCTCATCATCGTCTTCGGCATCCGAGTAGACGGAGTAGTCGGCCACGGGGGCCTCATACTCCTCGGCATCCTCGGTGTCCTCGTCGGAGTCGTCATCGCCTTCGGCAGCGTCGTCCGCGGCGAACTCGTCGCTGTCCTCGTCGTCCTCGTCCTCGTAGAGGTCGACTTCGCCTTCGGCGGTGAAGATGGGCTCCCAGGTGGAGCGAATCTCGGCTGCCTCATCGGTGCGGCCGAGCTCCTCGAGCCTGTCAGCGCGGATCAGCTCGAAACGAGCGCGCAGATCCTCTTCCAGGCTTTCCGGATTGATCTTCTCCAGGACGGAGAGGCCACCCTCGGAGTCCCCGGCATCGGCGCGGGCGCCAGAGGTGACGAGCGCAAGCTCAACCTGCGATTCGCGTCCGAGCTTCTTCATGGGAATCTCGGCGATGAAAGCAAGTGCCTTCTCGGGGCGGCCCAGGCCACGCTCCGAATCGGCCTCGATTGCGACATGCGTGTAGTCATCGGTCATGCGGCGGTAGGTGCGCAGCTCGCGCAGTGCCTCGCTGTAACGTCCGGTGAGGTATGCGGCAAGGCCGAGCGCCTCGCGCACGATATCGACTCGAGCAGCATGACGGTAGGCAGCCTGAGCATGCTGGTAGGCCAGCTCGGCATCCTCATCCATCATGGTGCCGGCGTACACCAGGTGACGCGCCACACGCTCGGCGTTCACCTTGCTCAAGCTCATCAGGCGACCGCGGGAATCCTTGTCCAGCAGATCCGCTGTGACACCTTCGGGAACGAAAGGATCGCGGCCAAAATCGTTGTCGCGGCGATCCTCACGGCCTCCGCGGAAGTTGCGATCGTTGTCGAAGCGGGGACGGTCGTTGAAGTCACGACGGTTGTCGCGGCGATCGTCTCGACCCCCACGGAATCCACCCTCGCGACGGTCGTTGTCACGGCCGCCACGGAAACCACCTTCACGACGGTCATCACGCTGCCCGCGGAAACCGCCCTCACGGCGGTCATTGTCGAAACGCGGACGATCGTTATCACGACCACCACGGAAACCACCTTCACGACGGTCACCGAATCCACCACGACGATCATCACGGAAGTTGTCACGGCCACCGCGGAAACCGCCCTCGCGGCGATCGTTGTCGAAACGGGGACGATCGTTATCGCGGCGATCGTTGAAGTCACGACGGCCACCTTCGCGGCGGTCATCACGACCCCCACGGAATCCACCCTCACGACGGTCGTTGTCACGGCCACCGCGGAAACCGCCTTCGCGGCGATCGTTGTCAAAGCGGGGACGATCATTGTCGCGGCGATCGTTGAAGTCACGACGGCCGCCTTCGCGACGGTCATTGTCGAAACGGGGACGGTCGTTGTCGCGACCACCGCGGAAGCCACCCTCACGACGATCGTTATCGAAACGCGGACGATCGTTATCACGACCACCACGGAAACCACCTTCACGGCGCTCGCCACGATCTTCCCAACGGCGTCCACCTTCACGACGATCATCACGCTGTCCACGGAAACCGCCCTCGCGACGGTCATTGTCGAAACGCGGACGATCATTGTCGCGGCGATCGTTGAAGTCACGACGGCCACCCTCGCGACGGTCATCACGCTGCCCGCGGAAACCGCCCTCACGACGATCGTTATCGAAACGCGGACGGTCGTTGTCACGACCACCACGGAAACCACCTTCACGGCGCTCACCGCGGTCTTCCCAACGGCGTCCACCTTCACGGCGGTCATCACGCTGCCCGCGGAAGCCACCCTCACGGCGGTCATTGTCGAAACGGGGACGATCGTTATCACGGCCGCCACGGAAACCGCCCTCACGGCGCTCACCGAATCCACCACGACGATCATCACGGAAGTTGTCACGGCCACCGCGGAAGCCACCTTCACGGCGATCATTGTCGAAACGGGGGCGATCGTTGTCGCGACGCTCGCCACGATCTTCCCAACGGCGTCCACCTTCGCGACGGTCATCACGACCACCGCGGAAACCGCCCTCGCGGCGATCTCCATATCCGCGCGAGTCGCGGCGCTCGTAACCGCGGCTCTGGCCGCGGCCTGCTGCTGACTGCCACCCCGAGGAAGGACGCTCCCTGCGCTCCGAATTCCCTGACGTATTCTGATCCTCTGACATACCTATCCTCGTGGTTCAGTTATGAGTAAACTCTGCCGCTCTGTAAAGAGCAGACACCGCCATCAAGTCTACCCGTGTTGGCGCTCAAACGCCGTGCGAGGCGACGGATGCCACACGCGACCCACATCCGATGACACGTCTCACCGACCAGATACACACATCCTCCACCCCACACACGAGCTACCGCGCCCGACCGCTGTCCAGACAGTTCGAGGGGAGGAACAGTTCCACGAACCATTCCTCCCCTCGGAGCTGTCAGCTACTCAGCTATTCAGCTACTCAACTACGACGCTCCTACTTTTCAGCAGCGCGTCGCCGAGCAACCAGTACTCCACCGGAGACGGTAGCCACGGCTGCCAAGATCACCAGGCCAGCAACGCTGGCACCCGTGTTTGGTAGCTTGCCACCGGTTCCGCCCGGCTTGGTAGCACTTGCGGACGGCTGACCCGGGCCCTTGGTGGGCTGGCCGGTCGGCTTACCCGTCGGCTCACCGGTTGGCTTACCCGTCGGCTCACCGGTTGGCTTACCCGTCGGCTTGCCAGTCGGTGTTCCGGTGGGCTCCCCGGTCGGCTCATCCGTGGGCTTGACCGTTGGCTCCGAACCGACCTTGTCCACAAGAACCGCGGCGGTGTGGGCCGGAATCGTCACCGAACCGGCCTTGGCGTCCCACGTAACCTGCTTGACGACGTCGTCGTACCCATTCTTCTGGATGTCGGACAGAACGAGGTTCTTTCCGGCCATGCCGTCAATTGCCTCCGTGATCGGCTCCGGCGAGGCGTTGAAGACCACCAGCAGGCCGTCCAGATCGCGATCGATGTTCGGCGACGCCGTCGCCGAATCGTCAATCCGCATCACCAGAAGTCCCGGAGCCGCCTTGTCGGTGGCGTTCGGGAAGGAGACGCGCTCCTTGACCAACTCGCCGGAACCGAGCGTGAACAGCGGACTCGAGCTGCGCAGCTTGAGCAGATCAAGTGACATCTGGTACGTGTCATTCATGTCCGCGCTCGTCGGATTCAGAGCCGCATTCTCCAGCAACGGTGCCATCAGGTTCCACTTGTCCTTGTTCTTCTCCGCAATCGGCAGTCCACGCCCGAAGCCGTTGGACTGCATCGACCAGTCGAGCAGGTTGAAGTGGTCACCGGAGTTGTAGGAATCACGATCGAGCGACTTCGAGCGCAGGATGTCCACGCCCGCATGCCAGAACGACGGCGACTGTCCCAGCGCAACCGTGGCCTGCGACAGCACGTTCAAACGGACACGAGTATCCATATCGGTATCCGTCGGGAGCTTCCAGTAGAGGTTATCGAAGAGCGTCTCGTTGTCATGCGCGTCCACGTAGTTGACCGACTCCTGCGGGTCATTCGCGTACGCCGCGGGCTGCCCGTTGTAGTCAATCTCCTCCGAGAGCTCGCCGGGACGAATCTCCATGCCCTTCACGTTGCCGGCCAGACCCACGCGAACGAGGTCCTTACCGTGCAAGAGGCCCTCCAGTCGCTGCTCCTCGGTCAGCTGCTCCAAAGCTGCGGCATTCGGGCTGGTGTATCCGCCCGAGCCGAAGCCCTGGTACGTGCGCTGATCCTCGTCGAAGGGTCCGCCGCCGCGCACGGCGTCGCGGAGCCGATCGTTGAAGGCACCGATTCCCGATCCCGCCACGTTGGATTGCGTGGCTTGGGTGAAGAGCGCGTTATTCGCCACTTCACCAAAGTCCCAGCCCTCGCCGTAGAGGTAGATGGACTTTCCGTCCACACCGTCCTTCTCCAGGGTCAGCTCGTCGAGCGCTGCGCGCACGGCCAGCATGTTCTCCATCGAGTGATGGCCCATGAGGTCGAAACGGAACCCGTCCACGCCGTATTCCTTGGCCCAGGTGACCACGGAATCCACCATCATCTTGCCCGCCATGAGGTTCTCGGTGGCGACGTTCTGGCAGCAGGTCGAGGACTCGACATTGCCCTTGGTGTCATAGCGCTGGTAGTAGCCCGGTACCACGCGGTCAAGCACCGAGTTCTCGGACTGTCCTGATGCCGCGCTGTGGTTGAACACCTGGTCCAGAACTACCCTCAGCCCCATATCGTGGAGTGCAGAGACCATGCTGCGGTACTCAACGGTGCGCGCAATACCCACTTGGTTACCTTCGGTGGCGTACGAGCCTTCCGGCGTGGTCCAGTGCAGCGGGTCGTAACCCCAGTTGAAACCGTCCTTGGACTTGCCTGCCTCAACGGCTGCCTGCTGCGCCTCCGAGGCGGGCCCGGCATCCGCGGGGATCTCCGGATTGGTCTGATCGGCCCGATTCTCCGGGATCGACGACGACGCGATATCGAAGCTCGGCAGCAAATGCACGGTGGTCATGCCAGCATCGGCGAGCGACGTCAAATGGTTGACACCATCGGAGTCGCCTTCGGTGAAGGCCATGTAGGTGCCGCGATACTCCGGACGAACCGTCTCATCACTGATCGAGAAGTCGCGGATGTGCAACTCGTAGATGGTGTGTTGCGCATCGTTGGCCAGCGGCGCGGGATTATTGTTCCACGCTGCCGGGAAGGACGCCGGGTCCTCCAGATCCACCAGGACGGAACGCTTCGAGTCAATGGTCAACCCGAGCGAGTAGGGATCGGTCACGTCATTCGTGACCACGTCTCCCACCGAGGGCACGAACACATCGACGCTCCACAGGAACTGTGCGTTCTTCCAGCTGGGTTCACCAACAACGGTCCACACGCCGTCGTCGTCCCTCTCAGCCGGAATCAGCTGCGGGTCGACGGCGTCGCCCTGCCACAGCTTGAGCGACACGTTCGTTGCCGTCGGCGCCCAGAGTGCGAGGGTGGGCGTGCCACTCCCCCAGGTGAGGCCGAGATCGCGATCTGCGGCGCCCGCGTAGAGGTCGTCGAGAACGCCAGCGATCTGCACGCCGGTGGAAGCGACGGGCTCGTGGTTGCGCGCTGCAACAACCTGGACCGACCCCTTGAGTATCTCGCGCGCATCGCCCGTGATCTTCAACGCGACGTATCCGTTGGCAACGCGCGGGAACTCCTTCTTCTGCTCGGCGCTCAGTTCACCGTTGGCGGTAACCGACACCAGATGAGGGAGATAGCCATCGAGAGAGTACGTCAGGTCCTCACCCTCAGCCAAAGCCGTGGGCCAGGCGATCGTGTCCTCGGAGATCCAGTACGCCTGAGCCGTTCCGGAGCCCGGGAGCGACGGATTCGACTGGCCAACCGACACCTGTTCGGTGGCAGGATCAAACGTGATCAAGATGCTTTCGCCTCCTACGGTAACGAAGGTGGCGTTGGCGCCGTCGACGCCCCAGGCGTTGTCCCAGCTCAGCCCACGCGCAACCTTGAACTGGTAGCTACCAACCGGAAGCATGGACACGGTGCGCTGGTACGTGCCGTCCGGCTGCGGGAACATGACGGCTCCCAAGCAGGCAGGCGCCCACTCGGCGCAGCCGAAGATTCCTGCTTCACCCCAACCGCCGGGAAGCGTGTAGAGCGATTCCGCAGGGCTGGCGAATGCGTAGCCGGTGAGGGGATCGAAGAAGAAGAACGTGCTCTTTCCTTCGAGCGCCGTGAACGTGATGTTGTCACCGCCTGGTGCGCCCCAGGCGCCCCAGTTCTCATCCCACGATCCACTCGTCACCTTGAACTGGTACTCACCCGCTGGGATATCCAGTTCCGCTGACCACAGCCCCGAAGCCGAGTCGAATGCCAGCGAGGTGGCCGCGCAGCCCGGATCCCAGTCCCCACCACAGCCTTGGGTGGCCTGGAAGTCACCGGCGACGATACGCTGACCGTCCCCCGTTGGGATCTCCGTGGAAACGGTGAGCGGCTCCGACGCTGCCGACAGTTGCCCGTCCCGCGTCCGTGCCGTGATGACGTAACTGAACTCGGTTCCCGCCGGAAGGCTGGTGTCATTGATCATCGGTTCCGGCGACGTCGTCGTGACAGTCTTGCCCGTATTGGTCTGCGTGCGCTCGATAACGTACTCGATACCACCGCACAGCGCCGAGGCTTCGTCCCAGGTGACCTGGATCGAATTCATGGTGGCCGTGGCCTTGAGGTTCGCGGGAGCGTCCAGCACACCGGTCTCCACACATTCCTCGGCAGCCTTGATATCCGAACGGATAGCGATAGCGCCGCGACCATCGATGGTGGTGTCGATCTTGCCGCCCGAAACCGTTACGGTCTGCCCGCTCCACGTGCCATCCGCGGCTTTCGTGGCCTGGTAGATGTTGTAGTAGATACCATCGGGCAGCTCAGTTTCGAGGCTCACTGTGAGCGACGACGCATTATTGTTGAGGGCGAGGAAGCCCTTGTCCCCACGACCGAAAGCGATGGCGTTATTCCCCGCATCGGTCCACTGGTTGTTGATGTCCGTGCCGCGCACGTAGTTGCGGAATCCGACCATGTTCGCGATCGAATTCTGACCGTGTGTAAACGTCCAGCCGTTCTCCTTGGTGGGGCTGACGACCATGCCGTCCTCGCCCTGAACCGGACCAATATCCCGACTGGTGAACGCGTAACCCGACTGGATCGACGGCGAGCCGTACGTCCATGCCAACGTGAACGCCTGCGCCATCTGGTAGGCGCGCCCATCCTTGTAGGAGAGGGTCTCGCCGTTGCGTTCCGTGTCGTGATTGTCCACAAACACGGCCGCGTCCTCGTGCGCAAGCATGCCCCAGGCGTCCGTGAGTCCGATGCCGCCGTCGTCCAAAAGATGACCAATATTGTTGCCCTGGAACGAGGAGCGCAGCTCACGAGCGTAGGTGAACTCGTGAACGTCACCGATGTGCTCGTACTCTTCCGGCGCGATGGGTTCGCCTTCGCCGCGGATCACTTCCTGCACGATGTAGAGATCGTCGCGGTTGTTCACGCCGTTCCAGATTGCTTCCACATCGGCTGCGGGCATGTGCTTGACCGCGTCGATGCGGAAGCCGGATACTCCCAGGTCCACCAGCTTGTTGAGATAGCCGGACAGCTTCTGCTGCACCTCGGGTTTGGCCGTGTTGAGATCCGACAACCCAACGAGACGGCAGTTCTGCACTTCCCACCTGTTGGTGTAGTTCTCGATGTTGCGGTCACACGGCTCGGCTGGCCCGCCCAGCCCGGTGTAGTTGTTGAAATCCGTCTCGTCGTAGAGTCCCGGGTAGTTGAAGTAGGTGAACTCGGTGCCAGCGAATCCTGTGCCACCGTCCGGCGATCCAGACATGTGATTGACGACGGCGTCCGCAATCACCTTAACGCCCGCCGCGTTACAGCGGTCGATCATAGACTTGAACTCCGCCTCAGTACCGAGACGCGAATTCAGATCGTAGGAAACTGGCTGATAGTACGTCCACCACTGGGATCCCTGGATATGTTCCTGGGGAGGCGAGGTCTGGACATATCCGTATCCATTCGGTCCCAGGGTTGTTTCACACTGCTCGGCAATGTCATTCCACGGGTAGGAAAAGAGGACGGCAATTGTATCCTTGTCATCCTTGAGTGCGGCGTCCGCGGGTGTCACCAGGGTGGGTGCAACAACGCCTCCGCCCGTTACCGCAAGTGCCGCCATAATAGCGAGTCGCTGTCGCCAGCGCCCCCGACCCTTCTGGCCAATTCGTCGTCGAATCATGCATACTCCTTCAGTTTCGTTCCGCTGCTTGCAACGATGCAAGACAAGGAACAGGGCCGACTCTATCGGAATACACGGGGTGCTGGCTTGGAATTGGAGAAAGTTTCTGCAATTTATGTCAGTGGTTGAGACACAAGTAGGGCGACGACGGCGCCCGTGGGCTGCGGGTTGTTTGTGGGTGGCGGGTTGGCCACACTCTGGGGTGGGTTTTTGATCAAAGGAGTGGCGTTTTCCGCAAGAAGTGACGGGTTTTCCGGTGGAAAATACGTCACGTGTATACGAAAACGACACTCCTTTGTGGGTACGACGAGGCGGGTGGCCTCGTGAACCTGTTGGTGGGGCTGCCTTGGGTATGCCAAAGCGGGAGGCCCCCGGAACCTGTTGGGTTCTGGGGGCCTCCCGTAGTGGTGGGTGGCGGTGGTGTCCTACTCTCCCACACCCTGGCGAGTGCAGTACCATCGGCGTGTCCAGGCTTAGCTTCCGGGTTCGGAATGGGACCGGGCGTTTCCCTGGAGCTATGACCACCGCCACTTCTATTGGGTTATCAGTCATGTATTGAACCACAGTCAAGCCTCTCCCGTGACAGGGGGTTTGACGGTTGGTTTGGTGTTGGGTTTTTGTATAGTGGACGCGAGACACAAGATCTTATCAACCTGTTCACTCTCTCTTTATAGGAGGGAGGACGTGGTTGTGTTGTTGTAGATAATTGGCCATTAGTGCCAGTCAGCTTCACCCGTTACCGGGCGTCCACGTCTGGTCTATCAACCCCGTAGTCTTCGGGGGGCCTACACCGAACAAGTCGGAGTGAGAATTATTCTTGAAGCAGGCTTCCCGCTTAGATGCTTTCAGCGGTTATCCTTCCCGAACGTAGCCAACCAGCCATACCCCTGGCGGGATAACTGGCACACCAGTGGTTCGTCCGTCCCGGTCCTCTCGTACTAGGGACAGCCCTTCTCAATTCTCCAACGCGCGCAGAGGATAGGGACCGAACTGTCTCACGACGTTCTGAACCCAGCTCGCGTACCGCTTTAATGGGCGAACAGCCCAACCCTTGGGACCTACTCCAGCCCCAGGATGCGACGAGCCGACATCGAGGTGCCAAACCATGCCGTCGATATGAACTCTTGGGCAGGATCAGCCTGTTATCCCCGGGGTACCTTTTATCCGTTGAGCGACACCGCTTCCACAAGCCAGTGCCGGATCACTAGTTCCTACTTTCGTACCTGTTCGACCTGTCAGTCTCACAGTCAAGCTTCCTTGTGCACTTACACTCAACACCTGGTTACCGACCAGGCTGAGGAAACCTTTGAGCGCCTCCGTTACCTTTTAGGAGGCAACCGCCCCAGTTAAACTACCCACCAGGCACTGTTCCTGGCCCGGATCACGGGCCGAGGTTAGATGTGCAGCACGGCCAGAGTGGTATTTCAACAATGACTCCCCACAAACTAGCGTTCATGGTTCACAGTCTCCCACCTATCCTACACAAGCCGTACCGAACACCAATACCAAGCTATAGTAAAGGTCCCGGGGTCTTTCCGTCCTTCTGCGCGTAACGAGCATCTTTACTCGTAATGCAATTTCGCCGAGTTCGTGGTCGAGACAGTAGAGAAGTCGTTACGCCATTCGTGCAGGTCGGAACTTACCCGACAAGGAATTTCGCTACCTTAGGATGGTTATAGTTACCACCGCCGTTTACTGGGGCTTAACTTCCCAGCTTCACCCCACGAAGTGGGGCTGACCGGTCCGCTTAACCTTCCAGCACCGGGCAGGCGTCAGTCCGTATACATCGCCTTGCGGCTTCGCACGGACCTGTGTTTTTGATAAACAGTCGCTTCTCCCTGGACTCTGCGACCCTCACCCCTAGGATGCTAGACCCTTCAGGGTTTAGGTCCCCCTTCTCCCAAAGTTACGGGGGCATTTTGCCGAGTTCCTTAACCACGATTCTCTCGATCGCCTTAGTATTCTCTACCTGACTACCTGTGTCGGTTTCGGGTACGGGCGGTTAAAACCTCACGTCGATGCTTTTCTCGGCAGCACAGGATCACCCTACTTCCCCCCATGCGGGGGTCACGATCAGGCCTCACCCTCATGTTCCCCGGATTTGCCTAGGAAACGGGCTGCGCCTTTCAACGTGCCAAGCCATAAGACACGCGGGACTACCACTCTGCGTCACACCTGTTAATACGTTTGAACCAGTCTCATCGGTTCCCACGCCCTCCCCACACGATAGACCCGAAAGCCTATCCATGGTTTGGGGGTGGTTAGCATCAAAAACCAATCCATGGGACGGTCTGTCACCGGTACCAGAATATGAACTGGTTATCCATCGACTACGCCTGTCGGCCTCGCCTTAGGACCCGACTAACCCAGGGCGGATGAACCTGGCCCTGGAACCCTTAGTCATTCGGCGGACGGGTTTCTCACCCGTCTTTCGCTACTCATGCCTGCATTCTCACTCCCATCAAATCCACCACTCGTTCACACGGCAGCTTCACCTTCGATGGGACGCTCCCCTACCACACCCACCCCCTGCACACAGAAAAAACTATGCGTGGGTTCATGGTGAGTATCCGCGGTTTCGGTGGTGTGCTTAAGCCCCGCTACATTGTCGGCGCGGAACCACTTGACCAGTGAGCTATTACGCACTCTTTCAAGGGTGGCTGCTTCTAAGCCAACCTCCTGGTTGTCTAGGCAGCTCCACATCCTTTCCCACTTAGCACACACTCAGGGACCTTAACCGGCGGTCTGGGCTGTTTCCCTCTCGACAATGAAGCTTATCCCCCACTGTCTCACTGCTATGCTCTACCCTTACGGCATTCGGAGTTTGGCTGACGTCAGTAACCCGGTAGGGCCCATCGGCCATCCAGTAGCTCTACCTCCGCAAGGAACCACATAACGCTGCACCTAAATGCATTTCGGGGAGAACCAGCTATCACGGAGTTTGATTGGCCTTTCACCCCTACCCACAGCTCATCCCCTCCATTTTCAACTGAAGTGGGTTCGGTCCTCCACACGCTCTTACACGTGCTTCAACCTGGCCATGGGTAGATCACCCCGCTTCGGGTCTAGAACATGCAACTCAAACGCCCTATTCAGACTCGCTTTCGCTACGACTACCCCACACGGGTTAACCTCGCTACATGCCGCTAACTCGCAGGCTCATTCTTCAAAAGGCACGCCATCACCCCAATTAGAGAGGCTCTGACGGATTGTAGGCGCCCGGTTTCAGGCACTATTTCACTCCCCTCCCGGGGTACTTTTCACCATTCCCTCACGGTACTATCCGCTATCGGTCACAAAGGGTATTTAGCCTTACCAAGTGGTCTTGGCAGATTCACACGAGATTTCACGAGCCCCGTGCTACTCGGGCACCACCATACGCAGTCACAGACATTTCACCTACAGGACTCTCACCCACTACGGTCAGCCTTCCCAGACTGTTCAGCTACATCCATGATTTATCACTACGCCACCCCATATCGGTAGAATGACAGGCAGCCCCACAACACCGCACACGCAACACCCGACAGCTATCACACGCACACGGTTTAGGCTCATCCACTTTCGCTCGCCACTACTCACGGAATATCTTTTCCTGCTGGTACTAAGATGTTTCACTTCCCAGCGTTCCCACCCACGCACTATGAATTCACACGCAGGCGACCAGACATAACTCTGGCCAGGTTCCCCCATTCGGACATCCTCGGATCAACACTCGCTTGCCAACTCCCCGAGGCATATCGCAGGCTGCAACGTCCTTCTTCGGCCCTTCATACCAAGGCATCCACCGAACGCCCTAAAACACCTACAAAACAAAACACACACCCACACCAACCCCAAGACGGCCTTAAACGCCAAGAAGCCACACACAACAACCACAGTCATTGAGGGTGCGGGCATGCAAAGATGCTCGCGTCCACTATACAAAAACCAAACACCACACCAACACCCCAAACAACACCAACACACCCAACCAGCATCAACAACATCGACACCAGAAAAGTATTCACATCAGCATTAATCGGGGGCGGTCAGGGCATGACACCCAAAAGCCTAACAGCGCGCCGAGCTTCTCGTTACGTTCCCACAACCACCACAACACCCAGACCACTTAGCCTGAATGACTATCTTTTACCGGGTGGCTGATACTCCCTAGAAAGGAGGTGATCCAGCCGCACCTTCCGGTACGGCTACCTTGTTACGACTTCGTCCCAATCACCAACCCCACCTTCGAACACTCCCCCCATTACTGGTTAGGCCATGCGCTTCGGGTGTTGCCGACTTTCGTGACGTGACGGGCGGTGTGTACAAGGCCCGAGAACGTATTCACCGCAGCGTTGCTGATCTGCGATTACTAGCGACTCCGACTTCATGGGGCCGAGTTGCAGACCCCAATCCGAACTGAGACCGGCTTTAAGTGATTCGCTCCACCTCACAGTATCGCAACACTCTGTACCGGCCATTGTAGCATGCGTGAAGCCCAAGACATAAGGGGCATGATGATTTGACGTCATCCCCACCTTCCTCCGAGTTAACCCCGGCAGTCTCTCGTGAGTCCCCAACCGAATTGCTGGCAACACGAGACAAGGGTTGCGCTCGTTGCGGGACTTAACCCAACATCTCACGACACGAGCTGACGACAACCATGCACCACCTGTACACCAGCCACAAGGGCACACACATCTCTGCATGCTTCTAGTGTATGTCAAGCCTTGGTAAGGTTCTTCGCGTTGCATCGAATTAATCCGCATGCTCCGCCGCTTGTGCGGGCCCCCGTCAATTCCTTTGAGTTTTAGCCTTGCGGCCGTACTCCCCAGGCGGGGCACTTAATGCGTTAGCTACGGCGCAGAACCCGTGGAAACGGACCCCACACCTAGTGCCCAACGTTTACGGCATGGACTACCAGGGTATCTAATCCTGTTCGCTCCCCATGCTTTCGCTCCTCAGCGTCAGTAATGGCCCAGTGACCTGCCTTCGCCATCGGTGTTCCTCCTGATATCTGCGCATTCCACCGCTACACCAGGAATTCCAGTCACCCCTACCACACTCTAGCCTGCCCGTACCCACTGCACGCGCGGAGTTAAGCCCCGCGTTTTCACAGCAGACGCGACAAGCCGCCTACGAGCTCTTTACGCCCAATAATTCCGGACAACGCTCGCGCCCTACGTATTACCGCGGCTGCTGGCACGTAGTTAGCCGGCGCTTCTTATCCACCTACCCTCAACCCTGCTAATACAAGGCCTTGTTCGGTAGCGAAAGAGGTTTACAACCCGAAAGCCGTCATCCCTCACGCGGCGTCGCTGCATCAGGCTTGCGCCCATTGTGCAATATCCCCCACTGCTGCCTCCCGTAGGAGTCTGGGCCGTATCTCAGTCCCAGTGTGGCCGGTCACCCTCTCAGGCCGGCTACCCGTCGACGCCTTGGTAGGCCATCACCCCACCAACAAGCTGATAGGCCGCGAGCCCATCCCCCACCGAAAAAACTTTCCCCACCACAACATGCGTTGCAACAGGAATATTTGGTATTAGACCCCGTTTCCAAGGCTTATCCCAAAGAAGGGGGCAGGTTACTCACGTATTACTCACCCGTTCGCCACTAATCCACCTAGCAAGCTAGGCATCATCGTTCGACTTGCATGTGTTAAGCACGCCGCCAGCGTTCGTCCTGAGCCAGGATCAAACTCTCCACAAAAAACTGTGAAGCATGACTAGCTCCAATAAAATGCGCACACAACAAATGCACACGCCACACAACCAACCAAACAACCCCAAAAGGCCATCCAGCCAGCCATGCACAACCAACCAGCATCTCTACCAGCCAGTCACAACCAGCATCACTGCCAGTCAAAAACACCAACCACAACCCACAACCACACACACCCATATCGAACACGTGTTTGATTATCGAGTCGCGATCAGTGCACACACACCCACCAACACCCCTCACCCCACACACATCCATATCGAACACGTGTTTGATGACCGGGTTGTCAGTGAATTGTCCGTAACAATAACACTCGACACACTATTAGACTTTCAACCACCACACCCACACCCCACCAACAACCAACCACACGTCGATCATCAACAAGGAGAAGCGGACCAGAACTCTACCACAACCACCCCACGTCCCGCAACCCCCTCAACGAGACTTGCAACACACTAGTTGGTTACCGGAACAATTCCAGAACCTGTCACACTCGAACACCCAACAACCCGTTTCACCTAGCATTCCCCGCGAAAGACTTACCGTCTCCCACTAGTTTGCCTAGCGAAACCCTCACCGCCCCGCCTCTTTCAAAGCGTCTTAGTGCTTGTTGCCGTGTCCCGGCGACAGGTAAATACACTACCCACCCCCACACCCACCGTCAAACCACCAGCACGAGACCCCCCTCACACACCCACAAAACCCAACAACCACAACAAAAACTCATCACTCAAAACCTTAAGCACCCCCACAGAGGCCTCAAAACACCCCTCCAGACCACCCACCATGAACACCACCCAACCCGCCACAATCAACAAATTGGTAACCAGGCCCACACACCCAATTCCCAAACGGCCTCCACAACTTCCCGCGACACATCAAGAAACGCACACAAGGAGACCCGCAACACGCACACGAGCACCCCAGCCCCACAACACAAGTACTACAGACACACCCCACACAATCCACTAACCCAATCCACACAACCCACCCCAAAAGCAACCACGGCCCAAATCGCACACGCGATCAGGCCGTCGTCGTCAAATATTTTACTAGCGAGTGGGGCCACCCAACCAGAAACTCTAGCTACCCCGCCAGGATCGTTCGGCTACTTAAGCTTTCGTGCATGAAATAACCCGTATAACCATCAATATCGTGCGCTAAGGCTTAAGTAGGCGGAAAGCCGAAAGCGGGAAAGCGTGAGACGCAAAGCCGAAACGCTCCCCACACCTACTCAACACCAAGCAGAAAGGGTGGGCCCTGACGTGATCGTCAGGGCCCACCCTTGAGCTATTTCTATGAGAAGCCTCGAGAGATTCGGCGAACCTCAGAGTTTGTTCCAATCGGCCTAACCGCTCGGTAGGGCTCCTTAGTTATCCAATCGGCCTTGGCTTCTTGGCACAACCTCGCCACTATTCACTGACGCGAATAACTCCGAGGTTCTTCTTGCCCTTGCGCACGAGCACGATTCCGCCGGGAAGGACATCAGTCTCCGCCAACACCTGCGCGGCATCGGTCACCTTGGTGTTGTTCATGTTCAATCCGCCCGAGGTCAGGGTGCGACGCGCAGCGCCGACGCCCTTCTCGAAGCCAAGTGCAACGAACAGGTCCACAATCGGAGTGCCAATAGCGGCCTCCGCAGAAGGAAGCTCGGCAACGGCATCAAGCAACGTCTGGGCGTCAATATCGTCCAGTCCCGCTCCTCCGAACAGCGCACGCGACGCAGCAATGACACGCTCGGTGGCATCGGCTCCGTGCACCCAGGTGGTCACATCGGAGGCGAGAACGCGCTGGGCCTCACGAGCCTGCGGACGCTCGGCCACCAGCTTCTCGAGCTCCTCAATCTCCTCACGAGTACGGAAGGTGAAGACCTTGAGCATGCGGATGACGTCGTCGTCGGCGGTATTCAACCAGAACTGGTAGAACTTGTAGGGGCTGAACATCTCCGGGTTGAGCCAGATGGCGCCGCCCTCAGTCTTACCGAACTTGGTGCCGTCGGACTTGGTGATGAGCGGGTTGGTGAGAACGTGAACGCTCTTGCCCTCAACCTTCTTGATGAGGTCCATGCCGCCCACGAGGTTGCCCCACTGGTCGTTGCCGCCCACTTCGAGCGTGCAGCCGTGGCGGCGGAACAGCTCGAGGTAGTCGTTGGCCTGGAGGATCTGGTAGCTGAACTCGGTGTAGGAGATGCCTTCCTCGGACTGCAAGCGGCGCTGCACAACGTCCTTCGAGAGCATCGTGCCCATGCGGAAGTGCTTACCGAGGCCGCGCAGCAGATCAATGGCCGACATCTCAGCCGTCCAGTCAAGGTTATTGACGATCCGTGCCGGGTTCTCCCCCTCGAAATCGAGGAGGCTCTCCAACTGACCGCGAAGCGCCTCGGCCCAGCCAGCCACGACTTCCTTGGAGTTGATGGAGCGCTCACCCTTGTCGCGCGGGTCGCCGATGAGACCTGTGGCCCCACCGACGAGTGCCAACGGATGATGCCCCGCCATCTGCAGATGACGCATCACCTTGACCGCCACGAGATGGCCGTGGTGCAGGGAAGCCGCGGTGGGATCGAAACCGCAATAGAAGGTAACCGATCCCTCGTTCAGTGCACTACGCAGTGCATCTTTGTCAGTGTGCTGGGCGACAAGCCCGCGCCACTCAAGTTCATCGAGGACGTCAGTCACGTTCTTTGCCTTTCGTCGGCTGTGCCCGGCCTTCGAGCACAGGGTCCAGTTTGCCCGCTTCACCCACGCTTCTTCCAATTCTGTCCGCAGGGTGTCGCCTCACTCACGCATTAGTTCCTCCACGGCGAGGGCCGCCTCGAGAGGAATTTCAGTTCCGGACATTCGTGGTGTCCAGCGAATATGAGGGGCGATGAGCTTGAGTTCGGTCAACGAGATCGGTTCGTCTACCGGGGACAACGCGTCCAGTTGCAGGTCCACGAACCCCGTTTCGGTGCGCTTCGCCTCGGGATTCCAGTGCGGGCCCACCCAGATCTCCGACGCCACCGTCGCAATCCCAATCGCTCCCTTGGGATGCGTACCAACTTTGACGACGACGCCGCGATCCCCCGGCTTCATCCCGCGCCGCCGCGTCCCAGTGTTCCAAGTAGTTGACACCGTTTCACCGGCTGCCAGTTGCGGAATCCACCGCGCCCAGTCCGGGTAGGGATCGTAGGCGAGCGTCGGGTTGACGAGGAAAAGGAAGGCGCGCGGAGCTTCCTGCTCCGCGCGCTCCGCCGGATGGTGGGCCAACCCGGACACGCCCAACGATGACGGGTCACAGCGGGCGTGCCGATCCATCACGAGCCTACTTTGCCTCGATACGCGAATCGGTGAAGACGCGACGGGTGGCCAATGCGCCCTGAGCGGCGGCCAGCTGTTCACGCACGCGCTCCGGAGCGGTACCGCCCTTGCCGCGGCGAGCCGAGACCGAGCCCTCAACAGTCAACACCTCGCGCACCGCGGGGGTGAGGCGAGAATCGATGGCGGCCAAGTCGGCGTCGTTCAAATCCCACAGTTCGATGCCCCGCACTTCGCAGGCCTGGACGCAGGCGCCGGAAATCTCGTGCGCGTCACGGAACGGGACTCCCTCGCGTACTAGCCATTCGGCGATGTCCGTGGCCAGCGAGAAGCCCTGCGGGGCGAGTTCGGCCATGCGCTCCAGGTTGAGCGTCATGGTGGCGATCATGCCGGAGACGGCCGGGAGCAGAACGTCCAGCGTGTCAATCTGGTCGAAGACGGGTTCCTTGTCCTCTTGCAGGTCACGATCGTAGGCGAGCGGGAGACCCTTGAGCATGGCGAGAAGTCCGGTGAGATCGCCAATGAGGCGACCCGCCTTGCCGCGCGCCAGCTCGGCCACGTCCGGGTTCTTCTTCTGCGGCATGATGGAGGAGCCGGTGGAGAAGGCATCGTCGAGGGTGACGAAGCTGAACTCCTTGGTGTTCCAGATGATGATCTCCTCGCTGATGCGAGAGATATCCACGCCGATCTGCGCCATGACGTAGGCAAACTCGGCGGCGACGTCGCGAGCGGAGGTGCCGTCAATCGAGTTCTCGGTAACGCCCGAGAAGCCAAGATCGCTGGCCACTGCCTCCGGATCCATGCCGAGGGTGTTGCCCGCCAGCGCGCCCGAGCCGTACGGGCTGAGGGCGGCGCGACGATCCCAATCCACCAAGCGCTCGATGTCACGCAACATCGGCCAGGCGTGCGCGAGCAGATGATGGGCCACGAGAACAGGCTGGGCGTGCTGCATGTGGGTGCGACCGGGCATGATGGCATCCCCGGCGGCCTCGGCCTGGGCCACCAACGCCTCCACCACGTCGAGCAGCTTGCCGCCGATGATGCGCGCCTCATCGCGCAGGTACATGCGAATAAGCGTGGCGATCTGATCGTTGCGCGAACGGCCCGCGCGCAGCTTGCCGCCGCGCTGTGTGCCCGCGCGCTCCAACAGCCCGCGCTCCAGCGCGGTGTGCACGTCCTCATCATCGGGGCGCGGCGCGAAGGCCCCCGAAGCGACGTCCTCGTCCAGGCGCTGCAATGCCGTGATCATGTCCGTCAGCTCCTGCTCCGAAAGCAGGCCCGCCTGGGACAGGGCGCGCGCGTGAGCGCGCGAACCCGCGATGTCATAGTGCGCGAGACGCCAATCAAAATGAGTTGAGCGAGAGAGTTCCGTCAGGGCATCGGCCGGGCCGCCGGAGAAGCGCCCGCCCCACAGTGCGATGTGTTCCGTCATGCCTCTATCGTAGGCGGTGCCTCCGACACATTCTTGCGCACGTCCATTGCGCGGGTGTTTCGCCGTCCATTGCACGTTCACCTCGCCACCACCGGCATCAGCGCAGTTACACTAACTCCATGAGTTTTCACGGACGTTCTTTTCTCAAGGAATCCGACTTCACTCCCGCCGAGTGGGTCGCTTTCATCGATCTCGCTGCCCAGCTGAAGCAGGAGCGGCGCACCGGCACGGAGCGCCAGCGCTTGGCCGGTAAATCGATCGCGCTGATCTTCGAGAAAACGTCCACCCGCACCCGCTGCGCCTTCGAGGTGGCTGCCTTCCAGCAGGGCGCGCAGACCACCTACCTGGACCCCAACAGCTCCCAGATCGGGCACAAGGAGTCGGTGGCGGATACCGCGCGAGTGCTGGCGCGCTTCTTTGACGCCATCGAGTTCCGCGGTGATCGCCAGGACGACGTCGAAGCGTTGGCCGAGTACTCCGGCATCCCGGTGTTCAACGGACTGACCGACGAATGGCATCCCACCCAGATGCTCGCCGATGCCCTCACCATCCGCGAGCACGTGAACAAGCCGTTCAATGAGGTGACGCACGTGTTCATGGGCGACGGCCGCTTCAACATGGGCCGCTCCACGCTCGTCTCCTCGGCCATGCTCGGCATGGATGTGCGCATCGTCGCCCCCAAGGAATTCCAGCCGGACTCCGAAGCGATTGCACTGGCCGAGAAGTACGCGGCCGAAACCGGGGCGAAGGTGACGATTACGGACGACGTCGTCGCCGGAGTTGCGGGTGCTGACGTCATCTCCACCGACATCTGGGTCTCCATGGGCGAACCGAAAAACGTATGGGAAGAGCGCGTGGCCAAGTTGCGCGCCTACCAGGTGAACCAGCAGCTCATGGAGGCGACTGGCAACCCGGACGCCATCTTCATGCACTGCTTGCCCGCCTTCCACGATCTCAACACCGCGGTGGGCCGCGACGTCTTCGAGCTGACCGGCATGGACGCGCTGGAGGTGACGAACGAGGTGTTCGAGTCGCCGCGTTCGGTGGTCTTTGATCAGGCCGAGAACCGGATGCACACCATCAAGGCCGTCATGGTGGCGGCACTTGCCGACCCGGCAAGTCTCTGAGGCGCGCGCCCGCGTATCTGAGCCGGGCTGCTAGACGAACAACAGTAGGGAGAGCGCCATCACAGCCATTCCGGCGATCAACCCGCCGATGGCCAGGTGGTGCTCTCCGTATTCTTCGGCCGACGGCAAGAGTTCGTCGATGGAGATGTACACCATCACTCCGGCCACCGAGGCGAACGCGACTCCGAACATCGTCTCGCCAACAAACGGACGCCAGATGAGGTAGCCGATGAGAGCACCGAGAGGCTCCGCGAGGCCGGACGCGAAGGAGAGCCAGAAGGCCTTGGCGCGATCCTGCGTGGCGTAGTAGATGGGCGCCGAAACGGCGATGCCCTCGGGGATATTGTGCAGCGCGATGGCAACGGCAATCGGAATGGCGATGGTGGGATCGTGCAGCGCCGAGATGAAGGTGGCGAAGCCTTCGGGGAAATTGTGGATGGCGATGGCGAGGGCGGTGAACATGCCCATGCGCATGAGTTTGCCGCGCGAGGCGGCATCCATCGGCTTGGTGGAGTTGGCCGGTTCGTGCGGATTCGCTTCCTTGGGAACCAAGCGATCGATGATGGCGATGACGGCAATTCCGGCGAAGAAGGACCCCACGGTGGCCCACGCGCCAGCTTTCGTTCCGAGTTCCTCGACCAGAGCAACCTGGGCCTTGGGGAAGATCTCGATCATCGACACGTAGATCATGACACCAGCGGAAAATCCCAGCAGAACCGAGAGATAACGCGGATCCTGCTTCTTGGAGAAAAAGGCGATGACGGAGCCGATTCCGGTGGAGAGCCCCGCCAAAAGCGTCAGTCCAAACGCAAACATCACGTCAGTCATCGATACGCCACCATTTCTCTGAGTGAAAATCCACTGTGTTGTCCACCAGATTAGCAGAATTTCGGTGCACCGAAACTTTTTCTATGGCTAATCGAACAACAGGTGAGATGACGACGGCGCCCTCCCCTCGAAAGCGGGACAGGACGCCGTCGTCGACAATCAATAAAGGCGATTGCGAACCAGATTCAGCCCATCAGAGCAAAGTCAAAACCCTGCGCCTGCGCCACACGCATCATGTGCGTTCGATTGGCCGGCTCGACAGCAAGCCGCGCAACCACCTGCTGGGTGAAGGAATCGTTGCGGCGGCCCTCGTCACGCAGGTCGTAATAGGTCTGCATCACCTCGTCATACTCGGCGAGCGCCTCCAGCCACGACTCCGGCTCCTGGTAAGCGTTCTCCATGACGCGCAGCGACATCTCCATACGCGGCTTGAGCTGCGGCTCCTGATTCGGATACCCAAACGAGAGCCCAAGCACCGGGAACGTCAACTTCGGCAGCTTGAGTAGTTCGACAACCCGCGCCGGATTATTGTGAATGTTGCCGAAGTAATTCGTCCCCAGTCCGAGAGATTCCGCGGCGACGACGACGTTCTGAGCCATCAGTATCGCATCAGTAACGCCCTCGAAGAAGGCATTCATCGACCGCGAATTGGGGGCGTCAGAACCCAACTCATCAAGGACACCTTGAGCTCGGTGGACATCCACGATGAAAATGAGAAGTTCGGGAGCCTCAGCCATGTATCCCTGGGTCGCGATCACGGCAAGCTCATCCTTGAGCGCTTGATTGGTGACGCGAATGATGGAGGCGTTCTGGAGGTTGCGCGACGTCGCCGTCGACCGTGCCACCTCCATCAACTGGTTGAACGTCTCGGCCGAAACCGGCTCGGACGTGAACTTGCGGATAGTGCGGTGTGCTAGCTGTGTGGCGATCGTGGCATTCATTGACTCCATTACTCAATTTTCCCACCGAGCCTCGCGCAAACTCTGAACGAACGTCCCAGTCGCTATCGGTACGGACCGGCGAACACGGCCGTGGCCAGGACGTTTTCTCTCTCACAGTGGGACTCGAGACCCTTATGGGAACGTTAGGGAATGCTAACCTGATTTTACATCATGGCCGTCGTGTAGATATCGGCGGTCATTTCCACGCGTACATGAAGGAGTCGCTTCATGCGATCACTCTCCACACGAATCATCGCCGTGGCGGCAGTCGGCCTCACCAGCCTGACCCTCACCGCCTGCGGAAACTCTTCGGACGGCAGTGACGCCGCCGAGACAAAGGCCCCGGCCGCAACCTCCGCGGCGACGGAAGCTACGGAAACCCCGGACCAGGGCGAATGGCCTCGCACCATCACCCATGAGAAGGGGGAAACCGTGCTCGAGGCGAAGCCCGAGCGCATCGTCTCCACCTCGATCAGTGTCACCGGCACACTTCTCGCCATCGACGCCCCGGTGGTGGCCTCCGCCGCCACCTCACCCGGCCCCATTACCGATGATAAGGGCTTCTTCTCGCAGTGGGCAGACGTAGCCGACGAGCGCGGCGTCGAGGTTCTCTACGACAACCTCGAGTTCGACATGGAGGCACTCATTGCCGCCGATCCCGACCTCGTCATCATCTCCACCTCCGGTGCGGACTCCGTTGCCGACCAGTACGAGCAGATCGCGGCGGAGTTCCCCACCGTCGCCGTCGACTACTCCAAGCAGACCTGGCAGGACCTGGCAGTGCAGTTGGGTGACGCCACCGGCAACGAAGAGGGCGCCACACAGGCCATCGAAGACTTCGACGGTTACGCCGCCGATGCCGCGAAGAAGATCACCGCTCCTTCGGGCGGCACCTCTATCGTCTCCTTCAACGGTCCCGGCGCCGATCAGGGCATCGGCAAGACCACCGGCCCCCACGCGCAACTGCTGGAGGCACTCGGCCTCGAAGTTGTCGCCGCACCCGAGGATCTCGACACCTCGAAGCAGCCCCGCCAGGACTTCGCCTTCGTCACCTACGAGAACCTCAGCCAGGCTGTGGGCGGCGAGTCCGTCTTCCTGCTGACCGGCACCGACGAGACCGTCGCCGCGTTCAGCGCCGACCCGGTTCTCGCCAACCTGCCCGCCGTCGAGAAGAAGCAGGTCTACCCGCTGGGTATCACCTCCTTCCGCATCGATTACTACTCCGGGAAGCTGCTCATCGACGCCGTCGTTGACTCGCTTTCCTGACACACTCATGTGGAGGCGGGGCGTGTTTGCACGCTTCCCGCCTCCACGTGTTCTTCCACCACTCATGCTTCTTTCATCATCTCGGCGCCACGCTTCGGCGCCCACTGAACAGGACTCCACCCCAACGCGTATTCCAGCTGTACCGCGGCTGCGTGAACGCCGCGGGGTTGTTCTCGTTCTCCTCACGCTTCTCGTTCTTCCATTGATGGTCGCGAGCCTTGTCATTGGGTCGCGTGTCATTCCAGTTGCCGACACCTTCGCGGCACTCCACAGCTTCAATCCAAGCGATGACGCTCACCTCGTCATCCGGGAACTGCGCCTTCCCCGTACGTTCCTGGCTCTTCTCGCGGGGGCGGCGCTCGGCCTCGCGGGTGCGCTGATGCAGTCGATGACCCGCAACACACTCGCCGAACCCGGGACTCTTGGCGTCAACGCGGGCGCGGCGGCGGGCGTCGTCGTCGGTCTATCTGTCACCGGGTCGGCATCGATCACCGTCTACGTGTGGTTTGCCTTCGTGGGCGCGGGTATCGCCTCACTTGTGGTGCACCGGCTCGGGCGCGCGGGCGAATCAGGGGTGAATCCGGTGCGTCTCGTCCTCGCCGGTGCCGGGCTCTCCATCATGCTCTCGTCGCTGACCACCATGGTCATTCTCTCCAGCGCGCAGACCGTCTTCGACTCGTTCCGCAACTGGGCCTCTGGCTCCCTGCAGGGCCGCGGCTGGGATGTGCTCCCGGTGACTCTGGTGAGCCTTCTCGTGGGATTTGCGTTGGCGATGGCGGTTTCGCAGTCGCTCAACTCGCTCTCGCTGGGCTCCGATCTGGCTCGCGGCCTCGGCGTCAACGTGCGCCGTACCTGGACCCTCACCAACCTGGCCATCCTTATTCTTGCCGGTGCGGCGACGGCGGCCGTCGGTCCCGTTTCCTTCATCGGACTGGCCGCGCCCCACATCGCGCGTTCCCTCGTGGGGCCCGATCATCGCTGGCTCCTCCCCTATTCCGCCGTCATTGCGGCACTCACCTTGCTGCTCGCAGACGTGGCCGGGCGCGCCGTCATTCACCCGGCCGAGGTGGGAGCTGGCGTCATGAGTGCCATCATTGGCGCTCCCTTCTTTATCTATCTCATTCGCCGCGGACGAGTGGAGGGGCTATGAATCCGATTCGTGGAGGCGCTGTGAGTAAGCGCGCGACGAGAGGTGTTGGCGGTGGCGCGCCAGGCGGCCAGGGCGTGCCCGGCGGCGCCAAAGAAGCAACAATCATCCGCTGGGCGCTCGGAACGCTCCGCCTGCGCGTGGAGCGGCGCACGGTCCTGGTGGGCACTCTCCTGCTGGCCCTGCTCCTTGTGCTCGGAGCGGTCTCGCTCGCCTCCGGAAAGATTTCGCTTGGCCCCTCCGAGTTGTGGGCAGCACTCTGGGGCAGTGGCGAGGCGCAGGCCGTCAAAATCGTCGGGACCATCCGCTTGCCTCGGCTCATCACCGCGCTCTGCGTGGGCATGGCGCTGGGAGCCTCCGGCTGTATCTTCCAGTCGATCTCTCGCAACACCCTCGGCTCCCCCGACGTCATTGGTTTCACCACCGGAGCCGCCACCGGCGCGGTCATTCAAATTGTCGTGTTCGACGCCGGAGCGGCAGCCACCTCTCTCGCCGCGGTTGTTGCGGGTCTGGTCACTGCCGCCGTTGTGTACGCGCTCGCTCGCACCAACGGAGCCGCCGCGGGCTATCGCCTGGTTCTCGTGGGCATCGGAGTGTCCGCCTTCGTCGGCGCCATCAACACGTTGATGTTGGTGCGCGGCGATCTCGACCTCGCCACCAAGGCACGCATCTGGCTCTCCGGGTCCCTCAACGCCCGCACCTGGGAGGACGCAATACCGGTGGCGGTGGCCGTCGTGCTACTGGTGCCGATTCTGGCCGCGTGTTCCCGCTGGCTCGACGTGCTGGAAATGGGCGACGACCTCGCCACCCAACTCGGCGTCCATCCCGAACACATCCGGCAGATCGCCATGTTTGCTTCCGTGGTGTTGACTGCGGCGGCAGTTGCGGCAGCGGGGCCCATCGCGTTCATTGCGCTCTCGGCACCGCAGATTGCCCGGCGGCTGACGCAGGCACCCCGTGTCCAGGTGGTGACGTCAGCGCTGGTGGGAGCGGCGCTGCTGCTCGCCGCCGATCTCATCTCCATCCATCTGCCGGTGAAAATCGCGATGCCGGTGGGCCTGACAACCGGCCTGCTCGGTGGCATCTACCTTCTCTGGCTCCTCACGCGCACCCGCGCGGTGTAACGAAAGTCCAATCATGAGTAATGCTTCGCACCCGTTGGAGGCCCGGGATCTCACGCTGGGTTACGGTGGCGCGCCCATCAGTGAGCATCTCGACGTTGCCGTGCCCGACGGCTCCTTCACCATCATCATCGGCCCCAATGCCTGCGGCAAGTCAACGCTGCTGCGCGCACTGTCGCGGCTGCTCGATCCGCAGGCCGGCAGCGTCATCCTTGACGGCCGCGACATCCAGGAATACTCCTCAAAGAAAGTGGCGCGGCGCCTCGGGCTACTTCCGCAGTCGTCCACATCGCCCGCCGGAATCACGGTGCGCGATCTTGTGGCGCGCGGACGTTTCCCGCATCAGTCGCTACTGCGCCAGTGGTCTGCGGCCGACGACGACGCCGTCGCCTCTGCTCTCGAAGCCACCGGTGTGTCCGAGCTGGCGCACCGAAAAGTTGATGAACTCTCGGGCGGCCAACGCCAGCGCGTGTGGATCTCGCTGGTTCTCGCGCAGCAGACGCCTCTGCTGCTACTTGACGAGCCGACGACGTTCCTCGACATCACCCACCAGCTCGAGGTGCTGGGGCTGTGCCGCGCCCTCAATCAGGATGGATACACGCTGGTGGCGGTACTGCACGATCTCAACATGGCGTTCCGCTACGCCACCCACCTCATCGTGATGAAGGAGGGCGCGGTGGTTGCGCAGGGAAGTCCGCGAGAGATCGTGACCGCGGAGTTGATCGAAGAGGTGTACGGGATTTCCTGCCTCTGCCTACCCGATCCGGTGACCGGGGGACCCATGATTGTCACAACTGAAGTTTCTGCTACCCAGGAGGTCGCGCGATGAGTATGCCGGAACCAAGTGTCTGGACCGACCGTTTCGGACGCACCCACGTGGAGAAATCAGCGAACGTCCCCGATCACGACGGCGACATCCCACGGGTACCGGGAGTGCCCACGGACGTTGAGGAGCTGTTGGATGAGGTGGCGCTCGGCAATCTGGCGGTCGCTGACCTACCACCGAATCCGCTGGTGAGCGGGTGTGGGCAGGAGGGCATGCGCGACTACACCTGGCTGGTGGAGGCGCCCGAGGCCTCTGCGGTGCTGCTGTGGGTCAATGGCATCTTTAACCACGGAGAGCTGGAGCATTCGGAGTTTGAGCGGGTAGCGGGAGATTCCCTGTGGGCACTGACGCTTCGCTTACCCGCCTCATGGCTGGCGTCCTATCGGATTGCCGTGTGGGAGGGCGAGGGCCTTGCACCGTGGAGGGCTGCCACGGATCGTTTCGCTGTGCGGACGGCCGCTATGCAGCTGTCGAGTCTTGACCCGCGAGGTGGGGCGGTGATCGGCGGCTCGCATGGGCCGTCGTCTCTGGCAGCCGGTCCCGAGGCCCCGGCCGAAAACTGGCACGTGGAGGTCGCTGCGGAGCTGGCCTCCGGCACGGTTCACGAGCACACCTTTGCCGCCACCGAGCGGTACGGCGAGCAGCGGGTGTGGGTGTATCAGCCGGGCACGATTGCGGCGCCGGGGACCGCGGATGGTGCAGAACAGGGTACCGACGGAGCAGAACCGAGCGTAGACGGAGCGGCTCAGGGTGCGCCAACTCCCCTACTCATCCTCTTTGACGGCCAGGTGTGGAACAAAGCGCTGGGCCTGCCTGCCATTCTCGACGCCGCCATCGCGGGCGGCGTGCTACCCCCGCTTCATGTAGCGATGGTGGATTCGGTTGATATGCAGATTCGCTGGGCCGAGCTTGGGGTGCCCAGTGGTCAGGTTGATTTCGTCCTCGACGAGCTGCTGGATTTTGTGCGAGAACACTACCCGGTGAGCCCCGCGAGGGACGCGACGGTTGTCAGCGGCCAAAGTTTTGGCGGCCTCGCTGCGGTGTGGGCACTCGCGCTGGGTGGGGATCGCATTGGCCATGCCATTGCGCAGTCTCCTTCACTCTGGCGCTTCGACATGGCGGACGTGTTACGTGAGCAGCCGGATTGGCTGTCACTACACCTGCAAGCCGGGCGTTTCGAGGGGCACATGCTGACGGACGCCGAAGCTCTCCTCGACTCGCTGCTCGAAGGATCTGAGGGCGATGCTCCCGCAATCGACTCCGCCCGCCCAACCGGCCCGAGTTCCCGCCGCGTCACTTTGGAGCCGATGGACGGCGGCCACGACTGGGCATGGTGGCGCCCCGGGCTCCTCAACAAGCTCGCCGAGCTACTGGGCGAGTGAATCTATCGAATGAGGAAAGCTTCAACTTCGTGAGGATGCCCTATCTGTACGTATTGCACACATAGGGCACGCTCACAAAGTTGAAACCTCAGCCCACCCGGTAGTGGCTTGTCGCTTCGGCAACGCGATGGTTGTAGTCCGTGGAGTCGTTGTAGGCGCCAACTGCGGCAATCCAGCCATCGTCAGTGCGCAAATCCACGCCGACCGCGCACAAGTAGTGCGCGGCGGTGAGGGCAGCATCGTCGATCTGCTGGGGGTCGGTGAGGCCGTCACCGTTGCCGTCGGCGGCGTACTGTCGCCAGGTGTCGGGAATGATTTGCATGGGTCCGGCGGCACGATCCCACACTGGATCACCGTCGAGGGCGCCACGATCCGTGTCAGGTATGTGGGCGGTGGTGGCCCCGTCGAGCGCGATGCCGATAACAGCGGGACGCTGCTTACCATCGGACTCGATCGAGCCCCCGTAAATGGTGCCGTGCATTGACTCCACCTGGCCGATCCCGGCGAGAGTGGCCCAATCGAGGCCGCATTCGGGCTGCTCCCCGGCCAGTTTCATCGCGGCACCGGCGTAGGCCGCCAAGGCCCGTTCGGGGATGCCAAGCCGCGTCGCATGCTCCGCCACCCAGGAGGAAGAGGCCAGCCGCGCAATACTCCCCGTCTCGTCCACTGCTTCATCCGAGGCACTTTCCGCACCAGCATCGCCGCCAGCCACAGCATCACTACCACCAGCCGATCGCAGCAACGCCATCTCACCCCGCCCCGCAGCGTCCGCGGAAGCCGCCGAAGCCGCAGGCACAGACTGAGCCATCATCCCGACCGCCATCAGCCCCACTCCCAGCAAACCGGCCGTTCCCGCCCCGGACCACAGCAGAATGTTCTTGCGGCGCGCTGTCAGTTCAGCCACGCTCACTCCTTCCGATCGCCGACGTTCACGAGCCCGTCGAGGGGTACCACGAGTGGCCGGTCAACGTTGGGGTCCATGATGAGCTGGCAGGGCAACCCGTACACCTGCTCAATGAGTTCGGCGGTCACCACATCATTGACAGCGCCCTGCGCCACGATCGCACCGTCGCGCATCACCACCAGGTTGGTGGCGTAGCGGAAGGCGAGATTCAGCTCGTGTAGCACCACAACCACGGTGAAGCCGTCGCGTTGCAGGCTGCGGGCCAGGTTGAGCACTTCTACCTGATGGGCGATGTCCAAATAGGTAGTGGGTTCGTCGAGCAGCAAGAGCGGCGTCTCCTGAGCAAGCGCCATGGCGATCCACACCCGCTGACGCTGACCGCCGGAGAGTTCACCCACGTTACGGTCGGCAAGATCGCTCACTTTGGCGCGGTCGAGAGCGTTGTCTACGGCGCGCTCGTCGGCGTCGCTCCATTGGCGCAGCACGCCCTGGTGCGGGTAGCGGCCGCGCCCCACCAGGTCCTCCACCACGATGCCGTCCGGGGCGATTGGGTTTTGCGGCAGCAGCCCGAGCCTGCGGGCCACCGACTTGGGGTTTTGCCGCCCGATGGGTTTCCCGTCGAGTTCCACCATCCCCTCGGTGACGGGAAGCATCCGGGCGAGCGCGCGCAGCAGCGTCGATTTCCCACAGGCGTTCGGCCCCACGATCACGGTGAGCTCGCCTTCGGGAATATCGATGTCGAGCCCTTCGATGATGATGCGCGGCCCGTATCCAACGGTGATGTTGCGTGCCCGCAGCGGCGCCAAGGTAGTTGTCATCTCACTCATTCTCGGTTCCTTTTCCACTCGCTGACGAGCAGCCAAATCAGGTAGATGCCGCCCAGTGATCCGGTGACCACTCCCACGGGCAGCTGGGTGGGGGCGAAGATTCGTTGGGCGACGACGTCGCCCACCAGCACGATCGCTGCCCCCATGAGTGCCGCCGCGCCGAGCCCGATGCCGGATGCGCGGGTCAGCTTGCGCGCGATCTGCGGGGCGGCCAGCGCCACGAAGGCGATGGGCCCGGTGGCAGCGGTGGCGATGGAGACGAGCGCGATACCGATAACGATCATGGCGAGCCGTGTGCGCTCGACTCGCACTCCGAGACCGGTGGCGAGGTCATCGCCCATCACCATTGCACCGAGGGCGCGCGACATCCAGAAGGCGAGCGGCGCCAGCACGGCGACGCTCACGCCCACGAGCGCCACGTCCACCCAGCCGCGCGCGTTGAGCGAACCGGCGAGCCATTGCGCGGCCGTCTGTGCCGAGGAAAGTGAAGCTCTCACCACCAGCAGCGAGTTCACCGCCTGGAGCACGGCCGAGACACCGATACCCACGAGGACGAGCCGGTATCCTGCCAGGCCCTTGCGCCAGGCGAGCACGTAAACGACGAACGCGGTGGCAAATCCGCCAATCAGTGCGCCCGCCGCCACCGATCCGGGACCTGCCTCGAACACGATGATTTGCAGCAGCGCGCCGGTAGCGGCGCCGGTGGTGAAACCGATGATGTCCGGGCTGCCAAGCGCGTTGCTGGAAACGGATTGGAAGATCCCTCCGCTCATCCCGAGCGCCGCACCGACGAGCAGCGCGGTAAGGACGCGCGGCAGGCGGATGTCCCGCACGAAGTAGTTGGCGAGGTAGTCCGCGTTGGCGCCGCGGATGGCGGAGAGCACGTCCGGCACGCTGAGCGGGTAGTCGCCAATCAGCATCGCGGCAATCCCCACCGTCACCAACGCGGCAAGGATCGCTACCGCCACCCCAAGGGCACGCCGTTCGGGGCGCAGCACGATGCCGCCCACTCGGATGATGAGGTGCCTGCGGCGCGTGGGACGACGGCGAAGCTGCCTCGCCTCCCCCACAACACTCCCGTCCGTGTGCACATTTCGTTCACGTACGGCCTGTTTCATAGCGCCTCGATTCTGCGGCGGCGGGCGATCGCCACGAAGGCCGGGCCGCCGAGGATGGCAGCAATGATGCCCACCTGGACCTCCTGCGGAGCGATGATGATGCGGCCAAGCACGTCGGCTGAGAGTAACAGCGTGGGTGCCATGACTGCGGAATACGGCAGTACCCAGCGTTGGTCGGGCCCGCAGATGGCGCGGGCCAGGTAGGGCACGCCGAGACCCACGAAGGTAATAGGGCCGACGGCGGCTGTTGCCGCGCCTGCGAGCAGGGTCACGGCGATCATGACGAGGGCCCGAGTGCGCGCCACCCGCACACCGAGCGCCTTGCCGGTATCCTCACCGAGGGCCAGCGCATTCAACGAAGGCGCCAGCGCAAAGGCGAGCAGCAAGCCCACCGCAACGAATCCGAGCACCGCCCAGAGGATGGGGTATCCGCGCCCTTCGGCGCTTCCCGCGGCCCAGAGCCGGAACTCGTTGAAGGCGTTCTGGTTGGAGAGGATGACCGTCTGCACCAGCGAGGAAATCGCCATCGTAATCGCCACGCCAGCGAGGGCAAGCCGCACCGGCGTGGCCACGGATCCGCCGGTGGCCCCGAGCACATAGACCAGCACAGCGGCGAGAGCGGCACCAGCGAAGGCGAACCACATGTAGAACCAGATGGATGCGATGCCGAAGATGGCAACGGAGAGCACCACCGCGAGGGAGGCCCCGGCGTTGATGCCGAGGATGCCCGGGTCCGCCAGCGGGTTACGGGTGAGGGATTGCATGAGGGCGCCGGAGACGCCGAGCGCGGCCCCCACCACCAGCACCAGCAGCGAGCGCGGCACGCGTTGCTCGGCAATGACGATCGATTCGAAGCTGTCGTCCGGCTGCGTGAGGAATCGCCATACATCGCCGACTGGTATCGGGTTGGAGCCCACCGCGAGGCTGAGGAGCAGCACCACCGCGAGCAGGGCGAGGAAGCCCGCGAGCACCAGCAGGCGCACACTCACGGGTGTGCGCCTGCTGGGTCTGGGCCGCGCCGAGCTCGGTTGTTCGAGTGTTGACGTGGCGGCCACGGCTACTTCGATGTCAGGTCGGAGAAGTCGAAGGGGTCCTCGCCTTCCACGAGTTCCTTCGTGGCCACAGCGGCTTTCTTCGGCTTGCGCAGGATGATCCAGAACACCAGCACAGCCGCGATCACCGCTGCCACGCCGATGCCAATGGTGCTCCAGGGCAGCGCGCTTTCGTTCGCGGGAGTACCTGCGGCCTCGGCGGCGACGTCGTCACCGGAAATACCGGTGGCGAGTTCGTGCGCCGCGGCAACTGCTTCGGCATCAATGCTGGCTTCGGTCCAGCCAAGCAGCTCACCGTCCTCGTTGAGCACGGCGAATCTGTGCTCCCCCGGTTCAAGGGTGAGGATCGAGAATCGCAGCGTGCCATCGTTGGCGACCTGCTGCCAGCCGAGTTCGGTGGGCTTGGAGTAGGCGTAGACGAATGCCCACTCGGCCGAGTACTGAACGTCAACGGCGAGGGTGAGGTTGCCATCCTTGATGGCGGCCTGCACGCCGCTCTTCTTGTCCTTGGGCAGCTTGTCGCCGGTCGCAGCGGGAGCTGCGGGAACCGTCTGCGGTTCGTCGGTGGGAACCTCGCCGATCACTGCCTTGGCGACGGCGCCCGCTCCTGCGGCTGCATCAACGCTTCCAGCCTCGCCGGTGGTCTCACCGGGTGCGGCTCCGCCACCTGCGGGAGCCTGCGCCGCCCCACCGCCATTGCTGGTACCACCGGTACCAGCGGCAGCACCAGCGCCACCACCGCCGCCACCGGAGGAAGCGCCCGGGCCGCCGTTGCCGCCGGCCGAGATACCCTCACCACCGGAGCCACCGGCCACCACGGTGAAGTTGGAGTTGCCGTAGCCGCCCCCGTTACCGCGCAAGGTGAAGCCGAGAATGCCGTCACCGCCGGGAGCGGGAGTTGAGGCAAGGAAGCGCAGCCAGTGGTCACCGGCAGGCAGATCGGCCGGGATCACCACGGAACCGACGGTCACCCCGGAGGTGGGGATCACCTGGGTGTGAATAACGCAGGCACCGTGCACGGCGGAGGACCCGCAGACGTTCTCGTTGCCGTCGTCGTACTTCAAATGGATGATCTCACCGGCCGGGAATCCCGAGACGCGGAAGTTGAGAACATCGCCCGCCGAGACGGTGGTGGGCCACACTTCGGCGTAGGTGCCGGGGGTGTTGGGCGAGGGGCCGTCCGGTGGCAGTGCCATCGCGCTCAGTGGCGCAAGCACCACGGCGATGATGAGTGCCGCGGCGGCGGTGACCCGCGCCCAGAACTCGCTAGTGATGGTGCGCAATGTGGAAGCGCTGGTGTTCATTGGTTTCGTCTTTCTCATTGTGCTTGTTCCCTCCGGTTGCGCAGTGCCATCGCGGCTGCGGCTGCGGCCGCAATGAGCAGCAGCGCGCCCACGGCGAGCAGCGTATTGACCATCCAGGTGGGCATCCCGGTGAGAACGGGAGGCAGCACGGCGGCCTCCTGCTCGGCGTTTTGTGCCAGTACTTCGTCCGTCTTTTCCTGCTGGAGTTGGGCGGCGGTGATCTTGCCCTTGGCGGCCGACGTCCAGCCCACCAGCACGCCGTCCACGCTCACCAGGGCGATCTTGTGGTTGCCGTCGGGTAGTTCGCTGATGTCCACCTTCATCTGCTTGTTGGCGTCGAGCTGCACCCAGCCGATCGGGCGCACCTGCACTCCGGTGTAGACGTAGGCGTAGATCCACTGGTTGGGTTCGCCGTCGGCAACGGTGAGGGTGACGACGTCGCCCTCGATCACACCAGTGACTTGCCCGGCGTTCGACGTGTTGAGTTGGCTGCCGCGCTTGACGGGCTGCTCGGGGATCGTTGCCGGGGCGGTGGACTGGGCCGCCGCTACTCGCGCGGTGGGTGCCGCAGTGGGGGTGACAACAGTTGGTGCTGCCACCACGGGAGCCGCACCGGGCGGAGGCGGAGTCACAACCCGCGGCGGCACCACGTTCGGCACGATAACCGGAGGAAGCTGAGACTTCGGCTTCTCGATGGTCACCTGAGCCCAGCCGAGCAACTCGCCCACGTGGCCCTGGTTTCCGTTTTGCACCGTGACGTTGAGGTCGCCTACCGCGAGCGTGACACCGGCAAGGCTCAGTGTGACCTGGCCGTTGGCGTCAAGCTGCTTCCACTCGGGGAAGTAGCCGCGCGAGGAGGGCCCGGCGTAAGCGTCAACATACACCCAGTCGCCCTTCTTTCCACCCGGAACCGTCACCGTCCACTGGCCCGGAGCGGGCGCCTGCTGCTGCGTCACCGTCACGCCATTCTTGTTGGCCTCGGTGAGTGCACCACCCTCGATATCGAGCGGGGTGGGCAACGCGTTCGGGCGATATTCGCCGACGACGAAGTGGGTCGCCTGCCCGGTGGACGGGCCAATGGTGCGGATCGCGTCGTACTCCTTCAGCGAGCCGGTGAGCAGACGAATCGAGTGCTCGCCCTCGGGGAAGGCCGGAGCCGAACCGAGTGGGCCACTAGTGGTGCCATCGGGCAGGGTGATCTCGGTTTCCCAGTCACCGGTCTCGTCATCCGCATAGACGATGTCCCAAATGGTGCGGTTCTGATTGAGATCATCGGTGAGGTGGCTGTATGCACCGTCATCAATCTTGATGGCGATGGTTGAGCCTCCTGAACGAGGATGGCACCAACCCTTGCCACTGAGCTTCAGTTTGCCGCCGAGTTTGGACTGCTCCTGAATTTCCCAGGTGGGCTTCTCCACACTCGGAGTGCACTGGATCACCTCCATGGGCGGTTCCTCCCACTCAACTCCATCAACCACGAGGGACGGCGTGACGATCATTCGCTGCATATCCCCCTCGGCGAATACGCCGCTGGAGACGGCGAGGGCGAGTTTCTGACCCGGCACGATGTTCTCCGGCAAGTCCACCACAGTGGAGAACGTACCGTCCGCGCTCGCTTCGACGATCTTCCAGATGGTCGAATCTTCCGAGCCGTTGAGGGGGTGCTTCACAATATCGCTGCCGGCGCGCTCGTACTGACCGGTCTGATCGTTGACGAGCCGGTAGTTGAGCTTGATGGCAATCGTTGAGCCGCTGGTGCCATCAGCTTTCAGCCAACCCGTTCCGCTGACACGGGCAGAACCACCAGGTTCAATATCTCTTTCAGCCCATATAAGCGCTGCATCGCCTTCGGCTTCAGACTCGGCCGTCACGTGGGGATAGGAGGGACTGCCGTCGGCAGGGATTACGTCGAGTTCGGTCATCGTGCGGACCGCGCCGCCAGCATTCCAAGCCGTGAAGGAAAGTTGTGTGCCGTCGTTTCGGAGTTCCGTCCACTCCGGGCCGAACTCCATGACGGGATCGTGGCCCCAAAAACCATCTATCACGCCGTTTCTTCCCGGGTTCCACTGGATCTGAAGGGCTCCCTCTACCTCAGGAGTCATGGTGAATCCTCCCGATCCCTCTGCCACCTCGGTGTAGGTGGGGAACGGCGTCAGTGTTGGTGGCGGGACGCTAGCATCTGGCCCCACGATGAAGTCCGGCCCATTAAGAAAAACATCGCGTGTCCAGATTGCGGCGGTAATGTGCACGGCACCTGCTGTCAGGTCAGCACCGTAACTATTCACAGCCGGAATCATCACGGACGCTTTCGCCACTCCGCTCTCATCGGCCTCCACATCCTCGAGAGTGTCGTTGCCAACGGAGAAACCAACTTCCTCGCCCGCTTCAAGGCCATCAAGCGAGACCTCGATGGTATCCCCGTAGTGATAGCTGCGGCTCGCGTCATAGCGCACGCCCGTCACCGTATCCGGCGCTCGGAAAGTTGCTGCCTCGGAAGCCACCGTTCCTGCACTGGTGGAAACAAGGACGCGATACTCCCAACCATGCATGCGCCCTGGGTTAGCGATGTCCACGGCGATGAGGTCCGAGGTTGCGTCTTCACCGCCTTTATAGTCTTCCCAGTCGCCACCAGGGAAACGATATTGCCACTGGAATTGCATGGGAACATTTGCCTCGGCCTCGACGAGGAACTCTGCCACCCCGCTGCCGTCATCCTCCACACTCTCGGGCTGGGCGGTGATAACCGGCAGCTCAGCGACGGGCAGCACGGTGATCTGCGCCGACTCACTGCGGACGTTGTCACCTTCGCTCAACTCGCCAGTACTCAGCGTCACTGTGTGTTTCTGGCCTGCCTCCCAACCGTTGGGGAAGGGAATGGTGGCGCTCCAGGCTCCACGAAAGTTCGCTCGGGCAGCCGCGATGATGCTCTTATCTGCGAGTATCTCGCCAGTGACCGGGTTGTGCACATCGCCGCCCGCCTTGAGTCCGTCAATGCGCACTGCAATGATCGAACTGGCATTCTTTGCGCCCGTGTTCTTCCATTCCTTACCGCTGACAGTGAAGCTCTGGCCCTTTTCGACATACTCCGGAACCAGATATTGCACCAGTTCGTCGGACTCTCCCCAGCGCCAACCATCCGCAAGTTGGCCACGCACCACGATGGTGGCGGGATCGGTGAACACCTCTCCGAGGCGATTGGTGTACCTGGCACGGAACTGCGCACCGCTCTGGGCCTGGCTCACCGCTTGCGAACCAACAAGATATAGGTCTGGACCTGTTGCGTTGAACCCGGCCTCGTCCTGCATATCCTCCCAGGCACCGCCCGGGAGCTTGCGCTGCCAACGCACGTTTGGCTTCGGCGTGCCGTCCCCGGCACTGTTCAACACAACTTCCACCACGCCAGAATCATCCGGGGCTTGTGTGAGCGAGTGCGGTTGAGTGGTCACGGTGGGCGCTGCCCAGTCAGCGGGTTGCTGGTAATCAGTCACGTGGAGTGTGGCTGTTGAGATCGTTTCGGGCCATCCGTGCGGGTTGCTGGTGAGTCGGCCGTCATCACTTGTCATCTCCACAACCATGCCGTCCATCTCGGGCGTCACTTTGGCAATCGTGTACTCGTAGCTGAAACGGGTGGTTGTGACGTCACGCTTAGCTCCAGATCCACTATTCAGAATCTCCTCGCCGATCCAGCCATCACGGATTGCAAGTTCTGGCGGGAGTGCGCTACCCATCTCCTGGGTCCTGATGTAGGGAGCTGCACCGGAAAATGGGTAACCCTCGATCTCGATCGTGAAGGTTGCAGGCTTACCAACTTGCACAGTGACGTCCTGCGGCAGCTTGGTGATCCGCGCATCCTTCTCAGCAGGCGGCGTATATGGCGGATGCACCGGGTAGCTGTTCTGCCAATAGTGCAAGAACTGTAGCGGCTGGTCTCCCACCGGCTTGTAGACGATTGCCACCTCGAGCTGCATCGTCTCGACAGGGTGGCCTGTGGGCAACGCTGGGATATCGATGTACCTACTATATTCTGTCGGGCTTTCTGCGTAAGTCCAGACCTCGTCTCCACCCCAGCGCCAGGCCAGGAAGGGATAGTTTTCCGGATCGCTCACATCACTGCCGGGCCGAGGGTCCTCAGTGACGGTTCGGCGCGGCGTAAAGAAGGAGAGCCAGTCTCCTGCGTACACCCCATCAATCTCGGGGTTCCCAGTATCCAGCTCAACGAAATCCGAGATGTAGTCGGCGAGAGTACCCTCAGGGAACGCAGGAGCATCGGCGGGATCAACACTGGCCGTCTGCACAGTAAGGCCAGTTGGCTGGTCATGAGCGGCCGCTGGTGCCAACTCGGAGGAAACCTCAGCGGTGGGTTGAAGTTCGTCCGGGAATGCACTCGGTGCGGCGTCAGAGGGTTCGTCCACTGTGACTGGCAGAGCTGATACCTGATCCATCACTGTCAGCTCGGCCGGATCCGAGGCTTTCTCGCCACCATCGCCCACCGCAATCACTCGATACAACCCGCCCTGTTCAGCGCTCGCCTGATCAAAATGGAGAGTAGCCGCAGTGGCGCTGGGAACAAGTTGCGGGTTGATGTCCTCCCATACATCGGACGCATCGGGATGATCAGAATAAGCCGCCGTTGCCCGTTGCCAGCGGAAACTCGTTACTCCTGCGGCCTCAGCCTTGAGCTCTACGGGTTCTCCGGCAATAGCAATCAGAGGTGTCGGCTGCATGGTGAACTGGGGCGGGGCTGCTGTTGGCGAAACACTGATCGTCTCGAAAGGGTCAGCGGAGGCCACCGACGAATGGCTGACGCCTCCCAGACCAATGGCACCCGCGAGGGCGAGCGCGAGGATACGGCTACCACGAGCCGGGGCAAAAAACTGCATGAGGGACTCTCTGGGTAATTGTGGGTACGGTACGGAGGGCGACACAGTCTTGTCGCCCTCCGTACCTGTAGTTACTACTTAGTGAAGCTCTCCGTGACAGCACGGGGAACATCAGGAGAAACAGCGCCAGTCGGGATCTGCCAATTGGTGTTCGCTAGCGAACCAGTGAGGAAGAGCAGCGTGTGTGTACCTGCCGGGATTGATCCAATCGGGATCTCCACCGTGAAGGAACCGCCCACGATGTTGTCATCAGCGTAAGCAGCGTTCGGGTAGCCGGTGGAACCGTTGTAGGTTGCATCCGAACCAGTCCCGGATGTATTCGGATCACCGATGTAGAACCAAACACCCTCGGGTGACGATCCCGCTGCCGGGTATGGCTTCGGAACCGGAGCCCTATCTGCGGTTGTGTTGGCGTGCTTGATCGCGCCGTTGTCCAGCTTGATGCCAATCACCGAGTTGTGGGCGGTGTTGGTACGACGGAAGCCCTCGCCAACCACGGTGACCTTGGTCTTCGCCGGATTGACCGTGATGCTGGTGATCTTCGCAGTGGTGTTCGGAGCAACTACCTCGATCGAGGGAGAGCTCGTTGCTGCGACGGGAGTGCCGGAGGTTGCCGTCCCCAAGCGCAGGCGAACTTCGTAGTTGTTCGTCTTTGCGGCATTGCCAGCCACGACCATACGCATGTACTTTTCGGGAGCTTTACCCGAAGAGGTAGTGGTGAACGTCTTTGACGCAACGTGGGTTGCATTGTCGTCCGTGCTCAACACTGCGGTGTACTTCGTGTTCGCAGCCAGACCGCTCACAAAGAACGTCTGGTAAGCACCCTGCTGAACCTTGTAGGTTTGCACCGAGACACCCGCCGCAGCATTCGCCGCTGTGGAGACTCCGAGTACGGAGCCCAGCGCGAGCAGAGTCGCGAGCAGCAGGGAGACAATCCCCGACTGCTTCTTCACGGTGCGAGGCGAGGCCCCCACCGTTGTTGTTGTGATAGACATTTCTGTCATACCCTTCTGTTGAGTCAGAACTCCGCGTTATTGCTTTCCACGGCGTGCGGAGCCTGATTTCGGGCTGCGCCGGGTTGATACCCGGCGCAGTTTCTTATGTCAGAGCTGCGCACTCATCTGAGTAGCGGGCCAACACAAGAAGTCTCTGAGCACCCACGCTGGTGCCCAAACCTACGGCGCTCATTCGAGCGCCTTAAGGACGTCGTCGATAATGCTGTTCATGAGAATCGGGCCACCCGTCGAAGTCCAGGAGGAGCCGTCCACCAGGATGATGTGGTCGTTCTGGTAAGCGCTCAGCTCTGTGAAACCAGGCACCTTCTCGGCCTCGGCGAGCGCCTTCTCGCCACCCTTGATGTCCGTGGTGCCGCCCGCGTTCGGATTCTCGATGCTCGAACCGCCCAGGGTGCCGAAGAACATGTAATCGGCGTCGATGCTCTTGAGGTTTTCCAGCGAGACCGGATCCGAGTGCCCACGGCCCTCACGATCCTGATTGGCCGGGCGCTTCAGCCCGAGATCGGTGAGCGCGCGGCCGGGCAGTAACTCCTTGAGGATGAGCGCCGCGCCGGTTCCCTGCCAGCGAACGATGGAGAAGGTGTTATCGGCGTACTTGGTGAGTTTGGGCTTGGCTTCCTCGACCTTCGCGTCGTACTCGGCAATCACCTGCTCGCCCTTGTCCACCAGGTTGAGGGCCTCGGCTACCCGCCGGAAGTTCACGCGCCAGTCCCCACCCGCGTAGCCGGTGTAGACCACCGGGGCAATCTTGCGCAGCGCCGCCACCACCGGCGGATTGTTGTTGACACTCGTGCCGTCCACCAGGATGAGATCCGGCTTGGCCGCACCGATGGCTTCAAAGTTCGGCTGCGCGATACCACCCAGGATGGGCAGATCGGAGGCGACATCAGCCAGGTAGTTGGGAACCGTCTGCTGGCCGCGGCCGGTCACCGCACCAATCGGCGTCACGCCCAACGCGAGCGTGCCGTCCATCGTGGGCTCCGAGAGCACCACCACCCGCTCGGGATGTTCGGGAACGTTGACTTCGGTACCTTCGGCGTCGACGACGACGCGCGTGGGACCGGTTGCCGGAGCAGAACCGGTGCTTTCGGTACCACCACAGGCCGAAAGCGCAAGCGAAGCCGCCAGTATCAACACAGCACCGCGCAGTCGTTTACCGAACTTCATCGCTCTCGTGTCCCACTTTCCATGTACTATTTGTTATGATAATATTTGGTTACATGCTGACATACTGAATGTGACGCCAATAAGGTCAGGCTAACCTAAAGTTTTCCGAACGTTAGGTTACCCCAACTTCACCCGTTTCCATATGGGACCTTATCCGTTCGCCGGTGCTCGAACGCGCACCCTCCGACCCACCAGACCATCGCACTCAAGCCTGGATCTGTGCGCCACCCCGATCGTCGGGGACCCATCTCGTGACTCCCCTCACGCCTGTGAGCACGAGAAACGAAACAAACTGGACACACGCAAAAAGGTGAGCGGCGGGCGCCGTCGTCGTTATTGAATCAGCAACCAACCGATACCCGGCGCACACCCTCAACGCGCGTTGTGAGTAACGCCTCACGGCCTTCGCGACGGCGTCCCAAACTCCCGCCGCCCATGCCAACGCACTACCTTGCCCGACTCCCCGACTCGGCCATCACAGCAGCCCTCGCCCAAAAGAGTTAGGCTGACCTGACTGGAAATGCGAACCAAAGGAATCTGATGGCCAAGAGGGGTTTTCAAGGAGCGGTCCTCCGAGGTTTCGGAGCCCGTGACCACCACGCGACGGTACTGAGCAGCGAGTTGTTGGCCCCACAGTTCTTACGGGTGCACTTCCACTCCGACACTCTCTTCACAGAAGTCGCGGCACTACCCACGGCATGGCTGCGCTTCTGGTTCCCCGACCTGGACGGGCGCGACGTGGAACATCAACGCGCCTACACCATCAGCCAGGCGCATGAGGAACGCGGCGAATTCGCCGTCGACTTCGTGCTGCACGAGCCAGTAGGCCCCGCCTCAGCCTGGGCACTATCCGCAACGCCCGGCGACACCATCGCGTTCATGTCGCTCGGATCCTCCAAATTTGAACTACCCGAGGACCTCCCAGCCGGCTACCTGTTGATCGGCGACTCCGCCTCCACCCCCGCCATCAGCTCCATCATCCAGGTGATCCCCGACGAAGTCCCCATCGAGCTCTACCTCGAAGAACACCACCCCAGCGACCACCAGATACCGCTGCCCTCACACCCGCGCATGCGAACACACTGGGTGAAACGAAGCGGCCCCGAATCACTCGCGGCCGGAATCGAAGCGCGCGACTGGTCCAACTGGTACGCCTGGGTGGCCCCCGAATCCGGGTCACTCAAGGCGCTGCGCAGCAAACTGAAAGACGACTTCGGCTTCCCCAAACCAGATCTCTACTTCCAGGCCTACTGGGTGGAAGGGCGCTCGATGGGCAAGCAGCGGGCGTCCGAGGTTGCTGGCGAGGCTATTGAAGCAACTGAGGTTGTATCGGCTGCGTCCGAGGCGGTGGTACCGGAGGTGGTCGCGGAGCCGGTAGCGGAAGCCGTCGTCGAAAGTGATTCCGGAACGACGACGAAGGGGACCTGGCGTTCGCAAGCGGCACGGCGGCTCATCGCCCCGCTTCGTACCACGATGATTCTCGGCGGCGTTATCCAAGCGATCGTCACCCTCATTCAATTGGCGCCATTCTTCCTGCTGGCCCAGCTCGCGCAACTACTGGTGGAAGGCGCGCCCGCCAGCAAGCTGTGGACGCTGGGAATCTGGGCGCTGGTACTCATCGGCGTGGGCGCCACGCTCTCCTCGCTGCTGCTGTGGTGGCTGCACGCCGTCGACGCCCGCTTCGAAAAGGACCTGCGCCAACGCCTCCTGAACCAACTGGCCAAACTCCCCCTCGGCTGGTTCGATGCCCGCACCTCAGGGCACATCAAACAGATCGTGCAAGACGATACCCTCGCACTGCACTACCTCATGGTGCACGCGGTACCGGACGCGGTTGCCGCCGTCGTCGCTCCGCTGGCGGTACTCATCTACCTGTTCGCGGTGGACTGGCGGATGGGACTCATCCTCTTCCTACCCGTGCTGGTGTACCTCCTCGCGATGGCGAACATGGCGTTCCGCTCCGGGGCGAAGGTTTCCCAGGCGCTGCGCTGGGCGGAACGCATGAATGGAGAGGCGTCGGGCTATCTGGACGGACAGCCCGTCATCCGTATCTTCGGAGGGGCCGCAGCCTCCCCCTTCACCAACCGGCTCGCCGAATACATTCGATTCCTGGACGGGTGGCAGCGGCCCTTCATCGCGCAACGAACCCTCATGGACCTGGCCAACCGCCCCAGCACATCGATGCTGCTCATCGTGGTGTTCGGGGGCTGGCTCATCATCAAGGGCTCCATGCCTGCGGTGGCGCTGGTGCCGTTCCTGCTGCTCGGCACCACCTTCGGGTCGCGGTTGCTGGGGATCGGATACGGCATCGCCGGGCTCAATACCGGCCTCATCGCGGCTCGTCGGCTCCAGCTGGTGCTCGACGAGAACGCTCTGGAGACCCGCGAGGCGGCGCCAGAGGGTGAGGGTGTTCGGGGTGATGGAGTTCAGGGTGATGGAGTTCGGGTGGGGTTGGTCGAATTCGATGACGTGAGCTTCTCCTATCGCCCCGGAGTTCCGGTTTTGCAGAAGGTTTCACTCACCCTTGAACCCGGCACCCTTACCGCGCTGGTGGGCCCATCAGGCTCCGGAAAATCAACACTCGCCGCCCTGCTGGCACGGTTCCACGACGTCGAGAGCGGCGCGATCCGGATCGGAGGAAGCGATGTTCGTGACCTGAGCGCCGACGAGCTCTACCGCAAGGTGGGATTCGTGTTCCAGAACCCGGAGATCATCCAGGGGACGGTTCGAGAGAACATCGCTCTGGCAGAGCCCGAGGCCAGCATGGAGCGAGTGGAGGCCGCGGCCAAGGCGGCGCAGATCCACGAACGCATCATGCGATTGCCGCAGGGCTACGAGACCTCACTGGGCCCGGACGCCGCGCTCTCGGGCGGTGAGCGGCAACGCCTCACCATTGCGCGCGCCATCCTCGCCAACACCCCGGTGCTGGTTCTCGACGAAGCCACCGCCTTCGCCGATCCCGAATCGGAATACCAGGTGCAGCGCGCACTCAACAAACTCACCGAGGGCCGCACGGTCATCGTCATTGCCCACCGCCTCCACACCATCACCGCTGCCGATCGCATCGTGGTGTTGGAACACGGGAAGGTTGCCGAAGTGGGAACCCACGAGGAACTGCTGGCCGCGGCTGGCAGGTACAGCGAGCTGTGGAAATCGGGCCGTAACGAGGCCGAGGAGGTCCGAGCATGATTCGCTCCATCATCACACTACTGCCGGATAATCTCCGCCCAACACTGCGGCTCCATCTGGCGCTCACCGTGCTCAGCGTAATCCTTCGCGCCGCCGCAGCCTTGCTGCTGGTCCCGGTGGTGGCTGAACTGTTCTCCCCTGACCCTGCGGGCGCCTGGCCCTGGATCGGAGCGCTGGCGCTCGTCATTGTGACGGGGTGGCTGCTGGATTGGTGGATCTCGCGCATCGCCTACCGGATGGGCTTCGCGCTGCTCAACTCCGGGCAGCGCACCCTGGCTGACCGCCTTGCGCAGGTTCCGCTCACCTGGTTCACCGCAGAGAACACCGCCGCCGCACGGCAAGCCATCGCCTCCACCGGCCCCGAGCTGGTGGGAATCTTCGTGTACCTCGTGACTCCCATCATCGGAGCACTGCTGCTGCCCGTGGCCATCGCCGCCGGATTGCTGTTCTATTCCTGGCCGCTCGGACTCGCCGCCCTCATCGGGGCTCCACTGCTGGCCGCCTCATTCGCGGCAACCGTGAGAATCGGCCGCTCCGCCGATCAAGCGGCCAGCAAAGCAAACAGCGCTCTCACCGAGCGCATCGTCGAGTTCGCCCGCACCCAGCAAGCGCTGCGTGCCGCTCGCCGCGTGGACAACGAACGCAGCCAGGTGGGTCAGGCACTCGCCTCGCAACACTCCTCGGTCATGCGCCTACTCCTCATGCAGATCCCCGGGCAACTCATCTTCAGCCTGGCCACGCAGCTGGCCCTGCTGCTCTTGGCGGGCGCTGTCATTGCCGTGGCCATGAGCGGAGGGCTGGGTGCTCCCGAAGCCATCGCCATGATCATCGTCATCGCACGCTACCTGGAGCCCTTCACAACGCTCGCCGAACTCAGTGGAGGCATCGAGACCACTACGAGCACTTTGGGCAGAATTCGCGCCATCGTTGAGGCGCCTCTGGTGCGCTCAGGTAGCGAGCAGCTCGCCAGCTCCGCGGCGCCCGAGATCGAGCTGCGCGATGTCAGTTTTGACTACGGCAATCCCGACATCCCCGTGCTCGCAGGCCTCAACCTCACGCTCCAGTCGGGAAGCACCACCGCCATTGTTGGACCATCCGGTTCCGGCAAGAGCACCATCTTGTCCCTTATCGCCGCTCTCCACGACCCAAGCTCAGGCAAGGTGCTGGTGGACGGCGTCGACGCGGCCGAACTACAGGCCGATACCAGGACAGAACTGGTCAGCGCCGTCTTCCAACACCCCTACCTCTTTGACGGAAGCGTGCGCGAAAACGTCCTCACCGGACACCCCACGGCCTCCGACGAGCAGCTCTCCGAGGTGGCGCGCCTCGCTCGCATTGACACTCTCATCGCCCACTTGCCCGACGGGTGGGAGCAGGGCGTCGGCGAAGGTGGCAAGACCCTCTCCGGCGGCGAGCGTCAACGCGTCTCCATCGCCCGCGCCCTCCTCAAACCGGCGCCCATACTCATCATCGACGAGGCTACCAGCGCACTCGACACCGAAAACGAAACGGCCATCACCGCCGCATTGACCTCCGATTCCATCCCACGTACCCGCATCATCGTCGCCCACCGCCTGGCCAGCATCCGCTCGGCAGACCGCGTCATCTTCATCGACGAGGGCAAAATCCTCGAAGATGGCACCATCGAGCAACTGTTGGCCGCTGGCGGACGCTTCGCCGAATTCTGGCGCGGACAAAACGCCGCAAGCGGATGGCGGCTGCGCGTCGAGGACTAGCCGAGGCGAAACGTAGGTGACGCCGCGACGCCGTCGTCGTTACAAATAGTGAAAACTCGTCCATTCAACCCAAGCAAGGACACGGCTTGATGTAATATGTGACGTATTGCGTTGTGTGTTGCCTGAGGTAGGATGAAATTGTGCGGATAAAGATTCACCCCCACGCGTTAGGCCACGGTCTAACACCGGAGCAGATCGTTTCCGCATACAACTCGGGATCCAGCGCATCAGTTGTCCGTTATCGTGACAGAGACAGTGAACCGACACGGCGAGCTTTGATTGGTTTCGACAACGAGATGAGAAGGATTCAAATACTGTTCGTCTGGGACGGGGCCGACTCGGTTTTGGTGTTCCACGCACAGTACTTGACCAAACAGTTTCTAGCGGAGGTGAGGAAAGCATATGAGCAACTACGTTGACGAGAACGGCGTCGTATTCACCGATGCCGACATTAGCCAGTGGGTTGAAGAGGCAGACGCTGGGTTCCCCAACTCAGTGTTCGTGGCTACCCCTGGCAGGCCCTGGGAGACCCGCACCGAGCCGATGGTCACCAAGAGCTTGCGGGTTCCCAACTCCCTGTGGAGCTTGCTGGAGAAGCAGGCCAAGGAACAAGGCATCAGCACTAGCGAGCTGGCACGCCAAGCTCTCGCCCAGGGTCTACTGGCGAGCGCATAACCTACGGCGTCCCACACGGTGACAAATAGCCGAGGCGAAACGTAGGTGACGCCGGGGCGCCGTCGTCGGCCATAACGAAAAGCGGGCGGCTAGGTACCCGAAAGTACCCGGCCGCCCGTCGCGTATCAGCGCGTCAGCTACCAGCTCAGTTGAGCTTGGACTTGCCCATCGCCTCGCCCTTGCCGAACTTGACGTCGCGCGCGGCGGCCAGCTTGGAGGTGAGGCCGAAGATCTCGATGAAGCCCTTGGCGTTGGACTGATCGAAGCTGTCGCCGGCGTCGTAGGTGGCGAGGTTGAAGTCGTACAGCGAGGTGTCCGAGCGGCGGCCCGTCACCACGGCGCGGCCGCCGTGCAGGGTCATGCGGATGTCGCCGGAGACGTACTCCTGGGTGTCGCGGATGAAGGCGTCGAGCGAGCGCTTGAGCGGGGAGAACCACTGGCCCTCGTAGACCAGGTCGGTCCACTTGTCCGCCACGCCGCGCTTGAAGCGGGCCTGGTCGCGATCGAGGGTCACGTTCTCGAGCTCCTTGTGAGCGGTGAGCAGTGCCATCGCGCCCGGTGCCTCGTAGATCTCACGCGACTTGATGCCCACCAGACGATCCTCGACGATGTCGATGCGGCCGATGCCCTGGGCGCCGGCGCGGCGGTTCATCTCCTGGATGGCCTGCAGCGGGGTGACGGGACGGCCGTCGATGGCCACCGGGATGCCCTTCTCGAAGGAGATGACAACCTCGTCGGGAAGCGGCGGGTAGGTGGGGTCATCGGTGTAGGAGTAGACGTCCTTGGTGGGGGCGTTCCAGATGTCCTCCAGGAAGCCGGTCTCGATGGCGCGGCCCCACACGTTCTGATCAATGGAGAACGGGTTGTGGTGGGTGGTCTCGATCGGCAGCTTGTGCTCGTTGGCGTAGTTGATGGAGAACTCGCGGGTCATGGCGAGATCACGCACGGGCGCGAGGCACTTGAGATCCGGCGCCAGCGAGGTGATGCCGTTCTCGAAACGCACCTGGTCGTTACCCTTGCCGGTACAGCCGTGGGCCACCACGGTGGCGCCGAACTCGCGGGCGGCGGTCACCAGGTGCTTGACGATCGCGGGGCGCGAAAGCGCGGACACGAGCGGGTAGGCATCCATGTAGAGGCCACCGGCCTGAAGCTGGGGCATGCAGTACTCGGAGGCGAACTCGTCGCGGGCATCCGCGATGTAGGCCTCGACGGCGCCGCAATCGAGGGCGCGCTGACGAATGGTCTCCAGATCCTCGCCACCCTGGCCGAGGTCCACGGCCACCGTGACAACTTCCATGCCGGTCTGCTCGGCGATCCAGCCAATGGCGACCGAGGTGTCCAGGCCACCAGAGTAGGCCAGTACGACACGATCCTTATTCTGAGGCATCATTTCTCCTTGTTGTGTTCCGGGCGAGCCGGTAGTTTTTCACAATTCTTATGGTGAGCGCGGGAGAACTCCCGCGGCGTTATTTCAAATCCAATAGTTCTTCACGCAGTGTGGAGGCACGCGCCTCGTCCGTGGCAACGACGAGTACCGTATCATCCCCGGCGATACAGCCGAGGACACCATCCACCATCGCGCGATCGAGCGACGAGGCGAGCAGTTGCGCGGCCCCCGGAGGGGTACGCAACACCAGTTGATTCCCGGCCTGCTGCACGCTGATGAGCACTTCCGCGCACCAGCGGGCGAGCTGCACGCGCGCGCCCTGGGTGGCGGCCTGCACTTCCATCGGCTCCGGCACTCGGTACACCTGCTTTCCTTCGGCATCCTTCACTTTGACGGCACCCATCTCGTCGAGATCTCGCGAGAGCGTGGCCTGGGTGACGGAAATGCCATCCTCCCGCAACCGCTCCTGCAGCCGACTCTGCGAGCCGATCCTCTCCTTGATGAGGATCTGCGCGATGAGGGCCTGGCGAGCCGATCGGGTTCCGGGAATGAAAGCTTCGGCCACGATTTATTCTCCTCTTGCGAACTCGCGCGCACGCTCGTTCATGAAGGCGACGAAGGGCGCCAGCTGTTCGCGCGTGATGACGAGCGGTGGGGCGAGGCGGATCGTCGTGGCGTTGGGAGCGTTGACGATGAAGCCCGCTTCGAGAGCAGTCTTTTGAACGACGACGGAGTCCGCCACCTCGACGCCCAGCAACAGTCCGGCGCCGCGCAGCTGGTATCCGGCGCTTTCCAGTTGCGTCCGCAACCAGGCGCCAGTTTCTTCCACGTGACCAAACAGCTTCTCCACCTCGGTGAGTGTGGCGAACGCGGCGGCGCTGGCCACCGGATTACCGGCGAAGGTGGAGCCGTGGCTGCCGGGGCCGAAGATGTCACCGGCGGCCCCCACACCCACGCAGGCGCCGATGGGGAATCCCCCACCGAGTCCCTTGGCGAGAGTGACGACGTCGGCGCGCACCTGCTGCGAAGCCAGCCACACTCCGGTGCGCCCAATGCCCGTCTGCACTTCGTCCACCACCAGCAACGCTCCGTGCTTGTCGCACAGCTCGCGGATGGCCGCGAGGACGCCGTCGGCAAGCGGAAGCACACCGGCCTCTCCCTGGATCGGCTCGACGAAAATTCCGGCGACGTCGTCGTCAAAAGCGGCGGTGAGGGCATCGACCGTGGGTTCGACGAACTCGACGTTGCCGGGGAGCGGCTCGAAGGGCTCGCGGATGACCGGCTTCTCGGTGATCGAGAGCGCGCCCAGGGTGCGGCCGTGGAAGGAGTGGGTGAGCGAGAGGACCTTGCCGCCGGGCTTGTGGAGCCGGGTGAGCTTAAGGGCCGCCTCGTTCGCCTCGGTGCCGGAGTTCGCGAGGAACACCTTAACCGGGGCGTCGTAGCCGGAGGCGTCGAAGATCTGCTGGATCTTCTCACCGAGCGCCACCTGGGCGGGGCTGGTGAAGAAGTTGGAGATGTGGCCGAGCTCGTTCAGCTGCGCGGTGACGGCCTCGACGATCGCCGGATGGGCGTGCCCTAGCGCGTTGACGGCGATGCCCGCGAGGAGGTCGAGGTATTGCTTGCCGTCCGCGTCCCACACGTGCACGCCCTCGCCCTTGACGAGGACCAGCTGGGGTGCCCCGAAGGTGTTCATGAAGGTACGGGTGTAACGGGAGGTCAGCTCCCCATTAGTTATGACTGAATCAGTGCTGGTACTCACTTCCCTCTCCCTTCCGCGTGCCGAACAACCTGGGTACCAATGCCGGCGTCCGTGAAGACCTCCAGCAGCATGGAGTGGGCCATGCGCCCATCAATAACGTGTGCCTGTTCAACGCCCTGGTCCACGGCGCGCAACGCCGCTTCCATCTTGGGAGCCATGCCCGAATCGAGCGACGGAATGAGCCCGCGCAAATCCTCGGCGCCGATCTGGTCCACCAGCGAGGACTTGTCCGGCCAGTTGAGGTAGAGGCCCTCCACGTCCGTCAGCATGATGAGCTTCTTGGCGCCCAGCGCCACCGCGATGGCGCTGGCAGCGGTGTCTGCGTTGACGTTGAGCACGTCGCGCGGCGACTCGATGTCCACCGCCACAGTGGAGACCACCGGGATGCGGCCCGCCTCCAGCAGGTCGGTGATGGAGGCCGGGTTGACCTTGATGACATCACCCACGTGGCCGATGTCCACCTTTTCGCCCGCCACGGACGCCGTGCGGCGCTTGGCGAGCAGAAGGCCGGCATCCTCACCCGAGAGGCCCACCGCGTACGGTGCCTTCTCGTTGATGAGGGAGACCAGTTCGCGCTGCACTTGGCCGGTGAGCACCATGCGGACCACGTCCATGGTCTCCTTGGTGGTGACGCGCAGGCCGCCGCGGAACTCGGACTCGATACCCACGCGCTGCAGCATCGAATTGATCTGGGGGCCACCGCCGTGTACCACCACGGGGCGAATGCCCATGTGGTGGAGGAAGACGATGTCCTGGGCAAAGGCGGCCTTGAGCTCCTCCGAGACCATGGCGTTGCCGCCGTACTTGATGACGAAGGTCTGCCCGGCGAACTCGCGAATCCACGGCAGCGCCTCGACGAGAACCTGAGCCTTTTGCTGGGCGCGCTGGAGGCGCATGAGGATATCTGTCATGAGGAGTACGCCGAATTCTCCTCGACGTACGCGTACGTGAGGTCGTTGGTGAGCAGGCGCACGAACTCGCCACCCGCCTTGAGGTCGATGGAGATGGTGACGAGGCGCCCCGTCATATCCACCAGCTCGCGCGCATCGCCCACGCCGCCGTTCTTACACACGGTGACACCATTGATGGCCACGTCCACGGCGGTGGCATCGAAGGGAGCCACCTCCTCGGGCACTGTTCCGAGCGAGGAGAGCACGCGGCCCCAGTTCGGGTCATTGCCGAACACGGCGCACTTGAGCAGGTTGGAGCGAGCCACCGAGCGGGCCACGGCAAGGCCCGCTTCCTGCGAGGACGCGCCCGACACTTCCACAGCGATGTCATGGGAGGCGCCCTCGGCATCGCCAATGAGCTGCTCGGCGAGATCCTGGGATACGCGCGTGAGGCTGGCGGTGAACTCGCCAAGATCCGGCGAGATTCCCGAGGCGCCGGAGGCCAGCAGGATGACGGTGTCATTGGTGGACATGCAGCCGTCCGAGTCGATGCGATCGAAGGAGTGATCCATCGCCTGGCGCAGCGCGTCCTTCGCCTGCTCGGTTGTGAGCGAGGCGTCGGTTGTCAGCACCACCAGCATGGTGGCCAGCTGCGGGGCGAGCATGCCCGCGCCCTTGGCCATGCCGCCGATGGAGTATTCGCCGGTCACCGCCGCCGTCTTCGGCTTGGTATCGGTGGTCATGATGGCGAGGGCAGCATTGGCGCCGCCTTCTTCGCTGAGTTCGGAGAATCCCGCGTCAATTCCGGCGCGGATGGCATCCATATTGAGCAGTTCGCCGATGAGGCCGGTGGAGCACACCGCCACTTCTTCCGGCGCGACGCCGATCTTGGCTGCGGCCAGGTTCGCCGTGGTGACGGTGTCCTGGTAACCGGCATCGCCGGTGCAGGCATTGGCACCACCCGAGTTGAGGACGACGGCGTGTAGCGAACCGTCCGCCACCGCCTGTCGCGTCCAGCCCACCGGAGCCGCGTAGACGCGATTCGAGGTGGTGACGGCGGCAGCGGTGAACTCCGGTCCATTATTGACGACGACGGCGAAGTCCTGCTTGCCGCTCTTCTTCAGTCCGCAGGCCACTCCGGCGGCGGAAAATCCTTGGGGCGTTGTCACCGTCACGGCGCGACTCCATTCACATTGAGGCCCAGGTCCTCGGGCAGGCCGAGGGCAAGATTGAGGGATTGAAGGGCGGCACCGGCGGTGCCCTTCACCAGGTTGTCGATGGCACAGATCGCCGTGAGGCGCTCGGCGTTGCGGTCCAACGTGGCGTACACCAGCGCAGTGTTCGCTCCGGTGACGGACGCGGTTGCAGGAACCTGCGAAACGTTGAGGACGAACGACTCGTTGGCGTAAGCGGAACCGTACGCTGCGGCGACGTCGTCGGCATTCACTCCGGACGTGACCGGAATCGAAACGGTGGCGAGGATGCCACGCGACATCGGAACCAGCACCGGGGTGAAGGAGAGTGTGGAGACGCTGCCACCGGCGGCGCGCAGGTTTTGCGCGATCTCGGGAATGTGGCGGTGCGTTCCGCCCACCCCGTACGGCAGCGCCGAGCCGAATGCTTCGGAGGCCATGAGATGCGGCTTCATCGCCTTGCCCGCGCCGGAATAGCCGACGGCGAGGGCGGCAACGATTCCCGTTGACTCGGCGATACCCGCGGCAATGGCGGGCTGAGCCGCAAAGGTCACGGCGGAGGCGTTGCACCCGGGAGCTGCGATGCGCTTCGTGTGTGAAAGAAGTTCGCGCTGGGACGGACCCTGTACGCGAATGAGCTCCGGCATACCGTAGGTCCACGCTTCGCTGGCTTCCGAGCCGTAGAAAGCCTCCCAATCGGCGGCGGATTCCAGCCGGTGATCGGCGCCCAGATCCACAATGATGCAGTCCGGGTTGATGGCTTCAATCGCGGCGGTTACTTCCGCCGAGGCGCCGTGCGGCAGGCCCAGAATGGCCACGTCGGAATCGGCGAGGACTGCGGGATCGGTGGGCTGGACCTCGCGGTCCGACAATCGTCGCAGGTGCGGGTGATAGTTGCCGAGGGGACCCCGTGAGGTCCCCGCACATAGCGCGTCCACTTCGAGGCGGGGGTGGTCCAGAAGAAGACGAAGAACCTCGCCGCCCGCATATCCCGTCGCACCAGCGACGGACACCTTGATTGTCATGTGCATAACTATACATCGTCATGCATGAAAAACCGCGTCGAGGGGACGGTGCTCTAGCGCACAGTGCGGATCTTCTCGAGGTCCCTCACGAAGGCTGCATAATTGTCCAAATCGGCGCGCAACGGCTGCACAACCATGTCCTGCGCAGCGGCCGACAGCCCCTTGCCCAGATGCTTCGACACCCGGTTTGCCGTCTTACGGGCACCACGCCCGAGCAAGAGACGGCTGAGCAGCGCCGCCAGCCACCCGAGGAGCAAACCCGCAGCAAGGAGAACGGTGGGCAAACCCACCGGACCCACATACGGCGGATCGGGCAGCAGGATCTGGAAGGCCCCGGCAATCCAAATTGCCAGCAGCCAACCGGCGCCGCCGAGGGCCGAGACCCCAACAAACCACTGGATGAACCTCATGAACTCCCACCACGCCGGGCGGCGGCTGTAGTCCACGTTGGAGTTCATGATCAACGAGTCGGCGGCCTCGACGAGGGCATCGGAACGCTTCTCGCTCTGGTTGACCACATCCTTGCGCCAGCCACGCGGAAGATCCTCGGCGGCGCCCTGGGCGTAGCGGCGTACTCCCGCTCGCGCCACGGCACGCTGCCGCTCCAGCGGAATGAGCGAACTCGCCCCGGTATGGGTGCCGCTGCCCGACTCCCCCGACAGGTGCAACGCGGCCAACGGGTCCGGCTTGCGTCCGGCCATCCAGGAGGTGAACAGCCAACCGGTTGCCCGGCGCCCCCGGTGAAGATAGGAGGCCTGCGCCGTTTGGGAGACCACTTTGGCACCCGAGGCCTCCATGAGGCTGAGGGCGACGGCGTCAAAGGGCGGCAGTTCGCCCGGCGCCTCCAGGCGCCCATCCTCGGCCCGCACCAGCTCGGATAAGGCTTCCGCCTGATCGCGCAGATCGGCCGCCAGGCGCGCCACCGCCGCCTGCTTCGTGGCTGACACATCCTTGATCGTTTGTCGCAGCGCTTCCACGCCCTCGCCCGTCAGCGCCGAGGTCTCCAAGACCTGGCTGCGCAGACCATCCGCTTCAAGAATTTCGGCCAGGTTGTCCACAACGTGGGGGCGCTCCGCCTCGCTCAGCCGATCCACCTGGTTGAGAACAATGAGCATGGATGAGGAATGTTCCCCCAGGACGCGCAGGTAGTCCTCGTGCACCACGGCATCGGCATACTTTTGCGGGTCAAGAACCCAGACGACGACGTCGGCGCGGGCAATGAGGCGCTCGGCCAGGTCGCGATTGGCGAACTCGGTGGAATCGATATCGGGAAGATCAATGACCACCAGCTGCGAATCGGCAGAGCCCGGGAGGGTCTGAGATATCACCCGATCATCAACCCGCAACCAATCGAGCAGCTCACTAACCGGACCGGAAGAGATGGCGAGGGCGCGCGACGTCGTCGGGCGAAGCGGACTCACCGTGGCAGCCTCGGTAGCGGTGACGGCGTTGACCAGCGACGACTTGCCGGAACCGGTGGCGCCCGCAAAAGCAACCACGGTGTGGTCCATGCCGCGCTCCCGGCGCTGCTGGATCTTCCCGAGAAGCTGGCGCGCCTCGGTGACGGCCACGCCCGGTAGGTGCGAGCCGCCGATCCGCAGAGCGTGCTCGAGCGTCTCAATGCCCTCGGGCAGTGTCAGTGCGCTCATCGCCGCCGTTCCTCTCCTCGCGCCGCACGCGCTTCCTCAAAACTATCCTTGATCTGGCTGGCCACCGAGGCGTCCACTCCCAGCACGTCCAAGCACTCGCGGAACGGCAGCGCGTCCGCGGCAAGGAACTCGTGGGTACGGCTGACCAGATCGGCCTTGGCCTGCGCGGTCATCTTGCGGACGGCGTCGTCGCCAAAAACCGCTTCCAACACCCGCTGGGCCACCACTGCGGTTCCGCCCGCCACCGCCACTTCGCCGCCGGTGAGGCCGGCGGTGGAGGCGAACACGGCAATCATGAGAGCCGCACCCACCACGTTGACGCCCACCGAAAGAATGCGGGCGGTGGATTTCTTGCTGCGGCCGGTGGAGGACACCATCTCCACCAACTCGCGCTGCCAGGCACGCACCGCCTGCGCGGCCGCTTCCTCACGCTCGCGCGGCGAGCGCATGTTCATGTGCGCCGCGGTGAGCACATTGACAGCCTCCGGGCGGCCCAACCACTCATCTTCCAGGGCGGCCAAAGCCTCATCGGCCTGCGCCACCAGCATGGTGATGAGCGAATCCTCAATGGCGTTATCCACCCCGGCGAGATTCGCAGCGCTATCGCCACCGCGGAACCAGCCGCTCACCCGGTCACGGAGCGAGGACACGCCACTTTCCAGCTTGCGCATCCAGTCGCCGGTTCCCACGATCTCCTGCCAGCGCTGCAGCACCTCGCCGCGCAGCAAGGTTCCATCGTCAACGGAGGCGGCCACCGCCTTCTCGCCCACCAGGAAAGCCTCATCGACCTCGCGGGCCATGCGCTCGCGCAGCGCCACCTGCTCACCCAACGCGGCGAGAATATCGTCCTCGCGGGTGAGCAAAGCATCCACCGCACCGGCAAGAGTCTGGCGTGCCACCGACGCCCGCGAACCGGCATCCTCGGCAATACCACGCAGCCACACCCGCAACGATTCGATGTTCGCCTCGGGAATCAGGCCGTCCGAATCCACCGCCTCCGAAATCGAGAACAGCGGGGCGGAGCCGAGGCCACGCTCGGCCAAACGACGCGCGAAATCGGGGCGAATCTGGGTTCCCACGCCCGGCGGCACACGATTGAGAACCACGGCGAGGACGATGTCACGCTTCGCCGCCTCCTGCAACAGCGCCCACGGGATGGCGTCCGAGTAGCGCGCCGCCGTCGTCACAAAAATCCACAGGTCAGCCGCGGCGAGAAGCTGCCCCGCCAAGCGGCGATTCTCCTCCACCACGGAATCGATATCCGGGGAATCCAACAGCGCCAGCCCGGACGGAACGCCCTCGTGCTGGGCGAGCCGCAACTCCCCCTGCGCGCCCTCCCGATTCTCCGGCGCGCCGAGACCGCGCACCCGCGACAGACCGGGCAACACCCGCTGCGAGGAGAACCACGAGCCCTCGCCGGGAGCGTGTACCAGCAGCGGGCCCCTCGTCGTCGGCCTAATTGCCGTGGAGGAGGCCACGTGCTCGCGCACCAACGAATTGACCAGCAGCGACTTCCCGGCGCCCGTCGGCCCCCCGACCACCGCCAGAAGCGGCGCGTCCAGGGAGTCATAACGAGGCAGGATGTAGTCCTCCAGCTGGCGAATGAGGTCAGCGCAGGCATCCCTGCCGAACTCCGCGTACGAACCCGGCAGGGGAAACTGTGCCTGCTCCAGAGCCGCACACAGCCCGCGCAACGACGCGGCCATGTCCGGCCCCTTGACCATGGGAATACTCATCAGCCCTCGTTCAACCCCGGGAAGAGATCAGCAGCCGGGGGCTCCCAGGTGGTCGGATCAGCAGCGCTCTGCTCGCCCGAACGAATGTCCTTCACCTGCTCACCCTCCTCCGTCTTGAACCACACGAAAGGAATGCCGCGGCGATCGGCGAAACGAATCTGCTTGCCAAACTTCTGCGAACCCGGCGAGACATCGGTGGGGATGCCGCGGCGGCGCAGCTGCATGGCCGTCAGCTCGGCGTGGCGGCGCTCCCCCTCGTTGTTGACCGCCACCAGAACGCAGGTGGGAACCTTACGGGTGGGGGTCACCAGACCGCGCGAGAGCACGCGCGAGATGATGCGCGAGACGCCGATCGAGAGGCCCACGCCCGGGTAGGTGCGGCGCCCGTCGCTCACCAGCGAGTCGTAGCGACCGCCGGAGCACACCGAGCCGAGATCCTCGTGGCCGATCATGGTGGACTCGAACACCGAACCGGTGTAGTAGTCCAGGCCGCGGGCGATCTTGAGATCGGCGACGACGGCGCCCGGCAACAGCTCGTTCGCGCCCTCGATGAGGCCGACCAGCTCCTCCAGGCCCTCCTCCAGCATCGCAGAAGTGTGGCCCAGCGCCTTGATCTGCTCGGCCACGCGCGCATCGGTTCCCGAAATCTCGGCGAGAGCCAGTGCCAGGCGGGCCTGCTCCTCGGAAGCGCCCACGCCCTCGGCGAGCATCTCCGTGACGGCCTTGGCGCCGATCTTGTCGAGCTTATCGACGATACGCAGCGTCTCGGCCACGTCCTCGATACCGATCGCCTCGTAGAAGCCCTGCGCCACCTTGCGGTTCGACGCACGCACCACAACCTGCGGAATCGGCAGCTGGTTGAGCGCCTCCACCATCACCAGCGGCAGCTCGATCTCGTGGTGGAAAGCCAGGGTATCGGCGCCCACCACATCCACGTCCGCCTGGATGAACTCGCGGAAGCGGCCATCCTGGGGGCGCTCGCCGCGCCACACCTTCTGGATCTGGTAGCGCTTGAAGGGGAAGTCCAGCTTGCCGGCATGCTCCAGCACGTAGCGGGCCAGCGGCACCGTCAGATCGAAATGCAGACCGAGTTCGGCATCCTGCGCGTCCCCGCCTTGGAGGCGATTGAGGAGGTAGACCTCCTTGGAGGTCTCACCCTTGCGCAGCAGCTGGTCCAGCGGCTCCACCGCGCGCGTTTCGATCCCGGAAAAGCCGTGCACTTCGAACGTATGGCGCAACGTATCCAGGATGCGCTGTTCAACAATTCGGCCGTCCGGCAGCCACTCAGGAAATCCAGAAAGGGGGGCAATCTTCATGACGGATATTCTCTCACGACGAACGTAGATTCCTCATCTCGGGGCACAGTGTGAGCAGGTTAGTATCCGCGCACGGCCTCGCGCAGGAAGGGAGAATGCCGCAACTCGCGCCCCATCGTGGACGGGCCGCCGTGTCCGGGAAAGAAGACACGCGCCGGGGCAATCGTCTGGGCGAGATTGCGCAGCGAGTCGCGCGCAGCCGCCGGATCGGAGCCGGGAAGATCGGTACGGCCGACGCCGTCACGGAACAACACGTCACCGGTGAGCATCAGCTCGGTCCCGAACGAGCCCTCCGGTAGATGCACCGATTCGGGATCCGGCGCAATCTGCCCCTCCAGCAAAAACACCGTGGATCCCTCGGAATGTCCCGGCGCCGCGATGGCCCGCAGGCGGATTCCGGGGACGATCTCCGCGCCGTCGTCGTCGAAAAATTCTTCCGGCAACGCTTGCGAACGAGCCGGGGCCAGCCACTCGTGCCCCGAATACGAGACGAAGAACTGCGAGAACACGGCCGTGTAACGGGTCGGGTTGTCGAGACGATACAGGTCCGGTTCGGGCAGATAGACGACGACGTCGTCGCCCGCCACAACTCCCGCATCCCACACGTGATCAGCATGTCCGTGGGTGCACAGCACCGCGCCCAAGGTGAGCCCGCGCGCCTTGAGCGCACGTTCCACCCACGCCGCACTCCCCGCGCCGGGATCAACAACCAGCGCAATGCTCGCGCTTTCATCGCAAAGAATGTAACAATTGGCGTCAATGAGAGTTTCGGAGTAGCGCAAAAAGATCATGATCCCACGCTATCGGGCATAATCTCCAAGCGCCAGACGCCGTGCCTCTCCGTCTGCAAAACGTCGTAGACTATTGCCAAGTTTGTTTCGCACGGTGCTCTCCGGCACCGTCTCCACCAAGGAGCACCAGATGAGTGAGTCCACTCCCACCCCCAAGCCGACGCCACGGCCGATCCCGCGTCCCCGTCCGGCAGCGCCGGCCGCCGCGGCGGTCAAGCCCACTCCGGCTCCCCTCGACCAAGCAGCAGCTGCGCAGGCGGCCGCCTGGGGTCGGGTGGATAGTGAAGGCAACGTGTGGTTGCGTTCCGATTCCGGCGAGCGAATCGTTGGACAGTACGCCGTCGGCGGATCCGCCGAAGATGCCCTGAGCCTGTACGTGCGCCGTTACCTTGACCTCGCCGCGCAGATCACTCTGCTGGAGTCCCGCATGGACAACATCAGCCCCGAGGAAGCCACCACCTCCCTCAAGGCCCTTGATGAGCAGCTCGTGGAGCCCGCCGTTGTGGGCGACGTCGAAGCGCTGCGTACCCGCGTTGCGAGCCTCAAGGAACGCGCCACCGCCCGCGCCGCCGAGGCCGCCGCCAAGCGTGAGCAAGCCAAGGCCCAAGCCATCGCCGAGCGCACCGCGCTCATCGAGCGCGCCGAAGCGATCGCCAATACCGATCCCGCAAAGATCCACTGGCGTAACTCCCGCGACGAGCTGGGGCAGATCTTCGAACAGTGGAAGGTGGCCCAGAAGGGCGGCCCGCGCATCGACCGTCCCACCGAGGAAGGCCTGTGGCAGCGTTACTCCAAGGCGCGCAGCCAGTTTGATCGCCTGCGCCGTCAGCACTTCTCCGCCCTGGAGAGCGAGCGTTCCGAGGTTGTGGCACGCAAGAACGCCCTCATCGCACAGGCCGAGGCGCTTTCCGAGTCCACCGACTGGAACGATACCGCCGCCCGCTTCCGCGCGTTGATGGACGATTGGCGCCAGGCTGGCCACGCCGCCCGCAAGGAAGACGACAAGCTCTGGGAGCGCTTCCGCGCCGCACAGCAGAAGTTCTTCGATGCCCGCTCGGCCCACTACTCCGCACGCGACGAAGTGTTCAACGAGAACCTTCAGGCCAAGCTCGCCCTGCTGAGCGAAGCCGAAGCAATCCTGCCCGTCAAGGATCTCGAAGCTGCACGCGCCGCCCTACACGACATCCAGGATCGCTGGGAGGCCATCGGTATGGTGCCGCGCGCGGACATCAGCCGCACCGAAGGCCGCCTGCGCCAGATCGAGGACGCCGTGCGCAACGCCGAAGCCGAGAAGTGGCGCCGCTCCGACCCCCAGAAGAAGCAGCGCGCCGACGGCATGGCCGCCCAGCTGGAGCACCTCATCGCCGAACTCGACGAGCAGATTGCTGCCGCCGAGGCCGCGGGCGATTCCAAGAAGGTCGCCTCGCTGAGCGAAGATCGCGCCGCCCGCCAGGCATGGCTCGACCAGGTCACCAAGGATCTGTAAGACGGATTTGTAAGGGTTCTCGCTGGTAAGCACTCCGGGAGGGTGACTTTTCCACAGCTCACGCTGCGGAAAAGTCACCCTCCCGCTTTGTGCGGTATGAATGGGGCATGACAACTTGGCGTGATATTCCTCCCCTGTCGAATGCTCAAAGGACGATGGTTCAAGATGGGCTGCTCATTGAGTATGCTCCGGGGTACGTCGCGCCCGCAGATCTGGCGGCGACGCCAGCTCTGCGGGGCGCTCTCCTAGCACCCCTACTGCCCGCGCCTTTCACCGCGCTGACATTCTCCGCGGTGTGGATCTACACCGGCTGGTGGCCGCGCGATCGCTTACCGGGCGTGTACGCTGCGCATCCAATAAAAGCCAGGCATCCTGCCAGCTGCCGCCGCGTCATCCACCCGGAGTTCGTTACCACCATCGGCGGGGTGCGGCTCACCACTCCGGCGCGTACCGCCGCGGACCTACTGCTTCTCGAAAGCCACGATGTGGCTCTGGAGGGCGTGCTCACCATGCTTGGCGGGTACGTGCGCGTCGAGGAAATCGCCGAGCAGTTGCGCCACGAGGGCGGGCGCCGCAATCTCCCGTGGGCACGCAAGATGATTCCGCAGCTCGCCGAGTACGTCGAGTGGCGCACCCGGGAGCTGATCGTCGCGGCGTGCCGCCGCTAGCAAGCACTACCGCCGCTAGCGAAGCGTCCGGCTACGAGTAGCCGGACCCGCCAGCGCGGCGTGCCGACGCCAGCGGCACCCCTCAACTACCGCCGCACGCGCCGGTTCTCCGCCTTCTTCGAACCGGTAACACGGTAGGCGTCGTACACGCCCTCGATCTTGCGCATTTCCCGCAGCACTGTCTGGAGCTGGCGCGGATCGGCCATCTCGAAGACGAAGTGGGACTTGGCCACCCGCTCCTTGGATGTGGACATCGTGGCCTGCAGCAGGTTGACGCCGTTATCGGCGAGAACCCGTGAAATATCGTGCAGCAGGCCCTTGCGGTCAAGGGCTTCGAGCTGCACCTGAACGAGGAAGATAGCGTCTGCGCCATCGGACCAGGCTACGTCCACGAAACGCTCGGGTTCACGCTTGAGGGAGGTGACGTTCGAGCAATCGGTACGGTGCACGGAGAGCCCGTTGCCGCGCGTCACGAAGGCCACGATCTTGTCCGGGGGTACCGGCGTGCAGCACTTGGCCAGCTTCACCAGGACGTCGGTGGATTCGAGCGACTGCACCACTACGGCGCTGTCGCCGCCGTCGGCTCGTCGATGCTGGATGCGGGTGGGGGTGACGGCCTCGGCGAGGGTCTCCTCCACGCCGGCTTCGCCACCCTGGGACATGATGAGCCGGCGCACCACCGTCTCGGCAGAGATCGCTCCCTCGCCGATGGCCGCGTACAGCTCGGTGACGCCCTCGCGCGAGAGGTCCTGAGCCACAGCCCGCAGGGTGTCGTGGCTCATGAGGCGCTGTAGCGGCTGGTTCTTCCGGCGGATGGCTTTGGCGAGCTTCTCCTTGCCAATATCCACGGCTTCGTCGCGGCGCGAATGCTTGAACCAGGCCTTGATCTTCGACTTCGCCCGCTGCGAGGCCACAAACTCCAACCAGCCCTGGGAGGGCCCGTTCTCCGAGTTCTTGGCGGTGATGATCTCGACGGTATCGCCCGATTCCAGCCGATGGTCGAGGGTGACGAGGCGATCGTTCACGCGCGCCCCCACGGTGCGATGCCCCACCTCGGTGTGCACACCGTAGGCGAAATCGACGGGTGTGGAGCCGGCCGGCAACTCCATCACCTCACCCTTGGGAGTGAACACGTACACCTGGTTGCCCGAGATCTCGTAGCGCAGCGAATCGAGGAACTCGGTGGGGTCGGCAGTTTCACGCTGCCAGTCCACCAGCTGGCGCAGCCAGTTGAGCTGGGTGTCCTTCTCCGAGGTTTCCGGGTTGGCGTCGCCCGCCTTGACGTTCTCCTTGTAACGCCAGTGGGCGGCCACGCCGTACTCGGCGCGCCGATGCATATCGTAGGTGCGGATCTGCACCTCGAGGGAACGCCCTCCCGGCCCTATCACGGTGGTGTGAATGGACTGGTAGAGGTTGAACTTGGGCGCCGCAATGTAGTCCTTGATGCGGCCCTGGATCGGCGTAAACAGCGTGTTCGCCACGCCCAATGTGGTGTAGCAATCGCCGACGGTCTCCACCAGAACGCGGATACCCACCAGGTCATAGATGTCCTCGAAGTCCTTACCACGCAGGATCATCTTCTGATAGATGGAATAGAAATGCTTGGGGCGCCCGGTGATCGTGCACTTGACGTGCGCGTTCTTCAGCTCCTTCTCCAGCATCTCCTTGATCTCAAGAATGTAGGCTTCGCGCGCCGGGGTGCGCTCCGTGACGAGCCGCTCGATCTCGGTGTACACGGCGGGATACATCGCCTTGAAGGACAGGTCCTCCAGCTCCCACTTGATCGAGTTCATCCCCAGGCGATGCGCCAGGGGGGCATAGATTTCGAGCGTCTCGTATGCCTTCTTCTTCGCGCTCTCCGGGTTGACGTACTTCCAGGTACGCGCGTTGTGCAGGCGATCGGACAGCTTGATGAGCAGCACCCGAATGTCCTTGGACATGGCGATGACCATCTTGCGTACGGTTTCCGCCTGAGCCGCCTCGCCGTACTCCACCTTGTCGAGTTTGGTGACGCCGTCGACCAGCAACTCGACCGTGGGCCCGAACTCCTTGCGGACCTCCTCCAGGGTGTAGCCGGTATCCTCCACCGTGTCATGGAGCAGGGCACCCACGATGGTGTCCTCATCCAGGCCCAATTCGGCAAGGATCGTGGCCACAGCCACCGGGTGGGTAATGTAGGGTTCTCCCGATTTACGGATCTGACCCGAGTGGCAGGCATCCGCAACGTTGAAGGCGTGAAGGATCCGCGCCTTGTCCACAGTCTTGGTGCCCAACGCACGCATGAGAGGTTCCAGTACCGCCGGGATCTGTGGCGCACTGCGGCCCGTCAGCCAAGCCATTCGAGACCTCACCCTCGGTGTCTGATTCTCGCTCATCTCTCCCCCTCACCTGTAGTGGACATCATAGCCTCCCGAACGTCTCCCACGTGCCACGACCCATAATGCAGAAGGACCACACCCTTCAGTGTGGTCCCCCTGAGATATTTTTTGAACGACGACGGAGTGTCGCGTCACGGACGAGCACCGTCTAGAACGTCAAAATCGCCTCAACCTCGCGGCCTTCAAGCTTGGCGCGGCCCCCAAGGTCCGCAAGCTCGATGAGGACGCACAGTCCAACGGCTTCGCCGCCCGACTGCTCAATGAGATCGAAGGCCGCGTTGGCGGTGCCACCGGTGGCCAGGACGTCGTCGAGAATCAACACACGCTGGCCATCCTCCACGGTGAACGGCTGCAGCTCCATGCGGGCCGAACCGTACTCCAGGTCGTAATCCACGCCCACGACGGGACCGGGAAGGCGACCCGCCTTGCGGACGGTCACCATGCCCACTCCGAGCGCGTAGGCGAGCGGTGCGGCCAGGATGAAGCCACGGGACTCGAGGCCCGCGACGGCGTCGACCTTACCGCGGTAACGGTCGGCCAGGATGTTGATGAGGGTTCGGAACCCCTCGGGATCCGCGATGAGCGGTGTGATATCGCGGAAAATGACTCCCGGGGCCGGGAAATCGTTGACTTCGCGGAGGTTGGACTCCACGAGTGCAACTGTCTCCTGTGGGAAGGCGTACGCCTCGCTCACTACTTTCTCCTCTTCTTACGCTTGGGTTGGGCGGTGTTGCCCTTACGGTGGCCGGCTTCGCGGATGACACCGCGCGCTGGCGCTGCCTTGTCAAGAACGACGGCGTCATCGATATCGACGCCCGCCTCCTCGCGCTTCGCACGCTCGGCCAGAACACGCTCTGTGTGCTCCTTGATCTGCGGGTTCATCTCAGCCAGCTGCACCGCCATCGGCGAGGCAATATAGATCGATGACACCGTGGACAGGATGAGACCCACAAACATGACCAGGGCAAGATCTCGCAGTGTACCCGCTCCCAGCAGCCACACTCCAATGAAGAGAATGGAAGCAATCGGCAGGATACTCGTGATCGAGGTGTTGATGGAGCGAATGAGGGTCTGATTGACGGCCAGATTCGTTGACTCCGCGAAGGTGTAGGCGTTCTGCGACGTCAATGACTGGGTATTCTCGCGCACCTTGTCGAACACCACGACGGTGTCGTAGAGCGAGTATCCGAGAATCGTCAGCAGGCCAATCACGGTGGACGGGGTCACTTCGAAGCCGAAGATGCAGTAGACGCCGACGGTCACGATGAGATCGTGGAAGAGCGCCACGATGGCGCCCGCGGCATTGCGCCAGCTGCGGAAGTAGAGCGAGAGCCCGACTCCCACGAGCACCAGGAACACTACGAAGCCATTGAGTGCCTTGCCGAGGATGTCCTGACCCCACGAGGGCCCGATGAAGGTCGAGGTGACCTCCGTGACGTCCACCCCGTAGGCCGCGGCGAGTTCGCTACGAATCGCCTCAACTTCGGTATTCGAGAACTCGTCGCTATTGACCGTCTGGATGCGGATGCTCGAATCGCCCACCTGCGCCACTCGCGCGGCGTCGCTTCCGCCGTGCTCGCTCATGACGTCGGTAGCGGGAGTCTGGTCCACATTTGCGGTGTTCGAGATGGTGAACTGCGATCCGCCGGTGAACTCGATACCAAGATTGAGTCGCACGGTGAAGAGCAGCACGATCGAGGCGATCACTGCCAGTGCGGCAACGGAGAACCAGATCTTTCGCTTGCCCACGAAGTCGTAGGACTTCTTCCCGGTGTAAAGATCGTTGGCGTAGCTGTACATAGACATCAGGCGTTCTCCCCTTCCGCAGCGGCCCGCGCGGCCTCACGTGCCTTGCGCCTCGCAAGTGCCCGGCGTTCGGCGAGGCTCAGTCCCTGCTCCTCTTCCGAGAGTTCGACGACGGCGACCGGTGCCGATTCCGATACCGCCTCCGATTCGACGTTCTCAGCTACCGCCACGGGAGCCGACGACGTGCTTGCCGACGCCTGGCTCGCTGAAGCCTGGCTCGCTGAAGCCTTGCTGGCGCGCGGTGCACGCGACTCGAAGCGGCCACGGCCACGGTAGGACGGCTCGCGGCCAAGGGCCGCGGCATCCATACCCGAGAAGCGCTTGCCCTCACCAAAGAACTTGGTGCGGGTGAGCACCAGCATGAGCGGGTAGGTGAACATCATGACCACGATGAGGTCAATGAGGGTGGTCAGGCCCAGGGTGAAGGCGAAGCCTCGCACCGAGCCCACGGCCAGGAAGTAGAGCACGATGGCGCAGACCAGGTTGACGGCGTCCGCCACGATGATGGTGCGCTTGGCGCGCTCCCAGCCGTGTGCAACAGCCGCCTTGAGGGTGCGGCCCTCGCGGATCTCGTCGCGGATGCGCTCGAAGAACACGATGAAGGAATCAGCTGTGACACCGATCGAAATGATCATGCCCACGACTCCCGCCATCGAGAGGCGATAGCCCATCGTCCACGAGAGGAAGCAGATGAGCAGGTAGGAGACTCCCGTTGCCAGGAGCACCGATCCCGAGGCCACGAGGCCCAGTCCATGGTACTGCCAGAGCAGGTAGAGCACCACCAGAAGCATACCGATGAGACCTGCGATGAGACCCGAAGTGAGGGACTCGGAACCGAGCGTGGCAGAGATCTGCTCCTCGGACTGAACCTCAAAGTGCAACGGCAGCGAACCGAAGTTCAGCTGGTTGGCAAGAACCTTGGTGGTCTCCTGATTGAGGCTACCGCCGAAGATCTGTGCACTTCCACCTGTAATCGCCTGCTCGTTGCTTGGCGCGGAAACTACCTGGCCGTCAAGAACGATGGCGAACTGGTTACGCGGCGACTCCAGGGTGGCAAGACGGCCGGTGACGTTGGCAAAGGCCTTCGCACCTTCAGTGTTGAAATCCATGCTGACGACCCAGCGGTTGGCCTGCTGATCGAAGCCGGAGGCTGCCTGCTTGATCTGCGTTCCTTCAACCTCGGCCGGGCCGAGGATGTACTTGGCAGGTCCTGCCGGTCCATCAGGCTCACACGCGACGACAGGAGCCGCCGGATCGTCCTCGCCGGTATGGCTGCGAGGGGCGGTGCAATCGATCGTCAAGGCATCGTAGACGACCTTTTCGGTCACCCATGCCAAGTCAGAAGCATCCGTGGGAGCCTGTGCGGGCTCGGCGGACAGCACGCCGTCGGCGTTGGCATCCGCGATCTGCATGGCAGCAGCCTGCAACTCCTCGACGGTGAAAGGCACGGCGGCCGGAGCGGACTCTGCTGGCGTGGCTTCTGCGACGGGCGCCGTCTCTTCGACTGGAGCCGCCTCACCTTCGGCAGGCGCCGCTTCACCTTCAGTCGCTGCAGCTTCACCCTCGGCAGGCGCTTCGCCTTCCGCCGCGGCAGCTTCGTCAACTGGCGCGGCTTCACCCTCGACCGGGGCAGCTTCATCAGTCGCGGCCTCTTCGCCTTCAACCGGCGCCATCTCAGGCGTACCTTCGACTGGTGCAGTCTCACCTTCGACTGGCGCAGTATCAGGCGTCACAGCGGTAGCCGCCTCGAAGTCCTCACGAGTCAGCACGCCAGCATTGGCGTTCTGAATGACGGCCCGCATCCGAAGCACCGCGGAGGTACGAACGAGGTCAAGCGTTTCCTTCGACGGCGTGCCCGGCAAACCGACGACGATGTTTGACCCGCCCTGCGAGGCGATCTCGGCTTCCGCAACACCCGAAGCGTCAACGCGCTGGCGAATAATCTCAATCGCCTGGTTGACGTCATTCTGGGTGACTTCGGAGCCGTCGGTCGTCGTCGGCGTGAGAATAATCTGCGTACCGCCCTCCAAATCAAGGGCAAAGTCCGGAAGGAATCGTGATCGATCGCCAATGAACGATCCAGCGACGAGACTGGCCACCAAAGCGACCATCAAAACAGTAAGGAACGTGAGGCGGCGCCAGGGTTTGGGCGCGCTGACCTCAGGAACGTGGGAAGGCATAGAAGCTTCTTTCGAGATCGGACCCGTTACCCGGGCCCAATAATTTACGCCCAGGCAGAGCCCGGCTTACGATCGCCCTCGGGCGACTCATCCTCAACGGACTCATCAACGACGACGTCGCTGTCAATCAGCTCGTCCTCGTCTGCATTACCAAGCGGCAAATCGGACACGGAGGCGATGGAGCTGCGCAACCATACGGTCTCGTCACCGGCGGGACTCTGGAGAGTCACGGCGTCGCCATCGATGTCCACAATGGTGCCGTAGAAACCGGCGGTGGTGACAACGGTGTTGCCCAGGACGACAGCTGCTGCGCGCTCGTCCATCATCTTCTGACGCATCTTCTTCGATGAACGAGACATCCACCAGAACATGACAATCATCAGTCCCAGCAGAAAAAACATCGAATAGTCTTGCACGAGCCACTCCTAGTAGTCTGTCGACATGTACCGCAACAGTCTACTCGGGCACGCCGAGAATCGGGAGGAACGGTAACGTGCGGTACATCTCGCCAGACTTGTTAGAACAAAGCATTCGCCTCAGGAAAATAACGTCTCGCCTGCCGCCGGAGGAATCATTCCCAAGTGCTCCCACGCGAGGTGCGTAGCTGCTCGTCCACGCGGTGTTCGCACCAGAAAACCCTCACGAACCAGGTAAGGTTCGGCAACAGTCTCCACTGTTTCGGGCTCTTCACCCACCGAGACGGCAAGGGTGGTCAGGCCCACCGGCCCGCCACCAAAACGCACGCATACCGCTTCAAGAACCGAGCGGTCAAGGCGATCAAGCCCGCGCTTATCCACCTCGAAGACGTCAAGAGCGGCCTGCGCCGCACGCATATCGAGGACGCCGTCGCCACGCACCTGCGCCCAATCCTGCACGCGCCGCAGCAGCCGGTTGGCAATGCGCGGTGTGCCGCGCGATCGGGAGGCGATCTCGTGAGCGGCGTCCTTGGCAAGCTCCGCATTCAGTTTCACGGCATTGCGCTCCACGATGGTGGACAGCTCCTCCTCGGTGTAGTACTCGAGATGGCCGGTGAATCCAAAGCGATCGCGCAGCGGGGCGGGCAGCAGGCCCGCCCGCGTGGTTGCTCCCACCACCGTGAAGGGAGGAAGAGGTAACGGAATTGACGTTGCGCCAGGACCTTTACCCACCATGACATCCACCCGGAAATCCTCCATGGCCAGGTAGAGCATTTCTTCCGCCGTACGCGCGAGGCGATGGATCTCGTCAATGAAGAGCACGTCCCCTTCCTGCAACGAGGAAAGAACCGCGGCAAGATCGCCCGGGTGTTGGATCGCGGGCCCCGAGGTGAGGCGGAGGGCCCCGCCCACCTCGTTGGCAATAATCATCGACAGGGTGGTCTTGCCAAGGCCGGGCGGCCCGGAAAGAAGCACATGATCCGGAGTTTTGCCGCGGGCGATGGCAGCTTCGAGTACCAGGGAAAGCTGCTCACGCACCACCATCTGGCCCACGAAATCCTCCAGGTGGCGCGGGCGCAAGGCCGCTTCGGCGGCGCGCTCAGTATCCCCGGCGTCCGGGGCCACAAGGTCGTATGCACTCGACATTTACTTCCTCGCTCCCAAAATCTGCAGGCTCGCACGCAGAAGCGTGGCCACATCGCCGTCAGGTTTGGCGCTGGCGGCACTTTCGTAGGCGGCAAACGCGTCGCGTTCCGGCCATCCCAAACCAACGAGCGCGTCCACCACGTCAGAACTTGCTGCGGGCGCTGCCGCCTGAACCGTATCGGATCCCAGCTCCGGGCCCAGCTTGGTACCAAGCTCAAGAATGAGACGCTGCGCGCCCTTCTTCCCGATGCCCGAGACCCGCTGCAAGGCGGCCTCGTCCTTCGCGCTCACCGCGCGCCGCAACGCATCGGGCGTGTGGACAGCCAGAATACCCAACGCCAGGCGCGGCCCCACCCCCGAAACACCTTGGAGTACATCGAAAGTCCGCTTCTCATCCGCCTCGGAGAAACCGAAGAGCGTCAGCGAATCCTCGCGCACCACCAGGGAGGTATGGAGGAGCACGTCGGAGCCCTCGCGCATCGTGGACAAGGTGGTGGGCGTAGCGTGGACGGCGAAACCCACTCCCCCCACCTCAACAATGGCGCTAGTGCCATCCAGCTGCAGGACCCTGCCGCGAACCGTGGCGATCATCCACACTCCCTTTCGAACGTATGTTTGATGATTCTAGCGCACAGATCACCCGGATGGCGCGACCTGCTTAGAGATCCTGCCAATAGGCCGTGGCCTATTGGCAGGATCTCTTACTTCCCCAAATTTTCGTTCGGGGCGACGGCGCCATGCCGTCGCGACATGCGTTCAGCGCCAGCCCACAGTTTCTGCGCCGGGGTGAGGTCGTAGCCCGTGGCCCGCGGCAACGTTCCCGCGCCGCCGTGCTGGGTTCGATCAGGTTCGGCATCAAGGGAAGCGGCTCCCCCACGCCAGGCTTGAGTAATGGCAATGGCGAGGGCATCGGCGGCGTCCGCGGGGCGCGGCAGCTCCTTCAGGCGCAAAATCCGCTGCACCATGAGCTGAACCTGCTTCTTCTCCGCTCGCCCATTCCCCGTCACCGCGGCCTTCACCTCGGACGGGGTGTGCATCTCCACCGGAAGATCCGCGCGGGCTGCGGCAAGCATGACGATACCCACCACCTGCGCCACTCCGGTCACCGATCGTACGTTGGATTTCGCGAACACGCGCTCGACGGCGACGACGTCGGGCCGAAACTCCAACAGCACCTTGTCCAGTTCGTCCGCAATCAGTAGCAGACGCTTGTGCGGAGCCAGTTCGGCGGCCGAACGCGCCACCCTCATATCCACAAGGGAAACACGCCGACCGCCGCTCGCATCAATGGTGCCCAGGCCGCATCGAGTGAGGCCCGGATCAACGCCAAGTATGCGCACCTTAGGCGTCAGCCTCCAGCTCTTCCATCACCGCATCCGGGATGTCCACATTGGAGAAAACGTTCTGCACATCGTCACAGTCATCAAGGGCGTCAATCACCTTGAGAACCTTCTGCGCGCCTTCCTTGTCCACTTCCACCTTCATGGAAGGAACGAACTCGACCTCGGCCGAGTTGTAGTCAATTCCGGCCTCCTGCAGGGCGGTACGCACGGCGACGACGTCGCCCGGCTCCGACTCGATGGTGAAGACCTCGTCCTCATCAACAACCTCGTCCGCTCCCGCATCGAGCACGGCCATGAGGATGTCATCTTCGGTAAGGCCGTCCGACTTGGGAACCTCGACGATTCCACGACGGGAGAAGAGGTAGGACACCGAACCCGGGTCCGCCAACTGGCCGCCGTTACGAGTCAGGGCGGTGCGCACCTCAGCGGCCGCACGATTACGGTTATCCGTCAGGCACTCGATGAGCACTGCGACACCACCGGAGGCGTAGCCCTCGTAGGTGATGTTCTCGTAGATGACGCCGTCGTTACCTTCACCCGCACCGCGCTTGAGGGCGCGGTCGATGTTGTCTGAGGGAACCGAGTTCTTCTTGGCCTTCTGGACCGCATCGAAAAGGGTGGGGTTTCCAGCAGGGTCAGGACCGCCTGTGCGCGCAGCAACTTCAATGTTCTTGATGAGGCGTGCGAAGAGTTTGCCGCGCTTGGCGTCGTTCGCTGCCTTCTTGTGCTTGGTGGTGGCCCACTTAGAGTGTCCGGACACGGAGTTCTCCTCGAAATATGAATAATTGTCCGCCTCTCATCATACCGCACAGAAGAAAAGCTCCCGAACCCAGAAGATTGCAACAATGACAGGACTAAATTCATTTAAATCAGCACTTTTCACAGGCGGTGTGGCGGGCGTAACATGATGACTATTGATGCTCAAGTGCACCGAGCATAACTTCCACCCCAGGAAGATTGATGAGAACGAGAACCAAAACACTCACCGCAGCCACAGCCGCTGGATTGATCGTTGGAGCCATCGCAGGTACCAACATTTCAGAAGTTCGAGCTGGCAGTTTTAACGTCGCGCCCACGAGTACCTCAACCGTCTCAACAGTGCTTCGAGTGCCCACCGAGTCCGCAGCGGCGTCCCAGGTGCCCATTCACGCACCCCTCACCGCGACCTACGACGCAACGGCCCTGCTCGCCACACTGCTTATCCAGGATCCATCCACCATCCAGGGCGACCCGAACAGTCCCGAGGGAGCAGTGATTCCACCCGCCCAACTGGCAGAGCTTGAGCGCCGCGTCAGGGAGATCCCCACCGCTACAAATCTTGGCTGGAGCAAGACCAAGGGTGAACAAGCCGTGGAGTTTGCCCGGCGATACATTGGATTCCCCTATGTCCTGGGGGCCAACGGCCCGATCGCCTTCGATTGCTCAAGCTTCACCAAACACGTATTCGCCCAGTTTGGAATTGACCTTCCCCGCTATTCCGAGAATCAACCCTCTGCGGGCACAAGGATTCCCACCTCGGAGGCCAAGCCTGGCGACCTTATGTGGTGGCCCGGACACGTCGGCATCTACACCGGCAATGGCAACCACATCGCCGCGCGAAATCCCACGGTAGGCATCCAGGAGGGCCCGGTCTACGGCGATCCGGTCTATATCCGGGTGCTTCCCTACGACCCCACGGAGGAAGAAGCCGAAGCCAAGAAGGCCGAGGAAGCCAAGAAGGCTGAAGAGGCACGAAAGGCGGAGGAAGCTAGGAAGACGGACGTGAAGCCAACGCCAAGCCCAACTCCCACCACACCCGAGCCCACACCGAGCCCGACTTCCACGACGCCTGCGCCAACAGTCTCGCCCACGCCGAGCCCAGCCTCCACCACCCCTCCACCAACGGCCCCGCCCACGCCGAGCCCGACTCCCACCACGCCGGAGCCCACTCCGACTCCAACCACCTCGGAGCCCAGCCCGACCGCAGCGCCCACCGACGATGCAACTTCGCCAGAACCGTCACCGCTCGACACTCCTCTGCCGGAGCCAACCCCAGCGGTGTTCACCACACCAGAAGATTAGAACGACCCCAAGCCCCGAAGGGGCCGTATCAGACAGGTTGACCACCCGTCTGATACGGCCCCTTTTTCGCGCCCTCACCAGGCACATACAGTACACAAAGATTGTACTAGTCAGTACATTTGTACTTACTATTAAAACAATATAATTCGTTGAATATCCGCATGTTTCGCACCATCGGCCAGATCAATACTCGGCCGGTCTTGAATATTATGCTTACAAATGTTTATTATAGTTAGGACATATAATCGCAATGTACCTACCTTAGGAGAAACTGATGCGTGTCCGACCAAGAATGTTAGTTGCCGCTTGCGCGGCGAGCCTCGCCGTGGGAGCACTCAGTGGCATCTCGGCACCGGAAGCCCAGGCAGCCGGGGTAGCCCTCGCGCCACAGTCCACCGGAACTTTCGCAAGCAGCATTCAGCCCGCGTCCACCGGCTTCCGATGGAACGAAGCAAAGGCCAACCAACTCCTCGAAGTCGCTCGACGCTACGAAGGTTTCCCCTACATCAGCGGCGCCAACGGCCCCTTTGCTTTCGATTGCTCCTCGTATACCCGCCATGTCTACTCACAGTTCGGCATCTATCTCCCGCGGCTACCAGACGACCAGCTGAAGATGGGCCCACGTGTCCCTGCATCCCAGGCCAAGCCAGGCGATCTCATGTGGTGGCCCGGACACATCGGCATCTATACCGGCAACAACAGGCACATCGCCGCCAGGAACTCCGAACTTGGAATCATGGAGGGAGGTAACTACGGGAATCCCATTTACATCCGAATTCTTCGCTAGCGAGAATCTAGGCAGAGGCGAGGCGTGGTGCCTTCATTGGAAGGCCCCACGCCTCGTTTCACTCTTCCCACACCTCCGGGCATGAACCATCCCAACCTGCCCACAGGCTCCCCGCCAGGTCAGCGATACCACGCGGATAAAAGGTAGCGTGAGCGGTCCCGGAAGACTCCACACTCACGATGTCGTGGGGATACCACCACCGCATCTCATCAAGCACTTCCTTTTCCAGTGCTGTCAACCGGTGGTTCTTGCCCACTCGCGCGGCTTCGTCGTCGTCGACAAAAGCGATGAAAAATTCCTCATCCTGGCGGCGCATCTCCAGCACGAAATGGAAGGTGGCGTGGCGCCGGAGAACCGGGCCCAGGAGACGTTCAGGGCTGAGAACCAGCCCGGTCTCCTCCAACAGTTCGCGGCAGGCGCCGTCGCGCGGATCCTCGTGGGCATCTATTCCGCCGCCCACGGTGAACCACCAGGAATGCTCGGTATCGCCGACGTCGTGGCCGCGAATCAGGAAGATTCGCCCCCGCGAGTCAAAGAGAAGAACTCGCGCGGCGCTGCGGCGCAAGATGCCGTCGGCGTCCGGTGACCACTCCGAATCCACCTCCGCCTGCTGGCGCGGCGTCAATCCGTTGCCGTTGCGCTTCTCAGTCACCTCGACCCCCTACAAACATCGCTCGCAAATCATTGAGAAGTTGGAGCCTACGTGCCTCCTCGGCGCGATTGTGCGGCAGGTGAACGCTCACCCGATGCAGGTTACGCGAGCGCACGTTCCCCAGTTCAATGAGTTCCGCCTGGAAACGGCGCATCGCCTGCGCTTGCGGGCCGGCCCATGCCACAGCCGCTTGACGATTGGGAATGGTCTGGATCATGGCGATCTCGTTGACCGTGATCCATCCCGCGTCCGCGTAGTCCATCAGTGCACGCGTCACTCGCTCACGCTCGCGCCGCCGCAGAAAAATCACCAGGTAGATGGCGCCCACATAAATGGGCAACTGGTAGGCGAACCGCTCCACACTGCTGATATTCTGCACCGCCGAAAAGTTGTGGAGCCCATGCAGGAACACCGCGCACGAATACCCCGCGATAGCGAGGGGAACAACCGCGAGCGACGAACTCCGATTCGTTGCCATCCCCACGAACATACCTGTCAAGGCGGTACAGAACGGGTGCACAAAAGGACTTTCTATCGCCCGGGCTCGGAACACCGCCGCCAGTTCATCGTAGAACTGGCCGAAGTAGAAGATGTTTTCCGTGAACGCAAAACCCAGTCCAATGAGCATCCCGTACACCAAGCCGTCCACGGGCCCGTTGAAATAGCGGGCAAACGCAAAGAAAAGCAGCAGCACTCCCAGCCCCTTGACCGCCTCCTCGATGAGCGGCGCCCCCACCACCACGGGCAAGGTGGCCTGCTGGTAATCGTCGAGCCGACTCATCGAACTCACGGCGCTCTCAAAAGCAAAGTTCCCGATAATCGCCATGAGCGCCGACACCCCGGCGCCCCAACCAAAAGCCACCAGGTAAAGGCCCACCGGCTCCGGTTCCCACTGGTCAATCCAGCGAATCACCCACAACACCAGAGCAACGGGGACGAGGGCCAGAATCGCCAGCATCAACGTGACGCCCCTGCCTTGAAAACTGATGAGCGGGAGGGTGTAGAAGAATCCTGCGACCGCCACGGCGATCAGCACAGCTATTCCGGCGTAGTAGGCGGAGCCGTGGCGCCGCGGCTCCTTCCAGCGCGGCGCCTGGTAGGACACCTGCGGCGCCGAGCCATCCTGATAGATCGAGACGTACGGTTCGTTCATAGCTCCTCGGCGTCGTCCATATCGACGGTCTGCGGCCACGGCGCATGGCCCGCGATCGGGAAGAGGCGAGCCACCACGCCGGTGCGCACCCGGCGCACCTGCGCCACGTGCGAATTGTGGAAGTTTCGCGTCATCTTCACCTGCAGGCGTGCCTGCTCAAGCTTGTCGAAAAAGGCGCGCGCTTCGTCGTCGAGATCGTCTTCGTCCAGTTGGTCAACGGTCAGCCGAAGCGTGCGCGAGAGGTTCGACTCCAACTGGCGCCGATCAACGGTGGCAGATCCGGACTCGAGTTGAAGGTGACTGAGGGTGTCCAGGCCGTCGTCGACAATTGGCCGCATGCCTTCACGCAGGCAACTATCGGCGCTGTCCGTGAGCAGAATGGCGCCGGCCATATCGAGGGCACCCACCGTGGCGAAATCGTGCGCGTAGTGCGCGCGAGCCGTGAGCGCCATTTCCAGGGCGCGGCGCGACTTGGCGACAGTGCGATTGAGAGCGTCAAGGTGGCGCGCCCGCTGGGTCACCACCAGGGCAACGAGTCCGATGAGGAGCGCGGCGACAAGCCACCATTCCCAGGTCATTCGGGTACCTCCATCTGTGCGGTTCGGATGGCCGTTTCGTACACCGCATACACCTGTGAGGCGACGGTCGCCCAGTCGTAGCGCAACGCCTCGCGATGGGCGGCCGTGACCGTGGCCGCGCACCGCTCCGGGTCCGCCAGAACGTCCGCGACAACCGAGGCGAGCGAGGCGTCGTCGTCGTTCATGAAGTGCGCCCCGTAGCTTCCGTTGCCCAGAACCGCCCGGAAGGCCGGGATATCCGAGGCGACGACGAAGCTGCCCGCGCTCATCGCCTCCACCAGAATAATGCCGAAGGACTCGCCGCCGGTGTTGGGGGCGAGGTAGATATCGACGGAGGACAGTAGCGCCTTCTTGTCCTCCTCGCTCACTCCGCCGAGGAATACCACCGAATCGGCATGCGCCCCGAAGAGTTTGCGCGCGGCGTCCTGATCGCCTCGCCCGGCGACGAAAAGTTTGACGCCCGGGTGAGCGGCAACAATACGTGGGAAGGCACGGGCGACGACGGGCAGCCCCTTGCGCGGTTCGTCAATACGGCCGAGGAAACCAAGCGTGGGATGCTCGGGCGTCCCTGTGAATCGTTCATCGCGCGGAGCCCTGGCAAACTCGCGCGTATACACTCCGTTGGGGATGACGAAGGCGTCGCCGCCCACGTACTGCACCGCGGTGCGCCGCGCCTCCTGGGAAACGGCAATACGGGACTGCACCTTGTCCAACACCGGGCGGATGAGCGGAGCCGTCATCTCGAATGCCCGGGAACGGTCCATCGCGGTGTGGAAGGTGGAGACCACCGGGCAGTCCGCGTTCATCAGCACCAGCATCGAAACCGACGGCACACTCGGCTCGTGCACATGCACCACATCGAAACGGCCCTGGCGCAGCCACGCGCGCACGGCGCGATTGACGCGCGGCCCGAACGAGAGATTCGCGTTCGAGCCGTTGTAAGGAATCGATATCGCGCCGCCGGTGGACGTCAGGTAGTCCGGAGCACTCGTCATGTCCTCGGCGGGGGCGATGACCTCCACGTGGTGGCCCCGCCGGATCAGTTCCTCGGCAAGGTCACGAATATGGAACCCCACCCCGCCGGGCACGTCCCACGAATACGGGCAGGCGATGCCGATCCTCATGAGCCAGCTACCTCTCGCGCCTTCGCCCGAGCGCGCGCGAGGCGCTCCGGGTCAAGATCCTCCACGAAGACCTTCTGCAACATGTGCCAGTCCTCCAGGTGCTCGATGACAAGCGGCTCAAGCTGGGTGAGCCACTCCTGGCTCATACGCACCAGGTCCGCCTCGCGTTCGGCGCCCGGCGATTCCTTACCGGTGCGGGCGGTGATGCCGGGCAGGATCGTGACGCAAATGCCCCATGAGGTGCCTGCGGCCCTACGCCGCTCCCCGCGCAGTTTCTCGCAGTGCACGAAGGTCGGGTAAATCGTGGCTCCAAGACGCTGGGCGAGGAGCGCGGGGCCCGGTGCCGCGAGCATCGGGATGCCCGCGAAGGTCACTTCCACCCCCGAGGCCGAGAGGTCGCGATCCGCCAGAATCGGCGCAAAAATCGGCTTGTCCTTCATCGCCTGCTCCAGGGAATGCAGGGCTCCACCGCCTTTGACGAGGGGGTAGATGGTCATGCCAAGACCCTCGCGGAAGGACAGAAAGCCCTCAAAAATCTCCGGGGGCTCCAGCTTCTCCACGATGGTGTGCACCGGCGCGATCAAGAGGTTGCACCAGGCGCCCGCAAGGTCCCAGTTACCCGAATGCATGACGGCGCCAATCACCGAACGCCCCGCAGCAACCTCGTCGCGGATCTCGTCGGTGACGTCCTCACGCACCCGTGCCAACATCTGGTCCTGACTCAGGCTCGCCATGCGGAAGGTTTCGTAGTAGTAGCGCATGTAGGAGCGCATCGCCCGCATGCTGAGGAGGCGCGCCTGTACCGGGTTCATTCCGGGCCGGAGCCGCGCCTGGTTCTTGCGCAGTTGGCGCACGCCCTTGATGTTGGATGCACCGGCGATGGTCCCGAGAATATTGAACAGCCCCCGCCCCACAGGTTCAGGCAGTCGATCCACGGTCCCCTGCGCGAGACGAAATACGCTCACAACGTTCATACTCACTCCTTGCCAATTACTGCCTGCGCCCGCACGTGCACCATGCGCTGAATCACCGTGATGAATGCGGCGACGAACAAGAACCACACCGCCACGGCCATGATCCAATCACCGAGTCCCATACCCACGAGCAGCGTGGCAAGGAGCTGCACCAGAAGACGATCCGCACGCTCGGCGATTCCCACCGAGGCGGTCATACCGAGGCCTTCGGCGCGGGCACGGGCATAGGGAACCACGCTGCCGAACACCAGCGCCCCGAGGCCGCCGAGGAGGATCCAACCACGCCAGCTCGGGTCGGCCCACAGGTAGGCCCAGATGAGAATGCCGGACATGATGGCGCCGTCGGAGACTCGATCGAGCGTGGAGTCGAGGAAGGCTCCCCACTTCGAGGAGGTTCCGGTGAGCCGCGCAATCTGGCCGTCGAGGTTGTCGAAGATCACCAGCACGGTGATGATGAGGGCACCGGCGGTGAGATGATCCAATGGAAGAAGCGTGAGCGCGGCTATCACGCCCGCGACAGTCCCGGCGATCGTCACGCTGTCGGCCGAAATGTGAGCCTTTACGCAAGCCCTCGCGATGGGTCCAAAAATGACCTGAGCAAGTGGGCGGCCGGTACGGCTGAGCATACAATCCTTCTTCCCATGGACGCCGCTCGCCCGAGGGCGCAGCGAGTGCCAGCGGGTCTCGCCGGCACCCTCTCAGTCTAGGCGCCCACGCCCCGCGTATCGCAACCTAGCCAAGACGCGGGGCCAGTTCCGCAATTTCGGGCGACCGATACCACGGGAAGTCCCAGCTACTCGTGCGCACTGCCATGCGGCGGGCGAAGGATTCCCAACCATCGACTCCGCTTCCACACCACGCCACCTCGGCTACGGCCGCCAGGCGCGGCATGAGCATGTAGATGAGCTCGTCGATGGTTTCGATGGTTTCAGTGAAGATGCATGCCTCGACGCCCACCACGGCTTCGGGAAGCACGCCGTCAATGAGGGAACGCGGATCCCACTCGTAGGATTCACGCAGCGAGGTGGTTCCCGCCCACGTCAGCCCGATCTCCTCCGATTCGTCATATTTCATGTCCAGGTAGACCTTGGAGGCGGGCGAGGCAATCACGGCGATTCCGCGTTGCGAAGCGCGAATAACCTCCTCCATGTTCTGGCGTTCGTCCCACAGTTGCAGCAGGTCCCCCTCGATAAGCTGTGCGGCGGCCTCTTGCCAGCCGATGGCGGCGCGACCGTGGCCGTGCACCTGATCCACCGCCATCTTCACCAGCGCGGCGAATTCGTCCGGCGGCGTGAGCAAGCACTCATCGCCGCCCACGTGGATTCCTTCGGGACTGAACTTGTAGAGCGTGCTCATCACGGCGGCAAGGAATGGCTCCGTGAGCGGGGATTTTGTGCTCAGGGTGGATATTCCCACCTCGATGCCCTCGTGTAGTTCGGGTGCCACACCGTCCGGATTGAGTTCGGGAAGGGCGTGCAGGGCCGCGGTGGTGTGGCCGGGTACGTCTACTTCAGGAACGACGACGATGCCGCGCGCCGCCGCTTCGTTGAACACGTACGTCATCTCCGCCAGGCTGAGGTAGCCGCCTTCTCCCCCGCCCACGCAGCTTCCGGAGGACTTCTCCACCAGTTCGGGGAACTCGGGGATCTCGATGCGCCAGCCTTGGTCATCGGACAGATGCAGATGGAGACGGTTGAAGCCGTGATCGGCCATGAGGTCGAGGACGCGCACAATGTCCTTCGGGCCAAAGAAATGCCGCACGATGTCCAGGCTGAGACCGCGCCAGGGAAACTCCGGGTAGTCGCAGATGGTGAGGTCCGGAACTGCTCCGATGCGCCGCAGTTGCGCCAGCGTGCGCCGGGCGTGACGCACCCCGTCGGGGCCGAAAGCCCAAATCGTGGGGCGGCCGCGGCGCACTTCCAGGCGGTAGGCCTCACGTTTTCTCCATCCCATGGATCCAGGAGGTAAACGCAGGTGTACGGCATCGGTGGTGAGGCGGACGTCGTCGTCGACCATAAGTCGGTATTCTTCTTCACCCGTGATGCGCACCTTGGCGGGGCGCGGTACCAAACCGAAGATATCGGAGTTCATGACGATCCTTCCGGAGTCGAGGATGCAACAATTCTATAACTGTTCGCTGTAACAGATGACACATTTATTGTAAGTATGCTTAACTAACTTTTATGGGACCACAACACCTGCGCCGCATGGGCCGAGCACACCCCACGGAAGCTCGCGCCCACAATCGGGCCGTCGTGCTCCAACACCTGTTCCAGTCCGGCCCGGAATCGCGCGCAGAACTGGCACGAACCACCGGACTCACCCGGGTGACGATGTCCGCGCTGGTCGAGGACCTTATGAACGAGGGTCTTGTCATCGAACTCGGCACCGAGGACCGGCCCGGGAAGGTCGGTAAACGCGCCACCCTCGTCGGACTCTCCGAAGAAACCTGGCAGATTGCGGCGATCAATCTCACAAACGACGGCGTCCTCTCCGGCGCCATCCTCACCCTCGGTGGACGCGTCGTGCACCGACTCCGCGAAGAAGGCATTCTTCCGCGCGGCACCACCGGAATCGACGCGCTCACCGCGTTCTGTCAGAAAGTGGCGGACGCGGCGGACTGCCAGATCCTCGGAGTGGGAGTCTCCTCCCCCGGCATCATCACACCCGATGGAACCGTGGAACAGGCACCCAACCGCGGCTGGTACGACGTCCCGCTGGCACGCATCCTGGAAGAACGACTCTCACTTCCCGTACACGTCGCCAACGACGCCAACTGCGCCGCGCTCGCCGAATACACCTTCGGCGGCGCGCAGGGCGATGGGCTCTTGCGCATCGTCATCGGCCACGGCGTGGGCGCGGGCATCGTGGCCGCCGGAGCCCTCATGCAAGGCAGCGAAAACGCCGCCGGCGAGATCGGACACGTGACGATCGTGGACGATCGCGACGGGCCCGATTCGCCCCTCGGCCCTGCCCGCCTATGCGCCTGCGGGCGGCGTGGTTGCCTGGAAACGGTGCTTTCCGAGCCGGCGCTGCGGCAAGTGAGTGGAGACGCCTCCGTCGCCAGTGACGCCGTCGCCATCCTCACCGCCATCGGCACCCGCCTGGGCACCCTTCTCGCCCCCATTATTGCCACCCTCAACATCTGCGAAGTGGTCATCTCCGGACCGGACGAACTATTGGAGGGCCCACTACTCTCCGCCGCAGACACCACCATCCGCGAGCGAACCCTCCCCCGCTCGCACCGCTCACTCCGAGTCCGCCTCTCCACACTCGGGCACGACGGCCCCCTGCAAGGTGCCGCCGTTCTCGTCCTCTCGGGCCGCCTCGGTATCGCATAAGTTATCGAAAGGAAACCATCATGAAGAAGAATCGACGGCTCGTCGCAGCACTTGCCGCGGCGTCGATGCTGGGGCTCGCCGCGTGCAGCTCTGACGACGGCGGAGCAGCCGAAGCCACCAGCGGTTCCGCGGCCCCGGCCGACGGCGCCACCATCACCCTCTGGCTCGCAGGCGGCGACACCCCTGATGAGCTGCGCGACTACCTCAAGACCACCTTCGAAAAGGAGAACGAGGGCGCCACCCTCAAGATTGAGGAGCAGGCCTGGGGCGATCTCGTCACCAAACTCACCACAGCACTGCCGGACGCCAAGAACACACCCGACGTGGTGGAGATCGGCAACACCCAGACCCCGACATTCTCCACCGTTGGCGCCTTCCGTGACCTCAGCCCGATCTACGAGGAGCTGGGCGGCAAGGATCTGCTCCAGTCCTTCGTGGACGTCGGAACCGTGGACGGCAAGCAGTACGCGCTGCCCTACTACTTCGGCTCGCGCTACGTATTCTACCGTCCGGACATCTGGAAGGCTGCGGGCGTCGAGGTTCCTGAGACCCTCGCCGAGTTCACCGAAGCCGCCAAGAAGCTCAAGACGGACAAGCAGTCCGGCTTCGCCATGGGCGGCCAGGACTGGCGCAACGGAGTCTCCTGGGTGTTCGCCCACGGCGGCGAGCTCGCCACCGTGGACGGCACCGAATGGACCTCCACCCTCTCCGATCCCAAGACCGTCGAAGGCCTGAAGATGTGGCAGGACCTGGTGCGCGGCGCCTCCCTGCTGCCCACCACCGAACGCGACGTCGCCTACTGGGACTTCCTCAATGACGGCGCGAACGGCGGCGCCCCCGAAGCCACCGCCATCATGGCACCCGGCTGGGCCCGCTGGTCCATCGGCGACATGACGAAGAACGACGACGGCGAAGAGGTCCGCGACGGCATGGAGGACGCCTCCAAGTTCGACATCTTCGCACTTCCGGGTGTCGACGGCGGCGTGGCCCCCGTATTCGCCGGCGGCTCCAACATCGCCGTGTCCGCCAAGTCGGAGAACCCCGAGTTGGCCGAGAACCTGCTGCGCATCATCTTCTCCAAGGATTACCAGACCATGCTCGGCGAGAACGGCCTCGGCCCGGCAAACTCCGAGTACGTCAGCGCACTCGGTGACGACAAGTTCGCCAAGACCATGATCGATACGGCCGCGGCCTCCAAGCTCACCCCCGCCGCACCCGGTTGGGCAGCCATCGAGGGAGCCTTCGTTTACGAGGAGCTCTTCCAGAAGATCGCGGACGGCGGTGACGTCAAGGCACTCGCCACCGAGTACGACGCCAAACTCACCCCGATGCTCAACGGCAACTAACTTGCAACGGCGGGGTGTGTGGGTGTTCATTCCACCCGCGCATCCCGCCACAATTTTGGAGTCCTCATGAATTCGACTGCCGCAAAGACAACTCCGTACGTCTTGCTTCTTGGGCCGGTTATTCTCCTGCTCGCCGGGCTCGGATATCCGCTGTTTTGGCAGGTTGTCACATCGCTGCAGGAGTACGGACTGGCCCAGCAATTCGGCCAGCCACCCACCTTCGCCGGACTGGACAACTACGCACGTATCTTTGCTGACAACTCGCTCTGGGCCGTCGTCGTCCGATCCCTGCTCTTCTGCTTCTTCAACGCCCTCATGACGGTGACGATCGGGCTCGCCTTCGCCCTACTCATGCGGGCCGTGCACGGACCGGTGCGCATCGCCATTCAGGTAGCGTTGCTGCTGGCCTGGGCCATGCCGATGGTCGCGGCCGTCACCGTGTTCCGCTGGCTCTTCGACTACCGCACCGGCATCGTCAACTGGTTGCTGACGTCGCTCGGACTCACCGGCTTCGACCGCTTCGCCTGGCTCTCCCAGCCTCTGACATTCTTCGTCGTGGCCAGCGCCGTCATCATCTGGATGTCCGTTCCCTTCGTGGCCCTCTCCCTGTTCGCGGGCCTCACCCAGGTTCCCGACGAGCTGTTGGAGGCCGCTCAGATCGACGGCGCCTCGCCCTCCCAGCAGCTTCGCTACATTCTGCTGCCCATGGTGCGGCCCGTCCTCTCCATCGTGCTGTTGCTCCAGCTCATCTGGGACCTGCGGGTCTTCGCCCAGGTCCGCATCTTGCAAGACGCCGGGGCACCGGTGGCCGAGACGAACCTGCTCGGCAACTTCATCTACGAACTCGGCATGGGCCGCCACGATTTTGGCGCCGCCTCCGCCGTCTCGCTCTTCGTGCTGGCACTGACCATCTTCATCAGCTGGCCCTATATCCGCGTTCTCCTGAAGGAGGATCAGTCATGAGAAAGCTGACCAAGCTCGCACAGGACCTACTGGGCGTCGTCGTCGCCCTCATCTGGGTCTTCCCGGTCTACTGGATGGTGCTGTCCGCGCTGACGCCGAATGCGCGGTTGCGCCAGATGCCGCCGTCGTTCCTCCCTACCAACGCCACCTTCGCCAACTTCCGCAGCGCGGTGACGGACCCCGGATTCCTCCCGGCGTTGAAGATGAGTCTGGCGATCACGCTGCTCACGGTGTTCGTGGTGCTGCTGTTCGCCTTCCTGGCGGCGCTGGCGATCTCGCGGTTCCATTTCCGCGGCCGTAAGTCGTTCGTGCTGGCGATTCTCATGATCCAGATGCTGCCCGCCGAAGGGCTTTTCATCGCCCAATACAAGATGCTCTCGGGCGTGGGTGAGCAGGTGCCGATTCTGGGGCTCAACTCGATCGTCGGTATCACCATCCTCTACTCGGCGGCGGTCATCCCGTTCACCATCTGGATGCTGCGCGGTTTCGTGGCGGGCGTCCCGGTGGAGCTGGAAGAAGCGGCGATGGTGGACGGATTGTCCCGCCCCATGGCCTTCCTGCGGATTACGTTCCCGCTGCTCGCGCCGGGTCTCGTGGCCTCGGGCGTGTACGCCTTCTTGCAGGCGTGGAACGAGTTCACCATCGCGCTGGTGGCGCTGCCGGAGCAGAGCGCCCGCACGTTGCCGCTGTGGCTGCGCGAGTTCCTCAACGCGTCCGTCAATCGCGGGGTGGACTGGGCGCAGGTCATGGCCGCGTCCACCATCATCGCGGTGCCGGTCATCATCTTCTTCCTCTTCGTGCAGGGCCGGATGACGTCCGGGCTGGTGTCCGGGGCGGTGAAGGGGTAGTGGTGGCCCCAAATCACTTCGTGCCTCCCGGTGCTGCCGTTATCGGAATCGACGTGGGCGGCACGAAGGCGCACGCGGTGTTGTACACCGCCGACGGGCCAGTTGCCGCGGCGCGGCGGGCCACTGATGTGAGCGGGTTGTCGGGGTTGCTCGGCACGCTGCGGGCGGTGGTCGACGACGTGCTGGCGGAGGCGGGCGCCTCCGGCCTCGCCCTGCGCGCCATCGGAGTTGGTGTCCCCGGGGTGGTGTCGACGAAGGCGGGAACAGTCTCCCACGCCGTCAACGTGGGACTGCCCGAGGCGGACGTTCCGCTGGCTCGCCTGGCCAGCGCCGAATTCGGCGTCCCCGTCACCCTCACGCACGACGTCACCGCCGCCACCCTGGGGTCTGCTCGGCTCATGGGAGTCGGCGACGACGTCGCGCTGGTCTCTCTCGGAACCGGGCTCGCCGTGGGGCTGATCTTGGGTGGGGTGCCGCGAGTCGGGGCGTGCGCCAGCGCAGGCGAGATCGGGCATATCCCCTACGTGGCCGACGGGCCAGAATGCCCGTGTGGGCAGCGCGGGTGCCTGGAACTGTACGCCTCCGGTCAGGCGCTGAACCGACTGTGGAGTGGCGATCCAAGTGGCGTCAGCAAGCCCGCCGAACACCTGCTGGCCTGTGCCGCCGCCGGTGATGAGGAAGCCCTTGCGGTGCGCGACGTATGGATCGGGGCCGTTACCCACGCCGTGACAACGGTGGGGCTCACGCTCGACGTCGCCACGATTCTCGTTGGCGGAGGTGTAGCGGGAGCGGGTGAGCCGCTTCTCGACGCACTGCGTGCCGAGTTGAGGCGACGGGCAGAACAATCGGCGTTCCTCAGCCATATGAATCTGGCTGGGAGAGTAGCGCTGGTACCGCCCGGCTTGGACGTGGCGCCGCTGGGCGCGGCAATCGTCGCGATTCACGCTTAGCCACACGGCGTACATATCAAAGAGGGCCCCAGGTGGATGATCCACCCGGGGCCCTCTTCGCTTGGCGCGCGGCTACGGGAGTTACTCACCTCGCGCGGTTTGCCGCTCCCACTCGGTTGCCAACTGCTCGCGGGTATCGGAGAGAATCGCGGGCACCGCCTTCGTCTGCGCGATGATCGGCAGGAAGTTGGCGTCGCCACCCCAGCGCGGCACCACGTGCTGGTGGATGTGCGCCGCGATTCCGGCGCCAGCTACCTCGCCCTGATTCATGCCGAGGTTGAACCCCTGCGGCCTCATCGCGGACTTGATGACGGACATCGCCCGTGCCGTCATCTCCCCCATCTCGACGCGCTCGTCTCCCGTAAGATCGGGGTAGAGCGAGACGTGCCGATAGGTACAGATGAGCACGTGGCCGGAGTTGTACGGGTAGAGATTGAGCAAGGCGAAACAGGTCTCGCCACGCGCGATGACCAAGCCTTCGGCGTCGCCTCCGGTGGGCACCCGGCAGAACGGACACTCGGCGGCCGTGCCATTAGCGGGCTTGGCGTCGCCACCCACGTACGCCGCGCGATGCGGGGTCCAAAGGCGGCCGAAACCGTCCCTGTCTCCCGCATATTGCGACTCGTCATCGAAGATGACGTCACCCATCAGTTCGCTGGCCCACGATGATTCGCTCATCAGCGACTTCATTCACACGGCGAGCAACCACGTCAACGATGTGCGCGACGGCGTCGTCCACGGCGATGCCATTCTCCTGGTGACCGTCGCGGTAACGGAAGGACACGGCGCCGTTCTCCACGTCCTCGCCACCGGCGATAAGGGTGAAGGGGACCTTGTCCTTGGAGGCGTTGCGGATCTTCTTGCCGAAGCGGTCATCGGAGTGATCCACCTCGACGCGGATGCCCTGGGCGCGCAACTTCGCGGCGACGTCGTCGACATAACCGTCAAACGCCTCAGCCACCGGAATCAGGCGCGCCTGCACCGGCGAGAGCCAGGCCGGGAACGAGCCGCCGTAGTTCTCCACGAGCACGCCGATGAAGCGTTCGACGGAGCCGAGCTTGGCGGAGTGGATCATGACCGGACGCTTGTGGGTGCCGTCGGCGGCGGTGTACTCCAGGTCGAAGCGCTCGGGCATGTTGAAGTCGTACTGCACGGTGGACATCTGCCAGGTACGCCCGAGGGCATCCTTCGCCTGGACCGAAACCTTCGGGCCGTAGAAGGCGGCGCCGCCCGGGTCAGCTACCAACTCGAGACCGGAGGAGGTGCAGACCTCTTCCAGCACACGAGTGGCTTCGGCCCAGTCCTCGTCCGATCCGATGAACTTGTCCTGGTTCTTGCCCTCGGTGTCGCGGGTGGACAGCTCCAGGTAGAACTCGGTCAGTCCGAAGGCGCCGAGGATGTCCTTGAAGAAGTCGAGCAGCTCGCGAATCACCTGCGGCGCCTGCTCGGGCGTGCAGTAGATATGCGAGTCATCCTGGCAGAAGCCGCGCATGCGGGTCAGGCCCTGCACCACACCCGACTTCTCGTAGCGGTAGTCGTTGCCCATCTCGAAGAACTTGAGGGGCAGCTCGCGGTAGGAGCGGCCGCGCGAACGGTAGATGAGGTTCTGCATCGGACAGTTCATGGCCTTGAGGTAGTACTCCTGGCCGGCCTTGGTGATGTTGCCATCCTCGTCGCGCTCCTCATCCACGTTCATCGGCGGGAACATCGTCTCCGCATAATGCGGGAGATGCCCGGAGGTGTGGAAGAGGCCGCCCTTGGTGATGACCGGGGCGTAGACACGATCGAAACCGCGCTTGAGGTGCTCATTGACAATGAACTCCTCGATAATGTGGCGCAGCATGCCGCCCTTGGGATGGAAGACCGCCAGGCCGGGGCCGATCTCCTCGGGGAAGCTGTACAGATCCAGCTGGGCGCCGAGCTTGCGGTGGTCGCGCTTCTCGGCCTCGGCGATGCGGGTCTGGTAGGCGACCAGCTCGTCCTTGGTAGGCCAGGCGGTGCCGTAGATGCGCTGCAGGCCGTCGTTTGCCTGGTTGCCCTTCCAATAGGCGGCCGACGCCTTGGTCAGTGCGAAGCCGTTGCCGATGAGGCGGGTGTTGGGCAGGTGCGGGCCGCGGCAGAGGTCCTTCCATGCCACGTCGCCATTACGGCGCACATTGTCGTACATGGTCAGCTCACCGGCGCCCACCTCAACCGAGGCGTCCTCGGCGCCCTTGCCCTTGGTCTGGACAAGCTCCAGCTTGTAGGGCTGGTCGGCAAGTTCGACGACGGCCTCCTCCTCGGAGATGACGCGGCGGCGGAAGGTCTGGCCCTCCTTGACGATGCGCTGCATCTTCTTCTGCAGGTCGCGCAGCAGCTCCGGGGTGACGGCGTCGATGTTGCCGAAGTCGTAGTAGAAGCCGTCGGTGATGAACGGGCCGATGCCGAGGTTGACGTCCGGGAAGGTGTCCTGCACGGCCTGGGCCAGCACGTGGGTGGCGGAGTGGCGCAGGATGTCGAGGCCGTCGGGTTCGGAGATTTCCACGCCTTCGACGACGGCGCCCTCTGGCAGCGTCGTCAGGTCAGTGTCCAGATCCTTGAGTTCGCCATTGACACGCAGCGCAACAATCGTGCGGTTCTTGGCGTAGAAGTCGGTTCCGGTGGTGAGTTCACCGAGGGGATGGACGTTGCCGTCTATCGAGATCGCGGACACTTGGTCTCCTTTAGATTGTTCATGGTGCGCACATACGACGGTGCACACTGCGCTCCAGTCTAGCTACGCCATAGCCGTGGAGGAACTTCGATCTCGTGGTGTTCGTCCCACGGCTGCGCCCAGCCGCCGAGGTCCAGCACGTCGGTGAGCAGGTGCGCGGTAAAACCCCAGATGAAGAGGCCGTTCGCTGAGAAGGCGGGGCCGCGGTAGCCCATCGGCAGGGTGGCTGAGAAGCGGTTCTCTGGGGCGGCCAGTTCGTCGATGCTGACGCGGTGGACGGATGCGACTTCGGCCGGATCGCCCGCGACGAGACGTTCGTTGCCGTTCCAGGTACCGACCACCGCCGTGACGTCGAAACTCGAGGCGTTGACGTGAGACGGCGGGAGCGTTCCGAGCACGCTGACGAGGGCCGGGTCGAGCCCCACTTCCTCGTTCGCCTCACGCAAGGCTGCGTCGATGGCGCCCTCCCCCGGATCGAGGCGACCGCCCGGGAAAGCCACCTGCGATGGATGGGAACGCAACGTGGAGGAGCGTTCGGTGAGGACGACGTCGATGTTCGGCTCCGCGAGCAAAGCATCGCCGCCCGACTCCGATAACAGGATAAGCACGGCGGCCTTACGCAACGGGTCGTCGGAGCCGCGATTGCGGCGGCTCGCCGCGCCTCCAGCCGAGCGGCGCCTGGCCCCGCTTCTGTCCAACACGTAGCCCGTCAGGTCATTCACCCGAACCGACTCACGCAACTGCTCAATTCCCACCCACAGAGACTATCCCGAATGCTTCCCTCGACGCTGTGAGCTAGCAAGCCAGACATTTCACTGCAAATAGAGCTCGACCAGGCCCGAATTTGACCCACCCCGAGCTCTATATGCAGTGAAATGTATTGCATCATCCAAGAATCCTGAATTTGACCGCAAACGCCAACCGAAACCTTGCATCCGCCGGACCCGCACACGCCGCCCACCGAAGTCACCTTCACCGTCCACCAATCAGTTGACACCACATCCCACCACTCACCCGCTGCCGCTCCCACCCCGCCGCGCGAAACAATCAACGTATGAACACACACGAGGCGATCGTCAAAGTTCGCGGCCTCACCAAGACCTACGGCGATGTCCAAGCGCTCGCCGGAATCGACTTCGATATCTATCGCGGCGAAGTCTTCAGCCTCCTCGGCCCAAACGGCGCGGGCAAAAGCACCGCCATCGAAATCCTCGAAGGCTACCGGCGCCGCTCCGGCGGCACCGCACAAGTCCTCGGCGAGGACCCAGAACATGCCACTCGCGCTTGGCGCGCCCGCGTCGGCATCGTTCTCCAGTCCGCCGGCCTGCCGGACGAAATGACCGTGCGCGAGTTGGTAGCGCACTTTTCTCGCTTCTATTTGACGCCCCGCAACACCGACGAAGTCATCGAGCACGTCGGCCTCACCGCTAAGTCCCGCGCCCGCATCGGCACACTCTCCGGAGGTCAGAAACGACGCCTCGACGTGGCCCTCGGCATCATTGGCCGCCCGGAACTTCTTTTTCTCGACGAACCCACCACCGGCTTCGACCCCGAAGCCCGCCACCACTTCTGGGACCTCATCCGGCATCTGCGCGACGAGGGCACCACCATCCTCCTCACCACGCACTACCTGGACGAAGCGGCCCAACTGAGCGACCGTGCCGCCGTCGTCACCAATGGCCGAATCGTTGCCGAAGGCGCAATCAACGGCATCGGCGGAACCGACGCACGCACCCCAGTCGTCCGTTGGATCGACGACGACGGCCCGCACGAAGTCCGTACCAGCCGCCCGACTGCGCTGGTCGCCAATTTGTCCGCCCGCAACAATTCAGGCGAAGTACCACATCTCGAAATCGTCCGTCCCAGTCTTGAGGACATCTACCTCGACATTGTCGGAGCAGCAAAATGAGCATCGCCATTGCCCGCCTCCGCATTGAGCTGCACGGATTCGTCCGGCGTAGCGACTCGCTCTTCTTCACCTTCGCCTTCCCCATCGTCTTACTCGCGATCTTCTCGGCAGCCTTCTCAACCACGGATCTTGGCGGAGGACTCACCGGCGCCGAGTACTACCTGCCCGCCATGCTCGCCTCGGGCATCCTGACGATCGGCACCCAGAACCTCGGCATCCAGATCGCCGAAGAACGCTACGACGACACCCGCAAACGCCTCGCCGGGACGCCGCTCTCGCCTTCCGCCTACCTCATCGGCAAAATCGGGCTGGTACTGATCGCGGGCACCGTTCAGGCAGCGCTTCTCATTCTCATTGGTCACTTCGCCTTCGGCGTCACGCTGCCCACAACTCACTGGCTCAGCTTCACCTGGATTCTCCTCCTCGGCCTCATCACCAGCGCCATCGCCGGAATCGCCATCTCCCACGTCCCCCGCAGCGCCGCCAGCGCCAGCTCCGTCATCACGCCGATTGTTCTTGTCCTCCAATTCATCTCGGGCGTCTACCTGCCCTTCTCACTGATGCCGGACTGGCTACAAAATATCGCCGCAGTCTTCCCACTCAAGTGGCTCGCACAGGGCATGCGGTCCGTATTCCTCCCCGACGCCCTCGCCGCCATCGAACAGGGCGGAGAATGGAATCATGCCGGAGTCGCGCTCACGCTCGGCCTATGGCTCATACTGGGAGCGGTGGTCGCGCGGGCAATGTTCCGTTGGATTCCGCGCGGCTAATTGGGAAAGGAGGCGAATATGACGGCAACACGTTATTGGTGGGACGCGATTTTCGTCGCCGTCGTCGTCAGTATCTTCCTTGTCGTTTTTAATTTTGGCGACGACGGCGCCCGCCCCTGGGCTTTTACATCACTTGCGTTGATAGCGATCCTCTGGCTTCCCATTGGGCGTAGGGCTCTGCAGCCGGCTCAAGCTGGCCCTGAGGATGATCGTGGGCAGGCTCGCTCCGGAGCCGCGTTCGTCGCCATTATGGTAGTCGGCGTCTTCGTCCTCAGTTACAACGTGCCGATGGCAAGCTTCTTCCTCACCTTCGCCTGCCCCTACGCCTGGGCCTCAACGAAACACGATCCCAAGATCACCGGAGCCATCTGGAGCAACGTACTTCTCTGCGCGGCGATTTTCCTCGGCCAGTGGGGCGCCGGATACTTCGTCACCGGTGCCCTCAGCAGTCTCATTTCGCTGCTGTTCAGTGTGAGCATGGGCTTGTGGATCACCCGCATCGCCCACGATTCCGAGGAACGCGGACGCCTGGAAGCCAAACTGGAGGCAACAAACCAGGAGCTGATCGAAGCGCATCGCCAGGCCGGAGCGGCGCGCGAACGCGAACGTTTTGCCCACGAAATCCATGACACACTAACGCAGACACTCACCGCCGTCGTCATGTTGACTGAACGCGCGCGAGGCGAGAGTGCACCAGGTGACGCCGCTTTGCCCACCATCGCGTCGGCGGAGCGAACAGCACGCCAAGCCCTCGCCGAAACCCGCTCCCTCATCGCCGAGGGGCGTGGCACGGACCTCGGCGGCACACGATTCTCCCAGCGCATCATGGACCTGTGCGCGCGAGTTGGCGAAGAGACGGGCATCCATGTCGAGACCCAGGTTGGTGGGGATCTCGAATCGTTGACCCGCGCCGACCAGGTTGTCCTCCTCCGCTGCCTCCAAGAACTACTCTCCAACGTGCGCAAACACGCGCGGGCGGGCAACGTCATCGTCGAAGTCGATGAAACCCACCTCGCCGTGACGGACGACGGCGCCGGCTTCCCCGACAGCGTCGACGCAGCAACCGAACGCGGGTACGGGCTGGCGGGAATCGCGAGCCGGTTGGCGCTCGCGCACGGTACCTTGACCATTACAACCGGTGACGAAGGTACGCGAGTGAGCATTACATTGGCCGGGCCGAGTACCGGCAACCCACTGGACGCACAAGATGCACAGGAGAGGACCAACTCGTGATCAACGCATTCGTGGTGGACGACCACCCGGTGGTGCGCGAGGGGATCGTCTCGATCATCTCCTCCGCACCCGATATGAACGTCGTCGGTGAGGCAGCCGATGGGCGCGAGGCGATTACGGCGATAGCCGAGTTTGCGAGCGCTCCCGATGTGGTTCTCATGGATCTGCGTATGCCGGTCATGGACGGAGTGACGACGACGGCGTATCTGCGCGCGCACTTCCCCGACGTCACCGTCGTCGTCCTCACCACGTACGAGACCGACGAGGACATTCTTTCCGCCATCGAGGCCGGCGCGACGGGCTACCTCCTCAAGGCGGCTCCACGTGAGGAGTTGATCTCGGGAGTGCGGGCTGCGGCGGCAGGTCAGGTAGCGCTCGCGCCCTCGGTGGCGGCGGCGCTGGTCACGAGGACACAGGCCACAGCTTCCTCGCGACTCACGCCGCGCGAGATAGAAGTGCTGCGACTCGTGGCTGCGGGTGGTACCAATGGGCGCATCGCATCTTCGCTCTCCATTTCGGAGGCGACCGTGAAAACGCACCTGCTGCGCATCTTCGAAAAACTTGGGGTCAACGATCGTACGCGTGCGGTGACGCTGGCGATGGAGCGCGGGATTCTTTAGACTTACGCTCATGATGCATCACTTCTTCATGTGAAGGATGGGCCGATGCCGCCGAGCGGCATCCCACGCCAAGCCCAACCACTAAGAGATCCCCTCGTTAAATGCCACGACAGTTCGTGGCAGCGATTGTCGCGCCTTTTGGGCGCGCTCACGGATCTCGTTCACATGAAAGATCAACGTGTCATACGAACTCCCCGCGCGCTCTCGCGCGCACATTTCCCTCTCCCGCGTATCGATCATCTGCGGGACGAATCTCGTCTTGAACGAACTGGACCTGTCCATCATTCCGGACTCGCGCCTCGCCGTCGTCGGCGAAAATGGGCGCGGAAAATCCACCCTCCTGCACATCATCGCCGGGCTCCTGGATCCCGACTCCGGCAATGTCACCCGGATCGGGACGCTTAGCCTGGCCCACCAGGAGATGCCGATAGGCGAAGGAGAGACAGTCGGCGACGCCGTCGCGGCCGTCATTGCACCATCTGTTGCCGCATTGGCCGAGTTGGATATGGCCGCTGCGACGCTCGCCGATAGCATCGGCGGAGACGATACAATTGCCGCGACTCGCTACTCCGAAGCTCTCGACGCCTGTGAAGCGCTCGACGCCTGGAACACCGAACATCGGATGCGCATGGCTCTCGAGCAGCTCGGTGCCGAGCAGGATTGGTCACGCCGCTTGTCGGAACTCTCCGTCGGGGCGCGCTACCGGGTGCGGCTCGCCTGCATTCTCGCGCGCGGCGAGGACTTCCTCCTGCTCGACGAACCCACCAATCATCTCGATCGCTCGGGACTCGACTACCTCACCGCCCGTCTACGCGACTGGCCTGGCGGCGTGATCCTTGCCAGCCACGACCGTGCACTTCTGGACGACGTCGCCACCTCCTACCTTGATCTCGACCCCACTCCTGACGGCCGGGCTCACCTCTACCGAGGCTCGCTTGCCGAGTTGCGCGAGTCCCGCCGAGTGATGCTGGCCCGCTGGGAGCAGGAATACGCGCTCCAGGTTAAGGAGCACGCCCGGCTAGAGGCGGATCTCGATGCTGCTCGCGCGCGTCTTGTCTCCGGATGGCGTCCGCCGAAGGGAACCGGCAAGCATCAGCGCGCCACGCGAGCCGCTAGCATCACCCAGCGAGTCCACCACCAGCAGGAACAGCTGGAAGCGAATGCCGTCACCATCCCCGAACCGCCGCAAGTCTTCACCTGCCCCGACCTCCCTCGATTCAAAGGTGGTGACGTCGTCACCGCGCACCAAGTGACCGTAGCAGGCAGGCTGGACACTCCAACCTCCCTCGCCATCGCTCCAGGCGGACGCCTCATCATCACCGGCCCGAACGGCGCGGGAAAGTCCACGCTACTGTCGGTGCTCGCAGGCGACCTTGCTCCCACAGGTGGAAGTGTCCTGCGCGCCGAAGGAGTGCGAGTGGGCGTGCTTCGCCAAGAGACGGATCTCCCGCACGACCAATACGCCAATCGGTACTTCGCATCCGAAGTGGAGCGCCTGACCGCGCGACGGATTGTCCCAACACATCGGGCTACTGCACCACGAGACACAATCTCCCTCGCCGAGTTGGGCCTCCTCACACCCTCCGAAATAAACAAACGAATCGGCGAGATGTCGATGGGCCAGCAGCGCCGGTTGGAACTCGCACTCGTTCTTGCATCACGACCGCATGTGCTCCTCCTTGATGAACCCACCAACCACCTCTCGACAACCCTCATCGACGAACTAACAGAGGCGCTCAAGGCGACCAAGGCTGCCGTCGTCGTTTCAAGTCATGATCGGCAGTTTCTCCGAGATACGGCGGATTGGAGCCGATTGATGTTGGAGTAGTTGACTCACCCACCTGCAATCCCATTCACCCATGGTCACCTCCCTCATGCCGGCGGATTCCCACGATCTCGCCGCCCGGCTTCGTGAAAACGAATCCGCCGGCGTGATGGGTAATGATGATGTGCTCTGAATGGATGTGCTGGTGATGGTGGAAGCAGAGGAGGACGGCGTTGTCCACGATGGTCGGGCCGCCCTCCTCCCATTCCTGGGCGTGGTGGATTTCGGAATATTCGACACCGCGAGCGCACCCCGGATATCGGCAGGTTCGGTCGCGTGCAAGGATCGCCTTTTCCTGGGTCACGGAGAATCGACGTTGCGCCCGCGAGGCGTCGAGTGGTTCTCCGTGCGCGGAGAGTACCACTCGGGAAATTCCCGAGTCGCAGAGCATTCGCGCAAACTGGCTGGGCGCCAGCGCGGTTCCGTCACTCAACGTGGCGGGCGGCAACCCTTCCAGAAGATCCGGGCAGACTCCCGCCTTGATCCGTGCGCGAATCGCGCCCAGCGCCTCGTGTAGCTCCCCGGTCATCTCCTCTCGCCCCTCGAGACATCGTCCTCGACCACCAATACCGCTTCCGGTCACGGGACAACGTGGCACGTTCGTGACGGTAGGGATACCGCCATCACTCAGTCTGCTTTCCCCATTGGGAGTGCCCAGTACACTACGAGCGCCATTCTCGCCTTCCGGATCCACCTTTCTCTCGAGATCCACCGCCCGTTCCACGTCCAACGCCCGTTCGAGATGATGGAGATGGTCGCACCCTCGTTCAATCGCCTTCGTCGTCTCGACCAAAGTAGACAGCGGCACGTGGACGAGAGTTTGGAATCGCGGTGATCGTTTCGTCGCCGGAGTGGTCCCCGGCTTTGTTCCAGTCGACCGATCAACGGCGCGCCCGGCAACCCACTGACCTGCCGACCCACCAGCTGCGCCATCACTCGACGTCGTTAGTTCCCCTCCGTCCCAGGACACAGCAATATCTCCCGCATCCCCGGCCCCGCCACCTGCCACACCAAGCCCACCATCAGTACCTGAGCTACCAGCACCCATTCCAACAACCACTCGCGCCATACCAACGAGCGCTTCGGCAGTTCGCTGCGCCCCCGAACGCCGATCATCCTTTCCCGGCACTCCGACGACGCCCCGCAATGCCTCGTCCACGATCGTCCCGTTGAGCGCCGAGAGCCATCCGCTGATCCGGAATCCTTCATCGGCGCGGAAGAAGTGCACCTTTTCCTCGCGAGCCTCGCGCTTGACCTGCTGCTCGGCAGCCCGCGGTGAGACCCGGAACTTCCAGGCCTTGAGCGTCATCCGGAACCGATCCGGAGACTCCGCGAGCGCCCGCTCCAATAAAGCAACTTCATCCGCCCGAGTCCGTTCCTTGAGCTCCGGCGATGCAGCAACTGATCGCAACACATCAAGATGATCCACCGAAATACCGCCGGCACGAAGCGCCGCACCGAACCTCGGATACAGTTCCGTTGCGGCCTCCGCACGGCGAATATCGTGCCGTGTCTTCTCACGCGATTGCTTGCCGGTTTTCTCGACAACGTCCCAAATCGTGCGCGACTCCCCCAGCTCCTTCTTGACCTCCTTCGCGGCCTGCCCTGTGGGCTGTGCTTGCGCCTCTTTCTGAATCCTGGCAACCGTGGAAACGGCAGCAAAACGCGCCCCGTCCAGACTCCGTTGGAGATCTCCCAAACGCTCCAGAAACCCGGTGCACTCCGGCAAGGATTCCAACTCCAACCGTTTACTCGCCTCGGACAACTCGTCCATGAGCCGAGCGACGGATTCGAACGAGACAGCGCCACGATTCTCCCCACGATGCGTCACGCCCACAGCGGCAAGCCCACGTAATTTGACCCCCACCTCACCAACATCAACAGCCATCACAGTCACCCCCTTCCTCACGTAATCGAACTTATTTTCGATACCTTCATCCTAAACTCCACCTCCGACACAAAACGCGAGCAGTTTGCCCAGCGCACGAAAATTCATTGCAACCAGCCGCCGCATAACTCCGCTAGTCTGAGGTGATCCCGGTTGGGTCACCACAACTGGTAGCCACTACCCTCACGATCACCACATCACCGTCATAAGGAGCTTCCACTCTTGAGTGAATCCCATCTTGTTGTCATTGGAGGAAGGTCAGGCGTTGGCAAATCCACCGTCGCCTTTACCCTGCACGAACTCCTCGCCGCCAAGGATGTCAAACATGCCGTCATCGAAGGCGACGCTCTCGACATGGCCCATCCAGCACTGTGGAAGCATCGCATGGCCGAGCGCAATCTCGCAGCCATGTGGGCGAACTATCGCACCCTCGGCTACAGGCGTCTCATCTATACCAACACCGTCTCGGTTCTGGAGTCAGACGGCCTCGCCCAGGCCATGGGTGACTCCCCCACCATCACCGCGATCTTGCTTCAAGCCAGCGACGAAACCACCTCAGAACGCCTTGGCCGGCGCGAGCAAGGCGACACCTTGACGCGCCATCTCGAACGAAGCGCCCGCGCCGCCACGTTCCTCGAGGAAAAAGCCTCCCGGACGGTCCACCGCGTCACGACCGATGGACTCACCCCCGCCGAAATCGCCACCCAAATACTTTCACTGCTCTCCTGGACCGATGACTTCTCCGAACCCTCGATCAATCAAGTGGACCGTTCGTCAGCCGCTCAATAACGCCACTCACGCCTCGCGACGCCGTCGTCGTCAAAAATCGTGAACGCAGTTATCCCCAATGTGCATAGAAAAAGCACGCAAGCCGCGCGCCGAGCACAATCGACTCATGGGAATCAGATATTACGCATACGCCTTCGACGGCGACGCAACACAGCAAGCGATCGAGGATCCGGACAGCATCGTCTCACAGGATCCGTTAGCAGATGCCTGGGGCTTCACCCCGGGCACCTACGGAATACTCGACGCAACTTTCAAACAGGCCCTACCCGAACGCGACTTCCTCAACCTCGACAAAGCATGGCCAGACCTGCAACAGGTCACCGGCCCCGCTCACGACAAGGTGCTGCCCCGCCCCGCCTTCCGAATGTTCGAAGGTGATGTCCATTGGGGACCATTCGGACACGACAGATGGATGAGGATCATTCCGCCGCGCGAGGTTCCGATCATCGCCGCTGATCTGGAAGCGCTGACCGAGGCTGATATCCGCGCCAAGTTGGATGGGCAGCCCGCTCGCTATTTCGACACCGTGGACGAGTCGGTCGAGTACATCCAGAACGCGATCGAGCGGGCGAGGACCTTCGTTCGGGGTCTGGTGGAGTCGGGACGCGGCTTCATCTACCTCATCAGTTGATGAGCCGGGGCCAGGTGAGAGCTGGCCCCGATTCCGCTAGTCTGTGACGATGGCACCCGAGAATCCCACAACCACCACCCCCCAACTTCCACGGCCTTCTTCCCACCGACGACGGCCAGCACATCTACTGGGAGGAGTGGGGTAACCCGGCCGGAACGCCCGCGCTCTACCTGCACGGCGGCCCCGGCGGCACACTCGGCAAGAGCAGCTATCGCCACCGTTTCGACCTCACCCGCACCCGCGTCGTCGCCTTTGAACAGCGCGGTTGCGGCCGCTCCCTCCCCCACGCCAGCTCCCTCACAACAGACCTCTCCACCAACACCACCGCCCACCTCATCTCCGACATCGAGCAACTCCGCCGGGCGCGCGGCATCGACCGCTGGATCATCAACGGGGTTTCGTGGGGCTCCACTCTCGCCCTCGCGTACGCCCAGGCCCACCCAGAACGAGTCATCGGCGTCGTTCTCTTCGCCGTCACCACCACGTGCCGCGCCGAAATCGACTGGATTACCGAGGGCGTCGGAGCCATCTTCCCCGAAGCCTGGGACCGCTTCGCCAGCCACGCGGAGAACGCGGACCCCAGCTACGTCCGCGGCGAATCGCGCCTCGTCGAGGCGTACGCCCGTCTCATCAACAGCCCTGACCCCGCCGTCCGCGACGCCGCCTCCCGCGAATGGGCACTGTGGGAGGACACCCACATTTCGATCGGCACCGGAACCCTCGCCCGCAACCCCTGTTGGGACGACGACGAATACCGCCTCGCCTTCACCCGCCTCACCACCCATTACTGGTCCCACGACGGCTTCCTCAACCCGCCGATCCTTGAGCGCATGGACCGTCTCCAGGGCATCCCGGCCACGCTCATTCACGGCCGCCGCGACGTCTCCGGCCCCGCCATCACCGCCTGGGAACTTCACCGCCGCTGGCCTGGATCCGTCCTCCACATTGACGAGGGCGAGGGTCACGGCGGGCCGTCGATGGTCACGCTTTGGGACGAGGCCAACGCTCGCCTCCTCGGCCGGTGAACTCGCCCACCAGCAAATACGCCTGTGTATACTCTTCTGAAGTAACGTCAATCACACCCTCGGGAGGTGCGACGTGATTGAGTTTGACTCCGTATCAAAGATCTATCCCGACGGCACAACCGCGGTCGCCAACTTCTCCCTCATCGTGCCCTCGCACCGTACCGTCGTGCTCGTGGGCTCCTCCGGCTCCGGCAAAACAACGCTGCTACGTATGGTCAACCGGATGATTGACCCCACCGGCGGTCGTATTCTTATCGACGACGTCGACATCGCCTCGCGCGAGCCCGTCGCGTTACGTCGTTCGATTGGTTACGTCCTCCAAAATGGCGGGTTGCTTCCCCACCGCACCGTCGCGGACAATATCGCCACCGTCCAGGTGCTCTCGGGAACCTCCCGGCGCGAGGCCACCTCGCGGGCACTCGCGCTCATGGAAACCGTCGGACTCGACACGAACCTCGCCCGCCGCTACCCGGCCCAACTCTCCGGCGGGCAGCAGCAACGCGTCGGGGTGGCCCGGGCGCTCGCGGCGGACCCCAACATCCTGCTCATGGACGAACCTTTCGGCGCCGTTGATCCGATTGTGCGCACCGAACTCCAGGACGAACTGCTCCGCCTCCAAGCCGAGCTCGGCAAGACGATCGTGTTCGTCACCCACGATATTGACGAGGCGTTCCGCATCGGTGACGAAGTGGTCGTTCTGCGCGAGGGCGGTCAGATCGCCCAGCGAGGCACACCCGCGCAGATCCTCGGCGCCCCGGCGGACGATTTCGTACGCGGTTTCATCGGAGCCGAACGCGCGGATCGCACGCTCCACACCGTCGTCATCAATGGACGTCACCTCGCCGTTGACGCCAACGGCCGCCCTGTCGGGGTCCTCAGGCCGTGATCGGGGTACCGGAATGAGTTGGTTCGTCGCCAATCTGCCGTGGGTTTTCTCATTGCTGCAGGCTCATCTTCTTCTTGCCATCCCACCGATTATTCTCAGTATCCTCATCGCTGTTCCCATCGGACGCCTTGCTTACCGCTATCCTCGTTTCGGCGGTCTTCTTCTCGAAACGTCGACTCTGCTCTACGCCGTTCCGTCACTCCCGCTTCTCATCCTCATCCCGGCCATCGCGGGAACTCCCCTTCGCTCACCGGCCACCATGATCATCGCGTTGACGATCTACGGCGTGGCCCTCCTCGTTCGCTTCGCCGCCGACGCGTTCTCGTCGGTGGAGCCGACAGTGCGCCAGTCCGCCGTCGCCGTCGGATATTCACCGAGAAGCCTGCTGTGGCGGGTGGACCTGCCGCTCGCCATCCCCGTCCTTCTCGCCGGGATTCGGGTGGTTGCCGTCTCCACCATCAGTCTCGTCACCGTGGGTGCGCTCATCGGCATATCGAATCTGGGCACGCTTCTCACCGATGGTTTCAAGCGCGGCATCACCGCCGAGGTGGTGACGGGGCTCCTTGTCACCATGTTTCTCGCCCTGCTCCTCGACACCCTGCTCCTCATTCTGGGGCGGCTCCTCACGCCCTGGACGGCGCGCAAGAATCTGGGAGGAAGCGCCTCATGAACCAGTTCGGCGCAGCCTTCACCTGGCTGACAGACCTCGACCACTGGCACGGTGCCGGAGGCATCCCCACCCGTATCGTGGAGCATCTCGGGGTCACGGCACTCGCGGTTTTCTTGGCAGCCCTCGTCGCAATTCCCCTCGGGATTCTCATCGGCCACACCCGCCGCGGCGCCGGACTCATGGGCGCGTTCACGGGCGCCGCCCGCGCCATCCCCACTCTCGGTATTCTCACGCTGTTCGGCCTCGCGCTCGGCATCGGCCTGCGCGCACCCCTGCTCGCGTTCGTCATTCTCGCCATCCCGTCGCTGCTGGCTGGCACCTACGCCGGGATTCAGGCCGTGGATCCCACGATCCCGAACGCCGCAAAGGCCATCGGGATGAGCCCCTGGCAGGTGATTCGCTCGGTCGAGATTCCGCTCGCCCTGCCCGTCATTCTCGGTGGGTTGCGTTCGGCCACCCTCCAAGTTGTGTCGACGGCGACGCTTGCCGCCTACGTTGCCGACGCCGGCTTGGGTCGCTACCTCTTCGCCGGTTTGAAGTCCCGCGACTATGCCCAGATGCTCGCCGGAGCACTCTTGGTGACCATCCTTGCGCTCCTGTTGGAGCTCATCCTTGCACTGTGCCAGCGCTTCGCCGCCCGGCGCGCCAATCCCGCCGCGCACTCACGACTCAAGAACCCACAATATTCGGGGAAGGACCCAGCATGAAACGTATACCCAGGGCGCTTGGAGCCCTACTTATTTCCGGGCTGTTTGCGCTGAGCGCCTGCGGGTCATCCGATCCGCTCGACTCTGGCGGCAGCGGCTCGGACTCAAGCAACACCGACGACCCCATCGCCATCGGTTCGCTGGACTACTACTCCAGCGAGATCATCGCGGAGATCTACGCCCAGGTTCTCGAAGGTGAGGGTTTCGCGGTGGATCGCCAGTTCCGCATCGGGCCGCGCGAGGTCTATCTCCCCGAGCTCCGTGCTGGCAACATCGACCTCTTCCCCGAATACACCGGCCCGCTTCTTCAGTATTTGGAGCCAAATCCCGAGGCCCGAGGGGCAGACGAGATCTACGCGGCACTGAAGGATGCGGTTCCCGAGGGATTTCGAATCCTCGACCAGTCACCCGCCACCGATCAGGATTCCTACGTGGTGACCCAGGCCTTCGCGGACCAGTGGGGACTCACCACCATCGCCGACCTCGCCAAAGTCGAAGGACCGCGCATCCTCGGCGCCTCCTCGGAGGCCGAGAGCCGACCCAACGGCCCGAAGGGCCTCAAGGAGTTCTACGGGATCGACGCCGGATTCACCCCGATTGAGGATTCCGGCGGCCCGCTCACCGTCAAGGCATTGAACGACGGCGACATCCAGTTCGCGATCATTTACACCGCCGATCCCTCGATCAAGAAGAACAACCTGATCTCCTTGGAAGATCCCGAGGGCTTGTTCCTCGCCTCGCACGTGGTTCCCCTCGCTGGAGAGAACGTCTCGGATGAGGCGGCGGCCCTCATCAATGAAGTGAGCGCGGCAATGACACCCGACGAGCTCGTCTCCCTCAACGCCCGCAGCGTCGAGGAGCAGCTTTCGGCCAGCCAGATCGCCAAGGACTGGCTCGCGGACAAGAACTTCGCAGGCTGATCCCCCAGCAGAAGCTCACCCCAAAGCTCATCCCAAAGAAGAACGGCGGCCAACCCAACCGGGTCAACCGCCGTTCTTCTTGAGTTATTCGACTACAGCGCGGCACCCATTACTGGGTGCCGCTCCTACCACGCCCGCGTCGCCGCCGAGCGCTCCAGGATGGCGTCACGAATCACCGCGGGCAGATCCAGTGCGGCGAGTTCCTGCGCCAACGCGAGTCCTTCAAGGTTCTGCACGGCTCCCCATGCCTTCTCCTTGACAACGAAGCCGATCTCGGCCGCGTCAAGAATCGCGAAAGCGGCTCCCTGCACGTCGGGCTCCGCGGCCGTGAGCCCAGAGAGCGTCACCACGGTGTCTTCACGCAGATCCACCGTACCAAGCGAGATGCGCAGCGCAGGCGAGAGCAGTTCGTCGTCGGCAATCACCGCGTCAGCAGCCGCAACACCAGCAACGTCAACCCCAGCAACCGAGGCAGCTCCCACGATCTCCAGCACGATCTCGCGCTCGGCCAGCGGGTTCGGGCCGCTCGTCGCACTGATCGTCAGCGTCACATCAGCAAGCCCATCCTCACGAACAGCCAACTCTTGAGAGAACACCGTGACGTTGCGGTCCGCAACCGTCGGCGCACCTTCGCCGTGGTCCTCGATCAACCGCGACTCACCGCTACCCGGGTAGACGCGCAGCGTCAGCTTGGAAGGAGCATCAACGATCGGCTCCAGCGCCTCGGCCAGCGGCAGCACCGATCCGGCGCGCGCGAACACGGGCAGGTGCTCCAGGTCGCGGTGCAGCGCAACCCGGCCACCGCCGGCGTAATGCTGGCCGGTGAAGATATCGAACCAGCCCTCGGCCGGAAGCCATGCATCCGTCACGGCGATCTTCGCAACCTTGTCCTCCGGCGAGGTGATCGGTGCAACGAGCAGGTGCTCGCCGAGGAAGTATTCGTTCTTCAGCTCGTAGGCGGCGCGCTCCTCGGGCCACTCGTGGTAGAGCGGACGGAACACGGCGACGGCGTCGGTGTGCGCATCCCAGGCTGCCGTGTACAGCATCGGAACCAGGCGATGACGCAAGCGCAGGTAGCGGTTCATCACCTGGTGCGCACGCGGGCCCTGCAGCCACGGCTCCTTGGACATGAACGACGACGTCGTCGAATGCAAGCGGTTGATCGGCGAGAACACGCCGAACTCGAACCAACGCACCGTCAGCTCGGTATCCTTGGAGCCGAACATGTGGCCACCGATATCGTGCGACCACCAGGTGTAGCCCACGTTCGCGGCCGTCGAGGTGAAGTAGGGCTGGAATTCCAGCGAGTCCCAGGTGACGATGGTGTCACCCGAGAAGCCGACCGGGTAGCGATGGCTGCCAATGCCCGCGTAACGCGAGAACGTCAAGGGGCGCTTGCCGTCGCGGCCGGAATCGACGTAGTGGATGTGGTTGAGCATCCACAGCGGGTCGAGGCCCTCCACCTTGGTGGCGCCGCCGGACTGCCAGTCGATCCACCAGAAGTCCACACCCTCGTCCTCCAACGGATGGTGCAGGTACTTGAGGTAGGCGTCCACGAACTCGCGCGAGGTGACGTCGAACTCGATGGGCAGCTTCTCCTCCGGGTCCATGCCGAGCGCCTTCGCCATCTCGGGGTAGGCCTTTTCGTGGTGACGGACGCCGTCGGCCGGATGCAGATTCAAGGTGGTGGCGAGTCCGCGGCGGTGCAGTTCGTCAAGGAAACGCTTGGGATCCGGGAACAGCTCCGGGTTCCAGGTGTAGCCGGTCCAGCCGGTGCCGATCTCGGGATCGATGTCCACCAGGTGCCAGTCCATGTCGATGACGGCCACGGAAAGCGGGACCTTCTCCTCCTCGAACTTGTCCATGAGGGCGAGGTACTCATCCTCGCTGTAGGCCCAGTAACGGCTCCACCAGTTGCCCAGCGTATAGCGGGGAACCACCGGGTTGGGGCCGGCGAGGCGATGGAAGTCCACCATCGCGGTCTTGTAGTCGTGGCCGTAGCCGAAGAAGTAGAGGTCGTCGCTCGGGTGGCTCTGGGATTCCGGACGAGACGAGATCCAGCCGTCCTCGGAGAGCAGCGCCGTCGTCGAATCATTGAGCAGCGCGAAACCGGAACGGGACAGTACGCCGTGTTCAAGTTCGGTCGCGCCGTCCACCAGGTCGAGGGTACGGGCGGTGCCGAAGAGATTTCCGCGCCAGTCGCCGTCGTGGGGCACCTCGAAGCCATAACGCCAGATCGAGTAGTGGGCGTCGGTTGCGCCCTTGACCAGCTGGATCGTCAGGCCCGCCTCGGAGAACTCCTTGCCGTCGTAACGCAAGCGGAGGTAGTCGGTGACGATCTCCAGGCCGCCGTCGTCATTGCGCGTGACGGTGAACTCTGGAACGTCGAAGTCGCGCGAGGCGACCATCTCCGAACGCTCGTCAACGAACTGGCCGCTCTCGTGCCACTCCATACGGATGAGACGCGGGGTGAGGATGGTGAATCGGTAGGTATCGCCGCTGACGACGGCCTCGGGGTGTGCAGGTGCCAGACGTCCGTCGGACATGGAAATCAAGAGAAGCTCCTAGTGAATCCTTGATGGGTAGTACCGAGAAGCAGCCGCCGCGACTCCAATCGCTCACGTCCTCGCCCGAGCCAGCTGTTCCCGCGTCCATCCTAGTTGCTGTGTACGCTCGTCCGAAGAGCACACTCAAAATCACCACTACGTGGACGGATGAACGACGACGGCGTCCGCCCCTCACCTACTTCTCCCCCTCGCCCCGGGTGGCACGTACGATGGTCTCGGACCAGGTATGGGGCGACGACGAGGAGACGCACATGGAACGAGTCGAGCAGGAAATCTCTTGGGAAGCCGACGGCAAACCGGTTCTCATCGGCATCACCCGTTACGGTGACGGACCGGTGATGCTCATGCTTCCCGCACTGAGTTCGATCTCCACCCGGACCGAATTGTGGCCGCTGCAGGAGCTGCTCGGCGAGCACTTCGCCACCGTGGCGATCGACTGGCCCGGGTTCGGAACGTTGCCGCGCCCCAAGGTGAACTGGCGGCCGGAGCTGTACCGCGCGTTCCTGCAGTACGTCACAGAGTCCGTGGTTCAACCGGAGGTGACGGTTGCAGCGGGCCACGCGGCCAGTTACGCACTTGCCCAGGCTGCGAGGGTTCCCGGGAGCTTGGGGCGCCTCTGCCTGCTCGCCCCCACCTGGCGCGGACCGCTGCCCACCATGGCGGGTAGCCGCAAGCCTGCTTTCCGAGCGGTGGCCAAGGGCGTGGATATTCCGGTTCTCGGACACGCCTTCTACCGGCTCAACGTGAGCAAGCCTGTCATGAACAAGATGTCCAACGGACACGTCTACACCAGCCCCGACTGGCTCACCCCCGAGCGTATGGCTGAGAAATTGCGCGTCGCCCATGCGCCGGGTGCCCGGCACGCCTCGTTCCGTTTCGTGGCCGGCGAGTTGGATCCGTACCTGGACCGGCAAGAGTTCTTGGACGACGCTTCCCGGGTCGATGACGACATCCTGGCCGTCTACTCCGGCGCCGGGCCCCGCAAGTCCAGCGCAGAGATCAAGGCGCTCGCGGAACTGCGTAATGTTGTGGGGGTGAAGGTTACGCTCGGCAAGCTCTCGTTCTACGAGGAGTTCGCGAGCCAGGCGGCCGGGCCGATCGTCGAGTTCTGGAAGCGGGGCTGAAGTCGGTTTCGGAGATAGCGGGGATGGCATCGACAAATGACGATGACATCTCCCACACAGGATGTGAGACACGTTACTCTGTACCCATGAGTGATTACAGCGTTTCACAGATCGGCCCCCTACGCGACTGGATGTCCCTGGAGGGCGTGGCCCCCGGCAAGAAATTCATTGAAGGTGAACTCGAATCCGCCTTCTTCGGCATTTCCGTCAACGTCACCGAACCCGGCGGCGAATCACCGTTCTGGCACACCCATTCGAAGATTGAGGAGATCTATCTGTTCCTCGAAGGGTCCGGCGAAATCGCACTCGATGACGAGGTTCTCCCGATCACGGCGGGAACCGTGGTGCGCGTGGGAACCGACACCTGGCGCGCCCTGCGTAGCCTGCCAGACAGCGATGTTCCACTGCGCTGGCTGTGCATCCGTGGAGGCGGAGACACACTGGCTAACGTCGGAAACGATGCCGATATCGATCAGGAACGCCCCTTCCCCTGGAGTTAGGTCATACTCGAAACATTTCACTGCATATAGAGCTCGGCCAGGCCCGAAAATCGCCCACCCAGAACTCTATATGCAGTGAAATGTTCGGGCTTCCCCCGCAAGGTCCTCAGTAAGCAACATTCGGGTATCGATTCGGCTTCTTTCTGTACTTCCGCCGCCGAATCTCCACATCCAAATCCATCTGAGTGGACTCCCATTCCCACCACACCTGCCGATAGCTCAACCGCCAGACGTCGAACCCCATGGTTCGCATACGCGTGTCCCGCTCACGGTCCTTTTCATAGCTTTCCTGAGATGAATGGAACTCCTTGCTGTCACACTCAATGATGAGACTCTCTCCCACAAGCAGATCCACCCTGTCCTCGCTGGTAATCCAGACTTGAGGAGTGACCGGGAGATTACGTTGGCGCAGCACCAGCCGGACTCGCGTTTCGCTCCCGGACTCCGCCGCATCGAGATGTTTGAGGAGTTTCGCGGCTTTCCTTGGATGATCAGCGAGCAGCACCACTGCATCATCTATAGTGATCATCCCCTTGTGCACGGCTGATTCCAGGACGATCAGCACCGTCTCACCATCGTGAAATCTGATGACGTGATCAAGGCATTCCATCAGCGACCACACCGGATCCTTCGTCCACTTCCGCGGCCGAACATGAGCACAGACGCCGGTGACAGCCGCTCCAGCTGGCGTCATCCCCTTTGATGTGAAGATGACATGCAACGCCGAATCAGGAGGAGTCCATATTCCATAGAATTTGCAGCCCGACAGGCAGCCAAGCTTCCCGCCGAGCTTCAGCCCTCGAACGACGTTTTGATCAGCGATCACCTCGGCATACAAGCCGTGAGCGACACGCTCGATGACTCCCTCGGCCAGAGCCTTCGCAATCCCCGCGCGTGAGTAGCCTCGTTCGCGCAGATCCTCGTACGTGTAAATACCTTCAAGATGCATGATCCCAGCATCGCCCAGAGCTGTCATCGTGCGGGCGTCGCGCACTTCTGCTGTGGATGGGCGATACACGAACCGGTTCTGTGGAAACCAGTAGCAAGCCTCTCCGAAGACGCTAAGCCCTTCCGGCAACCTGATCCACGGCGGACTGAAGAAGATCCCCGTACACCACAATCGCCTCCTGACGCGAGAGCGCCACGGCATGCTCCGTCCCGAAATCGAGGTTCCAAAACGAAAAACCCGGCCGAAGCCGGGTCTTTTCTTGGTGGGCGATACTGGGATCGAACCAGTGACCTCTTCCGTGTCAGGGAAGCGCGCTCCCGCTGCGCCAATCGCCCTTGTGAGTTAGCCTCACGGTCAGGATCAACAGCCAAGCTGCTTTTCCATCGAGCGGATGACGGGACTCGAACCCGCGACCCTCACCTTGGCAAGGTGATGCTCTACCAACTGAGCCACATCCGCAAATATGTACGGCTAACACTCTAGCCGATTGTCAACGTCCAACGCTCGAATCGCTCCGATGATGGACATCCGAGCGGATGACGGGACTCGAACCCGCGACCCTCACCTTGGCAAGGTGATGCTCTACCAACTGAGCCACATCCGCAGAACTGGCGCTGATACACTCTCAAATGTTGAGCCCCGGTAAATCCGGGGCTCATTCTCCGCGAGTGCATATGCACCGGCAGTACATTTTGCATGTTCTTGCGAACACACAACCTGTGCTGGTGGGCGATACTGGGATCGAACCAGTGACCTCTTCCGTGTCAGGGAAGCGCGCTCCCGCTGCGCCAATCGCCCATGCGAGGTGGGTACGGGATTCGAACCCGTGTACACGGCTTTGCAGGCCGTTGCCTCGCCTCTCGGCCAACCCACCGTGTGGATCGACAGTCAAGACTGTCTTTCCTTCGAGCGGATGACGGGACTCGAACCCGCGACCCTCACCTTGGCAAGGTGATGCTCTACCAACTGAGCCACATCCGCGTAAGTTAAATTATTGGAAGCTTCGAGATAACCTCTCAGCGACGCCCCATAACTATATGCAAACACCTCCGCCGCTGTCCAACTGGCGCGGTGAGGCGCACGCCACTCGCTGCCGTTTTGCACTCCGGCCCCAAAACGGGCTATTCTCGTGGAGCACGCTGATGCAGCGGGCGATTAGCTCAGTGGTAGAGCGCTTCGTTCACACCGAAGAGGTCACTGGTTCGAACCCAGTATCGCCCACACTCAAACCCCCGGTTCGCCGGGGGCTTTTTTGTTGTCAGAACGACAACGGCGCCGCGGCTCGGTTTCTACGAGCTACGAGCTACCGAGCCACACGTTGCAGAAAACACCACTCCTTTAAGCATCCGGCGAGGTCGCTTCCAAGCAGCACAGAGCCGCAGCGCCTAGGGAAACCCAAGCACTGCGGCTCTGCGATGCGATCCAAGTTAGGTGCAATCTATGTCAGGCGGGATCCGTATCCGGAGAACCCGACGATCACTTCAGGGTTTACTTCAGCAGATCACCCGAGCATGAAAGGCCGAAGCCGTTCTTGTATTCGTTGCCTTCGGAATCCACGTAGGCCGTGTAGTCCATCGGGACGTCCTCAAGCTGTGCCTCAACGGTCTCCATGTCGGCGGGGAAGGCGATTGGCAGTTTGCCACCGAACTCGGCGCGGCCCAGGGCGACGTCGATCAGAGCGGCATCGGAGACACCGAAACCGGACACAATCGCGGTGGACTTGGACTCAAACTCGGTCGGAATGATCGGATTGCGGGCCTTGAGGACCGTGACCACAGGAATGTCCTTGCCGGACTTCTCGACCAGCTCGATTGCACGCTCGAAGGCATCCAAATCGGCCTCGTTCTTAACCTGCGATGTGCCTCCGAAATAGGAGCGGTTCTCCTTGGAGCCGTCATCAAGAATGTCGCCGGAAATCGAGGTCTTGCGGACCGAATCGCCGTCGGCAGTGTAGGGACGGTACTGCAGTGACAGTGGGTACCATTCGCCAGTCTTGGCGTCGCGGCCAGCACCGGAGGTGAGCGAACCGTTGTCGGGGCTCTTCATTCCGACGAGAACGATGTCTACGTCAGAGATATCCGGGGTGATGATCTCCTTGACCTGACCGGAATCGTCCAAGACGATCTCGTCGGTGACGACCTTGCCGAACACAGCCTCGGCGGATTCCACATCAAGTGTTGCGTATGGGGTTACCTGCGGCACAGCTTCCAGATCACGAACGTTGGGAGAACCCAGGTTGTACGAGCCCGGGATGTAGGCGGTCATGGTCGACCAGTCCTTCTCGGCATCACAGGTGATGGTCTTTTCGGTGTTCTTCAGAACAACGACCGAGTCAGTCTGAGCAATGAAACCGGCCGCGATCTTCTCGGGATCCTGAGCAACCGACATGGACTTCTCCAGGTCGACGAACGGATTCTCGTAGGTGCCAACCCGGAAGGTGTGAGTGAGGAAGCGGGTGGTTGACTGACGCATGCGGGTATCGGCATCAATGTCGAGCTTGCCGGCCTTGTGGTCAGCGTTCCACAGGTCGATAGCCTCCATCAGTGGCGCACGGTCATATTCGCCGCCAAAGATGTCGATGCCAGCCTTCATGACGGTGAACATGCGCTCCGGGAAGGTCATGTCCTCCGCGCCCCAGGCCTCGCCCCAGTGAATGGGGTTATTGGGATCCTTCGGGTCCTTCAGGATGTTCCAGTCGGAGAAGATGATGCCGTCGAAACCCAGCTCATCGCGGAGTAGTCCAACACGCTTGGCGTCATAAGCAGTGGCGATGCGCTCAAACAACGCTTCACCATCCTTGTCGAGGGCGATACCGTATGAGGTCATTGCGCCGCCAGCTTGCAGAGCGGCCTTGAAGGGCACCAGGTGTTCATCCCAGTTGTCGCCGGGGAAGATGTTGTACTTACCCTCGTCAATGTGGGTGCCGCGGCCACCTTCGGCGGTTCCGTCACCAGCGAAGTGCTTGATGACTGCCATGACCGACTGCTCGCCCCAGCCTTCCTCGTTTCCATTCTTCTGGTAACCGTCAACGTAGGCGGTGGCAAGCTCGGCGGCCAGTTCGCTATCGTCACCGAAGGTTCCGTTCAGCCGGAGCCAGCGAGGATCGCTACCGAGGTCGACCTGCGGTGCCAGGGTAATGGTCAGGCCCATGGCTCGGAACTCTTCCGAGGTGACCTTGGCAAACTCCTCGACACGGGCAGGATCATCCAGGGCTGCCAGGCCCAGATTGCCCGGCCATGCCGAGATGTCCGCGGTCTTGGCGCCAACATAATTGTCGACCGCATCCGAACGTGGATCGGATCCCATGGTCACGGGGATGTAGGCACGGTCCGGCAGCGTCTCGACGAACGCCTGGATCTCGTTGTTCCACTGAACCGACACGGTGACGTCATTCGGGCCGGAGTTCAGGAATGTACGGAGGTCGCCACCATCCAGGTACTCCTCCTGGATATCGGTCAAGCCATCTTCGGGAGCCCGTTCCGCGGGGCTCATCAGCATGAGGCCGGCAAGCTGTTCGGTAGTGAGTTCATCGGCCAGAGCCTTGGCGCGTTCCTCGGGAGCGAGACGCCAGTCTTCATAGGCCTGCAAAGTGCCATCACCGTTGGCGTCTTTGAACGCCATCTTCTTGCCATCGACATCTTCTTCGATGATCTTGACAAGGCCTGCCTCGGTGTACGAGATAACGGGGCCGCCCTCGGGATTGGTGACCTTGATGAATTCGGTCTCGCCATCCGTGATGGTCTCGCTTGTGTATGCCTTGCCGTCATCAGGCTTGCTCGTGGCTTCCCCGCTTTGGTTTGAGCCAGTCGTCGAGCATCCGGAAAGGGCAACGGTAGCGGCCGCCGCAGTTGCCGCGAACACTTGCCACGGTCTCTTTGGTATCTTCATTGATTACCTCCATTGGTAAAGGTCAGCGATAGCCCACATCGGCAATGTCGCCTACGTCGCATTATTCCGCCGAAGTCGAAAAGACGCCGAGAAGGAGCACAAACGGTCTGTTTGACGACACGAAATGACAAACTAGATCGCCACATTGTGGTCGATTATCTGCTAGGCGCACCAGTATCGCGAGTAGGTGGGTGGTAGGACGACGACGGCGCCCCCTCACGCCAGTCACGAATACCGGCCTACGAGCCCGCTCACCGCCTTCACAAGAGGGGACGGGCGTCGTCGTCGACATTGATGAAGTCAACGAGGAGGTCAACCCAGTCTTCGTAGCCCACTACTGATGGATTGGGTGAGGCGGTGAGGCCGTACAGCGGAAGGTCGACGGCGGCCACATCCACCCCAGCATCCGCGAGAAGTGCGGCCAGCGGCCACAGTGCGCCACTATGACCACCCGCGCCGTGAACAACGAGAACGCGAGCCGAGGCCTCGCACGCTCTGCACACTCTCCCAAAAAGGCCCCACTCCATAAAGAATGTGCGAGAATCGCACACGTGGGACAGATTGACATGAACATACTCGGTGGACGAATCCGGGAAGCTCGCCAACGAGCCGCTTTGAGCCAAGGAGAGCTTGCACAAGCAGCCAAAATCGATCGCACTGCTCTCACCAAGATCGAAAACGGGACACGCAAAGTAACGGCACTCGAACTGGCCGATATTGCGGAAGCTACTGGTGTACGCATGATCGCATTCTTCGAGGAGACACTTCCCGCGCTTATCTCGCATCGATCCAGCACCGGGCTCGATACCGCAGACTCGCAGATAGACGCGTTGCTTGCGAGGCTCGCTGGCGATGTAGAACTAGTGTCAGGGCTCTCAAGCCCCCAAGACCTTCATTTCGACACTGCCAAACATGTTGCCGAGAGGGGGCAGGAATGGCAAAGTCTCGTGAACGAAGCAGAAGACTGGGCACAGAAGATTCGCGAACTCATGGAACTCACAAGCCATGAACCAATCACAGATCTCGCCAATAGAGTTTCCTATCTCGGATTACTTGCCTTCTCTCGTGACATTGGTCCAGATACCGCCGATGCGGGGATCACTTTGCTGCGCCAAGGCGGGGTCTGCTTGGTCAATAGTTCAATGAAAGTCGGGCGTAGAAGACTTGCGCTGGCTCACGAACTCGGCCACTACTTGTTGGCCGATGAGTACACCATTGATTGGCGAGTCAGCTCATCGACTTCCTCATCACGTGTAGAGACACAACTTGACCGTTTCGCTCGCGCATTACTCTTGCCGGCAGAGGAAACAACCAGGAAATGGAAGAGCTGGCGGTCCGGACGGGGCGAACGAAGTGCCGCCCTACTTCTTGCCAGTGAATACCGGGTAGATATGTCGACGCTCGCGTTCCGCTTGCAAGAGTTGAATCTCATTGACAGCGAATGCGCATCGTCCATACGTGAGTATCGTCAAACACGAGCCGACATGGTCGAACTTGATCTGTACGTTCCGGAGGAGGAAATGAGGGGCACAACGGTTCCTAAGGTCTACGCGAAGACCGTTTTGAAACTGGTTCGCCAAGAGAAGATCAGTCGCGTCCGTGCGATCGACCTCCTCCTGAACACTTTCGAAGAAGCAGATCTTCCTAACCCTCGAGAACGGCACCCCGAAGAGATCTGGAAGTATGTGTCGTGACAGTCCCAAGCGAAGCGTGGGTCTTTGATACCGGCCCCTTGCGCCATTTCGCCACGGCCGGGTGGCTAGGAGCCCTGCATTTCTTGGCGGGCAGCGATCATCCCGTCTACATTCCCGATGTGGTGGAACGCGAACTCAGCGACGCAAGCTCACATCAAAGTGGTCTGGTCAGCGTTTTGGATGTCACGTGGATGAATGTCTATCGCGGTTTGGACCTCACCTACCTCAATGCTCTTGCCACTTACGAGAATCGTCTCGCAGTCGGACGCACGAATCTTGGAGAATGTGGTGTTCTCGCCATGGGAGAGACCTTCGGCTGCACCATCATTGTTGACGATGCGGCAGCACGAGAGATTGCCGAGGAAAAAGGACTTCACGTCAAAAATACCGTTCAGTTGTTGTGCGATGGTGTACGCGCAAAACAGCTGACTCTGGCATCAGTTGAAGCGGTAGCCGATGACCTGATCGCAAGCGAGTACTTCCTCCCATTTGGCCCGGGAGGATTTCGCCGACACGTTCTTGAAAATGGTCTTCTGGACTACGACGACATCATTTGATCAAGGAACCTCATGGAAATCATCAAGACGTTTGACGCCAACCACGTTCAGATCGGCGAGGCGGACCGCACCACCGTCCATACCGATGGCCTCTGGCACGAAACATTCCACTGCTGGTTCGTCGCCGAACTCGACGGCGTCCCCTGCGTCCTTGTCCAGCTCCGCTCCCCTCTCAAGAAGAACTTCCCCGGGCTTCTTGACGTGACCGCCGCCGGCCACCTGGACGCCCGCGAGGAGCCGCTGGACGGAGTGCGCGAGATCGAGGAGGAACTCGGGGTGGACATCAACCTCGACCGCCTTGTCCCCCTTGGCCTGCGCATCGACGCCCAGGATGAAGCCAGCGGCTCACGCAATCGCGAGTTCGCGCACGTGTTCCTCTATCGCGATGACCGCCCTCTCCTCGACTACGCCCTCCAACAAGAGGAGGTCTCAGCACTCCTCGCCATCCCGATCAAGGAAGGCCTCGCCCTCCTCTTCGGCGAGCGGCAGTCCGTCACCTGCGAGGGAATCAGATTTGACGACGACGGCGCCCTTGTCGCCTTCGAAACCGACGTCACGGAAGCGGACTTCATCCCCCTCGTGGACGGCTACTATCGCAAGGTATTCGCACTGGCTGATCACTACTTCCGCGGCTACCGCTACCTCTCGATTTGAGGCAGTTACTTCACCTACACCAACACCGTCACAACGATCGCTAGGCCGGGTATCACCACGAAGATCCCCAGTACCCACGCCACGATGTAGACCTTGTTCTCTGAACCGATTCGAGCGAGCCACTTCGCCCATCTGACGGGTAATGGCCGCAGGAACGGCAACCCAAAGATCACGGATGCACTGAACAGGTTGTACAACACATGAACAAATGCGGCCTGGAGTGCCAACTCGCCTTCTATCCCTGTAAACGCAAAGGCTGCGATGAGCGCTGTCAGCGTAGTTCCAATATTCGCCCCGACTGTGAAGGGATAGATCTGTTTCACGCTGAGTTTGCCGGATCCCACCAGTGGAACGGTGAGGCTTGTGGTTGTTGTGGACGACTGAACCATGACGGTAATGAGAAGGCCGGACAGAATACCAGTGGCTGGTCCGCGACCAATCGCGGTGAACAGGATCCGCTCAGCCCGCCCCACCAGCAGCACTTTCAGCATCCTACCGATAAAGTTGATGACCGCCAGAATAAGTAGCACGCCAATGAGAATAAGCGTGATTCCGCCCCACATGACCGGCAATGGGCTAACCACCCACACCAAGACATCCGCACCGGGACCGATGAACATCTGCACTCCGGAACCGATAGCACCAAAGAGCGCGGCGATCGGGCCACCATCAGAACCCGCCATGTAACCAGTCAGCCACCCCGAGCTTCGTTCAAGAAGCCTGAACATGAGTTCCAATGGGAGAAAGATGAGGACGGATAGCAGGTTGTACATGTCGTGGACAGTCGCGGCCCCGAAAGCCCGTCGAAATACCTTCTTGTTCCGCGCCATTCCGAAGCTCACCAAAGAAGAGGTCACGGTGGTCCCAACATTCGCACCCAACAAGATGGGGATCGCGATGTCAATGGGAAGTCCGCCGGCGACCATACCCACCGCGATCGAGGTGGTTGTGGTGGAGGACTGCGTGAGGACCGTTGCGAGGATGCCAATAACCAGCCCAACGAAGGGATTATCCGCAAAGTCAAAGAGCTCAGCGGCCCTATTCCCTGCCGCCATCCTGAAGCCCGCCCCAATACCAGCTACTGCGGTAATGAGGATGTACACAGCGAACACCACCGAGAACCACTCGGCTACACTGCGCGCTCTCCCTTGAAGATGAATTCGAGTCAACAGGCCGCGCAGATGCTCGGCAGTGGACGAAGCATCCGCCTCATAGATCTCGTCAACCGTTTCATCCATCAGGTCACCAACCAACTTGAGGTTAGTCTCAACCAGTCCTGCAACCGACTCGCCTAACAGCGTGCGGTATCACTTGGGTGTAGACGGGGCGTATTCGGATGTAGACGGAACGCACCGGTGTGTCACCGCCTAGTTCAATTTTAAAAGTAGCCCCAAGGTGAACGCAAGGTAAACAATCGGTATTTGATTGGAACGCCTCAACTCGCGACTACCCTATCCAGCCCTGCCAACAGCCGCTTCACCACGGGCCACGCCGCACTTTCCTCGGCCACATGTGCCAGCCTCCGCCGCCGCGACACGGACGGCTCACTAATCGCGAGCGCCGCCGCGATATCGCGCCCGCTCATGCCCGCATCCAGCAGCTTGACCACTTCCCGCTGCGCCGGGGTGCGCTCAGATACTACGACCCCGATAAGGTGGAGGATGGCCTGAAGTGCGTCTGCTGTCGACGACGGCGCCGCGCCCACACCCCCACCATCTTCGCCAGCCACCACCGCCACAGACACTGGATACTTCTTTGCCCGTTCCACAGCCTCGCGTGCGCGAATGAAGGCGGCTCCCCGCCCAGTACGTACGCTTCCGGAGCGAATCTCGGCGAGGGCGTCGTCGTCGACCTGGCCTATCCCTATGCCCACGTGCCAGCCGCCCATGCGCATCGCGCAACGGATGGCGGCGCTAGCGGCCCTCGCGTCATCCAGTAAGCCCTGGACTTCGTCGCCCACGGTTCGCTCGAAACCGGCGATAGTCGACACGTCGGCAAGTCTCTCCAAGAGTTTGGGGACGCGGTCGGGTTCTCGGCGCGAACCCTCTTGGTCTATCGTCAGGACGATCATGAAGCAACTCTACCCAAGATCCAATAGTTAGCCCAGAGAAGCTAAGTAATGAGAATTAGCCTCCAGAAGCTAATTTAACCCCAAACAAACCTACTGCCTGTCAACTAGCGGCGTAATTCTGGGGCGAAAGGCCTGTTTTTATCGCACAACATAGCCGCGGCATGAGATTCTTGGGGCATGCAAATATGGCCTGGACATCCTTATCCTCTTGGGGCTACCTTCGACGGCACCGGAACCAACTTCGCCATCTTCTCGTCAGTCGCCGAGAAGGTCGAACTGGTTCTTCTTGATCGCGACAACAATCAGACGGTTGTCGAGCTGAACGAAGTCGACGCCGAGGTGTGGCATTGTTACCTCCCGGGCATCGCCCCCGGGCAGCGCTACGGCTACCGCGTCCACGGACCCTACGATCCGGCCAACGGTCTGCGCTGCGATCCTTCCAAGCTTCTCCTCGATCCCTACGCCAAGGCGATTGACGGGCAGATCACCAATGATCAGTCGCTCTTCTCCTACGATTTCAACGACCCGGCCCAGCGCGCGCAGCTTGATTCGCTCAATCACACGATGGTCTCGGTGGTTATCAACCCCTATTTCGATTGGGGTCACGATCGCCCGCCGAACCACGAGTACAAGAAGACGATCATTTACGAGGCGCACGTGCGGGGCATGACAATGCTCCACCCCGACGTGCCGGAGGAGTTGCGCGGCACCTATACGGGGCTGTGCCATCCGGCCGTCATCAAGCACCTGAAGAAGCTCGGCATCACTGCCATCGAGCTGATGCCGTGCCACCAGTTCGTCAATGATCCTTCTCTTCAGGACAAGGGCCTGTCCAACTACTGGGGCTACAACACGATCGGTTTCTTCGCGCCCCACAACGGCTACGCAACCGATTCCGAGAACTCGCCTTTCAATCAGGTTCACGAGTTCAAGACGATGGTCAAGGCTTTCCATGAGGCCGATATCGAAGTCATCATGGACGTGGTGTACAACCACACCGCCGAGGGCAACCACATGGGGCCCACGCTTTCCTTCAAGGGAATCGACAACCCCTCCTACTACCGGCTCGTTGAGGGCGACGAAGCGCATTACTTCGACACCACCGGCACCGGAAATTCCCTCAACATGCGCTCCCCCACCTCGCTCCAGCTCATCATGGATTCGTTGCGCTACTGGATCACGGACATGCACGTGGACGGCTTCCGCTTCGATCTGGCTTCCACGCTGGCGCGCGAGCTGCACGCGGTGGACAAGCTCTCCTCGTTCTTCGACATCATCCATCAGGATCCACTCATTTCCCAGGTCAAGCTCATCGCCGAACCGTGGGACGTGGGCGAGGGCGGCTACAACGTGGGCGGATTCCCTCCGCTGTGGACGGAGTGGAACGGCAAGTACCGTGACACCGTGCGCGATTTCTGGCGCGGCGAACCGGCCGTGCTTTCCGAGTTGGCTTCGCGCCTGACCGGCTCCTCCGACCTGTACGAGACGTCGGGCCGCCGCCCCTTCGCCTCCATCAACTTCGTCACCGCCCATGACGGCTTCACCTTGCGCGACTTGGTTTCCTACAACCACAAGCACAACGATGCCAACGGTGAGGGGAATAACGACGGCGACTCCAACAACCGTTCCTGGAACTGCGGCGACGAGGGTCCAAGCGACGATCCCGAGATCAACGCTCTGCGCGATCGCCAGGTGCGCAACTTCCTCACCACCCTTTTCTTCTCGCAGGGCGTGCCGATGCTGTGCCATGGGGACGAGATGGGCCGCACCCAGGGCGGCAACAACAACGGCTACTGCCAGGACAACGAGATCACCTGGGTCAACTGGGATCTCAACACCCGCCAGAAGGCGCTGCTCGACTTCACGTCGCGGGTGATTCATTTCCGCAAGGACCACCCGGTTTTGCGCCGCCGCCGTTTCTTCGCCGGTTCGTCACGGCGGGGCGGCAGCTCCGAAGTGGGCGAGATCGAGTGGTTCCGCCCGGACGCCTCCTGGATGGAGGACTCCGATTGGCAGCAGGGTTTCGCACGTTCCCTCATGGTCTACCTCAACGGGAAGGCCATCCGCGAACCTGATGCGCGCGGTAATGACATCACCGACGACGACGTCATCATCGCCATTAATGCCGACGCCAACGCCCAGTTGTTCCGGATTCCTGACGCCACGTACGGGGCCGCATGGCGCGACGTCGTCGATACCGGCACGAATCTTGACTCGGACAAGGTGTACCTGCCGAGCGAACAGTTCCCGGTGGACGGACGTTCGATGCGTGTGCTGTTGCGCGACGACTGCCTCGTGGATCAGTGTGTCTCGGACGAGGATGACGAAGAAGTGGTCACCTCGAACTTCGCCGACGCCAAACCTGAGCCTGTGGCCGACAAACCTGCGGCGGGTCCGGCCAAGAAGTCACCCAAGAAGAAGAAAAAGAAGAAAGCCAAACAGCCCGTGGACGCTGCTCAGGCCGACTTGAGTACGCCTCAGGCCGAGTTGGGTACGGCTCAGGCCAGCGAAAGCCCAACCGAGGACAGCGTGAGTACACCTCAAGCCGACTCGAGCACACCCCCAGCTCAGTAATTCCGGCGTGCCGCCAGAATTGAGCCGGACCTGCCCGCTACAGTGAACTTGTGCCTGAGATCAATGCCCCCTCGCAGTTTCTGGAGGCGCTGAATTCTCTTCGCGGGCATACGTTCCGCCCGGAGATTCACGTGGTTCAGATCCCACCGCCCAAGGCGATTGCCCCTTGGGCGGTGGCGTTGCAGGCTGAGGTCAATGATTCTCCCCTGCTCGATCCGGACAGCTACCGCGGCGATGCGCGCTTTGTCCTGCTTCATGACCCGCAGGGCCAGCCCGCCTGGGATGGCGAGTTCCGGGTGGTCAGTTACGCCAGTTCCACCTTGGATTCGGAGATCGCTGACGATCCGCTGATCAGCCAGGTGGCGTGGGCGTGGCTCACCGACACACTGCATGAGTATGGTGCGCCTTTTCATAAACTCACCGGATCGGTCACGCGCCGATATAATGAGAACTTCGGTGCGGAATCCGCTTACGCCTCGCGTGCTGAGGTCGAAGTGCGTGCGTCGTGGACCCCGGATTTTCCGGATGTTTCCGACCATCTTGACGCTTGGGCGGACTTCGTCGCCACGATTTGCGGATTGGGTCCGGCGGGAGTCGTTTCACTGCCGCTGCGCCTTCAGGAGATGATATGAACGAAGCAGTCGACGTCACCCGACTCGACGAGCCCCGAGACGGTATTCCGGGCCTCACCCACGACGATATCGACGACGCCGTCGCCGCCCTAGAACGAGGACACGGCCCGTTTGCTGTGGATACAGAACGTGCCATGGGGATTCGTTACTCGGACCGGGCCTACTTGATTCAGATTCGTCGCGAAGGTGCGGGGACGTTCCTCATCGATCCGGTGGGTATCGAGGACCGGCTGGATGGGCTGCGCAAGGTGTTGGCCTCGGATCAGTGGATTCTTCACGCCGCCGATCAGGATCTGCCCTGCCTGCACGAACTGGATCTTTACCCGCCCGAGGTGTTCGATACCGAGATCGCGGGGCTGCTGCTTGGTTTCCCGCGCGTCTCTCTCCAGGCTGAGATTGCCGAGGTGCTCGGCTACGGGCTGGCGAAGGAGCACTCCAACTCTGATTGGTCGCAGCGCCCGTTGGCGCCGGAGCTGCTCTCCTATGCGGCGCTCGACGTGGAACTGCTGGTGGAACTGCGTGACGAGCTGACGAAGATGCTCAAGAGGGCCGATCGTTTCGAATGGCTGCAGGAAGAGTGCGAGGAGGTGCGGCTGCGTGAGCCGCGCCCGAAGAAGCAGCAGCCGTGGCGCAAGATTGCACGCCAGGTGGGTATTCGCGATCAGCGTGCGCTGGCGATGCTCGAAGCCCTGTGGAAGGAACGGGACAAGATTGCCCGGGCCCGTGACCTGGCACCCGAGCGCATCCTTCCCGGCAAGGTGTTGGGCGCGTTGGCGATGCGCAAGCCGCGCTCTCGCCAGGATGTTGTGCGCTCGCCGCTGTTGCAGACACGTGGACGACGCCGTGATGCGGCCGCCTATTGGGATGCCATCGATCCGGTGTGGCGTCTCAAGGATTCCGAGTTGCCGCCGCGTCAGTTCAACGATTCGTTGGAGCCGTTCCCACATGTCAAGCAGTGGGAACGCCAGGATCCTGCCGCCGCCAAGCGCTGGGGCATTGTGCGCTCGGCGGTGCTGACCGAGGCTGAGGATCTGGGCATCCGCCAGGACATCCTGCTCAAGCCGCTGCTCCAGAAGACTCTGGCGTGGGACGGCTGGGATCACGTGGACGAGATTCCGATCCTGCTGGCGGCACTCGGCGCTCGCCCGTGGCAGGTGGCGAAGGTCGCTCCGGTGATCGTCGCCGCCGCCAAGCGCGGCTAGTTCCTTCGGCGCTAGCTTCGTCACGGGCCAGGCTCGTGCTTGTTCACCACGATTGAGTAGTAGGTGCGGCGGATGATTCAACGACGACGAATCCACCGCACCGACTCGTCCCGCCGCCTAAGGCCATGTCAGTAGCGCGAACCTTGTCATTAATCCTACCTAGATCCTGATTTGTACATCGATCTACGGCCCGTCAGGTATCGCTTGTCTATACTTCTTTGAAATTGCTTGTCACAATCTTCAAGCCCGGCACAACAATACGGATGAAGCAACAAATGCTTCATCCACGGATATGTTTAACATATCCACAAACCGAGAGGTATCTCGTGCCCAATAGCAAGAAAAACAAAGCGATCGGAGGGCTGATCGCTTTGATCCTGGCAGTATTTGGTTCAGCTTCTCCCAGCTTCGCCGCCGAAAGCGAAGACTCAATCGACGCCGTTCTGAAACTCAATCCGGGTCTCACCCGCACCGAACTCCTCACCGATGCACGCAGCCTTGCGACTAAAGCGAACGTGACATCGGATGAGATCATCGCGCAGATGCTCGCTGAGGCACAGGCATCAGCCGCCGCAGCAGCATCCCATTCCCCATCCTCACAAAATCAAGTTTCCCCAATGAGCGGTCCAGGAGGAAATGGACGATCGGTAAAACTGGGAAATGCCACTGCTAGAGGTGACATCTACGTATCGCCAGCCTCAACCTCAGTCATTGAGCACGGGCACACTGGAATATATTACAGCACTTCACAGGTCGTGGAAGCACCAGGTAGTGGCGCGCTTAGCAAATCCATTACAGCAAACGATCGATGGGTCCAAGGCGGCACCGAGAAACAACACGTCAAGACGACCCAAGCGAACCGGAACAAGGCTGCAGACTACGCATATAACAAGATGCGTAGCAGGCCTTACAACGTGAACTTTGTGAATAACCGCGTGGCCCCTGCCGCTAGTTACAACTGTTCACAGCTTGTCTGGGGTGCATACAAAGTCGCGGTCGGCATCGATCTTGACTACAACGGAGGTTCGGGCGTGTATCCATATGACATCAAGTACTCTTCCCTGACCACAACTTATCAAACTGTCCTGAGATAATGAGGCTATTTCACAGGTCGGCACTCTGAGAGTGAACCCAATCCTGTTGGATTCCTTACATATCACCGATCGAGGGCAATCTATCCCATCCGCCCTCAGTGAGATGAGAAATGGGGACTGTATCAGGCAGTCAAAGATCTTCTGACGCAGTCCCCTTCATTTTGGAAAGGAACAAAATGTGGCGATCACGCGGTACCTTCATCACGCTAACTCTAACTATGGGATTGTTGTTAGCAGGCTGCTCGAACAATAGTGTGCCCATCTTCGAGAAGGATGCTGTGTCATTATCAGACACTGTCGCCGCCTTGCGAATTAGTCCACAGCTGGCTGACATGAATGACAGCTCCAAAGGTTACGTTGTCCTCGTCTCTGACGATGGCGCAGCTCGAGCCGTTGAGGTAGGCCCGATGGATGTTGGGAAATTGGCCTGGACGAAGAGTGGCCTGTTCTTCTCGGGCCCTACCGAGGAATACGTCTTAAGCCCTAAGGGGCTGAAGAGCCTTACTAGGGTTGGTGAGGAGCAATACGAAACTGCCAGATTCATCAAGCCTAGTGGGGATAGATTCATCGCGCTCTACAACGTTGGCTTCGGCAACGGCTACTACCAGAATCGGGTTGTGACCGGCAACATATCGGCCATCAGGTCATGGCAAGCAAATGGACTCTACTCGTCTATCAGTCAATGCGACGACGCAATTGTGGGTATTACCGACATCGCAGAAACTCGGTTGAGCAGTGCAATGCCACCGTCACAAACTGAGGCACTCATGCAGCTCTACCCCAAACCTGATGATGAAGAGGCAGCATTACTCGCCACCATTGACGTTGACGGTGAGTACGTTGAAGGCCAGTTCAATGCTCCCTGTATTGACAACATCAGCTACACTCTGTCATTCCACTCTCCTAGACGAGACGATCCTTCTAGCGGAGTGCCGGTACTCCGTTCCTGGAATATCTCTACGGGTCACCATTCGGAGGTTCCTCTGGTGGATGAAGTTGGAAACCCATTAAAAGTCACTTCAGATGACATAGGGACGAGATCAGACATCATTACCGAGGACACATATCGATGGATCAGCCAATCGGGCACCATGTTCAATACGGACCTGAAGACCGGAGTCACCACGCAGGCTTATAAAATTGCACTTTCCAGCCCAGAGATGATGGGCCAGACGCAGTTGGTACTAACTCCAGAATCCATCTTTGTTCTCGATGTCAGCGCAGACCAAAGCAAACCAATGGATCTCTCCAAATACGATCTGATCACTGGGGAAAGAACGTCACTGCTGACTGTCTCGAGCCTCGGCGCGATCTACAACGGCGACATGATCCTCCGCGATATGGCCCTTGATCCTGAATGGATCGCCCAGCACGAGTAAGACGTGGATGCCGTTCCCAACGCTTGCCTTTCCAGATTCGAAGATGCAACTGTGACGATATGACCCACCTACTGGGCCTCTAGACCATTCCAGGAACATACTTAGTTTTTCTTCACCAGAGCTGCTTCACCCATCGCCCAGATGCTGGTTAGTGGACCCATCTACAACTGGCCAGGTATCGCTTGTCTATACTCCCCAAAATTGCCTGTCACAATCTCGCACTTCGGCACAACAATACTGATGAAGCAACGAATGCTTCATCAACCGATGTGTGAAGGCATCGACAAACCGAGAGGTATCTCGTGCCCAGGTCACGCCTTACTATCCCAGCGCTCATCTGCTCGATCGGATTACTAGCAGTCGGCTGTACAAACAGTAGCGTGCCAATCCTGCAAAAAGAAGCTGCATCACTGTCGGGAGTCATCGCAGCAATCAGAATCAGCCCGCAGTTACGGGACATCAACGGTGGCGCCGATGACGGGTACGTCATCCTTATTTCTGAGGATGGAACAACGCAAGCACTCGAAGCTGGACCAATGGATACCGGTCAATTAGTTTGGGGAGAGAGCGGTTTGTTCTTTTCCGGACCTACTAACGAGTTTCTCCTTACCGATGATGGTCTCACAAGCCATACTCGCGGCACTGAAGAAGTCTACGAAACCGCTCGCTTTCTTTCCCCTGGCAATGAAGGTTTCATATCTCTGTATAACGCTGGTTTCGGTGATGGCCATTACGAAAACCATATCGTTACCGGCAGCAAAGCGAGTGCTAGCTCATGGGAGACCAGCGGCTACTTTTCCTGGGTCAGCCAGTGCGATGATGTCATCATCGGCGTTTCCGACATCGCAGAAACCGCACTAAGTAGTGCTAGACCCCCATCGAAGACCGAGGTGCTCATGCAGCTCTACCCGAAGCCCAGCAACGAAGAATCGGCACTACTTTCCACCCTCGATTTCGAGGGGGAATACGTTGGGACCTCCTACGAAGCCCCGTGCCTCAATGGCACAAGCTACTCGCTGTCAAATTATTTTGAACAACCGGATATTCCCGACAGCGGCTACCCAGTTATCCGCTCATGGAATATCTCAAGCGGTGCGCACAGCGTGTTACCTCTCGTAAATGAAGATGGATCACCGCTGGACATCAGCATGGATGATGTCATGGTCAATCTGGGGATTATCACTGAAGGCACATACTGGTGGGCCAGCCAGTTAGGACAGGTCTTCAGCACTGATCTAGAGAGCGGAACAACCAACGAGGAGTACCAGTTTGAACTAACCAGCCCTGAAATGGGCGAAGCACAGTTCATCTTTACAGAGGATTCAATCTTCGTGCTCGATGTCAGCCAAGACAAAAAAGAACCACTGGATCTTTCCAGATACGATCTGATGACCGGGAAGCGCACTCGGTTGATGACCGTCTCCAGTATTGGTGCGATCTACAAGGGTGACATGATCCTCCGCGATATGGCTCTCAATCCTGAATGGGTCACCAAGAATGAGATCACCAAGCATGAGTAGGAGTCGGTAGCACTGACCTCAGAATAACGAAGACATAAATACTCAAATTCTGATGTCACACTTTCCCTCTCTCACACAACATCATAGAAAAAGGCAAGATTTTTGAGACCGACTCGTCTCGGCTAGATATTCCTCAGGTGGTTGCATGAAAACGTTCTCGGCGTTCTTCGAAGAGAACTATTCCTTGGTTGTCGGCGTAGCAGAACGGCGTCTCAATTCAAGACCAGACGCTGAGGAGATCGCTACCGAGGCCTTTCGTATCGCTTGGGAAAAATATCTCGACGGCTGTCCACTCACTATGCCTTGGATTTACGGAATCGTGAGGAATCTGATCGGCGACGAGTACCGGAAGCGAGGGAGGCGAGCAGATCTGCAACAACGCCTCAACTCCAGCTTCGCTCTAAGGGAGTCCACCACTCACGAATCTCGCATGGATATCCATGACGCAATTAATCGCCTCCCTTCTGCGGAACGAGACGTTCTCGAAATGACTTACTGGGAACGTCTCACCTCAGAAGAGATTGCTGAAATTCTAGATGTTACGAGCGCGACTGTGCGGCAAAGGATCGCACGTGCAAGGAAACATCTACTGGCAGCACTCACAGAGTCAGACGATACTAACGAAAGGAGAGACAATCATGGAGAAACAGCCCGTGTCCATGGATGATTTCCTGGATGAGATGATCCGTGACGCAGACCCAGGAACTGTGCACCGTGGAACGCCCCTCTCTGAGCGTGGCCTTCGGGAACTCGCTGAGTATCAGGCTAAGGAAGCTGCCCTCAGCCGGAGCTTCAATCGCTGCACGCCAATACGGCCGACTCGAGCACACAGGCGACGAGTGTTCGCTGGCGCTGGTGCATTCCTCATGATGCTGGCCGTTGCCGTTTTGTCATTGACAACATCCTTATACCCAACAACGGCGATCGCATCGACTCCACCGCTCCTTGTGCTCACACCTCTTGATGCCGAGGCTTCTGCAACGCTCAAGAACATGGCGGATATTCGTCGCGCCGGTCCTGGGCGCGGTAACACTATCCGTACTCAGACCTGGGCTCTCAACACCTCAATCGGCGAGGACGGAACAATCGAGTATTCCGCAATTGAACCGGAGTGGAGCGAAACCACATTCAATGCGGATGGTTCCATACATTACTTGCTCATCGCTGCTGAGCCGTTTCCAGGCCAAGAAAGCAAGAATCTAACCAAACCAGGCACAATCCTTGTCAACGATACATTCTCCCCTGAAGGTTGGGAACCACCTTTCCCCGAGGGGCCACCTGCTGATATGGAGGAAGTTGGAGATTATCTCACTCGTTTCACCGAAACAGAGAATCTCACGGTAGGCCAGACAATTCAGGAGATCAGTACGATTCTCTCAAAGTATCTCCTCGATACCGAACAGGAAGCAGGACTTATCGAATACCTCAGCACACTGGAAGGTATTGATACGGTCGGTTCTACTCACGATCGCCTGGGAAGAGAAGGGATAGTATTCCGTGCTACTGATCGCCTTCCCAATCAGCTCGAAGATTACTTGATCGTCTCACCAACAACGGGACAAATCCTCGCCGTAGAAACTGTCTATATTGCAGCTGACAGAACAGATATTGAAACGCCTTCTGTAATTTCGTACACCGCCTGGCAATACTGACAAAACTCGCCCGTCACCTCAAAGAAAGGAATCTAATTCATGCACTTTATCCGCACTATTCTGGCATTTCCCCTCATCGCAGCCCTCGGGCTCCTTGCCCCAGTCACTTGGGCTTCAGAGTCTGAATCAACCGTAATGCAGCGTCACATTAATGAGGTGATTGCAGAATATGGAGGTAAGCAGACTGACTGGAACGAAGTCACATGGGACGACGGAAACGTCGTACTCACCGTCGACCCAATGTTCGGCAACACTACCAACATCTCATCCCAACGAATCATCACAACAGCCGTGGATAGCTGCGCATCAGGCAAATATTGCGTCTACTCGAACGGTTCGTATGGCGGCAGCAAGATTAGCTATTCTTCCTGCCCTGCAACTATCACCTCGTTTGGTTCCATTAGCTCCGTGCGATCAATCAAGAACAACCGGTCCTCAGGAACTGTCCGTGCGTACAACGGAAGCACCCTCAAATCGACGCTCTCTCCGGGCAGTGGTAGCTCAAGCGTCAGCGGAATAACGAAGGTCACATGCTCCTGAGAAACTAAAATTAGAAGGAAGATCCTCGACGGGGAACAGTTAACCTACTAACTGTTCCCCGTTCCTGATTCTCCAGCACCGAGGACTGCAGCACCGCCCACCAGAATTGCCTGTGAAGGTGAGCCAACGTTGGAGCAGTAGCTCTCTTGCCCGCTCCGGCGGCAGCTGCTTTGGTGGTGCGTGGCAGCCCCAGCGTCTTACAAATGCGCCATTGTTCCTTACGTATCAACACTTTGGAGATAAACTCCCGCCATGACCTTTCCCAGTGACTCGAGTGTTCCCTCTTCTCGCTCCCGTGAGAATTCGCGCCCACTCGGATCAACACGCGTAGCTGCCACTCCAGCAAGTGTGGCAGCTCGGCGGGCCCACCGTGCAGCAGCCCCACGCCCCAAACGCTATGACATCCAGGGGCTTCGCGCGGTCTGCATGATCCAGGTCCTGCTGTTCCACGCCTGGAACGTCGGTTCACCGATCGGCCTGGACGCATTCTTGATGATCTCGGCATTCCTCATGACGGCGTCGTTCATCAGAAGCGCCGAACGCGGCAAGACGCCCTTCTTCCTTGAGCGGTGGGCCAATACGTTCAAGCGGCTAGTGCCGCCGCTTATCGTCGTCATCGCGCTGGCGCTGTGGGCGTCGGTGCGGCTTCTTCCCGCGAACCGCGTGCCGGAAATCTTCGACCAAGCATTCGCCTCACTCACCTACACCCAGAACTGGCGCCTCATTGACGTGGCCGCGGATTACTTCGCCGAAAACAGCGCGATGTCGAGTCCGTTCATGCACTTGTGGTCGATGTCCGTGCAAGGGCAAGTGTTCCTCCTCTGGCCCGTCATTCTGGCCTTCTGCGCGTTCATCGCCAAGCGTTTCCGCTGGCGCATCCGGCCGGTGGCTTTCGTGGTCTTCACCCTCATCGCGATCGGCTCGCTGGTGTGGCTCATCTGGTTCGCACCCACCGACGGCTCCGTCTACTTCTACACCCGCGCCCGGCTCTGGGAATTCGCACTCGGATCCCTCTTCGCCATCGCCACACCCTGGCTAACCCAGCTCCGCCTCCCCCACCGTGCCATCTCGTGGCTGAGCCTGCTCGTCATGGCGGTCTACTACGTCGTCGTCCGAACTGACACCGTTAGTCCCATCGCCGCGATCTCCCTCGTGGCCACGTCGATGATCCTCGTCTTCCCCACCGGGGAGATGCCCTGGGGCGCGGGTCGCCTGCTGGCCTGGAAGCCGCTCGTCAACCTCGGCGACATCTCCTACGCCGTCTACCTCGTTCACTGGCCCATCTTTGTCATCTACCTCAACTTGGTAGGCGATGACCGCCTCGCCGTCAGCGACGGAATCGTCCTCATCATCCTCTCCATCCTGGTTGCGTGGGGTCTCACCCTCGCCGTCGACAATCCACTTCACAACTGGACGTGGTCGAACCGGGGCACTCTCAACAAGGTGAGCGTCGCCGTCGTCGCCCTCGCTGTTGGTATCGGTGGAGTCTACTTCGTCGACGGCCGCATGTACGGGTTCTCGCAGAAGAAAGCTGACACGGCCACCGTCACTCTCAACCCGGCCACTCACCCAGGCGCGCTCGCGCTTCGTTCGCAAGTCGAGGTCCCGTTTACCGAAGCGCCACTTCCCGACCCCACGGCTGGCTGGTACGCATCACTCCCCGATTCGTGCGACGACGGCGTCCCGGCCGAGTTCGCAATGCCCTCGCTCGGCTACTGCTCCCAGGTTGGTGACCCTGCCACGGCTACTCAGCGCATCCTCGCCGTCGGCAGTTCCAAACTCACCCAATGGTCGCAGGCCCTCGTCCAGGTAGCCAAAGAGAACGACTGGTTCATCCAACTCTCCCATCACTCCGCCTGCTCGTGGAGCTTCGACCCGGAAGCCACCGCACCCTGCCAGACACGCAACAGTGCGGCCCTCAACTACGTGGACACCTTCCAACCGGACTACGTACTCCTCCTGTCCACCCAGACGGCCGGCGCCTCACCAGACGAACGCCTCATCCCCGGACTGCCTGAACTGGTGGCGGAAATCAACGCCCGCGGCGTGCCCGTTATCGGACTACGCGACACCCTCGGCGACAAGAAGAGTTTGTTGGAATGTTCCCTCGCCAACCCCACCACGGCGATCCTTGGCGGATGCATTCTCTCCCGGTCCGGCCACCAGGCCGCGGCAAATCCCGCCGACCAACTCGCCCCCTACAGATTCGCCTCCCTCGACTTCACCGACCAACTCTGCACCGGCGACATCTGCCCCACCACCATCGGAAACGTCTACGTCTACGTAGACACCATGCACATCAGCAACGAATACATGGCCACCATGGCGCCCGTTCTCAACCTGCGCATGCTGGAGGCCATGGCCTATCTTGACGGAGCAGGGTAAAGAAAACGGCGGGCGAGAAATAGCAGCGACTCGGCGGCGAATTCGCACCATTTTCCACAGCACAGATGTAACCTTTGTTCTAACCACGCGACTCGAGCAAGGACGAGCCGCCAGAAGGGAACAGCCATGAATACAGGTCGAGTCACACGTTGGAGCCGAATCGCTACGGCAGGCAGCATGGCAACAGCGATGATGATCACCATGGCCGCATGCTCCAGCTATACCCCACGAGCCCACGAGGAGCCCGCGGCTAGCCCCGAGGTAACCGCGAGCGCGGCACCGGGTGCAACGCAGGACCCGACTGCTGCACCCGGAGTTACGGGAGTCACGGCGGAGCAGGCGCAAGCACTTCTCGCCACGGTCGACTGTGCGGCGGGAGCAGATCCTTTCGACTTCAACTGGCGTAACACGCTCCCCATTTTTGCAGGAAGTGGGATCGCAGCTGCCGGCACCTGTTCCGGGGACCCGTCGGCTATCACCACGTACGACGGCGACCTCGCTGAGCTTGCGGTCCTTCTCGCACGGCCCGATGACACCACTCCGCTCGCAGAAGGAACAGGCTGCGACAATTACTACGAGGCCCAGCCCAACCTGTGGATCGTTACCACTGAAGGTACGCTGATGCAGCCGCGCTGGCCTCTTGACAATTGTAGCCACCTGCTCCAGCCGGTTCCGCCGCAGATTATGGGATGGAGTGCCAACCTACCGGGCGCGAGTGCAGCGGTCGATGATCCAGCAGCCCTCCCGGAGGAGCAGGCCGTTCCCGAGGAGCAGCCGGTCTACGAAGAGCCCGTGTACGAGGAGTACGTCGAGGAACCCGTCAGCGAGTAGGCGTAGGGCATGGAGCGTCGGGCTCCAGAACTGCCTTCTCTGAAGGGGTCAGGGGCTTGCGTCAGGCTTCCTTTTCTGAAGAGGTCACCGTTTCGTGATCAGGTCACAGCAACTAGCCGTGACCTCTCCACCAAACGGTGGCCTCTTTGGCGCCCGAGAGGCTGATCTACTCGTAGCTGGCTATCAGAGCCAGCAAGACGCCAGCTACCCTCAGCGGCCTTCGATGAGCGCCCTTGCGTCGTCCGCCGTCATGTTTTCTTGGGCGAGGACCGAGCTGCGTGAGGCGTGCGCGATGAACTCGCGGCGCACGCCCAGCTTCGCCACCGGCACCCGGTGCCCGGCCTTGGCCAGGGCGATCTCGATCTCGCTGCCCACGCCGCCGTCGATCAGGCCGTCCTCCAGCGTCACCACGCGATCGAATCCGGCCAGGAAGCTCACCAACTCGTCGCTCACCGGCAGCACCCAGCGCGGATCCACCACGGTGACGGCCACGCCCATGGCGGCCTTCGCCGCCTCCAGCGCGGTACCGGCCATCGCCCCGACGCCCACCACAGCCACGTTCTCCACGCCGCGACCCGACCCCGATTTGTCGGCTGCCAGACCAACACCGGGCACAGTATCGGACTCGAACAGCACATCAATACCATCGACGGAGCGCAGCGCCACAATCTCCGCGGGCACCTCGCCCTTGGGGTAACGCACCAGCGTCGGCCCGTCGATCGCCACGGCCTCGCGCACCAACTCACGCAACCGCTCGCCGTCGCGCGGCGCCGCCGTGCGCATCCCCGGGATCATGGCGGCCAACGAGAGGTCCCACATACCGTTGTGGGAGGCGCCGTCGTCGCCAGTGATTCCAGCGCGATCCAACACGATGGTGACCGGTGCGCCGTGCAGCGCCACATCCATCAGCATCTGGTCGAAGCCGCGGTTGAGGAAGGTGGCGTACAGCGCAACCACCGGGTGATAGCCCTGCAGCGCCATGCCGGCGGCCATCGTCAGGGCGTGCTGCTCGGCGATGCCCACGTCAATTACGCGGTCCGGGAACTCGTCCCAGAGCGGCCCCAAACCAACCGGGCGCAGCATCGCGGCGGTGATACCCACCAGTTTCGGTTCCTCGTAGGCAAGCTTGACGATCTCCTCAGCGAACACGGACGTCCACCCGAAACGCGCCACCTCCACCGGTAGCCCCGTCTCGGGGTGAATGCGCCCGATGGCGTGGAAACGATCCTCGATATTCTCCTCCGCGGGCTTGTAGCCGCGGCCCTTGTCCGTGATGACGTGCACCACCACGGAGCCGCCAAACTCGCGGGCCAGCGAGAATGCCTGCTCCAGCTCCTCCAGCGAGTGCCCATCCACCGGGCCGATGTACTTGAGACCGAGGTAGTCGAAAACCCCGGCGTCCACGAAAATATCCTTGACGCCGCGCTTGAGACCATGCAGCGCACCGTAGGCCATACGGCCGGGCCTTCCTGCATCCTTGAGCGTCTTTTTCGTCCAATCGAGGAACTGCTCGTAGTTACGATTGACGCGCATGGCATCCAACTTGCGTCCGCTCTCGAAGCGGCGCACCACGCCGCCCACGGTGGGCGCGTACGAACGCCCGTTGTCATTGAGAACGATCACCACGGGCCGGTCGGGATCCTCCGCGATGTTGTTGAGCGCCTCCCAGGCCATGCCGCCGGTCATGGCGCCGTCGCCAATAATCGCGATGGCGCGGTTGTCCCGGTTGCCCTTCAGCTGCATGCCGCGAGCGATACCATCGGCCCAGGAGAGCGCCGTGGTGGCGTGAGAATTCTCCACCACGTCATGCTCCGATTCGGCGCGGGACGGATAGCCCGAAATCCCACCCTCCTGGCGCAGCCGCGAAAAATCGGTGCGCCCCGTGAGGATCTTGTGCACATAGGACTGGTGGCCGGTGTCAAACACCATGACATCGTCCGGTGAGTCAAAAACACGGTGCAGTGCGATCGTCAGCTCCACGACTCCCAGGTTCGGCCCCAGGTGGCCGCCGGTGCGGGATACGTTCTCAACCAAGAACTCCCGAATCTCCTCCGCCAACTGCGTGAGCTGTTGCGGCGAAAGCGCCTTGACGCTCGCGGGGCCCTCAATCTGAGCAAGAATATCCACGCTACCTCCTTGAATCACTCCATGGTAGCGCCTCCGAGCCATCCGGAATGCCAGAAATGCGCGTACATGGACAGGAGAGAAGAGCTCACGTACTTTTTTGTGCGTCGTGAGCTATACGGGTGGAAATTTGCCCCGTTTTACGACGGGTTCGGATTGTTGACGGCACCGTAGAACAGCACCCAACCGCTCTCTTTGTCCGTTACTCGGAAGGCGAGAGGCCGATCAAAGCGCAGCACGTCCGGCTCCGCTACAGGAAGCATGGTGGGCACCGCCTGGATTTGGGTGACGGCTGCCGCCTCGATTCCCTCCTGGTCCAGTTTGAGCACGGCCTTCTGCGCGATGACTTCGGGGATGAGCCCCTCGCCGTCCTCCGTGAAACCGGTAATGGCCGAGGGAACGTCCGTGATCGAGGTGAGGGACAGATCCCCCAGCATCTGTGCCACGTTCGTCTCCCCCTCCAGCTCCAGGTGCGGCAGCTCCACCTTCATCGTGGCATCGGGAGTGATCTCCCAGTCCGTTACCGAAAGGTTCGCGAGATCGCCGCTCGCGGGCATGAGCGCCTCGAACTGGAGATTGCCGGCGAACGGGATCACGGCGTAGTCATACGCCTTACTGTCATGAACCGACACGTCATTCCAGGACATCGCCGGGCCCGTACTCACCTCACCGCCCGCGGCGTGGAAGTCCAGTAACGCGAAATCCGGCTTCTTCGCCCACCCCTGCTGGGCGTACAGCGAGGCCAGTATCACCAAGGCCACGTCATCGGCCAACGGCGGCAGATCCTTGACGAGTCCCCTACTCGCCGACTTCGTCCACGCGTCCAGCGCCTTCTGCAGGTCGGCGAGCTTGCCTTCTTCGACAGTCGAGCCCAGCGATTGTGCCACCGCCTCCACGGACACCCGCGAGATGTCCGCGCCGCCGTCGGTACGAATTCCCCACGCCGTTGCCAGGTCGACGACGCCGAGGCCCTGTCCAGTCCGCAACGCCTCACCCAGACCACCGTAGACCGTGGTACTGCCCGCGGCCTTGGTGCCGAGGAACGTTGAGAGCTCATTGTAGGCGTCGGATCCCACTGCCACTCCGGCGGCCAGCATTGCGAAAGCCATTTGTAGTGAGGCGGGCGAGATGACGGTGTTCGCGGTGGGATCGGCGCGCAGCTGCGCGGCTGTCACGGTGAGTCCTGCACTCAGAGAGGAGAGCGGAATGTCCGATTGCGCGGCCTCAGTTGCTGCATCGGTGGAGTCGGTCGAATTGCCACAGGCGGACAGCGCCAGGACGCAAGCGAGCAACCCTGCAACCAAACGACGCGGTGACATCATGAACTCCTTCGAAGAGGATTCTGAGGTCTCCAGTATATGCGAGGAGCGGGTCAGTCTTGTGGGACTGACCCGCTCCTTTTAACCATTACGGCACAAAGTTCGCCGCTATGAGTTCGTCCGCTGCTCCATCAGGCCTTGGCCAGCTGGCGCAGCACGTACTGCAGAATTCCGCCGTTACGGAAGTAGTCCGCCTCGCCGGGGGTGTCGATGCGGACGCGGGCCTCGAACTCGATTGCCGAACCGTCAGCCTTCTCGGCCACCACGTGCGCGGTGCGCGGCGTGACGCCGTCGTTCAGCGCAACAAATCCACTGATGGAGAAGACTTCCTCGCCGGTCAGACCCAGCGAATCAGCGTTCTCACCCTCGGGGAACTGCAACGGCATAACGCCCATACCGATGAGGTTCGAGCGGTGAATACGCTCGAAGGACTCGGCAATAACGGCCTTGACACCGAGCAGCGAGGTGCCCTTGGCAGCCCAGTCACGCGAGGAACCGGAACCGTACTCCTTGCCACCGAGAACCACCAGCGGGATGCCCGCCTCCTGGTAGGCAACGGAGGCATCGTAGATGGCCTCCTGCTCACCATTCAGGAAGTTCTTGGTGTAGCCACCCTCGACGCCGTCGAGAAGCTGGTTCTTCAGGCGAATGTTGGCGAAGGTACCACGCACCATGACCTCGTGGTTTCCGCGGCGCGAACCGTAGGAGTTGAAGTCGCGGCGGCCCACACCGTTCTCAGCCAGGTAACGCCCGGCCGGGGAATCCGGCTTGATGGCGCCCGCGGGCGAGATGTGATCGGTGGTAACCGAATCGCCGAGCTTGGCGAGCACGCGCGCACCGACGACGTCCGTCACCGGGGTCAGCTCGTCCTTGAGGCCCTCGAAGAAGGGGGCCTTGCGGATGTAGGTGGAGGAATCGTCCCACTCGAAGAGTTCGCCCTGCGGGGTGGGGAGGTTCTTCCAGCGCTCGTCGCCCTCGAACACCGAGGCGTAGGTGTTCTGGAACATCTCGCGATCGATGGAGCGATCGATGGTGGCCTGCACCTCGGCCGGACTCGGCCAGATGTCGCTGAGGAACACGGGCTTACCGAGGTGGTCGAGGCCCAGCGGCTCGTTATCGAAATCGAAGTCCATCGAACCGGCGAGCGCATAGGCGATGACGAGTGGCGGCGAGGCCAGGTAGTTCATCTTGACGTCGGGGTTGATGCGACCCTCGAAGTTACGGTTGCCCGAGAGCACCGACACCACGGCGAGATCGTTCTCGTTGACCACCTGGGACACGGCGGCCGGCAGCGGGCCGGAGTTGCCGATGCAGGTGGCGCAGCCGTAGCCCACCAGGTTGAAGCCGAGCTCTTCCAAGGCCGGCCAGAGGCCCGCCTTGTTGTAGTAATCGGTGACAACCTTGGAGCCGGGAGCCATGGAGGTCTTCACCCACGGCTTGGACTTGAGACCAAGCTTGGCAGCCTTCTCGGCCAGGATTCCGGCGGCCAGCATGACCGAAGGATTCGAGGTGTTGGTGCACGAGGTGATGGAAGCAATGACCACGTCGCCGTTGTTCAGGCGGGTGTCGGTGCCATCCTCCAGCGTCAGCGGCACGTCCGCAACCTCGCCAGCGGAGTAATCCGAGAGGGTCTTCTCGAAGGAAGCCTTCGACTCCGACAGCAGGATACGATCCTGCGGGCGCTTCGGGCCAGCGATGGAAGGAACCACGGTGGACAGGTCCAGTTCCAGGTACTCCGAGTACACGGCCTCGCGGGAGGGATCGTGCCACAGGCCCTGGGCCTTGCAGTAAGCCTCGACCAGATCGATCTGAGCCTCGTCGCGGCCGGTCAGGCGCAGGTAATCCAGCGTGACGTCGTCGATCGGGAAGATGGCGGCGGTGGAGCCGAACTCCGGGCTCATGTTGCCGATGGTGGCGCGGTTGGCCAGCGGCACCGCACCCACGCCCTCGCCGTAGAACTCGACGAACTTGCCCACCACGCCGTGCTGGCGCAGCATCTGGGTGATCGAGAGCACCACGTCGGTGGCGGTGGAGCCAGCGGGGATGGAGCCGGTGAGCTTGAAGCCCACCACCTTGGGGATGAGCATGGAGACGGGCTGGCCCAGCATGGCAGCCTCGGCCTCGATGCCGCCCACGCCCCAGCCGAGCACGCCCAAGCCGTTGACCATGGTGGTGTGGGAATCGGTTCCTACGCAGGTATCCGGGTAAGCGACGCCGCCCTCAGTCATGGTGACGCGAGCGAGGTACTCGATGTTGACCTGGTGGACGATGCCGGTGCCCGGCGGGACCACCTTGAAGTTCTGGAAGGCACCCTGGCCCCAGCGCAGGAACTGGTAACGCTCGCCGTTGCGCTCGTACTCGATGTCCATGTTGCGCTCGAGGGCGTCATTGGTGCCGAAGACGTCAATCTGCACCGAGTGGTCAATGACCATCTCGGCGGGATTGAGCGGGTTGATGCGGTCCGGGTCTCCACCGAGGGTGGCCACGGCCTCACGCATGGTTGCCAGATCGACGATGCAGGGAACTCCGGTGAAGTCCTGCATGACGACGCGGGCGGGAGTGAACTGAATCTCCTCGGTGGGCTCCGCGGTGGGATCCCACGAGGCAAGTGCTTCAATCTGCGCGGCGGTGACGTTGGCACCATCTTCGGTGCGCAGTAGGTTCTCGGCCAACACCTTGAGCGAATACGGCAACCGGTCAAGTCCGGGCACGGCATTCAGTCGGAAGATGTTGTACGAAGCGTCCCCCACCTCTAGGATCTCTCGCGAGTTAAAGCTGTTCAAGCTCATGACTCTCCTAACGCTTGTTAATTATCTTGACGTCAAGATATCACGCCGGAGGCCACCAATGCGTTGATTCAGGCCAAAAATGGGCATCTGCCGAAAGTGTTGTTAGCGACACTGTCGGCTAACCAGCACTCCCCGGCCATCAACTACGCCGTGCCCGCAGGGCGCCCCACGCCCCACTACGCCAGCGCTGTCACCACTTCGAAGTGATGCGTGTTGGGGAACATATCGATCGAGTTCATGGAGACGACGCGACGCCCGGCCTCCACCATCGCGGCCACATCGCGGGCCATCGCGGCCGGATCACACGAGATGAGAACCACGCGGCGCGCCCGGCCCTCAGCGAGGGTACGAGCAAGCTCCTGCCCGAGTCCGGTGCGCGGCGGATCGGCCACCACCACGTCACCCGGCTCCCAGCCGGCCAACTTCGCATCAACACGCGAGGTGCGCGCACTCACCCACGGGAAGTCGCGCAGGTTCGCCCGCGCATCCTCCACCGCCTGGCGCGCCCCTTCGAAGGAACGAACGCTGCCCTTCGCCCCGGTGGCGATGGCGAGCGGCTGGGTCAGTAGCCCGGCTCCGGAATATAGTTCGACGACGGCGTCGCCCTCGCGCACCTGCGCCGCCTTGCGTACGAGAGAAATCAGCTGGGCGCCGGCCTCGCGATGGATCTGCCAGAAGCCGGCGGCATGGACGCGGTAGGCGTACAGCTCGCCTTCCACCACCACGTCCTCACGCACATACGGATTTGCCGTCAACCCCGGGGCCCAGAAGGCCTGGCGATCCACCAGAAGCACCGGATCGGAGCCCGAGGGCATCACCGCGCGCACCCGGTCCCCCGGGCGCAGCTGCGAGCGCCAGGCGCCCTGGAAGAGGTCCAGTTCCTCAATCTCGCGCACCGCCAGCGGCATCTGCCCGAGCGCCACCGTCTCGTGGGTGCCCTCACGGAACATCGCCAGCAGGCCGTCGTCGTCGACAGTAAATTCCACGCGGGTACGGGTGTGCCAACCGGAGGTGGCGCGGTCGGACTCGAAGGACTTCACCGTGGGCTCGATGCCCTGTTCGGCGAGGTGATCCACCAGGGCCTGGCCGCCCACGCGGCGCAGGCTGGCACGCAACACGTGCGTCTTCCATTCGCCCTGGTAATCGAAGGCCACGTGGCCCAGATCGGCGCCGCCCACGCCCAGTGGCCCGGCGACGGGCCAGGGATGGTTGACGCGATGCGGGGAGGGATTGTCGAGGACTTCGACCACATCACCACGCAGCAGCTTCGAGCGTTCGCTCGTCACTGCCACGGAGACCTTCTCGCCGGGCAAACCGAAGCGGGTGAAGACGGCGCGGCCGTCCAGATGCCCCACACAGACTCCACCGTGAGCGATGTCGGTGAGTTCAAGCTCAATCATGTTCAATCCTCTTCGTCAGCTTCGAGCTGGTAGGGCACTTCCGAAATAACGACGCCCTGTTCAAGGCGTAGAGCTGAAATGATACGCGGCTCGGAGTGGCGAACAAAGAATCTTTGCCAGACTCCGGTGGAAAGCACACGTGGAATGAACACCATGACGATGTCCCCCGGGTGCAGGGCGCGCAGCGAGCGCACGTACTCCACCATGTTCTCCACCTGGGCACCCACCGGTGTGCCCAACACCGTGAGGTCCACCGGCAGCGAGGCGGCACGCCAGTCGGAGCGCAGGCGTTTGGTGTGGTCGGCGTCCACGTCGAGGGTGATGGCGGTGAGCGAGGTGAGGCGGGTGGCGCGCGCGTAGGTGATGGCGCGCAGTGCCGGACGGTCCAGCATCGTCACCAGAATGACCCCGTGCACGCGGGTGGGAAGCCGCCGCCCGGTGGTGAGATCGGTGGGAGCCAATCGCTTGATGACGCGGCCCCGGCCGCGCCGGAAGAACAGCAGCACGCTGGCCGGAAGACCCATCGAGATCACCGCGGACAGGCTCCACCAGAAGTTGGTGTAGGTGACCGCCACCAGCACGCCCACGCCGAACAGGGCCAGTGCGGCAAACCCCGCCTGGGCGGTGCGGGCAGCGCGGCGCTCGTCGCGAATCTGGGATTCCCGCAGGATGGAACGCGCTCGCGCCGCCATCGCCAGGCACATCAAGGTGAAGATGACGAAGTTCGCGAAAACGAAGGTCATCGCGCTGGCCTGGGTGGTGGTGAGGAAACCGGTGAGCGCCGCCGCCAGGATGGCGATGAATCCCACGATGATGACGCGCGGCCGCACCGCGTTTTCCGAGTCCAGGTAGCGCGGCAGAATACGATCCACGCTCAGTTCACGCAGCAGCCGAGGAAGCGCATCGTAGGCCACCATCACGGCACCGAGACCCACAAAAATGGCCGCCACAGCCACCGCAATCTGGCCGGGACGATGGAAGAAGGCGTCGGCCATGGCCAGCAGCGGGACGCTTCCACTGCGCCCGGTCATGCCCAGCACGTCCGCGAAGTAGAGCGAGAGAACGATGGCCACCACACCGGTGCCGGTGAGCTGGCCCAGGCGGCGCGGGTTAACCTTGCGGTCAACCGCTCGCGTCATCACCCGCTCGGCCGTGAGCACCAGCATCGCCGCGGGGAACACCGCCGCCATGCAGGCTTCCAGGAACAAGGATTGGGTGGTGTTGGAGCTCTTGGTTTCCCAGGTGTAGTAGAGCGCCGAACGCACCATCTCCTCGTCAAAACCGTCGGTCACCTCGAGCACCAGGGCCGTGACCAGAACCACGGCGATCGCAAGCGCGCCCAGACCAGCCGCCACCAGTAGAAGGCGGAAGGACAGCCGGTATCCCAAGAGGCTCGGAATAGCGAGCACAAGCACCAGGATGACGGGCAGTATCGTGCGCAGTTCTTCCACCGGGGTGATGACGTGGATGGCATTGACGATCAAACCGCCGCTGAGGGCCACGATGAGTGCATAAGCAAGGAAACGCGCGGCGGACACCAGGATGCCCGTCCACACGCCGATATACGTGGAGACCACGCGCATCGATGAGCGCCGCGGCACCAGCCGCTGCTCCCACACGATCGCCACGAAGGTCAGTGCGATGGTCAACGCCCCCACCAACAGCGCCGAGTAGATCTCGGTGATCTCCGCGCCCGGGCTCAGAGCGCGCAGGATCGTCTGGGGCACAATGATGACCGTGAGCACCACCGCCGATATGGCGTCCACCCCGCGTGCCAACGAGGAAAGGGTGCGACTCTTCGCTATAGCCATGATGATTCAGGCTACGCTATCTGTGCCCGCAGCGTCGCGCCAAAGAGACTCTGTCACCTCCGTAGTAGGCGGTGTCCTATTGGCGTAATCTCTTATACGTGCACTTCGTAATTATGGGATGCGGCCGCGTTGGTGCCGCCCTCGCTTCCAATCTCTCTCAGATCGGGCATTCGGTGGCTGTCATCGACCAGAATCCCGAGTCTTTTCGGCGCCTTCCCGAGGACTTCTCGGGGCAGAGTGTCACCGGAGTGGGCTTCGATCGCGAGGCCCTCATCCAGGCCGGTATCGAGGACGCGCATGGCTTCGCCGCCGTCTCCTCGGGCGATAATTCCAACATCATCGCCGCTCGCGTGGTCCGCGAAACCTTTGGCGTCACCAACGTGGTCACCCGCATTTATGACCCCACGCGTGCCGAAGTGTACGAGCGCCTGGGCATCGCCACCGTTCCCACGGTCAAGTGGACGGCCGACCAGGTGTTGCGTCACCTCATCCCCCTCGGCCCACACTACGAATTCACCGACGAAGTAGCCGGGATGAGTCTGGTCCAGACGGATCTGCACGAGGATTGGTTGGGACGCACGGTCGACGACGTCGAAGCGGCCACCGAAGCTCGGGTCGCTTACGTTACGAGGCTTGGCCGCGGCATGCTACCCACCCCGGATCTCGTCATCCAAGATGGCGATACCGTGCGGCTCCTGGTCCCCACGAAGAAGGCTGGCGCCGCCCAATACGTTCTCATCCACCCGATTGAGGAGGAGGCGCTGTGATTGTAGTGATCGTTGGTGCCGGTTCCGTGGGGCGTTCCATCGCCCGCGAGTTGGCCAGTGCACGCCACGAAGTGACCATCATCGATAGGTCCCCCGACGCCATGAAGGTCGCCTCCGTCTCCGCCGCCGATTGGGTTCTGGGGGACGCCTGCGAGATCTCCTCACTGGAGCGCTGTGGGGCCGGGCAGGCCGACGTCGTCGTCGCGGCAACCGGTGACGACAAAACGAACCTGGTGGTCTCGCTGCTGGCCAAAACGGAATTCGGTGTGGAGCGGGTCATCGCGCGGATCAACAACCCCAAGAACGAATGGCTCTTCGACGATTCCTGGGGCGTGGACGTGGCGGTGTCCACCCCGCGCATCATGACCTCGCTGGTAGAGGACGCGGTGGCCGACGGCGATCTCATCACCGTCATGCAATTCCAGCGCTCGGGAGCGAGCCTGCTGCAGGCCACCCTGCCGGAGGACGCACCCGTGGTGGGAACGCCCGTCTCCGAAATTCTGTTGCCGCCCACCATCGTCATCAATGCCATCGTGCGCGACGGCCTGCCCTTCACCGCCGATCCCGACCTCACCATCGAGGCGGGCGACCAGGTGTTGTTGTTATGCGCCGAGGGCGCGGAGGACGATCTCGATCTGGTGGCCGAGTTCTTCACCTCGGTGAAAGAGGGCTAAGCCCCTGCTTGCTCGGGCTCGTCGTCAACTTGAACCGGCGGCAGCTTGCGCACGATGAGCCAGGTGAACCACGCAACCAGGGCAAACAGCAGCGGTCCCATGAGCAGCCGGGCAATACCCAGCAGCGTGGTGGCGTCGGAGAAGAAGAGCGGCGCCTGCACCAGGATGCGGAAGGCGAAAAGCCCCGCCCAGATCCAGGTGATGCGGATGTAGGCCTTCTTGGTGGCCGCCTGGGTGGGATCGGTGCGCCACCTCGTGGGGTCGCCGCGCATGAAGCCGATGAGGAAGCCGAGGGCGGGCCAACGCACCGCCAGCGAGAGCAGGATTCCCGCGAGGTAGGCGGCGTTGGTGATGAGCCCGGTGGCAAAGTAGTTGGTGGCCTCCCCCGAGCGCCACGCCCACACCGCAGAGATGACGATGCCGAGAAGCCCGCCGAGGGCCGGCATCGCGTCAATGCGCTGGATGAGCCTCACCACGATGGCTCCCACCGCAATGATCAGCGGTGCCACGATGGAGGGAATGAGCTCGCCGGTGGCCACATAGACGGCCACAAAGATGAGGCTGGGAGCACCTGTCTCCACCAGCCCACGCACACCGCCGAGGGCCTGCCACACGTCAAAGTCGGTGGCGAGAACGGAACGCAGACCGGAGTTGGCGCCCTCCGCATCACTGTTGTGCGAACTCTCGCCGTGTGAACCGGTGGCCTGATCGGTGCTGGTGCTCGTGGCGCCGTCGTCGTTCATCGTTGTTCCTCTCGTGAAGCGTCACCCAACACCGTATAGGACGGGTTGTACACCGTGGGAACGCCGCGGCGGGTGGCGAGGGCTCCTTTGACGTGCAGCCGCTTGCCGATCTCGATGCAGTGCACGTCCGCGCGGCCAAGGAAGGACAGCATGAGCGCATCCTCCCCCACCCGCAACATGACGTTGATCGTGGGGCTCGAACCCGCGCCGGGATAAGTGATTGCAGTCACTTCTCCACGCAAGTTAATGCGGCGCGAGCGCGCGCTCATCGGACTTCCGAAATCTCCGGTCCGCGCGCGGGAAGCGAAAGCTTCAGCTCGTCCTTGGGCTCAGGCTCCTTCTGCTGCTTGGCAACAAGCGGCAGCATCTCCTTGGGAGGATGGGCGCCCTGGCCGCGTACCACCACGAGATCGTCCAGGACGGCGTGAAGAATGTCGCTGGCAGCGGCGTCGTCGGTAGCGCCCTTACCCGTGACATTCGCGCGCAACAGCCAGCGCGGGCCGTCGATACCGATGTAACGGATGCGGTAGTTGGCCGACTTGTCCGGAGTGGGAACAACGGCGCGGATCTCAGTGCCGTACTCGCCTTCCTCCAGCTCCGAATGGCCGCCCTGAGCTGCCAGAACAGACACCATCTCGGCCCGCACCTCATCCCACAGCCCAGAGGACTTCGGGGCGGCGAAAGCCTGCAACTGCAACGCCGAACCATCCTTGACGTACAGCACGCCAAGAATCGCCTTGCGGCGCTGGTCCACCGAATACTGGATGTTGGCGCCGGGCACCAGCGGGAGCCACAGCGAACCGGCATCGAGGAGGTCACCACGTTCGGGATGATCGGACTCGTCCCACGGGCCAACAGCCTGCGAGTCCGACTGTGCGTCGGCTTCCTCGCGGGCGAGGATGTCCTCATTCGACTTCTTCTTGCGGGAGAAGAATCCCATAACTTTGCTTCCTTACGTGGAAAGGTGCTGAGCCCGCGAGGCGGGATCAATGTTGTATGCGGCGTTGTATGTGGCGCCTCCCGATCGGCGGAGACCCGTCAGAAATTAGTAAGCGCACTCCGAGCACACCGGCAGGCCGTCTTCTTCATAGGCCAGCTGGGAGCGGTGGTGGACGAGGAAGCACTGCGAACAGGTGAACTCATCATCCTGCGCCGGGATGACGTTAATCGATAGTTCTACGTTGGACAGGTCAGCGCCGGGCAGCTCGAATCCCTCCGCAGCCTCAACCTCGTCCTCGTCAACAGAACCGGACTGCTGCTCAGAACGGCGTGCCTTGAGCTGCTCCAGAGAATCCTCCCTGAGTTCTTCGTCCTGCTTGCGCGGTGCATCATAATCGGTGGCCATGGTAGCTCACGCTCCAGTTGTCTCTCATTGTGTGGAGGCCACTCGTCAGGCTTGACGATGGCCGGAGGGCACGAGCGCCCTACACTTGCAGAACGCTCACATCATTGAATTGTTCCCACTCATATAGCACGAGTGCGCCCATAATGTACCAGAGAACGGCGTCACTTCTCACACGTTTCTTCATAAAGAAGAAAATGGAGAACGAAATATCGCGACAAAGGGAAGGTAGACTCTCCTCTAGGCGAACACGCACGCCGTGTCTCCACCGAACGCGCGAGCCCGAGTGGCAAGCTTGACAACACTGCTGGATGAAAGGGAGTCATGATCAAACTCCAATTACTCGGGCTGCAACCCGACGGGGAGCACCTGACGCTTAACGATGCTGGGGGCAATCGTTACTCGCTCCCTATCACCGATGATCTGCGTGCTGCTCTTCGCCGGGACGTCTCGTCCACCGAGAAGGTCACGGAGACTGTTCGTCAGATGAGCCCGCGCGAGATTCAGGCGTTGGTTCGTGAAGGTTTGACCGTTTCGGAGATCTGTGAGGTGGGTGCGCTGCCCCCGGGCCGCGTCTCGGTTCTTGCTCACCCGATCATCGCCGAACGCGAGCACATGGCGCGCCGCGCCCAGGCGCTGGTGATGGGCCACGAAGTCGGGTCGATGACGCTCGACGAGCTCGTCACCTCGCGACTTGTTGCGCGCGGCGTCAACATCGCGGAGATCAGCTGGGACACCATTCGCAAGCCCGCCGCTCCCTGGACACTCACCTTGGACTTCTCCGAGGACGGGGCCGCCCGGCGCGCCACCTGGACTCTCGATTTGGAGCGCAAGAGTATCGAGGAGAACGACGACGAAGCCCGCTCGCTGTCCGAACATCAGGTCGCCACCGTCAAGCCCCCGGTTCTTCCCCCGGTGAGTTCCTCCACGGCCCGCATTGACGATGTCCTCGCGGCGCTTGATGCGCAGCGTGGTACTCCGCAGCCGGTTCCCTCTCTCGAGGACCTCGTGGAGGACGATACTGATCCGTCCAACGATTCGGTGCTCGAGGCGCTTGTGCGTTCGGATGACGAATCCGAGCAGGATGCCAGCGGCGGTGCGGATGCCGAGTCTGAGAAGCCTTCCGAGGATGCGGACGACGATGCTGGCGAAGCGGCGTCTGAGCGTCCGAAGCTCTCCTTGGCCAAGCCGATCGAGGACGATTCCTCTGAGGAATCTGAGGGCGAGGTACCTAACGAGGACGCGGAGGCAGAGCAGGAAGCTGACAAAGCCGAGCGCCTGCCCGAAACCCCCGAAGAGCTAGCGGCCGATCTCGCCCGCCGAAAGAAGGGCAACCGCCCCTCGATGCCCTCCTGGGATGAAGTCCTCTTCGGCAAGAAGGACTAACCGGCTCGGTATGAATGACTAAGTGATTGTGCCCGTAGGCGAAAACCTGCGGGCACAATTTCGTCGTCGTCAAAAATCCGGTCGTCAAAAATCCGGTCGTCAAAAATCCGGTCGTCAGAACTCCGGGCTCCAGGCGCTGCGCAACGGTTCCGGGCCCATCGTGGCCCGCACCGAGGCCGCCGTCATGTGCCGCATGTGGTGGTCGCGGCACAGTACCTCGTAGCCGACTTCCTGCGAGGTGGTGTCGCCGATGACGACCTGCTCGCCCTCGGTGACCATGATGCCGCCGATGGTCCGCGCGTTGTGGGTGGCGCGTTTGCCGCACCAGCACAGCGCTCGCACCTGCAACACTTCGACGCGGTCGGCCAGTTCGATCATGCGCGCCGAGCCCGGGAAGAGCCGGGTGAGGAAGTCCGAGGTGATGCCGAAGCCGTACACGTCGATGCCGATCTCGTCGACGATGTGCGCGAGCTGCTCCACCTGCTCGGCGGTGTAGAACTGCACTTCGTCGCAGATGAGGAAGTCCACCCGGGCGCCGTTGGTCAGCTGGTGAACCACCACCTTCCACAGGTTGGTATCGGTTGCCACCTCCCAGGCGTCCTCTTCCAGGCCGATGCGCGAGGAAAGCTTACCCTCACCGGCCCGATCCCCGCGGGTGAAAATGAGCCCGCGCAATCCCTGCTGGTGATAGTTATAGGCGGTTTGCAGCGCCAGCGTGGACTTGCCGCAGTTCATCGTGCCAGAGTAAAAGACCAGTTCAGCCATTACGCCACCTCCACAATCAGGGGCACCAACATTTCGTCACTCGTCAGCGATCCGTGCACGCCGCGCATGAATGACTGATCCGGTTTGCGCAGGCGGGAGTCGATGAGGGAGAGCGTTCCGCTTTGGAACACCAGCACATCGCCCATGACGTCACGAGCCTTCTCCCCCAGGGTTCCGAACAGGCCGCTTGCCGCCGCCTCGTCCTTGGTGAGCACCCACGACTGCTCGCCCAGCACGTCCTGCCAACGTTCAGCCACCTCCGCCGCGGTGCCCTGCTTGGTGTATAGATGCAGGCTGCGCTCCTCGCCGGAGACCAGCTCCACATCCTGGGTCAGTGCGGGCTCCAGGGCCACGTCGATACGCTCGGTGACGTCCACCATGCCGTGATCTGCGGTGACCACGATGAGCGTGCCGCGAGGCACCCGCCGTGCCAACTGCCGCAGCGCCGCGTCCAGCACCTCGAGCGCCCCCACCCAGTCCTCGGAGAGCCAACCCTTGTTGTGGCCGGTGTGGTCAAGCTCTTTCCAGTACAGGTAGACGGCCTTGGCCCCGCGCCGCAGCTCGCGGCTGGCGGCCCCAATGCGATCGTCAATGGAATCGGCCGGCGCGGCCTTCGCCCCGCGCAACGCGCATAACGTCAGGCCGGAGCCCACGTAGCTCTTCGGCTGTACCAGGCGGCACTCGCTCGCCCTCTCCCCCAGCCGTTCAAAAAGAGTGGGTTCGCGCTGCCACTCAACCGGGTCAACCGTCGGATCATCCCACTTGATGAGGGAAAAGTTTCGGCCCGAAGGCGCCCGCAGAGAATAACTGAGCATCGCCGTGGCGCCGGGCAGCTCGCCCGTACCCACGGAGGTGATGGCGGCCGCCGTCGTCGATGGGGCAACGGTGGTCAGCGGATCGAGGTGCGTCCACGAACGCAGGGTGGCGGCATGCCCGGAACGCGCGGCGAGGTTGGCGTAACCCAGGCCGTCCACGAGCACGAAACACACCTGCTCGGCCTGCGGAAGGCCCAGCAACTCGCGGTCGGCGCTCGACGTGGTGCCGCCCGACGCCGTCGCCAAACCCACCCCGTCCAGCGCCGCGGACAAACTGGCCCGCACGGAACGCTCCGTGGGGCGCTGAAAATCAGCGGGCCACCATTCGCAATCTCTCACTGCCACGAAACGGTTCCCTTCGTCGTTGTCATTGCGCCGGGCGCGATCTCACCCATCTTCGCATGCGTCACCCCATGCGTGCGGTAAGTATCCGCGACATCTCATCGATAAAACGCAGCCCCTTGAAGAAGGTGGCCTCGTCGAGGGTGTGGTCGAGGACGATCTCGCCGTCGTCGCCGGAGATGACGGCCATGTAGCCGTGGTCCGCGTCGCAGTTCGGATTGTCGCAGGACGCGGGCCTAATATCGTGCTGCCAGCCCGCACCCCAACGCAGCCGCAGCCGCACCGAGGCGAGCGCCCCGGCCTCCGGACCGTCGGCCACCCGGCTGCGCACAATCTGGAAGTCCTTGATCGAATCGAGGTTGACGAACTGGGTGGTGGTGATGAACTCGCCCTGCGGATTGAACTCGTAGGAGACGTCCGACACCACCACGAGCAGGCGATTTCCCGTCACCGCGAACGCCGCGATGGAATCGTAAACCGAGTCCTGATCGAACACCGTCTCCGGACGAACGAAGAACGTCTGTACGTTCGCGCGCGGTCCCAGGGCTGCCGCAACGTCGCCAAGAATCGGCGAATCCGTGGAGACTTTGGATGCCAGTTCTGCCAAGAAGTTGTTTCTGCCGTCATTCAACACCGCCCGATTCTCTCACTTCGCGCGAATCCGTGCACCTCGCGTTCGAGTGAGGAGTATCGAGGCCGGCGAAGTGGGCTGGATATTGCGGGCGAAATGGGGTCGGTGGCGACGGCGAAACGGGGCGGGTGTGCGGATTGGCGAGGCGGCGCCGTCGTCGTTGAAACCCGCTTGACATTCGTCACGGATTGTCGGCGCCTTTGGCCCGCGCGGGTGAATAGCGAGATACTTGGTTCCATGCGTGAATCAGCTGCTGACGTTGCCGAGAACATCGTCGATATCGATGTCTCAACCGAGATGCGGACCTCATTTTTGGAGTACTCCTACTCGGTGATCTACGCGCGTGCGCTTCCGGACGCCCGCGACGGACTCAAGCCGGTGCAGCGCCGCATCCTTTTCCAGATGGACCAGATGGGGCTGCGGCCGGACAAGGGCCATGTGAAGTCCTCGCGCGTGGTGGGCGACGTCATGGGCCGCCTCCATCCGCACGGCGATACCGCCATCTATGACGCGATGGTGCGCCTGGCCCAGCCTTTCACCATGCGCCTGCCGCTGGTGGACGGGCACGGTAACTTCGGTTCGCTCGACGACGGCCCCGCGGCCGCCCGCTACACCGAAGTGCGCATGGCCGAACCCGCGCTCTCCATGACCGCCTCGCTCGACGAGGACGTGGTGGACATGGTGCCCAACTATGACAACACGCAGATGCAGCCCTCGGTACTGCCCGCGGCGATCCCGAATCTGCTGGTCAACGGCTCGTCCGGCATTGCCGTGGGTATGGCCACCAACATGCCTCCGCACAACCTCGTGGAAGTGGTGGCCGGGGCGCGGCACCTGCTCAAGCATCCCGAGGCCACGGTCGAGGATCTCATGCGTTTCATTCCCGGACCGGATCTTCCCGAGGGCGGCAAGATCGTGGGGCTGGAGGGCATCCGCGACGCCTACGCGAACGGCCGCGGTATCTTCCGCACCCGCGCCACCGCCACCATTGAGAACGTCACCGCCCGCAAGAAGGGCATTGTTTTCACCGAACTCCCCTATCTGGTGGGCCCCGAAAAGGTCATCGAGAAGCTCAAGGACGCCATCTCGAATAAGAAGGTCAAGGGCATTTCCGGGGTGCAGAACCTCACCGACCGTCACCACGGGATGCGGCTGGTGGTCGAGCTCAAGCACGGCTTCAATCCCGAGGCGGTGCTGGCCCAGCTCTACAAGTTCACTCCGCTGGAGGATTCCTTCGGCATCAACAATGTGGCGCTGGTGGACAGCCAGCCGCGCACGCTCGGCCTCAAGGAACTGCTGCGGGTGTTCCTCGATCACCGCATCGAGGTGGTACGCCGCCGCTCCCAGTTCCGACTCAACAAGGCCCAGCGCGACCTCCACCTGGTGCAGGGCCTGCTCATCGCGGTGCTCAACATTGACGAGGTCATCGCGGTGATCCGCTCCTCCGATGACACGGCCACCGCCCGTGAGCGCCTCCAGCAGGTCTTCGATCTTTCCGTAGAGCAGGCCGACTACATCCTGGAGCTGCGCCTGCGCCGCCTCACCAAGTACTCCCAGATCGAGCTGGAAGAGCGCCGCGCGGAGCTGCTGGAGCAGATCGCGAAGTTGCAGGAGATCCTCGGCTCCGAGGCGAAGCTGCACGGCCTGGTCTCCTCCGAGCTGGCGCAGGTGGCGAAGTCCTTCGGTACCCCGCGCCGCACCGTGCTGCTGGAGGCCGACGGCGCCGCGGGTAAGAGCGCCATCGCGGACGTCCCGCTGGAAGTGGAAGACGGGCCCTGCTGGGTGATGCTCTCGACGACCGGCCTGGTGGCACGCACCTCCGAGGCTGCGCCGCCCTCGCGCGAGGGCGGGCGCGTGGCCCACGACGCCCTGGTGTCGACCGTGGCGGGAACCGTGCGCGGTCAGGTGGGCGTGGTGACGAACCACGGCATGTTGCACCGCCTGGATGTTCTGTTGGCGCCCGCAATTCCTGCGACGACCGCGGCGCCCTCCCTCGCCGGCGGCGTCCCGCTCGCGGATCTGCTGCCCGGCCTGGCAAAGAACGAGGTGCCACTGGCGCTCGTGGACATGAGCGAGGACGCGGCGGCGCTTGCACTAGCCACCAAGAATGGCAAGATCAAGCGCGTCACCCCCGGCGGCTATCCCGCGAAGGACTCCTTCGAGGTGATCTCCCTGGCCGACAAGGACGAGGTGGTGACGGTTACCCACGCTGCAGACAGTGATCAGCTGGTGCTCGTCAGCTCCGACGCCCAACTGCTGCGATTCGGCGCCGATTTGGTGCGCGCCCAGGGCCGCACCGGCCAGGGCATTGCCGGTATCCGGTTGGCTGAAGGAGCACAGGTGCTGTGCCTCGGCGTGGTTCCCAGTGACGATATTGGTGGCGCATTCGTGGTGACCATCGCCGGCAGCTCAGCTGCACTGGAAGGAACAATGCCGGGTGCTGCCAAGGTGACGCCCCTTGACCGCTTCCCGGCCAAGGGCCGCGGCACGGGCGGCGTGCGCGCCCAGCGCTTCCTGCGCGGCGAGGACTGCCTGACGTTGGCTTATGTGGGAGTCGGCCCGCTGCGCGCCGTTGGTGCAGGCGGTCAAAGTGTGGACCTGCCCGAAGTGGACGAGCGCCGCGACGCCTCCGGCACGCCACTGGCCAAGCCGGTGGCCGCAATCGGGTAGTACGGCGGCGGGTAGGCTGGAGCGCGGGTGGCACTGAAGCGCAGGTAGTACTGGAGGAGACAGTACTGGAGGAGCGGGCGCCGTCGTCGTTCGAAACTGACGGACACCTCACTCCGGGCCCGGGCCGAAAATCTACTCAGCCGGAGGAACGGACAACGGGTAGTCCATGACGTACGTCTGGCCCACCCACTCAAACCCGAGATTCTCGAACGAAGCGACGGCGAGATTGGGATCGCTGGCGTTCGGATCGATGTCCGCATCCAGACCCGCGAACTCGATGCCGTCGCCCTGATAGGCGAGCATGGCAGAGTTGAGAAGCGACGTGAGGATGTTCTGGCCGCGCCACTCATTGTGAACCGCCACCTCGTCAATGTAACCCTCGGACCAGCCGCGAGCCTCCCAGTCCTGCTCGTAGCAGCTGGAAATAAGGTAACCCGCCACGCGGGGACGATCACCGCGGCGATCCACGGCGATGAAGCTCCACGACTGCTCCAACCCATGATGCTGCGCCAACCACTGCTCCGGGCTGCGCGGAGGCATCCCAGCAAGCTCGTAGTAGATGGCGTTATGCGCCTGGCGCGCCTCATCCAAGCGGTCGAGCGTCAGCGGCTCAATGGAGATAAAACTGGGCGTCTTAATCGGACCAATGGGCCGGTCAAGCGGGCGCCGCATCTGCACATACGAGCGATAGTGCCGGAACTCGGCGCGCTTCAACAAGTCCACCAGATACCCATGATCCGACTCCACATGCATAAAAGCGCGCGCTCTACTCACCCCGAATGGGACAAGTTCCTGCGCCCGGGTCAACTGGATCTCCAAGAGCTGGCGCCCCAGGCCCCGGTTACGGAACTGCGGATGCACGCCACCCGAAAGAACCACGCCGACGTCGTCAGTATGGTTCACCGGCCTGCGGCTCAACCCGTAAGCAATGAGAGTGTTCTGCGGACCCCACACGGCCATGGCCCGCCAGGCATAGGCGGGGTCGAACGTCTCCAGAATCTCCTCGTACGAGCTACGGTAAGGAGTGCCATCACTCTCTTCCATGGCCTGTACCAGCAGGAAGATCTGGTCAGCTTGCGCCGGGCCGATAGGCACCCACGGCGGAAACTGCGAAACGCCATCCATAGTTCTCCTGACATGTTCAATGCTGTGAGTCTACCGGGATTCGAGGAAGAGAGCTCGAGGCACCCCTCCAATGTCTCATTGAAAGTCGCTCACAGGCCCACAACGCGTCTCGCCATATGGATTGGTTGGGATGAGACGCGTTGCGATATCTCTGAGGGTCAGGCGTCGATCATATCCAGGCTGATGTTGTTCGCACCATCCACGATGAAATCGCGACGGGGCGCCACCTCGTTACCCATGAGCAGCTCGAACACGCGCTCTGCCTCGCGCAACGCCTGCTCGTCCTCCATCCGGATTCGGCGCAGCGTACGCTTGGCCGGATCCATGGTGGTCTCGGCCAGCTGATGAGCATCCATCTCACCCAGACCCTTGTAACGCTGGATCGGCTCCTTGTAATGCTTGCCGGTGCGCTCCAGCTTCTTCAGCTCGCGGTACAGCTCCGCCTCGGAGTAGGTGTAGATGTACTGCCCCTTGCGACGGCCCGACCCGGCCACCTCGATACGATGCAGCGGCGGGACGGCGGCAAACACGCGGCCCGCCTCCACCAGGGGACGCATGTAGCGGAAGAAGAGCGTGAGCAGCAGGGTGCGGATGTGGGCGCCGTCCACGTCGGCATCCGTCATCATGATGACCTTGCCGTAGCGTGCGGCGCTGAGATCAAAGGTGCGTCCGGATCCGGCGCCAACCACCTGGATCATCGCCGCCACCTCGGCGTTCTTCAGGATATCCGCCGGGGAGGCCTTCTGAACATTGAGGATCTTTCCGCGAATCGGCAGCAACGCCTGGAACTCCGAGTTGCGGGCCAGCTTCGCCGTACCAAGGGCCGAATCACCCTCGACGATGAACAGTTCCGTCTGGTCCACGTTCTCGCTGCGGCAATCCGCCAGCTTCGCCGGGAAGCTGGATGATTCCAGCGCGTTCTTACGGCGCGAGATCTCCTTGTGCATGCGCGCCGCTACGCGGGCGCGCATCTCTGCCACGACCTTCTCCAGCAGGCGCTGGGTCTCGGTCTTCTGATCGCGCTTGGGCGAGGAGAGAACCGCCGCGAGTTCCTTCTCCACCACGTTGGAAACAATGGCACGCACCGGGGCGGTGCCAAGGATCTCCTTCGTCTGGCCCTCGAACTGCGGCTCGGGCACGCGCACGGTGATGACAGCGGTGAGACCTGCAAGGACATCGTCCTTCTCGATCTTGGGATCCTTCGCGGTGATCTTCAAGCGGCGGGCATTCGCCTCAATGAGCGAACGCATCACCTTCATGAGGCCCAGCTCAAAGCCACCCTGATGGGTACCACCGCCGGGCGTGGAGACGATATTGACGAAGGACTTCTCCTCCGTGTCATAGCCAGTCCCCCAGCGCAACGAAATATCCACGCTACAGGTACGCTCAAGTTCGCGGGTCTTGAGATGGCCACTCTTCTTATCGAACACCTGCACGTTCTCCAGGAACGTGCCCTCCCCCTGCAACTTGATGGTGTCCGTGACCGCCGGATCCTTCGCCAGGAAATCCACAAAATCGCGGGTGCCACCCTCGAAACAGAAAGACTCGGTGCGCGGGCCTGGCTCGATGAGGGTTGCCTCTGGTGAGGCATGGTCCGGCGTGGTTTGGCCGGCGGCTGTGACTGCTACTTCCGACGCGTTCATTCCGGAAACCCGGCCTCCAGCAGGCTTACCCCCAGCGGGCTGACCGCCCACCTTCTTGGTGATCGCCACGCCCGCGCGCTCATCAATAATGGTGATGTTGAGGCCGGGAATGAGGAAGGCCGTCTGGCGCACGCGCTGAACGAGCTCGTCATACTTGAACTGTGCGGAGGGAGGGAAGATCTCCGGATCGGCCCAGTAACGCACACGGGTGCCCGTCTTGCGGCGAGTAACCTTGCCCACCACGTCCAGCTCGGAGGACTCGGTAAACTCTGTGAACTCGTTGCTCGGGGAGGGCTTGCGCCTGCCATCGCTGAAGCGCCCGGGCACGCCCTGGCGGAACTGCATCTGGTAGATCTTGCCACCGCGATCAACCTGCACGTCGAGGCGCTCAGAGAGCGCGTTCACCACCGACGCACCCACGCCGTGCAAACCACCCGACGCGGTGTAGGAGCCGCCACCGAACTTACCGCCGGCATGCAGCTTGGTGTACACCACCTCGACACCGGTGAGCCCAACCCCCGGAACCATATCGATGGGTACGCCACGGCCGTCGTCGGCTACCTCAACCGATCCATCCTCGTACAGGCGGACCGTGATGTTCTTGGCGTGCCCCTCCAACGCCTCATCAACGGAGTTGTCGATGATCTCCCAGAGGCAGTGCATAAGGCCGCGGGAGTCGGTGGATCCAATGTACATGCCCGGGCGCTTGCGAACTGCCTCCAGGCCCTCAAGGACTTGGAGGTGGCGGGCTGTATAGGCTTCGGTTGTCGTCACGTCCAACATGCTACGTTCTGCCTCCGACAGATTTAAGAGCCACGGCGCAAAGGCGAACAAATTCACGTATCGCGACGCGGGTTGGAGGCCCGTCATCACCTCGATAGCGCGGCCTTCCCTTCCAAGGTTCCGCGCTCCAATCCAACGGTCCCCTTCCCAAAGACGCTCCAGGGTCCCTCCCCAAAGACGCTCCAGGGTCCCTCCCCAAAGATCGGTCGGGGTCCCTCCCCAAAGATCGGTCGGGGTCCCTTCCCAAAGAATTGAGGAAAATGGAAAGGATTGAGCCCGCGGACGCTATCCGCGGCTCAATCCTTTCCGAAAAGCTCAATCCTTTGGATTCAGTTAGCCAGCCAGCGGAATCAGTTAGCCAGCCAGCGGAGTAAGACACCCAGCCAACAAGTATCTGACAACAGCAAACCGGGGCACCTCCACGTGGAAGGTGCCCCGGTGTACGGATGACAGTGATAAACGTTCGGCGCGCTATGGCTGAGCGCCGCTAGCTGAACTGTTCGCTTCTGGTTGCCCGAGCGCCGCCGCCGATACGCGAGATGCTACTTAATGTTGGCGCGCTCGTCCTGAATGCGGACGGCAGCTGGCCGTAGCTTGTCCATGTGCTGGTTGGCGTGGTGTCCACAGAACAGAAGCTCGCCGTAGGCCATGACTGCGCGCACGTAGGCCTGTGCGCCGCAGGCATCACAGCGATCCGCGGTTGTCAGCGTCTTCTCATTGATCATTGTTGCGTTCACATCTTCATCAAAGCATTTCGCGGCAAAAACATTCCCACTCTGGACTGTGAGTTCACCCCCGGCGGAATACGTATTTGACCGACACTCACGCGGCTCGCTGGGGCGCGTCGCTCCCGATGTGCCATCGGCGGTTTCGGCCGCTAGAGTGGCACGGTACGAAGGAGGGTCATGGCCGGGTTTGCGGTAGTGGATGTCGAGACGACGGGGCTGAGTCCCGCGAACGACCGAATCATCGAGATCGGCGTGGTCACCTTGGATGCGCGCGGCGAGTTCGAGGGTGAATGGTCAAGTTTGATCAACCCTCACCGCCCCGTCACGGCCCAGTTCGTACACGGTATTTCCGACGACGACGTCGCCACCGCCCCCAGTTTCTCCAACGTTCTGCCCGATGTTGCAGCGCTGTTGGAGGACCGGGCGGTCGTGGCGCACAACGCCTCCTTCGATGTGGGCTTCCTCAACGCCTCGTTCGCGCGCGCCGGTTTCCCTGTTGTTATTCCTCCGGCGGCAGCGGTGTGCACGATGGAGCTGTCGAAGATTTATCTTCCGGCGGGGCGCCATTCATTGGTGGCCGCGGCGGAGCGCGCGGGCGTTGAGCTGGGACATCATCACCGGGCGCTGGCGGATGCCTGGACGGCGGCGGAGTTGCTGCGCGTGTATCTGGCCGCCGAGGGCGCCGGGCGGCGGTTCTCCGAGCGTGCGGTCTCCCGCCGCGGCAAGGTGACGGAACCAGCCTCCTGGGTCGAAGCGCAGCTGGCCGCGCTGAACCTCAGCTGGCCAAAGGTTCTGTCCTGAAGCCACTCTGACGATAGAGAAAAGGGGCTGTATCAGAAGGGTAAGACCTATCTGACACAGCCCCGATCCATCAACTAAGAGATCCCGCTAATAGGCCGTGGCCTATTAGCGGGATCTCTAAAACGAAGGACCTTGTCCTCGCGCGACACTCACGCCAGAACCCTCCTGAGTTGCACAGTGTTTAGTGTCCCTTGTGGTCGCGGAGGTTGGTGAGGATTTCGGTGGCTTGGGGTGTGAGTTGGGGGTGGGCGGTGATGTGGTGTCCGGCCAGGGTGATGGTGATCTCTTGTAAGGGTTTGAGTGCCCGCACGATTGTGGGCAGGGTGGCACCGGTGGCCTGGTAGAGGTACCTGTTGATGGCCAGGGCGGTGAACACGATGGTCAGGTGAGCCTCGATCGCCTCCCTCGTGTGGTGAAAGATCGGGCGGGCCCGCAGATCAGTTTTGGACATGCGGAAAGACTGCTCAACATGCCACAAATCATGATAAGAACTGATGACTTCGAAGGAGGGCATGAGGGTGTGGGCAATGTTGGTGATGTAGCCTTTCCAGCCCGCGAGGCGCTCAGCCCGATCAAAGGAAGCCTGGTCGAAGGCCCGGGTAGCGCCCGTGGTGGCCACGAATCGTGTCGACTTGACGGGTTTGTCACCGGCAATGATTTTCTCGGCCCGTTCACGCTGAAGCTGGAGGGTTTTACGGTCCCTTACGGCGCGTTTATACCGGTAGTGCCACACCGCCCGCCAGTACGAGGCATGGTCGGGGTTGTTGGGGTTCCATACTGGTTCACTGATGGAGTGGATACGAGAAGGATCAGGGCGTCCTCGACGCATGGTGAGAGTATCAACAATGTCCCCGTCATCGGGCTGGCCACTATTCCACCGGAAATGACGTTCTAAGTCTTGGGGTGCTTTGGTCAGGCGTGACCCGACAATGAAACGTAGACCAGCTTCCTCTAACGCTTCCAGGTTGGACACTGAGAGCATCCCGGCATCGGCGACCACGACCATGTCAGCGATGTGGTGACGGGCTTGGAAGGCTTGGATGACCGGGATTAACGTGCCGGTCTCGGCCTTGTTTCCCTCGAAAGCCTGGATTTCTAACGGGAACCCTGAACGGTCCACGAGTAGTCCGACAACGATCTGGGGATCGACCCGGCGTTCTTTGGAATACCCGACCTTGCGTAGACCCTGATTCACACCATCGTCGGTGTCTTCTTTGTCGGCCTCGAAATACAGCGTCGTCACGTCATAAAGCAACAAACTCAACGAACCGCTTGCTGCGGCATACCGGTAGCAGGCGGTAGCGATCTGGTGACGGTAGTCGTGCTGACCGCATTTCTTTAACGCTGCCCCATAGGTATTACGATGAAATGGTTTGACTCCGAGCTCGCTGACCACCCGGCCACTATCAGACATGGAGGTTGGTTCGACCAGGCGTGCCAACACCAACTGGAAGAACGCCTCGTCCTTGACAACGGTGAACCCGAGAGCCTCCCACGCCCCACGGATGACCTCGATCAACAACCGGGATACTTTCGACTCCACCACCGCCACAGAACCGCTCGGTGGCCCCACGTGAGAAACAACCGGGGTAGTGTCCAAGCCCAGATCAAGTTCGAGCTGGCCCTCATGCAGCTTTTTCCGCCCGACCTCCCACAAGAGCGCTAACTCTGCCTCGTTATGAGCCGAGCCCACATGCTCTAACACCGATACCCGGCCATGACGCTTGATCACGATCTGTACCGCAGTCGCACCAGAAGAGGTAGGAACCTTACGAAGTTTGGCAGGCATACCCCATCATAAACACCCCGCTAGTGTCCCCAAAACACCCCACACACCCCACCCAACCAGCACAAACACAAACCAAACCCCAAAAACCACCAAAAACTGTGCAACTCAGGTCAGAAGGGTAAGACCTATCTGACACAGCCCCGATCCATCAACTAAGAGATCCCGCTAATAGGCCGTGGCCCATTAGCGGGATCTCTAGAACGAAGGACCTTGGCCTCGCGCGACACTCACGCCAGAACCCTTATCAGTCCAAGTAATCCCTCAGCACCTGGGAACGGCTGGGGTGGCGCAGCTTGGACATCGTCTTCGACTCGATCTGACGGATGCGCTCGCGCGTCACGCCGTAGACCTTGCCGATCTCGTCGAGAGTCTTGGGCTGGCCGTCGGTCAAACCGAAGCGCATGGAGACCACACCGGCCTCGCGCTCGGAGAGCGTGTCGAGAACCTGGTGCAGCTGCTCCTGGAGCAGGGTGAAGCCCACGGCGTCCGCGGGCACAACGGCCTCGGAATCCTCGATGAGGTCGCCGAACTCGGAATCGCCATCCTCGCCCAGCGGGGTGTGCAGCGAAATCGGCTCGCGGCCGTACTTCTGGACCTCGATGACCTTCTCCTCGGGCATGTCCAGTTCCTTGGACAGTTCCTCGGTGGTGGGTTCGCGGCCCAGGTCCTGCAGCATCTGGCGCTGCACGCGGGCGAGCTTGTTGATGACTTCCACCATGTGCACCGGGATGCGGATGGTGCGAGCCTGATCAGCCATGGCGCGAGTGATGGCCTGGCGAATCCACCAGGTGGCGTACGTGGAGAACTTGTAGCCCTTGGTGTAATCGAACTTCTCGACCGCACGCACCAGGCCCAGGTTGCCTTCCTGGATGAGATCGAGGAATAGCATGCCGCGGCCGGTATAACGCTTCGCCAGCGACACCACGAGGCGGAGATTGGCCTCCAGCAGGTGGTTCTTGGCCTGGGAACCGTCACGCGAAATCGCGCGCAGCTCACGGATGTAGAGGCGGTCGGACGCCGAATCCAGCTCGCCGGACTTGAGGATGTGCTCGGCGTAGAGGCCAGCCTCGATACGCTTGGCGAGCTCCACTTCCTCTTCGGCGTTGAGGAGCGGAACCTTACCGATCTGCTTGAGGTAGTCCTTGACCGGATCGGCGGTGGCGCCAGCAACGTGAACACGAACAGCAGGCTCATCCGACTCGTCCGAGTCCTTCATCGTGAAGGCTCCGCGGCGCGAGAGCGGCGGCTCATCGGTGCGCAGCTTCGGCAGCTTCACACCGGTGGCGGTGGGCTTGACCACGTCGTCGTCAGAATCGGACTCATCTTCGTCCTCTTCGTCCGCTTCATCCTCGACGTCCTCATCGACTTCCAAAACCTCGTCGACTTCGACCTCTTCCAGAGCCTCCGGCTCCTCCGGGGTGGCGGCGCTCTCGGCGACGTCGTCAGACTCAACATCTGGCGTCACGGCGTCATCCGCCTGTGCGCGTGCGCGGCCCGGCTTCTTCGCAGCCGTACCAGCCTTGGTGCGCGAAGCAGCACGCTTCTTGGGCGCTGCCTGGGCAGCCGCCTCGACGTCCGTGGAATCATTCTCAGAACGTACGCGAGTGGCAGACTTTGTAGCCACGTGACACCTTTCGACGAGGGACAAGTTTCGATGGAGAACCCATCATACCGGCGCTGGGCATAATCCAGCACATTGGGTTAAACGTCAAGGGGGCAAAACTTGTTCCCGCGATTTCCGAGCAATTTTCGGAAGTTTGAATGGGCGTGGGTTCCGGGTACGACGACGGCGCCGCGCCCGGAACCCACACCCGTGCTCTTAACTCGCATAGGCCTCCGGAGGTGGACAGGTGCACTGGAGGTTACGATCGCCCCAGGGGCCATCGATACGGCCGACCGGCGGCCAGTACTTGTCATCAATCCACTGGCGAATCCGCTCCGGATCACGTCCCTTACGCCGCGCGACGGCGACGCCCGGATAAGCGGCATCCTCGCGCGAGTAGGCATGATTCCAGTCCGCACCCAGAAGTGACTCGGCGGTGTGCGGGGCGCCCACCAGCGGATTGTCCTCGGCGGACCACTCGCCGCCGCCCACCCGTTCAGCCTCGTCCACGATTGCCTCGATGGCATCGCAGAAGCGGTCGATCTCCTCGAGATCCTCCGACTCGGTGGGTTCGACCATGAGCGTGCCCGGTACCGGGAAGCTCATGGTGGGCGCGTGGAAGCCGTAGTCGATGAGGCGTTTGGCGACGTCGTCGACACTGATCCCGTAAGCGGATTTCAGCGGCCGGACGTCGAGAATACACTCGTGCCCCACGAAACCACCGGGGCCGCGATAGAGTACCGGCACCGTGCCCTCCAATCGCGCCGCCACGTAGTTCGCGGCCAACACGGCACCGGCGGTTGCGGCCCGCAGGCCGTCACGGCCCATCAGCCTAATATACGCCCAGGTGATGGGAAGGACCGCCGCCGAACCCCACGGCGCTCCTGACACCGCGCCGTCGCCGGGCCGCTCGCGCTCCCACAGTCCCGGGAATCCGGGCAGGAATGGCGCGAGATGCGCGCGGGCACAGACGGGCCCCACACCCGGTCCGCCGCCGCCGTGCGGAATCGCGAAGGTCTTGTGCAGGTTGAGATGCGAGACGTCGCCGCCAAACGCGCCGGGCTGGCCGTACCCCACGAGCGCGTTGAGATTCGCGCCGTCGATGTACACCTGCCCACCCGCCGCGTGCACCTTGGCCGTCACCTCGGTCACCTCCGGCTCATACGTTCCGTGCGTTGAAGGATAGGTGATCATGATGACACCGACGGTATCCGCGTGCGCCGCAAGCGCACGATCAAGATCGGCCATGTCGATGGAGCCGTCGTCTGCCGTTTTGACGACGACGACCTTGAACCCGGCCATCACCGCTGACGCCGCGTTCGTGCCATGGGCCGAGGCCGGGATGAGGCAAACGTTGCGCGCGCCCTCGCCGCGGGAGAGGTGGTACCCGCGAATGGCAAGTAGCCCGGCGAACTCGCCCTGGCTTCCGGCGTTGGGTTGGAGGCTGACGGCGTCGTATCCGGTGATGTCCGCCAGCCACGCTTCCAGATCGGCGACCAACCTCTGGTATCCGGCCAGGTCCTCGCGCGGGGCGAAGGGGTGGATGCGGGCGAAACCCTCGTAGGTGATGGGGGTCAGCTCCACCGCCGAGTTGAGCTTCATGGTGCACGAGCCGAGGGGGATCATGCCGCGGTCCAGCGCGTAATCTTTCGCAGCGAGCCGACGCATGTAGCGCATCAGCTGGGTCTCGCTGCGGTAGGCATGGAAGGGGCGCTGATGCAGGTACTCGTCCGTGCGCAACGACTGCACGGAAAGTCCGAAGCTGGAAGCGCGTTGAGGAGCAGCGGGGTTCCCGGTGGAAACGTCAACGGGAGAAACGTCTGCCTGAGAAGCATCCGCGGTCGCGGAGCCAGACGAATCATCGGCGTCAGTGCGTGGCTCCCACGCCCGCACGATGCGCGCGCGGATCTCGGGCGTTGTCAGTTCGTCGCAGGAGATCCGTAGCGTGTCCTCATCGGCCACGAAGACCGAGATGTTCTCGCTCAGTAGCGCCTCGGCGCAACGCCGCGCCTTCCCCGGTACCCGCACGGACAGGGTGTCGAAGAAGAGCCCATGCTCCACTTCCACCCCCAGCTCCGCCAGCGCTTCCGCGAGCGCACACGCCTCGCCGTGAATACCCTCAGCGATGGCTCGTAGCCCCTCCGGGCCGTGATACACCGCGTACATGGATGCCATGATCGCCAAGAGCGACTGCGCCGTGCAGATATTGCTTGTGGCCTTCTCGCGGCGAATGTGCTGCTCGCGGGTCTGAAGCGCCAGCCGCAGCGCAGGATTGCCGTGCGAGTCACGCGAGACGCCCACCAAGCGCCCGGGAAGCTGCCGCTCGCGCGCCTTCGTCGTCGCTATATATCCGGCGTGCGGGCCTCCCCCGTTCATCGGTACCCCGAAGCGCTGAGTGGTCCCGGCGGCAATGTCCGCTCCGAGCTGCCCCGGCGGCACCAGAAGCGTGCACGCGAGGAGGTCGGCGATCATGATGAAGAGCCCGCCCGCCTCGTGAATCTGCTCCCCCAGCTGCCGATATCGCTCGGCCGGAAGCACCCGCCCCGATGCTCCCGGGTACTGCACCAGCAGGCCCGCGCATCCGTCAAGATCCAGCTCCGCCGCGCCCGCGACGTCCACCGGAACCAGTTCGATCGCGAGCCCGTGGCAGCGTCCGGCAAGTACGGCGGCAGTCTGGCAGAAGATGTCCCGATCCACTGCCACCTTGGAGGAGCGGCGATGGGCGCGCACCGCGAGCGCCACGGCCTCCGCGGCGGCCGTCGCCTCGTCAAGGAGTGACGCCCCGGCAATCTCCAGCCCGGTCAGCTCGCTCACCATGGTCTGGAAGTTGAGCAACGCTTCGAGGCGCCCCTGCGAGATTTCGGGCTGATAGGGCGTGTAGGCCGTGTACCAGGAGGGATTTTCCAGGATGCCGCGGCGGATCGCAGCGGGGGTCACCGTGTCGTAGAAGCCCTGCCCAATCATGGACGTGCGCACGGTGTTCTGTGCTGCTAGCCGCGCGAGTTCCGCCGAGACTTCCGCCTCGTCCGCTGGCTCCGGCAACTTCGCTCCGGCCACCTGCGAGACGATTGAAGCAGGCATGGCACGCCGCATCAGTTCGTCCATGCTGGCCACCCCGAGCATGTCTAGCATGACCTGCTGATCTGCTCCCCACGTCCCGACGTGACGGGTCACGAAGTCAGCCATCAGGACTCCTCAATGAAGCGCTGGTAGGCTTCGGCATCCATCAGCTCACCGCGCTCGGTGACGTCCACTTCGTAGAGCCAGTTAACGTGCGGATCGTCGGTGATGAGTTTCGGATCGTCGACGGCGGCGTCGTTAATCGCCGTCACCGCGCCACTTGCGGGGGCCACCAGATCGGAAACGGATTTCACCGACTCGATTTCGCCGCAGGGTTCGCCAGCGGTGACCTCGTCACCAATCTCGGGTAACTCGACGTACACGGCCTCGTCGAGGGCCGCCGCAGCGAAGGCAGTAATGCCAACGCGAATGGGTTCGTCGATGGTGACCCATTCGTGGTCGGCGGAGTAGAGGCGGTCATTGGGGTAGGTCATGGTTCCTCCAGGGTGGTGAGTTGCTGATCGGTTGACTGAATGAAGTTGGCGGCGAGCTAGACGGGACGCTTGTAGAAGGGCAGCTCCACCACACTCATGGGGAGGAGTTTGCCGCGGACGTCCACGGCAATCTGTTCACCGGGTGCGAGCCCCGGCACGGCCCGCACGAGCGCGATCGGATATCCGAGGGTGAGCGAGAGCATGCCGGAGGTGACGGTTCCAATCTCCTCGCCATCTCGTAGCACAGCACATCCGGCGCGCGCAGCGCGTCGGCCCTCGCCCGCCAACCCGTAGAGCTCCCAGCGCTGCTCCCGCTTCGCGAGTGCCTCGCCTCCCACGAAACGATGCTCTTTGACTACGCGGCCCAGGCCTGCGTCAACCGGGGCTGTCTCCCGGCTCAGCTCGTGACCGTACAGCGGCATGCCCGCTTCCAGCCGCAGCGAGTCGCGCGCCGCAAGCCCGCAAGGAATGAGCCCCTCCGATTCACCCTCGTCGAGCGCCCGCTCCCATAACGCTTCGGCCGCCGCCGCCGGGATCATCAGCTCGTAGCCGATCTCCCCGGTGTAGCCGGTGCGTGCGAGACGGATGGGGACGCCGTCGTCGTCGATTTCGAGGAGGCGGTAATAACCCAGCTCCTCGATCTGCGCAGCATACTGGGGCAGCATCCCAGTGACGATGTCGCGAGAGCGTGGCCCCTGCACCGCGATCATCGCGCGGTGCATCGTGGTGTCCGTGACGCTCACCTGCAACTCCTTGCCCTCGGCCTCGCAGTGGGCGGCGGCGCGCGCGGTGAGCTCGTCGCGCACCACAAGCCGATTGGCGGCGTTGGCCACTACAAGGAAGAGTGCGTTGTCGAGACGGTACACGATGATGTCATCAAGAATGCCGCCGTCGCGATCCACTATCAGGGAGTAGCGGGCGCGCCCGATGGGCATCTGCGAGGGCATGGTGACGAGGCTGGCATCCAGACACTCGGCGGCAAGCGGCCCTTCCACCTCGATCTGCGCCATATGGGAGAGATCGAAAATTCCGGCGCGCTGGCGCACCGCCTCGTGTTCTTCGCGGTCGGAGCTGTAGCGCAACGGCATCGCCCACCCCGCGAAATCGGTGAGCGTGGCGCCAAGCGCCACATGTGTGCCGTTCAGGGGTGTTTCCAACAATGCTGCCATCTCGTCATCCTTCAACTGATAGCTGTTCCTTGCCAAGCAAGATCTACTGCGCCTCACTGCGTCGTAGATCACACATCTGAATGTACTCCTTTTCGTGGTGCAAAACGGCGGTTTCGCGAGGTTCCTGATGTCCTCATGCTTCCCAAGGAGTCCTCGTCACCAGCTGAAACCTATCGTGGGCGCATGAATTCCGCGTTTCGTACAGGGATCACGTCCGTGACTTAGTCGCCCATCGGTTCGGCCGCCACCAAAACTCATGAGCGTGGTGTCAACGCTGCCGCAGCCACGCAGGGACCACCATCGCCACCAGAGAGTCCCCGAGCAGCACCGCCAACGGGTAGGAGTTGTCCGCCGCGAGCGCGGCCCGCACGTAGCGCGCGGCCACACTGTTCTGCCCGTACCACCACGAGAGATATCCGATGCAGCTCAGCGCGTACGGATCGTCTTTCCCGGCGTAGCTCGCGCACAGTTGCAGTAACCCGATGAGCGACTCCACATGGTCGACGGCGGGCCGTGACTCCACCCCGACAGCCAGCCCCCGGGACAGCTCAGCTTCACTCACGTCGACGAGCCGCATTCGGCCCGGATTGAGCCCGTAGTGCAGTACCCTGTCACGCACGCCCACCAGGGAGAGCGCCACGTTCGCGCGACCGCAGGCGGCCGCGTCCCCTCTCAATATCTCCCGTTCCACGGGGTCCAACCACCGCGCGATAAGGCGGTCCCATTCGGCGCAGGCCTGTCTCGCCATCGCCCTCTCGGCTCCATCATCAATCCCGAAGGCGCTCCCGCTGCCGCGCCCACCGCACGCGCCACCCTCCACCTCCCGCCACCAGGCTTTTCCAGCAGCGACAGCCGCCCCGCGTTCCGCATCGCAACGCCTGACGATCTCCTGGCTCGGTGGCGGCCCGCCCGGGGCGCTTCCCGAGAACACCAGCGCCGCCGCGACGGGCCGGGATTCCAGTTCGCTCACGTCCCAGCTCGTGAGGACGCCTTCCTCCAGCTCTCCCCACGTGCGGCCACCCATCACGTAGCTTTTCAGGAAGGTGCTATATCGAGGTTCCAACGCCCCTTCCACGAACGCAACGACCGAGGTGAAGGCGGCCAATCGCTCCGCCGGAATCTCGTCCACCTGCCCCACGTCCGCGCGGTAATACACCATCACCGCCTGCCGGATCGCGGAACGGCTCAGGGCTCGTCCGAGAGCGATTCCCATTTCGTCATCCATCTCCCGTTCGGTGAGATCGAGGCTCAGGATGGGGCCGAGGCAGCTGCGGGTTCCGCCCGCGTCCTCTCCCCAGCTTTCAAGCGCAAGAAAGACCAGGTGGTTCGAGGGGGTGTATCCCAGCAGATGTGGGATCAGGACGAGTGCCTCTTCGGGGCTATGCAACGTAATCGTGTTCATGGCCCCATCCAACGCCACCTGCCCTTCCGCGCGCGCGCCGAAGGCAACTGCTGTGGATGGGGAGTGCACGAAGCCGTTCTGTGGATACAAGTAGGCCGTCCGCCCGCACAGCACCCACACCCACACCCACACCCACGAGAGCCAAGATCCCCACACGCGAACCCCGCTAGACTGGACCCCATGACTTGTGACCTCGCGGCCTTCCGCTCAGCAGTCTCGCAGCGCGCTATCGCCAGCCTCGACTCCGTTAGTTGGCTCATTCAGTCCGATCTGGAAGAGGCCGTTGCCACCGAGATGTTGGAGCCTGCTCGCGCTCTCCTGAGCGGCGGAAAGCGCACTCGCGCCGCGCTGCTGTGGGCGGGTTACCGTTGCGCGTGCGCGGGCCCGGAAGATCCGGCGCTGCACGCCGGTGCCGCCCTCGAGTTGTATCAAATGTCTGCGCTCGTGCACGACGACGTCATCGACGATTCCGAGACTCGGCGTGGCCTTCCCGCCGCGCACACCGCTTTCCGCACCCGGCATGCCACGAATAACTGGCTCGGATCCGCGGATGATTTCGGCCGTGCCGGTGCCATTATTTTGGGTGATCTGCTGCTCTCGCAGTCCGTCGCAGAATTCCACGAGGCCGCTCGCCTCGTCGATCACAGCGCGGGCTCCCTGGCACTGAGCCAATTCGTCAAGATGACCGTCGAGGTGGCCTTTGGCCAGTACCTTGATATTCGCGCGGAGCATCAGCCGCTCGCCGACACCTCCACCGCCATCGACACCGGCCTCGGGGTACTGCGCCACAAGACCGCCAGCTACTCGGTGGAATTCCCACTCACCATGGGTGCGCTGCTGGGCGGCGGCTCCCCCGACCTCGCGGACCGCCTGCGCCATATCGGCCGACCACTCGGCGAAGCCTTCCAGATGCGCGACGACGATCTCGGCATCTTCGGCGACCCGCTCCTCACCGGCAAACCCGCCTGCGGCGACATCGCCGAAGGCAAACGCACCATCCTGCTGGCCCTCACCCGCGAACTCGCCCCCTCAGCCGACCGCGAGTGGCTGGATGGAACCTTGGGTCAGCAGATCGACGACGCCGACGTGTCCCGGATTCGCCGTATCGTCACCGAGTCGGGTGCTCGCGCCCAGCACGAACGTATGATTGACGAACGCGAGGAGCAGGCCCGCGCGGCATTGGCCGAGCTGCCCGCCCTCGGCGAGGGAATTGAGCTTCTCCGCGAACTCGTCAACGAGTTCGCTGGCCGCCGCTTCTAGCGGCGGAGTCGGCAGCGCTCCAGCGAAAAGCTACAGCGCCAACAGCTGGCAGGCCCGGCGCACCACGTGCACCCGCCCCGCCCGCAATGCTTCGAGTGGAATCTCACCCAACTCGTCGCTGGTTTCCAGTAGCCAGGTCAGGGCGTCGTCGTCGTTCAAACCGGCGTCCTTGAGTGCCGTCACGGTGCCGCGCAGGGACTCAAGCGGGCGCCACTGGCCGTCTTCGATAACTAATTGGTCACGGTGAATTGCGAGTGCGTTGGACTCGCCGCGGCGCATCGCAAGCAGTTCGTTGCTCGCGATGAGGGCGCGGACGTCGCGCAGCCGCACGTCGAGAAGTTCCGCAACTTCGGGGATAGATAGCCAAATTTCGAGTTCGTGATTCGTCACAAACTCAGGCTACCGGACTCCTCTCCCACCGGGAAACTGATCGTATTTTCGTACCGATGTGACATAACTCCGTGCGTGGCGCTATTGTCACAGGAGCAACATGTATAACAGAATCATCACATACAACACCCTGAACAGGCTGTTCACCTGTTCGGTCACGCCAAATTTCATGCGCGCATCGCCCACCCGGCCAAAGACTGTTCAATCCAACGCCCGGGGTATGTTGAGTTGCGCCAATTCTCGGAGGTTCTCCTTGTCTCAGCACTCCCGTACCCTTCGCACTTCCGGCGCCGTCATTGCTGCCACGACAGCATTTGGCCTGCTCGCGCCCTCAGTCCAGGCCGCAACCCACACGGTAGCCTCCGGCGACACCCTGTGGGCAATTTCCCGCCAGTACGGCACCACCGTGAATGCCATTGCCGCCGCAAATGGCATCAGCACCTCCACTCTTCTCATGCCGGGACAGCAGCTTGTCATCTCCGGCGAGCCTGCCAACTCCGGGGCCACCGGCAACGAAGCCGCAGCTCCTGTCGCAACCAGCGCTCCTTCCGCAGCTCAGCACGTCGTCGCCCCTGGTGAGACCCTCTCCTCGATCGCCTCGATCTACGGCACCTCGTTCGCCAACCTGGCCTCCATCAATGGCCTCGCTGACCCCAACCGCATTTACGTCGGTCAGGTTCTTTCCGTGAGCGGATCCGCAGGCACCACCGAGTCGGTCACCTATGTGGAAGAGCCCGCAGCGCCGGTGGTCGGCAACAGCGTGGGCGCCAACTTCCTCCACTACACCTATGACGCCGAGACGGTGTACTCCGCCAACGTCAACAAGGATGCCCTCATGCGCGGAGACATCCCCTCCACCGCCGAGATGCAGTCCATCATCGCCTCCACCGCCGTTGAGATGGGCGTCAACCCCGCTCTCGCTCTCGCACACGCCCAGGTGGAGTCACACTTCGACCAGAGCGCCGTCTCCCCCGCCAACGCCGTGGGCGCCATGCAGGTCCTGCCCTCCACCGCCGAGTGGATTGGTGGCATCATCGGCCGCAACCTCGACGTGCTCAACCCCTACGAGAACGCGATTGCCGGCATCGCCTACATCCGCTACATCCAGGCCAACGCCTCCTCGATGGACGAGGGCATCGCGGCCTACTACCAGGGCCTGGGCGGCGTCCAGCTGTACGGCATGCTGCCGGACACCGTGAACTACGTCTACAAGGTCCGTAGCGCGATGGCCAACTACTGATCGCAAGTACCGATCATCGGCAGTTCCGGGGGTTCCGGAATGTGCGGAGACATCAATAACTCTCGGCGCGCGGTCCCACTCACATCGGTGGGGCCGCGTTCCTTGTAACCTTGGCTTGTGGTGCAAGTAGATTCTCTCGTCGGTTCCGTTGTTGACGGACGTTATGCCGTAACCGCCCGGATTGCCCGGGGCGGCATGGCCACCGTGTATCGTGCGCGCGATACCCGGCTGGAACGCGACGTCGCGCTCAAGCTCATGCATCCTCACCTTGCTGAGCAGCCGGGCTTCACAGAGCGCTTCACCAAGGAGGCGCGGGCCGCCGCGAGCCTGTCCAGTCCCTACGTGGTTTCGGTACACGACCGCGGCGTGTGGAACAGCGCCCAGGGCAACTTTGCCTACCTCGTCATGGAGTGCGTGGATGGCCCAGATGTTCGTTCCGAACTCACGCGCCTGGGCAGTTTCAATCTTGCCTCCGCGTTGATTCTCACCGAGCAGACGCTGCGCGCCCTGGCTGCCGCGCACCGGGCCGGTCTCGCCCACCGCGACGTCAAGCCGGAGAACGTGCTACTCACGGAGCCGCTGCCTCCCGTCCGCTTGTTTGAGCAGCCCACAATTCACGCCAAGGTCACCGATTTTGGGCTGGCCAGGATTGTTTCGTCGACGACGACGGCGTCCTCCACCCCGCTCATGGGAACCATCAACTACGTGGCGCCCGAGATCATCACCTCGGAGAGTGCCTCAGCCACCTCTGATCTTTACTCGGTGGGCATCATGCTCTACGAGTTCCTCACCGGCGAGTTGCCTTTCCAGGCCGATACCGCGATCGCCACCGCCTACAAGCACATCAACAATCCGATGCCGCGCGTGAGTGAGAAAGCGGACTGGATTCCCGCCTCGGTGGATTCGTTCATCGCACTACTCACCGCCAAGAATCCTGAGAACCGGCCTGCGAATGGCGCTGAGGCACTCGCGGCGCTGCGCGCCATCATTCCCGGGATTCCCGAAGAGGATCTCATCCGCCGCATCCCCGTGGTGCCAATCCGCCCTGCTGGCTCGGCGCCCACGGATTCGGTTCCGCCGATGATCTTCCCCGAAGGCAAGGTTGCGCCCACCCAAACCATGCCTGCGGTCCCTCCCACCGCCGTTCTCTCGCCGGTTTCTCCAGGCAGCCCGGAGCACATCGCCTCCCCTGCCGAGCCTCGTGAGGCGGTGACGCGCGAATCGGTGGCTCCCACGGAGATCGCTTTCGATGAGATTGTTACTGGCGTACCCGCCGCAACAACCGCCGCACCCACGAAGCCGAAGCGACGCCGGAAGCTGCTGGGCGCCGTCGTCGTCCTTCTGGTGTTGCTTGGTGGCGTTGTTGGAGGCTGGTACTTCACCTCAGGGCCGGGGCAGCGGGTGAACGTGCCGGACGTCGTCGGGCAAACCTACGAGCAGGCGCAACAGGTTCTGGCGGGTGAGGGGTTGGACAGCACGCTGCAGCGGGACTACTCCGATGACGTGGCGGTCGATCACGTCATCACCACCGAGCCGGGCCCCGGTGGCAAGATTCATCCGGACGCTGCCGTGGCGATCATCGTCTCTCTCGGTATCGAGCAGGTGCAGGTTCCGGCCTTCGAGGGCCTGTCCGTTGAGGAGGCGCGCGAGGCCGCGAAGGCCGGGCGGGTGACCCTCAACGAGCGCGAAGAGTACTCGAATGAGGTTCCGCTTGGGCGGGTGATTTCGCAGGGAACGGCTGCGCAGACCACCGTTAATCATGATTCTGCCGTGGATATCGTGGTTTCCAAGGGCCGCGAGCCCGTCAAGATTCCTGACGTCTCGGGCAAGGCTGAAGCGGACGCCGTCGCAGCCCTGGAAGAAGCCGGACTTGTTCACGAGACGGCCACCGAATTCTCGGACACCATCGCCAAGGGAACGGTCATCTCGCAAGATCCCGCAAGCGGCGGCACGCTCTACCGCGGTGACACCGTCAAGCTAACGGTCTCCCAGGGCCCCGAGTTCATCCCGGTACCCAATGTGTTCGCCAAGTCCGAGGCCGAAGCCGTCGCTATTCTTGAAGAGGCCGGGTTCACCGTCAAGGTGAAGTACGAGCTGGGCGGATTCCTCGGGCTGGTACGCGAACAGTCCCCCGCCAGCGGGCAGACGGCCCGCGTGGGCAGCGAAATCACCATCTCGGTGGTGTAGGAGTAGGTATCCTCTGGCGATTGGCGACAGGATCCGTCGTTGTAAAATTTTGTTTAGTGATTCCAGTAAAGCGGTTCTAGTGATCCAGGACACTATAATCAAAGAAAGCGCTCAGAATCGAGGCTGAGAATCATGGACACCAGACAATTGAGAACAATCAATCCAATCCGGGCCCTCATCGTGGGGATTTTGCCAATTCTTCTGTACTTTGGCCTCTCCGAAATTTGGCCGAGATGGTCTATGGCCTCGCTTCTGCTGGGTCTGGCACTTGCAGCTGTGCTCGTGAGCTTTCTCTTTATGAGAAGAGGAAGAGAAGCGGTCCTTGAGTCGGTTGTGGCAGCATCCGTGAACACGGTGATAGTCGCCGTGATCGTACTGTTTGTCGGGTTGAGAGATTCCGGGCTATACGTACTATTACTTGTTGCCGTGCCATTGGTAGCGGTTATTCCGCTTGTACTGATTACGCTGCGTGATCAGACACCACGAGTAGCCACGTTGATCGCCGCTGTAGTAGTGATTGGCTGGGGCATCATGCATGGCCTCGGAATCGGGTTCTATTTCATCATCCCGGGACTTTCACTCCTCATCGCTGCTACCACAGCATTCCTCAACCAGGACAACCACGTTATGCGTTATTGAGGCGATTCCGTGGGAGAGCACACGGCTAGCTTGAGCAGCGAAATCACCATCTCGGTGGTGTAGGAGTACAAACCATGAAACTACTCAGACTCTTGGCATTTCTGCTTCTCTGGGCCCTTCTTACTGAAGCGTTGCCATACGTCGGGATTTACGGAGCACTCACTCGGCGGCTCATCGCCGCCGGAATCGTCCTCGTCCTCGCTTTCGTGTACACCTCACGCCGCCACAACAAAGGCATCGGAACAATCAACGGAGTGGAGAACGTGCGGGACCATTCCTGACAAGCAGACAGGTCTAGGACGTTGAAGCGATCCTGGCTGTTGAAACAGTTGAAACAAGTAGTGCGCGAGGTTGAGCAACCTCGCGCACTACTTGTTTCAGTTAGCTGCCACGAAAGTTCGTGGACCGAATTGGTGCGTCAGCCCTTGACGGAGCTCAGCTCCTCGGCCACCAGAAACGCCATTTCGAGCGACTGCTGGTGGTTGAGGCGCGGATCCACGAGGGTCTCGTAGCGCTCGCCCAGCGTGCCCTCGACAACTTCCTCCGAACCGCCGAGAACCTCGGTGACGTCGTCGCCGGTGAGCTCCACGTGGATGCCACCGGGGTGGGTGCCCAGGTCCTGGTGCACCGCGAAGAAGCCACGGATCTCGTCCATGATGGAGGTGAGGCGGCGGGTCTTGAGCCCGTTCGCCGCGGTGATGGTGTTGCCGTGCATCGGGTCGGTCACCCAGGTGACCGGGCGTCCGTCATCGCGCACGGCCTCCACCAGCGGCGGAAGCAGGTCGCGGATGGCCTCGGCACCCATGCGGGTGATGAAGGTGAGGCGGCCCGGCTCGGCCTGGGGGTTGAGCTTGTCGATGAGGGCGATGGCGTCCGCGGGCGTCGTCGTCGGTCCCAACTTCACACCGATGGGGTTGCGCACGTGCGAGAGCATCTCCACGTGGGCGCCGTCCAACTCGCGGGTGCGCTCACCGATCCAGAGGAAGTGGGCGGAGGTGTTGTAGGGGGTGCCGGTGCGCGAATCGATGCGCGTCATGGCGTCCTCGTAGGGCAGCAGCAGCGCCTCGTGCGAGGAGAACATGTCCACCGTACGGAGGTTGTCCATGTCCACGCCGGCGGCGCGCATGAAGCGCATGGCGCGATCGATCTCGGCCGCGAACTGCTCGTAGCGAGCGTACGCGGGGTTCGTCATGAAGCCCTTGTTCCACTCGTGCACCTTCGACAGGTCGGCGAAACCACCGGTGGTGAAGGCGCGCATCAGGTTGAGCGTGGAAACCGAACGCTCGTAGGCCTCAATCAGGCGATGCGGATCCGGAACGCGCGCTTCCTCGGTGAACTCGTGGCCGTTGACGGCGTCGCCCATGTAGGAGGGCAGCGAGACGCCACCGAAGGTCTCCATCGGGTTCGAGCGCGGCTTCGCGTACTGGCCAGCCATGCGGCCAATCTTCACCACCGGAACCGAGGCGCCGTAGGTGAGCACCACAGCCATCTGGAGCAGGGTCCGGATGCGCGAACGGATGCGCAGCGCGCCCGAATCGGCAAACAACTCGGCACAGTCCCCACCCATGAGCACGAAGGCCTCGCCACGCTCGGCCTGCCCCATCTGCTTCTTCAGGTGATCGGCCTCGCCAGCAAAGATCAGCGGAGGCAGGGAACGCAGATAGGAGACGGCTGTGTCGAGTTCGCCCTGATCGGGCCACGCGGGCTGGTGTTTCGCTGGCTTCTCACGCCAAGCTTCAATAGCGGCCAAGGTTGCCTCATCTGCGTCGTCAAACATGAGGGAGATTCTAACGCGCAAAGCATGCCCCGCCGGTACCCGTTCTATCCAATGGACGCGGGGACCGGCGGGGCCGTGCATTATGCGGTTATGAGGAGCGTGTTCCGGCTGGGAAATGCGCTCCCATCAGGTGTTCATTCCGCTAACGGGCCGGACACTTTCCGGGCCGAACGCTTTGTCAGAGATTCGCTCAGCGACCCTTGACTTCCTGGCCCAGCTCGGCCATGGTCTCCACGAACCAGTCCTGGGTGATGTCGAAGGCCTTGTGGCCCTTGATGCGCGGGAAGGGGATGGAGGTGAGAACGTTGCCGTTCTCCTCATCGTGGCCCACAACGCCGGCCTTGCCGGAGAAGGCGCACTCAACCGCGAGGTCGACCATGCCCTTGATGAGGCGCAGATCGTCAGCGTTGGCGTGCCAGGCGCGGGAGAAGTAACCCGACTTCTGCACCATGACCTTCTCGGCGCCAATCTTGTCCGCGAACTGCTTGGCGAACCACTGGCCGGGGTTGATGGTATCCAGCTTGACGTGACCGAAGGGATCGCGCTCGACTTCCTCGCCGTTGGCTTCCTTCTCGGCGATGATCTCTTCGACGCCAGCACCCTCGGAGAGGAAGATGTTGACGTTGCCGAGCTCATCCATGATGCCGCGCAGGCGGGTGGCCTCGGCGTCCAGGTCGATGGCCATCTCGGGCAGGTACACGGCGTGCACGTCCCAACGCTCCTGGGAGAGGCCGAGGGACGGTGCCCACTCCTGCTTCTTGACCCAGTTGTGGTAGTAGTTGGCGGCCTGAGCGGTGAGGTAACCGCAGGCGCGGCCCATGACCTCGTGCACGATGAGCATGCGCGGGTTGGAGCGGTGCTCGCCGATGATGTGCTGGGCGAAGTCCGAGGACTCCTCAGCGGCGGTCATGGCGCCGAGGGACTGGCGAATCGGAACGATGTCGTTGTCGATCGTCTTGGGCAGGCCCACGACGGTCAGCGCGTAATCGTTCTCGGCCAGGTAGGCGGCGAGATCGGCTGCGGTGGTGTTGGTGTCATCGCCACCGATGGTGTGCAGGACGTCCACGCCGTCCTTGCGCAGCTGCTCGGCTGCGACCTCAAGCGGGTTCTCGCCTTCCTTGACGAGGCCGCGCTCCACCAGGTTCTTGGCGTTGGTGAGCTTGACGCGGGAGTTGCCGATCGGCGATCCACCGAACTTGTGCAGGATGGCGGCGTTCTTGCGGCCCTCCTCGTCGATGACGATGAAGTTGCCGGTCAGCAGGCCGTGGTAGCCGTACTGGTAGGCAATGATCTCCACATCGGGAGCGATTTCGTTGTAGCGCTCAATGAGGCCGCCCACGGCGGAGGAGAGACAGGGGGCGAACCCACCGGCAGTAAGTAGTGCGACGCGACGGACAGTCATCGTTTACCTTCCAATTGACATTCATGGAGCGCTGAGCCGGGCCGAACCCGCCAAGCGCAATGAGACACAGATATGTCCTCGAGCATTCTAGCGGGCGGTAGTCTTGATGCCATGCCAGATAGGACGAATCCTGAGATTCCCGACGAGGAATTCGAGCAACGGTGGAACGAGATCGCCGCCGACTTGTCGGATCTAGAGACCTTGGACCCGGAGGGGTCGGGCGCTACGTCACGTTCCTCGGTGAGTAAGATCGCAGATGAGCGCCGCTTTACGGCCCGTTCCTCTCTGCTCTCGCCCGATCCGGAACCTTTGGAGGACACGCCCAGTTCACGTGATTCTTCGTTCGACGACGACGCCCGCGGCGTACGTTCTTCGTCCGGTCCCGCTTCTTCCGGTCCCAGGGATTGGACACCGGCCGAGGAGTCCGACGAGGGCTCTGGGGCGGCGAGTTTCCTGGACTTTCCGGACGCCGTCGGCATTCTGGGGTCCGGGGCGGAGGAACCTCCCGCCAGTTCGCCGTACTTCCGGGTGCTGTGGATCGTCGCCGTGGTTGCGATCATCGCCAGCATCGTCATGGCCTTCGGATGGCTGCCGGGCGGCGGCTTCCTCGCTGGCGCGTTGGGATTCGCCGGGTTTGGTTGCGGCGCGTTCGCAGCGTTCGCCTCCGCACCGCGCCAAGAGGACGTCGATCCGTTCGACGACGGCGCCCGCGTGTAACGTACGCACGTGGTCACGTCTCCCCGCCTCACCCCTCCTTTCCTGACCTCACCTCGCGCCACCTCGCGCCACCCGAAAGGATTGAGCTTTTCGGAAAGGATTGAGCCGCGGGAACGTGTTGCCGGGCTCAATCCTTTCCATTTTCCTCAATTCTTTGGAAGTACACAGGCGACGACGGCGCCCGCGTGTGACGTACGCACGTGGTCACGACGTCGTCGTACATCCGCGTGTCAAAATATGTCGGAGGCGTGTTCTAGGCTGTCCCCATGAAGAAATCGTTGCGTGCACCCACTACCGGGCGTCGCCTTGACCTGGAGCGTCATCGTGCTCCCGAGGGCCAGATGGCCTTTGAGGAGCTGGGGACGCCACTGGAGGAGGTGACGTTCGTCGTTGTCGATCTGGAGACTACCGGTGGCCCACCGGAGCTGCACTCCATCACCGAGTTCGGGGCGGTGAAGGTGCGCGGCGGCGAGGTACTGGGCGAGTTCTCCACGCTGGTGGATCCCGGGGTGCCAATTCCGCCCTTCATCACGGTGCTCACCGGAATCACCACCGCGATGGTGTACGGGGCGCCCGATATTTCCTCGGTAATGCCGGCGTTTCTGGAGTTTCTTGGAGAAAGCCCGGACACGGTGCTGGTGGCGCACAACGCGCGCTTTGACGTGAGCCATCTCAAGGCCGCGGCGGCCGGGCTGGAATTGCCGTGGCCGAAGGTACGTGTGGCGGATACGGTCAAGCTCGCGCGCAGGGTGTTTACCAGGGACGAGACCCCCAACTACAAGCTCGGCACGCTCGCGCAACTGGTACGAGCCACTGTGACTCCCACGCACCGGGCGCTCGATGACGCCCGCGCCACCGTGGATGTGCTGCATGCGATTCTGGGGCGGATGGGGCCGCTCGGGGTCACCCATCTGGAAGATCTCGTCACCGCCGCGGACCCGGTTCCGGCAAAGCGCAGGAAGAAGGCCACGCTGGCGGACGGGCTTCCCCACTCGCCCGGTGTGTACCGCTTTATTGGGCCGGGGGATGCGGTGATGTACGTCGGCACCTCGAACAACCTCTACAAGCGGGTGCGCACCTACTTCACGGCGGCGGAAACCCGCAAACGGATCGCAGAGATGGTGGACATCGCGGTGGCGGTGGAAGCAACTCCCACCGCCACCGTGCTGGAGGCCTCCATTCTGGAGCTGCGCCAGATTGCCGAACTTGATCCGCCCTACAACCGCAGGTCGCGGCGGCCGGAAACCCGGCCATGGTTGGTCCTCACGCAGGAGGCGCATCCGCGTTTGAAAACAACCCGGCAGCTCCCGATGGAGATGCTGGAGCAGGCATTGGGGCCGTTTAGCTCCGGATCGCAGGCGCGGCGGGTGGCCGAGATCATCGCGGAGGAGGCACAGCTGCGCACCTGCACCACGCGGCTGCCGCGGATTCCGCGGGCCACTGCCTCGGCCTGCCATCTGTGGTCGATGGGGCGATGCGCCGCGCCTTGCGTGGTGGAGCCGGAAGAAGGATGCGAAGGGGTGGACATGCCTGCGCTCACGCGCACGCAGCAGATCCTCGGTGGAGAGAGCGAACTGATCTGGAAGCATCAGATCGAACGGTTTACACACTTGGCGGCGCAGGAGCGCTTCGAGCAGGCGGCCGCCGAACGTGATCGGTTGGCCTCCCTCATTGCGGTGCAACGCCGCAAAGAGCGGGTGCTGCCGGTGATGCGCGCTCCCGAGATCGTTGCCGCAGCGCGCGAAAAAGGCTGGTGGGAGATCGCCGTGATCCGCTACGGAAGGCTGGCGGGAACCGCGCGGGCCGGGGCGGATCAAGATCCGCCCACGGTGGCCGAAGAGCTGCGGGTGAGCGCGGAGATTGTTACGGAACCGGTGATCGCCGGTGAGGCAGCATCCATTGAGGAGACGGAAATTCTACTCAACTGGCTGTGGCGGGAAAATACTCGGCTGTTGAGTTTCGAGGGGCCGCTGCCGCTGGCACTACCACGGCGCAGCGCGGCACGCCACAAGGTGCCGCAACGCGAACGGATCGTTGACCTAGACTAGAAGCATTGGAAGGCTGCGCCACGAGGTTCTCGTGGCCTCGTGGCGCAGCCGCCACCATCAAGATTTTTTCAAGCCGGGCCTCTGGGCCTGTTTGAACGCGCGAAGGAGCTCACCTCATGATCACCGCTATTGTCCACGTCGACGTAGATACCGCCCTCATCCCGGAAGCCGCACGGGCTATCGCGTCCATTGATGGCGTGTCGGAAGCATTCTCCGTGACGGGAGATCACGACGTCATCGCCATTGTTCGCGTCAATCACCACCAGGACCTCGCCGAGGTGATCCCCGAGCACATCGGCAAGGTCCCCGGAGTCACCGGCATCACCACCTACCTCGCCTTCCAGACCTTCTCCCAGGAGATGCTGGACGAGGCCTTCCACATCGGGCTGGACTGAGTTGGAGTGCACTGGGCTGGACTGACGGGCTTCTCTGACGGGCTCGTTGACTTCGACGATGTTGCCGGTTCCCGGCCGCCTGGGCTGGACTGACGGGCTTCTCTGACGGGCCTGGACTGAGCAGGACGGCATGCCCAACTCACACGTTTAGACATCCGCACATGATGTCACTGTCGTGACAGTCAACGCAGCGCGCGAAGGTTTAAGTAGGCGATAGAAGCCCTGGCTCATACCCGGCGCGACAGCACGAAGGGCGGGATCCTCACGGATTCCCGCCCTTCGTTGTAGCAATCAGAGCTGGGCTCGCGCCCGTGGCTTCAGCGCCCACAGTCGCAACGCCCGTAACTCCGGAATCAACACGCTCTACAGCGTGGACTTGGAGAACTCCACCCAGCGATTGAGGAGTGACTCAGCCGCGCCGGTATCGATCGTCTTCTGGGCAATCGCGATGCCGTTGCGAAGCCGTTCCACGAGCGTGCCGTCCTCGGGGCACACGCCCTCCAGCTGTCCGTCGGCCACGAAGCCCGCGGCCGCGTTGAGCGTCACCGCGTCGCGCACCGCACCAAGTTCGCCAGCGAAGACCTTGCGAGCCACGTCAGCGTTGTAGGCGGCGTCCGCACCGCGCAGATCATCAAGGGTAGCGGGAGCCACGCCCAGATCGGATACCGCGTCGATCTCGTGGAAGCTCACCTTGCCATCGCGAATCTCCCACACCTCGTTGGCGGCAACGGCCGAGAGTTCGTCCATGCCATTGACCCCGCGGAACACCATGGAAGAGGTGCCACGCTCGGCGAGAACACCGGCCACGATGGGAGCGTGCTGTTCGCTCGCCACGCCAATGACCGAGCTCGAGGGGCGAGCCGGATTGGTGAGCGGTCCGAGCAGGTTGAACGCTGTACGCACGCCCAGCTCGCGGCGCGCCTGCGCCGCGTACTTCATCGAGGGATGGAACACGTTGGCGAAGATGAAGGTGATACCCAGTTCCTCGAAGCAGCGATGAACGGCATCCAACGGCATGGCGAGGTTGACCCCGAGGGCCTCCAGGCAGTCGGCGGAACCGGAGGACGAGGAGGAGGCACGATTGCCGTGCTTGACCAGCGGCACTCCCCCGGCGGCGATGACGAGCGCCGCCATCGTCGAGATGTTGACGGTGTGCAGGCGATCGCCGCCGGTACCGACGATGTCCAGCACGGGCCCTTCAACCTCAATGGGAAGCGCATGGCTGAGCATGGCATCGGCAAGGCCGCGCAGCTCGTCAGGTGTTTCACCCTTGGTGGCCAGAGCCGTCAGGAAACCGGCTAACACCACGGGCGATGTTTCGCCAGACATCACCTGGTCCATCGCCCACGAGGTTTCCTCGGAGGTGAGGTCCTCGCGCGCAATGAGACGAGAGGTCAGTTCGGGCCACTGAATCTTGCGGGTCATGCCTTCGTCCTGCTGGTCAACACCGAGGCAACGGCCTCGGCAAGTTCACGAGAATCAATCGGGTAGGCCACCGCGGCCACGGCACCCGACCAGCGCGAAAGCCACTCATCCTGCGGACGCCCGATGAGGTTGATGAAAGGCATGTTCGGATCGATCTCGTCGTGGACCATCTTGCCCAGCCCCATGCCACCCAACTTCGGGGTTTCGGCATCAAGAATCAGAAGGTCAAACTTGCCTTCCTTGACGGCAGTGATGGCCGCAGCCTGCGTTGCCGTCTCCTTCCAGGTAATCTCCGGCAGCCCCTTGGCGGGCCGACGGCCAACCGCGGTGAGAATCTCCCGGCGCGTCGTAGCATCATCCGAGTAGATGAGGATATTCACGGTGTCCTCCGTCGAGTTCTGGGACGCGAGCTCCTCGGCCATCTCAACCTCCATGGGTTCGTCTATACAGAAATTCAGGTGTCAGTACATCGACGTACTAGCCAATGACACACCACAGCCCATACTACCGACATCGCGCAAGCCTTGAGGTCACCAACCGGGGTGTATTGCGAAGGATCCGGAGATCGAGCCACCCGTACTGGCCCGACGCCCACACTTTCCGTACGAAAGTCCCTCGTCACCCATAAAGCTCAGGGCTTAAAGGGCTGCTACCTCTCACGCTCCGGGACATTGGTCCCTATAATGAGAAGGACATTCGCTCACGTCAATTTTGGAGGAACTGATGGCGATCTACACCCTTCCCGAGCTTCCCTACGATTACTCGGCTCTTGAGCCGCATATTTCCGGCAAGATCATGGAACTCCATCACGATAAGCATCACGCGGCCTACGTCGCCGGTGCCAATGCCGCGCTGGAGAGCCTCGCAGCAGCTCGTGAAGCTGGCGATCTCTCGAAGGTCAACCAGTTCTCGAAGGATCTCGCGTTCCACGTGGGCGGCCACACCAACCACACGATCTTCTGGAACAACCTCTCCCCCGAGGGCGGCGAGCGCCCCGAAGGTGATCTCGCGGCAGCAATCGATGATGCTTTCGGCTCGTTCGAGAAGTTCCAGGCTCACTTCACCGCCGCAGCCATGGGCATCCAGGGCTCCGGTTGGGCAGTGCTGGCCTACGATTCCCTCTCCGGCAAGCTGAACGTCTTCCAGCTCTTCGATCAGCAGTCCAACGTTCCCGTCGGCCAGGTCCCGGTGTTCATGGTGGACATGTGGGAGCACGCCTTCTACCTTGACTACCTCAACGTCAAGGCCGATTACGTCAAGGCCATCTGGAACATCGCCAACTGGCAGGATGTTGCGGCTCGCCTGGAGAACGCCATCGCCAAGACCGAAGGTCTCATTCTTCGCTGAGTGATGGCTGGTCACGAAGCCACGAGGCTGTGACCAACAATCCGATACATGGCACAGGGCGGGGTTCCATATGGAGCCCCGCCCTGTGCCATGCCCTCACGAACCACGGCGTACGCGCCACGTCTACCCCTTTCAGGACGCCTCGCTCACTATTCATCGCCACTCACTATTCCTTCATGGCCTCCACAGTGACATCCGCTGCCGTATACGGCAGCGTGTGCCGCTCAGAGGCCATAAAAGATTTCGAGATAGCCAAGGATGAACCAGATTCACTCCCCGAAGCGCTCCTGCAGCCCGTTGTTGACGAGGGTGAGCGCCGAGGCGATCGCCATGTCCATGTCGAGGTACTGGTAGCTACCGAGCCGCCCGCCAAAATACACATCGGGCTGCTCCGCCGCGAGCGCCCGGTAGGCCAGCAACTTGCGGCGGTCCTCGGCCGTGTTGACGGGGTAATACGGCTCGTCGCCTCGCCCGGCGAAGCGTGAGTATTCGCGGAAGATGACGGAGCGTTCCTTTTGGTAGTCGCGTTCGGGGTGGAAGTGCCGGAACTCGATGATGCGGGTGTAGTCCACGGAGAGGTCGCCGTAGTTCATGACCGGGCAGCCTTGGAAATCACCGGTGGGCACGATCTCCTTGTCGAAGTCGACTGTGCGCCAGCTAAGGTCTCCTTCGCTGAAGTCGAAGTATCGGTCGATGGGCCCGGTGTAGACCACCGGGATTTTTCCGACGACGGCGTCGCGGTGGAGCGGCTGGCTGGTATCGAAAAAGTCGGTGTCGAGGAACATTGTGATGCGCTCGTCGTCGGCCATGCGGCGCAGCCAGGCGGTGTAGCCGTCCACCGGCAGGCCTTCGTAGGTGTCGTTGAAGTAGCGGGACTCGTAGGTGTAGCGCACGGGCAGGCGTGAGATGACGGAGGCGGGCAGTTCGCGCGGGTCGGTCTGCCATTGTTTGGCGGTGTAGTTCTTGAAGAAGGCGTCGAAGAGCGGGCGCCCCACCAGGGAGACGCCTTTGGATTCGAAGTCCGTCACTTCTTCGCCCGCGACCTCGCTGGCCTGTTCGGCGATGAGCGCCCGCGCCTCGTCGGGCGAGTAGGCGGCGCCAAAGAACTGGTTGATGGTGCCGAGGTTGACGGGCATGGGGTACACGACGCCGTCGACGGTGGTCCATACCCGGTGCACATACCCGGTGAAATCGGTGAAACGGTTGACGTAGTCCCACACGCGCTTGTTGGAGGTGTGGAAGAGGTGGGCGCCGTATCGGTGGATCTCGATGCCCGTCTCCGGATCGGTCTCCGAGTAGGCGTTGCCGCCGATATGGGAGCGCCGTTCAACCACGGCAACCCGCAGCCCCCACCGCTGCGCGCACTGCTGCGCAACGGTCAGGCCGAAGAATCCCGACCCCACAACAATCAGATCAAATTCCACATCTCCCCCTTTTCCGGCAAGGCCGGGCAACTTCTTTCGGGAACACACGCGAGGGTTCTTCACCTCGCCATCTCCTTGAACGGGCACGCTCCTCCACCGGCCGATGTCTCCTCATTGGGCCATCCGCCCGAGCCTCCATCTATTCTACAAGGGGACAGAAGTCCTTCAGTCTGCTCAGTCCTTCCTATACTTAGGTTTCATGCCGGTAAACTGATGCGATAGTGGTTGGTACGAGGAGAGGGGCGGACATGGCCATTAGACGCTCTGTGAACGTCGGCATTGTAGATGACAACGCCCGTGACCGCGCTCAGGTCGAATCGCTACTGCGCCGCTTCGAGGAGGAAAGCTCTCGCTCGTTTCAGATTCGCCAGTACGACGACGGCGCCGCGTTGCTGGAAAATTATCAGCCAGACTTCGATGTCATCTTCCTTGATATCAAGATGGGTGGTCTCGATGGCATGAGTACCGCCGCGGCCATTCGCGCTGTGGATTCCAAGGTTGTGCTGATCTTCGTGACGAATACGGCCCAGTACGCCACCCATGGTTACTCTGTTTCGGCATTGAGTTACCTTCTCAAACCGGTGTCCTATTTCGCGTTCCGGACGGAGATGGATCGGTGCCTGGCGGCCCTCAATCAGATGCGCAAGAAGTCAATCCTGGTGGGGTCGGGTACGTCGCTTCGCAGGCTCGATATCACGGACATCATCTACCTGGAAAGCAATCGTCACCGTATTACTGTGCATGCGGCAAGCGAAAGTATCGTCTTTTCCGGGACGCTAAAATCCTTCGAGGACTCCTTGGCCGCCCATTCTTTCTATCGCTCCAACAGCGGCTACCTGCTCAATCTGCGCCATCTCCAGGCAATCCACGGCGAAGATGCCATCATGTCCAACGGTACCGCGCTCAAAATTAGCCGCTCTCGTAAGAAGGGACTCATGGAGGCCCTCATCAACTATGTCGGTGGACAGATCCAGTGATTCTGGAAGCGCTCCCTGACATTCCGAGGTTTCACACGGGCTTGGCTGAATGGGCAGCCGTGCTCGTTTACCTGCTCATCATGCGGCCCCGTTTCACGGGGCCGCGCCGTGTGCTCGTCATTGGCGCATCTCTCCCTCTCATGGTGGGCCTTCAGGTGTTTGCCGGGACCTGGCCCATAGAGTTGTGGATGTTGGGGATTTGCACGGCGGCGCTCTCGATCTTCCTGCTCATCTATCTGTGCGCGGATACCAGCGTGTACGATGCCGGCTATCTTGCTGCCCGCACCTTCGTGCTGGCGGAACTTGTGGCCTCCTTGCAGTGGCAATTGGAGGTCCATTACTCGGCGAGTGTCCTCTTGGGTACTCCCCGGGAGAATCTACTGGCTGACGGCATGTTGCTGTGTGGCGAATACTTCTTGGGGTTCGGGGCGGCCTACCTTGCTGAGCGGCGCAACTTCACCGGCCGTATGCGCCTGGGTATTGACGCCCGCACCCTCATCGTGAGCGTTGCCATCGCCAGTGGCACCTTCCTGGTGAGCAACCTCAGCTTCCTCACCACCAACACCCCGTTCTCGGGCCAGAGTGGGCGCGATGTGTTCTACATCCGCACCCTCGTTGATCTCGCCGGTTTTGTGGCTCTCTACACCCAGCAGAGCAATCGCAATCTGGCGCGTGACGCCCTGGAACTCGCCAAGACCCAAATGCTGATGAAGGCACAGCATCAGCAATACTTGCAGTCCAAGCGCAACATCGAAGAGCTCAACCGGATGCATCACGATCTCAAGCATTACGCGGCGGCCATCCGCAATGAGACCTCCGCTGATCGCCGTTCCGACTATCTGCAAGCTTTGGAGGACTCCATCCGCGGATACGAGTCGGAGATCAAGACGGGAAGTCCCGTGCTCGATGTGGTCCTCAGTACCAAGATGGAGCGGTGCCTACAGGAGGACATCTCCATGACGGTGATGGTCGATGGCGCCGCGCTGGAGTTCATGGATCCGATCCGGCTCTCCGCGTTTTTCGGCAACGCCCTCGACAACGCCATTGAGGCTGTTATCCAGGTACCGCACAAGGATGAGCGGATCATCAAGGTCGCGGTGTTCACCCAGGGCCAGTTCGTCATGATCAGCATCGAGAATCGCCTCTCCGGGGAGCCTCACTTTACCGCAGGGCTCCCCGAAACAACGAAGCCTGACCGCTCGCGCCATGGCTACGGCACGGTCAATATGCACACCATTATCTCCGACTATGACGGCTCAATGACGATGTCTGTTCAGGACGGCTGGTTCAAGATGAAGGCCCTCGTCCCCCACGTCAGTTGAACTAGCCCCACGTCGCTTTGAACTCACGTCCGCTTGAACCCAACGTCACTCGAACCCCACCAACACTCGCGGTCAGTAGAACCGGTCAGTTGAACCCCACAAACACTCGCGCAACGTCATACCCGACCCTCATGCCGGTGTTCGCGGCCTTGCCCGAGTGTGCCGCGAGAACGCCGAGCGGCGTGCGCTTCATGCGAGCATAGATCTCAGGGTTCAACGTGGCGATCTTCTCCCACAGCACAGCCTTCTTTGCGAGCGAAGCGGGGCTGCCATCTCGGACGAGAAGAACCGACGAAACCACCGTCACCAATGCCGCATAGTGCACCATGTAGCGCTCAAGCTTCTTCGGGAGAGAACCGGACTTCTGCGCGCCGCTCAAGTGCTCAATCATCAGCATGTTGATGTTGATCTGCTGGTCGATGCGCCCGATCATGACGCGTTCATTGACCGATTGGTCCGAGCGCCCGATGTAGTAGCGGTAGAAGTCCACGTCGAGGTAATAGAGCTTGTGCACGCGGCTCAGCGGGATGAACGCGAAGTAGTTGTCCACGTAGAAGCTGCGCTCGGGCACCTGCAACTGGCAGTCGCGCAGCAGCTGCGTGCGGTAGGTGATCGAGTGCATGAGCAGGTACTGCCAGCTGCGGAAGGAGTGGGTCTCATTCCAGCCGAAGATTCGGTTGCGGGGCAGCGCCCGCCGGTAGCTCACCGAGCGCTTGATACGCTTGCCCGCCTTCTCGTACACGAAGTTCGTGATGAGAACGTCGAGCGATTCGCCGCGTCGTTCCAGAGAACGCAAGAGACCAAGCACCTCCTCCAACGCCTGCTTATCGAGCCAGTCGTCGGAGTCCACCACCTTGAAATAGGTGCCCGTGGCGGCCGCCAGTCCGGCGTTGATGGCCGAACCGTGGCCGCCATTACTCTTGTGAACCGCATGAACCTGCGTGGGGAACCGCGCCACATATTCATCGGCAATCCACGCCGTCCCGTCGCTCGAGCCGTCGTTGACCACAACGACTTCCACGTCAGTATTTCCCGGTTGAAGCAATGAGTCGATGCATCGCCTCATGTACGCCTCGGAGTTATAGCAGGGGACGACGAACGTCAGAATTGGATTCATACCAACCGTTTCAATAGGTCAGGCTTGCACTTCGGTGGGCTCGTCCGGAACCCTCTTGAAGATCACCTTGAAGATGGGGAAGAACACCCAGAACGATAGCGCACTGTTGATGATCATGGTGATAACGTCTGCGACCGTGCCTCCGGTCGCTCCCCAGCCCATGCTTTCCATGAAGAAATGGTAGATCGGTGCCTTGTAGAAGCCCTGCAGTGCGGCCGCTGCAAACGTGATGATGATGTAAGCGATGAAGTACCAAAGCGCAGCCGTGGCCATCGAGGTGTTCGACTTGAAGGTGACGTTGCGCTGCAGGAAAAAGTTGATGATCTGGGCGATGAGCAAGGTGATTTGCACCGCGAGGAAGTAGGCGAGACCACCGCCTCCCTCGGGAAGCGCCCCAGAGGCGTAGTCAAAGATATAGAACGGCGACGTGCCGTCCGCACCGGTCCCGATGGGCATCACCTGGAAGTTGGTTTCCACCAGCGATGTCCCATTGAAGATATTGCGGAGAATCGGCATGAGCCCGAGCTGAAGAACGGTGATCCCGTTACTCAGGATGAAGAACATCAAGAACTGGGAGCCAGTCTCATGCTTACTTTCGAAGTTCTTCCACCATGTGGTGATTGACTTGAACACAGGGCCTCACTTTGCTTGTGACAGAGGTTGCGTACCGGCGGCGCGCGCTTCGAACTCGCTGGCGAGCTGCTTCTGCCGCGTTCGGTTCCGGACGAATCGTACGATCACCTGGATAAGTCCCTTGACGAAGTGACCGTTGACGATGGTGAGAATCGCCTCCACCATGCGCATATCGGCCAGGCCACCGCTCATCTTGGCGATCGCGCGGAACGGCATGCCGTACTGGAAGAGAAGATTGAGATCGGGCACGCCTTTCTCCTGCGCCTTGCGCAGGCTGCGCTGGAAGTAGTGCTTGTAGATGGCTCGGCCCACCGGGCTCTTGGCATGCTTGAGATCGGACAGGGGCGACGTCGCCGTGAGAACACGAACCAGTTCGGCGGCGGGCAACGTCCGTCCCAGCAACGTGGCAAACTCGGCGTCGGTGACGTCGTGTACCCGCGCGGCGGAGTAGTTCTCGATAAGGGTGACGGGGGCAGTATCGGCCACCAGTTCGCCGTCGACCTCAATACTGGACTCCAGCGCGAGATCGTCCACGTTGGCTCCGATGGCCACACCGTATTCTCCGGCAATGACGCGCCAGCGGTTCGCCTGGGCGTCAAAGACGCGGAAGGTGTACTCGTCGAAGGCAATCCGTACTCGCTTGCTCTCCCCCGCTTCCAGGGTGACCTTCTCGAAGCCCTTGAGTTCCCGGCGCGGACGCAGGCCCACCTTGCGGGCTTCGGGCGGCGGGGACACGTACAGCTGCGGCACATCGGCTCCCGCCACATCGCCGGTATTGGTGACGGTAAAGGTGACACCCTCCCCGTCCACGTCCAGCTCCGAGTAGGCGAACGTGGTATACGACAGCCCGTAGCCAAACGGGAAGAGAACAGGGACGTCCGCGCTGGAGTAGTAGCGGTATCCGACGAACGGGCCCTCGCGGTAGAGCGCATGCTTCTGCTGCACCGGGAACGCGCCCGCCGTGGGGGTCTCGGCGAGGGAACGCGCGTAGGATTCGGCAAGGCGCCCCGAGGGGTTGACGGCTCCCGTCAGCACCCGCACCATCGCGCGAGCGCCGGCCTGCCCGCCCAGGTATCCATGCACAACACCTTCGACCTTGTCGATCCACGGCATCTCGATCGCCGATCCGGCAGAAAGGACGACGACGACGTGCGGGTTCACCTGCGCAACCCGCTCCAGAAGCTGCACCTGGTTCTCCGGGAGGTGCATGTGCTCGCGGTCCTTGCCCTCGCTCTCAAGAATCTCATCGAGTCCCAGGTGAAGGAGAACAATATCGGCCGCGCTCGCCGCCTTGATCGCTTCTGCGAGGAGCTGGCCATCGAGTGCCTTGCCTCGCTCAAAGCCACGCGCGGTTGCCACGATGGAGAGGGAGGAATCCTGGAGCGCTTGCAGCGGGGTGACGAGCCGGGTGGGGTTGACGAGGGAGGAGCCCGCGCCCTGGTAGCGCGGCTCGAAAGCAAAATCTCCGACGACGGCGACCTTGGTTCCGGAAGCCAGCGGCAGCGCCTTCTGCTCGTTCTTCAGCAGCACGATGCTTGCCTCTGCCGCTTCTTGGGCGAGCCCGTCGTGCTCATCAAAGATCGACTCATTGACGCTCTCCGGATTGATCCGTTGGGTGAGCGCCACGGCCTCGGCAACGCGGGCGTTGAGCTGGGCTTCATCGAGGCGGGGAGCCTCAAGGATTTCGCGTACCGAATCGTATCCGGGCGAGGGCATTTCGATGGTTCCACCGGCGGAGATTGCCGCGACGGGATCGTTTCCGCCGCCCCAGTCGGTGATCACAGCTCCATCGAATCCCCACTCGTCGCGGAGAATGTCGCGAAGGAGGTGCGGGTTCTCGTGGGAGTAGGTGCCATTGACGAGGTTGTAGCTCGTCATGATCGTGAGAGGTCGTGCCTCTTTGACAAGAATTTCAAAAGCGGTGAGATAAATTTCGCGAAGCGTTGCCTCGTCCACCACCGAATCGGAGGTCATACGTCGCGTTTCTTGGCTGTTGACAGCAAAGTGCTTGGGGCAGGCGGCAACTCCCGCACTCTGAATGCCCCGCACGTATCCGGCAGCGAGCTTGCCGGCGAGGTAAGGGTCCTCCGAGAAATACTCGAAGTTGCGTCCCCCGAGCGGGCTGCGCTTGATGTTGAGGCCGGGGCCGAGCAGCACGTCGACGCCCAGGTGAGAGGCCTCACGGCCAAGAGCGCGTCCAAGGCGCTCAGCAAGGGCGGGATCCCAGCTATTGGAGACAGTGGCAGATGTGGGGAAACAGGTGGCCGGCTGGGAGGCGTTAATACCCAAGTGATCCGCAGAACCTGCCTGGCGGCGAATACCGTGAGGGCCATCAGACATCCACAACTGGCGAACGCCCAGGCGCGGGAGGGCCCGTGTCTGCCACGTCGTCTGGCCGCTCAACAAGGCGGCTTTCTCCAGCGTGGACAACGAGCCAATGGCCTCGGTGGTGGTGGGGTTAGAGGAACTGCGCACAATATCTCCTTCATGGAAAGAATAGGAGGGCCGGATGGGCCAGATGGAATCGGACATCCGCTTCCATCGGGCCCATCCGATAGGTCATCGTGAGATGCTTACTTCTCGGCCTCGGCCATCGCGCCATCCTGATCCATGGACCAGGACTTGCCGGTCTCGGCGGACACGGCCGTCACCACGAACTTGGTGCCGTCGGTAATCTGGATCTGCTTGGTGAACTTCTCGACGGCCTCAGAGGGCTTGTAGGGCAGAACCCACATGCCGTACTTCTGCGTGGGCTGGTCCACATCCGATGCCAGCATGACCTGGGTCATGCCGGACTCCTGTGCGATCTGGTCGTTGATGAGCTTGACGCCCGCCTCCAGATCGGCAACAAAAGCTTCGCTTTCGTCAGAATTGCTCTTCGGAGCTTCCTCAGCGGCCTGGGAGGTTGCTGCTGCACCCGATCCACCATCGGACGAACCACAAGCGGACAGTCCGAAGGTAGCGGTGACGGCCATCGCCATGGCAAAACCCGCACGCAACATGGTCTTCTTCATTGTTTCTCCTTTGAATTGACTGGCCGGGTAACAGTGTTGTCCCCGCCAGATATTGGCGTACCGACGCACAATACTCGCAAGCGCACACGCTCGAAAGCCCGCGTCGTCGTCGTTCAATATGAATCCTGGTTGGTCGGGGACGTACATCCCCGTCCCCGACCACCCAGCGATCACACCAAGAACTGGCGCAATCTTCAGCGATCCCGCCGATGGGTTATCGGCGCAATCCCTTACTTAATCGGGTCTCCGGAACAGCTCAAACCGAAGCCGTACTCGTAGACATTTCCTGCGGCATCCTTGTAGGAATCCACATCCTTCTCCAGGTCCTCGAAGCTGGCCTCGACCGCATCCATGGAAGCCGGCATGCCGAGCGGCAGGCGGCCGGAGGAGTCGGTGATACCGAGGGCCACGTCGAGCATGGTCGCGTCAGTCACGCTGAAGCCCACCACGATCGCATCGGAGCCGGCCTCGAACTCGGCCGGGACCACCATGCCGTTGACGATCGACACGAGCGTCACAACCGGAATGTCCTTGCCGCTGGCCTTGACGGCGTCAACCGCACGCTGGAAGGCATCGAGGTGGGACTCGTTCGAAATCTTGGAGTTGGCGCCGTAGTAGGAGCGGTTCTCCTTCGAGCCGTCGGGCTGGGTATCGCCGGCGATCGAGGTCTTGCGAACGTTCTCGCCATCAGCCGTGTAAGGACGGTACTGGAGCGAGATGGGCCACCACGAACGCGATCCATCTTCACCCTCGGTCAGGCCCTGGCTGGTGAAGGTGCCACCGTTGTTCGGGTTGTCCATACCCACGATGACCATGTCCACATCGGACAGATCGGGGGCGGTGTAGCTGGTGACCTTCTTGTCGGCGTCGGTGACAGCCTCATCGGTGACAACTTCACCGAAGTACTGCTTGGCCACCTCGACATCAACGGTCGGGCCCTCGGTGTACTGTGCCTCGCTGAAGACACTCTTATGGCCGGTATCGAAGGCGCGAGGAATGTATACCTTCATGTTCTTGTAGTCATCCTTGGGAGCCTCGCAGCGAATCGCGCTGTCCTGGTTCTTCAGCACAACAACGGACTCGTGCTGGGCATCGACGCCGGCCGCAACGGCCTCCTCGTTACCCACGATCTCCTTGGACTCTTCCAGGTCCTGGAAGGGGTTGTCGTAAAGTCCCACACCAAACAGGTTGGAGAGGATACGCGTTCCGGACTCGGCCCAGCGGGTGGCGGCGTCAACATCAAGATCGCCAGCCTTATGAGCCTCATCCCACATCTTGTAGGCGGCCTGAACCGGCTTGATGTCGTTGTTGCCGCCGAACTGATCGATGCCCGTCTTGAGGATCTCGAAGTGGCGCTCTTCCTTCGTCAGGTCCTTGGCGCCCCAGGCCATGCCGAACATGCCCTCGGAGCCGTCCTCGACCGAGTTGGTCACGCCCCAGTCGGTGACGATCACGCCGTCGTAGCCCATGTCCTTACGGGCCTTGTCCACGCGTACCTTGTCGTAGGCCGAACCCATGAGGTTGCCGTAGTAGGCCTCACCCTTACCATCGGCGACGATGGAGTAGGAGGTCATCATGCCGCCGGCACCGGCCTCGATCGCGGCCTTGAAGACCTTGAGGTGAGCCTCACCGTTGTCGCCAGGCATGACGGCGTACTTGCCGCTCTGCTCGTGGGACTCGCGGCCGCCCTCGGCTGCGCCGTCGCCCGGGAAGTGCTTGATGACGGTGGCAACGGAACCCTGGCCCATGCCGGTGTCCTTGCCTTCCTCATCGAAGGTCCCCTGGAAGCCCGCAACGTAGTTGGCGGACATCTCGGCGGCCATATCGGGATCCTCGCCGAAGGTTCCGGCGATGCGTGGCCAGCGCGGATCGGAAGCCAGATCGATCTGCGGGCTCAACGCGTTCTGCAAGCCCATGGCGCGGTACTCCTCGGAGGCGTACTTGCCGAATTCCAGAACGGTCTCGGGATTGAAGGTTGCCGCAAGGCCGAGGTTGCTCGGCCACTGGGAGGTGCCGCCCGAGGAGCCATCGTAGCTATCCTTGGCGTCGTGGCGCGGGTCGGAGGAGAAGTTCACCGGAATGTAGGGCTCTCCCTCCTTGCCCAGGGTCTCGACGTATGCCTGCAACTCGTTGGTCCATAGCACAACGGGCTCGACATCATTGCCGCCCGCGTACAGGACATTACGAAGATAGGACTCGCTCAGGTATTCCTTCTGGGCATCGCTCAGGCCGTCTTCGGGAGCGCGCTCGTGGCTCGAGAAGAGCATGAGGCCCGAAATCTGGTCGGCGGCCAGCTGCGGTGCCAGATCGGCGGCACGATCAGCGTAGGAGTTACGCCAGTCCTCCCACTTGTCGAGCGTTCCGTTACCGTTCATGTCCTTGAAGGCGTAGGTGAACTCGCCATCCTTCTCCTCAAGCAGCTTGAAGCCTGCTTCGGAGCCGAAGGAGAGCTTGGTCCCGCCATTCGGATTCTCAACAACGGTGAAGGTGGTGGTACCGTCGTTGACTTCTCGTGTGGTGTATTTGTTGCCGTCGCCTGTGCTTGTGCCTTCGTCCGATGACTTGGTGTCATCCGGAGAAGACGTACAGCCTGCTAGCACGATCGCTAGCACGCCGGCAAACGCAATCCCACTCCTCATGGGTGAGGTTCTCATGAAGTTTCCCCCTAGTTTGTGTGGCTCGTTCGCAACATCACTGTTGCCGCGGAGACATCTCTATTGCCCAGCATCCGGTTCACGTATGAATGACTCGCCCAACATCGTTGTTAAAAGGTCACGTCTCAATGTGTTTGTCGTCACCAAACCGGTCGCGTACTGCCAACCATATTGATGAGAAGCGAGGCAGCGGCGCTTGACTGCATAAAACGTCACTTTCAGGACACAATCCGCACCTTCACCCGGAGTGCCTCGGGGTATGCGTCCTTATCGGCGACGACGACAGCGCCGCGCCTCGCTTACCTGGTCACGTCGCCTTGGCAGCCGTCCGTGCGGCCAATTCGACTGAATATGCATGCCATCACCGGGTGCGGCGTATATCACCTTATGCTGTGATCACCTGGCGGTATGCCCGTAAGTGCCAAAGGAGGCGGGGCATACACGCGACAAGCCGCGTGGCTGCACGAGCACCACGAGGCACGTCCGCCGCAGGGTGACAGCGTGGCAGCGCGCCGCTTAACTGGTTAAGGAGGACCGGTTTGAATACCACCGGAAAGGACACACGGGCGAAAGCACCGATGTCGAACAAGAAGTATCTCGCGATCTGGGTGCCTATTCTGGCCTTGGTGACGACGATCCTCATCGTCGCCAACGTCGCCCTCGTCATGGCAGGCAACTGGGTCGCCTCGCAGTTCGGTACGGGTACCTACACCTTTACCAACTCTGAGAAGTCAGCCGATTGGGACCTCGACTACTACACCGCGGACTACGAGACCGCGGAGGAAGCCGACGAGGCATCGAAGGCTCTCGTCGCCGAGGTCGGCGCAGAAGGTATGGTTCTGGCCAAGGCCGAGAACGGCGCCCTGCCGTTGGCCAAGGGATCCAAGGTGACGATGCTGGGACGCGCCGCCGCCGATCCGGTCTACGGCGGTTCGGGATCCGGTTCGATCGACGTCACCACCGCTGTTACCGCACGTCAGGGCCTGGAAAACGCCGGCTTCGAAGTCAACGGTGCCGTCTTTGACGCCATCCAAGCTTTCGCCTCCGAAAACCCGCGTGGCTACATCGAGATGGACAAGCCGGACGTCTCCAGCTACAACATTGGCGAGATGCCGGTGGCAAATTACCAGGCCCAGTCATCGACCTTCGCAGGCTACAACGACGCCGCGCTCGTCTTCATCGGGCGCCCCGGTGGCGAGGGCGGAGACCTCTCCCAGGATATCGAGGGCTGGGATGACAACTACGCCGCCGGTCAGCACCAGCTGGAGCTGAACAAGGACGAACTCGATCTCATCGATCTGGCCGTCTCCAACTTCGACAAGGTTGTCGTCGTCGTCAATGCTTCCACCACTCTCGAAATGGGACCGGTACAGTCCAACGACGGAGTCGACGCCGTGATTTTGGCGGGCTCCCCCGGCCTCACCGGCTTCGAAGGCCTGGGCGGCATCCTCTCCGGAGACGTCAACCCCTCCGGACGCACCGTGGACACCTGGGCCGCCGACTTCACCAAGGATCCCACCTGGAACAACTTCGGCCGCTTCATCTACAACAACCTGAGCGTCTCGTTCCCGCAGTCCGCGATCGAGTCCGCAACCTCGAACGCCGAAATCACCCCGGAAGCCCCCTTCGTCAACTACGCCGAGGGCATCTACGTGGGCTACCGCTACTACGAGACCGCCGCTGCTGAAGGCTTCATCAATTACGACGACGCCGTCGTCTACCCGTTTGGTTACGGCCTCAGCTACACCACCTTCGAGTGGAAGCTGGCCAACTCCACGCTCGGCGATGTGGACGGCACCATTTCTGTCGACGTCGAAGTGACCAACACAGGTTCAGCGGCCGGCAAGGACGTCGTCGAACTGTACTACACCGCTCCCTACACCCGCGGTGGCATCGAGAAGTCAGAAGTTGTTCTCGGTGGCTTCGCCAAGACCGGTGTGATTGCGCCGGGCGCCTCCGAGACCGTGACCATCGAACTCGCGGTGGAGGACATGGCCTCCTACGATTACGAGAAGGCCAAGGCGTACGTGCTGGAAGCTGGCGATTACAAGCTGTCGCTGCGCACCAACTCGCACACCCCGGCCCCGGGAATCGAGCCGCTCACCTACAAGGTTGCCTCCGAGATCGTCTACTCCGGTGACAAGCATCGCGCCTCCGACAAGGCCGAAGTGACCAACCAGTTCGACGACGTCTCCGCCCAGTTCGCCGACAAGAAGGAAGACGGCAAGGTCATCAACCTGTCGCGCGCGGACTTCGCCGGCACCTTCCCGGCTCCGCCCACCGATGACCTCTTCGTGGCCAACGACGCGGTGGCAGCTGGCTTCAAGCCCTACGATCACGAGGCCGCTGCCAACGAGTTCGAGGGCGATGCACCCACCACCGGCGCGGACAGCGATCTCACCCTGGTGGAGCTGCGCGGACTACCCTACGACGATCCCAAGTGGGACGAGCTACTCGACTCCCTCAAGTCCAACGAGATGACCGATATGCTCCTCAACGGCGCATACCAGACTCCCGCCATCCCGGCCATCGCCAAGCCGGTGACCTTGGAGCCGGACGGCCCCGCCGGATTCTCCTCGTTCATCAACTCCGATATCAACGGCGTGGCCTTCCCCTCGCAGTACCTGCTGGCCCAGACCTGGAACGTTGACCTGCTGGAGCAGATGGGCACCGCACTCGGCAACGAGGGACTGTTCAAGAACATCAACGGTTGGTACGCACCCGCCATCAACCTGCACCGCTCCCCCTTCGGCGGACGTAACTTCGAGTACTACTCCGAGGATCCGGTGCTCTCCGGCGCCATGGCCACCGCCGTCTCCAACGGCATCGCCACCAAGGGTGTGTACACCACGTTCAAGCACTTCGCTTTGAACGAGCAGGAGACCGAACGCGTCAACAACGGCGTAGCCACCTGGGCAAACGAGCAGGCAATCCGTGAGCTCTACCTGCGCCCCTTCGAGATGGCCGTCAAGAACGTCACCATGACCGTCCCCTCCATCGTCGATGACAAGGGCACGATCGAGGAAAGCACCGTCGGCGCCACCGCCATGATGAGCTCCTTCAACCGCATCGGCGCCACCTGGGCTGGCGGTTCGCAAGCGCTCATGACCAACGTGCTGCGCGGGGAATGGGGATTCCGCGGATTCGCCATCTCGGACTTCAACCTGTACCCGTACATGAATCCGAACCAGGGCATCGCAGCAGGTACCGACCTGACGCTGACCTTCGCGCCATCGAAGTCCTTCAATGACACCTCGTCTGCCAAGGCCCAGACCGACATCCGCAATGCCACCCACAACATTCTCTACACGGTGGCGAACTCGAATGCGATGAACGGAATGGCCGCCGGAGCAACGGTGAACTACACCCCGCCAACCTGGGTGTACATCCAGATCGGTGTGAGCGCGGTTGTTGGCCTACTGGTGGCCGCTGGAGCGTTCATGGTCACGCGCCGTGTGATCAAGCATCGGGTCAAGTAAGCCGGGAGGGTGTGCCGCGGGGTTTGGTCTCTTGGGGATTTGATCTCTGGAGTTCGTCTCTGGGAGCGTCTCTTGGATTCGACTCGCGGCACACACTCAAGAACAACGCCAGTGGGAACATCCAACCGCTGACGTGAGAGATTGCGCTGGCAGGCCCGACTTGCTTGGGCGGGCCTGCCAGCGGGATCTCTTGGAGGTTGCGTTAGGCACAACGTGACCTCTCCGGGGAGTCCTCCTTTCTCCCCGTGTCCATACGACTGGGTGGTGGTGAGCTGAGCTCACCACCACCCAGTCGCTTTTATTGTTCGGGCGTGGTGCACGGGGGCTGAGGCGGTCGTAACGCGCTCGTGCATTAGCGAGGTGCAGGTGAGTGTCAAGGTTTCCCCGGATCTACCCCGGGCACAATGCAGCGGCCGGCTCCAAGTGGAGCCGGCCGCCGTGTGCTTTGTTCAACCAGCAGAGATCATGCCGTCAACTATTAGCGCTTGACGCGCGTGATGTCCGCTTCTTCCGGCTTGACCGGCTTGGACTTGGTCACCAGCTTGTGGCCAATCCACAGGCCCAGGAACAGCGGCAGGCCGATGTAGCTGGAGAGAAGATGGAGGAAGTTGCCATCCCCGAGAAGGGCCTCGTAGTTCTGTCCGGCGATAACCACCAGGCACATGGTCAATGCCAGGATCGGGCCAAGCGGGTAGAACTTGGCCCGGTAGGGCAGCTCTGACGGGTCATGCCCCTGCGCCACAAAGGCCTTGCGGAAGCGAAGATGGGACCAGGCCACGCCCGCCCAGGTAATGAAACCCGCCAGTCCGGAAGCGTTGACGAGCCACACGTAGGCCTGGCCATCGCCAATGAGCGAGGAAATAAAGCAGGCCCCGCCCACGGCCGTGGTGACGAGCAAGGCGTAGACCGGCACGCCGTTGGCGCTGGTGACACGGAGGAACTTCGGGGCGCTGCCACGCCAGGCGAGGGCGTAGAGCATTCGGGTGGAGGCGTAGAGGCCGGAGTTTCCGGCCGAGAGCACCGAGGTGAGAATTACCGCGTTCATGACGGCCGCTGCGGCTGCAATGCCCGCCCGATCGAAGACCAAGGTGAAGGGCGAGACCGAGATATCGGAAATATCGGCCTGGAGCAGGTTGGGATCGGTGTAGGGAATGAGGAAGCCAATCACCGCGATGGCACCGATGTAGAAGAGCAGGATGCGCCAGAAAATGGTACGGATCGCGCGAGGAACGGTGCGCTCGGGATCACGTGCCTCACCTGCGGTGACGCCCACGATTTCCGTGCCCTGGAAGCTGAAGCCCGCCACCATGAAGATGGCCAGGATGCCCATGCCACCCCCAACGAAGGGGGCCTCACCCTCGGTCCAGTTCTTGAACCCCTGGGATTCTCCGCCCATGACGCCCAGAATCATGAGCAGACCGAGCGCCAGGAAGATGACGACCGTCACCACCTTGATGAGGGCGAACCAGAATTCACTCTCGCCGTAGGCGCGGGCGGAGAGGGAATTGAAGAGCACCAGAATGGCGAGGAAGAGCGCCGACCACCACCATCCCGGCGTGTCCGGGAACCAGAATTTCATCACCAGGGCCGCGGCGGCCAGCTCAGCCGCCACAGTGATAGCCCAGTTGAACCAGTAGTTCCATCCGATGGCGAAACCAAAACTGGGGCTGATGAAACGCGTTCCGTACTCCCCGAAGGAGCCGGCGACGGGCAGGTAGGTTGCCATCTCGCCCAGCGACTGCATGAGCAGATAGACCATCACGCCAATAACGGCGTAAGCCAACAGGGCGCCAGCTGGCCCCGCGGTGGAGATCGTCTCTCCGGAAGCAACGAAGAGGCCGGTACCGATCGCTCCGCCGATGGAGATCATGGTTAGGTGTCTGCTGTGCAGGCCCCTCTTGAGAGAATTGCTGCCTTCTTCGGGCTGTTGGTCCTGGGCCATAAGAATCTTTCGCAGAGGTTGACAGTGTCACGAGATCACGCCGCTGGGCCAAGCCTCTCGGCGCAATCGCTATAGACATGATGCCTGAACCCAGCCGGATTCAGGCATCATGTCTAAAAATCAACCAGTGGCGAGTTTCGGGCGCAACCTCTAACTCGTCGGGCTGGCGCTAGCGCTGGGGCTGGCACTCGGTGACGGGGCGGCCGGGGCCGCCTGGTATCCGAGGATATCCACCACGACTGCCATGGCAGGCGAGGAGGAACGAGAATCGGAGCCGTCAGATTCGGGAACGAGAATGAGAACTCGCGAGCCGACTGTTGCGCCATCCAGCGAGTCAAACACCGTGCCGCGGCCCATTTCCACCGGCTGCGCGCCCAGCATGTTGGATGGCGTGCCGGTCCAGGTGCTCTCACGGATTTCGCCGGTTTCCCAGACGATCGCCGAATAAGCGATGAATACTCGTGAGCCTTGCCCTGCCACTGCCGGGCCGTTGCCCTTGGCGATGGTGCGCGTGGTCAGCTCCGTGGGCGCGGCCTGGTCCTTCTTGATCTTGACGGCGGTGACAGGAGAGCCCACATCGCCGGTGATGGTCACGGGCAGATCCGCGCCGTCGGTTTCTACAGTGGCACCCGGTTGTCCGGCGCTTTCGGCAGACCAGCCGTCAATGATCTCGATGTAGAAGACAATGGTGTCAGTGCCACCGATACCGGCTGTTGCTTGACCGTTGGCTCCGTAACCGAATTCTGGCGGGAGGGAGATGATGACTTTATCGCCCACGTGGCGGCCGCTGAGCGTGTGCCGCCATCCAGATACCAGCTTGAGCAGCGAGAACGCGGCGGGCTGGGCTGTTTTGAAGGAGGAGTCGAACGGCTTGTCCGCATCCCACACTTGGCCCACATAGTTAACGACGACGAAGTCTTCCGCGCCGAGTTCGCGCCCGCTCCCCTCCTCCAGGACACTCACCTGCATGGTGTCGGGGGCGTCCTCCTCGGGGAAGGTGAAGGTGGGGACGCCGCCGTCGCCAAATTCGACGGTGGGCATACCCTCCGAATCGACGACGACCTTCGGAGCAGCACTTTCGGTCGGACTCGGCTCGCCGACGCTAGCAACCACGGTGGGCGACTGACTCGGCTTTGGTCCGGTGTTATCGTCTCCGCCACAGCCCGAAAGTGTGACAGCTAATCCCGCTGCTGCAAGTGCAGCGATCACACGCTGGCGCATGAGTGCCTTCCGTTTTTAGTGGAACGACTCACCACAGGCGCACGAGCCCGCTGCATTCGGATTGTCGATGGTGAAGCCCTGACGTTCGATGCTGTCGGCGAAGCCGATCGAAGCGCCGTCAAGGTAGGGCTTGGACATCTTGTCAACGATCACTTCGACGCCGTCGAAATCACGGACGTAATCGCCATCGAGGTAGCGCTCGTCGAAGTAGAGCTGGTACATGAGGCCGGAGCAGCCGCCGGGCTGAACGGCAATGCGCAGGCGGAGGTCATCTCGACCCTCCTGCTCGAGCAGAGCCTTCACCTTGGCCGCTGCCTCATCAGACAGGATCACATTGTGTGTTTGGGTATCGAGAGTCTCAGACATGGACGTCTCCACCTTTCTAAGAGGTTGCGCCGATAGCTTTCGGCCATGGGTCACGGCCTAGTGGCGTGACCTCAAAATCGATTCTCGTATCAGACTAGTGCGATTGGGCCCAGAACTGCCAGCGAGATCGGCCACCTGTGTTCGCCCTCAACGGACAGCCAGCCCGCCGATTCGCGTGACGTAACGAAGATCACGGCACGCTCGTGGAGGCAGTGTCTCCTAATCCCATCCCCAGGTGGTGGCGACGCGTCCCATGAGGTCGGCGAGCCGTCCCGGAATGTCGGCGACGTCCTGCGCGCTTTCCTCCGGCATCTCGTAGGAACGATCGGGCCGGATTTCGTAGGCACCGTTGAGTCCGAGGCCGGGGAGCTCGCCTTTTCGGATTCCACCGGAGTCATATACGACGACGACAGGAATGCCCGCGTTCTGCGCCGCTTGCGCTGCGACCAGCAGGCTCGATGGCAGGTCCTCCCCGATGTGTCCGGTGACGCAGACAAGCAGGTCCGCCTCATCAATCTCACGAGCAATGTGGGGGCCAATGGCGAGCTGGCCGATGGGGTGGATCATGGCACCGAGCAGACTCAGGGTGAAGGCGGTGCCTGCTCCGGCTCCGGCGTAGATGTTGCGCGCGGGGTCGGGCTCTGAAGTGCCCAGAAGGAGGGAACGCGAAGGAAGGGTGCGGGCCGCATCGCTCAATTCGGCGACGACGTCGGCAAAACCCCGTTCGTATGTCTGCGCGACGACGGCGTCCAGCCCCTGTGCCATCCAGGAGCGGGCGATGCCGGAGAGCCCGAGGAGGGGCTGTTCGCGGGAGACCACCACGGTGATGTGAAGCGAGGTCACTGCCGCGCGGGCTGCACGCAGAACCGCGGCGCGATCTCCATGCTGGCCGTTGCCGGGGGCGTCCGCTGCCGCGCGGGACTCGTTCGCCAGCGCAGTCGGATCGGCCGGGCCCGCCGCGAGCGCCTCGAGCAGGCCCCAGCCCATGTCCATGAGAGAACCGGGCACGGGCAGCACGATGGTGACCGATGTGAGCCCTTCGGCGGCGGCCCAGGCCAGATCCTCGCCAATGAGGCGGGACGAGGAGGGGCGGCCGGGCCGCGGGATCCCGTCGAACACCTCGGTGTAGTCAAACAGCACGGAAGCACCATCAACATGCGCGAAGTGCCTCTCCCCCGCACGGCCAAGCTCCACGTGGGTAGCTCGGGCGCCGACGAGTACCTCGTCGGCGCCCGAGCCCGCGAACGGCATGGCAATCCCATCTGAGACGGGAAAACCATGCACCTCGTCGCGCGGACGTTTTCCCAGCCAGGCGCCGCGCGCAATGGCAAGGCTCTCCTTGGCCCTCAACCCGGGCAAGGGAGAGCAGGTGAGAGCAACTCTCACAACTCGCCACCCAGGCGGGCCAGCAGCGCCGCCTCGGCGAGGATGGCATTGCGCCAGTCACCGAGATGGAGCGACTCGTTCTGCGAGTGAGCGCGAGTGTCCGGATCCTCAATTCCGGTCACCAGAATCTCAGCCTGAGGGAATACCGCGGCAAGATCGGCGATGAAGGGGATGGAACCGCCCACGCCAATATCCACCGACTCGGTGCCCCACGCCTGCTCCAGAGCCCAGCGGGCCGCGACCGTGGCCGGGGTGTCCTCGCCCGCCTTGAAGGCAGGGCCGGTCTCCTCAACTGTGACTGTGAGCCGGGCGCCGAAGGGGGCGTGAGATTCGAGATGCTGCACCAGCGCACGGGCCGCTTCTGCCGGGTCCTGCCCCGGAGCAACACGCAGCGAGAGGCGCGCGGTGCACGACGGGATGAGGGTATTGGAGGCCTTGTCACAGGGGGTGACATCCATGCCGATGACGGACAACGCAGGCTGGGTCCACAGGCGCGAGGCGATGGAGCCGCGCCCGGACAGCTGCACGCCATCGAGCACGCCGGTATCGGCGCGCAGCGCCTCCTCACTGTAATCAGCGGTGGCGTCATCGTAGGCGGTCAACCCAGCAACGGCCACGGCGCCGTCGTCGTCGTGCAAGGTAGCAACGAGACGCGACATCAGGGTGACGGCGTCAAGAACCGGGCCGCCGTACATGCCCGAATGCAGCGCGTGGTCGAGGACGTCCAGCTTGACGCCCACGGTGACCACGCCGCGCAGGGAGGTAGTGAGCGAAGGGGTGCCCACCTTCCAGTTGTTGGAGTCGGCGACGACGATGACGTCGGCGGCAAGGCGGTCGCGGTAGGTTTCCAGGAAGTCGTGGAAGGTGGGCGAACCAATCTCCTCCTCGCCCTCGATGAAGAGGGTGACGCCCACACCAAGTTCGTCACCGAGCGCCGCGAGCGCTCCCATATGCACGAGGATTCCCGCCTTGTCGTCAGCGCTACCGCGGCCGTAGAGGCGGCCGTCGCGCTCCACCGGCTCGAAAGGATCGGAGAGCCAACCGTCAAGCGAACCCTGCGGCTGCACGTCATGATGGGCGTAGAGCAGCACGGTGGGCTGACCCGGCTGTGCCTGGCGATGGGCAAGAATGGCGGGACGGCCCACCAGGCCGGACTCGGTGCGGAGCTGGATCACCTCGACGTCGAGCCCGCGAGCGCGCGCCAACTCGGCAACCGCCTCGGCGCTGCGCGTCAGCTGGCTCTGATCGAAGGAGTCGGCGGACACCGATGGAATACGAATAAGCTCCTCAAGCTCACGGCGGTGGGCGGAAAGCTGCGCGTCAACCCTGGACGCAAGATCCTCAAAGCTAGTCATTGCTCCAGATTAGCGAGTTGGCAGCGCGATCGGTAACGGCCCGCTCCCACTAGGTGATATCCCTCCCGAGTTTCGCTCCCGAAATGGAGCGTGGCTGCTACGGCACGTACACTGGGCGATAGTGTCTTGTCCGGAACAACACTGGGCTAACGATGAAGATGGAGTCAGCGTGTTTGGAAAGAAGAAGGAAACCGAAGCGGAAGTGACGCCCGAAGAGGTGGCGCCCGATCTGCCCAAGGGCCAGAGTCCGCGTAAGGGTTCCCCCACGCCCAAGCGCAAGCAGGCGGAAGCAGCCAACCGCCGCCCGATCGTGGCCGATCACCGTACTCTGACGAAGGAAGAGAAGCGCATCCGCAAGGCGGAAGAGCGCGCTCACAGCGACGAAATCTGGCGCAAGCAGCAAACGGCCATGAAGACTGGCGACGAGCGCCACATGCCCGCGCAGCACGCCGGCCCCGTTCGCCGCTTTGCCCGCGACTACCTTGACGCACGCTCCGGCCTCGCGGTGGGCTTCATGCCCATGGCACTGGTGCTGCTCGCCTCGATCTTCATCCAGGCGTATTGGCCGCAGATCTTCGTGTACGTGACGCTCGGTGTGTACGGCGTCTTCTTCCTCATGATCCTCGACTCCGTGGTGGCCACGCGCAATGCGCGCCTGCTCGCTGAGCACAAGTTCGGTGAGGACAAGGTCCCGCCGCGCTTCTTCTGGCAGATGTTCACCCGCACCTTCTACCTGCGTCGCTGGCGTCTGCCGGCCCCCCAGGTCAAGCGTGGCGACTACCCCTTGGGCGGCATGAAGCAGGATCTCAAGGAAGCCCGGCAAGAGCGCAAGGAACGCAAGAAGGGCTGAGGCTCCGAGTTTCTCAATGGGAATCCTCGGATTTCCACATAAGCAAGCGCGGGAGGCACCACCGGTGGTGCCTCCCGCGTTTACTGTATTCAGTTCTGGTTGACCCGGCTTGATTGGCTCCCGCTCACCGCCTCGTTAAGCCTTAGCAGACGTTCTCGCATGCATAGCGCTCAATAACGTGCACTAAAGCTTAAGTAGGCGAACCTGCTTCAGCTTGGCGGTTTAGCCTGCCGTCCTGGCGAGCGCGCGGTTGAGCTTGCCCGGCAGGCACGGCCCCTCGTAGATGAACGAGGTGAGGATCTCCAGCAGGTCGGCGCCCGCGTTGAGCATACGGTTCGCATCGCTCACGGTGAAGATTCCACCCACGCCAATGATGATGCGATCCGGGCCGAGCAGCGTGCGCAGCTGCGTCACAACCGCGACCGCGCGCTCATGCACCGGCGCACCGGACACCCCACCCTCGCCGTAATCGTGGGCGATGGTGGTGTTGGTGGCCACGACGCCGTCCAGGTCCTCATCGATGACCATCTGCGCCACTTCGGCGATATCCGCGTCCGCGAGGTCCGGGGCGATCTTCACCAGCACCGGAACGCGGCGCCCGGCCGCCTTCTCCGAGGCTTCGCGAGTTGCCCGGGCGATCTCGCGCAGCGAGTCCACCGCCTGCAAGTCGCGCAGGCCCGGGGTGTTCGGCGAGGAGACGTTGATGACGAGGTAGTCCGCGTAGCGCGCCAACTTCTCCGCACAGATGGAGTAGTCCTTCGGCGCGTCCTCGGCGGAGGTCCACTTGTTCTTGCCAATGTTCACACCGACGATGGCGGTGCGCCCCCGCTTGCTCGAGCGCAGCTCGGCGAGCCGCTGCGCAACAGCGTCCGCACCATCGTTGTTGAAGCCCATCTTGTTGCGCAGGGCCTTCTTCTCGGTGATGCGCCACGAGCGCGGCTTCTCATTGCCCGGCTGCGGCTTGGGGGTGACGGTACCGATTTCGGTGAAGGCAAACCCGAGGGCGATGGTTCCGAGGATCGCCTTGGCGTCCTTGTCCTGGCCCGCGGCCATGCCCACGCGGCCGGGAAGCGGGCGGGCAAGAAGGCCTCGGAAGGAGCCTCCCCCGCGGTATCCCACGGTGGCCTGGCACAGCGGAGCCAGCGGAGTGCGGCCAAAAATCCCGATGGCCTTCATCGCGAAGTGATGCGCCTCCTCGGGATCGGTGCGCACAAGAAGATTGTTGTAGACCCAGCGGTAAAGCACGTCAGCCTCCGTTACGAGTTGCTATTTGTGAGGGTGCAGACCAGATGAGCCAGATGACGGCCGCTACGGCACCCGCGAGCGGCAGGAAGAAATAGGTGGACCCAGCCTGGTACCACGGATTGACCGGGAGCAATACGTCAGTTTCCAGGAACAACGCACCAAGCGGGGCGAGAACGTTGATCGTCCATGAAGTACCAGCAAGGCGCCTCATTCTCAGGCCATTGTGAATAACCCCGACCGAGCCCGCCACCCAGACCAAATCCGCAAGCAACGTGGTGAGCGCCGTGGCAATATCACCCTGTTGGAAGGCCGCCGTGGACGCAACGATTCCTCGCCATGTGAAGATCACCGCCCCCACGGCCAAAGCCATGAGCAGTATGCGTGGCCAGCCGTGCGTGGACGCACGGGTGTCACGGATCGGTTGGTTCTCTTCGCTCACCAATGATTCCTTTGTTCCAGTTTCCCCGAGAGAGGGTGCCGTACCATGGCGTTATGACTATCATTGCAGCTTCTCCGACGACGACGCCACAGGGCGGCGCTCTGGTCATCGGCATTCCAACCACCAAGGATACAGACTCTTCCATGGGCGCAGCCTGGGAATCCAGTGCGCTGGACTCCGCAGCGCTCGCCGAGCTGCGCACGGCCCTGACGACCCTCGGTGCGTCGAACGCGCGGGAGACAATCACCCGTCTGACCCTGCCGAGCTGCCCGGACCTGCAGATTGTTGCCGTAGCGCTGGGAAGCTCGCCCTCGGCCCATGACCTGCGCCAGTGCGTCGGAGCCGCGCTGCGCGTACCGAAGCTGCCCGAGGACGTCGTCGTCGATATTCCTCACACCCAAGCCGACGAACTTGTGGCGGTTGCCGAAGGGGCCCTTCTCGGGGCGTATCGGTTCACCAAGTACCGCAGCAAGAAGCAGCCTGAGGCCGCGAACTTGACCATTCTCACAACCGTGGCGGATGCGGACACGCTGCTGGCGCGGGCCGCGGTCCTCGCCGAGGCGCAGAATGCCGTACGCGATCTCGTCAACACTCCCGCTGGCGATCTGCGCACGGTGGAACTTGCGGCCGCGGCACTGGAGATGGCCGAGGGAACCGGCATCACCGCCGAAGTCTGGGACGAGGAGAAACTGGCCGCGCAGGGATGCGGCGGATTGCTCGGAGTGGGTGCCGGTTCCGCCTCCCCCAGCCGGATGGTGCGCCTGGCCTGGGAGCCGGAAGGCGCGGAGCGTTCTGTGGCACTCGTGGGCAAGGGCATCACCTTCGATTCCGGCGGCTACAGCCTCAAGACGCATGCCGGAATGCTCGATATGAAGACGGACATGACCGGTGCGGCAACGGTGGCGGCCGTCGTCGTCGCTGCGGCAAAACTCAACCTGCCCGTCAAGGTGACGGCGTGGATGTGCATCGCCGAGAACATGATCTCCGGGACCGCCACCCGCCTCGGTGACGTGCTCACCCTCGCCAACGGAACCACCGTGGAGATCAACAACACGGACGCCGAGGGACGGCTCGTCCTCGCTGACGGACTGACGCACGCGCTGCGCGAGAAGCCGGACGAGGTGATCGACGTCGCCACGCTGACAGGCGCCCAGATCGTCGCGCTTGGCGGGCGCTACGCCGGACTCATGGGAACTGAAGCTCTGACCTCGGCTCTTGCCGCAGATGCGGACTGCGCCGGGGAACTCATCTGGACCATGCCGCTGCCCGCCTACCTGCGCAAATCGCTCGATTCGCCAGTGGCCGACATGAAGAACTCCGGAAGCCGATTCGGCGGCATGCTGGTGGCCGGACTCTTCCTCAAGGAGTTTGTCGGTGACACGCCGTGGGCACACATCGACATCGCCGGGCCCTCCTACAACAACGAGGAGCCGTGGGGCTACACCCCCAAGGGTGCCACCGGCTACGCCGTGCGCACGCTCCTCACGCACCTCGGGGCGTGAGGCGAAAGGGCGCGCTGCACTACCGCCCGCGCTGCTGGCGCAGATTCCACTGCCGCATCGAATCGGGGTAGCCAGTCTTGACAATCTCATAGAATGGGATGCCCAAATCGTTGGCAATGGACGCCGCCGTGGACAAATCGGGGACACGGCGGCGTGTCCATTCGCCGTCGCGAGCAACAAGCAACAGGGCGGATTGCTCACGGGGAGTCTCAGGCTCGAAGTAGGACTCAACTCCTACTCGAGAGGCCACAAACTGCTGAAAATGGGACAGAGTCGCCGACTTTGCGGCGCGCTGATCATGGCGCGAGGTGTTCGCAGAGCTGTTGTTCTTAGGCGCGCGGCGCGAGAAAAGTCCCATACACCAAGGGTATCCGCCTTTCCTCCCCAGATGCATCCAACTCGGGTGCTCAAATCAATTCGCGGCTCTCGGCGAGAAATCCCACCCTATTTTGTTGTTCGTGGCACAATGAAAGAGTTGTGAAACTCGCTTCCCAAAGATAGATAATTGGGACGTAGGTACTAGTCGTAAGGGCTAGACCATTCCGAGCTCGAGGGAGAGGTACGTGGCTGACACGCAGGAATACGACATTGTGGTGCTCGGAGCGGGTAGTGGTGGCTACGCTGCCGCGATGCGCGCTTCACAGCTCGGTCTGAAAGTCGCACTCATCGAAGGTGACAAGGTGGGTGGCACGTGCCTACACCGCGGCTGCATTCCGACCAAGGCACTGTTGCACGCGGCTGAAGTCGCCGATGAGATGCGCGAGGGCGCTTCGATTGGCGTTCGTGGCACATTCGAGGGCATCGACATGGGCGCCCTCAACGCTTACAAGAACACCGTTATTGAGCGGATGTACAAGGGTCTGACCGGCCTTGTGGACTCCCGCGGCGTGGATACCATCCACGGCTGGGGCCGCTTGGTAGACAAGAACACCGTTGAGGTAGATGGCAAGCATTACCGTGGCAAGAATGTCATTCTTGCGTCGGGCTCCTTCTCCAAGACCATCGGTCTGGACATCACGGGCCGCGTCATCACCTCCGATCAGGCGCTCAACATGAACGAAGTGCCCGGCTCGGCCATCATCCTGGGCGGCGGCGTCATTGGCGTCGAGTTCGCTTCGGTATGGAAGTCCTATGGCACCGACGTGACCATTATTGAAGGCCTGCCCAACCTCGTCCCGAACGAGGACCCGGCAGTCTCCAAGACTCTCGAGCGTGCATTCCGCAAGCGCGGTATCAAGTTCCAGACCAAGACGATGTTCGATCGTGTGGAGCAGACCGCCACCGGCGTCACCGTCTACACCCAGAACGGCAAGACCTTCTCGGCCGATTACCTGCTCATTGCCATTGGCCGTGGCCCCGCCACCGCCAACCTCGGCTACGAGGAAGTTGGCGTCGCCATGGATCGCGGCTTCGTTCTGACCAACGAGCGCCTCGAGACCAACGTCCCGGGCGTCTACGCGATCGGCGACATCGTCCCCGGCCTCCAGCTCGCTCACCGCGGCTTCCTCCAGGGCATCTTCGTTGCCGAGGAGCTCGCGGGCCTGAACCCCAAGGTGATCGTCGAGAACCACATTCCTCGCGTGACCTTCTGCAACCCGGAGATCGCTTCCGTTGGCCTGAACCAGAACAAGGCCGAGGAGATCTACGGCAAGGAGAACATCGAGGCCGTTGAATTCAATTTGGCTGGCAACGGTAAGTCCCAGATGCTTGGCACCGCGGGCTTCGTTAAGCTGGTTCGTCAGAAGGATGGCCCCATCGTTGGCTTCCACGCCATTGGCGCCCGCATGGGCGAGCAGGTTGGCGAGGGCCAGTTGATGGTTGCCTGGGAGTCCCAGCCTGAGGACTTCGAGGGTCTCATCCACGCCCATCCAACCCAGAACGAGTCTATCGGCGAGGCCATCCTGGCTCTTGCTGGTAAGCCGCTCCACACTCACAACTGAGACGAGGGATTGAGTAAATCATGTCCGTAGAAATCAAGATGCCAGCCCTTGGTGAGTCCGTCACCGAAGGCACCGTCACCACCTGGCTGAAGAGCGTGGGCGACACCGTCGAGTTGGACGAGCCAATCCTCGAGGTCTCCACCGACAAGGTCGATACCGAAGTTCCTTCACCCGCCGCGGGTGTTCTTGAGCAGATTCTGGTTCAGGAAGATGAGGAAGTCTCCGTGGGCACCGTCCTCGGTCTGATCGGTGATGGCTCCGGCGCAGCTGCCCCGGCAGCTGCGGCCCCTGTTGCTGCTCCGGTTGCCCCGGCACCGGTTGCTGCTCCCCCGGCTCCCGTTGCTCCTCCGGCACCTCCCGCCCCCGCTCCAGTTGCCGCCGCTCCGGCTGCTGCACCGGCGAACGACGGCGTCGCCGTCACCATGCCCGCTCTCGGCGAGTCCGTCACCGAAGGCACCGTCACCACCTGGCTGAAGGCCGAGGGTGACACCGTCGAGCAGGACGAGCCCATCCTCGAGGTCTCCACCGACAAGGTGGACACCGAGGTTCCCTCCCCCGCCTCCGGCGTGCTTCAGCGCATCGTTGTTGGCGAGGACGAGACGGTCACCGTTGGCACCGTACTGGCTTACATCGGCGATGGTTCGGCTCCGGCTCCCGCCCCTGTGGCTGCTGCTCCCGCGGCACCTGCACCGGCTCCCGTTGCGCCTCCCGCACCGGTTGCTGCTCCGGCACCTGTTGCTCCTCCGGCTCCGCCCGCCCCCGTGGCTGCAGCTCCGGTGACCCCGCCGGCCCCTGCCGCTCCGGCTCCGGTTGCTGCTGCTCCGGTCGCCACTGCTGCTGAGCCCAGCGGCTACGTCACCCCGATCGTGCGCAAGCTTGCTCGCGAGAACGATATCGATCTCGCCTCGCTCAAGGGCACCGGCGTGGGTGGCCGTATCCGTCGCCAGGACGTCGAGGATGCCATCAAGGCTGCTGAAGAGGCCAAGCGTGCTGCTGAGGCCGCCAAGGCTGCTGCGGCTGCCGCCCCGGCACCGGCCGCTGCTCCGGCAGCTGCCAAGCCGTCCGCCGAGGCTGCTCAGCTGCGTGGCACCACGCAGAAGATGAGCCGTATGCGTCAGGTCATCTCCAAGCGCATGGTTGATTCGCTGCAGGTTGCCGCCCAGCTCACCACCGTGGTGGAAGCGGACGTCACCAAGATCTTCGCTCTGCGCGCTGCCAAGAAGAACGAGTTCCAGGAGAAGACCGGCACCAAGCTGACCTTCCTGCCGTTCTTCGTCAAGGCTGCCACGGATACCCTGAAGTCGCATCCGAAGATCAACGCATCGATCGATGACAAGAACGTCACCTACTGGGATCACGAGCACATCGGCATCGCCGTTGACGCCCCCAAGGGTCTCATGGTTCCGGTCATCAAGGACGCCGGTGACCTCAACATTGCTGGCATCGCCAAGGCCATCAATGACAAGGCCGCGCGCGTTCGTAACTCTACGATCTCGCCGGATGAGCTCTCTGGCTCGACCTTCACGATCACGAACACTGGTTCCGCCGGCGCTCTGTTCGACACCCCGATTGTCAACCTGCCTGAAGTTGCGATTCTCGGTATCGGAACGATCGTCAAGCGCCCGGCAGTGATCAAGGATGCTGACGGCAACGAGGTCATTGGCCTGCGCAACATGGTCTACCTGGCCCTCAGCTACGATCATCGCCTCGTCGATGGCGCGGACGCCGGCCGTTACCTCTCCGATCTCAAGCGTCGCCTTGAGGCTGGAGACTTCGAGGGCGATCTCGGCATCTGAGTACCTCATCTGAGTAGCCAAGGTTTACTCAGTATCTAAGGTCACGGAGGGGCCCGGTGGATTTTCCACCGGGCCCCTCCGTTCATGTTCGGCCGACAACCACTTCCATCGTCTCGGAGAAACCATGTTCTCGGCGAGAAACCACACCCTCGGCGAGAGTCCACGGTAACGGCCCCGCGTTTCGGAGAAACCACACTTTCGGCAAGAGTCCACAGTTACGGTCCCATTATTTCCGTGGTTTGTCGCGGGGAACCGTGGTTTGTCGCGGGGAACCGTGGTTTGTCGCGGGGAACCGTGGTTTGTCGCGGGGAACCGTGGTTTGTCGCCAGAACAGTTGTTTCTTCAGCTGCTCATCCCACACTTCTTCGGGAACTCACGCCTCACACTCCAGCACCTCGTCGAGGCGCCAGGGATTGGGTGTGAGTAACCAGCGCGCGCATCGCTCCTCCAACGGGCCGACGGCGGCCTGCCCCTCCACCTCCAGCTCCTCCTGGATGGTGGTTACCTCGACGGCCACACGAGCGTTGTGGTCACCAACATTCTGCAGGTCCTTCACATCCAACTCATCCAACTCATCCGGGCCCAGCACCTTCACCCCTTGCACTTCCGTGCGGAGGCTGATGATGCTGGCATCTTCCAGCTCTCGCAGCAGTTCCTCATCCGCCCCGCGCACGGGACTGCCGGGCACGCTCAGCGCATTCAGTTCGGTTTTGCTCTTGTAGAGCAGGGCCATATCTCGGCGCCGCACAAGATCTCGCACGATGGCCAACATCTGCTCATGGTCAGGGAGCGCCTCTCCATTCGCAGTCTTCACGTCAGTTCCGGCAACACTGCCATCCGTTCCGGCAACACTGCCATCCGTTCCGGCAACACTGCCATCCGTTCCGGAACTCTCGGCAGTAGTACGGGCGGTAGCGCCCCCAGTACGGGAGTGCGCTGCGCCGTCGTCGCCGGAATTCGTGCTCTCCCCAGACGGACCGGAGGTGGGAGCGTCCCCTTCCCCAAGCGGCACAACAAGGGCGACGACGAGCCCGAGGACCAGTCCGAATACGAGAGCCAGCAATCCACGCTTCATGTCTTCTCCTTCGCGCCACCCTGCCACCCCGAGCAAAACACAATTGCCGCGATCCCGCAGATTCTTTCCACAGGTTTCGCTCCATCCACAGGCATCCGTCCCAAACTCGCCGCCCAACCATCCAGCCGCGCAACCAGCCAGCCGCGCCTCGCCGTCGTCCCAACCACCCAAGCGCCCAACCACCCAGGCGCGCCTCGCCGTCGTCCTGTCACCTCACTCGCATGACCTCTTGCCCATACCTGCTCCTACCAGAGGGCAAAATCACGTCGTTGTTGGCGAACGAAACTGTGCGCCATTGGGACAATGTCGGCGAATCCACTAGACTCGGTGCAGTTGCTATGCCGAAAGGATGGATATGGCTAAGGATGAGAAGAAGAAGCCGCGCCCAAAGAAGAAGCGCTGGTGGAGTTATCTTGGCGACGCGTACAAGGTAACGAAGAGGAGCTATTCGTGGCTGCCGTGGGGCCTGCTTGGTGTGACCCTGCTGGGTATCGCGATTGGTCTCGTTCCGGCCATCATTACTGGTCGCTGGCTCTCGTGGATCATTCTCGCCATTGCGTTCGGCACCACTTTCCCGCTGCTGCTGCTCATGCGCCTCGTGCGCAAGGCGAGCTACCAGCAGATTGATGGACGGCCCGGGGCTGTTTCTGCGGTGCTCGACAATGTCGGCCGCGGCTGGAACGTGAAGACCGAGCCGGTTCGTTTCAACGCCCGCACCCAGGACATGGTTTATCGTGCGCTTGGTCGCGCTGGCGTGCTGCTGGTTTCGGAGGGCCCCAAGGGTCGCGTGCGCGGACTCATTGAAGAAGAGCGCAAGGCCATTAAGCGCGTGGCTCCCTCGGCTCCTGTCCACGTCATCATGGTGGGCAACGATGAGGGGCAGGTCAGGCTCGATCAGTTGGAGCGCGAGATGCGCCGCCTGAAGAAGCAGATCACTCCCCAGGAAGTCGCGGCGCTGTCCAACCGCCTCGAAGCCATTCGCACGAACAATCTGCCGATTCCGAAGGGCATTGATCCGTTCAATACCCGTCCCAACCGCCGGGCGATGCGCGGCAAGTAGGTCGCTAGTTTCGAGGGAGCCCAGTACAACAACGTACTGGGCTCCCTCGTTTTTGCTTGCTTCATCCTCACGTCCACTTTTTCTTTCTTGCTTACTGAGACGTGGAGAAAGCGCATCACTTCCTCTAAGTCGCGAAAATCCGTGGATACGAGGGTATCTGCGAGCGACGTCACACCACCTGTAACATGTTGGAAACATTTCAGTGACCGATAGGTAACTGCCGGGGGCTAACCTAATATCAGTACCGCGGGGAATAGGCCGCGCGGCCAACGAAGGAGACGCAATGTTCTCAAGCGCTGAAGAGGCTATTGCCTACACCAAGGAGCAGGACGTCGAGTTCATCGATGTCCGTTTCTGCGATCTTCCCGGAGTGATGCAGCATTTCAGCATCCCGGTTTCAGCTTTCAAGGATGACATCTTCACCGAAGGTCTCATGTTTGACGGCTCCTCGATCCGCGGCTTCGCCGCCATCCACGAGTCCGATATGAAGCTCGTTCCCGACGTAGCCTCCGCGTTCATTGACCCGTTCCGTCCCCGCAAGACCCTCGTCATGAACTTCTCCGTGGTGGATCCGTTCACCGAGGAGACCTACGCCCGCGATCCGCGCAACATTGCCGCCAAGGCTGAGGAGTACCTCAAGTCCACCGGCATTGCTGACACCGTGTTCATCGGCGCCGAGGCCGAGTTCTACATCTTCGACGACGTCCGCTTCGGCGAAGACGTGCGCTCCTCCTTCTACACCCTTGATTCCGAAGAGGGTTGGTGGAACACCAGCCGCAAGGAAGAGGGCGGCAACCTTGGCTACAAGACCCGCGTCAAGGGTGGCTACTTCCCCGTCTCCCCCAACGATCACTACTGCGATCTGCGTGATGAGATGTGCGAGAAGCTCGCCGCTGTGGGCCTCGATGTCGAGCGCGCTCACCATGAGGTGGGCACCGGCGGCCAGCAGGAGATCAACTACACCTTCGCCACCCTCAAGGCTGCTGCCGACGACATGATGAAGTTCAAGTACGTCATCAAGAACACCGCCTGGGAGCATGGCAAGACGGTCACGTTCATGCCCAAGCCCCTCTTCGGTGACAACGGCTCCGGCATGCACTGCCACCAGTCGCTGTGGAAGAATGGCGAACCGCTGTTCGCTGACGAGAAGGGCTACGGCGGCCTCTCCGACATGGCTCGCTGGTACATCGGCGGCCTGCTCGCGCACGCCCCGTCGCTGCTCGCCTTCACCAACCCCTCGATCAACTCGTTCCACCGTCTGGTGCCGGGCTTCGAGGCTCCCGTGAACCTGGTCTACTCGGCTCGTAACCGTTCAGCATGTATCCGCATCCCCACCTCGGGTTCCAACCCCAAGGCCAAGCGTCTTGAGTTCCGCGTTCCGGATCCGTCGGCCAACCCTTACCTGGCCTTCGCCGCCCAGCTCATGGCTGGCCTGGATGGCATCCGCAACCGTATCGAGCCCGCCGATCCGATCGACAAGGATCTCTACGAGCTTCCCCCGGAGGAGCACGCTCAGATCGCTCAGCTGCCTGAGTCCTTCGAGGACGCCCTGCGCGCCCTGGAAGCTGACCACGATTACCTCACCGAGGGCGACGTGTTCACCGAGGATCTCATCCAGACCTGGATCGATTACAAGACCGAGAAGGAGATCGCTCCTCTCCGTCAGCGTCCTCACCCCTACGAGTTCGCTCTCTACTACGACATCTAGAAGGATTGCGCACCCTCTCTCGTGTGCGTAACTGTTAGATGACGCTTTCGGCCCGGTTACTTCGTGTAGCCGGGCCGAAGCGCTATCAAGGGCGACGACGTCCGCGCCGCGCCCGGTTCGTTCGCTAGCGGTTTCGTCCCGGTGCGTACCGTTGAACGCGAGCACGCTTCGTCGTCGTCCTGGCAAAGACCTGGCGTTTGGGCACGTAAGCGGCCCAATGACCAATAACACAACTATAATTAATGCGTGGCTATGCATATTTATGCACGGGCGCGTAGGCTGTACCTAGAACACCTCGACGGGGTGGCTCCACGACTCACAGTGGACACAGCAAGGAGATACTCATGCGCAAGCTTTCGATTCTCGCGGCCGGCGCCGCGGCGGCCCTCGTTCTCTCCGCCTGCGGCGGTGACTCGGATTCGGGTAGCGACTCGGGCTCCGGAACCAAGGAGATCAAGGGATTCGATACATCCGGGGTCGAGAAGGTCGACGCCGTCGCCTCCCTCGTTCCCGAATCAGTCGCCTCCGATGGCAAACTCACGGTCGGCACCAACATCTACTACGCCCCGGCCGAGTTCTACGATATCGACGGCAAGACGCCCGTCGGCTACGACATTGACCTCATGAAGGCCCTCGCGGCAGTCATGGGACTCGAGGCCGATATTCAGCAGGCCGAGTTTGCCGCGATCATGCCTGGCATCCCTGGCAAGTTCGATATGGGCATCGCGAACATCTCCGTGACCGCGGAGCGCCAGCAGAACTTCAACATGATCCCCTACTTCGCCACCGGTTCCTCGTGGGCCGTCCTCACGGACAACCCCAACGACTTCGATCCGGAAGACATCTGCGGCAAGACCGTCGGCGTTCAGATCGGCACCGTACAGGACGACGAACTGGCCGACATGGACTTCAGCTCCTGCTCCGCAGCTCCCAAGGTTGAGCGCTACAACGAGCAGTCCGCAGTGACCACCGCAGTGGTGGGCGGCAAGCTCGACGCCCTCTACGCGGACTCCTCCGTGGCGGACTACGCGGTGGCCCAGACCTCCGGTCAGCTCCAGACCATCGGCGAGCCCACCGGTGTTGTTCCGATCGGCGCGGTTGTCTCCAAGGACGACGCCGCCTTCACCGAGGCCACCGTTGCAGCCTTCCAGTACCTCATGGATGAAGGCATCCTCGCCGACATCTTTGAGGCATGGGGCATCAAGGACAACGTGGGCACCGAAGCCCTCGTGAACCCGGTGAAGTAACCGTGAGTACTTCCACCACTTCACCCGCGAACGGCGCCGAGGAGATCAATCTCATCCGCGCCGTTCCGGTGCGCCACTGGGGACGGTGGGCGTCGGCCGTCGTCGTCGCTGTTCTTGCCGTGATGATGGCCAACGGGCTCATCACCAACAAGAACTTCCACTGGGACATCGTCTTCGCCACGCTGTTCAAGCCCCAGATCTTCCAGGCCATTGGCTGGACACTGCTGTTGACCGTGCTTGCTATGGTCATCGGTATTACGCTCGCCGTCACGCTCGCGATCATGCGGCGCTCCGAGAATCCGGTGCTGCGCTGGGTCTCGATGGCCTACATCTGGTTCTTCCGCGGCACTCCGGTGTACACCCAGCTCATCTTCTGGGGCCTCATCGGCGTGCTCTACCCGCGCCTTTCGCTCGGCATTCCCTTTGGTCCGGAGTTCTTCGATTTCCGCACCTACGACGTGTTTACCGCGGCCGTCGGCGCGATTCTGGGTCTCGGCCTCAACGAGGCTGCATATCTTTCTGAGATTGTGCGAAGCGGACTCAACTCGGTGGATCCCGGCCAGGAAGAAGCCGCTCGCGCGCTTGGTATGAGCCCGCGCAAGATTCTCGGCCGTATCATCATTCCGCAGGCGATGCGCGTCATCGTGCCGCCCACCGGTAACGAGACGATCTCCATGCTCAAGACAACCTCGCTGGTCACGGCCGTGCCGTTCACGTTGGAACTCACGCGAGTCACCAACGATTTGGGCAGTGCGTCACTGCTGCAGATTCCCTACCTCGTGGTGGCGGCCATTTGGTACCTGGTGATCACGTCGATCCTCATGTACGGCCAGTCCCACCTGGAGCGTTACTACGGCAAGGGCTCGAACGAGCGCACCATCCGGCTCTCACGCCGCGCTGCGGCCCGCCAGCGCACCTCGCGCCAGGCCGCGATCAACGCCGCGAACACCACCCCCGCCACCAACTCCGCAGAATGGACTCCGTGACCATGGCGCAGAATATGATCGAAATTCGCAACGTTCACAAGTTCTTCGGTGATCTTCATGTGCTGCGAGGCGTCTCGCTGGACATCAAGCAGGGCGAAGTGTGCGCGGTCCTTGGTCCGTCCGGATCGGGTAAGTCCACGCTGCTGCGCTGCGTCAACGTCCTCGAAGAGATTCAGGCCGGAAGCATCACCGTGGGTGGCGAACTCATGGGCTACCGGCAGGATTCGAGCGGTCAGCTCCACGAGCTTGCCGGCAAACAACTGGCGAAGCAGCGTTCCTCCATCGGCATGGTGTTCCAGAGGTTCAACCTTTTCCCACACATGACCGCACTGGAGAATGTCATGGAGGCTCCGATTCAGGTCAAGGGTGTGGACAAGGCGACGGCGCGTGCGCGGGCCTCCGAGCTTCTCACCCGCGTGGGTTTGGCCGATCGCATGGACCACTACCCTGCCCAGCTCTCCGGCGGTCAACAGCAGCGCGTTGCCATCGCTCGTGCGCTCGCCATGGATCCCGATCTCATGCTCTTCGACGAGCCCACCTCGGCACTCGATCCCGAGCTCGTGGGCGAGGTGCTCGCCGTGATGAAGGACTTGGCCAAGTCCGGCATGACCATGATGGTGGTGACCCACGAGATCGGCTTCGCCCGCGAGGTGGCAGGCCACGTCGTGTTCATGGACGAGGGCGTCGTGGTTGAGCAGGGCACACCCGACGCGATCTTCGAGCGCGCCCAAAACGAGCGCACCAAGGACTTCCTCGCGAAGGTGCTGTAGGGCTAGCGCTGGAGCCGCTCTCAACTAAATACCAAGACAGGGGTGGGCACGGCTAATGCAGTCGTGCCCACCCCTTCTTCACACTTTTTGTGCTGTTCAATCGCCCAGGACGCTTTCATGCAAACATCGAGGTCACGGGCCCAACTAGTCTATCTGCCGGCTGCTAACTAGTCCATCTGCCGGCAGGCGCCTCGCTCAACCGATTCGCTCAGCCGATTCGCTCAGCCGATCCGCTCGCCCATCCACGAGACCGCCCGGAAGCCCTTCGACAAGCTTCCCTCGATCTCGCAGACCCCGGTATTGAGCGGGTGGATGCGCGTGACCAACTCGGAAGTGAGGCCCGCAGCCCGGATCGAAGACCACACCGAGATCATCGCCCCATGCGACACGATCGCCACGCTTTCCGCGCCCGATTCCTCGATCTCCGCCAACACCGAATCGAAGCGCTCCAACACGTCGTGACCGCTCTCCAGACCGCCCATTCGGACGGCGAGATTCCCGGAGATCCAGGCTCCCATCGTCTCGAAGTAGGAGCGGTAGTCCTTCTCGGCGGAACTCATTTCCATGTCGCCAGCTTGGATCTCACGTACGCCTTCGCGCACTAAAAGATCGAGGCCGCGAGCGGTAGCGAGCGGCGTGGCCGTCTGCTGGGTACGAATCAGCGGAGACGTGTAGATCGCGTCAAGATGAGTCCCTTGGAACCGCCCTGGAAGCGAGGCCGCCTGTTCACGGCCCAGTTCAGTGAGCGGTGCACCTGGGAAGCCGGTATCGAGAGCCTTCGAGATGTTCGAAGGCGTCTGACCATGACGGATGAGGTGGATACGCATAATCTCCTGTTTTCTCCTGTGATTGCGTAGCGTTCTGTATCTTGTGACGCGGTTTGAGCATCCGAGCGCACTAGCGGTATCTCGGCGGGTGCCCGGCGTGATCCCCGCGAGCCCTACCCGCGCCTGCAACCTCTAGGCATAGAAGACACGCTCAACGATCGCCCGCGCCCGCCGCGCACCGCGCAAATATTCTTCTTCAACATCGTGCCGCTCCGAAGTGTCCTTGCCCATGAGCGAGGCCACCACCGCGAGTTCGCCCAACTCATGCGGCAGCACGTCGATCTTCGAGGACTGCGCGCGGCCCGTTCCCAGGAAGTTGAGATCGCGCAGCAGCGACGCCCGGCTCCACGCCTCGACCAGTCGGTCGTGATCGTTGGAGGACAGTAGCCCTGCATCGCGTGCGGCGGCCAATCCGGAGAGCGTCGCCGTTGTTCGAAGAGCAGGATGAGCACCCGCGTGCCGCAACTGCAGCAGCTGGGTGGTCCACTCGACGTCTGCCAATCCCCCGGGCCCCAGCTTGAGGTGCCGTTTGGGCTGCACGCCACGCGGCATACGCTCGGTCTCCACGCGTGCCTTGATCCGCCGCACCTCGCGCAGCGCGGCATCGCCCAGCCCGCCAACAGGGTAGCGGAAAGGATCGATCACCTTAATGAACTCGGCGCCGAGAGCCTCGTCACCGGCGATGGGTCGGGCACGCAGCAGGGACTGGAACTCCCACACCTCAGCCCAACGCTCGTAGTATTCGGCGAGCGATCCGAGGCTGCGCGCCAGCACGCCGTTGCGGCCCTCGGGGCGCAAGTCGTAGTCCACCGGCATGGGTGGCTCCGGGCTCGCGTCCTTGAGTAGCCGTGCCAGCTGCGAAGCCACCTCGTTGGCGAGCCGCTGGGCCAGCACCTCGTCACTGCCCGGCAACGGGTCATGAAGGAAGAGGATGTCCGCATCCGAGGCGTACCCCATCTCCTTGCCGCCGAGCCTTCCCAGGGCGACGACGGCGTAGCGTGACAGTGGCTCCTCAACCCCCAGCTTCTGGCATCCGGCGATCTGTGCCGCGCGAAGTCCCGCCTCAATCGCGATCTCAGCGGCGTGAGATACAGCGGCCCGCGATGCGGTGGGTTCGACAACACGCAGCACCTGGCCCATGGCCGTCCGCATCAACTCGCGGCGGCGCAAATAGCGCCCGGCAGCCACAATCTCCGCGGGATCACGGCGCCGTGTGAGCAGCGATTCAAGCTCGGTGTCCAGCTCCTCGCGGGTGGCTGGCAGCAAGTCCGCCTTGTCCACCAGCCAGCTGATCGACTCCGCCAACCCGGGAATCTGGTCCGCCAGATACCGCGACGAGGAAAGGATGAGGCAGAGGCGCTCGGCTGCGGCGCCGCCGTCGCGCAACGTCCGCATGTACCACGAGGTGCGTCCCATCTTTTCGGAGAGGACCCGGAAGGCAAGCAGCCCGGCGTCCGGCTCGGGCCCCTGGGCAAACCACCCGAGCATCACGGGCAGCAACTGGCGCTGAATGGCCGCCGTACGCGAAACACCCGCAGTCAAAGCGGTGATGTGGTTGAGCGCCCCCGAAGGATTCAGGTATCCCATGGAGAACAGACGTTCCTTCGCCGCCTCGGAATTAAGCGAGACGTCATCTGGAGAGAGCCGCGCCGCCTCCGGTAGGAGTGGCCGATAATAGATAGCCTCGTGGAGCGTCCGCACCTCCCGGCGAGTATCCTGCCAGGCCTTCTCCAGGTCCGCCGATGTAAAAATGCCAGCCCGCTGCAACGAGCGCGCCACCCGGCGCAGCTCGGCCTCACCACTGGGAACCAGGTGGGAACGGCGCAACCGCTGCAGCTGGATGCGATGCTCCAACACCCGCAGGAATCGGTAATCACGGTCCAGCAGCTCGGCGTCCTTGCGGGCCACGTAGCCGCCGTCGCGCAGAGCCCCGATGGAATCGAGCGTGGACTGGGTACGCAGTGATTCATCGGTGCGCCCATGCACCAGCTGCAACAGCTGCACGGTGAACTCGACATCGCGCAGACCACCCTTGCCGAGCTTGAGCTGGCGCCCCTGCTCGCGCGCGGGCACATGTTCCTCCACGCGCCTGCGCATCGCGCGCGAATCCTCCACAAAGTTCTCGCGGTTCGCCGCCTCCCACACCTTGGGGCGCAGCGCGCAAATGTAGGCCTCGCCCAGCTCCATGTCCCCGGCAATGGGCCGCGCCTTGAGCAGAGCCTGGAACTCCCAGCCCTTGGCCCAGCGATCGTAGTAGGCCACGTGCGACTCCAACGTGCGCACCAGCGGCCCGTCCTTGCCCTCGGGCCGCAGATTGGCGTCAAGAATCCACAGTGCCGGCTCACCGGCGGAGGCGGACACCGCCCGCCCCACCGACGTCGCCAAACGCGTGGCAATACGAATGACGCTCGGCTCGTCAAGCGACTCATCGAGCCCCCGCGCCACGTACACCACGTCCACATCGGAAATGTAGTTGAGCTCGCGCGCGCCCGTCTTGCCCATGGCAATGATCGCCAGGCCCACCTTCTCGGCGTCCTCGATCTCAACGCGCGCCACAGCCAAGGCCGCCTCCAACGCACCACCCACGATATCCGCGATCTGCGAGGCCACCTCAGGCATCGCCTCCAACGGATCGGGAGCGGTGAGATCGGATGCCGCCAACGCACCAATCCGTGTGAAGTAGTGGACTCGCAGCTTGTTGATACAGTCCGCACCCTGGGCCACAGGAAATGGTTTCTCGGGGTCCGCACCCACGGACTCAAGCGCCAGGGCTCGTTCGCGCGCTAACGTCGTCGTCGAAATAGCGGCACGTTCGTGACCACCGGGCTGCGAGACAATCTCCTCCGTCAGCAACGGATGCGAGGTCATGAAATCAGCGAGTGAACTCGACATTCCCAGCAGCGCAACCAGCCGCGCCCGAGTGCGCGGATTCGCCACCAACCCGCGCAAAATCGCGCCGCACCCGGCCGCGTCACAGGCCTCCTTCAAACGAATGAAGGCCAGCAGGCACTGGTCCGGATCCGCGACCTGATCGAACTCTGCGAGATACTCCGGCCGCTTCAGCTCCTCAAGCGCCGGATCACTCAGCAGTGCCTCAGCGCGCGCCGGGTCCGCAAAACCCGCCTTACGCAGCTGGCTCGTCAGACTCTTTTCGCGCATCTTCCCACTTCTCCCTGCGATCCGGGCGAACCTCCAGCCCATCACTTCGGCTGAATGTTCACCCGATTGTTCCGGCCGGATTTCTGATTCATTACTCCGGCTCCGATTCTAGGCTCAGTATGTTGCGAGAAAATGACGCCGTTCTGCCGGGGTGATCTGCTGGCGGTACTGCTCCCATTCGTGGCGCTTGTCGCGCAGGAAGTAGTCGAAGCAATCCTCGCCGAGAGTCTCCGCCACAAGCTCCGAACGCTGCATGATCTCGAGCGCTTGGCTCAGGGAACTCGGCAGGGACTCGATGCCGAGAATCCGGCGCTCCATGTCCGAGAGCAAGAACACATCCGTATCAGCCTGCTCGGGCAGCTCGTAGTGCCCCTCAATTCCCGCCAGGCCCGCACGCAGCAGCACCGCGTAAGCAAGGTAGGGATTCGCCGCCGAATCAATGGCCCGATACTCCAGGCGCGCCGACTGCGGCCGATCCGGCCGGTAATGCGGCAACCGAATGAGTGCGCTGCGATTACTCGGCCCCCAACTCACATACGACGGCGCCTCGCCGCCGCCCCACAGGCGCTTGTAGGAGTTGACGTGCTGATTCGTCACTGCGGTGATCTCGCGGGCGTGCTTGAGCAGCCCCGCCATGAACTGGCGGCCCGTCTCCGAGAGCCCATACTCGCCTGCCAGATCGGAGAACGCGTTGTGCTCTCCTTCGAAGAGAGAGATGTGGGTGTGCAATCCCGAGCCCGGGGCGTCAATCAGCGGCTTGGGCATGAACGACGCCTGCACCCCCTGGCGCACCGCCACGTCCTCGATGACCGCCTTGAAGGTCATGAGATTGTCCGCCATGGAGAGTGCGTCCGAGAAATGCAGATCGATCTCGTTCTGGCCCGGCCCCGCTTCGTGATGCGAGAACTCCACCGAGATCCCCATCTCCTCCAGGTTGAGGATCGCCTCGCGGCGGAAATCGTGCGCGGTGGAGCGGGTGACGTGATCGAAGTAGGAGGCCGAATCAATCGGCACCGGGATGGCTTCCGGATCCGTCGAGGGCTGGAAGAGGAAAAACTCCACCTCCGGATGCACGTAGCAGGTGAAGCCCATCTCCGCGGCCTTCGACAGCGCCCGCTTCAAGATGTTACGCGGATCGGTGCGGGCCGGTTCGTCGTCACGAGTGGTGATGTCGCAGAACATGCGCGCCACCGGGTGATCAGTGCCGCGCCACGGCAACAGTTGGAACGTGGAGGCATCGGGCCGGGCAAGCATGTCCGACTCGTAAATACGCGTCAGCCCCTGAATGGCCGAGCCGTCAAACCCGATCCCATCCTCGAACGCTTCCTCCAACTCCGCCGGCGCAATCGCCACCGACTTCAGCTTCCCCACCACATCGGTGAACCACAGCCGCACGAAACGCACGCCCTTGTCCTCAATGGTACGAAGTACATACTCCTGCTGGCGATCCACGGCACTCCTTCGGTCGGTCTTCCCCTATTGTGCCACCATGACTGTGATTGAGTGCCGAGGCGCCCGCTTCCGAGTCTGAGTCCGATTCTGATTCCGATTCAGGATGAACGACGACGGCGTCCGCCACTTCCGTCTTTTCTGGCCTCCAGACGCGTCTGGCTGGCGTCACCGGCTCGCTCGGCCTTCGACGTGGTTGGGCGCTGGGCGCTGTGGTGCTACTTCATGCCCTGTTCATGTCCTGCCAGCCCAGGACATCCGTGTGGTTCTCCGGCTTGGTGTCGTTGGACTCGGGGGCGTCTTGGAAACGGGCCTTCATCAACGCGATCATGTCCACGAGGTCATGGCCTCGAACGAGCGGGCTCGAGGTGCGGATAAATCCATGTGCCACGTCCGCAATGGGCCGATCATCCATGACTGCCATGCGATCAAGGGTTCGTCCCCATTCGTTCAAGCAGCCCAGGGCGAAGGCCCAGGGGGCGAGAGTGGCCATGTAGGTCATGTCGGTGCCTGGCGGAGGGGCCACGAGGAAGCGCCGGAATCCTCGGCATTGATCGCGCGCCACGGTGCCGTCCGTGGTGCGGACGGCACCGCCAAACATGGTGAGGATGCCGAGCAACGCCACCATGAGGCAGACGATGAGCCAGAAGGGACTCAAGGAATCCATCTGCATGAGGATGAAAGCAACAACGGCTCCGACGAGGCCGCCGACGAACTCCAATCCGCCGGCGGAGCTGAGAGGCCCACGGGCGGGGCGGAGCCAGCCGTATTCATCGTGAATTCGATGCACCACGGCACCCGACATGCGGTCGGTGATCGAACGCCGCAACCCCGACAGGCGCCCAGAGGGTACGCCCACCGGTGGAATTCCCAGGTCCTCCAGGATGCTTCGGAAACGCCGCGAATCAAAGGGATGGGATCTCGCATACGGCTGGTTCTCCACGGCGCCGGGGACCGCCAGCTGGTCAAGGAAAAGGCGTTCTTCCGGGGTGCAGGTGTCGTCAGCGGGATTCAGGTAAGCCACCACCACCAAGGGGCGTCCTTTGCTGAGATAACGATATTCGACCAGCTCAACAAAGCCACGCACCGCCAGATCCAAAATCATGCAGAGCGCAATATCGCGGTGGCCCGCGTCACGGTAGATCAGCGCCGCTTCCGCCGGGCTCATTTGCGGCTGCTCGATCCGCATCGGAGGTTCGCCGCCCGTCACGTGGCGGGTGGGTTGGGGTTCGTCCCCCTCGGGGAAGACGCCACGCGGAAGCAGCGCGTATTCGCGCTCCGGGCGAATCGCAATGAGCAGGATGAGTGCAGCCACACCGATGAGCAGGATTCCCGACCAAAACTCAGCGTTCGTCAGCTGGAAGTAGGCAATGATTTGTGACATCCCACCTCCTGCGAGGGTCGGCTAAACAACGATGGTTGACCTGATAGGGACATAGTAGCTCGTCAGAGCGGTGTAACGGGGTCCATTGGTCACCCATGCCGGTCCATCTCGGCAGCCGAAATGCGCACCCCACGGCTCGACGACTAGGATGGTGCGCACTGTCCGAGAGAAGGAGAAGCATGAGCACCTCGAAGAGCCCCACGCCGCGCCGCGTGCGGGTCCATCATCTCACCGAGATGAAGCAGCGCCGCGAGCCCATCACGATGTTGACCTGCTACGACGCCATCACGGCCCACATCTTCGACTCCGCCGGAGTGGAGACATTGCTCGTCGGCGATTCCTACGGCAACACGATGCTCGGTTACCAGTCCACCCTGCCCGTCTCGATCGAACAGATGGAAGTGTCCACCGGAGCCGTTGCCCGCGGTACTCAGCGTGCCTTCGTCGTCGCCGATCTTCCCTTCGGCTCCTACGAGGAGTCTCCCGCCCAGGGCGTGCGCTCCTCCGTGCGCCTGATGAAGGCCGGTGCGCAGGCGGTCAAGTTGGAGGGCGGCAAGCGCCAGGCCGCGACCATCGCGCACATCACCGCCGCCGGAATCCCGGTGGTGGGGCACCTCGGTTTCACGCCGCAGTCCGAGCATCGGCTCGGCGGTCCGCGCGTGCAGGGCCGCACCGATGAGTCCGAAACTCAGCTCATCGAGGACGCCGTCGCGGTGCAGGAAGCTGGAGCTGTCGCCGTCGTCCTGGAAATGGTGCCGGCCGCTCTCGCCGCGAAGATCTCCGAGATCCTCACCATCCCCACCATCGGCATCGGCGCTGGTGACGGCTGCGACGGGCAAGTGTTGGTGTGGACCGACATGGCCGGGATGACCAGCTGGTCCCCTTCCTTCTCCAAGCAATTCGGGCAGGTGGGCGAGGCACTACGCGACGCCGCCGCGGACTACTGCGCGGCCGTCAAGTCGCGCTCTTTCCCCGAGGATTCACACTCGTTCTAGCCAATCTCATCGCTTGTGCGGTGAGGCCACGAAAATCCATCTCCGTAATCCCGCATCTCGTGTACCTATGACACACGGGGTGCGGGATTACGGAGATACTTTTCGGGAGTCGTGGCATCAGGGGCTTCGGGGGCTCAGGATTCGTCGTCGTTAATCGTCGGGCCAGAAATCATCCTTCTCGTCCCACTCCTCGCGCCACCTCTTTTCCGCCGTATCTGACGCCGCGTTGCGTTCGCGGGCGATCTCGAAGGCGCGGGCGGCTTCCTCGGCGCTGGCGTAGGGGCCCATGCGGTCGCGCCATCCCGAGCGTTTGCCTTTCTCCACCTCGCCGGTGCGGGTGTTGAGATAGTATTCACCCTCCATGACGTCTCCTTTCGCACCGCGGCGGGTGCCAAGCCGGTGCGTTCGTCCTAGACTTGAATCCATGTTGGCAGAACGCGCACCACTTGGCACCCTTGTTCCCGGAAAACTCTCCCCCAAGCGTCAGGTTCCCCAAGGAATCGAACGCCCCGAGTACCTCTTCCATGACGGTCCGGAGGTGGTGACGGCCTCGGACGTCAAGAACGCCGAGACCATCGAGAAGATCCGCATCGCCGGGCGCATCGCCGCCGACGCCATGTACGAGGCGGGCAAGGCCATCGCCCCCGGCGTCACCACCGATGAACTGGACCGCATCGCCCATGAGTACATGTGTGACCACGGCGCCTACCCCTCCTGCCTCGACTACATGGGTTTCCCCAAGTCCATCTGCACCTCGATCAATGAGGTCATCTGCCACGGCATCCCCGATTCCACCGTGTTGAACGACGGCGACATCATCAACCTGGACGTCACCGCCTACAAGAACGGCGTACATGGCGATACGAACGCGATGTTCACTGTGGGCGAAGTGGATGAGGAGTCGAAGCTCCTCATCGAGCGCACCAAGATGGCGATGATGCGCGGCATCAAGGCCGTCAAGCCGGGGCGCCAGATCAACGTCATTGGGCGCGTCATCGAGTCCTACGCCAAGCGCTTCGAGTACGGCGTGGTGCGGGATTTCACTGGTCATGGAGTGGGCGAGGCCTTCCATTCCGGCCTCATCGTCCCCCACTACGATGCCGCCCCCTCCTATGACACGATCATGGAGGTGGGGATGGTGTTCACCATCGAGCCCATGCTCACCCTCGGCACCTTCGAGTGGAAGCAGTGGGATGACGAATGGACAGTTCTCACCAAGGACCGCTCCCGCACGGCACAATGGGAGCACACGCTCGTTGTTACCCCCGATGGAGCCGAGATCCTGACACTGCCGTCAGATGTGGATCTGGCACCTCACCTGTAAGGAGTTTCCATGACCACTTCCCCCCAGAACATCGCCTTCGGAATCGACATCGGCGGCTCCGGCATCAAGGGCGCACTTGTCGACCTGGACCGCGGTGAGTTCATCGGGTCGCGCTACCGCATTCCCACACCCCAGCCCGCCACCCCCGACGCGGTGGCGGACACCGTGGCGGAACTGGTGGAGCACTTCGGCATCAACGAGAGCGTGCCGATCGGCATCGACTTCCCCGCCCCCATCATCCACGGCGTGGCCCCGATGATCGCGAACCTGCACGAGTCGTGGAAGGACCAGAACGTCCTCAAGCTCATGACGGACCGCCTGGGCCGCCCGGTCACCGTATTGAACGACGCCGACGCCGCCGGTTACGCCGAGGTGCACTACGGTGCCGCCAACGGCATCGATGGCCTCGTCATGGTGCTGACGCTGGGAACCGGCATCGGATCCGTGCTGGTCATGAATGGCGTGCTGGTGCCCAACACCGAGCTCGGCCACCTGGAGATTGACGGCTACGACGCCGAGAAGCGCGCCGCTTCCTCCGTGTTCGAGAACGAGGGTCTCAGCTACGAGCAGTGGGCCGAGCGCCTGCAGCGTTACTTCTCCCATGTGGAGATGCTCTTCTCCCCCGACGTCTTCATCATCGGCGGTGGCATCTCCAAGAAGTCGAAGAAGTTCGTGCCACTCATCGACACCCGCGCGCCGATCATTCCGGCTGAGTTGCTCAACACCGCGGGCATCGTTGGGTCGGCTCTGTTGGCCGCTCAGGAAGCCGGTGCATTCGTGCTGGACGAGGAGACCAAGGCGAAGGTCGCCGTTGCTCGCGAGGAAGTTCGTAAGGTTCGCAAGGCAGAAAAGGAAGCCAAGGCGGCAGCGAAGGCTGCTGAGGCTGAGGCATAAGCCCAACGTCTAACGACCAGCATCCAAAGAGGCAACCTTTTCGTGGAGAGGTCACGGTTTCTAGCCGTGACCTCTCCACGTTTGCGTAACCTCTTTGCGCAGCAACATCCGGCTGCGCAACAACCACCCGAACAGCTCATCCGGCTGCGCATCCGGCGGGCAACAACGAGGATGAAAAGGGGCGAATGAGTCGGCCGATACGCCGGGTTCTGTTCCGGCCCGCCTCAGCGGGCCAGCGGCGACCATCCATCTACGCCGTACGTTGCCGCACGGCTCTAGCGGTCCACCCGCGCGCTCAGCGGGACGCCTCAACGCGCGCTGTCTGACCTTGCTCCCGGTGGGGCTTGCCGTGCCACTCCAGTCACCTGGAGCGCGGTGGTCTCTTACACCGCCGTTTCACCCTTACCGCGGGCCGAGGCCCGTGGCGGTCTGTTTTCTGTGGCGCTTTCCCGCGGGTCACCCCGGGTGGGTGTTACCCACCACCGTTCCCTGTGGAGCCCGGACGTTCCTCGGGGCGTGTTCCGCAGAACACGTCACGCGGCCGCCTGGCCGACTCATTCGCCATGCCATCATAGACTAAAGCTCGTGCGTATTCTTCTCCCGCCTTCGGAAGGCAAGACTCCCCCGGCATCCGGTCCCGTTCTCGACCTGTCACTTCTGGCCCATTCGGGACTCACGGAAGCACGCGTCGCCGTCGTCGATGAACTGATCGAAGTCTCGCAGCGCGCGGACGCGTTGGCGATTCTCAAGGCCGGAGAACGTATTCGGCCCGAGGTGGAGGCCCAGCGTGGCCTATGGAGTTTGCCGTGTGCGCCCGCGCGCGAGGTTTACACCGGGGTGCTGTACGAGGCGGCGCAGTTGCGCGAGGGCGACGACGTCACGATCTTCTCCGGTCTTTTTGGGGCCACCGGTGGCGAGGATCTCATTCCTGCTTACCGACTGTCGATGAACGTCAAGCTGCCGCGGGCCGGTGCGCTGAAGACGTACTGGCGGCGGCATCTCAAGGCCGAGTTGTTCGCGGGAGACGCGTCGGGAGGCGCCGCGGGCAGTGATGCGCGCAACGCAGTGACCGTGGACATGCGGTCGGGCGCCTACCTCGTGTGGAATCCGCCCGGCCTGTGGTGGGACGTGCGGGTGCGCGATTCGTCCGGCAAGGTCATCACGCATATGGCGAAGCACTATCGCGGGTTACTCACGCGAGCACTGTTGGACGCGAAGAGCGACGACGTCGCCGCCGTAGCCCGGACGCTCGGAACCGTCGAGGTGGAGGAAGACGGGTTGAAGCGTCATCTCACGCTGACGCCCGCGGAAGACTAGAACTCACGCGAGCGAGAGGAACATCTTCTCCAGGTTCTCGCGGTTCTCCTCCGCGTCCTCACCTTCGTCGAGCATGCATTCGCGCATGGCGGTGGCGATGACGAGGAAGCCGGCGCGGTCGATCGCCTTGGAGACGGCGGCAAGCTGCTGCACCACTTCGCGGCAGTGCCCGCCGTTCTCGATGAGGTTGATTGTCCCGGCCAGCTGACCGTTGGCGCGCTTGAGGCGATTGACGATCTTGCGGCGAGCTTCGGGATCCTTGTCGAGTCCGATTTCTCGGTTGGGCGAGTTGCCGTCGTTATGAGCGTCGGTGGGTTTGTCTAGGGTGTCAGCGGTGTTGTCGCTTGTCACGATGTCGTCCTCGTGGGATTGTGCCAGATCTTCGTGAGCATCTTTTGTTGCCATCACTACCTCATTTTCCTTCAGCGCTCTTGACGCTTCCACTCATGATGCACGATTGGCGCCATTCATGACTTCAAAAGCGATGATTGTAACAACTGGACCATTCTCATAAATACTACCCCCAGCATTTCTGTTAAGATGCTCCCGGTAGTATTTCTCGTAAGGAGGAGATTCCGACAATGTGCCGAGCAGTATCGTGCAAGACTTGTGGCAAGACAACTTGGGCCGGATGCGGCAACCACGTGGCGCAGGTCAAGCGCAGCGTTCCCGCATCGCAGTGGTGCCCTGGCAATCACCCGAAGGAAGAACGCGGCAGCTTCTTCTCTCGCCTCTTCAGAAAGTAATACGTCATGCGGATCGTCATTGTTGGAGGAGTCGCGGCCGGAATGAGCGCCGCCGCCCGTGCACGCCGTCTCTCCGAAGAAGCCGAGATCATCGTCCTTGAGCGCGGGGAGCACGTTTCCTTCGCCAACTGCGGACTCCCCTACTATGTGGGCGGCGAGATCGAGGACCGCGCCATGCTCCTCGTCCAGACCCCTTCGTCGCTGGAAGCCTCACTGAATCTGGACGTCCGCGTCCACCACAACGTCACCGGATTCGACGCTACGGCCAAGATCGTCCACGTCGAGACCCCGGCCGGAACCGAGGAGATTTGCTACGACGCCCTCGTCCTCGCACCGGGCGCGGTGGCCAGCCGTCCACCGATTTCCGGGCTGGATGAGTCGAGTCGGGTGCGCACACTTCGCACTATCGACGACGCCGTCGCCCTGCGGACGTCCGTAGGATCCGGGGCGCGTCGCGCGGTGGTTCTCGGCGCTGGCTTCATTGGATTGGAGGCCGCTGAAGCGTTGGCGCAGCGGGGGCTGGAGACGAGCATCGTCGAGTTCGCGCCGCACGTCCTGCCACCGTTGGAGAACGAGATGGCCGCGCTTGTTACTGGTGAGTTGGAGCGGCTCGGGATCGCTCTTCACGACGGTGTCTCCGCTCAAACTATCTTGCCGGGCGCGGAGTGTGACACCGTTGTGTTGTCGGATGGAACCCGGCTGGATGCTGAGATCATCGTGCTGTCCGCCGGTGTTCGGCCAGATACCACCGCTTTCGAAGCCTCCGGAGTGGAGTGCGAGCGCGGCGCCATGGTGGTGGACGAGCACGGCCGCACCAATCTCCCGGATGTGTACGCCGGTGGCGACGCAACCGTTTCCACCGACGCGGTGACCGGTATTCGCCGCCCGGTGGCCCTGGCGGGCCCCGCTAATCGCGCGGGCCGTCACATCGCTGACGCCATTCTCCGACCCGAGCAGGCCCGCGCGATTCCTCAGCCTGTCGGCACTGCGATTGTGCGTGTGGGTGAGCTCACCGCCACGATGACCGGAGCGAACCGGGCCGCGCTCGACGCCGCAGGCATCGAGTACCACGTGCTACATCTGCATCCCGGCCAGCATGCAGGCTACGTCCCCGGCACCGAGCAAATCCACCTCGTGGTGCACATTCGTCAGAGTGACGGGCTCGTTCTGGGTGCCCAGGCTGTGGGCAAGGACGGCGTGGACAAGCGCATCGATGTGCTCGCCACGGCGATCCGCAACCACATGGTTGCCCCCGATCTCATCGATCTCGACCTTGCCTACGCGCCGCCTTATGGCAGCGCCAAGGATCCTGTGAATATGGTCGGGATGGTTGCTTCCAATGTTCTCGATGGCCTCCTGGACCTCTGGTACGCCGAGGACTTCGAAGCGGTTCGCGAGGAGGCGCTCATCCTTGATGTGCGCTCGGCTGGCGAGTTCGCCACCGGGCACCTGCCCGGCGCGATGAATGTGCCACACGTTGAACTGCGCGGTCGTATTGACGAGGTGCGCGAGGCCGCTGACGGCCGTCCCGTGCGCGTCACCTGCCAGGTGGGTGTGCGCTCGCACATTGCCAACCGTGTTCTCGCCGGTCATGGCTTTGATACCAAGTCGTTGTCTGGCGGGATGCTCACCGCGTTCGCAGTGCTTGGGCGCGATTACATGGAGCTCGGCTGAACGACCGGAATTTTCGCCCCAATGAGAATCCGTACCCACAAATCATGGAGTACGGTAAGCATCGGAACACCGATGTGGCGTAGCACCGTGACTCGCTACGCCACACGTTGATTCGTCACCCCACACATGGTGGTTGTACTGAGAGGCTGTTGCCCCTACTACAACCACTCACCCCACCGAAAGGAATCATCATGTGCTCACCTATTCGTTGCGACGTCTGTAGCAAGGTCACCTGGACCGGCTGCGGCGAGCATGTTGAGGAAGCTCTTGCGCCCTTCGCTCCCGAAGAGCGCTGCACCTGCAACGCCTGAGACATCGGGCGATACGTGAGGCTCGGGCGATACGTGAGGCTCGGGCGATCACTCATCCCGACGCTATAGAGAAATATCGGCTTACACATGGGAGCTTGGGTTACACCACGATGTAACCCAAGCTCCCATGTCGCAACCCATATCTCGTTGTAGCAGTCACCCACGAATCGCCCCGGGTGGGCTACGCCAATAACTCTGACGGGCTACCCAACCGCCCAGCGAAGTGTTACGCCAACCATCCGAGCCTATTTACACCACGTGAACGGCCCTACCCGCAAGGCCTGACGATCACCGATACATTTGGTTGTCGTATATGGACCGGTTGGCAACTATCTGCCGCGTGGTCCATATATGACAACGAAATGTTGGCCTCAGCCCGCCGCACCTGAAATCAGCTCGGCAACCGCACCACGATGGCGTCATAATCCTCGGAAAGATAAATCTCATCCTCGGGAAGAGCCCGAATCTGCGACACTTCGACCGGGGAGAGGTTGATACCGGCGCTCGTTGTTCCATTGGGATTCAGTGCCATGACGGCATACCCGCCCGACTCGCGCGAGTGCTGATAGATTCGCTTGAGATCCTCAGCCAACGGTTCGTACAGCGCATCTCGCTGTGCACGCAATGCCTGCTGCTCCGCCTGAATCTGGGCGACTGCATCCTCCAACGCGGCCCTCTTAGCAAGCATGTCGTCTTTGAGGAGCCCAATCGTCGCACCCAACGCCGCCACCTTATCCTGGGCTGCTTCAACACCTTCCAGCGCTTCAAACTCCACGTCAGAGGCCACGTTCAGCATCTCACGTAGCCCTTCAATCTCCTGCTGAAGGACCAGCAGATCACGGGATGTCAGGCCGGTTCCTGCATTGAGCTTGGCGTCCTTCTCCGCAATCTGCTTCTGCAGTACCGCACTCTTCGCCTCACATTCGGCCAGATGCGCCTCAGCCTGCTCCACAGCTTTCTCGGCTGCTTCTTTGTCCCGCGCACGAGCCGCAGCCGCATTCATGATGGTTCCAAGCTTCTCGCGAAGCGGATGCTTGACGTTCGAACGTTCGAGCCGGGCAATCTGGGAATCGAGGTCAGCCACGTCGAGAAGCGTGAGCTGATCTGCTGCGGGTGCTGTAGCCATAGACCGAGCCTACCGAATCTGTGGGCCAGTTCACGAATAAACCAGTATGTGGCGCGCCCTCAGACTTCTGACATAGGACGACGACGGCCTCAACGCCTCCGTTTCCATGCCCTCACGAACGCCGTTTCATCGCCTTCACCGCCATGAAAAACCGCCCTCGATTCTCACACCCGCTATTCCCAACCCGCGTGTCACAGCCTGACGAACCACGCATCGGTGGGGATGTCGGAGATGTAGGCGTCGGGCAGATCGGCGGCTTCAACTCCCGCTGCCGCCAGCTCCGCCAGCAATCGGTCTCGCATGTGGCCAAGCAGCGGCCACTCGGTGGCCCAATGCGTGGCACTAACCAACGCGCATCCGCCGTTCCATAGGTGGTCCGTGGCTGGGTGATGGCGCAGGTCAGCAGTGAGGTAGACATCCGCACCGGAGGCATTCGCCAAGCCCAGCAACGAGTCGCCCGAACCCGAACAAATCGCTACCCGCCGCACGACGCGCTCCGGGTCGCCACCCACCAGAACGCCCGCCGGCACCTGCGGAATCACAGCGGCCACCCGCTCCCCGAACTCTCGTAGCGTCAACGGCTCGATGGAACCGACTCCCCCGATACCACTCGCCTCATCCAGAGCCCGCTCCAACGTCACGCCCAGTAGCTCCGCGAGCGCCAGCGTGGACACGGCGACGTCAGCATTCGTATGGGCGGTGTACAGGGCCACGTCGTTCTTGATGAGTCGGCTCGTCCAGGTACCCTTCGCCGTCGTTGTCGCAACGGAGTGGGTACCACGCAAGTAGAGCGGGTGGTGGGTGATGACCATGTCCGCACCGCGGGCGATGGCCTCCTCGACGCTCGCCTCGCACGGATCCACGGTGAAAGCGATCGTGCGAACCGGTAGGTTCGGGTCCCCGACCGATAGCCCGACGCGGTCCCACGACTCGGCCGTCTCGGGCGGAAAGAGGCGTTCCATTGCTGCGACCACGTCGCCCACCTGAATACTCATGGTTCCAGACTATCGTTTCCGCACGGGCCGAGCTGCGGGTTCGCGATCCCAACCCGGATCGATCTCAACCCGTGGCGATCCTAGCTGGGCGTCACAGCGTTCCGTGTGCCGTCCACGGCACGGATATCGCTGTGGTGCCCGCGTAGGAATCGGCTACCCCGCACCCTGCCGAGAATCCCCAAAAAAACTTGAATACATTTTTGTATCAATTTAGACTAGTACAAACAGAACAATTTCTGCTCAGATTCTCATCCAAAGGAGCAGCGTCATGGAACTTGTCTGGCTCATTCTGTTCGTCATTTTCTTCTTCCGCTCCCGAGCATTCCGCGCCTGGCCGACGAGTCACCGCGCACATGAAGCAATGTCGATATTGCTTGAGAGCGCGCCTCCTCATACCGATGGAGAAGCCTCGGCTTTTGCTCACTCGCTTTCACAACGCGACAAACTGTGCGCCTACGTGGCTTCGACAGCGGTGGCGATGGCAGCATTGATCGCATCAATAACAATCGACACCATTCCAGAACGGCTCATCATCAGTGCCAGCACCACGTTCGCCATCGGTTTAGTGGTGGTTCTCCAGCTCGCTGCCTCAGCTGTTCATGCCGGATGGACTGTCAGAACTCTGCTTTCCAGCCACACAGACAAGACAACAAGAACTCTCGGCTCCTCGCAAGCTGCCATTGCTCGCTCGCGCTGGGTCGGCCTCGCCGACTATTCCACGAAGAGTGTTCGCGTCTTCTCCTTTCTCACGCTTGGAGTTGCCGTCCTTCTCTTCATCGTCATCATCACCCAGTCGGCCTTTTCTCCCCTCAGGTCACAGCACTTCGTGAACGCTTGTACTGCCATCGCGGCCTGCGTAATGTTCTGGATCACATCAATGGGTGCAGCTCAGTTCATCATCCGGAGGCGCACAACAAGCGGCACGCCTTTCGGTATTTTCATCACTGATTTCTACCGCATCGATTCGGTTCAGTCGCTGCTCAACCTGTCGACCGGCGTGACCTTCCTGTCCATCTTCTTCGCGCTATTACCTTCCGCTTTGGAGACCTCACCAGAATGGAGCTATGGACTTTACATCGTTGGCGCCATAGTGATGATGGGGTTCTTCACCGCCAACGTCCTGCGGACTTTCAACTCCGAGTCGTTCACCGCGGGCTCCCGCCAACTTCTCGCACACCTCTGGCAAAATCGAGCGGAGGTGACACGATGATCACCGTCGATCCGGACAGCCCCATCCCCGTCTACGAGCAGCTGATCGCCGGGATTTTGCACGAGATCGACGACGGCGAACTCAAGCGCGGCGACCGCCTTCCACCGGTTCGGCGCCTCGCCGGTGATCTCGGGATCGCACCTGGAACCGTGGCTCGAACTTACCAATATCTCGAGGAGCGCGGCGTGCTGAGTACGCACGGCAGGCGAGGAACGTACGTAAGTGGTGGGCTTGGACCCAAGGATGTCCGGGCCCGTGAGGCCGCCGAAGCCTACCTTCAAGTCATGATCGAGGAGCTAGGCTTCTCTCGCCGGGAAGCGATTCAGCACCTTACCCGCGCCGCTGAGGCGCGATCCTAACTGGGCGTCACAGCGTTCCGTGTGCCGTCTACGGCACGGATATCGCTGTGACGCCCTTGAAGGAATCACTAGTTCGGAAGAAGCATTCCCAAGACCGTCAGCGCCACGAACATGAGCGTCCACAGCCCAATGAAAATGGCGTTCAGCCGCAGATACTGCTTCATCACGGCGGCGAACTCGCGCAGAAAAGCCGAAGGAACGAAGTAGCGCGCTGTCTTTGATCCCACCACGTGGGCATTGAGGCCCAGCTCGCGCGTGAGCATCGCCGACCGGAACACGTGGTAACTGTTCGTGGTGACCAGAATTTTGGTGTCCGGGGTGGGCAGCAGTTTCTGGCTGAACAGCAGGTTTTCGCGGGTGTTGCGCGCCTGGTCCTCCAGGATGATCCGCTCCTGCGGAATACCGTGCTCGCGCAGGTAACGCGCCATCCCTTCGGCTTCGCTGATTTCCTCGTCCGGTCCCTGGCCGCCACTCGGGATGATGGTCGCTGGAGGGTTCTGCGCGTTGGCGACCTCAATGCCCTTGTCGAGCCGCGCCGCCAGTAGCGGCGGCACGCGGGTGCCGATGAGACCCGATCCCAGCACCACCACGTAGTCCGCGGTGAGACCCCCGGGCACCTTCCGGTAGAGGAAAGAGGCAGACAGGTAGACGAAGAAGCAGAACGCCACGTACATGGCCACACCAAAAGCGTAGGCAAAAAACCCGCTGACGAGGTCCGGACTCACGTAGCCTTCGTCCGCGACTCGCTCCAGCAGCCCCGTAACCAGCGGCAGCGCAAACGGCAGAACCGCAAAGCCAATCCCGAGGATAAGCGAAAGCAGATTCCCCAACGAGCGCTGCTCCCTACGCACCATCATGACGCCGTTGATCAGCAGGAAGATGGTGAGCACCGGGTATCCGAGAAACGGAGCCGCAACCATGATCGCCAGCGGCAAGAGCACCCACGGGGTCGGTCCGTTCGCTTCCGAGGAGAGAATAAGTGCGGCGAAAAGTGTAAGAGCCGCCCCGAACAGCAAAAAGATGACGTTGGAGATCCTGCGGCGTTCCCGAATGAATCTCACGACTCCCACGGCAAGCAGCACCAGCCCCATGCCGAGAATGATGTGTACGGGTTCCACTATTTCTCCTCCTCGCAGACGCTTCCACGGCGTCCGGCCAGTCTAGATGATGGAGTCCGCGACTCTCGACGTGGGAGCCATCAGAATCCATCTCCGTCATCCCGCTACCTGTGTACCTATGCCACATGAGGTGCGGGATTCCGGAGATCTTTTTCAAGCACCCTCGTGTCCATCTGCTCGAAATCCCTCGCCCACCACCTCCGCGATGGTCCACAGCGCCGCCTCCAACTCGGAGCCCGCGACCTGGCCGTACGAGAAGACGATCCCACCTTCCGCGCCGCCACTCCAGTAGCTACTGAGCGAACCTACGGATACCCCGCGCTGTTCACAACCGACGACGACGTCCCGCTCCAACTCCCGAGCCAACCGCACGATCGCCGTTGATTCGGCGTGGAGTTGAACATCAAGAGATGCCAGAATGTCGCGAACCGTAGCCTTTCTTCTGGCCAGATCTCGCCGGTGCCGGACGATCTGGCGGCGCAGGCCGCCGTGGCCCAAGTAGGTGGCGACAGCTCTTTGGGCGATGGCGGATGGGGTGAGGCCAAGATCTTGTCGCAGGTCAAGAAGCGGCTGTTGTAAGTTCGGGGCAAGGATGAGGTATCCGAGCCGCACCTCGTTGGTCAACACCCGGTTGAAGGTGCCAAGATGGGCGACGCGATCGGGCGCCAGCTCCCACAGCGACGGCATGAGCGGGCCGGTATGGCGGTCTTGCGAGTCAAGATCATCCTCAATCACGAGCACCCCACGATGCTCCGCAGCCCTGATCAAATCTAGCCGCTGACCTGCGGGCATACTTCCGCCCAGCGGGTAGAGCCGGTTGGGAGTAACGACGGCGGCGCCTGCTTCCGCTGGTATCTCGCGCCCCATGGCAAGCATCTGCAAACCCGAGCGCCGAATGACGCCGCGCAAGCCCGGGTAGCCCGGTTCCTCCACCGCGAGCGCGGGGCGAAATCCCAGCTCCGGTAAGCAGCCCAGCAAGGTGAAGAGGCCGTCCCTCGCGCCCGCTGTGACGATGATCGATCCGGGATCCACCGTCATGGCGCGGGTGAGGCGAAGGTGTTCGGCGATGGCTTCACGGAGTTGACGATCGCCACGAGTGTCAATGACCCCCTCATTCTGCGCTCCGGCAGCACTACGCCAGGCTTCCCTCCAGGCAGAATCTTCCCCGACGTTCTCGTTCGTTATTCCCGGTCGTAGGTCGATGATTCGCACCGATGCCGAAACATTCGGGCCGCCAAGTGCGGAAGCGAAAGCGCCTCCGCGTTCAGCGCGAGAATCTTGTATCGCCGGATTATTTCTCGTTGTGTGAGCATTCGCCCGGACTTCGCCCTCATTTTCACCGGATGTACCGGATGCTCCCTTGACCCTGGCACGCGACTCGTTCGCAACCATTGGGCTGTCTTCCCCGACGGAGCGAATGAAGGATATTTTCCTGGCTTCCAGAGCGTCGGGATGCACGTAGGTGGCACCTTTGGCGCGAGTCACGAGGTACCCCTCAGCCACAAGCTGGTCGTAGGCAGCAACGGCGCTACCTCGGGAAACACCAAGAGTCTGGGCAAGGACTCGCGACGAGGGCATCCGATCATATGCGCGCATGACACCCTCGGCTATCAGACCACGAAAGTGGGCGGCAATCTGGGCAGGGAGGGGAACACCGGACTCGCGGTCAAGCTCGAACATACAGACACTCTAGCAACTGGACCATTAGAAGTGCCTTCAACTGGCTCTACCAATGGTCCAGTTTGTGCGAGAACCTTGTCTGCGTCGGCAATCACCGGCTGGCCTGCGCTAAGTCAGTCCCGCCCCGCCGCCGTCCTATCTGCTCAACCCGCCGCCCGAGCGGCCCATCAAAGGATCACTATGGCCATTGCTGCAACTCGCGTCAACACCGGACTCGCCCAGATGCTCAAGGGCGGCGTCATCATGGATGTCGTCACCGCCGAGCAGGCGCGCATCGCCGAGGAGGCCGGCGCTGTTGCCGTCATGGCGCTGGAGCGCGTGCCCGCGGACATCCGCGCCCAGGGCGGCGTGGCCCGCATGAGCGACCCGGACCTCATCGACGAGATTATTGAGGCCGTCTCGATTCCGGTCATGGCCAAGGCGCGCATCGGCCACTTCGTCGAGGCCCAGATCTTGGAAGCGCTTGGCGTGGACTACATCGACGAGTCCGAAGTACTCTCCCCCGCCGACTACGTCCACCACATCAACAAGCAGAACTTCAAGGTGCCCTTCGTCTGCGGCGCCACCAACCTCGGCGAGGCGCTGCGCCGCATCACCGAAGGCGCGGCCATGATCCGCTCCAAGGGCGAGGCCGGCACCGGCGACGTCTCCCAGGCCATCACCCACATCCGCACCATCAAGTCCGAGATCGCCAAGTTGGCTGCGTTGAACGACGACGAGCTGTTCGTCGAGGCCAAGAACCTCCAGGCCCCGTACGAGCTGGTCAAGCAGGTGGCGGAGACCGGCGAGCTGCCCGTCGTCCTCTTCGTAGCTGGCGGTATCGCCACCCCTGCGGACGCCGCACTAGTGCGTCAGCTCGGGGCCGACGGCGTCTTCGTGGGCTCAGGCATCTTCAAGTCCGGTAACCCGGCGGCCCGCGCCAAGGCGATCGTTGAGGCGACCACTCACTTCGACAACCCGGCCGAGATTGCGCGAGTCTCGCGCGGCCTGGGTGAGGCCATGGTAGGCATCAACGTAGCTGACCTTCCCGCCCCGCATCGCCTCGCCGAGCGCGGCTGGTGAGTATGAGAGTCGGAGTGCTAGCGCTCCAGGGTGCGGTGGCCGAGCACGTCGCGATTCTGGAAGGGCTCGGAGCGCATGTCAGCCTGGTCCGCACCGCCGACGACCTGGACGCCGTGGACGGGCTCGTCATCCCCGGTGGCGAGAGCACCGCCATGGCGCGCCTCGCCGCCGGTACCGGGCTTTTCGCCGCTATTCGTCTGCGGATCGACGACGGCACACTGGCCGTATTCGGCACCTGCGCCGGGCTCATTCTTCTTGCCGACGACGTCGACCCGGCGGGCTCGCTCGTCGATCACATCGGCGGACTGCCGGTTAGCGTTACCCGCAACGGCTTCGGCAACCAGCTCGCTTCCTTCGAGGCGGAGTTGGATCTCGCAGACTCAACCACAAGTGAGACCCTGCGCGCGGCGTTCATCCGCGCACCGCGCATCACCGAGGTGGGCAAGGACGTCCGGGTGCTGGCTAGCTACGAAGGGGAGGCCGTCGTCGTCGAATACGGGAAGCTGATAGCCGCAACCTGCCACCCGGAAATTTCTGGCGACGCAACCCTGCACGCGAGGTTCCTCGACCTCGTGCCGTAAACAATTGGCTCAATAGGCGACACGGCTCCGGTTGACACAATGTCACCCGGAGCCGTGTCCTTTAACAACTGCCTTTGCGCGGCGAAGGTGCCGGGCCTCAGAACTCGGCGATGACGATCTTCTTCATCGCCATGAGCTTGCCGTGCGCGCCGGGCCTCCGCATCAGTTCACCGATACTAGCGGGGACAATCTGCCAGCTGACACCCACATCATCAATGAGCCAGCCGCACTGCTCCGCCTCGGGTACTGCCGACAGGGCGTCCCAGTAGTGGTCGATCTCGGCTTGGTCGTCGCAACGGACTTCGAGCGAAATGCCGTGGTTGAAGGACTCGGGCTGCTCGTTGCCGGAGTCGGCGGCAACGAACCATTGGCCGGCGAGCGTGAGGTCGGCATGCATGATGTGCTCCTCCGTCACAGGCCCCATCGCGACCGGATACGTGTAGATACTGCCCCACGCGGAGTTTGGGAAGATCGAGAGGTAGCGGTCAATGGTCTCGCGGCACTTGTTCTGAGCCTCGGCGCCAAAGAGGAACGCGGGCATGATGAACGGACGCGGATCCCCTTCAGGATCTGTGAGGATGAGCTGCCAGGACACCCCGTAGCGGTCCTCGACCCAACCGTAGTACGGGCTGAAGTCGTACTCCTGGAGCTCCATGAGGGCCTTGCCGCCGTCGATCAGCCGGCTGTAGGCGTGGTCAAGAGCGTCGCGCGCGGCCTGAGCGGCTTCCTTGGATGCGGGATCGATGCCAGCAGCCCGGGCGAAAATCAGCGGATCGAAGTTGACCATGAAGGAAATGGATGGATTCGGACGGAACTCCGGCCCCGCGTTAATAAGGACGAACTCAAAATCCTGGATGCTGAGGGAAACCGTGAGGGGCGCACCCGCCAGCTCCTGTTGGAAGTCGGGCAGATTCTCAGTGGGGTAACTGCTCGTCACTTTGCTGGTCGTGTTGGGGAAAACCTGGGTGTAGAACTCGCCCGCCTCGGCCGCGTTCTTGTTGAACCAGATGTTGGGAACAATCTTCTGCATAGGACACCTTCTTTACTCCGGGACTGTCGCGAGGTTCGGATCCACACCTAGGTACCCACGTGTCGAATACTCCATACTCTCGAGTCTTCCAACAAAGCTGGTCAGCCAGGTGATGCGTATCACCTGAGTGCAAGACTATGCGGAACTGCTCCAGAAAACGAGACCCTGGCGCAGCACGTTCGTGCAGGTATGGGCTCCATTCTCTGCACGAAAATCGCTGGCACGAGCATACGCCCGCCAGTCGTCATGCCTCATGTCAATATGCCCACGAAATGGGTTTCGATGCCTCATCTGGTTTTGCCCGCGAAAGTGGTTGGTGTTCTGGATGTTGGGGTTAGCTAGCTTGTCTGATTCCTTGGCTGGTGGTGGGGGGCTCGCGCTGGCCTGGACCTGCTCGGCCAGGGCGAGGGTGGAGTGTTGGGTTTGGATGGTGTGGATCTGGCGGGTGAGCTGGGCGGGATTGAGTGAGTCGCGGTAGGCACTCAGTTTGATCACCGCGCCGGGCGTGGTGTAATATCGCGGGGCAGCGTTAATCCCGCGTAGCTCAATGGCAGAGCATTCGACTGTTAATCGAACGGTTGTTGGTTCGAGTCCAACCGCGGGAGCCAACAAAGGCCCGGAAGCAATTCCGGGCCTTTTTCGTACTCGGTATACCTCGGGCCCTTGTTTCAGGGTTACAGGTCAAGACGTGGTGTCTATGGGTTACATGCGGGCTATAGGCCAAACGAAGGAGTGATAGCGCGGCAAAGAAATGATGCCGCGGGCACCGTCGTAGCTATCACTCGTTAACCGGGCTATCACTCCTTTGCAGGAGAGTGGGCCAAGCCGTCATCGGCCCATTAAAGAGGTCACAGAAGAGTGGAGAGGCCACGGCAAAAAACCGTGACCTCTCCATACAAACGTCACCTCTTCGCGAGGAGAGCATTCACGAGGCGAGACTTAGCAAGGCGAGACGTGGCCCCACGAACCACGCAGCCCTCGACGCACTGCCACAAGCCACGCAGCCCACGGCCCACGGCCCGCGAGCCACTCAGCCCTTCTGGCGCCCCTTGAAGCGCGGGTTCTGCTTGTTGATGACGTAGATGCGGCCCTTGCGGCGCACCACCTTCGAGCCGGGCGCGGCGGCGAGGGACTTGAGAGAGGATCGAACTTTCACGTCACTTCTCCCGTCCGTAGCGCTGCCAGAACTTCTCGACCCGCCCGGCGGTGTCCATGACGCGCTTCTTGCCGGTCCACATGGGGTGGGAGGCGGAAGAAACTTCGACGTCGATGACCGGGTAGGTATTGCCGTCCTCCCACTCGATCGTCTGCTTGGAGGTGACGGTGGAGCGGGTGAGGAACGCGAAGTCCGCGGATTTGTCGCGGAAAACGACGGGATGGTAGTCGGGATGGATACCTGGTTTCATTGTTTTTCCTTGGATATTTTTGACGACGGCGACGCCAGGGAGAGTTCACACCCCGCCCGGCGGTCATCGCGTGCGGATTGGGTCGGATACGAAGTCATCGGTGGGGCCAGAGAGACCCAGCCGAAGCTGAAGGCTCCACCCGGACCTGAAAACCCCAGCGGACCTGAAAGCCCCAGCCGAACCGGAGAGACCCCGCCGGAGCTGAAAGTCCGAACCGGATCTGAAACCCCCAGCGGCCCTGAAAGCCCCGACAGGTCGGGGGAATCAGCGGACCAGAGAGACCCAGCCAGACCAGAGAGACCCAGCCAGACCTGAAAACCCCAGCCGAGCCGGCGAGAATCAGCCGAGCACCACGCCCGTCACCACGACGACTTCTTCACGCCCGGCAGTTCGCCGGAGAGTGCGGCTTCGCGGAACTTGACGCGCGATTGTCCGAATTTGCGGAGGTAGCCGCGCGGGCGCCCGTCGGAGAATCCACGGTTGCGCAGGCGACTGGGCGAGGCGTCGCGCGGCAGCGCCTGCAACTTCTTGCGGGCAGCGGCCTTCTCCTCCTCGGAGGCGCTAACGCTGGAGACGATCCGCACCAGCTCTTCCCGGCGTTCCCGGTACTTGGCGACGATTTCGGCGCGCTGGTTGTTCTTTGCGATCTTCGATTTCTTGGCCATTAGCGCACCTCCACGAATTCGACGTGCTTGCGAACCTTGGGGTCGTACTTGCGGATTCGCAGCCGCTCGGGCGTGTTGCGGCGATTCTTGGTGGTGATGTAGCGGAAGCCCGTGCCTGCGGTGGACTGGAGGGTGATTTTGGGCCGTACGTCCTTGCTTTGTGCCATTAGATTTTCTCTCCCCTCGCCAGGATGTCCTGGCACACTCGGTCGATGCCGAGCTTGTCGATGGTTTTGATGCCGCGCGGCGAAACTTGCAGCTTGACCATGCGCCCGAGTGAGGGCACCCAGTAGCGCTTGGTCTGCACGTTGACTTTCCAGCGGCGGCTGGTGCGCCGGTGGGAGTGCGACACCGATTTTCCGAATGAGGGCTTCGCCCCAGTAACTTGACAGTAATTGCTCACGCGGCCATATTAGTAGTGATTATCGTTCTCAACAAGTCTGTGTGACGTTCTACGTCATGCCCGGAGGTTTTTCTTGCGCATCTCGGTTCTCACTGCGGCCGATCCTCTCGTCCGCAGCATTGCCATCCTCTCGCTGTCCGACGTCGCCCCCGTCCTCTCCGTGGACCTCAACGACGACGGCACAATCCTCACCTACTCCACCGGTTTCGAGGAGAGCGTCACCGAGGTTCCCCTGGCCCATTCGTGCATCGCCTGCTCGCTGCGTCAGGCGATCATCCCGTTCCTGTTGGAGGTGCGGCCCGAGGACGTCATCCTGGCCCTGCCTCCTGCGGTCGAGTCGGCCACCATCGTTCCGCTCTTCTCCGACGACGTCGCCACGCTCGGCTGGTCCGTTACCTCCGTCACCCACGTCTGCGAACTCAGCCGCATCGCCGAGGAGTTGCTCTCCCACGTGTCACTGGCCGATCGTGGCATGGATCTCTTTGACGACGACGAGCGCTGCGTGGGCGAAATCCAGCTGATGAACATTGGCTACAGCGATCTCACCGTCACCGCGGGCAATAGCGAGGCGGGAAGCGGCGCCACCGCGATGGACCTCGTGGAGCATTTCCGTCCGCACGATTCGCTACTCATCCCCTCGCTCAGCGAGGTGACGCCCGAGGTTCTCTTCGCGGGTCAGCACGACGTCGAGTCTGCGATTCGCCGCATTCACCCGGCGACGACGGCGGCCTGGGGCGGCCCGAGCACTCACGGTGTCTGGACCTTGGATCTTTCTTCCGATCGGGCATTCCATCCCGAGCGTTTCATCGACGCGTTGAGCGAGCTGTGTCAGGGTGAGGTGTGCGTGCGAGGCTGCTTCTGGCTACCCACCCGCCCGGATACCATCTGCGCGCTCAACGCCCACGGCGGCCTCATTACCTTTGGCAGTGCCGGGGACTGGAACGATGCTCCGCGCACCCACCTCATCGTCACCGGGACCGAGGATCCGCACTCGCGGGTCGATCGCCGCCCGCTCATCGAGGAGGCATTCTCCCGCTGCCTTCTCACCCAGGGCGAGTCAAAGTCGCTCTCGTGGGCGGGAGTCTCGGACGGCCTGGGCGACTGGTTCGAGTAGGACATTGCGCCAAGAAATGGCGCCATGAGGCCAGTAGGCCGAAGCTAGGGCGCGCCCCCATGCTCGGCGATTATCGAAAAACGTGGTGATTGAACACATGCGTGGCAACCCAACACGCATGGTCACCAGAATGTGAATGCGCAACGTTCACATGCAGCGTGGGCGGCACTTGTGCCGCCCACGCGCTTGCTCGCCTTAACCTCGAGCCGATCGATCATGAATGTTGAGTGAGGAGCCAACGCGCTCGTTGCTCACCCCATTAATTCGTTCTTCACCTCATCTATCCTTAGATCACCCCATCATTGCCGAGGCAGCGAAGATGAGTGTGGTCAGCGGGAAGATGGCGAATGCCGGAGGATCGATGTGGGTGTCACCATTGGCATTGGTGGCCCGCGAAAGTGCCTCGCACAGCACGGCCGAGATCCAACCGAACAGGCCCGCCAGTAGCAGCGGAACGATGAGCCCCGTGGAGGTCCATTCAGTCGGGTTCTGACCAGCGAAGTAGGGCGCGAACTTCAACGCCGCCACCGACCCAATGAGTGTCATGTGGTGGGTCACCGGGGTCTGCAGCCCCAGTGTGTTGAAGATCAGTGACACTGCCGAGATCGCCCAGCCGATGTTGGCCGCGTGCTGCACCACCGCACCGCCCGAGGGCTCGTAGGCGTACAGCACAATCATCAGGGTGGCGAAACCACTGAGGAGTCCGGAGACCACACCGAGAATCGAAGTGTGGGACCACTTCTCCTGGTAGCCCACCCAGTGCTTGTCACCAAACTCCTTGTTGTCGCCCACCCACATGAGCGGGCCCTGCTTGGTGGAGAACATGCCGGTGGTGCCATAGACGTAGCGCACCACAATGGAGACCACCACGATGGTCATGGCAATGGTGTCCGTCGATCCGAGGATCTCGCGGTCGTAGTGGTTGGCCGCATCGGACACCAGCAGCGGTGGGATGAGGGCAAACACCTGGTTGACCAGGTAACCGATCATGCCACCGATGCCACCGACGATGTAGATGTCGATGTGATCACCGAAGGTGGTCAGTGGCGTCACCACGTCGCGGCCGTTCTTGCCGGCGGGCAGGTAGTTCTTCTTGGCGGCGTAGGCCACCGCGATCGCGCCACCGAGGAAGGCGATGTGCGGGCCCATGACCGGGCCGAATACCACCGCGTTCATGAACGGTGCCACGTCCACCCCGCCGAGGTAACCGGAAAGTCCCACCAAGTAGAGGAAACCGGTCATGATGAAGGCGGTCTGTCCGCCAATTGCTGCGCCGAATGCGCCGCCGCCGAAGGCGGCGATCAGCCATAGAGGATCAATGCTCACGTATGTTGTCCTTCGTTCACAAGGGATAACCAGCGTCGAGGTCGCCGAGAGGCCATGGCTCACGACAAGATGTCGCGGCCACACCTCTCGGCACGCCCAACTTAGACCGGGTAGCCCAGCGCCTTCTTGGCAGCGATGTGCTGCTCCATGATTTCCGGATGCGATCCGAAGGAGGGCACCTCGTAGTACTCGTGCTCCCAGGTGGGGAACTCGCCCGTCACCGCGGCCACGGCCTGCATGGCTGCGCCCACGGTGACGTATTCGCTGGGATCGGGGATGACCACCGGGATGGGCGTGACCTGGGTGAGGATCTGCTGCACCGCACGGTTGCGGGCCGCCCCACCAATGACGAAGAGTCGGTTGATCGGGATTCCCAGATCGGTCACGGCATCGAGCGCCACCACCATTCCACACACCATGCCCTCGACGAAGGCCCGAGCAAGATTGCGGGGTGTGGCGTTCTCCAACGACAACCCGTGGATGCTGGCTCGCGCCGTGGGGATGGAGGGGGTGCGCTCGCCCTCGAAGTAGGGAAGCAAGGTGATGCCACCGGCACCGGGTTCGCAGCGGCGCGCCAAGAAGGAAATCTCGTCGTGGTCGCGGCCAAGGATGCGTGTGGCCGCATCCAGGTCGCGTGCGGCATTGAGCGTTGCCGCCATGGGCAGCAGGTCGCCGGTGCAGTCGGCGTAGGAGGAGACGATTCCCGAGGGGTCGTTGATCACCCTGTTGGCGCGGGCGAACACCGTGCCCGAGGTGCCGAGGGACATGATGCCGTCGCCCACCTCAAGACCGAGGGCGAGAGCGCCCAGGGCGTTGTCACCGCCACCCACACCGAGCGGAATCCCGGGAGGAATGCCGGGCAGGCCGTGGCCGGTCACTCCGGCAGAATCGCGAGGCCCGAGGATCTTGGGAAGGATCACCCTCTTGCCGAGACCAATCTCGAGCAGCTCCTCGTCCCAGCAATCCTTTTCAGCCGACCAGTAACCGGTACCCGAGGCATCAGAACGATCGGTGGTCAGCTCGTCCAGCTTGGGATTCTCAGGTCCGAATCCACGCAAACGCCACGTGAGGTAGTCATGCGGCAGGCAGATGGCGGCGGTGCGATCGGCATTTTCCGGCTCGTTGTCCCGCAGCCAGCGCGCCTTGGCCACGGTGGAGGCCACCACCAGCGGGCATCCGGTGCGGCGAATCCACTCTTCGAAGCCAAGCTCGGCATTCAGGGCGTCGATCGAGGGTGCACAGCTGGTGTCATTCCACAGCATCGCGTCACGGATGACGCGCCCGTCCTTGTCCAGGCAGATCATGCCCTGCATCTGGGCACCGATGGAGATGGCGTCGACGTCGGCCAAACCACCCGCACCAATGAACGCCTCCAGCAGGGCGTTCCACCACCGCTCCGGGTTGACTTGAGTGGCTACCGGGTGGGAGGAGCGTCCGATGCGCACGATGGCGCCGGTGTTGACGTCTCGGATGGTGGCCTTACAGCTCTGAGTCGAGGAATCGACTCCCGCAACAAGCTTCATGATGCGTTCCTTTCCTTGGTTCCTGCCGCTCCCGTGTACAGGTTGAGGAGGCGCGCAACTTCTTGCTCCATTGCTGTTGCTGCAGGTGTGGTCCATTTGCGAGTGTCCACCAGCTCCGGCTTCTCTGCCAGAACTGAACGGACGGTTGAGGTAAATACGTGGTTGAGGTGGGTGGAGACGTTGATCTTCGTCATGCCGTGCTCGATAGCTAGCACCATGTTCTCATCGCTAACTCCGGAGGAACCGTGCAACACCAGCGGCACCGGCACCCTCGCGGCGATTCGCGAGATGAGGTCGAGATCCAACGCGGCGTCTCGCGAGGTCATGGCGTGGGAACTTCCCACCGCCACGGCCAGCAGGTCCACACCGGTATCGGCGACGAACTGGGCGGCGTCGTCGGGATCGGTGCGCACGCCGGGGGCATGCACGCCGTCCTTTCCTCCCACTTCACCAAGTTCGGCCTCGATGGTGATTCCGGCGTCGTGGCACCAGTGGGCCACCTGCGCCGTCACCGCGCGGTTCTCCTCATCGGGAAGATGCGAGCCGTCGTACATGATGGAGGTGAATCCCAGATCGATCGCTTCGCGGATGAGTTTGAGATCATCGGCGTGATCGAGGTGGACTCCCACTCTCGCGGTGCTGCTTTTCGCAATGTCCAGTGTGGCCAGCGCGATCGGCTTCAGCCGCCCGCCATGGAACTTCACGGCGTTCTGCGAGATCTGCAAAATGACCGGTTGGCCAGTCTGTTCAGCTGCGGCAACGATGGATTCAGCGTTTTCCAGGTGGATCACGTTGAATGCTCCCAGGCCCTGTAGGCGGGCGCGGCGTTCCTCAGCTAGTTTTCCTAGTGGAGCAAGCATTAAATGCCTTTCTTAACGATGTGTACTCCGGAAAGGAGTTGCTCGGCGGTCTCGTCGTCGATCTCGCCAGCAACCGGTGAGAGCACGGCGGCGGCGGACCACGCGACGGCTCTCTCGAGAGAGGCAGCCAACACTCGGCTGCGCTCGGCCCGGGAGGGGTTGTCCGCGAGCGCCAGCGCAATGGCGGCGACGACGGAGTCCCCTGCTCCCGTGGGATTTCCTGCGACGGGCACCGAGAGCCGGGCCGCGCAGAAGATTTCGGGTGTGTTCAGGCGCATGCCCTCGGCTCCGAGCGAGGTGAGGACGGCTCCCACGCCCCGCTCCAGTAGATTGGCCACGCCGTCGTCCAGGTCCTCGCAACCGAGCGCTTCGACGAGTTCGTCTCGGTTGGGTTTGAGGAGATCGGCACCTACGTCGGCTGCCGCCAGGAGTGCCGGTCCGGAGGTATCGACGACGACGACGGCGCCCCGCTCGCGTAGTTCGCTCACCAGGTAGGCGAGGTGCTCGGGTTCTTCCCGGTGGGGCAGCGATCCGGAGATGGTGACGACATCCCCGGGTTCCACGTGGGAGAACAGCGTCTGGGCGAGGCGCCGCCAGTCCTGGGCGCTTTGGTTGGCGCCGGGTTCGTTGAACATGGTGGTGTCGGAGCCGTCAACGACGGCGATGGTGCGCCGAGTTTCGGCTTCCACCGTGGTCCAGCGCTGCACGATGTTTGGGCTGATGCGTGCTAGATCGGCCCGCATCTGGTCGCCGGTGCGTCCCCCGAGAAAGCCGTAGACGGCCACCTCTCCGCCGGCTGCGGCCGCCAGCCGAGCCACGTTGACTCCTTTACCGCCGGGGCGCGAGGTCACGGCGGCCACTCGGTTGACTCCGTGCAGGGCTACGGGATGGGTCAAGGAGTAGGTGACGTCAAGGGCCGGGTGCGGGGTCACCGCGTGAACCGTCATCGCGCCGCCTCCTCGCCAGCAACCCGGAACATCACCTTGAGGCGCTTGCCACCGGCCTTCATCGCTTCCAGTCCGGCGGCGACGTCGTCGAGCGAAAATTCGTGGGTCACCAGCGTCTCGGGGTCGAAGGGGGCTTGCGAGAGGATGCGCGCGGCTTCGCTCCATTCCTTGCCGGGGAAGGGCGCCGAGTAGGACATCCACGATCCGTGAATGGTGAGTTCGCCGCGCAGGATGAGTTCGAAGGTCTCCGGGTCGAGCACCAGGTCGGTGGTGGGGGTGCCGATGTAGACGATGTGTCCGCCGCGGGCCACCACCTCCAGGGCCTGCTTGCGGGTGGGGGCCGCTCCGGCGATTTCGAGGACGAGTTCCGGGTGACCGATCTCGGCGAAACGGGCGGCGACGTCGTCGTCCAAACTATTGATGACGTGGTGGGCGCCGTGGCTCGTGGCGACGTCGAGGTTCCACGGGCTGATGTCAACCACGGTGACGGAGGTGGCGCCGCGGTCGAGAACCGCTTGCAACGCCATGAGGCCGATGACTCCGCCGCCGAGGATGGCCACCGAGCCGCTCTCGGGGAACGGTGCCTGGTCCAAGCCGTGCAGTGCAACCGTCAGCGGTTCCATGAGGGCGGCGGACTTGAGCGAAAGCGAATCGGGAATCGGCACCAGGTTGCGTTCGGGGACGGCGACGTAATCCGCCATCGCACCCTGCTGGCGGGAGCCGATGAAGGAGTAGTTGGGGCACTGCGCCGGAAGGCCCGCCTGACACTTCTCGCATGCGTGGCAGGGAACCAGGGGCGCGACAGCCACCCGGGTGCCGACGGGGATGCTGGTGGCCGCACCGGTGGAGGCCACCACTCCCGAGAACTCGTGGCCGAGGACCTGCGGGAAGGAATGCACGCCGCCGTCGAAGTAGCGGGGAACGTCGCTGCCGCAGATTCCGGTGTAGGCCACTCGAATCAGGACCTCGTACGGTTTCAGCGTGGGTAGCGCGCTGGTGAACGTGGAGAGCTCTCGGATGCCGGTGACGGCAACGCTTCTCATGCTTGTCATCGCCTTACCCCCTCGTCCCGCGGGCGAAAAAGGGTAGGCAAAAGCCAAGGTATTCATCCATGGATGCTCCTGTGCAAAGTGTGGGATCGTGCAAAACAACGAAGACGGCCCGGTCATCAACGCCCGGGACTTTGCTCCATCGCTTTCTTCAATTTGTGTGGTAACCCAAACGTAACAAGATCCCAACCAATTCACAAGCTTTTCCCACAAGATAAATTGTGATTAGGTTGCGTGAGGGGAAATAAGTCCAACTAATTCACAAGCATTCCAAGTTATGACGAGACCTTTGCCCGCCAATTCCGACTCGGCCTGCCGTCCCACGAAGTGAAGGGTTTGTACACGACACCCCGGCAAATATTGCCGACTTCATGTACAAACCCTTCACCTGGCGAAATCATCAGATCCGGCTCGACAAAAAGGGACCGCCAACACCCCATCGTGTTGACGATCCCCTATCCCAAGCCGGGTTTCCCCACTATTGCGAGTCCACAACCCCCAGCCGCACACCCGATTCCTCAAGTGCCACAAGCAAATCCCTGGACGGCTTCTCCGACGTCAAGAGCACGTCCACCTCCGAGAAGCGCGCCAGCCGGTGCACCGCAATAGAGTTGAGTTTCGAGGTATCAGCGACGACGACGACCCGGCCGCAGCGGTTCAACGCCTTGCGTGAGAGGGCCACCTCCAGGGGGAAGTGGTTGGTGATCTCGGCGTCGGCGTCGATCCCACCACAACCGAAGAAACCCATATCAAAATTCAAGGACTCCAGCGCATTCTCCCCGGCCGGGCCATACAGCGCTCCCCCGTTGCGGCGCAGAATTCCACCCAGGACGATACATTCGAGAGTCTCGGATGTGGCGACCAGATCCGCGACGGGCAGGGCGTTCGTCACCACCGTGAGGCGGCGCCCACTGGAGACGAGAGCTTCGGCGATGGCCCTCGTCGTCGTCCCATAATCGAGGTAAATGGTGGAATCCTCCTCAATCAACTTGAGGGCGAGGCGCGCGATGGCCTCCTTGTCCTCAAGATGGGAGGACTCGCGGATCGAGTAGGCACTCTCGCGGTCGGCCAGTTTGAGGCGCGCTCCCCCGTGCACTCGCACCAGCAAACCCATCTCGTCGAGCTCCACGAGATCCTTGCGAATCGTCTCGGCGGAGACCTTAAACTGCTTACTCAATGTGGCGACCTTCGCCGTCTTGTGCTCGCGAACGAATTCAACAATTTCACGTTGACGTTGATCAATGCTCATAACAACCAGCTTCTACCGAAGGCCCATTGGGAAGACCACGTGGATACCAATAAATTCCCAAGCACATCTTAACCTCTCCAGGCAGATCCCTCGCGTACCCAGACTGGTTGCCGTGCCTATTTCCTCTTCCTCCATCCGCATGGAATACTCTCCTCATCCACCCCACAACATGAGGAGTAGTACATGAAATTCATGCAACGACTCGGCAGGTCATTCATGCTGCCAGTCGCCGTTCTTCCCGTTGCCGCGATCCTAATGGGCGTCGCCAATTGGATACGTAGTACAGCTGGCGAGAATGTCGCCGTCACGTTCCTCAACGCCGCCGGTAGCGCACTCCTAGATAACATGCCCATCCTGTTTGCCATTGGCATCTCCCTTGGTATGGCCACAAAGACGGATGGCACCTCAGCACTCGCAGGTCTTGTCTCCTGGTTGACATTCCAGAAGCTACTCGATCCCAAGACCGTGGCCCTCTTCCAGGGTATCGACGCAGCCGATGTTAATCCCGGGTTCGGAGTGATCAACAACGTTCTTATCGGAATCATTGCCGGTTTGATCGGCGCCTATTCCTACAACCACTTCAAGGACACCAAGCTCCCGGATGCCTTCTCCTTCTTCTCAGGCAAGCGCTCCGTGGCTATCGTGGCCGCAGGAAGCTCACTCCTGGCTGGAATCGTTCTCTACTTCATTTGGCCCTTCGTCTACACGGCCCTCGTCGCCTTTGGCGAGTGGATCCTCGGGCTGGGCGCCGTGGGTGCCGGACTCTACGGCTTCTTCAACCGCATGCTGATCCCACTCGGCCTACACCATGCATTGAACTCGGTGTTCTGGTTCGACGTGGCCGGGATTAACGATCTCAATAACTTCCTCTCGGGCACCGGCACTTATGGTGTCACAGGTCAGTACATGACGGGATTCTTCCCCATCATGATGTTCGGCCTTCCCGGCGCTGCGCTGGCCATGTACATGACAGCAAAGTCCACCCGCAAGAAGATTGCCTACGGACTCCTTCTCTCCGCTGCTATCTCCGCTTTCTTCACCGGCGTGACCGAGCCGCTCGAATTCTCGTTCATGTTCCTGGCACCCGTGCTCTACGTCATTCATGCCGTATTCATGGGCATCTCTCTGTTCATCTGTGCCCTTCTTCCGGTGCGCATGGGCTTCAGCTTCTCTGCGGGTTTCATCGATCTCATTCTTGGCTGGGTCAACCCCATGGCACAGAACCCGTGGATGCTCCCGATTATGGGCCTCGCCTGGTTCGCCATCTACTTCGTCGTGTTCCGCTTCGTCATTCTCAAGTTCAACCTCAAGACCCCCGGTCGCGAGGACGATGAGCCCGAAGATACGGATGACGATGGCGAAGTCAAGAACAACAGTTATGTAGGAATTGCTGCCAAGTTCATCGACGCTCTCGGCGGCAAGGACAACATCGTCGAGCTGGAGAACTGTGCCACTCGTCTGCGTATGGAACTGGCGGATGTGAGCAAGGCGGACGAAGCAGCGCTGAAGCGTGCTGGTGCAGCCGGAACCATCAAGCCCGGCGGCAAGTCCTACCAGGTGATCTACGGCCTCAACGTGCAGTTCGTCAAGGATGCCATGGAACAGATCATGTCCGGTCAGGTAGCGCCGCCCTCAGACGGCAGCGCTTGGAAGTAATCCTTGTAAGGGCATCCAATCCATGAGCGAAGGGGCTGTATCGGGAAGGTTTTCGCCTTTCCTGACACAGCCCCTTCTGCATACCTAAGAAGTTATCCCAGCACACCGCGTCCAACAATAGAACCTGCGTGATTGATGGTGCCGCGTTCCTCGCGGATGTATATCACGCCATCCAAGACAAGAAGCAGTGTTCCGATCCCAATAAACATCACCGCAACAACACAACTATGGGGGAATGCCGCAAAGCTCGCTACCCGCAGCACGAGCCCCAAGAACAAGATGGCGGAGCCAGCACTCCCAGCCATAGTTGCATGAATCTTCCCGGATTCCAGAGGGTATCCGGCAAACAGCCCCTTGGAAACGTCTGTCAGTCCGATGAGCACCGGGATTATCCATGGCAGTAGCCCGATGTAGCTCAACGCACCAGTCACAGCAATGATTCCGATGCAGTTGACGATCGGATCGACAGCCTGCCAGGAACGACTTTCCTTACCTTGATCACGGGTGAAATAAACATCAAGCCAATCCGAACCTGACCACAGCATAATAATGATGAGCGGCCCAAGCCCCAGCTGCCTGGATAGAAGCATCGAGACCAGGACGATGAGAAGAAGCAGCCTCAAGACAGAGCGCACCTTCGACACCGTCAACCACTCGTGTCTGTGGGCTGCCATTCGATCTCCTGCTCCCATGATTGTCACATCATAATTTCGCTACAACGTGCTGCACTTGTCTAAGTGTGCCGTCCCGTAGCCGCCAAAGTCCATCAATTCTCACGTCTTTAGCGTACGAGTATAGCGTTAACAGCCCACCATGTAGGTAGGGTGACCAAAATGAGAAGAACAAGGTGCCACAGGGAGCGCGGAAGAGATGTCAAAGATGCCAGCATGGCAGGATCATCACCACGACCGCCGCGGAAGATAACCGCAGCCAACTGCCGCCACGCTCCGATAATCAGAAGCATGCCCACTCCCAATACGATAAGTGCTGAAAATAGGCCATTTTCTCGCCACCAGAGGGAGATGCTTCCGATGAGAAGCACCGTCAGTGCCACCAGGGTATACCCGGATCTGGCACGAATGAGGGCCGCGAGAAGAAGCACAATCCCAGTAAGGAGTACCAGTGCAGCCCACCCGGACATCGCCGCCACCACCATTGCGGCGCCCGCTAGCGCTGGCATCGGGTAGCCAGCGAGGGTTGTGAGGGTGATTCCGGGCCCTCGGGACTTACCAATTGTCACAGTATGGCCAGACATATCTCGGTTAATGACAAAACCGATAAAACGGCGACCGCAGAGAACGCCAACAATTGCGTGCCCCAACTCGTGTACCACGGTGACGATCTGACGGATGTAGGCCCAGGCCGGCGTCGCCACAAGGAGTGCCACCGTGGCGATAACCGCCCACCACATCCACGGCTCGGCCGGGACTTCCCAGGCTCCAAAGGTGTTCTGAAGGCGGGCAAGAAATCCGGCCCACACGTTGCTCCAACTCATGGCGTCCATTGTGGCGGAGAAAGCTGGGATCTCTCCTACCTCGCAGGCGCCTCACCATTATCTACACGAGTTGACTGCATGCGGGGAAGAAGGGAGGATGGCGGCGTGGACAACGAACAGCGCATGCAAGCAGGCCTCATTTACAACCCGAGCACGGTTTCCCTCGGCGAACGACAGTCAGAAGCACTGGAAAAACTCTACGACTTCAACGCCACACGCCCCTGCGAAGGCGAACGCAGGTCCGAACTCCTGAAGGACATGTTCGCCTCCATCGGGTCCGGTTGTTATATCGAGCCTCCGTTCCACGCAAACTGGGGCGGCGCGAACGTTCACTTCGGGAATAACGTCTACGCGAATTTCAACCTGACACTTGTCGACGACGGCCCCATTCACGTTGGTGACAACGTCATGTTCGGCCCCGGCGTCACTATCACCACGGCAGGCCATCCCGTTCTTCCAGAACTGCGGCAGCTTGGCGCGCAGTTCAACCTTCCTGTCCACATTGGAAAGAACGTGTGGATCGGCGCAGGTGTGCTCATCATGCCGGGTCTAACCATCGGTGAGAACAGCGTCATTGGCGCGGGCAGTGTTGTGACGAAGGATATCCCCGCCAACGTCGTCGCTTTCGGCTCGCCATGCTGCGTTGTTCGTGAGATCAACGAGCACGACCGCGAGCATTACTGGCGCGATCGCACAATCGACATCACTGTCGAAGATTTTTAGTTTCCTTCACAGTTTTCGCTACCGCGCCGTCGGTCTAAGAAGCAGTCTGTCACATCGAGAGAAAAATTTGAGATCTGGTGTTTCTCCAGCAGTACCAACGAGCACGCTACAACTTGTACCATCGCCATCAAGACCCTAGACGCCTCTCAAATCTTGGATTGCGCAAGCACCATATGTGGTCGTTGAGGAGTTAGAGTTCTCTCAAGTCGATATCATGTCCACGTACCAGTAGTAGCTTCTAAACGAACCATTGCTGGTTCTTAGAATCTCAATCTCCTGGCTTCCACAAGCCTAGAAATTGACTGCCGCCTTCTTCGGTCTGGAGTAATCTGTTGAGGGCCTCTTGAGCGGAGGCAGGACGGCTATGCGGTTCCTCCAACAAACAGTCAGCAATCAGGGTTCTCAAAGCTGGAGAAATAGAGATCGGCATCTCAAGAGCAACTCTCTCCAAGCATTCTTCAATCGTGGAAGGAGAAGCATCACGGATTGCATCTTCATTATTCCATGGACGCCCAGAAAGAAGCTCAAATAATGTGGCCCCGAACGAGTATATGTCCGCCTGATATGTCAGCTCCTGGCGCAACAACTGCTCCGGCGCCATGTATCGCGGAGTACCTACACTAGAGCCAAATTTCCACCTTTCCAACCTGTCTGTCGTCGCAAGCTCAAAATCTATGATGTATGTATCAGAATGGGCATTGAAAATATTTGACGGTTTCAAATCAATCGCAAAGTAACCCATCTTGTGGAACTCACTCAAAGATCTCAAAAGAGATTCTCCGATCCGTAGAGCCTGTCGACGAGAAAGTCTGGAAGTCTGCAACATAGTAGATACCTTTGTTCCCCGAATCCTCTCGTAAACAAAGACCACCTGGCTGTTGTGTACGAAGACATCTCTCATGCGAGCGGTACCTACGATCCCTGCCTCGCACAGCCTCTTTCGACTCTTCTCAAACTCGTCGCGCTCCTCAAGCGCCAAATGATCCATTCTGTCAAGAATCTTCACAATGACAGAGTCGCTATTACGAATATCGCGAGCACTGTAAGTAGTACCTGTAGCTCCGACTTTGAGCAGTTCTTCTAATACCCACCGTTTCCCAATTCGATCTCCCCTACGGAAGAGTCCAAATTTAGACCTTCGACTCACGTCCCGAGTCTGGGTAAGTATTTCTGGTAATCGAGACTTCGTCGCATCCTTACGCGTCACAAGAGTCTCCTCATCTTCTTCCATAGACTCCGGATCACCCCATTCGTCCCAAGAATCAGAAGGGCGTCTAGCCTTGTAAGTGAAATATGGTTCCTCTTCGTCAAGACGGCTAGGATGATCCGGCTCTAACAGAAACAAAGAAGACAGTTCTTTCTGTGTCTCATCACTCAACTGATATTTATCCGGAGAGGTCTTACCGTTTATCGCGCTAAACACGACTGACATATCGGCGTCCCTATTCTCCATAGAAAACCGAAGAACAAGAATTCCTTCTTTTACTAATTGCCTGAAGAGCCGATTGGCACGATCTTTGGTGAGTCCAAGACCTTCATCTATCGCTGATGGGCCGCTGAACATATGGTCTACAGTGAACACAGCATCCTTCGTATAAAATACAGCCCATTCACAAGCGAGATACGCTGCCAGTCGAAACCGGTCGGAGATTATTCGTGATGAATACTGGAGTGGAGTCGAGTCAATGTAACAAGATAGTGTCTCATTAAGTCTTGCATAGAACACCATGCGTTTCTGATCAATCGCTTTCAGTTCAATATATGCTTGTTCACCTTCCCAAGTTACCCACTGATTAAAACGCTGAATGGCCCTGCGAGAGTTTCCACGAGCTTGGAACTGAAGACTTGAAACCAACTGGCGTAGTTGAGATTCCTCCACACCTTCCAGAAGTTGTCGAACCATCAGATCCGATGCGTCCCATGTGCAAGGAATGTATTCTGTCCATCCAAAAAGGCTCTCAAAGATTCCATTCCCACGTCGGGTGTCGTTCTCAACTAAGTCAATAGCCTCAACCCCTGCAACGCAGATAACGTGTAAACCACAGGTTGTCAAAAGGTTCTTTAGCGCGACGACCAACTCAAGCAGACTCTTCAGCCCTTCATCATTGCTGGTCAGCTTATCCAACTCATCCAGAACTGCAATAACGCGAACCGGGCGCTTGGGTTCCCTTCTAAACCAACCAATAATCCTGTTGCGTCGAAGCCGAGTCTCAGCTAATGAACCAAGAATTCTCACTAAATCTTGTTCTGCGTCTGCCAAACCGTAGGCCAGGTATGCAAGTTCGGTCCCTCTCGATACTGAGACCTTTCCTTCACCGTTCAATGACCGGTTCAAGGAATTTGAGAACGACTCGTTTGGGCTAATAACCAACTCCGATGTCTTACTTCCACCTAAAGCAAGCTCAACGGATCGCGACGCATTTGTTGTGACAGAGGCCGCAGTTCGAAGGTAGCAGAGGCGTATATCCTTTTTAAGTGACCTTGGCAATCTCTTGAAGAGTTTTTGCCTTTCAAGTTCCTCGTATAAACCCCTCACCAAGCTGTAGAGAACTTGTTGCGGAGGCACTGGTCTCGCCACGTTGAGCCGAAGGACAACGATATTATCTCGATCAGATCGATCCAGTAGATCTGAAATCGCCTTATTGATAAGACTGGTCTTGCCAACACCTCTAAATCCTCCAAATAGGAAGGCACCACCTGAAGAATGAACGATGCGCATAACCAAGGTATCGGCTAAAGCACTGGAGCCGATATCCCAGCCATCGTTCCCTTTGTGTTGCTGAGGCTCATGGATATATCGAAAGGACGGCGCTAATGGGATTCTAAGGTAATCTTGATCTTCCTTACCAGGATCTAGGCTATCATCCAAGACAATCCTGCTTTCCGCTTAACATTAACGTCTCTCGCCTTACAGATTTCCATTGAGGCTAGTGAAGCTCATTGCTATTAGACCCACTATTATCGTAGCGGTATCCCAGACAATTTAACGTTGAAAATCTAAAGGGCTCATTCATAGCGACAACGAGTAGTCTCGCGCTTTACCCGACGAATCTATGAGCAACTCTTAGTAGTATCAAAAAGTTAGTCTTGATGAAGAGATCCTGCGAACAAGCAATTGCCGACTAGCGGGTTCTCTTAGTAGAACTTCGGGAGGAACCACCATGTCAGCCTCAGCACGTCCAACACCGTCACCGATTTCGTTCGAGACGACACTCGACGTCGTCGCCGATCGGGCGATTATTCGCCTTCCCCGGGAAGCCAGCGCCGCGCTGCCCTCCCGGGGTCAAGTTGCGGTTGGTGGAACGATGAACGGCATCGCTTTCGAGACCGTCGTCGAACCTGACGGTGCGCGCGGGCACTGGATTTCCCTCAATGACGACCTTCGCGAACGTCTCGGGCTCGCAGCAGGTGACGCCGTGACAGTGACAATCACTCCGCGCGCGCAGTGGCCCGAACCGGAGCTCCCGGAGGATTTCGAAGCCGCGCTCGCTGCCGCCACTGACCTCACCGACACCTGGAGTAGCATCACGCCGATGGCGCGCTGGGAGTGGGTGCGGTGGGTCAACGCGACGCGCAATGCGGACACGCGCGAGCGCCGTGTATCGAGGTGAGCCTATCGAAGATGCGCTCCGGAAAGCGCCGTCCCTGCTGCTTCAATCTCTCGTCCTGCACCGATCCGGAACTTGCGAAGAACGGAAAGCTCCTCGGACTCGAATAGCAGCGCGGAGGAGACTGCTGCGCAGGTGGTGTTACTCGCTCAGAGACTTGCCTCATCCAAGAAGGACTTGAGAAGGTCTCCGACAGACACGACGGTGAGCACCTTGCCGCCGTCGACCACCGGGATATGACGAATCCTCTTGCGCGTCATAGTCGCCGCGATATCACGGACATCATCCTCGGGGCTACAGGTAGTAACGTCGGCTGTCATAATTGCGGACACCGGGCTGGATAGGCTCCCAGCAGCACGGATGGTACGTACAACATCTCGCTCCGAGACGATACCAACGAGTCGTTCGTTTTCCTGAACGAGAACCGTGCCAATCCGGTAGTCAGCAAGTAACCCAACCAGCTGGTTGATCGTGGCGTTCGGCGGAAGCGTGACAACCACGCCTCCCTTGCTGTTTATGATCTCAGACACATACATGGGTTGAAGGTATCACGTTGTCGCACTACTTTTCACGGCCCACTACTCAGCGGACCGCGATACAGTTCTCGCAGATCAGTTGCGTCGCTCAGTTTCCTTCGGCCTTGCCGAGGCGCCAGTAGCCCATGAAGGCGACGGCGCGGCGGTCCACCCCGTGCTCGGACACCAGGAAGCGGCGCAGCGACTTGATGGCGCTCGCCTCCCCCGCCAGCCACGCGTAGAGCGGCGCGGACTTGAGGGCCGCCCCACCCTTGGCAGTGCGCGGCACCTCCCACAGCAGGTCCTCGTCGATGTCCACTTCCTCCACCTCGGAGCCGCGGCCTGCCGGGCACAGATCGGGCAGCACCTCGCGCACGGTGCGCTCCAGGAAGGCGTGGCGCGTACCTTCGCCGCGGCCCGCGATGTAGCGCGCGAAGCCGGGGTGCTCGGGAATGTAGGGCGCGTCGGCGTCGTCGGGAAATTCGACGATAACAACTCCCTGGGCCTCGCGCGGAAGCTGCTCCAGGATCACCGCGATGGCCGGAGCTGCGGTTTCGTCGCCCACCAGAAGGAAATTGCCCACCTGCGCGGGCGGCACGAAGTCGATGCCGAGGTGCGGCGGCTCGTCCTCGATGGAGGGCGCGACGATCAGAATGTCATCGCCGACGACGGCGTCGCGGATCCAGCGCGATGCCGGGCCCTGCACGTCGTGGGCCACCATGTCGATGTCCACCTCCAGCGCCTCGTGACGCACGGCGCGCGTGGTGTAGGTGCGGAAAGGAGGGCGGGTTTCGGGGTCGAGAGCGCGCCAGTCCAGGTACCAGTTCGGACCCGCCGGCATGGCATCGAGGCTGGCGGTTTCCGTCGGGAAGACCACCTTGATGCGCTGGTCGTAGCCGGGATCGCCGTAGCGGGCGAGCTGCTCGCCGGTGACCGTAAAGCGGCGCATGTGCGGCGTGATATCCGTGATGCGGCGAACACGGGCGGGGAAGATATCCATGGTTACCTCGGGAGTGAAGAGAACGAAAGGTTGAGGTGGTCGGAAGCAGACGCCGTCGTCGTTAGACGCCAGCGAATTCGGGGCTGGTGACGTGGTGACGGCCCTTGGGCAGCACGAGCGGCGCGCCGGAAACGGGATCGGTAATGACGACGGCGTCCAGACCAAAGACGTCCTTGACCAGCTCGCGCGTCATGATCTCGCGCGGTGCACCGTGGGCGATGAGCTCGCCCTCGCGCACTGCGAAGAGGTGATCGGCATAGCGGGCGGCCAGGTTGATGTCGTGCAGCACCATGACGATGGTGGTGCCGCGGGACTGGTTGAGGTCGGTCAGCAGGTCGAGGACCTCCACCTGGTGGGTGACGTCGAGGAAGGTGGTGGGCTCGTCAAGCAGCAGCACGTCGGTCTCCTGCGCGAGCGCCATGGCGATCCACACGCGCTGGCGCTGGCCGCCCGAGAGTTCGTCCACCGAACGATTGGCGAGGTCGGCCACGCGGGTGGCCATGAGGGCCTCGGTCACCGCGCGGTCATCCTCCTTGGTCCAGGAGCGGAACAACTTCTGGTGCGGGTGGCGGCCGCGGCCCACCAAGTCCGCCACAGCGATGCCCTCCGGAGCGATCGGCTGCTGCGGCAGCAGGCCGAGGGTGCGCGCAAGTTCCTTGGTGGGAACCTGATCGATGCGCTTGCCGTCCAGCAGCACGGAACCACTCTGCGGCGCAATCAGGCGGGAAAGCGTCTTGAGCAGCGTGGACTTACCGCAGGCGTTGGCGCCCACAATGACGCTCACCTTACCCGCCGGGATTTCCAGATCAACGCCCTTGACGATGGCCCTGGCGCCGTAGCCCGAGACGAGGGCTTGAGCTTGCAGGAGATGGTCAGCGGTCATGAGGAACCTCCGAGGCGGCTGGTGCGGACGAGAAGGAAGAGAAGGTAGGGAGCGCCGAGGATGCCGGTGATGACTCCCACCGGGAACTTGGTGTCAAAGGCGAACTGGCCGAGCAGATCCGCGGCGAGCACCAGGCACGCGCCGGTGAGCGCCGCTGGGATCACCAGCGAGGTTCCCGGTCCCACAAAACGCGAGGCGATGGGGCCGGCGAGGAAGGCCACGAAGGCGATGGGGCCGGTGGTGGCCGTGGCAAAACAGGCGAGCGCCACGGCGGCAAGGATGAGCAGCACGCGGGAGCGATCCACCCGCACGCCCAGTGCGGTGGCGGAGGCGTCGCCCAGTTCGAGGGCGCTGAGGTCGCGCGAGAGGAAAAGAACGAGGGGCGCCAGGATTGCCACCGCGATGGCGAGCGGACCGATGGCCTCGATACGGGCGCCGTTGAGACTGCCGGTGAGCCAGCGCATCGCCACCGCCACGTCCCACTCGGCGGCGCGTTGCACGAGGTAGGAGACGACGGCGTCGAGCATCGCACCGATTCCGATACCGATGAGAATGAGGCGCCCGCCGGTGGATTCGCCGGAGCGCGCCATGAGGTAGATGACGGCTGCCGTGGTGATACCAGCCGCGAGGGCGAGCAGCATGGTGGCGGAAGGGCTCCAGTGTAGGGCGACGAGGGCGAGCATCGCCGCGGCGCTCGCGCCCGAGGTGATGCCAATGACGTCCGGGCTGGCCAGCGGGTTGCGCAGCATGGTCTGGAAAGTGGTCCCGGCAATGCCGAACGCGATACCGGCGAGGGCGCCGGTGAGCGCGCGCGGAATGCGCAGCGTGCCCACGGCGAAGGAGGCGCCTTGTACATGCTCGCCGGCGATGACGGCCAGCACGTCGCGCAGCGGATAGATGGTGTTGCCGAGCATGATCATGGCGGCCAGGAGTACCACGAGAAGGGTGAGCAGTGCGGCAATAGCGATGCGGCTGCGGCGGGTACGACGACGGCGCCCTTGCGTCACCTTCGTCAGGTGGGTCGCGTAGGTGCTGGCTGGGGTGGCTGCTGGCTCGTCGCCGATGGTGGTGTTCAGAGTGGTCGTGGCCATCACAGTGCTCTCATTCGTGTGCGACGGGCGATGATGACGAGGACGGGCGCGCCGAGGAAGGCGGTGACGATACCGGCTTCGGTCTCGCCGGGGTAGCCGATGACGCGGCCCGCGGTGTCCGCGAGGGTGAGGAGAACGGCGCCGCCGAGGGCGGAAAGTGGCAGCAGCCAGCGCTGGTCGGGGCCCGCAAGGAGGCGCACCACGTGCGGGACCATGAGGCCCACGAAGCCGATGGGACCGGCAACCGCAGTGACGGCGGCGCATAGCGCCACTCCGGCAAGCGCAGCGATGGCGCGAGTGGGTGCGACGCGCACGCCGAGGCCGGTGGCGACGTCGTCGCCCAGCAGCAGGGCGTTGAGGGAACCGGCCATGGCGAAAGCAACCGCTGTTGCCACGAGGATGAGCGGCGCCACGGTGGCCATGGTGTCCCAGTTGGCGCCCGCCACCCCGCCCACCTGCCAGAAGCGGAACTCGTTCATGGCGTTGGCGCGCGGCAAAAGGATAGCGCTGACCAGCGAGGAGAGGGCCGCGGCGGTGGCGGCACCGGCGAGGGCAAGTTTGATCGGGGTGGCTCCGCCTGCTCCCACCGAGCCCACCACGTACACGAAGAGGGCGGTGAGCGCCGCGCCCACGAGGGCCAGAATGAGGTACTGGAAGGGCGAGGAAATGCCGAGGAAGGCGATGCCGCACACCACGAAGAGGGAGGCGCCGGTGTTCACGCCAAGGATGCCCGGGTCAGCGATCGGGTTGCGGGTGATCGCTTGCATAAGGGCGCCAGAGATAGCGAGGGCGGCCCCCGCCATGAGGGCAAGCGCGGTACGCGGGATCCGCCGCTGCACCGCGATGGCGCCGATGTCCGTGGCGTCCTTCCCATGCAGCCAGGCGGCGATGCCCTGCGAGATCTCATCCATGGTGACGGGGCGCGAGCCGAAGGCGAGCGAGAGCATCACAGCGCCAGCCACCGCCAGAAGGGAAAGCCCGATGAGCGCCAGCCGGCGCCGCGCGCCCACCGAAGTAGGCGCGCGGCGCTGCTCTAGCGAAGGTGTGCTCACTTGACCTTGGCTGCGGCGTCGTTCAGCTTCGCCACGTAGTCATCGACAACCCACGGGATGGACAGTGCCGTGGGGGTGAGTGCGGCGCTGAAGGCATCGCCTTCGCCGACAGCCACAACGGCGCCATTCTTGACAGCGGGGAGGGTCTTCCAGAGCGGATCGGCCTGCAGTGCCTTGAGGAGCTCGTCGCCGCCGTAGGTGACGATGACGTCCAGATCAGCAAGCTTGTCCGCGTTCTCGGCGGAGACGTCAAGGTAGAAGGAGCCGCTCTTGGCTGCTTCCGCGGCGATCTCGGGCTCGTCGAAGCCGAGGTCCGTCAGGAATGCGGTGCGGCTGTCACCACTGGTGTACAGCGAGATCTTCGAGAGATCTGCGGAGTTGATGAAGAAGAAGGCAGCTGTCTTGTCCTTGACGGCCTCGGCGTCAGCCGTGGCGTCGGAGATCTTCTTCTCCAGATCTGCCACGAGTGCCTCGCCCTCAGGCTTGAGGCCCAGCGCTTCGGAGTTCACCGCGATCTGCTCACGCCACGGCGTGAACCAGGGGATCTCGGGGTAGGCAACCACGGGTGCGATTTCGCTCAGGGTCTTGTACTGCTCTTCATCCAGGCCGGACTGGGCAGCCAGAATGATGTCCGGGTTGGTGTCCGAAATTGCCTCGAAGTCGGGGCCATCGGAGGTGGTGAAGAGAACGGGATCGGCTCCACCCAGGTCCTTGATCGCGTCCGTTGACCACGGGTAGAGTCCCGGATCGGCGTCGCTCGTCCAGTTCCACACCTGCGTATCGGTACCAACAGGCACGATCCCCAGTGCCAGAGCCACGTCCTGGTTGCCCCATCCAACGGCGGCGACGCGCTCGGGCTTCTCCGGGATCGTCGTCGTCCCCAGTGCGTGTGTGATTTCTACCGGGAAGCTGGCGGTCGAAGGATTGCCGCTTCCTTCCGACGAGCTCGAAGCATCGTCAGAGGAGCAGGCAGCAAGGCCGAGCGTCAGTGCGCCGGCAAGGGTTGCCGCGAGGGCATGGCGAATGCGCATAATCTTATTTCTCCACGTCGTGGGTACAGGCGGGTGGCACCGCGCCCGGCCAAACAGTGTCAGGTAAGGCGCCCCTAACCCTAGGAGACAAGGTTGTGGCATCGCAATGCCGAAACGCCCTCTGAGCTGTGGTACTGGACATACTGCGTGCCCCTCGCCTCCGCATTAGGCAACCTCACCGCATCCACCACACCAGCGCCGGAGGTAAGTTTGCACAAAATCATGTGCAGAATCACGAATCCCACTATCCCCACTTTTCGGCGTCAGGAGTACATTTGTGGAGGAACCTGTCATGAAAGAAAGAGAGCGACGTGGACTTCCTACACAATCTCCTCAATGCCGAGGCACTTCTTGAATCCTTCGGCCCGTGGGCGCTTGCAGGTATCGGTATCGTCGTGTTCATCGAATCCGGCGTACTGTTCCCCTTCTTGCCCGGAGATTCGTTGCTCGTCACCGCCGCGATTCTCGCAACGAACCTTGGCATCACCGCCTGGGAGATCTGGATTGTCGCGCTCATCGCAGCATTCGCCGGCGACCAAGTCGGCTACCACATCGGCCACTCCTTCGGCCCCAAGTTCTTCAAGCCGGACGCCCGCGTGCTACGCACCGAGCACCTCGATGAGGCCACCGTCTTCTTCAACAAGTACGGCGCCCTTGCACTCGTTCTCGGACGCTTCGTCCCGATCGTCCGCACATACGTTCCCGTCGCTGCCGGCACCGCCAAGATGCCCTACCGCCACTTCCTCCTGTGGAACTCCCTCGGCGCCTTCACCTGGGTGACCTCCATGGTTCTCGTGGGCGCGCTGCTCGGCGGCATCCCCGGCATCGCCAAGAACATCGAGCTGCTCGCCATCGTCATCGTTGCCGTGTCCGTTCTTCCCGTCATCATCAGCGTGCTCCAGAAGCGCGCCAAGTCCAAGAAGCAGGCCGCAGCCGTGCTCGTCGAGGCTTCCGCCACCCAGAAGTAAGCGATTACGTCAGCAAGAGATTGCGCCAGTGGGCTACGGCCTGCTGGCGCATTTTTCTGCCGTCGCTTCGTTTGTCCGACGACGGCGCCCGCCCATCACCTCCGAGCCGCCTCCTCACCTACATCTTGCCTGCGTGGTTATTCGCCCCGGATAAGTACGCGGGCGGGCGATCCACTGAGCCCGGTGAGTCGGGCCGGTATCAAATACTCCAAGAATTCAGTCCGCATCCACCCAAAATCCCACCCTCAGTTTGGTTTCCTTGGGTGACCTGCGCGACAATGAGCGCTATGACCAATGATGTTCCCGCTCCCGTTTCCTCCGACCCCAACTGGTGGCGCCAAGCCGCCATCTATCAGATCTATCCGCGCAGTTTCGCCGATTCCAACGGCGATGGCATCGGTGATCTCCCCGGTATTACCTCTCGCGTCCCCTACCTCTCGACTCTCGGCGTGGACGCCGTGTGGCTTTCCCCCTTCTACCCCTCGGATCTGGCCGACGGTGGCTACGATGTCGCCGACTACCGCAACGTGGACCCCAAGATCGGCACACTGGAGCAGTTCGACGAGATGGTCGCAGCACTTCACGGTGCCGGGATCAAAGTGATCGTGGACATCGTCCCCAACCACACCTCGAACCTGCACGAGTGGTTCCAGCAGGCCCTCGCAGCCGCGCCGGGTTCGCCCGAACGTGACCGCTACACCTTCCGCGACGGCGTCGGCCCTGATCGCACCGAGCCACCCAGCGACTGGCACTCATTCTTCGGCGGCTCAGCGTGGGAGCCCGTAGGTGACGGTCAGTTCTACCTGCACCAGTTCGCCGTCGAACAGCCGGATCTCAACTGGGACAACCCGGAAGTGCGCGCTGATTTCCTCAAGACTCTGCGATTCTGGTCCGACCGTGGAGTGGACGGATTCCGAGTCGACGTGGCAGACCTGCTGGTACGGGACTTGAGCGAGCCACTTCCCTCGGAAGCGGAGCTTCGCACGGAGCCCAATGACGGCACGTCACGGTGGCACGGACGGCCCGAACTCAACGAGATATATGCGCAGTGGCGCGAGGTTTTTGACGAGTACGATCCCCCGCGCGTCGCCGTCGCCGAAGCAATGTTGTCCCCCGAGTACCGCCGCAACAACGAGTGGCCGAAATCCCTCGGGCAGGTGTTCAACTTTGATCTCATGTGGCAGCCCTACAGCGCCGAATCTTTCCGTTCCCGCATCGAACCAAATCTGGAGGTGGCGGCCGAGGCTGGCTCCTCGTCCACCTGGGTTCTCTCGAACCACGACGTGGTCCGCCATGCTACCCGATACGCCATGGAGCCGAGCGGGAAGGGGCCGCAGGAGGATGCACGTATCTGGAAGCTGACAAACGGGGCCGAGCCCGCAACCAATCCGGAGCTGGGGCTGCGCAAGGCGCGCGCCGCGATCACGCTCCTGCTCGCACTGCCTGGCAGCACCTACATGTATCAGGGCGAGGAACTCGGGCTTCCCGAGGTACTGGAGATTCCCGACGAGGCCCGCCAGGATCCCACCTTCTTCCGCAATCAGGGTGTCGATCCGGGTCGCGACGGGTGCCGCGTGCCGATTCCATGGGAGGCCGACGCGCCGTCGTTCGGCTTCGGCAGTGGCGGATCTGCCGCGTCTCACCTGCCACAGCCGGGCTGGTTCGCGGACTTCGCTGCGGATCGTCAGGACGGAATCGAGGAATCCGCGCTGGAGCTGTATCGGAGCGCGTTGGCGCTGCGCCGCCAGTTGCAGGGCCCCGAGGAGATTGTCTGGCTCGACTCCCCCGCTGGCGTTCTTGCCTTCGAGCGCCCCGGCGGCTGGGTGTGCGTGAGCAACTTTGACGCCGATCCGGTCGAACTGCCCGAGGGCGAACTGCTGCTCGCGAGCGCCCCGCTCACGGACGGCAAGCTCCCCGCAGCGACAACCGCCTGGCTGCGGCGCTCATAAGCTGCGGCGCGCATAAATTGAATTCCCGCGGGCCTTCTCCAAGGTTCCGCTGCAGTTTTCCGAGGGGTTCGCCGTGCGTGTATCTGCACGGTGAACCCCTCAGCAGCGAAATATGCATCGCTGGCGGTGGTCACCCCGCTCGCGCCCGGTTCTTCTAGCGTTCTGTTCTTCTAACGTTCTGTTCTTTCCTAGCGCCCTGAACTCCCCGCGGGAATGACCCGTGGCACCAGCCTGACGAAGATCACCATAACCACAAGTTCCACAAGCGTCTGAGTGACCACCACCAGCGGCGCCAACCCGTACTCCTCCGGCAATGAGAGCACCAGCGGCAACACCACGAGAGAGTTCCGCGTGACCCCGGAAAACACCACAGCCCGTTGGCCGGGCACATCAAGACCGCCCCAGGCGCTCGCCGCCTTTCCAACGATCAACATGATCACCGCAAAGAGAATGTAGACGGGAACGACTGCAATCAGCGCGCCGAGTTCATGACTTACTCCCGCCACCTGCGACGCGACGACAACAGCCAGGGTCACCATCATGAGTGGCACCATCAGCGCCGCTACCACGTCGGCAATAGTTCGGCCCAACGAGGTTCGCACCGCGGCCAGCTGGGTGAGAATCGCGAGCGCCAAAGGCACCACGATGAGGACCACAAAAGCCTCAACGAATGGCCCGAGATCAACGGCCGCCACCACGTCTGCGCCCACCATCAGCCAGAGGTAGAGCGGGAGCAGCAACATCTGTAGTGCCATGAGCAGCGGTGAGGAAGCAAGGAGCCGGTCGTTGGCCCCGCCTGCAATCCCGGTGAATACCATGACGTAGTCGACGCACGGAGTCAGAAGAACAAAGAGAGCCGGAACTAGCAGCACATGGTCGTGGGCGATGACACGCGTCAGCGCGAACACCACGGCTGGAACAATGAGGAAGTTGACGCCAAGAATCGTCAGAAGAAAACGCCAGTCGCGCAACGCCTGCCCCATCCTCGCGAACGGGACTCCAAGGAACGTGGCGTAGAGCAGCGCCCCCAACACCAGGTTGATCGTCCGTTCAGCAATCGGCGCGACGTGGGGCGCCGCAAGACCAACCGCCGCTCCCACCACGAGCGCAGCCAAATACAGGGGTATCTGCAACCGCTCCATCCACTGAACGGCTCTTTGCATCTGTCCCCTCATTCCATTCACACGGCATCGACACACGAGTTACAGCGTGTCATCGGCCGCGACGATGTCGATTCGCCACAGCCGCACGTCGTCGTCGGTCGGATCATTCGCTTCACTTGCAGCTCTCAAGGTCTCCATAAACTGTTGTGCGGCCGTCTCCAGTTGCTCTTCGGAGAGGCGAAGAGATGTCTGCATGAAGGTGCCATGGTTGCCAATGGATTCCCCTTCTTTCATGTAGCGGGTCGCCATGGCCACCACTTTACGAAGCAACTCCTGATGATCCTCCACGAGCGAGCCAATCAACGCGTTCGCCAAAACCTGATCGTCCTCCGCAAGCCCGGGGGTGGCAAGATCAAGCTGCCCTTTGCCTGGCTTCCACACGCGATCACGCCGGTCGCGGGCTCGTTCGGGGTCCTCCTCGATCATTCCCGCCTCGGCGAGCACTCGCAGGTGAAAACTCACCTTGTTACTGGGCAGACCGAGAGCCTCGCCGATATCCGTAGCTCGGGCGTGCCGCCTCGCCGTGAGAACATGAAGAATATCGCGACGAATCGGATTGGAGAGTGCCTTGAGCTTCGCCGTCGTAACGGGGGCCGATTCAGGCCTTCCCGAATCCTCGCCAGCTTGTTCCGCTGCGGCCATAGCCTCTTCCTCCGATATCCCCATGACCCCATGCTAATCCAGCCGCTGCAATTCCCACGAAAGTCACCCAATAACAATTGCCCAATTTTAGTTGCGCAATTTTATTTGGAGAACTAGGGTTGTTCTCATGAACGACACCCCGGTTGACGAGCCCAACCTCCCCGCCAAGCCCCCTCGCCTGCGGGCCCAGCGTCGCTACGTCATCTGGCTGATCTCGGACACGAGCAAGGGCCTCGCCGCCACACTCTTCAGCTTTGCGCTCCCCCTCATCACCCTCTTCGTCACCAATGACCCCACAAAAGCCGGCATCCTCGGCGGCGTTGGAATGGGCATCAACATCCTCACCGTTCTCCTGGGCGGAGTCATCGCCGACCGCTACCCTCGCATCCGCATGATGATTCTCGGTGGGGCACTTGGAACGGTTGTCTCGCTCGTATTTACGGCCCTGGCCTGGATGGATACCCTCGCCTTCCCGGTCCTCCTAACTTTCGAGATACTGCTCGCCCTGCGTTCCGGACTTTTCAATATCGCCGGAGAAGCAGCACTCAAGGAAATCGTCCCACCCGAGCTGATGGGCACCGCACAGGCCGCCAACCAGGGCCGCGACGCCGCACTTCAACTCGCCGGCGGCCCGCTCGGCGGCGCACTTCTCGCCGTGGGTTCCTGGCTCGTGGGCGCCGTCATGACACTTTCCCACCTTCTCTCGGCCCTGGCTGCTGCGGCCCTGCGTCGTCCAATGAACGACGACGGCGACCGTCAACTGAAGAACGAGAGTGCGAACCTTGGCGCCGAAACAACGGTGGGCGAGGCCGTCGTCGTCGATACATCCGAAACCAACCTAACCACCCCTGAAACTGCACCGTCGACCGCGTGGGCCGAGATCCGTGAGGGCTTCGCGTGGCTGCTGTCCCGTCCGGATCTGCGCGGGATTCTCTTTGTTGCCACCCTTATTAATCTTGCGTTGAACACCGCCTCGACGACAGTGGTGTACGACTTCCAGCAGGCGGGCTTCTCCACGGTGGCTATCGGAACGTTCTCCTCCGGGCTGGGTGTGGTGATGCTGGTGGGCGCCGTCGTCGCTCCATTTTTCGTGAATCGCGTGGGGGTCGGCACTCTCGCCATCATCGGGCTACTTCTCATCGCCGGATCAATGGCCGGAGTGTTTCTCGTACACACACCGCTCACCGTTGCCGCCATGCTGGCGCCGGGTATTCTCCTCATCCCCATCCTCAATTCGGGACTGCTGGGATACTTCATGGTGGCGGTGCCCAGCGAACTGCTCGGGCGCGCCAACGCCGCCATCTCATTCGTCTCGATGGGAGCAATGCCGTTGGCGCCCCTCGTCGCAGGTTTTGGCCTCGTCCATGTGGGGCGGACAAACACGCTGTTCATCGCGGCAGGACTCGCCGTGGTTGCCACCCTTCTCGCGCTCTCCAACCGCGGACTGCGGGACCTGCCAAGGCAGTCCGAGTGGGAGAGCTACGCCGCCCGCTTCGGGACGGCAGAAAAGTAAATGGCGAGGTAGTCCCACCTACCCGATCTGGCGGTACCACAGAATCGCGGAGAGCAACGCCTTGCCCACCGTGGCATGCAACGCCTGCGGGATCACCACCTGATCAGCTGCCACATCTTCCAGCAACCCAACGCTCTCCAGCACCATAATGGCGGTGGTCCTTATGGGATTGTCTCCCCCGAAGAGCAGCGGTTCGGTCGCCGGCGCGGGAGCGGCGGCGAGAGCGGGCTGGAAGCCAATCGAATTCGCCAGAAGCCGCATGGACACACCTGTACCACTGAACTCGGTGGAGCCGATCTCGAAGTACTTGTCGCCGATCAACAGCATCGTAATGAAAAAGCCGAGAACCGTCTCAAGCTCTCCCAGCTCACGCTCCTCAGGATTGGACCATAACGCGGCATCCTTACCCGGAATGAAGCGGGTGCTCGTGGAATCGAGAATGCCAGAGAATCGGAGCGACTCGAACCAGGCCCACAGCTCAGGGACATCATCCATGGACCGCGCATAATGCACCGTGCTGTCCAGATCAACAGTTGGATATTTGTTGACGCCCTCGGCCTCGATGCCAATCATCGCGGCGACCGGACCAATATCGGCCCGGCGAAGCCCTCCGGTGCCGGTGGTCTTCGGCTTCGTTTCCAGCCAGGCGAGCAGTTGCGGAATTCCAGCCAGCAGCGGCGATGCCAAGAGCGCCGCCTTACGCTCCTGCGGAGTCGCTACAGCTTCCAAGCGTTCCATGGCTTCAACTTCACCTTCGAAGGTGGACGCCGAAGAGCTCAATGCGATCTCCACCAGGTCATGCGCCTCATCCCAGATGGTCGGATCTTCGGCCATGGCGATTCGGAAATGCAGGTAGTCATCCAGAAGCATGAGCAAATCGAGGAGCGCTGCTTCATCGTCACCCACGAGGTCCGTGAGAGCCTCAATCAGCTGGCCAACGGTTTCCGGGTCATGAGGATCGATGCCCACACTGCGCGCAAGAATAAAGAGAAGAGTTGCTCCGGCGGACCACTCAGGTTCCTCTTCCTGAAGCGGATTGGCATCGTGACCTTCAAGCTCAAGCTGTTCACGAGAAAGCTCCATCCACGCCTCAAATTCGAGCGCGAACTGCTCGTCGAGTTTGACGAAGGAAATGGCAAAGCTCATCCGCATGTCGCGCGGGATATCGAGACGCTCCAGCGTTTGCGTGGCCGAAAGAGACCATTGGCGGGCGAGCGCATTGATCACGCCGGCATATGCCAGCACAGTGCCGTGAATCACCGCGAGACCGTTGTATTCCAGAATCAACTCGTCGATACCAGCGAAAGCCTTTCCACGGCGAGCACGCCGGAGAATGTCCTTGGCAGCCTTGGTAGCGCGCCAATCCCAGCGGGGTAACTTCGCCGAAGTAAATGCCTTGCGGAACTCCGGCTGCATCCCCAACGTATCCAACTGGCCAAGACCGGCGCCAATAACGTGAGACACTGCGGGCCAGTCCCCTGTCGGCTCCGGTCGGACAGAATCGATGATGAGACCCGCGAGTCCGGTATCTCCTTCACCGATGGCCTCGGCGCACTCGCCCAGCACTTCGAGAGCGCCAGCAAGATCATCTCCGGTTGGGGTGAACAGCTCCAGGTTGTAGCGCTCCGTGGCATTGGCCAACGCCGCATTAACCTCATCCAGGTTCGAACCGTCCCAAGTATCGAGGTCAATACCTTCGGCGGCGAGAAGCGGCCCCAGCTCCTCCATGAGCCCAGCAGCCATCCCGGGCTTGTGTACCACGCCCATCTGCTCGAACATTGCGCGGACTTCTTCATCATCAAACGGAGATTCCATACCTGAACTCTACGCGGGCTAGCCGGACGATTCCGAAATTCTCCACAGCCTGATGAAAATCCGGTACACATGGCTGTGGATATTTCCGCTATGCGTGGTCACCAGCATCATCGACGTCACCAACGTTCGGTTCTTACGAAACGCTTAGTCCGATCGATATCAGTGGCATACGGAACACGGAAATTATTGGTCTGACCAACTGGTCCCAACATGGTCAGACCAAAATGGGTTATCATGAAGGCACGTGATTCACGAATCTTGAACAGCCGTCGTCGTTATCTGACGGCGCGAGAAAGGCAACTACGTTGAAAACCCGGATCGAAGAAGATCTGCTGGGAGCCAAAGCGGTTCCCGCCAATGCCTACTACGGCATCCACACTGTACGAGCCATCGAAAACTTCCAAATCTCGGGGACGAAGGTTTCCGACGTTCCCGAGTTTGTTCGCGGAATGGTCATGGTCAAGAAGGCATCCGCACTCGCCAATAAGGAGGTACGAGTACTCCAGCACGATATTGCGGACGCCATCGTGCGTGCCTGCGACGTCATCCTTGACGAGGGCCGTTGCATGGACCAGTTCCCCGTGGACGTCTTCCAAGGCGGAGCCGGAACATCCACAAACATGAACACCAACGAAGTGGTGGCCAACCTCGCGCTCGAACTCGCCGGATTCGAGAAGGGCCGCTACGACCTCATCAATCCCAACGACCATGTCAATAAGTCCCAGTCCACCAATGACGCCTACCCCACGGGCTTCCGCCTCGCGGTCTACTTCATGGTGGAGAAGCTCATCGACGCCATCGGCGAACTGGCCGCAGCGTTCAAGGACAAGGGAGCCGAGTTCGCCTCAGTCCTCAAGATGGGCCGCACCCAGCTCCAAGATGCCGTTCCCATGAGCCTCGGCCAGGAGTTCACCGGGTACGCCACGAACATCCTCGAAGAAGTTCGCCGTTTGGAGATCGCCCGCGAACTCCTGCTGGAAATCAACCTGGGCGCCACCGCCATCGGCACCGGACTCAATACTCCTCCCGGATACCCCGCAATCGCGGCATGGAAACTCTCCAAGGTATGCGGTGTGACCACCACCCCCGCGAATGACCTCGTCGAGGCAACGTATGACAACGGCGCCTACATCGCCGTTCACTCCGCTCTCAAGCGCCTGGCAGTCAAACTCTCGAAGATCTGCAACGACCTTCGCCTCCTCTCCTCCGGCCCACGCGCCGGACTCAACGAGATCAACCTGCCCGAACTCCAGGCTGGATCCTCGATCATGCCCGCCAAGGTGAATCCGGTGATCCCCGAGGTGGTCAACCAGGTCTGCTTCAAGGTCATGGGTAACGACGTCACCACCACCCTCGCCGCCGAAGCCGGCCAGTTGCAGCTCAACGTCATGGAGCCGGGCCTCGCCCAGTCCATGTTCGAGTCCATCACCCTCCTCACCAACGCCTGCAACACGTTGCACACCAAGTGCATCACCGGGATCACGGCCAACGTGGAGGTATGCCGGAACAACGTGTTCAACTCGATCGGCATCATCACCTACTTCAACGAGATCATCGGGCATCATGCTGGCGACAAGGTGGGCAAGGAATGCGCCCGCACCGGCAAGTCCGTCCGCGAGGTGCTCATCGAGAAGGAACTGATGAGCCCCGAGGATATCGACAAGATCCTCACCACGGACAACTTCCTCAACCCGTCCTACTCCGGCGCCTACTACGACCGCAGCGACAAGGGGCTGCCCGAGCAATCCGAGTAGCAAAAGCTGTCGGTGTCCGCTGGTAGGTTAAAACCATAACAACCAGTGAGGGGAACGGCGCATGGGATTCTTTGACTTCTTGAAACGGAACAAGAACATATCGGAGTTTCCCGTTGCGGCGCCCGCTGCGGCGTCGTTCCCTTCACCCACCTCCAGTCAGGCTCCGGGTGGTTCACAACAGGTGCCGGACACGGTTAACCCTGCGCTATCCGAGTCTCCACTGGTGGCGATGGCTCGTATCGTCACCGGAGACGATCACGTTGTGGTGGACGAACTCAAATTGTTCCTTGAGGATGAGCAAGCTTTCGCAGCAGCACATCCGGCGTGGTACGAGCGTTTCACCGACGATGACTGGACAGATTCCGAAACCGAGAGGCAACACTTCGCCTTCACTCGGTGGCTTATTAGCAACCACGAGGAAGTCTTGAACTACGGCGCCCACATGGACCGTAAGGAGCAACCCGACATCCTGCTATGGGACCTCCAGGACGTCGCTGACAAGCTCGGTTTTCCGCTCCGCCTACGCGAGCTTCCCATCAGTGACGATAACGGACTCCATTGGGAAGAACAGCTGAAGATCGTCAACAGGTACGTTTCCGAGCAGGGATACGAACTCGTTCCGCTCTACGATCAGGGGGAAGGCTTCTACCTTTTCCTCACCCGCAAAGGCGGATTCGAGGCGCTGTACAAGCTCGGACGCGAAGTTGGTTTCAACTTCGTCTACTCATTCTGAGAAGCGGCACTACGTGAGCCGATCCCTGCCTCTCCATTCTGCCGCCTCATTCTGCAACGTAGCACCTCACCGTCATGAAAAACTTGATCAGTAGGTCTACGTGCGAAGACAGAAAGGCGGGTTTGTGTTGAAGTACCTGGCAATGATCGATGTCGATGGAACCCTCATGCATCGAGATACGTGGAATCCTGGCGCTCGCGAGTTGCTCGCGTACCTGAGCAGTAGAGGGTTCGAGATCGCCCTGTGCTCCGGTCGCCCCACCGGCAGTCTCATCACGCTCACCCGCGACATGCCCGAGGTCTCGTTTATCGCCAGCAACAGCGGCGCTTCGGTTCTCGCACGGGAATCTGGCGACGGCGACGCAGCCTGGGAAGTTCTCGGCCATCGGACCGTGGATCCCCATCTCGTTGAAAAGGCTGTGGCGGTGGCCGACGATGCCGGAATCGAAACCTGGGTATACAACGAACGTGAGTGGCTGGTACGAGAAGTGACGGACCGGGTACGTGACGAGGAATCGTTCGTGGGGGATGTCGCCGTCGTCGATCCGGTGATCGGACGCGAGGATATCGGCAAAGTACTGTTTCTTGTCGCGGGACGGGGTCACGCAGAGACTCTTCGCGCTATGGACGAGTGGGAGGGAGTCGGATTCGTGATGTCCGGCAGCACGTACGCCGATCTCGTCCCCGAGGTGGCCACACAAACCAAGGGTGGCGATCTCTTCCTTCGGCATCTCGGGATTGGTTGGGGCGACGTGTTGGCGATCGGCGATGGTCAAAATGACCTCGGAATGCTGACGAAGGCGGGACGTGCTATCGGGGTCGCACCGATGGGCCCAGAACTGTTGGAGGGTGCGGGATCAGAGCAGCACCGCGCGCTCGCAACTGACACTGCGGATGCGCTGAGAATCCTGCGCGAGTGGGTCTAGAAGCGCTGCCCACTACTCTGCCGCAGTGAATGCCGCCGCAGCATCCTTGACGGCCTGCTCAAACACCCCGGCTTTACGCCAATCGTAGGTGTAGGGATCCAACGTCGTGCCGTTGAGCACGATAGTGGGAGTCGCAAGCCTTCCGAGATCCTCGGCAGCCATGTTGGTGTTGTTCGCAATGGAATCCTGCGGTGCTCCGCCTTCACCGATCACCTTGGCAACATCTTCATTCACACCGGCCTGGCGAGCGACATCCGCAAGTTCAGCATCGGTGAGTCCGGGCGTGTTCTCCTTTGGCTGGGAGGTGAACAAAGCAGTGTTGAACGCCAGGAAGTGTTCGGGATCGTTGTCTGCCACGTAGAGCGAGGCCGCTGCGGAGCGGGTCGAGTAGTTGGTGCCCTGCGAAACTCCGTCAAGCATTCCCAGCGAGTGCAGGTCCAAGATGATCTGGCCGGACTGCACCATCGATTCAATCGCTCTGCTGTTGACCTGCTCAAAGAGTCCACAAGCGGGGCACATGTAATCCGTGTAGATACTGACGACCACCGTGGTGTCGCTGGCCAGCGCCTGAATGGACTCGGTTGTCCACTGCTCCTGGCCATCTGGCGGCGGAAGAATTCCGCTGGCCCCCACAACGATCCCGCCACGCTCGCTGAGAATGCCAGCCGACGTTGCTTGACCAGTGGCGCTACCCGCCTCCTCGTCATCCTTCGAGTTTCCCAACATAAACGCGGCAACGATTCCAATGACAAGAACTAGAACTGCAACAAGCACGAGGATGATCTTGCGACGACGACGCTTCGTCTCTTCCGCTTCTGCCTGCGCGCGCAGGGCCCGCGCCTTCAGCTCAAGCCGTTCGTTGTTCGACTGACGATTGGAACTCATGGCAGATCCTCATTTATTGCAAGCGACTGGGCCAGGACGAGATGAACCAAACCGTCCATCGCAAAGGTTATTACAACGAGGATGCCCGTGGACAGCATTTGCTGCATTTTAACCAAATGTCACATGCCCAAAATCACCCAGAGGAGACAACTGCAACGCATCCATACGGGCAATTACATAGGTTGGCCCAAGCACAGCTATCGCGGCAAGCGATGGCGACTCAGGCACACGGAAGCCATCTCAACAAAATCTAACACCTGACTAATTAATTATCTTATGATTACATTTAATAGTCGGGGTGAAATAACTCTGGTCACCACGAGAACATCACCTACTTTCCTCCAATACACCTACCTCAGGGAATTACCAATGCTGCACATGAAGCTTTTCAAGAAATTAATCGGCCTTGCTGTAGTGGTCGCAATTCTCGGAGGTGGCTGGTTCTTCTTGGTCCATAAAGAACTCCTCCCCGCCAATTTCCTCGGGATGACAAGTGAGCGCAAGAGTGAGCAGATCATCAAGTCAATTTCCCGCGAGGAGCAGATCGCGCTCGTCAGTCTGGGCATCCAAGGCATCGACAAGCAGAGTTCAAACGCGAAGCTGTTCGGAAAGAAAGTCGCTGGAACCGACCGTGAAGTCCTCATCCAGTATGGCTTTGACGCGAAGTTGGGAGTCGAGGGCAAGGACGTCAAGATCGCCGAGGTGGATGAGAACAAACTCCGCGTCACGATACCGGAGTTCATTTTCATTGGGTATGACAATCTGAACTTCGAGGTAGCAGCGGAGAACAACGGGATTCTGAGCTGGACGACACCTGAGATCAACGAAGTTGACATGGTCAACACCATTCTCAACGACGACGCCAAGACTAAGTACGTGAAGTCCAACCAAGACCTCTTGAAGGAACAGACCGAGTTCTTCTACAGCTCAATCATCACAAGTGCAGATCCAGACATTCAGCTTGAATTCGAGTACGCCGAAGCTCCCATAAACGCCCAGTAATGCCATGACGGCGTTGTTCAACGAGTGAAGCGGTCCTTGGAGCCGTGTTAGTCCACACTCCGCGACCAAGTTAGCGCTGTCCACTCCGGGCCAGTTGCTGCAAGGCGTCGCCGGTGACTCGCTGCGTCGTCCACTCATCCATGGGCGTAGCGCCAAGTGCGTGATAGAACTCGATCGACGGCGTGTTCCAGTCGAGCACCCACCACTCCAGCCGCGGGTATCCACGCTCGACGCACAGCGCCGCGAGATTGCACAGCAGCGCTTTCCCGTATCCGGCGCCGCGGAACTCCTCGTAGACGAAGAGGTCCTCCAGCCAGATGCCGTGGCGGCCCGTCCAGGTCGAGTAGGTGATGTACCACATCGCGATACCCACGATTCGTCCGTCCCGCTCAATCACGTGTGTGAACACCCGGGGATCATCACCGAACAGTGCCTCGGCAAGCATCTCCGCGGTGTTCTCCACGGCATCCGGTTCCTTCTCATAGTCAGCGAGAGCCTGGATACAGGCAAGGATGCCAGCTTCGTCCCCGGGGTGGGCATCGCGCAACACGGCGCCGTCGTTAAGTCTGCGAGTTGTCATTCAACCACTGTATCGGCGGTTCGGAGCCGCCCCGGAGTACATTCCATCAGGTGGCAGCAAGACGAGCAACGCGCCGACTACCAGAGCATTGTTGCCAGTGCGATCATGCCGGGAAGTGTGACCACGCTGAGAAGAGTGGAAAGGCAGAGCAATCTGGTGGCAAACACCGAATCTTTCTCGTATCGGACCGTGAAGATAACCAGCATTGCTCCAACCGGAGTACTCACCCCCGTCAGGATGGCCATCCGCGCCACGGGATCGATCGGAACAAGCACAAGCAATCCCACAAACAGCAGTGGCATGAGGATGTTGCGAACGAGGGTTCCGATCCACACCAATCGATCACCAAATACTGTTCGCAGGCTGAACTCGGCCAAACTCAATCCCACCACGATCATGCTCAGCGGGGTGTTCATCGAAGCCAGATAACCCAGCGCATCGGAAAAGGGTGACGGTATTCGTACGGACAACAGGAACAGCGGCAGCGCAACAAGAATCGCCAGGATTCCAGGTTTGAGAACAGCCTGCCGGACACGCCTCCATGCCGAGCCGATGTTCTGGTCGAAAAGCGAAACACCATAGGTCCAGTTGAAGATCGTATAGGAAGCTACATAGGCGACGGCGTAGAGGACGCCGTCGTCGCCAAGAATTGCGTGGGTCAGCGGGACACCCATGAATCCAGCGTTGGAGAATACCGTGCCGAATCTGAGCGCAACCCGTCGACCCTCGTTTGGTACCCAACGGCGTGTAAACAACAGTCGTGAAATCAAGATGTTGAGCGCGAAGGTTGCCAGACTAGCGGCGAAGGACATACCAATATTTCGTAACTGGTCAGCATCGAACGTGCGCTGAAATGCCTGTATCGTCACGGCAGGAATCACCATGTACAGGAGGAGATTGGTCAGGCCCTTGGTAGCCGTGGGCCCGATCCAATTCACTCTGTAAGCAATCCATCCCAAAGCAATCAGGATGAACATAATTGCCACCTGTTGCGCTGGAATAGCAAAACCCATGAGATTACTCCACAACAGCTTCCTTCACCGCAAGCCACGCGGCGGCTTCCGGGGGAAGTTCGCCGTCCGTGAGTTGAACGCTAGCAAGCAGGACTTTGGCGTTCGAAGGCAGCGGAACCGAACTCTCGGAAAGATTCACGAGGCACCGGAAACCCGGTTCCCTACTGAAATCGAGGACCTCGCTCGGCGACTCGTTCCAACTCAGCGCGCCATCTCCGAGGGCCGCTAGCTCACCGCGGATCGAGAGTGCTTCGCGGTAGAAGTTCAGCATTGAATCCGCCATGCCATCCTGATCGGCAACTGTGCTGCCCGCCCAACTTGCCGGCTGAGGTAGCCATGTCTCATTCCCCGAGCCAGATGGACTAAACCCGAATGGAGCCGTTTCATCGGACCAGGGCAGAGGAACACGACACCCATCCCTTCCCCGCTGAGTGTAGCCAGAGTTTTCCCAGATCGGGTCTCGAAGAGCTTCATCCGGAAGATCCTCTACCTGGGCGAGCCCGAGCTCATCCCCCTGATACACGTAACAACCTCCGGGCAAGGAAAGAGTGAGCATGGCCGCCGCACGAGCGCGTTTTTGACCCAGTTCCAGATCAAGTGGCCCTTCGATCACATACCTCTGCCCATTTCCCCAGCCGCGGGGCGGGCGGCCGAAACGGCTGACGTGCCGAACGACGTCATGGTTGGACAGGACCCAGGTGGGAGGCGCCCCGACTTCGGCATGGGTTTCCAGCGTGTCATCAATGACTGCTCGAAGTGCGTTCGGCTCCCACGCCGTCCGCAGGAAGTTGAAGTTGAACGCGGTGTGCAACAGACCGGGCCCCAGATGGCGAGCCATCCTGCGCGTGGACGGAAGCCACAGCTCGGCAACGAACGTGCGGTCGCCGTCGTACTCATCCGCGACCTCACGCCATTCGGCAAACAGGTCCTCAAGCCCTTCGTGATCACGATAGGGATGACTGCCGTCGGTGGCCTCGTCGGCTCCTGGCATGATGTCGGGGAGCCCGGCCTGCTTGATGTTGCCGTGAGCAACATCAATGCGGAATCCATCAACACCCCGGTCGAACCAGAAACGAAGGATGTCACGGAACTCCGCACGAACCGCGGGATTCCGCCAGTTCAGGTCTGGTTGCTCGGGCGCGTAGAGATGCAGATACCACTCTCCAGGTTTGCCGTCGGCATCCGTGATGCGTTTCCACGCCGACCCGCCAAACCTCGATGGCCAGTTGTTCGGCGGCAGCTCACCGTTCTCACCACGACCGGGCCGGAAGATGTAACGATCTCGCTCCGGGCTTCCTGGCTCCGCGGCCAGAGCTTCGCGGAACCAGGCATGCTGGTCCGAAGTGTGGTTCGGCACGATGTCGGGAATGATACGCAAGCCCAGCGCGTGGGCTTCCTCGATCAGCTTCTCGGCCTCGGAAAGATCTCCGAACAAGGGATTGATAGCGCGAAAATCAGCCACATCGTACCCGCCATCGACCATGGGGGACGCATACCAAGGCGTGAGCCACAGGGCATCGACGCCCAGGTCACGGAGGTACCCAAGTTTGGAACGCACTCCGGCTAGATCACCCCATCCGTCACCATTGCTATCGGCAAAACTTGGTAGATAGACCTGATAGATGACGGCATCTCGCCACCACGCGGGCGTGGTATTCGGCGTAGCATGCGATGCACTTGTGGACATGGCTGGCTCCTCATCGACCCAAAGTTGGTGTTACTGGATCGATCCAGTAACACCATTCAAACTACGTCCAACAAGCCTTGATGTCAAGGCTTCGACTATGTTCTCTCGTTCCAGCAGAGCACCTGTATCCCCCATCAGAGGATCAGTCGCAGCCTCACTCAGGAAGTGCAACCACAGGATTCACGCAGCACCAGCTGCGACCCGGTGAAGTGCGTTTCAGGACCGGACCCGGGCCTCTCAGCGCGCGCAACTGCCACTCGCGCGGCAATCTTCCCTGCTTCCTGCGGATGAGAAGAAACCGTGGTCACACTGGGAATCGAGTACTTCGAATATTCGATGTCATCGAATCCGATGATTCTTGGTAGCTTCTCCAATTTCGCATCGTGGAGTGCCCGGATGAGCCCTAGCGCTGTCGCGTCACTCATGCAGATAACTCCCTGAGGCATCCTTTCCCAATCGAGCATCTGGCGTCCTGCCTCATACCCGCCAGCGAGTAACCCCTCGGGTGTATTCAGAATCCGTAACCCCACCTCGGTCCGCGATTCTTCGAGTTCATTCTCAATCCCCTTGCGGCGAAGCCTGGGGCCGGATGCCGGCCGAGCACTCTCAAGGAAGACCAAATCTCGCACCCCGTGTTCGAGCATGTGTCGTGCCGCCAGCCGTCCACCGGCGATATCATCAGGCCCCACATAATCGGCCGAGGGATACATGCGCGTATAGCTGACACAAGCGATACCCGCCTTCTCAAGCTCTTGTGCGGCCGAGACTTCGGTGCCTTCCACGGCGGCAAGTATTACGGCAGACACCCCAAACTCTCGCATCGTTTGAAGCGCCTGCTTCTGGCGTTCTTCGCTCCTCAGAGACGATGAAATAAGCGCCGAATATCCGTGGGCATCGAGTTCCATTTCGATCGCTTGCAGCGATTGGGCAAAGAACGTGTTATCGAAGTTGGTAACGACCACCCCGATCAATCGACGCTGATTCTCACGCAATGCGGCCGCGGACCGATTGTAGACATAACCGAGCTCGTCCATTGAACGCAGGATGCGAGCACGCGTTTCATCTGAGAGGCCCTCGTCACCGCGCATCGCCAACGAAGCCGCCGATCGCGACACTCCGGCATGTTCAGCCACATCCTTCAACGTCACACGCCTCGCCATTTCGCCAGATTACCACGGCGTTCCCGACGGCGGGCCACCTCAGACACCTCGCCCCATAAGGCCCTCTTATGCAGGTATTAGCAAAGATCGCCTTCCGGCCACTTGCCCGAGGTTCTAACGTTGGCAGTGGTTTGGCGCCGCAGCTCTCTTGTAGTAGCGGCGCCATTCGTCGGTGAAACGGCAGAACTCGCCCAACGACCATCTGCCAAACCTCACAACCAGCTCACATGAGCTATCATCGCGTGCGACCCTTAGCAACAGATATCGACCCTACTACCGTCGATTTCTTCTGCTAAGGGTCACATTTAGCGACAACAACCAACAACCAACCAAAGGAGCATCGTGCTTTCAGGAGAATCACTAGCGGCGATTCAGCGGCGAACCATGATTGTCCTCGTCATCACGCAGATCTTCGGGACCGTGGCCGTCGGCGTCGCTCCATCCATCGGCGTACTGCTCGCGGGCGAAGTAACGCAGAACGAAGCCTGGGCCGGTTTGGCACGCACGGCATCGACTCTCGGTGCAGCACTGCTCGGACTCCCACTGGGCAATCTGGCCGCACGCAAAGGCCGCCGAGTGGCGCTCTCCTTCGGTTGGCTGCTCGCCGCAGCGGGCAGCGCGATCCTCGTGGCAGCAGCGCAGTGGAGCCTCATCGTTCCACTCTTCATCGGCTTGCTTCTCATTGGGGCAGGTTCCGCCACCGGCTTGCAGTCGCGCTTCGCCGCCACCGACCTCGCCCACCCCAAAGCACGCGCCCGCTCCCTCGCACTCATCGTCTGGGTGGGGACCATCGGCTCCGTCCTCGGCCCCAACCTCGGCGCACCCGGACGCATCGTCAGCGAAAACACCGGCCTCACCGTCTTCGCGAGCGCATTCCTTATCGCCGCGATATCGCTGACAATCGCCGGGGTTCTAGTGTTCGCGTTGTTGCGCCCGGATCCGTTGCTTGTTCAGGTCTCCCAGTCCAGCGACGACGGCGTCCGCGTCACCAACGCTGCCCCACCAGCCAGTCCGCGAGCCCTCGCCTCCGATGACCCACATCCCCGGCCCGCCAAGAAGCGCGGAAGTATTCGTGCCATGATCGACGGCGTGCGGGGCAACGCGCAGGCGCGGCTCGGAGTTCTCGCCGTCCTGACGGCCCAGATCGTCATGGTCTCGATCATGACGATGACCCCGGTGCACATCGTGCACCACGGCGGCTCCGTGAACCTCGTGGGCATTACCATCAGTCTTCATATCGTCGGCATGTACGCGCTCGCACCGCTCCCGGGCTGGATCTCCGACCGCCTCGGCCATCGCGTCTCCATCTGGATCGGCATCGCGCTGTTCCTCATTTCCCTCGTCGTCGGCATCGCGTGGGCGGAGGACACCACGTGGGTCATCGTCTCGCTGATCTTCCTTGGACTCGGCTGGTCCTTCGTCAACGTTGCCGGATCAGCGATGTTCTCCAGCACTCTGGCTCCGGAAGTTCGCGCGTCATCTCAAGGAGGGCTGGACGCACTGTCCAACCTTTCCGGGGCGACGACGGCGTTCATCGCCGGCCCGTTGATGGCCGCCACCAGTTTCGGGGCGCTGTGCATTATCGCCATCATCTTGCTCGTGCCGCTGGCTGTATCTCTACTGCGCGGCCGACAGGAATTTGGCACGCCACTGATCCCATGACGACAACCGATGATGGGAAGAAGTCTGTGACGCGGTCATTGCGTGATGCGTTATTCGTCCGTCTCGGCCAGTCGCATCATGACGTGCCTCCACCGAACCTCGGTAGCCTCATCGAACTCGGCAAAGACTTCTTCGAGGAGGCGAGTCTGAGCCCCGGTGAGTCGCTCTTCAAGTTCCGCACCGGACGCCGTCGTCGTCACTCGCCGAAATCGCCTGTCCTGAGGATCCGGGGTGACTGTGAGCAGTCCACGCTCCTCTAGTTCTTTCAGCGGGCGATGAATGGCCTGCTTGGTGACTTTCAGGACGAGGACGAGATCCCCCACCGAAATGCCGGGGTCGCGCTGGACGAAGTAGAGAATGCGGTGGTGCGAGCGGCCGAGTCCATATTCGGCAAGGATGCTGTCCGCGAGGGACGTGAAGGCGCGGTACCCGAAGTACAGCATTTCCACGTCGCGGCGAAGTTCATCTTCTCGTTTTGAGTCAATCATCTTGACCTATTCTGCCACATCTGTTCATAATTAAGTCAACAATATTGACCTACATTGAAGGTGTCATGTTTTCTCAGCGCGTTGATGGACTCAGGCCGTCCCCTATCCGATCCATTTTGAAAGTCATTGATCGTCCCGGCATGGTCTCGTTTGCCGGGGGACTTCCGGCACCGGATGTACTGCCAGCGTGGTCGGGAAGCGTGCCGCCGGAGGTGCTGCAATACGGACCCAGCGAGGGGGAAACCGAACTGCGCGCCGCGGTGTCGGAGCGCCTGCGCGCGATGGGCATCGATGCTCCCACGGAACGCGTCATGATTCTCAGCGGAAGCCAGCAGGGCATTGACCTCACGGCGAAGCTCTTCGTTGATCCCGGAACCAAGGTCGCCGTCGAATATCCCACGTACCTCGCCGCGCTTCAAGTACTGCGCTTTTACGGAGCCGAGTTCGTCGATATTTCCTCGCCGGAGGCGGAGCAAGCCGACGTGGCCTACATCGTGCCGACGTTCGCGAATCCCACCGGCGCGTGCGCCAGCGAGGAGGAAAGGAACAGCCTCGCAGACAGGTGCCTGCGGACGGGAACCGTGCTATTCGAGGACGATCCGTACCGCGACCTTTCATACGATCCCTGCGATCGCACGCCCATTGCCACAAAGATGGCCGGTGGGTCGTGGATCTATCAGGGATCCTTCTCCAAGACCTTTGCGCCGGGCCTCCGCCTCGGCTTCCTCGCCGCGTCCGAGGACCTCTTCAATCGGCTTGTCGTTGTCAAGCAGGCCACCGATCTCCACAGCTCGCGTCTCTCGCAATACATCGTGCACGAGGCACTGACATCCCCCGGGTGGGAGAACCGCCTGGCGTATCTCGTGGACTTCTACCGCGGCCGCCGTGACACCTTCGAGGAGGGCCTCAACCGCCACTTCAGCGAGCTGGCCTCGTGGGAGACGCCCAAGGGTGGACTGTTCTTCTGGCTACGCCTCAACCGCACCATCGATACCCGCACCCTCCTCAACGAGGCGATATCCCGCGGCGTCGCCTTCATGCCGGGCGAGGAGTTCTCGCCCGGAACTCCCGATCTGGGCACGATGCGGTTGAACTTCAGCCACGCCAGCGCGGAGGACGTCGAGCGCGGGCTCGGGACGCTCGCCGGACTGCTGCGCGAGCTGTCCTGAGGCCTCAGTATTAGACAGAAACCGGCAGAACTCTTGGGTTTTGTGGCCGGGCCAACTATCTCGCCGTCGGCACAACTTCCGGCGATCAGCTGTTGCTCTTGATGAGCCGCATCGTCGGATGCGAAGTTATGCGGTGGATGGCTGGCAGTGCATACATCTTTTCGGATTGGAATCGCTCGTAAGCATTGGAGTCTTCGACTTCCACGCGTATGAGGTAATCGGTTGCCCCGTAGGTGCGTCGCACTTCGGTCACTTCTTCGAAGGTGACCACTTCCTTCTCGAAGGCTTCGACCACTTCACGGCTGGTCATGGTGATCTCGACCGCCATATAAACACAGAAGGCACGGCCCACAACATCGGGATTGAGCCTGGCGCGGTATCCGGCAATGACACCATCGTCTTGGAGTCGTTTGACGCGCCTGAGGCAGGGGGCCGGGGTAAGCCCCACACGGTCGGCTAGTTCGACATTGGTGAGTTTACCGTCAGCCTCCAACTCTCGGAGAATTGCGTAATCAGTAGCATCTAGTCCATAAGTATTGCGCATATAGATATTCTATAGCCATAACAAGCAATCATATAGCGTATTAAGAGCGATATAATGGCTATATTGATGCCGCACATATTGGAAGGTTGCTGGTTATGGTTCGCTCACGTGGTTTCGCTCAGCGAGGGGGCCGGAGTGCTACTCTCCCTGTCGCCATAGGCTTCGGACTCATCGCCAGCATCTTGTACGGCTTGGGTGCAGGTTTGCGCGCTGACATCGGCGTCTTGCTAGGACCGATGACTGAAAGCAGTGGCCTGACATATCAAGATGTCAGCCTGTGTGTTGCCGTCCTGCAACTGGTATTTGGAGCATCCCAGCCCATTTTCGGCATCGTTGCCCTCAGGCGCTCAAACAGGTTCGTACTTCTCATCGGAGTTGGTCTACTCGCAGCGTCACTTGTGACGATTCCCTACGCTCACTCATTCATCGGGCTCTTTCTCTCCTTGGGTGTCCTGCTTGGTGTGGGTTGTGGCGCTTTGGCATTCGGAGTCATCCTGGGATCAGTCACCCGCCTGGTAGGCCCACATCGAGCCATGCTGGTATCCGGCATGTTGAATGCCTCAGCTGGACTGGGAGCCTTTGCGCTTTCGCCAGTGATCCAGACTCTCGAGGCATCACATGGGATGGCCGGAGCAATGCTTGTGCTTTGCATTCCCGTGGCTCTACTCATACCGCTGGTTTTCGTCGTCACTTCGGGAGACGCGCCAACCAACGAGATATCATCAGCGAGTCAAGACGGGAAGCGTGAAGAGTCATCGCCTTCGGCTCGCGCCTTGTTCAAGGACGCACTTTCGAATCGCACCTACCGGCTCCTCATCGCCGGGTTCACCACCTGCGGTTTCCACATGGTCATCATTGAAACGCATCTTTTCTCCCAATTCGTCTCATACGACATCACCCCGGGTGTTTCCGCATGGGTATTCTCCCTCTACGGCATCTTCACCATCGCTGGAGCTCTCCTATCGGGATACCTCAGCACACGCGTCCGCAAAGACCGGCTACTCGGCTCCTACTACGGATTTCGAGCAGTATGGGTGCTCGCATACATCTTTCTCGCACCCAAGAACGTCTTCACCGCTATCCTGTTCAGCGCGGGACTGGGCCTGACGGGTGACGCCACAGTCTCCCCCACCGCCGGTTTGGTCAACGAACACTTCACCCTCTCAAGAGCCGCAGCCCTCATAGGCTTCCTGTTCTTCTGCCACCAGATCGGAGCATTCGCAAGCGCCTGGCTCGGCGGAGTACTGCTCAACCTCACCGGAACCTACACTGCTGTCTGGGTGCTCGACGCCGCCTTCTGTGCGTTCGCCTGCGTTGCCAGCCTTCGCATCGGCAAACAAACCACATGACACACGCAAGCCAGCTCTCAAGGGCTCAGTATCTTGAGAAGCCTATGTAGATGATCCTATGTCGGGCTCACCCGGGATTCTCGGCGGGGCAACCTCGGGATGATTCTCCCGAGGTAACCCCGTTGAGTCTTTCACTCACACGTTCCGACTTCCGCTCGCACAACTAGCACGAGCTTGCCTGCGGTGCGATTCGTTTCACCGGCCTCATGAGCGCGAGCGGCTTCCGAGAGAGGGAAGGTCTCGGCGATGTGGGCACGCAACTTGCCCTCGCCAACGAGATCCGCGATCGCCTGCATTCCGGCGTGATCCGCCTCGACGAGGATGAGTTCGGCACGAACCCCGAGCCGCTCCGCCTCGTCGCGCAGACCCTCGGCCGCCACCGGAACCGTCGAGACCATGATCCCGCCCGGCTTGAGAGTACGCAGGGAACGCAACTGGTAGTCGCCGCCGATGGTATCGAGGACGACGTCGACATCGCCCGCCGCCTCCGCGAAATCCACCGCTCGATAGTCGATGATTTCGTCCGCGCCAAGGCTCTCCACGAACTCGTGCTTCGGTGCGCTCGCCGTAGCGAAGACGTAGGCTCCACAGGCCTTCGCAATCTGTACAGCCACATGCCCCACGCCGCCCGCCGCCGCATGGATGAGCACACGCTGGCCCTCGGACAACTCAGCGGTATCCACCAACGCCTGCCATGCCGTCAGCGCCACCAGCGGAATCGCACCGGCCTGCACAAAATCGACGTTTTCTGGCTTGCGCACGAAGGCGCGCGCCGGGCCCGTGACGTATTCGGCGTGTGACCCAACCCCGTGCGGATACGGCAGCATGCCCATGACGGCATCGCCGGGTTTGAACAGCGTGACGCCCAGGCCCACTTCTTCCACCACACCGGCAAGATCCCAGCCAAGAATGAACGGCGGATTGCCCAGGAAACGTCCGGTGGCACGATGCTTCCAATCGGTGGGATTGACGCTCGCGGCGTGCACCCGCACCAAGATTTCGCTAATCTCGGGTTCCGGGCGCGGCACCTCAACCTCATGAAGAACCTCTGGTCCACCGAGCACATCCTGCTGGATTGCTCGCATCGTTGCTGAAATATCCGTCGTCATGAAATCCATCCTAGTCAGTGAGTGTGAGTGGGCGATTGCGAACGGGCGAGTGTCAGTCGGCGAGCCACACTGCGGCATCTGGCGGCAGGTTGCCGCCATCCAGCTCCGTGGTGGTGATGAGCACCTGCCCCTTCTCGGGCAGCGGCACGTCATGATCCGAGAAGTTGAGAATGCAACGGAAGCCGGGTTCGCGGCTGAAGTCCAAGACGCCGTCGGGCGAATCGTTCCAGGTCAGCGTGCCGTCTCCGAGCGCCTTCTGTTGCCTGCGGATTCGCAGAGCATTGCGGTAGAAAGTCAACATCGAGTCCGGATCCTCGGCCTGATCGGCAGCCGTGTGCCCGGCCCAGCTGGCGGGCTGGGGAAGCCACGGTTCGCTTGGAGATTGGGCCGACGACAAGCTCCCAGCCGACGACGACGCCCCGCCGGACGATACCCCGCCGGCCCGGCGGCTGAACCCGTACGGCGGTTCCCCTCCCGACCACGGCAGTGGAACGCGGCAGCCGTCGCGGCCGCGTTCCGTGTGCCCGGAATTCTCCCAGATCGGATCCTGTAGCTGATCCTCGGGAATATCTTCGACCTCGGCGAGCCCAAGTTCCTCGCCCTGGTAGACGTAACATCCTCCCGGCAACGAGAGCGTCAGCAGAGCTGCACAGCGGGCGCGCTTCTGCCCCAACTCCAGGTCCAGTGGTCCTTCAACCTGGTACCTCGTGCCGTTCTCCCACCCCTTTGCCGGGCGTCCAAACCGGCTGACGTGACGCACGACGTCGTGATTCGACAGCACCCACGTGGGTGGCGCGCCCACCTTCCCCAGTGACTCCAAGGTGTCATCAATGGCGGCGCGCAGGCCCACCGGCTCCCACGCGGTGCGCAGGAAGTTGAAGTTGAACGCGGTGTGCAGCTGACCCGGGCGCACGTATCGGGCCAGGCGCTCACTGGACGGAACCCAGGCTTCGGCAACGAAGGTGCGGTCGCCGTCGTACTCGTCGGCAATGGCACGCCACCGCGTATAGATGTCGTGGACGGCGTCGCGATCGTAGAAGGGATGGCTGCCATCCGTCTGGGTCAGGAGAGCGGGGGCAACATCCGGCAACTGCGGATCCTTGACGTTGCCGTGCGCCACGTCGATACGGAATCCGTCGATGCCCCGGTCGAACCAGAAACGCAGGATGCTCTCGAACTCCTCGCGCACCTCCGGGTTGTCCCAGCTCAGGTCCGGCTGCTCGACGGTGTACAGGTGCAGGTACCACTCGCCCGGCTCGCCGTCGGCCTCAATGACGCGCTCCCAGGCGATACCGCCAAAACGGGAAGGCCAGTTGTTGGGCGGCAGTTCCCCGTTCTCCCCGCGCCCGGGACGGAAGATGTAGCGCTCACGCTCCGGACTACCCGGCCCCGCCGCGAGCGCTTCCTGGAACCACCGGTGCTGGTCAGAGGTGTGGTTCGGAACGATATCGGGGATGATACGGATCCCGTACTCGTGCGCCTCGGTGATGAGTTTCTCGGCCTCGGCAAGGGTTCCGAAGAGCGGGTTGATATCACGGTAGTCGGCCACGTCGTAGCCGTGATCCTTCATCGGCGAGGGATACCACGGCGTGATCCACAGGGCGTCCACCCCGAGATCGTGCAGGTAGGGAAGCCGCGAGCGCAGGCCAGCAAGGTCACCATGCCCGTCGCCGTCGCCATCCGCAAAGCTCGGCAGATAGACCTGATAGATAACGGCATCGCGCCACCACGGGCTGCGCGCCCCATCCCGAACAGACAGATCCGACATGCTCCACTCACTTCCTTGTGATGTCCCGGCCGGTTCCTCCGCGACGGGAACCAGCTCCCTCACGAATCTAGCACGGCGTTCCCCCACGTTTGAGAAGGCCACACAAGAGGCTTCAGAGGAGGAGTTCGTACCGCTGACAGTTTCCCAATAATTCGGCCGCCGATGCAATGGACGCGCACCCGGAGACGTAGTTAGTATGGACTCTAAAGCAACGCCGTGTTGCCGGAAGTTCCTCATGGTCGCACCGCTGCAACTCCGGCACTCCCCGAGCGAATCCGCGCCCCGATCCGCTCCATCGCCCCCACAGAAACCGAGGCACCTCTTGGCCAACTACGACAATTACGTCCGCTACACCCAGCTCCATTCCGTCCACGAAACGCCCACCGGCATCCTCGGCGAACTCCATGGCGAGTTTTTCCGGATTGACGTGATTCGGGGTGACGTCCTGCGCTTCAAGATCAGCCGCGGCGGTGTTTTCGACGAGGAGCCCACGTACGCGGTTTCCGCGGACCTCGGTGAACTCACCGCTGACTTCAGTGCCGAAATTTCGGACGAACGTGCGGTCGTGACGACGTCGTCGTTGGTCGCCACCGTGGGCCTGGATCCGTTCCGTGTTGACGTGCATCGCACGGACGGGACTCCCGTCTTCGAAACGGCACCGCGTAAGGTTGCCGTGTTCGGGACCTCCTTGTCCGAAACCGCAGGTAGCGGCACGGACGGATTCCTCACCTACGCCACCCTCAACGATGCCTTCACGTTCTCCCGCCGCCGCAACCCCAGCGACGCCATCTTCGGCCTCGGCGAGAAAACCGGAGCTGGCAACCGTTCCGGACGCGACTTCACGCTGTGGAATGTGGACGTTCTCAACCCCACCGCCTCCGGCGAGTTCGCCTCCACGCACACGTCCGACGACCCGCGATCGAACAACCGGAGCACAGAGTTCGACCCGTACTACATGTCCATCCCCTTCTTCTACCATCGCGACGCCGCCACCGGCGCGATGAGTGGCTCGTTCGTGGACAACGGCTACCGCGCCGCCTACGATTTCTCCCTGCGCGGCCGATTCGAGGTCCATTTCTCTGGCGGCCAGTACACCGAGTACGTGTTCGCTGGGCCGTCGATGCAGGACATCCTGGAGGCCTACACCTGGCTGACCGGCCGGATGAATCTGCCGCCGCTGTGGTCGCTTGGCTACCAGCAGTGCCGTTGGGCAAAGTACCATCAGGATGACGTGCTCGCGATCGCGGACCGCCTGCGCGCCGAGGCAGTCCCCTGCGACGGGCTCTGGCTGGACATCGAATACATGGACGGCTACCGGGTCTTCACCTGGAACAACGAGCTCTTCCCCGACCCGCATGCCATGATCTCCGAACTTGCCGAGGACGGCTTCACCCTCACCACCATCGTGGACCCGGGCGTGAAATGGGACCCCGGCTACTCGGTCTACGACCAGGCACAAGAGCGCGACGTGCTGTGCCGCACCGAGGGCGGGGACACCTACATCGGCCAGGTCTGGCCCGGCAACACCGCCTTCCCCGACTTCGCCACCGAAGAAGGCCGCGCCTGGTGGGGCGAACTCAACGCCGCACACGTCGCCTCCGGTATCGCCGGCATCTGGAATGACATGAACGAGCCCGCCACCGGCAACATCTCCCCGCTCGGCATGCTCTTCGACAAGGGCCGCGCCTCCCACGAGCGCTACCACAACCAGTACGCCATGCTCATGGCCATGGGCACCGTGCAAGGCCTGCTCAAGGAACGCCCCAACGACCGCACCTTCGTGCTCTCACGCGCCGGCTCCCCCGGCATCCAGCGTTACGCCGCGAACTGGATGGGCGACAACATGTCCAACTGGGAGCATCTCGCCCTCAGCCTGCCGATGGCCGCGGGCCTCGGTGTATCGGGCCAAGCTTTCGTGGGCGCGGACATCGGCGGCTTCGCCGGTTCCTCCAATCCGGAACTGTTCGCCCGCTGGATCCAGTACGGCGCGCTCACCCCGTTCTGCCGCAACCACTCAGTCATCGGCCAACACGACCAGTACCCGTGGTCCTTCGGCCCCGCCGTCCTCGACATCGCCCGCGAGGCACTGCAGTTGCGCTACCGGTTGATGCCCTACATCTACAGCGCCTTCGTCGAGGCGGCTGAGTTCGGCACCCCGGTGCAGCGGCCCTTGATCTTGGAAGACCAGTACGACGGCGTCACCGCGGATATTGACGACCAGTACCTGTTCGGCCCGAACCTGCTGGTTGCTCCGGTTCTGGAGCCGGGCGCGACGCAGCGTTCCGTCTATCTACCCGGTGGCGCCTGGTACGACTGGCACACCGACGAGGTGCTGGGTGGGCAGCGTTTCCTTGCGGCCGACGCGCCGCTCGACCGCATCCCGCTCTATGCCCGCGCCGGTTCGGTCATCTCGATGTGGTCCGAAGCTCCTGCAACGACCGTCGGATACCGGCCTGAGGAAGTGGAGCTGCATGTCTTCACTCCGGTGGCGGATGGCGAATACGAGTCCTTCCTCCAGGAGGACGACGGCCAAAGCCTCGCCGCCACCCACGGCGCTCACCTGCGCACGCGCTTCGTCGTAGCGCGCGCTGGCGATGCGGTGACGCTGCGCGCCGAGACCAGCGGTGACGGTTTCCCCGAGTTCGCACGCAAGCGCTTTGTGGTCGTCGTTCATGACGGAACTGATGCTGAGAAGCGGGTGACGATCGAGAACGCGGGCACCGGCTTCAGCCTCGATCTGGGCGCGCTGTAGCCAGTAATTCTAAGTGGGCACCACAGCGATCTCCGTGCCGCTGAAGGCACGGAGATCGCTGTGGTGCCCACTTGCGTACCGAGATCTCAGAACTCGGGCCAGTGCTGCTCCAAACCCATGAGGATGAACTCGACCTTGGTGTCCATTGTCTTCCTGCCGGTCCATGACAGTTCCGGCTGGAAGAGGGTGTCCGTCTCGCCAACGGCGTCACGCACCAGGTCGAGGCCCGTCTTACCTTGGGCATTCACCGAGCGCATGGCCTCGACACCGAGGTGACAGGCGAAGACCGTGTCACCAATGAAGTCGAGGGCGAACATCGCTTGCCGACGGCTCTTGCCCTGGACGGCCAGGTTGTCCGCGTAGGCCTCAACGACGTGCGCGATACGGGTAGGCGCCGCCGGAAAGGCGAACACCAGGCGGCTGAGGCCCGGATACTCCTCGCAGAGCCGCCAGCATTCGTCCGCCCACAGGCGCAGGCTCTCATGCCAGTCCTGACCCGTCTCGGGGAGTTCGATAGTGGCACCCACGGCATCGAGGCAAGCAATCACCAGGTCGTCGCGCGAAGGGAAGACACGGTAGATCGCGGCCGTCACAACCCCCAGCCTGCGGGCAACGGCCGAAAGCGTGAACGTGTCAATGCCCTCGGCGATCGCCGCGGCCACGGCGTCAGCAGCGGAGAAGGCGGGTTTGCGTCCCAGCTTCGGACCGCCAGTCGACACGTTCGACCCACCAGTCAACACGTTCGTGCCGGATGGTGCCGTGCCTTCGGACAGTTTGTTTCTGTCGGAACCGGCCACACCTCCGGAGCGCGCGGCTCCGCTCGCTGCCGCACGACTTCCCGCCGCGACTCGCCCTGCGGGTGCCACGCGCGCTCTGTGCACCGTCCGATTTCCTGTCCCCATCTGCTCTCCCACGCATTCAGAGTAACGGATCAGGCTGCTGTGAGCTGCCACCCCTGAGCACTGTGGAGGCGCTCCCAGAACCGGGCATACGTACCGCCTGCGGCGATCAACTCCTCGTGCGTGCCTTGAGCCTCGACTCGGCCGTCGTCCGTGAGCGAGACGATGAGATCCGCCGCGGCAATGGTGTGGAGCCGGTGCGCAATGATGAGAACTGTGGCGTGCTGACGCAGTTCCTCAATGGCGGCGACGATGTTCGCCTCGTTCTCCACATCAAGCGCGGAGGTGGCCTCGTCGAAGAGGACGATCGGCGAGCGCTTGAGCAGGGCGCGAGCGATGGCTACACGCTGGCGTTCGCCTCCCGAGAGCGCACGGCCACCTTCACCAACCCGCGCTTGCCAGCCATCAGCCAGCCGCTCGGCGATCTCTGTGACACCGGCGAGCTTGGCAGCCTCCATCACTTCGTCGCGGCTCGCATCCGGACGGCCGACGGCGACATTCGCCTCCAAGGTGTCGTCAAATAGGTAGACGTCCTGGAACACCATGGAGAGCTGACCCATGAGTTGCTCGGTGGTCTGCTCGGTGACGGGCGCGCCACCCACGCGAACAGTTCCAGAGTCGGCGTCATAGAAACGGCTGACCAGGCGGGCCATCGTCGTCTTTCCGGAACCCGAGGGTCCGACCAACGCCACCATCTTCCCGGCCGGAGCGAAGATCGAGACGTCGCGGAGCACCGGCTCGGTGTCAGGACCGTAGGAGAAGGTGACATTCTCGAACTCGACGGTTCCGGGAGAGGTCAGTTCGGCGGGCGATTCCGGCTCCGGCAGTGGCTGCGCAGTCAGCACTTCGTCGATGGCATCAAGAAGCGGACGGCGGGACTCAGCAGCCATCGCGGACTCGGTGATGGCGGAGAGCGTCGAGGTGAAGCGCAATGCGAGGCCGATGAAGGCGAGTGCCGGGATAGGCGCAAGAGTACCCGAAACTGCCAGCGATCCTGTCACGGCAATCAACGCGACGATCACGCCCTGGGTCACGGCGCCGCTGAGCAGCATGCCCACGGTCTCGATCCACTGTGCGCGCACTTTGGCCGCCCGGGTGTTCTCCATGGCTGCGCTCAGCGGCTCAAAGCCCTCGCTTCGTCCACAGGAGCGCAGAGCACCCTGGCAGAGGGCGTACTCGACAATACGATTCGCCAAGTTAACCTCTTCGGGCTCATGGATATCACTGCCGCGGCGCATGAAATGTGTGGAGGCCAAGGTGATGAGTACGAAGACCGGAGCGGAGATCGTCAACACCAACCCGAGCAGCGGGTTCCACAACCACGCCGCCACGATGATCACCGCGGCCGACGTCAAACGCGAGATCAACGGCCCGATCATGTGGGCGAAGATCTCACCGGCCATCATGAGTTCGGAGGAGACCATCCGTGAGAGCCGTCCGGACAACGGCCGCGCAAACCACCCAAGAGGCTGCTTGGAGACCTGATCACCGATAAGCCGGTGAATACTATTGAGGAAATCGAGGGCGATCGCGTAGGTGCCCGTCATCTGCAGGAAGTTGAGAGCAAACGAGCTGACGGCCAGTACCGCAAAGACCCACAGCCAACCGGTGATGGACAGTCCCCACACGGGCGCCCCCAGCGCCAAGGAACTGATGGCGGGAAGAAGCGCTGCCAACGCCAACCCCTCGGCAAGGCCGCACAGCGCGGCCTTGCCGAGCGCCGGCCCCAACGCCTGCGGCTGAGAAATCATGCGACGAATGCGCGGAATAATGTCGATCAAAGGGAGTTTCATGCCTGTGCTCCTCGGTTTGGCTTGGCGGCGGCGATTGTCGGGGCGTCGGACATTGCGGCGACCTCGGCAGCAGTCCCGGCGGCGCGATCCGCACCCGCACGCGTCGCGGATTCCCGCTTCAACGCCGTCGTCGCCTCCCACAGATGTGCGTACCCAGGTTGGTTCATGAGCTCGTCGTGGGTACCCGCGGCAACCACGCGGCCATCCTCAATCAGGACGATCTGGTCAACGCCCCGAATCACCTCGGGACGATGCGCGATGAGCAACACCGTCTTGCCCCGCACCAGATCTGAGAGAGCCTGCTGGATCTGATGCTGCGACTCCGGGTCGGTAAGCGCGGTGGCCTCATCCAGGATGAGGACTGGGGCATCCACCAGAATCGCGCGGGCGATGGCGATGCGCTGGGCCTGCCCACCCGACAGCCCGGTATCGGTGCCGTACACCGTGTCGAAACCGTTCGGCAGCGCCTCGATCTCCTCCAGCACGCGGGCGGCACGCGCCGCCTCACGAATCTGCTCGTCGCTGGCATCAGGCCGCCCCAGCGCGATGTTGTCGCGAATGCTGATCGCGGGCAGCTGCGGATCCTGCAGCACAAAACCGACGTGCGAGTACAGGTCCGCGATCTGAGGAAGCGGCACACCACCGAGCCGGATCTGCCCCGACTGCGGATCATCGAACCGCGCCAGCAGCGTGGCGAGCGTCGACTTACCAGACCCCGAGGGCCCCACCAAGGCGGTGATGCTCCCCGCCGCAAGCGTGAACGACACGTTCTGGAGCGCAAATCCGTCGTCGTCACTCGAACCATAGGTGTAACCAACGTTCTCGAAAACAACGTCGTGGCCGGCTGGAACTGCGCGGGCGGCGCCGGCGTCGATAATCGGAGTTTCCAGCAACTCTATGAGGCGACTGGCTGCCGCGCCCGCAAGCTGCGCCGACCACGCGGAGTTCATCATGACTTCCAGGCCGTAAGGGATCAGCAGGGCGATGAGCGAGGTGGCGAGGACATCCGCCGCGCTGACGTAGCCGCGCTGCACCAGCCAGGCGCCACCGCCGAGGTTGATGAGGAGGATGAGCGGGGCCGCGAGCAGCGACATCCCCAGCGAACTCACCTTGATGAGCGGGCGCACCCAATCGTAGTAGAACTCCTGGAACTCCTCAGCCGCCTCCTGGTAGGCGCTGTGTGCGCGGCCCACGCGACCGAAGGCCTTGACCACCGTAATTCCCGTGACGAACTCGACCATACGTGCGGACACGACGCCCAACTTCTGATCCATCTGGACGGTCTTCTCGCCCATTCCGCGCATGCTCAGACCCATCGCCGCGGCGTACAGCGGCAGCGTGACGATCGCCAACAGGCCGAGCCGCCAGTCGATGTAGAAGGCGTATCCCATGAGCCCGAGCGGCATGAACGTCGCTACGGTTCCGTCCACCGGCTGGTGGGCGATGAGGTGATGGATGGTGCCGATGTCGTCTTGCAGCGCCTTGCGGATGCGGCCCGAGTTCGTGGAGGTGAACCATACGAGCGGCACGCGCGCAAAGCGCTGCACCATCCGCTCCCGGATCACGTGGCCGAGTTTGATGTCCGCGAGATGCGTGATGAGCAGGGCCGCGAAGTAGAAGAGGAGACGCGCCGTGAACGTCGCAATGAGAATCATAATCCAGCGGTTGACTTCGCTCGCGTCGACGGCGGCGCCGCTGGATGCCGCGTCGAGAAGGACCGCTCCGATGTTCACCAGAGCGATGTAGGGAACCACCGCGAGAACCGCTGAGATCACCGCGAGAACGCGGCCGATCATCAGGCTCGGGGCGACCGGACTCATGAGCTCCTTGAGCGCCTTCGCATCCAGTTTCTGTTGCGTTTTCGGATCGACCGGGGCTGCCTTTGCATCGTTCGGTTGGGGCCCGCTAGCTGCGCCCCCACTACGATTCGGTGGCACGCCCGTTTCTGCTTTCACTGCCGTCGTCATAACTCTCCTCTGCCCGGACTGCTGTTCCGGCGGACATTAGTTAGGAAAACCTAACTCATTTCTGAACGCTATTCAGAATATGACGACGACGGCGCCGCCGCAAGAGGACTTCAGTCTCGGTTTCGGTGGGTGGACGGTATCGCCGCACTCCCACAGGTGCAACAAGCCATTAGAGTTGGTGCAGTGAAGAAGAAAAAGCGCGGAATTTTTGTCACTGGAGCTACCGGGATCGTGGGGGCGTCGGTTGTTACCCATCTCCTTGAGCGGGGCGAGCACGTTGTTGCTGGTGTGCGCGGAGAAGGGGCTGCCATCCCCTCCGAAGTTGAGAGGCGACACTTCAACTTCGCGGCACCTGCTTCGGAGCTGCACGAGGTGCTGGGTGGTGTAGACCGGCTCTTCCTCATGCGTCCGCCCGCGATCGCCGACGTCCACGCCCATCTCTTTCCCGTCATCGACGCCGCGCTTGCTCGTGGCGTACAACAGATCGTGTTCCTGTCTCTTCAGGGTGTTCAGGGAAATCGGAGCACCCCTCACCACGCCGTCGAGAAGTATCTGCGCGAGACGGGCGCCCCCTACACCTTCCTGCGTCCCAACTTCTTCATGCAGAACTTCTCCTCCACGTATGCCGAAGCGATCCGCGAGCGCGGCGAGATCTTCGTGCCCGCAGGACGATCGCACACCGCATTCATTGACGCACGCGACATCGGCCGGGTTGCTGCCAGCCGTTCTCACCGAGCCGGGGCACATCCGGCGCGCGTACACGTTGTCCGGCGAACAGAGCCTCTCCTACGCCGCCGTCGCCAAAATAATGTCCGAAGAACTGGGCCGCCCCATCTCCTACCGTCGCCCCTCAGAAGGCGAATATCTCAGCGCGCTAGCGGACGCCGGAGCGCCAGCGGACTACATCGAGGTCCAGAAAATGATCCACCGCGTGGTGCGCATGAACGTTTCGGCACTTCCCAACCGGTCGGTGCGGCTCCTGACAGGGGAACCCGCGGGAACCTTCCGCGACTTCGTCAAGGATTTCCGCCGCGCCTGGGAGCCCGGAGCAGAATGACCCGAAAATAGGACCAAAGCGTCCCGGGAGTATGTCCTTGGTTCTCAGCCGACACCAAGCAGCAACGAAACCACCGTTGCCAGAATGACGCTGTTGAAGGCGAAAGCCAGCAAGGTGTGCCCGGTGACCACTCGACGCGCCTCCGAGGTGAGTATTTCGACGTCCGAAGGGCTGAACGAAGCTTGCGCCGCGAAGGAAAGGTATAGGTAGTCGGACAGTTTATTGGGCTGATCCCCGGGGAACCGGAGTGCCGACTTATCCAGGCGGGCGTAGCGCACCCCGTAGAGGACGGCAACACTCACCCAGGAAGCAACGATCATCGCCGTTCCGATGAGCAGGGCCGCAGGGAATTGCCGCAGCGACGGCCTCAGCACCAACATCAGCACCACCCACAGCGCGAGGATGGAAATCGATATCGTCCAGGAACCCGTCGAGGTTCCCATGATCCGACTTTTCATCCTTGACTTAGCATCCCCTGCCACCCATCTCTGCCAGGATGGATCGGCAACAATCGCCTCGTCGAACTCCTTATCTTCGAGACCACGGAATGCCAGCCACGTCAGGAGAGAATGGAACAGAGCCAGCATCATCCAACCAAGGGCGTAGCAAACCATGAGGAATCCCCACCGATCCTGCTCCACCAACTGACTTGCCCATCCCGGGTTCAGCATCCAGTAACCGATAATCGCGCAGGTGGGAACAGCCATGAGCGCTGTGGCCACGAGCATTCGCTTAGCATCGGATAGCAACAGCAGGGGACGGTCCGGTAGGGAAGATTGGGCTCGTGAACTCACGAGACTGCGCTCCTAGGGGTTGGATCATCGGACACCAGAAGGTGTTCGTCAAGGTGCTGCCGGGATTGCAGAGATGCAGCGCCTTGGAGCCAATTTTAATCGGTATTTCCGCCAAAAACCGCTCTTCGGCAACCGTCCGGCAGATGATTGACGACGACGGCCTGTTGGCCAGAACGAAGGAAGTCCAGAACAAGCTGCTCAACGTTGACGAAGGAAAATCCACTGCCGAGGTCGTGAGGTCGTTTCAGCCCACCAGAAACGCGAGCGCGGCGAATTGTTACTCCGAATAACCAGGCTGTTTCTCCACATCACTCGCCCAAACATATTGCCGAAAGACCTACACAGTATTACTCTGTAGATACGGAGGTAATACAATGTCTCAAACAACTATTAGTGTTCGTGTTGATGAAACAACAAAGAAGGCAGCAGAAGCCCTATTCTCCGAGCTTGGTTTGAATGTCTCAGTCGCCATCAACGCATTCCTGAAGCAGGCGGTGCGGGAGCGTCGCATCCCCTTCGAAATCACTGCAGCTTCACCAAACGCAGCGACGATTGAAGCAATCCTCCAAGGTAAGGCGATGCTCAACGATCCGAATACAGAGGTATTCCAAGACGCAGCTTCGCTACGCAAGGCTTTGGACGTGCGTGAGGACCGGCACGCACGCTGATCTCTTCTGATCAGGCCACGGTAGGTCCCAAGGCGTTGTCTCCCAGCCACTTACGGATGATTGACATCGTCTCGGCCAGGTGCGGAGCAACAGTAATCTGGTGGCCCGACACCGGGACCTCGGCATAGGTGGCACGACCACCAAACTTCTTCGCGATCGCCTTGATCATTCGAGGAGTGCAGCATTTATCTTGTTCGCCGACGATGAGAAGCACCGGAGCCTGAATCGCGTCGTAGTCAACCCGTGCACTGCGCTTGCGATCGAGGAAGAAGAAGGCCATGTCGCGATAGACCGTCCCCGACTGGTGACACAACTGCGCATAGGCCTCATCACTGGCTGCACGATCGGTATTGTTCGCGATCAATGCGTCGTACACCTTCTTGTTGAGCGGCGGCATCGGGCGGCCAGTCAACATGCGCGGAACGTATCGTGCCCAGATTCGCGTCGTCGTCGGATATTCCGCGAAAATCCCAGCTCCCGGTGCCGTTCCAAGAAGTACCAGACCTCTATTTTCTACACGACTACCGAGCAACTGTGCGTACAGGCCACCAAGCGAATGACCCATGATGATGGGCGGCGTGGCCATCTTGTCAACAACTCCCCGCAGATACTCGACGTTATCGAGCAGTCCTCGCCGGGACGCAGCTCGACCATAGGCCTCCACATCAATCTCCTGAGCGTTTCCGTGATACGGAAGCGTCGGAGTATGAACGTTGTAGCCCATCTCGCGAAGCGGCGCGGCGAACTCCTCGTAGAAGCCGCCATGTCCCCATGTCCCATGAATAACCAGCACATCTTGAACTGCCATCGTGATCCTCCTTGACGTCACCGGCTCCACCTTACGTCAGATGGCCAGCCAGTCACTGAAAAGCAGATTCAGGCATCGGCCGACGAGACTGAGGCCAGATACGGCTCTACCAGAAGCAAGGTGCCGAGAAAATAGCTTCAGAATCGGCATGGGCCTGTACGTGGTGCACAGGCCCATGCCGATTACGACGCCAAATTTCTGGAGCTACGTATACCGCGACTCAGGGGTGCACTGGCAGTGTCTGGTTAACGGCGTTATATAGGGACATGCTTGGTCACGAAGCAAGAATCGACCGGAAGGACAGCCCATGACCGCCTGGCCCAACGACACCATCGCCAAAATCGCCACAACCGACGATTTCCACATCGCCCCATACCACGCCGACGGGAACACGACCGGAACCCTCACCTGGATCTGGTCTGTCGTGGTGGACGGCCGACTCTTCGTTCGAGCATGGAACGGAACCCACGGGCGCTGGTACAGGTCCGCCCTCGCTCAGCGCGCCGGACTCATCACCGCAGCCGGCAACAAGTACGAAGTCGAGTTCACCCCGATTGACGACGACGGCCTGAACTCCAGAATCGACAGCGCCTACGAAACCAAGTACGCCGGTAGCCCCTACATGACACCAATGGTGGCGGCGGGGCCAAGGGCTACAACAATGGAGGTCACGCCCCGTCGTCGCCCCTGAAACTCCACGTCCAACGTAGACCGGATCCAGACGCACTGTCGTGACAGAATTGACCCATGGACACCAAAACTCGCCGCGAATTCATCGATATCGCTGCATCACCGGAACGAGTGTGGAACGCACTGACGGATACAGCCGAGTCGGCTCGATGGTACTTCGGAACGGGGATTGAGAGTTCGTTCGAAGCTGGCGCTCGCTATCACTACACCTTCCCTGATGGGCGGGTAGCGATCGAAGGAACCATCATAACGGCTGACGCCCCACACACAATCGACATGACGTTTCATGCGATCTGGGGCGAAAACGTGGCCAAGGATGAACCCACTCGGGTGATCTGGTCGGTCGAAAGAGTAGGGGAAGGGTCACGGGTGAGCGTGACTCACGAGAACCTCGTCCCCGGTTCTGCAACCGAGCAAGAAGTCGCGAGTGGCTGGCCCGAACTCCTCAATCGGCTCAAGCATTATTTGGAGTCTTCGCGAGAGACCACGATTGAAGCGATTGTCCAAGGTAAGGCGATGCTCAGTGATCCAGATACCGAACTCTTCCAGAATGCTGGTTCTCTACGTAAAGCTATTGACGTGTAGCTAAACACCTGCTGTGTTGTTCAGTTGCTTTTCAGTTCGGCCGTCGAGATAACGCAACGCGCTCATGTGATAGTCGCCAGACCACCGCGGTACAGTCCGCGACTTGCCTAATAAATAACGGAGCGGCCCCACAATCAGCTTGGACTATTAAACCGCCAGCGATCGTCAACCGAAGGTGACACACTGAGCAAATGAAGTTCAGGAAAGTCACCTCAATCGCCGCGGTGGTTGCGTGCGTAGTGTTGGCCGGTTGTTCCCAAGGACCCGACACCGGAACCGCGACCATCGAAGTCCGGACACTGCCCACAGAGCATAGCGACGGCGTTGACGTCACGATCACCAGTGACGGCGAACCTGTAGCCACTGCGCACGTCAGTCAGGGCGATAACAAGGAGCTTCCCGACATACCATTTGGCTGGGTGAAGATAGCTGCGGACGGATTGTGCGAGGTCGAAACCGAGATCTTGGCAGAACACCCAACGATACGGCTCATCGTGGATGGCATCGACTGCGCGCTTGCTGATTAACGCCTCGCGGCCACCCGGATTCGCCATCCGATGAGCAGACTCACCGTCATCACCGCCACCGAAAGAACACCGAGGGACAGCCCAGCTCCCTGCGCACCGGCTATCCCAACGAGCGGCGCAGCGATCGCCCCCGATCCGTAGCGGACGACTCCGAGTAACGACGACGCCGCCCCGGCCGCCTCCGGATTCGCCTCCATCCCGATCGCGGTGGCCGCCGTGGTAGCGCCTGAAGCAGCCGCAGCCAAGACAAACATGGCCACCACCATGGTGGCGAGCGGCAGGCCCAGCATCGCCGAGCCCAGGATCCCCGCACCGCCAGTCAGCCCAAGAACCACACTCGCCACCAATGCCCACTGCGTCGAGCGCCAAATCGCCACCCGCCCAGCGAGCCAACCGAAAAGCATGTAGCTCCCGGAAAACAGCGCCATGAGCAGCGAGTACGTCTGTGGGGAGACTCCGTAACTTGACTGATAAACGAACGTCGACGCCGACACGTACCCAAAGTTCGCCATATTGACGAGTCCGATAACCAGCAGCACCTTGAGGAAGGTTCGATTGCTCAACAAGCTGAGGAACGACGGCGACTCGGCATCCCGTCTGCCACGAACTTCAGTTGGCAACGACTCACGAACAGCTGGCAACGTCTCGGGAAGTCCGAAGAACGTCGCGGCAAGAACCACCCCGCCCAAGAGAGCGAGCGCAACAAAACTCCCCCGCCAATCAATGAACGACGCCAGCACTCCGCCGATCACTGGGCTCACAGCGCCCGCCAACCCAGAGAGCATGGTGAACCGGCCATAGTAGGCAACAAGCTTTGCTCCCTCATACACGTCACGGCCCGCGGCCAGCGCAATCACCACACCGGCGGAGGCGGCGAGACCCTGTAACAACCGCGCCACAAGCAGCACCGTAATGTTGGGAGCCCACGCACACGCAAGCGAAGCCACCACATACGCAACGGTCCCAAGAAGAAGCGGCTTGCGGCGCCCGTAACGATCCGACAGAGGCCCGATAACAAGCTGACCTCCAGCCAGACCAACCAAGCAAGCCGTCATCGTCAGCTGGGCCAGCGCTGCCGTCGTCCCTAATTGCTCGGTCAGCTCCGGGAGCACCGGCAGGTACAGGTTCATGGAGAAGGGACCGAAGAAGGCCAACATGCTGAGAACGACGGCGATCACCATCGGATGCCCGTTCGCTGATCTCACCCCGTTCGCGCTGGCGGGATTGTTAGTTGGGGAGTGCCTCAACGGCCTTCTCATTTCGTCTGGTCGATAGGCCCGCGAACGCGCGCCTCGCCGTGTTGCGTCTTTTCTTGCCGCATCGTTGCCGCGATGCTCGCCAGCAGCGCGAGCCGTTCCTCGCTGTCCGAGCCGGGTTCCGCCGTGTAGATGAGGAAGGAGAGTCCGGGTTCGGCGGTCAGTTCCATTCCCTCGTAGGTGAGGGTCAAATCGCCGACTGCGTGATGATGAAAGTGTTTCGTGCCGCTGCCGTGGCGGCGAACGTTATGCGCACCCCAGCGGATAGGGAACTCATCGCTGCAGGTAGAGAGCTCGCCGATGAGGTCGTGGAGCTGTTTGTCGTGCGGGTTGCGCCCTGCTTCGGTGCGCAAAATCGCCACGGTGACGTTGGAGGCGAGACTCCAGTCTGGATAGAAGGCACGCGAGCGTTCGTCGAGGAAGTTGAAGCGCGCCAGGTTTCCGCGTCCCGGCCCGTTGAAGACGTGGTCGAAGAACGCACGGCCGAGAAGATTGGTGGCGAGGATGTCCATTCTGCCGTTGCGTACAAAGGCTGGCCCAGCGGTCACGGAGTCCAATGTGCGAAGAAGGCTCTCGCGTGGCTGCCACGTGGTTGGCTGACGTCGTCGCACAGGATCGGCCGCGCCGTTGGCCGCGCGGGCGAGGTCGAAGAGGTGCTCGCGCTCGGCGTCGTCCAGCATGAGCGCACGCGCGATCGCTTCCAGGACCGTGTCGGAGACTCCTGCGATGTTGCCGCGCTCGATCGTCGCGTAGTATTCCACGCTCACGTCTGCGAGCATTGCCACCTCGCTGCGCCGCAGCCCCTTGACGCGCCGCTGCCCCGTCGCCGTAATTCCGGCCTGCTCTGGCGTCACCTTGGCGCGCCGCGACGTCAAGAACTCCCGAACTTCATCCCTCACACTCACAGGAACAGCCTAAACTCCCCGCCTCGCTCCAGGGAGGTACCATCGGTACACCTTTTTCTGGAACAGTCTCGACGACGGCGCGGCCCGGTCACCTCGGGGCACACCACCGGTACACCCTTTGTGGGAGACTCCCTTTCGTGGTGACACCGGAGTATCAAGGAAACATGACGAAGAGACAGGGAACGTCGATGTATCCTCGGGCAAGTACTCTTCATACGATCGCAGGGAAGGCATGTAATGACGGACAACAGTGTGGATTCCGGTCACAGCCTGACCCGAACCGAACAAGCCGAGGCCGTCTATGAGCGGCTTTTCGGGCCGCGTGACGCGGCGGCGCACGAGGACGATCCCGAACTCATGAACATCCTTCGCGGTTTCATCTTCGGAGATGTTTTCGGAACCGGCGTGATCGATGATCGCAAGCGCGAGCTGGTCACGGTGACCGTGCTTTCGTGCCTTCAGGCACTTCCCCAGTTGGCGTCGCACACGAACGCGGCTCTCAACGTGGGCGCAACCCCGGTCGAGATTCGCGAGGCGGTCTATCAGCTCGCCCCGTTCATCGGCTTCCCCTACACGCTCAACGCCGTGGCCACGATCAATGGAGTGTTCCGCGAGCGCGGCATCTCTCTACCGCTTCCCGACCAAGGCACCGTAACGGATGCCGAGCGCTACTCGGCAGGGCTGGCCGAGCAGGCTCCACTGTACGGCAATGAGATCAAGGACAATCTCGCCGACCTTCCCGAGCCTTTCGCCGAGGCACTGCCGCGTTTCCTCACGGAGTTCTGCTTCGGCGATTTCTACACGCGCGGCGGGCTGGCTCTGGCCGATCGCGAGCTTCTTGTGCTGTGCGCGCTGACCACGCTCGGAGACACCGCCGCGCAGCTCACCCCGCACGGGCGCGCCTGCCTCCAGACCGGCAACACAAAACAGGAGGTCATCGCGGCACTCGTGCATTGCTTCCCGTACATCGGTTTCCCTCGTACGGTCGCCGCAGTGCGGGCAATCAAGGCATTGTAGTGTGTCTTGCACGCTTCCTTCTCACCACGCAGCGCGGCATACGCCGCTACGCCGCCCGCCCCCGGTAGCGTAGGACGAAGCAACACGAGGACGTGACGTGGAGGAAAGCAGCTATGGATTCTCAGTTCGGTTCGCCAATGAACATCAACAGTCGCATGACAGCCGACGATCCCCTGCCCACCTCCACCGCAACGGCCGACTATCTCACCGACACCGGCCCCGGACAAGGACGCCGCGCTCCCGCCCGTTCGCGACTCGTCACTAACGCGCCTACACTCTCGCTCGACGGCGACTGGGCGTTCCGTCTTCTTCCCGGCGCGCCCGGTACGCCCGGCGGACTCGGTATTTTGCCCGACGACGAGGCCGACTTCGGTTTCGCGTCGCTCACCTACGACGACTCCACCTGGGAATCCATCCCTGTCCCCTCGCACTGGGTGCTCACCGGCGATGGGCGGCGCGGCCACCCGATCTACACCAACGTCCAGTTCCCCTTCCCCACCGAGCCGCCGTTCGTACCGGACGAGAATCCCACGGGAGATTACCGGCGACGGTTCGTCACGCCGTCGTCGTTCAACGAAATGGAACGGGTGCTGCTGCGTTTCGACGGCGTCGAGTCGCGGTATGTGGTGTGGCTCAACGGAGCCGAGGTGGGAGTTGGCTCGGGCAGCCGGTTGGTGCAGGAGTTCGACGTCACCGGGCTGCTCGTGCCGGGCGAGAACGTGCTCGCGGTGCGGGTGCATCAGTGGTCCGCGTCGAGTTATATCGAGGATCAGGACCATTGGTGGCTGCCGGGTATCTTCCGGGACGTGACGTTGCTTGGTCGGCCGACTGGCGCGATCGACGACGTCTGGCTCCAGGCTCCGTTCCACGGTGTGGCCGGGCGTGTGGGCGCGGCGTCCATCATTCCCGAGGTCACCGCCGAACCCGGTGCATACCCGGTGACGCTGGCGGTGCCCGAGTTGGGTGTGACCGTGACATGGGCTGGTCCCACGGATGTGGCGCCAATCGAGCTCGACGCCGTCGAGCCATGGTCCGCCGAGAATCCGCGCCTCTATGACGTGAGGGTGTCCAGCGCGGGCGAGAGTGTCTCGCTGCGAGTGGGATTCCGAAGCGTGCGCATTGACGGCGATCAGTTGCTCGTCAACGGGCGCCGCGTGGTGTTCCACGGTGTCAACCGGCCGGAGGTTCACGCCGATCGCGGGCGGGTATTCAACGAGGAGTCGGCGCGGCGCGACCTGCTGACGATGAAGCGATTCAACGTCAATGCAATCCGCACCGCGCACTATCCGTCGCATCCCCGGCTACTCGATCTGTGCGATGAGCTGGGCTTTTGGGTGATTCTCGAAAACGATCTGGAAACGCACGGCTTCGAACGCGATGGTTGGGCCGAGAACCCGAGTGACGATCCCGCATGGCGCGAGGCCTACCTTGACCGCATGGAGCGCACGGTCGAGCGGGATAAGAACCACCCCTCGGTCGTTATCTGGTCGCTCGGAAACGAGGCCGGTACGGGAGCGAACCTCGCCGCCATGGCGGCGTGGGTGCACGGAAGGGACGCCACTCGTCCGGTCCATTACGAGGGCGACTACACCGGCGCTTACACCGATGTCTACTCGCGGATGTATGCACCGGTGGACGAGGTTGAGGGGATCGGCTCCGGCGACGCGTCGGTTCAGCTACTGGGATGCAGCGCGGCCGAGGCCGCCCGCCAGCGGTCGAAGCCCTTCCTGCTGTGCGAGTACGTGCACGCCATGGGCAACGGGCCGGGCGCGATCGACGATTACGAGGCGCTCGTCGATCGGTACCCACGGCTGCACGGCGGCTTCGTTTGGGAGTGGCGCGACCACGGGCTGCGTACCGTTGCGGCGGACGGCACCGAGTACTTCGCCTACGGTGGCGACTTCGGCGAAGCCGTTCACGATTCCAACTTCCTCCTGGACGGAATGCTGTTGAGCGACGGGACACCGTCGCCGGGCATCTACGAGTGGGCACAGGTGGTGGCGCCGATCCGTGTTGGTTTGGAAGCGCTCGACGATGGCGCGGTGGCGATCCGAGTGGAGAACCGCCGGCACTCGGTTGACGCCTCCGATGTGGAGCTTCGCCTTGTGCTCTCTCACGACGGCGTTCCCGTGCGCGAAGTATCCATTCCACTGGCAGACCTCCCGAAGGGTGCTCCCCTCCCAGGCAATGCCGCGAGCGTCACGGTGACCGAGCTGGAGCGCGCGTCGGATGGTGAAACCTGGCTGACTGTCGAGGCGGTCCAGGCGCACGATACTCAGTGGGCGCCCGCCGGGCATCGCATCAGTGCCAGCCAAGTCGATCTCACCCCACGGCGGGTGCACGACGGGTTGCCCGTGGTTTCTGGAGGTGTCCAGGTACGGGGCGCAATTCGTCGTCGTCCCAAATCAACCGGTATTGACGTGGCGAAGCGGCTCGAACTCGGCCCGGCGGTCTTCGAGTACGGACGGCTCGTGTCCCTCGCGGGACGTGAGGTCACCGGCCCGCGCCTGGAGATGTGGCGCGCAGTGACTGACAATGATCGCGGTAGCGGAGTGGTGCCACGCGACCGGGACACGGACCCGATGCGCGATCGGTACCGCGCCGATCTCTACCCGCAGACCATCCTTCCGAGTTCGGAATCCATCTGGCGCGGCGAGGGCCTCGACCGCATGATGGGGCGGGTTGAGTTCGTTGAAACAAGCGAGGATGGCGTGCGTGTCCAGACCCGATACGCTGCCGCAAACTCGCGCCGCTCGGTGACCGTGGAAGAATCTTGGAGTCTCGTTTGCGACGAACTCTGGCTCTCGTTGGACTTTATCCCCTCCGCTGGATGGGACACCTCGTGGCCGCGGCTCGGGGTGCGCTTCGCGTTGCCGGGAGAGGTGGACACCGTCTCGTGGTTCGGCGCGGGGCCGCGCGAGTCGTATCCGGACAGCCGCCGCGCGGCGCTCGTCGGGCGCTACAGCTCGGCGATTGATGACCTCGTCGTCAACTACGGACGCCCCCAAGAAAGCGGGCATCGCAGTGATGTGCGCAGTCTCGACCTCGCGGTGAGAGGTTCGGCGGGCTCTGGTGGTGATCCCGAACCCCAGCCGTGGCTCACCGTCACTGCCGCGCGGGACACGGCGGGGAGGCTCCCCGGGTTTACGGTGCGTCGGCACACCGCGCAGGAGGTTGACGCGGCCGGACATCCTCACGAACTGCCCGTTTCGGATACGACGTACCTGTGGATTGATGCCGCCCAGCATGGGTTGGGCAGCCGCGCCTGTGGCCCGGATGTCGCAACCCAGCATGTGCTCCGCCCCGAGGCGCGTTCGATTCGGTTGAGGTTCGCGATGCCAACAAACGATGGAGACAAAGAATGAACGCACTGATTACCGAACTCCGCGAATACCAAACAACAGCCCCGCTCTACGAGTGGAAAGGAACGTGGATCTAGGCCCTCCAAGCCCCTGAAATTTCAGTTCTGATTCCTACGTGGCCTCCACAGTGACATCCCTCGCCGCATAAGGCGCGGCTTGCCGCTGAGAGGCCACAAAGGAATTGGAATCAACGATCCTCTTGGCGGCGAAGACTGTTGATGGGTGCTCCGATGTGGAACGAGTCGTGCCGCAACGCGCCACGCTCTCCTTTTGCACCAAGAAAAGACCAGCGAGCTAGCCACCAAACGTTATGATGAAGTCGTCCGCAACCTGATGGGATAAGCCATGACCGGCCTCATGATCTGCACGCGGGTGGCGTAGGGTCAGGCATCGATGCCCCGGAAAGTTGCGCGCCTCGGCGATCTCATGCCCTACCGTTGGTCGGGCTGATCGAGGAAAATCCCCCAGACCGGCAAGATCCGTCAAGTTAGAGATATTGACTGAAACGTCAACTCAGCACAGCTCATCCCATCCACTCCCCCTCTTCACCCGCCTCCCATACAGTCCACGCTAGTAGGTATTGCTTATTAGTATGCAATGCATATAACATGGTGATACATACAAGTCATGCCTGGAGGCACCCATGAGAGACGACGCCACACAGTTGCGCAAGGGCGTACTGGAACTCGCAATCCTCGCGCTACTGCACGAGACCTCACGCTACGGCGGTGAGATCGTTGCGAGTCTTGGACAGTACGAAGGCCTCGAAGCTGGCGCCGGCACGGTCTATCCCCTGCTCACGCGGCTTGCGAAGGCGGGGCTGCTGGAGACGCAGTGGAAGGAATCACCCGTCGGCCCGCCCCGAAAGTACTACGCCATCACGGCACAGGGCCGTGACGCGCTCACCGCCCAAACCCGTGTCTGGCGAACCATGAATTCCGCACTCGAAAGCCTTTTGGGAGGTCCCCATGTCTGATGCAACGACCACCACATTCCTCAACGAACTCGCCGAGGAGCTCGCAAAGTACCCGCTCACTCCCGGGCGGCACGCGGACATTCTGCAAGAGGTTTCAGATCTCGTTGCAGACGGAACCCCGGTCGAGTCGCTGGGCTCCGCAGCAGATTTTGCGAAAGCGCTCGCGGGCGCAGAACAGGAGGGAACGCCAGAGAACCCCGAACTCCCCGTCGACTTCTCCGGCCTTTTCGACCCCCTCGCCCGCGAACGCGCCTGGGACCCGGAGAATCCGCGCATCTTCGTTCCACGCTCCTTCGGCGCCGGTTGGGACATCAATATGGGCGCCTTGGCCGTTAGGCTCGGCATACTCTCGCCAGACGACATCGACGGCGACGTCCTCGCCGCCATCCCCTCCAGCGCCCGGCAGGCTGCGCGCCTCGCCCCGGCAGCGCTTGCCACGCTATCGGCCCTGGCATACCTTGCGGCGAAGCGTTCCGGAAAGAAACTGGTGATGAACATGGGGGTGAGTGGTGATGTGAGAAGTCATTGGGGCCCGCGCGGCTCGGCAGTCACCCACCTCGTCGTGCCACCCTTGGTTGCGGCCTGGGCGTACGCGTCACGCGGTCAGGTGCGAGACGATCTCAACCGTTCCGCATGGGCTTGCTTGTTTAACACGGCCGTCGCGGGAACGGCCCTGGCCTCGCTCACTGCGAGAAATGACCGCGTCAATCCCCTGGTCTCTGCCGTTGCAGGAGCTGTCGCTCCGTTTGCAGCCCAGCTGGCGGCCGTGGCCATTCCCGTGCGGATTGGCCGCAGCAGGGTCGTCTCGGCTGCTCGTCCGGAAGAACCCCCGGCGGCGTAAGCGACGAGGTCCCGCGAACGCGCTCGCGCCTTTCCCGATTCTGAGCAGGGTCGTAATACCGCCAATCTATCAGGCACACGTTCGTGAAGTTCTTGTGAATGCACAGAATGATCTGAGGAAACGATCGACGCCATCGATTTGACGATCTCAGCCCGAAACCTCTCCAGTAGCAACTAATCGACAGCCTGCTTTACTAAGAAGCGGAAAACGGATCACGGAGCACACCTCGAAGAACCGAAAGGAAGTACGGAGAATGAATTCGGACGAAGAGTTCGTCGTCGGCATGATTCTGCTCGGACTTCTCCTTATCGCACTACCATTCGCCGGCGGATTGTATTACCTGTGGAAGGATGCGGGCGTCCGCCGCGACTGGATGCTGCGGGACGCCGAAGTAGTCCGAGAGTCCTGGACAGGCGGCGGCGACAGCACAAAAAGCTTCTTCATCAGGTGGGTGGACGACTTCGGACACGAGCATTTCTTCCGAAACCCCATCTCCCACTCGGGCTTGGGGTTCCTGCGAAGCACCCCGTATCCCGTCAGGGTATACATCAATCCGGACAACCCTGAGAAGGGAATTATGGCATGCGGGATGGGCACGTACCGGGCCTTCGGTTTGGTGCTTCTCATCCTTCCGGTCACGATCCTCGTTGTTCTGGCGGCGCTCATTCTGTAGTAGAGCCTCTTAGGGCTCTACTAGGTCCTTACGAACGAACCCTCACCGTGATCGGCGTGGGATTACTCAGGTTGTCGGATACCGGGCAGCGAGTCTCAGCGATCCGCACGATCTCAGCGATCTCCTCATCTGACGCATCAGCATCGATGGTGAACACCAGCTCGATCGACTGGTATCCCGCGCGTTCGTCGGTGGGCTTACCCTCGAGCCGCGTCGGATCGAGCGGACCTGAAGCCTCGACCTCAAGCGCGTTGATCTTCACGCCGCGCTCCCTGGCAACCATATGAACCACGACGTTCATGCATCCCATGAAGCCAGCGAGAATGTACTCAACCGGATTGGGCCCGGCGTCGTCACCTCCCAACGAAGGCGGCTCATCGATTGTCAAGGTGAAGTCACGTGCCTTGACGACCAGTTTGGTGGGCGTCTCTGCACTGCCATGCGCGTTAAAAGTCAGGATGGGCATGTTGATCAGTCCTTTCTGAATCATTCCCTTGAGATAATCCTACGGAGTTAAAGGGAAAAAGGCACGAGAATGCCCACATTGACCTAGAAGTAGTGGGCGGAGGACATGCCGACGCGGGGACGCCGTCGTCGTTCTAGATCCCCTCACGCGTCTTCGGAGTCCGGCCCGCCGGGAAACACACGAGCACCTGAACCCCGGTTAGCACGGCGAATGCTACCAGCGTGGCCGTCCACGAGCCCGTCTGCTGCGCCAAGAAACCCGCGAGAACAGGGCCAAGAGCTGCGAAAAGATAGCCGAGGGACTGCGCCATGCCGGATAGTTGGGTGGTCTCTTGCTGGGTTCGGCCCCGCAGGCTGATAAGAGATAGGGCGACGACGAGGGCCGCCCCGCTTCCGAGCCCCGCAACAATGACCCAGAGCAACCCAAGCTGAGGAAACAGCAGAAGCCCAAGAACACCCACGAAGATGGGCACGCTCGCCGTCAGGGCAGCGGCCACCTGATGGCGTGAGCCCCTCATAAGAAGAGGAATAAGAAGCGTCCCAGCAATGCCGACGATCTGATAGATAAACAAGTGCCAGCCGGCCTCGTGCTGCGACATGCCCGCCGCGATCTCGATGGTCGGCAGCCATGTCACCATGACGTAGAACGCCGTCGACTGCACGCCCATAAACGCCGTGACCAGCCAGGCCGTCGGCTGTCGCCACACGCTTGGGAAAGCTACGTCTCCCCCACTCCCCGAAATCTCCCGAACCGACGGTGCCACACGCACCCGCGGGATCCAGATCAGCGCGACGACCAGCGCCGGAATCGCCCAGAACGCCAGCGCACCACGCCAACCAATCAGGTCCGAAAGGGGAACCGCGATGGCCGACGCCACAGAGGCGCCGATCGTGATGCAGGCCGAGTAGATGCCTGTGGCCCGTGAGACCTGCGTACTGTAGTCGCGCTTGACCAACGTCGGAACCAGTACATTACCCACGGCGATGGCACTTCCGGTGATAGCCGTGCCAACCCAGAGCCCGCCCGTCCCAGTAAAAGAACGAATCACGACACCTAGGGCGAGGAGCGTCAACGCAACGAGAATCGAGCGTTCCATGCCGAACCGCCTGGAAAGGTGATGCACGAACGGCGAGACCACAGCGAACGCGAGCAGCGGCAAAGACCCAAGCAATCCCTGCACTGACTCATCAATACCCTCGTCGACACCGATCTGTGGCAGCAGCGGGCCAAGGGTCGTCAACGCCGGGCGGAGGTTGAGGGCGACGAGAAAAACAAGCGCAACCAGGACGGTGCCTTGAGCGGTTCGCTCCGTTCGCCCTGTATCGCTCACCTTGTTATTCATGCATTCTCCCATCACCGTATCAATGTCCGGCATCTACATTAGCCGGTGATGGGAACGGCTAATTTCCTCCAAGCTGTTGCTTCGCGTGGCGGATCAACACATACCGACCCGCCACGCGAAGCTCCGTCACTGCTCGACGTACAGGTTTCTCCGAGCCGCGTATGCCTCACGAACCTCCGGATGAGACTCCGCCGACACCTTGCGCGCGTTCGAGACGTCCCACGTCGGGAGTTCGCCGAGTGCGAGCCATGCCGCCTGACGCGCGGCGCCATTGGCCACATACTCACCGGGTTCGGGAATCCACACGTTCTGTCCGAAGATCTCGGGGGCGATCTGCTGCACCGCCGCAGACGCCGCTCCTCCACCGATAAGGAGGATCTTCTCCACCGCAAGTCCCTGCTCCACGAACGCATCCATACCGTCCGCGAGCGCGCTCAGCAGCCCTTCGACGGCGGCGCGAGCGAGGTTCTCGCGCGTGGCTCCGGCGAGAGTCATTCCGAGCAACGACGCCGTCGCCCGCGGCAAGTTCGGCGTCCGCTCACCTTGGTAGTAGGGAACGAGCGTCATGCCGCCCGCGCCGGATGCACCTGCGAGCGCGAGGCGATCGAACTCGGCGTAGTCAACGTTCAGCAGCTCGCGCATCTTGTCGAGGGTCTGCGAGCCGTTCAAGGTGACGGCGAGCGGAAGGAAGCTGTCAGTTGCGGAGGCAAATCCCGCGAGTGTTCCGCTGGGATCAGCGGCGGGAGTTCCAATCACCGCGGCGACGACGCCCGAGGTCCCAATCGAAATCGAGACGTCACCAACGCCCATCTCCAGTCCGAGGGCAGCGCCCGCGTTGTCACCGCAACCGGGGCCCAGCTTGATTCCGGCGGGAATCGCCCCTTGTTCCACGGTAACGCCAGCCTCGCCATTCGCCGCGAGGACGCGGGGAAGGACCACGTCCGAGGTGTCACGGCGTAGTGCCAAGTCGAGGATTTCACGGTCGTACTCGCCGCGCGGGGTCGAGAAGTATCCGGTTCCGGAAGCGTCGGAACGATCGGTTGCGAGTGCGTCCAGTCCAGCGGCCGGTCCACCAGCAAGCTTCCAGGTCAGCCAGTCGTGCGGCAGAGCCACGGCGGCCACTCGCGCCGCGTTCTCCGGTTCGGCATCGGCGAGCCAGCGCAGCTTCGTGGCGGTAATCGAGGCGACGGGGACAGTGCCGATTTGCTCGGCCCAGACGCGAGCGCCGTCGTCGGCCCCGGATCCGCGCACTTCGCCAAGTTCTGCGATGAGATCGACGGCGGCGTCGGCACTGCGGGTGTCATTCCACAGCAGCGCTTCGCGAATGACTTCGCCTGCCGAATCCAGCACCACCATTCCGTGCTGCTGTCCACCCACGGACATAGCGACGACACCGTCCAGCCCGCCCGCGTTCTCAATTGCCTCAAGGAGGGCGGTCCACCAGTGATCCGGGTGCACCTCGGTGCCGTCGGGGTGCTTGGCGGTACCGGATCGAACAAGCTCACCGGTGTGTGCGTCACGGATGAGAACCTTGCATGACTGGGTGGAGGAATCGATTCCTGCGACGAGCATATGTCTGTCCTTTTCTCTTCGTTGAGATGCTAGTTCGTGCCTACTCGTGGGCCGTAACAATCCATTTCAGAGTACCGGACCAAGCATCGAAAGTGGTTGACAATAATAGTCAAACGTAACGTAGAAATTTGCCCAACAAAGCTACGACTTCGTGACGAACAATCGCATACAACATGTTACTGACATGGATATTATTGAAGCAGTGACATAACATCTGCGATTTATGAAGGTGATCAGAACCGTGAACAGCACTGTCGGCAGCGAAATCCAATTGATCAGCGATGGCGAGGGCATGATGGTCATCGGTAAGAAAACCGACATTGATGATTTTCTGTCCTTCCACAACATCAATGATGCTTCCACCAGGGATCTTGATTTCAAACGTTTGACACCACTCCTCAATACGGGTGCCAAAGTGGCCAAGGCTGGCTCTGACCTGTCTGCCAGCTCCGGTCGGTGGGTCAAATTGACCAAAGAGTCTGCAAGAGCCGTGAAGGAACATGGCCTGATGCCCACCAAAACTCCCGGTGTCAGTCACGCCATGATCGGAAGACCTGGCAAGACCCAAAAGTGGCTACAACTCAGCAAAGGGCCGTCTGCAATAGCAACTCCGGTACTGCTTCCCGCTCTAGCCACACTCATGCAGCAACAGGCTATACAACAACAGATGGACTCGATTATCGACTATCTTGCCGTCGTCGAAGAGAAGGTTGACACCATCCTCCGAGCGCAAAACGATGCAGTACTCGCAGACATGATCGGCGTTGATCTTGTTGTCAACGAAGCACTCACAGTTCGAGAGACAGTTGGCAGAGTCTCAGAAGTAACTTGGTCAAAGGTACAAGCTTGCTCCCAGACGATTGCTCGGACTCAAGCCTATGCCGTGAAACGACTCGAAGCACTCACACAGAAACTGGAGAAAATCTCCGACCTCGGTGAGCTTGCCAAGGCCACAAGGAAGGCGGAACCAGAGGTCCAGGAATGGTTAGCTTTACTCGCACAGTGTTTCCAGCTCCAAGATGGAATTGATGTGCTGGAACTCGATCGTGTGCTCGATGGATCTCCTGATGAACTGGATTGTCATCGGATCGGTCTCAGCACTGCCCGACAGAACCGGCTTGATCGTATTTCACGTAGCACATTTCTTCTCATACATCGGATGACCAATACCATCGAGATGGCCAATTCCAAGGTTCTCTTCAATCCATTCGATTCCCCGGCCGCTGTACGTTCAAGCAACTTGGTAACTGAGGATATCCTGAGTTTCCATTCCTATCTCGGAATCGAATCCGAGCCGGGAATGAATGAAGCCAAACGTTGGGGCCAAGCCCTTGTCGAGGTTGGTGACAAGATCGTGGCTGCGAGCGTTGAAGGAGCTACCGCGGTCAAACATTTCGGTAATGAAACCTTCGAACGTACCGCAGACGTCTTCCGCCCCATCGACATCGACGGCGACGGGGTTCCGGACAAGTCCCGGGCAACAATGGCAGTCGAGGATGCAGGATCAACCATAATAAACACCGCGTCCGATATGGCCGGGAAGCTTGGAAAACTGTTTCAGCGCAGCCGTGAGTAGAATCAAAGACGGTCTCTTTCGGGATATCCCAATAGTCGCAGAAGGTCCCTCTGATTCTCCAGATGACTCAGACGAACCCGCCGCAGCCGAATCGATCTCAACGACCAGGCAATAGATTGCTAGTACGGCCCGAGGAAGCGCTCACCGTTGTAGTGGATCATGTGCGTGGGATGGTCGGCACACCAGACTTCGGACTCCCAACGAAGCAAGCACATCTCGCTCAAAGCTCCCGCAGAGTCTGCGCAGTCGGGAACCGAAGCGTCCTCAGATCCGTCGCATTAACCTGCGTATGCCCCGAGAACGTCCTGAAGAACTTGTCAATCACTGAAGAGTTGAGCCAAACGCTCAGCCCTTTGGCGAGATCCTCATCCAACCCCTTGCCTCCCGTATGGAGTACGTTGAGATGATTCTCGAAGGCAACAGAGCCCGGACACTCAGTTGGCGACCAGGTTCCTGCCACAATTCGTCTACGTTCCTCTTTCGAGCTGAACCTCTTGACCACGGTGTACCAGCCTTCAGGAAAAAGCATCCCCGATTCCTTTTCGCTGCCGGGCCGGAACCACTGGGCCTTGCGGATAGCCAAAGGCCAGGTCACCGCACCGTGTTTCAGATTCCCAGGATAGATGAGCGGCGACGCTCCTGGTAATTCAACCTCGCTCAAGGCTTCTCGGGATCGGAAATCCACGACCCTTCCCGTTGAAACCTGCACACCAAGATCATCAAGAGTGCACGGTTGGGAAAGAACAAGTTCCGCAACAGCCGTATCTTCTTCGTCCGTTGCCAATCGAATGAAACGGTGGGGATCATTCGGAAAGACGACGTCGTCGTACGAAACAATACGTGACGTGATCTCACCGGTATGGTCTCGGCTCACCGACAGCTCCACCTCGTCCCTCACCCCATCACGTGTGCCCGCGAAAATGACGTTCTCTTGAAGCACACCCGTATCAGCAAAAACGTTAGATCGAGAATCAAAAACGTGAATACGATCGAGGGCCAGAGAATCCAGAAGGTGGGCACGGAAGGGACCGAAATAAGGGCCGTTGAAGAAGGATCGAGGCGTGATCGCAACGAGTTTCCCTCCCGGCTTCAAAGCCGCAATCGACAACGAGAGAAACGCCGCGTAGAGATTGGGAGCGTCAAGGCCGCGTGCTCGCATGGCCTTCCGATGCTGGCTGGAAACCGCAAGCTTTCCGTATGGAGGATTCTCAATCACCACATCGAACGCTGCATCAAGATCAAGGCCGGCCTCGCGCCCCGTCGAATCAAGAATGAAGTCAGCCTGAATAACCGTGGCGCGAATCCTGCCCTGTCCCTGTTTCTCACATTCACGCAGCATCGTTTCGAGGTGAGGAATCATGGCCGTATCACGTTCAACAGCCACAAGATCTATAGATACCGAAGGACATTCTCGGAGGACTCGGGCAATGAGGGCAGCTGAGAGCACACCAGAACCCGCACCCGGATCAAGCACTCGAAGCGTTCCTTCTTCCGGCAACCTAACCATCGACGCAATCAACTCCGCAGCCGCGACCGGAGTGAAGAACTGGCCCATCTCCCCTTGAGTGCGCGCGTCTACATCGCCAAGGGCAGCGATTCGCTCGCGCTCAGCAAAATCAAGAAGATCTGTCACCATCATTCTTAGATCATATCGAAGCCCACCGACAGCTTTTCCTCAGCGTTTATGCATCAGCTCAGTCGAAGATGTCGTCAATGATGCTGCCGAGGATGAAGCCGCCGAGAACCGGGCCGAGGACGCTCATCCCGCCACCGCCGTTATTTCCACCCTTATTCCCGCGTCCTTGCCCGAAACCACCAAAACCCCAGTCGTTGCCGTCGGGCCGCGAGGAGTCGATGTCTCGCTGGGCAAGCCGGACTGCTTCGTTGGCCAGTTGTGCGCTGCGGCGCGCGAGTTGCTGCGCCTGCTCGCGCGTTTCCTCGGAAACAACGAGTCGATCAATCTGCGAACGGTAGCGGATCGCCTCGGCGTGCCTGGTACGCGCATCCGCACCAATCCAGCCGCGGTGCCCGTTGATGAGTCCGTCGGCGATGCTCAGGGCGTGGTCGGCTGCCTGGACGTCATGGCGCACGTGCTCAAGCGACGGCAAGGGCCGCGACGCCCGCTCCTGCGCCCGCGCAACCGCAGCATCAAGAGCGGCGTTCGCGGCGGAAAGGGCAGCCAGTTCAGAAAACGGATCGGTGGCCACACTCGATGCACCCGTGCGAGCCAACTGCGTCTCCAAACGCCGCGCCGCCTCAACCACCTCAGAAGTGCGAGGGACCCGCGACGCCACAATCAAGTCATTGCGAGAATCAGCAATCACATCGGCGAGCGTGGCCTGCGCCCGGATCGCCTCAAACTCGAACCGATCCACACCGTCAATCATCGACGACGCCCGCCGCACCGTCTCAGTAGCCGTCTCCAGCGCAAGGTTGGCTTCCTCCATCTGGCCCGCGCTCCGTCGTCGTTCAGATACGTCCAACGAACGCGCCGCGAAATCCAGCAGCCGCTCGGTCTCGCCCGTGGTGAACCGCAGCCGCCCGAGCGCCTCCGGCGTGTACTGCTCGCCGAGCCGCGCAACAATCTCATTGATTTCGGGAAGCCGCGCGCGCATCCGCTCAATGTCAGCGCGCACCGCTTCGAGGACAGCCGGAGCCTGCCGCACCCGCTCGACCTGCCCGCGCAACGCCTCAGTCTCGGTGTCCAGAACCTGCTCGGCCCACTCACACAGCTGAACGATGCGGGCGTTTCGCGTGCGCAGTTCTTCGACGGTATCGGGGATATCGTCGTGATTGAGCTGATGCAGATGGAACGCCTCGCCCATGTGCTTCTTCACGGCCTCAAGCGCGTCGCGCAGCCGCTGGGTAGCGTTCGTGCCGATCTCAGCTATGGCAAAACCCAACTCGTCCTCGGTGGTATGGATTCGTTCGTCAGCCGCCACAATTGCTGTGCGCGCACGGAACGCCAGGTCATCGTCGGCGGCCTCCTGCCGCGTTTGATCCTCGCTCTTACGTATTCCCCAAAAACCGGCCATGCCGCCGATTTTATCCGAGGGAGAGGTCCCGGCGTGCGTCATGCCACCGGGGACACAAGCCCAAATTTTTTCGACGACGCCCGCGCCTCCCTCGAGTATTAAGTCCAGCAGGTTCTCGGGTCACCGAGTTCAGTTTTCGCCGCACGTCCGCGAGTCGACTACTACCCAAACACGTCCACGAGTCGGCTGATACCTGAACACGTCCGCGCGTTGGATTCAAACTAGATGATTGATTCCCAGCTTGGTGAGTTGTGGGATGCGGGTTTGGGGTGTTGCGGAGGGTAGTGAGATCGAGGTTCGCGCACTAGTCGATGCAAAAGTCCGGGTATATGTTACGGCCGTGCCATATATGGCATGCCGGTGACATATATCCGGAAATATGCATCAATTTCTCGGGACATCCCAAAGAATCAATCATCTAGACCCGTTCGCGGGCCGGCCGCCAGCGACACCGCCTACTTGCAGCCCCGCCTACTTGAACCCGAACAGCGGCGGGAACACCAGCGCCACGATCGCAGCCCAGCCTGCGAATACCGGGAGCGCGAGGCACTGCCAACGCTCCAGCCGCACCGACGGCTTTCCGCGCAGAATCCCCACGTAGTGAACCGCAGACCCAATCAAGTGCACCAGCAACAGCACATTGAGAATCAACGCCGCGAGCTTATTGGGTGAAGTGCCGAACTCCAGCAGCCGCCCGGACATTGCCCACAGGAGCAGCAGGTCCACCGCGATTCCCGCCCCAATCAAGGCGAGTTGCATCCAGTCGAGCGCCCGCGGACCGGATTCTGGCGCGCGTGCCGACACCGTGAACAGCACGATCGCCGCCACCACAATAAGCAGCACGTCGAAGATGATGAGGACTTCGCGCTCCAGGTCCACCGGGCTCCCGGTGATGGCAACAACGGCGAGGAAGCTCGCCAGCGCAAGCGTCAGGATCGGTGTGAACACCGCGGTGAGCACGGGTGCCATGTTCTCCATGGCCGCTTTCTTTCGCTCCACCAGCCACGCGCACACTAACACGGCACCGGCCGCGCCCACCGGCACGATCCAGCTGACCGCCTCGCCAAGGCTCTCGCCGTCCACTCCGATTGCGGTGAAGATTGCGACCAACAGTCCCACCACGACGCCACCGCCCAGCGCCGTCAGCACATAGTAGATGAACGCTTCCCCCAGATAGCGGACCCAGTCCATCCACGCTTCAAGGCTGCGCCAACGCCGCCCCAGATAGGCGATGCCAGACAGAACAAGAACGAACACTGGCAGATGGATCGCGGAAAGGAGCAGGGTTTGTGTGCTCCAGTCACCCGGGTAGAGTCCGGCGGCGAGGGCTCCCACGCCAAATCCACCGGCAAGAATTCCGCTGCCCAAGCGATCGCGCGAGGACGACGTCACGGTCAGATAGATGGCGAGGAAAGCGAGCACTGTGAGGATTGCGCCGCGCAGGTAGAAGGACTCCGCGAAGGGTTCCGAGAGCGCAAGAGGAACCCGCACCGCCAGTCCGGCCAATGCTCCCAGCCCAAGCGCGATGGGCAAGTGCCACGCGGCTCCGGTTCGGACCGCCGGCAACTGTTCCCACGCCCGATCGGGGTGGGCCGCCAGGTACTCGGAGGCAACCTCCGCCACTGTTCCCAGGCGATGTTTCGCCACCAGTAACGCCTCGTCGCTCGACAGCCCGAGGGCTGAAAGATCCTGGTACTCGGCCAGTAGGTGATCTTCCAGCTCGTCGACGTCGTCAGCGGTGAGGCCGCGATTGGCCGCAACGGCTTCGCGCCACTCGCGTAGCTGAGTTGCTATCTCGTCCGACATTTCTACTCCTAGCGCTCCGTTTGGGGCATGAGCCCCTTCAAAGTTGTGGCGACGACCTCCAGCGCCGCGGCTTGCCCGTGAAGTTCGGACATTCCGGCGCTGGTGATCGCGTAGTACTTGCGGCGGCGGCCGGTTTCCGACTTTCCCCAGTGTGCTTCGATGAGGCACTGCCGCTCGAGGCGATGAAGCAAGGGATAGAGCATTCCCTCACTCCAGTCGAGTGAGCCGCCGGAGGCTTCTTTGATGCGCCGCAGGATCGAGTAACCGTAGTCCTCGCCACCCGCCAGCACGCCCAGAACGATGGGGGTTGCGGAGGCGGCAACAAGATCTTTGCTGATACGCACGACACCCCTTACCTTGTACTTCTAGGCATGAGACTACCCTTGCACTGCTAGGTATGCAAGATCGGTAATGAGAACCGGGTCACCCGCTACAGGACGGGCCCTACAGACGCAAAAGGTGGCGCCGTCGTCGACACTCATGAACAATGACGGCGCCACCTGGAGTTGGAAGCAACCCACCCACGTAGCAGACCCGTCACCTGACGTACCCCGTACCGGCAGCGAACGCAGTAGTGCCGAGAAAAGGCTCGGCCGCCACTGGGGGCAGTGACGGCCGAGGGTTTGAGGGAACCGAGGTCAACTCGGTTCACGGTGGCGGGCTTAAGGAATTCCGGACGTTAGGAATGCCGGAGCTTAATAGGCCCCGTCAGATCCAACAACCGCCTTGGCGGTACGCAACAAGATGATCATGTCCTGGGTAAGGGACCAGTTGTCCACGTAGTACAGGTCCAGGCGGACCGTATCTTCCCAGGAGAGACGGGAGCGGCCGGAGACCTGCCACAGGCCGGTCAGGCCCGGGCGAACGCGCAGGCGGCGGCGTGTATCGGAATCGTACTGAGCAACTTCCTTCGGGAGGGCCGGGCGCGGGCCCACAAGGCTCATGTCGCCGCGGAATACGTTCCACAGCTGGGGTAGCTCATCAACGGAGAAACGGCGGATGATCTTGCCGGTGCGGGTAATACGAGGATCATCCTTCATCTTGAACAAGACGCCGGAACCTTCGTTCTCCGCTTGAAGCGCGGCGAGGCGTGCCTCGGCGTCCACACACATGGAACGCAACTTCAGGCAATCGAACTCTTCACCGTTGAGGCCAACGCGGCGCTGCTTGAAGAAGATGGGGCCGCCATCCTCAAGCTTGATCGCAATCATTGTGGCCAGAAGAATATGGCTGGTCAAGATCAGGAAGAGTGCCGATCCGACAACATCGATGGAACGCTTCACCCAACGCAACGACTTCGCAGCCGTGGGCCGGGCAACATCCACCAAAGGAAGGCCGGCTACCGGACGGAATTCCAGACGCTCAGCACTCACATCGGCGAGGGTGGGCGCGAGGATCATCTGAACACGGGACTGCTCAAGCTGCCATGCCAGGCGGCGGAATTCAGCAGAAGAATCGAATGACCCTTCTGCAAACACCACTGCGGGAGCTCCGTTTGCCTTGACGATCGTCGGCAAATTCTCCATCGCACCAAGCACGGGGAGCCCCGTCTTCGTGGAGCTTAGCTTTTCGTTGGTGACGACACCCTTCACCTTGTATCCCAGCCACTTCTCCCGATTGAGAACCGCAGCAACTTCATCCGCATGGGAGCTACTACCGGCAATAAGAAGTGGGGTAATGAAACGACCATTCCGATGTAGGTGCTGCATCGCCCGGCGGCGAATAACCCGAGAAATGCTGAGAAGCACCACACCCATGAGCATCCACACTCCGAAAAGCAATCGTGGATACTCATAGTTCAAGAGGTAGCAGATGATACTGATAACACCGGCCGTGGTGAACGAAGCATTGATAACTCGCTTGTATTCGATAGCACCAGCACGCACTTGAGACAAAGCGTAGGTTCCAAATATCGACACAATGGCGATCCACAACACGGCGAAGATCGCCGTTGCAAGATAACCTTCAGTGGTCATGGGATAGCCACGAACCCCTTGTGCCACAACGGTAGCAACGAGGAAGCTCAGACCAATAGCGATCGTATCCGCAAGAGCCAGGAGCCCTCTTTGAACATGTGCCGACCGTACAATAGAACTTCTGGACGGCATCAAATACCGTCGGGATAGAAGTGTAAACCGTCGTGACGCTGCTACACCTTGAGCCATCGGTCCCCCTTTTGCGTGAATCTCCACCGTGGCAACTGCAGTTATGCAGACTCCAACCGATCGCGTGTTATCGGCTGAATAATTGATAGTATGGCATCCCACTAGACGAATGGCCAGCTATATGGCCAATTTTTGGCCAATGCGACACTGTTCAATCGGCCACACTTGGCAAATTCATTTGACATGTCAAATTAAGGTATTATGCTTTTAATGTAATCTAAATGTACCGATTCTTACATTCTCTCTCACCGACCTCTTTCAACCATAGCTAGAGGGCAAGGTGAAACGATGCAAGATATGGTGGACCGCTGGATGAAAGTCCAATACGGTTAGCCGGGAGTCCAAATACGTAATCCAATAGAGCAGATGGACCTTACCAGCCGTCAGTCGATGATCCATTCTTGGTCATCCGGCAAAGATCCAGATGCATTCAGGCTCGATAGAGTGGACCACCTCGGTGGAAGCTCCAGCCGTCGATGAAAGGGGAAGGTCTTGCCTCAGGAAGACCAGCTAGTCGGCTACGTGCCGGGCGGATTCGACATGCTCCATGTCGGACATTTGAACATTCTGCGCGCTGCTCGTGAGCGGTGCGATTATCTCATCGTGGGAGTTGCAACGGACGAAGCACTCATTGCCATGAAGGGGCGCCCGCCGGTTATCCCCCACAAGGAACGCATGGAGATCGTCGCAAGCCTTCGTTTCGTCGATCAAGTTGTTGCCGACGTCTCCCAGGACAAGAGGGTCGCTTGGCAGGAGAACCCTTTCAACGTCCTCTTCAAGGGCGACGACTGGCTGGGTACCCCCAAGGGAGAACGCCTCGAGGCCGAGATGGCCGAGGTAGGCGCCCGAGTCATCTACATGCCTTACACGCCTTCGACATCCTCAACGATGCTGCGCCAGTTCATTACGAGCGGTGCCACGGCCGAGTCTGCCTGACGATCTGCCAAGTGATCTCGCGCGGGCCTGGACCCGCGTCGGTCACCCTTCATCGATATTCGATATTTCCGCTATCACCCGGCACTTGGGGCCGGACTTCACGTTTGTGAAGTCCGGCCCCAAGTGCCGTCATGCTCATGTTTGGTCACGCCAGTAGATCACGAACTACTGACTCAGCCTTCTACTTGAAATCGACCAGGCCAGCCCGCGCGGCTGTGACGAGGACCTGCACACGATCCCTCACGTTCCACTTGGACATGATGCTTCCCAGGTGCATTTTGACTGTGCCCTCAGAAACATCCAAAGCTTTGGCCATCTCCGCGTTCGACATGCCGAGAGCAAGACTGCGCAGAACATCTGATTCTCGTTCACTCAGGGGCGGAAGATTGCTCACTGTGCTCGTGGCCGAAACGGGCCCTGAGGAGCGCACATACTCAACGAGCCGCGCGGCGACACGCGGTGAGATTGGACTCACACCATCAAATGCTTGCTTCAGCGCGTTGAGTATTTCGTCGGAGCTAGACTCTTTGAGGATGTATCCAGAAGCACCAGCGCTCAACATCGGTAGTACCGCATCGCTTGTATCAAGTGTTGTGACTGCTAAAACGCAAATCTCGGGCCACCGAGTCTTGATCTTCTCGGTTGCTTCAATGCCGTCCATCTCTGGCATTCTGATGTCGATCATTACGGCATTGGGCTGCAAACGCTCGACTGCCTCTAGGGCTTCTAGGCCATTCTCCGCTTCTCCCACAACTGTGACTTCAGGGTCACGGGACACAAAGTGTGAGAGTGCTACTCGCACTAGAGGATCGTCATCGGTAATCAGCACGCGGATCTCAGTCATGAGTCCAGTGTAGCGTGCCAATCACCTTGGCTTTCGTCCCTTACCGAATTACCATTAAGTACATAAAAGAACCTACTTTAGTCGGATGCGTGTAAACGAGAAAGACGAGAAGATGGGTATCGAATAACCAAACGACCACTGAAAGGGGGAGTTTACGATGGGTGCTTGGACCTGGCTGGCTTGGTTTATTCTGGGCTACGAGCCGTAGAGACACCTGATTTAACAGTTTGAGATTGCATGCGGCGAAACGAGGTAGTGTGAGTACAGCTCAAAGCACAGTGTGGTTCAACCGCACTGAACGTTTGAGCCGTGCCGAGTGGATTTCGATCCTTGTTTTCGTCGCGGTTCTCATCTCTGTGGACTTTTTCAGCATAGTGAGATCCCCTGGCGGAGATAACCCGGACCGAGTATTCAGCCTGCTCGCTACCACCTGCCTAGCGTTGTTTGTGTGGTCTCCTCCTATTGCCACAGCTGTTCTCGGTGGCCTCGTGTCCCTTTCTATCCTTTCGGGACACGTGGCTGCCACTCTCCTCGCCACAGCGATGGCAACCCTGCTCGTCGTACGCCAGGCTTCAGCGCCACTGCTCACCGCGTACGCGGGTGGCTTCCTCATCTACATTGCTGCTGCCGTCTCATATGCCAACGAACGACCAATGATTGTTGCGCGGAGCCTCCTTGTGGCGGTGATCGCGGGTGGAATCGGTCTACTTCTTCGTTTGATGCATGCTCGCCGTGAGCAACTTGAGCGCAAGTTGACGGAACAGGCCGAGCAACAGCGCCAGGCGATTCTCGCCGAGCGGCGCTGGATTGCCGACGAGCTGCATGACAGTATTGCTCACCATCTGACGATCATCTCCTTGCATTCGCAGCTTCTCGATGACGAGATCATGCGCCCCACGTCAGCCGAGGCAATCAAGGTTGCTGCTCGCAACGCACTGACCGATATCCGTTTCGTTATCAAACTTGCGGAATCGGCACCGGCTGGTGGTGAGGTGCCTCTGGGAGATCTCGCCAAGGCTATCGAAGAGGCTCGCAACGAATTCGGAGCGGCTGGCCACACGACGGTGCTGGAAGGCAATCCGGCTGACGAGATGATCTCGCGCGGTGTGGACATCATTTTGGCTCACGTTGTTCGTGAGTCCGCCACCAATATTCTCAAGTACGCCGGTCCTGGCGAGGTACGATTCCTTCTCAATGTGGCTCCGGATGCCATCGTTCTGGAGATCCACAGCCCTCTGTCCTCGGATGGCCCGCGCGTCAAGTCGTCAACCGGAACCGGCCTCAATCGCATGGCCGAACGTGTGCTCGGGGTGAGTGGTGAGTTCACCGCGGGTCCCGATAACGGCATGTGGGTTGTCTCGGCACGTCTGCCCATTGAGGCAGCGAACGGTGCAGCCTCATCGCATCCGGGAAGAACCTCGCACCCCTAATCACCCCAATATGACAGTCACCCCCGACGACCCCCTTCCCTCCCCCGAGGGAATGTACGAGGAGCAACATCTCGACTCGCCATATGTCGAGTGCGTGTGGCGAGCTAAGGCTGTGCGAAGTGAGCGCTACCTTGTGGCCGCCGTCGAATATTGGGATATGTGGTTCTCTCGGCAGCCCGGTGGTGAGATCATTGCCGCCCTGTCCGGGCCCACGGTTGGACACCGTTGGGTTGAGTCCGTCGTGGGCGAATACGGCTGGGGTGTTCAGTTACGGGCCCATATTGTGGTCCCGGGCGTGAGTGCTCGCCTGGTCCTGGGCGGCGAGGAGCGCCTCCCAGTCCGCGACGGCCGGGTGACGATCGCCGGACACGATCTTCCGGTTCCCGAGTACGAGGAACTTGAAGCGTTCGTCACCAGGCTTATTGAGTTGGATGTTTTACGATCCGACGACGACGTCCGCCGCGTCCTGATCGGCGACGACGCCGGCTATTCCGAACGTCACTGGCAGCGCCGCGTACGTGGCGCGACGGGGCTGACCCGCAAGCAGATCGCCCAGCTGGCCCGTGCCCGCGAGGCTTTCACTCTCTTGCAGCAGGGAGTTTCTCCTGCGGAGTGCGCCGCGCGTTGTGGATTCTCTGATCAGGCGCATCTCACGCGTTCCCTGCGCGCATTTCACGGCCTCACACCGGCCCGCATCCTCGCCGGTCAATGAGTCTTTGCTCCATAGCGGTTTGCTCCGCGCCGGTCGTGCACGCCACCACGCTCGCGCTACCCCCAACCGATGATGGCGGAAATCTTCAATCGCGCCGCTGCCGGGAGGTGATGAACTAAGGGCATCGAAACCACCGGATACAAGGAGTCACGATGTCGATCCCCGCCGCACCCGAAGGCTACGCAACTATCAATCCCTTCATCATCACAAGCAACTGCGAAGAAGAGATCCGCTTCATCATCGATGTCTTTGGCGGAAGCGAACGCCCCGAAGCCCGCACCGTCGATGTGGATGGTTTACTGTTCCAGGCCGAGGTGCTCATCGGAACCACCACCATCATGTTCGCCGAGCGCAAGCCCGATTGGCCCTTCACGCCGAGTCTGCTGCAAATATACGTGGACGATATTGAGGCGACACTCGAGAAGGCACTCGCCCGCGGAGCACATCTCATCACCAAGCCCACCGACTTCTTCGGCACCCAGTTCGCCCGTTTCCGTGATCCGAACTCAAACATGTGGTGGGTCTGGCAGCACGGGGAATTCGCCTGGGACCAGAGCGACGACGTGTGGGAGGGCGACGCTCCGGCCGAGGACTGGAACGCCATTTCCCCCGATCTCGCCTATCTCCGCGACACCATCTGTGAGGAAATGCCGAAGCTACGTGATCCGCGCGGTCACAAATAAACACAACTCAACACTTGAACCATACCCCACTGGGGTATAGGGTTGGTCATGATCGTACAAAATGATTGAGGAGTGCAACGACATGACGAAGAGACTGAGAACCGTACTTGTAGCAGCAGCATTCAGCGGAGTCATTGCACTGGCCGGATGCTCCTCCGATGCTCAGCCCGAGTCAAGCCAGAGCCAGTCAGCTGCACCAAGCCAGGCAACGGAACAAACGGAAGCTAGCGCGACGCCGTCGACCGAAGGACACGGAGATCACGGAAGCGGTCACGAGCACATGGATCATCCGGCCGATGGCGGCCCGGTTCCGGCGGGGATGGTGGACGCCGCGAGCCCTGAGTACCCGGTGGGCAGTGAAGTGGTTCTGACAACCAACCACATGCACGGGATGGAAGGGGCGACGGCTACGATCGTCGGTGCCTATGACACCTTCACCTACGCCGTCACCTACACCCCAACTGACGGTGGCCCCCAGGTCACTGACCACAAGTGGGTGGTTCAGGAAGAGATCGAGAATGCCGGTAGCGAGCGACTTGCCGACGGAACCGAGGTGACCCTCACCGCCGATCACATGGCCGGAATGAAGGGTGCGAAGGCCACGATCGCGTCCTCCACGGACGAGACGGTGTACGTCGTCGATTATGAAGCGGACGGCATGAAAATGACCAATCACAAGTGGGTCGTTGCGAGCGAGATCAAGCCCGTCTCCTGACCCGCAGTCCCCCATCATCGGCGACGACGAACTGCCCCACGGGGCGGCGTCGTCGCCGATTCTTTTCACGGGAGCGCGACGCGCAGGCTGCCACCGAAACAACAGAGCGCTTCGGCTCCAGGGGTCGCGGCAATTGCCTGCGCGAGCGCACTCGCCGCGTCCGAGCCGCGAACCAACGCGTGGTGATAGGCCACTGCGGCGGCCGCAGAGATTTCATCGGGGATGGGGGCGACGGCGGCGATCACCGTCTGTGTACCAAGGGCCAGTAGTGCCGCGGTCAGTCCGAGGGCCTCGCCACCAGCGCGAATTCGGGAGCGGCCCACATCGCAGGCGGAAAGAACAACGTGACGTGCCCGAACCCCCTTGGCAAGTTCGTGGGCGAAGAGCGGCCCGTCTGCCATGAGCAACGACGAGAACAGCGGATTGTCCTCCGCATGGTGCCCGTGGGCAGCAATGTGAACGATGTCTGACTCACCGAGTGCTCGCGTGGCGCGGGAAACGCTCGCGGCCGTATTCTCGGCTCTCGTCTGCGCGCCCGCGCCATTCCAGATCGCAGCCACCTGGGAGGCCTCCGTCACCCCTTGACTGAGACGGGGCCCGGCAAGAGCTCCAACCGAATGCACGGACATGGCGGGTTCTCGGCTGAGCCGCGCCCAGACCGTCGCCGATGTGGCCACCGTGACCGGGACGCCATCGACCGCTGGCAAGAGGGCCCAGGGAACAGCATGGAGTAGGTCGTTGGGAACCATGACGAGTTCCTCAACCTCACCGAGAGCCGCCATCACTGGTGCCATGATGAGGTTGCTCAAGTGGGCCGCAGCCACTGAGACGGCCCTGCGAAGCTGTGGGCGAAGACCCGGCCTGGCGTAGGCGTAGGCGGCTCCGCGCAAGTCACGACGCAACCTGAGTACCGCAGCACTGAGCGGTGCACGATCACCCACATCCACCAGACGCTCACCCAAAGGACCCACAACAATCACCTGGCAACGCTCCCCCGTCAAGAAGAACGCGGCGAATCCCGTACGCTCGGGAAGCGCGTCACGAAGTGCAGCAAGCGAAAGGAGGCGTTCCTTCTCCCCCGCAACCGCTTCCTGTTGCCAGGTGGCGAGAGAAATGGCGTGCTCAAGTTCAGCAATTTCCGCGGCATAATCGGTTGGCTCAAGTTCGGCATCCTGCGCCACTCCGGAACGAAGCCAGCGCAAGCGCGCCAGCTGACGGGCAAGATCCGCGCTCATTCCTGCTGGCGGTGTCAGTGACCGATGCGAAGCCGCACGCCACCGCTCACTGGCTCTAAACGCATATTCCACATCGTTCGAGCGCATCGCGCGGTTCAAATCCAGTTGGGCCGTGGGAACAACATGTTGGGCGAGCGCCGCGCGAAGTTCGAGGCTGGAAATCTGGCCCTGAGCCTTGACACAGAGGCGGCTTGATTCTGTGACAGCGCGAGCGAAGGCGTCGTCGTCGCCCCATCTGTCCGCAAGTTTCGCACGTACATACAACTCCTGCAGCCGCTTCGACAGTAGGCCCAAACCGTTGGTGAGGAGGCCGATACCGGCGCCGGAGACGCGTTCCAGTTCCTTCGCGCAGGCCTCCAGGTTCCCCTGAGCGAGGCGTGTTTCGGCGCGTAACAGGATGGCGTCGACGACGTCGGCACTCGTATCGCTCTCGTGGCTCCACGTCCGCGATACCTTGAGGGCACTGTCAAGATTAATCCCATCGCGCACGTCAAGGCGCGCAATGAGGAGCGCAACGGCGGCACTCCTGGAATCGGCTCCCAGGGAGTCAAAGACCAGGCGAGCATGCTCGGCGAGATCTCGCGCCTGATGAGGGAGATCATCAAGCAGCGCACAGCGTGCCAGATCACGAAGAATCTCGCCTTCTTCCAGGCGTTGCCCACTACCGCGCGCGCTATCCAGGGCGCCAGTCAATACCTCGCGGGCTTGATCCACCAAGCCCGCTTCGAGCAGCACCGCGCCCAGATCGATTCTTGCGCGCTCGCGAGCAACCTCAACCGGCATCGAATCAGCGAGCGTCATGAGACGGAGTGCTTCCGGCAAATTCCCCGCGATATACGCCGCGCACCCCAAATTATGGGTGGCTTTGAAGAGGTGAACGGGGAGATCATGCTCGCTCGCCAGCTGACGGGCACGTTCGAGGCTGTGCTGGGCCTCGTCCACTCGACTCAACGAAAGATCCGCAAGCCCAAGCGTAATGAGAGTGGAACATTGCTCAAAGGGACCGAGATGGGCAAAGAGTTCTACCGCCTGGCGAAGCTGCTCCGCGGCAGCAGACCACATGCCGCAGCGAGCATCAATGACCCCGTGCTGAATATGCGTCAAGGCCACCATGTCCGGGGCATCCAACGCGTGAGCAGCCCGAGTAGCTTCCTCCAGCCGCTCAACTGCCACAGGATAGCCATGGAGCTCTAGATCGGTGAGGGCCGAGGTGAGTTCGATCCTGATGTGAATTCTTCGCAACTCGAGCACGTTCGAATCGGCGACCAATTCGCGGGCCTGCGCGAGTGCCGTGGCCGCCTCCACGAAACGACCGACGTCATTCAACCGACGCCCTTCCATCCACAGCTGCTGTGCAGCCTCACCAACCGCTACCTGCTGCACGGCTAGAGCTCGATAGCAGGCGTAATAATGGGACGCGAACCCGGATCACTCGGACGCAACACCAGATGAATGAGCCCGCGGGAAATACCGGGGAACTCGAAACGCCCGTTGCTATCCGTGTGGGTGAATCTGCTTCGATGACGCTCGCGCAGCTCCACCTCCACGCGCTTGACCGAAACCCATCCGGTGATGTCCACCGTGTCCGTATCCACTTCATCAATATCAAGCATGGCCGTCACCGAACTCGTCTCAAAGGTCACGGACATGGCGCGCTCATACGTACTGCGCACCACGGCAAGGGCCTCAGCCTCCTCGACGATACGGGCCACCTCGGCTTGAAGAGAGGCCACACTCATCGCGAACTGGATGCGATCTGTGAGCCCCTCCGGCACCGGGTCGACGGCGTCCCACATCTCACGGAGAGCCTCAAGAATCTCGAGATCCTCCTCATCCATCGGACCTTGGGCAAGGTCCTCCACATTGTTCATCGTGAACCTCCATAATCAAAAGCAGGGTCGGCTATCAGCGCAGCCCGCAAGCTGGCGAGGCATCTTCCTCGGGTGGGGCCGATACTCCCAACCGGCATGCCCAGTGAGGCCGCAATCGCGGCATAATCGGGTTTCTCGGAGAATGCGATCACCCGTAGTAGGTATTGGCAGCGCTCCGAGAGCTTACCCACGTGGGTCCACAGGAGCGCGTGCTCCTCGGTGTTGTGCACATGGTCGCTCACACTTTCCATGAGGGCCGGGGGTGGCTCAGGAATATCTTGCACGCTGTTCTCCCGGGACGTGCGCTGCGCCAAACGCCAGGCTTCCCTTCGTGTGGTGGTCATCAGCCATTTCAACACCCCGCGCGGATCACTGATCCTCTCGGCCTGTTCAATGAGTCGAAGCCAGGCCTGTTGCACCACATCCTCCGCGGTGGTGCGTGAGAGTGACTGCCCTCGCGCGATATGCCAGAGCACCGGCGTGACACGCTCGACGAACTCCGGCATTCGCGAGGAATCGCCATCCTGATAGGACGAGAACGCAGCGGCGGCTAAATCCACTAGGTCAACGGGCCGGTCGAGGGTGCTCATCTTGGCCCCTTATCCTCACAAAGGGAGTTAACCAACGCCCTGGCAGTGGCTGACCGCATCTTGATGAGCTCCTCGATTTCCTCATCGCTACGAACACCTGGATTCGGTTCGGTGGAAGCACTACTCTGCGGATCCAATTCTTTGGTTCTCAACAAGGCCAAATCCTGGGCAAGTTGCCCTGCAAAGTACGGTGCCGAGAATGACGTCCCACTCCATAGTCCGAAGCCCCCACTAAAGTCGTCCATGTCCATCGCACCTCGAACAGGGATATCCCGGGCAATGGCGGCAGAAGCATCGTCTTGAACCGAAGCACTGCGAACCTGGGCCAAAATTCCGGACTGGGCAGATCCATCGAACGTCGTGGGCATCGTACTCACAACTCCTGCGCCCGGGCGATAGACGCGTACCCAGCCGCCAGTATTGGAAAAGTGGGAGACCCTTAGGGAGCCAGGGTTGCACGAGCCCACACTGACAATTGGCGCGCCAGTCGTCTCCAGGAAGTCAGGGCACATCGCCGCAGGCCAGAACTTCATATCAGACCCACCATTACCGGCTCCGGCAACGATCGTCACGCCTGCCTCGGCGAGCTTTCTGAGAATAGCTTGAAGGCCGGCGCTATTGACCACCTTGTTGGAACCCTCATCGTAGTAGCCCATCGAGAGGTTGATGATGTCGAGTGGAGGTGCGTCAATATCTCCTGCGAGCGAGAGCAAATGGCGGTCGTGAAGCCTTTCCAAAGCCGTTATCAGGTCAAACTCGTCGCACGCACCATCACCGTACATCACCGGTACTGAGATCAAATGAGCGGATGGACAGGCAGCGCGGATGATTCCCGCGATGAAAGTGCCGTGTCCAGCCATGGGGTCAAGGCCGCCATTGATGGGATCCAAGGTGATGCCAGAGATTTCTGGATCATCCTCGGGATCAAAATCGAGGCCGATAGTCAGCCCATTCAGCTTAAGTTTGCGAGTCACCGGAGCCGCCTGGGTTTCCCCAGCCACCTGGGCTCCCCCGCCGTCGTCGGTATCGTCGGGGAACCAATCGTGCTTGCCCAGCCCGGTATCAAAGATTGCCACTGTGGGACTGTAGGTACCTTCCGGTGCAGTGGGAACGGTACCTGGCCATTGCACTGGGATACGGTTACCCGGTGAACCAGCTCCTCCGTGCCCAATACCGGAGACATAGCCAATCCCCGACACGTAGCCGATACCAGACACATAACCAATGCCTGACACGTAGCCAATGCCGGATAGAGATCCAGTTTCCCCTGCGGCCATGAGTACGTGGCTGAGCGCGACAGACCTGGACAAGTCCCGATCTTCTTGCCGAATCCTACTCAGAAGCCTCCACGCATCTGGCTCTACACCAGACTCATCAGTCGAAAGCAAAAGAAGTGACTGCTTATCGAGGTCGTCCTCATCAATGACACCTACGCTGTCTTCGTTCGGCAGTATGGGCGAACCTGGTGCGGGACAGACCGTCATTCCTTCCTGCTTCGCAAGAGCTCTGAGCCGAGCCATCCTATTCCGTATCCGAACCTCAGGAGGTGCCACTGAGTCCGGATCCTTATCGGAACTCAAAGCTCCAAGGATGAGCTTGTTTGAAGAGTAGAACGTCGGAACACCATCTGTGGACTGCGCGGGCAAGGGGCGAAGAGCCAGACGACGGATGGCGGTTTCAGGGACGACAAATGCCGGGGGACGGCGGCGCCAGTTCGAAGTGTCATTCATAAGAGCCTCCTTATGGAATTTCGTTCATCGTAATTAACCGGGCGGGGTATTGGGAATGTTTTGGACGATATCTCTTTCGTCCACGTAGTAAAGGAGTCACTCGGGGCCGGTTTGATACATGTGATGTAGGACGTATCAAAGTGGGTATTCAGCGCTCTATTTGGTCAAGGAGAAATTCTCCGGTACCCCATTACAGGAGGAACCATGTCTACTCATTCATATGAGCCCCTTGCCGAGCGTTATGTCATCCTTCGCACTCCGTTTCGTCGCACGCGGGATTTCCAGCCCAATCTGATGGCGGTATCCGAACCGGCGCCCGACGTTCAAGTGGAAGTTGATGATCACGTCGACAAGCGAACACTGAATACCCTCGCCAAAGATGCCACGGTGGTGGGCTTCAGCCCGGTCATGCCGATGAAGCTCATTGAGCCCGTCGCTCTCTGCGGATCCGAATCCACAGAGATTGAAGCCGCATCGCAGGACGAGGTTACCTGGGGCGTTGAAGCTGTTGGTGCCACCACTTCTCCGTTCACAGGAAACGGGATCACCGTAGCCGTACTGGACACCGGCATTGACGCCGACCACGTCGCTTTCGACGGCGTCGATCTGGTCACCAAAGACTTTTCAGCCAGCGGTAGTGCCCATGACACCAACGGTCACGGCACCCATTGCGCCGGAACAATCTTCGGTCGCAACGTCGAGGGAACACGCATCGGCGTCGCCCCAGGAGTTAACCGTGCTGTCATCGGCAAGGTTTTGGGTCCCAACGGGGGTAGCAGTGAGATTCTCACAGAAGCCATGATCTGGGCCCGCGACAACGGCGCACACGTCATCTCAATGTCCCTGGGAATTGACTTTCCCGGGTACGTCGAATCGTTGGTGCGCAACCATGGAATCCCACTACAAGTTGCCACGTCAATGGGCCTGCACGACTACGCGGCCAACGTCAAACTGTTCGAGACGCTATCGCAGTTCCTCGCTGCGGGAATCGGCCAACCCCTGGTCGTTGCCGCTAGCGGTAACGAAAGCAGGCGTAACGCCAATCCCCCTTACGAGCTCAATGTGGCATCCCCGGCAGCTGCTGCGGGAATTGTGGCCGTGGGAGCACTGGGCCGTGCCGCGACAGGACTCGACATCGCACACTTCTCAAACACTCGCGCCACCGTGGCTGCACCAGGAGTAGAGGTCATCAGTGCCCGAACCGGTGGCGGACTCCGCTCACTCAACGGCACCAGCATGGCAACGCCTCACGCCGCCGGAGTTGCTGCTCTATGGGCTGAGAAGCTCGCAACGAACGGGCAGCTGACTCCGCAGGTCCTGCAAGCACGACTGATCGGATTCGCCGGCTACGAGCAGCTTGTGGACACCATCGATCCACTCGACGTCGGTTCCGGGCTCGTCCGGGCACCCCAGGCCTGACCTCAACCCGCAGATTTACCCAACTGAATAAGCAGATCCCTAGAAGGCCCCGCACAATCGATCGTGCGGGGCCTTCCAGGATTTTCGTGTGGGACTTTCAGGGCGTTTCGACTTTATGAAAGAGCTTCAACCTGGCTGAGTTGCTCCACTTGCTTGAACATCAGAACTAGCTGGAGCGAGGTCCACCGCAGGGGTCCCATTAGCTTCCTTGTTATCCGCACCCACAGTCGTCTCCGGTGTTTCAATTTGCCCCTCTGATTGAGCCTCACCCAGTACCTCGATGGACTTCCACTCGGCTCCCTTGCTAGCGAGTATCGCCACATATGCTTTGGAATCCAACGGATGCCCAGCGGCAACAATCCCTTGGTTGCCAAAGAGCAGATAGTCTGCCTCCACTGAACAGTTAATGTGAACTCTCGGAGCAAGAAGGCGACGCGTCACAGTTGCTTGGCTCGTCTCTGCGCTTACCCCATTGATGACCAGGACGTACGAATTCTCAGCCGTTACAACGAACTGTTCGGCACTGTAGGCAGCAGTGAGCGGGCTCATGTCCGCCTTCTCTGACCGTGTGGTGATGCGCTCGATGAATGACTTGACTTGAAAGAGGACCGCCTCAAGCTGATTGCGCACCTCGGCCAAATACGACTGCACCCACTGATGTTCGTCTATTTGATCTTCCAGTATCTTCACATTCTGTGACTTGTTCCCGTCCCTTGACAGATGATCTCTAGACTGTTGGCACTCGGCCATCTCGTTCGCCACTTGTGTAACAGAGCCTTCGATCTCTTGCAACTTACTCACTGCCATGCCGTACTCCGTTGTCAGCTTGCTGACCCTCTTCGACAAGTCCGAATTTTCGGTCGGAACGCCAAATCCCACGTACTGGAGCTTTAGCTTCAGGCAATCCTCAGCATTCTTGAGCAGGTCGTTGATTACTTTGGTGTGAAGATTGAGTGCGGGAATGTCCACCGTATTCGAGGCCACTATGGTCTCGGTTTCCAAGAGCGAAAGCAGCTCGGTGAGCACTTCTCCGGCCAATGCGAACCCGGCAGCGGACGGCGTTCCTCCCCCTTGGAGTGACATTCCAGAGCTTCTTGCCGTCGTGGAGCCGTCCGACCTGCTCGGTGGGTTGTGACGCACTGTCTCAGCATTCTTACGCGCCGTCTCAAGCACCTTGCTGAGCGACGAGGCCTCATGTCTGAGGTGGTGATACGCAGATATCGCTGCTGCATCCGCCAACTTCGAGGTGATAAGAATACTCGTCGGCTCATTGCCCGTCTCCTGCTCACCGCCCGCCTCTGCCTTCTTACGAGCAACTGCCTTACGCACTTCCTTCGCAATGTCCGAAGCAACTGCTTTGAGCCCCAGACCAATCATCTCGGCTTGGCGCAGCGCTTTGCCTTCACTGAACGTGACGGTGTTTCTTTGTAGGTTCGAGATGTTGGGCATGAGCCCTGCAATCTGCGCTAAGCCATTGTTGGGTTCCCCTGATCGGGTTGCGATCACGATGTCCTGAGAACTAGACATGAAACACTCCTCCCGGTTGACAGCCAGCCGGCACAGGATAAAAGCTATCGAATTGCCGTTCCGCCGAGCTCGTGCTGTGTTTGAAAGCAGCGGTCGCTGCCATACAGAAGGAGCATCATGACGACGTGTTGATACACAACCTATGGGAACACTCATAGTTACGGCTAGGGGTAAATGGTTCGCCGTCGCTTCCGGTATCAGCCCGCGCCTACGGCCCAAGCCGCGGGCTCGGCGCCGTCGTCGACCCAACAGAAACTAACCCGGCTATGTATCAAACAGCCAACCAACATCCTCCTCATAGTGTCGGCGCGCTTCAGACGTCCCTCGGGTGGGCGGCCACGCCGATTCCACAAGGAGGAGCAATGTCCAAGGAGTATGATCTGGAAGCGGTGCGAGCCCAGATCGAAAAGTCACCCTTCGACTGGACAGCCGAAGAAAATGGCATGACCAAACTGAGCGAAGCCGAACGCAATCGCTACCTCGGCGTCCCTCTGCCGCCGCGGGAGAAGCTCGACGAGATGATCAAGGCCGCCGAGGCCCAGCAGATCGAGAAGGAAGCACTCGCCGCATCCAGTGCCGCAGCGCTTCCTGCAGCATTCAACCTCAACAACATCGCTGGCCAGAGTTACGTATCCGGAATCACCAATCAGGGTGGTTGTGGTTCATGTGTCGCCTTCGGTGTGGCAGCGACGCTTGAAGGTACCGCACGTTACACGCGCAGAATGCCCCGGCTCGAGATTGATCTGTCCGAAGCGCACCTGTTCTACGGGTGGGCCAAGTCGGAGGGTCGTAACTGTGACAACGGCTGGTGGCCAATCAATGGCCTAAGATTCAGTACCGATCGGGGCGTCACCTACGAAGTCAACTGGCCCTACACTGCCGGAAATACCAACGGTGGAAGCCTCCCAGCCACTTGGGAGTCACACCGCGCGAAGTCCGCGGGCCTAGTCAATCTCACCGGCAATATCGCTGGTATCAAGCAGCACCTCAACAGCTTCGGCCCTGTAGCTGCGTGCTTCATTGTCTATGACGACTTCTACGCGCTCGGCTCCGGCGTCTATCGCCGTACGAGCAACGTTGAGCGAGGCGGACATTGCGTGGCCATCGTCGGATACGACGACGCCCAGCAGGCATGGATCTGCAAGAACAGCTGGGGAACCTCTCATGGCGATAAGAAGGGATTCTTCCTCATGGGCTACGGGCAGTGCTTGATCGAGACCTGGCAGGTTGTCGGTGTGCAAGGCGTCAACCTCCGCACATGGACCGGCAACAAGAAGGTTGTGGGACTGTGGTCCAGCGGCCACGAACTGAACGCCCACGCTTACATTGCCGACTATGGCTGGATCCGAATCGGCGGCAACACTCAGATCGCCCATCACACCTTGCTCAACGAGATCGCGAACAGCAAGCTTCTCGATCACGTTGTCAACGTCTACAACAACGACGGCGTCATCAGTACTGTCTACGCCTACTAGGGACCGCGCGTTCGCCATCAGTCCCTCAACTTTCGACCACTTTTCTACGCAGAGCTACATCACAAGGAGAATAGCCATGTCCCCCACGCTCGCAGCGCCCGTTCTGGGCGAAGCACCCGTCCTGACACCGAATACTCTCGAACAGTCCGTCGTTACCGATGCTCCGGTTCCGACGCTGGTGCCACCCTCGGAGGCTGTTGACGAATCTGAACTCTCAGCCAAGGCCACCATTTCAGGTAAGGCCATCACGGCACTCTATTCGGATGCCTTCAACCGCAACTTCTGGCTCCATGTCAATGGGGTCGGGTGGAAGAAGGTCTCCCAGGCAACCGACTCCGGAGCCACCTCAATTGCCCTGATCGGCGCGTTGGCCAAAGCCATGAACCGCGCCCCCACCATGAACGACGACGCATCCGGCATCGTGCAGGACATCGTCGTATGGTAACTGTGGTGTCATGAATCGCATCATCTGCACGGAGGAGGTCACCATCCCAGTTATGGCCGGGGTTGGTGACCTCCTCGAGGTGCATCTCAACGAGAATGCCAGTACCGGTTACCTATGGGAAATTGCCGAACTTCCTTCGTTCTTGAAAAGCGAGGGGGCGGTAACAGAATTCGGGACTAACAGGGCAGCCGGAGCGAGCGCCCAACGCATCTTCTCGTTCACTGCCCCATCCGATGGCGAGGGAAATCTAGTACTTCGATTGCGGCGCTTTTGGGATCACGAACCAGTACGGGTAGCCTCCTGGAGGGTTATAGTTCAGGGCGCCGCCGAAGCCAGTTAGCCGATCTCAGGAACGTCATGCCGTCTTGCCGGCAGCTTCCTTACCACCAGTTGGACGATTTTCGACAGCAACGCCTCCAGCGGCCCCTTGCGTTTCGTTGCGGCGAGCACCGCGCCAATCATCAGCGCCGCCGAAAGCTGGAGCGCGAAGATCTTGGTTCCTGCGCCCCACCACGGCATGACGAACTCTCCCGTTTCGGGCATCATCGCGACGGCAGCAATGAAGAGCACTCCCGTCACGATGACGTGCAGCGAGTAGATGGTGAGCGGCGCGGCGCCCGTGCATCGCACGGTTTCTACCAGCCGGTTTCTGCGTCCGACCAACGCCACGTCAAGAGCCAGCACCATGAGAGCGACGACGGCGAGCGACGTCCCGATCGTATACATCAGGTCGATGACGGATCCCGAGTGCGGGGTGGCCAGGAGCTGTGCCCACGGGTCGGGTGTCACGGGCGCTCCGAAGCTCACTCCGAACAGGATAAGGTGCTGCTGGTCCGCAGGTATCGCGAAGAAGTTCTCGGGGGTGAGCCCGGCAATTCCGGTGAAACCGAACTGCTCAAGATGGCTAACCACATACCAGGACACCAGCCGTGCCACGATCGCCATGGGCACACCGATCGCCAGAAGCCTGATGGCCGCCTTCTTCAGCTGATCGCGCGCATCCGCCGAGACCACGAATCGCCCGATCATCATGCCCACCATGAGATAGACGCACCATGTCACCGCCGGATAAACGCCCGTCAGTAGCCAGGCGCGAAGAGATTCCAACGGCTCGCTGACCAGCGTCATGATGTCCGTACCTCGCATATCGACCAGTTCTTCCCCACCGATCCCGATACCCAGCCCCTCGCGTACTGACGCGTTGAAGGGGCCGACGACGGCGAGCAGCCCCGAGAGTCCTGCCAGCAGCCAGTTCGGAGCCGTCAGGAGTGGGGCGATGAGGATCATGGAGACGCCGTAGTAGGTGAGCACTACCGCGATGGAGCCCGGAATGAATCCCAGCAAGAGCCCGATGACAATGAGTACCACGCCTCGAACGACGACGGCGAGCCGCGCGGCTCCGGCCCTTCCCTCCGCTAGCAGGCGCCGGGTGGCAAAGACCGTACTCACGCCTCCCAACACGGCAAACAGGGCGGCAGAGGTGCCCGCCGCGATCATCTCCACAAGATGCGCCGCGCCAAGTTCAAAGGGCGAAACATCAGAGAAGTTTGACTGGACCGCGATCAAATGCGCGGACATCATGCCGATGATGGCCAGGAAGCGCGCAATATCCACGCCGACGTAGCGGGTCATCGAACGCCTGTCATCAACGGGACCCTGCTCGAACTGGACCGGGCCGTTACTGGGTGAGAGGGCGCCGTCGTCGTTATGAGACAACAAACCCGAGGAGTCAAGGTGAGTGGCGGTGATATCCATGCGTCCTACTCTTTCACCAACTCAGCCGCTCAGCATCAGCGCTGGCTATCGTGCCCGGGTAGAGCTGGCTCTACGTTGGCGCCCACACAACCCAGGACTTTAATCCCACAGAGTGGGATGTTTCCGAAATCCCTTACGGCACGCGCGTCATCGCTGCTACAACTCATGAGTGACGGACGTCATAAGACCTGAGAGAGTCGGAGGGGACAAGATGGCGAATCAGCAGATCTACTCACCAAGCCAAGAAGTCGTGGACGAAGCATGGATCAACGACTGGCGGGGGCTCATGGAGTCCGCCAACGCCGATCCCATCGCGTATTGGGAAAGCCGAGCCAACGAGCTCACCTGGTCAAAGCCCTGGGACAAAGTCCTCGACGATTCGAAGGCGCCTTTCTACCAGTGGTTCACCGGCGCGGAAACCAATATCGTCACCAACGCGGTGGACAGGCACATCAGCGGCCCCCGGAAGAACAAACTGGCCCTCATCTGGCATTCGGAGGACGGGAAGGAAACCCGGACCTTCAGCTACTTCTCGCTGGAGCGCGAAGTGACCACGATGGCCAACGTCCTCAAGGCACTTGGTGTGCGCAAGGGCGACCGCGTCACCATCTACTTGCCGCGCATCCCCGAGGTGGTTTTCGCGATGCTTGCGTGCGCGAAGCTCGGCGCGGTGCACTCGGTCATCTTCGCTGGATTCTCTTCCGACGCGTTGTCCGCTCGCATTGACGATTCGGAATCGCGGGTGGTCATCACCGCGGATGGATCGTGGATCAACGGATCGGTGTTCCCGCTGAAGAACATCGTGGATGAGGCGATCCATTTCTCACCCACGGTGGAGAACGTACTGGTGGTCAAGCGCACCGGCTCCGAGGTGCGCATGGATCCGTTGCGCGACCACTGGTACCACGATCTCACCGCGCTCCCGGTGGCGCGCGGCAAGTGCGAGACCGTGCAGGTCGATTCCGAGCATCCGCTCTTCATCCTCTACACCTCCGGCTCCACCGGCAAGCCGAAGGCCGTGCTGCACACGCACGGTGGCTACATGGTGGGCACGTACACCACCCTCCACGACACCTTCGACATCCACGACCAGGATCGTTACTGGTGCACCGCGGACGCCGGCTGGATCACCGGCCACTCGTACGCCATCTACGGACCACTCCTCAATGGAGCGACCTCGTTCATGTTCGAGGGCGGCCCCTCCTACCCCCACCCCGACCGCTGGTGGTCCCTGGTGGAACAGTTCGGAATCACCACCTTCTACACCGCGCCCACAGCGATCCGCTCGCTAATGCGCTTCGGCGACGCCTGGGTCAACCGGCACGACCTCTCCTCGCTCCGCCTGCTCGGCACCGTCGGCGAGCCCATCAATCCGGAGGCCTGGAAGTGGTACTACGACGTCGTCGGCGGCGGACGGGCACCCATCATGGACACCTGGTGGCAGACCGAAACAGGAATGTTCCAGATCACCGGCGTACCCTCAATGCCCCAGAAACCCGGTTCCGCCGGCATGCCCGTGTTTGGGCAGAAGGCACAAATCGTTGACAAGAAGGGCAACGAGGTTCCACCGGGAACCGAGGGATTCCTCGTGCTTACGAACCCCTGGCCAGCGATGATGCGCACCCTCTACAAGGACGACCAGCGCTACATCGACTCCTACTGGAAGCAGTATCCGGGCAAGTACGCCACCGGGGATTCGGCGAAGATGGACGAGGACGGCTACTTCTGGGTTATCGGCCGGACCGACGACGTCATCAAGGTCTCCGGCCATCGCCTGGGAACCGCGGAGGTTGAATCGGCTCTCGCCTCCCATGCGGCCGTGGCCGAAGCAGCCGCCATTGGTCTGCCGCACGAGATCAAGGGCAACGCCATCCACGCCTACGTGGTCTTGAAGGAAGGGTACAAGGGAAGCCGCGATCTGACCGAGGAACTGCGCGCCCACGTGGCATCTCACCTCTCCCCCATCGCCAAACCCGACGACATCGAATTCGTCGAATCCCTCCCCAAGACACGCTCCGGAAAGATCATGCGCCGCGTCTTGCGCGCCCGCGCACTCGGCCAGGACGAGGGCGACCTCTCGACGCTGGATGGGTAGATGTTGACGCGTGACCGGTAGACACGAATAGATATTGACGACGACGGCGTGGTGGACGCGAGTTGTGAACAGGCCAGGTCACCTCGCCGTCGTCGTTAAAAAATAACGTGGGGCCCGACATCTACCGGGCCCCACGTACTCTATTCTCGCATTCGGGCTTTCTTCATCGACGGCGGCGAGTGATTGCCATCCCGGCCAGACCCCCGACGATCAACAGGAGTGCGCCACCTGCCACCCATTTCACCGTCCACGAGACACCAGAATCTTTAGGTTCCGACTGGTCCGCCTCGGTAATCGAGGAGGGGTTCGGTACGGTCGGGTCCGCAGACGCCGTCGTCGATTCCGAACGATCCAAAGCCTGCGCGGCCGATAGATCATAAACCGGACCTTCTTCTGGATCGCCTGGAGTAGCCACCGTGATCGTGAAGGGAATCTGGAACGGGGCGTCCTCCTTCAATTCTTCAGAACCCAAGGTGAAGTAGTAGTAGCCGGCAAAACCGTACGTCTTCGAGCCGTATCGCACAGGTTCGGTACTGCCCTCGGACATCGTGTCCCTTGTACCATTCTGGCGGCCCAGATCCAATGTGATGGCACTGAGCTCATTGATATCGGATCTCAACGGGTTGTACCAAGTGGCTCGGATGCGGGTCCATTCCTTCGAGTTCTCGTCGTCCCGATTAGCGATGTCGATGCGATAAGCGAGGTGCTGCCCCCACGTCACAGGAACCTTGTAGTAGCGGTATTCGCCCGCAACCACGGCGCTTTCGTAGGTCTGCCCAGGCACCAGCTCAACCGCCCGGTTAAAGGAGAGCCCTCCTTCGATCGGGGTTACAGCAGACGAATGCAACGGAGCTTCGGCCGCGCTGCCAATCTCAGGCCCAGGGAGTCCCGTCACATCCGCAGGAGGCTCCAGCCGAAGCAGAATCTCGGCGGTGGCGGGCGTCTGCTTGAAACGTGGCCCGGCACGGTGAATCGAGAGGTAGAGGTCCTCATCCTCGCAACGGTTGCTATCCGCGATGGCCGTAGAAGGAGCAGTGATCGCGAAGGTGCGGTTCATGTGCTGATACCCAGTTGTTCCGCACTGCCTTCCCTCCTTGTTGACGAACTTGATGTAGCTGTTCAGCGCACTGCCGCCGTCTTCCTTCGTACCGGACGGCATGACCATCGTGGCGGCCGCGTGTGCAGTCCAGCCCTTGGGAACATGAACCTGATAGAACTTCTCGGTTCCCGGACCTGAGAGGTTGTCGCTACCTGTTGCGAAAGTATCGACGTATTGCCCCGGGGCGAGCGGAGGTGTCTCGGCCACGATGGAAGGAGTTCCGGTGACTGGCTCCCCTTCGGCCTCGTAGGCGCCAATGGCGTGTTCCACCCTGGTGATAAGCGCTCCAGAGAGCTCGCTTGCCGAGTCCGCGTTGGAGTAGGTTCCACCGGTGACGTCGGCGATGCACTGGAGGTCGGCGCGGGCGTCGTCGTCGACCTTAAAACCCACCGTGTGGACGGTCAGGTCGAGGCCATCGGAGGCGATCTCCTTGGCAACCTCGCACGGGGGCGGCGGCGAGCAGGTATCCTCACCATCACTGACGAGCACGATCGATCGCGGACCCTCGTTGGGCAACTCGTCGGCCGCTTGCCGCAGCGCCTTGCCGATCGGGGTGTAGCCGGAGGCGGAGATTTCGTCGACAGTTTTGAGGAACGAGCGATCGTTGATCGGGCCCACTGGAACAAGCGTCGTAACATCCTGGCAGCCGGCAGTCTTTTCACTGTCCTCACTTCCCGTGCCGGTGCCGTACACGACGAGGCCCACCTGAGCCGCATCCGGTAGCTCTGCGACGAGTGAATGGATGGCACTCTTGGCAGCATCAATCCGCAGGCCAGGGGCGTCGTCGTTGAGCATGGACCCGGAAGCGTCAAGAATGATGACGGTCGGTGTTGCGGGGCGCGATTGTGCTGCTTGCTGGGATTGTGCTGCCGGTTGGGACTCGGCCGGATTGGCATGCGCAACCAAGGGCGCACTCGCCAAGCAGGTCCCGGTCGCGATGACGAAACCGGCCAGTCTCGCGAAGTGGCTGTGCCGTCGTGGTGACATGTTGTCTCTCCTCGGGAATTAGCGATGAGATGTTTACAAGTGCAAACTACCACGACTTAGTTTGCATATGCAAACAGAGCTGATGTTAGTGTGGAGTGATCGGCGAATGCAAAGCAACCCACAAAAGTGTGTCGGAGCGCTGTGGGAGGATCGAGGTATGGGCGCGGCGGTTGCCATGCCCAGGAACTCAAGGAGTGGACTCATGGGACTGTTCGATTTCTTTCGCAGGCGACGCGGCGAGGCGAGTGGAGAGAATGTCTTTCCACCTGTCGTGGCAGACCTGGCGGCAGGACCAGAAGCAGTAGAGGAACCTGTAGCAACGTTAGCCGATGAAGTACCGGTGCTCGTTGCTCACGACGTCGACCTATCCACCGACGGTTTGATCGTCGACGGCTGGCCCATCACCGAGAGGACAATAGCTGAGTTCTCAGCGCTTCTCGGTACACCTCGCGTCATTCATCGATCCGAGCGCAAGATCGAGAAGAATCTGACGGCCCCGGAGACTTGGCTGGTGAACTGGGACGCCGCCGGGATCATGGCGTGGAGCAAAGACGGGGTCACAGCCGATACGATCTTGATGCGTCTGGCCGAGGATCCAGGCTGGGACTCCCGGGTGGCCAAAGACAATTGGGAGGCTCGGCCCCGCTGCCTCTTCACGGGTGCCCTCACCGTTGATGGCCAGCCACCGATCCGGTCGATTCCGGAGTCGAAACTCAGGTCCGGTGTGCTGATGGATTTCAGGTTGGGTGACTGGAAACTCTACTTCACTACCACCCGGGAGGCCGAGAACTTCTATGAGAAAGAGACTTTTTCCGAGCGCTGCCGGATGAGGGAATCCGGTGCCATAGCCGAACATCTACGGGCGCATCCGAATCCGTTCCGCGAGGTTTCATTCAACTACGATCCGGTGAAGCCGCCGTCGGGTGCATGGTTCCATCAGCCTGTGGACGGGCCGATTCTCAAGTTCGATACCCCGGAGTTCGCCTACGCGATCATTGAGGAGCTCATGTACAACCAGGAGCTTCTCACGCCGAAATTCAACGTGTTCGATTTCTCCAAGGACCTCGGGGAAGAATGCTTCGACCCCTACGATTTCCCCTTCCAGATCATTCCCAAGGTGCGCGAATGGTTCCTGGAACTACCCATCCCGGCGGAGTTCGGAGCGCGAGTGGAACGGTTGTGCATGGACGGCGGCCTGATGATCTACACCCAGCTCGCTCCGGAGTGGGACGGCGAGGACGACCTGTTCGACATCCCCACACTCACCCAGGCGGAGCTGGCACAGTTCCCAAATCTCAAAACCATCGACGTCAACGGCCTCCTCAGCCCCGAGGCGCAAGAGGCGGCGAGGGAAGCCGGGATTACGCTGGTTGACTAATCGACCTAACGGTCCTCGTGAATGAGTCGCGTTGCTGGATCTCGACGAGTCGTCCACGGGACATTCGGATGAGGATCAAGATTGGAGGTCACAAACGACTTGCTCAATCCGAGCGCTTTCTGTGTCTTTCCAAGTTTCTGGCGCAAGGGAGCAAGAAGTGACTTGACCTGCCTGCCCTTTCGTCCGCCGTCCTTCACTTCAATATGAAGAACCAGGTTGATGGTTTCTGACATAGCACTGGAGCGAGCAAACTGACTTGCCGCACTATCCGCAAGATTTCGCTGCAGCGCGTACAGGAGCCCCATCGTATTGAGCGCTTTCAGCCCAACCGTACGAGGCAGATCCTCTGGCTGGTTGGCATTGGGGTAGGTGTAATCCTTGACTTCGATGATCCACAACATGCTCTGGGCAAAAACAAGCACATCACAACCCTTGGCTCCCCAGCTCTTGACCGAATCGTATTGGGGCCATTTATCAAAGACTTCAACGTCCCAGCCGTCCGGGAACGAGAACAGCGTCCCATCAATGTCCAGCTCAGCCCTATCTCTACTGGCCATTGAGAATCACCAGGCCAAGTAACGGTCAGCTTGTTCCACTTCTGCATCTAGAGAAGCAATCACCTCAAGATCATCCACATCGTCAGACGTCTGAGCACCCACCTCGTCCATCGCGGAAGACTCTCCCGTGTCACTCTTCCGGGCAAGGCTAATGTACTTGGGCTGGACTTCACTCGGAATCATCTGAAGCTCACGCACGAGGAACATACTGTGCGTAGCCACCACAATCTGGGCTCCACCCTCTGCCAGTAGTATCAGCGCCTGCGCCACAGCACGCTGCGAAGCAGGGTTGAGGTTCGCCTCCGGTTCGTCCCAAAAAAGGTAGCCCCCCTTTAGCAATGCGCCATTAGAAATAAGCCGAACGATCATCGCCAACTTGCGCTGACCTTCGGCCAAAAGCGGCGCTTCAAGACTCCCAATACCAGGCTGCTTCAGGTACAGATTACCTTTGGACTCGACAACGCTACCGCCCTGGAGCAATGAAGAAAAAGGCTCCAGCATCTTGTTCGCTTGCTCTCCCCTCGGGCCCCGAAGAGCTGGCCTTTGCAGCAAGAGCTCGACCGTATCCTTCCAGGTTTCCTCAAATCCAGTCTCGTACTCGTTGTAGAGACCGAGGAAACTTGAAGTGAGGCTGAAAAGTTCATGCGACGGAATAAAGACCGGCTCATCCTCCAACCTGCGGCTCGGAACGGTCGCAATTTTGACCTCCCGAGTTGCGTGTGACGAAAAGTCAAAGGCAAGTGGTTCGGCAATCCCCTCGTACTTCACCGAAATACTTGCGATAGTCTTGCCGCGGCTTCTTCGAGTAAGCCGCCCCAATGATTCTGGCCGAAATACGCCCCGCAACTTCGCTGCGATCCCACCGTTGAGTTCCTTCTTCGTCAAAGAATCAGCATCTTTAAGACACTTAGTGCACGCATACATAAGTTTCAGCAACTGCGATTTCCCAGTGGCATTATCGCCAACGATGACAGTCAGACTGGGAGCAAGAGGAACATCCACCTGTCGGAAGGGCCCGAATGATTCCACACGGACACCTGCAATTGGGTACTTGGCCATAGGGCTATCCTAACGTGCAGGATCTTTCGGAGGCTGGTTCTAGACGATCAGTCGTTGCGAGAAGCCAGCCCACGTCGTCGACGCCCTATTCGGGTATCGGTGGGATAATCCAAGCACGCGAATCTCGAAGAAACTCACCACTAACGTGTTCGCCGTCGCCTCACTTGCTGCCATATCCGTGACCCTGACGGGGTGCGGGGAGTCTGATTCAGGCGTTGACGACGTTGCAAACAGATTCACCTCAATGACTCAGGTCAACGGAGTACCCAACGGCGAGACTGTCGTCGAAGTCGAGAGCGCCGGGACAGTCTGGGCACTGGTTCGCAGGGACGACGTCAGCGCTGTTGATCCTTCCCAGTGCCAGATCAACGGGCAATCAATGGGCGACGCCGCGGAGGATCTTAATATCCCGGAACCTGCTGATCTGAGCGATACGGGTGAGAAACAGACGATGTTTGCCTTTGCGTCCGCACCGGTCGAGAATGCAGGAAACTACACCATCAATTGCGCACTGGACACCGATGCCCTCCTGTTCTTGGTCGAGCCACGGGGCTAGGGACGTCTGAGCCGAAGGCGTATGTGGGTGTCTGAACCGAGGCAGGCCATCCATATCATGCGATATAATCAGGGCATGTCCAACGAGATTCGAGATCTTCGTGAGGCGGCGGGACTCAGCCAATCTGAGCTTGCGCGCCGTTCTGGTGTTGCGCAGCCAAACATCGCCGCATACGAGTCTGGCCGTCGCATAGCCTCACCCGAAATGATTGAGCGGATCAGAAAAGCAACCAGACCTCTCCCCCATGAGTCTTTGATAGTGAATCGCCAGAAACTTCAAGAACTGGCTGCCTCATTTGGTCTCACTAATCTCCGCATTTTTGGCTCCGCCATGAACAAGACAGATCGACCAGACAGCGATGTGGACCTGCTGGTTTCTCGCCCACAAGGAACAGGCCTACTGACACTGGCCGCCTTCGCGGAGGCTGCACAGGAACTGCTAGGCGTCGAAGTTGACGTTGTGACAGACGGTGGATTACCACCAGACCACGAGATCATGCGAATGGCAGTTGCGTTATGAATAGCAGAGACCATTCCGCAATCCTGGAGATGATTCGGCTCTGCATCATTGGAGAGCAGCTGGTCGAGCGCGGTTATGACTGGTACTCAAACGATCCACAGAACGTACCGGGCATGGCCGCAGAGTCCCTCATCATCAAACTCGGTGAGAACGTTGCACGACTGAGCCGAGAGACTCTTGATACATACCCCAGCATCCCGTGGTCACACATCAAGAGGATGCGTGACCTGCTGGCACACCACTACGAGGGAACAGACTACGGCGCAGTGTGGGACACCTTGGTGAACGACCTTCCAACAGTGAGAAGGTTACTGGAGAGCATCAGTTTCACGGATTAGGTTTCTGACACCTTCGATTCCTTCTTTAGCTTGGAGCGTTCAGCCTGAGCATTAGGAAAACAGTTCCTATCTGGCCGAGTCTGCTACCCCAAGAGCCGTAGATCAGGATCGCGCCGACGGCGGCAAGAGCTCCAGTGAACCTTTTCAAATAGACTGAACTTCATATTTTGGAGGAAGGCTAACGGATGATCGAAACAGCATCAGTTGCGCAGTGGTGGGCACACGCGCTCGGCTTCGGGCTGCTCGCCACGCTCGCCTGCGGCGCGGTGCTGATCGCTGTATTGTGCCTCACCATCGTTGTGCTAGCCCTCCCACGGAAGTGGGCATCGTGAGAGCCTTGGTGTTGGGCGCCCGCGGGGCGGTCGGTAGAGCCGTGTGTGATCACCTGACACGGATGGGGCACACTGTCACTGAGGCGGGCCGTGCGATGACTCCCCCGGGATTGTCGTTCGATCTGCACGCCCGTGAGGGACTGTCGCGCCTGCAGGAAGTGGCAGTCGATCACGACGTCGTCGTCAACGCTTCCGGAATCGAAGACCCGGCCCTCGTCACATACGCCGGGACAGTCCCGTTCGTGGAGATCTCCGCCAGCGGAGATTACCTGGAGGCCCTCGCCACCACAGACACTAAGAAGACCCTCATTCTCGGAGCAGGCCTCGCGCCTGGACTCACCACGATCCTGGCCTCCGCGCTGCACACCATTCCGGGCGACGAGGTGGACATCGCGATCACTCTCGGCGCAGGTGAAGCCCACGGGAACGCCGCCGTGGCATGGACTGCCGGGCTCATCGGTCGCGCGATCCACCGGCCTCCGGAAGCCCATCCGGTACTGAACCTACGCGAGACCCGCCGTTTCCGTACCGAATCGGGAATCAGAACCCACCTGCGCGCCGACTTCCCTGATCACGTCCTCGTTGGTCTCCCGCGCGGTATTACTGTGCGCAGCTATCTTGCCGTCAGCAGCCGCATTGCCACCGGTGCCCTTGCATTTGCCGGCCGCTTCCCCATCTTGACACCGATGATCAACCACGCCCCGCACTGGGGTGACCAGCGCTGGGAAGTGAGCGCACGAAACCGCCGCACCGGTCAACTCCACAGCGCACACGGTATCGGGCAATCATGCACCACCGCGCTGCTCACCGCACACGCCGCTGTCGCGGCCGTGAAGGACCCACGTCGCGGGGCGATCACCATGGCTGACTTGGTCACCATGGCCGAGCTACGGGAGATGGCCGGAATCGAGTTCGGCACGCCTTAACCAGAGAACCTGCGCATGCCATCCAACCTCACCAACCCCTCTGGCGCCTATTGGCCGGAGGGGCTTACTTCCAGGCAGAACTTGGTTCCAGACAATCAGTCGTCGCTGGAGGCCAGCCCGCGCCGCGCGGACAGCGACGTCACTTCAGGATGCTCCTCGGCAAGTAGCCGTTCCGCACGATCAAGCACCTCGCGAATATGCGCGGTATCCGCGCTAACCACCGAGACACCGATCTGCGAACGCCGGTGCTTGTCATGATCGCCAACTTCAGCGACGGCGACTTCCGTGCGCCGACTAAGATTCGCCACCAACGGCCGAATCACACTGCGCTTCCCTTTGAGAGAATGCACATCACCGAGCAAAATATCGAATTCAATCCAACCAATCCACATCCGCGCAATTCTCTCACTCACCGAACCACATGTGAAGGGTTCGCCGGGATTGCGTGGCGGATCCACTGCAAAGGTCCCCAGCAAGCCCCACAGCGTAAAGTCCCCAGCAAGCCCCACAAAGGAGTGTCGTTTTCCGATACATGCGACAGTTTTTCCCAGGGAAAACACGTTACGTGAATCCGATTTCGACACTTCTTTGGAACGACGACGGCGTCCGCAGCGTCACTTCTTTGCCACGCCCGGCCCGATAACTCCTCCGGGAAGAGGACGACGACGGCGTCCGCCCCCTCTCAGATTCGGACCCCACTAGACCTCCGCACGGAGCGCGAGGACACGTTTGATCGTGGTCTCGAGCGAGGTGTGCGCAGGAACGCTTCGGTCCCCACGCGGAGCGAGTAGTCCACGCTCGTCGGCCCGATACAATTCGGCGAGGCTTCGTGCGATGTGTGGCCGAAATCCAGCCGCGGTCAGTTCCTCCACCCAAGACTCCTCCGGAATGGTCACGACGCTCAACTCTCGCCCCATGGCCGCACCGAGCAGCGAAGCCACGTCACGCTCCGAGTATGCGGGGCCGATAACATCGACGCTCTCGCTCGCGGTGGGCCTCGACTCAAGTGCCTGTGCAGCGACTATGCCAAGATCAGCCGTAGCAACCATTGCCAGCGGCGTATCTGCGGAGGTGGCAAAGACCGGATAAATTCCGCTCTCCTGAGCAACGACGATGACGTCACCAATCTTCTCTTGGAAGTGACCCGAGCGCAATGCTGTCAGCGTAGTCCCGGTCGCGCGCAGCGCATCCTCAAGAAGGTGTAGTCCGGTGATCGGGCCGGTGCCCTCAGCAAGATCTGCCCCACCTGAGGACAGCATCACCACATGCGGAACCTTCGCGTCGGCAACTGCACCCGCGATCGAGGAAGTCAGGCGTTCCGCGTGCTCATCCAGGTCGTTGACGGTGAGGTCGAACGGTAGCAATGTGAAGAACCCCGTACACCCCTCCAGCGCCGCGGCAAGTCCAGATCGATCATCGAGCGCGACGACCCGCACCTCAACTCCCCTCGCTTCCCATCCCGGGACATCCGATGGTCGACGAACCAGAACCCTCACGTCGGCTCCCGCTGCAAGCAACGCTCGTGCTGTTGCCGATCCGACTCGTCCCGTCACTCCTGCGATCACATACATGTTGACTCCTCCTAGATATGTGTCTTGTTTACAGGTTCGACCCTACGGAGAAGATCCCGGCGATTCCATGCCTATTTATTCAAATTTATTGCTCATTCGTCCGATTCATCCGGTGTAACGGTGCCCCCATATGGAATGCTGGGCACATGACACCCGGATCATCAGCCACAGGCCCCGATCGCTTGGCGCGCGTGTTACACACACTGCGTATGCGCAGCACGTTCTACTGTCAGGCCGAGCTGGGCGAGCCGTGGGCACTCGAGATGCCTGCAATCGCCGACTCAATCAGTTTCCACGTGCTCACCGCCGGTACCTGCTGGCTCCGACTACCTGATTCCGATCCGCTCGAACTCCACGCGGGTGACCTCGCGCTGGTACCACACGGGCGTGGACACGATCTTGCGAGTGCCGAGCACATGGCCGCGGGGCCCCGCGTTGATCTGCTGCCCCAGCACTACGTTACGGAGAACTACTCGGTGTTGCGGCACGGCGGAACCGGCCGCACTACGCAACTGATTTGCGGCGTCGTCGCCTTCGACGAACCCGCAGCCCGAGAACTTACGCGCGCACTGCCTCAAGTACTGTTTGTCGACGGCGCCGTCGTCTCGGCTGCTTCCTCGATTCGCGACACCCTACGCCTCATGGCACACGAAGTCTCTCACCCACAACCCGGGGGCGAAGCGGTGGCAACCCGGCTCGCCGATATCCTCGTAGTTCAGGCCATTCGCGCATGGCTTGCTAGCGACCTCAATACCACTGCGGGCTGGCTCCGTGCGATCCAGGACGAGCGCATCGGGCGCGTGCTGGAGGCCATCCACAAGGACCCCGGCTGTGAATGGACATTGGAAAGGCTTGCCCGAGTCGCTACGATGTCGCGATCGTCGTTCAGCACCCGCTTTACCGGACTCGTCGGTGAATCGCCGATCGCCTACCTCACCCGGTGGCGCATGAACGTCGCCCACACCAGACTTCGCGACGAAAACACCACCGCAGCCAGGCTTGCATCCGAACTCGGCTACCAGTCCGAGGCCGCATTCAACCGTGCCTTCACCCGCGTCATCGGCCACACGCCCGGCTCAATACGGCGCGAGCGAGGCCAGTAGGTACAGCAACCACCTCGTCGACGGCGGCGGCTGTCATGGGTTGATGATGTTGTCCGACACCTCCAGCGGGCCGGCGTCCTGCTCGTCGATCAGCGTAACCACCTCCACAGTACCGGACCGGGTCAGCGTGTTGCCGGTGATGGTGGTCGCTCCGGGGCCGTTCCGCAGAACGAAGATGCCGAAGTCGCCATTCGCGGGGGCGTTGTCGATCAGGAGGGAGTCGGTGATGCGGAGCGTGGTGTCCACACCGGGCATCGAGTTGATTCCCGAGCCGTAGCGCAGGTTCAGACCGTTGGCCACCATCGAGGCACTCCCATGTCCGCCGTTCCCCCTTCCACCGTCGAACCAGCCAGTGATGTCGAGCGCCCAGTCGCCCGCCTGTGGACTGGTGGCGTTGCCGTCGCCGTTGGTGTCGCCACCGACGGTGTCGTCGCGGACACTGGTCATGATCGCGGGGTTGTCGGCCGTGCCGGTCACCGCTAGGGAACCACCATAGCCGACCTCCAGGTACCCTCCGACGTCGAACTTGAGGACAGTGCCGGCCTCAACGGTGAGGGTACCGCTCAGTGTGGTCCGTCCGGTGAGCACAAACGGCAGTCCGGTGGTGGGTGCTGTCCAGTCGCCGATCCGTCCGCTGATGTAAATGGCGTTCACCGTGTTGTTACTGCCGGTATTACTCGCCAGGGCTGCCGGGCTGAAGTCCTGCTCGGAGTATGAATAGGCCGGTGTCCCGGTGGTGTTGCCGGTGACGTTATTTCCGGTCACCGTGATCGCCCCTCCGTACCCACTGAGCCTCGGGTCCGGAGGATCGGAATGCACCGCGATGCCGCCGGAGCGGATCAGGGTGTTGTCGGTGATGGTGATCGCACCGGGGTTGAACCAGAGTCCTTGAATGCGGCTGGCGTCAATACCAGCGCTGTTGTCCCGGAGGGTGGAATTGCTCAGTTGGAAGCTGCTCGCCTGGGCTGCCGTGATTCCGGCGCCGTAGCGCAGGTCGAGCTGGCTTGCCGTGAGCGTGGCTGCGGCGGTATAGACCTCGTTCCCGGCTATGAAGAGGTCACTGACCACGCTGATACCGGCCCAGCTGCCCGGCTCTGGTTGAGTTTGGTCGCCGTTGCCGTTGGTGTCGCCGCCCACGCTATCGTCGTGGATGCTCGTGACGATCACCGGTTGGGCGTCGGTGCCGTCTATGACGAGGGACCCGTTTGCCACGTTCAGGCTCCCGCCGTCGTCGACTTTGAGAATCGCGCCCGCAGGAATGGTGAACGTCACGCGCGGCGTCAGCGGAGATCCGGGAATCTCGCTGAGCCTCATGCTGCCCATGATGTAAGGCAAGCCGGTGGTGGGCAGCGTCCAGTCCTCGAAGAGCGCGCCGCAGAGCCGGATGGCGTTGACCTTGTTGTTACTGCCGGTGTTGCCGGTGAGCAGCGACGGCTGCAGGGTTCCGTCGCAGATCGAGAAGGCTGGTTCGGTGCTGGTGGAGCCGGTCACCGAATTATCCGAGACCGTCACCGGCACTACGGGATCGGAGGTGTTACCGGTGTTGTAAGAGCCAAGGCTGGAAACGGCGATAGTGCCCGAATCGGTGAGCGTGGTGCCGGTGATGGTGATCTCACGCGTGGCGTCTGCCGTATCGCCGCTGTGGACGGCGACGATTCCGTCGGTGTTGTGCGCGAGCACCGAGTTGGTGAGCTGGAACACCGACAGGTCGGGGTCTATGGCAGTCTCGATACCGCCGTCGATGCCGCTGCCGTAGCGCAGGGTGAGCGCGTTGGCGCGGAAGATCGCGTCGTCGTTGAGCCGCACGGAACCCCAATCGCCTGCCTGTGGGCTGGTCTGCGCGCCGTCACCGTTGGTGTCACCGCCGACCGAGTCGTCGCGAATGCTGGTGAAGGTGGCGCCCTCGACGAGGAGTGAGCCGTCCACCGACAGGGCGGCATCGGCATCGAACTTCACGATGGTGTCCGGCGCTACGGTCAACGCAGTGCCCTTGGCGATCGTCACCGTGCCGCTGACGTGATAGACCGCCCCGCAATCCCCGGGTTGCCAGGTGGTGTCGGTGGCGATGTCTCCGCTGACAGGGATCACCGTCGGGGTGCAAACCGATTCGTAGCTGAACCGGGCATTCGATCCGGGTTTGCTGGTACCGTACTTGCCGGTAACCGACACATCCACCGTGCTGCCCGCTGTACCAGCCGGTGCCGTGACGGTGAGCTTCCGGTCGCTGAGAACGCGCAGCTTCTTGGCTGGCTTATCCCCGAAGGAGACCCTAGTGGCATTCGTGAACCCGGAGCCATTGATGGTGACCTTGGTGCCGCCCTCTGCCGGCCCACTGGCGGGACGAACCGAGGCGACCTGAGGCGGAGCGACAAAGGTGAACCGCGTCGCCCGGCGCTTCTCGGACGTGCCGTAGGCGGTGACCACCCGGACGTTGGTCGAGCCTGCCCGATGGGCCGGAGCCGTCACCGTGAGCTTGTTTTCGGAAAGCACCCGGATGTCACTGCCCGGCACCTTGCCGAAAAGAACCTCGGAGACGTCGATGAAGTCGCGACCGGTGATCGTGATCGTTTGCCTGTTGTCGGTGCCGGCCGAGCCGGGACGCACCGCTGTGATCCGAGGCGCCTCGACATAGCGATACTTGCTGGATGCCGAGGCCTTTGACGCGCCGGCCTTGGTGACGACCCGGACGTTCACTTTGCCCCACCCACGTGGGGCGATCACAGTCAACTCGGTGTCGGAAAGCACCTTCAGTTGCCGTCCGGCTTTGTCGCCGAACAGGACCTTCGTGGCCTTACTGAAGCCGGTCCCGGTCACCGTGACCAGCGTCTTCCCGGACACCGGGCCCCGCGCCGGCTCCAGAGCCTTGACAGTCGGTGCCACCGCAACTTGGCTGGGCGTTGGGGACGGCGTCGGCGTAGCCCGGCTGGGCGTTGGGGACGGTGCAACTGGGCTGGGTGTAGAGACCGATGCCGGAGTGGGCGCCGGAGTCGACTCTGCCCACGCCGTCGCAATCCCACCCACCCCACTGGAGAGCATGACCGCTGCCAGCACACTAGAAATCCATACCCGCACCACTGATGACCGCATTGCACTTCTCCTTCGACGGGGCAGCAGGCCTGGGAGAGGATCCGAAGCCTCGGCGTCCGGACGACGGCGTGCCGGATGCTTTGTACCAAAGCTAACACGATCGAGACTCCAGCGGCAGTGGAGATTCTGACTCCCGGGCAACGCCCGAGGCCCTGCCGGTGTCCATTCTCGCGAAGAGTGTCCGTTGTCGAGCGTTACTTCACGTTCATAGAGGAAGGTGGGTGTCTGCTGACAGAGCAGCGCACTCAGTTTGACGCCAATGCGAACGCATACACTTGATTCATGGGCATCGCACCACAAGATCCTCGCACACTAGCGCATCTGCGTCGCGCACGGGATCTCATCGATCACAACTACGCGGAGCCTCTCGACGTACCGACGATAGCCGCGAGAGCCCACATGTCAGCTGCGCACTTCTCACGCGAGTTCAAGACTGCCTATGGTGAGACTCCCTACGCCTATCTGATGACCAGACGTATCGAACGCGCGATGCTGCTATTGCGAGCCGGGGCCACCGTCACCGATGCCTGTACGGCTGTCGGCGCCACCTCTCTCGGCTCTTTCAGCTCGACCTTCACCCGGCTGACCGGCGAGACTCCGAGTGCCTATCGAGCGCGGCCGCACGAGGCCATCGAAGCGATGCCCGCGTGCATGGCCAAGCTGTTAACCAGGCCGACTCCGTTCGGGTGAGCACCAAATTTCGGCGAGATCGTGATTCGCGCACTGGGTGATGTTGTGCCACCGGTTGGCACATCGAGCAGGATCGGAGAAGCGCGGCCGAGGCGCCGTACGTAGCATTGCCTACATGACAACGATCTCGCTCTCCTTCTGCCCCATTACCGTCGACGACGTCGACGAAGCCATCGCCTTCTACCGTGACGCCCTTGGGCTCACCGTGACGAACGACGTGGCTTCAGACGGTCACCGCTGGGTCACCCTCGGATCTTCAAATCCGAACGCGCCCGCGCTCGTGCTCTCTGATCCGGCTGCCGGCCGTTCTCCCGAAGACGGCGAGGCTCTTCACCGCCTCGTCGCGAAGGGCTCCGGCCCGGGACCTTACGTCTTTTTCGCCGACGACCTCGACGCTGCATTCGAGCGCGCACAAGTAGCAGGTGCCGAGATCCTTCAGGAACCCATCGATCAGCCATGGGGAACCCGGGACTTCGCCCTGCGCGACCCAGCTGGCAACCTTGTGCGTATTAATCAAGCGCGAAAGTAGGCAGCTGGGCTAAGAGTCAGTCGTCGCTGGAGGCCAGCCCGCGCCGCGCGGACAGCAACGTCACTTCAGGATGCTCCTCGGCAAGTAGCCGTTCCGCACGATCAAGCACCTCGCGAATATGCGCGGTATCCGAGCTAACCACCGAAATCCCAATCTGAGAACGCCGGTGCTTGTCATGATCGCCAACTTCAGCGACGGCGACTTCCGTACGCCGACTAAGATTCGCCACCAACGGCCGAATCACACTGCGCTTCCCTTTGAGAGAATGCACATCACCGAGCAAAATATCGAATTCAATCCAACCAATCCACATCCGCGCAATTCTCTCACTCACCGAACCACATGTGAAGGGTTCGGCCCGGCCTTCTCACCTGGATCCAAACGAGTGATAGTCCAGTTAAGGAGTGATAGCGACGACGGCGTCCGCGGCATCACTTCTTTGCCGCGCTATCACTCCTTCGGAAAGAGGGCGACGACGGCGTCAGCCGCTTCATCGCCACCGCCGACGACCATACCGGGATCGCACATCGAGCCGACAACAGTCACAGGGCCATGACCACGAGGAAAACATGCCTTGCTATTCATATGAATAGTCGGCGATACTTGTGGACATGGATGGTTTCGCAGTGATCGCCGAACCGACCCGACGCGCGATCGTGGATCGCCTTCGGCTCGGTGAGAGCGACGTGGGTGGACTCGTGGACGAACTTCGGGTGCCACAGTCGCTTGTGTCCAAGCATCTGCGAGTGCTGCGCCAGGCGGGTGTGGTGGAGTCAGAGGTCGCGGGCAAGCGCCGGATCTACCGGCTCACGGACCAACCACTACCGGATGTGCTCGCCTGGGTGGCGCCCTATATCGAGCGATGGAGTACGAGCTTCGACCGGCTGGCCGCGGCTCTAGATGAGGAGGAACAATGACAGACACCCCACAGGCTCCACGCGACGAGATAATCGCAGCACAGGTCCACGCGCCAATCGAGGTGGAGTTGGAGCTGGAAGAGGATCGATGGACGATCGTCATGCGCCGACGATTCCCACACGCTCCGCAGAAGCTGTGGGCAATGCTCACCGAGCCCACACGACTCGCGCATTGGTCTCCGATCGTGCCGGACCGTCCCTTGACCGAGCCGGGGCCTGCGAGCTGCCGCGAGAACCCGGGTGATGACCCGATCGATGCCGAGGTTCTTGTCGTCGATGCCCCAAGGCAGCTCATCCACCGCTGGGGACCCGACCTGCTGCGTTGGACACTCACGCCCGATGGCGAGGGCACCACGCTCGAGCTACGACAAGTGACCGGGGATCATGGGGCGGCAGTGATGCTGGCTGCCGGATGGCAGGTGTGCTTGGGCCGGCTGGCCTGCGAAGACGGCACCGACCGAGAGCGTCCGACCGGGCAACGTGCGATGGCCTACGGGTGGGAGGAACTGCGCGACAAGTATCGGCACCAGTTCTCCGGGCAGATCGGCACACGCGAGGGTAGCGGAAACACAGCGTTCCGAGGAGTGTTCCTCACCAGTGCAGACCCCGCGGCGACCGCGCAGTTCTATCGCGACATCGCAGGGTTCCCGCTGGAGCAAGCGGGTGAGGGCGGCTACAGCTACTGGCGACTGGACCGTGATGGCATGCAGCTCGCGATCCACGACGCACAGGCGTTCGCGGCCTACACCTACCCGCCTATCCGCGATTCCAATCTCATTCATCTCTACTTCCACATAGAGGATCGCGACGCCTTCATTACCCACCTCCGCGATCTCGGTGTGGAACCATTCGCGGTCGACGACGTCGTGGTCACCGTGGTTGATCCCGATGGCCGGAAGGTCATGTTCGGCACCGCCTGAACAGCACCTACGCTCGACTTCTCACAGATCATGCTCGGTGGCCCGTAATTGCCCAGCCCTCACGGACAAGGAAGTGGACGCTATGCGAACAGCCCGGGCGAACGGTGTCAACGCGAACGCCCTGGCGATGCAGTCCATAGCGCATCGCGGAACCGTGTGGGCGAAGACCCAGTGATCATCCGCTACGCGGCTTGGATAAGCGTGACGCCCGCTTGTGTCATGGAACATCTACGCCGCCATCACTCTCACTCAGCAAGCAAAGGGAGGAATTGTCGACGTGACGCTACGGAGCGCAATCGTGACCGTCCTGATAGCAGCCAACTTCTGGTTTATCTACACAATCAAACCAAAACTCAACAACTGGATCGGACCCAACCAACCCCTCTAGAACCCGTAAGACGACCAGCACCACCGTTCGTGGAATGGCTGATGGGCCTCCCTGTCGGATGGGTCACCGACCCATCACTCGAACTTACACAGGCACAACAACTCTCAGCACTCGGCAACGGCGTCGTGCCACCGCAAGCCGCAGCATTGCGCACGCTCCTCGGCTGAATCGAGTTAGCGCAATATGGCGTCTCCTGGAGCGATGAGTCCCGACTCATAGCTGAGGATGACCAGTTGGGATCGGTCGCGGGCGGAGAGCTTGGACAGCAGGCGGCTGACGTAGGTGCGTGCGGTCGCCGGGCTGATGTGGAGGCTTGCACCAATCTCCTCGTTCGATTCACCCAGGCCGATCCGGCCAAGCACTTCGCGTTCGCGCTCCGTGAGAGAAGCGAGAAGCTCCGGGCGAGTTCCCGTGGTCGGGCCTTCTGCCAGCGTGCTCATCACCTTTCGCGTGATCGCCGGTGAGAGCAGAGCGTCGCCGGCAGCGACGGTGCGGATCGCGCTTCGCAAGTCACGTGGGGCGATGTCTTTGAGCAGGTAACCGGCCGATCCCGCGCGGATCGCTGCTAGCACGTTCTCGTCCTCGTCGAAGGTCGTGAGCACCACGACCCGCACGTCCGAGAGTGTGCGATCCGCCATGATCGCCCGGGTCGCGTCAATCCCGTCCATCTGCGGCATACGGATGTCCATGAGGACCACATCCGGCTTGTGTTCGTGGACCACGGTGACGCCGGCCCTGCCGTTGTCGGCCTCGGCGACGACCTCAATGTCGCCGTCGTGCTCGGCGAGGGTGCGAAGGCCTGTCCGGACGAGTTCTTGGTCATCAACCAGTACGACACGGATCATGGCAACCTCGCAGGGATCGTGGCCTCAACGGCAAATCCGGCACCGGGGAGGGAGCGAGTGGTCAATGAGCCGCCAAGTAGTCTTACTCGTTCGCTCATACCTACCATTCCATGCCCGCCTTTCGCGCCCGCGTCTGTCGCGGAGCCGCGGCCGTTGTCGGTGACGTTGATGTGGAGTCGACCGTCGCGGATGCCAGCTTGTACTTGTGCGCGGGTGGCGCCGGCGTGGCGGATGACGTTGGTGATCGACTCTTGGATGACGCGATACGCTGCCGCGTCCACCGGGGCGGACAGCTCCGACGGTGTTGCGGTGATGTTGGTCGCGACCTCGACACCAGCGCTTTTGGCAGCGTCTACGAGTTCTTGGACCCCGGAGAGCGAGAGGACACCTCGTGTTTCGTCAGGGCCGGAGGTCGAGCGAAGGATGCGTACCATCGAGCGGAGCTCTTGCAGCGAGCGCGTGCTAGCCGTTCGGATGCGCTCGAGCGCGTCGCTGACGGTGCGGTCATCATATCCAACCGCTTCCGCCCCGACGCCCGCTTGGAGTGAGATGACGGACAACGTGTGGCCGACCGTGTCGTGCAGCTCCCGCGAGATGCGCTCACGCTCGCTTTGCATGCGCGATTCAGCCTCGCGTGCGATCTGCGCCTCAGTGAGTCGGGCGATTTCCGCCTGCTGAGCGGCCCAGAGGCGGCGCGCTCGAACGCTGTATCCGAGTGCGATCACCGCGGCGAATAGCGCGATGTTAGAAACGGACTCATATCCAAGAAGAAAGCCGATTGCCTCGCCCCCGTCGTAGACCCGATAGAACATGGAGACGGCAAACACGACGAGCGCCGACCCCACCGACCACAGCATCAGCCCTGCCTCGGCCGCGGAGAACAGGGCGGCCAGCACCGGAACTGCAACACCGATCGGCGGGTAGTCAAGGGTGTAGTACGCGAACAACCCGAGCACGGTGAGCACCAGCACGGTTCGAGGCATCCTCCGGCGCAGCAGCATCAGGGCGCCGAAGCCGGCCGCGAACAGGTAGGCAATGGCATCGGGCGATTTTGCCCCGCCCGAGCCTGTGGCGATGATGAGGGCGAGCGCGAGAGCTACCGCCGTTCCCAGCAGCGCATCGAGGACCGACGGTGCCACGTGCCCGGTGCGGTGACCATCGCCCACCGTCCCACGCGTAGAAGTCGAAGATCGTTCAGTCATACCTCCAAGGTTACGATCAGGGCGGCCTCGGCGGCATGCGTCTCCGGGCGACGCCCAGTGTCGCTTCTCGACGTAGTGAAGACGCGACAGGAAGCGACACAGGTCGAGAGTCGGGGCCGATGTGCGGGAACGCGCGCGTTCCTATCGTTGTTGGCATGAACAAAATCAAGTCCCTGCAATGGCCCCTCATCCTCGGTCTTGGAGCGCTCGCACTGGTCAGGCCGTTGGTCAGTATCGTCGAGCATCAGCTCGATGTCAGCGACTCTCCCGCAGTGCCAATCGTCATCACTCTCGTCATATCCGCCGTCTGGATCGCCGTCGTCGGCCTCAGCAAGACCGCCCACCCGGTGCTGACCCTGCTGTTTACCGGGCTCACCTACGCGGTGCTCTCCATCATCCTTAGTGGCATCCTCTCCCCGATTCTCACCGGAGAGCTCCAAGGCCCGCTCGCCATGCCCATCGCGATCATCCCGGTCTTGCTCACCAATGCGGTATGGGGCCTCATGACCGGCGGACTGGCCCTTCTGCTTCAGCGTCTGCGCGGCGTCCGGTCGCGCGATGCCGTCGAGTCTCGCTGAGCCCCGCCTCCGTTGAGGCACGCACGGATTAGGAAGAGGCCCTCCCATTCGGGAGGAGCTCTTCCTGTTTGTGGTCCTCCGTAGAAGCTTCTCAAAGCCCTCGCTACCCCTGAAATCGCTGATCTCGCGGGTTCTACAAGGAGATCACCGCCCGCTACGGCATCCATCGCGATACCGTCCGCAAGATCACCCGCCGAGCATGATTCGAGTTTGATGCGAGTTTTCCGCGTGTTCCTGGCACCGACTGAGCCATAAAAGTAAGTCAAGACTTACTTTGGAACTTTTTCCTTTGCATACTAAATGGTCTGGAAGGAAAGGGTTCAGTGGATATGCAGTTGAATGGCAATGTAACGCAGCAGGTTGAGGTTGAGCGCCAGGCGGTGGATGCCATGTACGCCCGACTCGATGCTGAGGTCGCGAGCGCCCTCGCCGAACGTCAACGCGTTCTCGCCGCACCTACCGGGAGTGCGCACGAGTTGTACGCCCGTGATGCAGAGGTTAGCCGCCTTACTCACAGGGTCGCTGAGTTGCGGGCTGCGGAATGGTCGCTGTGCTTCGGTCGAATCGACAACGAGTTGGGCGAGGCGATACGGATCGGCCGGATCGGGATTCGCTCAGAGTCGGGTCTCATTCTGCTGGTGGATTGGCGTGCCGAAGCCGCACGTCCGTTCTACGTGGCGACGCCTGCGGTGCCGCTCGGTCTTCGCCGCCGCCGACACCTGCGGCTGAAGGCTCGCACAGTTATGGGAGTCAGCGATGAAATATTGGATGGTTCCCTTCCGCGAGATGAGGACGTCATCGGGGACGACCCCCTCGTTGCCGCGCTCAGTGGTGCGCGAACCGGTCGGATGAAGGAGGCCGCTGCAACGCTCCAAACGGAGCAGGACGTCATCGTTCGCTCCCCTCATCGCGGGGTCATGGTGGTAGACGGCGGCCCAGGGACAGGTAAGACCATCGTCGCGTTGCACCGTGCCGCGTACGTCCTCTACACCTTCCCTGCGATCGCTAAACGTGGAGTCCTGGTGTACGGACCAAACAGACGGTTCCTCAACTACATCTCAGATGTGTTGCCCTCGCTCGGAGAGAATAACGTCGAGATGGCAACGCTCACCGACCTGGTCGGCGCGGCGGGCATCAACACAGAGTCCGACACAGCGGCGAATCTCAAAGGAAAGGCGGAGTTGGCGACAGCACTTGCCCGTTGGATACGCAACCGACAACCACAACAAACTGCGCTTGAGGTTAGGGTTGGCGCAGAAACGATCACGGTTTCCCCAGAGCAGATTGCCGACGCGCACCGCTACGCCACCAGTGCCGGACAAGCAAATAACCCCGCACGAAATACCTTTAAAGAACTCATTGCCAGCCACGTTGTAGCTCTGCTGGAAGAACAAACGTCGGAAGCCCTCACCGCTATGGATGACGAGGTATCCGCCCTCCTGGGGCTCGACCTCGACCAGTCCGTCGCAGAAGACTTACGCGCACTCGGGTTGGACGGAACGATCCCCTACACCGAGCCCGAGATTGATTGGGACGCCATCAGGGATCAGCTCATTGAGGAACCCGGCCTCGACATCGCCATCGAGGCGATTTGGCCACGACTTCGCCCGGAGCAAGCGCTGCGAGACTTCCTCAGCAATCGGAACGCCCTAGGTCTGCTGCTTCCCGAATTTTCACCCGACGATCTGGCGTCGGTATCCCGCGAGCACCGAGGGCCGTTCACCAAGTCAGAGCTAGCCCTTCTCGATGAAGCTCGCGCACTGATCGACGGACCGCCCGAACAGACCTACGGCCATATTGTCGTTGACGAAGCTCAGGAACTCTCTACAATGGAGTGGCGAATGCTGATGCGTCGCTGTCCAACCCGATCCATGACAATTGTGGGCGATTTTGCCCAAGCCGGAGCGACGACCTCGATCCGCTCATGGACCGACGCGCTCAGGCCTTTCGTCGCAGAACGGTTCGAGCATCACCGACTCAGCATCAACTACCGCACAACGGCTGAGATACTGAATGTGACCGCGCCACTGCTTGCAAGAATTGCCCCCGGTCAGCGGCTCTCTACCTCGATCAGACACGGCGACCAGCCCCACACCATCACTGTGACCGACGACGAACGAGATGGCACGCTCCGCGTGCTAGTCACGTACGTGACTGAGGTCTTTCCAGGTGAATTGATCGGTGTCATCGGTGCTGCCGACGATGTTGCCGCGCTCAGTGTGGCGCTCAACGGCACCAGCGCAGTAGTCATGGCAGCGCCAGATGTTAGGGGTCTGGAGTTTGACAACGTGATTATTGCTGACCCCGATGCCATAGAAGCGGCGCGGTCTGGTGGCGCTCGTGACCTCTATGTCGCGTTAACGAGGGCGACAAAACGAGTCTGGACACTGCATCACGGATCCGACTGATCCGATACTCGGTGGACACACCATGCGAAGTCGCAGCGGGCGGACGCGCGACGTCGGCAATCCCCCAATCGCTTTCTACATCCGAAAAACAAAATCAGGCCCGGCCAAAGCCGGACCTGATTTCGTTTGTGGGCCCAAAGGGACTCGAACCCCTGACATCCACGGTGTAAACGTGGCGCTCTAGCCAACTGAGCTATAGGCCCTTGCGCCGAGCCCCGGCGCGGGGTTCCGCCTGACGCCCCGGCGTGGGGTCGCACTGTTTCCCAGTGCCGGATGAGGAACTCAACCAGCTGAGCGGACTTGAAGAGTCTACCAGCTGTTGGGCACGATTACCGCCTCGTGCCCTGTGCTGTAAGCCGCACTCCGGTCCATCCGGAGCTGACGGCCGCCGTCGTCGTTGCTTGAAGACCCGCTGTCTCAGCGGCTTCCTCAATAATGTCAGCAGCAACGTGGCCAGCCTCGCGCGGGCCCGGAACAAGAAGCCACAGAACCGCATCCTCGGAATCCATGTTGGCTTTCATGTCCAGCAGGAGATCAGTTAGATCGTCCGTATCCCCGTCTTCTTCTCGCCACCAGCCTAGGGCGGCGTCTGCGATGTCGGGGTAATCCTCATCGACAAGCTCGCGGCCGATGGCCGACTCAATAGATTCCCGAACGACGTCATCTACGTCGTCGTCGTAGCCGAATTCTTGGACAACACTTCCCTTTGTGAAACCGAACGATCTCATGAGGATAAGCCCACCGTATTCAGACGAATTTCGCAAGCGAGCATCACCCCTTGAACGAAATTTCCCCGAATTGCCCACCCCTTAGACACTTTCAAGTCAATCATCAAGCGTTCAAAGGCCTAGAAAACGCCGTATTGCTCACAAACATCCCCATGAACTTGAGCACCGTCACAGCGCGCGTAGTTATACACTGGTGACGTACGGGACTTTCGTCCGATCATGATGATCAGGATATGGTCCCGGAGGAATAGGCACAGAGGTCACGCCAAACCTCTAGAGCCAGGCTTCGAAACGAGGGAGATTCAGTGAGCTCGCCGAATGAATTGTCACCGCTGATCAATGGACAGCTTGGTCTGGTGCCAGATATTGATCCTGAAGAGACTCAAGAATGGGTCGATTCTCTTGACGACCTGATCGAAAACAGCGGTGGCCCGCGCGCACGTTACATCCTGATGAGCATGGAGCGTCACGCTCGCCATAAGCAGGTGTACGTGCCCACCAACCTGGTCACCCCTTACGTCAACACCATTCCGGTGGAGGACGAGCCGTTCTACCCCGGTGATGAGAAGCTGGAGCGCCAGTTCCGCCGTTGGGTTCGCTGGAACGCCGCCGTTCAGGTGACCCGTGCACAGCGTCCCGGCGTGGGCGTCGGTGGCCACATCTCGTCCTTCGCCGCTCAGGCCACGCTCTACGAAGTGGGCTACAACCACTTCTTCCGTGGCAAGAACCATCCCGGTGGCGGCGACCAGATTTACTTCCAGGGTCACTCCTCACCCGGCAACTACTCCCGCGCCTTCCTTGAGGGCCGCCTCTCCGAAGCCGATTTGGATACCTTCCGCCAGCAGGTCTCCCGCCCCTCGGGTGGCCGCGGCCTCCCGTCCTACCCGCACCCGCGCCAGATGAGGGACTTCTGGGAGTTCCCCACCGTGTCGCTGGGTCTCGGACCGGCAGGCGCCATCTACCAGGCGTGGTACAACCGCTATCTCAACGAGCGTGGCATCAAGGACACCTCCGATCAGCACGTCTGGGCCTTTATGGGCGACGGCGAGATGGACGAGGCCGAGTCCCGCGGCTTGCTGCAGCAGGCAGCGTCGCAGAATCTCGACAACCTCACCTTCGTCATCAACTGTAACTTGCAGCGTCTTGACGGCCCGGTTCGTGGCAACGGCAAGATCATCCAGGAGCTGGAGGCCTTCTTCAAGGGCGCCGGCTGGAACGTCATCAAGGTCATCTGGGGCCGCGAGTGGGATCCGCTGCTTCAGGCGGACAAGGATCGCGCTCTCGTCAACCTGATGAACACCACGCTGGACGGCGATTACCAGGGTTACAAGGCCAACGACGGCGCCTACGTCCGCGATTCCTTCTTCGGTCGCGATCCGCGCACCAAGGCCATGGTGGCCAACTGGACCGACGAGCAGATTTGGTCCCTCAAGCGCGGCGGCCACGATTACCGCAAGGTGTACGCGGCCTACAAGGCAGCGATGGATCACAAGGGCCAGCCCACCGTGATTCTTGCCCACACCGTCAAGGGTTACATGCTCGGCCGTAACTTCGCAGGCAAGAACTCCACCCACCAGATGAAGAAGCTTACCGCGGCTGATCTCAAGCTGCTGCGCGATTCCTTGCAGCTTCCGATTCAGGATTCGCAGCTGGAGGATCCGTACTCGGCTCCTTACTTCAAGCCGGATGCTTCCGAGCCGGCCATGGAGTACATGCTGGACAAGCGCGCTGCGCTGGGCGGTTACCTGCCCGAGCGCCGCGCCTACACCCAGGGTGTCACGATGCCCGCGCAGAAGCACTTCGATGCCTTCAAGCGTGGCTCCGGCAAGCAGAAGGTTGCCACCACGATGGCGATCGTGCGTCTCATCAAGGACATGGTCAAGGACAAGGACTTCGGTTTCCGCGTCGTTCCGATCATCCCCGACGAGGCCCGCACCTTCGGTCTGGACGCGCTCTTCCCCTCGGCGAAGATCTTCAACACACTCGGCCAGCACTACACCGCGGTTGACCACGAGATGCTGCTTTCCTACAAGGAGTCCGAGAAGGGCCAGCTGCTCCACACCGGTATTACCGAGTCTGGTTCGGCTGCTGCCTTCCAGGCGGTCGGCACCTCGTATGCCACCCACGGCACCCCGATGGTTCCGTTCTACATCTTCTACTCGATGTTTGGATACCAGCGCACCGGCGATCAGTTCTGGGCCGCCGCCGATCAGCTCGCCCGTGGCTTCATCCTGGGCGCCACCGCTGGCCGCACCACCCTTCAGGGTGAGGGCCTCCAGCACCTCGACGGCCACTCCCCGGTTCTCGCTTCGACGAACCCGGCCACGGTCATCTACGATCCGGGCTACGCCTACGAGGTTTCCCACATCGTCAAGGACGGCCTCGTCCGTATGTACGGTGACGGTTCGGACGGCCGCGATCAGGACGTCATGTACTACATCACTGTGTACAACGAGCCGATCCACCAGCCGGCCGAGCCGGAGAACGTGGACGTCGAGGGCATCCTCAAGGGTATCCACAAGGTCCAGACCTCCGATGTTGCTGGCCCGAAGGTTCAACTCATGGCGTCCGGTATCGCTCTCCCATGGGCTGAGGAGGCCAAGCGCCTGCTCGCTCAGGAGTGGGGCGTCCAGGCCGATATCTGGTCTGTCACCTCGTGGTACGAGTTGCGCCGCGAAGCAATCCAGTGCGACGACCACAACTTCCTGCACCCGGAGGAGCCCGTCAAGGTTCCTTACGTGACGCAGAAGTTGCAGGGGGCCGAGGGTCCGTTCATCGCCACCTCGGACTACGAGCACCAGGTGCAGGATTCGATCCGCCAGTGGGTCCCGGGCGCGTACTACACGCTCGGTGCGGACGGCTTCGGCTTCTCCGACACCCGCCCGGCTGCTCGCCGCGAGTTCAAGATCGACGCCGCCTCCATGGTGGTGCGCGCTCTCCAGGCTCTCGCCGATCAGGGCACCATCGATCGCTCCTACGTCAAGCGGGCCATCGATCACTACGACCTGTTCAACCCCAACGCCGCGGCTCCGTCCATGGATATTGAGGACTGATAGGTATCTAGTCAGATAGAAAGTCGGGCGGTGGATCGTAACCCACCGCCCGACTTTCTTTGTTGAGTTATTTGACGACGACGACGCAGAGCGAGCGTTCGAGCGTTCACGCTCGGTACCGAGCTCCAGGAAGTCGGCTGTCCCCAGCAGGATAATGTCTGCCGTGCGCGAGTCGCGCTTTCGTACGCAAGCAAATGAAGCCGAGTTCCTCCAACCAAAGCATGCTGACCCACGAACTTGGCTCTCACCACCTGCCAGGTGCATTTGACTGCGTATAGGGACCGGGGTGGTCCATTTTCAGCCCTCCCCGGTCCCTATACGCAGTGATATGTTCCAGACTCTGGAGAAAGAAGTACAGCGCAGAGCCTGGTTCCTGCTCCGATCACCGTGACAGCAGCAGCGCCTCCAGTTCGTCCGGCGTCTCCACGACCCGCCACGCCTGTGCCCGCTCCTCGGGCGGAGCTTCGCCCCACCCCACGAGGATGGTGTTCAGGCCGTTGGCGGCAGCGCCCTCAATGTCGTGGATGCGGTCGCCCACCATGATGGCGCCCGAGGTGTCGATGCCGAGTTCCTGGAGCCCTGTCAACGCGTCTTCCACCCGGTGCTGCTTCTTTCCCCGCGTCCGGTCTGAACCCGATCCGCACACCACTGCGAACAGATCAGCGACCCCCAAATGCTGTGCGAGGAGCAACGCGGCGTCGCGGCGCTTGGACGTCGCAATAGCCAGCGGCACTCCCGCGCCGTGCAGGCGCCTCAGCATACTCTCCACACCATCGAAGAGCGGGGTGCCGTACATCCGTTCGAAGTAGTAGCTCCGATAGGTGGTGATGTAGCGGGCCGGGTCCTCCGCTCCGAGGTGAGCGAATGTCTCCTCGAGCGGAGGCCCGATGAACGGCTTGTAGAACTCGGGTGGATACTCCTTGTCCTGCTCCTGCCTCAGGGTGAGGTTGAAGCACTCGATGATGATCGGGGCCGAGTCCGCCAGCGTGCCGTCAAAGTCGAAGATGACTGGTTTCACAGATTGATCCCCGAGGTGTCGCCAGCGCCCTCTCGCGAGATCTTGCGCTTGACCAGGTTGACCACCGAGGTGGGGCCGTCCTCGCCGCAGGGGCCTTCGACAACAATGTCGATGACTCCGCCGAGTTCGTCATTGACCTCCCAGCCTTCTGTCATCGGCTCGGTGTGTCCGGGCAGGATGAGCGAGGAGGCCAGCAGCGGCTCCCCCATCTCCGCGACGAGCGCCTGGGTGATCTTGTGATCGGGGATGCGCACGCCCACGGTGTGCTTCTTCGAGTGCAGTGTGCGGCGCGGGACCTCCTTGGTGCCCTTGAGAATGAAGGTGTAGGGCCCGGGGGTCAGCGACTTGACGAGCCGGAAGTCCGGGTTGTCAACGATCACGAACTGACCGAGCTGGGCGAAGTTGTGGCAGAGCATCGTGAAGTGATGCTTGTCCCCCACCTGCCGCAGCGTGCGAATACGATCCAGGCCCTCCTTGTTGTCCAAGGCGCTCACCAGGGCATAACCGGAGTCGGTGGGAATCGCGGCGACGTCGCCCTGCCGCAATCGCTCCACCACCTTCTCGACGAGTCGTGGCTGGGGATCAACGGGATGGATCTCAACATAGCTTGCCATTGTCACTCCTCTTTATCCTTGGCCTCGTCGCCCGGCTTCTCGCCGCGGCAACGGACGCGCGGATTGTTCATTTGGTGAGAACTCTGGATGCCAGAATTCTGTACGGTCGGCGTGGAGCCCGGCGGCCCGCGCCATCGGCCCGGGGTTCGCACTGGCTCCACGTTTCTCGTACAATCTGAGCCTATCCAATTGTGAACGGAGATGTGGTGGAGACAAAGGATCCGCTTGAAGCAGCTGCCGATGCGCTGGCTGGTGAAGGCTACGAAAACGTCACTGAGGACTTCGATCTGAGCGCCGTGGACGTGTTGACGCGCTGGGTTGCCGCCACGGCGATGGAGAAGGTGCGCAGCCGCAAGTACACCGACCGGGAAATTCAGGACGCGCGCACGCTCGCAGATTTGCTGTAACGACGACGGCGCGGCACGGCTGGCTGGTTCGCTTACTTGGTTCGCCCCGGTAGTTTGTTCGCAGGGGCGGCGGCGACGGCGACACGGCCCCCACGAAGAGGCCACGTTTCCATGGAGAGGTAACACCTACGACCCGTGACCTCTCCACGAAATCGTTACCTCTATAAGCTGGGGTTCGGGATTCCGCAGGACGACGACGCAGCTCGCCTCGCGTTTAAGAGCCCCCGCACTCTGTTCTATCCCACACGCCCCTCTACCCTTCGCAGTGTTCTACCCCACGCGGTGCAGCCAGCGGACGGGGGCGCCGGCGCCGGCGTAGCGGAAGGGCTCCAGTTCGTCGTCCCATGCCTGGCCGAGGGCCAGGTTCACGAGCTTGCGGAGTTCGTCGGGGTTGCCGCCCGAGCGCTCGATGGCGGAACGAATACGGTTTTCTGGGACGACGACGTTGCCCGCCAAGTCCGTCTGCGCGTAAAAGATACCGAGGGCCGGGGTTGCTGACCAGCGGCCACCCTCACTCACCGGCGTGGGATCTTCGGTGATTTCATAGCGCAGATGCTCCCATCCGCGGATGCTGGTGGCAAGCAGGGCTCCCATGCCGATCTCCCCTGTCCACGAGAGTTCAGCGCGATTCATGCCCGCCATGGCGGGCTGGCCGGTCCAGTCGAAGTGGACTTCGTAGCCGAGCACATTGGTGAGCGCCCACTCGACGTGCTTTTGCAGAGGAGGCGTCACTGAGTGAATAAATATGACACCGTTGGTGGTGTACTTAGTGCTCATGGCGTTCTCCTGCGAGTGGATAAGTTGTCCCGGGTCAAGACACCATCGTTGTGTCAGAGGCACCGGGTGACAACCAGTGTATATCTCAGGAAGCGAAGGCGCGCAGCGCAGCTTGACGCTCCGCCCCTTCCAAGACGTTGAGGTAGAGCTGACCATTGAGATGCCCCACCTCATGCTGGATACAGCGTGCGAGCCGGTCCGTTCCCTCGACCACCTTGGGGTTGCCGTCGAGGTCAATTCCTTCAGCCCGCGCGTACTGTGCGCGCGGTGCCGCGAAGCTGTAACCGGGAACGGACAGACATCCCTCGGGCACATGCTGGAGTTCTTCGGAGAGCTCCACGATCACCGGGTTGAGGATGTAATCGACGGTATCTCCCAGGTGCCACGAGAAGGCCCGCAACGAGACGCCGATCTGGTTGGCCGCGAGCCCGGTGCGCCCGGGATCGTTGACATTCTCCAGGAGGTCCTCAACAAGCTGGTGAACCTCGGGAGTGATCTCGCGGATCTCCTCGCAGCGGATGCTCAGGATGGGATCGCCAATACGGCGCAGCTCGCGGAAGGCCACCGGAGTTCCTAGAGGTCGCGGATTGCGCGCATCGCCTGCTTGCGAAGCGAACGCTCCAGACGATCGATGTAGAGGTGGCCGTCGAGGTGATCCACCTCGTGCTGAATACAGCGGCCCATGAGAGCTTCGCCCTCAACAACCTTCTTCTTGCCGTCCAGATCGATACCCTCGGCACGCGCGTACCATGCGCGCTTGGTGGGGAACCACAGTTCCGGCACCGAGAGGCAGCCTTCGTCCCCATCCTGGTACTCGTCCTCGGACAGCTCCACGATCACCGGGTTGAGGATGTAATCAATCTCGCCGTCAATATTCCACGAGAAAGCACGCAGGGACACGCCAATCTGGTTGGCGGCAAGACCGGCGCGGCCTTCATCGTTGACATTCTCCAGGAGGTCTTCAACCAAGCTACGCACGCCTGGCGTGATCTCCTTGATCGGTGCGCACGGGGTGCGGAGAACCGGATCTCCTACAATACGAATCTCGCGAAAAGCCATGGAGCAATTCTCTCACACCGAAGCTGTCCCAATGAGCACGAGGAGGCACACCACATACTAAAAAGGCCCGGAATCACTTCCGGGCCTTTGCTGGCTCCCGCGGTTGGACTCGAACCAACAACCGTTCGATTAACAGTCGAATGCTCTGCCATTGAGCTACGCGGGAATGGCAACGGATAAAACAATAGCAGAGTTTTTCGCCGCTGCAAATTCGCCGACGACGGCGCCCGCCCGGCTCTGCCGCACCACCTCCGTTAGTCGGAAATCCCCGTCACGTCGCGCAAAGATGCCTCTAGCTCGTCGATCCGATCGGCGTCTGCGGGCCCAGATCGACCGTCGATAATCACCTGTGTGAAGAGACTCTCATCGCGAGCTCGGCGCACCAACCCTCGCGCGCGGGCTCCCGACGGCAGCTCCGCGTGCTCCTGATAGAAGATCGAACGGTCCAGGCGCTCACGAATCACCCACGAAATCTTCTGCTTCTCCCCCTGCGCAAAAGTGATCGTCCACTCGGGCCGTCCATCAACAAATGCAAAGGTGATGCTGCGAGCACCCTCGTTCCACGACGCACCCTCGAAATCGAACCACTCATAGGTGACGGGCTCTCCAGCGGCACTAGCCCCGCCGTCCTCATCCGGCATGCGCTCGGCGGGTGCAAGGACGAGACGGTCAGCAAACGGGACGATCCACGCGCCGTCGTCGAGAAGCGCGAAATCGATGGGGCGGCCACCCAGCCGTGCCACCGCAGCCGGGGCTTTTCGTCCAAAAATCACAGCTGCGCCTCTTCCACCTCGACGCCTACCGGCTGGTCATACGCCTGTCCCACATCAAGCACGATGCTGTGAGCGGGGAACTCGATCGCCTGCGAATCCTTCTTGGATTCGGCCATGTTCTTGCCCGCGAAAAAGCCCAGAATCATGATGATGATGCCCGCAACAATCATGAACCGCACGCGCTTCTTCTGAACCGCTTCCATGTAGGCGATGTCCTCGGGCGTCAGTCCGCCGCTCGTAGCCGCGGGCAGCGAATCTACGGGGGTGGAATCCGCCGTCGTCGAATCTGACGAATCGGGGCGCTCCTCGTGGTGAGCCATGTATTCCTCCATTCACTAACTGACTACCAGCCTACCTGCCGGAGCGCGCCCGCGGCGCCGACGGGATCACAAATGATGCCGCCACCGGCAAAAGCACCTAAGCTATATCTATGCGTTTTACCCGGCTTACCCGCGATAGCTACGCCCAATTCATGGATCACGCCGAGCGTGCCTTCTATTCCCAGCTCCCTGCCGTCGGCGAACTGCGCCGCGAGCAGGGGCAGAAGGTCGAATATGTCGGGGTGGTTGGGACGGATGATGAAGGCCGTGAGGTCTGCCTCGCTGCCGGTCTGCTCACATTCCGGCCGTGGCGGCGCTTCTTCGAGCGCGCCCATCTCATCTTCGGGCCCACGCTCGACTGGACGAACGACGAGCTCATTGACTGCTTCTTCACCGGAGTCCGGGCATTCCTGCGCTCCGAACACCCCAAGACGCTGGCGCTGCGCGTCAACCCGCTCCTGGAGAAGAACTTCTACGAGGATATCGAGATCGTCGCCTCCAACCCGGTGGCCGCGCACGTGGACATCAAGCTGCGTGGACTGGGCTGCACCCGCATCGACAAGGAGTTCTACGAGCAGGACGATATTGAAGCCCGTTTTGCTTTTGTGAAGGATGTGGGTGGGCTTTCGTTCAAGGAAGCGGTGGCCTCGTGTGGACAGGTCGTGCGTACCGGGTTCAACCGGGTGGGCACCAACGGGGTGCGTGTCGAGTTCAAGTCCCCTTCCGATATCGGGATCCTCAAGCAAGTACTGGCACATACCGCTGAGCGCACCGACATGCATGCCTTCGACGATTCCACTTTCACCTACTACCAAGACCTCATGGAACACTTGGGTCCCGATGAGGCCTTCTTGCCGGTGGCGATCCTCAACTGCCAAGACGCCCTCGACCTCATCACCACTGAACGTGACCAGATCAGCGCCAAGATAGGCCAGCTGACCGCCCAGGCCGAACAGGCCCTGGCCCAAGGCCGCCAGTTGGGTAAGAAGCAACGCAACGCGATGAAGGAATGCGAATCCCGCCTGGAAGTCCTTGAACGGCGTGCCAGTGAGACTGAGCAGGTGCGCGCCGAGCATGGTAACGAAGTCATTCTCGCGGCTAGTTTGTTTATTCATTCGCCTCATGAGCTGGTCTACCTGGTCTCGGGTGCCTACGCCCAGTTCCAGTCCTATTACGGGATCTACCTTATTCACCGGGCCATGATGGAATGGGCTACCAGCCACCAGGTGCGCTGGTACAACATGTTCGGTATCACCGGAGACTTCACCGAGAACGCCTCCGACGCCGGAGTCCTGCACTTCAAACGCCAATTCAAAGGCAACGTCGAAGAATACGCCGGAACCTACATCCTCCCCATCCGAGCCCGGTTGGCCAAGCAACTGGCCGCAATCTCCTGACCGCGCTTTCCTGACGAAGCTAACCCAGCATCCCAGCCGGACGCTAACCCAGCTTCTCAGCCACACACTTACCCAACACGTTCAACCATTCGAGAGGAACGCCAAGACTTTTATGGAAATCCAGAAGATACTGTCCAAGCCCGAATGGGACGAGTTTGTCGACGAGGTCAAGGGAAACCCACTCCAGCTGTGGGCCTGGGGTGAGGTCAAGCGACTGCACGGATGGCACGTGGAGCGAGTGTTCGTTCGCGACGGCGGCGTCGTCGTCGGCGGTGCTCAAATCCTCTACCGTCCCCTCCCCTTCCCGTTCCGTTCCTTCGCCTACGTGCCGCGTGGCCCGCTCGTCAAGGACAGCCGGATCTCGCTCGCGGATCTCATGGACGTGCTCGCCGCGCACGTGAAGAAGACGCGCAAGTCCGTGGTGCTCACGGTCGAACCGGAGGTCATGGATGTTCCGCTTCCGCAAGGGTGGCAGCAGTCCGAGAACACCGTTCTCTCACCGGAGACGGTGTACCTGGACCTCTCCCACTCCGAGGAGGAGCTCAAGCGTGACATGAACAAGTCCACGCGCCGAGCCATCAAGAAGTCCACGGAGGCGCTGAACATCCGCCGCGCGACCACCCGCGAGGATCTCCAGATCTGCCTGGATATTCTGCACGAGGCCTCCGAGCGCGCCGGTTTCAACCTGCACTCGGACAAGTACTACATCGATATCTTCGAGCAGTTCGGGGACAACGCCGCCGTCTTCATCGCCGAATACGAAGGCGAACCGGTGGCCTTCGACTGGCTCGCCACCAGCTCGGGATGCACCTACGACCTCTACGGCAGCGCCAACACCATGGGCCGCAAGCTGCGCGCCAACTACGGCATCACCTGGCACTCCATCGCCTACTCGCAGGAGAAGGGCATCGCCTACTTCGACTTCGGCGGCATGGTCGAGGGCGGCGTCTCCACCTTCAAGAACCACTGGACCAAGAGCCCCACCGTCTTCGTGGGCACCTGGGACAAGCCCCTCTCCCCGCTCTACGTGGTGTGGTCCAAGGGCCTCCCGACCGCCCTCAAGCTGCTTCACAAGATCCGCTGGGGAAAGTAGAACGACGACGGCGCCCGCGGCTCACCTGAGTATCTCGCAGGCCTCGTGATTGCGCTGGGTTTTAACAATGGCTCCCTTCCGAGTTCGGAGGGGAGCCATTGTTGTGTCGGGGCAGGCTAATTAGCTGAGCGCATGTTGCGTCAGCTCAGGGCACCGAGGCGCGCGGCGAGCTTGGGGTGGATGGGGAGGATGTAGGTTCCGGCGTATTCTTCGACGTTGCCTTTGAATTGGCGTTTGAAGTGCAGGACTCCAGCATCGGAGGCGTTCTCGGTGAAGTCTCCGGTGATACCGAACATGTTGTACCAGCGCACCTGGTGGCTGGTAGCCCATTCCATCATGGCCCGGTGAATAAGGTAGATCCCGTAATAGGACTGGAACTGGGCATAGGCACCCGAGACCAGGTAGACCAGCTCATGAGGCGAATGAATAAACAAACTAGCCGCGAGAATGACCTCGTTACCATGCTCGGCGCGCACCTGCTCAGTCTCACTGGCACGCCGTTCAAGGACTTCCAGGCGGGATTCGCATTCCTTCATCGCGTTGCGTTGCTTCTTACCCAACTGGCGGCCTTGGGCCAGGGCCTGTTCGGCCTGGGCGGTCAGCTGGCCTATCTTGGCGCTGATCTGGTCACGTTCAGTGGTGATGAGGTCGAGGGCGTCTTGGCAGTTGAGGATCGCCACCGGCAAGAAGGCCTCATCGGGACCCAAGTGTTCCATGAGGTCTTGGTAGTAGGTGAAAGTGGAATCGTCGAAGGCATGCATGTCGGTGCGCTCAGCGGTATGTGCCAGTACTTGCTTGAGGATCCCGATATCGGAAGGGGACTTGAACTCGACACGCACCCCGTTGGTGCCCACCCGGTTGAACCCGGTACGCACGACCTGTCCACACGAGGCCACCGCCTCCTTGAACGAAAGCCCACCCACATCCTTCACAAAAGCAAAACGCTCCTGGATGTCCGCCACAGTATCCGAATCGGCGGTGAGGAGCTCGCCTCCGAGAGAAGCCACCACGCTATCGAGATGCTCGACCTGCGGGTTGGCTCCCGTTACCTCGATGTCCTCGTAGAAGTTACGTGAGAGCAGCGGATTGACTCGCACCGCCAGCACCCGCGGGTCCTTACGGTAGAACTTCACCAGGCCACGGAAGAACTCCTCGACAAGCTCCGCATCGTCCCAGTCGAGAGTGGGACCATAGGCGAGAACGGCGCGTCGGAACAGGCGCTTCCACGGACGCAACACAACAGCCGCACCGGCCCGCACTACGCCGTCGTCCTTCAGCCCCACGTACTGGATCTCGAAGCCCTCTGCGGCGCGCACGTTGGCGTAGCTGGGCAGCTGGGTGTAGAAAACGCGCGGCTGGCTCTCCAGAAACTCTGCGTATTCGGCTTCGGACAATGTCGTGAAAGGCAACGGAACTCCGCTCGTAAAGGGTTAAGTGTTTGGTGGCGCACAGCCACCCCATATGTATTCGTGGTTCGTATCGGGAAGTGGGCGAGGGCCGCACTCCGCAACGGGCGCAAGTATCTGGACGGTACTCAGAAACCCGTATCCGTGGCACGAGGATACCAGCGCCGAATGGAACGCACCTGATTGATGCCGTTGAGAATGCGGTAGATGGTGCGCTTGATGTGCCGATCGGCCGGGTAGGCCAGCGGGTTGACGATGCGGCGCTTGCCAATGCGCAGGCGCATGCGGCGCACCCGCCGGTACAGGGCGTCGTCGCGCAGGTAGCGCCGGCTCGCCAGCAGCATCGGAACCACGGTGTAGATCCCCTCGCGGGAATTCGTTTGGTAGGGGTGGCTGCGGCCTTCGAGGTCGGCGAGGACGGTGGCGGCCATGTCGATGCCGCCCACCTTCATGTAGTAGTGGCTGCGTCCGATACGCGGGTTGAGATCGAGCCAGCGGGCGACGCCGTCGCGCGGATCGATCTTCACATCCAGCGAGAAGAATCCCCGCAGGCCCGAGGCGGCGATGAGCCGCTTGGCGTCGGAGATCAGGGCGTCGTTCTTCTCCAGCAGGATCATCGCCGCATTGCCGATGAGGTGCGGATCGTGCAGGCCGAGCAGCACCCGACCGGACGCGCACACGGTGATCTCACCGCGCCCGTCCACATAACCGTTGACGACCCACTGGGTGGTGTCGTCACCCAGGATGAGATCCTGGATCATCAACTCCACCGCGACACCGGCCGCGTGCAGCGCCTCGAAGTACTCCAGCGCCTGCGAGCGCTCCGCGCACTCAACAATTTTGCGCAGCCCGTCCTTCCAGTGCACGTTCGTGTCCGCGCCGCTCAACGGCTTCACCACGATCGGGAAGGTCACCTCGGAAAGCGTGGCCTCCCAGGTTTCGGGGTGGGACAGGGACACGACGGCGCGATGCGGCACCGCCAACCCCAGCGATGCGCATAGCTGCGCCAGCTCCTCCTTGGAGTTGACCCGCGTGACCGTCTCCCACGACGAGTAGGGCAGGAACCAGCGGTCACTGAGCCGCTCGGCGTGCCGCGTGACGAACTCCGTGCCCTCGTCCGAGTTGACGAGGAAGAGCAGCCGGTTGTTCGGGAAGTCGCGGGCCACCTGATCCAGCGCGGCCACGAAACGCTCCTCGTCCAGCAGCGTTCCCTGCGGCAGGATGCGAATATCCAGGATCGACGACGAATTGACCGGGCCCCGATAGTATTCAGCCAGGATGAGCGACCTCAGCCCGGCCGTCTCGTGAAAGATACGGGCGAGGCTGTAGTCCGCGATGTCATTACCAACAATGACCGGGAGAACCGGGGCGTCGGCCGGAAGAACCGGAACGGCGCGCGATTGAACCGGAGCCTCCGGCTCCTCGGAGTGATGGGACACCATGTCCTCCTACTTGATTCCGAGGCGGCGCAGGATGGGCCGCACGGGACGAATGAGAAGCTGCCATTCTTCCATCTTCAGCAGGTGCATGAGAAGTCCGTACACCGCCACCATGAGGATGCCAACAACAACGAGCGAGCCGAACGCCGGAAGCGGGTTCGCCTCCACCCCCATGGGCCGGAAGAACTGCATGGCTGCCAGGCCCGCCGCGGTGGTGACCGCGGCGATTGCGGCAAGTTTGGCATGGACGACGACGAGACGGCGCCCATCGATTCCGTTCATCGCCTTGCGCGCGAACAGGGTCATGACGATCGCCGCGCCCATGTTCGTCACCGACATCGTGATACCGATGCCCACCACCACCCACTGCGGCGGCAGCAACGCGCTCAACCCGAATCCGACGAGGCCCAGAATCTGGAACGGCAAGTTCATGAAGAACACCTTGCGGGTGTCCTCGAAGGCGTAGAACACCCTGTTGAGGACTGTCACGGCGGCCACTCCCACCAGTCCGAGTGACATGGCGACGACGACGCGGCCCAACGTCACCACTTCTTCCGGGGCGATAGTCAGCGCCAGCAGGCGCGCCAGCGGCGTGGCCAGCACAACGATTCCCGCAGTGATGAGGAACATCATGGTGGAGACGGTCCGCAGCGTCACCGAGGTGTCGCGGCGCATCGCCTCCATATCGCCGTTGGCCGCGGCGCGCGAGAGCCGGGTGAACATCGCCGTCGCAATGGAGACCACGATGAGCGAGGTGGGCAGCGCGTAAATCATGTTGGCCACCGAGAAGGTGGCGTTGCCGGCCACCTGCTGCACGTCCATGCCCATGCTCACGGCGCGCGCCGTGGCCGAGGCCGCAACATTCGACTCGATCATCGACGGGATGATGCCCGTAATCATCATGAGCAGCACCCACCAGGAGGCCCGGCCCGCGTCCCCCAGGCCGGAGCCGCGCCACTTGAAGTCCGGGCGGAAACGAATGCCCAACTTGCGCAATGGCCAGATCAAAATGGCAGCCTGCACCACAATTCCCAGGGTGGAAAAACCGCCCAGTACGGCGATGCGATCGCCCGTCCACACGGTGACGTCGTCGGCGGTGGCCCAGTCGAATCTCCCGTAACTCCACAGGAAGATGAGCATTCCGAAGATGGCGACGACGTTGTTGAGGGCCGGAGCCCACATGTAGGGCCCGAAATTCTCCCGCGCATTGAGAATCTGCCCGAGAACCGTGTACATCCCATAGAAGAAAATCTGGGGTAGGCACCAGTAGGCGAAAGCCACCGTGAGGTCGTACCACTCCGGCAGCATCGTTGCCGCGAAGGCCTTGACCACGTAGGGCGCCGCCAAAGTGATGAGAACCGTGGCCGCACCGAGGAAGACGATGGCCAGCGTGAGCAGCTTGTTGATGAAGGCCGCGCCGTCGTCGTCCGAATGCTCTGACGCGCGCACAATAGCCGGCACCAACACCGCGTTGACGAGGCCGCCGATGACAATCATGTAGATGAGGTTGGGCAGCATGTTCGCCACGTCGAAGGCGTTCGATGCCGGGGCGGTGGTACTGATGACCGCGCCCAGCAGGATGGGCGAACGCACCAACCCCAGGAAGCGAGAGAAGAAGGTGCCCAGGAACATGACGAAAGATGAACGCGCCACGCTCACTCGGGGGGTGGCCTTCCCGACCTTGGGCTGCGCGGTGGGTTCGCGAGTTTCGGGCTGCGCGGGTTCGGCGGGTTCGACCAACTCAGGGTGTTCGGAGGTGGGCTCCTCGGCCGGGCCCTCGGCAGGTTCGGTGTGTTCGTCCGTGGTATCCAGAGTCACCTCGGTGGGCTGATCGAACGCCTCCTGAGCAGAGGCTTCGGCGCCCGGAACCACGGCAACCTCGAAGGCCGGAACCTCGGGAGTAGCTGCGGAAGGTACAGAGTGGCCAGACGGAGTCAGATCGAGATCCGGGGAGGGCTCAGCGGGTGCACTCTCGTCACGCGCGGTCACGGATGCGACGAGCGTCGGGGTGTGGACGCGCGCGGCCTCCCACCTGTCGTAACGGTGGCCCCAACCGGAACCGTCCGCAAAATGGCGGCCTCGGGGTCTCTTTGGACGAAATGGCATGGTCCGATCGTAGCGCTTTGCCGCCGCGGATACGCTCCAGCGCGCCTCGCCTCACATTGAGATCGGCCACGTCTTCATGCCCCGCACCACGCTTGGGGAAGTGATCGGGGTGACGCTCGAGTCGACCAATCCCGACAGAGCCAGATGCCGAGATACGCAGTTGGGACACGACCTCGTCGTTCTCAGACGTATCGTGTCCCAACTCAACCCTTCACAGCAAGCGCACTCCTACTTCGTGGCGCGCTCCTCTTCCAGGATCTTGATGAGGGCCTCGCGGCGCTCGGCCTGGATGCGGGGATCGGGAACCGGCAGCGAGGCGATGAGCCGCTTGGTGTAGGAGCGCCGCGGGTTCTGCAACACATCCCATCCCCTGCCGGACTCCAGCATCTCGCCGCGGTAGAGCACCCCGACGCGATGGGCCAACATATCCACCACCGCAAGGTCGTGGGTGATGAAGAGGCAGGCGAAGCCGAACTCCTTCTGCAAATCCTTGAAGAGCGCGAGCACCTTCGCCTGCACGGAAACGTCCAGGGCCGAGGTGGGCTCGTCGGCGATGAGAAGCTTCGGGTTGAGTGCCAGCGCCCGAGCGAAGGAGATGCGCTGACGCTGACCACCCGAGAGCTCATGCGGGAAGCGCGCCGCATAGGAGGCGGGCAGCTGGACGGCCTCCAGCAGCTCGGCAACTCGCGCACGGCGCGCAGCCGCATTCATATCCGGGCGGTGAATGTCCAGTGGCTCGCTGATGGCGTCGCCAATCGTCTGCTGCGGATCGAAGCTGGTGGCTGGATCCTGGAAAACGAAGCCGATGTCCTTGCGAAGCGGACGGAACTTGCGCTCCTTGAACCCCTTCATCTCCATGCCAAGAACCTTGAGCGATCCGCCGGTCACTTCCTCCAGGCCCGCCATGGCGCGCCCGATGGTGGTCTTGCCCGAACCGGACTCCCCCACCAGACCAAAGACCTCGCCCTCGTGAATCGTCAAGTCTACGCCGCGCACCGCCTGGAATGCCGGGCTGCCGAGGCGCCCGGGATAGGTGACGCGCATGCCGCGCGCTTCCACAATGGCGGGCCGCGCATCCACCTCGGCGAGGTCACGCTCGGTCAGCTTCACCGACGCCGAATGGCGCCCCAGATGCGGCACCGCGGCGAGAAGCTGCTTGGTATAGGGCTGAACCGGGGCGTAGAAAAGTTCCTGCGTCGGCGCCCGCTCAATGATCTGCCCCTTGTACATGACGGCCACCGAATCAGCGAGATCGGCCACCACGCCCATGTTGTGGGTGATGAGGAGGATCGAGGTGTTGTACTCGTCGCGAATGGAGCGCAGCAGGCCCAGAATCTCGGCCTGCACGGTGACGTCAAGCGCCGTCGTCGGCTCGTCGGCGATGATGAGGTCCGCGCCCATCGCGAGCGCCATGGCGATCACGATGCGCTGCTTCTGCCCGCCAGAGAATTCGTGAGGGTAGTAGTCGATGCGCTTCTCGGGGTCCGGAATTCCGACGGTTCGCAGTGCACGCACCGCCTCCTCACGGATCTCCTTCTTCTTCAACTTCGGGTTGTGAGCGCGCAGTCCTTCCCCGATCTGCCACCAGATGGGGTAGACCGGATTGAGTGAACCGGACGGCTCCTGGAACACCATCGAGACCTGTTCGCCGCGCAGCTGACGTAGCTTGTGCCCGTGCAGACCGACGACGTCGGTGCCCTCCACCAGGATCGCACCGGTCGCCGTCGCCGTTTCAGGAAGAAGCCCAAGGATGGAACGCGAGGTGACGGACTTGCCGGAACCGGACTCGCCCACCAACGCCAGAATCTCGCCGGGGTCCAGGAAGAGCGAGACGCCGTCGACGGCGCGCACGTCCCCGTGGTCGGTGGCGAAGGTGATCCCCAGGTCAATGATCTTCAGGCGGCGTTCAGTGGCCATCTCGGCCTCGAACTCCTCGCGGGTGTAGGGCTGGCCGTCGAAGCCACGCTCCGGGGGCTGCCATTGCAGGTCACTCATGGGAGGCGTCCTCTCGGTTGGAAGCGGCGGAGGTTTGTGGTGTGGCGGCAGGGTCGGCCGCGTTCGCACTGGCAGCAGAGCCAGCAGATCCAGCAGCAGCCGCGGTGTTGGCGCGGCGGCCCTTCTTCACGCCCTTGCGGGTGCGCAGGCGCGGATCGTTGAGATCGTTCATGGACTCGCCCACGAGGGTGATGCCCAGAACGGAGAGAACAAGCGCTATACCGGGGAAGATGGCCGTCCACCAGATGCCGGAGGTGACGTCTACGACTGCACGGTTGAGGTCGTAGCCCCACTCGGCGGCCGCGGTGGGCTGGATGCCGAAGCCGAGGAAGCCGAGGCCCGCCAGGGTGAGGATCGCTTCCGAGCAGTTGAGCGTGAAGATGAGCGGCAGGGTGCGGGTGGAGTTGCGCAGCACGTGACCGAACATGATCTTGCGGCGCGGCGCTCCAATCACCTTCGACGCCTCCACGAAGGGCTCTGCCTTCAAACGCACGGCCTCGGCGCGGATGACGCGGAAGTACTGCGGAATGAACACCACCGTGATGGAGAGCGCGGCAGCGAGGATGCCTCCCCACGGCGTCGACTGCCCACCAGAAATAACGATGGAGAGAACAATCGCCAGAAGCAGGGACGGGAAGGCGTAGACGGCGTCGGCAATCATGACGAGCGTGCGATCAAGCCAGCCGCCAATATAACCGGAAACAACACCCAGCACGATCCCGATGAGCGAGGAGGCAATCACCGCGCACACCATCACCGCGAGCGCGGTGCGGGTTCCCCAGATGACGCGGGAGAAGACGTCGAAGCCGGAGACGGTGGTGCCCCAGATATTGCGTGCGCTCGGTGGTTGCTGGGTTCCGAACGAGCCGGCGGCGTCGCCTTGGGCGGCCCACGTGTAGGGCGCGATGAGGGGCGCGAAGATCGCGGTGAAGATGAGAATGAGCGTGAGCACCAGGCCCACGATGAGCATGCCGCGCTGGAGGCCGTGAGAACGGCGCAGGTCGGCAATGACGGGCAGGCGCAGATACCAGGGTTCCCGGGCGGGAGCCGCGGTGATCTCTTCGGATACTTCGATACTCATCAGTACCTCACTCTCGGGTCAACGAGGGCCGCGATGACATCAACGAGAAAGTTGATGACTGCGACGATGACGGCGATCATCATGACGATTCCCTGCACGGCCACGAAGTCTCGCGAAGCCATGTACTGGGCCATGACGAAACCGAGACCCTTCCATTCGAAGGTGGTCTCGGTGAGAACCGCACCGCCCAGGCTCATGGCGATCTGCATGCCCATGACGGTGATAACGGGGATCAGCGCGGGCCGCAGGCTGTGCTTGCGAACAAGGCGAGCCTCCCCCACTCCGCGCGAGCGCGCCGACTCGATATAGGGCTGCTCCAACGTTCCGATGAGGTTGGTGCGTACCAGGCGCAGGAACACGCCGCCGGTGAGCATGCCCAGCGCAATAGCGGGAAGAACAGCGTGCAGCAGAACGTCACCGAGCAACTGCATGTTGCCGAGGCGGAGGGCGTCCAGCACGTAGATGCCGGTGGGGTTGGTGATACGAGCCATCTCCAGCTCGCCCTCGCTACTGGCGCGGCCCGCGATGGGGAAGATTCCCAGATTGACCGAGAAGATCAACTTGAGCAACAGACCCATGAAGAACACCGGGGTGGCATAGCCGAGAATCGCAAACACTCGAAGCACCGCGTCCGGCCAGCGATCACGGAAACGCGCGGCAACCATACCGAGCGGAACGCCGATAATGAGCGCCACAACGAGCGAGTACATGACAAGCTCGAAGGTGGCGGCACCATAGGTGCTGAGCACCTCGGTGACGGGCCGGTTGTCAGAAATGGTGGTACCAAAATCGCCACGCACGGCATTCCACAGGTACTCCAGGTACTGCACCACAAGCGGGCGGTCATACCCCGCGGCGGCGATACGCTCGGCCAGCTGCTCGGGTGTGAGTCGGCCACTCATGGCCGCGGTGATCGGATCGCCCGTGGCCCGCATGGCAAAAAACACCACGGTGACGAGGATGAAAACCGTGGGGAAGATGAGGAGGAATCTGATGAACAGATAGCGCCCGAGCCCTCCACCGGATCGTGACTTCTTTTCTGACGACGACGGCGACGCGGTCTCCGTCGTCGGGACGGATGTGTCCGCTGATGCTTCACTCATAATCTCCCCTTGGAAGCTGGCCTCGCGAGAGCGTGGACGAGGCAAGAACGAGGACGGGAGGAAGCCCGCTATGCAACGAGCTTCCTCCCTTGGTGCCCACTACTGTGGTTTGTTATAGCGCTGACGAACCCGTCAGGCGAATCGAATCACTTGGTGAGCGGTCCGATGCGCAGCTTGAACGATGCGTCAAGCTCCAGGCCGGACACGTCCGTGCCAGTCACCGCGATCTGCTTGCCCTGGAGCAGGGGAAGAGTCGAGATGTCGTTGGAGACGAGATCCTGGATCTGCTCCAACTTGGCGTGGCGCTCGTCGGCATCGGGGGTGGAGACCTGCTCGCTGATGAGCTTCTGCACCTCGGCGTTGTCGTAGTGGTTGGAGATGAAGTTGTTCTTGGAGAAGAACGGCGTCAGGTAGTTGTCCGGATCAGAGTAGTCCGGGAACCATCCCAGCTGGTAGGCCGGGTAAACGTCAGCAACGCGATCCTTGGAGTACTGCACCCATTCGGTCGACTGCAGGTCCACGGTGAACAGGCCGGAGGATTCCAGCTGGTTCTTGACGGCCGCGTACTCGTCGCCCGAGGAGGGGCCGTAGTGATCGGGGCTGTACTGCCAGGAAATCTTGACGGGGGTTGTCACGCCGGCGTCGGCAAGGCGCTTCGTTGCCTTCTCCACGGACGGGCCACCCTTGCCATCACCGTACTTGTCCTTGAAATCGGTGGTGGAACCCTCGACACCCTCCGGGATGTAGGAGTAGAGCGGGGTGAAGGTGCCCTTGTAGACATCGGTGGCGATGGCCTCGCGGTCCACCAGATCAGCGATCGCCTGGCGCACGGCAAGAGCCTTCGCCGGATCAGCATCCGCAGTGGCGGAACCATACGGGTTGGTGTTGAAGTTGAAAACCGTGTAGCGGATCTCGCCGCCGGGGCCCTCAACAACCGAGACGTTGTCCAGCTTGGACAGCGAATCAATATCCGTTGCAGACAGCGAACGGTAGGCGACGTCAATGGCGTTCTTCTCGATATCGAGCCTCATGTTGGAGGCATCAGCGTAGTAACGCACCGTGACGCCGTCGTTCGCAACGTCACCGAGCGAGCCCTTGTAGCCGTCGAAGGGCTCGAAGGCGGTCAACTCGTTGGCCTTGTAGCTGGCGATGGTGTACTGGCCGGCGAACGGCTTCTCCTTGACGATATCCGCGTCAGAAAGCAGTGCGTCGGCGGGGAAGACGTCCTCGTCAACAATCGGGCCCACCGGGCTGGTGAGAATCTGCGGCCAGGTCTGGTCATTCTCGCTCTTGAGATGGAAGACAACCGTGGTGTCATCGGGAGCCTCAACCGACTCCAGCTGACCCAGCAGGCTCGACGGGCCGTTCGGATCCTCAATGGCAATCTGACGCTCGAAAGTGAACTTCACGTCGGAGGAGGTGAGCTCGTTGCCGTTGGCGAAGGTGAGGCCCGACTTGAGCTTGACCGTGTACTCCTTGGGAGCGGTGAACTCGGCGGACTCCGCGATATCCGGCTCCGGAGCCATATCGGTGGCACCCGGCGCCGTGTTGAGCAGGAACGGGTAAACCTGATTCATGATGAAGAAGGAGCCATTATCGTAGGATCCTGCGGGATCAAGGCTCGTGACCTTATCGGTGGTGCCAATCGTCAGACCAGCTGCGGACGCGGTCGCGTCAGAGCCAGAACTGGAGCCGCCATCGTCTGTTGAAGCGCATCCGGCGGCAAGAGCCAAAACAGCTCCACCAGCCACGATGCTTCGCATAAGTGTGCGTGACATGAAATTCCCTTCGAACAGCTCCCGCGGCTGCTGTCGGCCACCGGAGATCACCGAGCTAGCGCCGGTGATGACCCCATCGTCTGCCTGTTCAGGGACATCACACAGATCATCTCATTATCTGGATCACATGATCGGTGATCCAGGTGTCAGATAGCGGGAAAAATACGAGAAATGGGTTGGGGACGGCGAACGACGACGGCGGCGCGACCCCGGGCCAGAGAGGTAACAGATCCTCAGATAGTCGACCCCAACGAGGGGTGCGCTATGGGTGACCTGTCCAGATTTCCGTCACCTCTCCTGAAGTGAGTGGGCTCCTCGCCCGCAAACAGGAAATAGGCCACCCACCCATGAATAGGCGTGTAATAAGCGTGTATTCAGGCGATTCGGGTTCCAGATAACAAAGGCCCCCACCTGCGTTTGCGCAGGTAGAGGCCTTAATGTGGTGCCTCCAGCAGGACTTGAACCCGCGACCAAAGAATTATGAGTTCCCTGCTCTAACCAGCTGAGCTATGGAGGCGTACGATCGCCCGCGGCGGGCGGGCGAAATCGGACCGTCCCAGTATACCGGCATTTACGGCTCCGATTTCCAACCGGTTAGTGGGTGAGCACACGCCGGATACCGCGCTCGGATTTTGACGACGACGCCCCGCCTTCAGTCCGCAGTTCACCACGGGCGCCCTCGCGCCAGGCCGCATCAACGCACCTCAGAGATCCGAAGTGGTTACGCCAGCTGCTCCTCGCAGGTGCGGCGCTGCGCTTCCAGCTCGATGAGCCGCGCAAAGAGCTCGCCGTAGCGATCATCCTGCGGGGAGGTGCGCTGCAACTCCGAGCGCAGATCCGCGATTTGGCGGGTGATGCCCTGCTTGATGAGGGAGACGGAAATGCTCCACACGTAGTAGCTGAGTCGATCCGGGCGCGATTCCGGCAGCCCTTCGACCGCCAACTGGGTGACGGCACCGGCCACAACTTCATCGGCTTGCTGGACTACTTGCTCCACATACCACGCGGCCGCGTCCTGGACCGCGCGCTCCTCGGGGGTGCCTTGCTCCAGCAGGGCGTTGAGCCGCTGCGTGTAGCACGCTGTGCCTCCCGCGGCACGGATCGCCTCATGGACGCGCCGGTGTACGGGAAGGGTGAAGGTCTGGGATGGCAGGTTGTCCATTCCCGCTTGGGCCGCGAAGCCCGGCAGTTGCAGGTACACCTCAAGGGCCTCGCGCTCCACCCGCTCCACCGGGTCTCGTAGGCGCTCGCGTGGCGGCAGCAACGCCTGACCGCCCGGCCCCACGCCACCGCCGGGCCCACCAAAGCTCTCGCCTCCCGGCCCGCCGAAACCACCAGCCATTTCCTGCTCCGACGGCGGAGCAACTCCCCTGCCCACCTGATGCCGCTTCGCGCCTGACACTGCCATCCGCACGGTCGTCTCATCCATTCCCAGCCAACCGGCCAGTTGGCGGGTGTACTCGCCGCGCAGCACGCGGTCTCGGATCGAAGCCACCATGGGTGCGGCGGCTCGCAGCCCCGCGGTGCGGCCCTCGGCCGTCTCCAACGGCAACCCCGTCAACACCGAGGTGATGGCGAACTCGAAAAGCGGGCGACGAGCTTCAATGATCTGGCGCACTCCCTCGTCCCCGTAGGCCATCCGCACCTCGCAGGGATCCATCCCCGCTTGCGCTACAGCCACAAAGGTTTGGGCGGCGAAGGACTGATCCTCCTGGAAAGCGCGCAGAGCAGCCTTCTGACCTGCGGCGTCGCCGTCGAAGGTGAAGATGATCTCTCCCCCGTAGCTGCGCCCGGAGGAGAGCATCACTCCGGCCGCGGGGTTCGCGCCATCGCCGATCAGGCGCCGCACGATCTTCACGTGGTCCGAGCCGAAAGCCGTTCCACAGGTGGCGACGGTGCACTCGATACCTGCCAACTGCGCGGCCATGACGTCCGTATAGCCTTCCACCACCACCACGCGGCGTTCGGTGGCGATGGCCTTGCGCGCCAAGTTGAGGCCGTAGAGCACCTGCGACTTCTTGTAGATGGCCGTCTCAGGCGTATTGAGGTATTTCGGGCCGTTGTCCGCATCGGAAAGTTTGCGCGCGCCAAAACCAATGGGATCGCCGGTGATGGAGAAGATTGGCCACATGAGACGATTGCGGAAGCGGTCATAGTTACCGCGATTACCCTGGCTCGCCAGCCCCGAGGCGGCAATCTCGCGCTCGTTGAAACCGTGACGGCGCAGCTCTGTGAGCAGCGCATCCCAGGATTCTGGCGAGTAGCCGATGTTGTAGCGTTCAATGGCGGCCGCGTCGAAGCCGCGTTCGGCGAGCATGCGGCGGCCCGCCTCCCCCTCGGGGGTATGAAGCTGAGCCTCATAGAACTCGACCGCCACACGGTGAGCATCAATGAGCCGCGCGCGGCTGGGACCAGAGGGCTGATCGCGGCGCCCGCCGCGCTCCTCCTCGTAATGAAGCTCCATACCCGCCTTGCGCGCAAGCAACTCCACCGCCTCGACAAACGAGATGTGCTCGACCTTCTCCACGAAGGAAATAACGTCCCCGCCCTCGCCACAGCCGAAACAATGCCAACGGCCCACATTAGGACGCACATGGAACGAGGGTGTCTTCTCATCGTGGAACGGGCACAGGCCCTTCTGTGAATCCACGCCCGCCGGCCGAAGCGACACGTACCCCGAGACGATCTCCTCGATGCGCGCACGCGATCGGAGTTCGTCAATATCCTCGCGCTTGATCAACCCTGGCATGGCAACATTCTAGTGAGGTCCTCCGACAACTTTTGACCGCGCAACTTGTGACGGCCCCTCCGAGAGCCCTCGGCGTGATCTCTCAGTTCCATAGCATCCCGCAGAGTTCGGAGTGTAGCTTGCGTGCAGACTGGTCCGTCAGCGACGCAACCTGATCGACGACGGTGCGCAGTCGGGCGTCGTCGTCGCTCACCTTCCAGATCTCGAAGAAGTGTGGTTCCAGATGATCGGGCCGCTCCTGCAACGCGTCGACGAGGTCGAAGAGCATGGTGCGCTGGCGGTGATGGTCGATGTCGCTTTCGCGCGGCTCCATGACGTACTGGACGGCGATCCCCTTGAGGATGGTGATTTCGTCCGCGGTCTCCTGCGGAATGATGACGTCGCCGCCGTAGCGAATGAGCGGACCGGTACCGTGCGCGGCGCGGGTGGCGGCGCTGACCGAGGAGATGAAGCGGCCGATGAGGTCGCTCGTGAGGTCCTTCATCGCCGAGAGGTCCGCGTAGGAACCGGAGTAGTCCGTGGGCCACGCCTCCTGCGCGAGGAGGCGGACGAGAGCGGCGGAGAGGCGGTCCCCGTCGGGATGGCGGTACCAGCGCATCGTCGCCTCGATGATGCGGTCCTGCGCCGCCGAGGAGTAGAGCGATCGCGGCGTAACATGCCCGCCCACGACGGCGTCCTCCACGTCATGGACCGAGTAGGCGATGTCGTCGGACAAGTCCATGATCTGCGCTTCGACGCACTTGCTGGTGCCGTGCTCGCTGTGCGCCCACTCGAAAAGCGGGGCGTCATCGGGGTAGACGTTGAACTTCTTGGTGGGCGTGCCGTCCGCACGCAGCGGGCCCTCGCCCGCCAGCCAGGGGTACTTGATGACGGCGTCCAGCGTGGCGCGCGTCAGGTTGAGACCGGCAGGCTTGCCATCCGGTGCCACCCGCTTCGGCTCCAGCCGGGTGAGGAGACGGAAGGTCTGCGCGTTGCCCTCGAAGCCACCAATGGACTGCGAGACCTCGTCCAGGGCGCGCTCGCCGTTGTGCCCAAACGGCGGATGCCCAAGGTCGTGGCAGAGGCAGGCGGTCTCGACGATGTCCGGATCGCAGCCAAGATTCTTGCCAAGCGAGCGGCCCACCTGGGCCACCTCAAGCGAATGGGTGAGGCGGGTACGAATGAAATCGTCGATCTCCGGGCCGAGCACCTGCGTCTTGGCGCCCAGGCGCCGCAACGCGGCCGAATGCAGCACGCGGCCGCGATCGCGTTCGAACTCGGTGCGGCTGGGGCTCTTCGCGGCTTCCGCAACCCAGCGCTGGGCATCTTCTGACGTGTAATCCTGGGGCACAAGATGAGCCTACCGAACGTGTGCGGTCCGCCGCTTGACGGACCGCACACGTGTGGATAAGAGGTTCCGCCAAGAGGTTCGGCCGTCGCGAGGATGGTGCGGGGCTTGACTGGCAAGGCGGACGACGAATCGGCACTGGTGGTGCCGGTGAGGAGGACAACGCAGTCAGGCAAGATTCCGTGACATCTGTAGTAGGCCACGGCCTATTGGCGGGATCTCTATGTAGTTGGGTGCCTGCGAAGAGATCAGGCGCGCGTGAAAGCGGCCCAGCCCCACGCCGGAAGCGAGATCGTGTTTCCGGGCGCAATGTCGACGACGTCGTCGCCCAGATCAGCCTTGCGCTCGCCCGCAACCGGGATCGGAGCCCACGAACCTGCAGCATGCGCGCTGAGCAGGGTGGCCTCGCGAGCGGTGTTGGAGAGGTTGAAGATGGCGAGGACCTCGTCCGAATCGCTGGAGCGAGTGAAAGCAAGGACGTTATCTTCCTCGGAGGTCTTCACTTCGATCATGCGGCCGCCCCAGGCGCCGTTGTCCAGCGCGCGAGTGGCGGACTTGAGCGCGATAAGGCTGCGGTAGAACTCGCCCATGGTGTGCTCGCGCCACTCGATGGGATCGCGGTCGAAGAACTCGAGGCTCTTCTCGTTGCCAGCTTCCTGGCCGTTGTAGACCAGCGGCATACCATCGGAGAAGAAGGTGAGGACGATCGCGGCTTCCAGAGCATCTCCGAAGCGCTCGAACTCGGTGCCGTCCCAGGCGTTCATGTCGTGGTTGGAGACCATCTGCATACGGATCGAATCACGCGGGTAGGAACGATCATTCCAAGCGTAGTACTCGCGCATCGGGCCGAGTCCGCCACCAGCGTTGACAACGCGCAGCATGCCGGAGGTCCAGGACCACGCGTAGGTCATGTCGAAGGCGTCCTCGTGCAGGTCACGGGACTCCCACTCGGCCAGCATGAACACCGGCTGGATTTCCTCAAGCTCGCGGCGCACCCGGTTCCAGAACCAGGTGGGAACGAGGCCACCCACGTCGCAGCGGTAGCCGTCGATGCCGAACTCGCGCACCCAGTACTTCATCGCCTCGGTCATGTAATCTGCGGTGCCCGGGGCGGTGAAATCGAGATCGATGATGTCATCCCAGTCCCACCACATGGTGGGGCGGGGATTGCCCTCGGCATCAAGTTCGTAGAACTCCGGGTGCTCCTCGCGCAGCACGGAGTCCCAAGCGGTGTGGTTGGCAACCCAATCGAGGATGACGTGCAGGCCCAGCTCATGCGCCTGATCGACGAAGGCGCGCAGATCTTCCTTGGTGCCGAACTCGGAGTTCACCGAGTAGTAGTCACGCACCGCGTACGGACTGCCCAGGACACCCTTGCGGTTGAGCTCACCAATCTCGTGGATGGGCATGAGCCAGACGATGCCCACGCCGAGTTCCTTGAGGCGTGGCAACTGCTGCGCTGCCGCCGCAAACGTGCCCTCCGGGGTGAACTGACGCGTGTTGATCTGGTAAATGGTGGCGCTGCGGCTCCACTCGGGGTGGACGACGGTTGGCCCTGTGGGGTAGATCGAGGCAGAAGCAAGAGGCTGGCTCATAGAATTCCTTTAGAGGATAGATCTGGGAAACATTCCATCATCCTACCGCGAGCTCCGGGCGCTTCGCGGACAGATTGAGCGGCCCGACGAACGCAAGTGGGCGTGAGAGCAAGCACCGCGCCGTAGACGGCACGGATATCGCTGTGGTGCCCAGTTGCGAACTCAACATGGTACCGCCACAAGCCTTCGCCGCGCGCCTCAGCCGCCCGAGATACCCACCTCGGCCTGTGAGATCTTGGCGCGCTGGGCATCGGACAGCTCGCGCGAGTCGAGCCAGCCGTCGGGCAGGTGCGGGCGCTTGGGCGAACCGGCGCGGCCGCGCGGGCCTTCGGCCGCCTCGGGGTAGTCCTGATCAAGGTCAAGTTGATCCAGCTTGCCGCGCAGCTCCTCCAGCGTGGAGACGAGCGCCAGCTCGTTGCGGGCGCTGCCGCCCACCGCGAAACCGCGCAGGTACCAGGCCATGTGCTTGCGCATCTCGCGCAGCGCCCGGTGCTCGTCGCCGTTGAAGTGCTCGACGGAGAGCTCGGCATGGCGAATGATGATGTCCGCTACCTGGCGCAGGTTGGGCCGTGCCCGGTCCGAGGATCCGTGCAGGTGGGCGGCAAGATCGTGGAAGAGCCAGGGCCGCCCCTGGCATCCGCGGCCCACGGCCACGCCCACGCAGCCGGTCTGCGCCATGACGGCGTCCGCATCCTCCACGTCGAAAATGTCCCCATTACCAAGCACCGGCAACACCGAATGGGAAACAAGCTCACCGATCTGATCCCAATGCGCGTGCCCCGCGTAGTGCTGGGCCATGGTGCGGGCGTGCAGGGTAAGCCCCACTATGCCGGAGTCCGCCGCAATCGAGGCGGCGTCGCGGAAGGTCGAGTGATCCTCGTCCACACCGAGGCGGATCTTGGCGGTGATGGGAACCTCGAAGTCGCGGTCCTGGCTCGCCTCGCGGGAGGCACGCACGGCCGCCGACACCAGCTCGGCAAAGAGATCCAGCTTCCACGGCAGCGCGGAACCGCCGCCCTTGCGGGTCACCTTGGGGGCCGGGCAGCCAAAGTTGAGGTCGATGTGGTCGGCGCGGTTCTCCGCCACCAGAATCCGTACAGCCTCAGCCGTGGTAGCTGGTTCGACGCCGTACAACTGGATCGAACGCACCGGATCACCTAGATCCGGCTTAATCATGTTCATGGTCTCGGAGTTGCGTTCCACCAGGGCGCGGGTGGTGACCATCTCGCACACCCACAGGCCCGCAGGTGCGTAGGTTCCGGTCCGGTGACCTGCGACACTAGGAGACACGCCCGCGGCACGCATGCCCGCCTCGCCCTGCTCGCGGCACAGCTGACGGAACGGCGGATTCGTCACGCCGGCCATCGGCGCCAGCATCACCGGGGTGCCCAGAGTCAACGCACCGAGTTGTACGGCGGCCTGGTTTGCCGTCGTCGCCACTTCTCGGATATCAACACTCATCTAGTTCTCTGTCTCCGTCTTCGTCTCGTCCGTACTCCGGGCCCGCGAAGGTGCCACCGGAGCCAAGGAGGCAGCGATCGCCGTCGTTATCGGAATCGCGAGAATCAAACCTACCGAAGCGGTGAGGGTGCGCGCTATCTCCTCGGTCACCTGACTGACCTGGAGCAGGTCCACGAAGGAGCGCTGCATGAGCGAGGCCGCCATGAGAATCGGCAGCGCGGTGCCCACGTAGGCGAAGGCGAGGGTGTAGACGGTCGAGGCGATGTGATCGCGTCCCACCGCCATCCCCTGCATGAAGAGACGACGGCGACTCGCGGCCGGGTTCGCCGCGTGCAGCTCCCACACCGTCGAGACCTGGGTGATCGTCACATCGTTGAGGGCGCCCAAGCCCGCGAGCAGCATGCCGCAGAGCAAAATCGCACTCATGTCGAGGCCGGGGACGTTGCCCATGAGGATGAGCGAATCATCGTTGGCGGTGCCGGTGAGCCGCAGCGCATCCACCGCCCATAGCGCCAGCACCAGCGTGATCACCAACCCGCCAAAGGTGCCAAGCACCGCGGTAGTGGTACGGATCGACACACCATGGGCGAGATAGATCGAGGCGAACATCATCGCCGCCGCCCCCACCAAAATGACGGGCAAAGGATCGCGGCCGAGCACCAGCGCCGGGAGGATAAACATCCCCACCACGGCGAGAGACACCCCGAGGCCCACCATCGCCATGAGGCCCTTGAGTCGGGCAACGATGAGCACCGACAGCAAGTAGATCCCCACCAGGATGGCGAGCGGGACCGTGCGCACAAAGTCGATGAACACGTAGGGAGTGCCCGCCCCGAGCGCGTGCGGATTGAAGGTGGCGTGAATCTCATCCCCCACCGCGAGGCCATTGAGCACCACCTCGTAGGGGACGTGAACGGGAACCTCCACGCCGGAGGCTTCCTTCATCCGGACATCCGTCTGCCCGGTCTGGCCCATCTCACCGATGGAGGTGATGGTGCCGGTGGTTTGCGAGACGCCGTCGGCATAAATGGGGACGGAACCAATCGGGGACTCGCCGCTCGGCCACATCGTTACCAGCGCAATCGCGGTCACAAGGGCCAGAGGCACGACCAGCGCCGCAAGGATCACTCGGACCTTGCGGCGCTGGACCGGCGAGAACGTCGCGCCGGAGTCGTGATGATGAGAGTGCGTCACGCTAGAAAATCTAGCAGATCAGCAACCCAACAGCTTGGTGGCGAGGAAGTCCTGCACCTGGTCGATGGGCAGGCGGACCTGCTCCATGGTGTCGCGGTCACGTACCGTCACCGCGTTGTCCTCGAGGGTGTCGAAGTCAACGGTGATGCAGTACGGGGTGCCGATCTCGTCTTGGCGGCGGTAACGGCGGCCAACAGCGCCGGCGTCGTCGAAATCGACGTTCCAGAACTGACGCAGCTTGGCGGCCAGCTCGCGGGCAACCGGCGACAGCTTCTCGGAACGCGAGAGCGGCAGCACGGCGGCCTTGACGGGCGCGAGGCGCGGATCCAGCTTGAGAACAACGCGCTTGTCCACGCCGCCCTTGGTGTTGGGGGCCTCGTCCTCGGTGTACGCCTCGGTGAGGAACGCCATGAGGGAGCGGGTGAGGCCCGCGGCCGGCTCGATGACGTAGGGGGTCCAGCGCTTGCCGGAGGCCTGATCGAAGTAGGACAGGTCCTTGCCAGAATGCTTGGAATGGGTGCCCAGATCGAAGTCAGTGCGGTTGGCGATGCCTTCCAGCTCGCCCCAGTCCGAACCGGCGAAACCGAACTTGTACTCGATGTCGATGGTGCGCTTGGAGTAGTGCGAGAGCTTCTCCTGTGGATGCTCGTAGTAGCGCAGGTTCTCCGGATCGACGCCCAGGTTGATGTACCACTGACGGCGGTAGTCGATCCAGTAGTCGAACCACTCCTCATCGGTACCGGGCTCGACGAAGAACTCCATCTCCATCTGCTCGAACTCGCGGGTGCGGAAGATGAAGTTACCGGGGGTGATCTCGTTGCGGAAGGACTTGCCGATCTGGCCGATGCCGAACGGCGGCTTCTTGCGCGCCGAGGTGGCGACGTTCTGGAAGTTGACGAAGATGCCCTGGGCCGTCTCGGGGCGCAGGTAGTGCAGACCGGACTCGTCCTCAACCGGGCCGAGGTAGGTCTTGAGCATCATGTTGAAGTCGCGTGGCTCGGTCCACTGGCCGCGGTTGCCACAGTTGGGGCAGGGCAGCTCGGACAGCTCCACCGAATCGGCATCCTCGATGCCCTTGCGCTCGGCGTACTCTTCCTGCATCTGGTCCACGCGGAAGCGCTTGTGGCAGGAAAGGCACTCGGTGAGCGGATCGGTGAACACGCCCACGTGACCGGAGGCAACCCACACGTTCTTGGGAAGAATGATGGACGAATCCAGACCGACGACGTCGTCACGGGAAGTCACCATGTACTTCCACCACTGACGCTTGATGTTCTCCTTGAGCTCCACGCCCAACGGGCCGTAGTCCCATGCGGAGCGGGTTCCGCCGTAAATCTCACCGCAGGGATAGACGAATCCGCGGCGCTTGGCGAGGGCAATGACATTATCGAGTCGCGAGGGGGCCGGCTTGGCCATGCTCGTTCTCCTTTCTGACGCATCTGGCAGATGCGTAGCGAAACGCACCAGTGTGGGTGGTGCGCACGGGACGCGCCTGGATGGCGCGCGAGGAATGCGCCCGAATAAGGCGCGAGGGCCGCACCAAGACGGAGCGGACCGGATGTCATGTTACCCCAGGAGGGCCGGGTAGCGTCAGGAGCGGGCTCCTTGCAGAAGTCGGGACGGCGGCGGGGTTGGTGTGTGGGGTTTGGACGACGGCGGCGCGGGCCCGCACTGTTCGGGACGGCGACGTCGTCGTCCCACAGGGCGTAAACAACGGCGCGAGCCACACTGTGAGATTGCAGCCAGGGAGGCCCGCTTAATTGACTGCAATTCTCACAAAGTTCGATAATGATTCTCATGAGGATGTATAAGATTGCACTGACGGCAGCGTGCGCGGCCCTTGCCCTATCCGCCTGCTCTGGAAATACTGACGGCGCGAACCGTGACGCAGACGCAACAACCGACGGCACTATCGACGTCGCCACATCCTTCTACCCCATCACCTGGCTCACCGAGGAGATCGGCGGGGAGGCGGTGTCCGTCACCTCGATGACTCCCGCAAACGCCGAGCCGCACGATTTCGAACTCTCCCCCGCCGAAATCGCCACCATGGCGGACATGGACGCCATCATCTACGTGCGCGGCTTCCAGCCCTCCCTTGATGAGGCCATCGATTCCATCTCCGGGCCGAAGATCGTCGACCTCACGGAGATGGTGGATCTGGAGCCGCTTCTCGCAGACGACCACGATCACGAGGGCGAGGAGCATTCGGCCGACGACGGCCACGACCATTCCGGCGATCTCGACCCCCATTTCTGGCTCGATCCCAAGCGTATGGAAGGTGCGGCCGAAGGCATCGCTGAGGCCCTCACCTCCCTCTCGCCTGAAGGAGCGGATAGCTTCAAGACGAACCTCACCGCCGTGCAGGGCAGCCTCGACGGACTGGACAAGAACTTCGAAGCTGGCCTGGCCACCTGTGAGCGTCGCACCATCGTCACCAGCCACGCCGCATTCGGCTATCTCGCCAGGGAATATGATCTGACCCAAGTCTCGATCTCCGGCATTGATCCCGACCGCGAGCCCAGCCCTGCCGAGATCAACCGAGTCAAGAAGGCGATCCAGGAGGCCGGCGTCACCACCGTGTTCACCGAGGAGCTTGTCTCCCCCAAGACCTCCGAGGCTCTCGCCGAGGAGGCGGGCGCGGATGTCGCATTGCTCTCTACCCTGGAAGGCCAGCCCGCTGACGGCAACTATGTTGACGCCATGTCCACCAACCTTGACACCCTGCGCACCGCGCTTGCATGCAAGTAGGCTAATACTTCAGCAACATATCAACGAAACTCGAGCCTTATGCCATTGAATGATCATTCCCATGGGGGTCCCGTCGCAGCGACGGAGGCCCCCTCTGGCTCATCCGCGGGCCACCTGACGCCCGCGGAGATTCCTCTCGAAGTCTCCCATCTCGACGTCACGCTGGGCGCCTCCGACATTCTTCACGATGTCAGCGTGAGCGTAGCCGCTGGTGAAACCGTGGCGTTGCTGGGCGCCAACGGCTCTGGTAAATCGACACTGGTTCGAGCCGCCATGGGCATCGTCCCCGCAAGCGCGGGAACCGTTAGCCTTTTCGGGCAGGACATCAGCCATTCAGGCTCGGTGGAGTGGGATCGCCTCGGCTACGTCCCGCAGCGCGTGAGTGCGGCGTCCGGCGTTCCCGCCACCGCACTTGAAGTGGTGCGCTCAGGCCTCCTCGGACCGAAGCGCCTCTGGGCGGACCGCGGCCGCAAGGCGAAACTGGCGGCCCTGGAGGCTCTCGAAGCGGTGGATCTCGCCGACCGTGCGGGCGACCACGTCCAGGTATTCTCCGGCGGCCAAGCCCAGCGCGTTCTTATCGCCCGCGCATTGGTCCGCAAGCCCGACCTCCTCATTCTCGACGAACCGCTCGCCGGCATCGACCACGATTCCCGCGAGACCCTCGCCTCCATCCTTGGCCGACTCCACCAGCAGGGCGTCACCATCATCACCGTGCTTCACGAGAAGGGTGAACTGGAGGACTTGGTGCAGCGCGCCGTCGTGCTGCGCGACGGACGGGTAATTCACGACGGCGAGCCGCCCCACCCGGAGCCTGGCCATGACCGTCCCGGCCACGATCATGTGCACCCGCACGAATCACCCGAGCCAGTTCGCCATCACGCCCCAGTCCTACGGACGGATCTCTCATGATCGACATGCTTTCTTCTCCCCTCATGCAGCGCGCCCTCATCGTGGCGTTGCTGGTGGGATTCACCGCCCCGGTTGTGGGAACCTACCTCGTCCAGCGCGGCATGGCGTTGATGGGCGACGGCATCGGCCACATCTCCCTGACGGGCGTTGCGGTTGGCTGGCTCGCGGCCGGCTCGCTCGGACTCTCACCCAATGACGTTCTGGCGATCCCCGGCGCCGTCGTCGCCTCACTTATCGGCGCCATCCTCATCGAACTGGTACGTGCACACGGGCGCACCGGCGGCGACGTCGCCCTCGCCATGCTGTTCTACGGCGGCATCGCAGGCGGCGTGCTCCTCATCCGTATGGCGGGTGGCACAACCACCAACCTCACCAGCTACCTGTTCGGGTCCATCGCCACCGTCTCGGCTGCCGACGTGCGCTATACCATCGCGCTCGCCGTCGTCATCCTTCTCGTCGGCGTGGGGCTGCGCGGCCCTCTCTTCGCACTATCTCACGACGAAGAGTTCGCTCGCTCCATCGGACTGAAGGTGCGCGCGCTGAACATTCTTGTCGCCGTCGTCGCCGCTCTTACCGTCTCCGTGTCCATGCGGGTGGTCGGGGTACTGTTGGTGTCAGCCATCATGATCGTGCCAGTGGCCGTGGCGCAGCTGCTCAGCTCGTCCTTCACAACAACGATGCGAATCGCTCAAATCATCGGTACGCTCTCCTGTGTAGCGGGACTAGTCATCACGTATCACGTCCCGGCTTCACCCGGCGCAACAATCGTGGTTATGCTCATAGGACTGTATGCTCTAGTGGCGTTGGGACGGCCCCTCGTCCGAATGCTCACGCCCTCTCGAAAGGTTGCATAATGGCTGTTTCTCGTATGACAGTTCAGCGTGCCGCAATCGCGGCACGCATGGAGAACATCACCGAGTTCGTCAGTGCGCAACAACTACACGAGGATCTCAGCCGCTCGGGTCAGCGCATCGGGCTTGCCACCGTCTACCGCACGTTGCAGTCCCTCGCGGAGGAGGGGAAGCTCGACATCCTGCGCTCGGACGCCGAGACCCTGTACCGCCACTGCGAAACCGACCACCATCACCACCACCTCGTATGCCGCCAGTGCAACAGCACCCGCGAAGTCTCGGGGGCGGGCGTCGAGGAATGGGCACGCAAGGTCGCCGCGGAGGCCGGATACATTGCCGAAACGCACACCCTGGAGATCTACGGCGTGTGCCCACAGTGCCAGGAAAAGGCCTAAACAGTTCCAGCTGTTCGCGACAGTGTCGCCATCTTCCCTCATTTGTTCGCAAACATTTCGGCGTCACCTCAACATCTTTTGAGTGTCCAACTTCAGACTGTCGCGAAGTTGGGTACGGGAGCTAGACTGCATTTATGCTCGAATCCATCGCAGACTTTGTGACCAGCGGCCCCGCGCTCGGTTATTACCTCTTCCTGTTCACGGTGGTGGCACTACGGTCCACGGCCATGTACGGACTGGGCCGCTACGGGCACTACCTCGCCATGAAGTCCAAGAAGCCTGAAGGTGGCTTCGCGTTGAAGGTCTGGAACTGGGTGCACGCGGAACGCACGGTCAACGGCATGGAACTGCTACGCCGACGCGGATGGATCGCCATTCCCCTCTGCTTCCTCACGGTCGGTGTGCAGTCAGTGATCACCGTCTCCGCTGGGGCCATCGGCATGTCCGTTCCCGTATGGATCGCCTCCGCCTTCACTGGCTGGCTAGCATGGGCAGCCATCTATTCCACCATCGGATTCGCAGTATGGGGAGCAGCGGTCTCCGCCGCCGCAGGTTCTCCCATCGGTATCGCTCTTGCCGTTGCCGCAGTGGCAGCGCTGGTAGTATATGTAGTTCTCGTGCGGCCACGGAAGGCTGCCAAAGCAGTCACCGTGGAGGACTAATGGACAACATCGAAGTCACCCTGCCCATTCGCCTGGGCCAGTTCATCAAGCTTGCCTCACTCGCCGATTCCGGCGCGCAGGCACGCGAAATGATCGAGATGGGCGACATCACCGTCAACGGCAACGTCGAAACGCGCCGCGGACACCATTTGAGCGACGGCGACGTCGTCGCCCTGCAACTCCCCCAGGGCGAGATCGCGGTGCGGTTGGCAGCACTGTAAGGCTGCCCGCTACATAATGCAGTGCCGCCCCAGCAGCACCTTGAGGTCGGACATCATGCCCGAGCCCGGGTGCACATAGAACTCGCGGTCCACCTGCACCACCGTGGTGACGCCAGGCTTCTCGATGTGCAAGCGCACCGGCGCCGAACCCGGGTACGAGCGCAGGATATCTGCGAGGCCCTTCATAAGCTGTTGGGTGCACATGCGCTCCGGGAGGCGCAGTTCAAGCGGGGAATCCGGCAGGAGATCGCCGGAGGGCAACTCCATACCCTGCGCGGAGAGCTGGATGGCCCCGTCACGTACCTGCACGCGACAGTGCACGATGGCGACGGCGTCCTGGGTCAGCATGGTGGAGACCGTGGGGTAGGTCTGCGGGAAGAAGTTGATTTCCGCGCTGCCGGAGAAGTCCTCCAGCGTCACGGTGGCCCACAGCTTGCCGTTCTTCTTGGAGACACGTGGCTGAACTGAGGTGATAAGCCCGGCGAGGGATACGGTGGCGCCGTCGATCGGATCTTCAGAGTTCATGAGGCGCACGATAGTGGTATCGGCGGCGCGCTCCAGCACGTGCTCCATGCCCGAGAGCGGATGGTCGGAGACGTAGAGGCCCACCATGTCCCGCTCATGATCGAGCTTGACCTTCTTGTCCCACTCGGGCAGATCCGGAATCACCACGTCCACGCCGGTGCCGAGATCGGCGTCCGCTCCCCCGAACAGATCGAACTGGCCGATGGCCTCGTTCTTCTTGAGAGACACCACGGAATCGACGGCCTCTTCCACGCGCGAAAGCAGGGCGCGGCGGGTATAACCCATGGAATCGAAGGCACCCGCCTTGACGAGGCACTCAATGGCGCGCTTGTTGCACACCGGCAGCGGCACCTTGTCAAGGAAGTCCTGGAAGGAGGTGAAGGTGCCCTTCTCCTGGCGGGCCTTGATGATGCCCTCCACCACGTTGCTTCCCACGTTGCGCACGGCGGACAATCCCACGCGGATCTCATCACCCACGGCGGAGAAGTTGGCCAGCGACTCGTTGACATCCGGCACCAGTACGGTGATGCCCATGCGGCGCGCCTCAGCGAGATAGAGCGCCAGCTTGTCCTTGTTGTCCTTCTTCGAGGTGAGCAGGGAAGCCATGTACTCGACCGGATAGTTGGCCTTGAGGTAGGCGGTCCAGTACGAAATAAGGCCATAGCAGGCCGAGTGCGAACGGTTGAAGGCGTACTGGGCGAAGGGAACAAGAATTCCCCACAGGGTGTCGATGCACTCCTTGGAGTAGCCGTTGTCCAGCATGCCCTTCGAGAAGCCCTCGAACTGCTTGTTCAGCACGTCGAGCTTCTTCTTACCCATGGCCTTGCGCAGCGTATCTGCTTGGCCCATGGTGAAACCGGCGCAGGTGCGCGCGATCTGCATGACCTGCTCCTGGTACACGATGAGGCCGTAGGTGGTGCCCAGGATCTCCTGCAGTGGCTCCGCAAGCTCCGGATGAATCGGAGTCATTGGCTGCAACCCGTTCTTACGAAGCGCGTAGTTGGTGTGCGAGTTCATGCCCATCGGGCCGGGCCGGTAGAGGGCCGACACAGCGGAGATGTCCTCGAACTCGGTGGGCTTCATCTGCTTGAGCAGGGTACGCATGCCGGCGCCGTCCAGCTGGAACACGCCGAGAGTTTCGGCGCGCGAAAGCAACGCGAAGGTCTCAGGATCGTCCAAGCCCACCGTTTCAATCTCCACCGGAGGCTTGTTGTTCATCTCGATGTTCTCGAGCGCATCGTTGATGGTGGTGAGGTTGGACAGCCCCAGGAAGTCCATCTTGAGCACGCCCAGTTCCTCGCACAGCGGGTATTCGAACTGGGTGATGGTGGCGCCGTCGGCGGGGCGCTTCATGAGCGGAATGACGTCCATGAGCGGCACCGAGGACATGAGGATGGCGCAGGCGTGCACGCCCCACTGGCGGGTCAGCCCCTCCAGACCGAGAGCGAGGTCAAAAACTCGCCGGGCGTCGCCGTCGGCCTGAACAAGCTGACGGAAATCACCGGCCTCCTGGTAGCGGTCATGCTTCTCATCGAAAATCCCGGTGAGCGGGATGTCCTTGCCCTGCACGCCGGGCGGCAGGGCCTTCGTCATCCGGTCACCCATCTCGAACGGGTAACCCAGCACGCGCGCGGAGTCCTTGAGAGCCTGCTTCGTCTTAATGGTGCCGAACGTGACCACCTGGGCCACCTTGTCCGCGCCATACTTCTTCTCGACGTACTCGATGACCTCCCCGCGCCTGCGCTCATCGAAGTCGACGTCGATATCAGGCATGGAAATACGTTCGGGGTTGAGGAACCTCTCGAACAGCAGGGAGTACTTGATCGGGTCCAACTCGGTGATGTCGAGCGCGTAGGCCACCATCGATCCGGCGCCGGAGCCACGGCCCGGCCCCACGCGAATGCTCTGCTTCTTGGCCCAGCGGATGTAATCGGACACCACGAGGAAGTAGCCCGGGAAGCCCATCTCGACGATGACACCCACCTCGTAATCGGCGCGCTCGCGCACGTCCTGCGGGATCGTCTCGCCAAAACGAGCGTGAAGACCGTTCTCCACCTCCTTGATGAACCAGGAGGTGGTGTCCTCACCCGCGGGAACCGGGAACTCCGGCATGTAGTTGGCGCCCTCGTTCGCGGTGGTGAAGGAGACATCGCAGCGCTCGGCAATCAGCAGCGTATTCTCGCAAGCGCCCGGGATATCACCGAAAAGATCCCACATATCCTTCGAAGAACGCAGATGGTAGCCGGTTCCATCGAAGGTGAAGCGGTCCGGATCCTGGAGCGTGGAGCCCGAGTTGATGCAGAGCATGGCGTCCTGGATCGGCGCATCCTCTTCGCGCACGTAATGCGAATCATTGGTGGCGATGATCGGGGCGCCGATCTTCTGCGCCAGTTCAATGAGTTCGTTGGCGACGCGGCGCTCGATGGAGTTGTTGTGGTCCATCACCTCGACGAAGTAATTCTCCTTGCCGAAGAGCTCCTGCATCTGTCCCGCGGCACGGTAGGCCTCGTCAAACTGCCCAAGCCTCAGGCGCGTCTGCACCTCACCCGAAGGGCAGCCCGCGGTACCAATGAGGCCTCCGTGGTAGGTCTCCAGAAGATCCTGATCCATGCGAGGCCACTTGCCCATCTGGCCTTCAAGGGAGGCGAGCGAGGACATCCGGAAGAGGTTATGGAGCCCGGTGTTGTTCTCCGCGAGCAGCGTCATGTGGGTGTAGGCACCGCGGGCCGAGACGTCGTCGGAACGCTGGGTTTCGTCACCCCACAGCTTACGATCCGAACCGAATCGCGAGGTTCCGGGCGTCACGTAAGCCTCGACACCGATGATCGGCTTGATCCCCTCAGCCTTGGCCGCCTTGTAGAACTCGTAGGCGCCAAAACAATACCCGTGATCAGTGATGGCCACGGCCTTCTGGCCCTGCGCCTTCGTCTCAGCGATGAGCTTCTTGATCTTGGCGGCGCCGTCCAACATGGAATATTCCGTGTGCACATGCAGGTGAGCGAAATCCTTCGAGGTCATGGATTCAGTCTAGTCGGCTGCTCCGACAGATTCCGCGCCCGCAGCTGAGGGAAGGGCCATCTTGACGGACAGCGGTGCTGTGGCGGGCGGTTGGAACTTGGTTTTAGATGGTGATGTGAATCACTTTATTGAGTGGGTTGGTTTTGAGGACTCGGAGGCGTCAGGCTCCTCACCAGTACATTTACGCCCAGTGTGGGTTTGGGGCGATATGGGAAAGGGGGTTGCGGAGGCGACTTTCGCACCGCAAGAGAAAGTGGGGCAGAAATCTGTCGGAGGCGGATCATAGGCTTCGGTTATTCGAACAATCGTTCGCTGACGTGACGTTTTGATCCGCTCGGGAGAAGAAAGGTAGGTGTGCTCGTGTCCATGAGACTCTTAGTCGACGACGACGAGGCGGCCTCACCTCGTCCGTCACTCACGTTCGTTGGCGGGGTGGCGTCGTCGGCGGCATCGGAAGTGGCGGCGGTGGGGCCGGTGGCGGCGCTGACGTCGTCGTCGGAGAATGAAACTCGAACGTGGGGCGAGGGTGAGGCGCTCGTCACGCACATGCTGGGGTGGTGCTCGGAGGTTTGCGTGGAAGGCCTTCCACTGGAGGTTGCGGTGTCATTGACTGCGCGGCTCGGGAAGCTGGCGAAGGCTCTCGGAGGGCTTCAAACGGTGCTGGTCGGACGAATCGATGAGCTTACGGCTCCGCCCCAGCCCGTCGTCGAACCCGGGATGCCGGAGCCAAAGAAACAGAAGCCGCTGGCACTGCCAGGTGATCACCGGGATCTTCCAGGACTGTTGGAAGCAAGCGCAGGCCAACCAAAACGGACGGTTCTCGACGAAATCAGGAATGCGCAAGCGGTGCGCGACACCTACCCGAGATTTGGTCGGGTGATTCGTGAGGGCGGACTTTCGACCGCCTACGTCAAGGTACTCAACCGGCACATCCCACCCGAAATGAGGCCGCGTGCCGCCGCCGAGGAGGAGACTCTCCTCGCCCTCGCACTGGCCAACAATCCTGATCAGTTTGCCAAAGCGGTGCGTAAGTGGGTTTATCAGCACTCACCTACCGAAGCCGAACGGGAAGCGAAACGGGCAGCGCTTAAACAGCACCTCAAGATTTTCCCCTCCGACGGCGGCTACCGCCTTTCGGGATGGTTCACCGCGCTCAACGGACTTCAACTGGACAAAGCCCTACGGAAAATGATCGGCGTGCCCGCACAAACAGACACTCGCGATCACGGGCAACGATGCGCAGACGCCCTGCTTGACGTGCTGTACAGCGGACCAGAAGCCGGTGGCGGAGTGGGGCCGGAAGGTGGCGGTGTCGTTGGCGATGTTGGCGGTGTTGTTGGTGATGTTGGCGGTGTTGTTGGTGATGTTGGCGGTAGTGACGGTGTGAGTGGTAGTGGTGCTTTTGGTAGCGGGAATTTCCGCGTCGGAGGCGCTGCTGGTAGCAGTGGTGGCGGTGCTATCGGTAGCAGGACTGCCGGTAGTCCTGGCGGCGTAGTCACGGCCGGAGGTGCTGGTGGTAACGGGAGTTTTGGTGGTCCCAGCGGAGTCATCGCAACCGGAGACGCACCCAATTCCATTGGGCGTCGGCTGCCACGAACCCAGATTCTCGTTCACGTCCCGCTCGCCACCCTCTCAGGAATCGAGGGAGCTATCGAGAGCGGCTGCATCGGAGCTTTCGAGAAGGTCGGAGCTTTCGAGAAGGATGGAGGGCTGAGATCACTCGGGCGTGGTTCAAGCCCTCCGGCGGAGCCCGGAAAGTGCGCAACTTCCGGCGAAGGCCTTGGACAGCAAGGACAGTGTCTGGGTAACAAACAGCATCTGACGGCCGAAGTCGGGAGAGTTCTCGGAGAGATCAGAGCTGGTTTAGCAACCGGTGCGATGGATGGCTTCGAGCCTGCAACGTTGGAGGATGGCACCGCCATGGCACCATCAGAACTGGCGACGCTGCTATGCGATTCATCGCTGAGCAGGATCGTTCTCACTGCCCATGGCGAGCCGCTAGACGCTTCTCGAGCCCAGAGAACCTTCTCGGCAACACAGGCCAAAGCAGTACTGGCACGCGATAGAACATGCCGGTACCCGAACTGCAACCGCGGAAGCGAGGTCAGCGAAATCCACCATGCCCAGGAATGGGAGAGGGGTGGGGCCACCATCGTGGACAACGCCGTACTGCTGTGCTGGCACCATCACAGCACCGTGCACGCCAATCATGTGACGATCACCCACCACGCGGGAGGATTCGTCTTCTCACGCCCGGACGGCTCGGTCATCGGCGTCCGAAAACATGAGAGTGGTAGACGGTGAGAGCGGCAGAACGGTGTGAGAGAGCCAAATGTCGCGAGTGAGCAGGGCATCGCGAGTGAGCAGGGCATCGCGAGTGAGCAGGGCATCGCGAGTGAGCAGGGCATAGTGAGTGAGCAGGGCATAGTGAGTGAGCAGGGCATAGTGAGCACTACAGGCACCGCGGTGCGCAACACATCTTGGTATTCATCATGCGCGAGGTCTTGCAGCTCAACATGCGCACGTTTCGGACATTCAGGATGCGCGAGGTCTTGCCTCTCATCATGCGCAATGTCGGGCCGTTCAGGATGCGTAATGTCTCACCGCTCAGGACACGCAGACCATCGCACCTCAGTCCAGTCGTTCAGGACGTGCGCAACACCAGCGCCATGTCCCGATGCCAAATGCCTGCGTCAAGGTAGCGCTCACCCTCGAGGAGCTCGTAACCACAGGAGAGGTAGAAGCCCATCGCCTGTTCCTGAGAAGAAAGGCGTATTTCGACGGTCCCGTCTGCACTTGCACAGCGTTCCAACGCCACCTGGCCGGCCGCATCCATCAGCTCACGGCCCACGCCGAGGCCGCGCGCCGCCGCCAGCACGGCCACACGGCCAATGTGGCAATGGCCGGGCTCTTCAGGGAGGATCCTCGCAGTCCCAAGATCACGTCCATCTCGCGTGGCTAACAAATGGATCGTCTCAGGGGCCTCGTCCAGCGCATCAACCTCTTCTTCAACCGGGACGCGCTGCTCTTCAACGAAGACCTCCGTGCGAATAGCCCAGCATCGCTCCAGTTGCTCACGCGTGCTGACAATTTCAATCATCGGAATACTCCTCCGCGTAGAAGATCAAGAGAATGTTGCAAGTCATCCGGATAACCAGACTGGAAGGACACCCACTCGCCCGTTCGCGGGTGCTCGAAACCAAGAGAGACCGCGTGCAGCCACTGACGCGTCATATCCAGCCGCGCCGATAACGAAGGATCTGCCCCGTACATATCATCACCAACGCATGGATGCCCCACGGCGGCCATATGAACACGAATCTGATGCGTACGCCCGGTCTCCAGGTGAACCTCTAGAAGCGAGCCACCGGCCATGGCCTCCAGTGTTTCGTAGTGGGTAATCGAGTGGCGCCCATCAGCCCTGATTCCCATCTTCCACTGATGCCGGTTGTCACGGCCGATTGGTGCGTCGATGGTGCCGCTCGTCGGATCAGGATGCCCTTGGACCAACGCGTGATAGATCTTCTCCACGGTGCGATCGCGGAAGGCCTGCTTGAGAAGGGAGTACGCCCGCTCGGACTTGGCCACCACCATACAACCGGAGGTACCCACGTCAAGGCGATGCACAATGCCTTTGCGTTCCGGCGGCCCCGATGTGGTCGGAGTGTAACCCATCGCCAAGAGTGCCCCCAGCACGTCCGGCCCCTCAAAGTTGAGCGAGGGGTGAGCGGCGAGCCCGGCCGGTTTATCAACCACCACGATGTCGTCGTCGTCGTAAATAATCGGCAAATCTGCGGGGGTGGGTACTGGTTCCGTCGAAACCGGAGCCGGCATGTCAACTTCCAGCACTTGCCCGGGAGCCGTCCGATCAGATTTTGACGCCGGTACCCCATCCACTAAGACCGCCCCTTCTTCAATGAGGCGGGCACACACCGATCGTGAGAGTCCCGTCATCCGCGCAACCACAGAATCAACCCGATCTCCAACGAAGCCGTCGGGAATTGGGTAATAGCGCCGGTCACTCATGCCTTCGACCTTCCTTCCGCAGCCTTGCGAGCCATATCGAGAGCCGATCGCGGCACGTCGCGCAAGGACAACACCAAGATCACAATGATGGCGAGAAGAAGGATGATATCGGCAACGTTCCCAATGAACCAGTCGAAGTAGGCGATGAAGTCAACCACGTGCCCGCGTCCTGGTCCGGGAGCCCGGAACAGCCGATCAATGAGATTCCCGGCCGCTCCACCCCAAATGGCGCCCAGGGAAAGCGCCCAGGGAAGGGACACCGTCGTGCGCAGCAAGAACGGCATTCCCACCACGACGGCCGTCGAAATCACAGTAAAAACAATCGTCGAATTCTCGCCCAAGGAAAGAGCCGCGCCCGGATTGAAGATCAACTCCCACCCCAGGGCATCCCCCAGGAGTGGAATCCGCTCCCCCTGTGATAGCGCACCCAACGCCCAGATCTTGCTCGCTTGATCAAGAAGCACAGAAATAACCGCGACGACCGAGCCCCAAAGAATCATCCGCCGGGGCGTGCCAGCATAACCGTCGGCTGCTGTGCTATCAGCTGCCGAGCTGCCAGCTGCCGGGCCACCAGCGTTGCCAACTTCTGGTCCATCAGCTGCCGAGCTGCCAGCTGCCTGGCCACCAGCGTTGCCAACTTCTGGTCCATCAACTCTTGGGCCACCAGCTGCCGAGCTACCAGACGTCGAGCCACCAGCGTTATCAACTCTTGGGCCACCAGCTGCCGAGCTGCCAGCTGCCGGGCCACCAGCGTTATCAACTTCTGGTCCATCAACTCTTGGGCTACCAACTGCCGGGCTACCAACTGCCGGGCCACCAGCGTTACCAGCTTCCGGGCTATCAGGCGTTTTCGCCAGATCTTCTTCTCTCACACTCATCCTCATGACACAACGACGGCGGCAGCCAAGAACTGGCCGCCGCCGTCATTATATGAAAGTAACCTCAAGATTGCCCCGGTAGGCCGAAGCCATCGACACAATCGCTTAGTCTTGTGGGCCTTCCACGTCCTCAGACCCACCCTCAACGTTGTTGAGGAGGGACTCAAGGTAGCTCTTGAGGCGGGTACGGTAATCGCGCTCGAAGTCACGCAGCTCGGAGACCTTGCGTTCCAAGAGGCCACGCTCCTGCTCCAACTGGGTGAGGGTGCGATTGTACTCATCCTGAGCTTCGCTCACGATCTCTTCACTACGCGCGGTGGCCTCAGCGATGATCTGCTCGCCCTTGGCGGTGCCTTCGCTCACGTACTTGTCGTGTAGTTCTTGTGCGAGGGCCAGCATGCCTGCGGCAGTCTCAGCCGGTGAGCCGCCCTGCGGAACCAGCGGCGAGGTGGCAACGGGAGAATCAGGTGAGGGCGCCTCGACGGCCTCGCCGGAGCCTTCCAGTTCGGTGACGCGAGCCTGCACAACCTTCACCTGGTTCTCAAGCTCGGCCTTATCCTTGGTGAGCTGGGCAATGGTCTCGGCGACTTCGTCGAGGAAGAAATCGACCTCGTCCTGGTCGTACCCCTCTTTGACGGAGTTGGGCGCCTTGAAGCGCATATTGACGACGTCATGTTCCGTGAGCAGCGCCATGAGTATTCACCTCTACGTTCTGGTCCAGTGGACAATGGTGACCCGCGAGTCACCTACGAGAGTACCCGAAATGGGTACCGTTATTGGTCAGGAATGAGTGCGTCCCAGATCTAGAGCTGGGCAAGCTGCAGCAGGATCCGCTGGAGCATCTGTATTCCGATGAAGAGCACGAGAAAACCGAGGTCAAGCTGGATTCCGCCGAAGCGCAGTGGAGGGATGACCCGCCCGAGCAGGTGCAGCGGAGGATCCGTGAGTTTGAACACCCAGTTGGCAAGAATGAGCATGATACCGGTGGGATGCCAGTCGCGTGCAACGCTGATGACGAGATCGAGGATGACCCGTGCGACCAACACCAACGTGTACAGCCCACAGATTAGGGCAAGAAGCAGAAAAATTGAGGCCATGTTAGAACTTGTCAATCTCCTGTGCGTTGGCGGCTTCCACGCTGACCTTTTGTGGGGTCAGGAGGAATACATCGTTGGAGATCTTGTTGAGCTTTCCGTGTAGGCCATAGCAAACGCCCGCGGCAAAGTCGAGGATGCGCCTGCGGTCAGTGTTGCCTGCGGCGCTCAAGTTGAGGATCACCGGGATTCCATTGCGGTACGGATCGGCGAACTCGGTGCCGTTGTCGATTGACTTGGGCCACACGGTGATGATTCTTGCGATATCGGGCATGGGCGCGACCGAGCGGATCGGCGTCACTTCAGTGGCGACGTCGTCGTACTGCTCGTCTTCCACGTATTCCTCTTCTTCGACGTACTCGTCCTCAAAGTACTCGTTCTCGTACCCATCGTCCGAGACCGATGCCTTGTTGATCAACCGGTGAAACGCATTCTTCGCCATACTCACAAGGTAAGTGACAAGCCGCCTACCTGCGGCGAAGTTACGCTGGTGTGTCGCTCAATAGCTGCACCACTCCCACGAATCTCCCAGCTGAGAGGCCTGCCTGCGTGCTTCTCCTGTGAGAATATAGACTCTCGTTTTCGTAGGTGCAGCGCCCGTCGAGGACTACGTCACTCACCCCGCAGCTACGCAGTTGCTCGGTCAGTCCCGCCGGGATGTCAATTGCTGGAGTGCCCCAGCGTGTTTGCGATACCGACGACGACGCCACCGCCCGCGCCTCTTCCCGCATCGCTTCCGGTACCTCGTAACAGCGCCCGCAAATGGAGGGGCCAACGATGGCCGTCAGGGCGCCCGCGTCTTCGTCGAAGGCGGCGATGGTTGCGGCGGCGATGTTCTTCATGAAGCCCGCACGTCCGACGTGCACGGCTGCCGCCCGCAGAGTACGGGAGCTGAGCAGGAGCAGCGGCACGCAGTCGGCCACCATAACGCAGGCCGCTTGCGGTAGCACTGCGGCTCCGGCAACACTTTCCGCACCCGAAAGATCTATCACCAGCGCGTCCGTGGCCGGCGCCGTTTCCCCGCCTACCGCCACAGCGACCGTATCCGAATGCACCTGGTCCATCCACGCGGGTTCACACCCCAAGTAGGTGGCGAGACGGCGGCGATTTTCGACGACGGCGAACTCGTCGTCACCTACATGAGTGCCCAAGTTGAGCCCGGCCCACCCACTCTGAGAGATCCCTCCGGCAACGGTGGTGAATCCGCCGCGAATCACGCCGCCGGGAACCCGACGTTGAATTGTCCAATCGATGAGTTCCACGTTTTGCTTTCTTGATAGACCGATGACCCGCGCCATGAGGCGCGGGCCATCCGAAGTCAGACACCCGAGGATGCCTCCTCGGCACTCGCGTGCCGAAGCTCATTGGACGTTGAGATCAAGTGATCCGTCTTAGTCGTCGAAGAGGAACGAAGGGATATCCAGTTCCTGTGCGCGACGCGGAGCGGGCTCATCGTAAACCGGGGGAACCTGGGGTGCCTGAGGAGCCTGACGCACCTGCGGGGCCTGTGCGACGGGACGGCTGGGTGTTGCCACCGGCGGGGCCTCGTACTTGGGCTCGGCGGGCTTGACCGGCTCCACAATGCGCTCCGGAGGGCGCTGTGCAGAGGGGGATTCCTTGAGCAGGACATCTTCCGACTCGTCGAAGCCAGCAGCGATGACGGTGACGCGCACCTCGTCGCCGAGAGCTTCGTCGATGATGGTGCCCACGATGATGTTCGCGTTGGGATCCACCGACTCCTTGACGAGTCGGGCCGCAGCGGACATTTCCTTGAGGGAGAAGTCCGCACCGGACTGGAACGAGAGCAGCACGCCGTGGGCGCCGTCGATGCTGGCCTCCAGCAACGGCGAAGAAATGGCGTTTTCGGTGGCGCGCATGGCGCGATCGTCGCCACTAGCGGCACCGATGCCCATGAGGGCGGTGCCAGCGTTCTGCATGATGGCCTTGACGTCCGCAAAGTCGAGGTTCACAAGGCCGGGGATGGTGATGAGATCGGAAATTCCCTTGACGCCCGAACGCAGCACGTTATCGGCCAAGTGGAAAGCTTCGATGATGGAGAGGTTGTCCTCGGAGATCTCCAGCAGGCGATCGTTCGGGATAACAATGAGGGTGTCAACGGCCTTGCGCAGTGCATCAATGCCGTGGATGGCGTTGTTGGCGCGCTGGAGGCCCTCCCACTCGAACGGGCGGGTCACAACACCGATGGTGAGTGCGCCAAGTTCGCGAGCGATCGACGCAACGATGGGAGCGGCACCCGTTCCGGTGCCGCCGCCTTCACCTGCGGTCACGAAGACCATGTCGGCACCCTCAAGGGTTGCACGAATGACCTCAATGTTCTCCTCGGCAGCGCGCTTACCCACGGCGGGGTCCGCACCGGCGCCGAGGCCGCGGGAGACGTCGCGCCCGATATCGAGCTTGGTCTCAGCTTCGGACTTCACGAGCTGCTGGCCGTCGGTGTTGACAGCGATAAATTCGACACCTGCGAGTCCGTCTTGGATCATGCGATCGACGGCGTTGACGCCACCACCGCCCACTCCAATGACCTTGATATTCGCAGCGTTGTTCAGTGCAGGCATAGCCTCTTCCTTTCAGACCTCAAGAAGTACTTGAGGTTTACGCATCTGACTTCGCGCACAAGGTAGAGGTATGCGGCGCCAGGGTCAATAACCTGGTCGGTGTGTCGCACAATTCCTCTCCTTGAACTTCTTCACTTTTCTTCACAGCTTCGGCAAGCATCGCCATTTCAGCTGGTCACAGGGGCGCTGGGCGCGGAGACATCGTAGCGCGACGCCTCCTGCTTCAAAATGATTTCCAACACCTGCGACTTGAACTCGTTGTTTCCTGATGTGCCCCACGCCACGGTTGCTCCATCGGAGAGTTTCAGCGTGATCTGTGCCGACTCGCTCACCTCTATGCTGGCCACCTTCGCTCGGGTGTGGTCGGGCAGGGCGGCGAGTACATCAATCATTGCTTCGGCGGCATCACCGGCCGCATCTTGACCGGCGGCCAGGGTGAGCTGCGGCAAGCCTTGCGTTTGCTCGGGGGCTAGATCGAGGATCACGCCCTCCGTGTCGATCGCGTGGCAGGCACCGCCTTCCATCAGGCACGCGACGGGTTCGCGCAACGTGACCTCCACGCCAACTCCGCGTGGGAAATGACGGGAGAGATCAACCGACTTGACGATCGAATAGTCGCTGGTGAGACGGCCGGATACTGACTTTTCTGTGAGGCGAGGCAAGGGCGTGCCAACCAGCGGGAGCAACGATTCGGTGACCTGCTCATTCGTCAGGTAGGGCGAACCACTCAAACCTGCCACCTCGATCTTGTCCTGCCGCAGCGCGAACAAGGACGAGAAGAACAGCGCCCACGTCGCGAAGCTTCCCAGCGCCACGGTGAGCACAACGATGACAATCCGCTTGAGGATCAGTCGCCGCCGTTCCGCCAGCTTCTCACGGCGACGAGCCGAGAGTTGCACGACGGGTTGCACCGGGTCGTCGTCGAGAAGAAAGTCCTCCGTGCCGCCAAGCTCAGCCGCGCTTACCTCGCCGCTACCCCATGGCTGTGACCTCTCCGGGTGCGAGGAGGACTCCACCCGGGATTCCGAGACCGCAAGCGAGCCCCGTTCTCCCGCACCCGCAGCCGCAGCTCGCTTTGCTAACCCAGCGATTCGTCGGCGCTTACGAGGCTTTGCCGACGACGCCCCGGCGCTCGCCATCTCTTCCGACTCGGCGGGGCCTCCAGCACAGTCCCCGGCTGAATACTCGTCAGAACCTCCGGTCGAGCCTCCTATCGCTCCCCCAGCGAGACCTTCACCCAAACCTCTAGCAGCCCCTCCGTCCACCGCTCGGATCTCAGGCGAAGCGTCCCGTCCTTGTCTAGCACCGCTGCGCCCCAACTCATTCCCCACGCCATACACGCGCGAGATCTCTTGCGCTTCCTCGGGGCTCAGCGCGGCGGTCGGGACGCCGTCCTGGCGGAGCTGGGCAACCAACTCCAGTTTGGTAGTCCTCGGCTCGGGTACCTCAGGGACAGTCTGCGCGGCGAGACTGCGCGGCTTACCAATCCTCTTGGGAGGTTTCATCGATTCGCGACACGCTCCAAGATTCGAGGCGCTAGTTCGGTGACGTCTCCGGCGCCAACGGTGAGGACGAGGTCGCCTTCGCGTGCCTGGTCAGCGACCCAGTCTGCGGCAGCGAACCTGTCAGCGATAAACACTCCCGCAGCCATCTGGTCGGTGATGAGGTTGCCCTCAACGCCCTCCATCGGGTCTTCGCGTGCTGCATATACTCCGGCGACGACGGCGACATCCGCCAGCTCCAGCGCCCGCGCGAACTCGGTGGCGAAGTTGCGTGTGCGCGAGTACAGGTGGGGCTGGAAGAGGACGACAATGCGCCCCTCCCCCACACGTTCGCGGGCGCCGCGCAGGGTTGCGGCAACCTCGGTGGGGTGGTGCGCGTAGTCGTCGACCACGGTGATGCCAGCCACCACACCCTTGGTCTCAAAACGCCGGCCGGTGCCCACGAAGGCTCCGAGGGCGTCGGCCATCGCTGCCGGTTCCTGGCCCAGTTCCACTCCGGCTGCCCACGCGGCGGCCGCGTTGAGGAGATTGTGCCCTCCCACCACGTTCAAGGTGACGGGATAGCTGCCGGAAGCGTCGCTGAATGTTCCCCGCGCACAGCCCGACACATGTGATTCGTCGCCAATGCGCACGTGGCGCTCGGCTCCCGCCAGCGCCTCCCCGCGCCCGTAGGAGACAACCCGGACACCCTCGGACAGGGCCGTGCTGCCGAGCCGCGCGGCGCCGTCGTCGTCAGAACAGACGACGAGCAGCCCGCCGGGGACGATGCGGCGCGAGAACTTCACGAAGGCCTCTTCGAAAGCCTCGCGGGTGCCATAGTGGTCGAGGTGGTCCGGTTCCACATTCGTCACGATGGCGATGCGGGGCGTGTAATTGAGGAAGGAGGCGTCCGATTCGTCGGCCTCGGCTACCAGAGCCGGACCCTCGCCCATGTGCGCACCGGTGCCAATGCCGCTGATGGTGCCGCCAATCGCCCACGAGGGGTCGGCTCCCAGCGCGCGCAGTGCCACGGCGAGCATGCCCGACGTGGAGGTCTTGCCGTGGGCGCCGGCAACCGCAACGAAGTCACGTCCCTCGGAGGCCAACGCCAGCGCCTGCGAGCGGTGGATCACCTGCTGGCCGCGTTCGCGGGCCACGGCCAACTCCGGATTCGTCTCGCGGATCGCCGACGATACGACGACGACGGCGCCGCGCGGCACATTAGCCGCGTCGTGGCCTACGTAGACCGTGGCGCCCAGCTCGATGAGATGGGCGGTGGCAGCCGACGCCTTGGCATCCGAGCCGGAGACTTCCGCGCCGCAGGCCATGAGGAGTTCGGCCACGACGGACATTCCGGCGCCGCCGATTCCAATGAGGTGGTAGTTCACTTGGTTTTCCTCCCCTGCAACGAGATGGCCTGAAGAACGAGTTTCGCGAGCCGGTCGGCGGCGTCGACGGGGCTGACTCCGCGCGCTGCCTCGCCCATGGTGCTCAAACGCGCCTGGTCGTGTAGCAGCGGGATGACCTCGCGGGCGAACACCTCGAGGGTGAACTCCTTGTCCCGCACCAGCTTGGCGCCGCCGGCCGCCACCACGTCCGAGGCGTTGAATTCCTGTTCGCCGTTGCCGATGGGAAGCGGCACGAAGAAGCCCGGCAAACCGAGGGCGCTCAGTTCGGCAACGGTGCCCGCGCCGGAACGGCACAGCACCAGGTCGGCCACGGCGTAGGCGTCCTCCATGGTGGTGAGGTAGGCCAGCACGTGGTAATTGGGCAGGGATGCGGTGGCAGCAAGCACCGGGGCGTCCTTGTTCTTGCCGGTGAGGTGAAGAACCTGCACGCCCTCCAGCTTGTCGAGGCTGGCTACCGCAACCTCGTTGAGGCGCTGGGCTCCCAGCGAGCCGCCCGTCACCACGAGCGTGGTCTTGTCCGGGTCCAGCCCGAGCCGGGCGGCGGCCGCCACGCGCACGCCACGCGCGTCCTTTTCGCGAGCAGCGGCAAGATCAGCGATCGCCGGGCGGAGCGGGAGGCCCACGCACTCGGTGACGCCACGCGTTGCCTTCAGCTTGGTGGAGGGGAAAGTAAGGCCCACAGCGGCCGCGAAGCGGGCGCCGTAACGGTTGGCCAGGCCAGCCTTGGCATTCTGCTCGTGGATCACCACGGGGATGCCGCGCTTCTTGGCAGCCTGGTAGAGCGGCGTGGAGACGAAGCCACCAAAACCCACGGCCACATGTGCGTGCGCTTCATCCAGCACTCGGCCCGCCTGGGCGACGGCGGCGCGATAGCGCAGCGGGAAACGCAGCGCGGCCAGATTTGGACGCCGCGGGAACGGCACTTTCTCGATGAGGTCCAGCGAAACTCCCGCCTCGGGAACCAGCGTGGCTTCCAGACCCTCGCGGGTGCCCACTGCCCGCACGGAAGCACCCTGCTTTACCAGCGCGTCGGCGGTAGCCAGCAGAGGGTTGACATGACCGGCGCTTCCGCCTCCGGCCAGCACGACGTTCACAGCTGTCATGGTTTCCTCTTTTCAGTACGACCCGAGCGTTTCAGCACAGCTCGGGCGCGGTAGGCAAGGTTGCTCCGCACCTGGAACGATTCTTTCACTCCCGGCACGGCTCGCGCCGCCGAGATACACACGCCCACACCGAGCAGGCAGGCAATTGCGGCGGTTCCGCCCTGGGACATGAAGGGCAACGGTACACCGAACACCGGCAGCAATCCTGTCACAACCATCATGTTGGCCATCGCCTGGCCCACCAGCCAGATGGCAACGCCGCCCACCGCGAGGCGAGCGAATGGGCTGGGGTGGTAGCGGCATATCTGGAAGAGGCTCCATCCGAGGTAGCAGAACATCCCCACCACGATGAGGCAGCCGAGCAGTCCCAATTCTTCGCCCACCACGGCGAAGATGTAGTCCGTTTGTGCTTCGGCGAGATTTCCCGGCCACTTCTCGGCTCCCGTCCCCAGGCCTGTTCCGCCGAGTCCCCCGGAGCCGAAAGCCCACAGCGCAAAGTCCGGCTGGGTGGGCTCCATGGGGTTGGGTCCATCAAAGAGGAGGGAGAAATACTGCGCAAAACGGCCCGCGCGCGAACTCTGGACGAGAACCAGCCCGGTCACCGCCACAGCCCCAACCAGCGCCACCGTCCCCAGATACTTCCAGGGAATATTGGCCAGCCAGGCCATCCCCGCGATGAACATCATGAAGACGAGCGCGGTACCAAGGTCGCCACCAGCCAGCACCAAGAGTAGCGCGACGACGGCGCCCCCACCCGCGGGCACCAAGAAGTCCCGGATCGACTTCTGTTCTGCACGCAGCTGCGAGAGCCAGGCCGCCACCCACACAATCGTGGCAAGCTTGAGAAACTCCGAGGGCTGGAACCTAATCGAACCGATGATCAGCCAGTTCATATTTCCGCCTGCCGCGGAGCCACCGGAGGTAACGAAGATCAGTGACTGCAAGAGCAGTCCCAAGCCAAACAAAACATTGGCCATCAGGACGTAGAGCTGCACAGGCATCCACGCGGCCACAATCGCCAGCACCAGACCAATGACCACCAAGATCATGTGCTGGTTCGCCACGCGAAAGGCGCCCGCACCAACCTCAGAGAGTGATTCGAGCGCCCGAATGCTTGAAGGGGTGGTAGCCGAGTAGACCATGACCACACCAAGCACCAACAAGACGAAAGTGGACACCACCGCCCCAATAATGGCGCGGTGCATCACCTCGCGAACGTGGCGGGCTTCCTCTTCGGAGGCCGGCCTGCGGCCCTCGCGATAGAAGAGTCGGGGGATGCGTCGCGTCCCCTCTCCCGCACGGCCAGGTCGCGTTCGAGCGTTGCGTGGGCCTTTTTTGCGGGCTTGGCTTGTGCGGGCTTGGCTTGTGCGGGCTTGGCTTGTGCGGGCTTGGTTTACGCGAGCCTGTTTCGCGCTTGCCCGCTCGCTCCCCGCCTGTCCCGAGGCTGCCCGAGCCGCAGCCGTTGCTCCCGTCTTCACCCGTCGTACGCCTTCCGCGCCACTCTTGACCGGCTTCGCTCCCGCAGACTTTGCGCCGGCAACCTTTGCGCCCGCGCTCTTCGCCGCCGCCGGCCTTGCGCCGGCAGCCTTCGCACCAGTCCCCTTGGCACCAGGCTGCTTGACGCCCGCAGCCTTCGCGCCAGCAGCCTTCGCGCCAGCAGCTCGCGCCCCAGACGGCCGCGTTCCCGGCGCGCCTGCGGCCCCCGTGGATCTCTCCCCCCGATTCGAAGGCCGCTTGGCCTTCGACGGCTCAGTCGTCACGTTTCCCCCGAACCGCCGCTGCGAATGCCTCGCCGCGATGAGCATAGGAGGTGAACTGGTCCATCGAGGCACACGCCGGTGCCATCAGCACCGTATCCCCGTCGTGGGCCAGAACCCGCGCCTGCGCAACCGCCTCCCCCATCGGATCGCTTGAGTCCGGCGAAATCCAGACAGTGGGAGCCTCAACGCCCGCCAACGCCTCACGCCACGGCTGCTGATCTTTTCCAATAACGACGACGGCGCGCAGCTTGCCTTGGACCTGTTCCACCAGTTCCTCAAACCGCGAGCCCTTGGCCTGACCGCCGGCGATCCACACCACCGAGCCATCGCGCTGGCCCATGAGTGAAGCGCGGGCGGCGTGCGCGTTGGTGGCCTTCGAATCATCGACGTAGGCGACGCCGTCGACCCGCTCAATCAGCTCAATGCGGTGCTTCCCGGGAGCGAACCCGCGCAGCGCAGCGCGGATGTCGGCCGGCTCCACCCCGCCTGCCCGCGCCAAACTGGCGGCCGTCATGGCGTCGCGAACGATGTGGACGGGCAGCTCGCCCGGCTGTGGGGCGAGGTGCATGAGGTCGTCGATCTCGAAGAGTTCAACGCCCTCGCCGCGATGGAAGTCACCGAAGGCGCGGTCGATCACCAGGCCCTCGACGATGCCGATCTGCCCCACCGAAGGCACGCCGAGGCATACGCCGATGGCGCGAGCACCTTCCACCACGTCGGCCTCGTCCACCATGCGCTGCGCGATCTCGTCGCCCACCGGGTAGACGCAGGCCACCTGGGTGTGTTCGTACACGCGGGCCTTCGCCTGCCAGTAGGCCTGGCGGCTGCCGTGCCACTCCAGGTGATCGTCGGCAAAGTTGAGGCAGGTGGCCGCCACTGGAGAAACCGAGTGGGTGGTGCGCAGCTGGAACGAGGAGACCTCCACGGCAAACGCCCCCGGCGCCTGCACGTCCGTCCGGCTCGTCTCCAACACAGCTGGAGTGCCGATGTTGCCGATGGCAACACCTCCCATGCCGGCCTGCTTGAGGATGGCCTCAAGCATCGAGACGGTGGTGGTCTTCCCGTTGGTGCCGGTGACACAGAACCAGGGAGCCGCGACGCCGTCGTCGTTCATGGCGCGCAGACGCCAGGCAAGCTCGATCTCGCTCCACAGCTCGATCCCGGCTTCTTCGGCTCGCACAAACAGCGGCGCAATCTCACGGATACCCGGCGCCAGAACAATGATCTCGGGCTGCCAGGCAAGGACGGCGGCGGCAAGCTCGTCCTCGCCGGGAACAGCGTGCAGCGAATCCAGGGCGTCCTCGGAGAGCTCCCCCGAGTTCGCGACCGCGTCAATGACCTGCTGGTTGGAGTCCCAGCCACTCACCACGGCCCGCGTCAACTCCGTGAGCACGCGCAGGCTGGCGCGCCCCGACTTGCCCAAACCAACCACGGCAAGGCGCTTCCCCGCGAGCTTCTCGGCTCCCGGATTTGCCAACGTCGTCGTTACTGATGTCACTGCTGAACCAAGCGTTGTCATTGCTGAGCCAACCATTCCGCGTAGAAGATACCCAATCCGACAGCGGCAAAAATCGCCTCGATGATCCAGAAGCGGACCACCACAGTCACTTCCTTCCATCCCTTCAATTCGAAGTGATGGTGCAGTGGCGCCATACGGAAGACGCGGCGGCGCGTCATCTTGAAGAAGCCGATCTGGATCACGTCTGAGAACACCTCGAGGAGGAAGAGTCCACCGATGAGAACCGCGAGGAACTCGGTGTGGGTGAGGATGGAGAGGCCCGCGAAGGCGCCGCCGAGGGCGAGCGAGCCGGTGTCGCCCATGAAGATCTGGGCGGGTGACGTGTTCCACCACAGGAAGCCGAAGCAGGCGCCCACAATTGCGGCACAGACGATGGCGAGATCGCGCGGGTCGCGCACGTCGTAACAGCCGGGGGCTGCTCCCAGCACCCCGTGACAGGCCTGGTTCGCCTGCCACAGCGTGATAACCGTGTAGGCGGCGAAGGCAATCATCGAGGCGCCGGCGGCGAGGCCGTCGAGGCCGTCAGTGAGATTGACGGCGTTGGACCACGCCGTGATGAGGAAGTTTGCCCAGATCACAAAGAGAATGAGGCCCACCACGGCGCCCCACACCGCAAGATCAATCGAGGTGTCACGGACGAAGGAGATGCGGGTGGTGGCCGGAGTGCGGTTGTCCCCGTTACGGAACTGGAGTACCAGCACGGCAAAGGCGATGCCAATGACTGCCTGCCCCACCACCTTCATCCACGGCGTCAGGCCGAGGGACTGCTTCTGGCGGATCTTCGCGAAATCGTCAAGGAATCCGATGAAGCCCAGCCCCGCCATGAGGGACAACAGCAGCACGCCGGACGCATTCGGCATGCGCCCCGTCAGCAGATTCCCCATCCCATATCCCAGTATCGATGCCAGGATGATGATGAGGCCACCCATGGTGGGCGTGCCGCGCTTGGTCTGATGACTGGTGGGACCGTCCTGCCGGATGAACTGACCGTACTCCCGCCTCACCAGAATCTTGATGAGCAGCGGCGTTCCGATCAGTGTGCCAATGAAGCCAAACGCTCCAGAAATCAAAATGGCTAGCATTTACTCGTCCTCCCCGACCAGCGCGTCCGCAATCTTCCAGACACCCGAGCCATTTGACCCTTTGAGCAGCACCACGTCACCCGTGACCAATACGGTATCAAGCAGTGCCAAGGCACCATCTGCCGTGGGGGTATCTACAACATCAATGTCCAAGGAGGAGGCGGCGGCGCTGAGCGCTTCAAGCCCGCTGCCCACGCAGATGAGCAGGGCTGCTCCGGCCTCCTTGAGGACGGGCGCCAGGGCGGCGTGCTCCGCCGCGCTTTCCTCGCCGAGTTCCAGCATGGCGCCGAGCACCGCGATCTTGCGGCGTCCGTTACCCAGGCGCGCCAGGGCGGCAATGCCCGCGCGCATCGAGTCCGGGTTGCCGTTGTAGGCGTCGTCGATCATGGTGATGCCGCGCAGCTCGCGCACGTCCATGCGGTGTGGGCTGGCCGGGCCCGTGGCCGAGAGAACCTGGGCGATATGGTCGAGTTCGATTCCCAAGGCGAGGGAGACCGAGGCCGCTGCCAGCGCATTCGCCACGTGATGTTCGCCCACCAGTTGCAATGCCACCGGGGCCTCGCCCATCGGGGTGGCCAGGGTGAAGGCGGCCCGCCCGCTATCGTCGACGCGAATATCGCGCGCCCGCACGTCAGCCTCACCAAAGCGCGAGAAGGTTGTCACCGGCCCGCGGGCCAACTCGGCCATGGCGGCCACGCGGGCGTCATCCGCGTTGAGAATGATGGGCAGACCGGGAGCTGTTCCGGTCACGAGTTCGCTCTTGGCCAGCGCGACGTTCTCGATACCGCCGAATTCTCCCAGGTGGGCTCGCGCCACGATGAGCACGGCCGAGACGTCCGGGGGTGCAATGGAGGTGAGGTAGTCGATGTTTCCGATGTGATCGGCGCCCATTTCCAGCACCAGCGTGGCCGTGTCTCGGCCCGCGCGCAACACCGTCAGCGGCAGGCCCAACTCGTTATTGAAGGAGCCGGGCGGGGCGATGATGGGGCCACGTTCGGCCAGAATCGCGGCGAGCAGGTCCTTCGTCGTCGTTTTTCCCGCGGAACCGGTGACCGCAACCACCTTGAAGTCAGAATTTCCCGATTCGCGGATACGACGCAGGTTTTCCCGGGCAAGTTTTCCGATGGCGCTCTGTACGTCATCGACGACGACGACGTCCTCCGGCTTCGCCCCACACGCCACCGCCGTGACGGGATCGCTGGTGAGGATCGCGGCGGCGCCCTTCTTCAGGGCCTCACCCGCGAGGGAGGCACCGTCCACACGCGCCCCCTTGATGGCGGCAAAGATCACCCCGGGAGTAATGGCGCGGGTATCGGTGGTGAGATCGAGGATCTCGGTAGTTGGAGTTCCAACGACCTGACCGTCACAGTCTCTGGCTAGCTGTGCCAGCGTCACGGGAATCATGCGTTCTTCTCCTGACTCGGATCCGCTTCGCGGTCCGCAAGTGCGCGCCGGGCCTCCACCCGATCGTCCAGCTCGATCAGTTCCTTGCCGACTTCTTGAATCGTCTCGTGGCCCCGACCCGCAAGAAGAATGGTATCCTCCGGCGCCGCGTCGAGTATCGCTGTGCGGATTGCTTCGCAGCGGTCGGCGATCTCGACGACCCTCGCGTCATAACCACCCGTACCAGCAAGAACGTCGCGGCGAATAGCTGCCGGATCCTCCGAATGTGGGTCGTCGTCTGTAATGATCGCGACATCCGCATAGCGGGCAACGGCCGCTCCCATCGCGGGGCGCTTGCCCTTGTCTCGTTCGCCCGCGGCTCCTGTCACCACCACCAGCTTGCCAACGGTGGTTTCGCGAAGCGCCTCCATTGCCTTGATGATGGCATCGGTATTGTGAGCAAAGTCGACGACGACGCGCGGCTTGGTGGAGACAACTTCCATACGTCCGGGAACGGCCGGGCTGATATCGGAGGGAAGATTCTCGGCGCGCAATCCGGAGGCGAGTGCCATGACCACCGCGAGGGCAACGTTGGCCACGTTGAAACCGCCGGGAAGGGCGGTGGAGACCCGCAGCGTCTCGCCGTCCGTCGAGTGCAACGTGATGTCGGTGTGGCCCGAGCCCGGGCGCGAGCTGGCCGTCCAACCGCGCAAACCCTCCGGAAGCGCGCCCTTGACGCTCAGCGCCAGAACATTGGCAGCGCCGAGTTCCTCGATCGCTTGGGAGGCCAGACGCCTGCCCCATTCGTCATCGACACACACCACGGCGCGGCGCGAGCGGCGCTTGCTGAAAAGCGAGGCCTTGGCCTCGAAGTACTCCTCGAAGGTGTTGTGGAAATCGAGGTGATCCTGGGTGAGGTTGGTGAATCCGGCAACGTCAAAGCAGACAGGGTCGGTGCGCCCCTGGGCGAGGGCGTGCGAGGAGGCCTCAATAACAAGGTCCGAGCCGCCGCGGCTGACAAGATCTGCCAGCAAGCGCTGGAAGTCGGCTGGCATCGGGGTGGTCATTGCCGCCGGAATCTCATGCCCGGCCAGACGCAGGGTGACGGTCCCGATCAGGCCCGTCACCCGCCCGGCCGCGGCAAGAATGTACTCCAGTAGGAAGGCCGTCGTCGTTTTGCCGTTCGTGCCAGTGATGGCGTAGGTGCGCAGATCGCGCGCCGGATTACCGTACACCTGCGCCGCGATCTCGCCCAGTCGGCTCGACACGTTGTCCACGATGAGTTGCGGAACATCCGCGCCGTCCGCAGCGATCATCGCAGCGCCCTCGGGATCGGTGACGATGGCGGAGGCCCCCGCCGCGATCGCTCCGGCAGCAAAGCGCGCCCCGTGGACGCGTTGTCCAGGGACCGCCGCAAAGAGAACGCCTGACTTCACGGCGCGAGAATCCGAGGTGATTCCCTCAATGGTCGCATGTCCAATGTGCTTGCCATCGACAAGCGCTGCGAGATCAGCCAACTGAGTCGTCTGAGTCATTGGGTTTGATCTCCTCTCCCGGATACCACGGCAAACGAACAAGCGGTACGGTCGACGGCGGGATACCCAGCTGCCGAACCGCAAACGATACGGTGTCCTTGAACACCGGTGCCGCTACATCGCCGCCGTATCCGGCACCATCGGCATTATAGACGGTTACCGCGATAGCGATCTGGGGGTCTTCCGCAGGCACCAGGCCCACGAAGGTACCCACGCGCTTGGTCAGCAGGCCCGTGGCCTCATCGACCACCTCAGCGGTTCCCGTCTTACCGGCGATGTTGTAACCCGGAACGGCCGCCCGCCATCCGGTCGATTCGATATCGGTGACCGCCTGCATCATGTCCAGCATGGAATGGGCGGTCTCCGGGGATACCACCCGCTCGGAGTCATCCATCACCAACGTGGGGTGCTCCTGGCCATCCGCGTCAATGGTGGATTCGATGATGTGGACGGGCACGCGCACGCCGTCGTTACCAAAAACCGAAACCATCTGGGCGAGCTGCACCGTGCTCGCGGTCCAGGCCTGTCCAAACATCGTGGTGTAGTGATCTCGACCCGGCCACGGCGGCGGATTCACCAGACCCGGCGTTTCGGCAGGCAACTCAACGCCCGTCAGGGAGCCAATCCCAAACTTCTGCATGTACTCAAAGCGGGTCTCGTCGGGGACCAAATCACCGATCTGAACCAAGCCCGAGTTGTATGACTTCGCCAGGATGCCCGCGACGGTCATGTCCTCGTCCTCGTGCTCGTCATTGTCGTGGATCTCTTCACCATTGGGCATGGTGATCGGGTCCTTCACCTCGAACACGCTTTCCGGGGTGACAACACCCTGGTCCAACGCGGCAGCGAACGTCATGAGCTTGCCGGTGGAGCCGGGCTCCACCATTCCCTGGACAGCCCGGGCTCCCCAGTTCTCGGGCGCAGTTCCCTCGCGGTTGCCCGGATCCGGCCTTTGCGAGTCGGCTAGAGCGAGGATCCTACCGGTACCAATCTCGACCACCACCGCAGAGGCCCATTCGGCGCCCTGCTCAGCAATCGGCTTGTCCACGGCTACTTCCACGACATCTTGCAGATCGCGATCAACCGTCAACCGCACACTCTGCCCATCAACTGCCGCGACCTCGGTGCGCTCGGCATTGGGAAGAATCGCCCCGTCAGCGATCTGGTAGGTAATGGAGCCGTCCTTACCTGTGAGGACGTCCTGCTTGGTGCGCTCAATACCGGCCTGGCCGGTCGGCTGTTCAACGGTCTCTCCCTCGGGGATTTCACCGGTCAAACCGAGATAGCCAATGACGTTGCCCGCCACCTTGCCGTTGGGGTACTCGCGCTTCATCACCTGCTCGGGTTCGATGCCGGTGATGCGCAGCTCGCGGATCTCGCGCCATTTCTCCGGCGAAATATCCTTCGCAATGTAGACAAACGAGGATTTCTCCTCGCCGCCCATCAACAAACCGCCAAGCTCGGCCTGGTCCATCTCCAGGAGAGGGGCCAGCTGCTTCGCGGCCTCAGCTGCACCGGCACCTACGGCAACGAGTTCCTCATCTTCATTGAGCTCGAAGTGCACATAGCTGGAGATGAGGTTCTGGTTGACACCAACGTTGTAGCGCTCCACCGACGTGGCAAGAACCGCCCCGGAAGCATCGAGGATATCGCCACGCTTGGCATGGATGACCTCGGTTCGTGTACGGAACTGCGAGGCGCTGGCGGACAGCTTCTCCGCGCGCAATACCTGCAGGTCCACAAGACGCATACTGAGCAACACCGCACACACGGTGAAGATAACGAAGATCGAACGCAGACGCCTGGCAAAAGGCGGCTGATTGCGAGCTGCCTTTAACCTTTCAGAAAAGCCCACCCGCATCGCCCGAAGTCGAGGGTGATCCTTCTTCCCGGCCATTTAGTATCCCTGCGTCTCCGTTGCAGTCTCGGTTACTCCCGATTCGCTCTCGCTCACTCCCGGCTCCGTGGAGTAGGCAGCCCCAGATTCGCCAGTTATTGCGGAACCATCTGTACCGACGGCGGCCTCGCCAGCTCCGGCCTCTTCCGTGGACTCGCCAGCTACGGCAGCGTCACCGACAGCGTCTAGGGTAGCGGCATCTGCTGCGCCACCCTCGACGACGGCGACCTCCGGGTCAGTTGTCGCGTCGGTTGCCGTTGCTTCGGCACCGGTTGTCGCATCCGTTTCCGCAGGCACAGGGGCCACTGGAGGAGCCTGGAACACCGCCTTGGGATCAGCGGGAATGACGACATCGCCGTTCTCAAGGTCAAGGAAACGGGTATCGGTGGCTGGCACCATGCCCAATGAGCTGGCCTTGGCGCGAAGTCCTTCCGGCGTGGAAACCTGAACAACCTCATCGGTGAGCGTCTCATTTGTAGCCGCAGCCGCATTGATCAAGCGGTTGACGTTCTGGATCTCGTAGGCGGTGGCAACCATCTGCGTATTGAGGTAGAAGACGGTGGCGAAGGCACCAAAGAAGAGCGCCAGGCACACAATAACGGTGGAAATAAAACCTTTGGCGGGAGCCGGGGTAGGTACCAGAGCCAGTTGGGGCAAGCCGGAAATGACCTGCTGTTCCGGTGAACGACGCACCGACGGCGTGCGGACAGGAGTAGCGGGGACGGCACTCAAGACTGGCTCCCTTCGTTGCGCAGCCGCTCGGCAGCGCGAAGTCGGACAGAGGCGCTGCGCGGATTGACAGCAGCCTCGGCGGTGCTCGCTTTATGAGCTCCGCGGGTAAGTAGACGAAGATAGGGCTCATGCCCCGGTAGTTCGACGGGCAAGCCCGCGGGAGTGGTGGAGCGAGCTCCCTTGGCGAGCTCGCGTTTGACGATCTTGTCCTCCAGCGACTGGTAGGACTCCACCGCAATTCGTCCGCCGACACCCAGCGCGGAGATCGCGCGAGGCATCGCCCGCTCCAGCACCGACAACTCATCATTGACGGCAATACGAAGCGCTTGGAAGGTGCGTTTGGCGGGATTACCGCCGGTGCGCCGCGTTGCCGCGGGGATCGTCTCCTTGACGATGTCCGCGAGCTGCGCGGTGCGCGTGATCGGCTGCGTATCGCGCATAGAGACGATACGGCGCGCGATCTTCAGAGCGAAACGCTCGTCACCGTAGTCCGACAGGATGCGAGCAATCTCCCCCACGGAGGACGTGGCAAGGATGTCCGCGGCCGTCCGGCCCTGGGTGGTATCCATCCGCATATCAAGAGGAGCATCGTGGGAGTAGGAGAAGCCTCGCGACTCCTCATCAAGTTGCAGGGAGGAGACGCCCAGATCCATGAGGATGCCATCGACCCGTCCCGAACGTCCGAACTGCGCGGCGACGTCGTCGATATGATCGTATGTGGTACGAACAGCGTGGAAGCGAGAGCCGAATTCCTTCAACCTCTCGCTTGCCAGTTCGATAGCGTCAGCGTCCCGATCGATTCCCACGACGGTCAGATGCGGGAATCGCGAAAGGAAGCCGAAAGTGTGGCCGCCCATCCCGAGAGTCGCGTCAATCATGACGGGAGCCTCACCCGAGAACGCCGGGGCCAGCAGTTCGAGGCATTCCTCAAGGAGAACCGGAACATGCAGCGCATTGTCTGCCGCGCGCACGGCGTTGCTATCGGAGCCCTGCTGGGCGGTGGTGTCGCTGACCATCGACTCTCCTTTCTTCGTTCTGTATCCATCCTGATCGCTGTTTCTGCCACGCTGAAGCTGGGGAATTGCCTCAGACGGAAGAGCAGCTAACAGGTTCAAAACAGTCCTGGGATAACCTCATCCTCACGATCGGCAAACGCCGATTCTTGCTCAGTCAAGTACTCGTTCCACGACGCCTGGTTCCAGATCTCAATCCGATTTCCAGTGCCGATGACAGCCAGATCTCGTTCCAGCCCCGCGTAGTTGCGAAGAACTGCGGGAATCGTGATCCGCCCCTGCCTGTCGGGAACTTCATCAACCGCACCAGAAAGAAAAACACGTAGGTAGGAACGGGCTTCCTTGGAAGTGAGCGGCGCCCGCTGCAACTGCTCCTGCATCTCCACAAAAGTTTCGTAGGGAAACACATAGAGGCAGTGCTCCTGCCCTCGCGTCATCACCAGACCATCTTGGAGTTGGTCACGGTATTTGGCGGGGAGAATCAGGCGTCCCTTCTCATCAAGCCGTGGCTCGTAAGTTCCAAGAAACACCCGTCACCTCCCCTTCGTTGACGTAGCCCCCACTTTACTCCACATTCCTCCACAAGCAAGAAAGTTGACCCCTACTCACCCAGAAAAAACTCAGGAATACCAGCGTTTTTTCAGGTGGAGCAAGAACTCTCCGGGACGCCACGGCCCAAGCAAGCACGAACGTGACGATCACCATAAATTCTCGGAGTGAGCGTGCGGGGAAGCAACGCGTCAAGAAGGCGGGCGGAACGCTTCACGAAGGTGGGCATATCTGATCAAGAACGCGGGCATATCTGATCAAGAAGGTGGGCATATCTGATCAAGAAGGTGGGCGTATCTGATCAAGAAGGTGGACATATCTGATCAAAGACACAGAACACCCGCTGACATCGACAAGACATCAGCGGGTGTTGGAAGTATGTTCCCTGACGAGGCGATTCACGTATGAGTGTGGACGCCCAGGCAGCCTAGAGCACTAGTTCTTGCCGCGCTTGCGGCGCTCCCACTCATCATTCTGACGGGACATGAAATCTCCGCCGCCTGTTCGCTTCGGCTTCTTTGGTGCACTGCCGGGCTGAATTGGTCCGCTCTGCATTCCTTCGGTGATGTACCAAAAACCACCGAACATGACGACGACGCCAAGAACACCGACCAGAACCATCTCCACGGCGATTCCGCCCACGAGAATGGCAATGCCAAGCACCGCAACCAGAAGCCCCAGAACGAGGTGGCGGATGGAAAGGCGCATGGGAACAACCGCAGCCGGTGGCTCCGGTTTCAGAGTGTCCGCGAAGCTTGGGTCCTCGTCAGCAAGCTGCGCTTCGAGCTCCTCAAGCATCTTTCGCTCATATTCAGAAAGAGGCATCGTGTCTCCTCGTCGATAGGTGTAGAACAAGGGTATCGCGTCAAGGAAGTTACCGGGTAGTCTGCCCGCCACAAGCGGAAAAATGCGACTCAAATGTGACCTCGTTCCTCGCCTATTCCCCTTGTTCCTCACCCATGCCCCTCGTGCTTCACCCACAATCCTCGCCTCTCACCGGCATCTCTTGCGTCACCGGCGCCCCTCACCTGACCCTCGGAAACGCGTTGTCCTTCCCAGCAGGCTCGCCGGAGCGATGGCTCCCGCCCCAAACTTCTCCCCCACCAGGTCCATCACGGTTTCGGCCTCGGCCCGGCGCGGGTCATCATCCCACGCAAGCTGAATGCCGCCGTCGCCAGTGGAGAGGTTCTCGGCACGTAACCCCAGAAGCCGGAGGCCCGGTTCGGGAATCCGTACCGCATCCAGGAGCCGCCGCGCTTGGTCGTAGAGTTCGCGAGCCACGAAGGTGGGTTGAGCGAGCGTTGCCGAGCGGCTGATCGTGGTGAAGTCCGCGAAACGTACCTTGATGGCGACGCTGCCCGCAAAGAGTCCGCGAGCGCGCAACCGGCGCGCCGTGTCGTGAGCCTGCGATAGCAGGACCTGCTCAAGTTCGGCGCGGTCACTCACGTGATCAAAGAAGGTCACCTCGCGCCCGATCGACTTCTCTTCCCGGCTGGTGGCAACGGGCCGCGGGTCGATTCCCATGGCGAGATCGTAGAGGTGGGATCCGCCGGCCCGCCCAAGTATCTTGACAAGGCGATCCTTACCGAGGCTGGCCAGGTCCGCTACCGTGTCGATCCCCTGAATTTCGAGGCGTTCACGAGTCTTTTCTCCCACGCCCCACAGCGCTCCCACGGGCAAGGAGTGGAGAAACTCGATCGTCGCGGATTCGGGGATCAGCAGCAGGCCGTCGGGCTTTGCGTGGGCGGAGGCCACCTTGGCCACATGTTTGGTGGCCGCTATCCCCACCGAGGCCGGGACGGACACCTCCTCGTGGATCAGCTGACGCAGTCTGGTTCCAATCTGCACCGGTGACCCGAACAACCGGCGCGCCCCCGACACGTCAAGGAAAGCCTCATCCACCGACACCTGCTCAACGATCGGAGTGAAGTCCCGCAAGATTGCCATCACCTTACGTGACACTTCGGCATAACGCGCCCCGTTGGGCGGGAGCATGATGAGTTGCGGACAGCGCTTGAAGGCCTGCCCCACCGGCATCGCCGAGTTCACACCGTAGGTGCGCGCCTCATACGAGGCCGCAGAGACCACCCCGCGTTCTTGCCCTCCCACCGCAACCGGCTTGCCGACCAGGTCCGGCCGGTCCAGCAACTCCACGGAGACAAAGAAGGCATCCATGTCCACGTGCAGAATTGGGGTCTGAGAATCATCACTGCCCCAGTCGCGCCGGGCGCGGCTGGACCGCGGTGCTCGTGACATCGTCCCTCCCTATTGGTAGCGCTGGCTCTCGTGGTCCCGAGCGTTCTCAGGTTGCCGACGGCTCTCACTGCTTCTCCCCCAGCCTACTCGCCCGCGAGTCTTGACCCACCCACCACGGCGTCCCGTTCATGAACCCACCTACGCCCCCACTGTTGAGTCACGATATGGTTGGTGCGTGTCCCGCAAATCCAGCAAGTCACCTTCGCCCTACGATCGGTTGCCCGTCGACCCCGTCCAGACGGACTTCGCGCTCGCCGAGATCAGCCAGAGCCCGTATCAACCCAGCCTCATCACGCTCTATCTTGATGGGGCCGAGTCGTCCGCCCTGGATTTAGAGGATCCGCGCTATCTGGAGTTCGAGTACATGCAGCACATCGAACTCATCATTGGCGCCACTTTGGGCGATACCGTGCCGCTTCGTGCCCTTCATCTTGGTGCCGCTGGCTGTGCGTTGGCACGCGCCCTGGACGCGGGACACTCCGGCTCGAAGCAGCTGGCAGTGGAACTGGACGGCAGGCTGGCCCGCTACGTTCGCGACTGGTTCGATCTACCTCCGGCGCCGCGGCTGCGGATTCGTTCCGACGAGGCCCGCCACGCGCTCGACACCACCCACGCCCAGTGGGACGTCATCATCCGTGACGCCTTCCGTAATCGGGAGGTCCCGGCGCAGCTACGCACCAGCGAAAGCGCCGCGCGCGCTCACGAAGTTCTCGCCCCGGGCGGCATCTATCTCCTCAACTCCATCGCCTCCACCGGTCTCAGCCGACTCGGCGAGGAGATCGCCACCATCGCCCAGCATTTCCGGCACATGATCGCTATCGTGGACCCTTCGATTCTCAAAGGGCGCCGCTTCGGCAACATCATTCTCGCTGCCTCCGACCAGGAGTTCCCGGTGTTCGAGATCGAGCGCCGGGTCCGGCGGCTGTCGTTCCCGGCGCGTGTGATCGACGACGTCGGCCTGCGCCGGCGTGCTTCGGGCGCCCGCGCCTTCACTGACGACCAGTTGCATCCGGGCCAACTGTGGTCCTCGAACCTCACCCACTGACGGCTCGCGGAGTCTGCGGACTATTCAGCGCCGGTAACGCTCCATCACCTCGTGGAGCGAGGGCACGACCGTTCCCTGCGCTGCCATTTTGCGGCGGGTGTAACGCTTGGAGACCGCGAAGCCGATCAGCCCCACCATAAGCACGATCCCCTGGACAGCCATGGCTTGGCGATAGACCAGTGCCGTGTACCCGCCGTCCGAGGCGAGAAAGTCCAGCACGACTCCAATGAGCCAAGCGGTCACGAAGGTGGCGGAAAAGCCACCCATGTTGGCCAAACCGTTGGCCGTCCCCACCCGCGCCGGATGCACGAAGGTGCGGATGAAATCGAAGGAGATTCCGGAGGCCGCGCCCGAGAGCGACAGCACGCACAGCAACACCACCACCATCCACGTGGGCGGCGGAGTATCACGCAGCAAGAGTGGAAGCCAAGCGGCAACCGTGAGGGCGACGGAACCGTACACCAGCCACGTCCGACGCAGCGGATGGGCGGCAGTAAGCCTGCCGATGAGCGGCCCGGCAACGATTCCCGCGGCGGGCTGAATGACGAGGATGGCCGCCGCGGCCGCCGGGCTCATACCGCCCGCGACCTGAAGGAAGGGCACTCCCCACAGCAGCATAAACACCATGGGAGGAAGTCCGCCGACATAGTGGGTCCAAAATCCGAGCCAGGCGCCGGGTTCCCTAAACGTGGACATGAAGCTGGGGATGGAGGGTTGCGTGCGCTGATCGTCGACGACGTCGTCGCCTCGCCCCGTGCCCTGAGTGGCGGAAGTGCGTGCCTCATCCGTGTCTGGCGAAGGTCGTTCAGGACGGTTACGCACCCCGACTCCGGCGATGACTGCCACGATCGCGCCCACCGCCCCGAGAGTCAAGAACGCTGGTTGCCAACCGTACTGGTGAAGCACCCAGGCAAACGGAAACGAGGAGATGACCTGGCCAAACTGCCCGATCACACCCGTCAGTTGCGTCATCATCGGTGCCGCATGCGGCGCAAACCAGACGGGAACGAGCCGCACAACAGACGCGAAGGCCGTCGCGTCACCCAGCCCGATCAGTACTCGTGCCGCGAGCGCCAAGGGGAGGCTATCGGCCACCGCCAACGCCATCTGGCCACAGGCCATGAATACGCCGCCAGCAAGAATCACCCTGCGCACTCCCACCCTGTCCAGCAGCATCCCTACCGGGATCTGGGCAAGCGAGTAGACGGCAAGTTGCACCACCACAAAGAGAGAAAGCGTTGCAGCGGGGATCGAGAAGCGCTCCATGGCATCAAGCCCGGCCACTCCAAAACTGGAGCGGCCAGCCACAGCAACGAGGTACACGAGCTCGGCCACCACCCACACCGCGAAAGCGGAACGTTGACGGCGCTTGCTGAGAGATCCCACCACGTATTACTTCCCTGATTCCTCGGAGGCGTCCGATTCGGTGCCACGATCGCCGGTTGTCCCATCATCAGAATCGGACCCACGATCAGAATCCAGACTGTCGTCCAAACCCTCCACAAAGTCGGGCCCTCGGTCCAAATCGAGACCATTCTCCAGGCCGTCCTCAGAGCCAAGCCCGCGATCGGAATCCGAACCATTCTCCGCTGCCCATTCAACCGCAGAATCCGGAACGTCCTCCGGTGCCCACTCAATTGGTGGCGCCACGCCGTCGTCGTCGTTCGAAACCGCGTCGCCGCCCGAAACAGCCTCGTCACTCGAAACAGCCTCGTGGCCTGAAACCTCGTCGCTCACAACAGACTCGTCGTTCACAACAGCCTCATCCGGACTCACTGCTGTTCCAGGACTGGCGCTATCTTCCGCACTCATCGGCGAGCTGGCGCTAGCGCTCCAGGGCTCATTCCCGCTCGCCGGTGAGCCGTCGGACAAATCGAACTCGGAGTTGCCGTTGCCGCGCTCGCGCCACTGCCGCGAGCGCCGAATCTCATCGATGCGGCGGATGAGGCCCTGAGGGTCGAACTGGTTCTCGATCGGAGAACGCTCGTTGGCCAGGTCCACTTGTGCGAGGAACTGCTCGGCCGCGCGGCCGATTTCGTCCACGGACGGGACCGAGAAGTCGTCTTCGGGCGCGGTGACGAATCCGGGGGTGACTCCCTTCTCGTCGTAGTCGCGTTCGAAGGCCGCGAGGATGCGCGCGAGCTCCTCATTCTCCGCGGCGATGGCGGCAAGCTGCTCGTTCTGCCGGATGACGTCGTGCTGCAGGTCGCCGAGCGGGAAGCGGAGCCCGGAAAGCTTGCCCACCATGCTCAAAGCCCCCACGGCACCAGCGGAATAGTGCTGCCCGGTGAGGTAGACGGGCACGCGCACGGCGACGTTCGTCGTCGAGATATCGAGGCGCGAGGCGTGATACTCGAGGTAGTCCGCGAAGGAGGACTGGAACCAGAAGTCTGCCTCCAGAACCGGGTGCTCGATCTCGCTCTCGGAGGAGCGCACGATCATATCGGCGGGCCGCGTGTGCGGAGTGGGCGTACCAATGGCGGTAAACGAATAAATCGAGCGCACGCCGAAGCGTTCCACCACGTCAATCATGTCCGCGAGGAGCGCGTCCCAATGAAAGTCCGGCTCGGCGCCATGCAGCCGCAAGAACTCCGCGCCTTCCACATCCTTCACCAGCGAAAGGGCCACACCCTCGCGCCAAATCCCCGCCAGACGGCCATTCTGGTAGTTCATCCAAGGCCGCTGGGCACGATAGTCGATAAGCGGATCAACGTTGAAATGAGCCGCGGGTTCACTATCCAGCGTGCCCAAGGACCCCGCAATCAACCGCGCAATCGACCCCGCATCGGTTGCGGGATCCACGAGATTGAGGACCAACCTGTCCACCTGGTGATCCGGAGCCTCCTCGGGAAATGAGATGAAGTTACCCATGTCCGGCCCCTTTCCCGCCTGCTGCAGCGCTCTTGTCCTGCTTCAATCCTGTCACACTCTGCTTACCAAAGAGGTCACTCAATCTAAGAGATCCCGCGGATAGGTCTTGGCCCATCCGCGCAATCTCTAGGAAGCAGATGCTAGTCTTCTTCCTTCATTCGCGCACAGGAGAAACCTCTCGTTACAGCCAAGAGCGCAACTCCGCTATGAGATCACGCCAATAGGTCCTGTGACTGCCAACACCCCGCAGTCCGTGTGATGAGCGCAATTGTGCAAACAAGTGGGAACGGACGATAATAGACAGTCATCTTTTGCGGCTCCGCGCGTCGACCGACGCGTCAGCGCGGGCGCCCGCACCATTTCGAGGAGGACATTCTTTGTCTGACGCCAAAGCAACACCGCGCCAACGTGCTATTGCTCAGGAGCAGGTGCATGTGGACACCTCGTACGCAGCGCTGGACCGTCAGCGCCTCGGCTACGAGAAGAGACTGCGTGAAGTTCGCGCCCAGACCGGCCTCGAAAGCGCAGGTGCCCGCAGCGAACGCGATTCGTTTGCCTCCCACTACGAGGACAGTCTGCTGCGCCTGCGTAACGTCGAGAATCGTCTCGTCCTCGGCCGCTTGGATTTTAACGACGGCGAATCCAGCCACATCGGTCGCATCGGCCTCAAGGACGATCAGCAGGACATCATCCTGTTGGACTGGCGTGCTCCCCAAGCCGAGCCGTTCTATCGGGCGACGGCCGCCCAGCCAGGCGATGTGGTTCGCCGTCGTCATATTCAAACCCGGTTCCGTGAAGTGACCGGAGTCGAGGACGAACTGCTCGATTCCAGCGCGCCGCACAGCAACGACCTCAACCTCACGGGCGAGGGCGCGCTGATGTCCGCCATGAGTCAGGCGCGCGACGGCAAGATGACCGATATCGTTGCGACCATCCAGGCCGAGCAGGACCGTATCATCCGCGCCGATTCCCAAGGAGTGCTGGTGGTGCAGGGCGGTCCCGGCACCGGCAAGACAGCCGTGGCGCTGCATCGCGCCGCCTATCTGCTCTACAGCCAGCGTGAGCGGCTGACTCGCTCGGGCGTGCTGGTGGTGGGCCCCTCGCCCGTCTTCCTGCGTTATATCGATCAGGTGCTGCCCTCGCTCGGCGAATCCAACGTGGTTTCGACGACTATCGGCGGCCTCGTTCCCGGCGTGCGCGCTACCACGAGCGAGCCGGAAGCCGTTGCCGAGATCAAGGGGCGCCTGGTGTGGCGCGAGATCTGCAAGAGAGCCGTCCGCAGAATTTTGGAGCGGCCGCTGCGCAGGCGTGTCTCCTTCCGCATCGACTCGGAGAAGGTGACGCTCACTCCGCGCGACGTGGAATTCGCCCAGCGTAAAGCCCGCCGCACCGGCCACACCCACAACCTCGCCCGCGACACCTACGCGCGCGTCCTGGTGGACAAGCTGGCCCACCAGGTGGCCGAAGCCAAAGAGATCGAGCTCCCGAATAACGAGTGGATCATTGGCGACGTCGCGGCCAGCATCGATGCCCGCCGCGAGATCAACCTGCACTGGCTGCCCTCCTCCCCCGTGCAACTCCTCGAGCGGCTCTACGCCCACCCACACCTGCTGGCCGAGGTGGCACCCGAACTCAGCGAGGCCGAACGCGACGCGTTGTACCGGCCCAAGGGTCGGGGCCTCACCGCCGCGGATGTCGCCCTCATCGACGAGCTGACCGAATACCTCGGTCCCTTCTCCAGCGATTTCGAGAAGCACCAGCGCGCCGCTGCGGCGGCCCGGGCCGCCGAGCTCTCCTCCTACGTCTCCGAGACCATGACCATGATGAACCTGGGCGGTGGAATCGTCGACTCCTCGATGCTCACCGATCGCGTCACGGACACCGGCCCGCACGCCTCCCTCGCCGAGCGCGCCGCCGAGGACCGCGAATGGACGTACGGACACATCGTCGTGGACGAGGCACAGGAGCTCTCTCCGATGCAGTGGGAGCTTCTCATCCGCCGCTGCCCCACCCGCTCCTTCACCGTGGTGGGCGATCTCGACCAGCGCCCAGCCGGTTCCCCGCACGGCGGCTGGAGCGAGATCCTCGGCCGCCTCTCCCAGCACACCCGCGAAGAGGAACTGACGATCTCCTACCGCACCCCCGCCTCCATCCTGGACACCGCGGCGGACACGCTGCGAGCCGCCGGCACTCCGGTGCGTGGCGTGCGCGCCGCCCGCGATATCGCCGGGAGCCTCACCATCCAGCGGACCCGCCCGGACTCCCGCGACGACGGCCTCGTCGAGGCTGTCGAGCGCTGGTGCCGCTTCCTCGACGCCGAATACGGAGAAGGTGCCGGTACGCTCGCCGTCGTCGTTCCCCAGGATCTTCATGCACACGTGGGCAACGTGCTGGCGTTCTCGCAGCGGTTGCGCCAGTGGTCGATCGACTCGGCAGGAAATGATGTCACCTCGCGTATCCACATCGTCAGTGCGTATCAGTCCAAGGGTTTGGAGTACGACGTCGTCGTGCTGGCGGAACCGGCCGACATCCTCGCCGAAGGCCCCGGGAGCCTCTACGTAGCCATGACCCGGCCCACCCGCCAACTGCACGTGGTGCATTCCGGCGAGCTTCCAAGCGGACTGATGGAATCAGTAGCCGCCGGAGAAGCTGCGGCAGAAGCGGTAGAAGCCGAGGAGTGACGGAATCCGGTGTCGCGGGAAACCGGAGACTAGGAGAGGCAACGGGAGTATGGGCAAAGTCGCGCAAGAAACGGGCGAATAGCGGACCGAGGTCCCAGAATACGGGAGGGTTTTGCTTGTGCGGCGGTAATCGCGCATGGTTGAGCCGTGGCTCGTATTCTTCTTCTTGAGAACCCCCATTCCTCCGCCGACGACGTCTTTACCAAGTCCGGTCATGAGATCGTCCGCGTCAAGGGCGCCCTGCAAGGCCAGGAGCTGATCGACGCACTGCAAGGTGTCCAGATGCTCGGCATTCGCTCCAAGACCACCGTGACGCGTGACGTGCTCGAAGCCTGTCCGGATCTGGTGGCGATCGGCGCCTACTGCATCGGCACCAACCAGATCGATCTCCAGGCGGCCAACGACATGGGCGTGGCCGTATTCAACGCGCCCTACGCCAACACTCGTTCCGTGGTGGAACTCGCCATCGGCGAAGCCATCGCGTTGACGCGCCATCTGCCTGAGAAGAATGACGCGCTGCGCCGCGGCGTGTGGGAGAAGTCAGCCAGCGGCGCACACGAGGTGCGCGGCAAGACTCTCGGCATTGTCGGGTACGGCTCCATCGGCACCCAGCTGTCGGTGTTGGCCGAGGCCATGGGCATGCGCGTGCTCTTCTTCGATATCGCCGAACGACTTGCCATCGGCAACGCCAAGCGTATCCGCAGCCTGGACGAGTTGCTCGCCGCCTCCGATATCGTCTCCCTGCACGTGGACGGCCGCGCCGCCAACAAGGGATTCTTCGGCCGGTCGCAGATGGAGCAGATGAAGAAGGGCTCCATTCTCATCAACCTGTCACGTGGACACATCGTCGATATTGACGCCCTCTGCGAAAAGCTTGCTGACGGCACCATCGTCGGAGCCGGCATTGACGTGTTCCCCGAGGAGCCGGATGCCAACGGCGATCCGTTTGACTCCCCGCTCATCAAGTTCCCCAACGTGTTCCTCACACCCCACATCGGCGGCTCCACGCTGGAAGCACAGAAGTCCATTGGATACTTCGTCTCCGGCAAGATGATGGACTACTGGCGCAAGGGCAACACCGAGCTCTCCGTCAACATCCCCAACATCGAGTCGAGCCCGTCGCGTTCCTCCCTCTACCGCATCGGCTGGATTCACAAGAATACGCCGGGAGCGCTGGCGCGCGTCAACCAGATCTTCGCCAACGCCGGCGCCAACATCAACGCCCAGATCCTCTCGACCGAAGGAGAGATCGGCTACATGGTGACCGACATCCAGGGCGAACTCCCCGAGGATGCCGTGGACCTGCTGGAGGCCTCGGACCAGAACATCCGGCTGCGGGTGCTCAAGCGCGAGTACTGAGCGCTGGCGTACGAGTCCGAGAAGGGCTAGTAGGCGAAACTAACACCGGATAATTGTCCCGGGGCTGTGGCAGAAGGTCTCTTGACCGCCTGCGACAGCCCCGTTTTCGGATCATGTCTACCTTCAGTCCGGTTCTCGCTCTCTTTCTGCGAATGCCGCACCCGCCCGCGCGACCCCATAGAATATGAGTTAGCAAGAACAAGATCCAGCGAGGATGCCGGATGTGAGGGGAAATCAATGGACCAGTCAGCGCCACAGCGTCCGCATTACGCACCGGGAGTGCCCGCGGAGATCACACCTGTGACACGAACGATGGATGAATTGCTGTTTGAATCCGCCGGTCACCTGCCTGAACGCATCGCGATTGACTTCCTTGGCCGCACCTTCACCTACCGCGAGTTACGGCACGCGGTACGCAAGGCGCAGGCTGCCCTGTATCGTTGCGGTGTGCGCAAGGGCGACGTCGTCGCGCTCATCATGCCGAACTGTCCGCAGCATATTGTGGCCTTCTACGCCACTTTGTCCCTCGGCGCCACGGTTGCCGAGCATAATCCACTCGCGCCGGTGGGAGAGCTTCACGAACAGCTGGAGCGTCATGGCGCCATGGTGGTCATCGCCTGGGAGCAAACCCTCGAAAAACTGACCGCAGACGGCAACTTCCGTGGCCGAACCTATCTCTCGGTCAACCTGGCGGCGGCCCTCCCCCTCACCTCCCGCATCCTGCTCAAGCTTCCCGTCAAGGCCGCCAAAGAACAGAAGGCGAAGATCCGGGGCAATGTCCCCGCGGGAATTCTCTCGTTTGATCGTGCGGTATCCAAGGCGCCGCTGCTGCCTCGCGACACATCCATCACACCACCCGCATTGGATGACATCGCCGTTCTCATCCACACCGGTGGAACTACGGGCGTTCCGAAGGCGGTGCAACTGAGCCATCGCAATATCGTGTCCAACGTCGAGCAGACGGTGCAGTGGATCCGTGGAATCAAATACGGCGAGGGAACCTATGCCGGAGTACTTCCCCTCTTCCACGCCTTCGGTCTGCAAACTCTCCTCGGAGTTGGTATTTCTCAGGCCGGCACCCTGGTGCTGCTTCCCAACTTTGATGTGTCCGCGCTTCTTGCCGCCCAAAAGCGGCGCCCCATCACCATGTTCCCGGGGGTGGCTCCCATGTACTCGCGCGTGCTTGCGCAGGCACGGGCCGACGCGGCAGACGGCAAGGACGTGGATCTCAGCTCCATTAAATGGAGCTTCTCCGGTGCCATGGCTCTCTCACCAGAACTTGCCGCCGACTGGGAAAAGGAAACCGGAGGCCTCATCATTGAGGGCTACGGCATGTCCGAGGCCAGCCCCATCATCGCTGGTTCCCCGGTGTCCGCCGAACGCCGTCCCTCCACCCTCGGTGTTCCCTTCCCATCAACCGAGATACGCATTGCCGACCAGGACGACCTCTCCAAGGACGCCGAGGGGATCGGCGAAATCCTGGTACGTGGCCCGCAGGTGTTCTCCGGATATTGGGGAGAGCCAGAAGAAACCAAGAAAGTCTTCTACGACGGTTGGCTCCGCACCGGTGATCTTGGGCGCTGGGACAATGGATTCGTTGTCATGGCCGACCGTGCCAAGGAAATGATCATCCAGGGCGGTTTCAACATCTACCCATCGCAGGTCGAAGAGGTTCTCAAGGCGATGCCGGGGGTCCGGGACGTTGCCGTCGTTGGCATGCCTGATCCCGCTCGCGGCGAGTCCGTGGTAGCGGCACTCGTTCTGGAACCCGACACCTCGGTGGATCTGGACATGGTGCGCCGCTGGGCATACGACAAACTGTCACACTACGCGGTGCCACGTTCCATCGCCGTTCTCGACGACCTCCCCCGCTCACAGATCGGAAAGGTGATGCGCCGATCCGTTCGTGAGCAATTGGAGGACTTCGAGTTGATCGCCGGACAGTGGCGTAAGAAGGCCAGCGACACCTCCGAGGCCGCATATGACCGCTGGGACGCCTTCACCGCTTCACTCCAAGATCAGTACAGTGCCACCAAGGAACAGGTCCAGGAGTGGATTGCCGAACTTGGGAAGTCATCTGAGCAGGTACGCGAACTTTTCAATCGCGCCGGCACCGACGAGAATTCCGAAGAACTGCACCGCGAAGGCTTCAGCCGCGAAGCCTTTAGCGCGTGGCTATCTCGCGGGCGTAAGGACGAAGAATCGCCTGACACGTCCGTTTAGCCACGATTTCACTTATCAGAAGGAGTCTCCTGCTTGCGTAGCACTGCGATGGCCTTCTCGAAATCGTCCAGGGTATCGAAGTTGGAATACACGGAGGCAAAGCGAAGGTAGGCGATATGGTCGAGCTCGCAGAGCGGATCGAGGATGGCCAGTCCGATCTCGTGGGCTTCAATCTGTGAACTACCCGTGGCTCTCACGCTTTCTTCAACCTGTTGGGCGAGGCGGGCAATGTCATCTTCTCCGACGGGCCTGCCCTGACACGCCTTGCTCACTCCCGCGATGATCTTCTCGCGGGAGAAAGGCTCTGTGAGCCCCGAACGCTTCACCACGATGAGGCTCGCCGTCTCCATTGTAGAAAAACGGCGTTTACAGCTTGGGCATTGGCGACGGCGCCTGATCGACATACCGTCGTCGGTTGTGCGGGAGTCAATAACGCGGGAATCCGGGTGGCGGCAGAACGGGCAATGCATGGGGAAATCGTATCAAGCCCTTCGCCAGCTAGGACAAAACGCTGTGCGCCATTCTCAATAGCGAGGAAGTATCAGCCCTTGCCCCACATTCAAGATATCCGAGCGCAGCCCATTCAATTCCTTGATATCTTCCACAGCGGCACTCACACTTGGCGCCTCCGGAACCAATGTTGCGACAGACCAGAGAGTATCTCCAGGTTGCACCAGAAGGCTTCCACCCGGTTCAACACTGGAAAAGTCCATGAGGGCCAACCCCACAACAAAGCACACCATTGCTGCAAGCGCGAAGCCCACAACACGGATTGCCATATCCAAGTAGCCGGGCGTGGCCGTGACTTTCCGGGAGGGCTCCCCAAGGCGCATACCCGACAACTCTCTAAGGTACGTGCCTTCAGCAACTTTCCTCTCACGCAAGGACTTGGGAGTGGCCTGCCGCGCTGCCATCTCCTGGCGTACCCGCTCGACGTCCTCGGAGGTTACCAGCCGCAAAGTAGTGGCCTTCGGCGACCTGGTTGGCACCACACGACCAACAGAAATCTCCAGTGCACCCATTTTTCCTCCTCGAACAACTGTTCTTCGAACGTTTGTTTCAGCGTACCTTCGTTTTCGAAAGCTGTCTAGAACTTTCGTTCGACACGCCGTTAGAACAAGTGTTTGGAACCACTACTGAGAACCATTAACCTTGTTGTAGGAAGTCAAACATTGGGCTCCGACACAAAATGGGGCTAGAAAGGGTGCCGGCCATGGTCAACACCAAACTCACTGAACGCCAGGCTGCAGTTCTTTCCTGCATTCGGACGCATATGCTGCGCAACCACTACGCGCCCACCATTCGTGAGATTGGTGACGAAGTTGGGTTGTCCTCCACGTCGTCCGTGAAGTATCAGCTCGATACCTTGGCTGATCTTGGCTATCTGCGGCGCGATACCCGCCGGCCTCGCACCATGGAGCTGACGGATATGGGGATGAATTACGATGGCAAGCAGGTGCCATCCGCTTCCCGGCCCCCCGCTCCACGGCAGGCAGCTCCATCTGAGCTACGCTCGGTTCCGACCAACCCGAGGCTGTCCAACACCCTCGTGGATCTCGGGGATAGCACAGAGACCATCGCTGATCCCATCAACGTTCCGGTGGTCGGCCGTATTGCCGCCGGTGCTCCGATCCTCGCGGATCAACTGATCGAGGATGTTTTCCCGATCCCGCGTCAACTGACAGGCGAGGGCGAACTCTTCGCTCTGCGAGTTGCCGGTGACTCGATGGTGGACGCGGCGATTTGCGACGGGGATTGGGTAGTTATTCGTCGCCAACAGGTGGCGGAAAATGGCGAAATTGTCGCGGCGATGCTCGATGGCGAAGCCACCGTTAAGGTGTTCCAGAAGCGCGATGGCCATATTCTGCTGCTGCCGCGCAACGAAGCCTACTCCCCCATCCCCGCAGATGACGTGGAGATTCTCGGCCGAGTGGTTACCGTTCTACGAGCTCTCTAGGTGCAGCTGATTCCGCAGCCGCAGCCGCCAAGAATATGAGGAAGGCCGGGTACTGACGAATGTTCGTCTGTACCCGGCCTTCCTCAGGCTAAAGCCCGCAACCTCTTAGAAACCGAACTTTGCGGCAACCGCGCGGATCGAATCGGCGGAGGCACGCAGGCCGTTGTACTCGCGAGGGGTAACAACGGGGACCAGGCGGCGGCCAGCGCCGTCACGGCCCACGACGGTCGGGACGGACATGCAGACGTCCGAGATACCCATCCAGTCATCGAGCAGCGTGGAAACAGGGAGGACCCTCTTCTCATCGCGGAAGATCGTGCCGGCGATGTGCGCCACGGACAGACCGATGGCGTAGTTCGTTGCACCCTTGCCTTCGATGATCTTGTAAGCCGAGTTCACCACATCGTGGTGGATCGACTCGCGCAGGGTCTCGTCAAGGTTTCCACCATCGACTGTATTGCCCCACTGCAGCAGCGGGACAGCGCCGATCATGGCGGAGGACCACAGCGGGATCTCCGAATCGCCGTGCTCGCCAGCAATGTAGGCGTGCACGGTCTGGGGGGCGACACCACAGTGCTGAGCCACCAGGTTACGCAGACGCGAGGAATCCAGCACCGTGCCGGAGCCGAAGAAACGATCGGGACTCATGCCAGAAATCTGTAGGCCCGCGTAGGTCACGACATCCACGGGGTTAGCAACCATCAGGAAGATGGCGTTCGGGGCCTGCTCCACGGCGGTGGGCAGGATGCTCTTCATGATATTGATCGTTGCACCGGCAAGATCGAGACGGGACTGGCCCGGCTTCTGCTTCGCACCGGCGGTGACGACGACGATATCCGCATCCTTGAGCAGTTCGGGATCGCCGCCACCCTCAACCTTGGCGACCGGTGTGAACTGTGAACCCTGGGCGATATCGAGGGCCTCGGCTTCGGCCTTCTTCGCGGCAATATCATAAATCACGTATTCGCGGGCCACGCCCTTGATCACGGATGCATAGGCAACTGCAGAACCAACGGCACCGGCGCCGATGATAGCAAGTTTTCCGCCCTTTTCATGGCGGACGGCGGGTGCGGCCGGTGTTTCAGTGGTCTCATTGGTTGGCGTACTCGACACAGCAACTCCTCATCGTGGATTGGCAGAGAATTCTGCCGTCGAAAACCAGTCTACGGACTCGTTCCACAAATTACTGCTGAAAAAAGTCCCTATCTTTGCGCTAATCGTGAGAGTGCAGCCTGCGCCACATTCTTGTCTGTGGTGGGCCACATCGGAGGAAGCGAGGCCACCAAGAATCCCGAATAGCGTGCGGTGCGCAGGCGGGGATCTAGAATGGCCACCACTCCCTTGTCATCACTGCGCCGCAGCAGCCTTCCTGCACCTTGCGCAAGCAACAGCGCGGCATGGGCGGCCGATACCTGCATGAACCCATTGCCGCCGCCAGCCACAACCGCCTCGTGGCGAGCCTGAACCAACGGATCATTGGGTCGGGGGAAAGGAATCCTGTCAATAACCACCAGACGGCAGGTTCGTCCGGGAACATCAACACCCTGCCAGAGGGAGAGTGTCCCGAAAAGCGAGGTGGCGTCGTCGTCGGCGAAATTCCGCACCAAAGTAGGCAACTGGTCCTCACCCTGCAACAAAACGGGGGTATTCAGCCGGTCACGAGCGTATTCGGCCGCGGTTTCGGCGCCGCGCCGCGAGGTGAACAGGCACAACGCCCCTCCCTGCGAGGCCTCAATCAGCTCCACGATCTCCTTGAGATGCTCCTCACCGTAGCCGTCGCGGCCGGGAACCGGTAGGTGAGAGGCCACGTAAAGGATCCCCTGCTTGCCGTGCTCGAAGGGGGAACCGACGTCAATTCCCTCCCACGGCCCCTGGCTCGGGAAGGCAAAACCCACCTCGCTCGCGGCGTGTTGAAACGAGCCGCCCACCGTCAGGGTTGCGGAGGTGAGGATCGCCGGCTTGCCCTCGAACAGGGTGTCCGCCAGAGAACTCGACACGTCCAGCGGCGCGACGTGCAAGGAGGGGACGTCGTCGAAGTCGCGCTGTATCCAGATGACCAGCTTGCCCTCCGCAACGTCCTCGGAAAGCAGCTGCGAGACCACCTCGGCGAGCGACTGCACACGCGAGCGCACCACGTTCTTGGCCGCCACATCCGACTCCTCCTTGCCCGGCAGTGCCGCAACATCCTCGGAAGCCTGCTGTAATTCGCCAAGGAGCGCCAGCAGCGAGTCGGTCAACGGAGCCGGGCGTTCGGTCAGACGCCCCTCCGGGAGCTCCCCCAAGACGTCCGAGAGCCCGTCGGCGGCACTTTCCAGCCCGGTGGCGAGGATCTTCTCGCGCCGCAGCAGCCGAGCCAGCCCGTTGATCTCCGACTTCGAAATAGAGACCGTCAGCTGCCCCGTCACCCGATCCACCAGGTCGTGGGCCTCGTCAATGACATAGGCACCCGCGCCCGGGAGGATGGGCACGCCCGCGCTCTCCAGGCCCAGGATGGAGTGATTGGTGATGATAACGTCCGCGTCCTCCGCCTCCTGGCGGCTGAGAATGGGGAAACACGAGCCGCGTAGCGGGCAAGAATTCCCGATGCACTCCGGCTTGGAGATCGAAACCTGACGCCAGGCGCGATCAGAAACGCCGGGGACGAGGTCGTCACGATCACCGGTGTCCGTGGACATCGCCCACTCGCGCAGCCGCACCACTTCTTCGCCCGTGGCACTCGCCCCGTATTCCCCGGCGGCGCGCGATAACAGCGCGTCGTCCTCCGGGTAGCCACCGGCCGCCTTGCGCAGGCAGACGTAGTTGTTCCAGCCCTTGAGGAGCGACACCTTGGGCCGTGCCCCGCACGCGCCATGCACCGCTTGCGCAACCCGCGGGGCGTCATGCAGCACAATCTGGCGCTGGAGCGCCAGCGTGGCCGTGGAGACGACCACCCGCTGCCCCGACTCCACCGACCAGTACATCGCCGGCACCAGGTACCCGATCGACTTTCCGGTTCCGGTGCCCGCCTGGACCAGCAGATGGCCGTCGGTTTCGAGCGCCTCGAAAACCTTGTCCACCATCTCGGTCTGACCGGCGCGCGGGATTCCCCCGAGGTCGGCGATCGTCGCCTCGAGGATCGCGCTGACATTCTCGTTCATGGTGTTTGTTGCTACCGTGTTCTTGCGTTTGTGCTGTTCGCGGTCCTTGCTTTCGCGCTGTCCGTACTACTGGTTACGTTCGCGCCCGCCGCTACCGTGCTATCCGTTGCGTTCGTGGCTACTGCGCCTCGCCCACGAGAATCCCCGCCTCGCGCAGCGCACCCTCCATTTCGCCGGAGATCCGCGCCCGCACCCAGGTTCCGCCCTCGCGGTACTCCACAGGGGCGATCAACTCGCCCGATTCGTGGATCTTGGACAGCAGACTTCCGTACGAGTACGGAATCGTCACGGCGATTTCGATATCGGGACGCGGCAACGCCTCATCAATGGCGTCGAGGAGATCGTCAATACCCTCGCCCGTCAAACATGAGACGACGACGGCGCCCGGGAACCGCGAGCGCAACGCCGCCAAGTCGATGGGATCGGCGAGGTCAGCCTTGGAGAGCACGATGAGTTCGCGCGCGTCCTGGGTGCCGGGAACGTCCGCGAGCACTTCGCGCACGGCCTTCACCTGCCCCACGGGATCGTGATGGGAGGCATCGACGACGTGCAGCAGGACATCGGCGTCGCCCGCCTCTTCCAGTGTGGAGCGGAATGCCTCGACGAGCTGGGTGGGGAGGTTGCGCACGAATCCGACGGTGTCCGCGATGGTGAAGTCACGGCCCTGCGGCGTACGGGCGCGGCGCACGGTGGGGTCCAGCGTGGCGAACAGTGCGTTTTCCACGAGCACGCCCGCGCCGGTGAGCCGGTTGAGGAGCGAGGACTTTCCGGCGTTGGTATATCCAACGACGACGACCGACGGCACGCCGGTGCGGCGCCGTTCCGCGCGCTGCTGCTCACGTGCGGGAGTCATCTGGGCGATGTCACGGCGCAGTTTGGCCATCTTGGTGCGGATGCGGCGCCGGTCAAGCTCAATCTGGGTTTCGCCGGGTCCGCGCGATCCGATACCGGCACCGGCAGCCACACGGCCACCAGCCTGCCGGGACATCGACTCACCCCAGCCGCGCAGGCGCGGCAGCAGGTATTCGAGCTGGGCCAGCTCCACCTGCGCCTTGCCCTCGCGGGACTTGGCGTGGCGGGCGAAAATATCGAGGATCAACGAGGTACGGTCAATGACCTTGACCTGGACGATGTCCTCCAAAGCGCGGCGCTGAGAGGGCGCGAGCTCAGAATCGGCGATGACGGTATCGGCGCCCTTGGCGGCCACCAGCTCGGCGAGTTCGTGGGCCTTGCCCTTGCCAAGGTAGGTGGCGGGATCGGGCAGATCGCGCTTCTGGATGATGCCGTCAAGCACCTCCGAACCGGCTGTTTCCGCGAGCGCGGCAAGCTCGCGAAGTGAATCCTCGGCCGACTGAAGCAGGCCCTCGGTCCACAGCCCGACGAGGATGACGCGCTCCAATCGCACCTGGCGATACTCGATATCGACGCCCTCTTCGCGTTCGACACCGCCATCCAGCCCAGCCACGCGGCGCAGTGAGGAGCGCTCCTGCCGTTCGAGATCGTCGCCTGACCAACTGCCCTGGTAGGCCGGGTCGGCCTGCAAGGCGGTGCCACGGCGCGAGTGAACGTCGGTGGTCTCGAAGGAGTCCGTTGCGGGATCGAAGTCAACATTGTTGCGATGGTGCTGGGTAGCCGAGGTACCCAAGTCGTGAGACGTCATATGCTCCTTTGACAGTGCGCCGAGAGATTCGGCAGTGTGGCGTGCAGCCGCTTAAGCGTGACGTCCATTTTCTCACGCCGCGTGGGAGAAAGGTGTTCCCCTCGCCACCAGCGTAGAGGGGTAATGGTCACGCTTCAGGCGCTGGCTGTACAGAAAGATTGCGCTGCGGGTTGGCGATCATCGCGACGGTTCCACACCCGCGAGCGTGTCCGATACGCTTGGTCTGTGAGCAACGATCATTACTTTTCTGCTGCCCCGTCCGCATCGGCCGCGACCACCGAGCGCCGCGTTCATTTGCAGGGGATCAACTACACGGTAGCGACTCAGCCCGGAGTCTTCTCGCACGAGCGCGTGGACAAGGGCACCGCGGTGCTGCTGGATAAGGTTCCCGTCCCAGAGATCGGGCCGGGCGAGCTGGCTGTGGACATCGGCTGCGGCTGGGGCCCGATCACCATTGCACTTGCTGCCGCCGTGCGGGACTCACTCGCGCAGGCTCGCGAAGACAACGGTTCGCACGACGACGTCGCAGATCAGGGAACCGCCACCGCTGCCACCCAGGTGTGGGGCGTGGATGTCAACGAACGTTCGCGGGAACTCACCGAACGCAACCTCAAGCGGGCGGGCCTGTGGGAGGCACCCGGCCTGGTCAGCGCGGTCCACACCCCCGAGACCGCCTTCGCCGCACTCGGCGAACGCAAAGTCTCCCTCATCTGGTCGAATCCCCCGGTACGTATCGGCAAGGAAGCACTGCACGAGCTGCTGGTGTCCTGGCTGTCTGTTCTTTCCGACGACGGCGTCGCTTACCTCGTTGTTCAGAAGAACCTCGGCGCCGATTCACTCCAGAAGTGGTTGCAGGGGCAAGGCTTTAGCTGCGAGAAGCTTGCCTCGGCCAAGGGTTTCCGGATTCTGGAGGCACGCCGCGGCGCCTGAGTATCGATAGCGCCTGAGTATCACGACACCCGGCGATAACGCACCGTATATGGCACGAGCCTCGCGAAAAACTGCGATAAAGCCCGTTTTCCGGTGCGTTATCCGCCAGCCCGCCGCTATCGGCGTGCGTCAGCGCAGTGTGAGGTCCGCAACCAGCTCGGCGGGACCGGTGAGGTAGGCGCGGCCTGCCTCAATGCGCACGCTGAGGTTTCCACCAGGGGAATGAATGGGGACAGTGCCTTCGCTCTCGCCGCGGCCGAAGAGCACCGCGAGGGCCACCGCGCAGGTTCCCGTGCCGCAGGCAAGGGTCTCCCCCACGCCGCGTTCCAGCACCCGCATCTCCACGCGCTCAGTGAGATCGGCGCCTCCCGGTGCTCCGGCACCCGGGCGATCCACGGCAAGCTCCAGGTTGGTGCCGAATTCAGGAACTGGGTCGTAGCTGGGCGTTGCGTGGAAGTTGGCGGCGGCGAGCTCATCGTGGTTCTCAAGTAAAACAACCGTGTGCGGGTTCGGCATGGCCACCGACAGGGCCACCCGTTCCCCTACCCCAGGGATGCGCACGCGCGTGTCCGCTCCGCCTGATCCGAAGGGCAGCTGATACTCGCCCATATCAACGGTGTAGTCGGGTGCATCGAAGGTGACGTTCTTGATACCGCCGCGGGTGGCGACGGCGACGCTACCGCCGGGTTCCAGATCGATGAGCCCTTGGCAGCGCAGGTAGTGAACGAAAACACGAACGCCGTTGCCGCACATCTCGGCGATGGATCCGTCTGCATTGCGGTAGTCCATGAACCATTCGGGCAGCGATGCTTCGCCAAGTACGCCGGTGAGCGAGGGATCTTCACCCAGCAGTGCCGCCGTACGGATCACACGAATGAGGCCATCGCCGCCAATACCGGTGTGGCGATCACAGATTCGGGCGACAACCTCCGGGCTGATATCGAGCGCCCCCGTGGGGTCGGGCACGAGAATAAAATCGTTGCCGGCGCCGTGGCCTTTGGTCAGCGTCAAATCTTCAAGCTGGGAAATCACAGTTTCACTGTAATGCCCCGCGCGCATACACCGCAGTGACCAGTTGCTCCGCGGACGCCCGCACATCGCCTGCGCTGAGATCCAACCACGTCACGCGAGGGTCAGCTCGCAGCCAGGTGCGCTGCTTCTTGGCCAGGCGGCGCGTTGCCTGTGCGATGGATGCAACGGCCTCCTCACGCGTCATGGTGCCATCGAGCACCGCGATCGCTTCGGCGTAGCCGGTGGCCCGCGAGGCCGTCGGGGTATCTCGGAGTCCGCGTGCGAGAAGAGCCTTCGTCTCGTCGAGGAGTCCCTCATCCATCATGCCCTGCGCCCGTTCCATGATGGCAGGGTGGAGCAGTTCGTTGTCGCGGTTTGTCGCGAAGGCGAGGTGGTCCGTGTAATGGCTGGTGTGGCGAGGGAAGCGCGGCGTGTAGGGGCCGCCCGTCAGGCGGATCACTTCGAGGGCGCGGATGACACGGCGTGGGTTCGCCAGATCAATGGTTGCATGGGACTCGGAATCCTTGAGAGCCAACTCGGCAATAAGCGGAGCCAGCCCCTCGCGTCCGGCTACGTCCTCCAGCTGGCGCCGAATCTGCGGATCGTGGCCGGGGAAGTCGAGTTCGTCGAGGAGTGCCGAAAGGTAGAGGCCTGAGCCGCCCACCACCAGCGGAATCTTGCCGCGAGCATGAATGCCCGCGACGTCTTCCCGAGCGTGGCGCTGGTAGGCTGCCACGCTGGCCTCGTCGTGGATATCGAGCACATCGATCTGATGATGCACGATGCCGCGGCGTTGCTCCAGCGGAAGCTTGGCAGTGCCGATATCCATGCCGCGGTAGAGCTGCATGGCATCGGCGGATACGATTTCCACCCGCGCCGGGCCGCCGAGCAGCTCCGCTACTTGCAAGGACAGGGCGGTCTTTCCACTCGCCGTAGGCCCGGCAATCGAGATGATCATCGCTTACACCTGACGCTCAATTAACGCTTAATCTACTCGGCCGCACACTCACCGACTACTTTCCACCCAGCCGGATGACCGGAATGCCGAGGGAAACCGGCGCCTTGCCCTCAGCCTCTGCAGTGAGCTCGGCGGCGCGCTTTTCACGCCGCTCCCACGCGTCACCGGCGCGGGTGCGGCGAATCTCGAAGTAGCCGCCGCTCAGGGCGGAGTCTGCCACCAGATGATGGGGAGCAGCATGCGTGACCACGGCGCTCACCATGTCGCCGGGGCGCGGACGCTCGGCCTCAGCCAGGTTCTCCGGGAGGGCAACGTGCACAAGGCGGTTGTCCGCAGCGCGGCCACTCACACGGCTTGTTGACTGATCCTTCCGGCCCTCGCCAGCGGAGATCAACACGTCAACGGTGCGACCTTCCTGAGCCTTGTTCTCCTCAGCGGAGATACGCTCCTGGAGGGCGATGAGGCGACGATAACGATCGGCAACGACGTCCTGAGGCACCTGCTCCTCCATGTCCGCTGCGGGAGTCCCGGGGCGCGGAGAGTAAATGAAGGTGAAGGCGGATGAGAATCGGGATTTCTCCACCACGTCGAGCGTGGCCTGGAAGTCCTCTTCGGTCTCGCCGGGGAATCCCACAATGATGTCCGTGGTGATGGCCGCATCCGGAATACGCTCGCGTACCGCACTCAGAATGCCGAGGAAACGCTCGGACCGGTAGGAGCGGCGCATGGCGCGCAGGATCCGGTCCGAGCCGGACTGCAGCGGCATGTGAAGCGACGGCATGACGTTGGGGGTCTCAGCCATCGCATCAATGACGTCCATGGTGAAGGCCGCCGGGTGTGGCGAGGTGAAGCGTACGCGCTCCAGGCCCTCGATCTGCCCACAGGCACGAAGCAGCTTGGCGAAGGCCTGGCGGTCTCCAAAGCCCACACCGTAGGAATTAACGTTCTGCCCCAGCAGTGTCACCTCAATGGCACCCTCGGACACCACGGCACCAACTTCGGAGAGGACCTCGCCGGGGCGGCGGTCCCTTTCCTTGCCGCGCAGATGCGGCACGATGCAGAAGGTGCAGGTGTTGTTGCAGCCCACAGAGATGGAAACCCACGCCGCATACGCCGACTCACGGCGAGTGGGCAGTGTGGAGGGGAACACCTTGAGGGATTCCTCGATCTCCACAGCCGCCTCGTTGTTGTGGCGTGCGCGCTCCAGCAGTGCCGGTAGCACGTCAAGGTTGTGGGTTCCAAGAACCGCATCCACCCACGGCGCCTTCTCGACGATGCCTTCGCGCATCTGCTGGGCAAGGCAGCCGCCCACGGCGATCTGCATGCCCGGGCGCTCGCGCTTGACCGAAGCCAACTGGCCCAGGTTACCGAAGAGGCGGTTGGCTGCATTCTCGCGCACGGAACAGGTATTGAGGATGACAATATCGGCACCCTCATCACCAGCCAGTGTTGCTCGCGCGGCCTTCTGGGGAACTTGGGCAACCGGAACGTAGCCGGCTTCCTGCAGGAGGCCGGCTAAGCGCTCGGAATCATGAACATTCATCTGGCACCCGAGAGTGCGGATGGCATAGGTACGTGGTAGCTCAGACATCGCCGATAAGTCTAGTGCAGGCACGCCTCAACGTCCCCTTTCCTTTCAGGCTGAATTGGTCACGTCATGCAAGCCGTGCCTGCGCCTCGCGTAATGCCTGCGAGCACTGCTCCGGATCAAATCCTTTGCGGGCCAGCGCGGCATAGGTCCGGCGCGTCAGTGTGTCTGGGTTGCCCGAGGTGGATCGCAGCTTCTTCATGGCCAAAGTAACTGCGGCCTCGAGTTCATCCTCGGGTTCGATCTGTTGCAAGGCATGCTCGGCAAGATCACGAGAGACTCCCTTGCGTTGCAGCTCGGCAAGAATGGCGCGCCGCGACGCTCCCTTCTCGGCAAAACGGGTGCGCGTGAGAACCTCGGCAAAATGAGCGTCGTCAATCAAGCCAACCTCCTCGAAGCGTCCGAGAATCTCCTCGATGACGTCCACCCCGATACCACGACGTTCGAGAGCTTCGGCAAGTTGGGCGCGAGAACGATCCATCATGGCAAGTTGCCGCAGAACGATATCTCGCGCCTTCTCCCGCTGCTCCTCAACACTCAGCTCGCGTGGCTCAACCGTCCGGCGGCTAGCGCCGGATCGCCTCCGGTGGCCCGAACCCATCTGCGCCGAGCCACCGCCTTCCTGAGAGCTTTTCCGCCCGTTCGCGAACATTAGAAATCGACGTCCTGTGCCCCTTCAGCCTCGGCTGCCTCATCCGGGTCAACACCGATGCCTACCTGGGCAAGGATCTTCTTCTCGATTTCGTCAGCCATCTCCGGGTTGTCCTTGAGGAACTGACGCACCTTCTCTTTGCCCTGGCCGAGCTGGTCACCATCGTAGGTATACCAGGCGCCCGACTTGCGGACCACTCCCAGATCGACACCCATATCGATGATTCCACCCTCACGGGAGATTCCCTCGCCGTAGAGGATGTCAAACTCAGCCTGCTTGAAGGGCGGAGCCATCTTGTTCTTCACAACCTTGACGCGGGTGCGGTTGCCAACGGGCGTATCGCCATCCTTCATCGTCTGGATGCGGCGAATATCGAGGCGCACCGAGGCGTAGAACTTCAACGCCTTACCACCCGTGGTGGTCTCGGGGTTACCGAAGAACACACCGATTTTCTCGCGCAGCTGGTTGATGAAGATCGCGGTGGTTCCGGAAGCGGAGAGCGCACCGGTGATCTTGCGCAACGCCTGGCTCATGAGGCGAGCTTGGAGGCCCACGTGGGAATCGCCCATCTCACCCTCGATTTCCGCCTTCGGTACCAGTGCGGCCACCGAGTCAATGACGATGATGTCCAGCGCACCGGAGCGGATGAGCATGTCCGCGATTTCCAGGGCCTGCTCACCGGTATCGGGCTGGGACACGATGAGGGAATCCGTATCCACTCCGAGCTTGCGCGCGTACACCGGGTCCAGTGCGTGCTCGGCATCAATGAATCCGGCGATGCCGCCGTTCTTCTGGGCGTTGGCCACTGCATGCAGGGCCACGGTGGTCTTTCCCGAGGATTCTGGGCCGTACACTTCGATGACTCGGCCGCGCGGCAGGCCGCCAATACCGAGCGCGACATCGAGGGCCACGGAACCGGTGGGAATGATCTGCACCTTGGGAGCCACCTGATCTCCCAGGCGCATGACGGATCCCTTGCCAAACTGGCGGTCAATCTGGGCCAGGGCGGCGTCTAGCGCCTTCGCCCGGTTGTCCGCGGACGATTCCTTCTGATTCTGAACTTTTTCACTCTTCGCGGGGTTCTTCGCCATAGCGATTCCTTTGCTCGTATGTCACGACTGTGACGGCCAATAGAACAGGTCTTCACGTTGCCACCCTCTCCGAGTGGCTACGAGATCTACGCTATGCCCGACCTCCGACACAAAACGCTCCCAAAACAACTGCTGTGGATGAGCGCGCGTTTTCTTGATCTGGGGACAACAATATATCGAACGTGCGTTCGAATAAAGTCCCAAACCTCGGGAGTGTTGTTTCTCGCCTTCACCAACGAAGACTCCTCTTGATGAACGACGACGGCGTCCCTCCAAACGCAAGCGCCTCAGACGCACAACAGCGGCCCACCGCATGGTGGGCCGCTGTTGCATTCAAGGATGGGGAGGAGGCAGGGGTTAACGCCCGAGGGCGTCTCGCTCTTCAGGTTTGACTCGGTGGATGAAATGGTAGGAGGCGGGCAGGTCCATCGATTCACACATCGCGTCCCACACCTTTTGGGGACTGACGCCTGCATGGATGGCCTGTGCCGGACTCCGCTCGTCAAGAGCGGACAGGACGAGGTCCTGAGCTAAGCTCTGCCCGTAACCGCCGGGGAATGCCCAATCAAGGGCGTTCCAAAATTCAGATTCTCTCACCTCAGCTTGGCGAGCTCCGCACGAACGAGTTCGTCCGGGACGGAGTCCGGCACGCGCAGGTGGGGAGGAATGCGCCCCTGGGCAAAGTCAATGCGGTCCGCAACCAGGCGCAACACGTGGCTCAGCGGGACATTCAATGCGACACAGATGGACGCAAGAAGTTCGGAGGACGCTTCCTTCTGTCCACGCTCCACCTCGGACAAGTATCCGAGCGAGACGCGGGCATCAGAGGAAACCTCGCGCAGTGTGCGGCCCTGACGCTGGCGGTACTCGCGCAGCACCTCGCCCAGCTCACGACGCAGAAGCGGCTGTTCCTGATGATTTGATTCGGGCATTGTGCCAACCTTTCGCGCAGCTCCATCACTTTTCCGGGTAACGCCGGTACGTAGCTCCATGCTCATCATTCTCCTCAACGCAGCAAAGTCAGGATTAATTCCCGAGATCTTCACACTGCTTTTCAAACTTGAGTCGAGCGGGCTCAAGTCTTTTTCCTTGATGCTCCTAGCTTGCCAAGTCTAGCTGTGGGTTTCCTGGAAAGAGCTGGGAATTGGGGAGGAGACCCCACTCTACAACGATTTAGCCATCTGCTCATCCAACAATTCCAGCACACAGGCGATCGTCTGCGCCCTGATCTCACCGCGATCACCGCTCAGATGCAACGCTCTCACCTGCTCCCCCAACGCTCCGGAAATGGCAATCCAAACGGTTCCGGCGGGATGTCCATCGGCAGGTCCGGGCCCTGCCACGCCCGTCGTCGACAAACCGATATCGGCCCCCAACACCCGACACGCTCCGCGCGCCATCTGCAGCGCGACGACGTCGTCGACAGGTCCCGTTTCCTCCAGGCGCTCCCGCGAGACCCCCAGAACCGAGGCTTTGACGTCCGATGCGTAACTGACGATACCGCCGCGCAACACCTCCGAAACCCCCGGAATCGAGACGAAAGTGGAGGTCAGCGCGCCGCCGGTCAGCGATTCCGCACATCCCACCGTGAGTCCACGCGCGATCAGTTCAGCGACACTGCGGCTGACATCTGTTCGTGGAACCGCAGTTCGCTCGTCAGCCATCGGCGTTCCGATCAGTCTTCTTGGGACGACGACGGGTTCTGCCGCGACAGCCGCTGCGCGTCACGGACGTACTCCAACGCGGAAACCACTGAGAGAACAAGAGCAATTCCCACCAGCGCGTAGGATGCCCAGATGAAGAAGGTGGCGAAAGCACCGGGAAGGAAGGAAGCCCACGGGATCAGCAACCCGCCAATTCCCAAGGATTGGAAGACCATCTTCACCTTACCGGTCCAGCCCGCGGCCATGACCTCCACCTTGACCATGTACATGCGCATCAAGGTGATGGCGAGCTCGCGGCCAATCATCAGAATCGTCACCCACCACCACAGGTGGCCGTGCCACGAGAGCATGATGAGCGCGGCCGAGATCAACGCCTTGTCCGCGATGGAATCGGCGAGTTTGCCGAAGTCGGTAATGAGGTTGTACTTGCGGGCCAAGTAGCCATCAAATTTGTCCGTGATCGCAGCAATGGCAAACACGGCGAAAGCAATTCCGCTACGACTCGGCGTGTCCACCCAGTAGCAAGCAATAAAGACCGGCACCAAGACAAGGCGAATCATCGTCAGGATGTTTGCAATGTTGAAAAGAGGTGCCTGTGGTGCCGTATCGCGCGTCGAACTACTCATTTCTCCAGCCTACCGAATCTTTCGCCCCACGGGGATTGAGCGCCCGCTTACAGGGAACTTTGCCCAGAGCCCAAAATCTGTCGGTGCTCGCGGATAGACTTCATCTCAACCTGCTCAGGAGGAAAATATGCGCTCTTCTCGTCTGCTCGCCGCATTTGGATCCGTCGTGGTTCTCGCTGCCTGCTCCCCCGCCGTCGACGATTCGGGGGCCGCCTCGGATGCGGCCAACACCCCAGCTGCCGAGGATACGACGGCGTCGCCCACAAGTAAGGCCTCGCCCACAAGCAAACCGTCAACGCTGACGATTCTTTCAGCGGGAGATGTTCTCCTCCATCTGTCCGTCAACGACTCCGCGTGGAACGGCGAGACCTACGATTACGCGCCTCTCTTCGAGTACATTCGCCCCTGGGTCGAGGGGGCAGATCTGGCATTGTGCTCCATGGAAGTTCCCATCGTGCCACCTGGTGAGGAGCCGTCAGGGTATCCGCTCTTCGCCGCGCCTCCCGAGATCACCACTTCACTCAAGGAAGTGGGATGGGACGGCTGCGCCACAGCCAACAATCACTCGATGGATAAGGGTTTCGAGGGTGTCCTCGCCACTGCGGATGCCTTCGATGCCGCGGGTCTGGGCTGGCACGGCGTGGCACGCACCGCCGAAGAAGCCGAGCAAATTCAGTACTACACGCTGGAGGCGGGCGGTCGCACCGTCACCGTCGCTCAACTATCCTCCACCACCCTCACCAACGGCATCCCGCTGCGGGAAGAGGAGCCGTGGGCGTGGAATGTCATTGGGGAGTTCGGGATCCGCACCGTTGACGACATCATCGCCGACGCCCGCCGCGCCCGCGAAGCCGGCGCCGACCTCGTGGTTCTCAACCAGCATTGGGGCACCGAATACGTCAGCGAACCGATCGAAGAGCAGACCAGCATCGCCGCGCAGATCGCAGCCTCAGGGGCAGTGGATGTCATCTTCGGCAACCACTCCCACGTCCCCGAACCCGTCACACGCCTCGACGGCGGACCCGACGGCCGGGGCATGTGGGTGGTGTGGTCCATGGGTAACCTCATCTCTGGCCAGACAGTCGAGAACCACGGCTACCGTGTGGTCACCGGTCTTATGACGACGGCGACCGTGGAGGTCCCGGCCGAGGGCCCCGCCCACGTCACCAACCTCGAATGGACGGCCATTACTCAGGACGAGCTGACCGACCGCATCTTTCCCCTACACGAACTGGTCGCGGGTAAGCAGTTCGAGTACATGACACTCAGCCCGGAGGAGATCCAGGGCCGCGCGGATGTCACCTATCCGGTGATGGCGGCGGACGGGTCGCAGGAGCGTACCGTTGCGCCCACGCCGCAATCCACCCTGGTCTCCATCGAGAAAAAGTAGGAGTGAAGGCTACCGCCCGGTGAGCTGCCAGGCGTCCTCGCCGGAGTCGCCTTCGTCGTCAAAGTCGTCATAGCCCTTCGGGCGTAGACGACTTCCTCGCCCTCCCTCACGAAAGCCAGCTTTCGCAGGTCGGGCTTCGTCGTCGTACCAGTTCTTGACGACCGGGCCCTGGGCGCTTTCGGCAAGAGGATCCGAGGCGTAACGATTCATGGATGGCAATACCTCGGTCGCGCCCGCAGGCGTTGCGGAGTACTGCGATTGAGGCTCCACGAACTCCGCATCGTCGAACTCGCTCGGACCGGCAATCGGATCCTGGTAGCCCGCATCGATTTCGTCGACGACGTCAGCGGGAGTAGTGGCATCCGCCCTCACATCACCGGAACCATCCACGGGCTGGCCTGCGCCGACTGCGCCGCCAGCCGCGCCCACGTTGTCAGCCGCGCCTTCCACGTCGTCAAAAATCGACGGACGTTCGCCGCGCAGCATCGCCAGCGCTTGGTCCACGTATTCGGGCGAGACCAGCACATCGCGCGCCTTCGAACCTTCACTCGGCCCGACGATCTCGTACTGTTCCAGCAGGTCCATCATGCGGCCGGCCTTGGCGAAGCCGATGCGGAGCTTGCGCTGGAGCATCGAGGTGGAGCCAAACTGGGTGGTCACCACGATCTCGGCGGCCTGCAGCAGCACCTCAAGATCGTCGCCGATCTCTTCGCGCTGCTTCTTCTGCTCCTGCACCTCTTCGAAGTCGTCGCGGTAGTGCGGCTGGAGCTGCTTCTTGCACTCGGCCACCACCCGCTCGATCTCTTCTTCATCCACCCAGGCGCCCTGGAGGCGAATGGGCTTCGAAGCACCCGCGGGCATGAAGAGGGCGTCACCTTGACCGATGAGCTTCTCGGCGCCGGACATGTCGAGGATGGTACGCGAATCTGCCAGCGCCGACGTCATGAACGCCAGACGCGAGGGGATATTGGCCTTGATGAGGCCCGTCACCACGTCCACCGAGGGGCGCTGGGTGGCCAGCACCAGGTGAATTCCGGCCGCGCGGGCGAGCTGGGTGATGCGCTGGATGGAGGCCTCGACGTCGCGTGGGGCAACCATCATCATGTCCGCCAACTCGTCCACCACCACCAGCAGGTAGGGGTAGGGCGCGAGGGTACGGTTCGGGTTGTCCGCGTGCACGGTCCCGGCGCGCACGGCGGCGTTGAAATCATCGATGTTCTTGAAGTGGTAGGCAGCCATGTCGTCATAGCGCGCGTCCATTTCCTTGACCACCCATTCCAGCGCTTCGGCAGCCTTCTTGGGGTTGGTGATGATCGGGGTAATGAGATGCGGAATCCCGGCGTAGATGGTCAGCTCCACGCGCTTGGGATCCACCAGGATCATGCGCACCTGATCCGGGGTGGAGCGCATCATGATTGAGGTGATCATCGAGTTGATGAACGACGACTTACCGGCGCCGGTCGCGCCCGCCACCAGCAGGTGCGGCATCTTGGCGAGGTTGGCAATGACGAACTTGCCCTCGACGTTCTTGCCCACACCCACCGTCAACGGATGCGTGGCCTTCTGCGCCACCTGCGAGCGAAGAACGTCGCCGAGCAGCACGGTCTCGCGATCCTCGTTGGGAATCTCGATACCGATGGCCGACTTCCCCGGAATCGGCGACAGAATACGCACGTCCGCCGACGCCACCGCGTAGGCGATGTTGTTGGAGAGCGCGGTGATGCGCTCCACCTTGACGCCCGGCCCGAGCTCCACCTCGTACTGGGTGACGGTGGGCCCGCGATGGAAACCCACTACGTTCGCGTCCACACCAAACTCAGTGAACACCTGGGTGAGGCGATCCACCACCTTGTCGTTGGCCTCGGTGCGCTCGGCATGCGGCGCCCCGTACTTGAGATCGTCCGGCGAAGGAAGCTGGTACGTCACGTGCGGGTCGAGGGCCAGCTGCTGCCCGGCCGGAACGATCGCCGTGGAATCGGGGGCCGGTAGCCCACTCTTCTTCGACGACGACGCCCCGCCGCCAGATGCTGGCGCGGTTGCGGCCGACACGGCAGCGCTACCAGCGCTACTAGCAGCCGTTGCCTTGGAAGCCGCCTTGCGAGGAGTCGATGCCTTCGCGGGCGAAATCTTTGGCCAGTCCGGAGCCAGGGAATCATCCGCTGGTGCCTTCGCCTTGCGAGCACGGGCCGCCTCTTGTGCCAAAGACAAAGCCTGTGCGGCCGCTTCGTCACCGTCAACACTGTCAATACCGCCCGGTGCCAGCACCTGGGTGGCCTCGGCATCATCGGCCTTCTTCTTGCGGCGGCGCTGCAAGAGACTGGGCCTCTTGGGAGAATCGTCCTCCACCACGTGCGGCTTGTCGTAGGGAATCGACGGTGAGGTGCCACGAATCGGCGCCGGTTCGTCGTCGTCGACCTGTTGACGCGGCTGTAGCCACAGCTCCGAAATCTTGGCCCACATGTCGTGAAGCGTCGTGTTCGTCATGTAAAGAATCGCAAACAGCAACACGATAACCAGCACCGGATAGGCGCCGTAAGGAGAGAGCAGCGTGCGCAGAGTGGCACCGATAATCCAGCCGAGGAGGCCGCCGGCGGCTTCGATACCGGCGAAGTCCGTCATCGGACTCACCGGACTGATGAAGAGGTGCAGCATGCCGGTCACGGCCGTGACGATCAGCCCAAGCCCCACGTACAGGCGCTTGTTCGTCACCCTTGGCGAGGTACGGAACACCTGGATTGCCACCACGATAAGCAGCACCGGAACCACAATGGCAAGCAGGCCCACGGCCCCGGCCACCATGTGATGAATGATGTCGCCCAGGATTCCGGACAGGCCGAACCACTCGCGCAAGGCAACAATAATGGCGAGCGCGATAAACCCGAAGGCAATACCCTCACGCTTCAAGCCGCTCATCGGCTGACGAGCGGCTGATTTCGGTGGGGTAGCCCTCTTCGCGGCAGAACTTTGCGTCTTACGCGGGGCCCTCTTCTTGCTGGCGTCTTCTCTCGGCACACGTGGACTCACATGAGGAACCCTATCGCCGCGACCGCCCCCAGCAACACCCCGGCACGCGGCATTATGACCGACTCCTCGTCCGAGGCAGGGCTGGTCCAACCACCGAGTTGGTGAACAAAGAGGTTACGCGGCAGGTGAGGAAGTCACCCGGCAAACAAAGAGATCACGGCAAACAAAGAGGTCACAGAAAAATGGAGAGGTCACGGATTCTTACCGTGACCTCTCCACCGAAATGTGACCTCTCCGTGTGGGCGCCCCAGGACTCGCGCCCGGTACAACCTCCACGAAGAGGGGCGACGACGTTAGACCGCCACCACCGTGGGGACGATCATCGGCGAGCGGCGCAGCTTGCGCGAGACCCAACGGCCCAATACGCGGCGCATCGCCTGCTGCATGCCGTACAGGTCAGCACCCTTCTCGAGCGCCTCCTGCAACGCAACCGTCACCTCGGGAAGGATGTCGTCAAAGACGGACTGGTCCTCGGCCATGGCGCGCGCCTGAATGTGCGGGCCGGTGACGATCTGCTCGGCGTTCGGATCCACCGCGGCAAAGACGGCAATGAAGCCCTCCTCAGCCAGGGTGCGGCGGTCCTTCAGCTCGGACTCGGTGATATCGCCGATGGAGGAGCCATCCACGTAGATCTCGTGGAACGGCACGGAACCAACGAGGGAAACCTGACCATCGTGCATATCAATAACGGAGCCGTTCTCAGCAAGAATGACGTTCTCCGCGGGCACGCCCGTCTTTACAGCGATGGCACCGTTGGCCACCTGGTGACGCACCTCGCCGTGGATCGGCATGGCGTAAGCGGGCTCAAGAATGTTGTAGCAGTAAAGCAGCTCGCCCTGGGCGGCATGGCCCGAGACGTGCACCTTCGCGTTACCCTGATGCACCACGTGCGCGCCGAGCTTCATGAGCCCGTTGATGAGGCGGAACACCGAGTTCTCGTTGCCGGGGATGAGCGAGGAGGCGAACAGCACCGTGTCGCCGGGGCCCGCGCTGATCTTCGGGTGGCTCTTGTTGGCGATGCGGGCCAGCACGGCCATCGGCTCGCCCTGCGATCCGGTGGACATGTAGACGCGCTGATTCGCGGGAATATCGCGCATATCGCCAAGATCGCGCAGCACGCCCTTGGGCACATCCAGGTAACCAAGATCGGAGGCAAGGCCCATGTTGCGCACCATCGAACGGCCCACGAAGGCAACCTTACGATTGTGGTGCGCCGCCGCATTGAGCACCTGCTGCACGCGGTGCACATGCGAGGCAAACGAGGCGACGACGATCTGACCGGTGGCCTTGGCAAACACCTCGTCAATGACCGGAGCGATCTCAGCTTCGGAACGGACAAAACCGGGAACCTCGGCGTTGGTGGAATCACACATGAAAAGGTCCACGCCCTCTTCGCCAGCCTTGGCGAAGGCGCGCAGGTCCGTCAGGCGACCATCGAGAGGGAGCTGATCCATCTTGAAATCACCGGTGATGAGGATGTTGCCCTCGGGGGTGCGAACAAAGACAGCAAGGGCATCGGGGATCGAGTGGTTCACCGCGATGAACTCCATCTCGAAGGGGCCGACCTTCTCCACATCGCCCTCAACCACCACGTGGGAGTGGGCGCGGATGCGGTGCTCCTGCAGCTTGGCCTCGATGAAGGCGATGGTCAACTGGGAGCCGATGACGGGAATGTCATTACGCAGCTTGAGCAGGTAAGGCACGGCGCCAATATGATCCTCGTGGCCGTGCGTGAGCACGATCGCTTCGATGTCCTGAACGCGGTTCTTCAGGTAATCAATATCGGGAAGGATGAGATCAACGCCGGGCTGGCTTTCTTCCGGGAAAAGGACGCCACAATCGACGACGACGAGCTTGCCTCGATACTCAAGGACGTTACAGTTTCGTCCCACCTCACCTAGGCCACCAAGGGGCACAATTCGGACGGCATCTTCGGACACGGGCGCTGGCATGACATGATTACTCACCCGCCTATTGTCTCATGTCCTCACCACGTTTGAGTACCGGGCATGGCTCACCACCGGCCGGACGCAACCAACCAACTATTGGCCGCGGCGCCGTCGTCGTGCATCTTCGATGTCAGCCGACTTCCTGGCCTTCCGCCAAGTGAACCGTCAGGCTGCGTCGTCGTGCATCTTCGATCTCAGCCGACTTCCTGGCCTTCCGCCAAGTGAACCGTCAGGCTGCGTCGTCGGCCTTCTTCGAACGAGAGAAAAGCCTCGCAAGGAAGCTGTTCTTCTTGGCCTCCGCTTCGGCTTCGATACGCTCCTGCTTCGCGCGGGTCACGATGGTGGCGAATTCGACCTCGTCCACCTGTTTCTCGCCGGTGGCGATGTCGCCCAGATCCCCGAGATAACGCACCACTTCGGAAATCATGGCGGCGGCGGGAACAGCGAGGAAGGCGCCGATAATACCGAAGAGTCCGCCGCCCACAGTGACGGAAAGCAGAACGACGACGGCGTGCATGTTCATCGCCTTGGACTGGAGCGTCGGCGAGAGGATATTTCCTTCCAACTGCTGCACCGCGATGATGAGCACGAGTACGGCCACGGCGGAGGAGAAACCGTTGGCCACCAGCGCCACCAGGACGGAGAGAGCGCCAGCGGACAAGGCACCGACGATCGGGATGAATCCACCGAAGAAGGTAATGATCGCCAGCGGGCCAGCAAGCGGAACACCGATCGCGAAGAGACCAATCCCGATGAAGAAGGCATCAATGAAGCTGACGATCGCCTGGGTGCGGATGAAGCTGCCGAGTGTACGCCAGCAGCGGCACAGGATCTCGGTGAGGTGCCACCCCACGCGGCGTCCGGTGACGCGGCGCACCAGCGGCAGGAAGTGCTCGCCGTCCTTGAGGAAGAAGAAGGTTAGAACCAAGACGGTGAGGACCGTGACCACCGCGGAGGTGGCGGCCGAGGCGCCTGAGAGGGCCGTCTGGGTAATGGCGCTGGCCTGCCCCTGGACCCATTCGGTGGCGGTATCGATGAAGTCGTTGAGCTGCTCGATCTCGATGTTGAGGGGCGGGCCCGCCATCCAATCAAGGATGGTCTGGATGCCCTCTGCACCCTGGTCGACCAGTTCACGCGACTGGCGCGCGACGCTCGGGGCGATGGCCCCGATAATGCCGCCGAGAATGAGGAAGAACCCAAGGATCGTGGTGAGAACCGCGAGCGCCGGCGGGAACTTCCAACCGCGCAGGCGGGCGGTCACCGGCCACAGAATGGTGCACACGATGAGAGCCAGGATGATCGGGAGCACCGCGCTCCAGAAGATGGCGGTTCCCTGAAGTAGCACCCAGGCCGCCACGGCAATCACGATAAAACGCAGTGCCCATCCGGCGAGCCACTTCCCGGCACTACCGATCACTTCGCCGCGGTCGCGCTGCTCCCCCGATGACGGGTCCGACGGTGAGAGATCGGGTGACGAGGTCGGATCCGCGACTACCGCAGCGGACGTAGTCCCGGCGGAAACAGTCCCGGCCGATGCAGCCGACGCAGTCACGGCCGATGCAGTCCCGGCCGTCGCCGGAGCATTCCGAGCAGATGCACTCCGGTTCGCCCCAGTGATGACATCGGCGAAGTCGCGCCTCGACGAGCCACCACGGCCCAGTGGCAGCGGGAAATCAGCAGCGGTGCCCTGATTGGTCACAAGTTCTTTCCGTGCGAGCTGCTCGCTTGAAACGCTCTGCGTGGCGGACTTAGTGGCGGAAGCCGATTCCCGGGAGTTCTTCCTACTCGAATCCGAGGTTTCTGGAGTGCCAGTCTCTGTGCTCATGAAGCCATTCTGCCCGAAACGGCGACCGCCCGGCCAGCGCCGAGCGAACTCGGGGCCGGCCGGGCGGTCGAGAATGGCTAGCTAGAGATCGCGCCGATCGGTTCAGTACGATCTCTCATCAGCCCAGATGATTGATTCCGGGGGGGGTGTCTCAAGAAGTTGATGCATTTTTCCGGATATATGTCACCGGCATGCCATATATGGCACGCCCGTAACATATACCCGGACTTTTGCATCGACTAATGCGCGAACCTCGATCTCACTACCCTCCGCAACACCCAAAACCCGCATCCCACAGCACAGCGAGCAAGGAGTCAATCATCTAGGAGAACTAGCAGTGAGAGATCACGCCAATGGCGGCCGCCTCTCGAGGCAACCTACGTCAGGCCTCTCGGCGGAACCTCTTACATCAGGCCTTCGGCTCGCAGCGTAGCTGCGAGCGCGGCAATCTGGGACTGCGAGGCGCCCACGAGCGGCAGGCGCAGCGTGGCCGAGGGGATGACACCGAGGAGCTTGAGGGCTTCCTTGGCCATGACGGCGCCCTGGCCGCCACCCATGATGGCGTTGATCACCGGAAGCTGCTTGACTGCTTCGGCGCGGGCTGCGGGAAGATCGCCGGCATCCACGGCGCTGACGAGGTCGCGCAGCTGTGAGGCGATCACGTGACCGGCAACGGAGACCACCCCGGAGGCGCCGTGGGCGAGCCAGGCGAAGTTCAGGCCGTCGTCGCCGGAGTAGTACTCCAGGCCGGTTTCGGCCATCTTGACGAATCCTGCGGCGACGTCGCCCGTGGCGTCCTTGACAGCAAGAATGCGGGGGTGATCGGCGAGGCGCTTGAGGGTATCGAACTCGAGCTTGACGCCGGTGCGGCCCGGAATGTCGTACACCATGACGGGCAGCTCGGCGGCTTCGGTGACGGCAAGAATGTGCTGGTAGACGCCCTCCTGGGAGGGACGGTTGTAGTACGGGGCCACTACCAGGAGGCCGTCCGCACCCGATTCCTGAGCGCCCTGGGCGATGCGTACCGCGTGCGCGGTGTCGTTTGAGCCGGCGCCGGCCAGCAGGAAGGCGCGTCCCTTGATGACCGCCTTGACCTCTCGTACCAGCTCGTCCTTCTCCGGCTGATGGGTGGTGGGCGATTCACCAGTGGTGCCAGAGAGCAGGATCGAGTCACAGCCCTGCTTGACGAGGTGATCGGCCAGGGCGACGGCGGAATCGATATCCAACGAGCCGTCCTCATGGAACGGAGTCACCATCGCGACGGAAACGGAGCCAAAGACGCGCGGGGGGAGCACAGAGGTTTCAGTCATAGATGAACCATATCGCGCAGGTCACGTTTGCGCGTTGACGTGTCGCGATTCGGTACCGATTGAACGACGACGGCTTGTACGACGACGGCGTCCGCCGCCTAGAGGTTCCGCCAATAGGCCGTGGCCTACTACGGATGTCACGGAATCTTGCCTAGCTGCGTTGTCCTCCTCACCGGCACCACCAGTGCCGGACTCGTCGTCCGCCTTGCCAGTCAAGCCCCGCACCATCCTCGCGACGGCCGAACCCATCGGCGGAACCTCTTGCGTACGAGAGAACGCGCTCAGTGCGCCAGCCACTCCTGAATGCCGCGCGCGGCGGCGAAGCGAAGGGAGGGGCTGGCGAGCATGCGCCCACTCACGGTGAGGAACATGGTGGAGAGTTCGGGATGTTCGGAGTCGAGCTCCAGAGCGGCATCGAGACCCATGGCGAGGTATGCGGTGGAGTAGGCTTCGCAGGCCATGCCATCTGCGCCGCATACCACCACGCAGCACAGGTCGGTGAGAGCGGGCTCCCCGGTGGCGGGGTCGAGCACGTGGCTGCGCTGGCGCACCAGCTCGCTGTGGCGGCCTGCACGCACGGTCCCCGGGTCCGCCGACACCGCGAGCGCTCCCTCCCCCAGCGTGAGGATACCGGCGCGTTCCCATCCCACCCACGGGCTCGCCAGGCCGATGCGGGCTGGCGAGTCGGCCACCGCCATGGAGGACGTCCCCAAGCTCACCAGGACGTCGCCCGCCCCCAAGGCCACGGCGAGGTCACGGAGTTGATCGGCCGCATAGCCTTTGGCGATCCCGCCCAGATCCACCGCCCGCGGTGGAGCGCCGATGACCCGGCAGCGCCCGCCGTCCACCTCAATACTCCCGCAAGCCCTACGTAGCGATCCGTCACCGCTCGGCAGTGAGCCTTCGCTACCGGGCAGTGCTCGTTCACCGCCTACCTGTGCCTGAGCCTGTAGCCGTGCCGGTGTCTGGAGCTGAGTCTGTTCCTGTACTCCTGGCCGAATCCGTGCTTGTTGCTGTGCCGGTTCCTGCGCCCCCACCGCATTCGAGGGACGTTCGCTCTCGACGCCCGCACTGTCGCTGCTCGCGGCGCCGGCAATCTCCGTCCAGGCACGCATCTGCGCTCCCATGAGGGCGGAAAAGTGCCCGCGGGTACCGGCGTGATGCACCCGGGCGGCAGCCATCACCGCCGCGATATCCTCACTCACCTCGCGCCAGGTCCCGTCCAGGCGAGAGATCTCCGAATCTCGCGAAAAACGCGTAAGCCGAGCTTCGATCTCGCGCACGCGGGCCACCAGCACCGAGAACAACTCGGCTTCGTCCACTCCGCCCGACCAGCTGACGCGCCCCAGTGTCCCCATCGTGGGGAAAGTAAAGGAATGGACGCGCGGGCCACTTGACGCCTCTGGTGACGGGCTACTCGACTCCGCAAGCGACATGCCGTTTAACACCTCAGGTGGCGGGCCGCTTAACTCGCCAGGTAACGGAGCGATTGACTCCTTAAATGAGCAGCCACTCGCTTCGCCTGCCGCGGAAGCCCCGCTACTTGGCGCCATTGTCAATGGCGACGGCGACGGCATTCAAGAACACCCGGTAGGACAGCGAGGCTCCCGCGATCGACTCCACCTCGTTCTGGTCCCCCACCTCTTCGAACTGGGTGATGTAGTTCTGCTCGGCCTTGATGGCGTTCTGGGCGCGCTGGTAGAACGCCTCATCGGCCGGTTTGCCGTCGCTACCCAGGCCGTATGCTTCATCGTGGGGCGTTCCGTCGTCGTCATACATGACGAAACTGGCGTCGCTGATGCTGCCCGCACTCACCGTGAAGGATACGACGCCGTAGGAGCCGTCACCTTCTGGATCGGACTGCCCGGAGTAGCTTCCATCCGGCAGCGAGTTGGCCGCCGCCGCGCTACCACCGCCGCCGCAGCCACCGAGCACGGCGGCGCCAATCGTCGCCGCCAGCATCAGCCCCGCCCGCGTCTTTGCACTGTTCGCTTTCATCCCCGTACCTTTCGTCTGCCGCGCGCCACACGTGCCGCACTACCTTGACCGCTGCCAGCCGCCGTTAGCTGCCCGCCGCACTACTACTTACCCGCGCCACTACTTACCCGCACGATTCCCAAACCGCGTCGAGCCACCCTTGGTGGGCGTCCCGGCCATGTCGGTCACCTCGCGCGCGATCCGCCCGTGCTCCAAAATGATCTGACGCTGCCCTTGGGCCGCCACCTCGGCGTCGTGTGTCACCACAATGAGCGTGGTTCCCGCGTCGTGCAGGGTGTGGAAGAAGTCGATGACGATGCGTTCGTTGATCTCGTCGAGGTTTCCGGTGGGTTCGTCCGCCAGGATGATGTCCGGGTGGTTGATGAGGGCGCGCGCCACACATACGCGCTGCTGCTCGCCACCGGAAAGTTCGCGCGGAAGATGGGTGGCGCGGTCCGCCAGGCCCACACGCGCCAGCGCCTCGAGCGCCTCCTTCTCATCCGGAATGGAGTGGTAGTACTGGGCGAGTGCCACGTTCTCCAGCGCGTTCAGGTGCTGCACCAGGTGAAACTGCTGGAACACCAGCCCGATCTTGTTGCGCCGCACGTGCGCCAGTTCGGGCTCGCCCATCTTGTCGAGGCGGTCTCCCTCAAGCAGCACGATGCCGTCCGTGGGGCTGTCCATGCACCCGAGGATGTTCATGAGCGTGGATTTGCCCGACCCCGAGGGGCCAACGATGGAGAGCCACTCGCCCCGCCTGATCTCCAGGCTGACGTTGTCCAGCGCCGCCAGCTCTCCGTAGCGGCGGCTCACGCCCTGCACGGAGTAAATGGAATCGGCCGAAATCGCCTTATCGGTCATGGTTTATTCCCCACCTAACACGTCGACGGGATTGATTCGAGAAATACGGCGGGCCGGCGCGAGGCTTCCCACCAGCGAGATAATGACAGAGAAGAGCAGGGTGACGGGCACGATCCACCAGGGGATCTCAAGATGCACGGCGAAGGCCTGCACGGAAATGAAGTTGGCCATCCAAATACCCGCTCCCACACCGATGGCCCCGCCGATGAGGCCAAGCAGCACCGATTCCCCAATGAACTCGTTCATGATGTCACGCGAGAGCGCCCCCAGCGCCTTCTTCAGGCCGATCTCGCGGGCCCGTTCGGACACCACGGCATTCAGGGTGGCGGAAATCGAGATGATGGTGAGCAGGCTGATGATCGCGCTGACGATCCAGATAAGGGTTTGCAATGTGGCCGCAATCCCCGACTCGTTCTCACTCACCCGGCGCACCACGTCCGCTTCCATGGCCGGGTCGAGGGTGTTGAGCTCGTCCGCCAGCGCCTTCAGTTCCTTCTGCGGCACGTTGACCGAGTATTCGATGAGCTGATACTGGCTCGGGCCGCCGGTAAATTCGGCGAGGGTCCCGACATCCATGACGATGAGTTCGTCCTCCTGTCCGCCGGTGCGCAGAATGCCCGTCACCAAGAGATTCTTCGCCACCCCGCCCTCGCGGGTGGGTTCGGTGAGCCCCACCGTGTCACCCACGCCAAAACGATAGCGCTCGGCCACCTTCTCCCCCACCAGGATCTCGCCGCTCGCTTTCGGCGCATTGCCGTCGATCTCCCAGTAGGGCCGCACTGCGGTCGCATCGTCGATCATGGTACCCATGACGGAGATCGCCTGCTGGTTGTAGAGCAGGTTGGTGTACTGGTAGGGCGCGCGTCCGAGAGGGTCGACGACGGCGTCCGCCTGCTCCAGATTCTGCTGCGTCAGTGGCTCCGCCCCGGCTGGGATGAGGATGAGGTTGGCGCCGTAGGAGCGCAGCTCTTTGGACATCTGGGCGGGCACGGTGTAGGCGATGAGGCCAAGTCCGGAGAGCGTTGCGGCACCCACCGTGATGGAGAGCGAGGCGATGATGACGCGCGAGAGGCGCCGCCAGAATGAACGCGTGATCATTCGCAGGTACATCTTCTGATGGTTGTTCATCTCTTACCTCCCGTGCAGAACCTGCGCTGGCCGCAGCCGCAGGAGATAACGAATGGAGGGAACGCATCCCATAACAACTGTGACCACCAGGATGAGAATCATCAGCGGAATCACCATCGGCCGTACTCCGATACCGGAACCAAACACCATGTGGCCAACCAACTGGGCGAGGCCGATACCCGCCACGAAACCGAGCACCCCTCCCACGAGGGCCACCAGGAACGTCTCTGTCAAGATTGTCGAGACGATGGCCTTGTTGCGCGCCCCGAGTGCCTTCATAAGGCCGATCTCCTTGGAGCGTTCCATGACGGACGCCGTCACCAGGTTGGCAATGCCGAGGGAGGCGGCCAGCATCGAGAAGATGGCCACCACGCTCATGATGAGCTGGGTCTTGCCAAGAATAACGCCCTCTGTCTCGGCCACCTGGCGCACCGCGGTGGCATCCACGTTCGTCATGGCCTCCTCGATCTGGTAGGAAATCGAGCTGACGTAGGCCGTGCAGTACCAGATCTCCCAGTCGGCCAGCGACAGGGTGGAAGGATCGCGTGCGGCCCGCCGCGCCAGATCGTTGTCGGGCGTGGTGATGGCGCGCACCTCAAGGCGATCCACCTGGCCCGCGCGCCCCGCCAACTGCTGCGCCAGCGGCAAGCCCACAAAGATTTCGCGGTCCTCATCGGAACCCGACTGGAACACGCCACGGATGGTGGTATCAATCTGCGTGTCACCCGCCGCCACCGTGATGGTGTCACCAGGTTCCCACCCGTGGGCGCTGGCAACACGCGAGCCCACCATGACGCCGTCGTCGTCCGATGCCCAGTGCCCCGTGACATCCCACCACTCGCGCATCGCACGCAAGCCGGTGCGAACTTCTTCGCCGGTCTTGGTGGACAGCAGCTTGTCGAACCAGGTGCCGGTGACGCTCACCTCCTCGCCGCCAACAGTGGCGGACACCTTGAGGAAAGGCGTGAAGTACTCGATGTTGTGGCCCCAGAAAATCGCCTTGAGGTTACCGATCTCGTCCTCGCGGATGAAACCGGCGGAGGACGGGGAATCAATGTTGTACATATCCGAGACGATGGCGGCGCCCTGCGGCACCACCTGAATATTGGCGCCGAAGGAACTGAGTTCGGCCTGCACCTTGTCACCCACATCCATCATCACCGCAAACATCGAGGTGGTGAGGCCGGTACCCAGGAAAATCGTCAACGCGATCATGAGGCGCTTATTCACCTGACGGCGCAGCGCGAGAAAAATCATTCGCCAGAAGAACATGATCAACTCTTAAAAATCTTGGAATGGCTTTCGAGCTCCGGCACCGAGAACATCAGCTTGTCCGCAGTCAGCTCGTAGGCGATGGGGATGGGGTTACAGCCCCCAGGGAACCCGATGGTTTGGATGTTCATCATGACGTCGCACTCGCGGCAAATGACCTTGCCCTTGTCCTCGTAGTAGCCGGAGGGGCCGCAGATCTCGCAGGCGTCCAAGCCCGTTCCAAACGCCACGTCGTTTTTCTTGATGGCGATGAAACGTACCTCGGTGCTGTCCTGCGCCTGATACGCAAAGCGGTGCAGGTGGCCGTCGCTGACCAGCTCGCGCGACACCGTCACCCACTCCCCCTCCACGGTGGAGGGCTCGATGGCGGACAGCTCAGGAACGTACTCGGCGCGCTTCTTTCCCTCCGTCAGCGCCAGTAGCATGAGCAGCGAACCCGCCACGGAAAGTCCCAGGAAGCGGCGGCGCGACAGGCGCTCGGCCTTGTAGAGACGCTGCTGGGCGGCATTACTCGCCACCATGCGGGCCTGTGTCCAGAGCGCCACGATTCCAGGCAGCGCGACCAAAATGGTGAGAGCCAGTTGCGTGGCGGCACCGTTGCGCTGAATCCACAACACCAGGTCGAAGATGAGGTTGCTGCGCGGCACAAAGCCGCGGGTGGCGAACTGCTGGTAGAGGAGAATCGCGCGCGGCAGCACCATCGCCAAGAAGACCACCGAGGTGATGGAGGATCGCACGTACCACGGCACCCGCGCTGCGGATACCACGTACCCCCACGCCATGACGATGACCAGGACGGACCCCACGGCGTAACCGGCAAGGCGAAGTAGGCTCTCGGTGTCGAGAATGGCGGAGCCCATCGGCACAATGCCGCTCATGTTGAAGAAGTAGGTGAAGCCGTAGAACACACCGGTAGCGACAAGGGCAAGAAGGCTGGTGGCGGTGAGCAGGCGGTGACGCCAGCGCTGCTCGATATCGTGAAGGTCGCGCGAACCAAACAGCCACACGGCACTGAGGAAAGCCAGCACCGCCACGAAGGTCACGGGCCCCACGTAGGCGTTGAAAGTGGGGATGTCGATGAGCTTGGTGTTCAGACGCAGCCACGCAATCCCAGCTCCGCCAGCCAATCCCAGGAGCACGGCAACCGCGGTCAAACGCGCCACAACGCGCCGTTCCTTCGGGGAATAGGCGCGACTGGCAAGAAGAATCGACATCGCCAAGCACAACGGAAGCGCGCTCAGGATGGATTGAACGAACAGCTGCAACAAACGGAGGCCTCGTGTCTGGTTGGGAGGGAGTGGTAGATGGGGCCACGAACTCCCCTCGAGGTAAGAGACCACGCCGATAAGTCATGGCCTATCGGCGCGACCTCTAGGAAGGTCACCTCGAGGGGAGTGTGGGATCTGGGATCAGATGAGCTGGCCGTCCCACTGCCAGTTCTTGAACTCGAACTTCAGCGGCTCGCTCCAGAAGCGGCCCTCGACGCCCGAGGAGTCCTTGCCGGTGTGCAGCATGAAGTCATCGGCCGGGGAACCGACGGTCACGGTGACGTCGTACTTCCCGGGGGCCAGCTTGATGTTGTTGCCGTAGTGCGGGCCGTCCGAGGCGATCATCGGCATCATCGTGCCCAGATCGACTTCTTCACCGGTGTCCGTGTTCTTCGCAACAGCGGTGATCGTCAGGTAAGGCAGGAACGTGTCCGCCTCGTAGCCCCACTTCTCGGCATCGGCGGTGGTGGCCACGTCAACTTCGAAGTGCATGTCGGAATCGGAGGCCGGTGGCAGCTTCGAGGAGCCGTGCTCCATGTCCACGGCCTGGAAGTAGACCAGGTCGATGGTCAGAGGGCCGTTGCTCTGCGGGCCTGAATCTCCCACGGGGAGCTCGTTGATGCCTGCGGTGTCCTTGCCTTCGCCAATGGCGGGAGCCTCCGACTCGGCGGCTTCGGTGGCGGCGGGGGTTTCGCTGCCGGTATCCGCGGCATCGTCCGAGGAGCATGCGCTCAGCGAGAACGCCATGGTGAGTCCAGCAAGTGCGGCGAGAAGCTTCTTGTTCTTCACGTCGTGTCCTTTCGTTAGTGAGTATTGGTGGTTGTGAGTTGTTTTGCGGCCGTGGCCGCTCGGTACTGAATGATGGCAAGAACGGCAAGAATAACGACGACGACGCCCTGGGCCACGAGTGTTTCGACCGTCGGGTAGAGGCCCAGCAAGGTGATCGTGGGGACTCCATCGATGTGCGTGGCCGAGATGAGGGTGGCGTCCTGGAACTCCTTGATGGCGCCACCGGCAATGGTGACGGCGAGAATTCCCAGAAGGACCGATGTCCACTTGAAGAAGGCCTTCATCGGCAGACGCACGCCAAAGACCCAGATGAGGACGAACATGATGGCGAGGATGAGCACCGCGGCTCCCACTCCCAACCAGATTTTGACGTAATCGCCGCTCGTCTTGCTGGCCGCGAGGATGGGCGCGAAGAAGAGGATGGTCTCGGCTCCCTCGCGCAGCACGGCGAGGAAGGCCACCGACGCGAGTGCGAAGACTCCGCCTTTCGCCACTTCTTTTCCGGCGCGGTCATGGATGTAGGCTTCCCATTTCTTGCCCGAGGCTTTCGAGAGAATCCAGTTCGATACCCAGATGAGCATGACCACGGCGAAGAGGCCGGTGATTCCTTCGAGAAGTTCCTGGCCGAGGCCTGTTGCTGCGGAGGCGGTGAGGCGGGAGAAGAGGAAGGCCAGTCCGATAGCGGAGGCGACCGCGGCAATGACACCAATGATGAGACCAACAACTTGGTCCCGGCGTCCGGCCTTGACGGCGTATGTCACGAGTGCCGCCACAACCAGGAGGGCCTCGGCGCCTTCGCGCAACAAGATCGCGAAGGAGGCCCAGAATCCACTCCATCCGAGCTCCGTCTGGGAGGTCATGGAGTCCAGCTCGGCGGCGTCCGTGCGCAGCGCTTCGGCGAGCGTGTCCGCACGCGCCGTGAACTCTTCTACCGGCAGTGAGCCGTCGCGGCCCGTCTGGCGCAGCTGGGTGAACATCGTCTCCAGCTCACTGACTCGTCCCTGGCCCAGGTAGGAGATCGTTGCCTTCTCCAGGCCGTCAGCTTCGTAGTGCGCGAGGTAGGCGTCGCGTGCCGCGTTGGCTGCGGTAGCGTAGTCGCCATTGGCATAGGCACTCTTGGCGATGTCCAGCTGATCGGTGGCGCGGGTGGCCACTCGCGACCACTTGTCGGTGACCTCGGGGGCGTCCGCCAGTTCGGCGACGTCGGTGCGCAGCACTCCGATGGTACCGGCCACCTTTTCCTCCACCACATCTTGGGAGGAGCCCTCGCGGGTGAGATCTCGCAGCGAGAGTAACTGTGAAACGAGCTCATCGTTGCGTTCAGCACCGAGGCGGTGATCAATCTCCGCCTCCAGGCCACTGACCTGGTAGATCTCATAGTAGGCCTGACGGATCGACGTCTCGACGCCTTCCTGGTCCCCGGCGGCATACTGGCCGGGAATTTGGTTGATCTTCGCTTCCATCTCGGTGACGACGGCGTCCCACTCACCGGCAGCGTGGGCGCCAGCCGTGAGGAAGGGCGCCATTACCAGGGCGGCAAGCAGCATCACCAGCATGCCTGCGCGACGCAGGTAGCGCTCGGATCTTGGGTAGGTTGTCAGGTCCACTTTTCACGTTCCCGTTTCAAAGCAATAGGCACTCGCCTACCTGCTTCTTCATCACGTGGGCTGCGATGAAGTCTGATTAGCACGGTAAGGCTGTCCTTATTATTCGTCGGGATTTATGGGATCTGTGGGCCCTTGGTCCGAAACCTGACGCGGCAGGAAACATTGGAATGAATCCATATTCCACATCACCACGCTCACGCCTCAGGACGGTGATAGAACCTGGGGCGGGGCCTGTCTGCAACGACAATCGCAGACAGGCCCCGCCCCGTTCCAGTTGAGGTTCAACCAGCTGAGAGAGGTCACGCCGAACTCATCGGCAGGAGCTCTTACTCGTACCAGACGTAGCCGAGCGTGTCGGCGCCGTCGTCGTTCCAATCTCCGGCGAAAACATCGTCAGCGGTGAGCGGGAGGGCCTGGAAATCCAGGTCTCCCGAGGGAACCGGCGCGTTGTTGACGAATATCTGGCCATCACCAAGCAGTGCGATGGTATCCGTGCCGTTGCCATCCCAGTCTCCACCGATGGCGCGATCGGACGCGGATCCGAAGTCGAATCCACTCACCGCACCACCCGCCAGGGCGTTGTTGACGAAGTACGTCACCCCGCGGCGCATCGCGACGGTGTCCTTGCCGTCGCCATCCCAATCGCCCGCGAGCGGCACATCGTCAGCGCGACCGAAGTAGAAGTAGTCATCAGCGATGCCGCCAGCAAGAGCGTTCTTGTGATAGACGAGCACACCGCGGCGAACCGCAACCGAGTCCTTGCCGTCGCCGTCCCAATCACCAATCAGGGCGACGTCGCCCGCGCGACCGTAGTCAAAACGTACGGGCTTGTCACCGAACGTGTTGACGTAGGAGAAGGTATTGCCGGTACGCCACATGAGACTGGCGACGCCGTCGCCGTCCCAATCGCCCACGTAGTAGTCCTCGGCCTTGGGCAGCGGAACCCACGACACGAGATCCTTGCCATCCCAGCCATTGTCCAGCTTGGCGAGCGGCCGCGTCTCGGCCCCATCACGGACCACCGTGAAGGGCTGCGAGAGCCAACTCTCGGTATTCTCACTCTTTGTCGCTTCGCCCATCCCCTTGATCGCGGTGACCTCCACGACATAATCGCCCTCTGCAACTGGCGAACGATCGGAGGGATCCTCCGAGTTCTGGCGGGTGCCATCCCACTGTTGCAGGCTGTAGCCGGGCGTCGCTCCCGCCGCATCAACATGGTAGAACGGCCCGAACGTTGATACCGGAGCCCCCTTGGAACCATCCTCATTGGCGTGGAAGGCTTCGAGGGACAATGCCCGGATCGGATTCTCGATGTGGATGGCAACGCCGGGAAGATCACCTGACGCGATATCGAAGGAGTAGCCGGCGTCGACAACCTCGAAGCTACCCCGCTCGCACACGGTGAAATCGTGGCAGGCCGTGGCCAGCAGCGGCACGGAGTAGGGTGCGTCCGGGTCCTGTCCCTGCTCCTTCATGAACTCGCGGCCATAGACCTGGCCGAGCGTCGGAAGGATGAAGCCGCGGTCGCTTTCGTAATCTCCCACCACCCCGAAGAAGGGAACCGACAGATTGGAGTTGTCGCTGCCGGTGGCCCTGATGAATCCTCCGTACAGGGCACCCTGCTCGACGGCGACCTCACTACCCCAGTAGGTGAGAGGCTCGCCGATTGTCACCTCGACACTGCGAGATTCACCGGCGGGCACGGTGACGCTCTGCGAGGAGAAAGTGGTCACACCTGCGAGATCGAACATGGAATCGTAATCGAACGCAGCATTCGGTCCGAAGGTGTTGATCGTGGAGTCATCAACGGAGAACTTGTAGGTGATGTCCTCATCATGCGTGTTCGTGATGGTGAGAGTCGTGGTCTCGATCGCGTCACCGTCACGCAGGTTGATCTTGGATGGGGTGATCGTCGACGGCGTCGCGCTGCGACCGAACTCGAGGGAGGGCTGGGCCTGAATCAGGGCTCGCGGCACGTCAATAAGACCGGCGCCCTCACGATGAATGGGCTCCAACGGGAAGAACGGTTCCTCATCGCTGCCCAGATTCAAGGGGGAGGCCACGGGAGTGGCGGTGTTCATGAGCACTGCCCTGACGCCCGCCGGGTCAAGGCCAGGATTAGCCTGCAACAGCAGCGCCACAACACCCGCAACGTGCGGGGTTGCCATCGAGGTACCGCTTATGGTGGCGAATCCACTGCCGTCACCGCTGATCGAATCCGCAGGGTAAGCGGAGTAGATGTTGCCGCCGGGAGCGAGAACTTCAGGCTTGATGTCGAGCTCGCCAGTGACACCCCATGAGGAGAACTCGGAAATCCGACCGCCGTTGTCATCAACGGATGCGGTCGTCTCCGAGGTCCACTCCATCGTGATGGGCGTACTGCTTGCCGATACCAGGGAGTCAAGGGAAGCTCCTTCTTCCTGGCTGATCACCACCACGGGAATCTCGATCTTGGGATCTCCCTCCACGGTGGGGCTGATGATTCCGGGTTGATTGTTGTAGATGATGACGGCCGCTGCGCCATCCCCCTGGGCTGCCGCAGCCTTGGTGTAGAAGGATGACTCGCCGCGTGAAACGAGCACTGCCTTGCCTGTAAACGGCTCCCCGGGAAGATCCACTCCGCCCAACTTCTGGCCTTCGGGGTAGACGGCAAACTCAAGTTCACCGGACTCTGGAACGCCTGCACCATCCGATGCTTCAGCGTAGCCCACCAGCGCGTCGCCCACCCGGAAAGCGAGCTGGTTGACCTTGATGTTATCGACAGAACCAACGGCGATGACGTCACGTCCGCTCGCCGGAGAGCCACCCGAGAAGAGCCCTTGGCGGCCTGAATTACCCTGGGCAGCCACCACGTGAATGCCAGCGGCCACCAGGTTATCCGCTGCCACAGCGTCCGGGTAATTCGGCCACGCCTCGAAATCGGAGCCGAGCGACATGTTGATGACGTCCATACCATCCTTGGCCGCCAATTCCATGGCTTCGAGGATGACGTCGGTGGCACCGGCGCCCTCGCACCCGAACACGCGATAGGCGCCAAGTGTTGCCTCGGTGGCCACTCCCACAAAGTCCGAGTTGGTATCGTGACCGGCGGCGATGCCCGCCACGTGGGTACCGTGGCCTCCACAATCATCGGGGAGCGCATCCGGTTCCCGGACGGGGTTGTAGTTCGGATGGCTGGGATCGTCATTGTAGTCATCGCCGACTAGATCGTAGCCCGCCACCACCTTGCTGTTGGGGAAGGGGGTGGTTCCGGGCACTCCCGTTCCCCCAAAGACGGTGCTGTCAATATCAATACCGGTATCAATCACACCGATCCTGACGCCTTCGCCCGTGAGTCCGAACTCATTCTGAACCAAGCTGACGCCAGTGATGTCACGGGCCGAATGCATGTTGGGATTCACGACCGATTGTGGAGCTTCGGCCGGGCGTGCCACGAGAAGTACCGGGAACACCGCCTTGACGTGCGCACCCTCAACCACCTTGGCGAGGGCCTCCTCGTCCGCGGTGACAGTGACCCCGGACCACAGGGTCCCGTAGCTGTCCTCGACTTCAATTCCCGCTGGCGCCACCGAAGCCGCGAAGGCTTCCTGCTGCGCTTGGATGGTCGACTGCGCGCCTCCCATGATCGTGGGTTCGGCCTCAAGCTCCACGAACCATCTGCCGGTGAATCCGGCCGTTCCACCTGCCTTGGCGTAGAGCTCGGTCGCGTTGAGTGGGGCGGGGTTTGCTTGACGTGTGATCGTGCGAGCGATTCCCGTCTTGCGAGCACTGGGCTGAGCATCGTCAGCAAACACGGGGAGCGCCGCCGCTGTAGAGAGCGCTATCACCGCCGTGAGGGCCGCTGCTGTACGGCCTTTCCGATGACTGCATTGTGTCATGGTGTTTTCCCTTCAATAGGCGCTCCCGCAGGAGCGACCGCCGCATGCGACCTGAGAATCGCACACACCGATACCTTCAAGTGTGTCTCAGGACACGTAGTGGCGCCCCACAATCTCGCTGACTGGAATATGCATCTCCCATTCTCACCAGGAACAAGGCTTTGTCACGTACATATTGACGATCGGGAAAGCGATTTCTTCGGAGGATGACGCTCTCGTCCTCTTATATCAAGTGTCTCTTGCCATGTCTTACAAACATTTGGTGCCTAATGATCGCCAAACTAGCATCCGAGCGCAGCGGCACGTAGCCTGGAGCCATGAGTTCTCCGCACGTCTTCGTCCGCCCGGCCACCGCCCTCGACGCCGCCGCGATTGGCGATATCCAAGTCCGAACGATGCGGGCAGCGCTCGTGGCAGCACTGGGAAAACGACTCCCCGAGCGCGTCGAGACCGAGCTGAACTCCGAGAACTTCGCCCGCTCGTGGGGTCAGGCAATCACCTCCCCACCGAGTCCCGCACACCTCGTCTTCAGCGCGGTTGCCGAGGGCTCCGTCGTTGGTTTCGCAGCCCTCGCACCCACGGCCCCACAGCCCCTGGATGAGGAGGACTCGGCAGGCCCCTGGGACGACGACGAAGCGGAAGATAGCGAAGCTGAAAGCGACGACGCGGAAGGCGGGGGCGAGCTGGAAGGCAGGGGCGCCGGTCACAGCGTCGTTGAAGTGACCGCTCTCGAAGTACCTCCGGCCTACCAGCGCGCCGGGCACGGATCGCGTCTTATCGCCGCCGCTGCCAGCTCCGCCATTGAACAGGGCGCCGCCGAACTCCAAATTTGGGTGCTCGCTGGCGACGACGCGCACACCTCGTTCCTCACGGCCGCGGGTTTTGCTCCCACTGGGCTGCGCCGCGATCTCCAAGTGGGTGACGACGTCGTCACCCAGCATTGCTGGCATGCCTTCCTCAACACCGAGGCCTGACACCTCTCAACACTCACCCTCGGGTTGCGGCCTACGGGGGCATCCGCTACCAGATCAGACTGATAGGCTCGGGCACCACGAACCTCGGGCATGGCGAAGGCCGGCAAGTTGAAACTTGTCGGCCTTCGCTGTGTCAGGAGTGAGGCTCTCACCCCTCATTCAGGATTCTCAGGCGTCCTTGGCGGTTACCTTGAGAAGCTGATCGCCGAAGCCGGTGACGCCGCTGGCATCCTGCTCAACCGAGCCGAACTTGCGGTGGTTCGTCACCAGAACCGGGGTGATGGCGGAGTAGCCAGCAGCCTCGATGGCGGCGCGATCGAAGGAGACGAGCGGATCACCCGTGGTGACCTTGTCGCCCTTGGCCACGTGGACATCGAAGCCCTTGCCCTCCATGTTCACGGTGTCGATGCCGATGTGCACCAGCATCTCCACACCGCTGTCGAGGCGGATACCCACTGCATGGCCCGTCGGGAAGGTGAGGATGATCGTGCCGTCGCCGGGCGACACCACGGTGCCCTCGGACGGATCGATACCCACACCCTTGCCCACGGCGCCGGAGGCGAAGCCCGCATCCGGAACCTCGGCCAACGGGATGATCTTGCCCTTCATGGGGGAAGCGATCTCGGTGACGGTTCCGGGAACCATGGCCGGCTTGAGGGTCTTGGCGGGAGCGGTGGCAACTGCAACGCCACCAGCCGGAGCAGCTGCGGCGACAGGCGCGGCCGAGGCTGCGGGTGCGGTCTCGGCGGCGATGCGGGCGCGCACCTCTTCCTTCTGCTCGGGAGTGCGGTAATCAGTGAAGATCACGGCGAACATGGCAACGAAGAAGGCCACGGCGATGGCAATCATGTAGAGCCACACAGGGCTGAACAGCGGAATCGTGAGCAGCGATGTGAAGGCGAAGGCGGAAGCCAGAACACCGTTACCACCCGTGATCATCGAGCCGACGCCGATCGTCAGACCGCCGAGGAAGCAGCCCGTGAGCATACGCGGGTAGATACGGGCGAAGCGCAGGTGGATACCGTAGAGCGAGGGCTCGGAGATGCCGCCCGCAAGGCCGGCCACGAGGGCGCCGGTCGCGGTCTGACGCATCTGCTTGTCCTTCTCACGCATGGCGATAACCAGAACACCAGCGGTGGCGCCGAAGCAGGCAAAGTTCCATGCACCCATCGGGCCCTGGATGAAGTCGTAGCCCAAGGTGTCGATGTTGATGAGCATGAGCGCGTTGAGCGGCCAGTGCAGGCCAAGCGGCACCAGGAACGGGTAGAGCATCGGGATGAGGATGGCGAACACGATCGGTGCCGAGTTGTTGAGCCAAGCAAGGATGGTGCCCAGGCCCGAACCAAGCCACACACCGAGCGGGCCGAGAACCAGCGCCGTCACGGGGATCATGACGAGCATCGAAAGGAACGGCACGAACACCAGGTGCAGCGACTCGGGGATGATCTTCTTCACGGCGCGGTAGACGAGCGCAAGAACGCCTGCCATCATGAGCGGCACGAAGACGTTGCCGCCGTAGCCACCACCGTTGAGGATCATCGGGAGACCGAAGATGTTGGCCTGGCAGGCCGTGGTGCCCAAGGTCTCGTTCGTGGTACAGGTGACGTCCGAGAGGCCTTCCTTGATGTTCATGAACTCCGGGGTCATGAGAGCGGCCATGATGGCGCCACCGAGCCACGGATCGATATCCAGCTTCTTGGAGGCGTTGTAAGCCACCATGATGGGCAGGAAGTAGAAGACCGAACGCCACATGGCGTCCACCAGCATCCATCCGGCGGGCTTCTCAGCCGCACGGAAGTCCTGTACACCGGCGGCATCCATCACCGCGGCGAACGCGATGATCAGCGAGGCGCCAAGCAGCACGCCGAGGATGGGGCGGAAGGAATCAGCGAGGAACTCGAAGAAGTTGTCCATCCAGGCATGCTTGCCGCGCGGACCCTTCTCACGGGCGGCTGCCTTGATGTCATCGGCCGAAGCGCCGGCACCCTTCATTTCGGGAAGGTTATTGATGTCCTTGAACATGGAGGCGACAGCGCCACCAATAATGACCTGATAACGGTCTCCGGACTGCGGTACGGAACCCATGACGGCGTCGATATTATCGAGCGCGTCCGAGCTCACCAGGGTGGCATCCACCAGTTCAAAACGCAAACGAGTCGCGCAGTGGGTCAGGCTCTTGATATTGCCTGGTCCGCCGACGGCTGCCACGATTGCGGCGGCTGGAGATTGAGGCATGTGTACCCCTCTCATAAGGAGAGCCGGTGCATGGCGACCTCGCCTCACCGGCCCCAACGATAGAACACCTGATAATCTACCTCAGCTGAGGGTGAACATGGTAACCATTTGGCGATTCATTCTCACACTGTTATCTGACGTTATGTGGCGCGGATTGCTTCTTACGCCCACGCCACCTCGGGCTATCCGGCGTCATTTAGCGACTTTGTCCCCGGCAACGCTCCTCGCTTGCGCCCCCGACATGTCCGATCGGGCGCAACAATGTGAATATTGCTCGAAGAATCCACATAGATCAACACGTGGGGTGGGCGCGAAACGCGCCCACCCCACGTGTTGATCAGGTATGAGATCGCGGGCCATCAGCCCGCCAGAAGAATCACGCCGCGGGACTAAAGCCCCAGCCGCGTGACCTCACCGTGTGGCCCTATAGGCCCATCACCACGTCGAGTCCATAGGTGAGGCCGCCGCGGCCGCCCACCTCGCGGACAGCCAACAGCACGCCCGGCATGAAGCTGGAGCGGTCGAAGGAGTCCTGACGAATCGTCAGCTGCTCGCCCGGATTGCCCAGCAGGATCTCCTCGTGGGCGTTGAGGCCGCGCAGACGCACCGCATGCACGCGCACATCGTCCACCTTCGCGCCACGCGCACCCAGCGGATCCAGTTCGGTGGCATCGGGGCTCACGGCCACACCGGCCGCCCGGCGTACCTCGGAGATCTTGCGCGCCGTCGTCGCCGCAGTGCCGGAAGGAGCATCAACCTTGTCCGGGTGATGCAGCTCAATCACTTCCACCGACTCGAAGTAGGTGGCCGCCTTCTCCGCGAAACTCATCGCGAGCACCGCCGAGAGCGCGTAATTCGGCGCAATGATGACGGAACGGCCCGTGGCCTCGGCCTTGGCACGCACGCCCGCCAGTGCCTCGTCACTCCATCCCGTGGTACCGACGACGACGTCCACGCCCGCCTCCAGCAGCGCGTGCACGTTCTTCTCCGTCGTTGCCGGAACCGTGAACTCGACCGCCACGTCCGCGCCAGCGAGGGTGCGCTCGGTGATCTCGTCTCCCACGTCAAGGCGCGCCACCAACTCCATGTCGGAAGCGCCCTCAACGGCCGTGCATACTGTTCGTCCCATGCGCCCGAGGGCGCCCACTACTGCCACTTTGATCGTCATGGCCCCAGCCTAGCGCCGCATGCGGGTCTTGCGTGGGAACTGACCACCTCGCATACGAACACGAATGGCGGCGAGAGCGACCCATCTGCCTATATAGGCACATAGAACGTTCTCACCGCCATGCGCATAAACCGAGGGCAGCGACGCCGTCGTCGTTAACGAACCGGACCCACTGTCACCAGGGAACGGGCCTGCGCGGCAAGCGAACGCGCCATGTCGGTGATGTCCGCAGTGGTGACGGCGCGCGCCTTGCGCAGCGCCTCGGCCTGCGAGACCAGCGCGCCGCGAATCAGCTCGGCGTTGCCGAGGCGGTTCATGTGTGCGCCGATGCGCTCGTTGCCGAACACGATATCCGCGCGAATACGGCGGTAGGCGGACTCCATCTCCTCCTCGCTCACACCGTCGCGGGCCAACTCATCGAGGCACTCCCCCAACAGCTGCGCCACCGCTTCAGAATTCTCGATGGTGCACCCGGCGTACATCCCGAACATGCCGCCCTCGGGGAAACTGGTGGGGAACGAGTACGTCGAGTAGGCCAGGCCGCGCTCCTCGCGGATCTTCTGGAAAAGACGGGAAGAGGTGCCGCCGCCAAGAATCGCGTTCATGGCGAAAAGAGCGGGGCGGCGCTCGTCAAAAAGATCCACGCCGGGCATCGCCAGAATCACCGCGGACTGTTCCACCGGGCGCTCCAGGAATCGCTTCCCCGGCTCCGAATACTCAATATCTGCGGCGGTGCGGCGCCCACTGTGCTCCGCCGGGCCCGACAGGTCCCAGCCGCCAGCCGTTAGATTTTCCGCCACCTGCTCGCAGAAGGCATCATGGTCGACGGCGCCCGCTGCCGTCACCACCAGCTCGCTCGGGCGATACATCTGCGAGTAGTGCTCAAGAAGCGAGGAATTACGCAGGTTGGTGACCGATTCCCGCGTGCCACCCACCGGGCGGCCCAGCGGGTGGTCCCCGAAAATCATGGAGGTGATGTTCTCGTGGGCCACATCGGAGGCGTCGTCGTTATACATCGCCAGCTCTTCGAGGATGACCCCGCGCTCCATCTCCATGTCCTCTTCGTCGAGGCGAGCGCCAGTCACCATGTCGGTGAGCAATTCGAGAGCGTCCGGCAAATCCTGCTCGAACACGTGGCCGTAATAGCAGGTGTACTGCTTGGCCGTGGCAGCGTTGAAATCGCCGCCGAGGTAGTCAATTCGCTTCGCGACCTCTTTGGCGGAGCGCTTCGCCGTGCCCTTGAATAGCAGGTGCTCCAAGAAATGGGTGGAGCCTTCGGCCCCCGGCCCCTCATCGCGCGAACCCGCACCGATCCACAGGCCAACGCTGGTGGAATGCTGATGGGGCATCTTTTCCGTCAAAACGCGCACGCCACCGGGCAAAACGGATCGTCGTAAGAGTTTTCCCTCTTCTTCCAGGCGCAGATCAACGCCAGAAAAATCGAGGTCTAGGGGCATCTCAGTGTAGTCAAGAGAATCGCTCACGATTCCTAGACTAGACGAAGGCCCGGCAAAAGGGCGAAACAGCGTCCAACACCACCAAAATATCGAACGCCTTCGTGTGCCAGATGACGTGGGCTTCTTGCCACCACTTCCAACGGGACATTAAACAGACTAGAATTCAGACTATGACAACACTCCCGCTTTCGGAAGCCAAAGCTCGGCTCTCAGAACTCGCTGATTCGGTGGCCCGCACTCACGACAGAGTCCGGGTAACTCGCAATGGCCGCGAATACGTTGTTCTGATCTCCGTCGACGATCTCGAATCGTTGGAGGCGACCATCGAGCTCCTGTCGGACACCGCTGCTCAACAGCGTGTCTCCGAGGGAGAAGAAGAGATCGCGCGGGCAGAGACCACGTCCTTGGACGAACTGACCAGACTCATGGAAGAGCGGCGCGCGAAGGGCATCTGACAGCTCCGCACACTACACAAACATGAATACCTACGACATCAAGCTGACATCGACCGCAAGACGCGCCCTCTCCGAAAAACTCCCGCCCTTCGCAGCTTTCGCCGCCTACGAGTTCATCTCCGGCCCCCTCAGAGAAAACCCGCAGCGCGTGGGCGCGCCGCTCCGTGCGCCTTTCGAGGGTTACTATCGGGCCCGCCGTGGAGAATATCGGGTCCGTTATCGGATCGACGACGACGCGCGGATCATCTACGTCGTCGACGTCGAACACCGCCGCGACGCTTATCGCTCCTGATCAGTACAGTCGCCAAAATATGAAGGGCGGGAACCGGACCATGTCCAGTTCCCGCCCTGTCAAGCTATCGGGATGTTAACCCTCAGCGTATCCGCTCAGCTCACTCGGAATCAGATCCCTCGGAGTGGGTGCGGCGGCGCTGACGCGAGCCACGGCGCGAACCGCGCTCGGAACGCTCACGGCGGGGACGACGCTCGGTCTTCTCCTCCTCGGCAGCCGGAGCTTCCTCGGCGTTCTCTTCGCCCTCGACAACCGCGTGCAGCGAAATCTTGCCGCGCGGATCGAGCTCGGAGATCTCCACCTCGACGCGGTCGCCAACGTTGAGGACATCCTCGACGTTCTCGACGCGCTTACCACCGACGATGCGGCGGATCTGCGAGATGTGGAGCAGGCCGTCGCGGCCCGGAACCAGGGAGACGAAGGCACCGAAGGTGGTGGTCTTGACGACCGTACCCACGTAGCGCTCGCCGATCTCCGGCATCTGCGGGTTGGCGATGGCGTTGATGGCGCTGCGAGCAGCCTCGGCGGAGATGCCGTCGGTGGCGCCGATGAACACGGTGCCGTCATCCTCGATGGAGATGTCCGCGCCAGTATCCTCCTGGATCTGGTTGATCATCTTGCCCTTGGGTCCGATGACCTCGCCGATCTTGTCCACGGGGATCTTGACGGCGATGATACGCGGAGCGGTCACTGCCATCTCATCGGGGGAATCGATGGCCTCGTGCATGAGGTCCAGGATCGCCAGACGGGCGTCGCGGGCCTGGCCAAGAGCGGCATCCAGCACGGCGGCCGGGATGCCGGAGAGCTTGGTGTCCAGCTGCAGGGCCGTCACGTAATCACGGGTACCGGCAACCTTGAAGTCCATGTCGCCCAGGGCGTCCTCGGCACCGAGGATGTCGGTGAGAGCAACGTAGCGGGTCTCGCCATCAATGGTGTCCGAGACCAGACCCATGGCGATACCGGCAACCGGAGCCTTGAGCGGCACACCGGCGTTGAGCAGCGCGAGCGTGGATGCACACACGGAACCCATCGAGGAGGAGCCGTTCGAACCCATGGTCTCGGAGACCTGACGGATTGCGTAGGGGAACTCCTCGCGCTCGGGCAGCTGGGACTCGAGAGCGATCTCGGCGAGGTGGCCGTGGCCGATCTCGCGGCGCTTGGGCGAACCCACGCGGCCGGTCTCACCGGTGCAGTAAGGCGGGAAGTTGTAGTGGTGGATGTAGCGCTTGCGGGTCACCGGGGAGAGGTTGTCCAGCTGCTGCTCCATCTTGAGCATGTTGAGCGAGGTGACACCCAGGATCTGGGTCTCGCCACGCTGGAAGAGAGCGGAACCGTGCACGCGGGGCAGCACGCCAGCCTCAGCGGAGATCGAGCGGATCTCGGCCGGGGTACGGCCGTCCATACGCACGCCAGCGGTCAGCACGTGACGGCGCATGACCTTCTTGAACATGGCGTTGACGGCCAGGGCGAGGCCCTTGTCCTCTTCGGGGAACTGCTCGGCGAGCTCGGCCACCACGGCGGCGGTCAGCTCGTTGAGGGCGTCATCGCGTTCAGCCTTGGCCACAATGCCGAGGATGGGATCGAAACGATCGCCAACCTGAGCCTCAACGGCGGCGTACTGCTCCTCGGTGTAATCGGGGAAGAAGGGGAAATCGCCAACGGGCTTGGCGCACTCTTCGATGAGCTTGAGCTGAGCCTCGCACAGGGTGCGGATGACCGGCTTGGCGGCCTCCAGGCCCTGAGCCACAACATCTTCGGTGGGCTTGGTGCCACCCGCCTTGATGACGTTGTCTGCGTGCTCGGGAGCCGAAGCCTCAACCATCATGATGGCAACGTCGTCGCCGGAGAGACGGCCTGCAACGGACATGGAGAAGGTGGCGCGATCCACTTCGCTCCAGCGCGGGAAGGCGATCCACTCGCCGTCCACGAGGGCCATGCGGGTACCGCCCACGGGGCCGTCAAACGGAAGGCCGGCGAGGGAGGTGGAGAGCGAGGCAGCGTTGATCGCGAGGACGTCGTACTGCTCATCCGGGTGGATGCTCATGACAGTGACGACAACCTGGACCTCGTTACGCATGCCCTTCTTGAAGGCGGGGCGCAGCGGGCGGTCGATCTGGCGGGCGGCGAGGATGGCCTCGGTGCCCGGGCGACCTTCGCGGCGGAAGAACGAGCCGGGGATGCGACCGGCGGCGTAGGAGCGCTCCTCCACGTCAACCGTCAGCGGGAAGAAGTCAAAATGCTCCTTCGGCGACTTGGACGCGGTGGTGGCGGAAAAGACGGTGGTTTCGCCGTCAAGGTAGGCAAGAGCCGCACCGTTTGCCTGACGGGCCAGCAGGCCGGTCTCGAAACGGATGGTGCGGGTGCCAAAGTTGCCGTTGTCAATTACGGCTTCGCTGGTGTGAACGTCAGGACCCTCCACAGGGACCCCTTTCTTCTTCACTCCCGGACGCGGCCGTCAGTTGAGATCCTCGGAGCACCGGGAAACCGGGCGATCCGAAAAACTTAACCGAAGACCGAGCCTGCGGGATTTCTTCTGAACATCTCGTGGAGGCAGCGCCTCCGGATTACGGTGGGGCCAAAGCCCCTGGAGGCCGGGCCTCCATGTGGAAGCACACGCTTCCGTGGGCGGAGGATTGATCCTCCATGTTGAAGCCGGAGCCTCAACTGCGCGAAGCCGAAACCGAGCGCGTTGTGAGGCCGAAGCCTCAGGCAGGCGAAGCTCAGGGCTTCACCTTGGGAATACAACAGGCGGCCCGGGACTCATCCCGGGCCGCCTGTGATGTCATCGGCGCAGGCCGAGACGGGCGATAAGGGAGCGGTAACGCTCGATGTCTTCCTCAGCGAGGTAGGCAAGGAGGCGCTTGCGCTGACCAATCAGCAGCATCAGACCACGACGGGAGTGGTGATCGTGCTTGTGGGTACGGAAGTGCTCGGTCAGCTCCTTGATGCGAGCGGACAGCAGCGCGACCTGAACCTCGGGGGAACCGGTGTCACCCTCATGCGTGGCGTATTCGGCAATGATCTGCTTCTTCTCTTCAGGCTTCAGGGCCATGATTCTCCTTCGAGGTCTCGTTGCACGGAGCACCGGGGCATGTTCTCCCAGGCATGACGCATCCGTGGCCGATCTGACGGCCCATAAAGTCTAGCACTTGGGTCCCGAACGCCGACCGGCGCCTTTTGTGAGCTTGCTTGCCTCGCCGCGCGCCGCAATCCACCCGGCACCTCGTTCCCGGCGCCGCGCCCTACCCGGCAACTTCTCCATCAGACACCGCGCCACGCCACACCCGGCAACCTACCCGGCAGACACCTCCGCCGGATTCACCCGCCCGGCCGTCGGCACCCCGAGAACCACCGCGGTGTTACGGAGATCTTCGTCCATCTGTGCCAGGAGCTGCTCGACCGAGTTGAAGGCGAGCATCGGCCGCAGCCGCTCCACAAAGTCCACCGCCACGTGTTCGCCGTAGAGGTTGAGGTCGGAGCGCCCCAGCACGTGCGCTTCGACGGTCCGTTCTATGCCATCGAACTGCGGATTTGTGCCCACCGAGATCGCTGACGGCAGGTACTCCACGGCACTCGTTCCGGGCACCGCACGCACCAGCCAACCCGCGTATACGCCGTCGGCCGGCACCTCCCCCAAGGACTCGCCCTTGAGGTTGGCGGTAGGAAAGCCCAGGTCACGGCCGCGTTGGAAGCCGTGCACTACTTCGCCGCGCAGGCGATGCGCGCGCCCGAGAATCTGCGCCACCTGCGCCACGTCGCCCAGTTCCAGCAGTTCGCGGATCCAGGTGGAGGACCAGCGGCGCCCCAGGTTGTCGCCACGATCGTCAAGAAGGACGACGTCGAAGCCCAGCTCGCGTCCGAGTTCACTCAGCAACGTCCCATCACCCGCGTTGTTCTTGCCGAAACGGACGTCTTCGCCCACCACCACAACTCCCGCGTGCAGCTGTCCGAGCAGCTGCTTTTCAACGAAGTCGCGGGCGGTTGCCTGCGCGTAGTCAAGTGTGTAGTGCTGCACATAAACGGCATCGATGCCCGCTGCGGCGAGGCGGTCGATGCGGTCATCGACCGTGGCAACGAGGCGAATGGGCCGCTCAGGATGGTGCACGATCGCCGGGTGGGGATCGAAGGTGAGGGCAACGGACATCAAGCCACGCTGGCGCGCCTGCTGAACCGTTTCCGCGAGTACCGCGTGATGACCTCGATGTACTCCATCGAAGACGCCCACCGTGATGACCGTGCGCCCAAGATCAGCGGGAATATCGTCTGGCGTGCGCCAGATCTGAATCCGGGTCACTTGGCGGAACGGAGGCCGAGGTTGAGGCGTCCGGCGGAGAGGTCAGAGAAACCTTCCGCCTTGCGCTCTTGCGCCGCGGGCGAATCGGTGTGCCGTGCGGGCCCGCCAGCCACGCGCTTACCATGACCGCCACCGCAGGCGCCTCCGCAGCCACAGCTGGACTTTTCTTCTGTCACGTTCTTCTCACTCACGCCGTACAGCCTACCGCACGCCGTCCGACCCGTTGCCTCGCCCCAGCGCATATCCACCGGCGACGGTGGCCACAATTCCGGCAATGATCATGGCCCAGATGAACGCCTTACTGTTCAGGAACGACGACGTCGGCTCAGTCGGCTCTTCCGTCGCCTCCGGTGTTGCCAACTCATCCGCGGACGCCGTCGTCGTCACATCCGAGGGCTGCGGTGTACCGTCCGTGAGATAAACAGGACCTTCCTCGATCTCACCCGGGGTGGCAACCCGGAAAGAGAAATCTTGGCTCACAGTAGCGCTCTGAGTTCCCTGATTGAGGCTGACCGCAAGGTAGTAGAAACCATCCAGGTTCACCTCATAGGCGGTGGCGCGGAGCACCTCGTCGGTGCCTCCCCGCAGATCGGCGCTCTCGGTGGTGCTGGATGATCCGTACCAGGACTCATATTCCCTATTCAATTCCCGGCGCAGCGGATCGTGGAGATTGACATAGAAGTTTGTGCTCAGGTGCCCCTTCTGCCCGCGAACCTCCTCCTGTTGGAAGCGGTAGGCCAACTGCTGACCCCACGTCAGAGGGACCTTGAAGTAGAGGCGCTCCCCCATCACCACAGTGCTGGTATACGTCTGATCCGCGGTGATCTCGGTGGCCGAATTGAAGGAGTAGCCGCCGGTCACGGGGACCGCGTCACCCTCGATCGCTGGCGCCTCGGGGATACCCGGCTCCTCCGGCTCCGGAACACCCGAAATGTCCGACGGCGGTTCGAAACGCACCAGGATCTCCATGGACATGGCACTGCCGTAGCGCATCTCGTCCTCGCGGGTGACCTTGATGATCCTGTCGCTCTCGCAGTCGGGCGTGATGGAGGCGATGAGCGGCTCGGTCACTTGAGTCAGCCACATCGTGTTGTCATAGTCCGATTCGCACCTGTCACCGTCGGGCGTGATCGCCTCCACGTGAACAAAAGTGGAGATTCCAGCCTTGTCTCTTGGAGCATCCACGCCAAGGATTCCGGTCACCGTGACATGCGGGGTCCATCCCTCGGGCGGCTCAATGCGGTAGTAGCGCGACGTCGTCGTCTCGGCATCGGGTTCCGCAGGGAAAACATCGACCCACTGGCCCGGGGCGAGCACCGGCATGTCCGCCGCTGTCTTGGAGTCCGCCCCGGTCACAGGCTTTCCGGCGACGTCGTAGCCCTGCAACGCCCACTCCACCTTCTGTTCGAGCGCCTGACCAAGTTGCGCCGCGTCATTCGCATCGGAATACGTGCCGCCGGTGGCCTGGGCGATGCAGCTGAGGTCGGCACGGGCCGTTTCATCCACCTTGAAGCCGACGGTGTGAACGGTGAGGTCCACGCCGTCTTTCGCAAGTTCCTTGGCTACCTCACAGGGCGGCGGCGGGGCGCAGGTGTCCTCACCATCACTCACCAAAACAATGGCGCGCGGGCCCTCCTTCGGGAGACCTTTCGCGGCGGTGCGAAGTGCTTCGCCAATCGGGGTGTACCCCGACGCCTCGATCCCGTCCACCGTGGAGAGGAACTTCTTGGAGTTGACGGGCCCCATCGGAACCAGCGTGGTGACGTCCTTGCAGCCCGCTGCCAGTTCCGCCTCGGAACTCCCGGTCCCGTTGCCATAAACCACCAGGCCCAATTCGGCATCGGAAGGGAGGCCCGAGACCATGTCATGGACGGCCTTCTTGGCGGCGTCAATGCGCAGCCCGGGAGCGTCATTCTCCAGCATTGAGCCCGAAGCATCGAGGATCACCATGGTGGGAGTTGTTGACTTTTCTCTTGCGCTGTCCGCGACAGCCACACCCGATAGACCGGCCAATGTGGCGAGAACGAGCGCCGCCGTGGCCGCGCGCGCAGTGAACCTGGATGACATCTGACGTCCCTTCCTCATGACACCCGCGGATTACCGCGCGCCGCCCGATCCACTGCGGCGGCCCAAGGCAAATCCGGCGGCGAGAATCGCCACAATCCCGGCAATGATCGCACCCCAGGTGAAGGCTTTGTTGTCCAGCAACGACGAGGTCGGCTCAGCGGGCCCTGCCGAAACCGTAGCCGCGGATGTTGCGGACTCGGCTGCGGACGCCGTCGTCGTCATATCAGAAGGCAGCGGGGTGCCGTCCGTCTGGTAGATCGGCCCCTTCTCAACCATGCCCGGGGTGGCGATCCGGAACGAGTAGTCCTGGGTGACCTCGCCCTGCTTGTACGATCCATCCACTCTGACGGCGAGGTAGTAGAAGCCGTCCAGATTGACGTGGTTCGAGGTGGCGCGCAACACCTCCTTCGTCCCGCCGCGCACGTCCGGGCTCTCGCTGCCACCGGGCGCGCTCCACGTCTCGGACTCCAGACCCAAGTCGCGGCGCAGCGGATCGTACAGGCGAACGAAGAAGTTCATGCCGAAGTTCTTGCTCATGCCCTCGACGTCGTCTTGCCGGAAGCGGTAGGCCAACTGCTGGCCCCAGGTCATCGGGACCTTGAAGTAGACGTGCTCGCCCTTGGTGATGGTTCCGGAGTAGGTCTGGTCCACCTTGATCTCGGTGGCGGAGTTGAAGGAAAGCCCGCCGGTCACGGGGATCGCGTCGCCCTCGATGGCGGGCGCCTCGGGCAGGCCCTTCTCCTCCGGTTCTGGCACGCCAGAAATATCCGACGGCGGCTCGAAACGCACCAGGATCTCAACGGCCATGTCGCTGGCGTAGTGGACTTGATCGTCACGGGTGATCTTGATGAGCGTCTCGCCCTCGCAATCGGGCGTGAGCGAGGAGATGACCGGCTCGTTCGAGTCAGCCACCCACAGGGTGAAGTCCTGATCGGACTCGCACACGTCGCCGTCGGGCGTGATCGCTTCCAGGCTGAGCTTCGTCGCAGTACCTGCCGAGTCTCCCTCACTATTGGCGTCAATGGTGCCGGTGGCCGTCACGTGCGGCGTCCAGCCCGCCGGCGGCTCGATGCGGTAGTAGCGCGAGATCGGCGTCTTTCCATCAGCCATGGCCGGGAAGGTCTCGACCCACTGACCGGGGGTGAGCACCGGCATGTCCTCCGCTGACTTTGAATCCGCGCCTTTGATCGGTTTGCCGACGACGTCGTAGCTCTGGAGTGCCCACTCGACCTTCTGTTCTAGCGCCTTACCAAGTTGCGCCGCGTCATTCGCATCCGAGTAGCTGCCGCCGGTGGCCTGGGCGATGCAGCTGAGGTCGGCGCGGGCCGCGGCGTCCACCTTGAAGCCCACAGTGTGAACGGTGAGATCGACGCCGTCCTGGGCCAGTTCCTTGGCCACGTCGCAGGGCGGCGGCGGGGCGCAAGTATCCTCGCCGTCGCTGACGAGGACGATGGCGCGCGGGCCCTCCTTGGGCAGGCCCTTGGCTGCGGTGCGCAGTGCCTCTCCAATTGGCGTGTAACCCGAGGCCTCGATGCCATCCACAGTGGAGAGGAACTTCTTGGAGTTGACGGGGCCCACCGGAACCAGCGTGGTGACGTCCTTGCAGCCGGCCGCCGCCTCCGCCTCGGAACTCCCGGTCCCATTGCCGTAGACCACTAGGCCGAGCTCTGCATCGGAAGGCAGGCCGGAAACCATGTCGTGGACAGCCTTCTTGGCAGCGTCGATGCGAAGCCCGGGGGCATCATTCTCCAGCATCGAGCCGGAGGCATCGAGAATGACCATTGTAGGGGTGGTGGGCTTTTCGTCGGCTGCGATAGCCACCGCCGAGATACTCGACATCGTCGTGAGAATGAGCGCCGCCGTGGCCACTCGCGCAGTGTTAGCTCTGAACCCAGATGACATCTGATCTTCCTTCCCGTAGGGTTGCACTTGCAAACTATCACGTAGATATTCGCAGATGCAAACTTTTGGAGGATGGTGTCATGACCCAAGCGTCGGCGAACGCCCAAGTGGACCTCTACGGAGCCACCTGGGCCTCGCGTTTCCAGACCCTTCGCGCCGCCTACGGACTTTCCCAAGGCTCCCTCGCGGCAACCGTTGGTCTGAGTGCGCCCATGGTCAGCCAGCTGGTCAGCGGCCAACGCGTCAAAATCTCCAACCCGTCAGTGCTTGCCCGCATCGTCCGGCTTGAGGAATGCCTGAGCGACCCGGGAATCGCGGCCGGTGACAAGAATGCCATCGCCGCGGTGCTGGACTCCGTGGCCTCCTCAACACCAGTGCTACGCACAACATCGACCCCCACCGAATCCGAACGAGACGCCGCCGTGCGCTGGCTTGCCGCCAACGCCGAGAGCTCCGACCTGGAGGAGCTCGCCGCGCTCGCCCACTCGCGCGGCTCGGAGGTGGTTGCCTCCGCCCTTCACGACGCTGCACACCTGGACCCCACGCGCTCACGATGGACCTGATCGGCGGACGTTTCGAGCTGCGCGAGCCCATCGCCAGCGGCGGCACCAGCACAGTATGGCGCGCCTTCGACCACGAGTTCGGTTCCGTGTGTGCAGCGAAGGTTCTGCGCATGCGTGACGCAGGAGGACTCATGCGATTCGCGCGCGAGCAGTCCCGCCGCCTCGCTGGACCCCACATCGTCACGCCCTACGCCTGGGTGGCCGACGACGGCACGGCACTCATCGCCTTCGAACTGCTGCCGGGCGGATCGCTACGCACTCTCATCGGGGATTATGGTTCGCTTGCGGACGCCACGATTGTGGCAATTCTCGACCAACTCCTTGACGCTTTGGAGGGTGTGCATGCGGCCGGGATTGTGCACCGCGATGTCAAACCCGGGAACGTGCTGCTGCGCGCCACCGGCGACGGGCCAATCGATGTGGCGCTTGCCGATTTCGGGATCGCCATCGCCTTCACTGATGCCCGCCTCACCATCGCCGGAACGGTGATCGGCACGCCCGGTTACATGCCGCCCGAGGTGCTGCGCGGCGAGGCCGTGCCCGAGGAATCCCACGATCTTTTCGCTCTTGGCCGGGTGGCCACAGCACTCGTGCTCGGGCACGAAGATGGCACATCGGAGGAAGCGGTCAAGTTCATCGGGGACCGGCTTCTGGCCCGCACGGTGCAGGCGTTGACGGCGCCCGATCCGGTGGCGCGGCCTGTGAATGTACAGGAAGTCCGGCAGCTCCTCGCCGGGGCGGTGCGCGATCCCCTACCGCGTGACCGCGACGGCGAGCCGATCACCGTGTTCGATCAGATCGGCGAAGATGACGATGCCGGGACGGATCCGTACGGTGACAGTGTGGTTGGGATGGATCAGAGCAACGAAGGTCTGGCCAGGGTTGGACGTGGTGAAGATATTGCCGCGGTTAGTGAGCAGCCGGGACTCAGCGAAGAGACTAGGCCCATGCTTCATCCGCCTCGGCCAATGCTAGAGCGGAGTGACAAGACACCCGCTGTGCCCAGCGAGCTGGACCGGCCGATCAAGCTCGAGCAGCCGAGCAAGCTGGAACAACCAAGTATGCCCACGAAGAGCGCCGAGCCAGAATCTATTCGTGGTACGGGCGATTCTGGTGGGATTGTTGCGCGGCCCGGGAAGCCGCTTTCATTCGGGTGGATCCGGCTGACAATCGCGGCAATAGCGCTCGCGGTGGCGGGAATCGTTTCGTTTGTCATCTGGAACGGAAGCCGCGAAGGGGACCCGGTAGTTCCAACCGACGGTGTCAGCGAGAGCTTTGTTCCGGGAGAGAACCGCGGACCAAGTGACACCGGAGACCCACAGGGCACAGGACAAGCAACCCCCACCCCCGCGGTTCCGAAAGAGAACGCACCGAACGTGGGCGATGCCTGTACCTGGCTGACCGAGGGCGACCTCGAACTCTCCCAGTCAGGGGAGGAAATCCAGTGCCAACTCGTGGATGGCGAGTATCTCTGGCAGGTTCCGTAAGAGTTGCGGTAGGTTCCCCGAGACTGTGGATCCTAAGTGGGCACGAGAGCGATCTCCGTGCCGTATACGGCATACAGATCGCTGTGACGCCCACGAAGAACACGAAGGCCCGTTAGCTCAGCAGCAAATCCGGTTTGAGCATGCCCGAGCGTGGGCATACGAGTGCCACCACGCTTCCCTCGCACATCGCGGCGGCAACGCGCTTGCCCTCGGGGTTCTTGGGGCCTTTCGCGGCAGTAACGCCGCTTTCAGCCTCCACAGCTAGCCCACTTGCCACAAGGGTGCTAGTTACCGCAGAACTACCAGTTGCCGCAGCACCGCCATCCGCAGCTGCGTACTCGCGCTTGGCAATGAACTGACCGCGGCGCAGCAGCTCGGCTTCCTCGGGCGTCACCTCAACCAGCGGGAACAGTCCGCGGCACAGCTCGGTCAGCCCCAGAATGGGAAGCTCCTCGCCTCGCACGTTGAACTCATTGAGCTGGGCAATAGAGAGAGCCTGGGCTTCGTCCCACTCCCCCACGCGTGTTCTGCGAAGGGCGGTGAGATGGGCGCCGGTGCCGAGCAGATCTCCAAGATCGCGGGCCAACGCCCGTACATAGGTTCCTGCCGAGCACTCCACCTCGACGTCGATATCGATCACGTGCGTCTCGGCGACCGCCGGTAAAGCAGGAGCATCGTTCCCTGCGGCACCGGTTGTCGGTACCCGAAGGTCAGCTGCTTCGTCTACCTGACTCTCTGCGACATCTGCGGCAATCGGGCCGGATTCCGCAACAACTTCGCCAACAACATCCGCTGTTGCGACAGCCGGACGCGGCTCCCCCAGCATTCGGAACGCGCCGATTGTCACCGGTCGGGCGTCAAGCTCCACGGCCTTGCCCTCACGAACCAACTCGTAGGCGCGCTTGCCGTCTACCTTGAGCGCACTCACAGCGCTGGGCACCTGGAGAATCTCGCCGCGCAGTTGCACCATCGCGGCTTCGATCAGGTCGGACCAGGCCACGGCATCCGCGCCCAGAGCCTCAACGCCTCGCCGCGCGGTCACCTCACCCTGCGCGTCCTCGGTGGAGGTCTCCACTCCCAAACGCACGGTTGCGGTGTAGCGCTTGCTCGTCCCAGTCACGTACTGCAGCAGTTTCGTGGCCTTGCCGATACCCACGCTGAGCACACCGGTAGCCATCGGATCAAGCGTTCCAGCATGCCCCACCTTGCGCGTTCCGGCCACAAAACGCATGGCGCCCACGATGTCGTGGCTGGTCACATACTTATCTTTGTCCACCACCACGAGTCCATCGCGTGGTGGAATACTCCGATCACGGGTGGGGCGAGTTAACTCGCCCCACGGCATAACGCGACGCGGCCGCCCCTCGGAGCGCGGAGAGCGCTTCTTCGAGGGACGGCTCGCGGACTGCTGCTGCGACATCAGGCGCGCGCGGCGTCGTCGTCGGACAAATCGTCAGCTACCGGAACCACCGGAACTTCGGAATCCACCGAATCGGCTTCAGCTTCGTCGTCGTCCTTACGGTACGGGTCCTCGCCGGCAGCCCACTCGGCGCCTTCGGCGGCCTTCGCGATCTGCTGATCACGGAAGCGCGCGGCAACCAGGGCGTCCTCGAAGGAGCGCGCGGTCTCGGGCAGGGCGTCGGCAACGAACTCAAGGCTCGGGGTCAGTCGCAGTCCGAGCTGCTGACCCACCTGGGAACGCAGGAAACCCTTGGCCGAGGCGAGCCCGCGGCCGGCTTCCTTGAGGCGCTTCTCCCCACCCAGAACGGTGTAGAAAATCGTTGCATGCTGGAGGTCACCGGAGACGCGGACGTCGGTGATGGTGACCATGTCGAGGCGCGGATCCTTCAAGCGCGAAATCACCAGCGAGGCGACGATCTCGTGGATCCGCTCTGCCACCTTCGCGGCGCGTGGGTTGGGCATAATGCCACCTTTCTTAAGAGATAGCGCCAATAGGGCGAGCCCATCAGCGTGAAAGCGAATCGGCGGGCCACCACAAGGGTAGCCCGCCGATCAGGTCACTCGCGAGTCATCACGCGAGCAACCGAGAGACTACATCGCGAATCAGTCGCGCGGCTTCTCCTGCATCTCGAAGGTTTCGATGATGTCGCCCTCTTGGATGTCCTTGTATCCGAGGGTGATACCACACTCGTAGCCCTCGCGGACTTCGGTGACATCGTCCTTCTCGCGGCGCAGCGAGGCGATCTCCAACTCGGGAGCGAGCACCACGCCGTCGCGCACCAGGCGGGCCTTGGTGCCACGCTTGATGGTGCCGGAGCGAATGATCGAACCCGCGATGTTGCCGAACTTGCCGGAACGGAACACCTGACGGATCTCCGCGCTGCCCAGCTGGACCTCTTCGAAGATCGGCTTGAGCATGCCCTTGAGCGATGCCTCGACCTCTTCGATCGCCTTGTAGATGACGGAGTAGAACCGCATCTCGACGCCCTCGCGGTCGGCCATTTCCTGGACGCGCTCGGCCGGGCGGACGTTGAAGCCGATGATCACGGCGTTGTCCACGGTGGCCAGGTTGACGTCGTTCTGCGTGATCGCACCGACACCGCGGTGGATGATCTGCAGCTGAACTTCGTCCGAAACATCCAGTTCGAGCAGCGAGGACTCGAGAGCCTCGACGGAACCGGACGCGTCGCCCTTGAGGATGAGGTTGAGCGTCTGGGTGTTGCCTTCCTTGAGCGCCTCGTTGAGGTTCTCCAGGGAGATGCGCTTGCGACGCTTGGCCAGGGTGGCCGCACGCTTGGCCGCCTCACGCTTGTCAGCGATCTGGCGAGCGGTGCGGTCATCGGAGGCAACGAGGAAGCTGTCGCCTGCCGACGGCACTGAGGACATACCGAGGATCTGCACCGGACGGGACGGGCCAGCCTCGGTGACGTTATCGCCATTCTCGTCGAACATCGCACGGACGCGGCCGTGAGCGGTGCCCACAACCAGCGGCTCGCCGATGCGCAGGGTACCGGACTGGACCAGGGCGGTCACCACGGCACCACGGCCCTGATCGAGCTTGGCCTCGATAGCCACGCCGCGGGCGGGCTTGTTCGGGTTGGCCACGGGCTCAATCTCAGCATCCGAGGTGTAGATAACGGCTTCGAGAAGATCCTCGATACCGATGCGCTGCTTGGCGGAGATGTCGACGAACATGGTGTCGCCGCCGTACTCCTCGGCCACCAGACCGTACTCGGTCAACTGGCCGCGCACCTTCTCCGGGTTCGCACCATCGACGTCAATCTTGTTGACGGCGACGACGATCTTCGTGCCAGCGGACTGGGCGTGGTTGAGTGCCTCAATGGTCTGGGGCATCACGCCGTCGTCGGCAGCCACAACGAGCACCGCGATATCGGTGACGTTGGCGCCACGGGCACGCATGTCCGTGAAGGCCTCGTGACCGGGGGTGTCGATGAAGGTGATCGCACGATCTTGGCCTTCGTAGGGGATGTGCACCTGGTAGGCACCGATGTGCTGGGTGATGCCACCGTGCTCGGTATCGATGACCTGAGTGTGACGGATGGCGTCAAGCAGCTTCGTCTTACCGTGATCGACGTGGCCCATGACCGTGACGACCGGCGGACGCGGCATCATGTCCTTCTCTTCCTCGGCGGCCGATTCGGCCTCAAGGTCGATATCGAACTGCTCAAGGATCTCACGATCCTCGTCCTCGGCGGACATGACCTGCACGTCGTAGCCGAGCTCGGCACCGAGAAGCTTGAAGGTATCGGCATCCAGGGACTGGTTGACGGTAGCCATCTCGCCCATGCGGAAGAGCACGGTGATCAGTGCGGCCGGGTTGGCGCCAATGCGCTCGGCGAAGTCAGCGAGCGAAGCTCCCTGACGCACGCGAACCACGGTGGAGCCGTCGCCATGAGGTACTTCGACGCCCTGCACCATGGGTGAGCTCTGGCTCTCCCATTCTTCACGCTTCGTACGCTTCGACTTACGGCCACGGGAGGGGCGGCCTCCCTGACGACCGAAAGCACCTGCGGTGGAACCACCGCGGGACTTGCCACCGGAACGGGTGAAGCCACCACCAGCCGGACGGCTGCCGGGGGTACCGCCACCACCGGGACGGCCTTGACCGCCACCGGCGCCACGGCCACGACCGCCACCACCGGGACGCGCGGACGAATCCGTGCGCTGATCCATGTGGCTGGGCATCATGTTCGGGCTGGGACGGGGACCCGTCGGGCGAGGACGAGGACCGCCACCCTGGTTACCACCGGGACGGGGACCGCCCTGCGGGCGCGGACCGCCGCCACCCTGGCCACCGCCGGGACGGGGCATGCCCTGCGAGCTTGAGAACGGGTTGTTACCCGGACGAGGTGCACCAGGCTTGGCGCCGCCACCGGGACGGGGCATGCCCTGCGAGGTAGCGAACGGGTTGTTACCCGGACGCGGACCGCCGCCACCCTGACGGGGACCGCGACGATCACCGCGCTGGCCCTGACGGCCGCCGCGATCTCCACGATCGCCGCGCTGGCCACGATCATCCTGGCGGCCCGGACGAGCCATCTTCGGGGTGGGGATACCCGGACGCGGACCCGGCTTGACGGCCGAATCGTTCGCGGGCTTGGGTGCAGCTGCCGGTGCCGACGGCGCCGGAGCAGCAGGTGCCGGTGCCGCAGGCTTGGCCTCGGGAGCCGCCGGAGCGGCAGCCTTCGGGGCCGGCTTGGGGCCGGGCCTCATAGCGGACTGCGCCGGGGAGGCCGATGCCGGAGCATCGGAGAATGCCGGGGCAGCAGAGGTGGCTGCGGGGACCGATGCCGCGGGGACAGCGGGAGCCGCCTTGGGTGCCGGTGCCGGGGCCGCAGGCGTAGCAGCCTTCGGCGCGGGGGCAGGCTTCACACCAGCCGGCTTGGCGGGTGCCGGAGCGGCGGGCCTTGCGGCCGCAGGCTTCGGGGCGTTGGCTGCCGGAGCAGCAGACTTCTTCTTATTGCTGGACAGCTCGGGATGAGCCTCCATGTAGTTGCGTGCCTTGCGCACGACAGGAGCCTCGATCGTTGACGAGGCAGATTTAACGAACTCGCCGGAATCCTTGAGTACTTCGAGCAGCTTCTTGCTCGTAATACCCAGCTCCTTGGCTAGTTCATGGACACGTAGTTTGGCCACAGTTCTCCTTGTTACAGGGCCTGCGCGCCACGCGTCAGACCCTTATTGCTGGCAGCTCATCGCTGGGTACTCATTGGGTGCCCATCGGGTTCCTACCCGCTTCCTTTTACTCGGGTCGGTTCGGAGCTTTCGCCTCCGAACTCAGATAACGTTCCAACCATTGGCTCACCGGCGCACTATCGAGCCCCTGTTTGCGCAGGGCACGCTCGAAGGCACGGGATCGGATAGCTCGGTTGAGGCAAGCAGAATCACGGTGAATCCATGCTCCCCTACCCTGCAGGTGCGCCTTCTCGTCCACTTCCACGGCGGACGTACCGGCAGCTACCCGCACGAGATTGTCGCGAGCGTCCCTTTGACGGCATCCCACACACGTGCGCGGGTTGATAGTCACAAAGATTCTCCTTTGTCTAAGACGCCCTAAATATCTTAGCTTGTCAGAGCACAAAACACCGCCCGAGGAGCGCAAAGTCACTCTTCGCGGCGCCCCGGGCGATGAATCAAGTTAGGAGGTCACGCCGCTAAGTTCGGCCGTGACCTCTGCCGTCTGCTCAGACGTCCTCGGACAGCTTGCGGATATCGATGGACCAGCCGGTCAGCTTGGCGGCGAGACGCACATTCTGTGCCTCCTTGCCGATGGCCAGCGAGGTCTGATCGTCAGGAACGATGGCGCGGGCCTGGCGCTGATCCTTGTTGAGGACATCCACGCGAATAACCTGCGCCGGCGAGAGTGCGGCAGCAACGAAGGCGGCTGGCTCGTCGTCGTAATCGACGATATCGATCTTCTCACCGTTCAACTCGGTGGTGATGGCACGCACACGCTGGCCGTTGTGGCCGATGCAGGCGCCCTTGGCGTTGACGTCCGAATCGGCGGTCCATACGGCCACCTTGGAGCGGTGCCCGGCTTCGCGCGCGAGGGCAACGATCTCCACGACGCCGTCGGCAATTTCCGGCACTTCCTGCTCGAAAAGCCTGCGTACGAAATCGGGATGGGTACGCGAGAGGCGCACGGTGGCGCCACGATTGCCGACGGCGACCTCCAGAACCAACGCCCGAATGTGGTCACCGTGGCGGAAACGCTCGGTGGGAACCTGCTCCTCGCCGCGCAGGATCGCTTCGTGTTCGCCGACGTCGACCAGCAGGTCACGCGACTCGCCGTTACGTCCGGCGTTCTGCTGCACCACGCCGGAAACGACCTGGCCCTGCTTGCCCTTGAAAGATCCGAGGATGCGGTCGGCTTCAGCATCGCGCAGACGCTGAGCGATGATCGACTTGGCGGTAGCCGTGGCGATGCGGCCGAAATCTCCGGGGGTGTCGTCGAACTCGTCGATCTTCTTGCCCTCTTCATCGACCTCGGGAGCCCACACGGTCACCTTGCCGCTGGCACGGTCCATCTCCACGCGCGCCCCGCGAATGGCACCCGGCACACGCTGGTAGGCGTGCAGAAGAGCATCCTCGATCGCCTCGATAAGGACATCGACACTGATTCCAAGTTCGCTCTCGACAATGCGGAGCTCATTCATCTGAATATCCATGGCGTTCTCCTAGCCCTTATTCTCCGAGGCCGCATCGTCCTCATCTTTGACCAACTCGACCTGCACGCGTGCGCTGACGATATCAGCTAGCTTAATCCCCCGAAGGCCCTCTGACACTCGGACATTGACAATATCACCGTCAAGCGACTCAATTCGGGCCGTCACAGCCTCACCCTTGTTCAACCGAAACGCGACGAGGCGCCCGGCTGCGCGGCTGAAATGGCGCGCCTCGGTGAGCTTGCGTTCGGCACCCGGAGTGGAGACTTCGAGCGTGTAAGCACCCTCCACCAGGTCGACGTCGTCAAGACGCTTGGAGATCAGCCGCGAGACATCGGTGAGGGAATCGGAATCGACGCCACCAGGACCTTCAGGTAGGTCGACGACGACCTTCACCACCGTACGTGTTCCGCCGCGTCCGATCTTCACGGATTCCAGATAGAGGCCCGCCTCGGTGACAATCGAAACAAGCTCCTGAGTGATCTGCTCGGCAACCTTGGCGTTCTTGGCACGCTGCGCGGCGCTTGCTTCAGCCTGCCGCGGGTTGCGTGACCCCTTCTGCCGGTCATTTCGCCCCTTGGGGCCGTTGCGTTTTGAGGACTGTGCCATGTTTCTAGGGTACCCGCACACCAAGAGGTCACGCCAATAAGTTGGGGTGTATTGGCGTGACCTCTTGCATTTCCTTAAGCGGGGTGTGTGCTCGTCAACGAATCCACACGCCACTGGAGTTGAACACGTAGGTCCGGCCTCCGATGACCTGGGTACCCGTGGCCATCGCGCCACTGGACTTGAGGTAGTACCACTCGCTTCCCTGCTGCAACCAGCCGGTGTGCATGTTCCCTCCCGATGCGAAGAAGTACCACGTGCCGCCAACCTGCTTCCAGCCGGTAGCCATCGCACCGGAGGGGCTCAAGAAGTACCACTTGCCGGAAATTTGCTTCCAACCGGTGGCCATGTCTCCACCCGGGTTGAGGTAGTACCAGGCGCCGCCAACCTGCTTCCAGCCGGTAGCCATATCGCCGGCTGGGTTGAGGTAGTACCACTTGCCGTCAATGTTCCACCAGCCGGTGAGCATCATTCCTGGATAGATGTCATCGCCGAACTCGCCCGCGTAGAAGTCAGGACTGAAGAAGTACCAGCGGCCCCCAATTGCCTGCCATCCGAGAGAGGCAATGTTTCCCGGATTCCAATAGTACCAGCTGTCGTACTCCTTGACCCACTGTGCCTTTGAACTCCCCGATTGTGGCTTGTAGTCGTAACAAAGGTTCTCCAGATTGCCCGCGTTACTGATGGCCACGCCTTCGGAGGGAGCGGGGCTCATACATACGCGTTCCCCTGGAAGCAATCCCCACGCCAGAGGGCTCTGGATTCTTCCAGCCTTCACTCCATTAAATGAAAAGACATAGTTCCAGGAAACTAGCCCTCCAACATTCTCTGGAATAAGAACGTTCCCGTCTCTGACTGGCTTGGAAAGATCGAAATTGAAGACATCGTCAAATTTCTGTAGCACCAAGATCGCATATTCCGGAGATGAGTGCACATCGCCACGATTGAAGGTGACATCAAAGCGAATCGAGTACTTGCCCCGAGTGAATCCTTTGAGATCTGCCCATCCCTTGAGTTCACATGAGAACATGCCATTGTCGAGTTGATGCCGAGAAGAAGAGATAGTCGATGGGACGGTTCTTCCATCAACTATCACCGCAACACTGGAAATCTTATCTCCGCTTGAACATTCAAACACGCCTTCAATATGGGACTTTAGCTCCGGGGCCGCGTAGGACGCGTTGGTCCACGTGAAATTCATGCCGTCAGACGGCAAAGGAGGAATTTCGGGCAGCAATGTGGACGGACCATCGGAGGCACCATCCATGCGTGATTCAGAGGAGCCACTGATGCTTGAGATAGATTCTCTGGCAGTACGAACTTGCGACACCGTCTCGTCGAGAGAACGATCCGTTGCGATCGTTGGACGATCCGGGGTGACAACGTCACTGTCCGTCGTGGCTAGCGCTGTAGCGCTTGGAATCAGCATGCTCACTGCTGCAGTTGCAGCGAATAGGACTTTGGCAAGCTTCTTGCTGGACATCGTTCCTCCTTCGGATCGGCCCATGCGGTCTCGCCTAGTTTCTCAGATCATTCCGCCACTTCGAGGCAATTTTGTATGTGACTTAGTCGATAGGCCGTGTCTGGGAGAGCAAATTATGCGAATGAAGCTCGGCCATGTGCCGAAGGTCCCGGCTGGACAGGTGCAAGGTGCAAGGTGCAACCGAAGATCCCAGCATGTCGCGATGAGACACTCGTCAACGAATCCACACGCCTCCGGCATTAAACACGTATGTCCGACCTCCAATGACCTGGGTTCCCGTAGCCATCGCGCCACTGGACTTGAGGTAGTACCACGCACTTCCCTGCTGCAACCAGCCGGTGTGCATGTTGCCTCCCGGCGCGAAGAAGTACCAGGTGCCACCCACCTGCTTCCACCCCGTGGCCATCACACCAGACGGGCTCAAGAAGTACCATTTACCAGAATTCAGCTTCCAGCCGGTGGCCATGTCCCCACCCGGATTGAGGTAGTACCAGGTGCCATCAATCTGCTTCCAGCCGGTGGCCATCGCACCGGACGGGTTGAGGTAGTACCACTTTCCGGAAGTATTCACCCATCCGGTCAGCATCATTCCCCGATCCACGTCATTGCCACGTGCATCTGTATAGAAGTCAGGGCTAAAGAAGTACCAGCGGCCATTGATCCGCTGCCACCCCACCGAGACGGTGTTCTCAGGAATCCAGTAGTACCAGTGGTCCCCGTCGTTGATCCACTGGGGCTCCAAGCTTCCGGTTTCTGGCACATACTCCACACACAGATCCGTCATATCTGGGCTGTTGACGATGTTCACGTGCCGTGACGTTGTGGGAGTCACACAGACTCTTACACCCGGAGAGAGGATCACCTTCGAGCCACCCCAACCAGCGCCCACTGCCTCGCCATTCAAGTAGACCTTCTGTTTCCAGGAAACCAATCCACCGGCGGTGTCCAGAGTGAGAATGTTTCCCTTTCTGACGGGCTGAGAAAGCTCGACATCGAACGAGTCATCTTTGTCACCGACAACCAGGATGACGTACTTCGGCGAGGAAAACGTGTCGAGCTCATTCACGGTGATCTCAAACCTGATCGAGTATTTCCCTCGATCAAGTCCATTCAGATCGGCCGTACCATCAAAGCTGCACGAGAACGTGCCGTCCTTGTTGGCCTCTCGTTCGTACGAGATATCTGTGGGAACGGCTATGCCATCGATCCTCACAACAACATTGGTGATCTCTTCATCGCTCGTACAGACGAAGTCTCCTTGGACATTTGACAACTGATCCGGTTCCGCGAGACTCACATGACCCCACCTCACATAGAGGCCCCAATCACGGGTGGCCTGGACTCCGGTCTCGGGTGACGCATCGGGTGACGCATCGGATACAAAAGCCGAGCCTGATTCAGGATCAGTGCGAAGTGGCTGGGTGTCGGCGAGGGCCGCGACGGGAGCTTCCGCTTGCACAGTCGCCGCTTCGAGCGAACTGCCCAGCGCTTCGAACGAACTGTCCGCCGCAAGCGTCGCACGATCCGGGGATGCCAGCGCCGCAGCGCTCGGAATCAGCATGCTGATTGCTGCGGTCGCAGCATATAGGGCTCTGGCAAACTTCTTCCTGGACATCGTTCCTCCTCTGGATCAGCCCACGCGGTCTCGCCAAGCTTCTCGGATCATTCGCCACTTCGGGGCAATTCTACAATGTGACGTAAACAACGGACTGCCCTGGGAGGTCGAGTTCTAAGAATCGCTAGTGGTGCACTACCTATCGTGATATCCACAAGTCGTCAAAGTAGGTGAGACACCGGCGTGGCAAGATTAGCTTCATGCAAGAGCGCGATGTACACGACGACGGCCTGGCCCAGGATCATCCCACCCGCGATGAGGCCACCGCTTCCAATGAGTCCACCGTCGAATCCCCCGCGGAGAACGTGTCGAGCTCAGTCCAGGAGACCAGCGCCCAGTCACCGAAGAAGAGTGGCTCCGCGTGGAAGTTTGCGGGCAGTGTGCTTCTCGGTCTGGCTATTTTTACGGGCGTCATGGTGGCGTTGGGCACCCGCTGGGAGAACGCCGACCTTTCTCCTGAGGCGCCGTCGGACATCGAACTCACGCGCCAGAGCCTTGCCGAGCAGGCGGCTCGCATTGATGCCTCGGCCGACGCACTTCTCGCCACCAAGGCTGATACCACCGTGGAGTTGGTGGGAGCTTCCGCCGAGCGCTACCTTGACATGCTTGGCGGCGTGTGGGTCCCGTGGCCTTCCGGGGCACCGAGCGGTTACACCAACCCACCCGTTGCGACCGCCGCACCCGAGGGAGTGACAACCGCCGCCCTCGCTGAGGAACTCACCTCATTCTCGACGGCACTGCTCGCCGTTGTTGACGACGTCCCGGATGAGACCCGCACCGAGGTGCTTTCTGCCGCGCTCGGTTCGCAGTTCCTCGCCATGAATCTGGGTGGCAATGCCGCACCGACCTGCGGGGCCGTCGATATGTCCGCGGCCGGGATCATTCTTGCGGGAGGCGGCTCTGCTGCTGGGGCGACTTCTTCCCCCGCAACGACGGTTACCCCTTCAGTGGCCACAACTCCAGTTGCTTCTTCTACGACGACGGCGACCGCCACCACGGCTACTCGGGCAGCCTCTGCATCGACGACTCCCGGAGCAGCATCTTCTGCCTCATCCGCTACTGCCGCATCCGGCGCGGCGACAACCGCAGCCACATCACCGGTCGCCAGCTCCGCCCTCGGTGTCATTGACGCTGCTCGCCAGTGGCTGGAGACGGATGCCGCCGGGATGCCCGAAGAATCACGCGGCACTCAGGTTGCCCGCGCCGAGAAGTTTGCCGTGCTGGAAGAGGCCATGCTCCGCGCCGGTGCCCCGGACACTCGCGACGCCTACTCCCTCTATCCCGAACTGAAGGATGGCGAGACCTACACGTCCCAGGCACTTCGTGTCACCACCGCGGAGCTTCTCAAAGCGGCAGCCACAGCAGGAGGAGAGGAGCGCGACAACCTCATGGCTCTAGCCTGCTCACTCCATCTCACCGCCGCTGAGCGCGCTGGCGAGCTCCCCTTCCCCGGCACCGAGTGACACGAAGGGCCGTGTCAGGAAGGTTTTCACCACCTGACACGGCCCTTCGTATCAGCTTCTCCAGCGCCACTCGCCGCAACGACGAGAGTCAGCTACTGCGCTACAGCGCCATGAACTCCTGGAAACGCGCCACGGCTTCTTCCACCGGGACCTCCTCGGAGGTGCCTTCGCGGCGGTTGCGCAGCTCGACCTTGCCATCCTTGAGGCCGCGGCCCACAACGATGCCGAACGGTACGCCAAGCAGCTCGTAGTCGGCGAACTTCACGCCTGCGGAGACGCGGCGACGATCGTCAAACAGCACGCGCACACCGGCCTGCTCCAGCTCGGCGCCCAGCTTCTCGGCCGTCTCAAAGAGTTCCTCACCCTTACCGGTAGCGAGAATCTGCACGGTGGCGGGAGCCAAGTTGACCGGCCACACCAGGCCCTTGTCGTCGCAGTTGTACTCGGCCAGCGCGGCGAGCACACGCGAAACTCCCACGCCGTAGGAGCCCATCGTCACAATCTGGCTCTTGCCGTTCTGATCGAGGACAGTAAGATCCAACGCCTTGGCGTACTTGCGGCCCAGCTGGAAGATGTGGCCGATCTCGATGCCGCGGGCGATCTCCAACGGACCGGAGCCGTCGGGAGCTTCGTCACCGGCGCGCACCTCAGCCGCCTCGATGAGGCCGTCAGCCTCGAAGTCGCGTCCGTACACCAGGTTGAAGACGTGCTGGTTGAGCTGGTTCGCACCGGTGATCCAACGCGAGCCGCGAGCAACGTGCGGGTCGAGAAGGTAACGCAACACCGCGCCGTCGTCGTCGCTGCGACGCTCCGACTGCGGACCAATAACCTGCGGGCCAATGTAGCCGGGGACGAGCTCCGGGAAATTCTCCAGATCCTCGGGACCGGCCATCTCCACTTCGGCCGGGGCAAGCGAGGCCTCGACGCGCTTCATGTCCACGTCGCGATCGCCGGGCAGGCCGATGATGACCAGTTCGCGGGTGCCGTCCGGCGCGGTAGCAACAACAACCACGTTCTTCAACGTGTCGCTTGCCGCCCACGGCTGGCCCTCGCGCGGGCGCAGATCGTTGCACACCTGGACGAGCGAATCGATGGTGGTGGCATCCGGGGTGTCCACAACCTCGGGCGCCGGGGCGTCCGAGTAATCCTGCTCGGGCTGAGCCGGGGTGGTGACGGCCTCCGTGTTGGCGGTGTAGCCGCCGGGCGAACGCACGAAGGTGTCCTCGCCAATGGCGCAGGGGAAGAGGAACTCCTCCGAGCGCGAGCCGCCCATGGCGCCGGACATCGCCGAGCAAATGACGTAGGGCAAACCGAGGCGGGTGAAGATACGCTCGTAGGCGTCACGCATGGACTGGTAGGAGACGTCCAGGCCGGCGTCGTCGATATCGAAGGAGTAGGCGTCCTTCATGACGAACTCGCGGCCGCGGATCACACCGGCGCGCGGGCGGGCCTCGTCACGGTACTTCGTCTGGATCTGGTACAGCGTGGTGGGCAGGTCCTTGTACGAGGAGTACAGGTCCTTGACCAGCAGCGTGAACATTTCCTCGTGGGTTGGTGCCAAGAGGTAATCGGCGTCCTTGCGGTCCTTGAGTTTGAAGAGCGTGGGGCCGTATTCGCTCCAACGGCCGGTGGCCTCGTAGGGCTCGCGCGGCAGCAGCGCCGGGAAGAGCACCTCCTGGGCACCCGAGGCATTCATTTCCTCACGGACAACCTGCTCGACCTTGCGCAGAACCTCCAGGCCCAGCGGCAGCCAGGTGTAGATTCCGGGGGCCACGCGGCGGATGTAACCGCCACGGACGAGAAGCTTGTGGCTGGCGACCTCTGCGTCGGCGGGATCCTCACGCAGGGTACGGACAAAAAGTGTAGACATCTTGAGCACGAGACCAGTGTACTCAACGCGCGGGAAATGCCTAGGGGTACGGGCAGAATGCGATATGAACGCGGTTTATCGCCGGCATGAGTACCGGGTGCGGCTAGATGATTGATTCCTGGGGATCTCTCGAAGGGTTGATGCATTTTTCCGGATATATGTCACCGGCGTGCCATATATGGCACAGCGGTAACATATACCCGGACTTTTGCATCCACTAGCACGCGACCCTCAATCTCGACACTTTCCGCAACACCCCAAACTCACAGCACACCGAGCAAGGAATCAATTATCTAGCCGTCGTTATGCGTACCGGGTGCGTCTCGCCGTCGCCAAAAATACCGGAGGCGGCTCGCCACCATCGAACGACGACGACGTCACGGCACCTACTCGTCACAGCAGGACGGTGGCCCACTCCCCCACCACGCGGAAGCCCACGCGTTGGTAGACCTGTACGGCGGCGTCATTGTAATCGTTGACGTAGAGCGAGATGAGCGGGCTGAAGGTGGCATGAACCTGGCGCACCACGGCGGCCATCCCGGCGCTGGCGATGCCGTGCCCGCGCATGTCCGGAGCCACCCAGACCCCTTGAATCTGGGCTACACCACCGGCGAGCGCCCCCACGTCCGCTTTGAAAATCACCCGCTCGCCAACGCCATCGAGGCCCGGACCCAGCTTGATGTACGTCATGCCCGCCTGGATCAGGCCGTTGGCCCGGTGCGTGTACGAGTTTCCGTACAGCATCGGGTCGTAGCCCACTTCCTCCATGAACATGGCGATGGAGGCCGGCAGCACCAGCGAAAGTTCTTCGGGACGAGCCGGGCGCACCCCGGGATCGGGGGCGATGAGCGGCGGCTTCTCGATCGTCATCGAATACTGGCGGGGGCGTACCTCGCGGGCCGGTCCCCACTCGGACTCCACGCGTTCCCACAACCCCAGAATCTGATCCGAGGGACCAACAAGGGAGGAGCAAATACGCCCACGAGCGAGCAACGAATCGGAGAGAAGATCCAGGCCCTGCTCATCAAACCCGAGCGGAATGAGGTTGCCCGAATCCCACGCCAGCGCGGTGATCTCATCCACCCGCGAATCGAAGAGCCCCACGGCGTGCGAGGCTCCCATACCCATACGGTCAATGTTTCCACGCGCAAGAACAGCGTCCACGGGATGCTTGTCCAGGAACTCGATGGCCTTCGCCTTGTCGATTCCATACAGGCGCCGCAACGTCGTTGGTGTCTTACTCAGCCAACGCATAATATTCTGCTCCGTACGTTCGTGCACAGGTGTCTGAACGTCCCGTGCTCGAGGCACTTAGAACGCGACGACATCAACTCCAGCGCCGTCTTCGCCGTTCTCACCCATCTCCTCTGCCATCTTATTGGCGTAGCGGAGAAGAGTCTCGACAATCTCACTTTCGGGTACAGTTTCCACAACCTTGCCCCGGACGAAGATTTGTCCTTTACCGTTGCCCGAAGCACAGCCGAGATCGGCCTCGCGCGCTTCGCCGGGACCGTTGACAACGCAGCCCATGACGGCCACACGCAGCGGGGCGGTGATGTCCTTCAGGCCCTCTTCCACCTTGTCGGCGAGGTGCCACACGTCCACCTGGGCGCGGCCGCAGGAGGGGCAGGACACGATCTCCATCTTGCGCGGGCGCAGGCCCATGAACTCCAGCAGCTTCGAGCCCACCTTGACCTCCTCGACGGGAGGCGCCGAAAGCGAGACGCGGATGGTATCCCCGATACCTTCGGCCAGCAGCGCGCCAAAAGCGGCTGCGGACTTGATGGTTCCCTGGAAGGCGGGGCCGGCCTCGGTCACGCCAAGATGCAGCGGCCAATCGCCCTGCTCGGCGAGCATGCGGTAAGCCTGCACCATCGTCACCACGTTGTGGTGCTTGACGGAGATCTTGAAATCGTGGAAGCCGTGCTCCTCGAACAGGCCCGCTTCCCACACGGCGGACTCCACGAGCGCCTCCGGGGTGGCCGAGCCGTACTTCTTGAGCAGGCGCGGATCAAGCGATCCAGCGTTCACACCAATGCGCAGCGATACGCCGTAATCGGAAGCCGCCTGGCAGATCGCCCCCACCTGATCGTCAAACTTGCGGATGTTGCCCGGGTTGACGCGCACCGCGCCGCATCCGGCCTTGATGGCCGCAAACACGTACTTGGGCTGGAAGTGAATATCGGCGATGACGGGCAGGCGCGACTGCTTCGCGATGATGGGCAGCGCCTCGGCATCCTTATCGGTGGGGCACGCCACACGCACGATGTCACAGCCAGCGGCGGTCAGTTCCGCGATCTGCTGGAGGGTGGCGCCGATATCGTGCGTCTTCGTCGTCGTCATTGACTGCACGCTAATGGGCGCGTCGCCACCGACAGCCACGTCACCCACCATAATCTTGCGGGTCTTCTTACGCACGGCTAGAACCGGCTCTTCGGAACGTACGGAAGGCATACCAAGTGCAATACTCACGCGCTCAAGTATTGCACTTTGTGGCGAAGCTGGGGAGTGCACTCGCTGTGAGCTAATACTGACATGGAACGAAAGTTTCGACGACGGCGAAGTGGCGTCACCTCCAGAGTTCCGACGACGGCGAAGTGGCGTCACCTTCGCACCAGGCCCGCGGACGCTCCCAAGACGGAACGAGATTCTCAGAACACCGGGTTGAAGATGTCCGCCACCACGAGAAGCACCGTCATGGCAATAAAGGCGAGTGCCACCGCGTAGCTGAGCGGCATGAGGCGAGCGGTATCCACAGGGCCCGGATCGGGGCGCCCGGTCAATGCGGCAGCCTTCTTCTTCCCCCACTCGTAGAGGGCGGCGACGATGTGCCCTCCGTCGAGCGGCAACAGCGGGATGAGGTTGAAGACGAAAAGGCTGATGTTGAGCGAGGCGATAAGAAGCAGCAGGTCACCGGTGCGCGCCATCACTCCGTACTCGGGAACCTCGGAGCCGGTGATGTTTCCAGCCAGATCGGCTACACCCACGATCCCCACCACGCCGTCGGTCGAGCGCTCTTCGCCGGTCACCAGGCTGGAGGCGGTGGACCACAGATTGGCTGGCAGCTTCATGATGATCTGCGCGGTTCCCACGCTCGCCTGCCACAGTTGCCCGGGCACCTCGGTGATGGGGCGGCGCACCAGATCGTAGGCGGGCCCAATTCCCACGTAGGGGCGCTCTTCCAGCACTGGCTGGCCGTCGTCGTTCATCACGACGTTCCCGTCCTCACCGATCACCGGGCGCGGCGTGAGGACCGGGGTGATGGTGAGGTTCATGGGGGCGCCGTCGCGTTCCACTTCGACGAGGGTGGGTGACGTTCCACTCACGGCGATCGTCTGCTGGATATCGTTCCAGCTGGTCATAGTGTGGCCGCCCCAAGTGCGGATGATGTCACCGGGAACGAGGCCGGCGTCGAAAGCCGGCGCCTGCGGGTCATCTTGGCCGCACACCTCAGCGTTGGAGACGCAACGGGTGACCGTGGCGATCCGGGTCGACGCCGTCGTCACCCCAATTCCCGAATAAACAACCGTGAGCAGAACCGCGGCAACCAGCAGGTTCATGAACGGGCCGCCCGCCATCACGATGAGCCGTTTTCCGGGGCTCAGACGCCAGAAAGCCTGGCCCTCTTCTCCCGGCTCCAACTCCTTCGCCGAGGCCCGCCGCGTCTCCTCGGCAACCGTCAACTGGCCGCGGCGATTCACCTGCACCCGCTCGGGCTCCCCCGGCGCCACCATCCCGGCAATACGCACGAACCCGCCCAAGGGGATCGCCTTCAGCCCGTACTCGGTGCCGTCCACGACTTTCGACCACAGCGTTGGCCCAAATCCAATGAAATATTGAGAAACCTTGGTCCCGAACCTCTTCGCCGGAACCAGATGACCGATCTCGTGCAATCCTACGGACGCGAGAATACCCACGATCAAGAACACGATTCCCGGAATCGACTTCACTGCTCGCTATCTCCTTACTCGGATCCGTTTAGCGCAGGCGCGCTGACATCACCTCGTGCGCGCGGGCGCGAGCCCACTTTTCGGTGCCCAGCACCGTCTCCACGTCCAGTGTGCCCCCCGGAGCTGTGAATTCTCCTAGAACGGATTCCACCACATCGGTGATCGCGAGATAAGGAAGTTCACCGGCCAGGAACGCGGCCACGCACTCCTCGTTGACCGCGTTGAGTACCGCCGGATGGAGCGACGACGACGCCACCGCCTCGCGTGCCAGCCGCACCGCCGGGAACGTCTCGTGATCGAGGGGCTCAAAGTGCCAGGCCACCGGGGCATCCCACACGTTGGGGGCGGTGATGTTGTCCAGGCGCTCGGGCCAGGAGAGCCCGAGCGCGATCGGCAAGCGCATGTCCGGCGGGGAGGCCTGGGCGATGGTGGCGCCGTCGCTGAATTCGACCATCGAATGGATGATGGACTGGGGATGCACCACCGGGACGATGTCTCGCGGGTCCATCTCGAAGAGGTAGGCGGCCTCGATGAGTTCCAGGCCCTTGTTCATGAGGGTGGACGAGTTGATGGTGACCACCGGGCCCATGTCCCAAGTGGGATGATTGAGCGCCTGCGCGGCGGTCACGCCTGCCAGATCCGCGCGCTTCTTACCGCGGAAGGGCCCGCCGGAGGCGGTGAGGATGATGCGGCGAACCTCGCTGGCCCTGTCCAGATTCTCGCTCGTCAATCCGCGGTGGTGAATACCCGAACGCAGCGCCTGGGCAATGGCCGAATGCTCCGAATCCACAGGCACGATCTGCCCGGGGCGGGTCATCGCCTCCTTGATGAGGCCGCCGCCCACCACGAGGGATTCCTTGTTGGCGAGGGCGAGGGTGGCTCCGGAGCGCAGCGCGGCAAGGGTGGGTGTGAGCCCCACCGATCCGGTGATTCCGTTGAGGACGACGACGCTGTCCGAGCTGTGAGCGCTCGCGCTCACGAGGGAGGACGAGGAAGTTGCCTGCCCCCGAAGGGGCTCGACGACGCTGTCCGAGCTGTAAGTACTTGTAGCGAGACTTGACCATCCTCCGGCGAGTTCGCTCATGGCCTGCGGCCCGGAGAGAATCTGGAACACCTGGCCGGGGGCGCGCTCCGCGAGCAGCGCGGCCAGAGGTACGGCGGCATCTGGGTCAGCCACGGCGAGCACCGGAACGTTGAAGGAGATGGCCTGATCAGCAAGAAGCTCTAGTTGAGCTCCCCCGGCACCGAGGCCGAGCACTCGGTAGGAGTCACGGTGGCGGGAGATGACATCCAACGCCTGGGTTCCGATCGATCCGGTGGAACCGAGAATGATCACATCCCGCTCACGCGGCGCACACTCGCGCATGGCAAGCTCCTTTGCTTACGACTATTCGACGGCGACAAGGACGGTGATAGCCCGCTCCAGGTAGACGTCCACGACCGCTTCATCGTACGCCTTTGCGCCTTTGGCTTGGCCGAAGACGGCGCCCCTCAAGTCACTTGAGGAGAGCGGGGCCTTGCCGTCAAAGTAAGCGGTCAACTTCTCCATCAGCGCGTCGACGTCGTCCTTACGGTATCCCCAGGACACCGCGTTCGAGAATCGTTGCCCGGCCGGACGTAGCAGGCGCGGGTAGAGACTCTTGGCCTCGTCGTACACCTCGTTGAGCCAGCCGCTCTCGCCCTTGGCGGCGATGATCTGGGAGCGCCTGCGCTGGATGAACGCGGCTTCCAGCCGATCCATGGCGGCGTCCACCACATCGGGGCGGTACCCGCGGCGAACGCGACCAAAACCCGCGCCCCGCACCGTCGACTCGTCAAAATCCGGGAGATTATCGGAGTACGCCTGCTTGGCACGAGCCAGGAAATCGTCTACTTCCGCTGGCACGTACCCCCATGACAGGGCGCCAACGCGCTCAAAGGTCTGCACTCGGGATCTTCCCTTCGGTGGCGTCTGCGGACACTGCGGCAATCACCCGCTCCGCAGCGGCAGCAGCCTTCTGCGCGCGGGCGGAGGAGTTCGTCACCTCGGCCGCGAGCTGGCCGCAAGCTCCGTCAATATCGGAGCCGCGCGTATCGCGAATGGTGGTGGGAATTCCCGCTGCTTCCAAAGTATCAACGAAGGTCTGCTGCACGTGGGGAAGGCTCGCCGTCCAGATCGATCCGGGGGTCGGATTGAGCGGGATGGGGTTGACGTGCACCCAGCCGCGCCCGCGACTGTTGAGCTCGTCGGCCAGCAGTTGGGCGCGCCACTGATGATCGTTCATGTCCTTGATGAGGGCGTATTCGATCGAAACACGGCGGCCAGTCTTGACGAAGTAGCGGCGCGCAGAGTCCAACAGTTGGCCCACCTTGAAGCGGGAGTTGAGCGGAATGAGCGGGTCGCGCAGTTCGTCGTCGGGAGCGTGGAGGGACACCGCGAGGGTGACGGGCAGGCCCTCATCGGCCAGCTTGTCGATGAGCGGCACCATGCCCACGGTGGAGACGGTGACGTTGCGAGCCGACAGTCCCAGCCCCGCCGGAGCCGGTTCAATAATGCGATGGAGCGCGGCCTGCACCTGGCGCCAGTTGGCAAGCGGCTCGCCCATGCCCATGAACACGATGTTGGTGACCCGGGTGGGGCCACCTGCGAGATCGCCCGATTCAGCGGCAACCATTCCCAGGCGCACCTGCTCAACAATCTCCGCGCACGAAAGGTTGCGGGTGAGACCACCCTGACCGGTAGCGCAGAAGGGGCAGGCCATGCCACAGCCAGCCTGCGACGAAATACACAGGGTGGCGCGGCCGGGATAGCGCATGAGCACCGTCTCCACCATGGCGCCGTCGAACATCCGCCACAGCGACTTGATCGTCTTACCCTTGTCCGCCTTGAGATCGCGTACCTTGACCAGCAGCGGCGGCAAGAATTTCTCCACCATATCCTCACGGAGCTTCGCCGGAAGATCGCTCATCGCCTCCGGGTCCACTTCGTGGCGCTCAAAATAGTGGCGCGAGAGCTGATCGGCGCGGAATGCCGGGAATCCGGCCTCCTTCATCGCCTTCTTGCGCCCCTCCTGGTCCAGATCGGCCAGATGTGTGGGCGGCTTGCCCTTGCTGGCGGGCTTCATGGTGAAGATGGGCATGGGGCCCGACTCCACCGCAGGCATCACCTGGGGCTGAGGAAGAGGTACAGACGGCACGGAAGAAGACTGAGAAATCATAGCTTCGCTATTCTCCCATGCGTGAGCGCCCGGCGGTATGTGGCGGTACTTACCACTGGCGCGGGCTACCGCGCAGCTACCGACTACCGGGTTTGGCAACCAGCTACAGCGCCAGCGACGACGCCATGATGATGTAACAGAACGGCGCCCACATGAGGATGGAGTCGAGGCGATCAAGCATCCCGCCGTGGCCGGGGAAGATTGAACCCATATCCTTCACCCCAAGATCGCGCTTGAGAAGAGACTCCGAAAGATCACCGATCGTCGAACACAACACGGCCACCACCGCTACGAGAAGCGCCAGGTACCACGGCAACCCCATTCCCAGGGTCACGATCAGCAGGGCGACGACGACGGCCGCCACCATCGACCCCGCAAAACCCTCCCAGGACTTCTTCGGGGAGATGGTGGGGCTCATCGGGTGCTTACCCCACATGACGCCAAAGGCCCAGCCACCCGTGTCATTGGCCACCGGCATCATGACGAGCAGCGCAATCATCCACGGCGCACGCGGCATCTCGGCGAGCGCCACCGCGAAACATCCCAGCAGCGAAATCCACGCCAGCGCAAAAATCGCAGCCATCGCGTCACGCGGAGCACGTTCAATTCCATCCAGCAGGCGCCAGATAAACACCGCAGCGCTCGTCAGGAGGAAAGCCACCAAGCCAGCCGCGAGACCACCCGTCCATGTAGCCACCATCATGGTGACCGTACCGATCCACAACGGAATCAGCGGAATACGGATCTCACGCGCCAAGAAAGCGCCCGCAGCCTCCCAAAGCCCCAAACACAGGGCAACGGCAACGAGACCAACAAAGATCTCCATCCGGAATGCCACCGAGGCAGCAACCAGGCCGAGCAATCCCAACGCTGTGGGAATTGCGGCCTTCAAGTTGCGGCCTGCCTTCGAGGTGGAGGCTACCGGGGGTTTGGGAGGATGCGGGGCGAGGCGGTCACGCAGCGACCGCCGAGGTTCGGTAGACATCAGACCTCGAGGAGATCCTTCTCCTTGGCTTCAAGAAGCTTGTCGATCTGGTCCACGAAGCGCTTGGTCAGCTGGTCGAGTTCTACCTCGGCGCGCTTGACCTCATCCTCGCCGGCATCGCCGTCCTTCTTGATCTTGTCCAGGGCGTCCTTCGTCTTGCGACGGATCGAACGCACCGAGATCTTGCCATCTTCAGCCTTGGTGCGAGCCATCTTCACGTAATCACGGCGACGCTCCTCGGTCATGACCGGGAGATTACAGCGCAACACGGCGCCGTCGTCGGACGGATTAATACCAAGGTTGGCCTCGCGAATCGCCTTGTCGATAGCGGACATCGACGAGCGATCAAACGGGCTGATGATGACGGTACGAGCCTCCGGAATCGAGATCGACGCCAGCTGCTGCAACGGGGTGGGTGCACCGTAGTAATCCACCAGAATGGGGTTGAACATGCCCGCGCTGGCGCGGCCAGAGCGGATATTCGAAAAGTCGTTGCGGGCCACTTCAATGGCCTTTTCCATTTTCTCCTCGGCCTCGAGGAGCTCATCTTCGATCATTGCGGGTTCCTTACTAACTCACTTGTCTGCTGTGACAAGGGTACCGATCTTTTCGCCGCGAAGCGCACGAGTCACATTACCCGGTTCTGCCATGCCAAACACGCGCATCGGCAACCCATTATCCTGGCAGAGGGAGAAAGCAGCCGCATCCATGACCCTCAGGCCACGGGCGAGAGCATCCTGGTAGGTGAGCAGATCAAGCTTCTCGGCCGTGGGATCCAGCTTCGGATCGGCAGTGTAAATGCCGTCCACGCCGTTCTTGCCAGCGAGGAGCTCGTCGCAATGCAGCTCCAGGCCACGCTGAGCAGACACCGTATCCGTGGAGAAGTACGGCATACCAGCGCCCGCACCAAAGATCACCACACGGCCCTTCTGGAGATGGCGAATAGCGCGCAACGGGATATAGGGCTCAGCAACCTGCTGCATGGTGATCGCGCTCTGGACCCTGGCGGGCACTCCGGCCTGCTCGATGAAGTCCTGCAAAGCGATGGCGTTCATCACGGTGCCAAGCATTCCCATGTAGTCTGCTCGGGCGCGGTCCATTCCACTCTCCTGCAGCTGCGCACCGCGGAAGAAATTGCCGCCACCCACAACGATGGCCACCTGCACGCCCTCATGGACAGCCTCGGCGATCTCAGCAGCAACACGGGAGAGAACAGCGGCATCAAGGCCGATCGATCCACCGCCGAACATTTCTCCCGAGAGCTTGAGGAGCACTCGTCGCGTATTGTCATGGTTGTGGTCGCCTAGTAGTGCACTCACGGGCAGGTCCTTCCAAGGGAATGAAATCGAGGCGGGGCCTGGCTATGTTCCGCAAAGGTGCGAACTTTTGCCCTTTGCAAGAATAGCACTTAGCGCCAGATCTCCATGACGCGTTCGTCATCCAAGCAAGGCATATATGGCAGCGGGTTGATGTCATTTTCCAGGACATAGTCGGTGAGCAGGTCCGTTACCGTATTCCACAACTCATCAGGATCCCACGGCTTGGTCACATAATGATCAAGATGGGCCTTGTTGACCGCCCGTATGGCATCGCCGAGATCCGTAACTCCGGTGACCAACACCTTCTTTGTCGCATCAAAGCGCTCATCCTCGGCGAGAGTTACCAGATACTCCACACCTGACTCCCCTGCCACTTGACACTCACATAGGACAAGGGCCAGTTCGTCGTCGTCCTCAATAATTTCTCTCAGCAGCGTTGCCGCGCCCTCAAAGCAATCCGTTGACTCTATGCGCAGGCGGTCCGCAAACGGGGTGAGGTCGCGTGCAAAGACGCGCAAGGTCTCGGGGTTATCCTCAACCACCACAACGGTCAAGGTCATGGTGACTCCTTCATGACGAGATACTGAAACAACTGGGATAATCATGCCAGGAGATCTGACGAAAATCTGACGTTTACAAAATCCCCAGGAATTCCCAGAAGATGGGCATCACAAAAGCCAGCATAACCACTCCAATCACACCGATGACGAGACCCACCTTCACCATATCTTCCGTGGAGACGGCTCCTGTTGAGTAAGCGATCGCATTGGGCGGGGTGGAAATCGGGAGGAGAACGCCAAGGGAACACGCCATGGCGACGACGAGCGCGATCTCCGTAGTTCCTGACGTGAGGCCCGTGGAGATGCCAATGGCCATGGGAACAAGCAGGTTCGCCGCCGCGGAATTCGAGAGGAAAATACCGAGGGTGGCCGTAAGGGCAGCAAGAACGAGGAAGATGATGGCCTCCGGGATGGCCGCCCAGTTGATAGAGCCAATGAGCCAGTGATCCAGGCCCGTCATGCCCACGCCCGAGCCGAGCGCGATACCGCCCGCCACCAGCCACAGGATCGGCCAATCCAGCTTGCGCACATCCTCACCGTTCATCACACCGAGGAAAAGGAGAGCGACGACGGGTAGGAAGCCCACCGTGTTGGATGAGACACCGTGAAGTGGCTCTGTCATCCACAGGCCAATCGTTGTAACGGCGATGACATAGAAGGCGATGGCGCGCTTGGAGCGGTTGAAGCGGGCGGAGGTGTCGATTTTCAACGTGGTGTCCGCCGGGATGAACGAGTAGGCGATGAAGAGCCACACCGCCACCATCATGACGATGACCAGCGGAATGGCGGCCAGCATCCACTGCACGAAGGTGATGTGGATTCCTTGATTCTGTAGCGCCGCAAGCGCAATGGCATTAGGTGGCGAGCTGACCGGAGTGCTGATGCCCGAAACGTTGGCTGCGGCGGGGATCGAGAGCGCGATGCCAGCCCGCGCCTTGCCCTGCGGCAGCGCCTTCATGACAGGCATGACCATGGCGAACATTGCGGCAGTGGTGGCGGTGTTGGACATGAACATGCCGAGCACCGCAGTAATCATCATGATGCCCAGGAGGGTCAGGCGTGCATTCCTGAGGAAGGGGCGCAGGAGTAGGGCGCACAGCGCTCGATCCACCTTGAACTTGGCGGCACAGTCCGCCAGCAAGAAGCCGCCCATAAAGAGGATGATGACCGGACTGGAGAGCGAGTTGAAGAAAGTGGCCGCCGTGGGGGCATTCTCGGCAACCGGGAGGATCGCCTGGTCCGAGAGGAGAAGTACCTGGGCGAAAATAACGCCCACCGCCGTGGCGTAGAGTGGCACTGCTTCCGTTGCCCACAACAGGATCGCCGCGATGAAGATGCCGAGCATGCGCGCACCGGGGGTATCGAGGCCCGGAATATCCGTGAACAAGCAGAACGGGAGGGCAATCCCAGCGCCTATGAGGCCAACGAGCTGCAGGTTGGAGAAGCGGCGCGGCCGCTTACCCTTGCCGGGCCGTTTGCGCTGGAGACGGGTGCGGAACTCCGCTTCGCCAGCACGGAAACCACCGCCCTTGGACTTGCGGCGTGCCCGGGACTTCACCAAAGGTGTGAAGACCGGAGCCTCAACAGATCCACGATGGAGAGCCGGCTTCGCAGCTGCCCGATCGGAGATTTCTGTGGCCGTTGTAGCGCGGGCCATGGCGCCCGTGGAGGACTGATCGGGAACACCCTCATCGGGATAAGTGCGCGTTGGGTCGGAGTGTCTGGGCTGGCTCGGGGGCTGCATAAAGCGAAAGTCCTCTTGCTTGTGACGTTCAGGCCTTCCGTTATTGTATCGCTTGGTTATACGCGACTCCCCGGAGGTAGGTCCTAAGTGTGCGCATGCCGTACAGGTGGAGAGGTGGCCATCCCATATCTCATGGGGCTAGCCACCTCTCACATCCGTCATCATTTCTCCAACGGGTTCACCACACCCCAATGATGTTCCACCACAGCGTACCGGCAACTAACCAGACCACCAGATGCATCACACCGATGAGCAGGCCGTTGACCCACCATGCCCGCAGTTCCACGTACCCAGATCCATAGTAGATAGGCGCTGGACCGTTACCGTAGTGCGTCAGGCAGCCCATGATTGTGGGTATCGCACCGAGGAATACCACGAGGGGAACGCCGGGTAGACCGAGGGCCAGACCTACGGCGAGGAACACCGCGAACATCGAGGCAGTGTGAGCTGTACCCGAGGCAAACATGTAGTGCGAGAGCGCATAGACCGCCGTGAGCAGTACAAATGCGATCATCTTGCTCATGCCCTGATCTGCCATCCATCCGCCCACGCCCTCACCGAACCACGAGATGAATCCGGTGGTATTGAGGTAGGTTCCCATCATCACCAACGCCGCGAACCACACCAACGTATCCCAGGCGGACTTCTCCGACTTCATGTCCTCCCATGTGAGGGCACCTCCCACGAGCAAAGTGCCCAAGCCAATGAACGCAACAGCGGTGGCGTTGAAGAGATCCGCACCAAAGATCCACAGGCTGATGATGAGCACGAACACCACGAGGGTGATCCACTCCGCCCGTGTCACCCTCCCGAGTTCCTTAAGCCTGGCTGCCGCTTCACGCGGCGCCTGAGGGGTCTTCTTGATCTCGGGAGCATGCGTGAAGTAGAGGATGATCGGCACCAAGATGACACCAATCGCTCCGGGAATCACCGCAGCGAGGAACCAACTTGTCCATGTCAACTCGACTCCCTGTTCCATCGCCATCTGAACCGCCATGGCGTTGGGAGCAGCTCCCGTCAAGAAGATGACCGAGACAGCCAGATCCATGTTGTAGCCGGTCAACGCCAGATAGGAACCAATTCGGCGATGAGTGGAAGGGTCTTCCGTGTAGGAACCCGAGGACTCACAGATCGACTTCGTGATCGGGTACACGATTCCTCCCGCACGGGCGGTATTCGAAGGAATGAAAGGCGAGAGTGCAAGATCGGTCAACCCCAGTCCGTACGCAAGGCCGAGTGTACTTCGCCCGAAGAGCCTGACGAAGAGGTAAGCCAAACGCAGGCCGAGACCGGACTTGACCACGGCCCGCGCGACGAAGAACGCTGAAACAATGAGCCAGATGGTCGAATTGGAAAAGCCAGACAGCGCAGCCGAGATCGAATCCCCGGGGCTCCCGGGAACCAGCACCTGAGTGCCGGCGCACAGGGCGATCGCCACGATTGAGAGCGAGCCCATCGGCGCAGCCTTGACGATAATGGCAACGATGGTGGCCAGGAAGATGGCAAAGAGATGCCACGCATTGTCCTCAAGTCCTTGTGGGGTGGGGACAAACCAGACAGCCAGACCAAGCGCAGCACAGATCGCCAGAGGAAGCGGGCGGATCTCACCATATCTGGTCGCTTCAACGCTTGTATTCCCTCCCGTGTGCTTACGCGAAAGCCCTTTCGTGGATTCCGAAGTGGTCGGGGCACTCATTTGATGTACCTGACCTTCTCGTACAAGGTCTCCAGTGCCTCATCCTTGCGCCTGTTGTACTCCACCTTCTTCTGTTCGAAGATGTTGTTACCCTCCGTATCGATCGAGACAATAAGCGGACCGAATTGCTTGACCCGGAACACCCACAGAGCCTCCGGCATTCCCAGTTCACGCCAGTAACCTCCCTCAACCTCCTCCACCTCGGTTGCCGCAATCACCGCGTTCCCAGCCGGGAACACACAGTGCAAAGCCTTGAACTCCTTGCAGCCGCGCTCAGTGTTCGGGCCCATGCCACCTTTGCCCACGATGAGCCGCACACCGGTCTTCTCAATAAAGACGTCCTCGAATTTCTCCATGCGGCTCGACGTCGTCGGCCCTACGGAGACGCATTCGAACTTTTCCTCTTCTCCCTCGTTCTGGCCCGAAATCTGACGAATAATGGGGCCCGCGTGCAGAATCGCCCCTTCGGTGATGTCGATGGGCAGCTCGCGGCCCAGTTCCACCACGCGGCGGTGGGGCACATCGCGGCAGGTGACAATGTGACCATCGAGGAAGACGACGTCGCCTACTCGCAGATCCTCAATGTCCTCAGCCTTGATTGGTGTGGTGAGTGTCGTGGTCATAGCTCGATCCCTTCGTGAGTCAGCAGTTCATAGCTGAGGTCGGACTGAAAACGGATGGTGCCGCGACGGTGCGACCAACATCCTGTGTTGACGGCGACGGAGAGAACGGACGGGTGGCGAGCAGAGTTCTCGATGTTGACACCCATGACCGACCTCTTTCCACCCAGCCCCTGAGGTCCCAGCCCAATGGAATCAATGGCATCTTTGAGAGCCACTTCGAGCTCCGCGGCCATCTCATTCGTACTGTGGCTCCCCACTGGGCGCATGAGCGCGGCCTTGGACATGTAGGCGGCGGAATCGATCGACGTTCCAATACCCACACCAACGAGCAGTGGAGGGCAGGCATTGACGCCATAGGACGTCATGACATCCAGGACAAACTTCACTGCTGCTTCATAACCTTCACCCGGCATGAGGGTCTTTCCCTGGCCGGGCAACGAGCAGCCCCCGCCAGCGAGGTAGACATCCACTTCGAGGATGTCCGAATTGGGAACCATCTGGGTATAGATCCATGGGGATTTGGTTCCTGTGTTGGTCCCGGTGTTGAACTCTTGGAAAGTTTCCACCGAGTTCAGCCGCAGCGGGGCCGCCTTGGTCGCAACTGAAACGGCCTCACGTAGGACGTCCTCCATGACGTCGATCAGAGGAAACCGTGTTCCGACACGCATAAACATCTGGATAAGGCCCGTGTCCTGGCACGAGGGACGTTTGAGATCCCAGGCCAGATTCTGGTTCTTTACCATCGTCTCGTAGATCATCCGGGCCATCGGCTGATCTTCTTCTTCGGCGAGCTCTCGCAGTCGATTCGTCACGTCATCGGGCAGCTTCTGGCTGACCAATGAGGTGAACTTTCCAATCGTGTCCACAAGTTTCTGGGCGCCTTCAACAACGAGCGGTGAGTCCAAAGTCTGAGCACTCATAAGCCCGTCACCTCCTTGCTATAGGTTCGGCTTGTTCACCTTCAAGGATTGCCGGAGCGCAGGCGGCGCACAGTGCTGGATTTCGGTAATTCGAGGTACCTTCGACGGCCTCCTTCGTTCAAATACTGCGGCTCACAATCGTTCGGGGATGTAAATCCCCCACTCGTCCACACGAAGTTGACCAGCGTATTTGCGAACTGTTCGGGACTTTGGTGGGTGAAATGGCACACGCCGCCATCTGAAGATTTCCCCCAGGGGCGGGCGCCACAAGGTTGGAATTACTCCAATATAAAGGGGAGGGATATACCTCCGCCTCAGATGCCGTTTCCCCTGGCCATTACCTCAGAACACGGGACAGTCCCCTACCCTGTGAGCTGCTCCAGATTTGCAATGAGAAGCTTCGCAAGAGACACCGAATCATCCAGGATCCCTGCTACCTCCGAACTTCGCGTGGTGGTGGACTGAGCGCCGCTATCCCCAATAGCCGCGTTCTCATCGGTACCGGCAAACTCTCGCAGGCGCGCTCGGATCTCCTCGTCATCTCGACCAACGAACCGTTGATGAAACACTTCATCCACTTCACGAATATCCTCGCCGATCTCACGCAAGTAGTGACGATACTGCGACGGCGTCTTGCAGAATGCACTCTGAAAGGCTGCGTTGAAGGCCTTGACCTCGGAAAATCCGTTATCCAAGGCGATATCAACGATTCTCTTGGAGGTGTAGCCCAAGTCGCGGACAGCCTGAGCCAGACGAACCCGGCGGATGTACTCCGACGTCGTCATTCCCAAAACCTGAGTGAACAACTGCGAGACGTAACCGGGGTTATAGCCAGCCACCTCACCAAGTTGGCGCAAAGTGATGCGCCGCTGAAAGTTCTGGTCTATGTAGGCCATGATGCTGCGCAACACCTCGTCCCGCTGGGAATCTTCCATGCGCACTCCCTGTTCGTCAGGGACAGTAAACTGCTCCAACAAGATGGCGACGACGTGGGCAAGATCGGACTCGTAGCGGGCTATCGTCCCGGCCAATCCCCCAATGGGAGTCGCCAGCATCATCCGCGACAGTAGGCGACGCAGCATCACGAACGCAGCCGCATCGAACGTCAAGGGAGTGGAACGACAATCGAAATGCGGCAGTTTGCCATCAGAATGAAAACTTGCCAAATAGACCGAGTCGATGTGCAGGAGCAACGCAACGCTGCGCGGTTGAGTAGCTAGTGTCGCATGCCCTTCACGAGAATTGATGAGCACCATATCGCCCGGCCCCAATACCGAGACGCGGCCAGCCGCACATACTTCAACCTCACCGGAAAGAATAAGCAGCAACTCAGGAGCGGCGTGCCAGTTGTAGTGGTACGAGCCAATCTCGTACACGTATTGCCACGAACGAATGCCTCGCTTGGGCGCGACGTGCTCGAAGTAGAACTCATTGGGGTTGGTTTGCAGTCGTCGCATAATGACAGTCTGACTGAAGCGCAGTTACACACGTTGGGTCCATGGTCATGAGCCAGGGAACCTGGCAACATTGATGAGCCCGAGCTCTCCACTCCAGCTCGACGGTTTAACCCACAAGTCCGCTAGCTGATCATTCATGGGAAGATATAACCATGCGAGCCATCATGACTGTCACCGGTTTGGACCACACCGGCATCATTGCAGCGATTGCCACCGGCCTGGCCGAGCGCAACGCCAACATCACAAACGTCTCCCAGACCCTCATGGGTGAGTACTTCACCATGATCTTGCAGGTGGATTTCGAGGAAAGCGACATCACGCTGCCCGAACTCCAGTCCGCGATGGTTGAGGTGGGCCGCGAGGTGGGCATGGAAGTACGCATGCAGTCCGAGGCCATCTTCAACGCCATGCACAAGCTCTAGGGGGCATCTGGCATGGCTATGGACACCGCCAAGAATATTCTCGAAACCATCCAGATGATCTCCGAAGATCGTCTGGACATCCGCACCGTCACGATGGGCATCTCGCTACTCGACTGCGCCGATTCCGACGGCGAACGGGCCCGGGAACGCTGCTACGAGCGGATCACGACGCAGGCTGCACGGCTCGTCGAGGTATGCGAAGGGATCGAAGCCGAACTGGGAATCCCTATCATCAACAAGCGGATTTCCGTCTCTCCGATTGCCATGGTGGCTGGTTCCTCACGGGAATCTGACCTGCGGCCGTGGGCCAACATGCTCGACGCCGCCGGTAAAGCCGCTGGCGTTGACTTCATCGGCGGATTCTCCGCGCTGGTGGAAAAGGGCGCCACACGGGCCGATGAGGCGTTGATGGACTCGATTCCGGAAGCGCTGGCCTCGACCGATATCGTCTGTTCATCGGTCAACATCGGCTCCTCGCGGGCAGGCATCAACATGGATGCTGTGGCTCGCATGGGTCAGATAGTGCGGGATGCCGCGCATGGTTCGCAGGGCGGACTGGGCGCCGCCAAACTGGTGGTGTTCGCCAACTCCGTGGGTGACAATCCCTTCATGGCCGGCGCCTTCCACGGTCCAGAAATGCCCGATTGCGTCGTGTCAGTTGGAGTGTCCGGCCCCGGCGTCATTCGCCGCGCGATCGACGGCGCCGCCGATGCACCATTCGACGTTCTTGCGGAGACCATCAAGAAGGCGGCTTTTAAGGTAACCCGCATGGGTGAATTGGTGGGGCGTTTGGCGGCCGAACGGCTCGGAGTGAGCTTCGGAATCGTCGATCTCTCGTTGGCTCCCACAGCGGAAGTCGGCGACTCAGTGGCCCGTGCTCTTGAAGCGATGGGTCTGGAGCGCGTCGGCGCCCACGGGACCACGGCGGCGTTGGCATTGCTGAACGACGCGGTGAAGAAGGGCGGGCTCATGGCCTGCTCGCGCGTGGGCGGATTGTCTGGATCCTTCATCCCGGTCTCCGAGGACGAAGGCATGATTGAGGCCGCTGCGATGGGGGCGATCTCGCTGTCCAAGCTGGAGGCCATGACAGCCATCTGTTCGGTGGGCCTCGACATGGTGGCAATTCCCGGAGACACCCCTGCCTCGGCCATTGCCGGAATGATCGCGGACGAAGCAGCCATCGGCGTGATGAACCACAAGACCACGGCGGTGCGCGTTATCCCCGCTCCCGGAACCGTGGAGGGCGACATGGTCGAGTTCGGTGGGTTGCTCGGCAAGGCTCCCGTCATGGCGGTTAGCCCCTACTCCTCAGATACGTTCTTCGCCCGCGGCGGCATCATCCCCGCCCCGGTGCACGGCTTCAAGAACTAAAAGAGACGCGCGGCGGGTCCAGCGGCGCCGTCGTCGTTAATCCTTGATCCACTCACAGATAACCACGACGTCACCCGCGTGCGTCCATTCCTCGGTCCGGCCCCGATGAAAACCGGCCGGTTCAACAACGGCGGCGAGCTTCGCCACGGTATCAAAGCGGGAGTGACGATCCGGTGGCAAACCACGCTGGCATTCGGCTGATGCGGCGGCGTCCGGACCGTAATGGTCGGGGTCAAAGTAGGTGTATGTTGCGGTGACGGCTCGCCCGCCGGACCGCAGGACGCGGGCCCACTCGGACACCGTGGATACCGTGTCCGGGATGAGGTGGAGGCCGCACACGCAGGTGGCGAGGTCGAAAGATGCGTCCGCCAAAGGCAGCGCTGCGGCATCCGCCTCGTGGAACTCCACATCGGGGAGGTGACTCCGGGCAATCTCCAGCATTCTTGGGGTGATGTCCACCCCGGTCATGGAAACCGGAATACTCGGATGATGATTCCGAATGGCTCGCAAAACGAGACCCGTCCCGGTGGCCACATCCAGGACCGAGAGGTTGTTCGGGGAGCCGAGAAACTGCGCGACGGCATCGGCGAGCTCCACGTGCATGACCGCATCGTCATAGGTCAGGGCACGCCGAGTGTACTGATCGCGAATTGCTGCCTGAATGTCATCCATAGGGTGATTCTAGCGATGCATCATCCCGACGGCCCGGGGCGCGGGTTCAGGAACTAGAACATTTAACGAGAACTGAGCAAATACGGTTCTGGGATAAATTTGACTGCGTTGAGGGGATCGTTACGGTTATATTGCCGTAACGATCCCCTCAACGCATAAAAATATTGCGGTCAGCTCGCTGAGAGTCTTAAGCGCTTTGGCTACACCACTCGGCGCGTCTGTCACCTATACCTCAGATAAAAATGAGGACCGGCCCTGGACCCTTGCGGGCGGAACCGGTCTTGGTATCGGTAAGCATACCTTTCGATCTCTACAAACTGACCTCGAATGGGGCGTGATAGCTTGCATCATGCGGCATAGATGTCCCTCGCTTCAGCGAAGGCCGACTTTGCTAAGTACGGGTTCTTGATCGAGTCTTCAAAGACGAGATCAACTGATCGGCCCAAGAGTGCTTCCAAGTCTTCTTTCAATCCAAAGTAGACCGTCGGCAGATCAGGAACCTCGAAGAAGGACACTAGGAAATCAAAATCGCTTGTCTCCGGGTTAAAGGAATCGTTGGTGGCCGACCCGAACAACCGCAAGGTGCGCACACCGTAGCGCGCACAAAGAGCAGCAATGGCTTCCACACGAGATTCGACACTGCTCAACATATTTCGATCCTACTGTTGGCCCGTGGCATCATGAAGGCATGCCTGGAGCATCGCATCTTTATCAAGTGCGCCGCTGGCGCTCATTCGTCGAGTCGGACGGCCAGAGCCGTGCACTCGTGCTACCCGGTGCCCACTACACAGCAGACAATCCTCTGCTCTTCCTTGCCGCAACCGTGCTGACGGAATGTGGCTACGAGGTCTGGGCGCTCGACTGGACGTTCACTGCCAGCACGCACACCGAAGCACGGGAGTTCGTCAAGCACGGTGCAGACGCCCTACTAAAGGCCGCCGACGAGGATGCCGGCGGTACGCACTACGAACGTACGCTCGTTCTCACGAAGTCCATCTCCTCCCATGCGTTGTCATGGGCCGAGGAGCACGGATTCCCAGGTATCTGGCTGACGCCAATTCTTGATCACGACACCGTCGCCGAAGCCTTCCGTGAGGCCCAACTCCAGCACCTCACAGTGGGTGGCTCCGCCGATCCCCACTGGAAAGAAGACTTCATCTTCCCGGATGGGATCTTCTCGCTTGAAATACCCGATGCAAACCACTCATTGCAGGTTCCCGGCGACTGGCGGAGAACAATTGAATCATTTGAAACCACCATGGGAGTAATCGAACGGTTCGCCGGAGCGTAGCAGGGCCGGACGCCGTCGTCGGCGCAATAAACAGCGAGGCCCAGAACTTCCTTGTGGAATTTCCGGGCCTCGTGCTAGTTCGCGAAAACTAAGCGATCACTCACTCAGCGGTAGCGCCCACGCGGATGCGAGCAAAGCCGGTGACCTTGCCGCCAGCCTGCTTGGCAACCTCGATCGTCACCTGTTCTCGCTAGAATCCACCCCATATTACTCGACAATTGATAGCATCAAAGTTGTAAATGTGCACATAATTAGGGTTCTCAATAACATTCGCGAATTTCTGTGTTTTTCTCCGAGACAGACCAGCTACTCACATAGCTACACAAAGAATGACAACGGGCTTTTCCGAGAGAATCGGGTCATGTTATGAGATTTCCAGGTAGCCGGTGATCGCACAGTAAAACGGTTCGAGTATCGGAAAGTCAAAGGTAACCGCATTCTTATGGATCTCGCTTTTCGTGAAAAGTCAACGGCTCACCAGAGGCCACGCCGGCCGATCAAGCATTTTCTAACGCTGTTTGTTGTTGGGATTTTAATCCTTGCCACAAGCGGAATAATCATCGGCAAGAATCTAGATTGGGAAGTTCGAGCTGAGGCCAGGACTGCAGTTCAGGCACTCAAAGATGGTGACCTCACTTCTCTCGAAGAAGTTCTTGCTGAAAACCGTGGTCAGTCAGACTTTGCATTTTTCTTCGCATCCAAGATAACTCCGCGCGATCTTGGTGACGCGTTAGGAACTGTTGCAGGTACAAACAAAGAGCATCCCCTCAGAGCTGATGTCGACGTCGACACATACGAACTCACCTTGGTTGATCTGGCCGGCACACTGTCTCTGGCCACACACGGGATAGGTAATCGTGCGTTGGCCGAGTCGTGGACTGATGATTTCATCTTGGCCTCAACGAGCCCTTTGGAACTCTATGGTCAACGTAAGAATCTCTTCGACAAAGAAGGGAAGCAACGCGAGAAACAAGATATCGCCAACAAGACAAATCTGCTACTCCTTCTCTCACGTGGCTATTGGTCTTCGGAGTTTCTTGAAGCGGCGACCAAGAGTTACTACGCCTTCGATCTCCAGGAAGGCAGTAATGCGTGGCCAAGTGCTCGCCCCAGCAAAGATGTTCAATATGCACCCGCTCCCACTGGGGTCTACCTGACAGATGGAATTCTTGCGCTTACTGCTGCACTCACTGCGAACCCAGAAGCAGCCGAATGGGCGTTCACTAAGTTCATCCCACATGATGTAAAGATTGAGGATACTGATTACAGCCTTGGGGGCTTCACTCACTATCTATTGTTCGAACACCGTTTCCCTGAACACTCAAACGGCGAGAGTCTTGGTATTACAGCGACGCTCACTGCGCTCTCATCGGCTATTGAGTCAGCTAGTTGGACATCAGACATTCAGAAAATCGCATCCAGCGAGCCTCGATTGGATGATCCGGGCCCGAAACGTGACGCAGCAGTACTCAGCGTTCTAGCTAAGGAACTACCAAAACAGAGTAACTGCTCATGGCACCCTCGTGACTATATCCACTGTCTATCGGCAGGTGTCAAAGCCGTATGGAAGTGGATCCATCGGTGGGGACACACAGTATTGAATATCCTCACCCTCGCTACTTTTGCACCTCCTCCTTTTAACACCGTCGGCACCCTTGCGGCGGCTACAAACGCGTCGTGGTACGCCATTGCAGGTGACTATAGTGCGGCTGGACTTTCACTCGCGGCAACTGTGCCGAGACTCTCGTTCACTAAAATCGCTGATGCAGGCAAACGAATCAAAGCGAATTCAGTAGCAGCTGCTCGCGCCGTCACAAAGGGAGCCCGGAGCGCAAAGGCAGCTAGCAAGCATCAAGACGCCGCAGTTCCACGAAAGATGCCTAATAAAGAAACAAAAGACGAAATCATCAAGCGAGCGCCAACAACACCCGAAGGAGACCACATCGATCCGAATACGAACAAGGTTATTCCTAAAGAGGGACCATTCGATATCGGACATGTCCCCGGTCATGAATGGAAATGCATCGCCCACAAGGCAAAGAGGATGAACTGGTCTGCCGATCAGCTCAAGGAATGGATTAACAACCCGGATCTTTACCAGATTGAGGATCCTTCCTCGAACAGAAGTCACAAGTTCGAAGCGAAGAAATGTAACAAGGTGTATCTCAGCACTACTGAGCGCATTAGCCAGTGGTTCACGGAAGTCCTTCATCGCGGCTAATCAGAGCAGTTGCAAAGGGACCTCGCTTGAACTGAGCAAGCCCATAGACGACGATCGTCTGTAAAATCCGAATCGCAACCAAGAGATAAACCGACATGACGATACTGTGTATTTCATACAGTGACGTATCCATGCACATCAGACGCCGAAAAGCTCATTCATTCCGGCTCAGCTTGAGTCAGAAGCTGCACCAATAGTGGAACATGATTCGTCACGGTATCCCAGACCATGATTGGGTTGACCGAGCCATACTCATGAGCAAGGATATTGCGCATCCCAACTGCTTGCCCTAATGCAGGAATATCAGCTGCAACTTCTGGGAAGAAGCGGCGGAGCTTGTTCAGAGCTTCACCAACAATCTCAAGTTTGCGCTCGACAGCAGCCTGTACCAACTCGTTGGTCAAGAACTCTGCTCGATCCATGCCTGATACAAAGCCCATCGCCAGCTCAGCCGCATGCTGGGCATCCCATAGATATTTACTAGCGTCATGCGGCATAGATGTCCCTTGCTTCCGCGAAGGCTGACTTTGCAAAGTACGGGTTCTTGATCGAGTCCTCAAAAACAAGATCAACTGATCGGCCCAAGAGTGCTTCCAAGTCTTCTTTCAATCCAAAGTAGGCCGTCGGCAGATCAGGCACCTCAAAGAAGGACACTAGGAAATCAAAATCGCTTGTCTCCGGGTTGAAGGAATCATTGGTGGCCGATCCAAACAGCCGCAACGTTCGCACACCGTAGCGCGCACAAAGAGCGGCAATGGCTTCCACACGAGATTCGACACTGCTCAACATATTTCGATCCTACCTTTAGAGTCCTTGACTCCGGCAGTACCTTATCCCACGGCTTCAAGAACCAGACGCCCGGCGCCGTCGTCGGCGCAATAAACAGCGAGGCCCGGAACTTCCTCTTGGAAATTCCGGGCCTCGTGCTAGTTCGCGAAAACTAAGCGATCACTCACTCAGCGGTGGCGCCCACGCGGATGCGAGCAAAGCCGGTGACCTTGCCGCCAGCCTGCTTGGCAACCTCGCCGACCGTGACCTTGGGGTCGCGGGCGAAGCCCTGCTCCTCCAGCACGATGCTCTTGAAGAAGCCATTCATGCGGCCCTCAACGATCTTCGGGACGGCGCGCTCGGGCTTGCCCTCGGCGATGGTCGTCTCGGTAGCGATGCGGGTCTCGTTCTCCACCACGTCAGCCGGAACCGACTCGCGGTTCAGGTAGGACGGGGAGAGAGCGGCGATGTGCACGGCGATGTCGTGAGCAGCGGAGGCTGCGCCGGCATCGGTGGCAACGAGAACGCCAACCTGCGGGGGCAGATCGGGGTTGGTGCGGTGCATGTAGGACTCAACGTGCTCGCCCTCAACGACGGCCACGTGGGAGACTTCCATCTTCTCGCCGATGATGGCGATCATGCCATCAACGCGATCCTGAACGGTGCCCTCGCCCAGCTTGGCGGCGCGAACGGAGTTCACGCAGCAAGCGCCAGCGGCAACGGCTGCCTCGAGGATCTCGTCGGCCATCGCGATGAACTTGTCGTTCTTCGCAACGAAGTCGGTCTCAGCGTTGATCTCGATGAGGATGCCACGCTGGCCGTTCTCGGTGTCCGTCACGGAGGAGACAACCAGGCCGTTAGCGGCCGAGCGGCCCTCGCGCTTGGCGATGGACTTGAGGCCCTTGACGCGCAGGATTTCCTCAGCGGCGGTGACGTCACCGTTCGCCTCGTCCAGTGCCTTCTTGACGTCCAACATGCCTGCGCCGGTCTTCTCGCGCAGAGCCTTAACGTCAGCAACAGTGAAGTTTGCCATCTACGTTCTTTCTCTTGGTTTCGAGCTGGAAAACTCAGGCCTGCTCGGCCGGAGCCTCAGCAGCGGCCTCGGGGGCTGCCTCAGCGGCAGGTGCCTCAACAGCTTCGGCAGCGGGAGCTTCCTCAGCAGCCGGAGCTTCTTCGGCGGGAGCCTCTGCGGCGGCCTCACCAGCGGCGAGAACTTCGCGCTCCCACTCGGGCATGGGCTCTTCAGCAGCAGCGCCACCGCCACGGGCGATGAGGCCCTCGGCAACGGCGTCAGCGATAACGCGGGTCAGCAGACCAACGGAGCCGATGGCGTCGTCGTTACCCGGGATGGAGTACTGGACATCGTCGGGATCGCAGTTGGTGTCAAGGATGGCCACAACGGGGATGTTGAGCTTGTGAGCCTCGGCAACAGCCAGGTGCTCCTTGTTGGTGTCAACGATCCAGATGGCGGAGGGGACCTTGCCCATGTCGCGGATGCCGCCGAGCGTACGCTCCAGCTTTTCCTTCTCGCGACGCATCATGAGCAGTTCCTTCTTGGTGCGGCCGGAACCGGCAACATCGTCGAAGTCAACGAGCTCGAGCTCGCGCAGGCGCGAGATACGCTTGGCAACGGTCTGGAAGTTGGTGAGCATGCCGCCGAGCCAACGCTCGTTCACGTAAGGCATGCCAACGCGCTCTGCCTGCTCCTTGACAGCGGCCTGAGCCTGCTTCTTGGTGCCGACGAAGAGGATGTTTCCACCGTGGGCGACGGTCTCCTTGACGAAGTCGAACGTCTGGTTGATGTGATCAACGGTCTGCTGGAGATCGATGATGTAAATCGAGTTGCGATCCGTGAGGATGTAACGCTTCATCTTCGGGTTCCAACGGCGGGTCTGGTGCCCGAAGTGCACGCCGGCTTCAAGCAGCTGGCGCATGGTAACGACTGCCATGGTCGTCCTTTCTGGGCGCACGAGGTCTCGTACGCGATTCGGTTTGCGCACCACGCGGGATTGCGTAGCGCCCTGGCGCCCCAGCGAACTGCTTCCCCGGTGAAACATTGATTTCTCCAGGACCGTAACAGCCACTCCGCCCCGACGGGCGGGAAGGGCACGCGAAGTCGGCCGGAAGTTGTTCCGACCGCCCGTCAAGTGTAGCCGAGGCCACGAATATGGAGCCAGCAAAGCACGAGGGTTGGCGGGGTGTTTTTGGCAACATCTCGCGGGAACTCTCACTGAACTCCCGTCATCACCCTCGTACTTGTATCCACAGATCTGCTTCGTGCACTCCCCATCCACAGCAGTTGCCGGTGCCCGGGCACATGTGCACGAAACGCGTGATAGTTGATTCATGAAACTCGCCGCCACCGCTGGAGCCGCTTTACTCCTCAGTTCCCTCGTTTTCCTCTCTCCCACTGCCGGACCGACAACGCAAGAAAATACGGACGTGCGAGGGGGCGCCGTCGTCGTTCGTGACGCCACATCTGGAGTCCTGGAACGGGACGACGACGTCTTCGCGAAGAACTTTGACTGGCCCAGCGGCGGCGAGGTTCCTGTCGTCCGCGGATTCGACCCGCCCGAAAGTGCCTGGTTGACGGGGCATCGCGGGGTGGATCTGGAAATGGCCGAGGGTGCGGATGTGTTCGCGGCCGGGGCCGGTAGGGTGGTCTACGCGGGCCGGTTGAACGACCGCAACCTCATATCCATCGAACACGAGGACGGCCTGCGGACTACGTACGAGCCCGTCTCACCCGCGGTAAACAAAGGCGACGTGGTGATGAAAGGGCAGGTCATCGGGTCGCTAGAAGCCGGGCACGTCACTGACACCATGACCGGCGCGAGCGCCGTACTGCACTGGGGAGCCAAGTATCCGGGCGACCGCTACATCAATCCACTCAGCCTGCTGAGACTGGTGCCAATCCGACTATGGGAGTGAAACACATGGAAATCATCCGTCCTGTAACCGAAACCGACACTTATGGCCGCGACAGATCGATGCTCGGACCTGGACTCTTTCCAGACCGGATGCATTCACCCAATTCTCGTGCGATGCTGCTGGAAATCAACGGGGCGTGCGTCGCCGTCGGAACGATGCGGCTTCCACGACTGCACGACTCGCACTACGAGATACGGATAGCGAGCCTGCCTGGAGAGGAAAGCAGTGCAGCGGTTCGGCTCCTCACACATCTCATGTCCCTTCGGGAACTGGATCGGCCAGTCATGGCACGTGGACTCATGTCATCCAGACAACTCACAACCATGGATGCAGCGGGAGCCCACACAATCCAGATGGTTCCGCCAACATCCGTTAACACCCGACAGCGGCACATGTTACGGAGAGATCCGGATGTGGTCGCCGCAAGTGCCGTTGATGTTCATGCGCTCGAAGCAGCACTCATGAGGATGTATCTGTGGACGCACGACGACTGGGCTCGCGTGAGCGATGAGAATATCAGTCTCATTCCCACCACATTGGGGTTTCCAGCCGCGGTGGATATGGAAGCATCGTCGGTCGTAGTTTGCGAATACGACGGCATCCGGGCTCTCACCCTGGTCTTCACAGACTCGGAAGTTCCGTTTCTCATCGCCGAGACCACCCGGCGGGATAGTTACCAGGGCGAAAGGCTCATCGAAGGGTGCGTGCGCAGATCGCTAGACATCCTCGCCGCACAGGGCGTGCACGAGGTGGAGTTCGACGGGCATGCCAGCGATACTCATTTCTTTCCCAACTGGATGAAACTGTCCCCAACGGGACAATGGTTCAGGATCGTGGAGTTGAGGAAAGTGGAACTGGAGTGAAGCCCAGTCGCCGGTAGAGGCGCTCACCCGGGGCTCCGGCCGTTACAGCCAGCTATCCCTCTACATTCGTTGAAGCCGCATTCTCATGGATTGTCGCGAGCAATTCGGACGGTTCAATCTCCAGTGCCTCAGCTAAACCAAAGAGGGTTTTCATGCGCGGATTGGAAATTGGACCCGATTCCCGTGCAGACCCACGTCCCGCCTCAATCAACTGCACCTGATTCTTGGTGATTCCAGCACGGTAAGCCAAAGCCTCTTGGGACAAATGGGCAGCACGGCGAAGGGCCCTAATCTCTTCACCCAATGCACGAGCTGCATCTCTGTCCCACGCCACCCCTAGATACTCGAAAGAAGACCAATTACAAACAACCCTATATACCGGGATTTCTTGATAATCTTTATGTCAGCCCAAACATGGGCCAGACGAAGGGAATCTCCTATGAATCGACGAATAGTCGCACTTACAATCGCTACGGCTTCACTCCTCGGCCTCAGTGCCTGCGGCGGCTCGGGAAGCTCGACTGAATCATCGGCTCCAGTTGCCGAGCAGACAGTAGCAGCTGCCCCGGAAGCATCCGCCCCTACCGAGGATGAATCCAAGGAGGATGAATCCAAAGAAGACGCAACTCGCTCCGCAGACATGTCACTAGTCGACGAGTGCTTGAGCCTCACCGAGCCGTTGGGCAAGGCAAACGCCGCGATGCTCAAGATCGCCGACGACACGTCGAACGATCCTCAGGACGCCGTCGACACGTGGCGGGCTCTTGCCGTGGCTTTCGAAGATTTCGGCAAGGTGGCGGCGAACACCAAGGTTGCAGAGCTGTCTGCAGCGGTGGGAACTGACGGGCACGCGCTCGCAGACGAGATGCAGAAGGTCTACGTCGATGAAGACATAGCCTCTTTGGGTGCCTTCACACAGGCTAATGACAAGTTCTTTGCCTCGTACGGCGAACTTCTAGAACTCTGTAACACTGCAAAGTAGTTGAGAAACAACAAAGCCAAGGGCCCTCTATGCCAAGTGCGGAGAGGGCCCCTGGCTGTGCCTCAAACGATTCAAGAGCATCCAGCGCTATTCTTCCCAGCTTTCAATCACTTGAAAGCCCAGTCGCCGGTAGAGGCGCTCGCCCGGGGCTCCGACCGTTACAGCCAGCTCCACTGCCCCGTATCCCTGCCCGGCAAGCGCGGCACACGCGCGTTCGATGAGGAACGTGGCCAGCCCTTGACGCTGGCGGTTCGGGGCAGTGATGACATAACTGATGAGAGGAATCTCCGCACGCCCGCTGACAAAAATGGCGGACGCGACATCATCGTCGATACAAATGGCGCCACTCGCGGAGGAGCTGAGCGGACCATGCTCCCCCGCAACAGCGTCGCGGACGACAGCTATCGCGTCATCAAGGTCCTCTCCCTCGTCGTCTGGCGTGCCACGGTAGGCGGCAAGCATCAACTCCGCCAGTTCGGTGATATCGACCTGGTCAATCGGCACGACGACGGCGCCCGCCACAGGTACTTGGGAAAAATCGGCTATGCCTTGCCCGGGCGTAAGCGAGCGGCGCATAAGCAATCTGTGTCGGTCCATGAAATATCCTTCCCTAGAGCGAGCACCCACATGCACTCACGGCCCACACGGCGGTTTGTGGCTAGAACTCCCACACCCATCCCGAGCCGGGGACACCCCACGGGTTGTATTGCAGGTAGCCGTGCTCAACCGAGGACTCCAGAACCACCAGCCCTGTCACCGATTCTCCCGGATTGACGAAGGGTTGTATACGTTCCTCCAAGGAGAAGCATCCGTGGGCCTTCTGGGAGAGGGTGCCTACCACAACCTCGCCACGGCCGTCGAGAATCGAAAACGTATCGGAATCCACCGTGACGAAAGGCGTCTCGTTCGTCTGCTCGGGGAAGGAAGGATCCATTGTGGCTTCGACCCGGGCGACAAGGAACTTTCCAGCATCGGCGGTAAACGTCTCGCCTTCGATACGAGTCGGGCATGTGGGCTCCAACCGGATCTCCGTCACTGCAACCGTGAAGACAGGCTGGCCATTCGCGCCAACCATCCCGGAGGGCTCGCCAAGCTTGCCGATCACGTCGCCGGTGGCCTCCAGAATCTTCGGGGCAGCGGCAGAGGGCCCATCGGGATGCTCGGTCGCAACCGGAATCGGGGTCGCCTCGGGATTGGGCGTTGCCCAGGTTCCCTCGCTCGGAGGCGCCACAGAAGTTGAGTCCGACGACGCCGTCGCACCCGGGCTTTCGTCTCCCGCCGGGTTAGAGAAGACCCAGTAGGCAACAACTCCCGCGACCAACAACAGAGCCGCTACGGCGCCCGCAAAGACACGCCGTCGTCGTTCACCAGAGCCGCTGTTCGCCAGAGAATCCGACACGTTAGAACCTCGTGAAATCGCCATGTATCACTCTGGTGCCGAAAGAGCGGATGAACGCCTGCCGGTGGGGAGTTGCGACGTAGGCATAGACGTAGCCCTGCCCGCTCGAAATCACCTCGCGGGTGTAGTTCATCTGGTTGATGTCGCCGCCGGGGATGTAACCTTCCCAGTCGTCGGTGCGAGCGAGAACTTGCCCCGCCTGTTGCGGCGCGAACGAGAGTGCCTCTCCGGTGGTTCCGGCCGTTCCGGGCATAATCCAGGGCCAGCCTCCCCGACGATCCCAGGTAACCCAGAGGTCGACGGCGTTCGCGCGGGTCACGACTTTTCGCTGGATATACGGGCTGACGACGAAATCTGCTTCCTCGCCCGTTCGCAGCGTTCCGTACACGAAGAGCGGGATCTGGTCGCTCAGCCAGATTCCATCGCTATTGAACCAGTAGGTGACGCCGGAAATCGTCTGCCGACCAGTCACCATCGCGCCGTTGGATCTGAAGTAGTACCACACGTTGCCTTGCTGGAGCCAACCTGTGGTCATGGCGCCGCTGGAGTCGAGGTAATACCACTTGCCTTGGGTGGCAACCCAACCGGTCGTCATCACTCCCTTGGCATCGAAGTAGTACCATTTACCCCTGACTACGCTCCAGCCCGTAGTCATGGCTCCGTTGGAGTCGAGGTAGTACCACTTGCCCTGGGTCGCGACCCAACCCGTCACCATCGCGCCGCTGGCATCAAGGTAATACCACTTGCCGCCGACCGCAGCCCAGCCAGTCTTCATGACGCCCTTGGCATCGAAGTAGTACCACTTACCTTGGCTTGTCACCCACCCTGTCGCCATGGCACCGTTCGAGTCGAGGTAGTACCACTTTCCACCGACGGCGAGCCAGCCGGTCACCATGGCTCCGTTGGAGTCCAGATAGTATTGCTTACCTTGGCTCTTAACCCAGCCCGTCGCCATGGCACCGCTGGCATCAAGGTAGTACCACTTGCCGCCCACCGCGGCCCAGCCGGTCTTCATCGCGCCTTGGGCATCGAAGTAGTACCACTTTCCGCTGATCAGCGCCCACGAGGTGGCAGCCAGACCTTTGGAATTCAGGTAATACCACCTGCCACCGGCATCAATCCAGCGGTCCTTGAGTAGCGAACCGGATGGCCTCTGGGAGTCCAGCTTGACGTACTGAAGCTTGGTGAGACCCTTCAGCGCCGAAAAATCTGAAATCCGATTGCCGCTGATATCAAGCCAGGTGAGTTTGCCCAGCGCTTTGAGCACCGAGATATCAGAAATCTTGTTGTTGCTCAGGTTGAGGCGCTTGAGGTTGGTGGCGTACTTCAGCGGCGTCATCTCAGGCTTTTCCGACAATTCGCATGTCAACTCTGTGAGCTGACGCAGGTTGTCCTTGCTGATCTTCGCATCAATGCCGAGACCAAGCGCGGAGGCCACACACGCCTTCAGCTTTGCGTCGGTGAACTCGACGATCTCCTTCGCCAACACCTCGGGACCGGCTACTTCGGCGGAATCAGTGACCTCGGGGATGGTGGGAATGGCGGTGGGAACGGGCGTCGAAGCAGGCGTGGGCAGTACCGCGTTATCGGTATCCGAATCTTCCTCGGTATCGAGAACGATCTCGGTAGTCGGGGCTAAAACGTCATGCGGATCGACGACGGCGGCATCGCCATCGGTAGTTACGACATCACCGTTATCGCTGCCATCACCAACTTCAATGACGATCTCGGCATCGGCCGCCGGTGTTGTCTCGACAGCAATGGCTGATGCGGTTGGCAGCCAGAGAGCGCACACAAGCATCCCGCTCATAAGATTTCTCAAGGTCTTCTTCCGAGACTCGATAAGTGCCGGGTCTCGTTCAGTGACAAACATGCTGACTCTCTTCAGAAGGACTAGCGTGAACCGCAATGCATAACAAATACACGATGCATAACAAATATATAAGGTTCACGGAAGAAGTTTCCTCGGTTTATGTAGTCCCAAGGCACGATCTTGTCCTTAGGGGCGAACTTGAGTTCAGGCGCGCGGATGGGCCTGGGTGAAGGTCTGTCGTAAGCGTTCGGCACTCACGTGGGTGTAGCGCTGCGTCGTCGCCAAAGAATTGTGCCCAAGAATCTCCTGAACGGTCCGCAAATCCGATCCGCCTTCCAAGAGGTGGGTAGCAGCGGAGTGGCGCAGATCGTGCGGCGAGATCTCCGGAACACCGGCTTGCGCAGCCACACGGTACACCACATCGCGCATGGAACGCGGATCCAATCTGCCACCACGTACCCCGAGAAAGAGCGCTCTGGTGGGCTTCTTGGTGAGGGCCGAGCGAACGGCGAGGTAACGCATGAGAGCCCGCGTGGCAGGCACACCATACGGGACAATCCGCTCTTTGTTCCCCTTGCCAATGACACGCACGGTGGAGTTGGGCTGGAGTGACTCGATGTTCAATCCGCACAGTTCCGAGACCCGAAGTCCGGCACCATACAGCAGCTCGAGGGCCGCCATATCGCGCACATGTACGGGGCTGTTGTCAGCGGCGCGGGTCTGCGCGTAGTTCAACAGTTGCCGCGCCTGATCCTGCGTCAGGACGTTGGGCAACTCGTTGTCCGCACGCGGAGCCTTCAACCGCGCGGCAGCGTCAACCTCCGTGTATCCAGAACGATAGAGCCACGAACTGAAGTTGCGGATCGCGGCGGAATGCCGGGCGAGCGAGGAACGCGCCTGACCATCCGCCTGCGACTTTGCGAGCCACGCACGTACATCGGTGAGAGTGAGAAGTCCCAGATCCACCGGTTCCTCTGCCGACACGCCAACGGAAGCGTTGAGGAACGTCAGCAGCGATTCCGCTTCACGAACGTAGGCCGCCACCGTGTGCGGAGAGAGTCCACGGCGTAACTCCAACTCACGGCGATACTGCTCAATCACATCCGAAATGAGGCGGCTTTGGTCCATTCCTTCACAATAACCGTAGTTGCCAGCAATTACGGCAATGCTGGCAATTACGGCAATGCCAGCAATTATCCGCGCGCTGCGGGAGATAGTCTCCAGCCATCGTTCACTTGCTCGGCAACACCTCGCATCTCCAGCATTCCCAGCCCTTTGATCGCCTCGGGAACAGAGACTCCCGCTGTCGTGGCAATCCTTGCCACCGAGCATGCCCTACGCACCGGCAAAGCGTCTCGCACACGGACCGCCAACGGATGGCCAGCTAGTGGGTCGTCGACATTTGCCACAGTTGAACTTGCCACGGTTGCGCTTGCTGCGGTTAGCCGTACCGCGGGTGAACTTGCCGAAACCTGAGAGTGCGCCGCTGCCGCTTCGACAGCAGAACCCACACCAGCAACATCACCCGCACCCGCCCCACCACCGATATCCAACATGAGCTGCTCATTCACGCGTGGCACCGGATGGGACTCTCCTTCGGTTACGAATCCCATGAGTTCCCGCACCTCCTGCACCGAGGTGACGCAAATGGCATCGCTGCGCATGAGCATGTGGCAGCCGGCGGAGCGTGGAGATGTGATCGGCCCGGGTACCGCGCCCACTTGGCGCCCGATTCCCAGGGCATGCCGCGCCGTGGAGATAGCACCCGAACGTACCGGAGCCTCGGCCACCACGGTCGCAATGGAAAGCCCGGCAATAATCCGATTGCGCGCAAGAAACCGATGGCGCAAGGATTGTGCCCCGGGCGGCGATTCCGAGACGATTACTCCCCCAGCTGCCAGCACCTCGCCAAAGAGCGAGGCATTCTGCCGCGGGTAGGGCCGATCCACACCTCCGGCAAGCACCACGACAGTCTTTCCACCGGCCGCGAGCGCCCCGCGATGCGCCGCCGCGTCAATACCAAAGGCCCCGCCAGACACGATAACCACTCCCTGCTCCGCGAACTCATAAGCAAAATCCGTGGCGATCCGCAGACCATACTCGGTAGCATCACGCGAGCCCACAATGGCCAACGACAACCCTCTGAGTATCTCCGGGTTGCCGTGATACCAGAGTCCAAGCGGGCGAACCTCCCCCAGATCCATGAGGCTCTGCGGCCACAGCGGATCTCCCGGCATGAGAAAACCGCCTAATTTGGCGGACCGCTCGACGTCGCGCTCAAACACCTCCGAATCGAGCCGCCCACACCAGCGAGCCACGCTTGGCCGCAAACGCTCGTCCACCGGTGCCCCCGCTCGCGCCTTGCGCAGCCACTGCAACGCACGCGCATAGCCGTAGCTGTCCACCAGCGCGGTTGCGAAGACATCCTCGCCCTCCGCCAGCCGGGTCCACGCCATCGCGGCCAGCCTCTCTTCTTCCGCAGAAAAGTTCTCGTCTTCTGCGGCCAGCCGCTCGTCCTCCAGGACACTACCCTCACCCATTATCATTCCTCTCTCGCAACGCGAATGCTTGGTGAAAGTCACCGGAATCAGGGCCCACGTGCCCCGCCAGGTCCGCCAACGTCCACGCCACCCGCATGATCTTGTCCACCGCCCGCAAGGACAGCTCCCCGTGCGCGAGCGCCGCATCGAACTGCTTTTCCACCGCGGGCGGCAGTGGCGTGTTCTTGCGTAACCACGCGCCGGATACCTGCGCGTTGCGCGTCCACTCGGTATCGCGCAGCCGCGCCTGGGAGCGCTCACGCGACAGGGCAACTCGTTCGGCGACGACGGCGCTGCGTTCCGTATTCGTGTCGAGTTTCAGTTCCACCCGGCTGGGGAGAGACATGACAACGTTGATGTCGAAGCGATCAAGCAGCGGGCCACCAATTCGGCGGAAGTACTCGCGACGATCTCTCGATTTGCAGCTACAGCGCGCCGCATTGTCGAAGAAGCGCCCGCAGGGGCAGGGATTGGCTGCACCAATGAATTGAAAGCGTGCGGGATAGGTGACGCTGGTGCGAGCACGATGTATCTGCACCTCTCCTGATTCCATCGGTTGACGCAATGCCTGCATCACATCTCGCTGGAACTCAGGAAGTTCATCAAGGAAGAGGATCCCGTTGTGCGCTCGCGACACAGCTCCGGGACGCGGATAGGTACCGCCACCGATGAGCGCGGCGGCACTGGCCGTATGGTGAGGAGCGGAAAAGGGAGGAACCCGGCTCAGCCCGCCATCAAATTCACCAACCGCCGATGCAATAGAGGCCACCTCAACGGCCTCGTCAAGGCTCAGCTCCGGGAGAATACCCGGCATCCGGCTCGCGATCATGGACTTCCCGATTCCCGGCGAGCCAGTCATGAGGAGATGATGCCCGCCTGCGGCGGCCACCTCGATAGCCCACTTCGCAAAGGCCTGTCCACGCACATCCGAGAAGTCGCCCGCTCCGGCCGGGCCTCCCACACGTTGCCCATCGTTCGCTTGTTCACGTCCCTTGGGCTCAGGAGGTACGGGCTGGCATCCAATTCCCAAAGGTTCGGCCACCTGCGACAGGTGCCACACGCCCACCGCGCTCACACCCGCAAGTGCCGCCTCGGCCTGGCAGCCATAGGGCACCACCAATCCCATGTCCGGGACAGCCAACGCCCCCGGCAGAACTCCCCGCACCTTGCGGACCGAGCCGTCGAGCCCAAGCTCGCCAAGGTAGACCTCGTGACCGGTATCCGCCACCCGGCCACTCATCGCGCTGAGAATGGCCGCAGCAATTCCCAGATCAAAGGCAGTGCCAGACTTGGGGGTATCGGCAGGCGACAAGTTCACTGTCACGCGCACCTGCGGGAAGAGAATCCCCGCGGCGGCGAATGCCGCCCGCAACCTTTCGCGCGATTCCACCACTGCGGCGTCAGGAAGCCCCACAATCGTGAAAGCTGGTAGCCCCGAGAGCAGTGCGGCTTCGATCCGCACCAGGTGCCCTTGCACGCCCACCACCGAAACCGCGTGTGACATGCCGATCCTCATGCCACGGCCTCGACATGGCAGAGATCCCAGCCCTCACCTTCGCGCACGGTAATCGCCACAACATCGATGGAAACCGCAGCCCCGCAGTAGTCGTGACTCGCCAGCCACTGCGATAACAACAGCCGGAGCCGCGCCAGTTTGCTCCGCGAGACCGACTCCAGAGAGGGCACAAAACCACCCTCACGGCGCGTCTTCACCTCACAGGCAAAGAGCGTCCGGCGCTGCGGGTCCCAGCAGACCAGATCTATTTCTCCCTGGCGGCAGCGCCAGTTGCGGTCAAGCACATCGATTCCACGTGCCCGAAAGTTCCTTGCTGCGAGTTCTTCACCCCACGCGCCCAGCTCGCGATTCGTGGCGTTTTCCGGCAGCGGTGGAGCTGCCCATTCTTCACCAAGGTCGACGACGAGAGGTCTATCCGGTGCAAGCAATATGTGAGAAGCGTTCATGCCTCCCAGTTAAGCCCGATATTCCGAGCCGTGACGCCGCGCTTGCAACTGCTGTGGATGGGGAGTGCACGAAGCCGATCTGTGGATACAAGTACGAGGCGCGTCCTACGCTCGTACGGAGCGCGGCAACCTCGCAACCCACGCAACTCACGCAACAACGCGAGCCGCGGCGCCGTCGTCGTCAATGCTGACTAATCACCGTGCTCAGCCCGGCAGGTCGATCTCCTTGGTGATGTCCTGCTTGTTGAGTTCCTCGACGTTGACGTCCTTGAACGTCACCACTCGTACCGAGCGCACGAAGCGTGAGGTGCGGTAGATGTCCCATACCCAGGCGTCGTGAAGGTTGACTTCGAAGAACACGTCGCCGCCCTGCGAGGCGCGTACTTTGACGTCCACGTCATTGGCGAGATAGAAACGCCGCTCGGTTTCCACCACGTACCGGAAGATCTTGATGACGTCCCGGTATTCGCGGTAGAGGGCCAGCTCTTGGTCGGACTCGTAGCCTTCGATATCGCTCATGTGTTTACTCCCGGCAGATGCCATGATGTTCGGTGTAGGGGTGAGGGGCCCAGCGCCCTCAGCCCTTCGATGTGACGGGCCGATGAATATCCCTTATTACTAGCCCAATCGTAGCCCGGATACTGAGCGTCCAAGTCCACCATGAGCCCGTCGCGCTCCACTTTCGCTGCCACCGACGCTGCGGCGACGACGGCGCACGAGGCGTCACCTTTCACCTGCATGCGCACCGGCAACTGCGGCAGAATCGGATCGAAATCGAAGAGCGAATCCTCGACCCACCAGTCGTGGCTGCCGTCCAGCAGGACCGCGTCAGGCACTAAACCGCGCGCTTTCAGCTGCGCCAGCGCGTCGGCGGCGGCACGCCGCAACGCCACCATGATTCCTTCGGCGTCAACGACCTCCGGCCCGGCATGGCCGACGGCCAGATCCAGCCCCCAGGCCCGGCACAGCGGGTCGAGCGCTACGCGCCGCGCGGGAGAAATCTGCTTCGAATCGCGCAGGCCCGTGGGAAAATCGTCGCTCGTCGACGCGTCAATGAGGCAGATGCCCACGCTGACTGGCCCCGCCAGGGCGCCACGGCCCACCTCGTCCACACCGGCGAGAATCGCACCCTCGCCGAAGTGTGCGCGTAGCGACCCGAGGAGATCCAGCTCGATCTCACGCGAGGGAGTTACCACCTTGTCAGTCCCCTGCGCCGGATTCCGTACCGGACGCCGAGCTAGATTGCGTACCGGCTGTACCGGACGCCGAACTGGCCGCATCAGAGTCTGAACCAGCCGCATCAGACTCCGCACCAGCAGCCCCCGAAGCCTCACCAGCCACCGCGTCAAACGCGTGCGTCTTGTCCAGCTTGCCGAAGTGGTCGAAGGGGAAGAAGATTGCCCAGGCCCGGCCCTCAACGTTCTCGATGGGCACGAAGCCGTTGCCTTCGGTGTTGTGGAAGCGGGAATCGCTGGAGTTGGGGCGGTTATCGCCCATCACCCACAGGTGTCCCTCGGGCACGGTGACCGAGAATGGCTGCTCCGAGGGAGCCGCTCCCTCAATCACGTATTCTTCGTCGAGCGGTACCCCGTTGATGCTCAGCTGGCCGTCGGCGGTGCAGCACTCGACGGTGTCCCCGCCCACTCCGATCACACGTTTGACCAGGTGGTGGCCGGTATCTCGCGGAAGAAGGCCAACGGCCTGCAACACTTCGGAGGCGCCGCGTTGAAGGGCAGTCCGACGATCCGGACGATCAGGCAACCAGCCGCCGGGATCAACGAACACGACGATGTCGCCGCGCCCAATCTCATCCACGTCACGCGCCATACGATTGACCGCGATGCGATCATCAACCTGCAGCGTGGTCTCCATCGACCCAGAAGGAACGTAATACGTCTGGAGAAGGAAGGTCTTGATGAGGACCGAAATGACCAGGGCAATAACCAGGATGGTCACAAATTCGAGAACACTACTGAACCACGAGGAGCGCTTTTCGGCCTTCTCCTCGTTGCGGTCGTCGATGTCCTGCTCGATGTTGCGCGTCTCTTCAACGGCATCCGGGATCGTAATATTGCCGGATCCGGGCGCGAATGAAGGTGGCACCTGGTCATCGTTCGGACCGGTCAGTGGTTTGTCTGCCATGTGTTCCTCCATTGCGTTCTGCCCTGAAATACTAGCCCAATTTGCGTTTGTGCGGACGATCAAAGCACCCTGGGAACGCCTCTAGGAGGGCGACGCCACGGCCCCAGTGACGTTTTCTCACACAAAAGAGTTGTGGGGCCCGCCATAATGGCAGGCCCCACACTTCGCACAATCTCTAGGCTCAGCCGCGACGATCGTCGCGACGCTCCTTGATCTTCGCTGCCTTACCGTGGCGATCGCGCAGGTAGTACAGCTTGGCGCGGCGAACGATACCGCGGGAGACCACTTCGATGGACTCGATGGCAGGAGAGTGCACCGGGAAGACACGCTCAACGCCCACGCCGAAGGAGATCTTGCGGACGCGGAAGGTCTCGCGGATTCCTGCACCGGAGCGGCCAATGACGACGCCCTGGAAAGCCTGGGTACGGGTACGGTTGCCTTCAACGACTCGCACGTTCACGCGGACGGTGTCGCCGGGGCGGAAGCTCGGGATGTCGTCGCGCAGCTGGGCTGCATCGACAAAGTCAAGAGTCTGCATTTGTCTATCTCTTTCCACTCATGCACGCAGGCCACAAGTGATCTCGGGGCGCGTTACGCACGCGCCAGCCTTCATTGACTCGCCGATTGCACGACCCCCTGCGGCAGGTTGCGCGCACTGTAGTGGCGAGAAGCCTAATAATTATGGCACATGCAGTTCGCGGGCTAAAACAACATCAAGGTTGTCTTGGTCACCCACCATGAAGTGCCGTGTCCCCACTTTGACGAAGCCGAGCTTCTTGTAGGCCTTGATGGCGCGCCGGTTCTTCGCGTTGGTTCCGAGGTAGACGAACGGATTCTCCCACTCGCCCACTCGTTCGGCCAGCAGCTCGCGCGTCGCCTCCCACAGCAGGAGGGAAGCCCCGGTTCCGCGCCACGGCCTGTCAATGTAGTACTTCGACAGGTAGACGAGCGGCCCCTTGCGTTCGCGTCCGTCAATCATTGACGACGACGGCGCCCCCTCACCAGCAACTCCGTCCGCCTCGGGAACTTCACTGAGCGTGTAGCCGATGAGTTCGTCGTGCTCACTTTCCAGGAGCACGCACACCCAGCGCGGATCGGCGAGGTACCCGGCGAACGCCTCCTCGGAGAGGTTCTCGGCGATGAACGCCGAAATGGCACGCTCCCCCAGTTCCGTGGGAGCGGCGTCGGGGAAGGTACGTGCGGCAAGAGCCGACAGGTCGACGACGTCGTCGCCGCTCGCGAGCCGTGCCCGCACCGCTACCGGGTGGTCCAGTCCGCCGCGCACCAGGTATCCGTGGCTTGCCAGAGCGGCCCGGTCCTTCTTATCCAATTGCGCAGCATCGAGGCGTCGAATCATATCCGGGCGCCGGGCGGCCGTCTTGGCGATGGCGCGATCGCGCCGCCAGCGGGCCACGGCGCCATGGTTTCCGGAGGTGAGCACCTCGGGAATGGGCAGGCTCTTCCACTCGGAAGGCCGCGTGAAAACCGGGTATTCGAGCAGGCCAGCCGCCCCGTGCGACTCCTCGACGAGCGACTCGGGGTTGCCCACCATGCCCGGCAGCAGGCGTCCCACTGCTTCGATGAGGGCCACCGCGGCCACTTCCCCGCCGTTGAGGACGTAATCACCGAGGGAGTACTCGAACACCTCGACGCCGCGCGACGCATAGTGCTCGGCAACTCGCGAATCGATACCCTCGTAGCGCCCACAGGCAATGACCATGTGCTGCGTGGAGGCGGCAAGACGCTCGCATTCGCGCTGGGTCAGCTGCGTGCCGGACGGGGTCGGGATGGCGAGCACTGTCGTGCCCGCGGGTGCGGCGCCGTCGTCGTTCCTCGGGATATCCGCCCCAAGAATCTCGTCCAGCGCCTTGCCCCAAATATCCGGGCGCATGACCATGCCGGCGCCGCCGCCGGCGGGGGTGTCGTCGACGGTGCGGTGCGGGTCGTCGGTCCAGTCGCGCAGGTCGTGCGAGTGGATCTCCATGATGCCGCGCTCCTGCGCCTTACCGAGCAGCGAGAGGTTGAGAACCTCGAAGAACTCGGGAAAAACGGAGACGATGTCGAAGCGGGTGCTCACCGAGCGTCCTCGCCATCGGTTGCGTCGCTGTTGGTTTCGGCGGCGTCACCGGACTCGCTACCGGTTTCGACGTCGTCGTCAGTTGCGCCGTCTACGTCGCCGTCAGTTACCTCGACGGACTCAGCATCGGCATCGCCAGACTCGCCGTCGTCGTCGCCCTCAAGCTCCTCGTCCGAGAACAAGCCTGCCGGGGCGTCCACGACGATGCAGCCGTCGTCGATATCCACTTCGGTGACAATTTCCTTGACGAAGGGGACGCGGGTGATGATGCCGTCCGGCTCGCGCACCACGAGCAGATCCTGCGCGGGCATCGGCTCCAGTGCAATCACTTCGCCGAGGGTGTAGCCGTCCGGATCGAGGACTTCGAGGCCAACAAGCTCATGGGAGTACCAGGCGTCCTCCTCGATCTCCTCTTCCTCGTCCGTCTCCACCACGAGGGAGATACCACGCAACGCCTCGGCGCCGGTGCGGTCACGGCACTCCGCGAACATCACGTAGGTGGCGCCCTTGTACTCGCGCGTGCGCTCGATCGTCAGCGGGCCCGCCTCCTGCGGGTCCGTCTCCAACATGGTGCCGACGGCGAGGCGGCGCTGCGGTACGTCGGTGCGCACGTCCAAGCGCACCTCGCCCTTCAGTCCGTGGGGTGCGCCAATGATGGCAACGGTCAACTGCACAGGATCTCCAATCACATCCGGGCTCATACCCGGTAAATGCCACGAACCGGCCCGCAACAATGTTGGGGCCGGTTCTGTGAAATAACAGCTTATCGCTGGTCGGTTTCGATGACGTCGACGCGGACAGAGCCCTTGCTCGACAACGCACCGATCACCGAACGAAGCGCCTTTGCCGTGCGCCCATTGCGTCCAATGACGCGCCCGAGGTCATCCGGGTTAACCCGAACCTCGAGGAGCTCTCCACGGCGGGTATTGCGTGACTGCACCTCGACATCGTCGGGCGAATCAACAATTCCACGGACCAAGTGCTCCAGGGCATCGGCGAGCATCAGGCGTCCTCTCCGGCTTCAGCCTCAGCCGGGGCGGCTGCTGCTTCGGCGGCTGCGGCTGCAGCGGCGGCGCGACGCTTCTCAGCATCATCCTGAACCGACGCGACAGCGGCCTTGCGGTCTGCTTCGACGTCCTTGGCGCCCTTGACCTGCAGGCGGCCTTCGGCGCCCGGCAGACCCTTGAACTTCTGCCAATCACCGGTGATCTTGAGCTGCTGCTTGACGGCATCGGAGGGCTGAGCGCCAACCGAGAGCCAGTACTGTGCACGAGCGGAATCGATCTTGATGACGGAGGGGTGCTCGGTCGGGTGGTACTGACCGATCTCCTCGATCACGGCGCCGTCACGGCGCTTGCGGGAATCGACGACGACGACACGGTAGAAAGGTGCACGGATCTTACCCATGCGCTTAAGACGAATCTTGACTGCCACTTGAGTGGTCACTCCTTGTTCTTGGGGGTGAACACACCTCTGACCAACGGGGGACGTTGACATCGGGGTTCGAGACAGGGACGAAACGGAGTTGAGAGGGACCTCGTTCGCCCGAGTACAACGCCCCATTGTGCCAGAAATGGCGCCAGTGCGGCAATCACTCTCACACAGGTGGCTCGTGGTATGCGTTACTTCGGTGCACCGGGCGGGCCACCCTACCTCGGACCGAAGTCCTACCCTTCGGTGCGCCGAACATCGTGTGGTCTCTTGCATTCGGCTTCTTACCTTGGGTTTTGTGGGCACAAAGGCCCACAATATCTGGGTGGCAACATCATCCAAGAACAACGCCTCCGGCTCGGTGAATCTCACCAAGTTCGCCTGGCTCTCCGTGGCTGCGGCACTGGCAACCATCGCACTCAAGGCCGGTGCCTATCTCATGACCGGGTCCGTCGGCCTACTCTCCGATGCCGCCGAATCGGTGGTGAATCTGGTGGCCGCGCTGGTCGCCGTCGTCGTTCTTCATCAGGCCGCCAAGCCGGCCGACGCCCGCTTCGCCTTCGGACGCTCGAAAGCCGAGTACTTCTCCGCCGGTATCGAGGGCGCGATGATTCTCGCCGCAGCCACCGTCATCATCTTCGCCACCATCGAGCGGCTCCTCAACCCGCGACCGCTGGACAACGTGGGGCTCGGCCTGCTCATCTCGGTGGTGGCATCGATCATCAACGGTGCGGTGGCCCTCGTCCTTCTGCGGGTGGGCCGTAAGCATCGCTCCCCCACGCTCGAAGCTGACGGCGCACACCTCATGACCGACGTCGTCACCAGCGCCGGCGTGCTGGTGGGCATCGGTCTCGTGGGAATCACCGGCTGGGACATCCTCGATCCGATCGTCGCGCTGATCGTTGCCCTGAACATCACTCTCACTGGATTCAAACTCATCCGCTCTTCCATGCTCGGACTCATGGACGTGGCCCTGCCCGACGAACAAAACGCGGCGCTCATCGAGGTGCTGCGCAAGTACGCCAGCGAGGACGTGACCTTCCACGGGCTCCAGACACGCGCCTCCGGCCGCATGTCCTTCCTCAACGTGGACCTGCTCGTACCGGGTTCGTGGTCCGTGCATCGCAGCCACCGGCTTGCCGAGATCATCAAGACCGAACTCAAACAGACCGTGCCTGACCTCCAGGTGATGGTACACGTGGAGCCCATTGAGGACCCGAGTTCCTACGACGACATCCCCGAGGGCTATATCCCGCTCGATTTCTAGACGGTACCGCTGTTCTAGAAGAATCCGCCAGGTGAGGGGTTTATACAGAAAGTCGCCGATATTTGCCGGGGTGTCGTGTATAAACCCTTCACTTCGCCGAAAGGATCCTTATGCGCTAGCGCAGGAAGCGCTGGAGATCCTTGATGTCGATGTCATCCATGTTCGGCATCGCGGGCGCCGCACCAGCAGCTCCGGCGCCGCCAAACGCCCCACCCGGTGCCCCGCCGCCGAAGGCCGAGCCCTTGGCAGGTTGCGGGCTCTGCGCCTCGAGATTTGCGCGTGCCGCTGCTTCGGCTTCCTGGCGGGCGCGCTTGGCCGGATTACCGGAGCGGCCCTTCTTGTTGCCGGAGGTCTTGCGCTGGGCACGCTTGGACTTACGCGAGCCGCCGCCCGCACCGGGCATTCCGGGCATCCCCGGCATTCCGGGAACGCCACCGCCGCGCGACATCTGCTGCATCATCTTCTTGGCCTGCATGAAACGATCAATGAAGGCGTTGATTTCCTGCACCGAGGTGCCCGAGCCCTTGGCGATGCGCAGGCGGCGCGAACCGTTGAGGATCTTCGGGTCGTGGCGCTCGGCGGGCGTCATGGAGTTGACGATGGCTTCGATGCGATCCACCGAGCTCTCGTCGAAGGCGTCGAGGGCATCACGGTACTGGCCCATGCCCGGCAGCATGCCCATGATCTTCTTCATGGAGCCCATGCGCTTGATCTGGTTGAGCTGGTCGATGAAGTCGGTGAGGGTGAAGTCGCCGTCGGCCATCTTGGAGGCCAGTTCGGCCTGCTGCTGCTCGTCCCAGGTGCGCTCGGCCTGCTCAATGAGGGTGAGAATGTCACCCATGTCGAGGATGCGCGAAGCCATGCGGTCAGCGTGGAAACGCTCGAAGTCTTCCAGCTTCTCGCCGGTGGAGGCAAAGAGGATGGGGCGGCCGGTCACTCCACGCACGGAGAGCGCGGCACCGCCACGGGTGTCGCCGTCCAGCTTGGAGACCACCACGCCGGTGAATCCCACGCCGTCCTGGAAGGCGTTGGCGGTGGCCACCGCGTCCTGGCCAATCATGGCGTCCACCACGAAGAGGATTTCGTGCGGGCTCACAGCATCGCGGATGTTGACGGCCTGCTGCATCATCTCCTGGTCAACACCGAGGCGTCCGGCGGTGTCCACCACGACGACGTCGTAGCCCTGGGCGCGTGCGAAATCCACGCCGGAGCGCGCCACCTCGACCGGGTCACCCACGCCGTTGCCCGGCTCGGGTGCCCACACGTCCACATCGGCTCGGGTGCCCACCACTTCCAGCTGCTGCACCGCGTTGGGGCGCTGGAGATCGGAGGCCACGAGCAGCACCTTGTCGCCGCGCTCGCGCAGCCACAGGCCGAGCTTTCCGGCCAGGGTGGTCTTGCCCGCGCCCTGCAGGCCCGCCAGCATGATGACGGTGGGCCCGCTGGTGGCCGTGTTGATCTCGCGCGACTCGCCGCCGAGGATCTCCACCAGTTCGTCGTTGACGATGCGCACCACCTGCTGGCCCGGGTTGAGGGCCTGCGAGGCGAGCGCGCCGGTGGCCTTCTCGCGCACGGCGGCGGTGAAGGAACGAACGACGGGCAGCGCGACGTCGGCGTCCAGAAGCGCGCGCCGAATCTCACTGATCGTCTGTTCGACGTCCGCTGAGGAGAGCCGCCCCTTGGAGCGCAGGTTCTTGAAAGATCCGGTAATGCGGTCGGAGAGTGTGTTGAACACAGGCCTACCTTCGAGTCACGGTCAGTTGCACTGCCCTGATGATGGATTTACTGCCCTATAGTCTACGCCAGCGCCCGCATGGTGTTACCCACCAGATTCGCCACAAGTGTGGCCTTCCACTGATCCCACGCCTCCGGCTTGCAGGAGGAGGCATCCGCCTGGGTGAGAAGGTGGAGGCAGGTGAGCAGTTCGCCGTCCCCGTCCACGGCGTCGGAAATCATCCCCCAGGTGCGCAATTCTTCGGGATCGGCGGAGGTCGCAAGCCCGCCGAGGAGAAGATGATGCCGTACCAGGACGACGACGTCGTCAATCACCGACTGCTCGTACCCCATCGGTACCAGGATGTCCGGGATCATCTCGGCGCCGCGCTCGGCGTGATCGGGATGGCCGGGGCGCTTGCCGATGTCATGGAACAGGGTGGCCAACAGGAGTGCGGTGCGCCGGCGCGGGCGTAGTCCATCCATACCGATGCCAAGCGAACGCACTCCCGGAAGCAGGGACATGGCTTCGATCTGATGGCGGTCCACAGTATGTCGGTGGATGGCGGAGCGCTGGGGAAGATTGCGCACTTCTTCCCAGACGGGCACCAACTGGGCAAAGAGCCCGGCGATGTCGAGAAGCTCCCACACCCCCACCTGGTTCTGGCCGGTCTCCAGCACCGCCTCAAAATCCTGGCGTGCCCAGCGCGGCCACGCCTCCCCCAACTGCCAGCGGAAGGAAAGCTCGCGGCCCGCACCCGCACGCTCCACATGCTGCAGGGTGGCAGGGCGGATGGGCAGGTCACGTTCGGCGGCCACCCGCATGATGGAGAAGAGCACGCGGGGATCGGCAGGGTTGGCGGTACTGGTGAGCACCAGTTCGCCGCTGCGCTCGCCCACCCCGGGAGCCAACTCCTCCAGGTAGGGCGGGACCACGCGGCCGCGCACCAGACGCGGCTGGAAGCGCGGACGCTCGGGGGTACGCAGGCTGCCCTTCGCGCGCCGCAACGTGTCCGCGTAGGCGGCGCGGATGGTGCGGGCCGCCTGGGCGATCTGCATGAGAAGTTCGTCGGCCGGATCCTGCCCGCTTGCCCCGGTAAAACCGAGAAGGGCGGCCACCTCGTCCTGATAACTCAGACGCAACACGTGGTTGTGGCGGTGGCTGACACTGGCCAAGGCATCACGCACATCAAGCAGGAACTCGTAGGAGTCCTCGTATTCGATGGCGGGGCGCTCGGCGAGCCACGACGCCACCAGCGCCTTGATGAGAATTCCGTCGCGCAGCCCACCCGCGGCTTCCTTGAGATCGCCCTCGATGAGGTAGGCGAGGCGTCCAAAACGGCGCCGTCGGTCGATCTGATCTGCGGCAATCTCGTCAAAGCGAAGCCGCGCCCCGGAACGCCAATCCGCCAGGATGGCAGAGGTGGCCTTCTCCACAAGCGTGCGGTCCCCCGCGATGCGGCGAATATCGAGCAACCCGAGAGATGCCTTGAGGTCCGTCTTGGCAATGCCCCGGCACTCCTTGAGGGAACGCACCGAATGGTCCAGCTCAATGTGAGAGTCCCAGATCGGGTACCAAAGCGCGTCCGCCAACCCCTGAATGCCGTCACGCAACTCGAGGTGGACGCCGCCGTCGTGCAACAACACGAGGTCAATATCTGATTCCGGGCCGCAATCGCGCCGGCCCAGCGAACCCACGGCCGCGAGCGCCAAACCCTTGGGTTCTCCGATGACGCCCTGATCCGAGAGGGCACTCTCCCACAGCTCCACCAGGGCCCGCTCGGTGAGAGTGGTCCACTGGGCGCGTGAGATCCGGCCGGCCGGGGTGATGGTGCGCCGAAGGTCACGAAGTTTGAGGATGAGGAGATCATCCGTCTCGTCCGGAGTTGTCTGCGAAGTCGTATCCAAAGCCATGGGTCCTCTTTCTCGAACGCCACGTGATGAAAGCGCCACGTGACGAGAGTGCCGAGATATCCCGCTACCAAGCCGGGGCCGTAGAGATCCCGCGAATAGGCCGTGACCTATTGGCGCAATCTCCTATCTCCGCAGCCTCGTGGCGTTATCTCTTACAGAGAAGGGGTCCGAACCTGTCAGCTCGGACCCCTCCTCATCACTACACATTGCGGACCGGATGGCCCTCATGTTTTACAGTGCGTCTTCTCCGGAATCTCCGGTTCGGACGCGAATGACCTGCTCAACTGCGGTGATCCAGATCTTGCCGTCTCCGATGCGGCCCGAGCGAGCCGAGGAGGCGATGGTCTGGGCGATCGACTCGGCGTCGCCGTCGGCGCATACCAGTTCGATCTTGACCTTGGGGAGAAGGTCAACGGTGTATTCTGCACCGCGGTAGACCTCCGTGTGGCCCTTCTGACGGCCGTAGCCGTTGACCTGGGAGACGGTCATACCCTTGACTCCCTCGGCCTGGACTGCCTTCTTAACCTCTTCGAGGCGGTGCGGCTGGATGATTGCTGTAACAAGCTTCATGGTCAGATCTCCTTCGAGTAGGCGCCGACCAACTGATCGTATGCGGACTCTCCGTGTTCGGCGGAATCAATTCCGCGGTCTTCATCTTCGTCGCTGACACGCCACCCCATGGTGGCCTTCAGTACATAGCCGATGATAGCCGTGATAACTCCAGAGTAGATCAGCGCAACCACTGCAATCACGATCTGGACAACGGTCTGGGCAATTCCACCACCGTAGAAGAGGCCGGTATCGGTGGCGAGCAGGCCCACGAGCACGGTTCCGATGAGGCCGCCCACGAGGTGGACGCCCACCACGTCGAGCGAATCGTCATAGCCGAACTTGTTCTTCAGGGCGATGGCCAGCGAGCAGACCGAACCGGAGATTGCTCCCAGGACGATGGCACCGAAGGGGCTCACGGAACCTGCCGCCGGGGTGATGGCAACGAGACCGGCCACCACACCTGAGGCTGCACCCAGGGCGGTCATGTGCCCGAAGCGCACCTTCTCGGTGATGATCCATCCGAGGATGGCTGCGGAGGTGGCGCTGGTGGTGTTGACCCAGGCGAGGCCCGCGGCGCCGTCGGCGGTGAAAGCCGAACCGGCGTTGAAGCCGAACCATCCGAACCACAGCAGGGCGGCACCCAGCATGACGAAGGGGATGTTGTGCGGGCGGAATGCCTGCTTGCCGAAGCCCTTGCGGTTTCCGATGATGTATACGAGCACCAGGGCGGCAATACCGGCGTTGATGTGCACCACCGTGCCACCGGCGAAGTCGATGGGGGCCACGATGGCCTCGCCGTCGCTACTGCCGTAAATCATTGCGGCCAGTCCGCTTTCCGAGCCGGAGAGTAGGCCGCCGCCCCACACCATGTGTGCCATGGGGAAGTAGGCGAGGGTGGCCCAGACACCGGTGAAGACCAGCCAGGTCGAGAACTTGGTGCGATCGGCGATGGCGCCCGAGATGAGGGCCACGGTGATGATCGCGAAGGTTGCCTGGAACGCCACTCCCACAATGACGGGCACTCCCATGCCGTCAAGGACGAAGTTGCCGTCGGCGTCGTAGATCAGGCCGGCGAGGTTGAATCCATCAAAGGGATTGGCAAACAGGCCGCCCACGGAGGTTGCTCCGTAGCTCATCGAGTATCCCCACAACGGATAAATAACGCCGACCACGGCGAGCACGCCCATCGACATCATCATCATGTTGAGGACGGACTTGGTCCGGCTCATTCCTCCATAGAAGAAAGCCAGTGCAGGTGTCATGAGCAGCACGAGGGATGCTGACATGAGCATCCAGGCTGTTGCGCCCGTATCGAGGGCTTCCATGGTGTCCTCCTAGCGTCCGGCTCCTTCGGCCGGCTCATGGTTAGAAGTCTCCTCGCTCGCGATTTCAGTTGGGGGGCGCCTTTGTTACTACGGTGTAACAGATTTAGCCGCGGTGATACAGGTTTGTAAAATGCCGGAAAAATAAGAGACGCGGGCCACAGGAAGTTTCTTCACCTGTGACTCGCGTCTCTTGTGTGACGATATGACGACGACGGCGTCCGCGGCTTACGTACGCGGCCCACGCCCGTTGTCACCAGTCGGTACGTTAGCCGAGTAGGTACGTTGGCCCAGCCAGTACGTTAGCCCAGCCAGTACGTTAGCCCAGCAGGGCGTCCACGAAGCCTTCCGGATCGAAGGGAGCGAGATCGTCCGCGCCCTCGCCCAGCCCGATGAACTTCACCGGGACACCGAGCGCACGCTGCACCGCGATGACGATGCCGCCCTTGGCGGTGCCATCAAGCTTGGTGAGCACGATGCCGGTAATTCCCGTCACCTCGGAGAACACCTTGGCCTGCTGGAGGCCGTTCTGGCCGGTGGTGGCGTCGAGCACGAGCAGCACCTCGCGCACCGGGGCCTGCTTTTCCATGACGCGCTTGATCTTGCCGAGCTCGTCCATGAGGCCCGCCTTGTTCTGCAGGCGCCCGGCGGTGTCCACGAGGACCACGTCGACGCCGCGCTCGCGGCCCACCTTGACGGCTTCGAAGGCCACCGACGCGGGATCGGCGCCCTCACGGTCGGAGCGGATGACGTCCACGCCCACACGTTCACCCCAGGTGCCCAGCTGGTCGGCAGCGGCGGCGCGGAAGGTGTCCGCGGCGCCGAGGAGAACGGACTTCTCTTCGGCCACCAGGACGCGGGCCAGCTTGCCCACGGTGGTGGTCTTACCTGTGCCGTTGACGCCCACCATGAGCATGGTGGCCGGGTGCGGGGCGCCGTCGTCGCCCACTCCGGGAGTGGTGGAGAGGGAGCGGTCCATCGCCGGATCCACCAGCTTCAGGAGTTCGGCGCGGAGAATGGCGCGTACCCGCTGCGGATCGCGCGTGCCCTCCACCTTGGTCTGGGTCTTGAGATTCTCCATGATTTCGGTGGTGGGATCGAGGCCCACGTCCGCCATGAGGAGAGTGTCCTCCAGCTCTTCCCAGTCGGCGGGCGAGAGATCGCCGCGCGAGAGGATGGAGAGGAGGGACTGCCCGAAACCGCCGGAGCGCGCCAGGCGGGCGCGTAGGCGCTGCAAGCGGGAGGGGACCGATTCGGGAAGCTCGATTGCCGGAACTGAGATTTCCGGTTCCGCCGCCACCTCGGCAGCCGCTTCAGTAACCGATGCGTCGGTCTGCTCGCCAGTGTCCGGGAGGACCTGAGGCTGCTGTGTCTTGGGTGCCTCAAGCTGATTGCGGCGGCGCTGGCCCATCACGAGGCCGGTGATCACGCCCACGGCAAGCAGCAGGGCAACTACTGCAATGATGATTGTCTGGGTATCCACAACTGCCAGTCTCCCCTACTTGCCGCGTGTTGTGCCAGTGGTTTCGGGCGTCGTCGTCGTTCTCCCACAAAAAGTGACCCAAACCACCTACTCTTGAAGGAAAGAGATCACGCCAATGGGTCTTGGCCTGATCTCTCACAACTCAAAGGCGAGGGAGAGGCATATGCGCGCGTTGGTCAAGCCCCACAGAGGGCCCGGCCTGGAGCTACGGGAGGTTCCGGAGCCCGTCACAGGGCGATCGGAGGTGAAAATTCGGGTGTTGCGTACGGGGCTGTGCGGAACCGATTTACACATCGAGTCGTGGGATGATTTTGCGGCGGCTCACGTCCAGCCCGGTCAGATCATCGGGCACGAATTCTATGGGGAGATTGTTGAGGTAGGGTCAAGCGTCCCCGAAGGCGCGGGCGTGGACGAGCTGCATGTGGGCCAGCGGGTCTCCGTCGAAGGGCATGTGGTGTGCCGCCGCTGCTCGAATTGCCGGCGTGGACGCCACCACATGTGCCTACGTACCAAGTCGGTGGGCGTGGACCGGGACGGGGCGTTCGCGGACTACGTCGTCGTCCCAGCACGCAACGTGTGGGTGCAGCCAGACATCATTGACCCGGATCTCGGCGCGCTCTTCGATCCGTTTGGCAACGCCGTGCACACGGCCTTCCAATATCCCCTCGCCACCGAGGATGTCCTCATTTCCGGGGCGGGTCCGATTGGCACCATGGCGGCGGCCATTGCCCGGCACATCGGCGCCAATCAAGTGGTGCTCACCGATATTTCGGACGAGCGCCTCAGGCTGGCGCACGTTATCGAGGGCATCGAGACGGTCAACGTGTCGCGGGACGACCTCGCCGAGGTGTTCCCCCGCCTCGGCATCCGCGAGGGATTCGACGTGGGACTGGAGATGAGCGGCAGCCCGCAAGCGATGGCGCAGATGATTGAGCTGTGCAACTTCGGTGCCAAAATTGCCATGCTCGGCCTGCCGGCCCGACCCTACCCCATCGATTGGAACACCGTCATCACTCGCATGCTCACCTTGCAGGGCGTGTACGGGCGGATGATGTTCGACACCTGGTTCAAGGCCACCACGTTACTCGTGGGGTCTGCCACCCTGCGCGAGCAGATCCGTTCCATCATCACCCATCGTTTTGACGCGGCCGACTGGGCCGACGCCTTCGCCACCGCCCGCTCGGGCAAGTGCGGCAAAATCATCATGGATTGGAGTCACTAATGTTCACTATTCGTGAGGAAATCGCGGCGGATCTTGACGCCATCCGCGCGGGCGGGCTGTACAAGGCCGAACGCCCCATCACCACCGCGCAGTCGGCGCACATCGCCACCGACCTCGGAGACTGCCTCAACTTCTGCGCCAACAACTATCTCGGATTGGCGGACAACCCCGAGATCATCGCGGCCGCCAAACACGGACTCGACGAGTTCGGCTACGGCACCGCCTCGGTACGCTTCATCTGCGGCACCCAGACCATCCATCGCGAACTGGAGCAGCGCATCGCCGAGTACGTCGGAATGGAGGACTCGATACTCTTCGCCTCCTGCTTCGACGCCAACGGAGGCATCTTCGAGGTGCTGCTCGGGCCCGAGGACGCGGTGGTCTCCGACGAGCTCAACCACGCCTCCATCATCGACGGCATTCGCCTGTGCAAGGCCGAACGGTTGCGTTACCGCAACTCGGACATGGATGACCTACGTGAGAAGCTGCGCATCGCCCGGGAGAACGGGGCACGGCGTATCCTCATCGTCACCGACGGCGTCTTCTCCATGGACGGCTACTACGCCCGGCTTCCCGAGATCTGCGACCTCGCCGAGGCCTTCGGCGCCATGGTGATGGTGGACGATTCGCACGCCGTGGGCATCGTGGGTGAGCACGGCGCCGGGACGCCCTCGTTGTTTGGGGTGGAGGACCGCGTGGACATCCTCACCGGCACCCTCGGCAAGGCTCTCGGCGGCGCGGCCGGCGGTTACGTGGCCGGTCCGCGCGAGGTGGTGGAGTTGCTCAAACAGCGGGCGCGGCCCTACTTGTTTTCCAATGCCGTGGCTCCGGCGATCGTCGCCGGGTCTCTTGAGGCGCTGGATTTGGCAGCGAGTGGCGACCACCTGCGCGATCGCGTAGCCGCCAACGCCGGACTCTTCCGCCGTTTGATGACCGAGGCCGGGTTCGAACTCCTGCCCGGTTCGCATCCGATCGTTGCCGTCATGTTCACCGGCGACGACGGCGCCCGCCTCGCCTCCGACATTGCCACCGCGATGCTTGGCCGCGGCGTGTACGTCACCGGATTCTCCTACCCGGTGGTGCCTCTGGGACGGGCACGCATCCGCGTACAGCTCTCCGCGGCACACAGCGAGCAGGATATCCGCGAGTGCGTGAAGGCCTTTGTGGAGAGCCGCGAGGAAGTCTCGGCTGACTAGGTGCCGGGCAGGACAACGGGGGCGGGTCCGCAATGGACCCGCCCCCGTTGTCTGTCTCTGACGAGATAGGTTAAACGCTCAGAGGCAGGCTTTTCTGCTCAACGGCCCCTGCCGAAATCAATTCGGAATCCGCAGCTTCTGGTGCGGTGCTCGCTTCGGAAGCCGAGGCGGCACTATCCGCACTGCGGCGCAGCTTGCCGGTGACCTTGGCGATTACCGGAGCGGCAGCTTCCTTCACGTGTCCGGCAGCATCGCGCTCCAAGGTCACCATTTGCTCCCAAGTCTGCTCGACATCTTCAGGAGTGACGTAGGCCTTCTGATCCTCGGGGAAGGAATCGAAAAGATCCCCCACACGCCCGTCCTCATAGTGGATCTCAAAGCCGTCCGTATCCAGCGAATCCGAGCGCCAAGCATCCACGGACTCCGCCACCCAACCGGTGACATCATTGTGGCGAGTGTAGAACACACCAACGTAGACGGCCGTTGCGGCGGCCAGAATAAAGAGAACAATCAATGTCGAGACAATCACCCCTCTATTATGGCTCAATTTTCCCGGATTACGATAGTCTTCTCACCAACCTGGTGGTGAATTCTTTAACATTCAATCCCCACAGACGGCACCTTTATAACATCGGTGTCACAGCTCGATAACGGACGTCTAACATCGGGTTTCTTGCGAATATCACACGGTTGATACGAGGTAACACACGCTATTTAGCACGGTTCCAGTTAACTACCGAAACATCGTCAACGCACACTTCTTTTCCGCCGCACAGTGCTGACAATACGCCGACGTATTTGTTATTACCTCACAAATCGGAGCCCACACCAGGGCCCCTCAACCGCCCGCCATATCTCCCAACCGATCGCTACAGCTCCAGCGCCACACCTTCTCCACCATCACACCTCCCACCCCAAGACAGCGGATACCTCTATATCGGCGCGACATCCCGCATGCGCTGAGAGATGACGTGGGAGACGCCGTCGTCGCGCATGGTCACCCCGTACAGGGTGTCCGCGATCTCCATGGTGCGCTTCTGGTGGGTAACCACGAGCAGCTGCGAGGATTTCTGGAGTTCGCGGAAGATGTCGAGGAGGCGCGAGAGGTTGACGTCGTCGAGCGCGGCCTCCACTTCGTCCATGACGTAGAAGGGCGAGGGGCGGGCCATGAAGATGGCCACCATGAACGCGATCGAGGTGAGGGAGCGCTCGCCGCCGGAGAGCAGCGAGAGCCGCTTGACCCGTTTGCCGGGCGGGCGTGCCTCCAGCTCCACCCCGGTGGTGAGCGGGCTGCCCGGGTCGGTGAGTACCATGCGCCCGTGTCCGCCCGGGAAGAGCCGCTCGAACACCACCTCGAAGTACTGGGCGACGTCCCGCAGCGCAGAGTCCAGCACCTCTTCGACGTGCTCGTCAATGTCACGCACGATGCTCAGCAGCGAATCGCGCGACTTCTTGAGGTCGGCAAGCTGATCGGAGAGGTACTTCTGCCGCTCCTCCAGGGCCGCATGCTCCTCCAACGCCAGCGGATTGATCTTGCCCAGCCGCGCGAGGGCCCGCTCCGCGGTGGCGAGGCGGCGCTCCTGCTCCTCCCGCACGTAGGGCGTCTCGCCCTTGGCGGTGAGAACGGGCAGGTGGGGGCCGTACTCGTTGATGAGGTCGTCGGCTTGCACGCCCAACACCTCCGCCGACTGCTTCGCCAACTGCTCGTACCGCAACCGCGACTCCGCCTGTTGCAGTTCGTGGTGATGGCGGCTATCGGCCAGTTTGCGGGCCGTCTGCTGGAGAGCGTCCAACTTCTGCCGTTCCTGCGCCAGCGCCGCGTCCATGCTCGCCAATTGCACTTCCTGGCGCTGACGCTTCTCCCCCGTCTGCGCCTTGAGGTTCGTCACGGCGGCGAGGGCCCGCTGCGCGTCCTCTTCCACTCCCGCAGCGATCGTCCGGGACGCTTCCCGGCGTTGCGCCGCACGCCGCGCCCTCTCGATGCGTTCCTCGACGGCCTGCGCGTTACGCTCCAGCGCCTCCGCTTTGCCAGCGACGGCCCGCAACCGTTCCTCGCTGGTGCGTAGCCGCAGCCGCGCCTCCGTCTCCTCCTGGCGCGCCTTGCGCGTGGCCTCGTGCGCGGCTCCGTACCGCTGCTGGAAGGAGGCGAGTTCGTCGGCTAGTTCGTCGGGGTTGTCGGAATGGTCGCGCTGTTTTGCTTCCGTCGCCGCTAGTTCCTCGCGGCGCTGCTCCAGCTCGCGGGTGAGACGAGCAAGCCGCTCTTGCGTGCGCGTGCCTTCCTGCTCCAGCGACTGCTCGCTACGCCGCACCACCTGCAGCTGCGCCGTAAGCGCCGCCGCCTGCGAATTCTGGGCGGCCAACTGGGCATTCGCCGCGCTCGCCTGCTTCTGGAGGTGGGTGTGCAGTTCCTCGGCGCGCGCCAAGTTCGCAGCACACCGGTCCAGAGCTTGTTGTGCCTTCTCGCTTTCCGCCACCGCCTCGCGGTGTACGCGTTGCCGTTCCAGCGACGACGACGCCGACACCTCACCTCCGAACGCCCGCCGCGCCGTCACTACATCGCCGGTCGCGGTAGCCACGCGGGGTACGCCAGCGGCGAGGAGCTTCTCAGCGGTCGCCAGATCAGTGGCAAGAGCGGTGTCACGCAGAAGCGCTGTGATCGTTGCGCGCAACGGCCCGGTAGCGCTGACCACGTCAGGCGCCCACACGGCGCCTACCTGCATTGTCGCGAGAATCGCTGGTACCAGTGAATCCTCGGCGTTATCCGTATGAGTGTTCGTGGCAATGGTGATCTCGACCCGGCCGGCATTCGCCGCCCGGGCGCTACTGAGCAGCGCCACCGCCTGTGCTACATCGTCGGCACCGATTCCCGCCACCGCGCCACTGAGCGCCGCTTCGGCCGCACTTTCCCAGCCGGGCACCACCTGAAGGCCGTCGCGAACCTGCCCCAGCGAAGGCTGCCCAGATTCCAGAATCCACGCCGTGGCATCCTCCGGTTCCAGCGAAAGCGCCAGAGTTTCAGCCTTCGCTCTCCACGAGGCCACGCTTTCGCCGAGGCGCTGCCGTTCCTTGCGCTGCTGTGCGAGATCACCGCGCAGCGCCTCCAACTCGTGCGTCAGCCGCTCGTACTCGGCGCGCAGGTCGCCGTCGTCGCCCTTGTGCTGCGAGAGCTCGCGTTCCAGTCCCTCGCACTGGACCCGCGACTCCTCCAAGCGCTGCGCCGCGGCCTCGCCAGCAGCCGTAACCCGCCCGATCTCCCCGCTCAGCCCCTCGATCCGGGCGCGCGCCGCGTTAACCTGGCCCGCAAGCCGCGCCGTCGTCTCCCGCTGGTCGGCGACGCGCCGGTTGAGGTCGGCGATGGTGCGCTCCATCGAACGCTCGGACTGTTCCAGCGCCTCGCGAGCGCCAACAGCGGCGTCGAGGCGATCGGCGCAGGCACGCACCTCGCCACGTAACGCCTCCTCCTGAGTGAGAGAACGCTTGGCACGCTCGCGAATATCCTCGGGACGTTCGCCGCGATAGCTATCGGAGCCGTGGTCCGCGAGCGAACGCTGCCGCTCCGCTGCCAGTTGCACCAACGAGCGGAAACGCTCCTCAAGCGTCACGAAACGCTCCCACTGCCCGGTCAGCGCGGCGAGCTGAGGGCGCAACGTCGCCAGGCTGGCCTCCAACTCCGCAACCTGGGACTGCGCCGCGTTCACCTCGGCCGAGTTCCGCTCGCGAGCGCGCGCCACTTCCTTCTCACTCACCTGCTGGGCTTGGATGAGGCCCTCGACTTGGGCGAGGTCGTCGGCGAGAAGGCGGGCGCGGGCATCACGCACGTCCGCACGAATAACGTCCGCCCGGCGCGCCGCTTCCGCCTGGCGCGCCAACGGACCCAGCTGGCGGCGCAACTCCGCCGCCAAATCCTCGATACGGGTAAGGGAACCTGCCATCGACTCCAGCTTGCGCAGCGCCTTCTCCTTGCGCTTGCGATGCTTGAGCACGCCGGAGGCCTCCTCAATGAAGCCGCGGCGATCCTCGGGCGAGGCGGTGAGGACGGCGTCAAGCTTGCCCTGACCAATAATGACGTGCATCTCCCGGCCCATGCCGGTATCTGAAAGCAACTCCTGAATATCAAGAAGTCGGCAGGCCGTCCCATTGATCGCATACTCCGAACCGCCCGAACGGAACAGGGTGCGCGAGATGGTGACTTCCGAGTAGTCGATGGGAAGGACGCCGTCGGAATTGTCAATCGTCAGCGCCACCTCGGCGCGGCCGAGGGCCGGGCGCTTCGTCGTGCCCGCAAAAATGACGTCCGCCATCAGCCCGCCACGCAGGTTCTTCACGCCCTGCTCGCCCATCACCCAAGCGAGCGCGTCCACCACATTCGACTTACCCGAACCATTCGGGCCCACCACACAATTCACGCCCGGTTCAAAGCGCATAGTGGTAGACGAAGCGAACGACTTAAAGCCTCGGAGCGTCAACGATTTCAGGTGCACGAATCCACAATAGGCGAAGAAATACCCAGACAACACTTGGGACCCTCGCGTCGCGATGACGTGAGGGTCCCAAGATCCGTTTTGGTTAGGTGAGTGTTGGGGCGAGTAGTTTGAGTGCCGGCTCGCTCATCGGCTCGCGAACTGGCAGCCTGCCCACCCACGAACGAGCAACCGGCCCACCCGGAAACCGGCAGCTCACCAGTCTCCGAACGAGCAACCGCTCACTCAGGAGCGGGAAAGCCCGCCCGCGATGGCTGCGGCGATGCGCTTGACCGACTCCTCCGAGCCGCGGTCCGGGCTGGAGACGATAACACGCTCGCCCTTCTTCACGCCGAGCAGCAAGAGCTCCATCATCGAGTCAGCTTCGACGCCGTTGACGAGAATCTTGACCGGCTCCTGGGATGCCAGCTGGGCGAGCATTGCTGCCGGACGGGCGTGCAGGCCGGCGTCGTCCACAACCATGACCTGGGAGAGGAAGCCGTCGCTATCGCTAGCCGCACGCTTCTCCGCCTCGGGAACCTTGTAGTCACGCCAGTACTGGAGCGCCGAGGCGATCGAGCGAACCACGTCAGCCAAGCGAGCGCCCGCCTGAGCCGAGGCGGTACCTGCAACCGAGCCCTCAAGGAACGGGCCGGGGCCCATCGCGCGGCGCGGAGTGCCGTCGGGTGCCGCCGAACCAGCCTCAACTGCCATCTCGGCGCTCATACGAGCCGAACCGAGATCAGCCATGATAATGACGCGATCACACGTCTCCTCAACCTTCTCGCACGCGGCGAGCACGGCAGCAGGATCCGAGCCGAAGCCACCCGAGGCGTCCCCGCCCACGGGAACGGCCACAACATCAGGTGCCATCTCCTTGGTGAGCTCGCCAACAGCCGCAGCTGCCGCCTTCGAGTGGGATGCAAGTACAAATCCGATAGTTTCGTTTGTCATTCTTTTCCTGCCGCCTTTGCTGCTGCTTGTAGTAGGTATGAAGTTGAGACTGCGCCGGGATCGAGATGACCGGCAGATCGCTCACCAAGATAGGAAGCCCTACCCTTGGTAGCGACCAGGGGCTTGGTGGCTTCGGCGCCCGCCACGGCGGCATCCGCCGCCGCTTGCAAGACACCCGCACAGTCCGCGCCCGCATCCACGGCGGCCTGAGCCGCACGCGACGCTGGCGCCCACGCGTCCACCATAGTCTTTTCGCCCTCGACGGCCTTACCACGGGCTTGGATACCCGCGTTGGCCGCCTCAATAATGTCCGCAATATCCTGCGGTCCCATCTGCGCGGACGCCTTCATCGACATCCGCAGGTAGGCCGTCCCCAGGAGCGGGCCCGAAGCCCCGCCCACCTTGGACATGAGGGTCATGGCCACGGTCTTGAAGACCAGAGCAGGGTCCCCCGGAAGGGACTGCTCGAAAGCCGCCTGCACCGCCGAAAATCCACGGTCCAGATTCTCTCCGTGGTCGGCATCGCCGATGGCACGATCGAGAGCCGTGAGCTCCTCGCGGTGAGAGTGGGCTGCCTCAGCCGCCAACGCCGTCCATGCGAGTGCCCACTCCTGGCCAAGGGTCATCGTCAGCACCCTTTCCGCAGTGCGGGAGTATGGACGGGAGCATCCCACTGATCAAGCATCGCCTGATCGACCTTGGCAATGGTGACTGAAACGCCCTCCATGTCCAAACTCGTCACGTAATTGCCCACCAGCGAGCGGGCAATGACCAGCTCGGCCTCGTCCAGACGCTGCGCCACCCGGCGGAACACGATGTCCAGCTGGTAGCCGGGCGTGCCACCCATGCCGTTGACGAGAACGATCACCTCGTCACCAGCCGCGAGCTCCTTGTCCGCGAGAATGGCGTCCACGAGAGTGTCCGTCAGCTCATCCGCACTGGCCATGGCCACACGGTCGCGGCCCGGCTCGCCGTGGATACCAACGCCCATCTCCACTTCGTCGTCGTTCAACGCGAAGCCGGGCTCCCCCACGTGCGGGAGTGTACAGCCACGCAACGCGAGACCCATGGAGCGGATGGAATCGGACATGGCCTGCGCGGCGGCCGTCACCTCGTCAAGCGAGCCGCCCGCGGCCGAAACCGCGCCAGCAATCTTCTCGACGAATACGGTTCCGGCCACGCCACGGCGGCCCGCCGTCCAGGTGGAGTCCTCGACGGCGACGTCGTCCTGGACGAGAACAGTGCGCACATCATGCCCACCGTCCTCGGCAAGCTCCGCCGCCATCTCGAAGTTGAGGACATCCCCGGTGTAGTTCTTGACGATGCACAGCACACCCTCGCCATTATCCGCTCCCTCGATGGCAGCAAGAATGGCGTCGGGTGTGGGAGACGTGAACATAGCTCCGGGCACCGCTGCATCCAGCATGCCGTCACCAATGAAGCCAGCATGGAGGGGCTCATGGCCCGAGCCGCCACCGGAAACGACTGCAACTCCCTTACGCGGATTCGCGCGCCCCACCCAAATCGGGTCCTTGTGTAGGGTCACAAGATCCGCATTGGCCCGGGCAAACCCTTCCAGAACCTCGTTGACGACGTCCTGCGGGTTATTGATTAGTGCCTTCACTGTCATTGCCTCCTTGCAATCGACTAGTTTGCCGATCATTGAGATCGCGCCAATAGGTCATAGCCTACTGCGGATACCGCAGAATCTTGCCTGTCATCGTTGTCCTCCTCACCGGCACCACCAGTGCCGATTCGTCGTCCGCCTTGTCAGTCAAGCCCTGCGTTATCCTCGTGACGGCTGAACCTATTGGTGCAACCTCTTAGGCAAACCAGAGGGCGATTTCCTTCTCTGCGTTGTCCGGGCTGTCCGAGGCGTGGACGATGTTGTAGATCTGGCCGTCCGCGCTCGCACACGCAAGGTCACCACGGACGGTGCCAGGCGCTGCGCTCGTTGGATCAGTGGCACCCACAATGTTGCGGACGCCCTCGATCACGCGTGTCCCGTTGAACACCGCGGCCACCATTGGACCGGATGTCATATAAGTCACAATATCGGGATAAAAGGGCTTGTCAACCAGCTCGTTGTAGTGCTTCGCGAGAAGCTCCGGGGTGGCCGTCTTGTATGCAATGTTCTCCAGGGTGTAGCCCTTGTTTTCAATGCGACGCAGCACCTCACCGACGAGGCCGCGCCGAACACCATCAGGCTTCACGAGAATAAAAATGCGCTCAGTACTCATGAGGACCATTCTCTCACCTCGCTGAGAGATTCATGGGGCCTACGTCACAGGTCGTCCGAATTGTTTACGTTCTGGACATGTGGCGCGGATGACGTCCCCTATGTTCAGCCACAAGCGCCAGGCCGGCATACCCCTGCCCCACAGCTACAACCACGAAACCCGGCGCGCACCCTCAACTTCCAAAGAATTGAGGAAAATGGAAAGGATTGAGCCCGGCAGTACGTCCACGCGGCTCAACCCTTTCCAAAAAACTCAATCCTTTGCGGACCGATCCCCTGCCGCAAACACACGGCAACGACGAAACAGCCCTATGCGCCGTCGGCGGCGGCAACTCCCATGAGGGTGCGGGCCGAAGCTACGAGCTGAATCGAGCCCATGACCACGACGGCCGGGGAGGTCATCGGGGCGGTGTCATCGGATTCGGCGCGGGTTGCCGCCAGGTCAATGGCAAGCAGCAGATCCTCTTCAAGATGCACTCGCTCGTCACCAAAGACGTCTCGCGCGATCTCCGCGAGTTCCTCGGCGGGCATGGCGCGGTCCGTGAGCATACCGGTGATGACCACCTCGTCAAGGACGGGTTCCAGTTCGCCGAGGTAACCCTCGACATCCTTGTCCGCCATCATCGCAATGACTCCGACGAGGCGGCCCGGGAAGTATTCCTGCAGCGCACGGCCGGTAGCCTCGGCACCGTGCGGATTATGAGCGGCATCCACCACGACGGTGGGCGACGAGCGCACCACTTCAAGGCGACCGGGCGAGGAGACGGACATGAGGGCGTGCTCCACGATCAGGCCATCGAGTGCCGAACCATCAAAGAACGCCTCGACGGCCGCGAGCGCGAGTGCGGCGTTATCCGCCTGGTAGTCCCCGCGCAGCGCGAGCGGGATGTCCTCGTAGCGTGCGGCGGGCGTTTGCACCGAGATGAGCTGGCCGCCCACCGCGGTCTCGCGCGAGATGACGTGCAGATCCGGGCCCGCCATGATGAGCCGGGCACCTACTTCGCGGCAGCGATCCACGGCCATGTCGGCCACGTGGCGCTGCTGCTCAGCGCTCACCAGCGTGGCGCCGGGCTTGACGATGCCCAGCTTCTCGTGGGCGATGTCCTCGAGGTCCGATCCCAGCCAGCGCTCGTGGTCCATGGCCACTGGCGCCAGCACGGCGACGTCAGCATCGATGACGTTCGTGGCGTCCCACAGTCCGCCCATTCCCACTTCAACGACGGCGACGTCGATCGGAGCGTTGGCAAATGCGGCGTAAGCCATGACGGTGAAGACTTCGAAGAAGCTCATGCGGGGGCCGCCGTCGGCCAGGGAGCGGGCGTCCACCATCTCGATGACGGCTTCGACATCTTCCCAGGTGGTGACGAAGTCGGTGCGGGAGATGGCGCGGCCATCGATGCAGATGCGCTCACGCACGGTGGTCAGGTGCGGCGAGGTGAAGCGCCCGGTGCGCAGGCCGCGCTCGCGCAGCAGCGCCTCGACCATGCGGGAAGTGGAGGTCTTGCCGTTCGTGCCGGTGATGTGAATGGCGTGGTAGGCCTGCTCCGGGTTACCGAGCAGGTCGAGGGCGAGGCGCACGCGCTCCAGCGACGGCTGGATCTTGTGCTCGGGTGCGCGCTTAAGAATCGACTGGTAGATGGCGTCTACCTGGAGGTCAAGGTCGAGCTGATCTGCGGCGGCCTGGGTGGGATCAACGGAGCGATCGCCCATGGTCGAAAGGCCGAAGGGATTGTTGGTGGGGATTCCGAAGGCGTTGGTGGCGACGGCGTCGTCGTCCGCTGTGTCTGTATCCGCGTCTCCCTCAGAGACGATCTCCTCGATGACTGACGCATCCGGGCCCGCGATGAGGCCGGAGGAGACGATGGCCTTGATGGCGGCGTCGAACTCGTCGTCCTCGGCGGCTTCGCGCTCCTCGCGGGCCTCCTCCAGTGCTTCAGCTGGATCAAAATCCGGGTCAAACTCCGGTTCGCGTGTGAGGTCCGGTTCGTTTGTGCCGCTCATAGCGTGTCCTTTCACCCGTCATTGCCAACATCTCACTCTAACGACAACCGAGCGGGACTCATTCCCACAAACCAAAGTTGCTTGCTCACACTCTGGGCAAACGTGGGGCCCGGGGAACGTTTCATCATTCCCCGGGCCCCACGTTTGCTTGCGGATTCCTCCGTGGCCTCTCAGCGGCAAGCCATGCCGTATACGGCGAGGCATGTCACTGTGGAGGCCATTCCGGAAATCAACAGCGTGTCAGCAGCGCGCCAGCACTTGCATACACACGCCCGCACAGAGCTAGAAAAACTCCGTTGACAAACAGAAGTACATAAAACATGGGGCCCAGGGGACTTTTCAGTATCCCCGGGCCCCACATCAGCGCTCGAACTTACTTCTCGATCTTCGCCACCGAGACCTCGATGCCCTTGGCGCCACCGCTCACGGCGGCCTCAAGCGCCAGCGTCTCGTGCTTGATGAACTCCAGGTGTGCTTCGACGGCCGCCACCTTGTCATCCGGCACGGTCAACTCAAGCGAGATCCGGTCCGCGATGTGCAAATCGACGCGCTTGCGCTCGTCCTGCACCGCGCGCACCACGTCGCGGGCGTAGCCCTCGGCCTCCAGCTCGGCGTCCAGCACGGTGTCCAGCGAGATGAAGGAACCGGAGCCCAGCATGGCCGCCACCGAGCCTTCCTCCGAGACCACTTGGGTGGTCAGCGTGTACTGGCCCTCCGTCAAAACGACAGCCGGATCCAAGTTCAGCTGCACGCCGCCCTCGACCTCTTCCCACGCACCTTCACGCGCAGCCTTGAACAGCTGCGAGGTGAGCTTACGCATGGACGGCTCCAGCTCACGTGGCAGCACGGCCAGCTCGCGCTTGGCCTGCATGCCGGAGGACTCGACATCCTTGAGCAGTACGCTCTTGACGTTGACCTCGCCCGCGATGAGCTCGCGGTACGAGTTCAGATCCAGGTCCGTCACCACGGTGAGCGAGCGCAGCGGCTGACGCACGCGCAGCTTGTGGGCCTTGCGCAGCGAGTGAGCGGCGGAAACGATCTCACGCACCTCGTCGATCTCGGCAACCAGCTGAGGATCGGCGAGCGCCTCACCAAACACCGGCCAGTCGGTCAGGTGAACAGAACGTCCGCCCGTCAGGCCACGCCAGATCTCCTCGGCAACCATCGGGAACAGCGGCGCGATCACTCGCGTCAGAGTCTCCAGCGCGGTGTAGAGCGTGTCAAAGGCACGCTCGTCCTCGCTCCAGAAGCGGTCGCGCTGGGTGCGCACGTACCAGTTGGTCAGCACGTCGAGGTAGTCGCGTACCGCCTGCGTGGCAGCCGGGATGTCGTAGGAATCGAGCGCCTCGCCCGCCGCCACGGCCAGGTCGCGGGTGCGAGCCAGGATGTAGCGGTCCATGACGTCCAGCCCGGCCAATACATCGGCGTCGTCGGTATCAACAGCCTTGGCCAAGTACCCGGCGCCCCCGTTGCAGGTGCCCGAGTACAGCGCGAAGAAGTACCAGGTGTTCCACAGCGGCAGCTCGACCGAGCGCACCGCCTCGCGGATGCCCTCCTCCGTGACGGAGAGGTTGCCGCCGCGCAGGATCGTGGAGCTCATGAGCATCCAGCGCACCGGGTCGGAGCCGTACTTGTCGAACATCTCAACCGGGTCCGGGTAGTTGCGGCGAGACTTGCTCGCCTTCTGCCCGTCGTTACCCAGCACGATGCCGTGCGACACACACGACGTGAACGCCGGCGAATCGAAGAGCGCGGTGGACAGCACGTGCAGCAGGTAGAACCAGCCGCGGGTCTGCCCGATGTACTCCACGATGAAGTCGCCCGGGAAGTGGTTCTCGAACCAGTCGCGGTTCTCGAAGGGGTAGTGCACCTGCGCGAACGGCATGGAGCCGGAATCGAACCAGCAATCCAACACGTCGGTGATGCGCACCATCGTCGACTGGCCCGTCGGATCGTCCGGATTCGGACGCGTGAGGTCGTCGATGTAGGGGCGGTGCAGATCCACTTCGCCCTTGTCGTTGAGCGGCAGGCGCCCAAAGTCCGCCTCGATCTCCGCGAGCGAGCCGTATACGTCCACGCGCGGGTAGTCCGGATTGTCCGACTTCCACACCGGGATCGGGGAACCCCAGTAGCGGTTACGGGAGATGGACCAGTCGCGAGCACCAGCGAGCCAGTTGCCGAACGAGCCGTCCTTGATGTGCTCGGGAACCCAGGTGATCTCCTGGTTGAGCTCCACCATGCGGTCGCGGAACTGGGTCACCTTGACGAACCACGAGCTCACAGCCTTGTAGATGAGAGGTTCGCGGCAGCGCCAGCAGTGCGGGTAGGAGTGGGTGTAGGAAGCCTGGCGCACCAGCACTGCCCGCTCCCCCTCCGGACGCCCAGCCAGGTTCCCGGTGCCCTCGCGCAGATCCGAGATGACGTAACGGTTCGACTCGAACACCTGCATGCCCGCGTAATCCGAGACCTCGCTGGTGAAGCGTCCGGCCTCGTCCACCGGCACCACGGCCTTGATCCCGGCCTCGTTACAGACGTTCATGTCGTCCTCACCAAAGGCGGGGGCGATGTGCACCAGGCCGGTGCCCTCGTCGGTGGTGACGAACTCGCCGGCGATGATGGTCCAGGCGTTCGGCCCGGGGGCTTCGCCTTCCTCACGCAGCTCCGGCTTGTCGAAGTAGTCGAAGATCGGGGCGTAGCGGCGGCCCACCAGGTCCGCACCCTTGAGACGCTCCACCACCTCAGGCTCCTCGCCCAGCTCCTTGGCGTACTTGGGCAGCAGCGCGTCAGCCAGCAGCACCTTCTCGCCTGCCAGCTCGCCCTCGCTCGGGCGCACCACAACGTAATCGATGGAAGGACCGGCGGCGACGGCCAGATTGGACGGAAGCGTCCAGGGCGTCGTCGTCCAGATCAACGCAAGTTCGCCGCTCTCCAAGCGCAGACCCACCGTGACGGTCTGGTCGGTGCGGTCCTGGTAGACGTCGTCGTCCATGCGCAACTCATGGTTGGACAGCGGCGTCTGATCGTTCCAGCAGTACGGGAGCACGCGGTAGCCCTCGTAGGCGAGGTCCTTCTCCCACAGCGTCTTGAACGCCCAGATGACGGACTCCATGTAGGGCGTGTCCATCGTCTTGTAGCCGTGCTCGAAATCGACCCAGCGGGCCTGGCGATCCACGTAGTCTTCCCACACGTTCGCGTACTTCATGACGGAGGTGCGGCACGCCTCGTTGAACGTACCGATGCCCATCTCTTCGATCTGGGACTTGTCGTCGATACCCAGCTCGCGCTCGGCTTCCAGCTCCGCCGGCAGACCGTGGGTGTCCCAACCAAAGACGCGCTCGACGCGCTTGCCGCGCTGGGTCTGGTAACGGGCCACAAGATCCTTGACGTAACCCGTCAGCAGGTGCCCGTAATGCGGCAGACCGTTCGCAAACGGCGGGCCATCATAGAAAACGAACTCGTTGGAGCCGTCCGAACCGACCGGACGGTTGTCAATCGACGCCTGGAAGGTGCCGTCTTGATTCCAGTAAGCGAGCACCTCCTCCTCGAGTTTCGGGAACTCGGGAGACGCCTGCACGGCGCCCTCGCGATGGAGTGGGTACTGGGCTTGCTCGCTCATGTCTCTCCTCAATGTGTAACCGACACACGAGGACGAACCCGGAGTAGGGCCGGGGCCGCGGTACCACCTCGCTTGCTTGGCTCCCCGGGGCCGGGTGAGCAAGCCGCTCATTGGAGACGATGACGAGTCCATCCGCTCGGTTCTAGTGAGAACGGGCTTCGTTCGTTTGTCGACGACGACGCCGCGTTCCGTTCTTCCGAGAGCTCACCGGTGATGCCTGGTTGCGTCCGTTGCGGATGCCGTACACACGTTGTGGGTGCGGTTCACGTTGCGGGACGCGGCCAGCCGGGTCATAGCAAGGGATAGTCTAGCCGCGCGCAATAAGCCCGGGCCAATCCTCCCCTCAGTGACATTGGAAACGTTGGGGAGGCGGCGATTATTCCCGGGGATGCGGCTGCATTGATAGCATTACCTCGTGAGTTGTCTCAGGAGGTGCGCAATGACGGACATCGAACCGCCGATCTACGCCAATCCCTCATGGATCGAACAACTTATCAGGGCAGGAATCGAGTTCGGGGGCGTGGATATACCAGTACCTCGGCGCGAGGACATGGCGACGGCGGCCGATTTCTTAGAACGCGGCGTTTCGGCTGCACACTGAACTCGGGCGGCCCTTATTTGCAGTGATATTGCCCAGTTCCGGTGGTTTTGGAGGAGTAAGCGACGTGTTTGAGTTAGACACACAGGGCCGAGTCATTGCCATCGAAGGCAAGACTCTGGAGTTCAAGCGCGACCTTTCTTCTCCGGAGAAGCCCCTTCGAACCATTGTGGCATTCGCAAACTCAGCAGGTGGTCGCCTAGTCATTGGCGTAGAAGATGACGGCGTTGTCCTCGGCGTCGCTGATCCTGTTGCTGAGGAAGAACGCATCTCAAATCTGATCGCTGACTCGATCAGACCGCAAATCACTCCGGGCATCGATCTAGTACCCGTGGCCGGCAAAACCGTGCTGGTTGTGGACGTACCTTTGAGCACTGCCCGCCCTCACTACCTGCGAGCTAAAGGGTTGGATAGCGGCACGTATGTGCGGCTTGGTTCGTCGAATCGACTGGCTGATACCTCCTTGATTGCAGACATTGAACGCTCTGCTCGCGGAATCAGATTCGAAGATCTCACTGATAGCCGAGCCACGCTAGCGGATCTCGATCTGTCCACACTTCCCCTAATTGACGGACGCGTGATCACCGAAGACGACTTGTTACCTCTGGGTTTAGCGACTCGTTCGGGCGATTCGTTACTGCCGACGAACGCAGGACTACTTGCCGCCAGCCCCTATCCCGATCGATTCATGCCCTCTGCTTGGGTGCAGGTAGGACGGATTCGCGGTGCAAACCGCACGGACATCGTGGACCGAATGGAGTACCACGGGCCACTTCCCGGCGCAGTGGAACCAGTGATGGATTTCCTGCGAAAGCACGCATTCTTGTCAGCCAAATTCGGGGAAGTCCGACGACGCGACGTGTGGTCTATCCCTATCGAACCCTTACGTGAAATCATCGTCAACGCTTTGGTACACGCCAACTATGCTGAGCCCGGTACGCCAGTGCGGATTGCCTTCTATGATGACCACATTGTTGTGGAAGGTCCAGGACTACTGGTGCCGGGAATGACGATTCCAGGCATGCGAAATGCGTCCAGGCTGCGTAATCCCTCTCTCGCACGAATCTTCCGCGCCGCCGGACTAATGGAGAACTTCGGAACCGGAGTACGCCGTGTGCTGGAGCAAATCGCCGATGATGGCTTCCGCGAACCCATCATCGAAGAAATCCAGGATCGGGTGCGCTTCACCGTCTTCGTGCCATCCCACGATCCCCTAGGCGGGCAGAGTGAGCAAGTCGATGAGCAAGTGAGCAACAAGGCACATACCTACGCGGAGCGTAACAGTGGCACCACCCAAGGGGGCAAAAGTAGCCAACATACCTACGCAGATCCAACTAGCAGTAGATATGTTGGTAGGTATGTTGTAGATATGTTGCAGACCGCTAGATCTGGTCCTGCTCGTCGCAACGAGTTGCTTGACGCTGCCGGGTTGAGTCAACTATCCCAAAATTACACTCGCCACATCATCCCGCTGCTCGACGAAGGATTACTGGAACTCACGATTCCCGACAAGCCGCGTAGCCCCGCGCAGCGCTACCGCATCACGCACCGTGGACTGGAGCTACTAGAGCAACTGGACAATCAATAAGTCACTTCTTGCCCAATTGATCTATCAGTTGAGGCAGCGAATATTCCCGAGCATGCGAAAGGCCTGTCGAACGTATTCGACAGGAAAATTCTCGGAGGAGCATGAAAATCTATCTCCGGAATCCCGCCGGTCATGTGTCATGGGTACAAAGGTGGCGGGATTTCGGAGATACTTTTTACTCAATCTCGTAGAGCGAGGTGCGCGGGAGCTTGACCGGCGGGGCCTCTTCCTTGCGGGCCACGGTCCAGCTGTTCGCCTGCGCTACCGGGCGCACGATGACCGAGTCGATGTTGACGTGGCGCGGGCGGCTGAGAGTCCAGGCCACTACGTCCGCGATGTCCTCGGCGAGAAGCGGCTCCTCCACACCGGCGTAAACCTGGGCGGCGGCTTCTTCTGTGCCGAGGCGGCGGAGCGAAAACTCTTCCGTCTTGACCATTCCCGGGGCGATCTCGATGACACGCACGGGTTCGCCAACAAGCTCCAAGCGGAGCGTCTGCGGGATCATAAGCTCGGCGTGCTTGGCAGCGGTGTAGCCCGCGCCGCCCTTGTAGGGTTCGTGCGCGGCGGTCGAAGTAATGAAAACGACGTCGCCTCCTGCGGCGCGCAGCTGTGGCAGCAGCGCCTGGGTGAGCCGCAGGGTGGCGAGAACATTCATGTTGTACATCGTCAGCCAATCCTCGGGGTTGCCCTCGGCCACCGAATCGGTGCCGATCGCCCCGCCAGCTACGTTGACCAGTGCGGTGATTGGACCGTCCTTCTCGAGGAATGCAACCAGCTCATCGATGCGTCCCTGATCCGTGAGATCTGCCGGGAAGAACTGGCAGCCTGTCTGACGCGACAGTTCCCGGAGCCGCCCCACTCGCCGGGCCACGGCAATAACGTCGTAGCCGTCTTCGACAAGCCGGCGTGCCGTCGCCTCGCCAATACCAGTTGATGCTCCCGTGACCACTACTCGTCCATGTGACATGACGTCCTCCTCTGGCGCTGCTGTCTGTTACACCCATTATCGCGCTTTTCGGGTGGATGTTGTGTGGATGCCAAGAACCATTTCGCACCGGAAAACGGGCCTTGTGGCCACTTTTCATGGGGCTCACTCCATATACGGTGCACTATTGTGGGGAGCAACGACTACGAGGAGGAAACAATGCTGGGATTCATCGGCGCGGGCGCCATGGGAAGCGCCATCATTCGCGGCGTCATTGACAGTGGCCTGTTCACAGGTCAGGAGATTTTCGTGAGCGAGCCGAATGCTGCGCACGCTGCCAAGGTCGCGGAAGACCTCGGTATCCAGACAGCCGCGGGCAACGTGAACCTCGTCAAGAAGGTGGGTAAGGGCGGCATCGTCATCCTCGCCGTCAAGCCGCACATCGTTCCTCTCGTTCTCAAGGAGATTAAGGACGAGGCCGCCGCGCAGGGAACCGTCCTCGTGTCGATTGCCGCTGGCACCACTCTCGCCGCGATGGCCGAGAACGTGGCCGACGGCCAGCCGATCGTGCGTATCATGCCGAACGTCAACGCGATGATTCGCCAGTCCATGAGCGCCCTCTGCCCAAACGAGTTCGTCTCAGACGAACAGCAGGCAACCGTGTCCTCCATCTTCGAGGCTGTTGGCTTGGTCGAAATCATGGCCGAGAAGGACATGGCGATTTACGCCGCCATCGCTGGATGCTCCCCCGCCTACACCTTTGAGTACATCGACGCGATGGCCCGCGCGGCTGTCAAGAACGGCCTGCCCAAGGCACAGGCTGTGCGTATTGCCGCCCAGGCGGTGCTTGGCTCGGCTGCCACGGTTCTCGCCCGCGCCGAGGACGGGCTCTCCCCCGCCAATCTCGCGGACATGGTGCAGTCGCCCGGCGGAACCACCGTCGCCGGCATTGTGGCGCTGGAAGACGCCGGCTTCGGTCGCGCTGTCGTGCGCGGCGTCCAGGCCTCCGTCGATCGCGACCTGGAGATGCAGGGCAAGTAGGACTGCGCGCAACCCGATTCCCGGACTCACTATCGCGCACGGCGCGGAACCACCAGCTGATTCGCCAGTATCGGCGAATACGAACATCACCGACGAGCCAGTCGGAAGGTGACGGGTCAGCAGGTGTGGTTCCGCGCCGTCGTCGTCACAACAGAGTCGTCGTCACAACAGAGCCGCCCGAAGCAACCGTGTCAGTTCTCGAACGTCAGAATCCCCTTGGCGCCGCGGATGACGGCCACCGGGCAATCCGGGTATTGGTTCATCGAGAGGCCTCCGATAGCTGCGAGGGCGTCCACGATCGATTCGCCGGCCGGGGTGGCGAGGTCGATGCCCGCGCTGCCGAGGGCGATGTCGCGGCGTCCATAGCCGCGTACCCGCTCACGCTCTGAACCGGAGATGATGACGCCCGGGCGCCCACCGAACCGCGCCGCCAATCCGTGCCGGATTTTCGCCGCCTCCTTGTCCGGATTTTCGGGGCGGTACAACGCGAGCCGGTTCGGCACGTTGCGCAACATGAGCAGGTTGCGGGCGTCGAATTCCTCGAAGCGTTCGGCGATTTGTTCGTCGCGGCGAGTGTAGCGGCCCTGCGCCTTCGCGACGATCTTTCCGGCAATGACGACGATGTCGTCACCCCAGAGCGACCTGCCGCCGTCGGGCCATTCCAGCATGTTGAGTGAGCCGGAGATGACGGCGCAGACGTCGTCGCCCTGCGCCAACACTGGAATCCCTCGGACCGGGGCCACCATGTACATTTCCGACTCCTCCTGGGTTGGTCACGTTCTGACACACCAACTTTGTTCTCCCCATATGTTAGCCGGAACACACTTATTAGTACGGGAAATCCGCGCCCCGCGTGGGTCCTCGCCAAGATCGACGACGACGGCGCAGCGGCCCTATTGTTCGCCCCACGCGGGCCCCGGCCCAGCGGCCCAATTTCTCCGCCGGTGCGTGGCGCCACTCAACGCCCTACGTGACCGCAACCCACACCCCACGTCCGCCAGCCGCCCCAGCCACCCACACCCGCCACCAGGACGTGAGCAACCTCCCGCCCGCGTCCCGGCCCGAATCCGCGGAAACCCCACGCTTCATGGGACAATGTTCAGCATGACTGATTCGACGAACAAGAAGCGGTCCGAACTCCTCGCTCACACGGAGGTACCGGATCGTGCAAACCTCGAAGGCCTTGAGCAGCGTTGGGGCGCGCGCTGGGAAGATGAGCAGACCTACGCGTTTGATCGCAGTGCGACGCGCGAGAACGTCTACTCGATCGACACTCCCCCGCCCACCGTCTCCGGCTCCCTCCACATCGGGCACGTGTTCTCCTACACGCACACCGATACTGTGGCCCGCTACCAGCGCATGCGCGGCAAGTCCGTGTTCTACCCGATGGGTTGGGACGATAACGGTCTGCCCACTGAGCGCCGCGTACAGAACTACTACGGCGTGCGCTGCGATCCGTCGCTGCCTTACGAGCCGGATTTTGTTCCCCCGCATGATGGCGGCGACGGCAAGTCCATCAAGTTCGCCGATCAGAAGCCCATTTCTCGTCGCAACTTCATCGAGCTGTGCTGGAAGCTGACCGCCGAGGACGAGCAGCAGTTCGAGGACCTGTGGCGTTACCTCGGCCTGTCCGTGGATTGGAAGCAGCACTACCAGACGATCGGTGCGAAGGCACAGCGCGTGGCGCAGGCCGCCTTCCTCAAGAATCTGGAGCGCGGCGAGGCTTACCAGGATCAGGCCCCCGGCCTGTGGGATGTCACTTTCCAGACCGCCGTGGCCCAGGCCGAGCTGGAGGCGCGCGAGTATCCGGGCGCCTACCATTCGCTCGCTTTCCACGCCGCGAATGGCGAGGACATCGTCATCGAGACCACCCGTCCCGAGCTGCTCCCCGCCTGTGTGGCGCTGATTGCCCATCCCGACGACGAGCGCTACCAGCACCTCTTCGGCACCACCGTGACCTCGCCGGTCTTCGGCGTGGAGCTGCCCGTGGTGTCCCACCCGGCCGCCGAAATCGACAAGGGCGCCGGTATCGCCATGTGCTGTACCTTCGGCGACCTCACCGACGTTGTGTGGTGGCGCGAGCTTTCCCTCCCGATGCGTTCGGTGCTGGGCAAGGACGGCCGCCTCATCCGCGACACCCCCGAGTGGATCACCACCGAGGCCGGCCGCGCCATGTACGAGGAGATGGCCAGCAAGACTACCTTCTCCGCCCGTAAGGCACTGGTCGAGGCGCTGCAGGCGTCCGGCGAGATGATCGGCGACGCCAAGCCCACCAACCGTATGACGAACTTCTTCGAGAAGGGCGATAAGCCGCTCGAAATCGTCACCTCGCGCCAGTGGTACATCCGCAACGGCGGCCGCCCCTACGCCGAGGCCAACGGCAAGGACCTGCGCGAGAACCTCATCGAGGCCGGCAACGGACTCGCCTTCCACCCCGATTTCATGCACGTGCGCTACGACAATTGGGTTAACGGCCTCAACACCGACTGGCTCATCTCGCGTCAGCGCTTCTTCGGCGTGCCGATCCCGGTGTGGTACCGGGTGTCGGAGAACGGCGAGGTGCAGTACGACGACGTCATCGCCCCAGCTCTCGACCAGCTCCCGATCGATCCGTCCTCAGATATCCCGGCCGGGTTCACCGAGGATCAGCGCGATGTCGCTGGCGGATTCAGCGGCGAGATGGACATCATGGACACCTGGGCCACCTCTTCGCTCAGCCCGCAGATCGCCACCGGTTGGTTGAACGACGACGACCTGTTCGCCCGTACCTACCCCATGGACGTGCGTCCGCAGGGTCAGGACATCATTCGTACCTGGCTCTTCTCCTCGATGGTGCGCGCGCATCTGGAGTTCGGCGAGAACCCCTGGAAGCATGCCACCATCTCCGGTTGGATCCTTGATCCGGACCACAAGAAGATGTCCAAGTCCAAGGGCAACGTGGTCACCCCGATGGGGCTGCTGGAGAAGCACGGCTCGGATGCGGTTCGTTACTGGGCCGCCTCGGCTCGCCTGGGCGTGGATGCCGCGTTTGACGAGCAGCAGATGAAGATCGGCCGTCGCCTGGCGATGAAGGTGCTCAACGCGTCGAAGTTCGCGCTGTCGATGGCAGGCGAGGGCGCCGCGGTGGATCTCGATCCGGCCGCCGTGACCGAGCCGGTGGACCGCGCCGTTCTGGCCGGTCTGGCGAAGGTGGTGGAGGATGCCACCGCGGCATTCGAAGCCTACGATCACACGCGCGCGCTGGAAGTGGCGGAGACGTACTTCTGGACCTTCTGCGACGATTACCTGGAGCTAGTCAAGGACCGCGCCTACTCGGAGGCCCCGACCGCCAAGTCGGCGCAGGTGGCGCTGAACATCGCGGTGGACACCTTCTTGCGTCTGCTTGCCCCGTTCATTCCGTTCGCTGTGGAAGAGGTGTGGTCTTGGTACCGCACCGGTTCCGTGCACCAGGCGGAGTGGCCCACGGCTGAGCCTCTGCGTGCAGCTGCCGCTGGCGCCGATCCGGAGCTCATCCGCGTGGCAGGCGAGGCTCTCACGGTGCTGCGCAAGGTGAAGTCGGAGAACAAGGTCTCCCAGCGCACCACCTACGCCTTCGTCACACTGAGCGTGGTGGACAAGGATCGCGAGCTCCTCGATCAGGTGCGTTCCGATCTGGTCAAGGCTGCACACGTGCGTGGCGATCTGGGCGTGGAGAACGTGGACGAAGTGGGCACGATTGCCGTGGCCGCCTACGAGCTCGATCCGCCGCAGCCAAAGCAGCCGCGGAACAAGTAACCTTGTCTGTTGCTACTAGGTGCCAAGCTCCTAGCAGCGCAAAGCAAGTGACTCCCAGAAGCTAGGCGGTTCGATTCCCGAATCACCTACCTGAATGTGCCCGAGGGGCCGGTACTCAGTGAACTGCGTACCGGCCCCTTCGCATACCCCACGGACGGGACCGCAACATCGCAGCCAATCGGACGCCGTCGTCGTCCCACCGCTTCCCGGTCACTCCACCTCCCCATCCCACCCGGCACGCTTCACTTACCCACCCGAAAGCTACGGTGTGGTAATAATCGGCCCGTTAGGCCCCCAAACAGCGCGAAAGTTGCGATAGAGTCAGCCAAGGACGCGGCTCCCATCTTTCGGCCGCACGCAACAGCGCAACCCCACGCACGAGAGGCTGGAAACCCGTAGATGAACGCGAACGAACGCCGAGTCTCCTTCACCCCCGGGAAGATCTCCATCACCGAGGAGATGAGCATTCCTTGGGTTTTCCGCAATGTGGCGCGGGATAAGCCTGAGCATGTGGTGATTGAGCGGAAGTCGTCGATTAATACGTGGGTGCCGGTGCAGTGGCGCCAGTTCGAGGCCGAGTACCGGGCGGTGGCGCGTGGGCTGATCGCGCTGGGTGTGCAGCCGGACGATCACATCGCGATCATGTGCCATACGCGTTACGAGTTCACGCTGTTTGATATGGCGATTTGGTCGGTGGGCGCGCAGGGGATTCCGATCTACGAAACGGATTCCACGGAGCAGGCGAAGTGGATCATTGAGGATTCGCGCATTCGTTTTGCGATCGCGGAGACGACGCAGATGGGGTCGATTCTTGCGCCGATTCAGCAGGAGTTTGATTTCTTCGAGCGGATCTTCGTGATCGAGGATGACGCCCAGGGCAAGATCACCGCGCTGGGTTCCGAGACGGACGACCCGGAGATCGACCGCCGCATCGACGCCATCCGCGCCGATGACCTCGCCACCATCATCTACACCTCGGGGACCACCGGGCGTCCCAAGGGCGCGAAGTTGACGCACCGCAATCTGTTGTCGGTGGCGATTAACGGCCCGCTGGATGACAATTTATCCTCGATCGTCGGCGGGAAGCAGCGCACCTTGCTCTTCCTCCCGATGGCGCACGTCTTCGCCCGTTTCATCAATCTGGTGGCGCTCTATTCGGGCAATGTCATCGGTTATTCGCCGGACACCCGCAACCTGGTGACGGACATGCAGACCTTCAAGCCCACCTACGTGCTTGCGGTGCCGCGCGTCTTCGAGAAGATTTACAACGCCGCGGACGCGAAGGCAGGCCACGGCCTCAAACTCAAGATTTTCCGTCATTTCGCCAAGGTTGCCATTAATTATTCGCGCGCGCTGGATACTCCGGAGGGGCCGTCGGCCGCGCTCAAGGCTGAGCACACGCTGGGCGACCGCCTCGTCTACCAGCAGCTTCGCGCCATCACCGGCGGGCAGCTGAAGAACGCGATCTCCGGCGGTGCGCCGCTGGGCGAACGCCTCGGGCATTTCTTCCGCGGCGTCGGCATCACCGTGTTCGAGGGCTACGGGTTGACGGAATCCTCCGCCCCCACCTGCGTCAACTCCCCCGGCGCCATCAAGATCGGTTCTGTGGGGCGCGCCTACCCAAGTTGTCGCGTCTCCACCGACGACGACGGCGAGATCCTCGTCAAGGGCGATCACGTTTTCCTTGGTTACCAGAACAACGACGCCGCCACCGTCGAAGCCTTCACCGAGGACGGCTGGCTCCGCACCGGGGATACCGGCCACATCGACGACGACGGCTACGTCTGGGTGACCGGACGCAAGAAGGAACTCATCGTGACCGCCGGCGGCAAGAATGTTGCACCCGCGATTTTGGAGGATCGCCTGCGTGCGCACCCGTTGGTGTCGCAGGTGGTTGTGGTGGGCGATCAGCGCCCGTTCATCGGTGCGCTGGTGACGCTGGACGCCGAGATGCTTCCGGCTTGGTTGAAGAACCACGGGCTGGAGCCGATGTCCGCCACGGATGCGGCCTCCGATCCGCAGGTTCTCGCCTCGATTGACCGTGGCGTCAAGCGTGCGAACGAAGCGGTTTCGCGAGCCGAGTCGATCCGTAAGTTCACCGTGCTTCCCATCGATTTCACGACGGCGAACGGTTACCTCACCCCGTCGATGAAGGTGCGGCGGAAACTGGTGATCCGCGACTTCGCGGACACGGTCGATCGGTTGTACCAGAAGTAGGCGGGTGCGCTACTAAACCCTAGTCCTGGTCCTGCAGGGTGGCCGCGATTTCCTGGTGATGCTGAATCACTTCGGCGACGATGAACTTGAGGAACTTTTCGGCAAACACCGGGTCCAGACCGGACTGGGCGGCGAGCTCGCGCAGGCGCGCGATCTGGCGCTCCTCGCGCAACGGATCCGACGCGGGCAATTCACGCTCGGCCTTCAGAACTCCCACCTGCTGGGTGCAACGGAATCGCTCCGCCAAGATGTGCACCAAGGCCGCATCAAGGTTGTCGATCGTACGCCGGTAGGAATCAAGTTCGGCGGGAATGTCTGCCATGCCAATCCTCTCGCTGGGGTACTTTCAGGTTAGCTCAGCCGCAGGCTCACGTGTCTGCCATCTCACCACTACTCAGGCAGACTTCCCAGTCGCCATACGCTGGCCTCGCAGCAGCAGCTTTGGTTCGGCTTCGCCGCGCGCGGCGGCGTCGTCGAACACTACTTCCTCGACGTCATTGCGCGACGGAATCTCAAACATCTGCTCGCGTAGCAGCGACTCCAGGATGGAGCGCAATCCGCGCGCCCCGGTCCCCCGGCTCATCGCCTCGGAGGCGATTTCGCGCAGCGCACCGTCCGTGAGCGTCAGCCGGACCCCGTCCAGTTCGAACATCCGCTGGTACTGCTTGACGAGGGCATTGCGCGGCTCGGTGAGGATCCGAACGAGGTCGTCCACAGTCAGAGCCTTGACGTTTGCGATCACCGGCAAACGCCCGACCAGCTCAGGGATCAAACCGAACTTATGCAGATCGTCGGGAGTCACTTCGGCCATCAGGTTCGCAGAAGAATCCGCCGAGTTGAGCGGCGCCCCGAAACCAATGCCACGACGCCCGGCCCGCGAGGAGACGATGCCCTCAATACCTGCGAACGCACCCGCGCAGATGAACAGAATATTGGAGGTATCCAGCTGAAGGAACTCCTGCTGCGGATGCTTGCGCCCGCCCTGCGGCGGCACCGCGGCCACGGTCCCCTCAATGATCTTGAGCAACGCCTGCTGCACGCCCTCACCGGAAACGTCTCGCGTGATCGACGGGTTCTCCGACTTCCGCGTGATCTTGTCGATCTCGTCGATGTAAATGATGCCGACTTCCGCGCGCTTGACGTCGTCGTCGGCCGCCTGAATCAACTTGAGCAGGATGTTCTCGACGTCCTCGCCCACGTAACCGGCCTCGGTCAGCGCGGTGGCGTCCGCGATCGCGAACGGGACGTCGAGCATCTTCGCGAGCGACTGCGCGAGGTAGGTTTTGCCGGTGCCGGTGGGGCCGAGGAGGAGGATGTTGGACTTGCCGATCTCGACGTCGTCTTCCAGCTCGCGCTGCGGCCGCGACTGCGCACGCACCCGCTTGTAATGGTTGTACACCGCGACCGCGAGCGTACGTTTCGCGGCGTCCTGCCCGATGACGTACTCGTTGAGGAACGCGTTGATCTCCGCCGGTTTGGGCAGCGACTCCAGCGAGAACGAACCGCTCTGCTCGTCCCCCAGCTCCTCGGCGATGATCTCGTTGCAGATCTCCACGCACTCGCTGCAGATGTACACGCCGGAGCCCGTGATGAGCTTGCGGACCTGACGCTGGCTCTTCTGGCAGAACGAGCATCGAAGCATGTCTGCGGCGTCGGCGGTACGCGGCATGTGCACTCCTTCGGATCGGAAATCGGGCGGTAGCTGCTCGGGCGGCGGCGGGCCGTCACCTGGGCGAAACATCTTTAGCCAGCCTATACGCCTCCTCCGACAGAAACTAGAATCCTTCCGGTGTGGCGCGCGAGATTCGCGTCAATAGGGTCTCTGACGTGCGCTGTTGGTCGGTTGAGTGGGTTTTCTAACCATTCGACGACGACGGCGCCCGCCCGTTGCGTTAGTGACGGCGCGGGTGGGTGGCCGCTATCGGCGCACTATGGTCTCGGAACCAGCCTTAGAACTATGTTGTAGCCTCACTAGGCTTGGTTTCCTTGACGGTGGGCTCATCTTCGCCGAACACTTCGACGTTGCTCAGATCGAAGTACTGAAGAACATCCTCTTTGCCCTCGTCAAAGATCCGGTCAAGTTCCTCACTATCGAACCATGCCTTGTCTTTCATAGTGCCTCTCCTCACCTGTTCTCGCCCTGCAAACGGAAATAATTCGAATAACCCCACTTCGATTCGTAGTCACAAGACGGATTCTAACGTCACCGTGGCACGCACGATAGGTAGCAGAAATCGCGGGAAGAACAGAACGAGGCTGGCACCGTTTCCGGTATCCAGCCTCGCTCGTCAATTAGTGCTTACGCCTGCGGCTGCGCCTTGCGGGAGACGAGGACCTCGTCCACCAGGCCGTAGTCCTTGGCTGCCTGCGCGGTGAGGATCTTGTCGCGCATGATGTCGCGGGCAACTTCCTCGGCCGTCTTCTTGTCACCAGAGTGGAAGGCGAGGGTCTCGCAGAGCCAGTTGTTCATGCGCTCCAGCTCGTCGGCAACGATCGCGATGTCCGACGCCTGCCCTTGCATTCCTTCCATCGCGGGCTGATGGATCAGCACGCGAGCATTCGGAAGAGCGAGACGGCGACCGGGCGAACCAGCAGCGAGCAGCACGGCGGCGGCCGAAGCAGCCTGGCCGAGGCACACCGTCTGGATCTGCGGCTTGATGTACTGCATCGTGTCGTAGATAGCGGTCAGCGCGGTGAACGAGCCACCGGGAGAGTTGATGTACATGGTGATCGGCGAGTCCGGGTCCATGGATTCCAGAACGAGGAGCTGGGCCATGACGTCGTCGGCCGACGCGTCATCCACCTGCACACCGAGGAAAATGATGCGGTCCTCGAACAGCTTCGCGTAGGGGTCCTGACGCTTGTAGCCGTAGGGGGTCCGCTCCTCGAAGTTGGGGAGGATGTAGCGAGCCGAGGGCATCGCCGGGGCGGAGCCGCCCGGAACCATCGGGGCCGCGCCGCCGGGCATGTGCGAGCCCATAGCGTTAAAATTGATCGTCATTCTTTACTCCTGGCTCGAACCGAGGTTGAGGGCTTCGGCGTTGGCGATGATGTGGTCCACGAAGCCGTACTCGAGGGCTTCGGTGGCCGTGAACCAGTGGTCGCGGTCCGAATCCTCGATGATCTGCTCCACGGTCTTACCGGTGTTCGCAGCCGTGATCTCCGAGAGCTCCTGCTTCATGCCGAGGATGAGGTCCGCGTTGATGCGGATGTCCGTGGCGGTGCCGCCCGCGCCGCCCAGCGGCTGGTGCATGAGCACGCGAGTATGCGGGGTCAGGAAACGCTTGCCCTTCGCGCCCGAGGACAGCAGGAACTGGCCCATCGAGGCGCACATGCCGAGACCCACCGTAACGACGTCAGGCTTGACGTACTGCATCGTGTCATAGATGGCCATGCCCGCGGTGATCGAGCCGCCGGGAGAGTTGATGTACAGGAAGATGTCCTTGTCCGGATCCTCCGCTGCCAGCAGCATCAGCTGCGCACAGATGATGTTCGAGTTCTCGTCGCGAACTTCGGATCCGAGCCAGATAATGCGCTCCTTGAGGAGCCGATTGTAGACGGAGTCGCCAAGACCGAAGCCCTGCTTCCCTTCGCCAGCCAACTGGGGCGTGGTGCTCACGTGGTGTCCTTCCTCAGCCGGGTTACCTACCCGGGATGCTCCGAGGCAATCCCCGGACTTTCATACCCACGACCTTAGCGCGTGCCACCGACGGATTCATTGTGCTCGCGCACTTTTTCGCTTTGGGCGCGACGGGCTGGGCGGTTGGATGCCGGTTGGGCTGCGTGCGTGGGTCGAATACCTCGTTCGGCTGGGTTTACGGCCCCTTCACAATTCCGATGAACGACGACGGCGTCCTGCCCGGCAACGTTGTCGCAGGCTGAGTATAGAGCAGGCAATCGAGCCAACAGATAATAGACAACAGACAACAGACAACAGCGAGGCTATCGAGCAGATTCAGCGAACTCTTCAAGGTGATGGATAGGCGGGTAAGAACCTGGAAGCGAGGTCTGCCAGCGAAGGAGTCGCCATGCATCAGCCTCTGCATGAACCAGTTTGTTGGAGGGTGGCGACCATACGGCATGACCACCAATGCCAAGTCTCCCAGCCGAGACCAACCCAATTGCCAGAGTATTCTCCCAAGTGACACAGTCCCAAATACGGACTGTTCCATCGCCATTCGGCATAGTGAGGTATCTGCTATTCGGCGAATACGCCACCGAACGCGCGAATATTGTCTTATGAAGGAATTTTACTAGTTCGCCAGACGTAGCGTCCCACACACGCACACCATCACCCGCGGTGGCAAGATACCGCCCATCAGGCGAATACGCCACGGAACTCGTGTATCTCATCTCATCAAGTACCATAACCAATTTGCCAGTCATAGCGTCCCACACACGCACACCATCACCCGCAACGGCAACATACAGGCCATCCGGCGAGTACATCAACGAACTCGTGTATCTCATCTCATCAAGTACCATAACCAATTTGCCAGTCATAGCGTCCCACACACGCACACCATCACCCGCAACGGCAACATACAGGCCATCCGGCGAATAGACGACTGAAATCCACTGCACCGCCTCGTCATCAAGTACCATCACCAGCTCGCCAGTCATAGCGTCCCACACACGCACACCATCACCCGCGGTGGCAAGATACCGCCCATCAGGCGAATACGCCACTGAAAGCCCCTGCATCGCCTCGCAATCAAGTGCCATTACCAGTTCGCCAGTCATAGCGTCCCATACACGCACACCATTACCAGTAGTGACAAGATGCTGACCATCCGGCGAATACACCACCGAACGTATGTGTCCTGACTGATGATCCAAAACCACCATTAACTTGCCGGTTGTAGCGTCCCATACACGCACAGCATCCCCCACAACGGCAACATACAAGCCATCAGGCGAATACACCGCTGAAGGCACATTCACTGTCTCATCATCAAGTGCCATCACCAGCTCGCCAGTCATTGCATCCCACACATGCACACCATCACGAGCAGTGACAAGATACTGCCCATCAGGCGAATACACCACCAAACTTGCACGCATCTTCTTATCGAGTTCCATAGCGAATTCGCCAGTCATAGCGTCCCACACGCGCGCACTATCACCAGCAGTAGCCAGATGCAGGCCATCTGGCGAATACACTACCGAATCTATACGGCTTGACTGGTGATCCAAAGTCACTATTAGCTTGCCGGTCATAGCATCCCACACACACGCACCATCACCAGCAGTAGCCAGATGCAGGCCATCAGGCGAATACACCAACGAATTCACGTACTTCACCTCATCAAGTTCCATAACCAACTCGCCGGTCATAGCATCCCACACATGCACGCCGTCACTAGCAGTGACAAGGTACTGCCCATCAGGCGAAGACGCTACCGAAGATATGAACATCGTATCCTCGAAGGATTTCATCAGTTCACCTGTCATAGCATTCCACACACGCACACCATACCCGGCAACGGTAAGATACTGCCCATCAGGCGAATACACCAATGAGTTCACGTACTTCGCCTTATCAAGTTCCATAACCAACTCGCCGGTCATAGCGTTCCATACACGCACACCGTTACCCGCAGTGGCAAGATACTGCCCACCAGGCGAATACGCCACGGAACGCGTGTATCTCATCTCATCAAGTTCCATAACCAATTCACCGGTCATAGCGTTCCATACACGCACACCGTTACCCGCAGTGGCAAGATACTGCCCATCAGGCGAAAACACCATCGAGAATGTTACTGTATCGCCGATCCAAACAAGTCTATTTTCGGCTTCCGACACCACCAACTCCGAAGACGGCACTCTCCTAGCTTCCCCGATGGACTGAGGAACTCCCTCACAGAGTTGGAACACCGCGCCCCTCAACTCTGAATCCGCGAATATAGCTCCAGCAAGCTTAGTTCTTCGCCATACCGCCCCAAGTGCACTGCACCTATCCCAGCGCGTTAGCTGGCTCGAGCACTCACGGAAGTATGCCTGGTTCAAGACAGCATCGGTAAAGTCAGCATCGTCAAGAACAACAGAGTCCATCGCAACTCGCTGCATAGTCGCACCAGTGAATTCAGCATTGGAAAGGTCCAAAGGACGTCGACTTGTTTTGGGAGCACGAATGGCCAGGTCATTAAGACTGGCATTCTGAAGCTGAACACCGCGTAAGTTCGGCTGTGGCCAGCCATGTTCATAAGCACGCAATGCGTACATGAACAGATTCTCACTGGTCTGCTCACGGTATTGGAGGCGCCACGTGCTTAAGGTTTGAAGAAGCTCAAGATCATTAGCCTCGGCCAGGAGTTGACCAAGGAAGTCGAATGTTTCCTGGCTGGGACGTGGCAGCGCCCAAAGCTCTGGAGCATCAACAGTGATTGCCTCCATAAGGTACATTGCGAGAAAGAACTCTTGCATCGACGTATGACAGAAGCGAAAAGTACTGCCCTTGGCTTCATCAGTCCGTGCAAGAAATGTCGCAGTTCGTAAGTCTTCCTCCAGCCGGTCGGGGTGAATTCCAGAATATCGGCTTCGTAGGCCCGGCTCACTATCCAGCCAAGTCTGGAACCAATTCTCAATGTCACGAGCGGGCAACGCAGGCTTCCGATGACGCCACAAATGAGCAGCAAGATGTGCAGCCAAAGGCAGCTTGTCTGAACGCCGGATCTGATGTTTTCCCTCGTCACGATCAAGCCAGTTTTCCACTGTTCGTCGGTAGAGCGTCACCCCATAGACAGAACGGCCCGCAATTCGATCACGTTCAAGATCGGGAATATACTGCGTCACTAATGAAAGTGTGTAAGGCCGCTCCGTCAGTTCACCAAGATTGTGGATACTCCGAATCATCTCAAGCAACCGGTCGGGGTCTTGGTCAGGAAGTGCCGCAGCTAAGTATCGCCGTACCTGATCTTCACTAAACGGCAGGAGCACCATTGCTTGGAAGATTTCGGCCCTGGCATCTCCTCTCTCTTGCCCTGTGAAGTGATTCTGCTGATCACGCAACGTTCTGAAATACTGGGTCCGGCAGGATATGACTACTTTAGGAGACTTTGCAGCGTTTGGAGCAATGATACTCAACAACGTCCTAGTGAAAATTTGACCATCACCTTCTGTCAGCTTAACCAGGACTTCGTCAAGGCCATCGAAGATTACGACGGTATCCTCCTGAATCCAACGGCGAAAATCAGAAGCAGTATATTCACCGCCATTTCTTGGCCAACTACGATTCATGATTTCTTCGACTATCCGATCCAACGATGGAACTCCGTTGTCCAAACCTGTTAGATCTCGCAGATCAAAATAGAGACTAAGCGGGGCGCTCGGATCGTTGTCTCTGGCATCACGGAGCTCGCGGGCAAAGCGCTGACACGTGACAGACTTCCCCATTCCGTACTCGCCCAAAAGTGCGAAAACCGGGGGGCCATCACTTCTTCTCACCCACGCATGTAAGGCGGCAAGTACCTCTTCCCCTTCTTCCCGTTGCGGACGATCAGTAACATCCTTATGAAGTATTGTTGCCCGTCCCCGATTCGCCTGGAATCGGTTACCCACATTATCTAAGGCCCATAACGACGGGACACACGGATCTGGCTCTGGCTCCATGCCAGTGACTGGATAAATCGGGTTCTGCAATGCTTTCCACACGACAAGAGCCGCATTTGCCGCCGCCAACTTTTGGTCATCTTCTTTACGAGGGTTGGACTTATTTCCATCGCCCCAATCACAGATTGCCTTGACGATAATCCAATGGACGTCTTTGGCCTCAGCCTGTTTGTGGATGCCGATTCCCTCCATTTCCCCGCCAACGATATCGGTACCGGAGAGCTCAACAAGGCTGTCACGGTAGTCCATGTCATCAACGAGACTATTGCCTGAAAGGAGCACTCCAAGCGATATTCGTGGCCATCCATCGCTCCCGTCGCCTCGGCCGCTCTGCGATAGATGATTAAACTGGTCAACGAGTTTCCGAGAGGCCGGTGGCGTCAATCCACGTGGCTCCACGACTCCCCTGGACTTTACCTTCTTGAGCTCATAGTCCTTAACGGCAGTCGATACGAGGACATCTCCAATCCGTTGTTTAGCCTCATCCACACCAAAAGCAATGCCGACTCCGATGACCGCTCGAGGCGACAGTCCTTCAATTCCTTCCGATGTCGAAAGCTGAGCCTCGGAGATCCCTTGCCTACTCACTCGATGAAAGATCTGGGCACCGCCATGCACTCCAAGGTCGCGATAGTTGACGCCCTTGACGGTTACTGTCGGAATCGAGGAGTCACCACAGAACTGGCGAAGCACCGCCCTTGTTTCGTGTTCATTGAAGGTCAACAAGAGAACGCGAGTAAGCCCTTCGGGGTCAATACCACGCTGATCCGCAATACGCTTTCCGGCAGGGATGCTGTCGATTTCTGCTGTCCTCGACAACTCCGGTGCCGGCTCGGGCCCCTCAAACCACAACCAACGATCCTTCGCACCAGCCTTCTTGTTCGCAGTCTTCTCGAACCGTACCGGTATACCTGCCTCATCGGCAGCGTCGTTGATCTCCCGAACAATCTTAGCAATACCGTTGTTGGCTGAAGCGGTCTTTACATAAGGAAACAGCTCCTTGATCACATCAGACACTCGAATACGACCATCATCACCAGACTGATCAAGAATCCGGAGCACATCACGTCGGACCCTCTCATCAAGAGGTAAACCTTCCAGCACACGCAAGGCGGAGTATCGATTCAGGATAGGCATGGCACCCCTTTCAGCTATTAAAAGGTACCATTCGCAAATCAAAGGATACAAGTGTAATAGATGTATTAAAGGTGAAATAGAATTCTTCAGCTAAAACAATGCCGGCGATGACCAATCGGACATGATGTTTCGCATCTGCTCTAGCGGTAAAAGCCCCGCACCAGCATCGGTACGGTCTTTCTTCTACACGTCTTGCCTACAAGAACGGATTCGGCGTGAGGGTGTACTTGGTTTGCAGGTACTCGTCAACGCCTTCGCATTCTGGCTTCACAGCCCAAGCCCGACATCTTCCAGCTGGCAAGCAGTGCGGCGGCATTGGATATGCATACCCACAATTTAGTCAGACTATTGAGTATGACTAAATACGCATACTAAAGTGAGTTCATGGGAAGAACAACAATTGCGATTCAGTCTGAGACTCGTGCTCGGCTCAAGGCGCAAGCGGAGTGTGAGGATCTCACTATCGAAGGGCTTCTGAAGAAGCTCCTTGATGAACATGAGCAGCGTCAATTCTGGGGGTCTTTCGCGGAATTGACTCCAGAGGGGTATTCGGCCACCCTTGCCGAAGACGGTGACCTGCTTGACCAGCAGTTTACGGTGGAAGACGCCGTTATCGATAGCGATGCGGCATGAAGGTTCCGTCGAAAGGGGATGTCGTCTGGCTGTCAATGGGTCGGCACGAACAGGCCGACCATCGCCCTCACCTTGTGTTATCCAATGAAATCCTTGCTCAGACGATGGGGCTTGTGATCGCCGTACCGATGACCACCACGTATCGCCCCTGGGCAACACGAATCGCTCTCGCCAATGGCTCATATGCGATTGGCGAGCAGCCGAGAACCTTCTCGGTTTCCCATATCACGAAGATTGAAAAGCGAGGCTATGACGTCGAACCTGTTGTCAGGGTAATCCGTCGACTACTCGAGGATTAAGTTCGCCGGTCTCAGCTTCCACAGATCTTGCCTACAAGAACCGGTTCGGCGTGAGTGTGTACTTGGTTTGGAGGTACTCGTCAACGCCCGGGTTTGGGTCGTGCGTTCACTTTTCCGATCAACCAGATCAGATCCAGAGTCGATCTATGGGGAGTGAATGAATGCGATCTTCCATTTCGTATCCGACCTTACCCATATGGAAGGCGATGCCTGCCACGAAGGCGTCACCTAGTCGGTCGCGCAGTTTCCTCAGCCCTGTGACCTGCTTGGATTTCACCCCATCTCCCGCCTTTACTTCAATGCCGACGACAGCACCGTCGTAACGTTCCAGGACAAGGTCCACCTCGTCACCGTCTCTCGTACGCCAGTGCCCTGTGGAAACGGGGGTATCCATCCACGTGGTCTGACGAATGCATTCTTGTACGACAAATGACTCCAGCAAGTGTCCAAACTCGGTCATCGAAGAAGGATCAAGGCGCTGGAGTTTTGTTGCGCTGAGTCTCAACAAATACGCCCCAATACCAGAATCAACAACATGGACTTTTGGTGCGGAGACGCTGCGCGACGACACCGTGGTTCCCCAGGCAGGAAGGGCATCTATGAGGAACAAGGACTCCAACAACTCGATATAGGCAACTGCTGTGTCGCGCGACATCTCCAGTTCCTGAGCAATTCTGTTCGCATTCAGTATCCCGGCAGTTTGCCCGACGACCTTTGTGAGTATGCTCCTGAGATCCGATTTACGGTGGATTCGGCGTAATTCGCCAGCGTCACGGTCCAGCGATTGTTGTATGTGCCCTTGAAACCATCGGACTCGGGCATTGGCGGAACCCGCAGGTAGCGCGAGAGGCATACCTCCACGCATCACGCGATCAATGTAGTCGGTGCGTGAAGTGCTCGTTCGCGTTATGTCATGGAGGACTTCCCCCTCGAACGCTCTCTCAATAAGCGAGTTATCTGTTCCGTCGATTTCAGTCTGGGTAAAGGGCATGACTGGGACGCGCTGAATTCGTCCAGTTAGAGCTTGTGTACCCTTGGGCAGAGAGGCATAACTTGCAGAACCCGCAAGGACGAACATTCCTTCATTCGTATCGCGATTCAATCGCGCCTTGATTGCGTCAAGTAAGGCGGGAACTCGTTGGTACTCGTCAATGATGACGGGTGGATCGGAGTGAACGAGCGTAGAGCCGCTTTGTTCGGCGAGCAGCCGGAGCTCCGTCTGGTCGAGGTCAAAGATCAAGTGATCATTGGAAGGCGCCAACTGCCTGAGAAGCGTCGATTTGCCAACGCCTCTTGATCCTTCGAGCAGGAGCACCGGGGTCTCCTGTACGTGCAGACGAAGCACTGGAAGGATACGTCGAGAAAGCAAAGGGTTCATAACTGGACTTTACACTGAATTCGTAATCAGCCGAAGCCTTCCCTGGCATATAGCCGCACGTTAAATTGGCAACTAGCCGAAGCCTTCTCTGGCATATAGCCGACCAAATTATGCTCAGTGGTGCATAGCGCTTAATGGAACTGCTAGTCCATGAGGTTCGTGGTCTATCCTGGAGGCGGCACGAGGACAAGGTCCCTCGTTTCACTACATGGATCGTCCCTCTGGTGCACTGCATCAGGGGGCTTTCTTTACGCTTAGCCCCCTGCGAGAAAGCGGCCCGCAAGGAATTGGCGAAAGTCATTCCGGATCACGCATGGCAAATTTGCCCGTTAGGGGCCAGGCCCCGTAAAGAAACGATTCGCGGCCGTGAACGTCTGGCCGATGTTGCGGAACTTGGCGGCGATCGCACAATCAGCCGCTCCTACTCGTCCCGGTAGTAGTAGAGCAATTCCTCTTCGTAGCCCGCAACGCATTTGACGTCATCGGCGTTGGCCGGGTCCTCACAAGCCTCGCGGACCGCCCAATAGATGAAGGACTTGACCTGCAGGTAGTCGATCTCGTTAGCACGCGAGGCGTCAATTCCGTTGAGCATGAAATCGACGGTGGCCTTGGACGCTTCGTCCTTTTCAGCGAGCCGCCCCAACTCCTCTAATGCCGGCTGCTTCAAGCTTTCCGGGAGCACCTCGTCGAAAGCCTTCGAATAGCCATTCTCGAAGAGATCGCGGAGCCGACGATTCGCGGCCTCTTGGGCATCGATCGCATCCTGGGGAGTCTCCCAACCGTAGACCAGCGAGCCGAGATTGCCCTCCAGCTCGATGTAGTCCGGATTGAGCACCACATAGAACGGAAAACCGGGAAAAGGCTGGTCGAGGGTGAAAAGCCAGACGGGCTCCTGCACGTGCTTGGTGAGAATCCCGTTGGGTTTGTCGTACTCGCGAAGCTTGGACTTGACCTCACTATCCGCCACGAGGAAGTAGATCCCTTGGAGATTGAGCCGTTCCTCCTCGGCAGCGAGCTGCTGGTGGCGCAGATAATAGTGTGCGCCGAGCGGCAGGGCGATCGCAGTTGCCACGATGGCGACGACGACGGCGCGCAACTTACGCCATCTCCCCTTCTTCGTCACCTTTGCCGATTCCTCCGCCCCTTCGACGTCAGAGCGCTCGGGCGCGACGTTCTCACTCATCTCGTGTCCCGTCTTCTACGCGGGAGGCCCGCACCGAATTGGTGCGGGCCTCCCGTTTGCTTCTCAATGCCAGCCTCGTCAGTATTGGCTAGCTCAAGCTATCTCAGTCCTCGAGCAGGGCGAGGATCTTCTTGCGAGCCTTGCCAGCCTTCTCGGCCTCGAGCACGCGAGCCTTCTCGGCATCGTCGGCGTCGGCGAGGTAAGCGAGAACCTCATCCACCTTGGCGTCAGCCGGATCGAAGGCAGCAGCCTCGTCCTCGACGACCTCTGCGGACTCAGCGGCCTCGACCACTGCGTCAACGAGGGAATCCTCGGAAACCGACACGACCGAGAAGTCCGGGGTCTCCTCGTTCTCGGGAGCCGGGCCCACAACGGCGGTCACGTCGATGGCATTGCCCTCGCCGTCCACAACGTTGGCCAGACGCAGCGCGGAGATCAGCGCCTTGCCGCGGGAAAGCTCGCCAGCGAAAGCGGAAAGCTGGTTGGTCTGGGCAGCAGCCTGGATGAACTGGTTCGGATCCATGCCGTAGGCCTGGGCCTGCTCGAACAGGAAGTTGAAGAGCTCGTTCTGCTCAACCGACACCTTGAACAGCTCGGAAAGCTTGTCCAGCAGAAGCTGATCCTTGAGCATGGACTGCACTTCCTCGCGCACCTCAACGGCGTGCGGATCGTCCAGACCCTTGCCTTCCTGCTCCAGGTGACGCTTGATCTCCTCTTCCACCACGGTCGGGGGAAGCGGGAACTCGACGGCGTCGCGCAGCGTCTCAAGCAGCTGATCACGAGCGGCGTACACCTGAGCGGCGAGCTTATCCTTGCCAGCCTGCTCCTTGAGATCCTCGCGGAGCTCATCAATGGTGTCGAACTCGGAAGCGAGCTCAGCGAAGTCGTCGTCGGCCTCGGGGAGCTCCTGCTCCTGGACCTTCTCGACGGTGACAGTCACGTCGCCAGCTTCGCCCTCGTGCTCGCCACCGGCAATGGTGGTGGAGAAGGTCTTGGTCTCGCCAGCCGACAGGCCGATGAGGGCCTCATCGATGCCCTCGATCATGTTGCCGGAGCCGATCTTGTAGGAAACGCCGGAGACCGAATCGATCTCCTCGCCGCCAACCTCTGCGACCATGTCGATGGTCACGAAGTCGCCGTCCTCAGCAGCGCGCTCGACATCCTTGAGGGTGGCGAAACGCTCGAGCAGCTCGGTCAGAGCCTCGGCGACGTCGTCGTCCGAAACCTCAGCGGACTCGACGGTGACGGTCAGGCCAGCTGGATCCGGGAGAACGATCTCGGGGCGAACCTCAACGGTGACGGTGAAGGCGAGGGGGGACTCGTCGCCGCGCTCGATCGGAACAGCGGTAACGTCCACCTCGGGGCGGGCCATCGGCACAATGTTGTTGGCCGCGATGGCTTCCGAGTAGTAGCCATCGAGGGAGTTGTTGACGGCATCCTCAACGATGACGCCACGGCCGACCTGAGCCTCCAGCACGCGAGCCGGCGCACGGCCCTTACGGAAGCCAGGAATGTTGACCTGCTTGGCAATTTCCTTGGCGGAACGCTCAATAGCAGGCTTGAACTCCTCGAACGGCACCTCAATGGTCAGCTTGACCTTGGTGGGCTCGAGAATCTCGACGGAGCTCTTCACAGGGTTTCTCCACTCATTGGACGTGGGGAACGGCATTTGCCGTCCGGACATTTATTTGGGGCGCGTCGCCTCATTTCTGAAGCCCCGCAACCCCTCTTTCGCGGGCGCCGCGCATCACGAGAACGCGCGCGCATACCGGTCAATCCTACGTCAATCCTCATGTGTGTCGCGATTCTAACTTTGGAGACTGCGAACACATCGACGAAGTTCGAAGCGTGAAAGCTCGCTTTCACGGCTGAGGACAAGGAAGATGTCTGTCCCCCGAAGGGCCCATCGAGGAAATCCGCGACCACGAGCGCTCGCGCTCGATGGCGAGGATGACGAAGATGTCCGACCCCGAAGGGGCCCATCGACGAAGTTCGAAGCGTGAAAGCTTGCTTTCACGGCTGAGAATAACAAAGATGCCTGATCCCCAAACCTAGTTTCCCTGTCCCCACGAAATTTTGTGGCGGTGAGAGCGCACCATACGCCATTATTGGCGTTCACCTCGCTCTCACCGCCATCCGTGAAAAGTACGCGTGAAAGAACGCTAGTACAACCAATCCCACAGCTCCGGGGCCTGTTCCCCGCTGCCTCCGCTCCTTTAAGATTGGCTCACCTCTTGGGACCTGCGTCCCGGTTCTTTGGGATGGGCGTCTTCTCGAAGCCCGCCTCCCAACCTCGCGACGCACTCCCAACTTCCGAACAAGGACTTCAATGCTCTGGACTCTTATCCGAAGGTATTCCAAGCCCTACATGGGTCTCGTCGTGGCCGCGGTGCTTCTGCAACTGGTCTCCACGCTCGCCACCCTGTACCTTCCCAGCCTCAATGCAAAAGTCATCGACGAGGGTGTGACCCTCGGTGACACCGACTTCATCTGGCGCACCGGCGGCCTCATGCTTGCCGTCGCCTTTGTGCAGGTCATTGCCGCGATCGCTGGCGTGTGGTGCGGCGCGAAGGTGGCGATGGGTGTGGGCCGCGACCTACGCGCCGGCGTCTACCGCAAAGTCGACGCCTTCTCACTCGAAGAAGTCTCGCGTTTCGGCGCCCCGACGCTCATCACCCGCGCCACCAACGACGTCCAGCAGGTGCAAATGGTTGTACTCATGGGTCTCAATTTCATGGTGATGGTCCCGATCATGTCGATCGGCGGCATCATCATGGCGGTGCGCGAGGACCCCGGGTTGTCCTGGCTGGTCTGGGTATCGGTCCCGGTTCTTCTCGCCCTCGTGGGCATTATCGTGCGCATGCTGATGCCGCTCTTCCAGCGCATGCAGGACAACATTGACGCCATCAACGGCGTCATGCGCGAGCAGATCATGGGTATCCGCGTGGTGCGCGCCTTCGTCCGCGAACCACACGAAACCCGCCGCTTCACCGACGCCAACGCTGTCCTCACCGACACCTCCGTGCGCATCGGCCGCCTCTTCGTTCTCATGGGCCCGGTCATCACCATGATCCTGCATCTGGCCACCGCCGCCGTGATCTGGTTCGGCGGCCATCGCGTGGACGCCGAACTGGTTCAGGTGGGCGCGCTCACCGCCTTCATGCAGTATCTTCTGCAGATCCTCTTCGCCGTCATGATGGGCACGTTCATGTTCATGATGTTCCCGCGCGCGGTCGTCTGCGCCCGCCGTATCGGCGAGGTGCTGGACACCGAGAACCGCATGGTCGAACCCGCCAACCCGGTCCGCCCGGTGGAAAGCCGCGGCAAAGTCGAGTTCCGTGACGTCTCCTTCGCTTACCCCGGCGCCGAGTCTCCCGTACTGGACGCCCTCAACTTCACCGTCACTCCAGGAACGACGACGGCCATCATCGGCGCCACCGGCTCCGGCAAGTCCACCCTGCTCGGCTTAATTCCGCGCCTCCATGACGCCACATCCGGTGAAGTTTTGGTCGACGACGTCGCCGTCACCTCCCTCTCGCGCACCACCCTGACCGACACCATCGGCTACGTTCCCCAGCGGCCCTATCTCTTCTCAGGAACCGTGGCCTCGAACCTGCGCTTTGGTGCACCCGTGGCCAGCGAAGACGACATGTGGAAGGCTCTCGAAACCGCGCAAGCCGCCGACTTCGTACGCGAGCGCGGTGAAAAGAAGGCGCGCAAGGAGGTGGGCGAGGACGCCGTCGTCGACAGAGAAGAAGCTGCACGGCACGCGGGCCTCGAGTCCTCGATTTCGCAGGGTGGAACCAACGTTTCCGGTGGCCAGCGCCAGCGCCTGTGCATCGCGCGTGCGCTCATGAAGCGCCCGCGCGTCTACCTCTTCGATGATTCTTTCTCCGCGTTGGACGTGGCCACGGATGCCAAGCTGCGCGCGGCGCTCCCCCAGTACACGGACGGCGCGACCGTCATCATCGTGGCCCAGCGCATCTCCTCCATCACCCACGCGGACCAGATCTTGGTGTTGGAGGACGGCCAGATCGTAGCGCGCGGGCGGCACGAGGAGCTGCTCGCAAGCTCGGACACCTACCGCGAGATCGTCGATTCCCAGCTGAGCGTGGAGGACATGGCATGAGCCCGAAGAAGGACAAGGCGGACAAGTTGGCCGCCAAGAAGTTGGGTAAGAAGGCGGACAAGAAGTTGGCCAAGAACGCGTCGTCGGACAACGAACTGACGGACGCCGAAATCAACGAACTCCAGGCGAACATTCAGGTGGACGACTGGGGCGAGGGCGCGCCGCCGCGCAAGGCGAAGGCCTTCTGGCCCTCGACGGTGCGGCTGCTCGGGACGTTCCATCCCGAGCGCAAACCGATGACGCTGGTGCTGGTCATGATCGTCATCGCGGTGGTGTTCAATACCTGGGCGCCGCACGTGCTGGGCGACGCCATGAATGTCATCTTTGGTGGCGTCATCGCGAAGCAGATGCCCGAGGGGCTGACTAGCGCGCAGGTGATCGACGGGCTGCGGACCGCCGGCGAGAACCAGCTGGCGGACATGCTCTCCGGCATGGAGTTCACGCCGGGGCAGGGCATCGACTTCGAGGAACTGGCGCGGCTCATCCTCATCGTGCTCGGCATGTATGTGATCGCGCAGCTGTTCATGTGGCTGCAGGGGCGCGTGCTCAACGATGTGGTCATGCGCATCGTGTTCAAACTGCGCCAGGACATCGAGGCGAAGGTCAACCGGCTGCCGTTGCAGTACTTCGACCGCAACCAGCGCGGCGACCTCCTCTCACGCACCACCAACGACGTGGACAACGTGCAGGCCGCCCTTCAGCAGGCCTTCACCAGCCTCATCTACTGCCTCCTCACCATCGTGGGCATTACGGCGATGATGTTCTACCTGTCGTGGCTCATGGCGCTCATCGCGCTGGTAGCGCTGCCACTGTCCGGAATCGTGGTGGGCATCATCGGCAGCAAGTCGCAGAAACTGTTCACGGCACAGTGGCGCAACACTGGGCGACTGAACGGCACGATCGAGGAGTCCTTCACTGGACACGAGATCATCACCGCCTTCGGCCGCGGCGACTCCGTGGGCGAGCAGTTCGACGAGCGCAACGAGGAGCTGTACCAGGCCTCCTTCAAGGCGCAGTTCTTCTCCGGCATGATCATGCCGATCATGCAGTGGGTGAGCTACCTCGGGTACGTCGGGATTGCGGTGGTGGGCGCGCTGCGCGTGGCCTCCGGCCAGATGACCCTCGGTGCCGTCACCGCCTTCATTCAGTACTCGCGCGAGTTCAACCAGCCGCTCGGTGAGGTGGCTGGCGTGGCCAACATGATGATTTCGGGCGTGGCCTCGGCCGAGCGTATCTTCGAGCTGTTGGACGCGGATGAAGAGAATCCGGATCTGTCCGTGCTGCGGGCGAATGGTCTGCTGGGCGCGGGTACTGATAGCGCGGGTGTTGCGGGCGCTCGTACTGGCGGTGCGGGTACTGACGGTTCGGGTGCGGGCGCGGGTGACGCCGTCGTCGGTACAAATTCTTCGCAGCCGCTGCAGCCCGCCGAGTTGGTCCAGCCGGTCCTCGGCAAGATCGAGTTCGAGCACGTCGCGTTCTCCTACTCCCCCGACAAACCGCTCATCAGCGACCTGTCGCTCACCGCCGAACCCGGCCACACGGTAGCGATCGTCGGGCCGACCGGCGCGGGTAAAACCACCCTCGTCAACTTGGTCATGCGTTTCTACGAGGTGGACGCGGGGCGCATCCTGCTCGACGGCGTGGACACCCGCGCACTCGACCGCGGCGTACTGCGCGGCCAAATCGGCATGGTGCTCCAGGACGCGGTGCTCTTCAAAGGCACCATCATGGACAACATCCGCTACGGTCGCCTCGACGCCAGCGACGACGAAGTGATCGCCGCCGCCAAAGCCACCTACGTGCACCGCTTCGTGCGTTCACTACCCGACGGCTACCAGACCGTCGTGGAGGACGACGGCGGCAACATCTCCGCTGGCGAGCGCCAGCTCGTGACGATTGCGCGCGCTTTCCTAGCCGACCCGGCGTTGTTGATTCTGGACGAGGCGACGTCGTCGGTGGATACGCGCACCGAAGTGTTGGTGCAGAAGGCGATGGCGGCGTTGCGGGCGGATCGTACGTCGTTCGTTATTGCACATCGGCTTTCGACGATCCGTGACGCTGACATCATCCTGGTGATGGAGGACGGGGCGATCGTCGAGCAGGGTAACCACGCCGCACTGATGAAGGCGGAGGGCGCGTATTACCGGCTCTACATGTCGCAGTTCGCGGGCGCGGTGGAGTAGGCGCTTCCAGACTCCCGCGCCCGCCCACCGGCTTCAGTACTCTGCCCACCGACTTCATCCAGGAACCGCGATGCCCAGTCTTCTTCTCGTCGTCAATCCCGCGTCAAACGGCGGGCGGACGCTCGCGCGCGTGCCGGAGATTCGCCGGGCGTTGGAGTCGGGTGGCTGGGACGTGACCGTACAACTGACCGAGTCCGCGCAGCACGCCACCGACATCCTGCGCACCTGTTTACCCGGGCAGCTAGTCGCTGTACTTGCCGGCGACGGCGTCCTCGCGCGGGCCCTCGAAGGAGCCTACGAGTCGAGCGCCGTCGTCGCCCCGCTTTCCGGTGGACGAGGAAACGACCTGGTCCGAGCGCTCGGAATTCCGACGGATCCGGTGGAGGCCGCGCGTCGCCTGCGAACGGAAACGACGGAACAGCGCATCGACATCGGACTCTGTAACGGGCGCTTCTTCGCGGGCGTTGCGTGCGTCGGAATCGCGGCGTCGGCCAACGAGATCGCGAACAACACCCGCTGGATTCGCGGCACCGCCGTCTATCTTTATGGCGTCATCCGGTCCCTGCTGACGTTCCGGCCGGCGAATCTGACGATCACCGTCGACGGCGTCGCCGGAAACCTACATTCGTGGAACGTCGCGATTGGAAACTCGGAATCCGTCGGTGGTGGCTTGCGGATCTGCCGGGGCGCCTCGTTCAGCAACGGTTTCCTGGAGATGAACGCCCTTCAGGGGCGGCCGATTCCGTGGATGATCCCGGTGTTGCTGCGGGTATTCGATGGCTCCCATACCGCGCTACCCGGGGTCTTTCAGAAGCGGGCGCATGAAATCCGAGTGAGCGCGGACCGGCCGCTGCCCGTATGGGCCGACGGCGAACACATCGCCGACCTCCCGGCCATCTTCACCATCGAACCAGCCGCCGTGACGGTGCTGGCGTAGGTTGCGATGCAAATCGTGCCGCTATGGTGACCGCTATTCGTATATATCAATAACGGTCACATATAGGGCATCAATTGCATCGCTCTTGCTCACACACCCTTGCTCAGCCCTGGATACCGCACCAGTCCTCGACATCCCGCGCGCCACAGCAACAAATCAAGCGCGGCAGAGCAGCAAACCAGCGCCGAAACCCACACCTGTCTGCCTCACACCGTGCAAGAATTCAGAGCGTGGACACAACACTTAGGAGTATGGTCGGCGCTTCCAGCGTAGGTGAAAGCGGATTGGCGTTGGCGCTCGCTCCTGCGCTCACACCCAAGGGTCTGGATACATCGCCAAGCTTCTTTCACGGTTTCGCCACTCATCCGCGAGCGCTCACACAGGGACTCGTTTCTCTGGCAGACATCACGGCGTCGCGATACTTCCAATTCACGCCAACGAACATGCGCGATCCGGTACTCACCGCGCACGGGGATCGGCTCCGCGCCGAGGTGTTCTCGGCGGACAACTCCGTGTACGCCCGGCTGGACGTTCTGGGATCGGGGCTCGATGGCGGAGAGATCGGGCACGGCACCACGAATGTGGATATCGGTCATACGATGCGCCGCATGCTGTCGCTTATCAACAAGAATGACCTCCTGCATATCGATGTGGGTATCGCGGGGCTAGCTGCCTCCACCATGACATCGACGGCGGTCGAGCGGCCTGTATGCATGCCCGATAGATGGGTGCGCGCGTTCGGGAATGCTTCCGAGCTTCACACGAACCTGGAACCGCGTTTTCGACTCAGCGCGAGCCAAGCACGTGGGTTCATCGCCGCTCTTCCTCCCGTGTCCGTGAGCAGGCGAAGCGGTTGGCTCATCCCCACGCCAGCCGGTGTTCAGATTCGTCAACGTCCAACGAAAGATGCGGTGTGGATCGAGGGATTAAACCGGCTGACTGCTCTCAAGCGCCTCCTCACCCTCCAGTCTGGGATAACCGTTTACGGTCCTGCCGACGGTTCCCAAGGATCGGCAGCAGTCGAGGCTGACCTTCCGGGAGCGAAGCTCGTCATCGCGCTGACGGAATCCATCACTCGCGGTTACTCCGGCGAGGGCTCGCTGCTCGAAGCCCTGGCCTCACACACCTCGCTCGATGACGCTTCTTTGGTCAACGCTGCTCTCTCATTCGAACCAATCATCAACGTGCATTTGCTGTCGAAAGCCACCGGAGTTCCCCCGAACAGAATCCGTGACGCTCTCGCAGTTCTTGCCGTGTCCGGTCGCGTGGGATGGGACTTCACCGAAGGCGCCCACTTTCACCGAGAACTTCCCGATGACCCGGCAAGAGTCACGAAGGATAATCCGCGCCTCGTCCGGGCTCACCGTATTCTGGAACAGCCCGGCGCCATCCAACCGGTACCGGGCGAAAACGCTTGGCTTGTCGATGGAGGCAACGGTATTCACCGAGTCGCCGAAACCGTCAGCGGGCTCACGTGTACCTGCACATGGGCACTGAGATACAACGTCAATCTCGGTAATGACAGGGGCCCTTGCGCACATGCGCTTGCGGTCACCATGGCTCACAACGGTGAGGAGCTGTCATGACTCTCGCACGCCCAATCGCCGACGCCGTCGCTATCTTCCGAGAGCTCGGATGGGACACCGCCGAGCCGTCCCAAGTCATGGATCTGCCACTCGGTACACCTGAACAGCAGAGGGTCGCCAAGTCCGGGCTCGTCAAGGGCAGCTGGGGAGACTTCCGCAGGCTCGACGAAAGGACCTGGGGCTACATCTGCGATGTTGGTGTGGATGAGATGATGCTCGCCGCGTTCGCCATCCGAGTTGGGGTTCCTGCCGAACGGGCAGCACGCGTGCTTCGAAGCAGCGGCGGACCGTGGACACATGAGATGGTGGGCGAGTTGTTGGCCTCGCGCGGCCCCGGCTTCGTCACTCGCTTTGCCGCATCGGGAATGAGAGCCACGAACCTCGCAAAACCCCTGATGTATGCCTTCGAGACCACCGGGGCAGAGGTTCCGGAGTATGTACCGTGGTTGGAAAAATGGGGTGAGGTAGCCTCTGCTTCCTTGCAGTCCGAACCTCTGACGCGATGGCAGGAGGCCGTTTCCGCTCACACTGTCAAAGCCAGTTATGCTGCCCACCTGCGTGCCACCTTGAAAACCTCCACCCCCGCACCACGCGCCGCCGAACTGCTGATCGGCGAGGGCGTGCGGCTCGGCTGGTTCGATCGCTCCGAGGCCTGCGAGCTGGTCCTGTTCGCCATGGAACAGGCGCAGCGCCCATCTGATCGCCTCATTTACGCACGAGTACTGACAGAAACGCTCGGTGCAACACGTGACTGGCTCCTGGAATACTCGGGGATACTTCTCTCCGTGGCGTCGCAGGGACCCGACCAAGTCATCACCATGTTCGTTCCGCTACTGCTGCAGTCCGGTGACGACGTCGTCGACTCTCTCCTGATCGGACTCAACGCGAAGAGTGCCAAAACGAAGTCGGAGGTGATGGAGGCGGCACTGACCAGTTCAATTCCTCCTCCCGAAGACGTTTCCATAGTCGCTGAGAGCGTCACTCCCCTGCTCGGCCATAAGAATCGCGCGCTGGCAAAGAAGGCGCAGGCATTGCTGGACCGGTGGCAGGTAAGCACCGAGCCGCTGCCGGAAGCAAAGCCGACCGAAATACGAGGATTGTGGTTGCCCACACCACCGGTCGCCCCTGTGCCGCGCTTCGATCCCGGTCCCATAACGAGCGACAATCTCACCACCATCACGGCACGCTTGATAGCAGCGGGAAACGAGTCGTTGAATCTCGATGCCGAGCGGCTGCTATGGGTGGTCAACGCACTGGCCTCGGTGAACGAGGAGGACGTGCGGACCGCCCTGCGCGGGGTCCGGGACACCTGGACCAGCGGGCTGCGGTTCGTCGAGAAATGGGCCGGGCACCAATTGCCGACCGTCCGCTCGTGCACCCCTGAGAGCCCTCACGCGCAGGGACCTACCGATGCCGAGGTGGCCCGCGAGATCGTGGTATTCCAGCATCTGGGGCGCCTTCCGGCGCTACTCTCCACTCCCTCGTGGGACGATTTCCGTATCGCGCCCGCAGCGCTGGCGGACCGCCTCGACGCGTACGTAGCGGCCGGCGAACCGGTGGTGGAACCGGACCTCCAGTTGGCGCTGCCGCGCATCGACGAGGAGTTGCTCGACGAGGAGACCGCCACCAGATTGTTCAGCTGCACCGCGGCAATTTGTATGCCGGATGGCACCCTCGTGCGCCGCGAGGAGGGCAGCTCGGTACGAGCGCTCACCTCCGGGTTCGTCCGGGCAGGAAGCGGGGAGGCCACTATCACCGTGGGCGAGGTGCTGGCCGCCTGGATCAATGACCCGAATACTCGCCGCGAACCTAATGAACCTGGCAGACCTTCGAAGCGGGCGCTGCCACGAGAAGCCACGGTCCCTCACTTCCCCTTCCTTCCCTATCGATTCGCTACCAGCTACGGGCACCGATTGCTCACCATCCCCTTCGTACCGAATCTGGCGGACGCGGAACTCGCCGGCAACCCAATGACCGCCGTCGTGCGCAAGCGGCCGAATGGCCCAGTTCCCGCCACCGAGCTGCTCCAGAACGTGGAGTGGCAGGCAACTCCACTCGACGTGGCCCTCCTCGCCTGGCAGAACGGAGTGCTGCGCCCCGGCGTAGCATCCGCTCGATTGCTGCGAAACCGCGACATCATCACCAGTCTTGCGGCCCGCGCCAGCAACTGGAACGAGCTCGCCGAGGCGGGCATGCTCAGCGTCATCTGGCCCCTCGTCGATGACGTCGTCGCCGATTCGTTGCGTGGCACGCGGATCGGGCCGGGCGTGGCAGAACTGGTGGAACTGCTCGCCCGTCACCTGCCAGAAGTCGAGGCCGCTATCGCTGCCGGGCTTACCACCGCACCGGAGGCGTTCGCGCTTCCAGGCGTTCGAGAACTGGCCGGTCGGCGCGGTTCCTCCCGTGCCCTGACGGCCGCCAAGGCGCTGGTGGCCTTGCTCCCTGCGGTGGAAATTCCAGTGGCGCCGGAGTTCCCGGTGATGAGCGACGAGGAGTTCGCCACCGCCTGGCGCTCGATCCCTGATCCAGGAGTGACCAGCGACGAAGCAACCATTGATCTACGGTGGGTGGAGAACACCAAGCGGAGGACGCCGGAAGCTCACGTGCAGCTCAGCGATGGAAGCATGTGGAAAACGGGAACTTTGGACTGGGCCTACTCCGCTGCGGAGGAACAGCAACTCGCAGTGGCCGAGTGCCACGGGGAAGATCTGTGGCTGCGCTACGAGGCGAAATCCCATCAACTCGTGATGCGGGCAGGCCGCCGCTCCCCCGAGCGTTCAGCGGCTGATCAATGTTACTCCCACACCGTCGTGAAGTGGCTTCTGCTCTCGCAGCTTCCCGTCGGCAATTACCGGCTTTACGAGTTTCACGGGGCGATGATGCGCGGCGCCGACTCGGTAGACAACCTTGGCCCAACGCGGGTGGGGGCCGCCGTCGTTGACCTGCTGCAAGATAATTCGGTAGATCCCTACCGCTTCGTGCGGGAACTGAAGCGGTACCCATTGGCCATCGCTGCCCTGTACCCGGTGTTAACGCGCTCAATCCACCACGCCTCGGAACTGTCAGGTAAACCACCTGCGTGGTTGGTCCGGGTCATCGACGTGGCCACCGAGTTCGCGCCGGTCCTTGCAGAGGCAGGGAGGCGAGGGCTGCTGTCGCCAGAAGACGCGCGCTGGCCCGGTTTAGCGACGGTTGCGGAATCGTCGCAGTCTCCTGCGGCAAAGAGAAAGGCGCGGGTTCTCTTGGAGAAGTTAGGGCTGAGGTGAGGCAGGTGCGCAACAGACACATCAGATCCAGAGAAGCGACGGTTATAACTGACACTTTCCGCATTTAGGAATAAAGTGTCAGTTATATCTGATACTTTTTCTATTTGGAAATAGAGTATCGACTACAACTGACACTCAACACGTCAGATGGCATTGCGTCACTGGGAGGCCCTCGTTGATTCCTCGACCCACATATCTCGAACAGATTCGCCCCTTCATCGGAACCAACGTCATCAAGGTTCTGGTGGGCGTGCGGCGTTGCGGCAAGTCGAGCCTGTTAAAGCTCGTACAACAGGAACTCTTGAACGACGGCGTCGCCCCCACGCACCTCATCAGCATCAACCTGGAGTCCGCTGAGTTTCAAGAGATCTCAGATTCCACTGCCTTGATACACGCTGTCGCCTCGCGAGTACCCACCAAACTGGAAGGCAGAGTCCATATCTTCCTCGACGAAGTCCAGGAGGTGACAGGCTGGGAGAAGGCAGTGCGCTCGTTCCTCGTCGACTACGACGCCGACATTTACGTCACCGGCTCAAACGCCCACCTACTGTCATCCGATCTGGCCACACACATCACTGGACGATACGTGACGATCAACGTGTTCCCCTTCTCCTTCAAAGAATTTTTCGGAGCACTCAAGGAGCACGACGATATAGACAGACAACAAGCCTTCACTCGCTACCTGAACCAAGGCGGGTTTCCGTTCCAAACCGAGTTGGGTTTCAGACCCACGCCCATCATGCAATATCTCCAGGATCTCTACTCCACAATCCTGCTTCGGGACATCGTCGAATACGCGTCAGTACGGGACGTGGATCAACTGCAACGAATCGTGCGTTACGCGATTGCCGAAGAAGGCCACCTTCTCACTCCTCGCAAGATCGCCAATTACCTGAAGAGTGAACGTCGATCAGTGGCTCAGGAGACCGTCGCGAACTACCTCCGAGCTGCCCAGGCCGCGTTTCTGCTGTATCAGGCTCGCCGCGAAGATGTAGCAGGAAAGCGCCATCTACAGTTCAACGAGAAGTATTACGTCGTCGATCAAGGGCTGCGCCAGGCGATCGGGATGGACAACGGCGCGAACATCGATCAGGTCCTCGAAGGCATCGTCTACATGGAGTTGCTCCGACGCGGGTACGAGGTCACCGTGGGGTCAGTTGGAGATCGCGAGGTCGATTTCGTAGCGCGCAGAAACGGGCTGACCGAGTACTACCAGGTGACGTATCTGCTCGCGACACCCGACGTCGTCGCGCGCGAGTTCGGTGCCCTCGCCGCAATCAATGACAACCATCCCAAGTACGTGCTGAGCATGGACCCGATTGCGCGCAGCGAAGCCGGGATGCGCGGACTCAACATCGTCGACTGGCTGCTGGAGGCGTCGTAAAGGAAGTGGACGACGACGGCGTCGTTGCTATCGGTGGGCACAATCGGAGGTGAGCTGTTTCAACGTCGTCGACCTCCTCCAAAGAGTTTTCGCGAAATCTGTCGGAGCGCCAAAGCATAATGGAGTGAAGGTGGAAAACACGACGACTCCGAGAGGCCATCATGGGAATACTCGACAAGCTCTTCGGTAAGGGCAAGCAGGTACAGCGGGATGCACTGGCTGAGGCACTATGGCCGGTGTCGGCGATTTCGCCTGAGATGTATGGGCGCATGGTCGGCTGGGTGCGTTCCGGTGATGGCCCCGAGATCCTGCTCGAACTGGAACGCCAGCCCAATTCTGCGCTCGCGAATGTATTGGCTAGTCCCGCGCATCTGGGATATTTCCACGTGGATCAGGCAACAGCGGACGTGTGGGAGCGCATTGCGTACTCACGCGAGAAAGTCCGGCTAGCCCGGCATCGTTATTATGCCTCGAACCCTGATCCGGCTGAGTTGATTAGGTTTGCCAAGTTGCTGATACCCCTCGCCTCCGCGGTGGGTACCATTGACCGGCGGGTCGACGGCGTCCCGGCGTGGGTTACCGTCCTGCTCAACGACGTGGCCTGCACGATGATCGAGGATCCTTCTGTGGGGCTGGACCGCACAACCTTCAGCGAGATCCGGAACAATCTGGAGAAGGGGCTCCGGTTCCTGCCACATTGGCAGCCTGGCTATATTCCCAGTCTCCTCATCGAGGATGGGATGGCGCCGGAGGAAGCAGCATCGGCGGCGATCCTGGCCTTCTGCCAGTCCGGAAACGCCTACTCCTACGCGCAACTGGATCCGCACCATCTACCCGGACTCGACGGTTTGTTGGCGCAGTGGGGTCACCATCTGCTTCCGGAACAGGCAGCAAGGCTGGGTGCGGACGGCCGCACGCTGCTGATGGCGCGCGCTGCGAAGCATGCGGACGTGGCTGAAGGTATCTCGCGCGTGGTTGCCGCCTTCGCAGTGGACACCGCTAAAGGGCCCCGCAACGCAGCGTTCCAGGCCCTGGAGAGACTCTCCGAACAGACTCTGGATGCGGTGTTGATTCCAGTGCTGGTCAAGACGGCTCCGTCCAAGTCCAAGGAACTCGTCAAACACCTCGGCCGCAACGAAAGCACAGTTCCACTTCTTGACCGGGCACTCGAAGCCGGCGCCAAGATCGCCGCGGGTGTGGAGCAGGCGACCCAGCTTCGCCATGCGTTGGAATCCACGGATACGTCACCCGCCGTGCCGACATCTGCCACGGATCCCTCCGCGGATGTCCTGATCGCCTCCGACCCGGGCCCCACCTCCTCCAACCACGCCTCCCTCATTCCCCTCCCACCCTTCGAGCCGATTCCGGACGTGCGTCTCGGTGAGCAGACCATGGCCGAGCTTCGTCAATGGACGGCCAGCGAGATAGAAAGATACTCAGATCCGGAATCGGATTGGCAACGCGAACGAGTAAAACGTGCACGTTCCTACCGTGATTCTCACTTCCGTGCCTTTATCGCGGTTGCCAACGGTGAGGGCTCCCGGTACGAAGCCCTTTCCGAGCACAATACATATACGCTACGCAGGGCTGTTCCCTCGCTGAACCTCATTCACGTGCTGAGGCTGCGTCTGGCAAGCTCCGACCCGCATCTCGACTGGTCCCTCCACAGCGGAACCGGGAGAGACGTCGACTTCCGCGCCATTGAGGACGCGGTCCGCACGGCCGGTGCTGCCGCGGACCAAACAAGGGGCGGTATCACTGAGGATCAGTTGCTCAGCTATGCCCGGAATTGGCCAGCGGAATATTCGTGGGCCTGGTTCTCGCAGCGTCTGCCGGTACTTCGACAATGGCTGAGCGGCGGTCCCGAGGAGATGTCACGCGCGCTCACAATCCTCAAGGAATTTCCGTCGCTACCGGAATCGCTGGCTCCTCTTGTCGCAGAGATCGCGCTGAGTCAGTCAAAGACACTCCGCCCGCTGGCCCAGGCCGCACTGGCGAACCATCCGTCCGCGCTGTCCCTCGCAATTCATGGCCTGGAAGATGGTAGGGGCGAGATCCGAACCGCAGCGGCTAGCTGGATCGCCCGCCAGCTTGCCAGAAAGGCCACCTCCGGATCCGCCTCCGAAGGTGAGGGACCAACGAACGGCGGTGGCGCCGTCGTCGAACTCTCAAGCGGAATCAACGCCCTCCAAGCCGCGCTGAAGAAGGAACGACGGGAAGGGCCAAAGGCGGCGATACTCAGCGCGCTGGAGCAGCTAGGTATTGACATCTCGGCCAACCTGGCGCCCGAAGTACTCCTGGCCGAGGCACACAAGGGGTTGAAAGCGAAGCCACCTGCGGCCCTTGCCTGGTTCGATCTGGACGCACTCCCCTCCGTCCACTGGGCAGATGGCAGTGCGGTCGATCCGGCAATCCTTCGCTGGTGGACGATTCTGGCGCACAAGCTCAAGAATCCGGACGGCAGCGGGCTACTCGACCGTTACCTCTCTCTACTCGATTCCCAGGACGCGGCGAAGATCGGGCGGTTCATCCTCTCCATCTGGGTCGCGCGAGATACTCGCCATCCGAGCGAGGAGGAGTGCCACGAGTATGGCGAGAGGAATGGTCCGATTCGCTGGCAGAGCGCCCAAGACTACTACCAGCGCAGTCTCAAGCACTCCGATGCGGCTTGGGCCGAGTGGGCACGGGCTCAAGCAGATCTCTCCCTGGAGCACTACATTCACGAGCAGTATCGGGTGAAACAGGCCGAGTATCTTGGTTCAGCCACACCGGACAAGGGGCTGCTGGCGCTGACAACCCGGATGCCAGGGATCGAGTTGGCGAATGAGGTGCAGGCTTACATTCGCGCCAATGGTGCGCGCCGCACGCAGATCGAGGCTCTTGTCCATGCGCTGTTTGCCAACGGGGACCCTGCCGCGCTTCAGCTGTTGCTGTCAATTTCGCGGCGTTTCAAGCAGGCAACGGTGCAGGCCAAGGCGAAGGAGTTGGTGGAACGGCTCGCGGAGCTGCGCGGCTGGAGCACCGAGGAACTAGCCGACCGCACCATCCCCACCGCCGGATTCAGCGACGACCGCCTACTCCATCTCAGCTTCGGCGAACGCGAGTTCATCGGCCGGGTGAATGCCAAGTACGGCATCGAACTGTGCAATCCTGAGGGCAAGGTCATCAAGGCGTTGCCGAAGCCGCGGCTGAACGACGACGAAGAGGCCGCCGCCGAGGCCCGCAAGCAGCTGACCGCCGCCCGCAAGGAACTCAAGGCCGTGATGACGCTGCAACGTTCGCGCTTGTACGAGGCGATGTGTCTCGCTCGCACGTGGCCCGCGAAGGATTGGCAGGAGTTCCTGTTGCGCCACCCCCTCATGTCCCAGCTCATCCCGCGGCTCATCTGGCAGGAACTCGCGGCGGATGGGTCGATGCGCCAGTTCCGCCCCACGGAGGACGGCGAGTTGCTGGATATCAACGACGACGCCGTCGCACTGGCCGCGGATTCTCGGGTCCAGTTGGCGCACCGCATCGATCTGAGCGAGGACGAGGCGCAAGCCTGGGTGGAGAGTCTGTCGGACTACGAGGTGGTTCCGCTCTTTGATCAGCTGGGTGCCGAGCTGCCCTCCGAGGTGCCGTCCGACCTGTCGTCCTTGGACACAAGTGCGGTGGCGTTTGAGGAGCTAGCCGGTCACATCACCGATTCCTTCTCCTTCCGTGGTGTCGCCACGAAACGCGGGTATCTTCGCGGTTCTGCCGAGGACGGCGGCTGGTTTAGCGAATACACCAAGGAGTTCTCGGCGGCAGGTATTACGGCGGTTCTGGAGTTCACGGGTGCTTTCCTCCCGGAGGAGAACATTCCGTGCGCCACGAGAAGCCTGTACTTCAGGCGCGGCATGCGGCGGATTCCATTGAAGGCTGTTCCTCCGCGACTGCTCGCCGAGTGCCATGCAGATTATGCGGCTGTTGCGGCCCTCGGCCCCTACGACCCGGATTACGAGAAGAACACGAGGTACTAACGGTGTCGGAATCAAGTGAATCGAGAGTTTCGTGAATACTGACAGTGCTTTTCAGACGCCACTCACCGAGGGACAACTCCGCGTTCCGGCAGAGGAACGTTACGCGGCTGAACTGGAGTACCTGGCCGAATGGGATCGCGCCCAGGGTAACGAGTTGCCGCCGGGCTGGCTCAGGTCACCGCGTGCGGTACGCAGGTTTATCGTGGGCGACGACTCCGTCACGCGCAAGTTCTACGGTGACGACCCGCTGGTGGACCGCGCGATAGTCTCTCTGTTGGGGCGCCAGGGATTGATGCTGGTGGGCGAGCCGGGCACCGCGAAGTCCATGCTCTCGGAACTGCTGGCGGCCGCCATTTCAGGAAGCTCAAACCTGACAATTCAAGGTTCGGCGGGAACCACCGAGGACCACATTCGTTACTCGTGGAACTACGCCTTACTCATCGCTGAGGGGCCGAGCGAGCGGTCTCTCGTGCCCTCCCCCATTCATCAAGCCATGCAGTCCGGTCGGATTGTGCGCTTTGAGGAGATCACGCGTTGTCCGCCGGAAATCCAGGACACGATGGTCTCGATTCTGTCCGAGAAGCAGCTGATGATCCCTGAGCTGGGCGGCGAAACTCGAGTTTCGGCACGGCCCGGTTTCAACGTCATTGCCACGGCGAATCTGCGTGATCGTGGTGTCCACGAGATGTCCGCTGCCCTCAAGCGGCGCTTCAACTTCGAGACGGTGCGGCCCATTCGGGATCGCCGCTTCGAAGCCGAACTCATCGGCCGCACGTTGGAGAGCGAGCTGGGCCCGGAGCGTCCTCCTCTGGCTCCTGACGTCATGGACGTACTAGTGACAGCCTTTGCGGATCTCCGAACCGGCCACACCGCCGCAGGCACTCCAGTTAAGCGTCCGGAGGCAGTCATGTCCACCGCTGAGGCGGTGAACGTTGCGGTGGCGGCGTCGATGTCCGCGAGGTACTTGGGCGATGGCAGGGTTGGTGCCGGGGAGGTCGCACAACAGATTGTCGGCATCGCACTGAAGGGCTCCGAGGAGGACGCCCGCCTCATGCGCCACTACATTGACAACGTGGTGCGCGAGCGTGCCCGCTCCAGCAAGCACTGGCGCGAATTCTTCAAGGCTTCGGAAGAGCTGTGGAACTAGGGAGGCTCGATGAGCGCACAGCGCGCGGGCTGGAGTCGCTGGAAAAGTGGCGCCGGGATGGCATCTACTTCGTGCCAATTCGGCATCATTCGCCAGGCTGCGCGAGGGCGTTGATGTCGCTGTTGGAAGAGGTCACCCCAAGCACGGTCCTCATCGAGGGGCCGCGCGAGTACGCCGCATTGCTCCCCGCTCTGGCTGATGAACAGACACGTCCGCCCATCGCGGTGCTCTCCCTGCACGCGAACGCCTCCGGGTTCTATCCCTTGGCAGAGTTCTCTCCCGAGTGGGTTGCGCTTCGCTGGGCGGCGGCGAATAATGCCACGGTCGATTTCATTGACCAGTCATGGGCCGACCGCTCCCACCCTGACGATCCCGGCGCAGCCATTCGCACCATGCAACGCGAGCACTACTTGGCGCAGAGTGACTCCCTTGGAACGCTGGCGGCACGGATGGGGTGCCGCGACTACAACGAATTGTGGGAACACCTGTTTGAGGTACGAGAGTCCATGCCGCATGGCAAGCACAACCGGCAGAACACCTCCCGTGGGGAGAATCCATCGGCAATCGTTTCTCCGAATGCCCACTCACAGACAAAGAGCGAGCTGGATGAGAGTAGCCGGGGAACCGATTGGCGTGAGTTCTTCGCCGAGGTGTTCGTGTGGTGTGCAATGTCGCGAGTGGATGTGGAGCGCGAAACTCTGGACGCCGACGGTACACACAGCCGTGAGTCAGTCATGTCCGCGATGATTCGGCGCCATTGGGATACGTCTGAGACACACGCGGACGTGCGTAGTGTTGGCACGAAGGAGCACCTCGGCGTTCGTGAACTCGGAGCTAACAAACTCGCCGGGTCCAAACCCAACGAGGCCGAACTCGGCGGAACCTCTCCGGGCCCGATCGTCGTCGTTACCGGAGGCTTCCACACGTTGGCCTTGCTGGAGTCTCTCGACGGGACGCCCGAGGGAGAATGGATCAACACCTGCGATCCCACCCACCTCGACCCGGCCTACCCAGCCTGGCTGATCCGCTACGACCTGGAACGCTTGGATGAGTTGAGCGGCTACGGGGCGGGCATGCCGTCGCCCGGCTTCTGGCAGCGTGTATGGAACGCCGGTGAGTGCGAGCCACGCCAGCTGGTGGTAGAGATCTTGCTGGATGTGGCCACGGAGCTGCGCACCGCAGGTGAACAGTTGAGCACGGCCGAGGTGGCGGCAGCGGCTGACCAGACATTGCGCCTCATGGACCTGCGGGGGCGCCCACGCCCCGGTCGCACCGATCTACTGGATGCCATGCAGAGTTGCTTCGTGCGCGAGGAAAACAGCGGTGCCCTTGCAGGTGCCGTTGCCAAGGTGTTTGCCAGCCGAATCCTGGGAGAACTGCCTCCCGGGCTCGCCTCGCCTCCCCTGGTGGCGGAGGTGCGAAACGTAGCAAGGGCACTACGCTTCCGAGTCGAGGACAGCGCACCCAGGGCGGTCAACCTCGACACCTCCCGCAAGCCCTCCCACGTTCGGCGGCGCGAGTTTCTCGCACGAATGCGTTTCATCGGCTCAGGTTTCAGCCGCCAGATCAGCGGCGCCAACCTGCTCACCGGCAGCGGCATGGGACAGCTCTTCGAGAACTGGGAGTATGCCTGGACTCCGGCAACGGAGGCGAGGCTCATAGAGCTGAGCCTGCTCGGAGCCACGCTGGACGAGATAGTAGCGGCACAACTACGCCGCCGCTTCGAGGAACCCGGAGATGCCGCCACCGTGGCGAAGCTCCTCACGGAACTTGCAGTGATGGGAGAAACCGACCTCATCCCAGCGGTCATCGCACAGTTGGAGAAGCTACTGGACGAGCATTCGTCACTCCAGAAGATCATCACCGCCCTGGCCACCATCAACATGCTGATGACGGAGAGCGGACGAGTCAACATTGCGGACCAACAGCCAGCACTGCGGCGACTGCTGGAGGTGGGATTGGCCGCCGTCGCCTATCATCTGGGAACGCTGGAGTTGGTGGCCGACGACGCCGTCGCCCCCGCCTGTTCCGCCGTTCTGGCGTTGCGGGATCTGTTGAACGCGCTCGAGAGAGCAGACGCGCACAGCACTCCCACTCCCACTCCCACTCCCACTCCCACTCCCACTCCCACTCCCACTCCCACTCCCACTCCCAACGGTATCGTCCCACCCGATTCCGCCCCATCTCCCACCTTCACTTCTCCCCTCGACACATCTGCTCCCCGTCGCGAACTGGCGCGGTTGCTCACGTCAGACACACCGGCACGGTTGCACGGCGTACTGGTGGGCATGGCGTGGACGGACGGCAGCATCGCCGAGGACGATCTGACTCGGCGCATCCGCGCCGTTCTCCATCCCGGCGCGGATCCGGATGTCACTTCCGGTTTCGTCCTCGGCTTGTTGGAGGCAGCCCCGGATCTTGCGCAGCATTCGGACGCCTTTCTGGAATCCCTAAACTCCAGAATCTCCGAGTTCGACAACGCCGCGTTCCTTCGCGTCCTCCCCGATCTCCGCCAGGCTTTCACGTGGCTGCGTCCGCTCGAGACGGCCAAGCTCGCAAGGTCGGTCGCGGCGCTGGTCGGAACCGCTGCGACAGATCTGGACGTGGTGTTTAACCTGGACCCGGCACTGGTGAACCAGGCGCACCGCATCGAGCGTGACCTCCTCGCCTCACTGGCCCGAGACGGATTCGGAGGGAGGACACCATGAGCAACACCCCCGGCGAGAAAACTATGAATAACGATCCCGAACTCGCGCGCCGCTGGCGCCTAATCCTCGGCCGCTACGCGGAACAGACCCTTCCCGCGGGCTCAGCAGATAACGATCTGGAGGCCACCCTTTCCTTCCTCTATGACCGCGAATACGCCGAGCGCGGGCACCGGCATGCCTCCGGGAAAGGCGGCAACTTGGCCGCATCCGAGCTCACCGCCCTTCAGTGGCTGGGGAAGGCACGCCGCCTTTTCCCGCGTTCGACTCTGGAGCGAATGGAGCGCGACGCCATCACCCGCTATGGCCTCGACGATCTGCTCGCGGACCCCACAGCGGTGGACTCCATTCACACCAGTCCCGATCTGGCAAAGGCGTTACTGCGAGCGAAAGGCAAACTTTCACCCGCCACCGCCGACAGCGTCCGTGCCCTCATCAAGAAGGTCGTCGACGAGATAGTGGAGCGAATCCGCCCGCAGTTCACCACAGCTCTCACCGGGTCACGAGTGCGCCACCAGCGCTCCCAGCACGCTTCACTGCGTAACCTTGACTGGCGCGGAACCATCGGCGCGAATCTCGCCCACGTCGATCCCGAAACCGGGAAGATGCTCATCGAGGAGGTCCGCTTCATGTCCCGCAAGCGGCGCCGCAATCTCGACTGGCAGGTCATCATTCTGGTGGATCAGTCGGGTTCGATGGCGGGCTCGGTACTACACAGTGCCATCTGCGCCGCAATCATGGCTGGATTGCCGGGCATCAGCGTGCGGCTGGTCCTCTTCGACACCTCGGTGGTGGACATGACGCATCTCGTTAGCGACCCGGTCGAGGTCCTCATGACGGCACAGCTGGGCGGCGGAACCAACATCGCACAAGCGATGGACTACGCCCGAAAGCTTGTGGAACAGCCGACCCGCACCGTCGTCGCCCTCATCAGCGACTTCGAGGAGGGCGGCTCCGTTTCCGAACTGCTCTCGTCAACGCAGGCCCTCGCCGCCTCGGGTGTCCGGCTACTCGGCTTGGCTTCGCTCGACGACGACGGCGACCCCTGGTACGACCGCCAAATGGCCGCCCGGCTCGCCGCACGCGGAATGGACATCGCGGCCATGACCCCAGATCGTTTCGCGGACTGGCTGGCGGAGGTGACGCAGTGACTCGGGTCCCAGCCGCAGGGCAAGATCATGGCAAGAACGGGGCCCAGGCATCCTGGCTGACCAGCGTGGGAGAGGCAGTGCTCGTCGCCGCATCCAACCGGGGCACTTTCCGGCGGGCTGGCAAGCTGGCCGCATCCGGGACCACCGAGATGGTGAGTGGTGACGCAACGCAGGCGACCTTCGTCGTCGACGGAGCACGCGTGCAACTTTTCCCCGGCGGCCCGAACCAGGCGCGTTGCGACTGTCCGGTGGCGGCAACGTGCGTCCACATCATCTCGGCGTATGTGTGGGCGCGTGAGAACGACGCTGCCGTGGGCCAGCAGTCCGATACCGAGTCCGAGTCCAGCCAAAGCGAGTCGGGACCGTCCACAATGGGCCGGTCGGAGGCAGGCGATCAGATCCAGGCAGAAACCAGTCCGCACCCGGCTCCGAACAAGTCTGAGTCGCTGCCAAAGTCGGATCCACTCGCCGATGTTCTCGGATGGGATATAGCTGCGGCGAACAAGGCGGCAGGTATCGCGGCGGTGCGAGTGGTGGCAGCGGAAGCTCCGGTCACAGATGTGAGTGTTCTGGTGAGCGACGGCAGCCTCACGGTCTCCTGGCCATCGGCTGGGCTTAACGAAACCGGCTCCGATTCGGACTCACCCACGGTGGTCATCCTGCCCGGGCTCGGTCTGCCGGGGATGGTCGTCTCCGGTAGATACAGCGAGGCGCACACACGGGTATGGCGGTTGCGGGCACTGGTTGGCGTGTATACGGCGCACGGCCGCGAGTGGGAGTGGCCCGCCGAGGTGGCCACGAGTGATCGGGTGAGCCTATCGCAACGGCAGGTGGCTGCGGATGTCATCACCGCCAGTGATGCGCTGGTGGGTAGAGGAATTTCCCGTCTCGGCGGCGAGAGCATCCATGCGCTTTCGCGCTTGTCCGAGAGGGCCGCGCTGGAAGATCTGCGGTTGCTGGGGCGGCTCGGAGCAGCAACCGCAGCAAAGCTGCGGGCACTTCACGAACGCGATGACCACACAACGGAGTCGATGTGTCTGGCCGCGCTCGCGGAGGTCTGGGCGTTGGCTACTCTCATCCAACAAGCCGAAACGGAACTACCGCCACAGTTACTCGGAGGAAGATTCCGTGAAGGTGACAAGGCGAACCTCGGGCCACTTGTACCACTCGCGGCCCGCTGGTGGCATGGCTCGGATGGAAGTCGCGGCTTCAGCTGGTACGCACTCGACACCGCAAGTGGTGAGGTCGAAAGCGTGACAACCGGGCGCTCGGCCGGATCGGATCCTGGATTCCATGCAAGCTGGACCTCGCCGCTGGTGTGGGGCGCCTCGGGCCAGCGGCTCTGCGAGGGAATCATACGGTTGTCCGGGGCCGAACGCCGAGAGGATGGCGCACTCGCAGCCACTGTCCGGACCCGGGTAGAGCGGGTGAGCCAATTCGGATGGCTCAATCTGGAGGATCTCGCGGCACAAGTCAATCAGTGCTCAAGCGGACTAGCGCGCACCGCATTCGGTACGGAGTCCGAACGCCTTCGGCTGGTGCTCCCACGCAAGCAGTTCGGGATGGGAGTGATCGAGGTAGATGAAGTCGCTCAGGAGCTACTCTGGTCCATCACCGATTCTTCAGGCATCACCTATCGGCTAGCTCTACCCGCAAACGAGAGCAATGCACGAAAGCTCTCATGGTTGGCCAGCAGCGGGAAGATACGGGCGATCACAATGCTGGGCAATCGACCAGAGGCGGCATTCGTCGCAGGCAAGGACGGTCTCGAGTTGATCTCGCTGACACTCACGCCACTCGACCACGGGAAGAAGGGCAACGAACTGTGGCGCAAACTCCTGGGCCGCAACAAGGAACGTGTTGCTCGCACACGAGAATCGACTGGCTTGCAGCGGCTGTTGCTGTCGGTACGAGACATTCTGGAGGCCATCGCATCCACAGGGACTCAGCTACCCGAGCGCACACAGGAGACATTGCGGACAAGCATTCGAGAGCTCGATGATCTCGGGCTGTCCTCCCTGGCTGACGCGCTGCGCGAGCTAACCCACGGACCAGGAGATGCAATACGAGCATCATCAGGAGAAGCGATACGAGCATCAGAAGGGACACCACACGTTGAACCGAAACAACCCGAGACCATGGGAGGGAAGCCTGATCCCGTCAAGGTTCTCTGGGCCGCGTTCATCCTCGGCCGCACAGAGACCTTGGCCGAGTAGATGATTCCCGAGTCTCACCTCTTACATCGTCACCGCAGGAGCAACAGCCTTCCCCGCGTTGAGGTAGCGGCGGCGTTGACGCTTGGTCCACAGCTCTGCTGCCCGTGTGATCGCCAGATTCACCAGGATGAACACCACGGTGACCGTGAGATAGGTCTGAATGAGGTGACCGGTGTTGGCCACCAGCACCTTGGCGCTGAACTGCAACTCCGAATAGGACACCACGTAGCCCAACGTGGTGTCCTTGATAAGAATGACCACCTGCGCCAGCAGCGAGGGCATGACCAGCCGAATTGCCTGGGGGAAGATGACGTTGAGATAGATCGTCCCCTTGGTCATGCCGATTGCCATCGCCGCTTCAGTCTGCCCCTTGGGCAGTGCCAAAACACCGGCGCGGAACACCTCCGCGATCGTCGCACCGGAACACAGCCCGATGGGGATGACAAGCTTCCAGTAGAGATCGGGATTGATCCCGTAGCGCGGCAACGCGATAAAGAAGATGTAAATGAGCAGCAGCAACGGGATCGAGCGGAAGAACTCAATCACCCCAGTGCCAGTCCACCGCAACCAACGGTTCTCGCTCAGCCGGGCCAACGCCAACACGGCACCGAGTGGCAACGCAATTGCCGCCGAGGCGGCCGCTGCCAGCATGGTCTCACCAAGTCCGCCAAGCAAATACCGGATGATCGGCCACTGCCCCAGGGCCTCCCATTTCTCCGGTTTGAGCTGCCCATTAACCCCAAACAAGTACACCGCGTATGCCAACACCGCCACGATGGCCGCAGCGGAGAGTACCGTGATAATGCGGATGCGGCGCTGGGCGCGCGGACCGGGCGCGTCGAAAAGAACCGCTTGGTTCGCCGTCGTCGTACTCATCGCAACACTCGCAATCTCCGCTCAAGCCGGTCCCCCACAACCCCTGCCAGCAGGGAAATCGTCAGGTACATGACGGCTGCCACCATGAAGGTGACCAGGCCGAGAGCCTCGCGGTTGTTGATGTAGGAGACGGTGGCCGTCAGATCCATGACCCCCACAACCCCGGCGAGCGAGGAACTGAGGAAAATCCCGATGAACACCGTCACCAGCGGCTGAACCATGGTGCGGAAAGCCTGGGGAAGCACCACGTTGGCGATCACACCCCCGAAGGTGAAACCGAGCGAACGTGCCGCCTCAATCTGTCCGGCAGGCACGCCGTTGATTCCCGCTCGCAGCGCCTCGCACAGAAACGAGCCTCCCACCAGCATCATCGCCACCACAACGCTGGTCGAATAGGAGAACAGAATGCCGATCTCCGGCAGCGCGTAGACCACCACGATGATGAGGCTCATCAGCGGGACGTTGCGGAAAATCTCCACGTAAATCAGCCCAACCGCACGCAACGGCGCAATCGGACTGATCCGGAAGATCGCCACGATGGTTCCCACGACGGCCGCCAGAGCAAACCCTAGAATCGTCAGTTCCAGGGTGGTCAGAAGCCCGGACCAGAACAGGTCACGGTATTGCCAAAGAACCATTGCGGATCAATCCCCTCGTTCGTGGCTCGGAGGTCGCCAATCCTAGCCTACTGGCCCAACCTCCCATAAAACACAGTGGTGAGCACCCCGAGACGATCGGAGCACTCACCACCGGTGATGTCGTTTCGCTACCGACTAAGAGATCGCGCCAATAGGTCATGGCCTACTCCGAATGTCGCGGAATCTTGCCTGACTGCGTTGTCCTCCTCACCGGCACCACCAGTGCCGGACTCGTCGTCCGCCTTGCCAGTCAAGCCCCACGCCATCCTCGTGACGGCCGAACCTATTGGCGCAACCTCTAACCTACTTCTTGGAGCCCGTGGTGATCTCGGGAGCGGTGGGCTCGGATAGGACACCGGTGCGGTCGCCGATGGTGAGCTGCCACAGATTCAGCCACGCGCCGTCCTCTTCGACTTCCTTGAGGAAGGCGTTGACGAACTCAACCGCGTCCGAATCCTTGGGCAGGCCGATGCCGTAGAGGTCCTCGGCACCGAAGGGCTCGCCCACAACCTTGAGGTCGTCGTTCTGGACGACGGCGTTGAGCAGCAGGGTCTGGTCGATGACGTAGGCGTCGGCGCGGCCCTGCTGAAGGGCCTGCACTGCCTGGGCGTGATCCGGCAGAGCCAGAATCTCAGCCTCGGGAGCGAACTCCTCCAGCGTGGTGACGCCGGTGGAGGCAGCCTGGGTGGCAACCGTCTTACCAGCAAGATCATCAATGCCCTTGATGTCAGCGTTGTCCTTCTTGACGAGGATCGCGGAGGCCGACGAGTAGTACGGACCAGCAAAATCAATGCGCTTGAGGCGCTCGTCGGTGATCGAGTAGGTGGCGAAAACGGTATCCACCTGGCCGTTGACCAGCAGTTCTTCGCGGGTATCCACGCTCACCTGGGTGAGATCGTAGGCGCTGGCGTCCCCCAGGATGTAGCGGGCGAGCAGCTGGAACAGGCCTGCGTCGAAGCCGGTCACCACGCCGGTGGCCGGATCGAGCTTGGAGAAGAGTTCGGAGGTCTCGGAGCCGCCGACGCGCAACACGCCCGCTTCCTTCACCTTGCTGGCCCACTCGTTGGCGGAGATGGTCGCCTCGTCCGCGACAGGTCCACCATTGACGATGGCGTCGTATTCAGCGTTGCCGCTCTCGATCGCGCCCGCAGCACCAGCTCCGGCGGTCCCGGATTCCCCACCCGGAGCCGGCGTATCGTTGCCACCCGAGCACGCGGACAGAACCAGAGCGAACGCCCCGAGAAGAGCGGTGAGGGACGCGAACCTGCCGCGCCGCTTAAGAGTATTCGACTTCATTGCATTTCTCCTTTGAGGGAAGAGGCAGATGACAATTCTGAGGTGAGTATGTGGTGGCCTGAGCGCCGCCACATGTTGGATGCTGTCAATCCGGAAAGAATCGAACAACGAACAGAATCGATAAGCAAACGGAATTGATGAACGACCAGAGTTGAAGAACAAACAGCTCAAGCCGCAATGCGCATGGAACAACGCTCGCGCATCTGCGCGATCAGCATGGTCAGGCAGGTGGAATCGGCGTAGGGATCCTCCGGATGCCACTGAACGCCAACCACCGGCGCACTGACATGTTCCACGGCTTCCACAACGCCATCCGACGCCCACGCGGCAATCGCCAGGTCCTCGCCGAGACGATCGACGGCCTGATGATGAGCACTGTGAACAACGATCTCGCCGCGCACGGCATGCGAACGCAGCACCGAATGCAGCCGCGAACCCGGCGTCAATTCCACGGTGTGCTGGGAGAAACGGAAATCCTCCATGATCTGCGGGCTGGTATGCCCCGGCTCACCAAGGTCCTGGATCAGCGTTCCGCCACGGGAAATATTGAGCAGCTGCATGCCCCGGCAAATCCCCACGAGCGGCACGTTGTATGCGACGGCGGCCTGGATCAGCGCGAGTTGCGCCTCGTCGGCCACCGGGAAATGCGGCTCCTCGCCCGGGTAATTTGCGGACCCGCCGTAGTACTCGGGTGACACGTCCGGACCACCCATGACGACGACGGCGTCGGCCCTCGCGAACTTCTCCAGGGTTCCGACCGTGCCGTCGTTGACGGCCCATGACACTTCGGCGTCCCAACCTGGTGCGGCCGACATGATCCCGCCAACAAGCCTCCGAGTCAGCGCAATCGCGCGAGGGTCAGGCGAACGGAACTCGGTCACCCCCGAAATCAGGAGCTTGGGGCGGGAATCTTTGATCAACACGGTGACGATTCTAACAACAACGTCTCCGTAGGCAACCCCCTGTCCATAATCCGAAAACCCGACGGATTAGTGGGTGAATCAGTGCGTGTATTTCCTGGTGCTTTAGTGGGTGAATCAGACGGTGTATCCAGGAGCTTCGGTGGATCTGTTTCCAGGTGTTTTAGTGCGGCAGAATGCGCGCGAGGAAGTCGCGAGCGCGCTCGGAGCGCGGGTTGGCGAAGAACTCGTCGGGGCTGGACTGCTCCAGAATCTTGCCGTCGGCCATGAACACGATCGAATCAGCGGCTTTACGCGCGAACCCCATTTCGTGGGTCACCACGATCATCGTCATCCCCTGCGCCGCGAGATCCTCCATGACGTCAATGACCTCGCCGATCATCTCCGGGTCCAGGGCGGACGTCGGCTCATCAAACAGCATGAGCTTCGGCTCCATCGCGAGCGCCCGCGCAATCGCCGCCCGCTGCTGCTGCCCGCCAGACAGCTGCTCGGGGAATTTCTTCATCTGGTCGGCGAGCCCGACGCGCTCCAGCAACCTCCGCGCCGTCTGCTCCGCCTCCGCCTTCTTCAGGCCCTTCACCTTGATCGGACCCATCGTGACGTTGTCCAGAATCGTCTTGTGCGCAAAAAGATTGAAGGACTGGAATACCATGCCCACCTCGGCCCGCAGCCTCGCGAGCTCCTTGCCCTCGCTGGGCAGCTCCTCGCCGTCGATAATAATCTGACCGGAGGTGATCGTCTCCAACCGGTTGATGGAGCGGCAAAGAGTGGATTTTCCGGAGCCGGACGGCCCAATAACGACGACGACCTCGCCCTTACCTACCGTCAAACTCACGTGGTCGAGCGCCATGAAGTCGCCGTAGTGTTTAACGACGTCGTTCACGATAACCAGAGGTTGGGCGGAATGGCCGGGCGCCCGGGAGGAGTTGGTTGCGTCAGAGTTGCTCGTGCCGCCAACTTCGTTACTCATATTCGGCGTCCTAACTTTCAGTGCTTGCGCGCGGCCAACAATTTACCCACGGGAATCATCGCAACCATGATAATTCCACCCCAGGCCAGGCCAATAATGAAGGAGGCCAGCGTATCGCCCAGCCACTCGCCGAACCCGCCCAGTGCGCTTCCCGCGTGCGCCAGAAGATGGGCAAAGTCGTGGAGCCAGGGCACGCCGATGTCGGCGAAGGAGGAGGCAATCAAGTGCCCGCCCACCCACAGCATCGCGACCGTCCCGATCACGCCGATCACGTTGAAGACGCCAGGCATGCTCTTGGCGAGTCCCCGCCCGAACCCAGCCAGGCCGCTCCTGGCGGATTTGGCCATCCGCAGGCCCACATCGTCGAGCTTCACCAACACGGCCACGACGCCGTACACCAGAGCAGTCATCATCAGCGCGACAACCACGAGGATCAGTAGCCGCATCATCACACTCGGTTCGTTAATCTCCGCCATCGCGATGAGCATGATCTCCGTCGACAGCACCAAGTCCGTGGTGATGGCACTGCGGACCATACGATTCTCCTGCTCCTGGGCCGAGGAATCGCCCTCGGCGGCAACCGAGGGCGCGTGATCATGATGCCCGCCAGACCACCCGAGCCACCCCGCAACCTTGATCGCCCCCTCGTACGCCAGATAGCTGCCGCCCACAAGTAGCAGCCACGGGAACACCCCGGGCGCGAACACCGAGAGCAGCATCGCCACCGGGATAATGATGGCGAATTTGTTGATGAGGCTGCCGCGAGCAATCCGCCAGATGACGGGCAGTTCGCGGGCCGGACTCAAGCCACTGACGTACTGCGGCGTCACGGCGGCGTCGTCGATAATCACACCCGTCGACTTCGCCGACGCCTTCATGGCACCCGCCGCCACATCATCGATGGACGCAGCGGCGGCTTTCGCCAGCGTCGCAATATCGTCGAGCAACGCGAACAAACCACTGGGCATGGGAACTCCTTCACGAATAGATGCCGCAGACATTACTCCATCGCGGCCCCGTTGGCTCTATCGCCCGCTCATATTTGACGACGACGGCATCGCCCCGGTTGCGTGCGACGTCACCCAGGCGGCATCGGAGCCCTAACTCGCAATCCCCACCAGCGTCTCCGGGTTAAGTTCGCGTCTACGATAGACACCCGCCCACTGCCAAATACTCCCGTAAAGCTGGCGGTGTAGATCGCGAAGTACGCACATGGCCTTCGGGAACCGTGCGATGCTCAAGCAAAGCGGCGGCCTTCGTCGAACGAGATACGGCGCGCCTAACGGCTTGTCTGTCGACCACTCGCTTTTCCATCTTGCACCTCCCGATCGCGGATGAACAGCTAGATTCAGCTAGCCGTTGATTTGGCGGATGAAAAGTGCTGGCACCGACTCGCGGGGCGTTGTTGGCTAAATTCTTGCTACAGGCCGGGTCTGGGGCAAGGTGTATGCGAAAGGCCGGTACCCACTTTTCGATGGAATACCGGCCTTTATCGTTTGGAGCGAGTGACGGGAATCGAACCCGCGTAATCTGCTTGGAAGGCAGAGGCTCTACCATTGAGCTACACTCGCGTGCCCAATGAGAATAGCAGGAATCTAGTGCGAGGCGCACATCGAGAGGGTGTGATGTAGAACCGGAGGGGTTCAGGCGGGGTAAGAGTGCACCTTTTCTTTTTTTCGCCTAGTATGGGCTAGTCCCAGTTTGGGACCACGGGGTATGGCGCAGTTGGTAGCGCGCCCGCTTTGGGAGCGGGAGGCCGTGGGTTCGAGTCCCGCTACCCCGACGAAATCCGAGAGGAATGAAAGAGTGGCTGAATCTTTGTGATTCAGCCACTCTTTCATTTCCGAGGATGAGGAAGGGGTTGGAGGAGCGTAGCTCCGGAACACCCCGACTGATGAGGAAACCCGAAAGCTTGCTTTCGAGGTTTCCGAAGAAGGAGGGGTTGAAAGCAACAAAGTTGCTAAACACCCCGACGCAAGAGGAAGGGGTTGGAAGAGCGTAGCTCCGGAACACCCCGACTGATGAGGATGTCCGAAGATTTATCTTCGAGACATTCGAAGAGCGAGGGGTCCAGAGTTCGCAACGCGAACTCCCCCGACTCACGTGCCGGAACATTTTTCGCAATGTTCCGGCATTTCTGTTGCCCGGGCATGTCGGGCCCAAGTTCGGAGGCAACGCGAACTCCCCCGACGAATGCGATATGCCGGGGATACAGAGACCTTTTTGAAGAATCCACGGTTCCGGCGACAAACCACACTTACGCCCATGCGTTAACCGTGGTTTATCGCCGAAACTGTGGGCTCTCCGAGCCGGAGAACATGGCGGAAGCATATCCGAAGATGTCACACTCATCGAGAACTGCCTTTAGCGTTGGATATCGCCGTTATAAGGGCGATATCCAACGCTAAAGGCAGTTGTCGGCAGAGGTGGTAAGAGCCCAGCAGAAAAGAGGCCGAGAAGCCGGCCCCACTCCCAGCGCCAAACCCCTACTTCCCCAGCGCCAAACCCCTACTTCCCCAGCCCGGCCTTCGCTCCCAGCGCGACCGCCACTCCCATGAGCCCGTTCGGCTCGTATGGGCTCGCGAACAATCCGCTGTCCACGGCTTTGTCCGTGAGGAACGTGTCCGATCCACGCACCGCGTCAGGATGCTTAACGTCCCACACCAGTAGCGCCGCCATGAGCCGGGCCGAGGCATCCGCAGAAAACGCCGGCATTCCGAGTTTCTCCAAACCGCCGTAGGCCGCGCGCAACACCGCAGTATCAAGCACGGACCGCGTCAGCGACATCGGCCCGACATTGTACGAGGCCTGCCGTCCGGCTGCCCGCGTAATAGTGGCACGCCAGCGCCCAATTCGCTTCGCCGCAGCATAATTTGGCCCCTGGACGTCAACGAAACCGGGATAGACGCCGTCGACCCGCCCGGGCCGCACCCGCGCCGCCTTCGCATACTGCGCCACGAGCTTCCCCCAGCGCCCCGCCGCGAGCGTCTCGTTCACGGCCACCCCGTCAAGCACGAACGCATCGGTCGGGGTGCCGATCCACGCCAGCATGCTGTCCGGCCGCGCCGCGCTGACCAGCCGTTCGATCACGTCAGCACCGGCAGCGGCAAGCAGAAAGTCCGCTCCTGGAGCATAAAGAGTTTCGACGACGACAAGCCGCCCCGGCAAGTCCGCCACCCACCCCGCAACACGCTCGGGTTCACGAACAACATCACACGCGTCATCCGGAGCGACATAAAGCCGCCCGGCGCTCTCCGCGGCCACGCGCTGGAGTTTGTCAGCTCGTTCGGTTCCGGGTCGCATCACTGCGGCGACGTCGGCGCCCCATTCCAGAAGTTGGGGAGCGGGCGAAAGCTCCGCCCCGGCGCCAATACAGACAAAGGTGAGTCCATCGAGATCGAGAAGCTCCGGCTTACTTGCCACTTCAATGAGCGCCTCGGCCGCCGCTGGCTGGAGAACCCGTGCCAGTTCCCAGTCCCGCAGCTGAGAGACCAGGGCATCCCCGGAGAGTTTCCTACCTGCAAGCTCAACCGTCAGGCAGTTTTCGCCGGTATCGTCCCGGCTAGCTCCTTCCCTACCGGCGTCTTCTCCACCGGCAGCTTCGCCGCCAGCGATCCTCTGACCAGCGTATCCACTTCCCATGATGACACCACCGCTGCTGCTCGGAGCCCGAATCTCAGCCTTCGCCAAGGTCCGGCCGTCAGCAAAATGTAGCAGCGAGTACAACGTCGCCAGCCCATCGCGAGCGCTGCGGTATCCTCGCGCTGGCGCGTCCACACGGCTGAGTTCCTCCATGGCGCGGCGATACTGCTTGCGCCACGGCGTCGCTTCTTCGATAGCGTTGCGCACCCGCGGGAATCCGGCTGCGGCACCGGCGCACATGCCTTGCGACACCACGGTACTGCTGGCCCGCCCATCCTGACGCGGCAAGACAATCAACCCGGCATCCGGGCCGCCATCGCCTATCCCGCGGGCACCGGCGCCCGAATACGCCAGATGGACGAGGTCGCGGCCGCTTCGCTTCTCCACAACTGCATAGTTTTCACCGCCCATGTCAATGAGTTCCAGCTGCGAAGGTAGTAGCGCCGGTGCACGGAAACTCACCGCACCATTGCACGGCGAATCACCCGTAATCCCCACCACTTCCGCTGCCCAGGCATCAATCGCGGCCCCGTGCAGCACCACGTTCTTGTATCCGAACACTCGCGCGGTAGCCGCCGACAGATGGATCGGATTGGCATCACCGGAGAAATCAGCCCAACTACGTGCATCCCCGGGAGTCGCACGCATCGTCGCCAACGCGACTCTCTGGCCGATGTCGAGCCGTCCGGCGCCGTTCACCCCGAAGGCCTCCCTATGGCGCGGCGCCAGCGGGAGCCATCCCGCATCGGTTCCAAAGGCGCCAGCCACCAAGGTCGCGCTGTCGTCCGCCTGCACAGATTGAGTGGCACCGCCGCGCCCTTTATCCAGATAGCGCGTCTGCTCGCGATAGCAGATTCTCCCGTCACGCCGGAGGACACATTCGACGACGAAGGACACCCCCGCCTCGTCCCTCGACAACCGCAACACCTGCGCCGCAAGCTCCAGCGGCTCGCGCGGATGAACAGGGCGCAGCAACGTCCAGCGCAGATCCGTCACCACCACCCCGAGTGGTTGGATCGGAAGCTTCCGATTGATCAGAAGATCCAGCGTCGAGGGAAAACAGAGCGCGTGCAGAAGTGAGGGCGGAACCGGACGGGAGGCCAGTTCGTCGTCGTCAATCTCGGAGAAACCAGACCCGCCGCCAGCTCCCGCACCAACCCCCGAACCAACCCCCGAACCAGATCCAGACCCGCCACCGTCCCCTAGGTCCGCGAAAAACTCCCGGAACCCTTCCCACATCGCCCGCGAGACACCCACCTCGCACGTCAGGCGCGGCAAGTCGCCCGCATTCTCCGGGAATTTTGCCGGGCGCACCTTCGCCACCAGCGACGATGTGAGAACCCCGCCCAAGCGCTTCACGCCAATGCCCACAGCTACTCCTTCGTGCCAGACGACATTTGGTTGTCATATACGGACTGCGCGGCAAATATTTGCCAGCCGGTCCATATACGACAACGTTATGTTCGCGCTGCCGAGTCCCACTCCCGAAAAGCCAGCACCGTCATCTCAGGTCACTTCGTTTTCCAGCGATCCCTTCCCAAGAAGTCCGCTCAAACAGCCTGCTTCGAGGATAACGAGAAAACGGGGAAGATACAGAAAGACCCGGCCACTCATGGTGAGTAACCGGGTCTTCCTCAAACTGATATTTCAGTCCGCCAGCAGTCCATTCTGGTAAGCCTTTGCAAGCTTCCTCGGGATTCGCAGCTCGCGGCCCTGAACGCGGACGGTCTGAAGCTCGGTGAGCTCAGCCTTCCACTGGGAACGGCGAGAGCGGGTATTGCTGCGGGACATCTTGCGCTTGGGTACTGCCATGATGCCGCTCCTCTCAATCGTCCGACCGCCTGGTGGCGGCCCGTCTGTCTCACTGCATTGACGCATCCGCGGACGGCTACGGCAATACACACAAGTGTTTACTGTACCGGATCGCAACCGGACTCGCTATTCCGGGAGGGCCCGAACCGACTTCCGGGGCGAGTACTTCATCACACCGGCATCTTGGACCACCAGTGTATGGGCCCAGCCGCGCAGCTGACAACGGCGGGCGCAAACTACAATGGTCGGGTGGCCGATCTGTTTCTTCCCGCCGGGACCGTTCTTCATCATGAGATTGAGGTGAAGCGGTCGCGTTTCCTCACCGAGGTCACGCGGGTCTCCACGCCCGAGGAGGCGCGCCTGGCGATCGACTTCCGCAAGGCCGAGATGCCGGACGCGCGTCATCACTGCACCGCATTCGCCGTGTCCGTCCTCGATTCTTCTCCCGTTCTCCATTCGTCCGACGACGGCGAACCGTCCGGAACCGCTGGCCGCCCGATGTTGGAGGTGTTGCGTGGGGTGCCGTTGCTCGATGTCGTCGCTGTGGTGACGCGGTATTTCGGCGGTACGTTGCTGGGAACCGGCGGGTTGGTGCGCGCGTATTCCGACGCGGTGAAGGAGTGCCTCGAAGGCGTTTCGCTGCTAGAACGACACATCGTTCCGGTGTGGGAGACGCTGCTTCCCCACGCCGACGGCGGCCGCTACCTCGCCGAGTTGGCCGCTTCCGGTTTTAGTGCCGAGCCAACGTATGAGGCGGAGGGTGTGCGTGCCCGGATTGCGACGGCGCGGGGTGCGGAACTGTCGGATCTTCTCGCGCGGCTCTCATCGGGCGTGGCACGAGTGGAGCAAGTGGGGCGGACGACTGTTGAGACCTCCTGGGGCACGGTTCAGGGCGGGAATGCCGTCGGCGGTGACGAAAATACTGCGTGACGGGAGCTCTACACAATGGACGTGCGGAGTGAACGTCAGCGTGCGGAGTGACGGAAGTATCGCGTAACAGACGTGCGGAGTAAACGGCATACGACGTGAGCGTCAGCGCTGCCTCGCATCAATATGCCTGCAAAATGGTCCCGGTAGGCGGCCAGAACCTGAGATAATTGCCCAAACACTGGACTTAATCCCCATTAATATGGTTGGTTAGTTCCATCGAATGTGGCTGTCTCCCCCGGGACTAGCCGCCTCACCTTCAGGCCAACAATGAGGAGAACCCTTATGTCGAACATCTACGCCAACGCCTCCGCACTGGTTGGTCGCACTCCTCTCGTGCGCATCAACCGTCTGGTGGGAGATTCCCAGGCAACCGTGCTGGCGAAGCTGGAGTTCTACAATCCCGCCAACTCGGTGAAGGACCGCATCGCCGTCGCCATTATTGACGCCGCAGAAAAGGATGGTGCCCTCAGTGCTGGCGGCACCATCGTCGAGGCCACCTCGGGCAACACCGGCATCGGCCTCGCCTGGGTAGGCGCCGCGCGCGGTTACAAGGTCATCCTCACCATGCCGTCCTCCATGTCCAAGGAGCGTCGCGCTCTGCTGCGTGCCTTCGGCGCCGAGCTCGTCCTCACCGAGCCCGCCGGTGGCATGAAGGGCGCGGTGGACAAGGCCAACGAGATCGTTGCTTCCACCCCGGGCGCCATTCTCGCCTCGCAGTTCGCCAACGAGGCCAACCCCGCCATCCATGAGGCCACCACCGGCGAGGAAATCTGGGCCGATACCGACGGCCAGGTGGACTACCTCGTGGCCGGCATCGGCACCGGCGGCACCATCACCGGAGCGGGCCGCGCGCTGCGCCGCCACAACCCGGACATCAAGCTCATTGCCGTGGAGCCTGCCGAGTCCCCGCTGCTCTCCGCAGGCAAGGCTGGCCCGCACAAGATTCAGGGAATCGGCGCCAACTTCGTCCCCGACGTTCTGGATACCGCGATTTACAACGAGGTCATTCCGGTTGCGAGCGACGACGCCATCGCCACCGCCCGCGACGCCGCCACCAAGGAAGGCCTGCTCGTGGGCATCTCCTCGGGTGCCGCGCTCAAGGCAGCCATCGAGGTGGCCAAGCGCCCCGAGGCCGCAGGCAAGACCATCGTGGCTGTCATCCCCGATTTCGGCGAGCGTTACCTCTCCACCCAGCTGTTCGAGGGCCTCATCGACTGAGAGGTTGCATGAGAGGTTGCGCCTATCGGCGTCACCCCTATCGTCCCAGCACGGCGCTGGCATCCGTGATTCGGTCCTCGCTGTAATTCGCGAATAAGCGAGTTGAAACCGGCCGCATCTGCCAATCTCGACGAACTCCCCGCCTCCTCTCAGAGCGCGGGGAGTTCGTTCATTCCGCAACCAGTGGGTTTCCCCAGCCTGTTCACCCAGCAACAACGCCCTGTCCACCACTTTCTCTTCTGGACCTTCCTTGGGCGTGGAGCTGTGGAGTGGCACAATTGGGCAAATAGTGTCAGCACGGCGAGAGGATCCCAGATGGGTGCACGGCTCAACAAGTTCATGAGAGTTCTTCGAGATGACTTGCAGGCCGCCTGTGACCACGATCCGGCTGCGCGCAGCAAGATCGAAGTCGCCCTCGGATACCCCGGCGTTCATGCGGTGTGGGGCTATCGTTTTGCGCATGCCCTGTGGCGCCGCGGCGGCCTCTTTCGCCTCCCCGCGCGTCTGTTCTCGCAGGCGGTCCGCAACTTCACCGGTATCGAGATCCACCCCGGAGCACAGATCGGCCCGCGGCTGTTCATCGACCACGGCATGGGTGTGGTGATCGGTGAAACCGCAATCATCGGCAAGGATTGCATGCTCTACCACGGCGTCACGCTGGGTGGAACCTCGCTGGAGGCGAAAAAGCGCCACCCCACCCTCGGCAACAACGTCGTGGTGGGTGCGGGAGCGAAAGTCCTCGGCCCCATCATGATCGGCGACGACGCACGTATCGGCGCCAACGCCGTCGTCGTCCGCGATATGCCGCCCCACCACACGGCCGTGGGCGTCCCGGCCACCTACCGTGACCACGCCGCCGTCGAATACACCATCGACCCGGCGATTTATATCTGACGATTTCGGGCGGCGGGATTCCCGGCCCACAAACCTTCTTCGGTAGGCCGGGTACTCGGTGGATATAAAAGGACGACGGCGAATTCGCCGTCGTCTCTTTCAATCCCTCACGTTCTGGGCCCCGCGCGCTGGACGCGTGTCAGAACAAGTCAGCGCTTGGTCTTCTCCTCGTACTCGGCGAGGAGGTCGATGCGGGCCTGGTGCCGATCGGCTTCGCTCCACGGGGTCTCCAGGAACGTCTTGGCGATCTCCCACGCCTCGTCCTGCGTGTGCATACGGGCGCCGATCCCCACAACGTTGGCGTTGTTGTGCTGGCGGCCCAAACTCGCCGTCTCGGTGCTCCAGGCGAGAGCGGCGCGGCACCCCTTGACCTTGTTGGCGGCGATCTGCTCGCCGTTGCCGGAGCCGCCGATAACGATGCCGAGCGAACCGGGATCCGCCACCACTGCCTCGGCGCAGGGGACGCACATCGTTGGGTAGTGGTCGAGTTCGTCGTAGCTTTCGGCGCCGTGGTCAATGACCTCGTAGCCAGCCTCGTTCAGCTTCGACAGGATGAAAGACTTCAGTTCAAAACCTGCATGATCAGCAGCAATGTGTACGCGCATGACCAGTAGTCTAATGGGTGCGCGTGCTCCACGGCACATTTTTCGGCTGCATATTCTCCCAGCGGCGCATCTGCCATGGCACATTGTTTCGGGACTCTTCCGGATTGTCCCAGGCTGCGTTTCTGGATGACGGGTCCGGGCACTTCCGGATTCTCCCACACCGTATCCAGATTCTTCAGAACCCAACATCCGGATTCTCCCGTGCCAGATCCGGATCCTCCCGAACCCAACATCCGGACCGCTGAGCGCATAATCTGTGCATAATTCTGGGCCGCTGTCCGAGCTGATGCGTATGCTAGGCCACATGACCATTACTGATACACATCTCGCGCACGTTCTGGACGGCGCGGACCCTGACGTACGCTTCCAGGATGATCTGTTCCGCGCTGTCAGTGGCACGTGGCTGAAGAATCACGAAATTCCCGCGGACCTCTCCTCGGATGGGTCGTTCATGGCGCTCGTCATCGAAGCCGAGCAGCACGTCCGCGAGATCATTGAGGAACTTGCGGCTACTAATCCGGAGTCGGGCGAGCCGCAGCAGATTGCGAACTTCTACAACTCCTGGATGAACACCGAGGCGGTCAATGCCAAGGGTATTGACCCGCTGGCGGCGGACCTCAAGTCCATTAACGCTGCCACATCGAAGCACGAACTTGCGGTGGCTCTGGGCCACCTGCTGGCCACCGGTGTGGGGACGTTCTTCGGTATCGATGTTGATACCGATCTCAACAATCCCGAGCGTTACACCACCTTCTTCTACCAGTCCGGCATCGGGCTGCCGGATGAGGCCTACTACCGCGAGCCACAGTTCGAGGACGTGCTGGCAAAGTATCGCGAGTTCGTGCCCAGCTTCCTGCGGCTGGCCTACGGCTGGAGCGAAGAGGTAGCCACCTCGAAGGCCACGATGGTCCTCGACCTAGAAACAGCCATCGCCGGTACCCACATGAACGTGGTGGATTCGCGCGATACCGACAAGACGAACAACCCCATGAGCTGGGATGCCTTCGTCGGCGCCACCCCGGGATTCCCGTGGAGCGCCACCATGACCGCCGCGGGGTTCACCAGCGACAAGCTGACCGACGTCATCGTCCTCAACCCCGATGCCCTGGCTCGCAGCGCCCAGATCTGGGAAAACAGCCCGCTGGAGCACCTCAAGGCGTACAGCCGCTGGCGCGTGCTGCGCTCGCGTGCCACCTTCCTCACCCAGGCCATCGACAAGGCCAGCTTCGACTTCTACGGCCGCGTACTGTCCGGCGCCACCGAGCAGCGCGATCGCTGGAAGCGCGGCGTGCAGCTGGTCAACAGCTCTCTCGGTGAGGCTATCGGCAAGATCTACGTGGAGCGTCATTTCCCGCCCGAGCACAAGGCGAAGATGACGGTGCTGGTGGAGGATCTGCTGGAGGCCTACCGCCAGTCCATCCGTGGACTCGACTGGATGGGCGAGGAGACCAAGCTCCGCGCACTCGAGAAGGTGGATTCCTTCGTCACCAAGATCGGCTACCCGGACAAGTGGCTGGACTACTCCTCCCTCAACATCGGCAACGATCTGGTGGAGAACGTCCGCCAGGTCAATCGCTTCGAGTTCAAGCGAAGCCTCGCCAAGCTGGGCAAGCCGATGGATCGCTCCGAGTGGTTCATGTCGCCCCAGACGGTCAACGCCTACTACAACCCGGTATGGAACGAGATCGTCTTCCCGGCCGCCATCTTGCAGTTCCCGTTCTTCGATCCCGAGCGCGACGACGCCTTCAACTACGGTGGCATCGGCGCCGTCATTGGCCACGAGATCGGGCACGGTTTTGACGATCAGGGCTCCAAGTACGATGCCTCCGGCGCGCTGAACAACTGGTGGACGGACGAGGATCGCGGCGAGTTCGAGAAGCGTACCTCGGCCCTCGTGGCCCAGTACGACGCCTACATCCCGGAGCAGTTGGGCGCGGATAGCCCGCACCACGTGCAGGGTGCCCTGACGCTCGGCGAAAACATCGGCGATCTTGGCGGACTGTCCATTGGCCTCAAGGCCTACGGACTCGCGCTGGAGCGCGCCGGGTTGACGCTCGAAACCGCACCGGAGATCGACGGCTTCACCGGTGTGCAGCGGGTGCTGCTCTCCTACGCCCGTATCTGGCAGGAGAAGCGCCGCACCGAACTGCTTCAGACCCTCATCGCCACCGATCCCCACTCCCCCGCAGAATTCCGCTGCAACGGCGTGGTGAAGAATGTGGACGCCTTCGCCGAGGCCTTCGGCGTTGCGGAAGGTGACGCGCTCTATCTCGCCCCCGAGGAGCGCGTGCGCATCTGGTAACGGGTAGTCTCAGTGGAGTTGAGAGAGGGTGGGTATCGGTTGGTACCCACCCTCTTTTTCGACGACGGCGTCCGCTTTTTCGACGACGGCGTCCGCCCAGTCGCACTGACAACCTCAGCAGACACGCTCACCACATCAGTCCGAGCGATTCGAGCACATACGGTGTCCCATATGCGACAGCTAAAGCTATATCAGCATGGCGGGCACATATACGACACCTTTTGCACTGAGTATCGGCGGGATCTCTTACTCGAAGATCGGGCCCACGGTCCGGGTGCGCTTGAGTTCGAAGAAACCAGGCGTGCGGGCCAGCGCCACGCAACCGTCCCACAGATCCAGCGCAGCCTGGCCATGCGGAGCAGGCGAGATGACCGGACCGAAGAAAGCCACGCCGTCGAACGCAACGATGGGGACGCCGACGTCGTTGCCTACAAGCTTCAATCCCGCTCGGGTCGATTCCTCGATGGCCTCCGCATAATCGGCGGCGCGATCAAGCAGGTCAGCCGGTGCTCCGGCCGCAGCGAGCGCCTCGGCGATGGCGCCGCGCTCGTTCTGCCGCTTGCCCACAAAGTAGCGCTCCCCCAACTCGGTGTAGAACGTGCCAAGTACCTCGTTGCCGCACTCGGCGCCAACGCCGGCGGCCACCTGCGCACCGAGGCGCGCATCCTCGACGTGCTTGCGGTACTCCTCGGGAATGTCCTTGCCCTCGTTGAGGACAGCGAGGGAGAAGGGGCGCCACGTCACCTCGAAGCCCCGCGTCTCGGCCACTTCCACGGCCCAGCGCGAGGTAATCCACGTCCACGGGCACGATGCGTCAAACCAAAAATCTACTGTTGCACTCATATATCTATCGAACACCGCTTCCCCGGTACTGGCAAGGGTCCGTTCACAGGCCAGCCAGAAAGCACGCGGGAAGCAAGAAACGGACCGCTAGCTGCCGAAAACCGCGGGATGCCGCCTCAGCACGCTCTAAGCCGAACCATGTGGTTGTGCCACATTGTGGAACCTCGCGTAATCTTGACTGCGGACAATCCCTTTGAAAGGACACACATGCCAGGCACAAACCTGTCGCGTGCGGAGGCTGCTGAGCGCTCCGCCGTCGTCGCAACCGAGTCGTACCGTATCGATCTTGATCTCGCCACGGGCTCCGAGGACACCTTCTCCTCGGTCACTGAGATCGAGTTCTCCGCCACCCCCGGAGCGAGCACCTTCCTCGACATCATCGCCGCCTCGGTGGAGCGCGTTGTCCTCAATGGCGAGGAGCTCGATCCGAGCGCCTTCGCCGATTCCCGCTTCCCGCTCGACGGCCTCGCCGAGAAGAACACGGTGCGCGTGGAATCCACCATGGAGTACTCGCACACCGGCGAGGGCCTGCATCGTTACGTCGATCCGGCGGACGGCGAGGTCTACCTCTACTCGCAGTTCGAAGTGGGTGACGCCCGCCGCGTCTTCGCCAACTTCGAACAGCCGGACCTCAAGGCCGTATACACCTTCACGGTGACGGCGCCCGCCGCCTGGCGCGTGTTCTCCAACTCGCCCACGCCGGAGCCGGTCGCTCACGAGGAGCGCGACGGCGTCGCTACCTGGCACTTCTCGGCCACCGAGAAGATGTCCACCTACCTCACCTCGATCGTCGCCGGACCTTACGAGGGCTATGATGGCGACGTCTACCACTCCACCGACGGCCGCGAGATCCCCCTCGGCGTGTGGGCGCGCAAGTCGCTCAAGGAGTACCTGGACCCCGAGGAGCTGTTCCTCATCACTAAGCAGGGCTTCGAATTCTACGAGGCCAACTACGGCTTCCCCTACCCCTTCCGCAAGTACGACCAGATCTTCTGCCCCGAGTACAACGCGGGCGCTATGGAGCACCCCGGCAACGTCACGCTGGTGGAAAGCTACGTATTCCGCACCAAGCCCACCGGCGCCATCATCGACCGCCGCATCATCACCATCCTGCACGAGCAGGCGCACATGTGGTTCGGCGACCTCGTCACCATGAAGTGGTGGGACGACCTCTGGCTCAACGAGTCCTTCGCAGAGTACATGAGCCACCTCGCCGCGGTGGAGAACATCCGCATGTCCGACGCCTGGGTCACCTTCCTCGCCTCGGAGAAGTCCTGGGCCACCACCGAGGATCAGCTGCCCTCCACGCACCCCATCGCGGCCGACGTGGTTGACCTGGAGACCGTGCTCGTCAACTTCGACGGCATCACTTACGGCAAGGGTGCCTCGGTGCTCAAGCAGCTCGTGGCCTGGGTGGGCCAGGAGGAGTTCCTCGCCGGCGTGCGCGAGTACATCGCCAAGTACGCCTGGGGTAACGCGACCTTGGCAGATTTGCTGACGGAACTGGAGAAGTCCTCCGGCCGCGACCTCACCGAGTGGACGAAGCTGTGGCTGGAAGAGTCCGGCGTCAACGTTTTGTCCCCCGTTGTTGAGATTGACGACGACGGCGTGGTGACCTCGCTGGCGATTCGCCAAGAGTCTGATGGCCGCTCCTCGCTGCGCCCGCACCGCATCGCGGTAGGTGGCTTCGATCTGGTGGACGGCAAGCTGGTGCGCACGCTGTCCGCCGAACTGGACATTGACGGTGAACTCACCGAGGTGAGCGAGTTCGTTGGCAAGAAGCGCCCAGCGCTCATCCTGCTCAACGATCACGACTATGCCTACGGCAAGATCCGTATGGATGATGAGTCGCTGCGCGTCGCCATTGATCATCTCGATGCCTTCGAGGATCATCTCGCCCGCACCCAGGTGCTCATCTCCACCTGGAACATGTGCCGCGACGGTCTGCTCTCGGCCACCGCATACTCGAAGATCGCGCTCAAGGCGATTGCCGATGAGACAGATGGCACGGTGCTGCGCATCGTGCTCGGCAACCTGGGATCTGCCGTCAACCTCTACTCGGCTCCGGCCGGGCGCGCGGCACTGCGCCTCGCAGTGGCGGAGGATATCTTCGCGATCCTCGCGGCCGCCGAGCCGGGTTCGGACCATCAGCTGCAGGTTGCTGGTGCTGCCATGCGCTTCGCCACCACCGAGGATCAGCTCAACCTCATCGCTGGTTGGCTTGAGGGTACGGATGTTCCCGAGGGATTTGTGGTGGACGCAGAACAGCGTTGGCTGATCTTGGTCTCCCTCGCCGCCGCTGGCCGCGTCGGAGAAGCCGAGATCGCCGCCGAATTCGAGCGGGACAACACCTCCTATGGCCAGGCTTACTCTGCTCAGGCTCGTGGAGCCCTACCGGATGCCGCAGCCCGTGAGCAGGTGTGGGCGGACATCACCGGTAACTCCGTGTCCAACACCGTGCAGCGCAATCTCTGCATTGGTTCGATGCGTGCCAAGGCCGAGTCTGTGGTTCCTTTTGCCGAGCGTTACTTTGCTGACGCCCGCGCCCAGTGGGACAACCACACGGTGGAGATCGCCAAGAACATGCTGGAGTACGCCTTCCCCATCCAGCTGACCGGCCGCACCGATCTCGGTGTGGACATCGTGAAGCTCGGTGAGAAGTGGCTGGCCGAGAACACCGATGCCGCCTCGGCCTGCATCCGCCTCGTCTCGGAGTCGGTTGACTCGGCCCAGCGTGCGCTGCGCGCACAGCAGGTGGACGCGGAGAATAACTGACATCTACTGCAAGCAGGGGGCTGTATCAGATGGTCTTGTGACCGACTGATACAGCCCCCTCGTGCGGTCCTGCCCTCGATCTTCGCACTCTTCGCGGGAATGTGGCCTTCACAGTGACATCCTTCGCCGCATACGGCACGGCATGTCGCTGTGGAGGCCACTTAGGAAATCAGTAACGTGACCACGCATAGTCACAACCCTATCGACACGATCAGAAGGCTCGCCTGAAATCCATCCTGATGTGATGTGGCTTACGACTATTCACGTGCCATCGCCCCAGTCTCCAACTGAACACAACCTAAATGGGCACCCCAGCGATCTGTATGCCGTACACGGCACGGATATCGCTGGGGTGCCCAGTTAGAGAATCAAGTCCTGTGACCCAAGTCCAAGTCCAGGCCCAGGCCCAGGCCCAGGCCCAGGCCCAGGCCCAGGCCCAGACTCAGACTCAGACTCAGACTCAGACTCAGACTCAGTCGAAATCAACCACGGGGCCACCGCTGGAGAAGTCGATGGTCACCTTGTACTTACCGGCTTCCTTGGCGATGAAGTTGAAGTCCTTGTCCGTGCCGAACGAACCATTCTTTGCTCCCTTGTCGCCCAGCTCCGAGGACTGGATGCTGCGGCCCGGGTTCTTGTAGTCGATCTTGTCGAACGTGATACCCACCGGGAAGTAGTGGAAGGTGAAGGCCTCGTCCTTGGCGAGATCGAGCTCGAAGGTGGCCTTCTCGGCGCTCGTGGTGAACGGCCCATAAGCCGGATCCCAACCCTTTTCGGAGGACTTGACGACGACGTCGAGATCGATGCCCAGGGGCTCCTTGACGTCACCGTTACGTACCCATTCGATCTTGTTGTCGGCGTAGCTATCGCCGATAACCAGGGTCAGGGTGTAGTTGCCACCGGTGTTGACGCGCAGGTCACGGGCATTGGTGAAGTACTCCACACCGTCCTTGCTCGGCTCGGCAACGTTCTTGAAGCCGTGCTTCTGCGCCCACATCTGGTTGGCAACGATGGCGAACTGGTCGCCGGGCTGGAGGTCCAGCGTGATGGCGTATTCGTTCTCGGTTCCCTCGACGGGGGTCAGTCGGTACTGGTCACCAATCTCGCTGAATCCACCGTAGTTCGATTCGAACAGCAGCTTCGACATGCCGGATCCAAGAATGAACCAGTCCGAGCCAGCCTCGTAGGAGCCGGTGAACGCGGGATCGTACTTGGCCACGGTCTTGCCGGTGCGCAGGTCGACGTCGAAGGTGTAGGTACCGTTCTTCGTCACGGTGAAGTTCTTCTCGGGAAGGACGTTCTCGGTTGAGGCCTCGACGTCGAGCGTGGTTCCGTTGACGGCCACGCCTCCGGGACGGGTCTTTTCTGCATCCTCGAAGCTGTAGAAGATGATTTCGTCTCCGGCCACGAGTTCCGTCTTGTAGCTGTAGGCACCGTTGAGGAAGCTCGTCATCTTGTAGACCTCGTCGGAGCTGTTCTTCCAGCCGGTGATGACGCTGCCCTTGATGTAGAGGTCGAGCGTGGCGTAGTCGATGGCTTCGGCGGCTTCGCCGTTCCATGTCCATTCAATCTTGTCGTTGTCCGCGTTGGCGGGATCGGTGGTGAGGACGAGGGTGTAGTTGCCCTCCTTCTCCACCTTGATGTTTGCCTTGTTCGGATCGTCGTTGAGGCCGGCGCCCTCGGAATCGGCGAAGTAGGCTTCGCCGTCCTTCTCGGTCTCGGCAAGGTAGCCTGCGCCGCGCTGATCGTTCCAATCGGAATCGACGGCGAACTGGAACTCGTCACCCACGTACAGATCGAGGGTGATCGTGTACTCGTTGGAGGTCTCGGACTTGGCGAGCTTGTGCTCGTCCTCGATGACCTTGCCCCAGTCCGACTTCGTCAGTTCCGGTCCCTTACCGCTACCGACGAGGAAGAATTCACGCGAATCCATCTCCACGCTCGGTGCGGCGCTCTCTTTGGCTGTGTCCTCATTGGTTGACCCACACGCTGTCAACGCAAGTGCAACGGAAAGCGCCGCACTGAGAACAGCAAATGTTCTCTTCATGATGTTGTCCTTCTTGTTGGTTGAGATCGGCTGCAAGGCGTCAGTGCCCGTAGCCGACCGATAATGTTGAGAGGTTCTTAGAGGTTCCGCCAATAGGCCGTGGCCTACTACGGATGTCACGGCCGAACCTACTGGCGGGACCTCTCAGTCCGCCGTTGGCCAGGAAAGAACCGTTACTGCCGGGCCATCCGCAGCCAGTACCAGCGATTCACCGTTCACGTCCGCGCCCGGTCCGTACAACAGCTCGGCCCCCTCGGCGCCGGGCAGCAGCGCCGAGGCAAGTACGATGGGCTCGTGGGCCGAGCGCGCGCAGTGCACGAGAACCGTTTCGCTCACCGATTCGCGCAGGAACATGATGGCGTCATCCTCCGCGTACACCCAGCGCAGTCCACCCGAACTCAATGCCTCGGAGCCATGGCGCACGGCAATGAGATCGTGATAGACGGAGAAAAGATCCCCGTGCCACAACTCGTCGTTACCCCACGGCATCGGGCGGCGCCCGTCCTCACCGAACTTGCCTTCCATTCCGATCTCGTCACCGTAGGTGACCATCGGAACGGAGGGCATGGTCATGAGCAGGCCAATGGCCACCCCGAGCAGTTCCTTATTGCCACCGAACATCGTCAGCGGCCGGGAGGTGTCATGGGAGCCCAGCAGGTTGAAGGAGGCCACCAGGTTCTGCCACGGCACGCGCGAGGTGAAGTCGCGAATGGTGTCCACCACCAAACCGGCGTCGAGGCTCGGCACCACCACGGGTGCCCCGAGGAACTCGGCGCCATCTGCCGGGGTGAGGAGCCAGGTCCACACAGCCTTGGTGAAGCCGGAGTAGTTCATCACCCCGTGCCAGCCGTCCCCTTGCAGGTCAGGGGTGTAATCGTGCACGTGCTCGGCCACCACAAGGGCGTCCGACCGCTCCGCCACAGCCGCCTCGCGCGTCAGGCGCGCCACATCGTGGTTGACGTCCTGGGCCCGGTAGCGCCCGGACATGTTGGCCACGTCGATGCGCCAGCCGTCCATGCCCTTGCGCAACCAGCTCCGCACCACCGAGTTTTCGTCGGTGAACATGCGCTCGCGCAGGTGTTCGTCGTCGTAGTTGAGTTTGGGCAGGCTGGGAATGCCCCACCAGGAGCCGTACGTCCCGTCCTCTTCCCACAGGTAGAAGCCGTGCTCGTCACTGCTCGGATCAGCCTCGGCGGCCCTGAACCACTCGTGCGTGTTGCCCGTGTGGTTCGTGGTGAGGTCACCCATCACCCGCATTCCGCTCTGGTGGGCGGCTTCGATGAGCCGCTCGAACGCCGCGTCGCCGCCCAACAGCGGATCGACGGCCATGAAGGTGGTGGCATCGTAACGGTGGCATGATCCCGCCGGGAAGAAGGGCGTCAGGTAAATGACGTTGACGCCCAGTCCCTTGAGGTGATCGAGGTGTTCGCGCACTCCATCAAGGTCTCCCCCGAAGAATTGGAAGGCGGACTTGCCACCCCGACCGTCAACCTGATCGTCCCACTCCATGACGTTGGCCCATTCCGGCGCCGGCTCACGATACCTGCCGGTGGTCGCGAAACGATCGGGGAAGATCTGATACACCACCGCCCCCTTCACCCACTCCGGCGCATCGCCGAACGTCGTGAGTTTGAAGTCGGACTGATCCGGCACGTCCCGGTGCCACAAACCAGCCGCGTTCAGCCAGCGCACGCCCGTCGGCCCGCCGTCCAGCAAGAAACGGTAATGCAGCACCCGATTGGGGCACGGCAGTTCGGCCCTCCACCAGGTGTCGTGTTCGGACACCGAGTTCGACGACGACGTCGCGCCGCCCGCCGCAACCCCGTCACCGGTCCCGTCCACCCGCACCGAATCCGTCGTCGTACCTTCCGGTACTTCTGACGAAACCACCTCCGGCACCGCCTTGACGAAGAGATGCTCGCCGTCCTCGACGATACGAACGGAGACGGCGCTCACCTCGGCACCCGCGGGAACGCGAAGCCGCACGATGGCGGTGTCTCCCACGTAAGCGGGCGCCTTCGGCACGTAGAGCGCCGACCCGTCGTGGTGGGGTTGAACGAGGAGTGGGAGTGGACTATCTGTCATTTAACGGATCCTCCGGTTAGACCTCCGACGAGCTGCTTCTGCATCACGAGGTAGATGATGACGACGGGCAGGGAGGCGAGCAAGGCACCCGCCGCGAACTGCCCGAAGAAGGCATTCTTGTCCGCCGCCTGGAGTGCGTTCAATCCGACTCCGAGTGTCCAGGCGTTGGCGTCGCGCAAGAAGATGGAGGCCAACATGAACTCGGAGAACAGCTGCACGAACACCAGCATGAAGACGGTCACCAGGATTGGAACCACCAACGGCAGGATGATCGTGAAGTAGATACGCACGTGGGACGCGCCGTCGAGGATGGCGGCTTCGTCCAGCGATCTCGGCACCGTGTCGAAGTAGCCCTTGAGGAGCCACACGTTGGCACCCATGGAACCGCCCAGGTAGGCGAGCATGAGGCCCGTGGTGGTATTGAGACCAAGCTGGGGAATGACCTGCCCGATGCGATCGAACGTGGTGTAGACGGCCACGAACGCCAGCAGCGCGGGGAACATCTGCACCAGCAGGAGGGTCATCAGGCCCGCGCGGCGCCCCTTGAAGCGCAACCGCGAGAACACGTAGGCCGCCATCGATCCGATGAAGAGCGTGAACACCGCGCCGAGGATGGCCACGTACAGCGAGTTGAAGTACCACTGCGCGTAGGGCCACTGGGGCGAGTTGAACAGCTTCTCGAAGTTGAGCATCGAGATCTGGTTCGGAATCAGCCGGGAGGTGTCGAGGGAACCGGCCGGGTTGAGCGCGGCCGAGATGATGTAGAGGACGGGAAAGAGCGTCCAGAACATTGCCACCATCGCGAGGAGGTGACGCCACCACTGGCTCTTCGACTTCTTTCGTCGGCCGCCCGCGTCGCCTCGGCCGCCCGCTCCGTCTCGGCCGCCGGTTGTCACGATGGACGCCGTTTCTTTCGTGGCCTTCTTGAATACTTCAGACATCAGTTCACATCCTCCAAAGCCGCACTCTTGTTGAATCCAATGAGGCTCATGCCCATGACCAGCAAGAAGATGAGAATCGACACGGCGGCTGCCATGCCGTAGTTGGGGTTGGCGCCGGAGAACGCCATGCGATACGCGTAGGTGATGAGGAGGTCGGTGGCGCCGATATCGGTGTTGGTGGCACTGAACGGCCCGCCCTCGGTCATCAGGTAGATCAACCCGAAGTTGTTGAAATTGAAGGAGAAGGAGGCGATGAGCAGCGGCCCCACCGAGACCAGCAGCAGCGGCATGGTGATGTGGGTGAGCTGGGCGAAGGGCCCCACTCGATCCACTTCGGCGGCCTCGTAGATGTCACGAGGAATGGACTGCAGCGCGCCCGTACACACGATGAACATGTAGGGGAAGCCGAGCCACAGGTTCGCTACCAGGATCATCACCTTGGCGAGCACCGGATCACCGTACCAGTTGAGGTCGAGGCCGGTCATGTTGTTGATCAAGCCGTAGTCCGGGTTGAACATGTTCTTCCACACCAGCGCCGTGACGAATCCCGGGATGGCGTAGGGAAGGATGAGGATGGAGCGGTAGATTCGCTTGCCGCGCATCTGTTCACTATTGAAGAGGATGGCGAGCAGCATTCCCAGCATGAAGGTACTGATCACGCCGATCGCGGAGAAGGCGACGTTCCACAGGAAGATTCCGATGAATCCGGAGCGGATGACGGGATCGGTGAACACCTTGGTGAAGTTCGAGAATCCCACGTTGATCTGCCATCCGGTGGGCAGCGGAGCGCCTTCACCGGATTCTGGGACGAAGGAACCTTCTTCGGCCACGTAGCGGGTTCCGGAGCGGGTGTCCGTCAGCACGTCCGTGGCGGCGTCATACTCCATGGTGTAGACGCCTTCGAAGGCCTGGCTGAGTCCCTGGGGCCGGATCGCTCCCGTTTCCGCAGGGACGACAACGTCCTTGAGATCGGTACGCTGATTGATCTGCTTCGCATTGAGCAGGGTGAATCCGGGAGCGGTGGTGACCGCACCCTTGTCATTCTGCTTCAGCTCGGATTTGTCCAGTTTCTCCAGACCGTCCTCGGTTCCGGCGTACACCTGGCCGTCGGCGGGATCGGTGAGTAGCAGCACCAGATCACCGGTTTCCAGCGAATCTCCTTCGACGACGGCGACACTCATCGCGTAGCGCGGCGCGCCCGGTACTTCTTGCACCGAGGTGTTGACGATGGACGCGATGGCCTGTTCCTTGGACAGCATGTGTCCGTTGCCCTGATTGGTGAAGGCGGTGGCGGCCGTGTACATGACGGGCCACACCTGGAAGGCCAACATGAGGACCAGACCGGGGAGAACGAACTTCATGGCAACGCCATTGCGCCGTCCGTACACCACGAGGATGGCGGAACCGAGGGCGCCGACGATGACGAGACCAACCCACCATCCCATTCCCATGAGGCGGACCGCCGCGAGGACGATGAGTGCGAGAGAAGCAAGAATGAGGGTCCATTTGAGGATGGGTACCCATGTGCGAGAGCGGTATGTCAGCTTGGGCTCCGTGAACTTTGAGCCCGCTGCGGTAGTCGGATTCTTTTCTTGAACCCCATTGTGAGCCATGCGAATCTTATCCTTCGTTGGAGGAGACTGAGGCAGGGCCCACGATGGGGCCCTGCCTCAGGTTGCTCACTTGGTGCCGAGACCCGCGACAGCGGACTTCTGCGCGGCAGCCATGCCATCAGCAGCGCTGATCTTGCCTGCCACGATATCGGCCGTGGACTGGCCCACGGCCGTCCACACTGCGTTCATGCCGGGGATGTTCGGCATGAGATCGGCGCCGGCAACGGCCTCGTTCCAGACCTTGATCTCGGGGTTGTCCTTGGCCACGTCGTCCACCGCCGCGGTCAGTGCGGGTACGCGCTGACCGGCGTTGAAGAGCGCCACCTGGACGTCCTTGGAGGCGATCGTGTTCAGCACGAACTCCTCGGCGAGGGCGGGGTTCTTGGCCTTGGCCGAAACGTAGGCCATTTGCACCGTGTAGAACGGACGCAGCTGGCCGCCGTCGGCGGTTGCCGGCATCGGGGTGATTTCGTAGTCGATGCCCGCGTTACGCGTGCCGGGGATGACCCACGGTCCCGCCATGTAGTAGGGAACGTCGCCCTTGGTGAAGAGAGCCTCGGCATTCTCTCCACCGATGTTGACGGAGAGGATGCCCTTCTCGCCGAGGGAGGCCATGATTTCGGCGCCCTTGACGGTCTCGGGGCTGTCCAGGATGACCTTGGACGGATCGTAGTCCCCGTCAGCTGTCTTCTCGAAGAAGCCGCCGCCATAGGCGGAGAGGAAGGGGTAGGCGTGGTAGCCGTCGCCGGTCTGGCTCACGTTCGTGATGAGAACGTTGGAGGCCTTGCCCTCAGCCTTGAGGGATTCACCCAGGGCGATGGCATCGTCGAGGGTGGCGGGAGCCTCGGGGGCCAGCGCCTTGTTACGGATCAGCGCGAGGGTTTCCAGGGCGTAGGGGATCGCGTAGGTCTGGCCCTCGTAGCGGGCGGCTTCAAGAGCCTTGGGGTTGAACTGGCCTTCCAGATCCGAGCCGAGGTTGAGTGGGGACACCGAGCCGTTCTGCACGAACTCGCCCAACCAGTCGTGGGCACCCACAACGATGTCCGGGCCGGTGCCGGACTGGATGGCTGCCGAGAAGTCTCCGCGCACGTCGGTCACGTACTGGACCTGGACCTTGACGCCGTTCTCCTCGCCGAAGGACTCGGCGAAGGGTTTGATGACTTCGGCGCGCATGTTGTCCGCCCAGATGACGAGATCTGCATCCGCGTCGCGGGCGGGTGCACCGGTGGCCTCGCCAGTTGCTTCAGCCGCGGGAGCTTCGCTGCCGTCGCCCTCGGACGGTGTGTCGCCGCCACCGCAGGCACTCAGTGCGAGTGCCGCTGCCGTGAGTCCTGCGAGTACCGATAGTTTGCGGCCCCGGAAGTGATGTGCTCCCATGGTGTGCCCCGAATTAAGTGACGCCTTGGTGCGAATTGAACTACGCATTCGCGTCTCTCCTTCCTCATTGAATCAACCGCATCCCTACGCTGGTACTCGGTTGTTCTCGTCAGCATACGTAACCACAAGCAAGTTCTCAACCATTTTCTGTAAATTTACAGCAAGATTTAATAAATGCCCTGCTGACGTCTCTGCACCCATATAATTGGGCCATGCCTCCCCGCAAAACAAAGCTGACGGACCTGGCCGAGGCCACCGGCCTCTCCACGGCAACTATTTCGCGCGTCCTCAACGGGCGCGACGGCGTATCCGAGAAGGCTCGAGAAGCAGTCCTCTCCGCCCTCGACCAACTTGGGTACGAACGCCCCATCAAACTGACGGACAAGAGCACCCAGCTCGTCGGACTCATCACCCCGGCGCTGGACAACCCCATCTACCCGCTCTTTGCCCAGATTCTCTCGACGGCGCTGGCCCGGCACGGACTGACCCCCATTCTGTGCCCGGTGGAATTCGGCGGCGTCACCGAGGACGAGTACGTGAACATGTTGCTCGACCACCAGGTCGCCGGCATCATCTTTATCGCGGGGCACCACGCCGATCAGTACTCGGACAAGTTGCGCTACCAGCGCCTCGTGCTCGCGAATATTCCGATCGTTCTGGTCAACGGCTACAGTTCGGATATCCAGGCCCGTTTTGTCTCCGACGACGTCGCCGTCGGCATCACTCTCGCCCTCGATCACCTCGCAATGTTCGGGCACTCAAAGATCGGCTTGGTCTCCGGCCCACCCCACCTCATTTCGATGCAGCGCCGAATTGAGGCCTTCACCGAGATCATGACCTCGCGAGGCCACACCGCCCCGGAGGAGTACATCACCGACTCGCTCATGAGCGTCGAGGGCGGCCAAGAAGCCGCCGGCGTCCTTCTCGACAAGGGATGCACCGCATTGCTCTGCGCCTCGGACCACATGGCCCTCGGGGCGATCTGGGCCGCCAAGTCACGCAAGCTCTCCGTTCCCGACGACGTATCCATCGTGGGCTACGACGATTCCTCCATGATCGGTTTCACCCACCCCGCCCTCACCACACTGCGGCAGTCGGTCTTCGCCATGGGCCACGCCATCGTCTCCATCCTGGACTCGGAGATTCGTGGCGATCGCACCTCGCGCGGCGCCGAACTACTCTTCCGCCCCGAACTTGTGGTGCGCAACTCCAGCGGTCAGGTCGCGAAGAAACTCTAGAAGAACACCCGCAAATACGCCTCCAAACACGGGTTCACACAATTCCCACACGAACGGACACGTTCCCACACATATTCTTGCTGCAAGTTTTCATTACTTTTATGAATTTATTCTGCAAGAGCGTGGATTATGTGGCAGGATGTGTCAGTGGATCAAAGGTGATCAACTGAACCGTTGAGGAGTGGCCATGACAACCCCGCCGAACAGAGAACTCTTGTGCAGGCTTGCCGACGCCTTCGGTGTGGCATCGGAGTATTGGGCGTACAGCGGCCAACTCACCCCGGTACCCGACGAAACCCTCGTCAAGGTGCTTGCCTCCATGGGAGTTGACGCTGGCACGGAAGAGTCGGTCCAGCACGCCCTGCACGAGGTGGAGCTGAGCCCATGGCGCGAGGTCCTGCCACCGTGCACGGTTATCCGTGAACACACCTGGGCCAGCATCTCCGTGCATGTTCCGCACGGTTCGGGCGTAAGCGTCGAGGTGATACTGGAGGACGACGGCGTTCTCGCGCTCCAACAGATCGATGACCACACCCCGCCGCGCGATGTGGACGGTGTACTCACCGGGCGGGCCTCCTTCTCCATCCCGGCCACTCTGCCGCTTGGCTACCACACCATCCGCGCTACGGTCACACAGACTCACGGCCCGGCCGAGCTGAGCGAGGGCTCCCTCATCATCGCACCCCAGCGTCTGCCCTCCCCGGCAGAAAAGGGGGCCCACGGCTGGGGCGCCATGGCCCAGCTCTACTCTGTGCGCTCCAAGGAGTCCTGGGGAATTGGGGACACCGCCGACCTCAAGGAGTTGTGCTCACTTTTCGGTGAACGTGGCGGAGACTTCGTTCTCATCAACCCACTGCATGCAGCCGAGCCTTCCGGGCACCTGACGCCGTCGCCCTATCTTCCGGTGACGCGCCGCTTCTTCAACCCCCTCTACATCCGGCCCGAGGACATCCCAGAATTTGATGAACTCGCCACCGACCAGCGCGAACGCGTTCTGCGCCTGGGACAGGAGACCAAGGCCGCGTCGCTTCGTGATGAAGACATTGACCGCGACGCCTCCTGGGCTGCCAAACAGGAGGCTCTCAACATCATCTTCCGTTCCGGACTCTCACCTGCGCGTCAGCGCGAGTTCGCGCGCTTCCGCGCGGCGGAAGGCCAAGGCCTGGAAGACTTCGCCTTCTGGTGTGGCATTCGCGAGAAGTACGGCGAGGTGTTCCCCGCCGAACTCAGTGGCCCCACCACCCCCGCAGCCACGGCCGAACGGGAAGCGCTGGCAGAGCGTATTGACTTCTTCGCGTGGTTGCAGTGGATCATCGACGGCCAGTTGGCCGCAGCTCAACGCAGCGCGCTCGAAGCGGGCATGCCGCTCGGCATCTTCCACGATCTGGCCGTGGGTATCCATCCGGGTGGAGTGGATACCTGGTCGATACCCCAGGCCTTCGCCGCAGGTGTCACCGTGGGCGCTCCCCCGGATATGTACAACCAGCGCGGCCAAGACTGGTCGCAACCGCCGTGGCGCCCGGATTCGATGCGCCGCATGAGCTACGCGCCGCTGCGCGACATGGCCCGCACCGTGCTGCGCCACGCCGGCGCACTACGCGTGGACCACGTCATGGGATTCTTCCGCCTCTGGTGGATTCCCGCTGGCTCCTCACCCGACCAGGGCGCCTATGTCTACTTCGATCACGAAGCCATGATCGGCGTCCTGATGCTGGAAGCCTACCGGGCGGGCGCCGTCGTCGTCGGTGAAGATCTCGGGAATGTGGAACCGTGGGTGGCCGACTACCTGAACGAACGCGGAATTCTGGGCACCTCGGTACTGTGGTTCGAAACGGACTGGGAGGGCCAATTCAAGCGCCCGGACCAGTTCCGCCGCAAGTCGCTGGTCACCGTGGACACGCACGATCTGCCGCCGCTCGCCAGCTACCTGGCCGGCGAACACGTGGACCTGCGCAACAGCCTCGGAATGCTCGCCGAACCGGTGGAGAAGATGCGCGAGGCCGCCGCGGACGAATGCCATCGTATGGTCAATCGGCTACGCGAGTACGGGCTCGTCGGTGAGGATCCCAGCGAGCAGGAGATCATCGAAGCGATGCACTGCTACATTGCCGAGACGCCCGCAGAAATGCTGGCCATCGCGCTGGTGGACGCGGTGGGTGACCGCCGCCCCCAGAACATGCCCGGAACAAACAACGAGTATGCCAACTGGCGCGTGCCCCTCACCGACGGCGACGGAAATCTGGTACTGGTTGAGGATCTCGCCGATCATCCCCGGCTTGTCTCACTCATTGACAAGTTCACCGCGGCGCTCCGGTAGCAGGTGACCGGGTCCGGAACAGGACTCGTTTCGACTAGCACGCGACTTGGGCCGGGACATGACTCGTTTCAGTCCTGCCACAACTGGGCACCCCAGCTCAATCACAACTGGGCACCCCAGCGTTCCGTATGCCGTAAACGGCACGGAGAACGCTGGGGTGCCCAGTTACGAGAACTCCCTCAGTAGTCCACTTCGAGGAATGGTTTTCCTGCCTCCACCCGCGCAGCCTGCGGGATGACCACAATGTCCTCGGCTTCGGCGCCGATAACAACCACGGGTGTACACAGGTGGTACCCGGCCGCCGCAGCAACGGAGGTGTTCCACAGGCTGATCGGCTGGCCCCGCTTCACGTACTGGCCCTCTTTCACCAGAACGTCAAAGCCTTCACCCTCAAGTTCGTAGGTATCCAATCCGAGATGGATGAGTACACCCAGACCCCCGACGGCCTCAATGACGAAACCATGCGGCCTGGCCTTGCGGACACGGCCCGCACACGGGGAAATAACTGTGAGGCCGCCCTGGAACGGCTCGATAGCCGCACCGGGTCCCATCATCGATGTCGCAAAAACCGGGTCCGGGACATCACGCATGGCGATGATATCGCCCGACACGGGTGCTGTAATCACGAAAGTCATATATTCATCTCCATTGCACGATCACTGGCACGTGCGTCTGGACGGTGTCAGTCCATCAAAGGCTTCAGTGCGGCACACAACTCATCCGCAACCGGACCGACAACGACCTGGACAACATGCCCTTGCAGAACAACCCCGAAGGCACCGGCCACTCGCAGACCGTTCTCGTCAACCTGACTCGGGTCCTGCACTTCCACGCGCACTCGCGTGATGCAGTCCTCGATATCGTTGACATTCTTGGCGCCGCCCAGTGCCGTCAGAATATCTTGCGCATTGATGCTCATCATGTGCTCCAGTCTCGGTAGCGGTGAGGAACCCTCATTGGTACAGATATGTGTCAGCCTACCTGCGTTTGGCCAATATCTCGCCCCTCATAGCCAGATTGATTCCAGAATGTTCAGTCAATACTCAGATATCGCCAAGATTAACTAAAAAGTCAGGACAATAGGCCCGGGTTGCTGATGAGAGGCTCGGATTACTGACGAGTTTCCCGCAGCACCTTGGTGAACTTCTCCAGGAGGGAAAGCAGACGCGGATGGCCAGCAAGATCCTCAATGAGCACGAGATCTCCCGAAGCGTCCGTCAGTGGCACGCGCCAGTTGACATACTCGGTGTCGGTTCCCGGCATGTTCTGCGGCTTGCGGTCACCCACCGCGTCCACCAACGCGATCGCCAGCATTTCAGCGGGCGTCTCGGCAATGTAGCAGTGCATGGCTTCAATGATTTCTTGCTCGCTCGGATCGTCACCGATGAGCCCATACTCGCGCAGGCGGTCGGTCATGAGACGGCGCTCTTCAACCGCTTCGGCCCGCACCTGCTCGATGGGCTCGGTGAGCATGCCGAGGCTGTCGCGCAGGTCCACATGTTCGCCGGCCAGGTAGCTGGCGAGCGGCGGCAGGTCGTGTGTATCCACAGTGACCAGCGACTTGCGGCGGAAGTGCTCGGGCCGCTTGAACTGGCCACCCTCGCCCTGCTCGAACCACAGCACCGAGGTTCCGAGGATTCCGCGCTCGTTGAGATAGTCGCGCACCCACGGCTCCACGTTGCCCAGATCTTCACCGACGACGACGGCGCCCACCCGCTGCGCCTCCAGCATCAGAACGCCGAGCATCGCCTCGTGGTCAAAGCGCACGTAAGCGCCCTCCGAGGGGGCGGCCCCCTCCGGGATCCACCACAGACGGAAGAGGCCCATGACGTGATCGACGCGCAGAGCGCCGGCGTGGCGCAGCACGGTGCGGGCCATGTCACGCAGCGGCGCGTAGCTCATGCGGCGCATCGAATCCGGGCGCCACGGCGGCTGCGACCAGTTCTGGCCGCGCTGGTTGTACATATCCGGAGGCGCACCCACCGTGACGCCAGCGGCGAAGGCCTCCGGGATGGACCAGGTATCGGCGCCATTGGAGTGCACTCCCACGGCCAGATCGTGGAAGATGCCAAGCGGCATGCCCGCCTCGACTGCGCTGCGCTGGGCGCCGGCAAGCTGACGGTCAACGATCCACTGCATCCACGCGTAGAAGTCGATACGATCCGCGAGCGCCTCGCGTTCGGCGGCGGCCTCGGGCGTGGTGGGGCTCTTCAGCTCGTCCGGGAACTCGCATCCGTACTTCTCACGCAGCGCACACCAGAACGCGAAATCTTCCAGGCCTTGGCCCTCGCTCTCGCGGAACTGCTCGAATGCTCGCTGACGAGCTGGCGAGCGCTCCTCGTTGAAGAGAATTTCCAGCGCCTTGTGCTTGGCTTCCCAGGCGGCGTCGCGATCAATTTCTTCGTTGCGCAGTGACGCCGCCTTGGCGCCCTGGCCCGCCTGAAGCACCAGATCTCGCTCGGCGGCATCCATGTAGCCGATCTCGCGAATATCCTCGGGGCGGATGTAGATGGGGTTGAAGAAGCGGCGCGTCACGGGAAGATAGGGCGACGGCGTCATGTGGCCGACAGGTTCAGCCGCGTGCAGCGGGTTGATGAGAACGAAGTCTCCGCCCAGTTCACCGAAGAGCGAGCACAGTTCCTTGAGATCGGCGGTATCGCCAATCCCCCACGATTCCTTCGAGCGCACGGAGTAGAGCTGGACCATCGAGCCCCAGCCACGCGCACCCTTCTCGGCCGGTGAGGGAAGGCGCTGCGGAGCCACGATGAGGGAGCCCTCGTTCGTGCGCGGCTCATGTCCGTCCACAAAAACGGTGGCGCGCACCGTGTGATAGCCCAGCGGAAGGCTGTCCGGGATCGAGAAGGAGGCCTGCCCGGTGAGCACGCCATCCACATCGCGTGGCGCAGCGAAATCGTCAATCTGCGCGAGCGCGACGACGCCGTCGTCCTCCAATTCCACCTCGACGCTTACGCCCGAACCGTGCGGAACATGGACGGAGATCTGTGCGTACGCATTCTCGCGGATCACCGTGCAGGGAGGAAGTACTTCGCGCCACGGGCGCAAATCGACGTCGCGGAGAGCCTCGTGAGCTGCCGTTTCAGTGCTGGCATCAGCCCCCATGGCAGCAAGTACCTTGATCAGGGTGGAGTCGGGAACCGCGGTGAGTTGGCCGCTGTACGCCCAATACTCCGAGGCCACACCGAAGGCGTCGGCGAGCCTACACAAGAGTTCCCTGCTCGGCGGGTTTGTCATTGCATCTCCTCAAATGGCTCGGGTGATCGTCCTCGATCTTCTGTTTTCATCTTGCCAGATGAGCGGATCATTCACAGAATCAGTCCAACCGGTTGTGGCGCATCGCTGTGGCAGATAGGACACACTTTCCTACCGACGTCGTCGCCCTCTTATCCACGGCCACGCAGATCTGGGTAGCATGGCAGGGGTGCCCCGTCGGACCAATCGGCTCAGTTGGGTGCGCCTCTAGAACGGATGAAGGAACTGGGATGACGAGTCGGATTGAGCTACCTGCATGCACGCATGAGCCGTTGGCCGGCCTCCTCAATACGCTGCGGCTGAAACGAACAGGCCAGAATCGTTACCGGGGAAGGAATCTTCCGCAGTTGACGGGGCGCGTCTACGGTGGTCAGATCCTTGCCCAAGCCACTATCGCCGCCGCTGATACCGTCAACCGCGGTACCGATCCCGACGAACGCCTGGCTCACTCCATCACCGCGGCGTTCCTTCGCCCCGGCAAGGTTGATGTTCCCACCGAGTTCGAGGTGGTTGAGCTGAACGACGCGCGTTCGTTCTCCACCCGCAGCGTTCGGGCGATACAGAACGGCACCATCATTTTTACGGCTCGTGTCTCGTTCCAGCTCTATCAGCCCGGTCCCTCCTTCGGCACCCCCATTCCAGACGCGCCAGCTCCGGAGACTCTCAAATCCTCGGTCGATTTCTTCGCGCGGGTGGACAACGTGTGGGGGCGTCTCATGTCCACCACCAACGCGGTGGACATGCGTCACGTGGAGGGTCACCTCTACACCGGGCCCGCCGAGGTGGCGAGTAATCACAGCCAGATTTGGTTCCGCTCGCGCAGTCCCATGCCGCAAGGCTCCTCGAAGCTCTTGCAGCGCGCGATGCTCGGTTATGCCGCCGACCAATTCATGCTGGAGCCGGTCATGCGCCGCACGGGCGTCTACTGGACCAACCCCAACGCATCGATCGCCACCCTCGACCATTCCATCTGGTGGCACCGCAACTTTGACATCTCCGACTGGATCCTCGCAGACCTGGAGAGCCCCTCGGCGCAGAACGGCCGCGGCCTGTCCATCGCCAAGTTCTTCCAAAACGGCAAACACATTGCCACGATGTCCCAGGAGGGCATGGTGCGCCTGCGTTCGGTCACCAAGCACACAGAGTGACGACGACGTCCTATCACACGTCCAAGAAGCGCCCACTGGCCAGGACAAACGTACGTTTGCGGCGTGATACAACAGAAAGGCGACGTCGTCACCCCACAGCTGGAATCAACACCCCGGTAGCGCTCCCAATAATCTCGCGTGAGAACTATCCCTCCGGAATTCCCATTCCCTCACGCTAAAGTGAAACCTAGCACAATCAATGTTCAGATTGTGCGAATTCACGCGCAACAGTTCGCCCTCGCGGACGATAATTCTAGGACATTCACCATGACACAATGCCGTCATCGGAGAGGCCGCACTGCGGCAGCCCTGGTAGCGGCGGTGGCGCTCTCCTTTGGAGCAGCAACCCCCGCCCTGGCTGACCCCACCCCATCTCTCACCGATAGCCCAGCTCCGCCCAGCCCCACAGACTTCTCCACCGCCACGCCGGGCCGTGGCTTCACCGGGAAATGGTTCGTTGAGCTGGAGGCACGGCCAACTATTCTTGGCGGTTCCGCCGCGACGATCGAAGCGCAGCAGAAAGCCTTCACGCAGGCACTCAATTCTTCTGACGCTGACGTCGAGGTGGAGGAGACTTTTGGCGAGTTGTGGACGGGCGTCGTCGTCAGTGCTGACGAATCTGAGCTCGCGGCGGTAAAAGCCGCGGACCACGTCAAGGCCATCTTCCCTGTCCTCACCGTGACCCATGGCGCAGAGACTGACGCCCCGGCGCCGTCGCCGTCGTCCGCGGCCCCAGTATCGTCACCGGCGCCGTCAACTTCTCACGCCGCGACGTCGTCGTCGCCCAATGTACCGCCGACGTCGTCTCGCGACACCGCGGCACTCTCCGCCTCGCCTGCCGCAGCGCCCTCCAACTCGGACGAGCAGGAGTACACCGGCAAGGGTGTAAAAATCGGAATCATCGATACCGGCGTCGATATCGATCACCCGGCCTTTGGAGGAACCGGCGTGTCCGGAACTACCACGTTCCCCAACGCCAAAGTGGTAGCCGGATACGACTTTGTGGGCGACGACTACAACGACAACTTCGGAACCTCGCACTACAACCCGGTCCCCTCACCCGACCCGAATCCCGATGACTGCAACGGCCACGGCACCCACGTTGCCGGCATCGCGGCCGGATACGACCCTGCGTCCCAGATCTTCGGTGTTGCTCCCGAAGCAACACTGGGCGCTTACCGCGTGTTCGGATGCTTCGGTTCGGCCAGCTCCGACATCATCCTCGCCGCCATGGAACAGGCCAAAGCGGACGGCATGGATGTGGTGAACATGTCTCTCGGAGCCGATTTCACACCGTGGCCGAACTACCCCACCTCCGTGGCAGCAGACAACCTTGTGAAGGCCGGTATCCATGTGGTGGTGGCGCAAGGGAACCAAGGTCGCGATGGAGCCTTCTCCTTCGGTGCTCCGGCGAGCGCACGTGACGTTATCGCGGTGGGCTGGGCCGACGGGGTTCCAGAGCGCCACAGCGCGATGAGGGTCGGCGGGCAACTCTACGCTTTCCAGAACACGATGAGATCGCCCTACGCACCTATCGAGGGCGAGATTGAACTGGCGAGTTACCCACAGGGCCAGGAAGCTGGTGCCGTGGATCTTCCCGGCACGCCCTTTACCGGGAAAGCAGTCCTGATCTCTCAGGGTGAGTCCAACTATGCCGACCAAGTGAAGGCCGCTACGGCGGATGGCGCAGCAGCGATTATCATCCACAGCGCCCGCGATGGGGAACGTATTTGGCCCGATCCTTGGGGTGACGAATGGGAGGCGTCTCTCCCGGTGCTACTCACCTCCTTTGATACCGGATCGCAGCTCAGGTCCATCATCAAAGATTCCGGCAAGGAGCCGACAATCCTCACGTGGACGGACGAGTGGGCACTATCCGAGCCATACTATGAGCGTCCCGTCCTCTCCGATCAGTCCTCCTGGGGAGTCTCCGGTGATCTGGATATCAAACCCGACATTGTTGCCCAGGGCGAGTTCGTCCGATCCGCATTTCCTCTCGACGGCTTCCATCACGATCGCCCCGGGACCGCGATGATGAGCGGCACGTCCATGGCATCACCGCACGTAGCGGGCTCGGTGGCCTTGCTCCTGGAAGGCAAGCCAGAATTCACCCCCGCCCAGATCAAGACTCTCCTGCTCAACCACGCGACTCCGGTCGCTACCGTTGACGACGAGACAAAGTTGGAGCCGATTCATCATCAAGGTGCAGGCATCATTGGTCAGATCGACCCGGGCTGGTACGTCAATCCTGCACAAGGTTCTGATCCCGATGACAGCCCCCAGCCCTTCACGGTGAGCCCGGCGAAGATCAATCTGGGCGACGGTGACAAGATCGAGACCACCACCTTGACCATCACCAACCCTGGAGATACTCCCACACGATATTTCCTTGACTTCTACGGCAACGTAGAGACCATGTCGCGCTCCAACTTCTCCGACCGGGAGTTCGCCACACACGATTTCGACGGACTCATCACCTTCTCCGGGGAGGCTGTATCCGCTGGAAATGAGGTCCAGATCCCGGCTGGGGAGTCCCGCGACATTCAGGTGACGATCAAGGAGCCAACGAAGTACAAGGGCGACAAGGGCGCGGTTGCCCCCGGTTCCATGTATGGCGGCTTCATCTCCGTGTGGGGCTTCGATTCCTCACACGCCACCGTTCCGTTCTTCGGTATGACAGGTGATTATGAAACAGACCGCGGCTACCTTCTTGCCACATACGGCCAGTTATGGGACCAAGCAATTTTGGATGCTTGGGGCGTCGATCGAGACGACATCTACGCACCTCCGAGCCTTGCATCCGGGTGCGATCTGACCGGGAATTGTGCGAGCGGCTATCCCCAACCGATCGAGGAGGGCTATATCTTCAACGTCGAGGCTGGCGATATCCCCGGAATCGCACTCTTTGTCGTGAATCCTCTCCGCTCCTTGAAAATCGAGGCGTTCCACGCGAACGACGACGGCACGAAGGGCGCGCCCGTATCTGACTACGGCCCGTTCTACACCTCCGACGGCGAAGGTGCATTCCTCGGGTATCGGCTCTACCAGTGGGATGCCACCGTACAGGCCTCGGATGATCCCGCTGACCGGCGGCTCGTAGAGCCCGGACGCTACGTCATCGAAGCGACGGCCATCAAGGGTATGGGACAGGCAACCAAGGGGCCAAACACTGAAAGTTGGGTGTCGCCGGTATTCACCGTGGAGACGGATGCGCCACCCGCGCAGGAGGACGTGGCGATTCTTGACAACAGTTGGGATGGCTCAAGGACCAAGACATGGCCCATCATGCACGGCTACCAGGTTCTCACCGGCGACTGGGATGGGGATGGCCAGGACACCCTCATGTTCCGCAACGGTGTCAACTTCGCCTATGCCGACTCTCTCGGTGACGAATCGACTACCTTCATTTATGGGCGCGACGGCGACGAGGTGCTGGTCGGAGATTGGGATGGAGACGGCAAGGACACCGTGGCTGTCCGCCGCGGCATCAGGATCCACTACACGAACTCGCTCGTGGGTGGACGGGCCGATGCCTCCCACAACTTCGGGCGTCTTGGAGACAAGATACTGATCGGAGATTGGGACGGCGACGGCGACGATACCGCCTCCGTCCATCGCGGCAAGACCTTCTTCGTCAACAACGAGCTGACCGCCACCCGCGTGGCTGGTTTCATCTACGGGCGCGACGGCGACATCGCGCTGGCTGGCGATTGGGACGGCGACGGTCGGGACACCTTCAGTGTTGTGCGCGGAACGACGATCTTCGTCAATGACACTCTGCAAGGCGGACGCATGATGGCGAGGGACATCGCTCTTGAGGGAGACGCGATCCTCGTGGGCGACTGGGATGGCGACGGCGCAGACACCTTGGGCGTCGTGCGCAGCTCCGTCAAGGGCTAGAGACTGCCACAACGTGAAGGGGGCCAGCAGATCGACATCTGCTGGCCCCCGCCTTCACGCTTAGTTAGAGGTCACGCCAATAGCTCATGGCCTACTGGCGCAATCTTAGCCACGCGTCAGCTTGCGGTAAGCACCGGAGGTGGGACGAGCCGCCTCCGGTCCGAGACGCTCAATCTTGTTCTTCTCATAGGACTCGAAGTTACCTTCGAACCAGTACCAGTTCGAAGGCTCCTCCTGGGTGCCTTCGTAGGCAAGAATGTGGGTTGCCACGCGGTCAAGGAACCAGCGATCGTGGGTGATCACCACGGCGCAGCCGGGGAACTGCAACAGCGCGTTCTCCAGCGAGCCGAGGGTCTCGACGTCCAAATCGTTGGTCGGTTCGTCGAGGAGCAGAAGGTTTCCGCCCTGCTTGAGAGTGAGGGCGAGGTTGAGGCGGTTGCGCTCTCCACCGGAGAGGATTCCGGCCTTCTTCTGCTGATCCGGACCCTTGAATCCGAAAGCGGAAACGTAGGCGCGCGACGGCATTTCGACGTTGCCCACCTGGATGAAGTCGAGGCCATCGGAGACGACCTCCCACAGCGACTTGTCCGGATCAATTCCGGCGCGGCTCTGATCCACATACGAGATCTTGACGGTCTCGCCGATCTTCAGATTGCCGTCATCGAGAGGTTCCAGGCCCACGATGGTCTTGAACAGGGTGGTCTTACCCACGCCGTTGGGGCCGATGATGCCCACGATGCCGTTGCGCGGCAGCGAGAAGGACAGGCCGTCGATGAGTACACGATCGTCGAAGCCCTTCTTGAGGTCCGAAGCTTCGAGAACGATGGAGCCCAGGCGCGGGCCCGGCGGAATCTGGATCTCTTCGAAGTCCAGCTTGCGGGTGCGCTCGGCCTCCGCAGCCATCTCCTCGTAGCGGTCCAGACGCGCCTTCGACTTGGCCTGACGGCCCTTGGCCGAGGAGCGAACCCATTCGAGTTCTTCCTTGAGGCGCTTGGCGAGCTTGGCGTCCTTCTTGCCCTGAACGGCAAGACGCGCTTCCTTCGTCTCCAGGTAAGCGGAGTAGTTGCCCTCGTAGGCGTAGAGGCGCCCGCGATCGACTTCAGCGATCCACTGCGCCACGTGATCGAGGAAGTAACGATCGTGGGTGACAGCAATGACGGCACCGGCGTAGTTCTGCAGGTGCTGCTCCAACCACAGGACGGACTCGGCGTCCAAGTGGTTGGTGGGCTCGTCGAGGAGCAGCAGGTCGGGAGCTTCGAGAAGCAACCGGCACAGCGCCACGCGGCGGCGCTCGCCACCGGAGAGCACGTCCACCGGCATATCGCCCGGAGGGCAGCGCAGCGCGTCCATCGCCTGCTCCAGCTGGGAATCGAGATCCCACGCGTTGGCAGCATCGATTTCCGTCTGCAACTTGCCCATCTCGTCCATGAGCGCGTCGAAGTCCGCATCCGGATCGGCCATTTCCTCGCCGATGGCGTTGAAACGGTTGATCTTGGCGTACATGTCCGCACGGCCCAGCTGCACGTTCTCCAGGACCGTCTTGTCCTCATCGAGCGGCGGCTCCTGCATGAGGATACCCACGCTGTAGCCGGGGCTGAGGCGAGCCTCACCATTGGACGGCTCGTCCATTCCGGCCATGATCTTGAGGATCGTGGACTTACCCGCACCGTTCGGGCCGACCATACCGATCTTGGCCCCGGGATAGAAGGCCATCGTCACGTCGTCAAGAATCGTCTTGTCCCCCACGCGCTTGAACGCGTGGATCATCTGATAGATGTACTCAGCCACGAGGCTCCATCTCACTTGATTTGTTGCTTGCCTGCCGCCGCCGAAACTGGCGCGCGGCCCTGTACAAGAATACAGGGCCGCTTGACGAAAGTCCCCTGCGCGTGGTGACATCACACACGCTCCCGGGTTACTTCCCGGATTTCTCCCGCGGGCAACTCCCCGCTCACGATGACACGTTGGCCAGATGTCCCGCTGGGTCGACGACGACGTCCATCTCCACCTCGTTCTCCGCCACCAGTTCATCGCCGGATTCCGTCTCCTCGGCGATGCCGAGTTCACCATCCATGTCGCGAACCTCCCAGGGATCGCTTCCTTCGGGCGGGGCAAAGCTGCCGCTCACCGAGTAGCTGCCCTGCGCTTGGAAGCTGGATCGCCCGGGCTCAGCCGAAGCCCCAGTGCTGCCCGAATCTCCAGCCTCGGCTCCACCTTCAGTTCCAGCCGCAGACGCTGGCGAGGAAGCAACATTCGCTGCACTCTGTCCAGGTACCCCATCCAGCTTGGGCGGTTCGGTGAGCCGGGCATGAATAAAATGACCCACACCCGTGCTCAGCTCGATTCCCACCGCGTCAGCGAGAATGTTGAATTCGGTGCGCTGCACCCCGTCCTTGTCCACCCACAGGCGCGGCACCAGGCGCCCGCGCACTAGAACCGGTGTTCCGCGCTGGACCGATCTGGCCACGTGCTGCCCGAGGGTGCCAAAGCAGCGCACCGCGTACCAGGCCGTTTCCCCATTCGTGTATTCATTCGCCTCGCGGTTGAACCTGCGGGCGGTGACTCCCACGCGAATCACCACGGTGGATCTTTGTGGGTCCGCCCCGAACATGGTGGGAACCGCTCCCACGTATCCGCGCACCGTCACATACGTTTCGTTCGACATCGTTGCTCCTTCATGGCCAGTACCTCCGGCCTGATGCCAGCATGGAGCAATTCATCGAGTCACGTTGCCCGGCAGCGAACTGCTGTGGATGGGCAGTGCACGAAGCCGATCTGTGGATACTTCTAGCACTACCGTTTCGCACGAGACTGCGAGTTCGTCACACAGAGAGTCCCTCGCGCGCCCGGCGGTGGCGGTCCAGGACCTGCCGCGCTGTCTGCACCAAGAGCTCATCGGTCACGCGGGAAATGGCGTCCTGTGCACGTTGCTCAAACTCATGCGCAGCAGCAATACCGGCGGCCTGCTGGCGTCGTCGACCCACAACGAAGGCTCCCGCGCCCGCCGCGATACCGACCAATGCAGTCACCACCCGCGCCGCAATCTCGGCCGACGGAATACCCATCACGGCCAAACCAATGCCGAGACCAGCAAGAACAACTCCCAGCACCAGCCCCCACATCATCGCGCGTGGCACCTCGGCGATGGGCAGTGCGCGCACCTTGGTACCCACTGCTCGGCGCAGCCGCTCCGGCTCTGGAATCTCCTCGTCGAGGGCGTTCTGCCAGGAGTCCGGAAGCCCGGTCTTGACGTGGGCGAGCCAGGCGTCGCGCGAGGCCACCACGGTGGCGTTCGAGGGTTGCTCCGGCTTCGCGATGGCTACGCGGCCCATGCTACTGCCCGCCTGCCGCAGCGACTCGGCGACCGCCGGAATACCGGTGGCCATGACGAGATGTGCGTTGAGGTCGGAAAGTTCCCGGCCATCAAGGCGCGCCTCGGAGGAGCCCAACCTACTGGAAACTCGCGCCCGGATCGTCTCCAGCTCGGCGAGCGCGGTGTCCAACGCCGCCTCGGTGTGATGGACTGCCTCGCGCAGCGCGTCGTGAATCGGGGTGAGCGTTGCCCGATCCTTGGCCGAGGTGGCGTACACCGGAACGCCCGCCAGGCCGTCGGCCTCCAGCAGGCGCTTGACGTCCTCGATGAGGAGAGGCACGCCCGCCGCGGGCACCAAATCGATCTGATTGAGCACCACAATCATGTGGTCACGGCGCTCGCGCATCGCCGCCAGGTAGCTGTCGTGGATGAGGTGATCGGCGTATTTCTGCGGGTCAAGCACCCAGATGAGCATGTCCACCCGAGGCAGGATGCGCGCCACCTGCGCCGAGTGGGTGAGGTCCACCGAGTCGTGGTCCGGCAGGTCGAGCAGCACCAGCGAATCCAGATCGGAGGTGCCCGCGGTGAGGATCGACTCGAAGTCAATGCGGCGCTTGGACGGCACCCCGATCATGTCGAGCAGCGTGCCCGCCTCAGCGTTCCAGAGGCAGGCAACCGGTTCGTGGGTGGTGGGGCGGCGGTCGCCCACCTCGGAGAAACCAAGGCCACTCAAGGCGTTGAAGAGGCTGGACTTACCCGATCCGGTGCCGCCCGCCAGCGCCGCCACGGTAAGCCCGAGGCCGGCATTGAGGCGCTCCTTGACCAGCTGAAGCTCGCGCCGCGAGCGCTCGGCGATGAAGGGATCAATGTATTCGCTGCTCGTGGTCATTGCTTCTTCGAGCCGCGCGATGCGGGCCAGCACCTCAGCCGCGTTCATGCCGTCAGTCACGTATGTTCTCCTCAGATCCGGTCCATGTATTCGCTGGCGCGCAGCCGCAGCTGGCGGCCGTCACCCACCTCGATGCCGTCCAATACCTCCTGGTATGACGCCATGACGCTGTCGATCGCCTGGGTGAGGCGATCGGAGAGTTTCTCGCGCGCGTTGCGTACCAGGGGGCGCATCTTCAGGTGAGCGGTTGCTTGTTCGGCGCCCGCGACTCCCCCGGCTGCCGCCCCCAGCAGCGCCAGGACTCCGGCCTCTCGCAGCCACGGGTTGGGCTCCATGCCCGCAGTGAGCGCGGCGAGGTCATCTCGCCACCCCTCCATCGCCTCGTCCACGAGCGCGGATACATTCACTCCCGCATGACCGTGGGCCTGGTAGTCCTTGGTTTCGACGATGTCGCGCCGCCACGCCGTTTGAATGGCCGCGTCCGTGGTGATGACGCCCTGATTGAGGCCCACGCGGATGGCGTTGAGGACCCCGTCAAACACGGCTTCCATCGCGTTGTCGCGTTCCTTGAGTTGGCGCCGCCGCAGGATTCCCGGCTGTTCACCGGTGGCGAGGGAGGCGAGCGCGCCGCCGGAGGAGGCGAACGAGAGCCACGAGGTGGTGGGAGCGCCCTGACCGTATCGGCCCATTTTGGCGTTGGTAGTCAGCTTGGAAAGCGGCTGGGCAGCAGCGAGGCGAATCTTGTCGCCAAGATCGCGCACCGAGTTGGCCTGCATCTCCACCGCTTCAGAAAGCTCGAGAAGCTGGCGGCGCAGCTGCGGCAGCATCGCTTGCGTGGTGCGGTCCACCAGTTCGGCGCCCCTGTGCGAGGCGGCGATTTCTTCGAGCCAGCTCCGCAGTGGGGCCACCGATTCGTTGGGCAGCAGTCCCTCGTGGGGCCCCGCGTCCGCGATCAGCATGAGGGGATCGTCAGAAATCCCGACCTCCCCCATCCGCGTCTCCAAGTCACTGCGAACCGTCTCGCGCGCCCGCTGCGACACCCGGTTGAGCACGACGGCCGTGGACATTCCCCGCCGGTGCGCATCATCGAGGGTCTGCCAGGCCTGCGCGTCCCCGTAGCGCGACGCCGTGGTAACGAAAACCCACAGGTCAGCGGCATCGAGGAGCCTGCGCGCAAGCTCACGATTGGCCGCCTCCACCGAATCCAGATCCGGCGCGTCCACGAGAATAATCCCGGGAACCGCGCACTCGGAAACGGCCAACTTTCCCATATCAAGAAGCCCGTGCCCCTCCAGGGAATCGACATCCGAGGGGTGGGCGGCAATGAGCGGCCGACGCGTGGTGGGCCGCAGAACGGAGGCCGGCGAGACCTCTTCCCCCAACAGAGAGTTGAAAAGGGTGGATTTTCCCGCCCCCGAGGACCCTCCCAGAACGACGACGGCCGGCAACCCCGCCGTCTGCAAATGCGGCAGGATTCTCGTGCGCAACTGGGTAAACAGCTGCGCGCGCGACTCGGCCAGCTGTATCGACCCCGGCATCTCCAGAGGCAGCTGGGCATTCTCTAGCGCGGCGACCGTCCGCTCAACGAGGTTGGCAAGCTCACGGTTAGTAGTTCTGGCATTCACTCCTCCATTCTCCCCGAAAACTTCACGCGAGCGGAATCCACCACGGCATGTACGCAGTTCGGAACGTTAATCGATAGTTTTTGGGACGACGACGGCGTGTGCGAAAGTTGCGCCGTCACGGCCGGGCCGTCACGACGAGAGGTGAGGGGACGCCGTCGTCGTCGTGCCGGGGACAGCCGACTTCCTGACCTTCAGTCGTGAAAGCTTGCTTTCACACTTCAGATTGCGTCGTCGTAATCTTCATGAGGTGAATAACGCGCGAAGATTTGGCCGGACTCCCCTGTCACCCCGTATAGTGTGAGTGCCCGCCTCCATAGCTCAATGGATAGAGCAACGGCCTTCTAATCCGTAGGTTGCGCGTTCGAGTCGCGCTGGAGGCACCAACAACTAATCGGGTAATCGGGAGAACGTTCCCAATCCCACCCATAAGTCTCGGTCAATGTCCTTGCAAACCTAGTACGATGGACGGGTGAGTTACCGCGTGTTAAAGAACCCGATTGTCTGGATCGATTGTGAGATGACCGGTCTGGACCTGTCCATTGATGAACTGGTGGAAGTCTCCGTCGTTATTACGGATGCCGAGCTGAATCCGGTCGATGAAGGCCTGGATCTCCTCGTCAAGCCGTCACCCGAAGCGGTTGCCCACATGGACGATTTCGTTCGCAACATGCACACGAAGTCCGGGCTCATTGACGAATGGGATGAGGGACTGAGCCTCGAAGAAGCAGAAGTTCAGGTTCTCGAATACATCAAGAAGTTCATCCCCGAGGTGCGCCGCGCGCCGCTCGGCGGCAACTCCGTGGCAACGGACAAGACGTTCCTGGAGAAGTACATGCCGGACGTCATCGATCACCTGCACTATCGCATCATCGACGTCTCGTCGATCAAGGAGCTTGCGAAGCGCTGGTACCCCCGCACCTACTTCAACTCTCCCGAGAAGACCGGCAACCACCGCGCCCTCGGGGACATCTACGACTCCATCGACGAGCTTCGCTACTACCGTGGCATCTTGATGCCGCGCGGCGATGGGCCCACGTCAAAGGAATGCGAAAAGGTCGCCAAGGCCGCGGCGGGCCAGACGGTCAAGCTGGCACTGCAGCGGGCCAGCCAGGACTGAGACATACGGATTGAGGGGCTCTACTCGCGCGGCGATGTGGGGCCCCTCGTTCGCACCCGGATACTCACGCCACATCGCAAAGTGATGTAGATCACATAATAGGTGGGTTGATCGGAAACCCAAACGAAACATGCCCGATTCCACACGATCACATGTAGGACAATCCGCATTCACCACAGCTTCTCCTGTCATTTACTGAAAAATAACCCCGTTCATTCGGTCACAAAGCCACACATCATAGGTTTTCCATCCCGACGCCATGTGAGAAACGGGGTGTCCACTACGTAAAACAACTAAGAATCGCAGCTACCCGGACGTAGCCTATCTGGAAGTTGACTGGCATCACATCCACCATCGATGTCATGAGTTGCCAGTGAACTCCGCACACAATCTACGAAGGGAACCTCGATGTCGAGCTCTTCTGCACCCCAGAAAACAGGGGTCAACGGACTTGTCATTCGAAGCGCAATTGTCGCTTCACTTGGCGGTCTCATTTTTGGATTTGATACCGCAGTGATCTCCGGAGCCATTTCCTCCCTGGAAGTGGTCTTCAGCCTCACTCCCTACGATCTCGGCTTCGCCGTCGCCATTGCGACCGTCGGAACCGTGCTCGGTGCCATCATCGCGGGCCGTCTTGCCGAGCAGTACGGACGTCACAAGATCCTGTTCATCATCGGCCTGATCTACATCGCCGCCTCCTTCGGAACGGCGCTGGCCCTGAACTTCTCGATGCTGAACATCTTCCGATTCATCGGCGGCGTCGGCGTGGGCATGTCCTCCGTGGTAGCCCCGATCTACACAGCCGAGATCTCCCCGGCAGCAATCCGTGGCCGCCTCGTGGGCCTGGTCCAGTTCAATATCGTGTTCGGTATTCTGCTGGCCTACCTCTCCAACTTCATCATCAACCAGATCATGGGCGACGAACTCGACAAGTGGCGCTGGATGCTCGGCGTGATGGCTGTTCCGTCCATCCTCTTCGTCCTGCTCCTGTTCACCACCCCCGAGACTCCTCGCTGGCTCATCTCCCATGGCCGCGAACAAGAGGGTGTCAAGATCTCTCGCAAGCTCTGCTCGACTCAGGCAGAGTCCGATCAGCAGCTGGCCGAGATCCGTGGCCAGATCGAAGAGGATCGCAAGCTCGGCAGCAAGAAGGTCAGCCTGTTTGCACCGCGCTACCGCAAGGTCGTCATGATGGCCTTCCTCATCGCCGCCTTCAACCAGCTCTCCGGCATCAACGCCATCCTCTACTACGCCCCCAAGGTGTTCACCAGCGCTGGCGCCTCCGAGTCCCTGGCAACCCTGCTCCCGGTGTTTGTGGGCCTCATGAACCTCGTGGCAACAATGACGGCACTGACCGTGATCGACAAGCTCGGCCGCCGCACACTGATGATCGTCGGTTCGATCGGCTACCTCATCAGCCTCGGCTTCATCGCCGCCGTGATGTTCTACTACGAAGTGGGCAAGGCTGGGCAATTCGACGACACCTCGGTGACCCTCGTGTTCATCGGTCTGCTCGTCTTCATCGCCGCCCACGCCTTCGGCCAGGGCTCCGTGATCTGGGTGTTCATCTCCGAGATCTTCCCGCAGGAAGTGCGCGCTTCCGGTCAGTCGTTCGGCTCCATGACCCACTGGGTCTTCGCCGCGATCACCACCTACGCCTTCCCGCCGCTCATCGCCGCTCTCGGCGGCGGCGTGGCCTTCCTCGTGTTCTTCGTGTGCATGCTCGGCCAGCTCCTGTGGGTGCTGCGTGTCATGCCCGAGACGAAGGGCGTTCCGCTCGAGAAGATGGCAGCCAAGCTCGGCCTCGACAAGGCCTGAGCATCCGCTGATGCCTCTCATGTCTCTCCGGGTTTCCCTCCGCAGATGCGTGCGGGTATCCCGCCGGAGATAACGTAGATTAGCTGGTGTTGTAGGTGCATATTTTTGGCTCTTACAACACCAGCTTTCTATCAGATGAATAAATATCAACTTTTCTTCCCGCTTAAGCGGTTAAGCTATGCAATGTAGCTGAAGAACTCACACCGGGTTCTTACCTGAACAATCAAAGGAGACGCACGTGGCAACGACGCCCACAGCCCCAGTTCTCTGCCTTGGCGAGGCACTTATCGATGTAGTTATTCGCGGCGAAGAGTCCGCTGAGCACGTGGGCGGCAGCCCCCTCAACGTGGCCTGCGTTCTCACCGCCATGGATCACCCGGCCCTCATCGGCGCCTGGTGGGGCAAGGACGCCCGCGGAGCAGCCATCGAAGAGTACGCAACCGCTCGCAACGTCGGAATCGTTCCCGGTTCGGATGCCGCCGAGCGCACCACCGTGGCCAATGCCTACCTCGACGAAGCAGGACGCGCCACCTACGAATTCGATCTGCTCTGGGAGGTCCCGGAGCTGCCCGAACCCAAGGATCTCACCCACCTGCACACCGGCTCCATCGCGGCAACGCTCGAGCCCGGCGGCACCGACGTGCTGCGTGCAGCCAAGAACATGGCTGTCGCTGGCACCGTGTCCTACGACCCGAACGTTCGTCCCTCCATCATGGAATCCCCGGAGAAGGTGCTCGTCCGCATCGAGGAGCTCATCGCCATCTCTGACGTGGTCAAGGCCTCTGACGAGGACATCGCTTGGCTCTACGGCGAGGAGACCCCGGTTGAGGAAGTCATGCGCCGCTGGCTCGCCCTGGGCCCCGGCCTCGTCGTCGTCACCCGCGGCCCGTGGGGCGCCTACGCACGCCTGGCCAACGAACGCGACATGATCGTTATCGATCCGCTCAACGTCGAACTCGGCGACACCGTGGGCGCCGGCGATTCCTTCATGGGTGGCCTGCTCTCCGGCCTTCTCGATGCCGACCTCATCGGCTCGGCCGAGGCCAAGGCACGCCTGCGCGAGGCCCGCTGGAACGATGTCACCCCGGCGCTGCACCGCGCCACCATCACCTCCGGCCTCACCGTGAGCCACAACGGCGCCTACGCTCCCTCCCGCGAGGAAGTCGAGGCAGTCCTCAAGGCACAGCCACTGCTTCGGTGACTTCGTGAATCGGTTGCCCGCGGGTCTTGGCCCATTGGCGCAATCTCTACAAATTGACGTCGTGATCCGGTTGCCCGCCAACCGGCATCTCTGACCGATCGCTGGCACGTGTCCCCCGGAACCGCATCACTGGTTCCGGGGGACACTGGTTCCGGGGACGCTGCTACCTCGGACATATCCCAGAGAGCCCATCCACACGTCATCACTTTTCCGTAGACTGAGAGAGTCTCAAAGCCGCAGTTGTGCCTTTGATCCACCACTTAAGGACAAACATGAAGATGAAGAAAATCTCCACCCTGCTCATGGTGCCCGCACTCGCGGTTTCCCTGGCAGCCTGCGGCGGCAGTTCCAAGCCTTCCAAGACCGATGTTGAGGCCGGATACCAGGAGCTCTTTGAGCTCAGCGGCGGTGGCGAACTCTCTGCCGAGGACAAGGAGCAGACGGACATACTTGCCGCCTGTATTGCCGACAAGACTCACGAAACAATGTCCGCCGAGGGCCTCCTCCTTGTCACGAAAGGTGATTTCGAGAACCAGGAAGAAGCGATGACCGAGGAGGATCAGAAGGCCCTCGAGGAAGCAATGATGACCTGCCTCCAGGAAGCATTCCCCGAGCTCAGCGGCGGCGACAAGTAATCCAGGAAAGTCCCAGCCATTTTCGTGACCAAAGGTTTAGGCTTGTGTCATTTCCCTAGAGGTTGCGCCAATGGGTTCGGCCGTCACGAGGATGACGCAGGGCTTGACTGGCAAGGCGGACGACGAATCGGCACTGGTGGTGCCGGTGAGGAGGACAACGCAGTCAGGCAAGATTCTGCGGTATCCGCAGTAGGCCATAACCTATTGGCGTGATCTCTTATACCGCGAGGCATGATTAACGGAACATACAACAATCAAAGGAATACTCCATGCACAACGTCACCCTAAACAATGGTGTTCAGATGCCCATCCTGGGCTTCGGCGTATTCAGAATCCCGAACGAGGAATCCGAGGCTGCCGTTCTTTCAGCCTTGGAGGCTGGCTATCGCTCTATTGACACCGCCGCCATCTACCACAACGAGGAGGGCGTGGGCCGCGCACTGGCCAAGGCCGGGATTCCTCGTGAGGAACTGTTCATCACCACGAAGTTGTGGGTACAGCCCAACGCCGAGAACACCCGCCGCGCCTTCGATGCGTCGCTCAAGCGCCTCGGGTTGGATTACGTGGACCTCTACCTCATCCATCAGCCATTTGGCGATCTTTTTGGCCAGTGGCGCGAGATGGAGAAGTTCTACGATGAGGGCCGCGCCAAGGCCATCGGCGTCTCCAACTTCTACCCCGGGCGCCTCGTGGACTTCATCATGCATACGGACGTGGCACCCGCTGTCAATCAGATTGAGGCCCATCCCTTCTTCCAGCGTCTGAAGGATCAGAAGGTGATGGCCAACCGTGGCGTGCAGATGGAATCCTGGGGCCCACTGGCACAGGGCAAGCAGGGAATCTTCGAGCATCCCACCCTCGTGGCCATTGCTGACGCGCACAACAAGACGGTGGCTCAGGTGGTTCTTCGTTGGCTCATTCAGCGCGACGTCGTCGTCATTCCCAAGACCGTCAATCCCGTCCGCATGGCCGAGAACATCGCCGTGTTCGATTTCGAGCTGACCGAGGGCCAGATGAAGGCCATCGCCACGCTGGAGAAGGGCCGCTCCGAGGTGATCGATCATTATTCGGTGGACGCCGCCGAGCGCCTGAGCAAGCCCGACGATCTCTCCTCCGGACTGATCTAGTTTCACAACCTTCGATGTGAGCTGCCGTATCCTTCCGCTCTCATCACTGACTCGATGCATGGGTGTCACGCACGTGGCACCCATGCATTGCGTTGAGGGCTCTCATTTCTCCGGAGAGTTCTCAGAACTTGCGCTTACGACCCATCGAATATTTCACCGGGGACGGCATTCGAGACAGCAGATGGTTCGCAAACGGGCAGATATCCGCCCCACCGGATGAGACAGCGTTGATATCCGCCTAGGACTCAAGTCGTTTGCCTGGAATAAATCGACGAGGTAGATTGTTCTTACTGGTACCCCCTATGGGTATGAATTCCACGAAAGGACACCTCATGGCAACGACCACCTACGACGTCACCGGCATGACCTGCGGCCACTGCGAGAACCACGTGCGCGAAGAAATTGAGAAGATCGCCGGCGTCACCGGCATCGAGGTCAGCCACGCGAGCGGCAAGCTCGTCATCACCTCCGATTCTGAATTGAACGACGACGACGTCGTCGCGGCAGTCGACGAGGCCGGCTACGAGGCAGTCCGCGCCTGATGAACGCAGCAAGCCGTTTGGCGCTCTACGGCGTGGGACTGGTCGCGATCTTCGTGGCCTCCTACGCCGTGGCGGGCGCCGTCGTTCCCGAAAGTGTCGTGGAGAACTGGAACGAGCAGTCCGTGACCCACGATGGACCAGACCACGAGATGCCCACGCCTTCACCTGAAGCGCCTGCTCCCGACACACACGACACCAACAACCACTGATTAGAGATCACGCCGATAGGCCTCGGCCTATTGGCGCAACCTCTTAACCACACGAAGGACGTGAATGATGGGCCCGACCCCAGTCGCCCAAACGACCATCGAACTCGACGTCACGGGCATGACCTGCGCCTCCTGCGCCGCACGCATCGAGAAGCGCCTCAACAGGCTCGACGGCGTCGAGGCAACGGTCAATTACGCCACGGAGAAGGCCACGGTGCACGCACCCGAGGGGTATGATCCCCTCGAACTCATCACCACGGTGGAGAAGGCCGGGTACGGCGCCACCCTGCCCGCGCCCAAGCGTGCTGCCGCGCAAGAAGATGCCGGTAATGAGTCCGGTGACGATCCGGAACTCACCACTCTGCGCCAACGCTTCATTGGCTCCGCGATTCTCGCCATTCCCGTCATCATTCTGGCGATGGTTCCCGCCCTCCAGTTCACCTACTGGCAGTGGGCCTCACTCACGCTCGCCGCGCCCGTCATCGTGTGGGCGGGTTGGCCGTTCCACCGCGCCGCTTGGGTCAACCTCAAGCACGGCGCCGCCACCATGGACACGCTCATCTCCATCGGCACCATCGCCGCCTTCGCGTGGTCCCTCTACGCTCTCTTCCTCGGCACCGCGGGCGTGCCCGGCATGACTCACCCCTTCGAATTGACCGTGGCTCCCTCCGACGGCGCCTCCCATATCTACCTTGAGGTCGCCGCGGGCGTCATTACCTTCGTGCTGGGCGGGCGCTACTTCGAGAAGAAGTCCAAGCGCCAGGCTGGAGCCGCGTTGCGTGCCCTCATGGAACTGGGCGCCAAGGACGTGGCGGTGCTGCGCGGCGCGGTTGAAGTACGCATCCCCATCGAGGAGCTGCGGGTAGGCGACCAGTTCGTGGTGCGGCCCGGTGAAAAGATCGCCACCGACGGCGTCGTCGTCTCGGGAACATCCGCCGTGGACGCCTCGATGCTCACCGGCGAATCCGTACCCGTCGAAGTGGGCGAAGGCGATTCCGTCACCGGTGCCACCGTCAACGCGGGTGGTCGCCTGGTGGTGCGGGCCAGCCGTATCGGACCGGACACCCAACTGGCCCAGATGGCGAAGATGGTGGAGGACGCGCAGTCCGGCAAGGCCGACGTGCAGCGCCTCGCGGACAAGATCTCGGGGATCTTCGTGCCGGTGGTCATCGCCATTGCCGTGGCAACCTTGGGCGCCTGGCTGGGCGCGGGCTTCCCATTGACGGCCGCCTTCACCGCCGCCGTTGCCGTGCTCATCATTGCCTGCCCGTGCGCGCTCGGCCTCGCCACCCCCACGGCGTTGCTCGTGGGTACCGGGCGCGGCGCCCAGATGGGAATCCTCATCAAGGGACCCGAGGTACTCGAATCCACCCGCCGCGTGGACACCATCGTGCTCGACAAGACCGGTACCGTGACCAGCGGAAAGATGACCGTCACCGACGTGGTTATTGGGCCTGGGGTAATTCGGGACGAGCTGCTGCTCGTTGCGGGCTCGCTGGAGCATGCCTCCGAGCATCCGATTGCGCAGGCTGTGGCCACCGCCGCCAAGGAGAGCGCGGGAGGTGGCACGGGCAGCGGCGTGCTCAAGGCCGTCACCGACTTCACCAACGTGGAAGGTCACGGGGTGCGCGGCACAATCGAGGGGCGCGACGTCGTCGTCGGTAAAGAAGGCCTGCTGGAGCAGTGGAATACCGGGCTCTCCCCCGAACTGGTGGCCGCCAAGGATGGCCTGCAGAAGCAGGGCAAGACGGTCATGGTGGTGGGCTGGGACGGCGCGGCGCGCGGGCTCATCGCGGTGGCCGACACCGTCAAGGAGACCTCGGCCGAAGCCATCGCGCAGCTGCGCGGGCTCGGCCTGACGCCGGTGCTGCTCACTGGGGACAACGAGACTGTGGCGCGGCAGATCGCCGCCGAGGTGAAGATCGACGAGGTCATCGCCCAGGTGCTACCGGACGAGAAGGCGCGCGTCATCGCCGAACTGCAGAAGCAGGGCAAGGTGGTGGCGATGGTGGGCGATGGCGTCAACGACGCCGCAGCGCTCGCCCAGGCGGACCTCGGGCTCGCCATGGGAACCGGCACCGACGTGGCCATCGAGGCCGCAGATATTACACTGGTGCGCGGCGATCTGCGCGGCGCCACCGATGCCATCCGACTCTCCCGCCGTACCCTGGGGACCATCAAAAGCAACCTGTTCTGGGCCTTCGCCTACAACATCGCGGCAATTCCGTTGGCGGCGCTCGGCCTGCTCAACCCGATGCTGGCGGGCGCGGCAATGGCGTTCTCGTCCGTGTTCGTGGTGAGCAACAGTCTGCGCTTGCGCGGCTTCAAGAGCATCATCAAGGAATAATGGGTGATGGTATGGGCGTGATGGAGGGTTCGGGTGTAGTGACGAAAGGTTCGGGTATCGTCGCTGGTAGTGCCGACATGGTGACGAAGGGTTCAGGCGTGGTGACGAAGGAAAGTGAGGGAGCGGCGATGAGTGAAGCTCAGGAAGCTGTGAGTGGATGCGGATGCGGCCACGAGAGCCACTACGGCTATGTGGCGGACAAACAGAAGTACCTCGCGCGCCTCAAGCGTATCGAGGGCCAGGCGCGTGGCATCCACCGCATGGTTGAAGAGGATAAGTACTGCATCGACATCCTCACCCAGATCAGCGCGATGAAGAGCGCGCTGGAGAATGTGGCACTCGGTCTCATGGACGATCACCTCAAGCACTGCGTGCTGGATGCAGCCCGCGAGGGCGGCGAGGAAGGCGCGGCGAAGATCGCGGAGGCGTCGGCGGCAATTCAGAGGCTCGTGAAGTCCTGAGAATGGTGAGGTGTCGAAAGTGGAGACCTCGGCGGCGATCCAACAGCTCGTGAAGTCCTGAGGACTTGCTCCCCAGGGCGCAGCGTAGGGGCAAGCTGAAAAGTATCTCCGTTATTCCACACCTGATGTACCCATAGCACACGAGATAGGGGATTCCGGAGATGGATTTCATGGACTGTTCGAAGCGAGTCAGTCTTCAGGGCCGCGGTCATGCAACCCGTCGCTATCGCGAGCGGTGACGTGCTCAATCCCCTGCTTCGAGCCCGCGGGCTCGCAGTACCGGAAGATCCCGGCAGTGGCTTCCGTGGTGCTCACTCTCCTGATTCAAGGCCACGGGCGCGGAGGGCGTCGGAGGTGGTGAGGGCGAAGCCTACGGCACTGACGATGGTGGGGATGAGATAGCGCAGTGAGAAGCCGCTCAACCCGCGGGCGCGCGCCGATTCGCGTACCTGCCCAAGCAGCCCAATGAGGTGGGGAATCGAGCGCCACATGAGCACGAAGGCGAGCGCCACTCGCTCCGGATCTACCCCGAGAAAACGTAATGGCCTGGCGGCCCCGGCGATGGCATCCATGATGTCGTTGATCGGGGTCGTCATTGTCACCAGCCGCGCCAGGTAGATGGCAGCGAGAAGATTGATGAGGTAGAGGATTCCGCGGAGCGGGTCACCCGTGAGCCAATGGTAGGTGCCAAGCATGAGCATCATTGCCCAGAATTGCCACCCGATGGCCAGGGCCGGGCGCGCGGGGATCCGCGCGCCCGCGACCAGCAGTGCAGCGGCCATCGCCAAAGCGGCGAGACTCACCCACAGCTGCCCCACGAGGAACGGCACTACCCCGCCCGCAAACATGAGCAGGTACTTCACCCACACCGGCCAGCCGTGAATAGGACTGCGCGCGGCCACATACTGACCAAAGAATCTACCGTGGTTCACGCTCTCACCTCCACAGCTCTACCGCGCCCGCGTACCCAGTCTTCGTTCATGATCACGCTGCCATTTCGCGTACGTACTGGGCAATAACGGTACCCGGCTCACCGTCGGCAACGATCTGCCCACGATCAATCCAGATGACACGCTCCATCTCCCCCGCCAACTCCAGATCGTGCGTGGAGACGATGAGCTGTTGCGGCAGTGCAGCCAGGGCTCGGCGCAGCGCGTGGCGATTGCGCAGGTCAAGGAGGGTGGTGGGTTCGTCTGCCACGATCACGCCCGGTTCCACGGCCAGCACCGTGGTGAGTGAGACGAGCTGCCTCTCACCACCCGAAAGATCATAAATCGACTGCTCCGCCACCGTGCCCAATCCCCGCGCTTCGAGAAGTTCACGGGCCCTGACGCGCCGTGCCGCACGATTCTTGATGGTGGAACGCAGGGATAGTTGGACGTCGTCGAGAGGAGTGGACATGACGAGCTGAGCCAAAGGATCGGTAAAGATGTACCCCACGTGCTTACGCACCCGCGCCACATCCCGCGCGGTGGTCATGCCGTCCACGACGACTTCACCAGAGCTCGGCATGACGAGGCCGTTGAAGAGCTTGAGGAGCGTCGACTTCCCCGAGCCGTTCGCCCCAATCACCGCGATACGCGACTCCTCCAGGCGCACGTCAAGGGATCGCAGCAACGTCTTGCGTGCCCCACGCTCAGGCGAGGCGAGATCATCAACCTCTACCGTGACATCGTGCAGCTCAATCATTGCTAGCGGCGCCCGAGGATTCTCGGGAACGCACGAATAACAGCAAGTGCGGTGACGCCAGCGAGAACCGCCTTGATGAGGTCGAGTCCCAGGAAACCGACGGTAATCCCCACTGCACCGGCAAAGTCCATCCCGGCATTGAATATGAGCCCGGCAACACCGGCAGCATGCAGCACGAGCAGCCCGGCAACAGCCGCGAGTGTCAGTCCAACAAGCGCCAGCGCACCCTTCGTCACCCGCCGCAGAACCAAAGCCGCCAATGGTCCGGCGACAAGTGTGGAGAGCACATAACCCACGAGGTAGCCGCCGGTCGGCCCCTGCAGCACGGCCACGCCACTGGATCCACCGGCAAAGACCGGCAGTCCAAAAAGGCCCGCAGCAACGTAAAGCAGGGCCGCGAGGAATCCCTGCCGCGCACCCAGCACCAGCGGGTTGAGCAGCACGATGATGATGGTCATGGTGAACGGCACCGGCCCAATGGTGAACCCCGGAATCAACGCGAAAGCTGCGATGAGGGCCGCGAATACCGCGACGAGGGCGATATTAACGCCCTTGGATGAACCAGCAGCACCTACCACTGCGGGAGCCTTGCGGAGAGAACTCGACTGGGACATTCCACCAACCTAACTTACGTATCAGTAACTTACGCAAGTGTAGCTTATGTGCCCCGCCAAAACAGAGACCTGAACAACACAGTCTCACGAGCACAACCTGTACCAACGGACGTCAACGTCCCGGAATCGCTTTCTGTTATCCGTCATCAGCGGCTACGCCTGCTCTCATATCCGGCTACAGCCCTCACCCACGACACCCCAGCACCCGAGCACCCGAGCACCCGAGCACCCGAACACCCTCTACCCCCATCCGAGTTCGTGCAGCCGTTCCTCCTCGATGCCGTAATAGTGCGCGATCTCGTGCACCAGCGTCACGTGAATCTCGTCTGCCAGCTGCTCCCGGTCCTCGCAGAAGTCCACGAGGTTCTCGCGATACAGAATGATGCGGTCGGGCTCATCGCCAAATCCGTAGTCCCCGCGGTCCACGAGGGCCACCCCTTCGTAGACCCCGAGCAGGTCACTGCCATCCTCCGGCTGATCTTCAATAAGAAAGACGACGTTATCCAGATGCGCAAACATCTCGTCCGGCAGCGCGTCCAGTTCGTCGGCCACCATCTCTTCAAACTCTTCCGGAGATACCTCAAGCATGCCCCCAGCCTATCCGCTCGCTCGGCCCGGCATCACCGAGCGCGGCCACAGCACGGCCTTCACCCGCGCACCTCGCGTTGCGTTTGCCCGCATGTCAGCGACGATGACGGCGAGCGCCACCCCAAGCTCGGACCCCTCACCTGGCTTATCGCTCGCTTCCGCACCGTTTTCACCGCTACGCTCGGCTCCCGGGACGGGAGCACCGTATCGCTCCGCGTTCGCTCTCTCCAGGATCAACTCCGTACCTGCTACAGCCTCGGCGCTCGTCACCAGTCCTGATTCCGCCAGCCGCTCACGCGTCGCCTCTGCTGTCTGCGCGCGCATCCCACTCAGGTCCATACCGAGGTCAGCAGCGGTGTCCACCAGCTCGACCCAAGCGGCACCCGCCGGGTGCTTACCCGCGAGAATCATCGCTGCTCGGCGCCGCGAACGATATAGACCCAGCCCCGCAGGACTCCCAGCAAGCGCCAGCAACAGCACGATTGCACCCAACCAGCGCCACACGGCATCGCCGTCATCAACATCCTCCGCCGATGTATCAGGAAGCACCTCACCCGTCTCCGGGTCCACGGTGACCGTTGACGGACTCGGGGTGGGTGACGCCATCGTCGTACTGGGCGAAGGTAACGGTTCGGGATCGTCGTCAGCAACAGCTCCGCCGCCAGCACCGCCGGGCGTCGGCTCGAACGCCACCCACCCAAGATCCTCGATGAAGACCTCCGGCCAAGCATGCAGCTGCCTGCCACGCACGTCGATCACACGTGCCTCACTTCCCGGCGAGGCGTATCCCAGCGTGACCCGCGACGGGATCCCCACGCTGCGCGCCATCACCGCGAACGTCGAAGCAAAATGAACGCAGTAACCGCGTTTGGTCTGCAACAACGCGTCCATCACAGCAAACGGGTTGCCCGAATCCATGCCCGGTTCGTAGGGCGCGGACTCGTCGTAGGCGAACTCGCCGCTGGTGAAGTACTGTTCCAGGGCAGAGGCGGCAAAGTAAGGATCAGTCTCGCTCGCGGTGAGTTCCTGGGCGGTGGCTACCACCGACTCCGGAACACCTTCCGGCAACTGAAGATAAGGCTGGAGGTCTTCCGGGATGGCGGCGCCGTCGCGGTACCAATGCGTTGGTTCTGCCGGGACGAGGGAGACGCCGTCGTCCTGAAGCGTCATCCTTACGGGCTCAGAAGTACCCTCCCTGTCAATCTGCATCCGTAGCGCCGTCGGGTAAGTGAACACCGTGTACTTGTCACCGCGCCGAGTACTTGTCTCAGAAGAGCGCGCCGTATTCGAATCCCGCATCCACGTCCACTGGCTCGGGTCGAAACGTTCCCGCGCATTGGTCACGAAATAGGGATTCTGCGGCATCGGAAGCCACTCGCTGACCAGGCCCTTGATGGTCATGCTCACCGCGTATTCCCGGCCATATGGGTCGCCGTCGATTCTCTCGGGCACCACGCGCTCGGGGGAACGGCCCACCGTGAGGTCGTCGGCGCTCGGCTCGTCTTGCGGGTGCCACCGTCCCTCCGAAAAGTCGCTCAGCGTGGCCAAGGGGAAGAGCATCCCGCTACCATGCGCATCCGCATAGCTGAACACCACCGTGTTACTACGTTCGCGCAGGTCCTGGCCGAGGGCCACCGTGAGGTCGGGGGCCTGCGCCGAAAGAGAGGAACGCACGATCTGCTTGTTCCACACCCGGTCTCGCGTGGCGGGGACGGCGTTCACCACCCCAGCAGCAAGCGCCAGCGCGCTCGCCGCCGCAACCAGCCCGTGCCAGGTGAGCCGCAGCGAACCAACCCAGATGAGCGCGGCCAGCAGCCCGCCGGCCGCCAGGAGCACCGGCGGCTCCAGGGATTGCACCAGCACTACGGGCGTCACGATGAGTGCGGCCAGCGGCACAATCCCCGCTACCAGGAACGAATCGAGAGCCACAAACAGCAGGGCACTCACCGTGACGGCGAGAAGAATGACAAAAAGAACGAAGTCGTGCGTCACGCCCTCCACCACCATCGGAGGGTCGCTTGCTTGGATGTTACGGTGCACCGATTCCACCTGCGCCAGCGGCTCGAACCACCACTGCGAAAGCCGCTCGGCCTGCGAGGTCCAGTACGCGAGCATGGCCAGCGCGGCAACAATTCCCACACTCGCCGCAGACATCCGCAGCCGGGGCCAGGCCAGCCGCAGAGCCGCCGGGACAAGGAGAAGAAGCGCCACCAGAATCGCCCCGCGATCCGACCACTGCCCCGGCTCCAACACCGGGGCAAGGCCGCCCAAGGCGATGAGCCACGCCGCGCTGAGTATCGCGGCACCGGCCACTACCTGCGGGCGAGCCAGTTGCGGGCGCGCCCGTTTCGCTACCTTGGCCCGGAAATCATCACCTGTATCCGGAGGCGCGGGGAGAAGGGCCGGATCGACGTCGATGACCTGCCAGCGATCAGTTCGCGCGGCATCGCGGGCATCGCGGGAGTCAGGTCCACAGCGATAGACCGCGCCATCGCGGGCCCCGGATTCGTCAAGGATGGCGCGCAGGCGCGCAGTTTTGTCGCCTGTGACGACGACGGCCTGCCCCACCCGAGCCGACAGGAATGCGTCTGATACGGCGTCAAGACCTTCACCGGAACCAACATCCCCGCCCAGCGCTGTACCCCCGCGCGGCTCCACACCCCCGTGTTGTACCCGAGCCAGGCGGCGCAACAATTCGTCGCTGGAGCTGATCTTGTGCGTCTCAGCATCGCCAAGGTGCAGGCGAAGGCTCTCTCGCCTACCAAGCATGTGCAGACCAGCGGTTGCCGCTGCCGCCACCGCCAGTTCAAAGGACGCACGATCCGGATAGGCCTGAACATCGAGGTCGAGATACAAGGTTCCGTCGGCGCCGCCGTCGCCCTCCGGCACATTGACGAGCAGACTCCCCTGGCGAGCACTCTGTTTCCAATGCACGTGGCGCATGGGGTCGCCGTCGCGATACTCGCGCACCGATCCGCTCGGTTCCCCGGCGCCGTGACGCGCCTGCTCGCGGCCCACCACACCCGTGGCGTTCGCAATTCCCGGAAGCTCCGCCAACACCGGAGGAAGAACCAACAACTGCTGCCTGGTGCGGCGCATACCCCACCGCACCCGGACCAACCCCAGCGGGCCATCCGCAACGACGCGAGTAATTCTCACATCCAGAGGCCCTCGCTGCCGGGCAACCACGCGGCGTTCGGTCACGCCGCCCGTTCCCCGAGGCACCACAAGCTCCTCGCGCACCTGCTCCTGCCCCACGTTCCACACTAGGCGTACCGGCACTGACCAGGGGAATCGGTGACGGAGGTGAGCGGTGAGGACGACGTCGTCGCCCACGTGAGGAGTGGGGTCAGAAGCGGTGAGCGTGGCGGATAGTCCAGCCTCCAGACGCAGCAAAACGCCGCCCACCACGCTGACGAGCAGTACGGAGGTGAGGAGGATGGCGAGGGCGCGCACGTCGCCGAGCCCCACGAACCACCACGCAGCCCAAACGGCCACGCACACACCGAGGTAGCCCCATCCGCGCCGAGTGAAGAACACCATGGCTAGCGCAGCGGGGTGCGTGCCACGATCTCCCCCACGATCTCCGTGGAGCGATCCAGGGCATCGGACATGGAGGCGAAGCGCCCGCGCATAATGAGGCGGTGTGGGAGGACGATGCCGGCCAAGGCGGCGACGTCGTCGGGAGAAACGAACGGGTTCCCCCGCATCGCGGCGCGGGCGCGGGCCATACGAGCAAGGTGAAGAGTGGCGCGCGGGCTGGCTCCCAGGGCCACGCCGGAGTGCGAACGGGTAGCGGACACGATCTCGATGAGATAGCGCGACACCTCGTCAGCCAGGTGAATCTTCGCCACCGCGCGCTGGGCGTCAAGAATCTCGGCGGTATTCGCCACCGGGCGCACACTCGCAATCGGGTTCGCTCCCGCGCGATCCTGCAGCATCGCCAGCTCGGCCTCAGCCGCCGGGTATCCCAGCTGGATACGGGCCATAAACCGGTCACGCTGCGCCTCGGGAAGCGGGAACGTGCCCTCCATATCCTGCGGATTCTGAGTGGCGGCAACCATGAAGGGATCGGGGAGGGGAAGCGTCTGGCCATCCACACTCACTCGGCGCTCCTCCATCGCCTCCAACAGCGCGGACTGGGTGCGCGGGGTGGCGCGGTTGATCTCATCCGCGATGACAATATTGGTGAAAATCGGGCCCCGGTGGAAGCGGAACTTCTGCTCGCGCTGGTCATAGATGGACAGGCCGGTGACGTCGGTCGGGAGCATGTCGGAGGTGAACTGGATGCGCCGCACCCCGGCCTCCACGGAGCGGGCAAGCACCGTGGCAAGGGTGGTTTTCCCAACGCCGGGAACGTCCTCGATGAGAAGATGGCCGCCCGCCAAGAGCGTCATGATGGTGGCATCAATGGCATCCGGTTTTCCTGCCACCACGCTGCTCATCGAACGATGAATACGCCGCGCCAAGGCGGCAATCGAGGAGGCATCCGGCTCTGCCGAGTGCTGGCTGGCGGCGCTTTCCCTGGCGGACTGCCCGGAATTCAGGAAGGTCGGCGGCTCGGCAGGGCGGGACTGGCCCGCACGCGGCGCCGTAGGCGGCGTTGGGAAATGGGAATTCGACGTCACCCGACCAACGTAACACAGCCCGCTGAACGTTCCCTGGCCCCAGGACCAGGATTGCGTCCAGCGAACTGCCGTGTTGTTGCGGGCCTAACCTGCCACATCACAATGGCAAACTGATTGATTCCTCGGGATGTCTCGAGAAGTCGATGCATTTTTCCGGATATATGTCACCGGCACGCCATATATGGCACGCCCGTAACATATACCCGGACTTTTACATCAACTAGTGCGCGAACCTCAATCTCAATGCTCTCCGCAACACCCAAACCCACATCCCACACCAAGCAAGGAATCAATCATCTAGGCGTGGACATGGGTGACCAGGAGAAAGACGCGAGTGGCGGGCACCGTCGGCGTCCTTCAAGACCCGAACCGAAACCCGGCGAACCGAAACCCGTTACACCAGGCCGAGTTTGGCGGTGGGTACGTCCTTCGTTTCCTTCGCAGTGAGGGCGCTCAGGGTAGCGATTAGGCAGATCACGGCGGTGAAGCCCGCGATGACCTTCCAGCCGCCGTCCTCCACACCACCCAGTGAGGTGACGATCGCGGGCGCAAATCCGGCCATGAGGAAGCCGAGCTGTGTGCCGATGGCGAGGCCGGAGAAGCGCACCTTGGTGCTGAACATCTCCGCGTAGAACGACGGCCACACAGCGTTCGCCGCGGCGTAACCACAAGAGAAGGTGGCGATCGCGAGGGCGAAGGTGGCGACGAGGTTCCCGTTGCCCATCGACATCATGTAGAACGGCATGAGGATAGCCGAGGAGACGGCGCCGTAAATGAAGACGGGCTTGCGGCCGAACCTGTCGGCGGCCATGCCAAACAGCGGCTGCGAACCGATCGCGAAGATGTTGGCCACCACCACGAGCCACAGCGTGACGGACTCGGGCAGGCCCTCGTGCTTTCCGTAAGCGAGAGCGAGGTTGCCGAACACGGTGGAGACGGCGGCGATGAAGGCGCACAGGACCACGCGCAGGACGTCGCGCCAGTGGTCACGGAAGAGGTCGAAGAGCGGGATGCGGGCCACGCCGCCTTCCTTCTTCTTGTCCTGGAACTCGGGCGGCTCTTCAAGGCTGCGGCGGATGTAGAAGGCGACAACGACAACGACGGCGCTGAGCCAGAACGGGATCCTCCAGCCCCAGGAATACTTGATCTCGTCCGGGAGGCTCATGATGGGAATGAAGATGAGGGCCGCGAGAACCTGGCCGCCCTGCGTGCCGGTGAGGGTCCACGAGGTGAAGAACGCGCGGCGATGATCCGGGGCGTGCTCCAGGCTCAGCGAGGAAGCGCCAGCCTGCTCACCAGCGGCGGAGAGGCCCTGCAGCAGGCGGCAGACCACGAGAAGAACCGGAGCGAGCCAGCCAATCTGATCGTATGTGGGCAGGCAGCCGATCACGAAGGTCGATCCTCCCATGACCACCAGCGTGAACATGAGGACCTTCTGGCGGCCCACGCGGTCGCCGAAGTGTCCCAGCACCACCGCGCCAAGAGGGCGAGCGATGTATGCGAAGCCAAACGTGGCAAAGGACATCACGAGCGAGGCCTGGTCATCTGACCCGAAGAAAATGACCGGGAAGATCAGTGCGGCAGCCGAGCCGAACACAAAGAAGTCATAGTATTCGACGGCGCTTCCCATGAAGCTCGCGACGGCCGCGCGCACCGGGGTGCGTTTTTCTGCGTTGTTCTCGGCGCTTGCCTGCGCCGGCTTCTCAAGATTGTGGGTTGGTGAATTCATAGTCCTGTCCTGCGCATCATTGCCGGAATGGCCAGCTGGGGCTGGTTTGGAACCAACTGGTTTGTGAGTAAGAACCAGCGGGCCGGTTGCAAGCCGGCCGACCGGAGGGGCCAGCGGTGGCCAACGTGAAACGCAGTCCCCCAGCGGCTTCCACGCCCTTTCGGGGGTGGTGAAGGTGGCACGGTGGGCTGCGGCGGGCAGCGTTTCTATCCTCAAGAGGATAGACGACGGCCCGGTTTTCCCTCACTGTAGGCACACACTCTGAGACCAGCTCGCGGAGCCGCTGGTCAGACCGGTGCGGGGTTGGTGCGGCTCACCAGGCTGGGCGGGTGTAGCTCAGCCCTCGGGGCGTCACGGAGAATCCCGCTTCTTTCAGAGCCGACGCCCACGGCGAGCGGGTACTGCGCTCTCCGTCCACGGTGTCCAGCACGAAATCATCGATTCGTCCCCTGCGGCAGGTGTCCACGAGTGCCGCGGCAATCTGGCGCCGGGTCTCGTCGGGATCGTTGGCTTCCTGCGCGTCACGCTTGTCCGACAGTTCACGCCCATCCGGCACGTCCGGGTCAGCTTCTTCCGCGAGCCCAAACGTGAGCGCCGTCCGACCCCCGCGTTCGAGATAGAAGGCCGGTTTGCCCTGGTAGATGGCGATGAGCGCCCCGGCGTTGCGGCGCGGTTTGGCCGCGCCGGGGTCGAGAGAGTCCGGCCACGGTATCGCCGCCCCAAACGGATTGGCCGGGTCCACGGCTGATAGGACGACGACGGCCTCCCCCTCACCTTCATCACGGAGCACGTTGACAGCCTCGGCGGTAGCGAACTGAGCACCGTTGATACCCTCGACAAAATGTCCCCGGCGGCAATATCCAGCGGACTCCAGTTGGGCCAGCCCGTCGTAGACGGCCGCGAATCCACCGGGATATCCCTCGGCCATGACGCTACCGCGCGAGACAACGCCGTAACGGTCTAGCAAGAGCCCCAGGGAGGTGGAGGCACGCTCGGCCTCAGTGGGCTTCTCGCGACGATCTTCTCCGGTGGTCTGGCCTTCGGCGAACAGGGTTCCTGCCCCACCGTCTGATTCATCGGCGGAGCGAGGCACGAGCGACCAGCGCCCCGCCAGCCGCGGATCCTGGTTGAGGAGCGCCGCCTGGCGCATCGACGCGAAGGAACTTCTCCGCGTACGTTGGCTGCGCGGACGTACCCGTTGAGTCTTTTGAGCAACGGAACGCCCCGAAACGGCTGCACGCAGCGCGGCAAGCGAGTCCGAGGTGACGATGCCACCCCATGCGAGCTCCCACAGGTGGTCGGCGAAATCAGCGGCCGTCAGCTCGGGAAACTCTTGTTGCGCTGCGGCGAGCAGCTCCGAGCCGAAGATCGCACCTCCCCCGGCTAGTCGCTCCGCGATCCATCGTTCCTTGTCGTATCCACCATGCTCACCGGAGCTTTTGTCATCTCTCAGATACGCAGGATTGACGGTCAACGCCAGCCCATCGCGCAGGTGCAGGCTCACTCGCCCTTCTCCACCGGTCCGTCCTTCACCGACCCAGCACACTTCGCCGGAGCCGAGCAGTCCATCGAGGAGCGCCGGAGTGTAATTGGTAACCCGCTGCGGAAGAATCATGGTTTCGAGGGTGGAAGCTACGAAAGGGAATCCACACAACTGCTCGACAACTTCCAGCAATCCCTCGCCATCCGTCAACTCGCGGCCGCAGTATTGCCAGCGCAGCAGGAATCGCACGTATTGTGCCTGGTCAACCGGTTGGATTGCGTGGCGCGCCAGCATCAGGCTGCGGCGCCGAATACGATCCAATACCCCGGCATCCATCCACGAGGTTTCCTCGGAAACAAATGCGCCTTCTTTCGCACGGCCCTCGGACTCCAAGTCCCGAAGAACGCGCTCAACCTCCACCTCCGCCGCCCCAAACCGGGTGGCAAGAACCGGAACCGTCACCACAGTGTGCGTACGCAGATAACGGGTAACAAGATCGTGAAGCGGCCACACGCGGGCAGGATAATCGACGACGACGTCCCCCGGCACCGCATGCCCCAGCGCCGCAATAGTTCCGGCATCCTCGACCTGGGCCACGTAGGAGAAGCCACTATCGGGCACGTCTTCTGTGGAGAAGAGGAAGATCCGTCCACTTTCCAACAGCTCGCCAATAATCGGTGCAATTGGTTCAGACTCCCGAGAGCCCTCAGCTTCTCGGCCCGCCACGCCGTCGTCGCCAGAACCAACTCCGTCGTTTCTGGTTTCGCCGTACGTACCCGATCCCGATTCGGTGCCGTCGTCGACCCTAGCCGCAATCTCCTCCATGGTGAGCGGGCCGAGTTCGCGCAGCAAATCCACGATGCCTTCGGCGCCGCGTTTTCGCCAGCCGGGTGCGGTGTGTTGCAGTTCGGACTCGATGGCGGCGATCGCCGCCGGGTTCAGGACGTCGCGCAGTGCGGATGGGCCGAGCAGCTGCTCCATGAGGTCGAGGTCCAGACTGAGGGCGGCAAGTTTTCGTTCCCCTGCGGGCACATCGCCTTGATAGAGGAACTCGCCGACGAACTGGAAAAGCATCGAATGCGCGTAGGGCGAGGGCCTCTCGGTGGTGATCTGCCGCAGTCGGATGCGACCGCTTTCTAATCCGCGGCACACCTCGATAAGTGCGGGGAGATCGTAGACGTCATGCAGGCACTCGCGGGAGGCCTCCACTACGATGGGGAAATCTTCGAAGGCCGCCGCCACCTCCAGCAGCCGCGCCGAGCGATGCCGTTGTTGCCACAGCGGCGCGCGTTTACCGGGACGGTTCCCGCCGAGCAGCAGGGCACGCGCCGCACATTCGCGGAACCGCGCCGCGAAAAGGGCCGATCCCGTCACTTCCCGCTGCACAATCTCGACAAGCTCCGCCGGCTCGAACCGGAACAGCTCGGCGCCAGGAGGTTCTCCCTCGACGTCCGGGAAGCGAATAATCATGCCGTCGTTCGCCGCGGAAATCTGAAAATTGCCACCATGGCGCTCGCGCAGCCGCGCACCCACCGCGAGCGCCCACGGCTCATGCACCGCCATGCCGAGAGGACTCTCCATGAGGATCTGCCAGTCCCCCACCTCGTCTTTTGTTCGTTCGACGACGAACTCCACGTCACTGGGGACCGTACCGACGGCTTCGTGCTGAAGGGCGGCATAGTTGTAGAGGTTGGAGATGGCGCGGGCATCGAGGCCAGCGGCGGCGAGGCGGGTAGTGAACTCTGTCGTGTCACGTAACTGCACCGCACGATCGAGTTCGCGGCTGAAGCGGCCAATGGCGGTGCCCAAGTGCGCCGGACGGCTCGCTCTCTCCCCATGCCAGAACGGGACCTTGCCGCGGCGCCCGGGCGCAGGAACCACACGCACGCGGTCGGCTGTGATCTCGCGGATGCGCCAGCTGGTGGTTCCCAGCACGAAGATTTCGCCCACACGCGACTCGTAGACCATTTCCTCGTCAAGCTCGCCGATGCGAGGGAGCGGAGCGCTGCGGGCTCCTGGGACAGGGAGTGGCCGGGCGGAGCCTGAGGCGCTCGCGGACCTGGTGTGAGTGGAACCGGCTTGAGCGGAACTGGTGCCTTGAGAACCTGCACTGGTAAAGCGAGCGGGCGCAGAACCTGACGACTCCTGGACAGGATCGTCTCCCGCGGCGATCTCTACCCGATAGAGCCCGCGATCCGGAATCGTCCCGCCACCCAGGATGGCCAGTTGCCGCGCTCCCGGGCGGGCTTCAAGGGTTCCGCGGGTCCGGTTCCAGACGATGCGTGGCCGTAGCTCCGAGAAGTCGGAGGAGGGGTATTTGCCGGAGAGCATATCCAGAACTGACTCATACGTGCGGCGTTTGAGCTGGTGAAATGGGGCGCTGCGGCGAAGGGTCTCGAACCATTCGTCAATGGCGAGGGTACGGCGAGAAACCGCCGCGATAGTCTGTTGGGCGAGGATGTCGAGTGGATTCGTAATCACCGAGACAGCCTCGATATTGCGCTCGCGGATCTGTTCCACGATGGCCGCGGTCTCCACAAGGCTCGCCCGGTGCGTCGGATAGAAGTAGGCGGTAGATACTTCGCCCACCTGATGGCCCGCGCGCCCGATTCTCTGCAATCCTGAGGCCACCGAGGGTGGCGCGTCGAGCTGGATGATCTGATCCACGGCTCCCATGTCGATCCCGAGTTCCAGCGTTCCAGTGGCGACGACGCAGCGGAGCGACCCTTCCTTGAGGCGCGTCTCTACATCGAGGCGCTGCTCCTTGGACACACTTCCGTGATGGGAGCGGGCAATCTCCTCATTTCGGCTTCGGTTGCTTGAAGCGCTGTTTGTTCCTGCCTGACCTCCGAGATTGCTAGTACCACCTATGATTCCGGCTCTACCTAATATTGCGTCAGAGAAATCCGGAAGCGTACCCGCCATTTCGCCGTGACGCTCGGCATGGAGATCATTGAGAGCGGCCGTCATGCGCTCGGCTACACGCCGCGAATTCGCAAAAACAATCGTGGAGCGGGCGGCAATAACGCGTTCGTAAACGGCGCGCTCGATGGCGGGCCAGGTGGAGTTGATGCGGTGATCGTTGGGGATGTTCTCGCTGCCATCGGAGGCGTCAGTATGCTCGGCGTCGATGCGCTTGTTACCATCAGCCCCGGGCTGCATGTTCGTTGGATCTCTGCCCAGCCCTAGTGCAAGGTTCTCCGCCATGGGATTCGCCAGATCTGCGAACGGCACCTCGACGAAGGTCTCCAGTACCTTGCTTGCCGGGGGCTCGATGATGCTGACGGGATGCGAACCTCCAAGGAATCGCGCCACTTCTTCGGCTGGGCGTACCGTTGCCGACAGGCCAATACGCTGGGCCGGAACCGGAAGAATCTCATCCAACCGTTCCAAGGACACCGCGAGGTGAGCACCCCGCTTGTTACCCGCGAGCGCGTGCACCTCATCCACGATGACGCTCTCAACCTCGCTGAGAATCTCGGCGGCAGCGGAGGTGAGCATGAGATACAGGGATTCCGGCGTGGTGATGAGAATGTCCGGCGGATGCGACACCAACCTGCGACGCTCGGATGCCGTGCTGTCTCCCGAACGCACGCCCGTGGAAATCGCCGGAACCGGAAGGCCGATATCTGCGCACTCTGCCTGGATTCCCGCGAGGGGAACCTGCAGATTCTTGTGAACGTCCACGCCCAGCGCCTTGAGCGGGGACACATAGAGCACCCGCACCTTACCTCGGGACTTGCCGCGCGGCTTGGTTCCGGAACTTGGTATCCGAGAGTCCTGAGCCGACCAGGAGCTGGCGGCGACACTTGAGCTACGGGTGGCGCCTTCGTCGTTCTGTTCGTTAACACCCTCAGTATGGCCCGCTCCCCCACGAACCCCATCACCACCGGAAACACCACGAACCGCGAGCCGATCAATCGCCCAGAGGAAGGCCGCGAGCGTCTTTCCGGAGCCAGTGGGTGCGATGACCAACGCATTGCTACCACCGGAAATCGTGCGCCACGCCTCCCGCTGGACCCGCGTGGGCTTGCCGAATGCACCCGCAAACCAGTTCCTCACTGGCACGGAGAATTCGGCCATCAGCCCACGTTTCTCGTCCACGCCGCCAGTCTAGTGGAGCCCTCCGACAGCATTTCCTTCGACTGGCTCGGCAGCGATCGGCACGTGGGCAACTAGAGTCCCACCAGCACCAGTAAGCTCCCTACCGCAGCGCGGCCGGGATGTAGGGGCAGAGCGGGTCGGCGGCCAGCGGATCACCGGTGGCGCTGTAGGAGCGCGAGCGCCCGCCGCCGCACCACGAGTTGTACTCGCACTTGCCGCATTTACCGCCAAAACTCGACGGGTTGCGCAGATCGCGCATCAAAGGATGATCGCGATACAGATCAACGAGGCTCTCCTCCTTGATGTTTCCGATGGTCAACGGTAGGAAGCCCGACGGTGTCACGTCACCGGTGTGGGTGACGAACACGATGCCGTTGCCATCCCGAATACCGAAGGCCCGGGCCACCGGCGTGGCGGCGATCTCCTCGCGGCTCATTCCGCGCGCCTCCATGGCCTGGGAGGTGACGCGCCGGAAGTGCAGCGCTTCGGTGGTGCTCACCTGGAAGGGCGCCTCGCCGCGCAGCCCGTTGAGCCACACCAGGATCTCTTCGGCCTTTTCAGCCGTGATCTCCTGCAGCATCTTGCCACGGCCAGTGCGGATGAGGAAAAACAGCGTCCAGCGCTGGATCGGTTTGCTGCACAGCACCTTGTACAGTTCCGGCAGATCCGGCATCGTCGCGGCGGTGACCAGCGTGTTGATCTGCACGGGGATACCGAGTTCGCCGGCCCAGTCGAGTTCGCGCATGGCGAGGTCAAAGGTTCCGGGTACGCGCCGCACGCCGTCGTGCAGGGTGGGGTTCGAGCCGTCGATGCTGATGGAGATTGCCTTGGTTCCGGCTTCTTGCAGGCGCGCCAGCTTCTCGCGGGTGAGTTCGGGCGTGGAGGCTGGGGACAGCGATACTCCGATGCCGCGCCCGCGCGCTTCCTCCAGCAGCTCGAAAACATCCGGACGACGCAGCGGGTCTCCACCACTCCAAATCATGTGGGGAAGCGGGTCACCGAAGCCCACCACATCGTCGAGTAGCGCGACGCTTTCGGCGGTGGTAAGTTCGCCCGGCGCCGGACGGTTCCAGGCCTTCGCCCGGCAGTGACGGCAGGCCAGCGCACACGCGATCGTCATCTCCCAGTACACCGTCATCGGAGCCCGATCGTAGACCCAGTTGACCGGCCGCACGGATCCCATCGGACGGACGAGAGGCGCTCGCGAATCGAGCTGCGGAGTGTGGGCAAGGGATTCAACGGTCACGGGTGGGGCTTCCTCTCAAGTTCGCGACGCATGCGCGCCACATCTCACGACCGTACGCCTTGTTCCGGGATATTTTTGGGACCATGGGCCAGCAATGTTCGCGACACTGCTCTCTTTATTCCCCCGTAAGAGACCCTGTATCGCAACGTTTTGGCCCGATTCAGCCTTTTGTCACGATTGATTGCACGACGACGAAACCCGAAGCGAGAGTACCCGTACTCACGACTGAGGATGAGGAAGTCGGCTGACCCCGGCACGACGACGAAACCCGAAGCGAGAGTACGCCTACTCACCGCACAAGAAAGGGTGGGAGGGGCCGGTCCGGCCCCTCCCACCCTCGTCAGGCCCCATGAACGATCACCCGTTCAGGGAACCTATCGGCGCAATCGCTCAGCCGTCAATCAGGCTGGTGTCATTGACTCCCTCGATGGTCCACTGGCCATCCTTGTAGATCAGCGTGGTGATGGAGGCATTCTTGATGTCCACGGCACCCTCGTATCCGAGCTCTTCGAGGATGATCTGCACTGTCATGCCGCTGGTGACAACGAGAACCTCGTCATGGCCCTTGGCGCCTTCGTCGGCAGCGATCTTGTCGAGGGCTCCCTTGGCACGCTCGGCAACGTCAGCTGGGGACTCGGCGGGGAGAGAAGGATCGGGGTTGGCGTCCTTGAAGTACTCTGCCAACGCCAGGACGGGGCTCCGGCCATCGGTGGCGAGTTCCTCCATGCTCTCGAAGCCGGCATGCTTGAGGATGATCTCGATGGCCTCCGAGTTGAGCATTCCTTCAAAGGCACCGAAGGAGATCTCCCGCAGTTCGGGCATCCGGGTGATCTCCAGATCCGATCCCATGCCGTCAAGAATGTTCGAGGCAGTGGAGAAGTGGCGGACCATGTCACCGGAGTAGGCGGCATCGAACTCCTGGCCGGATTCCTTGAGCCCCGTGCCGAGCTTCGTGGCAATCTCTGCACCCGCTTCGGTGAGCGGCGAGTCCGACCATCCCTGGACACGGTCAACCGTGTTGAGCCAGGTCTTGCCGTGGCGTGTGAGATAAATTGTCACCTCATCGACGGGTGCGGCCGATTCAGAGGCGCTGGTCTCGGCCGGATCGGAGGTGGCTGCGGCACCGGAATTATTGGAACAGGCGGAAAGGAAGGACAGTGAAGCAACTGCCGCAACAGCAACAAGTCGCTTGGTGGTGAAGAAACGGGACATGTAAGAGCTCCTTGAGTGAATGTCAACGCTGACAAGGTGGGGAGTATGGAAAATATTTCCAGGTCCCGGAGTAGTTGTGTACCTGAAGGACCAAGTTCAACCTAACATGGAAGTTTATCGACGACGGCGAACTGGGACGGCTACTGGGTCAGTCACCAGGAAGGTGGTCGGGGACGTCGTCGTCGTAAAAACCAAACTGTCGCAGTGACAACAGCACACTAACAGCGCCCGGCGAGCGTGAGAATGGGCCGGAGTTGGCCCACCTTCAGCGGATATTTTGGCTGATCGTGGGCCAATTTTGGCCCCCGCTGATACCTACGGTTCCCGTCCTCATCGGGGTTAGTCTGGCAGCGAAAGCACCGGTCAGCCGTCATTGATGAGGAACCGTCGCTCTCATTCCACCACTCGTGTGGGTTCACAGAGGATCCCACACGATTACAACGAGGAAGTTCGAATGTCTGATACCAATGCTCCGGCGGGCTCGGCGACGCCCCCCTCCGCCCCAGATGGGATGGAGCCGTTCCAATTAAGTGCAGGCGAGCGGAACAAGCTTTTTGTTTCCCTCATGCTTGGCTTCTTCCTCATTTTTGCTTGTTACGCGAGCGTTGGCGCTATCTTCATGCCCGCCATGCTGTCGGAAATCGACAGTGCGAACAAGGAAAATAACCTTGCGATCATCATGAGTGTGACCGCGGCCTTCACGATGTTTATCCAGCCCATCGTGGGTGCGCTCTCCGATCGTACGAAGTCCAAGTTTGGGCGTCGTAGCCCGTGGATGGTGCTCGGTGGACTCTCCGGCGGCACAATCGTGATCCTCATGCAGTTCGCCAATACCGTTGCTTACATCGGCATTTGCGCCGTGCTGGTTCAGGTCCTGCTCAACATCATGCAGGGCCCGATTTCCACCCTGATTGCCGACCGCGTTGACTTCGAGCACCGCGCCTTCGGTTCCTCGTGGGTGGGCGTGGGCCAGGCGCTCGGTATTTCCGGTGGCCAGGCAATCGCCGGAAACCTGCTCAACAAGATGGGCATCGGCTACACCTTCTTCGGCGTCACCATGATTATCGTGACCCTGCTGTTCGTCTTCGTCAACCGCGACCAGGATTCCTCGCGGCTGGTGGTGGACAAGTTCAGCGTCAAGGAGTTCGTCCTCGGATTTGTGCGCCCGCTCAATCCCAAGAAGAACCCCGATTTCATGTGGGCCTTCGGTGGCCGCTTCTTCATGGTTCTCGGTTACCAGGCCATCCAGGCCTACGGCCTCTACATCCTCACCGATTACATCGGCTTGGAGCTGGTGGCGGCAGGCAAGGTTCTCGGCACGATGTCCCTCATCACGATGGTGACGATGATGGCCGGCACCGTGTTCTTCGGGCGCCTCTCGGACGTCACGGGTAAGCGCAAGATGTTCGTCTTCGGCTCCAGCGCCCTCATGGCGGTGGCGATCGCCATTCCGTGGATCGTTCCCACCACAACGTCCATGTACATCTACGCCCTCCTCGTTGGCATCGGTTACGGCGCCTACACCTCGGTGGATTTGGCGCTCATGATTGACGTTCTCCCCTCCCAGGGCGACGTCGGCAAGGACCTCGGCGTTCTCAACCTCGCCTCCAATATCCCTCAGATCATGGTGCCCGTCATCGCCGCCTTCCTCATCAACCTGACCGGCGGATACTCGGTGATCTTCGTGTACGCGATCATCGGCGTGATCATCTCCTCAATGCTGGTGTTCCCGATCAAGTCGGTGAAGTAAGCAGTTAAATCGGTGAAGTAGGAGGTTGTGGCGATAGGCGCAGCGTAAGGTGCAACTCTCCAGTGGTGTGGCCCCGAGCTTAGGTTCGGGGCCACACCACTTTTCTACGTCTAAAAGCTGTTCTTCTACGCGTAATCCACGTTCGTCCGCATCCGCTCTCTTCTCTGACCGAACCTTCTTACTGTGTGCCCACTCCCTTCTCCGGCATTCGCTCTCTTTCTTCAGTGTTCACCACCTTTCTTCAGTGCTAGCTCACCTTTCTTCAGTGTTCACCACCTTTCTTCGGCACCCGTGGCGGAACGGCAGAATCAGTACTTTAATTTCTAGTGACCGCTAGACTTTTAAGACTTTGCCCTGTTTACTAGTCATATGCCGCTTGAATGGCGAGGTTAGCTGGGCTGATGAACACCCTCGCCCCTCGAGCAGCATGACCTTTCAACGACGAAGAGAAGCGCGTAGCAGGCATCGAATCCACGTCTGGGGCCAGAGCCTCGGGCGTTTTGATGGCAGCCTCAACACGCCATGGAGGAGCGGTTATGCACAGGAACGTTGCTCCTCCGCGACCATCAGGGAGCGAAGTGACATGAGCCAGTCAGAACGCGCTGCGGAACTTGGCGCATTCTTGCGGGCGCGGCGAGAAGAGCTTTCACCCGAAGAAGTCGGATTCGCCACCGGTTACCGCAGAACCAATGGGTTGCGCCGCGAAGAGGTCGCCCAACTGGCATCAATTAGTAGCAATTTCTATTCGAGGATCGAGCAGGGGCGGCGCTCCGCTTCGGTCAGCGTTCTTGATGCCATTTCGAAGGCCCTGCTCCTCACGGACAACGAACGCGAGTACGTTTTCAGTCTCGCCGGCAAAGAAGATGTCAGGCCACACCGGCGCGATGGACTGTGCGTTCACCCATCGGTCAACCTCCTCGTCAATGAACTGACCAGCAGTCCAGCGATCGTCACCGGTCCGGCGATGGAGATTCTCTCCTGGAATCGCCTCGCCGCCGCACTCATCAGCGATTTCGGTTCTTTTCCCACCGAGAAGAGAAATTATGTGTGGCTGATGTTCACCGAACCAAGCTTCCGCACGCTCTTCAAAGACTGGGAGCAGATCGCCCAGACCTGGGTCTCCCACCTTCGCAGAAGATCCAGCCTCAATCCTCAAAACCAGTCCATTGCCCAACTGGTAGCGGACCTTTCCCGATGCAGTGAAGAGTTTCGCTCCATGTGGGAAGCCCATAACGTCGAGAAGCCATCGCGCGGGCACAAGCGCCTACACCACCCCGTTGTAGGCGATCTGGAACTCGACTGGGAGGCACTCACGGTGTCAGCGGATCCGGATCAGCAGATCTACATCTGGACCGCAAAGCCGGGCAGCCCCTCGGCGGACGCCCTCAATATCCTTGCCGCCTGGACGGCCACCGAGGATATCGAGAGTTCGGATCTTTCCGCGCGCTAGGAAATTCGACCCTTGTGAAATTTGTGGCGGCGAAAGCGGGCCATACGCCATTATTGGCACACAGCCCGCTCTCGCCGCCACGTAGTACTACAAACCCTTATGACGCCGGGTAGCAGGTGCGAGCAAAACTCCGATAGGCATCAATGCAGCCCGTCTCGTGATCCTCGCCCTCGAAGATCTTCGCTGTAAGTTTGAATCCCTCGACGGGTTCGTTACGCATGGCATTGAGGAGCTTGAGGACCTCAATACCGAGCAAGCGGTAGAACTCATGCGGCCCAAGGATCTCACCGGTTCCGAGAGTGACGTGCAGGCGGCGCGTACGCCCGATGTTCTCCGGGTTCGCGGCAAACTGCCGGTAGAGATCGAACACCGTACTGTTGGGAACGAGAATGCCGGGGCTGCCGGCTCCGAAGTTGGTGAAGAGCTTCGATTCCGCGGTTAGTGCGTAGATGGAGAAGAGGCCGCCGTAGGAGAAGCCGAAGATTCCCGCCTCGTCATCGGAAACGTTGTAACGATCCTTCACGAAGGGATGCAGTTCGTTCTCCAGGAAGTTGAGGAAGTGATCCGCGTGCGGATTCTCCAGCCACTCGAAGAACTGCTCAACAACCTCCGGGTCATTGCCGAACATCTCGGCGATGTAGTCGCGCATAAAATCCGGGCACGGCTCATTCGGGGGAACCAGATCACGATTGCGAACGGCCAGAGCATCCACACCCTCATCGATGTAACCAATGTTGATCTGAACGAATGGCTTGACCTCATGTGCCCCTTCGGGCCCGGTCAACCCGCGATGCATCTTCTCATACAGGCCACCCTGCCACTGCGAGTCGAGTGCGTAGACCACCGGGTACGCAGGGCCATCAGGATCGTAGCCTTCCGGGAAGGAGACCGAGAATCCCAGCTTGCCGCCGATGATGTCCGATTCCACTTCGAAATATTCAAGCTGAAGCTGTGCGATCCGGGCGGAAAATCCCCCGCGAACAGGTTCGGAAAATGTTGCCATGGATGTGACTCCTCGTCATTTCGTCTTCTTGGGAAGACACCTCGCACGCCGAGAAAGACTCACCATCGTTGGCTTGTTCATGACACCTCGGCCGTCATAACAAGTAGACCACGTCACAATCCCTAAAGTCTAGTCATCGCCCGGTTTTTGCGTCATCGTCTCATGAACGCATGCACCAAGGAGCTGAGCATCAAGGACGCTACTCAGATGGATGGGAGCCCTCAATGTCGACGACGAAATCTCACACTCTGAGGAGGGTGGCACGAGGCCCAAAGACGCGGATTCGTCGAGGACCTCTAGTAACATCTAGGGATGTGTCTCCTTATTGGACTCCGTAGCGAACGGTGGTGTGTGGAGTGGGTCGCAAGGCGCCAGGAGGGAGGCGATGCCAAAGCATCGTCGACCGACGGCAACGACGTGAGACACCCACACAGTGCCGTGCAGTAGGACAAAGAATAAGGAGACACGACCTAGAGACGGCGCCGACACAGAACGTCGTCACGAAGGCAACACCCCATGCTGAGGAACCCTCTATGACCGATCCGGCCACCACGCCCAGAAAACGAGCCCCGCGCGGAACCTACGCGAAGACCGAAGAAACGAGGAAGGCAATTCTCGATGAAGCCCTCCGCGTCTTCGCTGCATCGGGATACCGGGCCGGTTCCGTCGCCAAGATAGCCGCGAACATTGGCATGACCGAAGCAGGTATCGCTTACCACTTCCCCAACAAGGCAGCATTGCTCCTTGCCGTCCTCGACCACCGAGACGATCAATTGCGTGAGATCATCGTCTCCGAAGGGGACGGCATCCGTATGCTCAAGGCCGTCGTCGAACTCCACAGGGTGCTTCCCGAGTCCCGCGGTTATGCGGAACTCTACTGCGTGGTTTCGGCAGAGGCGATCAACCCCAAACATCCCGCCCACGAACGTTTCATCACCCAACGCCGTGGCTCTCGCAAAATCCTGCGGGACGCTTTCCGAGATCTTGCCGCGAAAGACCTGTTGGCACCGGGAGTTGATCCTGACCTCGCGGGAGACATCTGCTCCTCTCATATCGACGGAGTTCAGATTCAATGGCTCCTGGAAGCCGAGGAGATCAATATGGCTGAGCAGGTGGAGGTCCTCTTCCGTCAGTTCATTCCCACCTGGCCTTCCGAAGATCATTCCTAGGAATAATTTCTCCTCAACATCATGAGCCAGACACAAAGGCTGATCCCCGGACGTCAGACCGATTTTTCGGTTCCTTCGTCCGGGGATCAGCTTGTTCTATCGTGTGAAAGCTCGTGATACCTCGATACGTCCTCTTTCCTATCCGTCGCCATCCTCATAGTCGACGACGGCGCCCACTCACCTAGCCCCAAACCACCGGCACGTCAGTCAGCCAGAACCAGCCGACCAGAGCCAGTCAACCAGCGAGAGCTAGATAACCAGCCAGCCCTACCGAGCCGACTTGTCGAGAATCTGGGGAACCGCGGCGGCGGCGCGGCAGAACTCCACGAAGGCAACCGTTTCGAGCGTGAACGCGTGGCCGCGGCGGCTCTCGAAGACGGGATGGATACTACCTTCCATGGTCTTGGCGTCAACGTAAGGAGAGGACGTCTTGAGGGCCGCAACCAACGCGGCGATGGTGTCGTCGTCGCCAAACCAGAGCGGGTCGAGCTCGCCGAGGCGGTACATGACGGGCACCGAGACTTTGCTGGCGATGTCGAGCGCGTTCTTGGGCCAGGCGCCTACGAGCTCCAGGATTTCCGAGCGGGGAACCGTCAGCGGTTCGCCTTCTTCGAGGTTGTCCTTGGCCCATTCCGGGCCGAAGTCGAGGGAGCCGGCGACGGTGTTGAGGGCGTCGTCCACGTGCATGACGTCGGGGGCCGCACCGAGTGCCGCGGCAACTCCGGGGCGAAGCGAGTAGCCGACGTCGGCGACGATCAGGCCGAGCAGCGGCCACTTGGCCTCGCCCTTCGCGTTTTGCTCGGCCCACTGGGCGGCGAGGGTGAACGCAATGGCGGAACCGACCGAGCATCCCTGCACCACAATTCCCGGGGACGAGTCCTTGTGGCGATTCCAAATATCCTCGGCGGCTTCGGAGATGACCTCAGCACTGGCGGCGTAGAAGCCGTCGTCGATGTCGGTGGGCAGGTTGAGGCTGACCGAATCCAGGTTGTCCGGGCGGTTGATCGAGTATCCGGGAACGCCGAGCGCTGCCGCGAAGGGAAGCTGCGGCACACGTCCGCGAATGCCTTCGGTGTAGGTTCCGCCGCCTCCGTGCAGGTAGAGGAGGACCGGCTGATCGGTGGTTTCCGGCGGGATGACGGCCACGCCAGTGAATTTGCCCTCAGCTAGGCGGACAGGCTCGTACGTTGCTAGTTCCACAATGAACTCCTTGTCTGGAGACTCCCCGACTACGCGGAGGGGCTCGCAATAAAAATGATGGGGTACGAAACCTCGCCCTCATACACCGGACTTCTGCGTCCATGAACAGACCGCGGCACGCCCGCGCCCGTCCACCTTCTTAGCAAACCACATCGCCGCCCTAAAAGCTAGGGTTCACTAGAATTTAGGGATAATTGCTGGTGCGTGGTGTCAGAGCAGCTCCTCGCCCCTGCTGATGTATGCCTTCATTTCCTCCACCGGCACCATTGAGCCGCCGGTACACCAGGCGATATGAGTGGCATTTTTCAACGACGACGGCGCCACGCCACCCATTCGTGACACCTCACCTAGAACCCGCAGCACTCCCGAGAGCCCCGCTGCGGCCGAGGGCTCCACCGCGATCCCCTCGGAGCGGTGAAGCAGTGCAACGTGACGATACAATTCGTCGTCGTCAATGGTGTAGTAACCGTCGATGAGGCGCTCCATGCGGCGGCCCACAAGAACGGAAGGGCGGCCCACGGCGAGTCCGTCAGCTGCGGTGACGCCGTCGATACCAAAATCCTGCACCGAGATCTGCTCGTGCATACCGGTCGTGACGCCGAGGATCATGCACGGAGCGTGCGTGGGTTCAGCAAAGATACAGTGGACGGAGTCCCCGAACTCAGCTTTGAGACCAAACGCAACCCCGCCGGGGCCACCACCCACCCCGCACGGGAGGTAAACGAAGAGCGGGTGCTCGTCATCAACCCGGATGTCGAGGGCCTGCAGCTGGCCCGCGAGCCGGTGACCAGCCACGGCGTAACCGAGGAAGAGGTTGACGGAGTTTTCGTCGTCGATGAAGTAGGTGGCGGGGTCAGTTTCGGCTTCGCGACGCCCGGCCGCGACCGCCACCGAATAATCCGACTCGTATTCGACAACGGTAACCCCGTGCTCGCGGAGCATCTCCTTCTTCCAGGCGCGGGCGTCCGCGGACATGTGGACCGTCACCTGGAATCCGAGGGCGGCGCTCATGATGCCGATGGAGAGGCCGAGGTTGCCGGTGGAGCCCACAGCGATCTTGTAGCGGCCGAAAAACTCGCGGGCCGTGGGCTCGGCGAGGATGCTGTAATCGCTGGCGAGGGTGAGCAGGCCGTGGTCGAGGGCAAGATCCTCGGCGTGTTTGAGCACCTCGTAGATGCCGCCGCGGGCCTTGATCGAGCCGGAGACGGGAAGCTCGCTGTCCAGTTTTGCCCAGAGAGCACCGGGAATACCCAAGGCACGGGGTAACGAAATATCGCCGCCGGGGATGTCGGTGGAGAGGTTCTCGTTGGCAACACGGTCCGGACCCGGCAGGCCGTCGCGGGCTGAGCCGTAGTGTGGTGAGCCGTAGCGTTCCGACAGCACGCGGCGCATGTTCTCAATCCCCACGAGCGGCGACTCAAGAATGCCACCGGTGCGGCTGGTCTCGGGGAAAACCCGCGCAATAAACGGGGCGAAGCGGCGTAAGCGGGCGGCCGCTTCCGCGATGTCCACGGCCGTGAGCCCCACGTCCGGGAGGGCTTCGTCGACGGGGCGGACGGCCGGGTTGAACCATGCTGTCTCTCGCAGGTCCGCGAGCGCGTCAATAACGGGGTCGTCCTCGCGCCATTCCCGGACGGTTTTGCCCCCGAAAGTTGGTTCAGGACGATCGAAAGTGGGTTCTTGAGGCCGGGTTTCGTGGGATGCGCTGTTCATGGTGTCCTTTTGATGTCCTATATGTGCCCGCTATTCGTATATTGCACTACCGGGCGCATATACGACACGAAATGCTTCCTGTGCTCATAGATCGGCTTCTTATCAGGCGCTCACTCCGGGCTTCCTTTACTTCGCCGTCGGATCGTTCACAGCAATCTGGAACAAGTCCCAGCTGACGTCCTTGTCCAACAAGAGAATAAGGTGCGGGCGGTTGGCACGAAACTCGATGGCGTCAGGGTCTTCGAGCGGCGCTGCCGCCTCAGCTATCGCAATCTCAGTCACCGCTGCGGCCACAGTCCCCTCCTCGTCGAGCCGAATCCGGCCCTGTTGGAAGGCATCAGTGACAACGAGAATTGCCTCCGTGGAGATGTGTTGAAGCGCTGGCGGATTATCATCGAAGACGGCCACGAGTCCGAGCTCCTTGAGCGGATCAATGAGGTCGAGCTTAGAAACAAGGTCCAGTTTCGGAATCGATATCCTCACGGGAACGGGTGCCAGTGAGCTCTCCAGAGACTCGAGAATCTCTGGCGTCGCGGCCTCCACGTCTGTTCCGTCAGGAGGTAGAACATACCGTGCTGCGAGGTTCTTCTGCGAGCCGTACGACAGATCGATCATCTGCCAACCGCTGACCTCGGCATAGTCAATGGTGCGGGTGCCGTGCATGAAGTCCGCTGAGACGATCGTGCCATCGGCGACGGTGAAATCCTCGGCGTAGGTGTCCTTCTCCTCGAAAGGAGTACTCCATCGTGCTGCGAAAAGAACCGCGTTCTGGAGGACCATGCGAAGGTCTGGCCGCGGCTCGATTGCCGATTCCTTGATGAGTTCGGCAGTGTTGCGACGCACCCACTCATCGAGAATCTTCTTACTTTCCGGGCTTTCCAGATCAGCGGTAAGGACGCCGGCGTCGTACAACTTGGACAGATTGTCCAGGTAGTTCGGCTCAACCGTGAGGGTTTCATGCACGACCACCTGGTTCGCCATGTGCAGCGCGGGTTCCTCGGGAAGTTCCTCGGGATCGATGCTCTTGGGATCAGTCCTGTAAGGGTCCAGTGTTCCCATCAGCGCGTTGACGGCCTCGTCACGGTCCTTTCCTGATGCGCCCAGGAGGCTGGCCAACTGTTCGTCCGTAGCCCCTGTGGATCCTGTTCCCAGCATCGATAGTGCGACGACGGCGGACGCCGGCGACGTCACCACCGTCTCGCCCGGGAACTGCGCGATGAGACCGAGCCCGAGCGAACGGGTTGCGGTGCGCACGCTTTCAGTGGCAGTGGCATCTGCGACGGACAACTGAACGAAGGAGCCGTCTCCGCGCTTGATGGCATCGTCAGGTTCCGCGACACTTCCTCCGGCACAGGCAGCAAGGGCCAGCACCGCAGAACCAGCCAGCGCAGTTAATCTCAGGAGGCGCCGCGCACGCACCTTCACCGTCGAGTGCGCGGGCCCTTTCAACACAAGGCGAGTGGTACGAGATGAGGTGGCCATGTTGTCCCCTATCGTCACATTGGCATGGTCGCGTACCTCCAGTCTATGGGCAGCCAGGGACTTGAACAGTTGATGGACACGTTAGTCCGCTCAGAAAAAGAGCGAGAGGACTGACGAATTAGAGCAAAGGCCCGACCGAGGGTCAAGGCTTGACGAATTGCTCCTTGTACCTCTCGCTCAGACCCCGAAGTCTCTCCGTGACAATTCCGGAGGGAGTAACCCGGCCGTTTTCATAGGTAGAAAGGCGGCTGCGTGAGGTGCCAAGGTCAGCGGCAATTTGTGCACGGGTCATGCCGCTGGTCTCAATCCAGTACTTGATCTCGCGGGCGAGTTTGTCTTTGTCGGATGCTCTGGCATCAGCCAGGACTCTGGTCATGAGCGCGGTGATGCCAGGGCTCTCTGCCAGTTCAATTGCCTGTTCAAGGTCAAGGGCAACATCTCCGTTGGGGTCGGCTTGGACTGCTCTGGCGATCCGAGCCCATTCCTGTGAGGTGCCACGGTCGATAGCGGTCAGAATGCCCTCGACGCCCCATTGCTCGATAGGAGCATCAGAAGTGATCCCAAGGTTACGGAATTTAACCGCCATTGTTTGCTCCTTCTTCAAGCATTTGCTGTGCCAGCGATATGAGGACTTCTTCTACGTTGGACCAGTTGTGCCAGCGTGGCTCAAGGGCTTTGTATCTTGGTAGTTGCCCGATGGTTCTCACGTCTTTGGGGGCTGGCGAACTCAGTTGCCGAATCAGTTGGTCGGCCACAGGAGTTCCGTCAGAATCCGGGTCTGTGTAATAGTCGTCAATTGAAACCAACACTCTTGCCGACTGTTCAATGCCGTACCTGAAAGCAAGCGCGGCCACATCCAAATAGTCTCGCACTTGGTTTCGTTTAACGATTAAGAATGCCTTTATCCGCAGCGTTTCAGCCTCCGTGGGTACAGTCAGAAGCTTCCCACTGGGTAAAGAAACTTGAGTGACCTCAAGTGGGACCGTGCGGATAAGTTGGCGTACACCGGCTTCGATTTCGCCGATCTGTCCCAGAATGAGCTTTCCAGGGACAACACGGTTCGTCACCCATTCACCCTCGTCCTCAAGCGTGTCAAGTACCGCTTGATACCGGTCACGCAAGTCCATGAGCACATGGCCATGATCGTATGAGGCTCGGCACCTCGCACAGAGGGCCGCTGCCGAACCACCCACCAACACCGCATCAGGGACAATCTGTCGCAGATCGGCGGCAGATTCGAGGACGGCGAGTAAATCCGCGGACGCATTCGGCGGAATGGCGTCGGGAGTAGGAAAGTCAACCATGACTCAGTGTTATCAGATTTGATAACACTATTTCTAGGTTCTGGGCTTCGTGCCAGAACCCGATGATCGGACAGCTGTCGTCAAGCCCATGACGTCGTTCTTGTGAACGCAGCCTCTGGTAGTCACAGAATTGTCATTGAAAATGAACCGTGAACAACCCAAATCAACCGTGCAGGATCGGAAGTGCGAGAGCATCTGTTTTCGTTGCCATTACTATGAAATCCTAGCGGTTCATGAGATTCCGTGAGCGGTCCTAGAGGTCTTTGAGGCATCCAGAGGTCACAGGTTCAAATCCTGTCCCCGCTACTAAGAAATCGAGGAATCGCAAAGATTCCTCGATTTTGCTTAAGGGCGGTTTTCCGCGATATCGATTGGCTCGCCGTAGTTCTATGGATTGCTGAATCCTGAGATTCCGTTGAAGAGGAGCTTCACGATGAGGTCTGCCATTTGTTGTGGTGGTTCGGTCATGTCGCTTTGTAGCCATTCTTGGAGGAGTCCCACCGCTCCGTTGACTGTGAATGTTTCGATATGTCTGCGCGTTTCGGGGGGGGCACTGAGTGATTCATGTTTTCGGAGAATACCTGTGCGAGTTGTATGACGTCTTTTTGAAACGCGTGGTCGCTGTTCTTGCTGATTAGGGCTTTGAACAGGTCAGCGTTCTGGCTTATGTACTCAAGGATCGTGGCTAATGCTTGCGTCGAGATGGGGTTGTCGTAGTCAAAGTCGTGTTGTTCAAGTTTACTTCCGAGGCTCTCAAGGACTTCACTCTCGATGCTTTCAAGCAAGTCGTAAGGGTTCGAGTAATGCGCGTAGAAGGTGCTGCGGTTGACTCCAGCTTCATCACACAGAGCCCGTACGGAGATCTTGGAGATGTGTTGGTCCTTTATGAGTTTGACGAGCGCGTTGTTCAGAAGTGTTCTGGTCAGCCGTACTCTCTGATCGACTCTCTGATCACTCATGTTTGACCCTTTCCCCAACAGATGAGCGCAAACTGTCGGATTACAGTCCGGCATCGCAAGGATTGATGGGAGAAAACCAACACCATGTTGGCTATCATACAATCTGGTCTAGTTTTTGGATGTGGAATAGGTGCTTGAGAGTTTTGCGGCTGGCTTCGGGGTGCTCATTGGATATTTCATTGTTTGTGCGACCGCAGCTCTGGTGTTTCGGCGCTTTGTTCCGATGCACAAAGAGGTGTTTCGCAAGACTCTGCATTTGATTCTTCTTGGATCCTTACCGATCTTCTTGTACGCATTCAGTAACTGGTGGATGGCGGTTTTCGCAAGTCTGTTGTTCGTCGTCTTAGTGTTTCCGATCCTCGCTGTCGCCGAACGCATCAATGGTTATTCAGAGCTGCTGACTGAACGCAAGGGTGGGGAGATCAAGAACAGTCTGGTCATTGTGTTTGGCATGTATGCAGTGATCATCGCAGTGTGCTGGGGCCTGCTCGGTCAACAGTGGCTGGCACTTGCCTGTGTCTATGCGTGGGGTTTCGGGGACGCGGCAGCGGCACTGGTCGGGAAGAAATATGGCCGTCACTTCTTGGAAGGCAAGACCATCGAGGGACGAAAGAGCGTGGAAGGAACACTGGCCATGTTCGTTGTCTCGTTCATCTCGGTACTGCTGATCCTTCTGGTTTTCGCAGACTTGGTTCCGGTGGGCTACCTGGTTATCCCTGTTCTAGTCGCAGCTGCTAGTGCCCTAGTTGAGTTGTATACGCCTAACGGCTATGACACTTTGACCTGTCCTCTGACCGCGGCTCTGATCATCTTACCGCTTGTGAACGTTTTAGGGGCCTGAGTGAACGTGGATAAAGCGAATGAGAACTCGGGAAGTCGGACACTCCTTGCGTCCGTGATTCTTAGTGCTCCGGGTCCACTTGTTGTAGGTATCGGACTGTTCTTCGGGAGGTCCTCGACACAACTTGCTGACTTCGTGAGACGCAGTGCTGAACTGATAGCAATCATCGTCTCGTGGGTGATCTACCGGAAGACCAACAAGGAAGACGTAGATTTGCTAAGGCGTGAGCGGCTGGAGCGCATCGCTAATATCTGTGTGGGTATTGCGATGTGTGTCAGCGGAATTGTGATGCTGCTGTTGGCCTTGATTTCTGACAATCATGAGAAAGGCAACGTCATTCCAGGCTTGGTCATAGCGGGAATGGGTGTTGCGGTAAACACCTGGTTCTGGCTCCGATACCGCAGTCTCAACAAGCGAACACCGGATGCAATCCTCGCGGTTCAAAGCCGCTTGTATCGCGCGAAGTCCTTGGTTGATACCGCCGTAGTTATCGCCCTGGCGACGGTGTTACTAGCTCCAGGCACACCTGCGGCACTTTTCATGGACAAAGCCGGTTCTGTGGTCGTGGCAATTTACCTGATCATCAACGGGATCATCGCTGCAAAAGGAGGACACATCCCCGTTGAGATACCAACGCCAGAAGCCGCAACGGCGGAATCCATTAGCGAATGAGTGAGAACATCCACCTACTCACTTAGACCTTATCGGCGAACTACTTTGACGGCTCATTCTGGGTCGGAGTCTACGAAATCCACCACGGTGACGGGACTGTTCAGGCTGCCAAGCAAATCTTTGGCTCTGAACCCTCGGATGTGGAACTCTGGGGATGGACGCTTGCCCACGGAAGCGATTTGATTGACCGCGTGAATGCGGCACCGCGCATCACGCCCAGTTCAAGTGCAAGATTAAGGTATGTGGGTAATCCGAAACAGATGGTCGGACTCGCCGCGCGCGAGTCCGCAACCCCTCGCACCTCTACCGCCGCGCAAGAAGCGCTAACAAGAGCCAGAGATGAACAGAAGTCTGTTGCCAGGACCGAGTGCCACAGGTAGAGCAACTCAGATTCTTGAAACTATCATTCTTGATGACATGAAGGCTGGACTGGGCCTGGACAGTTGAGCTGGCACCGACGGTTCAGTGAGCGCTCAGGAAAGAGCTGGATCGCCAGGTTATATGAAGCATGATCACCAAGCTGGAAAACTGGAGGAAGGGGTCAGTCTCGACTAACTCCACAACAATGCCAGCACCCGCACCATCTACGCACTCCACAAATTCACCCAGCGTCGATCAGCCGGAACGAGAGAATTCCTGAGGGCCGCATCAAACGTCGCGAGCTGCATTCCGTGCGATGCTGCCAAGTTCAGGAGTTGAAGGTCGGTGACTTGCCGCCGCCCCATGAGAACGCGCGTGTCGATCACGGGGCGAGAGAGGGAAGCACTGTCCTCCACAAAACTCCAGCCCGGAGCCTCTCGGATCGCCGCCAGTTGAGCCAGCGCTTCACTACCCGTGACTCGTCGACCAACAACCTTTTCTGTGAGTAAGAGCCGAAGCAACCCTGCTTCTGTGACAGGACAGGTGCTCCACTCATCAAGTCGAGCAAAGTGGGAATGCGCTGTCTCGTGGTGAATATGCTGGTCCCACGAGAGCGCAAACAGAATGTTAACGTCAAGCAACATTGGAGTGAGACTCATCGTCGCGATGATCGGCTACCATTTCATCCGTCACCGGATGGCCGGGAATACCACGCATAACGGGGAATCCTGACGCCCCCCTGAGTTCCGGGCGAGGTGCTCGAAGGCCAGCCAAGGCAAGCTCTGAGATCGCTCTGCCCAAAGAGATGTTCTCGGCATGAGCCTTGGCTCGCGCCGCGCTGAGCACCTCTGGGTCAATATCCAGTGTAGTCCGCATGAGAACATCATAACATCACCGCATCACTCGGTCCATCGATCGATCACCGGAGAGGCATCAATTACCTATTGATGTGACATCTATATCTAGATGAATACGAACACCAGCAGTGCCACTGGGTAGAGAGCATAAAACACCCATTGCACCCACGGCTGGTTGTAGCCGAGTGTTCCGTTGCGATAGTGCAGGACAGCCGCGCCGAAAGCCGGGAGCACGAGGAACAGAGAACTGATACCAGCGACGCTCATCACCATCACATTCTCGTGCCGCGAGAAGAGTTGCAGTATCACAGCTGACAGGAGCAGCAGCATACCAACGGGAATTCCTTCGCGAGAGTAGATGCTTCCCAGCAGCATCCACAACGCACCTGCAACCACCACCAGTAAGGTAATGCTGCGTCGTACCAGTGCAGCTTTGTCGCGGAACGCGTTGATGAGCATCAAAGCGAATAGCGTGATCACCAGAGCAAACACCGGGTTCTGTGAATTCCAGTCCACAGCATTGCCCGAGGTCACCAAATCATAGGGCACTTCGCATATCAGTGCGAGCGCCAGGAGCCTACCCAGGTAAAGTGCCGCATGGCGGGTGTGCTGGTACCCCTGAACCAACAGCCAAGCGTAGATCGGAACTGCGATCCATGACGCCAGCTCGGCGAGTACGGCCGTGGTCAGTTGCGTCATGTCGACGTCGGCGGGCAGTGTGCCATCAACCAGTCCAATTGTGCCAGCCGCATGGCTACTGACGAGGGAGAACGACAGCAGCACGATGGCAACGATCTTGAGGTTGAAGTTCGAAAGCCCTCGTGGCCTAGTCTGTTGCGGTGTGATGATATTTCCTTACTCTGATTCGTCTGAGAGATCCCACCAATAGGTCTTGGCAATCCCTGCGCCTATGTACAGTATTCAGCCGAATGGGGTTCCGGAAGCCGAAGCCCCCGAAACCCCATTCGGTAGACAAACAGTGTCCATTGAGATCCCGCCAATAGGTCGTGGCCTATTGGCTGAAGCTCGTTAGCCCTTGACGGCTCCGGACATCGACTCCTGGTAGAAGTGCTGCATGACAATCGTCAGAATCGCGATCGGCACGGAGATGATGATTGCCGCGGCTGCGAAGCGCGCGAACCACTCACCGATGTAATCCTGACTGACCATCTTGTACAGCGCTAACGAGACCGTGAAGTTGTCCTCGGTACGAGCGATTGCCTTGACCATCACGAAGTCAAGCCATGGTCCCAAGAAAGAGACCAGAGCCTGGTAGGCGATCATCGGCTTACAGACAGGCAGAATGATCTTGGTGAAAACTTGCCAGCGAGTGCACCCATCAAGATAAGCGGCCTCGTCGAGCGAGATCGGAATGGTGTCCATGTAGCCCTTCATCACGTAGAATCCGGCACCCGCTCCAGCGGAGTAGACCAGCATCAACGCGATGGTCACCCCTGTGCCCTGGGTCAGACCCAAGGACTTGAGGATGAAGTAGATCACCACGACTGACATGATGCCCGGGAACATTCCTAGCACCAAGACAACGTTCATGAAGCTCTTGCGGAAACGGAACCGCAGGCGGCTCATCGAGAACGCAACAAACAGCACGAAGGCCACACTGATCGCACACACCACAACCGCGATGATAAAGGTGTGCATGAAGATACGTGGGAAGTCCAGCAACTGCTTGTTGGTGAACAGCTGCACGTAGTTGTCCAGCGTGTACTCGGTGGGGAAGAAGGTCGGGTTGAACGGACCTGTGTTCTTGTTGAAGCTCTCCAGGAACACCCAAAGAATCGGAATCACCCAGAAAATACCGAGTGCGATCAGCAAGGTGTAGCACAGGGCGTCGAGCATGATGCGGCGGCTCTTCTGTCCGCCCAAGGCGCCGATGCGGCTCATCGGAATCCTCCCTCATCCTTGTAGGAAGCGCTGCTGCGGTAGGTAATGAGCGATACCACGGCCAGCGTTATGAATGTGAAGATGCCGATGACAGCACCAAGGTTGTAATCGCCCCTGTCCACGGTGAGCTTGTAGAGCCACGTGATGAGCAAGTCAGTCTTTCCAGCTGTGTCGCCCACATCCGTCGGGTTGCCCTGAGACAACAGGTAGATGACGTTGAAGTTGTTCACGTTGCCCGAGAAGGTGGTGATCAGGTAGGGGGTCAGCACGAAGATCAGGTAGGGCATCGTGATCTTGGTGAAGGTGTCCCACCAAGTTGCGCCATCGAGTCGTGCAGCCTCATACTGCTCCTCCGGTACGTTCTGAACGATTCCGGTGATCTGCAGGATTGTGAACGGAATACCAATCCACAAGTTAACGATGATCACGGTAGCTCGAGCCCACATCGGATCTGTGAAGAATGGCAGTGGCCCACTGGTCCATCCCCAGTCCATCAACAGGCGATTGAGTGCGCCTTCCGGCTGGAGCATCTGATTGATGACCAAGAGCGACACGAACTGCGGAACCGCCATGGACAAGGAGAAAATCGAACGCCAAAGCCCCTTGTAGCGGATGGTCTTACGATTGATGATCATCGCTAGGAACAACCCAAGGAAGAAGTTCAAGAAGGTGGAGAAGAACGCCCAGACCAGGGTCCAGATAAGCACGCTGATGAACTGACTGGCATTGACTGTTCCAGTAGCACTGAACAATTGTCCGAAGTTCCTGAAGCCAACCCAGTCGAACAACACCACATGGCTGGAATCGTAGCTGGTGAAGGCGATGGCCATCATGATCAGTGTTGGCAGCACGGTGAAGGTGAGGATACCCAGTACCGGCAGTGCCATCATCGTCAGCTGTACGCGTCCATTGATCAGATCGTTGAGATCGTCAGCAAAGCTTGGAGCCTTACCTGTTTCCTGGACCAGCAGCTGGGCCTTGTAGGCACTACGAACGGCATATGTCCAGAAGACGATAAACAGTACGGTGACGAAGAGCCCCGTGGCACCCTGCACCAGCAAAGAAACGGAGTTGTCTCCGGGCGTATAACTCCAATAACCATCCGCATTTTGGGTTGCTTCCGGCACCTTCGACCCCAGCGAAGGCAGCATGCCCACATGCTGAGCCCCGGCCTTCACCATGTAGTAGATGTAGAGTACTTCGATGGCGAGGAGGATCAAGCCCTTGGCAATCTGCTGACGAGCAATGTTGCCCAGGCCCAGGATCAGGAACGAGGCTCGGGTGAGCAGGTCACCTTCGGCTGCGGCACCACGAACGGTATAGCGCGACGGCGGAATGTAATCCGGCTTGCGACGGCGCACACTACGGCGTGCGCCTTTCTCAGTAACGGTTGTTGACATAATGAATTCCCTTCCCTGGCTCGCTACAGCAACTGCTTATAGGAGGCCATCCACCGTTCAAGCTTCTCGCTGGCGTTCTCAAGCGTGACTTCGCGGTTATAGATGGCATTGCCAAAGTTCTCGCAAGGCACCCAGAAATTGGCCATCTGCGGAATCGACGACTGCACGATAGAACTCTTCGAGATGGCATTCATCTGTGCCACTGCGGCCGGATCCTTACCGATCGCCGGATCGGACATCAGCGAGCTATCAGCGGGAATCACCTGCTGCTTCTCATAGTTGACCTGCTGGGACCACGAGCTAGCCATGAATGCCACGAACTGGTCTGCTACTTCGGGGTACTTGGTGTACGGGTTCCAGCCATAAGCAGTGGAACCAGCGAAGGACTTCATCTGTACCTGCTTGCCGTCAAGCTCGTAGGAGGGCAGCTGGGCAGCACCCCAATCCCCGCCGGTATTCTCGGCCACGGCCTCCGCATCCCAGGCACCGCTGAAGATGACGTCAATCTTGCCGTCCTTCATTCCTGCCAAGCCCGAGCCATTCTTGTCATTGACGAAATTTGGATTGTCCCGAAGGTTGACCAGGTACTTCGTGACAGCCTCACCGGTAGCGCCTCCGAAATCGATACCAGCTCCAGCATCGATTCCATCGGGGCCGAATACCGTGCCGCCAGCACCAACGTAGAAGCCTGGCAGATACCAAGCGTTGGTCATCTGGAAGGCAACTTTGCCCTTTTCAAGCAAAGCATCCAAGGACTTGATGTCCTCGCTGGCGAACTTGCTCTTGCGGTAATACATGAACCATGTGTTACCGCGGAACGGCATGCCATAGACGTGCCCGTCGGCTGCGGTGACTGATTGCACCATCGTTTCGTTGCCGATACTCTGCTTCTTCAGCTGTTTGAGCGACTCATCACTGGTTCTACCAAGGGCACCTGACTCGATCAAGGTGCCCAGCTGATCGCTTGGGAATGCGTAGACATCTGCAGCAACCGTTGGATCTTGCTTGGCATTTGAGGCGGCATTCGCCGAGGCAACAACCTCGTTCGTCCACGTGATGTCATATTCGGGATGTTGTTTCTCAAATTCCCTCTGGACAGTCGGCAACCAAGAATCCTCGGTCTTCATGTCACCCTGGTCTGACCAGACCAGCAGCTCAACGGACTTCCCTTCACCGCTCGACTCGCCGGTATCGCAGGAGGCCAATACCCCCGCAGACATCGCGCACGCCGAAACGGTTGCAAGAGCCCTTTTCCATCGCGCCATCATTGGCGTTTCCTTTCTCTGGAATCCTTTGGCACTCAGAACACCGCCAAAACGAGGGACACGGCGGCGGCAGCTGCCACCGTGTCCCTCCACGAAAGCTTGTTCTTCATTGCTTGAGTCTCCTTGTCCGTCATTGGAAGAGGCGTGTTGAGCTGTTATCTCATCGTTGACGGTGTGTTCCGCGCGCGGGTTGCGCTTCCCGAAACGACGCACAAGGTCCAACGAAATAGAGCCACCGTGCACTACGGCATCTCGATTAACAATCCGACATCCGTCCCCCTCGACAGCCGGCCTCTTCGTATCTAGATTTAGAGGATAAATTTGAGAGTAGGGCACAATATTAACCATGTCAACTGATACTCCTTTGAGTTCGAGGATCGTGGCACCGTCGCCACTTACCTCCCAGCGCCAGATGAGAGACCTCAACTCATCGGTGGTGTTAACTCTGCTCTGGGATGCCCCCACCGATACCGGTCTAACCGCCTCAGAAATCGTGGAGAAGACAAATTTGACGAGAGCCACTGTTCTCTCGATCTGTGGCGAATTGAAAGAGCAGAACTGGGTAACTGAGGACCGCGCCCCCTCCGAGGTGCGAGGACGTGGCCGCCAGGCGCGCCGATTCACCTTTAACCGCCGCCGCCATCTCATCGCCGCCGCCGATATCGGATTCCGCTCCACCACCTCCGTCATAGCGGACCTCAAAGGAACCGTACTGGGGCGGGGCCAGCGTGTCACCGTACCCGAGTCCCTAAAGGAAAACCGAACTGACCTTCTCATCTCCACGCTTGACGAGGCTCTACACGATGCTTACGCAACGCCAGAACAGATCGATGCTGCGTGTATTGGTGTAGCCGTGCCGGTTACTCACGACGGCACCCCTTACCCGAGCGAGCCAACCAACCCTTTCTGGGAAAACATGCGCATTGATCAACAGCGGCTACGCTCCTCCTACCCCACATGGCATACATACATCGAGAACGATGCGAACCTGGCGGCACTTGCCGAAGGAAGGACCCGGAGTAATCTCAATTCGAACACCATGGTGACCCTCCTTGCAGGTCAGAGGCTGGGCGCCGGGATCATCATCAACGGCGAACTGTTCCGAGGAGTCAACGGCGGCGCTGGTGAAATGGGGTACTTGGAGAACTTCACGTCGATCAATACGGAGTTGAGCCCGCCCATCGGCTCCCTGGGAATCATCGGCAGTGTCCACAAGCTCCTCTGGGAGGCCCGGCAAAAGAAAAAGGACACCACGCTCTGGGAAATCGGCACAAACGAAACAAACTGGCCAGACCTTGATGATGTGTGGTTCGCCGCCCAAAAAGGCGACAACCTTGCCAAGGACATTGTCAAGAGAGTAAGTGACCACCTGACAGCCGCAATCCTGACATTGAGCAACTTCATTGACCCTGGACTTGTGGTCATCGCCGGAGGTGCCGCCGAGCAAGCAATTCCCCTGCTACCGGACATCCGCACCAAGCTCGCTAAGCACTCTCCTTTTCCATCGACCGTGGAAATCTCAATTCTCGGCCGCGATGTTGTACTCACCGGCGCTATTCACAATGCCATTCAACAAGTACGGCTGAACGCATCGGAAAGCTAACAGCTGCAACAATGGGGCCGTGCCACCCCAAGCTGCCGCGACACCCAGGACGCCCCGATGACGCCCTACACTCTCACACCACCAGACTCCCCATAGTGATTCGACACTCCTTGCAGGCAGTTAAATTCAGAGGATAAATTTAGTTCGGACACAATGTCCACACCCCACCACCCACAAGAAGGACACTCCCGCGTGATTTCTGAGCGCAACGTTAGCACCGAGACCGATAATGCCAGTCGCCTGCTAGCAGACGACGCCACCTGGTGGCGCCAGGCTGCCGTGTACCAGATTTATCCACGGAGTTTTGCGGACGCCAATGGCGACGGCATCGGAGATCTTCGCGGCATTACCTCCCGGGTTGGGTACCTCAAGGAACTCGGTGTGGAGGCGGTCTGGATGAGCCCCTTCTACCCCTCCGCACTGGCCGACGGTGGCTACGATGTGGATGATTATCGCAATGTGGACCCACGCATCGGCACCCTGGATGATTTCGCCGAGATGGTCACGGCACTCCATGGCGCGGGAATCAAGATCATCGTCGACGTCGTCCCCAACCACTGCTCCAATCAGCACGAGTGGTTCCGGGCCGCCGTCGCCGCAGGAAAAGGATCCCCCGAGCGCGAACGCTTCATCTTCCGTGATGGCAAGGGTGACAACGGCGAATTACCGCCAAACAACTGGCCTTCCATCTTCGGCGGCGGGGCATGGACCCGCATCACGGAACCGGATGACACACCCGGCCAGTGGTACTTCCATATCTTCGCCAAGGAACAGCCCGACTGGAACTGGGAGCACCCAGACGTCCGCGAAGACTTCCTCACCACACTTCGCTTCTGGTGCGATCGTGGCGTTGACGGCTTCCGCGTGGACGCAGCACACTTCCTCACCAAGGACCTGGACCCCAGCTACGATAACCTGGCCCAGCCAATGGCCACAAAGTTCCCCGACGGCCAGCACCCCCTGTATGACCGGGACGACCTCCTGGACATTTACCAGGAGTGGCGCGAGGTGTTCAACAAGTACGATCCCCCGCGCTTCGCCGTCGCCGAAGCCTTCGTCCCCACGCACCGCCAGTCCCGCTACACCTCGACTCTCGGGCAGGTCTTCAGCGTTGATTTCATCCAGGCGCGCTTCGACGCCACGGACTTCCACAACGTCGTCGACCGCAATCTGCGCGCGGTCGCCGAGTACGGCGGCTCCACCACCTGGACATTCTCCAATCATGACGTGGTCCGCCACGCCACCCGCTACGGCCTGGCAGGCGTGACAATCGGCGCCACCGCGCCCGGAGCACCCGTCACCGAAACCGCCAACGACGGCAAGAAGTGGCTCCTGGACGGTGGCAACCCCGCCGAGGTGGACGAGGTTCAGGGCCTGCGCCGCGCCCGCGCGGCCACACTCTTCATGCTTGCCCTGCCCGGATCGGCCTACCTGTATCAGGGAGAGGAACTCGGGCTCCAAGAGGTCGGCGACATCCCGGACGAGTACCGCACCGATCCCGCCTTCTTCCGTAACCGGGCCGTCGAGATGGGCCGTGACGGCTGCCGCGTCCCACTCCCCTGGACCCACGAGGGCTCCTCGTTCGGTTTCGGTCCCGACGGCGGTGCCGCGCCACACCTGCCCCCGCCGGACTGGTTCGCCCGCTACGCCGTCGACCTGGAATCCAACGACCAGGACTCCACCCTCAACCTCTACCGGCGCGCCCTCGCGCTGCGCCACGAGTTGCAGTGCGGGGAGAGCCTGGACTGGATTGAAATCTCCGATTCGATCCTGAACTTCGCGCGCCCCAACGGCTGGTGCGCGGTGATGAACTTCGGAACCGACCCCATCGAACTGGCACCTGAAGGCCAGGTACTCGTCACCAGTGCTCCGCTGGAAGACGGCCTCCTACCCGGCGAAAGCACCGCCTGGCTACAGCTCTGAGTACCAGAGGTCAAATAGCAGATCATCCAAAACGGTGAAACAAACCTAAATTTGTGGATTCACCGGTCTATTCGTCGTCCACATCCATAGTGATTTCACCGCGTTCAACCACTGGCAAATTCAACGGACGCCCAAAAACCCGTGCCGTACACGTCGAGATCGCCTCGCGAACATATGGAAAAATCGTCATGACGGCAACTTCGTTGGCAAAGAGCTGCAACGTGCGAGATTTGGGAGACACCTCTTCATCAAGGTCATACTCTGCAGCAACACTCGCCGAAGCTTCTCCTTGGGGAACAATGACACGAGCATTGAGACGAATCCCGAAGCCAGTCTCGGTGACGCGTTGCATCACATCAATGTTCACACGTCCATCCATCTGCTCATCGGGCTCGAGGTTATCTTCATATCGACGTGCTGAAATCTCGTAGTACTCGATAGAACGAAGACGGGAAGCCGAGATGACCTCACGAACAGCTTCAAGATCCTTCTCGTTCAATATGTCTGTCATTCCCAGCCCCTTATGAAACCAATCGCAATTCGCTGCGAGTTGAGTGCCCCCACTGAGTGGTCTTGCGACGGTCGGATGTAACCGGTGCCGCTACACCTATCTCAGATATTGTGAAAGAGCTGTCCCAACTTGGAGCCTTGGCCAGCGAACGAGACTGACCACAATCAGGAGTCACTTGATGGTCAATCAAGACACCAATCGCATTGGCATAACGACGGATCGTCGACAACTTCGGGTCAGCATCGTAGCGCTCAAACTTATTGATTGCCTGTTGTGAGACGCCCATCATGTCCGCGACCTGCTTTTGCGTCAGTCCCATCGCTCTACGCCAACTAATGAGCTGGGAACGCATTTGCCGATCTTCGCGGGCAAGCACCTTGGCACGAGCCCTAACAGACTCGATATCCAAGGCAGCGTCTATCCGCAAAGTTGTACTCATGAGACGATCATAGCGAAACAACCTAAAGGTTGTGTAGTAAAAAATGGGGGGGATTTTGCGTCATCCCTCATATCTGTTTGCGGCATACTCAATCTCTATCTGCTGCAATTTGGCACTCGTTTTAATGTGACGATGCAGCTTGATCAAATGGCGAGGATATTTCTCAGGTTCTCCATGGTAGAAGCGAAGAGCCTTCTTCAGAGCTTTTCGACGCAACTCGTACACGTCAGGATGGTAATGAATTGGTTTGATCGGAGTACTGGCGTCTGCAGATTCCCATAATTCACCATAAGCGGCAGCTTCAAACAGGGCATCAATCTCGCCCTCTTCATGCGCACGAGCAAATGCGGGAAGCGAAGCCAGCCATTCATCCAGCGCAACAACCGAAGGATGCTCAGGGTCCACATGATCATGCCACGTCATCATTTGCTGCTGAGGAACACAGCATCGCGACACCCTAGACTTTCCTTGCTTCTTGCCCATAATCCGCATGTTATCAAGGACAAACCTTGTGGAGCTCAGATCGCAATCAACACTTCACCTCTACTTACCGCTGTGGACGGGGAAGGCGGTGTACCCGCCGTAGTCGCGGCCACCGCACCCTCGTAGTCCTTGATCTCGGCGGCGAGCTTCGTTGAGACGAAGATATCCTCGCGCGCTACACCGGCGGTACGGATTCCCTCGCCCACACCACACTCATTGCCATACGCCTGCGCGGTGTCAATGTTGCGGTAGCCGATGCTGATGGCGTCACGAACGGCCTGCGCGGCGACGTCGTCGGCAATAAACCAGGTGCCCAGACCCAACTTCGGGATCTCGATGCCGTTGGACAGTGTGTATGTCTCGTTCAAAATCAACTGAATCTTCCTTTGCGTGATTCGATCAGGCTTTGACAGCGTGTGATCAGTCCTGCGGGAGGGCGTTGTAGTGCTCGTCGTCCACCGGCTCCAACCACTCGTTGCTCGTGTTCTCGCCGGGCACAGCGATGGCGACATGGCTGAACCACGAATCCGCCTTCGCGCCGTGCCAGTGCTTAAGACCCGCGGGGATGTTGACCACCGAACCCGGCTCCAGACTCACCGGCGCCTCGCCCTCAGCCTGGTACCAACCGCTGCCCGCGGTGCAGAGCAGAATCTGGCCGCCGCCCGCCGTCGCGTGATGAATGTGCCAGTTGTTGCGGCAACCCGGCTCGAAGGTGACGTTGTTGATCCCAACACCCTCGCTAGTCAGCGGGGCGAGGTAACTTTGGCCAATAAAATACTGACCAAACGCCGTGTTCTCCTCGCCGAGGGGAAAAATCTGCTCAAAATCCTGTGCGCTCATGACGTGCTCCTTCGTTGCATCCGACCCACAGTTCAACGTGAGTCCGAACCATTCAACAGCTACCTTTTAACACTAGACCCGTCGCCGCGCGCGAGGGGGTTACTAGTAGTACCTCTTTCGGCGGATGATCGCTGGCTACCATCTTTCTTCTCGCCGCAACGAGCCTCCGGTCACGGCACGAAACGGATGAATCGGTCGTCATCGATACCGGGGCTTCCGCGCCCGTCTGTATTGTTGGTGACGAACCACAGTGAGCCGTCGGGGGCGGTGACGATATCTCGGATACGCCCGTACTCACCCACAAAATATTCGGTGGAGCTGGCAAGGTCAGAAAGCGGAATTTCCCGCAATCGTTCGCCTCGAAGGTTGGTAATCCAGATGCTGCCATCCCTGATTGTCATGCCGCTGGGGCTTGCCTCGCTGGTGGCCCACTGCTGTACCGGGTCGACGAACCCCGACCGGTTGCCGATCCCCTCAACCTCCGGCCAGCCGTAGTTGGCTCCGGCCTCAATAACATTCAACTCGTCCCAGGTGTCTTGCCCGAACTCGGAGGCATACATCGTGCCGGCCTCGTCCCACGCCAACCCCTGCGGATTGCGGTGGCCATAGCTGTAGACGTAGGAACCCGGGAAGGGGTTGTCCGCGGGCACGCCGCCATCCGGGCTAATCCGCAGAATCTTGCCGGCAAGCGTTCCGCGGTCCTGCGAAGAGCCGGTATTTCCGGCGTCGCCGGTGGTGGCGTAGAGCATTCCGTCAGGGCCGAAAGCGAGTCGCCCACCGTTATGGAACCGTGCCGATGGAATCCCTTCCAGAAGAGTCTCGGGCTGGCCAATCTCCATATCTGCGGACCCAGCGGTCCCGACAATTTCGAACCGCTGAATTCGATTACCGTCTGCGGCGGTGGAGTAAACGTAGAGATAACCATCGTGCGCGGTGATTCCTAGCAGGCCACCTTCACCGCGAGGCAAGACGCCCTCAACGGTGACCACGGTTCTGGCGTTGCCGTTCGCATCCAACTGAAGAATCTGGCCGGAATCTCTCTCACTCACGAGTGGTGTGCCCTCAACAAACGTGAGAGACCAGGGCGCCTCCAGCCCGGTCGCAACAGCGCTCGGGACAACAGGTTCGCTCACTTGCGATGGAGATGGCACAGCTGTCGACGTGCCCCGCGGATCTCGTGGTGCCGACGACATGACTGAAGCACTCGCGGATGCCGCTGCGCTTTCGGGATCTTGCGACCCCGAGCCCACCGCACTCTGACCGGGTTCATTCGGGCCACAGCCAGCAAGCACAGCCATACTCAGGGCAGCTCCCACCGCCATCATCTGATGACGAAGCGAAGCGATGGGCTTATTTCTCCATTTCCTCTCCATAAACCCACACTAATTTGCGCCATCGCGTTTGCCCAGGCATCGTCACATTTGCCCAGGTGCTGCTGCCGTGCGTTTGACTCACGAACGGTTCTTCGCCGCGCGCCGCGGCGCGAAGAGCAGCCATCCCACGGCAATCGATCCGCCCACGAACCACACGGCCCACCAGGGGAATCCGAGTGTGGCGCCGTCGCCGCCGATCTCCTCGATGCCCGGCTGTTCCGGGTCGGGGATACGGATGGCGTGCACCATGAGGCGGTGCGAGTTGACGCCGATCGGGGTGCAGGTGAAGAGCGTGACCCAGTCTTCTCCGGTCACGATTTCAAGCTTGTCGGTCTCGCCGGGCAGCACGGTTTCCAGGCCTTCTACCCGGTAGTAGTGGTCCTCGCCGAGCACCGAGATCCAGAACGTGTCCCCCAGTTTCGCCTTGTGAAGCGGGGAGAAGAGTTGCACGTGCGGCAAGCCCGAGTGCGAGGTGAGGACCGAGTGGGTGTCGGGCCCGCCCACCGGCAGCGATGTGCCGTACAGGTGCCCGACCCCACGCGAGATGGTGTCATCTGCGGTGCCGTGGTACATCGGCAGCGCGATTCCCACGGCGGGGTAGCTGAGGGTTCCGATGGCGTCCGTGCCCGAGACCCGCAGCATCTCCTCGTAGGCCAGATAGAGGTCGGAGCGCAGCGCTTCGTCCTCGGCGAGTGAGGTGTACGGATCCGTGAGCGGGCCCGGGCGCAGTTGGTCGTTGTAGGCGTAGGCGGCTTCGAGGATGCGTTCGCGCTCCTCGTTGGGGGTGTCCGCCACTCGCGCCACGTACCCGGAGACTTCCGCGTTGTGCCCGATACGCGTGATCCAGTCCGCGCCCTGCGGGTAGACGAGCATCCCGATGGCTAGCATGGCCAGTAGTTGCAGGATCACGTTGACGACGATTTGACGACGACGGCGCCGCTTCACCCGCTTCCCCGGCCCCGTTCCTGTCCGCCTCGGCCCGGTCCCCGAATCACCCGCCGCATCGGCCGTGTTCTCCGGCCAGCTGGGAGCGCTCACGCTTCATGACCTTCGGCTACTCGGCGGCGCACAAGCACCACGCCGATCCCGATGAGGGTCACCGCCAGGAGGGAGATTCCGCCGACCTGCGCACCGGTGACCGGCAGCTGCCTACCCGGCGTGGTAGGCCGAGCAGGCCCTCCCGGTGTGGTCGGGTTGGTGATGGGCAGCTCCGTGGTTGGCGTACTGGGCGAGGGCGAGGGCGATGCACCACGCCACGCGTCGAAGACGAGCCGCATGGGATGCGTTGCACTGGACACCACGCCCGAGATGGCGATGCCGTCCCCGCTCCATCCCGCCAGGTACCTCACGGGCCCGACGATGTAGGGCCGGTAGAGCGGGTCGTTGGGGTCGCGGTCGAGCCCGTTGACGTGGCCCGTGAATCGCAGGCATCCGATGGAGAAGGTGCCGTCTGGTCCGGAGGTCCATTCGGAGATTCCGCCCACGGTGATCCAGTTTTTCCCGGCGAGTGCATCTTCGGCGGTGAGGTAGAGCCGGAATGTGGTCCCGGGGACGGGGTTCGCCTCATTGCCCTTCTCGTGGATCCACACGTTGAGAGGGCCGAATTTGGTGACGGCGGTATCCACTGCGGGCGCCGCTTCGTCCACGAAGAGTCGTGCTTCGTTGATGTGCTCGCCCGGTCCGGTGATGCGGGTGGGGTAGCTGACGCGCACCTGGCCGCCGGGGTATTGATCGAGTTTCGCACGTCCAGTTTCAGTAAGGACGACGTCGAAGCCGCGCTCACCATCTACCGCTTCACCGCCGGTTCTGGCCCTCACGTCCGAACCGAACTCCACGATGGTGTAGTCGATTCCAGCCACCAGGGCCGGGGCATCCGCCTCGTCGATAACCACGGTGATCGTGGCGGCGTCCCCGGCCAGGGACACACCGGATGCCAGTACGTTGCGCACCAGGTAGCTGGAGATGGGGGTGTCGAGTGGAATGTCCGCACGGGCGGTCCAGGTGACGGTATCCCCGCAGGTCAGGGCGTCCTGATCGCGCACATCGAGCGTGATGCCAACACGCGCGCTCTTGGGGTAGATGTGGACGGTGTGTAGCCAGGTGTTCTCGGTGGGGTGGCGCATCGGCAGCGACACCAGGAAAGGTGCGCCCGGCTTCACGCCTCCGGGGACGGCCGTCTCCGTGACGTAGTAGAGCCCAGTATCGAGTCCGGCCAGCGGTAGCACACCGTCCGCGTCAGTCACACCGGAAGCGGCCACCGGCTCTCCCGCAACGAGCAAGGCAGCTTCGGCGGGGGTAAGTGAAGGCACCTGCACCTCGCCCGCCTTGCTGGTCGGGTCCGCAACCGGAACCCGCTTCACCTCGAAGGCCACGCCCGAAATCGGCTTCATATCTTCTAGGCTCGCGGCATCCAGCGGCAGGCCGGGGGCCGGCAGCCCCATGTTGTCAGGCTGTTCCAGTTTGTGCAGGATGAGGGTTTCGGAGGCGCCACCAGAACCTGCTACGAGGGCCACATTGCCCGCGGGCACACCGGCAAGAGCCGCACCGGGGCCACCCAAGCCAAGGAGAAGAATAATGGAGAGAAGGCCACCGAAGACGGAGGCGAGTCGGGCGCTGATCACGAATCAACCTCCTGGACCGGTTGGGAAGAATAGGAAGGAGTATCCCGCCGCGGGCGCGAGGGAGAGAAGAGAATGTAGGCGATGGCGCCCGTCCCGAGCACAAACCACAGGATCCACCAGGGCAGTCCAGCCGAGTGACCAGCGATCGAACGCGAGCCCGCGCCGTCGTCGTCCGGTGAAGCGATACGTTCGCCGTGTACCAGCAGGCGATGGCTGTTGACGCCGATGGGGGTGCAGGTGACGAGCGTGACGTGATCCTCACCGGCGATGATTTCGAGCGATTCGGTCTCTTCCGGGAGGACCGTCTCGATCGACGTCACGCGGTAGTGATGCCGTTCGCCGAGCACGGTGATCTGGAAGGTGTCCCGCACGGCGGCTTTCGGCAGCTGCGAGAAGAGAGAGGCGTGGATGAGTCCGGAGTGTGAGGTGAGGATGGAATGGGTGGAGGGTCCGCCGACGGGCAGCGAGGAACCGTAGAGGTGCCCGACGCCGCGCGCGAGGATATCATCGGCGGTTCCGTGGTAGATGGGCAGTGAGATTCCCAGCCGTGGGTAGCTGAGTTCGCCCATCACGTTGTTGCTGTCGATTCGGAGATTTTCTTGATAGTCGGCGTAGGCGCTGGTTTCCGAGCCCTCATCGGAAGGACTGAGGTAGGGATCGCGCAGCACGCCCCGCGGAAGATTCGCGTTGTAGCTGCGAGCCCGCTCCAGCGCGGCGGCACGGTCGGCCCGCGGCAGCTGCTCCACCGACTCCACATACCCCGAAATCTGGGAACCATGCTGCCGGGTGGCGAACCAGTCCGCGGCACTCGAGTAGAGGATCGCTCCGATACCGATCATCGCGAGAACCTGCAGCAGGATCGGAATGGCCAGTGATTTTTTTGACGACGACGGCGCCGCGCCAGGTTGCCTGGCAGCGTTCGGTTCGTGGGACTCAAGAGGTGGAAAGGAGATACCCGCAGGATGTTGGTAAGCCATGGGGCATCTCCTTTCCGTGGTGTTCTCAGGGTGACGTCTTTCCGGGTAACACCCGGGGTTCCCGGCGGGGCTTGTGGCCCCGCCGGGCGGTTGGTGAGCACGTGCTCACCTCAGAGATCACGCCAATAGGTCTTGGCCTACTGGCACAACCTCTCACACCAATGGGTCCGGACGTGTTGTAGGAAGTGCACGTATCCGGTGGAAGTGATCACCCATTGGCGCTAGTTATCAGGCGACCTCAGCCACGCGGCGGCGACGAGCCACAACGAGCACGGCCGACAGCAGCAGCACGCCGCCGAAGGTCAGCATCGCGGTTCCGGTGCCACCGGTAAGGGGCAGTTCGAAGCCGCCATTCTCGGTCTTGGCATTGACGATCGTCTGTGCGGTCTGAGCAGCTGAGTTCTCATCGACAACAAACTTGATCGGCTGAGCGAGCAACTGATGGCCATCAAGCGCCTTGGTCTCCACCAGCCAGTACTCCTGTACCTTGGCTCCGGTTGCGGTCTCGCCGTCAGCCCAGTTGGTGTAGCGCAAGCCGCCAACCGTAACGGTACCGTCCGCCGTGGTGGTCCACACTCCGGTGGCATTCTCCTTGGTGGTCACAGCATTCGTGCCGGCCTTGGCGTCGGCCTCCGAGAGGTAGACCTTGAACTCAGCGCCGGAAAGATTTGCCAGCTGGGTATCCGTGCTCTTCTTGTTGAGCTGGTAGTTGCCGTACTTGATGGTGGCGCCGGGTACGTCCAGCGGCTTGTTTTCCGTGATGGACTTCTGGTCCGGGTAGATCACTGCCTGGTTGATGGTCTCACCAACGGACTCCACCGTGGTGACGAGCTTGACTTCAACCTGAGCGCTCGCATCGGCGTTGACGGCTGCGGCCAGCTTGTCCCGGCCATCTGCGGTGAACACAATCTTCCAGGTGGTCTCGCCTGTCACCGAGGTATCGGGGGTGACGGTGTAGTCATCGTCCACGGTCATGCCGGTCACGGTGATGTCGCTCGCAACGGCGCTCAAGTTCGCATCAATGAGGGTGTCGTGAATCTCGAATGCGTCCGTCGCCTTGTAGCGATCCGTTGCACCCGGGGCGTCGTTGGCGACGCGGGGGATGTCCGTCTTGATGGTCCAGGTGACCTTGCCACCCACGGTGAAGTTGGGTGTTGCCCCTTCACCGTCCACAACGGTCTTCGAGCCCGCAATCAGCGAGTTCTTCGGGTACACGTAAATGTGATCCAACCAGGCGTTGAGATCGTCCGGATCAGTCAGCGGAACTGCAAGGGTGAAGTCAGGTGCCGGAGTGACGCCCGCTGGCACAACACTCTCACGAACGACGTAGAGTCCACGCGGCAGGTTCTTGGTTGTCACGCCACTACTGTTAGTCGACGTAAAGGACCCTGTCTCGGTTGCCGGAAGCCCACCTGCCAACGTGGCGACGGTCTGCGTCGCAGCCCATGCCTGGCCAACGTTGGTGCCAATATCATTCGCTTCTCCTTCGGCAGTACCGGGCACGAGGTAGTAATCAAACGTCACTCCCTCAATTGCCGAAGTGCCACCCGGAAGTGGGTTTTGCGGCTTACCACTGGCGTGGTCACCTTCCACTGTCGGCTGGGTGAGCTTCGTGATCGTCACGTCGCTTGCCGCTGGCGGATTCGCCGGAGTGCTGGGCGCTGCCGAGGCGGCACTACCAAAGCTCAGTGTGAGGGCTGTGAGCACTGCACTGGCAGCGGCGAGGAAGCCTCGCTTCTTCTGCATTTTCATCGTGTTTCCCTTCGTGAGAACAACCATTTTTGGTCAAGGTCAATCGTTGTTGAGTTATTGAAATCGGAATGTCGGGGGATAAGGGCTGTGGGAACTGTTCTTCGTTACGCCACCACCTTCTTCCGCTTCCAGCACACGGAGCCGAGCACGGCGACCGCAAGAATGGCCATTCCGGGCAGTGCGGCATTCGCCGCGATTCCGCCCGCACGGGGCAGCCGTACGGGCGCCACATCGGAGAGGACCAGGAAGTATCCCGTGGGATTGATACAGGCCGTGGGCAGATCACTGACTTCACCGCCGTAAGGGATGGTGCAGCGACCAAGAACACCGTCGGGATTCTGAGCCGGAATGTCGAGCTGGCCCTCAAGCGTCCGCCATGTGATCTTGGTGCCGTCATTGCCGATCTGCCACGCACTCATGGCATCCGAACCATCAGAGATCCTGAACTCGACTGGCTCGGGAAGAACCTGAGCGCCGGAGACCGGGACCGTTCCGTCCTTCCAGTCGATGACCTCGCCTGTCGCGTCCACCGCGGGGGCGCGGTCACGGCGATGAGTAGGAGCCTGCGTCTCGGTGAGTCGGTAGTTTCCAGCTGGTAAGCGATCAGCACGCCAACGCCCAGCCTGAGCACCGGCTGCGATGGGCCGGAAGCGAGCACATTCCTCGCCCAGCTCCTCCGCACCTGAAACATTCCAGTCGGTGCACATCAGAGACTCTCGTACGAGGCCCGAATGGCACTGGATTGTTCCGGTGCCATCCCCGGAATCACATTGGGAAATGTCGTCCACCACGTTGTTGTTCGGGTCCAGCGTACGGACGCGGTCTACTTCCACATCCTCGACTGGCGTCCACTCCCCGTTACTCAACGGGTCCTTGTACTCCAATGCCAACTCATGGCCCACCATGTTGATGTATCGGTCCATCCGCCCGGTATCCGGGTCACGGAAAACGAGGTCCTTTCGGATCACGAAGTAGTTGCCGTCAACCTTGTGATTCACAATCCACATCGAACCGTCATCGTTCAGCCCTGGCTTCTTGCGCGTTGGGTCCGTCGCTGCCGGAACCGGTGGCTTCGTGGCCGAGTCAATCGTCGCGGTATTGGCAAAGGCCACGGTGGCAACTTGGCGCAGAGGCATCCAATACTTCTCCCAATCCCCGCTCGGGTTCGAGCCATGGAAGTCAGCCTTATTGGCCCACACGATGTCCGACGGCGTCGCGGAGGCGAAACCGACGCGCACAGAGAACCACACCTCAGCTTGGGCGACGCCCTCCTTCATGGTGAACGGAACCGCCTTCAGCTCCCAGGTGCCCTTGTAACAGTCCGCGCTGGTTGGCCCCGGCGTTCCCGCAGGTCTGACGCATTCGCCGCCTGCTGGGTGACCATCAAAGGCCAAGGAGTTGTCCGCAGTGAATGCGGGCGGAGGGATGTACGCGTCCGCTGCCGCGATGTCCTGAACGCTAGCCGGTTTTCCAGCTCCATCCGTTGCCCTGTTGGGCAAGCGGTTGAAGGGAAGAGAGGAATCGCCAACGCTCGTGATGGCATCGCGTGCGGGCGATCCTTCGGAAGTCACCGGCTTGCCTTGCGCATCGTAGAAGTAGATGCCGCGCTGCTTGGCGGGATAGGGCACCGGCCCGGCCGGGTACCAGCGTGCCGCCGTGAACACTTGGCTGAGATCATCCGTCACCTGAATTCCGGTGATGTCTCCACCGGCTCGGGGATTGAGCCGGCGAATGGCGATCTTGTAGTGGATATCGCCATTGGCATGCAAGGACGCACCGTTGAGTGGGAGCGAATCCTTCTCCATGGCCCATGCCAGCACGGGATGCGTGGTGCACGCCTTCGAGGCGTCACCAGTGGTGGGGCACGTTGTAGGAACCGGATCGCCCGTCTTCACCAGGTAATTGTTGAGTTCGAATCCCAGCTGGGCGGGAAGGTTTCCTGATGCCTTGACGCCCTTTTCCCGCTCCTGCCAGTTCTCCGAATCAGGCTTGACCTTGACGTCGAAAAACACGGTCACCGCAGTGTAGGCGGGCAACTTCTTGTTACCCACGCCGGTGAACTGAAGGTAGGGATTCGGCTCATTCAGGTGTGAGGTAACCTCAACGAGATCCGACGTGGTCGTCACAGCACCCTTGTTGACCTGGAACTTGATGTCGCCCACGTAATCGGCGTCATCCAACACGTCACGCAGGTAATCGCGATGGTTGACTTCAATTGGTGCGGTTCCCTTCGAGTTGTCGAGGGTCAGCGCATAGGTGATTGTGCTGCCAGAGCTGGGGGTACCACTCTTTCCAGTGCCAATCGTCTCGCCGGAGGCGAACTCGGCATTGTTGAACAGGGCCATCTTTCCCAGGTTCAGCCGCGGCTCATTCGCGGTATTGGTATACGTACACGTCACGTTGCCCTTCTTGGGCACGGTCACCTTCGCGGAGGTCACCGTCTTTGTTTGCGTATCCTGATCGACGACGGCGTCCGCTCCGGTACATGTCAATCCACTCCACCGGTACCCGGACGACCACGCCAGCCCAGAGCTTTCCTCGGTCAGGGAATACTCGCCGCGAGCCACGGCAACCTTCGTTCCCGAGGCAATTGCAGCGGCCTTCGAGACGCCCGGCTGATCGGCAGTGAGCTTCCACTTGGACGCCTTGTCGGACGCCGTCGTCGTTCCCTTGTCCACACTCTTCACCAAGGTGAGGAAGGCCGGGGTGTAGGTGACGGTGCAGTCGATGAACTCGCGGGGACCAACGGTGAGGAATTCCTTGTCGCTGGTATTTGCAGGGTCAGGAGGGATCTCGCTGGTTCCGGACTGGGACCAGGCAACGATGCCCTCGGCAGTTGATTTGTTGCAGGCCCAGCTAGGTGTGTACTCATCCGCCAACGAACTTGCCGCGGAGGCGAACGAGAGAACCGGCTTCACCGTGGCCACCGGGAAGTGCTGTGCATCCGTCGAAGCCGTGAGCGCCGACGCCCCAGTTTCCGTCTCCGCCAAAGGCTGAGCATCACCTAGACGCGAAACCGAAGCGGTGAAATTGGTGGTGGTCGGGGTGCCGTCGCCGCCCACAATACGGTCGGCCACCTCAACGTTGACCTGGCCACCAGCCACAAGCACACCGAAAGCGATAGCTTCTCGCCCGCCGCCGTACATCACCTGGGTCACAGAGAAGTTCGAGGTGACATCCTTCGGGGAGGCCTGCAGCATGGGCGTTCCGTTCTTCTCGGAGGACCGATCCGCTGCACAGGTAAATGCGGAATCCGTCTCCGACGGATTGAGACTCGCCCAGTCACTACTCTTGTTGGAAGGACAAGCATTGCCGACGGCGGCCTTACGCCGCGCCGAGTTGCTCGTCGCGTTCTTCCACGCAACCGGATCATTCGGAAGCCAGGTGAAGGAACGTCCATTGGTAGTAGCAGCATTCTCCGCAGACCACGTGATCCACTCGAACTCATCGCTGGTCTCGGCATCGGCCACAACCACAGAGAATCCCGTGGTGGCTTCATTCCCAGCCAGTAGCTTGATATTGCTCAGCTTTGCAGTGGTTTCGCCAGCGTGGTTTGACTGATACAGTGCGGGCTTTACAGATTCGTCAGAAATCGTGTAGAAGCCGTTATTGCCCAGGAAAGAGTAGTCATAGGTGGGGAACTGTGTGGACTCCATCGCGAGAGCACCCGATCCCGGGTCGGCCGAAATCGAGAGGTTCGCCTTCATGGTGTACATATCCGAGAGCTTGGACTCCAACGGATAGTCAGTGATCGGCCCGTAGAAGGTGGAGCCGGAGGCGTAGAGCTTGCCAGCAAGGTTGGCCCTCGCAGCATACGATGCGTTGTTCTTCGCGGTGGTCTCACTGGTACTTGACGCACCGATGGCCGTGGCTGAAGCACTGCCATATGCGGCCCCAAGCTTGCTCACCCAGACCGTGGTTGCCTCGCAGGTGTATGACATAGAGCCTCGACGGCCAGAAGTTGGGGTGCACTTGTGTGTGTCATTTCCTTGCTGCACATACTCGGTTGTGATGCTCGAGAGATCCAACCAGCACAGCGTGGAAGCATAGTTTCCGGAGCCCTGATCGGCGAACTCGCACCTGGTCGGGACGGCGGCCTGAGTCCCGATTGAGTTGGAGAGTGAGGAAACCGCCGGAGGTGTCGCATCATCGGATTCACCCGAATCCAATGTGTCCGAATCCACCACAATCTCCTGTGTTGCCTGAGGCGCCTTGGCGGCGGGAGCTTCCGATCCTGTCGTAGCACTGGGAGAGGCCTTGGCAGCGGGGGTTGTACCCTTGCTCTTGGATGGGCGCTTGCTCGAGTGAGAGCTTGGGGCAGGACTAGGGCTCTCTTCAATACCATTACCTGCATTGGTATTGGGCGATTCGACGACAATGAAGGAATTGTCCTCCTGCGAGGACCCCTGAGAATCAGCATCAGCACGGGATGCCGTAGCTTCACCGCCGCCAGGAACAATCGGCTGCCCGGTGACCGCGAGGGTCGATTCCGAGCCACCAGCGGAGAAGTCGGTGGCAAATGAATCAATCGGGGGCAGTACAAGAAGGGCGCTCAATGCCAATGCGGTTGCTGCAACCAGCCGATGCCCCTTCGCCATGGTTCCCTTTCAGACAGTAGGACTATTTCTCACACCTCTTGGGGTATTGGAGAAATATGAAACGTTTGTTACAAGTCGATATATTGTCATCCCTTTTTGTCGCGAACTAAGCCTTAAGTCCTTATTTTTAACTTTTATGTGACATTGCTCCTGGCAATGTATCGAGGCAATCCTCCGCAGATAATCACTGTATCAATCTAACAAAGTCTTTATTCTGCATTAATATGCAATTAATACGATGAGCCTTCACCTCACAACTCGGACCAAAGCCGGATCGCGCGACATTACATACGCTCCACAATGACCCTTAACTTGAAAGATTCCAGGCCGTATTCTGAGAAATTAATTCCGATTTAAATTGTTTACATGAAACATATTTCGGAGAAGTCGTGAAAACCTCGTACTGGCTCGGTATCGGCAGAACAAATCATGCCAACTTCATCACTATGCCGACGGATCTTGTCCTACCAGCACGATCCTCTACAGCTCACAAACACTTCCCCACAGGCTTACCCGCTCACCGGCTTAGCCGCTCACTCGCCTGCCCGCCCACTTGACTACTCACCTACTCACCCACCCGCTCGCCCACTCATGAACGCATTGTGTCCACCACGGCCATGCAAAACGCCGGCCCCGCCTCATGGCGGAACCGGCGTTCCATCGTCGTCGACTTGGCTACCTACGTAACCAGCAACCCACTCGACTATTCAACTATCGAGAGCACTCAACTCAACGAGCCAACTCCAGGACCTGTGACTCCCACGGAGCGAGCGTGCTCACGCCATCAAGAACGCGGGTGCCGAATACCAGCTTCGCTCCCTCAACCGACGGCAAGCCCTCAGCCGGAATCTCGACAGTCTCCGAGGAGCAGTTGGCCACCACGAGCAGGGTGCGATCACCCAGGGTGCGGGTGAAGGCCCAGATCTGCGAGTGATCGGCAAGAAGGAGCTCGAAGCGGCCCTCGCGCACAACTTCATCCGCATGGCGCAGCGCAATGAGCTGGCGGTAGTGGTGGAACACCGAATCCGCATCCGCCACGGCAGCTTCCGCGTTGATCTCGGTGTAGTTCGGGTTGACACCAAACCACGGGGTCCCGGAGGTGAATCCGGCATTCTCCGAAACATCCCACTGCACCGGGGTACGGGCGTGGTCACGGCTCTTGACGAGCAGCGAGTTGAGAATCGTCTCCTCGGAAACACCCTCGGCAGATGCGAGATTGTAGTGGTTGAGGGACTCGATGTCCTGGTAGTCCTCAATCTTCGTGAAGGGCGCGTTCGTCATGCCGAACTCCTCGCCCTGGTACACGTAGGGCGTGCCCTTGTGCATGTGCAGCACGGTGGCGAGAGTCTTGGCGGAGGCAACACGGAACTCCGGGGCGTCGTCGCCAAAACGAGAGACGGCGCGCGGCTGATCGTGGTTGTCCCAATAGAGGGAGTTCCAGCCCGCATTCTCCAGGCCCACCTGCCAGTGCGCGAGGTTCTCCTTGAGAACGGGGAGTTCAAGCGGGGCAAGATCCCACTTGTGGCTGCCCGCAACGCGGTCAAGATCCACGTGCTCGAAGGTGAACACCATGTTGAGCTCGTGACGAGCCGGATCGGTAACTTCCTGAGCCACGTCAACGGTAGCTCCGGGCATCTCACCCACGGTGAAGAGGCTGTTCTCGGACAGTCCCACCTCGCGGTGCATCTCCTGCAGGAACTCGTTGAGGCGCGGCCCGTTCTGCATGCAGTGGTAGGGCGCGATCTCAGGCAGTGCCTCGCCGGAGGTCAGCCACTCGGGCTTGGAGATGAGGTTGATGACGTCCATACGGAAGCCGTCCACGCCACGCTCAACCCACCAGCGCATCATCTCGTACACGGCCTCGCGCACCTCGGGGTTCTCCCAGTTGAGGTCCGGCTGGTAGGGGCTGAAGATACCGAGGTAGTATTCGCCGCTTTCCGGATCGTACGTCCAGGCCGACGGCGAGAAGGAAGCAGCCATGACGTTCGGCTCGGCGCCGGGCTCACCGGGCGTGTGGCCCGGACGCGCCGGACGCCAGATGTACCAATCGCGCTTCGGCGAGTTCGGGTCGCGCGCCTCCTGGAACCAGGGGTGCTGGTCCGAGGTGTGGTTGACGACGAGGTCCATGACCAGCTTGATGCCGCGCGCATGCGCCTTCTCCATCAGCTCGTCCAGCTCCTCCAGCGTACCGAAGAGCGGATCGATGTCCTGATAATCAGAAATGTCGTAGCCGTTGTCCTTCTGCGGGGAACGGTAGACGGGCGAGAGCCAGAGAACATCGATGCCGAGCTCGGCCAGGTAGTCCAGCCGTGAGGTGATGCCGGGGATGTCACCAATTCCGTCCCCGTTGCTGTCCGAGAACGAGCGCGGATACACCTGATAGACGACGGCGGACTTCCACCATCCGTCGGGTCGAGCTTCAGCGTGCAAGTTGGTCGTCATTAACTTCCATTCCTTTGTTGACGAGGTGGATGCGCGAGGTGCCGCGATGTCCACTTCCAATTGTCCTGTATTCGCGCTCATTTACAGGAGAGACGTTCGTCTCCTGGGCAACAAAAGCGCAGGTCAGAGGCGGACGTGCCGGGAGTCACCACTTTCGTGAGACGTAATCTACTGAAAGGCGCGGCGCCGTCGTCGTTCCTCATAGCCGACGACGGCGCCCTGTCCCGAATTCTTTTCACTCACCTAGAACGAGAGCCGGGTCCGCAGCATCTCGATGTGCTGTTGACCCGGCCTATCGTGGAGTCGTCAGGAAAGTGACGTTACTGCTTCTCAGCGGTTCCTCTTATCAGAGGTGCTTCTGGAAGAAGGGGATGGCCGTCTTGAGGGCTTCACCCGCGCCGTTGGGCTGGTCGTAGAGGTCGTAGTGCGAGACGCCCTCCAGGACGAGCAGCTGCTTGTCCGTCGAGGCCGCACGCTCGTAGATCTCCTGGCCGTCACCGTAAGCGCCGAAAGCGCCCTTCTTGTCCCCAATGACAACGAGGAGCGGCTGGTCGAGCAGCACGTCGGCGAGATGGAAAGCGTCCCACGCCATGACTGCTGCGCCGTGCGCGTTGTCGAAGGTGGCGGTTCCGTTGGGGTGCTGGGCGCGCGGGGTGCAGTAATAGTCGTAGGCCTCGATGACGTCGATGTCGCCAATCTGCTGCGCCACCTCCGCCGACGGCGGCAACGCACCATTCACCGAGCCCTCAGCCTCGCCGCGAGCCTCAGCGGTGCGGATCGAAGCGACGTTGCCGAGCACCGTGAGCGGGCCACCGGCGAACGCCGCATTGTCGCGGGACAGACGGCCCCAGTTGACGCCAGTCATCGAAGCGACAGCCTTGAAGCGCTTCTCCGTCTTGGCCGTCGCCCAGGCGTAACCGCCGCCACCGCACACCCCAAGAACGCCGATGCGATCCGCATCAACGTAGGGCAGGGTGACGAGGTAATCCACCACGCGGCTGAAATCCTCGACGCGCTGGTTGGGATCCTCCAGGCGACGCGGCGTGCCGCCACTCTCGCCCTGGAAGCTGGCATCGAAAGCGATGACAACAAATCCGGCCTCCGCGAGCGCGGTGCCGTAGACGTTGCCGGAGGTCTGCTCCTTGCAGGAGCCTATCGGGTGAGCAGCGACGATGGTCGGGTACTGTGCCGACTCATCGAAGTCTGCCGGGAAGTACAGATCAGCTGCGATCTCCCAGTACATATCGGCGTTCTGGAACTTGATGGACGTGACGTTGGTTTGCGCCATGATGGTTCTCCGTTCTCACAAGATTCTGGCGTGGGTAGGGCTTATGTGCGGTTGCTTCAGCCAACGATGACACCGGCAGCCGCGCCTCTTCCATTCTGCTTGATTGGTGAAGAAGGTGCCTGGGACAGATCTGTCCCCCTCATGCCCTCATGCCCTCATGCCCTCATGCCCTCATGCCCTCATGCCCTCATGCCCTCATGCCCTCATGCCCTCATCGTGCCAAGAGAATTCGCCGTCTGTCACGCTTCAATGCCCGCGTAATCTGTCTGGATGATGTCGGAGCCCACAGATATGCTCATGAGATGAATGAGTCTCTCTCGGAAGCAGTTACGTCTGGCCCGACGAACGCGGTGGGCGGCGCCGTCGTCGTCCCATCGGAGTCAGAGAAGCATGCCGATGCGTCTTCGTGCGCCTCACAGCCCGATGTCATCCGGGTAGTCGGCGCCGCCACAAACAACCTGCGTGATATCTCGGTGGACATCCCCAAGAAGGCGCTCACCGTGGTGACAGGCGTGTCCGGCTCCGGCAAATCCTCGCTGGTTCTCGATACTGTGGCCGCCGAGGCGCAACGACTCGTCAACGATTCGTATCCCACTTTCATCCGCAATCGTCTACCGCAGATGCCCGCGCCCGAGGTGCAGTCCATGGATGGGCTGACGTTCACGGCGATCATCGATCAGCGCCGCTTCACCGGAAATGCGCGTTCGATCGTGGCCACGGCCTCGGACATCGCACCGCTCATGCGGCTGGTTTTCTCGCGCATCGGCGAGCCGTCCGCTGGCTACTCCCCCGCCTATTCCTTCAACGATCCTTCCGGCATGTGCCCGCGCTGCGAGGGTATCGGCGAGGTGGTGGACATCGACGTCGTCGAACTCATCGACCCGGAGAAGAACATCAACGAGGGGCCGGTGCGTTTCAGCCAGTTCCGGCCCGGCGTCTACCGCTGGAAGCGCTTCGCCTACTGCGGCCTGTTCGACCGCGAGAAGCCACTCAAGGACTACACCGAGGAGGAGATGCACCTCTTCCTCTACGCGGATCAGTACAAGCTGCCCAACCCGGACCCGGAGTTCCCCAAGACGGCGAAGTTCGACGGTGTCGTCACCAGGATGCGCGACGTCTACGTCAAGAATCGGCCGTCTAACATCTCGGCGTCCGTGCGCGAGGAACTGGACCGGATCACCACTCGGCGCGTGTGCCCCGAGTGCGATGGGGCGCGACTGAACGAGGCGGCGCGGGCGAGTCTCATTGACGGGCGGTCGATTGTTGACTGGTCCGCCATGTCTGTGTCCCAGCTGCGCGAGTTGTTGGAAGAGACACACGACGCACGGGTCGAGCCCGCCTTGAACGGCATTCGTTCCACCCTCGACTCGCTACTCTCGGTGGGTCTCGGATACTTGACGCTCGACCGCACGTCGTCCACGCTTTCCGGCGGCGAGGCGCAGCGCGTGAAGATTGTGCGGCACCTGGGCAGCGCGCTGACGGACGTGACATACGTGTTCGACGAGCCGTCGGTGGGGCTGCATCCCGCGGATGTTCATCAGCTCAACAAGTTGCTGCGCAAGCTGCGGGACGCGGGCAACACGGTGCTGGTGGTGGAGCATCACCCGCAGGTCATCGGGATCGCGGACCACGTCATCGACATCGGCCCGCGTGCCGGTTCCGGTGGCGGGCATGTGATGTTTGAAGGGACGCCCGAGGAGTTACGCGCCAGTGGCACGGTGACGGGTCGGCTGCTTGGGACTCCATTGGATGTCTCCTCGGTAGGTCGACGACGGCGCGGCACCGTCACCGTTCGAAACGCCCGGGCACACAACCTCACCGGGTTCGATGTGGACATTCCGCTCGGCGTTCTTACTGCCGTGACTGGCGTGGCCGGTTCCGGTAAGAGCTCGCTTGCCACCTGGGAGTTGCCGAGGCAGCACCCGGATTTCACGGTGGTGGGTCAGGATCCGCTGCGCGGCGGGGTACGGTCCACGGCGCTCAGCGTGCTCGATGTGGGAGACAGAGTGCGTGAGGTGTTCGCGCAGGTGTCGGGGATGGAACCCGCGTGGTTCAGCTTCAACTCGAAGGGCGCCTGCCCGGCCTGTCGCGGCAAGGGATACATCACCACCGAGCTGGCCTTCCTTGACGACGTCTCGACACCCTGCGACGAGTGCAACGGGAAGCGTTTCAACGAGACGGCGCTGTCGGTGACGATCGGCGGGCGCACGATCGCGGACGTGCTACGAATGACAGCCGACGACGTCGCCGAACTTTTCGCCGATGATCCCCAAATCACCGGGGCGATGTCCTGGCTGGGGCGGGTCGGACTGGGATACACGGCGGTCGGGCAGTCGCTTGACACCTTCTCCGGCGGCGAGAAGCAGCGATTGTTACTGGCCAAGCATCTGAGCGAGGTGACTGATCTTTCGACGGAGCGGATTGTGCTGGACGAGCCGACCACCGGACTTCACCCAAGCGATGTGGACCGACTTAATGATTTGTTCGACGATCTGGTGGAAGCTGGCGCAACACTCGTGGTGGTGGAACACAACCTGCGTGTCATCGCCTGCGCGGACCACGTCATCGATGTCGGCCCGCGCGCTGGCGTGGACGGCGGACGCGTGATGTTCGAGGGAACGCCGAAGGAGCTGATGGCAGATGAGAAGTCGCTAACGGGCCGGGCGCTCAGATTCGGATCTTAGGAGGTACATCAAAATGTCAGTTAGATGGCCTGATGTTAACCGGCTTCACATGCTGATCGAGTTCGAGCGGCTGGGGTCGCTTGCAGCCGTGGCAGAGTCACTCTCGTACTCAAAATCAGCCGTATCTCAGCAGATGGCGACTCTGCAGAAGGAGGTGGGGGCAGAACTTGTTCTCAAACGCGGTAAGGCGCTTGAGCTCACTGACCAGGGACATGCAATGGTCCGTGTCGCCAAAAAGGTCCTTCGTGAACTAGAAGATGCAACCACTGCCATTGCTCGTGAACAGGGGACGCTAAGTGGAATGTTGAGAATCGCGTGTTTGCAGTCGGTCACTCAAAAGTTACTTCCTCAAGCAATTTCCCTGCTCAGTGAGCGCCACCCGCAACTTTCAATCGAGCTAGTACAAGATGAAACGATCGAATCTGTTCAAAGCTTGATTGGAGGCACTGTCCATGTGGCTATTGGTGAACAATTCGAGAATGTAACTGTCCCCCTCCATCAAAATGTTGCATTGATTGATCTCTTTTCCGAACCGATGATGATGGCCGCAAGACCAGACGTGATGGATCTGGGAGCATCAGTCGACCAGCTCGCCAAACAAAGATGGGTTCTTGAACCACCCTCAAGCCCCTGTGGCCGGTGGGCGCTCGACTGGTGTCGGCGGCGGGGTTTCGAGCCACGGGTACAGTTCGTGTCAGAGGACTTGCTGTCCCATATCCGCCTGATAGAGCACGGCCTCGCAGTGGGTTTCTTACCCCACCTTGTGTCACCTGATGTATCTGATCGCGTTTCCATGCACGCGGTTACTGATGGCACGAGGCAAGTACACCTCTCAACCCGTGTTCCTATGTGCGAACACCCCGCTGTACTCGAATTGGCCGAGACTCTTCAAGACCTGCATATTCAAACACTGCCCCCCTCCAACAACGGTTAAGTAAAACTAGATAATAAAGTCCATAATTGTTCGCTTTTCATGTGCGTTGATAACTGACACGATGCTTTTACAACCATCGATGAACTCAACGTGGAAGGCACATCATGGACAACAAGAAGCTCGACCTCCAAGCAGCGTACAAAGACGAACTTCTCGACCTACTCAACCAGCTCATCAGCATTCCTTCAGTCAACCCGGGACTCGACCCATCCGGCACCGGTGAACGTTTGTTGGCCGAGTTCCTGCGAGGCTGGGCGCAGGAGAATGGCCTCGAATCTCGCATTATCGGGGATGATCGTGCGAGCATCGTCATTTCAAACCCCGAGCAACATATTGGTGCGCCAACAGTACTGTTCGCCGGTCACTTGGACACCGTCGGCTTTGGCCAAATGACTGATCCCACACAACCCACTCGAATCGGGGATCAGATCCACGGACGTGGAGCTTATGACATGAAGGCCGGCATGGCCGCCTCCCTCATCGCGATGCGGGAACTCAAGGATGACCACAGTGTCAATGTCATCGTAGCGATGGTGGCAGACGAAGAATTTGGCAGCCGCGGGATGGAAGAGACACTCCTTGTCCTCCCCCATGCCGATTTTGCCATCGTCCCCGAGATGACTGAACTGCAGATCGGAGTTGCCCACAAGGGCTTCGTCTGGCTGCAAGTGGATGTCATTGGTAAGGCCGCCCATGGATCACGTCCCGATCTCGGAATTGACGCGATCATGAGCGCCGGCAGCGTTCTGGTATCACTCCAAGAGCTAGATGCGTCAATCCGCTCGCGGCATCACCCATTGCTCGGATCTCCAAACCTGCATGCTTCGCTGATCAGCGGAGGCATCGAGGAATCCACCATTCCGGACAATTGCCGTATCATCCTGGAACGCCGAACCCTTCCCGGCGAAACCAGCGATTCTGTCCTGGCAGAGGTACAAGAGTCTGTGGCGCAAGCAGTTTCGAAGTTGGATGGCGTAACAGCCAACGTGACTGTGATCCAAGACCGCAATCCCCTCGAAATTGACCCAACGAACAAGCTCGTGGAAACAATCACGCAAGCGGCCGCAGCATACGGCGTGAGCTCATCCCCCATTGGTGTCAGCTACTGGGCCGACTCCGCACTCATCGCCGACACCGGTGTCCCCACCGTACTCCTCGGCCCCAGTGGCGAGGGAGCACATGCCCGAGTCGAATGGGTCAGCGCAGAGTCAACCGTCAAACTTGCGCAGATTCTCGCCGAGACAGCAGTGCGGCTCGGAACGTCGGCCCACACCACATCCGACAACTGATGCACAGTCATCTCCAAACCATCACAGATCCAACAGAATGAGAGTGAAATACATGGCTCACAACATCTACGTCAATCCTCACATCAACATCGAGAAGGCGAACACAGCAGGTTCAGCTCTCCTTACCCCGGAAGCGGCAAAACACGCGTGGGACACCATCACCTCCTGGCCTGAGTACAACCGCACCCCGCTGGTTTCAAGGCCCGATCTCGCCGACCTTACTGGCGTCGGAGAAGTCCTGGTCAAGGACGAGTCTCTTCGATCCCAGCTACGTAGTTTCAAGTCTCTGGGCGGAGCCTACGCGGTCCAACTTGCCTACCAGCGTTGGCAAGCAAAGGACGATGGCTCAATCTTCATCCCTAGCTGCGTGACCGACGGAAACCACGGCCTCTCTGTCGCATGGGGAGCCAAGAACCTTGGACTCGAGTGCATTGTCTACGTACCAGCTGGTGTGAGCCAAGCACGAGCAGACGCCATCGCCAAGCAGGGAGCGAGGGTGGAACGTTTCGACATGAACTATGACGAGGTGACTGAGCTTCACGCCGCGGAGGCCGCAGCAAATGGATGGACAGTCATCACAGATTCTGCGCCTCGGCCCGAAACCCCGCTTGAGCCTGTCATCGACGTGATGAATGGCTACAGCGTGCTTGCCACGGAACTCGTTGAGGACTTTTCCTCGCTGCACCCGACGCATGTGCTGCTACAGGGAGGATGCGGAGGTATGGCTGGAGCCATCATGCCCGCCATGCTTCGCGCTACACCCGACACGAAGTTCATTATCGTTGAACCCGAACGAGCAGCCTGCCTTCAGGTATCTGCCCGCGCCGGTGAAGTCACAACCGTGACCGGCGATCTTCACACTCGGATGATCGGAATGTCCGTCGGAGAAACCTCGCTGCCAGCTTGGCCAATCATCAAGTTCGGTGCAAGCGGGTTTATCGCGTGCGGCGACGATTTTGTAGAGCAGGCGATGCGGATGCTGGGACGGCCTCAGGACAATAGCATCCCCGTCGAATCTGGCGAAACAGGGTGCGCTGGATTGGTCGCCCTTCTCGAAGTGAACGGCGACGACGACGCCAAGACGGCTTTGGGACTCGACAAGTCAAGCAGGGTAGTCATCATCAACACCGAGGGTGCAACCGATGCCGATAGCTATCGTGCCGTAATGGCTGGATAGAAATCGACTCGAATATTTGGTTCCGCTGGCGCCACCAAATATTCACAGCCCTTGAACAAAGGGTCACCCCACCATGACGTAGCTCGCGTGTCCCGCCAAGCATCGAAGCACGGGACACGCGACGCTCACATTCAAATTTTCCTGTCTGACCGTATGAGTCAGCGAGCCCCCTCAAAGACGAAGGAAGGCTTCAATGTCAACCAAAACAACCGGACCAAAGTCCAGTTCTCGTAAGAAGGGACTGAAAGTCCCGCACCCATTTGTCATCCTGACAGTCGTGGTCGCCGTCATGGCGATCCTTACTCACCTGATCCCAGCCGGTGTCTATGACAGAGTCACCAATAACCTGGGTGTCGAAGTACTAGATCCCGACAGCTACCATCTGATTGAGAATACACCGGTAACACTTGCTCAGTTCTTCACGTCGATTCCGCGTGGCATGGTTGAAGCCGGCTGGATCATTGCTTTGTGCTTCTTCGTTGGCGCCGGTTTTGAGGTGATCACCAAAATTGGCCTCATCCCAGCAATGGTCGAAAGTTTGGCGACACGATTCGCGAACCGCAAGACTCTCATCATTCCCGTTCTCATCTTCGTTTTTGCACTCATTGACGCCTTCATCGGTACACCCGAACTGATCGTCGTGTACGTACCAATCGTCTTGCCACTCATGCTGCGGCTCGGTTTTGACTCAATCACTGCCGTCGCCGTAGTTCTCTGCGGCTCAGCAGCAGGATTCTCAGCCGGCATCACCAATCCATTCACCATTGCAATCGGGCAGAAACTCTCAGGGCTTCCTCTCTACTCTGGTTGGGAATTCCGGATCGTCATGTTCTTTATCACCTGGGCAATCGCCGTGACGTATGTGATGATCTACGCTCGGCGGATACTCAAGGATCCGACAAGGAGTGGAACCTACGAGACCGACGTTGAGAAGCGCTCAAGGTTCATCACTGAAGCCGCAAACAAAGATGTTGTCACCAAACTTAGTGTCCGGCAAAGGCTCGCAGGCATCTTCTCATTACTGGTGTTTGCCCTCATGGTCGTTGGCATGGTGGCATGGGGTTGGGATATCCCAGAAATGTGCGCTGCCTTCCTCGTCATCGGCATTGGAGCCGGGCTGATCGCTCGCATGGATTTGGATACCCTGTGCGAAACCTTGATGATCGGCGCTCAAGGCATGATGATTGGTGCCCTCGTTATCGCAATCTCACGAGCCATCTCCGTTGTCATGACTGATGGAAACATCGTTGACACCATCGTTCACACCACAGCAAGTCTCCTCACACAGCTCCCCTCAGGCATCACTATTTTCGGCGTTCTGATCGCCGTGACACTGCTCAACTTCCTCATTCCGTCTGGAAGCGGCAAAGCAGTGGTCTTGTTTCCGATCCTTGCCCCGCTCGCCGATGTTATCGGTGTGACGCGCCAGACGATGGTGACCACGTTCCAGCTCGGGGATGGATTCACCCTTTATCTCTGGCCAACAGTCGGCTACTTCATGGCAGCCATCGCACTGGCAGGCGTCTCGTATCCCAAATGGGTGAAATTCTTTCTTCCACTTGCACTGATTTTCCTTGCCACAGCCACCGTCTATCTTCTGATAGCTCAAGCCATCAACTACGGGCCTTTCTGACCGAATCACACATGTGGTGGTCCGAGCTGCAGTTCGGACCACCACATGTGTGCTCTTCACCAGCCAGAATTTCACCACAACCAAGCTCTTCAATCCCGGTGCGGACGCCGTCGTCGAATATCAATCGCAAACCGGGTTATTGCAGCTGCAAGGCTTCCCTCACAAGTCGTTTGGCGTTGCCCGTGAAGTAATTCGCGTGAGTGACCTTAACAGCCTCAATAGAGTTGGCCCCAACGAGGACAATATCGAGGGCTCGATTACCCCATGCGTCATTCTCGGCCTGTTCGTAAGCAGCCATGGCTACAGTCGGATCCACAAACTCCTCGCACGAGAGAAGCTGATCCTGCTTGCGATCATAGGTCAAAAGAAAGAATGTCGTCTCCACTGTCTCCCACACTCCTTCGCACCAGATCGGAAGCCTCTCCCAGCCGTTCACGAAATTCATTCATGAACTCTTCGGAGGGTATCACGTGCCACCGCTCCAAGAATTCTGCCGCTAACCACATTGATCTGGACTAATCACCAACAACAGACGGAACTGAAATTTTCTAGCGGACGCCGTCGTCGAAGGGTCGTTGATAAAGTTATCAAGGCCGATAATTCTTGTTAACTTTAACAGGGGTACTGCCGGCTGTTAAAGTTAACAGCATGCGCGACGGACTCACCAATCCATTCAAACCCGGCTCGGATTCCATCCCAGACGTATGGGCCGGACGGACTACACAACTTGCTGACTGGCGTGGCATTGTTCGTCCGCGCCGCATCGCCGGGATCTATGAGCGCGGACGGACAATACTCGGCGAGCCCGGACTCGGAAAATCGACATTGGTCCGACGCATCGCCCAAGAGGCTGAACAAGCCGGTGACTGGGTCACCCCTCAACTGCGCATTCCACTTGGTACCGATCCGTTGAAACCCGTGGCGCAGGCAGTCCTGGATCTCGCAGACCGTGCGGGCCTTGCCACCTCACGTGAAAGCAAAATCGCGGAGATGTTCCGGCAAGTTCAAGCCATCGCGGTCCGAGGATTCTCGCTCACCTTGCACGAAAAGGCGACCCCCGAACCCTACGTGTCGTTGCGCGATCTCCTCATCGAAGTTGGTCGGGCGGCGATTGGGCAGAAGAAACTCGCCCTCATTCACATAGACGAAGTCCAGAACATCACCGATGAAAAGATACTCTCCCAGCTGCTCATCGCACTCGGAGATGCACTCACTCATGAGGAAACCGTTGATCTGCCCGGTGGCCTGCGTGCCCGACGCCACTTACCTCTCGCTGTCTATTTCACAGGATTGCCCGAATTTGAGGACCGGGCGGGTGCTCGCAAAGGCGCCACATTTGCGCGCCGATTCATGCCCGTCACGCTTGGTCCGCTGGACAATGCAGATCTCGCCTCCGCTCTGCAACCATTCGTCATGGAGGGCTGGGAAGTGGCCGACGGCGAAGGCGGCACCTCGCTCATTCGGATGGAACAGGACGCGGCGGCAGCGATTATCGATCTCTGCCGCGGAGAACCCTTCTTGTTCCAACTCGCTGGTGAACAAGCTTGGTACGCAGGCAGTAATGAACTGATCACCAAGGAGCACGTGCTGCGGGGATGGCGAACAGCATCGTCGGAAGCGGAGGCACACGTGGAGAGAGTCCTCAATCGCCTTCCGGGACGCGAACATGAGTTTCTGCAAACGATGGCAGGACTCTCCGCAAAAGATCGGACACTCACCAGAATCGCAGCTGACATGGGATATCAGAAACCTACCGAGGCCGGTCCCATTGCGCAGCGGCTCGACACCGTGCGTGGAATCATCTCGCGCGGCAAACCGTACACATTCCGTCACCGGGCCGTCGAAGCCTACCTGACCAGTAGCTGGCCGAGGATCGACTGACGGCCTTCGACTATTCACCCGAGGCATCCAGGACAATCTTTCCCGTGGCGTGACCGTCCTCAATGGCGCGGTGAGCACTGGCCGCATCCGTGAGATCAAAAACCTGGCTGACCGTGGGCGTAAGCATCCCCCGGGCAGCAAGATCCACAACAGCGGTGAGCCACTCGCGCTGGGTGTGCACGGCGGTGGAAGCGAATCTAATACCGGCCTTCTCGGCGGCGTCCGCAACACCAGCGGCACCCGCGCCGAGCGCGATGAGCAGGCCTCCCTTTCGGACCGTGTTCACCGCCACGGCGTGAGATCCCGCAGCAAGACTGAAGGCCACGTCAACCGGGTCCGCAGCAAGGGCCGCAACGGCGTCGGCGTCACGGTAATCGATCGTGACGTCCGCGCCAAGCTCACGCAACCACTCGTGTTTGCTGGCGCTCGCGATGGCGATGACCGTGGCCCCGAGGTGGTGGGCAATCTGAATGGCCAGGTGCCCCACCCCGCCGCCCGCTCCAGTGATGAGCACGCGGTCACCGGCGCCTACCCGCGTGGTGTCCGCGAACGCCTGCCACGCTGTCATCGCGGCCAAGGGCAGCGCGCCAGCCTGCTCATTGGAGAGGTGAGAGGGAGTTGGCACGAGGTCCGCCGCCGGCACCACCGTGTACTGGGAGTAGGCGTTGCCCGCCTGAGGAAATCGGGCCATGCCCATGACACGCTGGCCAGGATGGAGATCGTTCACGTCAGACCCCACCGCCGCAACCGTTCCCGCAAGGTCCCAACCCGGTACGTAAGGAACGTTGATGGTTCGTCCCGCCATGCCACCGCCGGAGCGGGTAGTGACATCAATGGGGTTGACGCCCGCGGCGGCCACCCGAACGAGTACTTCATCGGCCCCGAGATCATCGGCGCTCGGTGTTGGCACGTGTACTGGTGTGAGGACTTCCGGACCTCCGAACTCACTCTGGACGATGGCAATACTCATGGTTGATCTCCTTCTTTCGGATGCTACTCGTAACCTATATGTGCCCAATATTGCCTAATATGAATCTCGGCCACCCGCATGTCATTGAATGCACCCTCACTCCAAATCTTTGAACCGCCGCCATACGATTTCCGGACGCCAGCATCTTCCATCACACTATTCCACCCCACGTCACAACCGCGGGTCCACCGGCTCCGACTCCAGCGCCAGCACCGCGAACACCGGCTCATGGATCCGCCACAGCGGCTCCTCGCGCACGAATCGGTCGATTGACTCCAGCCCCAGCGCGTATTCGCGGATGGCGAGGGAGCGCTTCTTCCCGAGGTTGCGATCGCGCAGCCGCGCCAGGTTCTCCTCGGCCAGGTAGTCGGGACCATAAATGAGCCGCAGGTACTCGCGCCCGCGCACCTTGAGCCCTGGCTGCACCACCCACCCCTTCCGATTGCGCGCAAGGTTGACGAGCGGCTTGACCACCATGCCCTCGCCGCCCGACGCCGTGAGTTCCTCCCACCACGCCACACCCGCGGCCAGCGAATCCGCATGCAACGGGTCCACCACCAGCCGCCGCGTACTGCGCACCAGCTCCGGGTCGGCGGCGGCCATCCGATCAGCGATATCGAGATGCCACAGGTGGTCGCGATCCGCGAAGTTCTCACCCGCGGCCGCAAGCAGCTGGAACGGAGCAATCTGCACGCCGTTCAGCCCGTCCACCGGCCAGATGTAGCGTTTCCACGCCGCGTTGTACTCGGCGAGCGCTGCGGCGCGGGCCCGCGCTCGCCCCACAAATTCGCCCACGTCAAGACCTCGCGCCGCCGCCTGTTCCAGCAGCCCAACCTCGGCCGAAACCGCCATCCGCCCGGCCACTCCCGCTGCCGCGAACTGGTCACGAATGAGCGCCCCTGCTTTGAGGGACCACGGCAGCAGCTCGGCGTCGAACAGCAGCCAGTCAGAGCTCACCTGCTCGAAAATTCCGGCTGCCCGCGCCGCCGCCGTCATCCGCCCCAGAAACTCCCGCTGCGTCTGCATATCAAAGAACGGCCGCCCGGTCCGCGTGTACACGGCTCCCCGCTCGGGGTGCAGCATGACCACCGCCCGCGAGCCCATGTGCTTCTCTTCGCAGATCACCTCGCCAATCCCCCAATCGGCGAACTGCGCAAACGCCTCGTCCGGATGCTCCAGATAGCCTTGCCGCTTCGATGTGGCCACCGGGGACATCGTCGGGGGCAGGTACGGCAGCATCCGCGGATGCAGCGCGAATCGGCTCATCACCTCCAACGCTCCCGCAGCCGAGTCCGCGCCGATCTTGATGCGGCCCAGGTACTCGGTTTCCACGTGACGCGCGCCGACGACGTCCGTGAGCCGCAATTCGTCGTCGCCCCTGCTCAAAGCGCTGGTGAAGGGCTTGACGGGTGCATAGTACTCGGCGCGTGCGTCCACCTGGACAGTCTGACGTTCGGGGTAGCGCAACGCCGAGAGGCGACCGCCGAACACGCAACCGGTGTCCAGACAGAGCGTGTTGTTGATCCAGACGAGGCGAGGCGTGGGCGTGTGTCCGTAGACCACCATCGCATTGCCGCGATAGTCCTCGGCCCACGGATAGCGCACCGGCATGCCGAATTCGTCGGTTTCGCCGGTGGTGTCCCCGTAGAGCGCGAAGGAGCGCACGCGCCCGGAGGTGCGGCCGTGGTACTCCTCTTTCAATCCGGCATGGGCGACGACGAGGTGGCCCCGGTCCAGCACCAGGTGCGAAACGAGGTCGTAGCACCAGTCGCGTACCTGCTGGCGGAACTCCGGGGTTTCCCGCTCCAACTCGGCGAGGGTAGTTTCGAGGCCGTGGGTGGCCTTGACGTCTGCGCCGTCGAGGGCACGAATGAGCCGTGCCTCATGGTTGCCGGGCACCGCGAGCGCATTGCCGCTGGCCGTCATTCCCATGGCGAGGCGCAGCGCTCCGATGCTGTCGGGGCCGCGGTCCACGAGGTCACCGACAAAGAGGACCGTGCGCCCGTCGGGGTGAGCGGCGTCAATCGGGTGTCCCTCGGGATCGTAGGTGATGTGGTAGCCGAGTTTGTCGAGAAGTTCGAGCAGCTCGGGCAGGCAGCCGTGCACGTCACCGATGATGTCGAAGGGGCCGTGCAGATCGCTTTTGTCATTGAGAAGCGGCTCGCGCACGATCGTGGTGGCTTCGATCTCCTCTGGACTGCGCAGCACGTGCACCGCTCGGAACCCCTCGCGGTGCAGCCCACGGATTGACTGGCGCAGCTGCGTCTCCTGCCTGCGAACCGGTCCGGGTCCGAAGTTGCGGTCGGGGCGCTGCTCGTTGCGCTCAATCGCCACGCTGGCACCCACATCCAGCACGATGGCCACCGGTAGCACGTCGTATTCGCGAGCCAGGTTAATGAGGAACTTGCGGGCGTCACGCCCGGTACTCGTGGCGTCGACGACGGTGAGCAGGCCCCGCTTGAGCCGCGTCCCGACGATACAACGCAGCACCTCGAAGGCGTCCGCGGTAGCGCCCTGGCTGTTCTCATCGCCGGAGACGAGCCCACGGCAGAAGTCCGAGCTCACCGATTCGAAGGGGCCGAACTTGGTGCGCGCGAACGTTGATTTACCTGAGCCGGAGACTCCGATCAAGACAACCAGGCACAGTTCGGGGATACGGACTTCCCTCATCGCGACACCTCCTGACGGGTGAAGAGCGCAAGTTGAGTGGGCGCACCCACGCCATCGACCTGATCGCCGACCATCCGATACTCGACCGCATACTTGTACTGTTGTGCCACCGCCCCGGCCCACGCTTGAAACCGGGCACGCGTCCATTCAAAGCGATGGTCAGGGTGACGGCGCTGTCCCGGCGCGAGCCCATAAAGCAAGTTGTATTCAGCGTTGGGAGTGGTGACGACGACGTGCCGCGGCCGCGCCGATCCGAAGACGTTGGCTTCCAGCGACTCGTGTCGATTCGGATCAACGTGCTCAATCACCTCGACAAGGAGGATGGCGTCGAAGCCAGCAAGGGCGTCGTCGCGATAGGTCACGGACGACTGCCGCAACGTGAGCCTCTCGCGTTGGCTGTCCGAGCGCCGCTCCAGATCGAGGCGCCGCTCGGCGCGCTCCAACTCGCGCGCCGAGACATCCACTCCGAGAACGCGCGTGAACATCGGATCCTCGAGCATCGCCCGCAGATAGTAGCCTTCACTGCCAGCCCACATCCGCCACCGAATGCGCGCCAATCTCACGGAGCACTCCCAACACGGCGTCGAGGCGCATGCGCTTGAGAGGGACCCGGCCGGAACCGTCGCCAAGTTCGGGGGCGACGTCGTCGTCGGGAAAATCATCTACGGCCTGAAGGCGCGCGAGGGCGTCGTCGGCCCACTCGCGGCGGGCGAGGTAGCGGCGCGTGATGAGTTCCTTCTCGGGGTGATCGGCGAGCCAACGTTCGCCGTGGCGGAGCAGCTTGTCCACTTCTTCGGCGGCGGAGTAGTAGTGCTTGGTGCCGTCGAGGACGGGCAGCAGAACGTAGAGGTGACTGAGGGCATCGGCAAGGCGGACGTTGCCGGTGAGGGTGACGTCGAGGTAGGGCGAGTCGCCCCAGTCGGGCGGGCCGAACGGTTCGGGGCGAGCGGTGACCTCCCAGCCCAGCGGCTCGAACAGCCTCTCCACAAGGGCAGCACCGCCGATCTTCACCTCGCCGCCCGGATGGGTGGCGAACGGGCGCGCTACCACCGTGGGGAGGTGAATCGTCAACGGAAGCCGGGCGGCGGCAAGTTCGGCGTGCGTCTCGGATTTGCCCTTGAGTGCCGAGCCGAGTACGCGGCCGATCGCCACCGAGAGCATTGAACCGGCCGCATAAGGACGATCGTTGACGTAACCCCAGATGCTGCGATAGTGCTGGCCACCACTACGCACCAGCCGAATCGGGTCCACGTCCACCTGAAGAACGAAGGTGCAACACTCGTCCGTGGCCTCGGGGAAGTACACAGCGGCCGTGCCAAAGGCAAGGTCAAAGCTCTGCACGCGATCCGGGTGTTTGTAGAGAAGGTAGCCGAGATCGGTGGCGGGAGTCGCGGTCGAGGTCACGGAAAAGAGCATGCCTCCATTGTGTCGCGAATTGTGGCGCCGCGCACAGGTATTGCGGATAGGAGATGATAAGGAACGTTCCACAACAACGCGCATTAACCCACGCGTTGCGAGCGCGTCAGTTAATGCGCGTTGGGTTTGAAAACTACTCGTTACGCAGTCCTTCGGCAGCCTGTTACGGCACGTCGTGGCCAGCCGCCTGGAACAGTTCGTACCACTCCACTCGGGTGAGCGGGAGGTCCGAGCCGAGGCACGAGCCGACCACGCGCGACGGCGTCGTCGTCCCAAGAACCACCTGGATATCAGCGGGGTGGCGCGTGATCCATCCGGTGGCGATCGCGATCGGCGGGACGCCATACTTCTCGGCCAGGCGGTCGATCACGGCGTTCAGCTCGGGGTAGTCCGGCGAACCAAGGAAGGTCCCCTTGAAGAATCCGGCCTGGAAGGGCGACCACGCTTGGACCGTAATCCCGCTCAGGCGGCAGTAGTCGAGCAGGCCGCCGCCGTCGCGGGTGATCGAATCGTTCGAACCGGCCACGTTCGACGCGATGCCCTGGGCGACGAGCGGGGACTCCGGGATGGAAAGCTGTAGCTGATTGACCACCAGCGGCTGGCGCACGGAGCGCTTGAGAAGTTCGATCTGGCCCGCGGTGTGGTTAGAAACGCCGAACGCGCGAACCTTGCCTGCGGCCTCCAAATCGTCGAACGCCCGTGCCACTTCTTCCGGCTCCACGAGCGCGTCCGGGCGATGGATGAGGAAAACGTCAATGTAATCCGTGTCCAGAGCCCGCAGCGACTCCTCCGCGGAGGTTACCAGGTGCTCGTACGAGGAGTCGTAGCCCTGACCAGCCAAGATGCCCGCCTTCGTCTGGATGACGATCTCAGATCGCTCAGACGGCGAAAAATTCAGCGCCTTCGCAAAACGCTCCTCGCAACCGTGCATGCGGCCACCGTAGATCGCAGCATGGTCGAATACGTCGATCCCGGCCTCGCGCGCGGTGGCGTACAGGCCGCGGATCTCGTCGTCAGTCTTATCGGTAATGCGCATCATTCCGAGCGCGATGTTGGAGACGGACGGGCCGCCGGAACCGAGCGAAATGGTCTTCATGAGGAGTCTTTCTAACGAGAGAGCTGGTGCGCGACAACATACGATTCTCAGAATCCGCACGCGGAAGGCGCGTCTTTCGAGAATATCGTGATTTCAGCGGTTGTGACGTCGCCTGACATGGTGGCTACTAAATTTCAGCTTCGAAATCAGACTCGGCCTGTACGTAACACACAGGCATGTGCTGATTCCGTTGCTAAGAATCAGGCCGCTCGGAGCACCTCACCACATCCCGATAACACTGTGACATGAACAACATGCACTGATTTCATGGCCCGCTGCCTATATCTCACAGCACATTCACTACCTGCACACATACCCCATAAGTGGCTCCATTTCAGCGAAAACCCTGTTCCATACCGGACTGAAACCTCAAACGCCACCAAACCAACCACCGAGACACCCCACCAAACTCCCCGTCCACAAAGTGATACGCCCTACTACCCACCATTCATGTAGGTAATGATTGCCCCAGTTGTTACGCAGTGATTGGGGAGGCAATGTCGGAACGCGTTGAAAGTCCATTGGCACCCGCTGGCGCTGCTCCGGCCGGGCGCGTGCGCATCGCCGACGTCGAGCGAACCTTCCCCACCAAGGAAGGTCCCCGCACCGTGCTGCGCGAGCTCAACCTCGACGTCACGCCGGGCGAGATCATCGCCATCGTCGGCCCCTCGGGATGCGGTAAGTCCACGCTGCTGCGCCTCATCGGCGGCCTCGACTCCCCCACGGCCGGGTCCATCACCCTGGATGGCCAGGCCATCCGCGCCCACGACGATTCCACCGCCATTGCTTTCCAGGAGCCGCGGCTCCTACCGTGGCGCCAGATCTCCCAGAACGTTGCACTTGGCCTTCCTCGCGGCGTGCGCGGCCGCCAGGCCAAGGACCGCGTGGCCGAACTTCTCGACCTCGTGGGCCTCACCCATGCCGCTGACCAGCGCCCGCGCGAAGTCTCAGGCGGCATGGCGCAGCGTGCCTCGCTTGCCCGCGCCCTTGCCCGCAGCCCGCGCGTGCTCCTCCTGGATGAGCCCTTCGGTGCGCTCGACGCCCTCACCCGCCTCAAGATGCAGGACCTGCTGCTGGATATTCATCGCACCCAGCCCACCACCATCATCCTCGTCACCCACGACGTCGAAGAGGCGCTCTACCTCGCGGACCGCGTCCTCATGCTCCGTAACCTGCACGCCGCGCAGGCCACCCCCGAACGCCCGCGAGCCAAGGTCATCGCCCTCGGTTCCTCCTCCGGCATCGGGGCACTGGGCTCGGCCAGCACGCACGAACCTGCGCCCCAGCCCGCCGAAGAAACCCACCGCACGAAGGGCTCGATCGCCCGCCTCGTCACCGTTCCCGGTACTCGCCCTCGCGATCGCGGCGCCCGTACCTTCACCGACCTCCGCACCAGCCTGCTCGAAGGGCTGGGCGTCCACAAGCTCTCGATCAAGGAGAACGCATGAACACCTTCGCACGCCGTATCATCCCCGCCACCGTTGCTGGCCTGATGGCACTGACCATGTCCGGCTGTGTGCAGGGCGAGTCCGGAAACGATGCGTCCGCCGCTCCGGACAGCGAGTGGTCCGCCAGTACCCTCTCGATCGACTGGGCCACCTACAACCCGCTCAGTCTGGTAGTCAAGGATCAGGGTCTGATCGAAGAGGCCCTGGGTGAGGGCGTCGAGGTCAGCTGGGTGCAGTCCGCGGGCAGTAACAAGGCCAACGAGTTGCTGCGTTCCGGCTCCGTCGATGTGGGTTCCACGGCCGGCTCGGCCGCGCTTTTCGCCCGCGCCAACGGTTCACCGATTCAGATCATCGATATCTACTCGCAGCCTGAGTGGGCCGCCCTCGTGGTCCCGGCGGACAGTGAGATCACCGAGGTTTCGCAGCTCGCCGGTAAGTCCGTCGCCGCAACCAAGGGAACCGATCCTCACTTCTTCCTCCAGCAGGCACTTGCTGAGGCTGGCCTGAGCCTCGCCGACGTCGAAGTACAGAACGTCCAGCACGCCGACGGCCGGGCCCTGCTTGAGGGCGGCTCTGTTGACGCCTGGGCCGGTCTCGATCCGATCATGGCTGCGGCCGAAGTGGAGTCGGGCGCCAAGCTCCTCTACCGCAACATCGACTTCAACACCTACGGCGTCCTCAACGCCACCGAGGACTTCATCAACAACCATCCCGACGTGGCACAGGTCGTCGTCGACAGCTACGAGAAGGCCCGCACCTGGGCACTTGAGAACCCGGACGAGACGGCCCAGCTGCTCGCCGACGCCGCCTCCATCGATATCGAGATCGCAAAGCGCGTCATCAACGAGCGTTCCAACCTCGACGTCTCGGGCGTGCCCGGCGAGGCCCAGGTAAAGGTCTTCAAGAAGATCGCGCCCACCATCGCCGAGTCGGGTGACGTTGCCGGCGGTCAGGAAACCATCGACAAGGCAATCGACACGATCATCTACGATGCCTTCGCTCTCAAGGCCACCGAATGACAGCCGCCACCCTCGCATCAACCAGCGCTCAGTCCGCACCGAATTCTTCGGGAACGACGGCGACCTCCGCTTCCGTCTCCACTCAGTCCAGTTCACACTCCCCACGTCCGCACGTACCGCTGTGGTCTCGCACCTGGATGAAGATAGCCGGTGGGTTTATCGTCCCGCTCATCATCCTCGCCGCCTGGCATTTTGTCACCGCAAGCGGGATGGTGCCGCCTTACCGGCTGCCCAGCCCGTGGTCCGTGGTGGAGACCGGCGCGGAGATGGTAAGCAGCGGAACACTCACCCTCCACATCGCGATTTCACTGCAACGCGTCTTCATTGGTTTCGCCGCCGGGTCACTCATCGCTCTCGCATTCGCGGCGATCGTGGGCCTTTCGCGCGTCGGTGCAGTCCTGTTCGCCCCCACGCTCGTGGCACTGCGCGCCGTGCCCTCCCTCGCCTGGGTGCCGCTCCTTATTCTGTGGCTGCAGGTGGGTGAGGAATCCAAGATCACGCTCATCTCCATCGGTGCGTTCTTCCCGGTGTACACCACCGTCGCGGACGCGCTGCGCCATGTCGATCCGCATCTGGTGGAGGCAGGCCGCACCTTTGGTCTGCGTGGCTGGTCACTGTTCCGCACCATTCAGCTGCCCGCGGTGGTCCCCTCGGTGGTGTCCGGCCTGCGCCTCGCGCTCGCCCAAGCCTGGCTCTTCCTGGTAGCCGCCGAACTGCTCGGCGCCTCCATGGGCCTCGGCTGGATGCTCAACGACTCGCAGCAGACCGGCCGGGTGGACCGCATCCTGCTGGCCATCGTGCTCCTTGCCCTCCTTGGAACTATCACCAATGCCATTCTCGTTGTCTTCGAGAAGGCCGTACTGAAGAGGTGGATGTGACTATCGCCGAAGAAGTTCGTCTCACTGAGACGCGCCAATACCCCACGCCCGCCGCGTTCGCTGCGCAGGCCAACGTGGATGCCACCATCTATGACGAGGCGAATGCCGATCCCATCGCTTTCTGGGAGCGCGCCGCCGAGCGCCTGGAGTGGGCCGAGCCCTGGCACACCGCTCACACCTGGGACCCACCGGTTCCCGGTCCCGACGGCCTCAGCGTCCCGAAGGCCACCTGGTTCGAGGGTGGCAAGCTCAACGTGGCCGTCAACTGCGTGGATCGCCACGTGAAGGCGGGCCGCGGTGACAAGGTCGCGCTCTACTTCGAGGGCGAGCCGGGAGATCGTATCGCCGTCAGCTACGCCGATCTCCAGCGCCGCGTCTCGCAGGCCGCACACGGCCTCACCGCTCTCGGAATCGAGCCCGGCGACCGCGTCGTCGTCTACCTTCCCGTCATCATCGAAACGGTTGTCATCGCGCTCGCCTGCGCTCGCATCGGCGCGGTGCACTCGCTCGTCTTCGGCGGGTTTTCCGCCGACGCCGTCCGCTTCCGCCTGGAGGACACCGGCGCCAAGCTGCTGGTCACCTCCGACGGCCAGAACCGTCGCGGCCGCAAGGTGGAGGTCAAGTCCGCTGCGGACATCGCCGCCGCCGACCTCCTCCACCTCGAACACGTTCTCGTGGTGCGCCGCACCGGTCATGACGTGCCGTGGACGGAGGGCCGCGACGTGTGGTGGCACGACGTCGTCGACACACAGCCCGAAACCCACGAACCGCAGCCCTTCGATGCCGAGCACCCGCTGTTCATCATCTACACCTCCGGAACCACCGGCAAACCCAAAGGCCTCGTGCACACCTCGGGCGGCTACCTCACCCACACCAGCTGGGCACACTGGGCGCATTTCGATGCCAAACCCGACGACGTCCACTGGTGCACCGCCGATCTCGCCTGGGTCACCGCCCACACCTACGAAATCTACGGGCCGCTCTCCAACGGCCTGACGCAGGTCATCTACGAGGGCACCCCGGACACCCCGCACCTGGAACGCCACTTCGAGATCATCGAGCGCTACGGGGTCACCGTGTATTACACGGCGCCCACCTTGATCCGCACCTTTATGACCTGGTTCGGCGACGACGTCCCCACCACCTACGATCTTTCGTCGGTGCGGTTACTCGGCACCGTTGGCGAGGCCATCAATCCCGAGGCGTGGGTGTGGTTCCATCGCAACATCGGCCGCCAACAGGCTCCCGTGGTGGACACCTGGTGGCAGTCGGAAACCGGAGCGGCGATGGTCGTTCCGCTCCCCGGCGTCACCACTCTCAAACCCGGTTCAGCAACGGTGGCACTGCCCGGAATCGACATGGCCGTCGTTGACGAACAGGGCGACCCGGTCGCTCCCGGCAACTCGGGCACCCTCGTGGCGCGCCGCCCCTGGCCGGGCATGGCCCGCACCATCTGGGGCGATCCGCAACGCTACCGCGATTCCTACTGGTCCACCTACGCTGGCTGCGGCGAATACGGCGGCTACTACGTTGCCGGCGACGGCGCCACCATCGACTCCGACGGTTGCATCTGGATTCTTGGACGGCTCGACGACGTCGTCAATGTGGCCGGCCATCGCCTCTCCACCATCGAAATCGAGTCCTCACTGGTGGCCCACCCGGCCGTCGGCGAGGCCGGTGTGGTGGGCGTATCCGACCCGGTGAGCGGCCAGGCCGTCGCGGCGTTCGTTGTTGACGGTGCCGCCGGTGCCGCCGACCATGACGAACTCCGCGCCAAAATTGCCCACGACATCGGGCCGATTGCGAAGCCCAAAATCATCGTGCGAGTTCCCGAGATCCCCAAGACCCGCTCCGGTAAGATCCTCCGACGGCTGCTCGCGCAGTTGTGGGAAGGTGAAGACCTCGGCGATACCACAAGCCTGCAGAACCCCTGGGCCGTTGAAGGCGTCCGTGAAGCGGTGCGCCAGGTCCAAGAAAAGGAGACCACATGAGCGAGCACAAGTTCGGGTTCCGCACCCGCGCCCTCCACGCGGGCGGCACCCCTGACGCCGCCACCGGCGCCCGGGCCGTACCGATTTATCAGACGTCGTCGTTCGTTTTCGACAACGCCAAGGATGCCGCCAATCTCTTCGCGCTACAAAAGTACGGCAACATCTACTCACGCATCGGCAACCCCACGGTTGCGGCCTTTGAGGAGCGCATCGCTTCGCTCGAAGGCGGCATCGGCGCTGTTGCCACCGCCAGCGGTATGTCCGCCGAGTTCATCACCTTCGCGGCGCTCGCCGGGCACGGTGACCACATCGTCGCCTCGGCCCAGCTCTACGGTGGGACCGTCACCCAGCTTGACGTGACCTTGCGCCGTTTTGGCGTGGACACCACCTTCGTTCCCAGCTCGGATCCGGCCGAGTTCCGCAAGGCGATCCGCGCCAACACCAAGGCACTCTACGTTGAGGTGATTGGTAATCCGGGCGGCGAGATTGCCGACCTCGAAGGGCTCTCCGCCGTCGCCCACGAGGCGGGCATCCCCCTCGTCGTCGACTCCACGCTCGCCACTCCTTACCTGGTGCGCCCGATCGAATACGGCGCGGACATCGTCATCCACTCGGCCACCAAGTTCATTGGCGGGCACGGAACCACGTTGGGCGGCGTCGTCGTCGAAAGCGGAACCTTCGACTGGGGCAACGGAAACTTCCCCTCGATGACGGAGCCCGTCGAGTCCTACGGCGGCATCCGCTGGTGGGACAACTTCGGCGAGTACGGCTTCCTCACCAAGCTGCGCAGCGAGCAGTTGCGCGATATTGGGCCCTCGCTCAGTCCGCAGTCGGCGTTCAACCTGCTGCAAGGTGTTGAGACCTTGCCGCAGCGTATCGACGCGCACGTCGCCAATGCCCGGATCGTTGCCGAATGGCTCGCCAGCGACCCGCGCATTTCGTTCGTCACCTGGGCTGGTCTCGACGGACATCCGCATCAGGAACGCGCGCAGAAGTATCTGCCGCTCGGTCCCGGATCGGTGTTCGCCTTCGGTGTGCGCCCCTCGGGCACGTTCGAAACCGACCATGCGCGCATTGAGGCGGCGCGTGCCACCGGCGAAAAGTTCATCGATTCGTTGCAGTTGGCCAGCCATCTTGCCAACATCGGTGACGCCCGCACCCTCGTGCTCCATCCGGCCTCCACTACGCACCAGCAGCTCACCGCCGAACAGCTTCAGGCGGGCGGCGTTTCCGCGGACCTCATCCGTATCTCGGTGGGTATCGAGGATCCGGAGGACATCTTGTGGGATCTGGATCAGGCCCTCACCCAGGCGACAGGAGAAAACCGATGAGCGATCATATTTCACTTCCCGGATTCGGTGGGACGGCGTGTGCGGTTCCCGCGGCTGCTGCGGATCAGGGCGTGCGGACCTGGAAGGGACCAAACGCCGCCGAGCGCCTCGCGACCTTGCAGCGGGCCAAGTCCATCGCCATCGTCGGGGCCTCCAACAACCCCGCGCGCGCCAGCTTCTTCGTGGCCACCTATCTGCTGTCGAGTTCGCCGTATGACGTCTACTTCGTCAACCCGCGTGCGGACGAGATCCTCGGGCACAAGGTGTACGCCTCGCTCGCCGATCTGCCGGTCAAGCCCGATATCGTGGACGTCTTCCGAAGGCACGACGACCTCCCGGGCGTCGCCCGCGAAGCCATCGAAGTGGGCGCAAAGACCCTGTGGCTCCAGCTTGGCTCGTGGAACGAGGAAGCCGCAGCCATCGCAGAGGAAGCCGGACTCGATGTGGTGATGGACCGCTGCATCAAGATCGAGCACGCGCGCTTCCACGGCGGGCTGCACCTCGCCGGATTCAACACCGGTGTCATTTCGTCGAAGCGTCAGGTCGTTTCGCGGTAGATTCCGTGGGTTTGAGCTACGGAGAGGTTGTCTAGGCGACGCCGGTGACTTGGGTGAAAGCCGGTCACCGGGGTTAGATCGTGTGCGGTAGCCAGCAGGAGGTTGAACCAGTAACAGGTCCGGTACTCAGGCGACGCGGCAAGTTTCGTCAGGCGACGCGGCTGCACTCGGCTTCGGCATCGAGTGCGGCCGCGGTCTTCGCTTCCTCCCCGCGGCCCACAGCCTTGAGGGCCAAGCCTGAAGCGCTGGCAGAAAACAGATGCTTCACCGCCCGCCTCAGCGGGCGGAACCCTTCGGCAGCAACAGCCACATCTGGGGCGGAGTGGTCGATACCAAGCGCCGATAGTCCATCGGCGATAGCGCCCGCCGCGAGGTAATCCTCAACTGCAAAACGGCCATCATCGCCAACCAGCACGAGGTTGATCGCCACGCGGCCTCCGCGCGCGAGCTGCTCGTTGTAGATAGCCGTGGCGGTTGCGGTGGCATTACGGAGTGTACCGATGAACACCGCGGGCGAATGCGGCAGAGCAGCGGCTTGAGCAGCCAGCTCCCGGGCTGCGTTGCTCACGCTTGCCGCGCCGTCGTCGTCCGATCCAGCGCGAGGCGACCCGGTATCCAGGGCGTCAACGATCACCACAACGTCCGCGGTGGCAAGCTCCGTCAACCCGTCCGCGCCCCATCCAAGGCGCACCTGATAAGTCAATTGTGAACGCGTCTGAGTCATGAACTCCAGCTTAGGGCAGCGGCTCCGGTCCGGGCCGCAAATTCCATGGCGAGATCGCGTTGATGCACATCCTAACTGGGCACCACAGCGATCTGTATGCCGCATGCGGCACGGAGAACGGTCACGTGCCCAGTTAGGAATCACGACGTCTAAAAAGAGGCCGATTGAACGGCCATCTCTGCGTCAGCTAGCGGCGCAACAGCAAATATCCGAGCGAGAGGTAGAGTGGAAGACATGGGTTACGAAATCAAGAAGTCTGACGACGAATGGCGCGTCGAGCTCGACGAAGAACAGTTTGCGGTGCTGCGTGGAGCGGCCACCGAACGCCCCTGGACGGGTGAGCTGCTGGACGAGGACCGCTCCGGCCTCTACACCTGCGCCGGATGCGGTAACGAGTTGTTCATCAGCGGGACCAAGTTCGATTCCAACTGCGGTTGGCCAAGCTTCTACGAGTCGGTTCGCCCCGACGCCGTCGAACTACTGGAGGACAACTCGCTCGGCATGGTGCGCACCGAGGTTCGTTGCGCACGCTGCGGCGGCCACCTGGGCCACGTCTTCCCCGACGGATTCGGCACCCCCACCGGCAACCGTTACTGCATGAACTCGGTGGCGCTCAAGTTCAAGCCGGAGGACTGAGCCGAAGGCTAGCGCCCACCGGCAGTCGGCGCAAGGAAACTGTCGGCGCAAGGAAACCACCGGCAAGTGCCGGAAGGCCACCGGTAACCGCTAGGAATCCACCAGCGTCACCATCAAAGAAGTGGGGAGGCCATTCACAACCTGTGTGAATGGCCTCCCCACTTCTTTAACTTTTCGCCGATCAGATCACAGGACGATGAGCATCCACGGGATACCGACGACTGCGAAGATACCGAGCATTACCAGCGACAGCACGAAATTCTTGTTGAACCACTCAGATGTGGTGATCATGCCGGACTGTCCTGCTGTCAGGGCGGCGCCGCCAGCCATCGGAGTGAGGCCGTTGGCGGTATTGGTGGCGCCGATGGCCAGGAAGAATGCCGCGAGCATCGGCGGTGTCCCCACTGCGATTGCCGCGGTGAGGAACACCGGGTAGAGCGCGAGAATGTGCGCCGTGGCCGAGGCGAAGAGGTAGCGAGCAAAGAAGTACGCAAGTACCACGATCGCGAAGGCAATCGGCCATGCGAGTCCGCCGAGGGCACCCGATACCGACTCTCCCACCCAAGTGGTCACGCCAAGCGTGGTGATCTTGGTGGCCATGGCAATGGCCGCACCGTAGAACAGCAAGGTGGACCAAATGGAGCCATTCTTGACCACGTCAGCCCACTTGACCACGTCAAGGATGAACATGAGCGCCACACCCACCAGTGCGGCCATGGTGGCGTTGATACTGAGCTGTGGCAAGGCGAAAGCGGCGAGGATCGAATCGCAGGACCATGCGAGCAGCAAGAAGATAAAGATGCCGAGCATCTTCTTCTCAGCCGCACTCATCGGGCCCATCTCGGCCAGAGCGGCCTTGGCCGCGATGGGTGCCTCCGGGGTTGCGCCGATGCTCGGTGGGAAGATCTTGTAGCACACCCACGGAATCACGACGAGAGCGACGCCCACCGGAACCACGGCGGCCACGAACCAGTTGCCCCAGGTGATTTCGAAGTCCAGTCCCATTTCCTTGACGGCCTTGGCCATCAGCGGGTTGCCAGCCATAGCGGTCAGGAACAGGGCGGAGGTGAGGCTGGAGACGGCTACCGATGTGAAGGTCAGGAAGGCACCCAGCTGCTTGCGGGACTCAGTGAAGGCCTCGGAGCCCTGCTCCTTGGAAACCGACTTCACGAGCGGGTAGACCACTCCGCCATAGCGAGCGGTGAGGCTCGGAGTGCCGGGCGAGACAACCAGATCGGCGGCTCCCAGTCCGTAAGCAAGTCCGAGCGGGGTCTTGCCCAGCTTGGAGAGGAAGATGAGGGCGATGCGACGGCCAAATCCGGTGAGGACAAAGCCGTCGGCGATGATGAACGCGGCGGCAATCAGCCATGCGGTCGAATCGCCGAAACCAGCAAGAACTTCCTTGATGGTCAGCGGACCCCACTCCATGGCCGCCTTGACGGTCTCGCCAGTCTCAGCGTCAAGATGTTCTGGTACCCAGTGAGTTCCGGCAATCATGGCGGCGGAAACGCCGATGAGGCCGACGGGAGCATTCGGGAGCGGCTGCAGAATGAAGCCGATAATTGTACCTACGAAGATGCCGAGCATGATCATGCCGCCCCGCTCGACACCTGCGGGGTCGGGGATAAACGCGATGATGAGTGCGGGAAGAACACATGCGAGAGTCTTCCAGGCGTTCGGATGGCGCTTGAGCCAGTTCTCAGAACTAGGTGGAGCTTGAGTGGCGTTGGTCATCATTTGTCGGCGGTCCGGGCCCGCCGCCTCTCTTCCTGAATGAATACCGGTGGCAAAGGTCGTTTTGTCGATGTCAGCGGACTCCTTGAGAGCTTGCGCCAACGCCTATTAGCGTATGGGGACCCTAACTGGATTTAGCAGGACTGATGGCCCGAACTCCCAGTGAGCTTTGCAACCCTCCTGACCACGATTTATTCAGCACTGCGACACGTTAGTCCGAGGTTTTACACGCTTTTCTGTGGGCACCAATCATGTCTCAAGCAAAGCCACATCCGAGATCGGTACACTCCCAGCGTTCGAGTCATTCCCAGCGTTCGAGTCATTCCCAGCGGTCGAGTCATTCCCAGCGGTCGAGTCATTCCCAGCGGTCGAGTCATTCCCAGCGGTCGAGTCACTCCTGGCGGCTTCCGCCCCCGCCCCCAACTCTCGATTCCCAAGCCCCGCAGCCTCAGCCCGCAGCTTCGCATCCAGGCGATATTTCGAGAGTGGCACAAGGCTGGCGAACACGATCGACGCCGGAACCACCGAGACTCCCAGGATAATCGCCCACTTTGCGGTCTCCGTCTGTGCCACAGCACCGCCGAGCGCCTCGCTATAGCCGCCCACGGTCAGAATCAGCCCCAGTAACGCGGGCCCCAACGCGAAGCTGAGCAACTCAAATCCCGACCACAAACCGGAGATCATCCCGATCCGATTGACTCCGGATGCCCGGGCGTCCTCCGCCGCAATGTCCGCCAGCATGGCGAACGGGAAAATCATCGTTCCGGCGTAGCCGAAACCAATAATCGCTGCGGGAACCAGCAGCATGGCGAGGTCACCGGACTGGGTCATGATCATGGTCATGTACCCCGTGCCCATGACGACAGAGGCCATCACAAAACCGGTCTTCTTCCCCAGCCTCAAGCCGATTCTCTGCCACAGAAGCGAGAACACCACCGACGACCCCACGAAACAGACAAAAGCGAGCGACGACGCCCCCGGAACCTGCACAACATGCTTGGCTACGTAGACGATCCCAGCGAGCACCATGCTCACTCCAATGCCTTGGATCATATTGGCCATCACAAGCATTGCCACGTCGCGATTTCCCAGGACGATCTTCAAGTGCTCACGCAGGCTTCCGCTGGATTGTTCCTCACGGACGAGCCCCACGCCTCGTGTACCGAACCACACCCCGATGGTTCCAAGAACAATGATGGCACCCATGATCAACGCCATGATGCGATACCCGTCCACACCATTGCCCATCTCGATGATCATTGGCGCGCTGCCACCCGCCACGAGCATGGCGAGGCTGAACACCACCACACGATACGTGAGGAGCCGTGTTCGTTCCGAATAGTTGTCGGTGATCTCGGCGGCGATCGCGATGAATGGCACTTGAAAGAAGGGGTACACCGTTGCACAGATCAGAGAGACAATCAGTAACCACAGTCCCGCGGCCAACGGCGGAGCAGTGGGACCGAAGAACAGCACGACGAAAACCACCGCGAGCAGCAATCCCGCGCGAAGAACAAACGGCCTTCTGCGATCGTGCTGATTCTTTGCGCGGTCACTGATTCGGCCCGCAATCGGGTTCAGAATGACATCCCACGCTTTCGGCGCGAAGACGACCAGCCCCGCGAGCCCTGCTGCCACGCCAAGTTCGTCGGTGAGAAAGGGCATGAGGACGAGACCAGGAACGGTGCTGTAGGTCGCCGTCGTCACACCTCCAAGTGCATAACCGATACGTACACGAGGCGATAGCGAACTCATGTCCATATTTTATGGATATGCTCCAGAAAACAATACCCGGCCCGGAATACGATATTTCGCTTCCATGTGCAGCGTTTTCGCTGTTTTCGTGTTATTGACGACGACGGCGGCGCCGGCGCCGGTGTTTCTTGGGATGCCTTGGACCTATGGTTGGGGTAACTCATCGTCAATAGATCCCATCTCAACCTCACGCTTCGCCGCTGCCGCCAACAGAATGAGTTTTTCGGCTGACTCACTGCCTTCTTCCGCGGTATAGGTGAGGATCTGCAGGCCCGGCTCACCCGGCATCTCCAGATTTTCGAAGTTGAGAACGATGTCTCCCACCACCGGGTGGTGGTAACCCTTGGTGCCGGTGCGATGCTCGTGCACATCGTGGTCGGCCCAGTCCCGGCGGAACTGGGGGCTGCGCATGGACAGCTCGCCGATGAGGGCGGTGAGTTCTTCGTTCAACGGGTCCTTGCCCACCTCAAAACGCAGCGTGGCAGCGGTAAGGCTGCATGCCATCGGCCAATCCATATAGAAGCTCGGAGCCCTCGAATCAAGGAATGCAAACCGTGCGAAATTAGGACGCGCCTCCTCGAAAAGCGGCGCAAACAAGGCTCGTCCGAGTACGTTCGAGGCGATGATCTCCTGGGTGACGTCGTAGATCACCGCAGGAGTGGTGAACGAATCAATGAGGCGCTGGATGGAGGGACGAACGGTCCGGATTGGTTTGCGCGCCTCTCCGTTCGCCGTGGCAGGACGGGCAAGTGAGAAGAGATATTCACGCTCTACGTCACTCAGTTGGAGTGCACGTGCGATCGCCTCAAGCACACTGTCCGAGGCTCCCTGAATATTGCCGCGCTCTAGCCGCGTGTAGTAGTCAGTACTGACACCAGCAAGTTGGGCGACCTCTTCACGCCGCAGCCCAGGCACGCGCCTATCGTCATCGTACTGTGGCAGTCCCACCTGCTCCGGAGTAACGTTTGCGCGTCGCGCAACCAAGAACTCCCGTACATCATCTCTCATCTTCATTCCTCCAAACTAGGAGATCACGCTGGCGCCGCGAGGATTCGCTAGACCTGCTCGCTGTAGACAGGGAACTGGCTATGCTCACCGTAGTTCTTAATCGGAGTGATGTTCCTGAGAATCTCCATATCCTCCACAGCAATCTCGAAGCTCACATCCGCATTGGACCGCATGTGATCCGGGTTTCCTGTTTTAGGCAGCGGGAGCATACCGAGTTCAAGGCAGTAGCGAATACACAACTGCGCCACCGAGACTCCATACTGCTGCGCCATCTCGATGATCACCGGATTGCTCAGAATCTCACCATGTCCCATTGGTGAGTACGCCTCGACGAGGATGTCGTTCTCCTTGCAGTAGTCGAGCACATCGAACGGAGTATTGGAGATGTGCGCAAGGACCTGGTTGACGGCAGGCTTGACGGTACCGTTCTCCAACAGATTCGCAAGATCAGCTACGGCAAAGTTGGACACGCCAATCGCCCGGATCGCACCGGCCTCGTGAGACTCTTCGAGAGCCTTCCACACCTGCAAGTTCTCAGCATAGTAGGGGTTCTCGCCGCGGAACTCGGCCCAGGGTTGCGGCGCATGAATGATGACGAGGTCGATGTAGTCGATATCCAGATCTCGCAGAGACCCTTCAATACCTGCTTTTGCCTCGTCATAAGTCTTGTAATCGGCTTCGATCTTGGTGGTCACAAACAACTCGTTGCGGGCCACACCGCAGCTTCGGATGCCTTCGCCAACGCCCTTCTCGTTGCCGTAGCCTTCGGCTGTGTCAAAGTGACGATAGCCGACGACGACGGCGTCACGCACGGCTTGCGCGGCGTCGTCGTTCTCGATCATCCAGGTACCCAACCCAATCTTGGGGATGGTCACGCCATTGTTGAGGGTGTAGGACTCGTTGAAAATCATCGTGTCTCCTTCGTTGGATCCGTCAAGTTGTTGCCTGAGCCCATACAACCGCATGACTCCAAGAAATTGGGAGGGTCTGGCAGTCCCTCCCAACCTCATCGACACTCCGCCTCAAGCAATTGATACTGGAACCACACACCATCGAACGAAAGCCGAGGAGGCAAACGTGGCGATTCCCAATATCCAATTGAATGACGGCAACACGATTCCCCAGGTGGGACTTGGCGTCTGGCAGGTCACTGGTAACAAGACAGCACCCGCCGTACTTGCCGCCCTCGAAGCCGGATACCGGCACAGCGACACCGCCGACGACTACGGTAACGAAGCTGGCGTAGGGCAAGCAATCCGCGAATCCGGTATCCCTCGCGAAGACCTCTTCATCACCACGAAACTCGACACGAGCGATATGGGCCGCACGCGCGCCGCCCTGGAAGAGAGCCTCACCGCGCTGGGCCTTGACTACGTTGACCTCTACCTCATTCACTGGCCGGTACCGCGCCACAACTTGCGTTTCACCGCCTGGCGTGTGATGGAACAAGCCCGGTCCGAGGGACTTATTCGATCCATCGGCGTTTCGAACTTCACCCCCAAGTATCTGGAGGAGATCGTCAACCTCGGTGGTGTCATTCCTGCCGTCAACCAGGTCGAGTACCACCCCGCCTTCCAACAGCACGACGTCGAAGCTGCGAACGCACGCCATAACGTTGTCACGGAGGCGTACTCACCGCTCGGTATGGGGTCTGGACCACGCAACGAGAAGATCCAGTCCATCGCCACCCGGCTCGGGAAGACGCCAGCACAAGTCATTCTCCGCTGGCACCTGCAAGCCGGGCGGGTTGTCATCCCGAAGTCAGCGACACCGTCGCGCATCGCTGAGAACTATGCCATCACAGACTTTTCCCTGTCCGCAGACGACATCGCCACCATCGACTCCCTCAACACCGGCACATACCTGGGCTGGGACCCTGAGTACGTGTGATCGCGAGTGGACGGCCGCCCGTCGTCGCTGATCCCATGCGAGCGAATACTGGCCACTAGGCAGAACGGCCCACATACCTGTAGGTCAAATGGGAAACAATTGTGACAACATCATCTGACGATTGGGATTACCATGGGCCTTCTTTCTCGTACTTCGTTCCAGCGCACCGCGCTCGCACTGGCAGCCGGACTCATGCTCGCGTCATGCGGCGCCGGGAGCGACGGCGATACGGCAAGCACCAGTACTCCGCGCCCCACGAACACCGAGTTCATCACTGAATACGAGGGGCTCAACGGCCAGACAACTTCCAAGGGGGACAACACCTACACGGAGATGGATATCCCGGACGATCACCGCTTCATCAACGCTTCGGAGGAGCAGATCCGCGACCTACTCACCGATGGCGACGGCGCCATTTTCTTCGGTTTCCCAGAGTGCCCGTGGTGCCGCAACGCGGTTCCCGTGATGGATGAGGCTGCCAAAGCGGTGAACCTTGACAACATTTACTATGTCAACGTCCTGGAGATGCGTGACGAGAAGGTCCGCAACGAGAATGGCGAGATCGTCACCGACAAAGAGGGCACAGAGTTCTACTACTACCTCCTCGAGGAACTCGGCGACCATGCTCCTGAATACAAGGCACTCGAGGATCCGACCGAGCGGCGAATCTCGGTCCCCTTGGTCGCTATCGTCGTTGAAGGAAAGGTGGTAACCACCCACCTCGGCACGGTTGAATCCCAAGAGGATCCGTACGTTCCCCTCACCAGCGAGCAGCACGACGAACTGGTCGAAATCTACAAGAAGGCCTTCACCCGCATTCCCGGGTGCAGTGAGGACGAGCCCGTCTGCGAGTAGCGGCGGTGTGGACCACCACCGAACCTTCAACTTTGTCAGCGTGCCCTATGTGTACATATTTCACACATAGGGCATCCTCAGGAAGTTGAAAGTTTCTTGAAGTTGGATTTGGAGTTGGACGCCGTTCTTTTTCCTAGGGAAATCTCAACAGAAATACCCTCGACCGCTTTCAAACTAGGCACCAACCATGCTTCGTCTGACACAATCGGGTAATGACCAACTCCTTTGAGGAACTGCTTGATATTGGATCTGCCGCTGACGTCTCCGGCTGGGATTTCTCCTGGTTAGATGGGCGCGCCACCGAGGAGCGCCCATCGTGGGGCTACGCGCGCCAGCTTGCCGACCGGCTGATCCAAGCCACTGCATCTCTCGATATTCAGACCGGCGGCGGCGAAGTCCTTTCTGAAGCAACCGTCTTCCCTTCCACCGCTGTAGCCACGGAGTCTTGGCCCCCGAACGTCGCCAAAGCAACCCGCCTCCTGCATCCACGCGGAGTAGTTGTCGTGGCCGATCCGGACGAACCGCCGCTACCGTTCGCCGATAAAGCCTTTGACCTCGTGACCTCCAGACACCCCGCCACCATCTGGTGGGACGAGATCACCCGCGTCCTCCAGCACGGCGGCACCTACTTCGCCCAGCATGTCGGCCCGGCAAGCGTCTTCGAGCTAATCGAGTTCATTCTCGGCCCACAGCCGCAGGCCCGCCGCGGACGCCATCACGACGACGAAGTCGCGACTGCAGAAGCCGCCGGTCTGGAGATTGTCGACCTGAAAACGGCCACCCTCCGCATCGAAATCCACGATGTGGCCGCCGTGGTGTACCTGCTCCGGAAAGTCATTTGGTGGGTACCAGGGTTCACAGTCGAGAAGTACTACGACCGGCTCCGCGACCTCCACGACCTTATCCAGAAGGAGGGACCCTTCATCGCGCATTCGACTCGGCATCTCATCGAGGCGCGCCGTCCGTAACACTCGTGCTCGTTGAGCCTGCCTGAGGCTTCATCGAGATCAGAAGCTAACAGCCGACCAGCTGACATCGCCGTTATTTCCTCCGACAACAGCGTCTAAGCTCCGATCTCGATGAAGTTCACGGCTACCCCACCGCGAGCGCCACGCTTCCCGCGCCAACACCACGCGCAACCTCGTCCGAACCCAGCACCCGCACGGACCATCCCACCGGGGCGTTCTCAGTGCGCACCTCAATCAAATCCCCGACCCGCGACACCACGAAGTCTGCGGCTTCACCCGTTCCGCCGGGAACATGCACCTCCACGCGTGAACCATCCGCCAGCTCCGACACCAGCAGCGTCATGTCCTCGGCCCACGCGTACTCCGGCGTATCGGTCCTGGCACCCAGGGGAATAACGCAACCCGGACGAACGAACAGGCCCAAGCTGTCGAAACCATACCGCTGCGAAACCCAGCGCGACCCTTGCATGGACTCTTCCGTCAGCAAGTGCCGCCAGCTCCCCTCAGGAAGGTATGTCTCCGCGCGACCGTCCGCGCTCAACACCGGCGATACGCACAGCGCCTCACCCAGCATGTACTGGGTGTCCGCCGTGTGCGCGGACCGATCCTCCGGGAACTCGAGAACCATCGCCCGCATAAGCGGCAGCCCCTTCTCGGTCACCTCCCGAGCAACATCCATCAGGTAAGGCATCAACTGCATCTTCAGCTGTGCGAACTTCCGGGTGACCTCCACGGCCTCCTCACCGTACGCCCACGGAACCCGGTAGGAGTGCGACCCGTGGAAGCGGGAGTGCGAGGAAAGCAGCCCGAACGGGACCCAGCGCTTGAAGACGTCCACCTTCGTGCCAACGCCTCCGCCTCCGGCTACTTCACCGCCACCAGCGCCTTCACCTCCGCCACCAGTTTCGATACCGCCAGCTTCGCCGTCGCCTCGACCCGAACCGTCACTGTCTCCAGCCGAACCTCCACTACCTACCGAACCAACACCAGCGCTATCCCCAGCTTCCCCACCGAAGCTATCCTCAAACCCGCCGATGTCATGGCTCCAGTACCCGAATCCGGAAAGTCCCAGCGACAACCCGCCGCGCAAGGACTCAGCCATCGACCCGAAGGACGAGTCACAGTCCCCTCCCCAGTGAACCGGATACTTTTGACCACCCGCAGTGGCCGAGCGCGCGAACACCACGGCCTCATCCTCGCCCTTCACCTCTTTCAGCAGCGAGAACACCGCCCGGTTGTAGAGCTCGGTGTAGTAGTTGTGCATCCGCTCGCCGTCGGCTCCATCGAACCACGCGACGTCCTTCCACGGGATTCGCTCCCCGAAGTCGGTTTTGAAGCAGTCGACTCCCTGGTCCAGCAGCACTCGCAGCTTCCCCGTGTACCACTCCGCCGCCTCCGGGTTCGTGAAGTCGACGATCCCCATACCCGGCTGCCACAGATCCCACTGCCACACGTCGCCCGCGACAGTCTTCAGCAGATACCCCTTCTCGGCACCCTCGGCAAACATCGCCGACCGCTGCCCCACGTACGGATTAATCCACACGCAAATCCGCACGCCCTTCGCTTTGAGCCGCGCCAGCATCCCCGCCGGGTCTGGGAACTTCCGCTCGTCCCACGTGAAGTCGACCCACTGATGTTCGCGCATCCAGAACGCGTCAAAATGGAACACGGACAGCGGAATCTCCCGCTCCATCATTCCGTCGATAAAGGACGTCACCGTCTTCTCGTCATAGTCCGTGGTGAACGAGGTGGACAGCCACGGCCCGTAGGACCACGCCGGCACCTGCGGCGCGCGCCCGGTCAGCGCGGTGTAGCGCCCCAGCACCTCCTTCATCGTGGGCCCGGCGATCACCAGATACTCCAGCGACTGCCCGGTCACCGAGAACTGCACCCGCGTATTAACCTCGGACCCCACCTCGAACGACACCCGCGCCGGCGTATCCACCAGCACCCCGTAGCCGCGCGAACTCAGGTAAAACGGCACATTCTTGTACGCCTGCTCGGATTGCGTCCCGCCGTCCTCGTTCCAGATTTCGACCGCCTGCCCGTTCTTCACCAGCGGCCCGAATCGCTCACCAAGTCCGTAAATCGACTCGCTCGGCTGCCACGTCAGTTGTTCGTGGATCCATTCGCCACCTTCGTTTGACGTCACCGCCGCCACCGATTTTGCCGATGACGACGTCAGCAACCGTCCGTTGTCCCAATACTCAACGCGCCATGCACCGCCACGGTAAACCCGAACTTCCAAGGTGCCGGAGGTGAGGCTGGCGTACTGCTCGTTGCTGGTGAAGACGGGCATGGAGGCCGCCGCCGCCGCCAAGTCGAAGCGGGGCGTCTTGGGGAGGCGCCCGGCGTAGTGTTCAATCTTGGTCCGGATCACTCCCTCGGCCTCAGCCGAGAAGGAGACGGTAAGCAGCGGATGATTGATGAGGTCGCCGCGATTGCGGGCCTTGATCGTCCTGGCGTAGACGTTCATCGTGCCGGTTGGTTCGTCGAAGCGGATGTCGTCCACCTCGACCGCGTAGAGGGGAGAGAAACCGGAGCGAACCAGCCAGTAGCCGTCAGTGAACTTCATCGTGTTCCTTCGTTGAGCGTCGTTGCAAAAGGAGGGGCGGAAAGCCGTGCTCTTCCACTCTACTCGGCGGAGGTACCCCTTGGTCTGATATAGAAGATCCAGCCGAGGTCATGAGAAATGAGGACCTCCCGGCACGGGAACGAATCGACGTTTCCTGACAAGTACCTTCCACCTGGGTGCCTCCCAGCCAACCTTCGGTCCAGTTCTCGGTCCCAGTTCCAGTCCCACCGTATTCACAACATTTGAGTGCATATAGAGCTCGAGGTGGGCCATTTTCGCCCCACCTCGAGCTCTATATGCAGCGAAATGTATCAGCCTCGTCGAGCTACACCACCGGGTTACCCGAAACGATGCTCTGCAACGCCGCGACGTGAGCCCGGTATGCACGTTTGCCCTCGCGGGTGAACTTCGCCCAGGTCCGCACTCGACTGTCTCTGGTTCCCTTGGTCGTGGTCACGTAGCCAGCGTCCTCAAGCACCTTCACCTGTTTACTCAACACTGACTCGCTGACTCCGGTGACATCGCGGAGCACCGCAAACTCGACTTGCTCAACGGAGTCCAGGGCCGCGCAGATGCGGAGTCGATGTGGAGCGTGGATGGTCATGTTGAACTCTTCTTCGGTTGCCATCAGCGATCACGCACCTGCTGGCCGAGCAGCGCGATCCCAGATCGGTCCGAATACACTCCACGTCACGAAGACGATTCCTCCAAGAACCGCAGCGACTCTCACATTATCGATAAGGGCAGCAGCGGCGAACGCAGCAAGTAGAACGATCACCATCATCCAGAAGATCCAGGAGCCTTTACCTCGTATGTCAGCAAACGCCCACATACCCACAACCCGCATGTACCAGCTGAGAACCACCCCTACCGTTACCACTGTCACCATGCTAGCGATGAGCCCCCAGGGAAACGGCAGAGTAATCGCAACAATGTTGAGCCACATGGCTAGTCCAAGAATCGCGTAGTACCCCTTCGGCGCTTTCCAACGCTGTACAACCTCGTCCTTGGTAACCGAGATCTGATCCAACGCATCCTTTGCTTCTTGCGCGTCCATGGCGTACCCCTTTCGTCGAGATAACGCCTCATAACTCGCGGTCACAGACATTCTGTCTGCCTACCCCACTCCACAACCCTCGCGGAGCCCGAGCCCATATGCGTCGTCTCTTATTTCACGGAACTTATTGCCGAGACCCTCCCGACTTGCCGTTGTGTCAAGTCTAGGCACTAACTTGACTCTTTGGCAAGCCATCTAGGCAAGTCATTTTGGAAAGTCAATATTGGTACAGAGGAGACACAGAAAAGGGAGCCGGATAGCATCAACTATCCAGCTCCCCCGTGATCATCTCCGGGAAGGGCTCACCCTTCACCCGATCGCTTCTTACTCGCCTCAGCCAACCAGATCGGCATCCACCGTCACCCCAGCCTCAGCCAACCAGATCGGCATTGGCCACCAGCAGGTCGATCTTCGCCCACTGGGTGTCCTCGTCGATGGAGTTGCCCTCCTCGACCGAAGCAAACCCGCACTGCGGCGAGAGCGCGATGTTGTCGCCAACAATCGCGCGCACCTCACCCAGGCGACGCTCCAGATCCTCGCGCGTCTCCATCTGCGGATTCTTCGAGGAAATGAGTCCCGCAACAAACGTCGCATCCGATCCCTCGAGAACCGACCACGGATCAAAGGAACCGGAGCGCTCGTCGTCGTACTCGACGTAGAAACCGTCGTAGGGCACCTGCGCGATGATCGGCGCGACAGAATCGTAGAAGCCCTCGAAGAGGTGATTTCCCTTGAAGTTGCCCTTGCAGAAGTGGGTGGCGATCGTCATGTCCTCGGGCTTGCCCGCGAGCGCTTCGGTGGAGACGCGGCGGAACCATTCGAGCACGGTGTCCTTGTTATAGCCCATGGCGGCAATCTTGCCGAGGAACTTCTCGTCGATCATGTAGGTCCACGAGGTGTCGTCAATCTGCAGGAAGCGGCAGCCGTGTGCGTAAAGGTCCTGGATGGCGGCCTGGTAGGCGGCGGCGATGTCCGCGATGAGCAGGTCGACGTCGTCGCCGTAATACGGAACGTCCTTCTTGCCGAGCTGTAGGTAGTTGTCCACGAGGATCATGTTGGGGCCAGAGATGCACTTCTTGGCCGTGACGCCCGGGTACTTTGCGGCTTCGGCGCGGAGGAAATCGTAAGCCTCAATTTCCGCGTGGGCGCGGTTCGAATCGTAGCCGATCTTGCCGTCAATGTAGCCGAGTTCGATGTGGTTGACCACGCCATTTCGTTCAACATCGAGGTGCTGGGTGGTGAAGCCGTCGAACTCCTTGAGCCAGTCGAGGTGCCACCAGCGGCGGCGGAATTCGCCGTCGGTCACCAACGGCAGGCCGTGCTCCGCCTGCTTCGCCACGAGTTCCGCAATCGCCGTGTCCTCGACGGCCCGCAGCTCGTCCAGCGAAATCTCGCCGGCCTTGTACTTCGCGCGGGCGTCCTTGACCTCCTGCGGGCGCAGGAACGAGCCGACGATATCGAATGTAATGTCCAGCACGCTGTTCTCCATTTTCGAGTGTGGGTGAGCGCCTCGCTCTATCACCGAGGCGCGGGCCGCCGTGTGAGTCGACGACGACGTCAGGTTACCAGCGCAGCCTCGGTTACGTGAGAGTAGGTCCGGTTCATGAGCCCACGCACAATGACTGCGGGCGGGCCGCCGAGTGATGCATGCACCACCCAACAAACCCGCCCAGCAGACTCTCGCACAGACCTACGAAGCCGCACACCAACCCGTGCACAGACTCCTCAATGAAGATGGCCGCCTATCTGATGAAGTTCAACCCTGCCAGTTCCACTCTGTCCCCGGTGAAGTTGTTTCTCGTGGCATGGTTCCAGGTCGTGGCTCGGCCGTTGTTGACGTCGATCTCCAGGATCCGAACGGGGTTGTGCTCCTTGCCGTTGGCGTTGTTCTGGAGTGTTCCAATAACCTTGTTCCCCGCAGAGGTGGTGAACACCTTGGCGCACTGATATCCGGTGTGCCCCGAAGTCACGACCTTCACGTTCGAGTACGGCTCAACCAGCTGGTTCCACACTCGCTGCGGCGAGCTATCGCCATACTGCCACTGCCCGACGTCCTGACCGGCGCTGTCAATGTTGCAGCTGCCGTTGAAGACATTGTGTGTCTGGATGACGACGTTCTTATCGCCATTGGAGGCGATAACACCCTTGGCCCAGTTCACCACGGAAGCGCGCGGCCACAGCTCAAGGTTGAGCACCAGCCATCGGGCCCCGGCGGCCTCGAAGGTCCAGTAGCCGTTGTCCACCTTGCCATTCTCAAACGCCTTCCAGGTGGGAATACGTTCAGCATCGTCAAGGTAGTAGTTGAACGAGTCGGTCATCCGCTGATAAGCGTACGTGTACCTAGGATCGCGCGCTGCTCCACCGTTACCTCCGCCGGTGGCCATCGTGTCGTGGTTTCCAATCGACAACGACGTCGGAATGCCAGCCGCGCGAAGTGGATTCAGCCCTTCGACAGCATATTCATATTGGGGATGGTCCTCGGTGGTCCATGGGTTGCGAATGGGAGCGTCATCCCAGTTCACAACGTCACCAATGTGGAGTACTCCACGGATATCGAGAGCGTCCTTCTGGGACACCACCCAGTTGCTACGGTCAACGAACAGCGAGTTGATGTAGGCGTAGACCTCCTTCTGAGTATCGGGGTAGATCGCCAAACTAAATTTGCCATCCGCATCCCGCGGAGCAAGCTTCGGTTTGTCGATCGGATTCTCAGCAGGCGGCTCCTCGACCACATATCCAAGCCACGCCCCGTTCGCGTCAAAGTTGCTCAGCTTGCCGTCAACGGTGTGCTTTCCGGTCACCATCGCGCCATTACCGGAGAAGTAGTACCAGGTTCCACGGTCAAGCAACCAACCGGTACGCATGCCTCCGTTGGAGCCTAGGTAGTACCAAGCTCCGCGGTCAAGCAACCAGCCCGTACGCATGGCACCACTGTCGGATAGGTAGTACCAGGTTCCACGATCAACCACCCAACCCGTACGCATGGCGCCATCGGACCCGAAGTAGTACCAGGTTCCACGGTCAAGCAACCAGCCGGTGCTCTTGGCACCGGACTCGTCCATGTAGTACCAACTGCCACCACTTTTCACCCATCCACTTGCCACGTTTGAGGCTGGCTGTATGGAGTTGACGGCACTGCCATGCTGGTCCGCAACCGCTGTTGGAGCAATAACCAACGCAGCACAGACCACAGACGCAGCCACGCCACCACCCACTGAACGAAGTACACCTCGGTGATTCTGCTTGAAGGTTCCCACGTCTCCCCCTATACATCCGATCGACAATAGCGAACATTAAGCCCGATTGTCCTACCAAATGTATTTAAGCAGAATTAACCATGAAGTTACAAATAAATGTTCTTCACATTACATTTATTGTTCGGTTGCGATTCGCTTCTCCAGACGCTTTGTGTAAGGGTTCGGCCGCGCGTTGCTGAAGTCATACTCCTCACGGATATCATCCATGTCGTCCACCTCCCCGCTCACTTCTCCGCCAGCTGCTTTGACAGGAACAGTGCCAGCCGCGTGCGATCGCGCTGATCGAGTTTGCGCAGCAGCGCCGAGACATGATTCTTGACCGTTCCCTCAGCGAGGAACAACGCGTCAGCGATCTCCGTGTTGCTCGCACCGGTCGCGACCAACTCCGCCACTTGCAACTCGGTCGGAGTCAACCCGGCGAGCGGCCCCGGCTTGGCAACAGGAGCCGTGAACGCACTTCGCGCCACCCGCGGATCGATGATCATTCCGCCCACAACGGCCTGCCGGATCGCCTCCGCAACGCTATCCACCGAGCTGTCCTTCAGTAGGAATCCCGCAGCGCCTCCTTGCACGGCGGAACGCACCACGTCCTGATCGTCAAAAGTGGTCAGGAGAACCACCGGTAGCTCCGGGTGCTGTACCCGGCACGCGGCGAGCAGTTCCAGCCCATCCATGACAGGCATGCGAACGTCGGTCAACAACACGTCGGCTTCGATGGACGCAATCAGTGCCAAGGCCTCGCACCCGTCACCTGCTTGTCCGACGACGTCGACGTCGTCCACCGTCTCCAGCAGCATCGTCAGTCCGCGCCGCAACAGTTGCTGATCGTCAACCACCAAAACCCGAATCGGAGCGTTCATCGTGACTCCTTTTCCCGCGCCGCCGTCGTCCTACTTCGCCCCATCACCAACACTCGACTCACGAACGCACCCCCACTCATCACTTCACCTCCGGCAACTCTGCCACCAAGTCCAGTCCGCCCAGCCTGCCCGGCCGTACCAGCTGGAGGCTGCCGCCCAGTTCCTCTGCGCGTTCCATCAGCCCGCGCAGGCCGTAACCGGGCTGGATGTCGCCGGTCCCGCTGCCATTGTCCCCCACCGTCAGCCGCAACGCGCCGGTTTTGCTCCGGGACACCGCGAACGCCACCCCGCTGGCCCCGGCGTGGCGGAGAACGTTGGTGAGGCCTTCCTGGATCAGCCGGTATGCGAACAGGGCATGTGAGCTGCTCAAACGTTCTGTTGATGAGATGTCGACGGCGACGTCCAGCCCGGTTCCCCGGAACACCTCGGCTATCGCTTCGAACGCGCCCGGTTCACCGAGTTGGTCGAGGCGGGCCGGGTGCAGGGCGCGCACCCACAGCCGCATATCCGCAAGCGCCTGGCGAGCCGTCTCCGACGCCGTGGCAACCTCCTGCCAGGCCAGCTCCGGCTTCTTCTCGCGCATCCGGTCGGCGTATTCGAGCGATATCGAGATCAAGGTGAGCTGGTGGCCCAGCCCGTCGTGCAGTTCGGCAGCGGCACGGGCTCGTTCCTCGGCCAGCACGAGATCGCGTGAGGTCTCCATCGCGGCGGTGAGCTGGGCATTCGCGGCAACCAACTCGGCGCGCTGGGCTTCGATGGCGCGCAGCAGTGCGGCCACAATCAGGACGAGGGCGAAGAGCAGAGCGTTGGCAACCGACTGCCCAACAACCTGCGTCAGTCCATCCGCTTCGCCTCCATAATTCTGGTGCAGCAGCGCCGCCATGACGCCGGTGATAAAGAGGGCCATCCCCACTCCAGCCCACAGCCCCCAGGAGAGCACCAGCACAATGAGCGCTGTGAACACCAGCGGGAACCCGAAGGTATCGATGGTCATGAGCGAACCGACGCTCGACAGTGCGAACACCAGTGCGGCGGTTCGAGCCTGCCGTCCGGTACTCCAGTAGTACCAAGCTCCGAGGGTAATGACGACCATCATCATTCCGGTCGCGGCTTGAGGAACGAGCTGGCGTCCAAACGTCATTGCGGCGCCACCCAACGCCGCGGCAATACTGATCCCGAAGAGCACATGGAGGAACCACTGGATTCGCGAGGACACTGGTTTGGATTGAGGCATGTTCCTAATCTAGGTCGTGCGGGCATTTCGCACCCGTGACCAGAGTCATGAGAAGCGATGCCCCACGTCCTTTTTCTGGTGACGACGGCGGGTTCTGGCGTCGTCGTCGGAAAATCTAACGTTGAAGCATGAACACTTCAAGAGTTTCCCAGCCCGGCACAACCATCTACAACGCTCCCGTATCCACTAGCCTCACCACCGACTACTCCGCCGGCCCGGTTCAGACACCGGCCGTCGGCCCCGTGGGAACGGTGCTGCGCCTCGTGATCGGATTCTTTGCCCTCCTCGCCTGTTACGGCCCGCACCTTCTCATCCAAAGTATCCCGGCGATGGTCTCCCAGCCCGACCTCATGGCTGGGAACTGGGGAATGGCACTTGCCAAGGACGGCTTCTCTCTGGCAACCATTCCGCTGACAGCACTCGTGTTGATCTGGATCTTCAACCGGTTCATCGATCATCGCCCGTTCAGGGTTAACGGGATTCGCTTCGATAGGCGCGCATTGCCTGCGCTGGCCATCGGCACGGCAATCAGCGTTGTCATCGTGGTCCCGGCCTCCATCCTTCTGGGCAGGCTCGGGCTGGTCGAGCTTGCCCAAGGCACCATGAACGGGCCGTTCTGGGCTAACGTGGCCATGATGCTGTTGACAGGATTCGTCATGCAGGGAATAACCGAGGAACTCCTCTGGCGCGGCTGGATGACCCAGTCAATCGGAGGTAGTTGGAAGCGACAGGCAATCATCGCCGCCATCGGTTTCGGCCTCATCCACATCATCTCCAACGGCGGACATGATTCCCTCTGGGAAGGCGCTCTCTACCTGACCTCTGCCGGTTCCTTCGGTTTCGCGGCAGCAGCCCTCTACTTCGCCACCGGCTCGATCTGGGGCGCGATTGGCATTCACGGCGGACTTCACTTGGCCACCTTTATGGCCAAGCTTCTCGGAGGCGGCGAGGGACCGGCAATGGAAGCCGTGCAGATCGTGCTCTACCTGGTCATCGGCGGAGCCGTGATGCAGCAGTTCCTCAAGCGCCCGTAGGGGAACCACACGGACACGGACACGGACACGGACACGGACACGGACACGGACACGGACACGGCAGCCTAGTTTACTAGCGCCAACGGAAGGACCCTTCGCGGGGTCCTTCCGCATGTGGGCACCTTTTCGACACCCCGAGAAACATCGCCGTTCGGCTCGTGCCATTTCCTGATATCGGCGGGCATTCAGCACCCATGACCAGAGTCATGAGGGGCCGTGCCACCCGTCCTATTTCCAGTGACGACGGCGGGTTCTGGCGTCGCCACCCGAAAATCTAACGTTGAAGCATGAACACTTCAACAGTTTCCCAGCCCGATATGACCGCCTCCAACTTCCTCTCCGCCGAGTGCTCGGCCGGCCCCACCCAGACTCCAGCCATCAGCAACTTGGGAGTGCTCCTGCGCTTCGTGATTGCGTTCATCGGTGGACTCGCCGTTTACGGTCCCGCACTCCTTATCCCGAAGATTCCGGCGATGGACGTCAACGCTGACGCCCTTGCTGGTAACTGGGGCTTAGTGATGATCAAACAGAGCGCTACTCTGTTCACCATTCCCTTGGTGGCCCTTCTTCTTATCTGTGTCTACACCAGGTTCATCGATCGCCGCCCATTCAAAGTCACCGGGATTCGTGTGGATCGACGGACGATACCGACACTACTCATCGGTACCGCTATCAGCCTCGTTGTTATCGTTCCGGCCTCTGTTCTCTTCGGCAAGCTAGAACTGGTTGAGGTCATCGCCTTCACGTCCCCCGAACCTCTCTGGGTGGGCATCCTCAACACGCTGCTTCTCGGTTTTGTCATGCAGGGAGCAACCGAAGAATTCATCTGGCGCGGCTGGTTGAGCCAGAGCGTGGGAGGTAGTTGGAAGCGTCAGGCTCTCATCACCTCCGTCGCGTTTGGCCTCATTCACATCATCTCGAACGGCGGGCATGATTCCATCTGGGAGGGAGCGCTCTACTTGACGGCCGCCGGAGCCTTCGGTTTCACTGCTGCGGCGCTCTACTTCGCCACCGGGTCGATCTGGGCCGCTGTTGGCATTCACGGCGGGCTGCACCTGGCGAACTATATTGCCACATTCTTCGGCGGCGGCGAGGGACCTGCCATGGAGGCCCTGCAGATCGTGCTCTACGTGGCCATTGGTTGGGCCGTGATGCACCAGTTCCTCAAGCGTCCGGAAAACCAGAGCATCGGCTGACTCCTTAACCGGGCTATCACCCCTTCGGGGAGGATGCTGGGGGCTGGAACCCTTGCGGATATTCGTTCGGGAACTGCTGATACTCACCGGCCTGCTGATGTTCGCTCGGGAACTGCGGATACCCACCTTGCTGATACCCGTTCGGTGCGAACTGCTCCCGTGGCGGCTGCTGATATCTGTTCGGAGGTTGCTGATGTCCACTCTGCTGGAACCCTTGCGGATATCCGCTCTGCTGCACTCCCTGCTGATACCCACTCTGCTGATACTCGCTCGGTGCGTACTGTCCATTCAAGGGCGGCTGATATCCGTTTGGCGCGAACTGCTCCCCCGGAGGTTGCTGATGTCCGCTCACCGATTGCTGATACCCGCCGCGCTGCTTCTCCTTGTTGATCCGCACCAGCCTCCACACCACGATGGCGATGAGGATGATGCCAAGGAACGCCAGCCACAGGTAGAAGTAGTCCTTGAGGAAGTACATGATCGCGGCAACCGACGCCGCCACGCCCCACCAGACCACTCGTTGCCACTGCCGCAGCGCCCCGACGATCAGAATGACCACATGCTCGGCGAGGAAGATTAGTTGATATATCGAACCATCGAACAACGCGCTGGCACCACCTGCGGCTGTGAACACCGCGGCGGCCACAACGTAGTGCAACTCGGTGACGCCCCCGTTTCGTTTGCGCCACAGCGCAACCGCCACCAGCGTCAATGCGGTGAGGTGGCCGAACACGATCACCGGGACGCCATCCCACGCCAGGTAGACGGCGGCCTGTGCCGCGAAGGAGAAGATGAAGGCGGCAATCTCGAAGTAGATGGCCAACCGCAGGAAGTAGCCATGTGCCGCAACGGCAACGGCGAGCAGGGCCAGCAGGCCACACGCGGCCAGCATCGCGGGCTTGGAAGAATACCCGGCAATCGAACCTAACCCACCAAGCGCCCCGGCTGCGAGAACGAACCAGAGCGAGACGGCGTGGATCCACGCACGCTCCCGGTCTCTTCTCGTCGTCGCCACGCCGTACCAGATCGCGAAGACGAGGGCGGATGCCAGTCCCGCGCTCGGTCCGAACCACTCCATCGTGACTCCGCCCCAGTTCACTGCGACGACGACGGCGCCCGCCGCCGCGACATTGGCTCCCACGGTGATCAGCGGCTGCTTGGCGTGGTAGGACATGTACCAATAGGTCGCCGTAATCGAGGAGAGGACGAGGAGCTGCCAGCCGAAGGACAGCAGCACAGCCCCGCTCACCGCGACAACGAAGTAGGGAATCGTCGAGAAGGCGTAGAGCCGTGACAGGAAGTCGTCGTTCCCGAAGAAATAGCGGGCAGCGGATCCGAGGGCGAGTGCCAAGGCGAGCAGTGTGGTGACGAGGCGAGTCTCCTCCTGGGCCAGTCCCACGGCGAGGAACAATCCGACGCCCTGCGCTGCCGCGAATGCCAGGATTGCGCGTTCTGACTCGCGGCGCATCGAATGAAGAACCCCTGCAAGAACTATCAGAACATAGAGACTGACGACGATGCCCAGGCCGTGCCAGGTGTGGTCATCGGAGATGTTCCACGCGAGCGAGGTGAGGGCCAGTGCGAGGTAGCCGAATCCGGCCATCTCCCCCACGAGCTGGCGCTTGACGTAGGAGTAAATAAGGGCACCGGCGGCGGCGAGAGCGGCAAATAGTGCCAAGCGGAGCGACACCAACATCATGTTGTAGTAGAACACTTCGACGTAGGAGTCGATGGCCGTCACCGTTGCCGCGACCAGGTACGTCCAATAGGCGACGACGGCGAAGTCCCTCGCCAACGTGAAACGGCCGGTACGAGCGGACCAGTGAATTACCGCGAGCGCCGCGCATGACGCGACCAGGAAGAGCCAGGGGTAGAGCTGGGACATCCAGTCGATGTGAGTGAGCCATGCGCCGACCGCAAACGGCAAGGCAACGGAGGCCGCGAGCGCGGCGTAGGCCCACACCACATCTTGGAATCGCAGAACGCAGGCTCCCGCAATAAGGATCACCAACAAGAGGTTGAGACTGGCACCGAAGAACAATCGATTCGCCAGATCCCATGCGTTGGAGGTTCCCAGCAATCCGATGAGCGACACCAGCAGCCAGATCCGTTCGATGTTCACGCTCAAGGAGGCCTCGAGTCGAACTCTGATCAACGAGTAGAGCGCGTTGACGCAGATCAGGGCAACCATCCACCAGGCAATGAACAGGTAGTCTCTCTCAGCCAGCCAGAAGCCGAGCAATGATAGTGAGAAGAGGGCAAGCACTCTGGTGATGGCCTCGTTGAGATAGCTGCGCTGCTGGACCCAGTACACGAAGTATTGCAGCGCTGCCACGCCAAATATCAGCGCATACTCTCCCAGCGACACACGCGACACAGCGCTCAGGCTGGCCACCAGTGCCAGCGGCGTGACGAAGCGGGCCGTCTGGTCGAGAGGCTTGGCAAATACTTCAGGCAATGCTCTCGGCCAGAACGTGGTGACGAGATGGGCCAGCAAGCCCACCACCATCACCGAGACAAAACTCCAGACCAACGCTAGTTGGAGCACATTGGCGCTCGAGGTGCCGAGCGAGAGAACGAACGCCAGCGTGAGATATGCGATGACCGCCTTCTGTAGCACGATGGTCGCAATCGCATAGGCCACCAGCCCCACCAGTGAAGTGATGAACCAGGCTGTCGTTGGCTCTACTTCAGCGAGGAGACTCAGGGAGAGACCGGCGAAGGGAAGGATGGCCAATCCGGTACCGACGAAGGAGATCGCGGCGGGCCGAAGCACAACGCTTCGCCAGTGCAGGCCGAGCCCACCCAGATAGAACAAGCCCGTGACACCCCACAACAGGGTCAATCGAACCGGCGCCGGGGCACTGCTGGCGATGAATGCTGCCGCCGCGGCAACCAGGAGGAAACTCGCCACGTACAGCATCACGTTGAGGTTTCGGCGGGCGACCCGCTCCTGCCTCTCCTCCGCCGACTCGACTCTCACGGGTGGTGTGACCGGCGTGCCAGCACCCCTCTTTCCAGGCAACGACCATGGCAGAGCACGTGGCGAGTGCGCAGCAAGCGCCGGTTGTTGGACGGATGCCGGTTGAACGAAAGGCGGTTGCGAGACGGGAGGCTGCCCCGCCGTCGTCAAAGAAACACCGGGACCCGGTTGACCAGGTGACGACTGTTGGACCGGAGGCTGCCCCGCCGTCGTCAAAAAATCAGGCGCGACGTTCGGGGCTGGGCCCGACGCGGCATCAGCCGGTTGCCCCAGCGGCACCTCAGGCGAAACGCCGGGCGTCGCAACCGTTGGAACACCAGGCACCCCGCCAACCTGTACCGGACCAGATTGTCGCGCTCGCCAGATGGCGTCGACGTTCATGTACTTGTGCAGATCCTCCTGGCGGATCGCACCGCCGGAGATCTCCGATTCAAGTTTGAAGGAGAGATCCTTCCAGCCGTCGAGGAATCCGTGATCGTAGGCGGCCGATATCTGGGGCGACGCGTCCGGGCTGGCAGGCTTCTTACGCAACCACAGAACGAAGAAAAGCACCGCAACCAGGAACCAGAAAAACGCCATGGCACACCTCCAATGTTGGATTCCCAGCTTATCGGAGGTCCGCTACCTCGTCACCGGCCAGCACGTCATCAGCAGCCACAGAACCAACTGCCACGTCACCAACCGCTGGCCACCGCACTTGCTCCCACATGTTCAGCCCGTACTTGCGCGAGAACCACATCCAGAGCAGCGCGGTCACGCCAATGGTCAAGGGCAGGGAGATGAGAAGCGACCACGGATCGACCGCGCCCTGTTCCAACGTGGCGCTGGAACTGAGCGGTGCGAGCAGGAAGAGGATGAGGTTGTTGGCGGTATGCATCACGATGGCGAGTTCGAGCCCGCCGGTCTTCCACACAAGCAGCGCCATGCAGATGGCGAATACTGCCAGGTCAATTTGCCCGACCCAGTCGTAGCCGTGTCCCAGAATGAAGAACGGCACCGGAATCAGAATGCCCCACAGCGGCGATCGCAGCCAGACTCCCAGCAACTGCATGGGCAGCCCTCGGAAGACGTATTCTTCGGCGGCGCATTGCAACGGTGTCAGCGCGATGATGACCGCATAGAGCACGAAAGTGGTGCTGCTCGCGTCGGGCCAGGCGAAGTCGGCGGGCGGGTCAAGCAGGAACAGACCCGTCAGAACCACTCCGAAGATGGGGAACACGATTGCTGCCGCGCGCAGCATCAGGTCCCACCGCACCCGCATGTTGATCGAGTGGAGAGTGCCTTTCGCCTTGCCACCCCAGCGCATGCCGAGCAACGCGGCGGGGATCATGAGTGCCAGAAAGCCCAGAAGAAACATCAAGTCCATCGGATTTGATGGATCGAGAAGATCTTCGGTGGGCAACCACTGCGGCTCCACGGCGCCCACTTCGGTGAAGATCACGAGAACCGCAAAAAACACCAGAACGAGAAGCAGCAGCGCCACGTAGACTGCAAGCATCACGCCGACCGCCGCCAGCGGGCGCCACCATTTCGCACTTCTCGGTGTCGCTCGCATGAGTTGGTGGTAGGGAAGAGGATGGTCGACGACGACGTCAGCGCCCGTCACCGCCGTAAAGGTTCCGTTGTGAGTGTTCGTGTCTGTGTCTGTGTCTGTGTCTGTGAAGGCCAGTGCGGCCGTGTCGTGAATGTTCATGTACTCAGTATCTTGGTTGACTTGCGCCCGGGGATCACCCATGCGGTCGGACTTCATGGGCCCACCTCATCCTTTTGCAGGCCCGCCTCATCCTTTTGGACGACGGCATATCCTCGACCGATTGTACGATGCGTGCGATGATGCCCGATCGGTAGGATGGCAGGCATGACCGCGCACACCGCCACATTGCCCAGGAAGGCTTCCCGGAAGCGTATTCACCCGATACTCGTGTCGTTGTTGTGTATAGGTGCGGGCGCCTTCTGTTTCGTGGTCTCCTTCGGCCTTTCCTTTGACCTGTATGGCGAGGCGGGAATCGAAGCGCTCACGGGATTCCTGATGCTGGACCTCGTCGTCGGACTCGCCGCGGGTATCGCCAGCGGGCCGGTGCGCCGTAGGGCCGTGGGAAACGCCTTCCTACTGGTAGCGGGAATATTCAGTTCCTTTGCGTTGCCGGCCACTGTCCTCGCCATTGTTCGCCTCGGTGAACGGCGGTCATTGCCGAGCGATGCGGCGATTGTCTTGCTCGCCGCGCTCGGGACTGCGGGAATGTCACTGTGGCAGGACACGGTGGTGGGGATAACGCCCGAAAATCCCCTGGTTGTCGCGGTAGGGTCGGCGATACTGACGATCGGATTGCTTCTCTGGGCGCGCGTGCGCGCAACTCGCGCCGCACTGATCGACGCATTGCGCAAGCAGGCCGAGTCCACCGAACAAGCGCGGGCCGCACTCGAGAAAAGCTACGAGGCAGAACTTGCCAGCGCCCGTGCACGCGAGCGCAGCGCCCTGGCACGCGACATGCACGACGGAATTTCTCACAAGCTTGCCATCGTCTCGATGCACGCCGGGGCGCTCGCCTCCAGGGATGATCTTTCACCCGAGCAGGTCCGGGAAACGTCCCGGACGATCCGCGACGCCGCAGCCGAGGCGGGAGAGCTCCTTCGTGAAGTTCTCATCGCTCTCAGGTCCCCCGACTCCGACCCCCAGGCGTCCCCGTTACCCACAGCCGAATCGATCGAGACACTGGTCGCGGCGGCACAGGCGCGCGGCTCCCAGGTCTCATTGCTCTGGCGCAATCTCGCACCGAGTGAGCTTCATGCGGGCAGCGCGCAAGCGGTGGCATTGGCCCGCATCGTCGAGGAGAGCCTGATGAACGCGGCGAAGTACGCCCCCGGTGAGTCCCTGGACATCATCATCACCCGCGAGGGCAATTCCCTCGTACTGAACGCAAGCAATCGACTCGGGGAGGCCGCGCCGTCGTCGCCCTTAGGCACCGGTCACGGTCTCATCGGAATCGCCGAACGCGCCCGGCTTCTGGGCGGCCGCGCCGCGTCCGGCCCGACCCCTGACGGGCGTTTCGAAGTGGAGGTGGAGCTTCCGTGGAGGCCAACGAACTGATAGAACGGGTCGAGCAGATTCGGGTTCTCGTCGTCGACGACGAGGCTCTCATGCGTGCCGGTATCCGCCTCATGGTCGACGGCGTCGGTGGTATCACTGTGGTTGGTGAAGCCGCTGACGGAGCCGAGGCTCTCGACGCCGCGAACACTCTGGATCCCGACGTCATCCTCATGGACATCCGCATGCCTCGCATGAACGGAATCGAAGCGGTCCGTGCCCTGCGCGAAGCGAGTTCGCGGGCTCACGTCATTGTTCTCACCGCTTTCGATACCGATGACTTCATTCTCGATGCGCTGCGCGAGGGGGCGCTCTCCTTCCTGCTGAAGGACTCGACTCCGGAACTGGTACTCGATTCGATCCGAGATGCCGCCAAGGGGAGGGCGCGGATCTCACCCGCCGTGCTCGCGCGTTTGGTTTCGCTGGCACAGAAACCGGGTGGTGTTGAGGGTGTCGCGGGTGATGGACGAACGGACGGAGCTTCCGCTGGACCTGCTGGACCTGCTGGCTCCGGTCGCCCACCCGCGGACCCAACCAGAAGTGCCGCGGGCTCCGCTGGCACATTCGGAGGAGCTGCCAGAAATTCCACGGGCTCCGCTGGCCTACCCGCGAGCGCTGCCAGAAGTTCTACGGGCCCAACCAAGAACGCCGCGAGCCCCATCACCGCACCGGAGACGATCACCGAACGCGAGTGGGAGGTAGGCCGTTTTGTGGCGCAGGGACTCACCAACGCGGAGATTGCGGATGCCCTCTACCTCAGCCAGACCACCGTGAAGACCCACCTCGCCAGACTCTTCACGAAACTCCACGTGACCAACCGTGTGCAACTCGCCATCCGCATCCTCGAACTGGACGCTCCCCCGACAGATTGATGGACAATCCTATGGACGGTTGATGGACGCTCCCCTGGCAGGTTGATCCCCGCTCCCAACAGGTTGAAAGGGTTAGATCTGAGCAGGTCGAGAAGGACGTTGCCAGTCTCGTCACCGTTCAGTCCTACCGTTCCTCCTACTGATACTCCGAGATTCCAGAAAGGTAACTGAGATGTCGACAATTCTGTTCGGCGCGATCATGTTCAATCTTGCCGAGGTGACGAGAATGATCGAGGTGGCGAAGGCACTCAATCCCACTCACCGCGCTGTCATTTTCGGTTTCGAGGATGACTATGTTCATCTGGTGACGAGCTCAGGGTTCGAGTACCACGCCCTCGAGCCCGCGTGGACCACGGCAGAACGCGAACAGGCCCTCCGGTTCGATCAGGGGCGCTCTCTTCGCAACCCTTTCACCGCCGCTATGGTTGCTTCCCGTGTCGAGGCCGAGCGCGCACTCATCAGGGCGACCGGCGCGGACGCCGTCGTCGTTGGAACAAACGTGACGTCCATGATCTCGGCCCGGGCCGAGAAGGTTCCACTCTTCTACCCGGTGCCTTTCGCGCTCACCGGGCCGCACGTGAAACAGACTCCGCATCTCGGTCTCGTTCGCGGCGCCGGAACGTTGTCGCGCGGACTCGATCGCGCGCTGACTCGTGCGTTCCGTTGGGTGTATACGCGGGCGCCGCTTGCTCCACGCTCCTTCAGCCGGGTGGCGCGCGCGAACGGTGTCCCGGCATTGCGGACCATCGCGTCGCTGCTGGAAGCAGACCACAACCTTCTGACAGTCATGGAACCGGAGCTGAAGGGGTACACGCTACCTGCAGGATATGAGCGCGTCGGCCCCATTTTCGCCCACCTTGATGCCCAGATTCCCGATATCGTCCACGAACTTGCGGCGCGCCCGGAACCTCTGGTCTATCTCGGGCTGGGGTCGTCGGCGAGCCGCAAGCTGACGTTGGCCGTTGCGTGCCAGCTCGGGACGCTTCCGGTCAACGTGATCGCCCCGGTTGGTCACTACGTGAACGACGACGACGTCCTGCCCGCCAACATCCACGTGACACCGCTACTTCCGGCTCACGAACTCGGTGGACTGATCGACGCCGCCGTTCTCCACGGAGGTCAGGGAACCGTTCAGACAGCGTGCGCAACGGGAGTTCCGTTCGTGGGTATGGGTCTGCAACCGGAGCAGACCTGGAACGTGGCCGTGTGCGCGACGCAAGGCAACGCCATTGCGCTCTCGCCACGCGCGGGCGCCACCTCTGCCCTACCGGACGCCGTTCGCCGCCTCCTGAATGAGGCGAGTTTCCGGGAGGCTGCCGCGAGAGTGCAAAGGGAGTTTTCCGCTGAGGATGGGGCCAAAGCGAGTGCTCGTTACATCGAGCAGAGACTTTCTCTTGCGGAAAGTGAAAGTAACAGCTAGACTTTCCAACATGGAAAACAAGAAGCACCCAGAAGCCGGCGGCTACTCCGCCGATGAGGCTCTGCGCGACGCCGCTCAAGCACGTTCACTCGCGCAGCAGGCCCAGAATGTTCCCCTACCCCCATTCGTGATCGCACTACTTGCCACGGTTCTCCCCCTGTCAAGCTTTGGATCGGTCATCACCTCGCCGTGGAACTACATCTTCCTCGTCGCATCCCTTCTCGTCGCAGGTGGCACGGTCGGCTATTCGGCCAAAATCATGGACAACCACGGAGTCCGGCCCCTCATCCTCGACGAACTGTCCAGACAACCACGCATTCTCATCACGCTCGTGTTGAGCACATTGGTCTACGTCGCCACGTTGCCCTTGACGGACATCTTTGGGTGGAGCCCGTGGATCATCCCGCTGGTCGGCTGCTCTGTCAGCGCCCTCTGGGTGTTCCTTATGGTTTCACTGAACCGCCAGGCAAAGTCGAGGGCCAAGTGAGCACTCCAGCCTTCCACGAGATCCTGCATACTCCACATCGGCTCCGCATCTGCGTCATGCTGAGTCAAGTGGAGCAGGCAGAGTTCTCACTCCTTCGGGACACCCTGGACGTCGCAGACTCCGTCCTTTCCAAGCAGTTGAAAGTCCTCGTCGACGCCGGCTACGTCACCCTCAGCAAGCCCGCCGGTCAGGGAGGCCGGCGCCGCACCTGGGCCGGACTGACTCGAAGCGGACGCACCGCGGTGAAGGAACACCTAGCCGCACTGGAGCAAATGATCCACACCACACAGGCCACTGCGGCCAACTGGAAGTAGTGGGTGGTGGAGGGCTCGTGGCCCTGGCGGGCGTTGGCGGGCGCGACGACCCTACCCCCGGAGGCGGGCTCGCGGCCCTCTGGTTCCCACTCACGGAGGTGACGGAGGGCGCCGTCGTCGGTATGCGGCGTCGTCGCCCTCCCCATCCCAACCCACCCCACCCGAAGAGGTGACGTTTACGTGGAGAGGTCACGCCAACATACCGTGACCTCTCCACGAAACTGTGGCCTCTTTGTGAGGATTCAGGGCCAATAAACCAGAGTTCACAAACCACGAGTCACAAGGTGAACCGATGAGCTATGGCATCAAGAATTCTGTGCTGCCATTGCAGCGCGGAGGGCGGGTTCAACCTGTTCGAAGAGGAAGTCGAGGCTGAGGGGCCCGTTCGCCGCAGTCGTGGCAAAGCCCATCTTGGGGTCGGTCCAGATCACCGCACCGGATTTCACCGCAGGCAGCTCTTGGAATAGCGGATCCGCTTCGAGAGATGCACGGGCATTCGTCGGATCGAAGATGACCAGTACGTCCGCATCGAGCTGATCGATGTTTTCTGCCGAGATGGTGTCGCCCGCAGCAGCAGATGCCTGAGCATCGTCAAGCTTCAGACCAAGGTCAAGCAACGACCCTGGAACGGCATAGCCAAATCCACCGATCTGTGGAGCATAGATGAGGTTGTTGACGGTGAGCTCATCAAGGGCTCCGAGGTCCGCAGTCTTCTTCGCAACAGCCTGCTCATAGTCACTCAGAATGCCGGGCACTTTCGCTTCGCTACCGGTAGCGCGTGCGATCGTCGCGAGGTTGTCCTGCCAACTGCTCGCATTGGTGTCCGAGAAGATGATCGTCGGAGCGATATCCTCCAAACGCTCCCAAGTCTTCTCGTCAGCCGCGTACTCCGGCGCAATGATGAGATCGGGCTCGTACGTGGCAATCTTCTCGACGTTTATTTCACCCGCCGCAAGGAGTGAACCATCGGCCTCCCACGTCACATGTTCTTTGATCCATGGCATCTGTGCAAGTGTCTGCTCGTCGGCTGCGAACGCTACGGGTTCGAGCCCAAGCGAGATAAGGGGATCGAAGCTAGCAGTCGGTAGGGCGACAATGCGCTCAGGCTCATCGGGAATCTCTGTCTCACCGTATTCATGCTCGATCACCACCGGGAAGCCTGTCGATTCTGCGGGGCTGGTTGCAGCATCATCGTCAGCCTTCTGATCGGCACTGCTACCGCATGCGCTGAGCGTGAGCGCGAAGATCGCTGCGCTTGCAACCAGCGCGGAACGAAGCGGACGGAGAGGTTTCTGCTGAATCATTGTGTTCCTTCTTTTCGAAATGATTGGGAGCGGTTCAAGCGGAGCGGAGCACACGCAGCACCACGTTCCAGCCGAAACGCTCAGTTTCCGTAACGGTCAAGTCAGCTGCGGCAAATATCTGGGCAAGCTCGTCATCGGTGCGAAAGCCAGAGCCGTGCAACGCCAGGTTCAGCAGATCATGCTCAAAATCGTGCTCATCAGGCGCATCAGTGAGATCGAGTGTGCTCTCGATGACTAGCACACGACCGGCGGCGTTGAGATTCCCAGCAGCCCTGCTCAGCAGATGCACCGCGTCTGCATCTGGGTGTTCCGCAAGGCGGTTCACAAACAGCACGGCATCGGCGTGCGGAGCCGCCTCGAAGGGCGATTGTGCAAGCAGTGAAATGCGTTCCCGTCTCTCAGCTGGCAACCGCCGTGCATCCAACTCACGTTTCACATATTCCGCCTGTGCAGGGAGGGCAACCACAGTGATCTGCATGTCTGGGTGGTGCGCAGTCAAGGTATCGGCAAGCGAAACAGCTCCATCGGCATGCAGCACCAGGTGGTCAATTCCCTGCATCGCAGATGTAGCAGCCAATGCGGAAGCATGCAGACGAGCAAGGCTCTCAGCTTGATCCTGCACTTCCGTCTCGAAACCGATATCGCGACGCGCATCTTGGAAACTGTGCCCTGTCACCCGTTGATACACACTCGAGCCAGTGCGCACCGCTTCTGTGAGATCGAGTAGGGCGAGTTCTTTCGCCCCTGTCACACCGTCCCGGCGCAGCACGTCGAGCACGTACTCATTCGTGAGGAATTCGCCCGTATTGCTTAGCGCATAGCGCCCAGGCGAAGTCTCAATCAGAATTTCAATGGATACGAGATAACGCAGCAGTTTGCCGATAGCCCGCTCATCCGCTCCACAGGCCTTGGCCAGTCCCTCGGCATCGGTCACGCCGTGAAAGATCAGTTCTCCGAGCCCTAGGTTCGCTGTGGCTCGAATCGCCAGCGGTGGCGCAATCTCAGCCAACTCGTGAAATGTCTCGAAGGCTTCCGGATTCTTCTCAGGATCGGGAACCGCGGGATCCTCGTCGAGTGTGACTACATCACCGTGCTTCCAGTACCCGACGAAATCGATGTTCTCCTTCGGTAGACCACGCTCGATAACCAGATGCCGCCTGATGTGTTTGACCGCGCTCGATTCACCTGCAATCCAGGCGAATGCCTCGCCTTCCCACCACTCGACGGAGCGTACTGCGTCGAGCAACAGGTCGGTGGTGCCAGCAGCCCGACCGCCCCGCGGCAGCCAGGTCACTTTCACACCGGGGAGTTTGCGCAGCGGGAGTCGATGCGCGGCCACGGCAACCTCGATGAAAACCTGCGCACGAGCATCTTCAGGTAGCTCCTCCAGCAGGCGCGCAATGGCTGGTATCGCGGTGTCATCCCCCGCGACGAGAAGCCAATCGGCACTGGGCAGCGCCATACTGGCAGGTGGGCCGAGAATGTGCATTCGATCGCCGGGTTCTGCGCGATAAGCCCAGGTCGTGGCAACACCCACACCGTGCTTCACAAAGTCGACGGCGAGTTCGCCTTTCTCGGCGTCGTAGCCGCGAACCGTGTATTCCTTCGCAATCGGGCGCGGATCCCGCGGAAACTTCACCATGCCGAACTGCTGCTCGGGAAGCACGGGCTCCTGCTCACCTGGATACGGAAAATACAGTCGAATCGGGTCATCGAAGCCACTGCTTCGGAACTCGGGGAGTTCAAGTCCCTCCTCATTCCGAAAGCGCCAGAGCTGCTCGCCTCGCAGATACACTCTGCGCATTGCAGGGGTGAGGTCTTCAACCCTCGACACCGTCAATTCACGCAGCGTCAACGGGTGGGCTTGGATCTCTCTGATCGATCTCGGCATTCGACTCCTCGGCTGTAACTTCAACACACGGCTTCCCGTGCCGATTCGAAACCGGCACAGCAAAACAAACATCGCCTAGTGTAGGTTAGGCTTACCTAATACAATGATCGTTTTCGCCACTTCATAAAGATTTCCGTCAACCTTTCCTGCACCACCCCACCCATCACCACCGCGCGATATAGAGCCCATGAGTAACTACGATTCGATGCCGAGCACCTGGCTCGGAGAGATTACCGTGCACAGCGACCACCTCGTATTCTGGGTGGTAAACGGTGAGGCGCATACGGTTCTGGATTCGGGCACGATCCGGCTCGGGGCGATGCAAGCCGTCTGGATACCAGCAGGTACGCCCATCTACGCTCAGAGCACCGTCCCCGGAACTGTGGCACTCCCACTGCTGATCCCCGCAGATCACCTCGATGCCGAACATGATCAGATCGTCACGCATGATATCGATCAAGCATCAAGCGATCTATTGACCGCCTATTATGTGCGCTGGTGTATGCCCTTCTGGGAACGACAGAAGACTGCGATGAACAGCGATCGACCTCTCCCGGAGCCGAAGCCCAGCCACTATTCGGGTTATCCTCCAATGCCTCACTCCAAGCACGCCATGCGAGTCGCACAGACCATACTTCAGCGGCCCCAAAGCAACGAGAGCATGGATACCCTCGTACGGGATTTGGGCCTCAGCTCCAGGCAACTACTCAGAGTGTTTCGAACCGAAACAGGTTTCAGCCCCGGCCGGTGGCGCAACCGAGTCCGCTTCGCGCTCTCGATGCGGCTTCTCTCCAACGGGCTCCCAATCGAACAGGTCGCAAGAGAGGTAGGCTTTGCATCCGCAGCAGCATTCTCGCGTGCCTTTCGACGCGAGATGGGCATACCACCAGGCCAAGCCCGCACTGAGGCCAGGCACGCGCTCAAGCAGCAGCGAACTTCCTCTCAACGCGATCTCGAACTCGACGAGATCCTCCACTGGCGTTACAGTGGCTCCACTTCAAGCACTACGGTTTCATATGAATCAACCCGGGAAACCACATCTATCACCGCATCTTCTTGCACCATTTCACGGGTCAACGAGTTCCACGTCATGATCTGGATGATGCGAGGCGAAGCCGAGGTCAAACTTGCAGAGAACATCTTTTTCCTACGTGAGGGAGAAGCAGTCTGGCTCCCCGCAGGCATTCGCAATTCGGTTCACACACGAGACGGTGCCATCATGGTACCGATCGGCAATCTCCCCAGCTCTCTGCCGCTTCGCCGACATCACGCAATGCCCCAACACCTCGGTTCAGGACGAGAGTACGAAATGCTCTACCGATCCTCTGTGAACTACACACTCCTCCGCCCCTACCCTTACGATCCTCTCAACATGATCGCTTTACTTCCTGCAGACCCGACACCCATTCAAGCACGTGGAACCGCCACGGCGATCGCTGCGATACTCAGCGAGGAAGCCGCTGTGCACCGGTCTCTAGAGAACTGGGCGCAGAAGTTTGATCTTGATCCTCGGGTACTTTCTCGGCGGTTTCGCTACGAAACAGGTCAAGGGTATCGCAGCTGGCAGCTCGAACGACGCATGACACATGCGCGGGCGCTACTTCTCGCGCCATCCGCAACCGCCAGTTCAGTGGCCGAACAACTCAAATACTCGCATCCGAGCAGCTTCATCGCAGCCTTCCATCGCTCCTGCCGAATGACACCGAGAGAGTTTCAACGACTCTACAGCCGAGCCACTCTCTACGATGCCAACATCGAGGATTGAAGGGATGTAACTTGTCGCTCCTGAAGCACCGCTACTCTTCCTGGATGCCAATGCGCTCGCTTCGCCGGTGACCCGCACCTTGCTAATCGCTGGGGCTCGTGCGGATGGTGGGATATCAGTCGGTACGCACTCCAGGAAATGAAAAAGCGACTAGGCCTTGCGGTCTGGTCGCTCTTTCGCTTGGGGTGCCTGAGCAGCACGTTCGGCAACTCTGCCCCACAACGAAAACCCTGGTCAACCGTCTGTTGCGGGGTGTCTACAAGGTGTCCAGACGGCCCCATAGTAGCGCTCCGAGGAATGATCACGGGCCCGTCGTGAGGACTATCGAGACGGCTCAAACTCTTCTCACCGCCGCCGAGGTGGACCAGCTCGTCGGTGACTACCTGGCCGGGATGAGCGTCAAGTCCCTGGCCGAATGGTACGGTATCCACCGCGCCACGGTGTTCTCCCACCTCCGCCGTCGCAAACATGCCGAGCCCCCACCCCGCGGCCCTACGCTCTGCTATCGTTTGTTACATGTCGATGTCGCGCAGGCGTCCGCTGGTTTTGTCAGGCGGACCGGCAGTAGGGAAGACCACGTGTGGTCGCCTACTTGTCGCGGAGCGCAAGCGTGGTGCATACATTGACGCGGATGATGTCCGTCAGTTGGTCGTGAGCGGAGCAGCCACGTTATGGAGCGGCAAGGAAGGGCGCGCCCAACACGAGTTGGCGGCGCGAAATGTCGCGGCTCTCGCCAGGAACTTTGCGGATGCCGAGTTCGATGTCGTCATTTCTGACCTCGTGACAAGCGAAACACTGGCCGTCTATCGTGCCGAACTGCCGGAAGCTCTCGTTGTGCAGCTGGCGCTTGATCGGGTAGAAGCCCGCTCTAGGTCGGCAACGCGCCGTGAGTATCTGACACCCTCAGAGTTCTCGCTGTTGCACGACTTGCTTGTGGTGCCGCCCGATGTCGATCTGGTCATCGGCGTCGCAGGTATGTCCATCAGTGAACAGGTGGAGGCCATTCGCGGGGTTTGGGCGGAGCGGTCGAAATCGTAGAACCCTCGTCGGCGAGTTCTCTGGACATCTCGTCGAGGTATGCCTCGCGGAAGCGCTCGAACTCCGCAATGGGGATGCGGTTTCGGTTGCCGACTTTGATCGCCTTCAGATCTCCGGCCTTGATGCGACGAGAGATGGTAGGACGCGAAAGGCCGAGTTGCTTCGCCACTTCGTCTGGGGTCAAGAATGGTGCGTCTGCGGTCAGTTCCACCGACGCTCCGGCCATCTCAGCCTTGCGCAGAAACGCGAGGACGGACTTCGTTGCGGCGTCATGGTCTGCCAAGTCCGTCGGCGAGAGGCGAAGTGCGAGGTTCATGCACTCAGCTTAGCGCCACAGTTGCACACATGGCAAGGTATCTGTTCACACTTCGGCGGCGTGTCTATCACAGCTCGGAGATAAAGGCCAAACGGGAACGAGGCTCAAACATCCAGATACACAAAAACCCTGCAAAATGCAGGGTTTTTGCCTTTGGGGTGGAAGACGGGACTTGAACCCGCGACCCCCTGGACCACAACCAGGTGCTCTGCCGACTGAGCTACATCCACCATATTTGCCGCCACATCAGTGGCAACGAACATTAACTATATCGGACCTCGTCATATCTGACGAATCGTTACCGCGTGATTCCCACCACGCGGGCCGCGTTCGTCGTCGTCGATCAAACACGGCCCGCTCCCGCAACGTCACCCGCCCCTCACATACTGGAGGTCGTCAGTCTTGTCACCAGAAGGCGCGCATCGCGATGGCGTCGGCGAACTTGTTGAGATGCTCCTCGTGAGCCGAGAGGTAGAGCGAGCCGTCAATGAGCGAGAGCTCCATGACATAGAAATCCGACTCATCCTCGGGGCCGCCACGCACGATATCCACGCGGTTGAAGAGCAGCAGCTCGTCGCGGCCGTTGGTGTCACGGATGTAGCCGTGCAACGCCGCACGAATCTGCTCGCCCCAACGGAACTCCTCTTCGGAGGCTCCCGACGAATCCACCACAGTCTCAGACTGGACCTCATCCAGAGCACGGAAGCGCGGATGCAACATACCCGCCTTCTCCACCCGGTACGATGCAATGCCGTTGAGGTAAACGATGGAGGTCTCGCCGGTACGGTCGATCTCGCCAAGGTAGCGCTGCACCATCACAGAGCGTCCCTGACGCAACTCGTGAGCGGCATGCTCAATGGCCTCGGCACGCGACAGAGCATCCGTTGCGGTGTAACGACCCGTGCCACGACCACCAGACGAAACCGCCGGCTTCACAACAAAATCACCATGAGCCGGGAAACGAGAATGAATCTGATGCTTCGACAGCTTCTGGTCCGGTTCCAGCCACGTGGTAGGAATAACCGGAAGCCCACGCTTGCCCAGCTCAGCCAGGTAATGCTTGTCCGAATTCCAGCGCATCAGGCTTCCCTGATTGAGAAGGCGCGGAGTCGATTCCGCCCACTTCAGGAAAGCCTCCCGATCCTTGGCGTAATCACGCACCGAACGCACAACATTGAGGTTCGACGCCGACCAATCAACGTCCGGGTCATTCCATACAGCGATTCGGGGCTCAATGCCTCGCTCACGCAGAGCATCGGGCAGACCCGCCTCATCGGGGTCAAGGTTAGGTAGATCGGCACATGTTGCCAGAGTCACGATTGGTGCAGCCATACCCCACAGCTTACTCAACTATCAGGGGGAACGTTGCACAGTCGTCCACGAATCTCGGAATTCGCGAGATTTTGCCCGTCACGGGGCGGGGTGAAGCCGCCACGGGGCGAGACTGTCACGCCATGGTGAGGCGAAGCCATGCGAGAGAAACACCACCGGCTTCACAGTGTCTCCAGGCATATCATTGGGGAAGTCAGCCGCCAAGAGATTGCGCGGATAGGTTCGGCCGTGACGAGGAGGGTGCGGGGCTTGACTGGCAAGGCGGACGACGAATCGGCACTGGTGGTGCCGATGAGGAGGACAACGCAGCCGGGCAAGATTCCGTGCCATCCGTAGTAGGCCAAGACCTATCAGCGTGATCTCTATGAAGTTCACTGCCCACCTGCGCCGAGATCGCCAGAGAAGAAGCATGATTGAGATTCTGTCCCAAAGTCCCCTGTTGACCCTCTTCATCGTCGTCGCCCTGGGAGCGATCATCGGCTCGATCCCGTTTGGTCGGATCAAGTTCGGCGCCGCCGGGGCACTGTTCGTGGGCCTCGCACTCTCCTCAGTTGACCCATCTCTCGGCGACAACATGGCCATCGTGCAATCGCTCGGCCTCTCACTGTTCGTCTACACCGTGGGTGTCGGGGCGGGCGCCGCCTTCTTCAGCCAGCTACGCCAGCAACTCCCCCTCATGACGCTCGCCGCCGGATGCGCGGTGATTGCCGCCGGCGCCACGCTCCTCCTCACCCGCCTTCTCGATATCCCCAAAGAACTCGCCACCGGCCTCTACACCGGCGCGCTCACCGCCGCACCCGCTCTCGACGCCGCCACCCGCATCGCCGGCAACGAATCACCCTCGGTTGGTTACGCCTTCGGTTATCCCATCGGAGTCTTCGTGGGTATCGTGGCCGTCTCGATGATCGCCGGACGGGCGTGGACCGGAGAAAAAGACACCCCCTCACTCGCCGGGCTCGGCATCTCCGCCACCACCGTCAAAGTCTCCGAACGCATCAGCCTCCGCTCCATCCCCGAATGGAAGCGCCAGGACGTGCGCGTCTCCTACCTGCATCGCGGCCGCACCACACGCGTCGCCTTGCCCGGAGAGGATTTGGAGAAGGACGACGAGGTCGTCATCGTCGGGCTACCTCAGGCTGTCGACGACGTCGCCGCGCGCATCGGTTCCGTGATGCCCAATCACCTTGCCGATGATCGCTCCGATATCGACTTTGAGCGCCTGGTAGTTTCCAACCCGGACATCGCCTCGCGCACCATCGCCGAGCTCAACCTCCCGGCACACTACGGGGCCATCATCACTCGTGTGCGGCGCGGTGACCTCGACCTTCTTGCTCGCGACGACTTCGCCCTGCAAATTGGTGACCGGGTGGCCGTCGTCGTTCCCCGCGAACATCTCAACGAGATGCAGGAGCTCTTCGGGGATTCCGAACGTCGCGTGTCCGAGATTGACGCCCTCGGGCTCGGAATGGGACTGGTGCTCGGCATGCTGCTCGGACTCGTCTCTTTCCCCATGCCAGGCGGCGAATCCTTCTCACTCGGACCCGCAGCCGGCCCGCTCATCGTGGGGATGATGCTCGGCGCGCTCCGCAAAACTGGTCCGCTCAACTGGACTCTGCCGGAAGCCGCCAACCTGACGATCCGCCAGCTGGGCCTACTGCTCTTCCTGGCCGGGCTCGGACTGACTGCCGGGCCAAAGTTCGCCGGGGTACTGGCCTCGCCGATGGCCTGGCGCGCAGGTCTGCTGGCTCTTCTCGTCGCAGCAATTGCCTGCGTAGGAATGGTTGTTGGCGGGCGTTGGATCGCGAAACTCTCGGCGCCCCGGACCGCCGGTGGCGTGGCCGGTTTCCTCGGACAGCCAGCGGTGTTGGAGGCAGCCGCCGCAAAGGTGGCCGACGAACGCGTCGAATCCGCCTACGCCGCGCTTTTCGCCTTCTCCATCGTGGTGAAGATCGTGCTGGTGCCACTCGTGTGGAACCTGTGACGTGGCTCGGCGGAACCAAGAACCCGAGAGTCCAAGAGTCCAAGAGTCCACGAGTCCACGCTTTCGGCCATAATCCACGGTTAGCGCATGGGTGTAAGTGTGGTTTATCGCCTGAACCCTCTTTTGTTCCGGACTATTTTCCTCGCCGGCTACATCGTCATCGGAGAGGTCACACTTTTTGTGAGAGGCAACGGTTGTATGGTGTGACCTCTCCACTGAAGAGTGGCCTCTTCGTTCAAGAGTGCCGGGCCTGCTGCCCCCAGAGTGCTCCACGGGGCCTCCCCATGAAACAGGAAATCCTCGGAAACAAGCGAACTTGTTTTCCGAGGATTTCCTGGTAGTTCAAATGCTTTGCATTTGAACCGGTTTCGTCAATCTCGGGAGAATCGAGTGGACTCATTCTCCACTCGATTCTCCTCACCGTACACCGTCTGGGACTCGAACCCAGAACCCATTGATTAAGAGTCAATTGCTCTGCCAATTGAGCTAACGGTGCGCAACAAGGAAATAATCTACCCATTGTTTCCACTGGCCGCAAGTTGAAATACCTGATTGCGATCTACGCCTCAGAAATTGGCTTGTCGGGAAGTGACTGGAAGCAACCGGAGGCGACGGGCGGCGGTTGGAGCGCGTGGCAGCCAAGATATACGGCGTCGGCAGTCAAACAGTCGCTGACCTCACAGCTCTGGAATTCAATCCCCCGATACTTCACAGCCCTACAAGTTCACCTTCACTGCACCCTGGCCCTCACCTGGCCCCGGTCTTCACCTTCATTGCACCCTGGGCCCTCACCTGGCCCCCAGTCCGGTCACCCGGCCCTCACCCGCCGCTCACCGGGTCTACAACCCAGTCCCAACACCCGGCCCCGTACCACTCAGTGAGCCCCTGCCCCGCGCTCGCGCGTCGCCCACCAGCCGAGCAGCGATCCGACGGTCACAAGCACGACCCCTTGACGGAATGGCGCCGAAAGCGGCGCGCCGAGCATGAGCGTCGCAATGGCCGATGAGAGCGCCGGAGTGGCATAGGAGCCGGTCGCCATAATGGTCACGTTTCCGCCCTCAATTCCGATGTTCCAGCATGCGTATCCACTGGCCACGACGATGGCCGCCAGAACCACGACCAACCACATCTGCGGCGCAACACCATGCGGAAGCTCAGGACCGCTCGCCCCGTAGATGATCCACAGTCCGACAGCGGTACCCGCAAAGAAGAGTGCGATGCCATCGTAGCCTTGCGAAATTCGCGGCGTCAGCACCGAGTAGACCGCCCAGAGAACCGCACACCCAAAAGCAAGCAGGTACGGCAACGGATTGCCTGCAATATTCTGCATCACCCGGTGGACGTCGAATCCCAGATCTCCAGCGACCACCCAAACCACCCCGATCATCGCCAGCACAACACCTGGAATGAACGTCCATCCCGGCTTGCGCCGCGAAACGGCCACTGCCAGCAGCACCGTGAACGTGGGCCACAGGTAGTTGAGAATGCTCACCTCGATCGCTTGGCTGGCACTGTTCGCAAGACCGAGCGCAAGCGCGAAACTGATCTCGTACGCGACGAAAAGTCCACCACTAAGAAGAAGGTAGCGCCGCGGCGCTTTACTCAGCGCCTTGGGGCGGCGCACGATCCACAGCGCCACCGCCGCAACCGAGTAGATCAACGCGGCCCCGAGTGCCGCCCCGAACGTCTCGGTCACCGTCCGCACGAGGGCCACCATCGCACTCCACAGCAGCACTGCCATCAGCCCGATTGCCGTGGCCCGCCCGCTCACCGATCCCTGAGACATCCGTTTTCCCTTCAAGATTCTTCGGCACCGTTTTTCCGACGACGACGCCCGCTCGCCTCCAGTAGCTACTGCCTCGGTTACGAGGAGAGCCACCCGAAATCCTAGCCGGGCATCCCAATCTCCCAGCGTTCTGGCCAAAGGAGTGTCGATTTCCGCAACGCGCGACAGTTTTTCCCACGGAAAATGCGTTACGTGAATCCGAAAACGACACTCGTTTGGAGGAATTGGGGGCAACACCAGGTTATTGCCTGCTCTCCACCGCCGATATCTGCCTTTAGCGTTGGATATCGCCCTTATAACGGCGATACCTGACGCTAAGGGCAGATGTCGATGAACTGGACTCCAGCACTTCCCACGACACGACACGCCGCCATAAACACCACGTTCTGCCCTCCGCTACCCCGAGTCTCCGGGACACCCCAGATACAGAAAATCCTCGGAAACAAGTGAACTTGTTTCCGAGGATTTTCTCTTCAGTACACCGTCTGGGACTCGAACCCAGAACCCATTGATTAAGAGTCAATTGCTCTGCCAATTGAGCTAACGGTGCGCAACAGCAAGTAATTTACTCCGCTCGCCTGACCAGTGCAACTCGAGAGGACCTCCCCGGGGCGTGCGCTCAGACACACCCGCGTTCCCCACGAGCACCGCGCCTCCTGCCACGACCACGACCAAGCACCTCCGAGCCCGATTCACACCAAGCCCAAATCCTCAAACACGGTCCACACGCTCAGCCCACGCACCACACTCCAACACCTCCAAGCCCACTTCCCCTACACCGCGGGTTTCACCCGCCGCTCACAGGACCCTCCCAAAGCGGCGCGCAGCCACAGAATATGGCACGCTAGAGGAATGTCCGCCTCGAATCCCGCCACGCCAGATTCTGCCGCCTCAGAATCCGCCGCATCCGGCACACCAGCCACCTCCGGAGCCGTATCGACCGCGCCCCGCACCCCTCGCCCTCCGCTGAACATCGCGCTGGACCTCCTGGAGGATGAATACGGCCTTCACCCGAACGACGACGCCATCTACGAGGCCTTCACCGAATGGGCCCAGTCCACGGGGCGTCCGCTCTACGAGCATCAGGAGGAGGCACTGTTCGGAGCTCTCGAAGGTGATCACCTCATCGTGGCCACCCCCACGGGCTCCGGCAAGTCGATGGTGGCGCTCGCTGCCATCTTCACGGGACTCGCCCGCGGCAAGACTGCCTACTACACCGCACCGCTCAAGGCTCTCGTTTCCGAGAAGTTCTTCGAGCTCATCAACGTCTTCGGGGCGGAGAACGTAGGTATGGTGACGGGAGATTCCTCCATCAACGCCAACGCACCCATCGTGTGCGCCACCGCCGAGATCGTCGCCAATATGGCGTTGCGCGACGGCGACGCCGCAGGCATCGGCGTGCTCGTCCAGGACGAGTTCCACTTCTATGGCGACCCGCAGCGCGGCTGGGCCTGGCAGGTCCCACTCCTCGAACTCACCTCCACCCAGCAGGTTTTGCTCTCCGCCACCCTTGGCGATACCACGTTCCTCGAGAACGACTTGGCTCGCCGAACCAAGCGGGCGGTCTCCGTCGTCGCCGATGCGCCGCGGCCCGTTCCACTGCACTTCGCTTACTCCCTGCAACCCCTCACGGAGGTGGTCAAGGAGTTGACGTCCACGCATCGTTCGCCGGTCTACATCGTGCATTTCTCCCAGCGTGAGGCGGTGGCCCAGGCGCAGGCGTTGCAGCCAATCGCACTCGTCAACAAGGAGCAGAAGGCGAAGATCGCGGCGGCGCTCGGCTCGTTCAGGTTCGGACCCGGCTTCGGCCAGATGCTCTCGAAACTACTGCGGGCGGGCATCGGCGTGCATCACGCGGGGCTACTCCCCCGTTATCGCCGCCTCGTCGAACGACTGACCCAGGCTGGTCTGCTCCAGGTCATCTGCGGCACCGACACCCTCGGCGTGGGCATCAACGTGCCGATCCGCACCGTCCTGCTCACCTCACTCTCGAAATACGACGGCACCAAATCGCGTCACCTCACCGCGCGCGAATTCCATCAGATCGCGGGACGAGCCGGGCGCGCGGGATTCGATACCGTGGGCGACGTCGTCGTCCAGGCGCCCGAGTACGAGATCGAGAACGCGCGGCTCGTCGCGAAAGCGGGCGACGACCCGAAGAAACTCAAGCGGGTGCAGAAGAAGAAGCCGCCCGAGGGCGAGGTGTTGTGGTCCGAGAAGACGTTCACGCACCTGCAGAACGCCGGGCCGGAGACGCTCACCTCGCAGATGCGCGTCAACCACGCAATGATTCTCAACATTTTGCAGCGGCCCGGCAACGGTGTGGCGGCCGCGATCAAGTTGCTGACGGATAATCATGAGCCGAAGTCGGAGTCGAATCCGCTGCTGCGGCGCGCGGTGGGGATCTACTCGTCGCTGCAACGCGCGGGTGTGCTGGTGCATCACAGCGTCGAATGGCAGCGCGAGCACCCAGACGCATCACCGGTGGACTTCGCGCACGAGGTCCCGGATGACTTCGCTCTCAACTCGCCGCTGTCCCCGTTCGCGTTGGCGGCACTGGAGATTCTTGATCAGGACTCCGAGGATTACTCGCTTGACGTGGTGAGCGTGGTGGAGTCCGTGCAGGAGAACCCCACGCCGCTGCTCTACGCGCAGCAGCGGCACGCGCGCGGCGAGGCGATCGGGCGCATGAAGGCGGCGGGAGTCTCCTACGAGCAGCGCATGCAGGAGGCGGACGAGATCACTTGGCCGCAGCCGCTGGCCGAGGAGTTGAAGGCAGCGCTGGAGATTTATCGGCAGTCGAACCCGTGGGTGGATGAGTACGAGCTGACTCCGAAATCCGTGGTGCGCGAGATGATCGAGAACGCACTGACGTTCTCCGAGCTGATCTCCCGCTACGATCTGGCCCGCTCCGAGGGCATCGTACTGCGCTACCTCACGGACACCTACAAAGCGCTGCGCCAGATGGTGCCGCTGGAGTACCGCACCGAGGAACTGGACGACATCACCTCGTGGCTCGGGGCCCTGGTACGCTCCGTCGACTCCTCGCTGCTCGACGAGTGGGAGGCGCTGCGCGACGGGCGTTTGACGCTTGGCGAAATGACGCAGCTGGAAGCGGATCCTGATGGCGGGGCACCTGAGCTGGCCTTCGGTGCCGACGACGACGGCAATGTGGCATTCACCCGCAACCGTCACGCGTTCCGGACAGCGGTGCGCAACGCGATGTTCCGCCGGGTCGAAGCGCTGGAGCGCGAGGATTACGACTACCTCGACGACGTTGCGGGACCTGCTCTCTGGCCGGGAGCAACCGTGTGGGATGGCGACACCTGGATTGACGCCACCGAACCCTACTTCGACGAATACGGCAGCGTGGGCATCGACACCGCCGCGCGCGGCTCGCAGTTCTTCGAAGTGGTCGATAAGGTGTCGGAGGCTGATCTGATTTCGGCGGGGATGCCGTCGGATCGTGCGGAGGCGTTTGTTGGGGCGCGCCAGGCCGGGCGGCTGTGGCTGGTTCGCCAGACATTCGACGACGGCGAAGGCGACCGCTCCTGGGGTTTCTGGGCATTGATTGATCTCGATGCGTCGGACCGTGAGGAAGCCGTGCACCTTGATGTGGTCTCGGTAGGCGAGCGGTAAGTGGGCGAGCGGTAACTCAATCTAGGTGTGCTGAACGGTAAACTCAACTTCGCCAAAGAACGGACTACGATGGGTCGAGCACATTGTAAGAAGGTGAAGAGGAACTGATGTCTGAGATTCCCAGCGTTGATGAAATTGCTGGACGGTTTGCGAGGCTGCAGGAGCAGGTTCACGGCGTTGAAGCCGCAGCTGGGCGCACCGAAGGCTCCGTCCAAATCGAGCTGGCCGCCAAGTACCAGGCACCCGAGCGGGTGCTCGCTGCCTTACAGGCTGACGGCACACTACTTGGCCACAACATCATCCAGCAGCTCGAAGCCTCAGAAACAGCCCTGGCTGCGGCATCCGCTCCAGCCCATCGCACGCATGTGATCGGCCACGTGCAGAAGAACAAAGCTGCCAAGGCTCTCCGCTACTCGCAGTGCATCGAAACGGTTGACTCCTTCAAGCTCGCAGCGCGCCTCGGTCGGCTCTGGGGCGAGCAGCACCCCTTCGACATCATGATTCAGGTCAACTCGTCCGGCGCGCAGTCCCAGTACGGCCGGGATCCAGAACGCGTCCTCGACCTCGCGGGCCGCATCGCCGAGCTACCAAACCTTCGCATCATTGGCTTGATGACCATCGGCGCACACACGGACGAGACGTCCGAAATCGCACGTTCCTTCCAGATCGTGCGCGAACTACGCGACGAGTTGCAGCGCGCTGGCATCGCGAGCGCCACGGAACTCTCCATGGGCATGACTCACGACATGGATATCGCCATCGCCGAGGGCTCCACGATCATCCGCGTCGGAACGGCCGTCTTCGGCCCCCGCCCGCAGGTGTAAACCGAGCTGGCATCCAATCCTCACAACGCACAGCCAGCCAGCCAGCAGGCTAGCTTATAAAGCAACACCGCCGTTTTTATAGGATAGGTATTTATCCTATAAAAACGGCGGTCGCAGATTATGGTTTGGCGACCCCCAGGAGGCAAGAGCCCCCGAATCGGCCCACCTCCCGGGCCAACCCCAACCCCAGCCCTACAGCTCAGGCTCGGGGCCGTCGATCCAGGGGGTGACGCCAGCCTTCATGAGGCCGTACTCGTAGCCCTCGGTCAGCGCCTCCCATGAGGCCTCAATGACGTCAGCACCCACGCCAACTGTGCGCCATACGCCCTTGCCGTCGGTCAATTCGATCATGACGCGGGTGAATGCGCCGGTGCCCTTGTGGGTGTCGAGGATGCGTACCTTGAAGTCGATGAGTTCGATGGCGGCCAGCTCGGTGTACACGTTTTTCAGCGCGGTGCGCAGTGCCATGTCCAGCGCATCCACGGGGCCCACGCCCTCGCCCACGCGCATGTAGCGACGGCCGCCCACAAAGAGCTTGACCGTGGCCTCGGAGAAGGTCTCCCCGGCCTCGGCGCCGCCCGGCAGGGTGCGAATATTTGCACGCCAGGCTTCGATACGGAAGTACGGCGCACGCTCACCGAGCACCTCACGAACAATGAGTTCGAAGGAGGCGTCGGCGGCGTCGAAGGTGTAGCCCTCGGCCTCTGCGGCCTTGACGCGCTGCGTGATCTCCGCGAGCGCCTCTTTGTCATTGGAAAGATCGAATCCGAACTCGCGGGTCTTCAATTCGATGGAGGCGCGGCCCGCCATATCGGAAATGATCATGCGCATGTCGTTGCCCACGAGCAGCGGGTCAATGTGCTGGTAGAGGTCCGCATTCACGCGGATCGCGGAAGCGTGCAGCCCGGCCTTGTGCGCGAACGCCGACGCCCCCACATAGGGCTGGCGAGCGTACGGCGAAATATTGGTGATCTCGGACGCCGCGTGCGACACCGACGAGATCCGCGCCAGCTGCTCCGGTGTCACTACCTCGAAGTCCGTCTTCAGCGCCAGATTCGCAATGATGGTCAGCAGGTTGGCGTTGCCGGTGCGCTCACCGTAACCATTAACCGTCCCCTGCACCTGACGGCAGCCCGCACGCACCGCGGCGATCGAGTTCGCCACCGCGCATCCGCCGTCGTCGTGCGCATGAATGCCCAGCTTCGCGTCAGCGAACCCGGCCTCCGCCAGCCCGGAACGCAGCTCCTTCACGATCTCAAACACGTCATGCGGCAGCGACCCGCCGTTGGTATCGCACAGGATGACGCACGAGGCCCCTGCCGCAAACGACTCCACCACAACCGACGTCGTGTACGCCGCATCAAACCGGTAACCGTCGAAGAAGTGCTCGACGTCGATCATCACCTCGCGCCCGAGCCCACGCAGGTATTCCACCGAGTCCCGCACCATCGCCAGATTCTCGTCACCGGTGGTACGCAGCGCCTGCTCCACATGGCGGATATCGGACTTCGCCACCAGTGTGAGCACCGGCGCGCCCGACTCCACCAGCCCCGCAATCTGCGGATCCTCAGCGGCGGAAACCCCAGCCTTGCGGGTCGCACCGAACGCGGCCAGCGTCGCCGTCGTCAACGAAACCTCGCCCGCGCGGCGGAAATACTCGGTATCGCGCGGAATCGCGCCCGGCCAGCCGCCCTCAATGTAGTCCGCGCCAATCGACTCAATGAGCGGCATGAGGCTCAGCTTGTCCGAAACGGACAGGTTGATCCCCTCCTGCTGCGCTCCATCGCGAAGGGTCACGTCGTACACATCGATTTTCATGTTGTTCCTCTGAGTCATAACGACCGAGAGATTTCACCACCAGATTTTGACCGACGACGACGTCGCGAACGCTTCCTGACGTCCCTGTCTGTACGATCAGACCTCGTGGCGCAATCTCTCACACACCTGCCCGAGAGCATACCGCATTGGCCGAAAATGCAAAGCGCCCGCGAGATACCTCAAGACAACTTCTCAAGATTCTCACGGGCGCCCTGTTATCACTCGACAGTTTGCTAGCGGCCAGCGGCTTGTGACGGCCAGACAGTTTTTACGGAACGACGACGGCGCCGCGCACCAACGCCATCACCACGCTCACGCCAGGCGATACAGCCAGTTGAATTCGTCGGGAGCCTGGCCCAGCTGGATGGCGGTCAGCTGGTCGTAGATCGCCTTCGTCTTCTCGCCGGCGGGGAGCTCCACCTTGAAATCGTTGGAGGTCAGCGAGCCAATGGACGTCACCACCGCGGCGGTACCGCATGCGAACATCTCGGCCACGTCACCAGACTTGATGCCTGCCAGCAGCCACTCCAGCGAGATCGTCTCTTCCGAAACCGGGGTACCCTTCGAGCGCAGCAGCTGCATGATCGAGGAACGGGTGCAGCCAGGCAGGATGTTGCCGGTGAGCTTAGGGGTCTTGAAGGAGCCGTCCGCCATCACGACGAACACGTTCATGCCGCCGAGCTCATCAAGGTTGGTGTCCGTGGCGGCGTCGAGGAAGAGCACCTCGTCGAAGCCTTCCTCGTGCGCCTTGACCTTGGGGAGCAGCGAGGAGGCGTAGTTGCCGCCCGTCTTCGCGTCACCCATGCCGCCCGGGCCGGCGCGATGGTACTCGCGCTCCACCCACACGTTGATGGGCTGGAAACCGTGCTGGAAGTAGGGGCCGGACGGCGAACCGATGACCATGTACTCGTAGCGCGCCGCAGCCCGCACGCCAAGGAATGCCTCGGACGCGAAGGTAAAGGGACGCAGGTAGAAGGAGGAACCCGGAACGCTCGGGACCCACTCGGAATCAGCGCGCACGAGGCCCACCACCGAGGCAATGAAATCCTCGTGGGACAGGTGCGGAATCGCCAGGCGATCCGCCGAGTAGTTGAGGCGTGCCGCGTTGTAGCTGGGGCGGAACGTCCAGATGGAGCCGTCCTCATGGCGGTAGGCCTTGAGCCCCTCGAAGATTTCCTGGCCGTAGTGCAGCACGGAGGTGGCCGGGTCCAGCGAAAGAGCGCCGTAGGGCTCAATCACCTTGTTGTGCCAGCCTTCTTCGGCGGTCCATGTGGCGTGCGCCTGGAAGTCAGAATAATCCTTGCCGAAGAGGAGCTTGTCCATCTTCTCCTTGCGCTCTTCCGGCGTGGCAAGATTCGGGTTCGGCTGACGAACGAACTCATCAGCGACGGCATCGGCGCCCGGAAGTGGCGCAGCGGCGGCGGTCTCGAGGGCCGTGGGTGTGTACGACGTTGTCATGACAGTCCCTTTCTCAGTGACTGAGTCAAGTTTACTCGGTAGCCCCGACACATTGTGGGACTACCGAACCGGCAACCGGCGGATCGAACCGCGGCCTCAGCGGCCAAATACGAGAACCCGCTCCCCCTCGCGTCCGGCCTCACGGGCCCGGCCACAAAGGAAAGCGGGTCTTCTCGAACTGCGGAACGTGCCGTCGTCGTCGAAAAAACTACTACGTAGAAGTTACTTGGTAAGGAGTGCGGCGATAGCGTCGCCGACTTCGGACGTGGAGCGCTGCAGCGGGGTTCCAGCTGCGGCGGCTTCGGCACGGGCGGCCATGTCGGCGTCGATTGCGGCTTCGACCTTGCGCGCCTCGTCGGCGAAACCAAGGTGATCGAGCAGCAACGCGACGGAGGCGATGGTGGCGATCGGGTCAGCGATCTGCTTGCCCGCGATGTCCGGTGCGGAGCCGTGGATGGGCTCGAACATGGACGGGAAGGCGCCTTCCGGATTGATATTTCCGGACGCTGCCAGGCCCACGCCGCCGGTGACTGCACCGGCTTCGTCGGTCAGAATGTCGCCGAAGAGGTTATCGGTGACCATGACGTCGAATCGACCCGGATCGGTGACCAGGAAGATCGTAGCGGCATCTACGTGGAGGTAATCCACGGAAACTTCGGGGTACTCGGCGTTCAGCGCCTCGACCGTGCGGCGCCAGAGGTGACCGGCGTTGACCAGCACGTTGTGCTTGTGCACGTAGGTGAGCTTCTTGCGGGGGCGCGAGTTGGCCTTCTCGAAGGCGTAACGCACCACGCGCTCCACGCCGTACGCGGTGTTGACGGAGACCTCCGTGGCGATCTCGTACGGCGTGCCCTCGCGGACCACACCGCCGTTTCCGCAGTACAGGCCCTCGGTGCCCTCGCGGACCACGAGGAAATCAATCTCGCCGGGGTTGGCGAGCGGCGTGGGCACGCCCGCGTAGTACTTGTTGGGGCGCAGGTTGACGTAGTGGTCCAGCGCGAAACGCAGCTTCAGCAGCAGCCCGCGCTCCAGCACACCCGACGGCACGGACGGATCGCCGATCGCGCCGAGCAGGATCGCGTCGTGCTTCTTGATGGATTCGAGGTCCTCGTCGGTGAGGGTGTCCCCGGTTGCGTGCCAACGCTGCGCACCGAGATCGTAGGCCGTTTGTTCGACGACGACGTCCGAACCCTCCAGTACGGCAGTGAGCGCTTTGAGGCCCTCGGCAACAACTTCGGGGCCAATTCCGTCGCCGGCAATTACGGCAAGATCAATGGTGCGTGTCATGAAATCAGGTTAACGCGCGTCTTAATCCGTGGACCATGACGTGTCACGATGTGGTCGGGGCGCAGTTCTCCCAAACCCACCCAGTGGGCGCCAACTTTACTCATTCCATTTTTGTGATGAAATGGAGACACCATGAGTAGTGACATCCCCTTCTTGCTGGCTGACAGCCACAATCTTCAGGACACGTGTCCCGTCGATGAGCGGTGCGAAGCCCGGGGCCTGCATCGCCGAGCCCGAGGTCCGCAGCAACAGCTCCCAAGCTTGCGCCCTCACCCCGCCGGTCCGCATCACCAGTAGAACCAGCGCAACCAGCAAGAACCGGATACGCACACCCACGATTTCAATCACTGTGTCAGCAACCCGAAAGTGCACCATGGCAATTTCTGCAAGACCTCTTTATCCCTACAGTGCCGTGCTCGTCGCTTCTTATGGCGGCCCCGAGAAGCCGGAGGACGTCCTCCCCTTCATGCGTAACGCCACCGCGGGCCGCGGCGTGCCGGACGAGCGGTTGATGGAGGTGTCTCAGCACTACATGTTGTTCGGTGGGAAGTCCCCGATCAATGATGAGAACCACGCGCTCATGGAGGCTCTTCGCGCCGAGTTCACCCGCCGCGGGCTGGATATTCCCGTGGTGATTGGTAATCGCAACTGGCACCCATTCCACGCCGAGACCGTCGCGGAGCTGGTCGCCGCCGGTCATTCCCACGTCCTGGGCCTGCCGACTTCTGCCTACCACTGCTACTCCAGTTGCCGCCAGTACGGCGAGGATCTTCAGCGCGTGATGGAGGGCGCGGCAGCCGCGGGCCACCCGATCCAGATCGACCGCATCGCGCCCTTCGCCGAAACCGACGGCTTCATTCAGGCCCAGATCGACGTCACCACCGAAGCCTTCCGCGCCATGCGCGAGCAGGATCCAAACGGGACGATCCGCGTCCTCTTCTCCACCCACTCGATTCCGCACACCATGAATGAGGCGTCTGGGGACGGTACCTCCGGAGCCACCTATCGCGAGCAGCACCTGCGGGTTGCCAACAAGGTCGCGGCGGCCGTCAGGGAACGTGTGAGCGAGTACTTCGAGTGGGAGCTGGTTTACAACTCGCGTTCCGGCCCCGCCTATATTCCGTGGCTGGAGCCCGACATCAACGACGTCATCGAGACCCTGCCCGCCCAGGGCGTCTCCAGCGTGGTCACCGTCCCGCTCGGTTTCATCAGCGCGCACATGGAAGTGGTGTTTGATCTGGATACCGAGGCCAGCGCCACCGCCGCCGAAACCGGCATCGGTTTCATCCGGGCGGCCACCGTCGGCACGCACCCCGCTTTCGTTTCGATGCTGGTGGATCGCCTGCTCGAGCGGGCCGCCGTTGCCCGTGGTGACGCCAGCCCCGAAGCCCAGGCACGTTACGCAGACGATTTCGACTGCTGCCACCTCCGGCCGGTAGAGACCTCCGGAGCGGCCGCGGCACCCCGTTCCGGCAGCGCCTCCGCCTCCTGACGGCTCCGCACCCCAAACTTCCCCCACCTCACCTTCCCCTCAACCCCAGGAGTACACCGTGACCGGTTACGTACAGGACCCGCGCGACGCCGTCGTCGCCCCAGAAGTTGTCAATCAGCAGTCTCTTTACGCGATGCATGCCGTTTTTTCGACGACGGCGCCGCTCCCCGCCTCCGTCAGCGCGGACGCCGTTGCAGCCGCACTCGGCAGCACCGGTGCGCAGGTGCGCGGCTTTTATGACGTGGGCGGGTTCCGCGCGGACGCCGACCTGCTGGTGTGGCTGACGGCGGACGCGCCCGAGAAGCTGCAGGCCGCCTACCACGCAATTCGCCAGAGCGAACTGGGCCACTATCTGAGCCCGGTGTGGTCCGTGGTGAGCGTGCATCGTCCGGCCGAGTTCAACAAGTCGCATGTGCCGTCCTGTTTCTCGGGGGTGGCGCCGCGGCCGTGGATTTGCGTCTATCCGTTCGTGCGCAGCTACGAGTGGTATGTGCTGCCAGCCGAGGAGCGCTCGGCGATGCTGCGCGAGCATGGGATGGCGGCGTACGGGTTCCCGGACGTGAAGGCGTCGACGCTGTCTGGCTTCGCACTCGGCGACTACGAATGGATTCTCTCCTTCGAAGCCGACGAGCTGCATCGCCTCGTCGACATCATGCACCATCTGCGCGCCACCCAGGCGCGGCTGCACGTGCGCGAGGAGACACCGTTCTTCACCGGCCCGCGCGTGGAGCTTTCGGACTGGCTGGAGCGGCAGCCGCGGCGGTAAGTTGTGGGGAAGCGTTGGTTCGAGCGAACGACGTCCTGAAACCAGACAAACAAGGTAGGTCCCGGCATGTCCATCTTTGATATCGAAATTGGTGCGTTGCGGGGCGGCCCCGCGAATCTCGCGCAGTACCGCGGCAATGCGATTCTGCTGGTCAATACGGCGTCGAAGTGCGGGCTGACGCCGCAGTACGCGGCGCTGGAGCGGCTGCAGGAGCGCTACCGGGACCGTGGTTTTACGGTGATCGGTGTGCCGTCCAACCAGTTCATGCGCCAGGAGCCGGGCAGCGCCGAGCAGATCGCCGAGTTCTGTTCGGCCACCTACGGCGTCACCTTCCCGATGACGGAGAAGGTCAAGGTCAACGGCAGGAACCGCCACCCGCTCTATCGCGACATCGTCGACTTCCCCGACGCTGGCGGCCACCGCGGCCGGATCCGCTGGAACTTCGAGAAGTTCATTATCGGCCCGGATGGCACGGTCGTTGCGCGGTTCGGCCCCACGGTGGATCCGGAGGACGACGACGTCGTCGCGGCCATCGAGAGCGCACTGCCTGCGTAGGCGGTAGTTTGGCGCCATGGACACAACCACACGGACCCTCACTGGCCCGTTCCTCATCGCTATCTTGGCCGGGGTTTTCGTCTCGATTCAAGGGATTTTCAACGGCGCCTTCACGGCCTCCGGCGCGGGCCCGTTACTCGCCGGGTGGGTATCGTATCTGGGCACGTTGGTCACGGTTGTGGTGATCATCGTTGCGCAGGGAAACGCCGCGAAGTTCTTAGGAATCCTCCGGGAGCGCGGCAAGCCGTGGTGGTTCGCCGTGGGCGCCGGTGGCGTGCCGATCGTCATTGCCATGGCTTGGGGAATCCCGCTGGTCGGCGCCACGATTGCTTCTGTCTGTGCGGTTGCAGGTCAGACAATCATGGGGCTGATGCTCGACCGCTTTGGCCTGGGGTTGCCCGAGAAAATCAGGCTGTCTGGGTTCCGAATCGGGGCGGTCGCGGTGGTTCTTACCGGGCTCGGTTTGGCGATCAGCGCAGGCGCAGACGTTTCAGGTGTGTCGAGCGGCTGGGCGATGCTTGGCGTGGGTCTCCTACTCTTCTTCGCGTGTTCGTTCATCACGTTCCAGAATTCCGGAAATGGCGCCGTCGTTTCGCGCGCCGGATATCCCCTTCTCGCGACGTTTACGAGTGTCGTCGGCGGCACGACGATCATGAGTGTCATCGTGCTCGCCATGCTCTTCAGCGGCGGTTTGGAAGGGCATTCTTTCCCTGGCGTCGGGGACTGGTGGATGTATTTGGGTGGTCCTGCGGGCGCGGGTATCACCATCTGCGCGGCTACGTCGGTGCGGAGATTGGGGACGTTCCGGTTAGCTCTGGCGATGGTGTCCGGGCAGATGACGACGGCGCTCATCGTGGACTTCTTCTCTCACGTTCCGGTCTCCCCCGCTACCGTGATCTCGGCAGCCACGGTGGTGCTCGCGACCATCCTCGCGAGCATGAAACCCGGGACCCGAGGGGCTGAGTCTGCCTGAGATGCGGGGTGAACGTTGAGGTGGCAGGGGTATGGCAGATGCTCGGTTCTCTCCCCTTTTTCGCAGCAGTGCCCTTAGAATCAGGTCATGACGACTGCAATTGACGCACGGGTGGAGGGCATGGTTCAGGGCGTCGGGTTTCGCTACTGGACCCTTGGCAAGGCTCAGGAACTTGGACTGACAGGCTGGGTTCGCAATGAGGCCGACGGCGACGTAACAGCCCATTTCGAGGGGCCGGAAGAGAAGCTCGCGGAAATGATCCGCGCGCTCCACCAGGGTCCACGATGGTCTCGCGTCACGGACGTGCAGGTGTCCCCGTCGCGCGCGCGAGGCTGCGTAAGCTTCGAGTTGGTTTACTGACTGATCCTCAGCCCGGATAAAACCCTCCGCGTTGCGGAGAATACTCCAGATGTATCCATGTCATCTCCCATTTCTTAGAATGACCTCTGCCTGAGCGGAGAAACGATGAACTCACGTTCGCCGATGTAGGAAATCTCGGAACTACCTCCGCACAACGGAGAAGAGCATGGACCCACCACGACACGTGCAGGAAGCACAGAAATGACCCGCTGAAGCGGAGAACGGAAATCCATCATGACACGTACAGTATTTGTATTCGGATCAGCGCTTCTCGCACTGGCAAACTCCCGTCTTGGAGGTCCTGAGATTGCCACCTTGCTCCTGGGTAGCGCCGCACTCATCGTCGCCATCGCGGAACTCGTAGAGACCATAAAACCCCAAAAGGAGATATCGTGACCATCCGTTGATTGGATTGCCTCCGCGCAGCGGAGAAGCGGGACAACTGCCTTGTTCCTCCAAGGAGCTCCAGGAATTATCTCCGCCTGAACGGAGAAGAGCCACAGCTATTTCGTATGGTGATTGCATTCTGGGAATTATCTCCGCCTGAGCGGAGAAGAGAGCCAGCGAGAAAGGCATCGTTATTCGCTTCCGGAATTATCTCCACCTGAGCGGAGAAGCCATATCGATGACAGGCGCCACGCCCTCATTCTATGGAATTAGTCGCCTCTCTTACGCGTGGAACATTCGGTCTGAGCGCCCCTTCCAGGGCGCTCAGAGGAATTATCCCCGCTGACGCGGGGAACGGGACCGCTCCGCTGCAACCGACACCGGCTACCAGGAATTATCCCCGCTGACGCGGGGAACGGGGCGGGCGGGCAAGCGATTCGATCGCAAGCTCGGAACTATCCCCGCTGACGCGGGGAACGGGGATAAAGCTCTTCCAGGCGGGCAGTGTTGATGGAACTATCCCCGCTGACGCGGGGAACGGTGGGAAGGGTCTCGGACGGTCAGACTTCGAAGGGAACTATCCCCGCTGACGCGGGGAACGGTCTCAAGTGGGGGAGGGCTACAGGCATCTCAAGGAACTATCCCCGCTGACGCGGGGAACGGCACCGGCGGCGTAGGTGATACCTCCAAGACGTGGAACTATCCCCGCTGACGCGGGGAACGGGAGCCCCGGGTCGCCTTCATCTTGAAGTGAATGGAACTATCCCCGCTGACGCGGGGAACGGCATTCGAGGAGGCCAGGCCACGCAGACCATAAGGAACTATCCCCGCTGACGCGGGGAACGGCATTTTCGCACATGGTCCTCCGCATCTCCGACGGAACTATCCCCGCTGACGCGGGGAACGGTTTCTTAGACCTGCTCGTCAAAAGCTCGCCACGGAACTATCCCCGCTGACGCGGGGAACGGGCAGATTGGTTAGCATTCAACTGATTCGCCATGGAACTATCCCCGCTGACGCGGGGAACGGACACTCTTCCCTTGACTATGCACCCTGACATTGGAACTATCCCCGCTGACGCGGGGAACGGTCCACGCGCTCCTCACGGACACGGAATTCAAGGGAACTATCCCCGCTGACGCGGGGAACGGGTAGGGACGGGTGCCTCTATTGACCATGATTTGGAACTATCCCCGCTGACGCGGGGAACGGTCAGCTCCGGGAGCGACATCTCGGGCTGGGCGGGAACTATCCCCGCTGACGCGGGGAACGGTGTAGAAGGTAGGATCTCTGAACCGCGAGATAGGAACTATCCCCGCTGACGCGGGGAACGGTCACGGAGGCCTTCAAAGACTTCGCAGTCGTTGGAACTATCCCCGCTGACGCGGGGAACGGGCCTTGTGCTCCGGGGTCAGGGCGTCGGCCTTGGAACTATCCCCGCTGACGCGGGGAACGGACCAGCATGATCGGGTTGGCATTCATCACGACGGAACTATCCCCGCTGACGCGGGGAACGGGTGACTTCGTCGCGGAAGTTCTGGGAGTGGTTGGAACTATCCCCGCTGACGCGGGGAACGGAGGTTGTCGCAAAAATCTATGGTGTAAAAGGCGGAACTATCCCCGCTGACGCGGGGAACGGGACGAACTTTCAACACTGAAGTGATTGGTAACGGAACTATCCCCGCTGACGCGGGGAACGGCTTGGATCTGGCGCGAGCATAACTGTCCCGCTGGAACTATCCCCGCTGACGCGGGGAACGGTTGACAAGGTCCGAGACTCGCCGTAGGAATCAGGAACTATCCCCGCTGACGCGGGGAACGGTTCAGACCCTTAACGAGAAGGTCGCAGCGCTTGGAACTATCCCCGCTGACGCGGGGAACGGGTGAAGAGCTTCGCCGATTTTGACCAGGGCATGGAACTATCCCCGCTGACGCGGGGAACGGTCGTAGTCAAGAACTACCACAAGAAACACCTTGGAACTATCCCCGCTGACGCGGGGAACGGCCAATCAAACGGCTTACCACACCACGAGCAAGGGAACTATCCCCGCTGACGCGGGGAACGGACGTTGGCGATGGAGCCGGTGCGCCGGTTGCGGGAACTATCCCCGCTGACGCGGGGAACGGGCCTTGGCGTAGCGTAGTGAGGGGCCAACCTCGGAACTATCCCCGCTGACGCGGGGAACGGACGTTCCCGGGAGCGAAGATCGAGCACCTTCTGGAACTATCCCCGCTGACGCGGGGAACGGTAGCTTTGAATATGTTGGGCGACCATAGGGGAGGAACTATCCCCGCTGACGCGGGGAACGGAATGAACAGGTCTTTGCATTTCGTCAAGCAGTGGAACTATCCCCGCTGACGCGGGGAACGGGAATGGCACGCCTTGACTATCAAACATAGGCAGGAACTATCCCCGCTGACGCGGGGAACGGGTAGGGACTGGCGCCTCTATTGACCATGATTTGGAACTATCCCCGCTGACGCGGGGAACGGACGCTAATGCAATTGCGGGCATTCAAGCAAAAGGAACTATCCCCGCTGACGCGGGGAACGGTGAACAATTCCATGACATTAAGGTCGCTCGGAGGAACTATCCCCGCTGACGCGGGGAACGGCTACGGTCATTTTTTCCTCGCCTTTGAGGACAGGAACTATCCCCGCTGACGCGGGGAACGGGAGTGTCTATATTCTTTAAAGACGTCCGCGGGGGAACTATCCCCGCTGACGCGGGGAACGGCGATGAAAATTTCTTCAACGGTAGAACCGTATGGAACTATCCCCGCTGACGCGGGGAACGGGTGGCGGGACGACACGCCCGAAAACTGCTGTCGGAACTATCCCCGCTGACGCGGGGAACGGAGAATGTTGATTCGATGAACGAGTATGGCCATGGAACTATCCCCGCTGACGCGGGGAACGGTTTTGAAGAAACCTTCACGAGCACGTGAAACCGGAACTATCCCCGCTGACGCGGGGAACGGGTGCAAATCGCTGGAGAGAATGGGCTGCCCATGGAACTATCCCCGCTGACGCGGGGAACGGATCGGCGTATGCAAAATATTCGTAGTGCTCCTGGAACTATCCCCGCTGACGCGGGGAACGGGGTAGTCTATAAGCACCACAATGCGGGTTCGTGGAACTATCCCCGCTGACGCGGGGAACGGAGGCCTCCGCGCATTTCCCACATGGTAGAGGCGGAACTATCCCCGCTGACGCGGGGAACGGACGTGCTATAGTAGGGTGCATGCTACATTGACGGAACTATCCCCGCTGACGCGGGGAACGGTACCCATTGCCGTAATTGGCAGTGTGTTGCTCGGAACTATCCCCGCTGACGCGGGGAACGGCAGCGGTCATGCCACCCATTCGCGGCGGCTGCGGAACTATCCCCGCTGACGCGGGGAACGGGGGGGGGAGTGGACATTCCCCCCGGCCATTATGGGAACTATCCCCGCTGACGCGGGGAACGGAATGATTGCCAAGAAGCCCGGAGGTGTGGAGAGGAACTATCCCCGCTGACGCGGGGAACGGCGGTCGAGGCGAAGGGAAATCGTCAGCATGTGGGAACTATCCCCGCTGACGCGGGGAACGGTCGATAGCTTGCCGACATCGAAAACAATCACCGGAACTATCCCCGCTGACGCGGGGAACGGAGCATTGGCGGCGCTGTTGCTGGCGGGGCTATGGAACTATCCCCGCTGACGCGGGGAACGGTTAGTATCAGACAACGGGATCGACCCAGTAGAGGAACTATCCCCGCTGACGCGGGGAACGGAGTGCTACTGATATTTCCACCAGCAGAATCGTGGAACTATCCCCGCTGACGCGGGGAACGGACGTGAATCGCCAACACCAAGCATATGAAATTGGAACTATCCCCGCTGACGCGGGGAACGGCTCCTGTCCCATCCCATTGCATCGCCTTGATAGGAACTATCCCCGCTGACGCGGGGAACGGCGCTGGTCGCGGCGGGCGCTTCATCGCCGCTGGGAACTATCCCCGCTGACGCGGGGAACGGCTGTCCACCCAGACGATGGGTCACCCGTGCATGGAACTATCCCCGCTGACGCGGGGAACGGGCTTATTGTAAGCATTTACCTGCTTTTCATAGGGAACTATCCCCGCTGACGCGGGGAACGGTGGGCAGCAGTTCAGCGAAAACACCGATCAATGGAACTATCCCCGCTGACGCGGGGAACGGCGCGTAGTGAACTGATTTGCTTCTAAACGCTTGGAACTATCCCCGCTGACGCGGGGAACGGGGTTGGCGCGGGATTTACCCGATGAAACCGCTGGAACTATCCCCGCTGACGCGGGGAACGGATAGCTCCCGGGATGAATTGTTGGTTTTGCGTGGAACTATCCCCGCTGACGCGGGGAACGGGCGTGTTTTTCTTGTCTAACGCTGTTTCTATTGGAACTATCCCCGCTGACGCGGGGAACGGACTATCCCACCTGCAATTCTATTCCACAGATTCCCCAAAACGTGCAAGTTGCCGTCGAGCGACAAGCTGAAGCCCGTCAAACTCACAGACCTCAGGGGCGTCGTCGCCGAACGTCCGAATTTCAAAGCCTTGTTCTACAGCGGACGTACTGCGAATCTGAGTGAGACGCCCTTCTTTGGTCGCCTCGACTCCACGTTCCCAAAGCCGATCAGCGACGGCCCTAGAAACCTTCCCGACAAACACACCGGCTTCAACTTCAACGGCAAAACGAGAAATATAGCCCCTGAGATGCTCAGGGACCTTTGTCGAAATCATAACGATGAACATCGCTACTCACTCATTTCCGTCAGATGTGCCGTATTGCCGATGCCCTTCAACCTCTTCCCCAGCATCATCAATGAGACGATCATCGTCTCGACTTGGAAGATGAGGCGTCAGAATCTCCATCAGTGCTCCAAGCATACCTTCAAGCATGCGCTCCTTATGGATAGCAGCACGGAGCTGCCCTCGCGCTGCCTCCACGGCATTCTCTTTCTGAGCGGCGGAGAAAGCAACAGGGAGTGCAGTTGACGATTTGTAAAGATCGGCAAGATCGAACAGTAGAGAACGTGCATCTCCGCGGTGGATTACACCCAGAGCCGGGTTAACTGAAATAGCCGCACACGCCGCTGCTGCACAGCCGTAAAGGATCGAGTTAATGACATTGAGAGAAGCGTTCACGACATCCTCAGATTTCACATCTCGCCTAAATCCTTGAACCCCATGTTTACGCGCCAACTCTTGGTAGCGATTACGCATCGTACGACCTTCAAGACCACGCATCTGCCTGATCGATCCACCCGGCATGTCCTCAATACCGAACTGCTTCTTGTAAAGAACAAGAGCCGCTTGCCTTTGGTGACGTTCATTCGAGACCAAACGCGCCTGCGCTATCGCCCACTTTGCCGAGGAGGTCAAGGGCGTGGCATGTGAGTACGAGACCGCACCGCCGGCTCCACTAAACACCACCGTTGCACCTGCACGCGTACACGAGGTGATCGCAGAGTGAGAGATTGTGGTTCCGGGTCCAAGTGAGAGAACCGAAATCCCACCTACCGGTATCTGAATCGACCGCCTTGTATTTCTGCCATCAATCTGGCTAAGCGCAACAACTCCGGTCCGATCCTGAATAACATTCGCCCGCTCCAGATAGGCAAACGAAATCCTGTCCTCTAAACGAATCTGATGACTCGGAGGAATCTGCGAGAATGCCAACGCTTCATTCGAGTAAGCCATGTCTAGGCCAACTCCAACCCAGCAAGTCTGCTGTATCGGAACCTAGGACCAACTTCCACAGCCAGTGCCCCCTTCAACGGCCCACGATCGACGGACAAGGCAATTCCATGTTCTTTAATGGCACCAAGGAACTTCCCTGAGACAGGGAGCACCGCGTCCAAAGCCTTGACCGCTAGCTCCTTGTCCCCACCAGTCACCTTCTGAAGGTCTTCAAGTGATCCTCCCCAGGCTCCCGGTACCTCAGCTGGATCACCGACTACAACAACTCGGCGCGATTCGGACTCCATTAGTCGCGTCGTCGGATACTCCTCGTCTGTATCTTTGTCCTTGCGAGCAGCAAACCAGGTGAGCGAACAAAAATCATCAATTGATGTATCAGGGGAAAGTACCTTCGCGAGATTGTTTCGATTCTGCTCGGCCTTTCGACGTTTGTTCGCGATAGTCACTAGCTCTTCCAGACCATCATCATCCATCTCGTCGAGAGATTTTTCGAGGTCTAACACTCCAGCTTCGACGAAGCTCTGCAGGTCACGAGGAAAGGTCATGAGCTCATGCTCTTGAAGAAACGTCCACGCTCGATTCACTTCTGAAGGCAGATATGGCAAGGACGCAGCTGGCTTGCTCCCACGCAGAACTCGAACAGTTGGCAGTTCAATTCCAGGGATTCTTCCGCTACGTGAAGGATCTGTTCGTCGCCATACTCGTCCCGCTCTTTGTACCAGCGAAGGTGAGGGAGCCAAGTCAGTCGAGAAAAGATCAAAGTCGATGTCCAGAGATGCTTCCATCGCTTGTGTACCGACGACGATAATTGGTTCCGTTTTTCCGCTTGGACCGAGCATGGACTCAAGCTGTTGTTCCACTAACTTGCGATGTCCGGCCGTCATACGTGAATGGAGCGCAAGGACGTTCTCACCTTCTGCTGCGAGATCACTCCCAATCTGCTGTGCTCTTGGGATCTGATTAACGAGAATCCCAATACGGGCATTCGGGAACTGCTTTCGTCGCTTCCTCGCCCATGCTAGATGGTCTGTCTCGCTCACCGACGCTTGCTCCGGCTCGAATTTGACTTGATACGGCACCATCGAGATTTCCTCAACCGTGCGTCCCTGTTTACCAAGGACTTCGGAAGACGGGAACTTCACTGGAGCGTCGTCTTCGAGCGGTACTCCACGATACGAGCTGCTCAACACATTACGCTGCCACTTTGGAAGCGTTGCAGTCAGTATCGTTACCCGCGCGTTAGTTCTCCCGAGCCACCACAACAAGCTCTCTGCAAGTCGCGTCTGGTAAGGATCGAGTGTATGCGCTTCATCAATGACGACGTGTGCATTCGCGAGCGCAAGCAAACGTAGAGGCGTCCATTTGAGGGGAAGGCTGGCCATGATCGCCTGATCAACTGTTGCTACGGAAACGGGCGCCAGAAGTCTTGCACTTCCGTGCTCCAAGAACTTGGAAGGGAAAAGTCCGTTGGTCAGATCGCCATCAGGAGCGCTCTCAACCGGGACACGATAAAAGTCGTTGGTACTCGAAAGACCGTGCGCAAGCGAGGCAATATTCGGTGTCCCCTCATAGACAGCTCGAACACGATTCATCATCGCATTCGTCGTCGCTTGTGTAGGAAGAAGAAAGAGTAGCCGTTCATCGGATGTTGAGTGACGTAGGAGTGCAGCCTCGGTCTTTCCGCTACCTGTTGCCGCCATCGCGAACCAGATGCCGTCTCCAACGGTCAAAGCCGCGCTTTGCAAAGGGCGAGGCTCGCGATCTTTGAGTATGGCTTCAACAGGATTAGAGATCGGTGAGTACACTCCGACTTGTTTCTTCACCACTTCCGCGAAGCGGCTGTATTGGCATTCAATCCACTGTTGTGGATTCTCAGAATCCAATGTCCCTTCAGCCATCAATCCTTGCGAAGCAATGACAGAATCGGCTTGCGAAGCCAATCGATCAGCGAGCACGATCAGCCCGGCAAGTAACACTGTCACCACAGGACCAACTTCTTTGGGAAGCTCACTTTCCGCAAGACCAAGCCCTTCCCGAAGGTCCTCAAGAAATGCCTTGCGGGCCTCGCCCCATGCCCCGTCCTTGAGATCCGGAGTCGACAAAACATCAGAAAGTGAGAAGTCAAAGACCCCGTGATGTCCTAGTACAGCAAGGGAATGCCAGTGCTCCACAGCTGTTTCATTACCATCTTGGATCTCCCCATCCAAGAAGAAGGCCGACGCCTGTTCATGTCGACGCAAAATGTTTGAGCGTCGAGAATGCCTCCAGAGCTCCTCCCTCCCCAGACCAATTCCCGCTAGTTGATCCCGTACCTCGGACATCCAGTCTTGCGGAAATTGCGCCGCGTACTGGCCTGAAAACACCGCGTTGGCTTTTCCAACGTCATGGGAACCGACAACATACGCGGTAATACTTCTAGCACTAGCCCCCAAGGACTCAGACAAAAGTTCCCGTAGCCCGTCCCGCAGCCAGATATCCCACAACACGAGGGCTGCAGCAACGCTATCCCGAAGATGCAATGCAAGTGGGTAGCGCTCTTCCAGCCCGTGTTGCTTTCCCCAAATCTCTGGATAGGGCAGCATCAGATCGCCCTGACCGTAAGCAGCCCACACCCGTATGATTTTGCGCGGCCAACACCCTTGACCAACTTCTCTTTCAGAATCGTTTCGTCATCGACGACTGCGATACCGTCAATCGTATCGATCTGGACCACCTTGCCGTTACCGCTGCGTCGACCCCGTCGATCAGCCCCCAGTACTTCACGTATGTGGTTGTTGATACGGATCTCCTTCAAAGCTCCCGCTAGTCTCTGCTCGAGCCATTCTGAAATCGTGATAGTTCGATCGTTCTCATCCACAGGAAGTTGATCATCGAGACGAGTTGGTTTCGCTGTTGACCGATTCGTCCGCTGAATCCCGTTCACGGCGATTCGAAATTGAACGGTTGTTTCAGAAGAAGGAACGTTCTCGGGCTCTTCCTTCGAGCACGCTCCCGGAGTTGCCACCTCAATTGGTGTCTCCGACCTAATGAGATACGTGGGAGCCTGCCCTGGAATGGTATCCAATCGGAAGAGAATTCCTTTGGCTTCTCGTGGGGTCTCTGAGTCAATCGTCCCGAACAAAGCCATCACTTCCCGATGGCGGTTATCCGGGGTGTCGGGACCACGCAAGTGCGTCCTAACCTCGTGTACAGGTACCAAACTGAGGTATGTCATAGCGCCTCTCATCTCCCATTTCTTGTCTCGCAGCATTATTCTTTGAGGTGCAGTTCTCCGCGTCAGCGGGGGTTGTTCCTTAACGGAAGTCGGCATCAAGGATGCCCTCCTACTTTCCTCGCGCCAGCGGGGGCCTTTCCTTGAAAACAAGATTACAGACCAATTTCTTCATTTACAAGACTTAACTGAAGTAGTATATTTTCAATCATAAGATCTTCTTTCAGAAAGGAGAATTACCTATGAGTACCAACGCTCTCCGCGACATACCGTGGATAGTCTCCAACGATGGCCTCCTCACTCCGCGAGAAGCACTGCTTCGAGCACATCAGATTAGCGGCCTCGACCTTAGCCGTCCTGCATTTCAAGTATCCTCCCAATTGCGAATTCTTGTGGCAGTTTTGGCTATTACTCTTTACAAAAGTGGTGGCAAGTTCGACCTAGAGAATGGCCTCTCCGCCAAGTCAATCGATGAAGCAATTAACGAGATCGGATCCGCCGCAAATATTGACGATCCTGACCAGCCATTCCTACAACAACCTGCTCTCAAACCGAAGTCGCCAGCGGACAAGACAAGGATCATTGAGCCAGGAGCCGCTTTCCCGGTCAAGAAGCTATATCCCTCAACTCCACCAGACCAGGCAAATGAATTCTGGCAGCGAGCAAACCCGGATGATCTAGCACTCTCAGCAGCAGAAGCTGTTATGGCCCTTGCTGTTTTCCACAATTTCGCCCCTGCGGGCAATAACGCCTACGACGGTCAAAAGTGTGTCATGGGCGCTCCCGGGCTTAGATTCCCGGGCAAAGACAACAGCGCAACCGAGGTCTTGTGGCACGGCTCTTCACTCTTAGAAGCCCTAGCCCTCAACACCCCTCAATCGTTCATTGAGACCTATAGCCTTCCGGCATGGGCCGACAGGACTGGAACAAGGTCTTGTACAACAACCGAAGAACCTCCGTTATGGCGAGCTACTTGGTCCTCGAACGCTCCAGTTTGCATCTGGGACGGAACAACTCTGGTAGGAGCACGCTCTGGTGGTATCCCAGAAGCTTGGTACCGCCCATCTATGGGAAAAGCAAAAGACATCCGAAAGAAATGGTGGGATGACCGGAACACTGAGGATCCTTTCTACTTCTACATCCCAGATGACAAGGGCGTACGCAAGGCACAGCGGCTCGACATCGGCAAAGATCCTACTGCTCTGGCTGTGGACTGGCTGGCCAAAGGGAAGTTTGACGATCTTCGCAAGTATCGCTCTAGATCACTTCGGTCTCCTCGACCTGATCAGAACCTTCTCTTCCTACGCCATCAAATCGGTGGAACAGCATCGAGCCCTTCAATCAGGGCCTCCCTGACGCTCTTCGGCGACCACACCCAATGGTCCCCGAATGAGACCTCTGCTAGAGAAGTGATCCTATTCGCCGAATTCTTGGAGAGACTTCACTGGACAGTCACCTCCCCATTCAGGAGGTACTCCGTTGGTGACAAACAGAAACTAGCGAAGACCCCACCGACAACTCCGTTTGCTTTCGATCAGTTGGAGCACCGTCGCCCTGACGCCTCAACCGCTTTTTGGAGGTATGTCAGCGAAGTCTTCGAAGAATCACTCAAAGAAATTGACCAACACGGTTACGTATTGGACACAACCCTAGATCGAGTTGGGAATGCCGCTATGCGTGCATTCAACGAAACCCTCGAACCTCATCTCGCACAAATCGAGCAGCATGCTGCATATGTTCGGAATCATGTTTCGCGGTTTGTTCATTACGCAGTGCAAGGACAAAAGACCGGAGAGGACCAAGCAACGTGACGTCAACCGCTGACCCCATGTGGCATCAACTCATCACCAAGATTATTAAGATCAGAGAAGACGATCACGCCTTCAGAGCACGGGTCTCTCGCGGCCTCATAGAGTCCACGGAGCATTATGCGTACCCCTACGTTCTGCCCTACGCAAGAGACTCACGCGAGCACCGGGCTCTCCTGCGCGCTGCAGCCATTGCTGCATCACACACCAAGCTTCGCGCAGCAGAAAAAGATGAATTGCAGCCGATTGGGAAGGCTCTTGCTCAGATGTCATTCATTCGAGCAAGTGAAGCTGGCGTACGCATTAACGCTGACCAGCCATTCCCAGACCCTGCACAGCCTGACGTTTTCTCTCAGAGAATCGCCTCGCTCTCGCAGCTGCCTCTCGACGACGCCGCCCTTGCTATTGATCGTCTTCTCACGATCGGCGAGACACTAGACCGGCGGCCTGCTGTGGACTACTACCGGTTAACGAGAACCCTTCTTCACTGGGGAAATGGGATCTCATCCAAGTCCCTCACCATGAGACGTTCCATCCAGAAAGACTTCTACTCCGGGACCGGTCGCCACCTCACTTCTACCGACACCCCAGAATCCTGACATACATTCAATCTTCATCGCAGACACAGAAAGACATCAACATGCCCAAGAATCTGACCATCCACAAGCTCTCCTCAGTGCCTTACAACAATCTCAACCGAGATGACACGGGCACGCCCAAGCGAATCCACCAAGGCGGCGTACTTCGTGCGATGCTCTCCTCCCAGTCGATCAAGCGGGCCATTCGCGTGGACTACGAAGAGAACTCACTTAACCGCTCTGTTCGTTCAGCAAATCTCGCCGACCTCGTGGCAACACGTGCACAAGAGATCAATCCCGAACTAGATCCAAAGGAAGCCCTCAAGGCAGCCAAGAAACTTATTGGAGCGCTAACCAAAGCCTCCGAATCCACTGAAGGCGAAGCCGGACGCTCCGCTTGGCTCTCTGCCGAAGAATTGGAGATCGCAGCTTTCAACGTTGCGAACAACTCCGAAGACAGCTTCATCGAGCCTGGAAAGACCGGCGCTCTCGCTATCGCTTCCTTTGGCCGTATGTTCGCCGCCAAGCAAGATTTGGGCACGGAAGCAGCGCTAAGTGTGTCACCGGCAGTTTCCACACACCAAGCTCTCATTGAGATGGACTATTTCTCCACGGTGGATGACAGCCCTTCCGAAAAGCAAGGAGCGGGTGCCACTTACCTCGGCGTCGCCGCCTACACCACCGCAGTGGTCTACCAGACCATCACGATCGACAAGGAACAACTCCGCCGCTCGTGGACAGGGCTGGAAAAGGAAGATGCTCGCAAGATGCTATCGGACCTCGTCCGGTCAATCGTCTACAAGCTGCCCCGAGGCAAGGCGCATGGAACAGCCCCGTACACCTACCCCTTAGTTGTTCTAGCGGAGGAGCAAAACTACCGCACATCGTACGACTTCGAGACGCCTGTCCAAGCAGGTAAAGACGGCGGATTTGCCGCCAACTCGATCGAGAAGCTTGCCGCTCAGCGAGCCGCGGCGGCCAACTTCGATCCGAACAACTTCGGATCAGTGACAGCACTTTCTGGTACAGCAGATTCAGATCTCTTGGCTAAATTCGATCTCGAGCCCAAGCCTCTGGATGACTTCATCAGCACCGTTGTCGACTGGATTCTGACCAATGACTGAGTCCATCTATCTCAGGCTCTCTGGTCCTCTTCAGTCCTGGGCAGGGCCACGAGTCACCGGAAACGTGGTCCGCTCCGAGCCGCGTCCTACCCGGAGCGGGCTGGAAGGTCTTCTCGCCGGAGCATTGGGGTGGCCACAGAACGAGTGGGAAGACTGGATCCATTCCGTGACACTAACTGTGCGTTCTGACCGTCCAGGAAGCCGCATTGATGAGTTTCAGACGATCAACCCTCGCGATGAAGATCTGAAGTACCAACAACGTGCTTACCTACTCTCCTTCGGAAAGCGTTGGAGCAAACGCGCTCATTTCACACCAGACGGTCAGAACAAGACCTCAATCGTCAATCGAACATACATCTCAGATGCCGAGTTCCTTGTCGAGATCCAAGACTCTGACCATTTCAGTGCACTCGTCGATGCAGCGCGGAGTCCCTTCTTCACGACCTATCTCGGTAGAAAAGCCTTTGCTCCCACATTCCCGTTCCTACTAGGTATCGGGGAGTCTAGCTTACTGGAAACACTGCCAACTCCACGGCGTCGCCAGCCAAGCCACTCCTACCGAAATGAATACTTCGATGCCCTTCCCGATTCCGAGAAAGCACATCTAAGAATCGATTCACTCGGTCCTGATACATCCAAAGATTGGCACTTCACGGATGTAGACGAACTACCACGCGAGGAATGGCTCGATCACGTCGCCACCACCCTTTCGAGGGGATAATCGCTCGACCAGCCAACTAGGAGCACCAATTCATGGGAGCCTCGGGCCTGACAATCAGGATCCCGAGGCTCCCATCTCCATACCCAATATTCGGTGGAGCCCACACCACGTGGGCAGGACATAAAACGGAGAAGATGGCTTGCCTGCCCGAGACTGAACGTCCTGGTGGGCTGGCCGCCACCTTCATATCTAGATAATACCAATACCCCCTTGCATGCAAGGCTAAAAGGTCAACTGGCCCCAGACAGCCACCCTCCCAACTTCGACGTCATGGCGACGCCCACCCAACGTCCCACATAAACCACTGCGAATACCGTGTAAACTCCTTTGAAGCATCCGCAAATGCGGAATTCTCAACGTGGAGGTGACGTGAGTACGGAAATTCAGGGCGAAGCGCGCCGCAACGTGCACAATAAGGCGCACCTCAGAGCACGCCCCACGCCCCACCCCGAAGACCAAGAAACAGCACCCCGCAACCCCCACAACCCTCGCCCCAAAACCCGCCACCTCGACCGCGAACTTCTCGTCTTCATCGCCCTTCTGGCCTTCCTCGCCGTCATGGTGATCGCCTCTCTCCAAATCGGCCGCTACGGCGTCGCCCCAGCCGAGGCCATCAGGGTATTCAAGCAGGCCATCGCCGGAACCCTCCCACCGAACGACCAAGCAGGAGCCGTCCTCCTCAACGTCCGCCTCCCCCGCATCGGCCTCGCCATCATCGCGGGTGCCGCCCTCGCGGCCGCGGGCGCCTCGTTTCAGGGCCTCTTCCGCAACCCGATGGTCTCCCCCGACCTCCTTGGCGTAGCCTCGGGCGCCAGCGTCGGCGCCTGCATCGGCATCCTGCTCGACTTCTCCAACCCCATGATCCAGTTCCTCTCCTTCGTCGCAGGGCTGGCCGCCGTCGTCCTCGTCGTCGGAGTCAGCACGGCCGTCACGCGCACCAGCGGCGGCGGACTACTCGTCATGGTTCTCGCCGGAATCGTCATCTCCTCGCTCGCCTCCGCCATCACCTCACTGACGAAATACCTCGCCCCAGCCGAAACCAAACTGCCCGAAATCACCTTCTGGCTGATGGGTAGTTTCGCCCGCTCGTCGTCGGCCCAAAATCTCGCCATCATGACGGTCGTCTTCCTCGCGGGCGCCATCCCCCTCATGATGCTGCGCTGGAAACTGAACGTCATGGCCTTCGGTGAAGAAGAAGCACAAGCCCTCGGCGTCAACACCACGCGCGTGCGCCTCACCGTCATCATCGCCTCCACACTCCTCACCGCCACCACCGTGGCCCTGTGCGGCGTCATCGGTTGGGTCGGCCTCGTCATCCCCCACATGTGCCGCTTCCTCGTGGGCCCGAACTACCTGGCCCTCCTCCCCTGCTCGATGGTTCTCGGCGGCTGTTTCATGCTCGCCGTCGACGACGTCGCCCGCGCCGCCACCGCCGGAGAAATCCCGCTGAGCATCGTCACCTCGCTCATCGGCGCACCGATCTTCCTCCACCTTCTGTTTCGGGGGCAGCGTTCATGGGCCGAATAAAGAATTTAGGAACGACGACGGCGCCACCCCACGCGCCCACAACCAGCACCGGCACCGGCTCCAGGGCCACCGCTTCCCCACCCAAGAACCTGGCGGTCGAAAACCTCACCGGAGGCTACGGTTCGCGGGTGGTGATCGAAGGAGTCAACCTCACGGTGGAACCGGGAACGATCCTCTGCCTGCTCGGCCCTAACGGTGTCGGCAAGACCACGCTGTTCAAGACCATGCTCGGCTTGCTCCCCGCGATGAGCGGGCATGTGCGTGTGGGAGACCAGAGCCTCGCGGAGCTCTCGCGCCCGGAGATTGCTCGGCTCGTGGGTTACGTGCCACAAAGCCAGGAGACGCCCTTCGCCTTCAAAGCCCTCGACGTGGTGCTCATGGGCCGCACCGCCCGGATCGGTGCCTTCGGCGCGCCCGGCCGCCAGGACCGCGAGGCTGCCATGGCCGCACTCGACACCCTCGGGGCCACCAAACTCGCCAAACGCTCCTTCACCACGCTCTCCGGCGGCGAACGCCAGATGGTGATGATCGCCCGCGCACTCGCCCAGGAACCCACCTTCGTCATGCTCGACGAACCCACCGCCGCCCTCGACTTCGGCAACCAGGTGCGCGTCCTCGACCAGATCGTGCGGCTCTCCGAATCTGGCATCGGGGTGGTCATGACCACCCACGCCCCGGACCACGCCTTCCTTTGCGAAGCGGACGCCGCCCTCATCACCGGTCCCTCCACCATCCAACGTGGGCCGGTGGCCAAGGTTCTCACCGAAGAAAACCTCAGTGCCGCCTACGGCGTGCCGGTGCGCGTCACCACCTCCGAGCACGACCACATCAGCTACTGCTACCCCCTGCTCTCCACCAAAAACCACTCCTAAGAGTTTGTCCATCATGGGCCCGTCACCACACGCAAGCGATAGACCCAAACCCACCCATTCCTGAAAGGAAAACCATGAAGGCAAAGCGCTTTCTGAGTGCCGTTTCCGCGGCCCTCCTGCCGATCGCCCTACTGACCGGCTGTTCCTCGGACAACACGTCCGAGGCACCTTCCGCAGCGGCCACCACTGCCGCAGCCTCCTCCGAGGCGACCGAGGCACCAGACGCGGGCACGCGCGTCGTCGTCGATCAGTACGGCAACGACATCGAAATCCCCGCCAACGTGGAGCGCATCGGCGCTACTATCGGCGCGTTCGCACACATCATCGTCGTCGACGGCGGCGAGGACAAGCTCGTCGCAGCCATCCCGATGGTGGGCGAGGGCCTCTTCCACGAGGTCTGGCCGAACGCCAACCCCGGCGGCCACGACCCGGCGAACGTCGAAGAACTCATCGCCGCTGGCACCCAGGTAGTCATCGGCCCGAACTTCACCGATGAAGTCGCCGCCCAGCTCGAAGCCGCCGGCATCGTCCCCATCAAGATCGACAAGTTCGGCACCCCCGAGGAGATGCAGTCCGTCATCACCCTCGTGGGCGAAATCTTGGGCGACGACGCCCCGGAGAAGGCCGCCACGTTCAACAAGTTCTACGCCGGCACCATCGCCGACGTCGAGAAGCGCGTCGCGGACGTTCCCGAGGCCGAGCGCGTCAAGACCCTCAACCTGCGTGCGGGCGGCGACGGCTACTCCACCGTGGACGGCAAGGACATCTCCTCCGCGTACGTGACATCGGCGGGCGGCGTCGTCGTCTCCGCTGACTTTGACACCTCGTCCGGCTCTGTTGGCGCCGAGCAGATCATCGAATGGGCACCGGACGTCATCTTCACCATGGGCCAGGGAGCACGCGAGCAGATCATCAACGATCCCGCCCTCGCCACCGTCCCGGCCGTCGCCAACGGCAAGGTCTACACCGAGCCCTCGGGCACCTACCCCTGGTCGGTCCGTTCCGCTGAAGGCGTGCTCATGCCCGTCTTCCTCGGAACCATCCTCCATCCGGACAAGTTCGCTGACCTGGATCTCGCCAAGGTCACCAAGGACTACTACAAGACCTACTACGGCTACGATCTCACCGACGCCCAGGTCGCCGATATTCTCGACGGCGACGAGTAACCAAAAGACGAGTAACGAAAAGAAGTGGACCAACAACCGGGTTAAACCCAGCTGTTGGTCCACTTCTTGTGATTATCTCGGTCTCAGGCCGCGCCGTCGTCGTTTCTCACGAACCGCCGTCGCCAATCAGCAACGAACCGGCACGACCTAGCCGAAAAAACCTACTCAACTCAGAGCGGCTGCACCTTGGCTGCCTGGAGGCCCTTGTTGCCTTCCTTGGTGTCGAACGACACCTTCTGGCCCTCGTCGAGGGAGCGGAAGCCGCGCACGTCGATCTCGGTCTGGTGAACGAAGAGATCGGCCGAGCCGTCATCGGGAGCAATGAAGCCGAAGCCCTTTTCGGAGTTGAACCACTTAACCGTGCCTGTTGCAGACATTCGATTCTCCTTATGAAGTACGTGAACCGGAGCTTTGTGCCCCAGGTTCCTGGAAAAAATCACGAATGCGCAACATACCGTGCGGAGCGCCACTCTGGGTGAAAACTAAGTACGTCCCACTGCACACGAAACAATGGACGCTTTCGGGCTACCACTCCCATATGGATGGGCGCGGGAACCGTGTTCGACCCTAGCACATGCCCGGACCTGGCGCTTCGAATGTCAGATTCACAACGATTTGGTTGGCTCACGTGCCGGCGTCGGTTCGATTGGTGTACGCCGCCGTTGGTGTACGACGGCGTCAGCGTACGGCACCGTTAGTACGCGGCCAGCTTGTCCACCTGAACCTTGCCGCGCACGCGCCGCCACATGATCGCCAGCACGACGAACCAGATTGGGGTCACGGCCTCGGCCATCGCCGTATCCGGATCCTGAGTCAAAGTGCCAAGAATGAAGACGAAGAACACCAGCACCACCCACGGCATGAACCGCGCGCCGGGCATCTTGTAGCTCGACTTCTCATGCGCCTCCGGGAAACGGCGCAGGTAGACGATGTAGCACACCAGAATGATCGACCACACCGCCAGGAACAGCACCGACGAAACCGTCGTAATGATCGTGAACGCACGCATCACACTACCGCTCGCCGTGAGCACCAGCGACACACAAATCAGCGACACCGTCATCACCAGCCCCGGCCACGGCACACCGTGGCGCGAGATCTTGCCGAACACCGGCGACGCCATCCGCTTGTGAGCAAGTCCGTACATCATCCGCGAGGTCGAGTAGATTCCCGAATTTGCCGACGACGACGCCGACGTCAGCACCACGAAATTCATCACCGATGCTGCCGCCACCAGTCCGATGAGATTGAAGACACCCACGAAGGGCGAGTGCTCGGGATCCACCTGGTTCCAGGGGGTGATGCTCATGATCGCCGCGAGCGCCAGCACGTAGAACACGAGGACGCGCACGGGGATGGAGTTGATGGCGCGCGGCAGGGTCTTCATAGGGTCCTTGGTCTCGGCCGCAGTGGTTCCCACGAGCTCGATGCCCACGAATGCGAAGATGGCGAGTTGGAAGCCGCCCAGGAATCCTCCAAAGCCGGTGGAGAAGATGCCGCCGTGGCTCCACAGGTGGGTGACGGACGCATTGACGCCGTCGTGCTCGAAGCCGGTGATAACGAGGAAGGTCGCGATCACCACGAGGGCACCGATCGCCACCAGTTTGATGGCCGCGAACCAGAACTCCAGCTCACCAAACAGGCGCACTGTCAGCAGGTTCATGACCAGCAGCATCACCATGACGCCGATCGCGAGCGCCATCGCCACGGCCTTGTTGTGCACCCAGAAGTCCCAGTAGTCCACGATGGCGATGAGGTCGGCCATTCCGATGACCACCCAGCACAGCCAGTATGTCCAGCCCACCACGAATCCGGCCCACGGCCCGAGAATGTCCGCGGCGAAGTCCTGGAAGGACTTGTAGTTCAGGTTGTGAAGCAGCAGCTCCCCCATCGCACGCATGACGAAGTAGAGCATGAAACCGACGACGGCGTACACCACCATGATCGATGGACCAGCAACCGAGATGGAGCGTCCCGAACCCATGAAGAGTCCGGTGCCGATCGCACCTCCGATAGCAATCAGCTGGATGTGTCTGTTGTGCAGGCTGCGGCGGAGCTGATTCTGATCAGTCTCCGCGGCGGCTACGACGTCGTAGTCAGTGTTCTTGGGCATCGCCTTCTCCTCATGGATTCGGCGAAACTCTACTCGCAACATATTCGAAACATACGACGTGCCAGAATGCGAACGAAACCTCTAGGACTCGAGTCCCGCCATACGGCAATCACCTGCTGTTTTGCTTCGGACCTCAGTTAACGCTTTTCCAGAGCTTATCGGGCAGTCCTCAGAGGAATTTCTACCTGTGGCGGAAGTGCGTCGAAAGTAAGACCGAAGAGTGGCGGATGGCGTCACTTTCCTCGGCCGAAGAGATTGCCGAGGAATCCGGTCTCCTTGCCGGGGACGTCCTCGATCTCTTCACCCAACGGGGAGGCGTACGCGACGCCACCTTCGGCATCCTCTGCCGAACCACTGGATTCCCCGGTGTCCCCGGGAGCCGCAGTATCTGCGAGCGCATCCGCGCCGTCGTCGCTCTGCTCGTCATCCTCGTCGTCCGCATACACCGGGCCCACTACCAAGAGGTCAATGTGAACGCCCAGGATGTTTCCCTCCGAGTCCAGGGTCACCACAACCGGGTAGCAGCCATCGCCCCAGCCGGAGTGGGAGAGAACCACGTTCTCGCCGCGCGTGGCGAGGGGCATGACGATGTTCGCAATACCAGCCTCGTAGTGCTCCGGTGAGTCCATGAGGGCGAACCAGGAATCCTCGCTGCCCGTCTCAAACACGCTCTCGTACCAGGAGGCACCTTGCCCTGTCTCGGCGGGCATGCAGGCACCTACGGCCTCGTGGTCTGCGAAGGCCACTGTGCCCGCATCCACGGGCACAGCCCAATACGAATCCGGATCATCGGAGTCCTCGTCCAAGGCGATAGTCCCCACCTCGCTGACCACGCCATCGCGCAGCACAATCGAGAGGTAGGCCTCGCGCTCATGCGAGCCGTCCTGCTGCTCACTCACATCCGCGATGGTGACGAAGGCTTCGTAGCTTCCGGGCCCAATATCAAGCACCGGCCCTTGTCCGAGCATCACAAAGGGATCGCTGGCCTCCAGCTGCCCAGAGGGCAGCTCCAACACCCCCAGGGGAACCACACGTAGCGTCGCAGGAGAACCATCGGGCTGCGTCACGGCACCGGAGCGCATGGCATAAAAATCGAGAGGATCCATGAGGCGAGCATACTTCATCTCGGTGAGAAGCCCCGATGTGTGCAATAGGTACAGATCGGGCACGCTCACCAAGTTGAAAATATCTGCAGCGAGCCGCCGAACTTCCCCTCACCAAAAGATAGCTCTGGAATCAGCATCGGCCTGTGCACCACGTACAGGCCGATGCTGATTTCGAAGCTATTTTCAAGCAAACTCACGTAGTCCTCACGCAGGCCCCTCACCCCACACCGCCCCAAACGCGAGAAGGGCGGGAACCGACCCCGTAGGATCAATTCCCGCCCTTCTCAGCGGTAGTCAGCCGATTATCTCGCGCTGAACATCACGTTCAGATCAACGTGCGGCCGAGCCGTCCACGTAATCCTCGTCGATGCCCTGGGTGTTCCAGGCGAACATCTTGCGGATCTCCTGGCCGACCTTCTCGATCGGAGCAGCAGCGTGATCTTCGCGCATCTTGTTGAACTCGGGCGCGCCGGCGTCCTGGTCCTCGATGAAGCGCTTGGCGAATGCACCGGTCTGGATGTCGGTGAGGACGTCCTTCATGTTGTCCTTGACATTCGGGGTGATGACGCGCGGGCCGGAGACGTAGTCGCCGTACTCAGCGGTGTCCGAGATGGACCAACGCTGCTTGGTGAGGCCACCCTCGTTGATGAGGTCAACGATGAGCTTGAGCTCGTGCAGCACCTCGAAGTAGGCCATCTCGGGCTGGTAGCCAGCCTCGGTCAGGGTCTCGAAGCCGTACTCGATCAGCTGGGTCACGCCGCCACACAGAACAGCCTGCTCGCCGAAGAGATCCGTCTCGGTCTCTTCCTTGAAGGTGGTCTTGATGACGCCGGCGCGGGTGCCGCCAATGGCGCGAGCGTAGGACAGAGCCAGCTCGAAGGCCTGGCCGGAGGCATCCTGCTCAACGCAGACCAGGGCGGGAACGCCACGGCCTTCGTCGTACTGGCGGCGAACGGTGTGGCCGGGGCCCTTGGGGGCGACCATGCAGATGTCGTGGCCAGCGGACGGCTTGATGTAGCCGAAGTGGATGTTGAAGCCGTGGGCGAAGAAGATGGCAGCATCGTCCTTCATGTTGGGCTCGATGTCGTTGGCCCAGATGGTGCGCTGGTGCTGATCCGGAGCCAGGATCATGATGACGTCGGCATCCTTGACTGCCTCGGCAACGGGGGCCGTCTTGATGCCCTGCTCCTCGGCCTTGGCGATGGACTTGGAGCCCTCACGCAGGCCAACAACTACGTCGACGCCGGAATCGCGCAGGTTGAGCGCATGCGCGTGACCCTGCGAACCGTAACCAATGATGGCCACCTTCTTCGACTGGATGATCGAGAGGTCGGCGTCTTCGTCGTGGAAAATTTCTGCCACAGTATTTCTCCTTATACGGAAATGGCTAACGTAACTAGCTTAAGCGTTTGTTGGAGCGGAACCCACTGCCGTTCATTTTCGGCCGAGAACCCGCTTCAGTTGTGTTTGACTACGCGCGGCGCAGCTGCATCTCTGCCGAGACGCGCTCGGAGAGCGAACGGTTGCCACGGCCGATGGCCACAGCACCGGACTGCACGATCTCCTTGATGCCGTAGGGCTCCAGGGCGGTGAGGAAGGCGTGAACCTTGTTGTCCCCACCGGTTGCCTCGATGGTCACCGCGTCGGGGACCATGTCAACGACGTGGGCGCGGAAGAGATCAACGACCTGCAGCACGTTGGCGCGGGTCGCGTCCGTTGCCGAGACCTTGACGAGGAGCAACTGGCGCTGGACCGAGTAGTCGTCTTCGAGTTCGACGATCTTGATGACGTTGACCAGCTTGTTGAGCTGCTTGGTCACCTGCTCCAGCGGGAGCTCGGCGCCGTCCACCACAACGGTGATGCGGGACAGATTGGGGTCCTCTGTCTCGCCCACCGCGAGGGAGTGAATGTTGAACGCACGGCGCGCGAAGAGCGCGGCCACTCGGGTCAGGACACCGGGCTTGTTCTCCACCAGCACGGAAAGTGTATGACGGGTGCTCATAGCTTTTCTCCTCTCCCGTTTCAGTTCATCTCGTCGGCGTCGAAGGACGGCCGGAGATCGCGTGCGTACATGATTTCGTCATTGGGGACTCCGGCGGCAACCATCGGCCACACTTCGGAATCCGGGGAGGTGATGAAGTCGACGACGACGGGGCGGTCGTTGATCTCCATGGCCTTGCGGATGACGGGGTCCACCTCGCCGGGCTTGGACACTCGGAAGCCTTCGCAGTCGTAGGCATCGGCCATCTTGACGAAGTCGGGGATGCGCGCGGTGCCCTCGCCGGTCTCCAGATCGGTGAAGGAGTAGCGCTCGTTGTAGAACAGCGTCTGCCACTGGCGCACCATGCCGAGGGAGGAGTTGTTGATGACGGCAACCTTGATGTTGATGCCGTTGAGGCGGCAGGTGGCCAGTTCCTGATTGGTCATCTGGAACGAGCCGTCGCCGTCGATCAGCCACACCGTCTTCTCGGGGTTGGCAGCCTTGGCACCCATGGCTGCCGGCACGCCGAAGCCCATGGTTCCTGCGCCGCCCGAGCTGATCCACTGGCGCGGATGCTCGAACTTGAGGAACTGGGTGGCCCACATCTGGTGCTGGCCCACGCCGGTCACCCAAATGACATCATCCGATCCCACGACCTCCTGGAGGCGCGAGATGACGTACTGGGGGCTCATGAGCCCGTCAGCGGGTTCGCTCCAGCCGTTCGGGTAGGTTTCGCGCAGGTGGTTGAGCTGCTGCCACCAGGTAGCGAGGTCCGGCTTGCCGTACTGCTCGTGTGCGGCGGCGAGCTCCTCCACCAGGTCGGCGGCGGTGATCTTGAGGTCGCCCACGATCGGCACGTCGGCCTCACGGTTCTTGGAGATCTCCGCAGGATCGATATCCACGTGAACGATCTTGGCGTTCGGTGCGAACGCGGAGAGCTTGCCCGTCACGCGATCGTCGAAGCGGGCGCCGAGAGCCACGATGAGGTCTGCCCGCTGCAGTGCGGCCACGGCCGGAACCGTGCCGTGCATGCCGGGCATGCCGAGGTTGTTCGGATGTGAATCCGGCACCGCGCCGCGAGCCATGAGGGTGGTGACCACCGGAGCTCCGGAGAGGTCCGTCAGCGCCACGATGTCCTCGGAGGCACCCGAGCGGATGGCGCCGCCACCCACGTACAGCACCGGCTGCTGCGCCGTCGCCAAGAGGCGAGCCGCCTCGCGCACCTGGCGCGCGTTGGGCTTGGACACCGGGCGGTATCCGGGCAGGTCCATGACGGGAGGCCACACAAAATCGGTTTCGGCGATCTGCACCGACTTCGGGATGTCCACGAGCACCGGACCGGGACGGCCGGTGGAGGCGATGTAGAACGCCTCGGCGATGCGCGCCGGAATATCCTCGGGATCGGTGATGAGGAAGGAGTGCTTGGTGATCGGCATGGTGATGCCGACGATGTCCGCCTCCTGGAACGCATCCGTGCCGATGAGCGCGGCGCCCACCTGGCCGGTGATGGCAACCATCGGGATGGAATCCATCTGGGCGTCCATGATCGCGGTCACCAGGTTGGTGGCGCCGGGGCCGGAGGTGGCGATACACACGCCAACCTTGCCGGTGGACACGGCGTAGCCTTCCGCCGCGTGTCCTGCTCCCTGCTCGTGGCGCACGAGGATGTGCTTGACCTTGGTGGAGTCGAGGAGCGGATCATAGGTCTCGATGATGGCACCGCCCGGAAGCCCGAAGACTACATCGACGCCAAGTTCTTCCAGTGAGCGAATAATCGAACGGGCACCCGTCGACTTTTCGCGGATGGTGCGCTGCTCTGATGCGAGCTCTGCCGTATCTGCAGCGCGGCTGGCGGCCACATCGGCTGGTGTTGGAGCCTTAGCCATGTGATCCTCCTTCGTCTTCCTGAGTTGTGCCGCATGTGCGGCGGGCAATAAAAAAGCCCCTCGTTCGAGGGGCGCGCAGCACTTAACCAGCAGGCCGTGCGGCGCGCTAGCTGAGTACCAGAGAAATCGTCATGTCTCGACTGTAGCGGTCCGAGCGCGGTAAGGCCAATCCAGAACAACATTGTCTCATATCGTGGATCACGCTCTCAGCATGTGGTCACCTTTCGGAGGTCATCTCACACCTTGGTCCCGGTCCACTCCACCAATCCCGCCAGCCCACTTCCCACCCCAACGAATACACTCAGTGCCCACGTCCCTCGCCTCCCCGCAACCACCGCGCCTCCAGACAACCCTGAAGGCCTACGTCCAGCGCACCCAATACACTACGACTATGACGAACCAGAACATCCACACCCGTTGGGAAGTCTTCCTGGGCGATTCCGACTCCCCCATCGGTCTCCTCTATCGCCGCTGGAGCGAACACGAACTTCTCACCGAGGTCGTCTTCGCCCAGCCCGAGCCGCACCGTATCACCAGCCGCATCGAGTTGGAGGGCCGCCGCTGGATCCGCTCCCACTACGTCGAGGACGGCCTCGAACCCGTTGAGATCAGTGCCGCCGACCTCATCGAAGAAGAGGACGCCATCCCCACCTACATGGAATTCTTCCTCCTGCGTGACGCCATCACAAACTTCTCCAGCGACGACGAACACACCGTCTCCTACCACGTCCTCGCCCCGAACGACCGTCACGGTATCGCCCAGGACGCCTCCATCTGGTCCCCCGAAGAGGGCCTGTGGGAGATCGAGACGAACGGCGACCTCGCCTCGCGCCACCGCGTCGCCGGCGGCAAAATCATCGAATCCGATTGGCTCGGGGTACGCTCACGTCCCGTTTCCGCCCAGGAAGCCGCGGCGCAGCTACGTTCCATCATCGACGACGACGTCCTCGCCCCACTTCTCGCCGACGAACCGGACTCACTGGCCAAGTAGGCACCACTCGAGTAAGCAGCGAGTGGGTGAGCAGCAAACGAACACGAAGCGGGGTGGCAGCCGTGAAAGCTGCCACCCCGCTGGTGTCATGACGCCGTCGTCATGCTAGTCAGCCGACTTCCTCATCCTCCGCCTCAAAACTGAACTTTCGGGCCTCGGATTTCGTCGTCGTGCTAGTCAGCCGAGCTACATGCTGGCGATGATGTAGGCGATGAAGATTTTTCCGATCATGGCCACCGGATAGACGAGCGCGTATCCCATGGCCACGCGCGGATCGGAGTTCGTGCGGCCGTTGGCGAAGGCGAGAACCGCCGGCTGGGTCTGCGCGCCTGCCACGAGGCCGGACAACTGCGTTCCGCCCATCTTGAAGATGCTTCGCATGGTGAAGTACAGACCAACGGCCATCATCAAGGTGAGGATGAGTCCCAGAACGAGGATTCGCCACCACTCGCCGCTGGTGAACGCGGAGAGGATCTGGCCACCGGCGTTGGTGCCTGCCTGAGCAAGGAAGAGCATGAGGCCGAGCTCGCCCAGGACGAGGTTCGCGGTCACCGGAAGCGCGGTGATCACAGGCCCGATACGACCAATACGGCCCATGATGAGTCCGATGATGAGGACGCCGGCCGCAGCACCAATCGCGAACGTACCGCCGCCGGGCAATGGCATGCGCAGCTCACCGATGAACACACCGAGGGCGAGGCCGATACCGAGGCCGATCGGGTTGATGTCCGTCAGGCCCTTGGTGGAGTCGCCGAGCCACTTCGAGATGTCCTTCATCTTGTCGGTGGGTGCCACCACGCGTACGCGGTCGCCCATTTCCACCATGAAGTTCGGGTTGGCCAGCTGATCGGCGTCACCGCGGCGAACACGAGAAATACGTGCGTTCCAGCGCTCATCAAGTACCTTGTCCAGATCCTCGATGGTCTTACCCGCGAGCTTGTGGTTGGAGATCGTCACACGACGGAAGTCCATGAGGCGGCGATCCGAACGCAGCGAGAGAGAAGAACGATGGCCGAGTTCCGTCTCAAGCGCCCGGAGAACTTCCTTCGTGCCCACCACGGTGACAAGATCGTCCTTCTCGAGAACGTCATTGTTGACCGGAATCCAGATCGGCCCGGTTTCTCCGCGGCGCAGGCGAGAGAACTCGACAGGGCCGGAGAGGTGCGCGATGATGTCTCGAATACGAGGCGAATCGTCGCGCTCCACGCGAATCGTCTCGTGCGTTACCGGGGCTGGCGCGTCCGTATCCAGGTGAGCCTTGTTGAGTGCCATACCCGCAGCAGTCAGCATACCGACAACACCAAACAGGTAAGCCACCGCATAACCCACGGTAGCCATGGCGGGGTCACCGGAAGCTTCGGCCGCCGTCGCCAGTGCCGGCGTGTTCGTCAGGGCACCAGCAAACGTTCCGGCAGCAAGTGCCGGGGACATACCGAATACCTTGGTACCAAGCAAGAAGGCGGTGGTTCCCGTGACGACGAACAACGCCACCATCATGAGGATCGGGCCCGCTCCGCGCTTCAAACTCGAGAAGAAGTTGGCTCCGGCGTTGTTTCCGATGGAGAAGGCAAAGAGAACCAGACCAAACGTGCCAAGGACCGGAGGAACGCGAACTTCGATGTTATACGTTCCTGCCCAGGCGGCAACGACAATTGCCGTGAACAGGACCATCGCGGCGCCCATACTGACGCCCTTGATCTTCAGCGAACCGAAGACCATTCCAACTCCCATGAGAAGGAACGCCAGAATCACTGGCCCCTCTGCAAGATGGGTGAAAACAACGGCCATTGTAGTGTCGTCACTTCCTATCATCGAGTGGTCCACGTCCACCCCCGCGCCGTCGACAAGGCGGCTCTACAAGTATGAAACGCCAATGGCGAACTTCGTGGGGCAGGGGTCCTATTCGGACTTGTTTCGCCCCAAAATGTGAGCGACGACGTCCTCGCGTCTCACGAAAACGCAACTGGCTGTCTCACAATTGGTCACATGGTAAGACCTGAATATCCAATATCGGGTGACACTACGACCCGAATCAAGCCGCGGAATCTCCAGCAAAACGAAGCGGCAGCCAAGTCGTGGCCTACTGACCCAATCACGAAGACTTCTCCACGAAAAACTGGGGAGCAAGCCCTTCCGGCTCACTCCCCAGCTCTCATAGCTCACTGCGACCCGTAGTCACAAACGGCACCACAAACTTAGTCGACGTGGCGCACAGCACCCTTGTCCGCCGACGTCGCCATTGCAGCGTATGCCCGCAGCGCCTTCGAGACGACGCGGTCGCGGTTCTTCGGCTTCCACGGAGCCGGTCCCGCAGCCTCGCGGCGGCGCTCCAACTCCTCGTCAGAGACCTCCACGCGCAGAACACGATCCGGGATATCGATGACGATCTTGTCGCCCTCTTCGACCAGACCAATGGCGCCACCGGCCGCTGCCTCCGGCGAGATATGACCGATAGACAGACCCGAGGTACCGCCCGAGAAGCGGCCGTCCGTGATCAGACCGCACACCTTGCCGAGTCCGAGACCCTTGAGGAACGACGTCGGGTACAGCATCTCCTGCATGCCCGGTCCGCCCTTGGGTCCCTCGTAACGAATAACGACGACGTCGCCCGGGTTCACCGACTTGGAGAGGATCAGCTGGATGGCATCCTCCTGCGACTCCACGACGCGTGCGATGCCCTCGAAATGGAAGAGGGACTCATCAACGCCGGCTGTCTTGACGACGGCGCCGTCAAGCGCAATGTTGCCGTAGAGGATACACAGGCCGCCGTCCTTGGTGTAGGCATGCTCGAGATCGCGGATACAGCCTTCAACCCCGTCGGTGTCCAAGCTTTCCCACGAAGCATTCTGCGAGAATGCCTGCGTGGTACGAACACGGCCGGGAGCGGCATGGTACAGATCCAGGGCGGCTTCACTTGCTGTGCCGCTGCGGATATCCCACTCACCCAGCCAGGTCTCGAGATTGGGGGCGTGCACCGAGTGCACGGTATCGCGCAGCAAACCGCCACGGTGCATTTCACCGAGCAGAGCCGGGATGCCACCCGCACGATGGAAGTCCTCCATGTGGAACTTCGTCGAGTTCGGGGCGACCTTGGACAGGCACGGAACACCGCGGGACAAGGAATCGATGTCCTTGAGGTTGAAATCGACCTCACCCTCCTGTGCCGCCGCCAGAATGTGGAGAATGGTGTTGGTGGAGCCTCCCATCGCGATGTCCATGGACATCGCGTTCAGGAAAGCATCGCGCGTGGCGATGGAGCGCGGCAGCACCGATTCGTCGTCGTCACGGTAGTAACGGTTCGCCATATCGACGATACGACGGCCTGCCTCGAGGAACAGACCCTTACGACGCGACGCCGTCGCGAGAGTCGAACCATTGCCCGGCAGCGAGAGGCCCAGGGCCTCTGTCAGGCAGTTCATCGAGTTTGCGGTGAACATACCGGAGCAGGAACCACAGGTGGGGCATGCCGAGGCCTCGACACGGTACAGGTCCTCATCGGAGATGCTGTCATCGGCGGTCATCGCCATCGCATCAACCAGATCCGTACGATGGTCGACGACGCCTTCGACATCGTTTCCGGATTCCATCGGGCCACCGGAAACGAAGATCGTCGGAATGTTGAGGCGCAAGGCAGCATTGAGCATGCCCGGGGTGATCTTGTCGCAGTTGGAGATGCAGACGAGCGCGTCTGCCGTGTGAGCGTTCACCATGTACTCGACCGAGTCCGCGATGATCTCACGTGAAGGCAGCGAGTACAGCATGCCTCCGTGGCCCATGGCAATGCCGTCGTCGACGGCGATCGTGTTGAACTCACGACCAATACCACCGGCTTCTTCGATCGCGCTCTTTACCAGCTGGCCCATGTCCTTGAGATGAACATGGCCAGGTACGAATTGGGTGAAGGAATTGGCGATGGCAATAATCGGCTTACCGAAATCCTCGCTCTTCATTCCCGTTGCCCGCCAAAGAGCGCGGGCTCCCGCCATATTTCGTCCTGTTGTGGACGTTGCCGAGCGCAACTGCGGCATGAGACCCTCCTAAAAAATACTTCCCTCCAGCATACGACTGGTATTCGGGTAGCGATATGATGCTCAGCTAAATAACCCTGCGAGTTTCGGCACGTCAGACATGGTTGGTAGGCCCAGTCTGGGAGTTTACTTCTGTGCCGGTCTTGGGTTGGTGGCCCGGGCATGGTCCCTAGTGATTGTTCCTCGTAGAACGCCTCGTTGGACAGTTCCTCATAGAACACAAGAGGGGCTGTATCAGTTGGATTTGTGATCCGTTCTGAGACAGCCCCTCTTGTGAAGGTTGGGTGGCGGTGGTGTCCTACTCTCCCACACCCTGGCGAGTGCAGTACCATCGGCGTGTCCAGGCTTAGCTTCCGGGTTCGGAATGGGACCGGGCGTTTCCCTGGAGCTATGACCACCGCCACTTCTATTGGGTTATCAGTCATGTGTTTAACCATGGTGAGTCTTGATCGCTCCCAGTGTGGGAGGAAGGTTCACCAGTTGGTTTGGTGTTGGGTTTTTGTATAATGGACGCGAGACACAAGATCTTTGATCAACCTGTTCACTCTCTCTTTATAGGAGGGAGTGTGGGGTTGTGTTGTAGGTTGTTGGCCATTAGTGCCAGTCAGCTTCACCCGTTACCGGGCGTCCACGTCTGGTCTATCAACCCCGTAGTCTTCGGGGGGCCTACACCAACAAATGTTGGAGCGAGAATTATTCTTGAAGCAGGCTTCCCGCTTAGATGCTTTCAGCGGTTATCCTTCCCGAACGTAGCCAACCAGCCATACCCCTGGCGGGATAACTGGCACACCAGTGGTTCGTCCGTCCCGGTCCTCTCGTACTAGGGACAGCCCTTCTCAATTCTCCAACGCGCGCAGAGGATAGGGACCGAACTGTCTCACGACGTTCTGAACCCAGCTCGCGTACCGCTTTAATGGGCGAACAGCCCAACCCTTGGGACCTACTCCAGCCCCAGGATGCGACGAGCCGACATCGAGGTGCCAAACCATGCCGTCGATATGAACTCTTGGGCAGGATCAGCCTGTTATCCCCGGGGTACCTTTTATCCGTTGAGCGACACCGCTTCCACAAGCCAGTGCCGGATCACTAGTTCCTACTTTCGTACCTGTTCGACCTGTCAGTCTCACAGTCAAGCTTCCTTGTGCACTTACACTCAACACCTGGTTACCGACCAGGCTGAGGAAACCTTTGAGCGCCTCCGTTACCTTTTAGGAGGCAACCGCCCCAGTTAAACTACCCACCAGGCACTGTTCCTGGCCCGGATCACGGGCCGAGGTTAGATGTGCAGCACGGCCAGAGTGGTATTTCAACAATGACTCCCCACAAACTAGCGTTCATGGTTCACAGTCTCCCACCTATCCTACACAAGCCGTACCGAACACCAATACCAAGCTATAGTAAAGGTCCCGGGGTCTTTCCGTCCTTCTGCGCGTAACGAGCATCTTTACTCGTAATGCAATTTCGCCGAGTTCGTGGTCGAGACAGTAGAGAAGTCGTTACGCCATTCGTGCAGGTCGGAACTTACCCGACAAGGAATTTCGCTACCTTAGGATGGTTATAGTTACCACCGCCGTTTACTGGGGCTTAACTTCCCAGCTTCACCCCACGAAGTGGGGCTGACCGGTCCGCTTAACCTTCCAGCACCGGGCAGGCGTCAGTCCGTATACATCGCCTTGCGGCTTCGCACGGACCTGTGTTTTTGATAAACAGTCGCTTCTCCCTGGACTCTGCGACCCTCACCCCTAGGATGCTAGACCCTTCAGGGTTTAGGTCCCCCTTCTCCCAAAGTTACGGGGGCATTTTGCCGAGTTCCTTAACCACGATTCTCTCGATCGCCTTAGTATTCTCTACCTGACTACCTGTGTCGGTTTCGGGTACGGGCGGTTAAAACCTCACGTCGATGCTTTTCTCGGCAGCACAGGATCACCCTACTTCCCCCCATGCGGGGGTCACGATCAGGCCTCACCCTCATGTTCCCCGGATTTGCCTAGGAAACGGGCTGCGCCTTTCAACGTGCCAAGCCATAAGACACGCGGGACTACCACTCTGCGTCACACCTGTTAATACGTTTGAACCAGTCTCATCGGTTCCCACGCCCTCCCCACACGATAGACCCGAAAGCCTATCCATGGTTTGGGGGTGGTTAGCATCAAAAACCAATCCATGGGACGGTCTGTCACCGGTACCAGAATATGAACTGGTTATCCATCGACTACGCCTGTCGGCCTCGCCTTAGGACCCGACTAACCCAGGGCGGATGAACCTGGCCCTGGAACCCTTAGTCATTCGGCGGACGGGTTTCTCACCCGTCTTTCGCTACTCATGCCTGCATTCTCACTCCCATCAAATCCACCACTCGTTCACACGGCAGCTTCACCTTCGATGGGACGCTCCCCTACCACACCCACCCCCTGCACACAGAAAAAACTATGCGTGGGTTCATGGTGAGTATCCGCGGTTTCGGTGGTGTGCTTAAGCCCCGCTACATTGTCGGCGCGGAACCACTTGACCAGTGAGCTATTACGCACTCTTTCAAGGGTGGCTGCTTCTAAGCCAACCTCCTGGTTGTCTAGGCAGCTCCACATCCTTTCCCACTTAGCACACACTCAGGGACCTTAACCGGCGGTCTGGGCTGTTTCCCTCTCGACAATGAAGCTTATCCCCCACTGTCTCACTGCTATGCTCTACCCTTACGGCATTCGGAGTTTGGCTGACGTCAGTAACCCGGTAGGGCCCATCGGCCATCCAGTAGCTCTACCTCCGCAAGGAACCACATAACGCTGCACCTAAATGCATTTCGGGGAGAACCAGCTATCACGGAGTTTGATTGGCCTTTCACCCCTACCCACAGCTCATCCCCTCCATTTTCAACTGAAGTGGGTTCGGTCCTCCACACGCTCTTACACGTGCTTCAACCTGGCCATGGGTAGATCACCCCGCTTCGGGTCTAGAACATGCAACTCAAACGCCCTATTCAGACTCGCTTTCGCTACGACTACCCCACACGGGTTAACCTCGCTACATGCCGCTAACTCGCAGGCTCATTCTTCAAAAGGCACGCCATCACCCCAATTAGAGAGGCTCTGACGGATTGTAGGCGCCCGGTTTCAGGCACTATTTCACTCCCCTCCCGGGGTACTTTTCACCATTCCCTCACGGTACTATCCGCTATCGGTCACAAAGGGTATTTAGCCTTACCAAGTGGTCTTGGCAGATTCACACGAGATTTCACGAGCCCCGTGCTACTCGGGCACCACCATACGCAGTCACAGACATTTCACCTACAGGACTCTCACCCACTACGGTCAGCCTTCCCAGACTGTTCAGCTACATCCATGATTTATCACTACGCCACCCCATATCGGTAGAATGACAGGCAGCCCCACAACACCGCACACGCAACACCCGACAGCTATCACACGCACACGGTTTAGGCTCATCCACTTTCGCTCGCCACTACTCACGGAATATCTTTTCCTGCTGGTACTAAGATGTTTCACTTCCCAGCGTTCCCACCCACGCACTATGAATTCACACGCAGGCGACCAGACATAACTCTGGCCAGGTTCCCCCATTCGGACATCCTCGGATCAACACTCGCTTGCCAACTCCCCGAGGCATATCGCAGGCTGCAACGTCCTTCTTCGGCCCTTCATACCAAGGCATCCACCGAACGCCCTAAAACACCTACAAAACAAAACACACACCCACACCAACCCCAAGACGGCCTTAAACGCCAAGAAGCCACACACAACAACCACAGTCATTGAGGGTGCGGGCATGCAAAGATGCTCGCGTCCACTATACAAAAACCAAACACCACACCAACACCCCAAACAACACCAACCAGCACACAACACCACAAGCCATACAGGCCACAGCATCACAAGCTATACACATCAGTGTCTATCGGGGGCGGTCAGGGCATGACACCCAAAAGCCTAACAGCGCGCCGAGCTTCTCGTTACGTTCCCACAACCACCACAACACCACAAACAACACGTCCATGATGACCATCCACGATCCACACAATCAAACAATCACGTAAACCATCAAACAGCTCTACTTTTACCGGGTGGCTGATACTCCCTAGAAAGGAGGTGATCCAGCCGCACCTTCCGGTACGGCTACCTTGTTACGACTTCGTCCCAATCACCAACCCCACCTTCGAACACTCCCCCCATTACTGGTTAGGCCATGCGCTTCGGGTGTTGCCGACTTTCGTGACGTGACGGGCGGTGTGTACAAGGCCCGAGAACGTATTCACCGCAGCGTTGCTGATCTGCGATTACTAGCGACTCCGACTTCATGGGGCCGAGTTGCAGACCCCAATCCGAACTGAGACCGGCTTTAAGTGATTCGCTCCACCTCACAGTATCGCAACACTCTGTACCGGCCATTGTAGCATGCGTGAAGCCCAAGACATAAGGGGCATGATGATTTGACGTCATCCCCACCTTCCTCCGAGTTAACCCCGGCAGTCTCTCGTGAGTCCCCAACCAAATGCTGGCAACACGAGACAAGGGTTGCGCTCGTTGCGGGACTTAACCCAACATCTCACGACACGAGCTGACGACAACCATGCACCACCTGTATAGAGACCCGAAGGCACACACATCTCTGCATGCTTCCTCTATATGTCAAGCCTTGGTAAGGTTCTTCGCGTTGCATCGAATTAATCCGCATGCTCCGCCGCTTGTGCGGGCCCCCGTCAATTCCTTTGAGTTTTAGCCTTGCGGCCGTACTCCCCAGGCGGGGCACTTAATGCGTTAGCTACGGCGCAGAACCCGTGGAAACGGACCCCACACCTAGTGCCCAACGTTTACGGCATGGACTACCAGGGTATCTAATCCTGTTCGCTCCCCATGCTTTCGCTCCTCAGCGTCAGTAATGGCCCAGTGACCTGCCTTCGCCATCGGTGTTCCTCCTGATATCTGCGCATTCCACCGCTACACCAGGAATTCCAGTCACCCCTACCACACTCTAGCCTGCCCGTACCCACTGCACGCGCGGAGTTAAGCCCCGCGTTTTCACAGCAGACGCGACAAGCCGCCTACGAGCTCTTTACGCCCAATAATTCCGGACAACGCTCGCGCCCTACGTATTACCGCGGCTGCTGGCACGTAGTTAGCCGGCGCTTCTTATCCACCTACCCTCAACCCCACCAATATGGAGCCTTGTTCGGTAGCGAAAGAGGTTTACAACCCGAAAGCCGTCATCCCTCACGCGGCGTCGCTGCATCAGGCTTGCGCCCATTGTGCAATATCCCCCACTGCTGCCTCCCGTAGGAGTCTGGGCCGTATCTCAGTCCCAGTGTGGCCGGTCACCCTCTCAGGCCGGCTACCCGTCGACGCCTTGGTAGGCCATCACCCCACCAACAAGCTGATAGGCCGCGAGCCCATCCCCCACCGAAAAAACTTTCCCCACCACAACATGCGTTGCAACAGGAATATTTGGTATTAGACCCCGTTTCCAAGGCTTATCCCAAAGAAGGGGGCAGGTTACTCACGTATTACTCACCCGTTCGCCACTAATCCACGATTCCGAAGAACCATTTCATCGTTCGACTTGCATGTGTTAAGCACGCCGCCAGCGTTCGTCCTGAGCCAGGATCAAACTCTCCACAAAAAACTGTGAAGCATGACTAGCTCCAAAAAATGCGCATGCACAAACACACGCCACACAACCAACCAAACAACAAAAATCATTCAATCAGCCATGCACAACCAACCCGAAGGCCAGTCAAAATAAACACCAACCACAACCAACAACCACACACACTCGAAAACATGTGTGATCATCAAGCCACGATCAGTGCACACACACCCACCAACACCCCGCATCCCACGCATTCGAACACGTGTGCGACTATCGGGTTGTTAGTGAATTGTCCGTAACAATAACACTCGACACACTATTAGACTTTCAAGCACCACACCCACACCCCACCAACAACCAACCACCAGGCCAGTCATCAACAAGGAGAAGCGGACCAGAACTCTACCACAACCACCCACCATCTCGCAACCCCACCACGTGAGACCCGCAAAACAACCAGACGATCACCAGAACAATTCCAGAACCCGTCACACTCGAACACTCAACAACCAGTTTCCTCTAGCCATCTTCTTTGCGAAAGACTCAACATCTCCCACCAGTTTGCCTAGTGAAACCCTCACGTCAACCCCTCTTACGAGGCGCCTCAGTGCTTGTTGCCGTGTCCCGGCGACAGGTAAATACACTACCCACCCACCCAACCACCGTCAAACCACCAACACGAGACCCCCCTCACACACCCCCAAAACCCAACAACCACAACAAAAACACCAACATCACACCCACAATGGTTCTGACCCGCCCAAAACCTGTGCTAGAAAGCCGACTAGCCATCACAACCGGGCTCACAACCCACGAAAACCGCGCCGTCGTCGTCGCCAAATCTAGTTGTCGCAAAATCTAGTCGTCGCCAAATCAGGTCATCCCCGAACCTAGCTGTGGCCACCACCCAGATATGCGAAAGGGCCGGCAACCAAATGGTCACCGGCCCTCGCAGGACTAGAACGTCTCCCCTTCACTCTTCCCCACAAGACGACTCATCCCATAGAAGACGATTCGCCGCACAGAAGAAGGCTCCCGGAGAAACTAGCCTCGCAGGTTGTTCTCCTTGATGTAACGACGCACTGCCGTCGAGACGGACTCGGCCACTCGCGGATCGAATACGCCGGGGATGATGTAGTTCGAGTTGCGCTGGTCGTCGGTTACAACGTCGGCGACGGCCACCGCAGCCGCGCGCAGCATCTCGTCCTCGATCTTGCTCACTCCGGCCTTCAGCATGCCCTTGAAGAGTCCGGGGAACACGAGAACGTTGTTGATCTGGTTCGGGAAGTCGGAACGGCCGGTGGCTACGATCGCGGCATGCTTGCCGGCTTCGGCCGGATCCACCTCGGGGGTCGGGTTGGCCATGGCGAAAACGATCGCCTTATCTGCCATCGTGGCGATGTCGCTGCCCTTGAGAATGTTGCCCGAGGAAACGCCGATGAAGACGTCCGCGTCCACCAGGACCTCCTTGAGGGTTCCCTCAACACCGCGCGGATTCGTGTTCTGGGCCAGCCAGTTACGGTGATGGTTCGCTTCCTCACGGAACGGACCGAGGGCGCCGTTGCGTCCGCAACCGATGATGTCGCGCGCGCCGTGCAGCTGGAGCAAACGGATGATGGCCGATCCCGCGGCACCCACGCCCGAGACAACGATGCGCACATCTTCCATCTTCTTGCCCACAACACGCAGCGCGTTGATCAGTGCCGCAAGGGTGACAATGGCGGTGCCGTGCTGATCGTCGTGGAACACCGGGATGTCCAACTCATCGCGCAACCGCTCTTCGATTTCGAAACAGCGCGGGGCCGAGATGTCCTCGAGGTTGATACCTCCGTACACGGGGGCGATCGCCTTGACGATGCTGATGATCTCTTCGGTGTCCTTGGTATCAAGGCACACCGGCCAGGCGTCGACGCCACCAAACTTCTTGAAGAGCGCGGCCTTTCCTTCCATCACCGGAAGTGCTGCCTCGGGGCCGATATCTCCCAGTCCCAGAACGGCCGTGCCGTCGGTGACCACAGCAACCGTGTTCTTCTTGATGGTGTAGTTGCGGGCCTGGCTCTTGTCGCGCGCAATCTTCTTACACACGCGAGCGACGCCCGGGGTGTAGACACGAGCGAGATCCTGGCGGGTACGAAGCGGGTTCTTCAGTTCAACGGAAATCTTGCCGCCGTCGTGCGCTTCCAAAGTGGCGTCCGAGATCTCGAGAACCTTGGCGCCCCGCATCATCTCAATCTGATGGTTGACCTCATTCACGTGAGGAGTATTGACGCAATCACACGTCAAGAGAACGATGAGGTAGTCCTCGAGGGACTCCAGCATGTCGATGCCCGTTACGAGAGCGCCCGCGTCTGCCACAGCCTCTACCAAGTGCTGCGTCGCACGTGGGTGGTAGGGGACCTGCACGCGCATGGTCACCGTATAGCTCGGACTGGTTAGGGGCATGATTTACTCGCTCTCGAATGAGTTGTCTGTCAACTGACACTGCGATCGTAGACAGACCGGCTGTCAGACCGGGCAGCCTGACCACATTTGAGACAAAAATACAGTGATCTTGGCGACACCCTCGCACTTTCGGGCATTTAGGGATGTTGGTCCTATGACACCCATTTGCGACAGATTGAACCAGATAGTACGGACATGATGGGGCCAGGTTAGAACACCATTTCCGACGACGGCGCCACCCCGCCCTCCGGTCGCACACACGCCCGCTACCAGCACTTAAATACTCAACAACCGTGACGGCTCAGGCTGGGTCCACTCAAGACAACAACGTTTCCCAAATGACCAGACCTAACAGCCCCTCCAAGGGCGAGGTAAACGAGAATTCGCACGAGATTTCGAAAGCCAAAGTAAGTCAAATGAAAAGAAATGTTCGGAATGGCGAGAAAGAGGTCGCTTTCAACTATTCACATTTGCTAGCATTGGGTCACCCCACGCGAAACGTGACTTATTAGTTCATATTCGATTCACGCCCGAACATGAACGCCGTTCAACACCTTTGCGGATCGCTCGGGGATTAATTGGCACGCAAAATGTTCAAAGGAGTGAACTATGAGCCAAGATGAGCAGACGTTAGACACGCCAAAACGCCTTGACATCACCGTAGACCGGGAATCTAGCATCCCGCTTCACGTTCAGGTTTCTGAACCCATTACCCAAATGATCCTTTCCGGAGAACTCGCCCCGGGGCAGCTCATCGAGGACGAAGTCACGCTCGCCACTCGACTGTCAGTTTCCCGCCCCACAATTAGGCGAGCCTTCCAGGACATGGTCAACGGTGGCCTACTCACGCGCCGCAGGGGTGTCGGAACCCGTGTGACGCCGTCGCACATTCGCCGTCAGGTCGGATTGACAAGCCTGCACGATGATCTTGACAAAGCAGGAATGTCACCTCGCACCGACGTACTGTCTTACAACGTCCAGCTGGCCGATGCAGAGATCGCCAAGCTTCTCGAATGCCCCGAGGGCACCGAAGTAGTAATCATTGAGCGCGTCCGGTGGAGCAAGAGCACTCCTCTCGCCCTCATGCGCAACATCATTCCCGCCAAGTACGCACCTTCGCTTACCGAGCTCACCACTCACGGCCTGTACGACTGCCTCGCCCAGCGCGGCATTCGCCCGGTCAGTGCAGTTCAGACCGTCGGAGCACGACTTGCTGACGCTCGCGAAGCCGAGTTGCTGCAGGTCAGCGAAAAGAGCGCCCTGTTCTCGATGCAGCGTTCCGCTTACCTGGAGAATGGCGAACTGGTCGACTACGGCAACCACCTTTACGACGCCGGACAGTACCACGTCACATTCTCTCTTCACTCCGACTAGAGAATCGGAGAGTGACGGACCGCAGCAGATTCATCATTCGCAGTCATAACTTAAGTTTGAGCAGCCAATCACGTTCAACGGCGCTCAAGTGTACTTCTTTCACGCACCCAGACTTTCAATGACGCTTTGATGGCTCGCACAGCTCAACTTGTTCACCTGAGCTCGGCACCGACACACTCTAGGAATACCTAAGACAAGGGGGCTGTGTTGTGCAGATCGAAAATCTGCACAACACAGCCCCCTTGCGCATGGGTCGGCAACCGCGCCGTGGCCTCACATGGGAGCCTCATATCGTGGCGCGACATAGGGGCCCGACATACGGCCTCACGCAAGAGGTCACTCCAGGCGAGGGGATCTCACTGTCAGGCATGCAGATTGTTAGCTGGGCGACAAAATTTTGCATTAGTTTCGCAAAATATGACCAGAGTCACTATTCCAACCCTCTGTACTGACATATTCGCGTCAATTCTCACCGCACGAAGCTCGTTCTCGAAGCAAACACCCTCCCCCAAGAACCCCCACCGCGGCACCCTGCTGGCGAATCCTTGCAGTTACATCACTAAGCACCGGTCCGAGTCAACAATTATTAGTATTTACATTTTTCTTAATTGTTTTCCCGAAATTCCCTCAATTTTCGCCGCGAGGCACCTCACCGGGTTTGACTTCGACGAAAGTTGAATATACCAATTCGACCAAAGTTGAATATCCGAACTTCGGCTCTCCCCATATGCTTTCGGTAAGAGATTACGCACATAGGTTCGGCACCTATTGGCAGGATCTCTATGAACAAGTTCCTGCACATGTTTGGAGATTCCGGTGAATACTCAAGTTGAGACGCTCAATGACATAACAGATGGTGGCCTCTTGGTGCCCCGGCATAACACTGCTGCCAAAGATGCCCTGCTACCAATTCATAGGAAAGTAGGCCTCACCAGCCTCTTCGAAGATCTCGAGAGCGCCGGACTCGACCCTGAAACCAAGCTGCTCGATTTCACTCTCGGACTCGCCGACGCAGAAACCGCCAACCTCCTGGAGTGCGACGAAGGCACCGAGGTTGTCCAGCTCAAGAGGCTGCGCTACAGCAGGGGCTACCCTCTCGCCATCCTCAACAACATCCTTCTCGCGTCAAAGACGCCCTGCCGCCCCAAGCTCTCCGAGCGTGGGCTGTACCAGTGCTTCCGGGCCATGGGATGTACGCCGGAATCTGCATTCCAGTACACCGGAGCACGGCGCGCGAGCAAAGAAGAAGCTGAGCTTCTACAGATCGAGGAAGGCTCGGCCGTCATCGCGGTGGAACGCACCGTGTATTCCCAGACCGGCGAAGTTATTGACATTGAGGAAGACGTCTACGATGCTTCCCAGTACCTTCTGACCTTCTCGCTCGACGCCGAATAGAGAACCTCACCATACCGGGCTCACGACCGGCTCCCATACCGATTCACCACAGGATGCTTCACTGGGCACATACGACATCCTGAGCTCGGTAAGCGCATCAATAAACGACCGCCCTGTCATCGTTCAGGAACTCGATGACAGGGCGGTCGTCTTGTACTCGGCGTACCAGCCTCGTACCAGCCTCCGACTACTGCGGATTACTGTGCACGTTGCTGCGGATTACTGTGCACGCTCCATGATGAGCTCACGCACGCGGGCGGCATCTGCCTTGCCGCGGGTGGCCTTCATGACCGCGCCCACGATTGCTCCGGCAGCCTGCACCTTACCGGCGCGGATCTTGTCCAGAACATCCGGGTTGGCAGCGAGGGCTTCCTCAACGGCCGCAACCAGGGCGCCGTCATCGGACACAATCTCCAAACCGCGAGCGGCCACAACCTCGGTGGGCGTGCCCTCTCCGGCCAGAACGCCCTCGAGGGCCTGGCGGGCGAGCTTGTCGTTCAGCTTGCCGGACTGCACAAGTCCGTCCAGCTCAGCGACCTGCGCCGGGGTGACGGGTGCGTCCTCCAGCTCCAGCTCGGCTTCCTTGGCGAAACGGGCGATATCGCCCATCCACCACTTGCGCGCACCGGCCGGGGTGGCGCCCGCGCGGACGGTCTCCTCGACGATGTCGATGGCGCCGGCGTTGATGAGATCGCGCAGCTCCTCGTCCGAGAGGCTCCACTCCTCCTTCACCCGACGACGGCGTGCCGCGGGCAGCTCGGGAAGTGACTCACGTAGCTCCTCCACCCACTCGCGGGCGGGAGCAACCGGAACCAGATCCGGCTCGGGGAAGTAGCGGTAATCCTCGGAATCCGACTTCACGCGGCCGGACGAGGTCGAGCCGTCCTCCTCATGGTAGTGGCGGGTCTCCTGGATGATCGAGCCACCAGCGGCCAGAATGGCGGCCTGGCGCTGGATCTCGTAACGCACGGCGTTCTCGATGCCGCGGAACGAGTTGACGTTCTTGGTCTCGGTACGGGTGCCGAAGGGCGCCTCCGGGTTGTCACGCAACGAAACGTTGACGTCCGCGCGCACATTACCGCGCTCCATGCGGGCCTCGGATACACCGAGCGCACGGAAGATGTCACGAAGCGCACGCACGTACGCCGCCGCAACCTCGGGAGCGTTGCGGCCAATGCCGGTGGCCGGGTGGGACACGATCTCCACGAGAGGCACACCCGCGCGGTTGTAATCAACCAGGGAGAACTTCGCGCCCTGGATACGGCCGGAACCACCCACGTGGGTGTTCTTGCCGGCGTCCTCTTCCATGTGGGCGCGCTCGATCGGGAAGCGGTACACGCTGCCATCGGGCAGATCCAGATCGAGGAAGCCCTCGTAAGCGATCGGCTCGTCAGACTGGGAGGTCTGGTAAGCCTTCGTCAGATCCGGGTAGAAGTAGTTCTTGCGCGCAAAACGGCAGCTCTCGGCGATCGAGCAGTTGAGCGCCAGGCCAATCTTGATGGCGTACTCCACGGCCAACTTGTTGACCACCGGAAGCGAGCCGGGCAGGCCGAGCGACACCGGGGTCACGAAGGTGTTGGCGTCGCCACCGAAATCGTTCGGGGCGCCGTCGAACATCTTGGTCTTGGTACCGAGCTCGACGTGCACCTCCAGGCCAATCACCGGGTCGAAGCGCTTGACGGCCTCATCAAAATCCATCAATTCGTCCATCAGAACGTCTCCTCGAGGTCAGCAGCCGGGCAGGTGTTGGCGATGGGCTCGCCGAGCCCCGCCTCCAGCGCGCCAGCAATTCGGTACATGGCGGCATCCCCACGAGCCGGCGCCAGAATCTGGAAACCGACGGGCAGGCCGTCCTCATCCGCCAGGCCCGAGGGCAGCGAGAGGCCGGGGACACCGGCGAGGTTGGCGGGAATGGTGGCCACGTCGTTGAGGTACATGGCGATCGGATCGTCGATCTTGCTACCGAACTTGAACGCCGTGGTGGGCGCGGTGGGCGAGACCAGAACGTCGCACTGCTCGAAGGCTGCGGCGAAATCGCGCTGCACCAGGGTGCGCACCTTCTGGGCGCTGCCGTAGTAGGCGTCGTAGAAACCGGCACTCAGCACGAAAGTGCCGAGGATGATGCGGCGCTTGACCTCATTACCAAAACCGGCGCCACGGGTGGCGGCCATGACCGACTCCGCGGTGACCGGACCCTCGGTGGGCTCCACGCGAATGCCGTACCGCATACCGTCAAAACGCGCCAGATTCGAAGAAACCTCGGCCGGCATGATGAGGTAGTAGGCGCCCAGCGCATACTCGAAGGAGGGGCAGTCCACCTCGATAACCTCGGCGCCCAGGCCCTTGAGGACCTCGACGGCGTGGTTGAAGGAACCGAGCACGCCGTCCTGGTAGCCCTCGCCCTGCAGCTGCTTGACGACGCCGACCTTGACGCCCTCCAGCGGCTTGCCAGCGGCATCGGCCACAATCTGCTCGAAAGCCGGAACCGGCTCATCCAGCGAGGTGGAATCGAGCGGATCGTAACCGCCAATGACCTCCTGCAACGCGGCGGCATCCGCCACGGTACGGGTCACAGGGCCGATCTGATCGAGCGAAGAAGCCATGGCGATGAGACCATAACGCGAGACCGCGCCGTACGTAGGCTTCACGCCCACCGTTCCGGTCACGGCAGCGGGCTGACGGATAGAACCACCGGTGTCCGAGCCAAGAGCCAACGGCACCATGAAGGAACCGACGGCGACGGCGGAACCGCCGCCGGAGCCGCCCGGAATGCGCTCGTTATCCCACTGGTTCAGGGTGGGGCCAAAGGCGGAATGCTCGGTGGAAGAGCCCATCGCGAACTCGTCCATGTTCGTCTTGCCAACAATCGGCAGACCCGCAGCATTGAGCTTCTCCACCACGGTGGCGTCATAGGGCGGCAGCCAGCCCTCAAGAATCTTCGAAGCGCAGGTGGTGGGCTTGCCACGCGAGACCATGTTGTCCTTGATCGCGATTGGCACGCCCGCTAGGCGGGGGAGCTTCTCACCAGCGGCACGGCGAGCGTCCACGTCACGAGCGGCGGCGAGGGCGCCGTCGTCGTCGACAAAAAGAAACGCGTTCAACTTCGAATTCAAAGCGTGAATGCGATCCAAACACGCCTGCGTCAACTCAACCGAGGTAATCTCGCCGGCGGCCAACAAATCGGCCAGCTCAAGGGCGGTCTTCTTCAACAACTCGCTCATCACTCCTCCCCCAGAATCTGCGGAACCAGGAACTTGCCATCCTGGGCTGCGGGAGCCGAGGCGAGAACCTCATTGCGGTCGAGAGTGGCCGTGACCACGTCCTCGCGCATAACGTTCGTGAGGGGAATCGGGTGGCTAGTGGCCGGGACATCCGGGGTTGCAACCTCGGACACCTTGGCGACGGCGTCGGCAATAACAGCCAGCTCACCGGCGAGCCGCTCCACCTCCTGCGGTGTAAGGGCAATTCGTGCGAGGCCCGCCAGACGGGCGACCTCGTCTACAGAGAATGACGACATGCCCCCGATTCTACTTCGTTTATTGTTACGTTCCCGAGACAACGTGGTGACGTTCGCCCGTTTTGGTGACTCAGAACGCACCGACAGCATTGACGACGACGGCGCCCCGACCTCCCGTTGGTTGCTTTGCTCCCGTTCGTCAGCCTCGCAAACCGGGTAAGCTGGGACAATGGTGCGATTCTCCCTTCCCTCCCGCGAGCAGGTGTGGACCGCCACGAAGTGGGCCGGCGTGACAACACTCGCAGCACAAGCCGCAGCGATCGCCGCAGTAACCGCCGTGGATTCAACGCGTAAGCGTCGCCGCCCCCAATCCGGAATCTTCCCCCACCTGAAGCCGCAAGAAGTAACCGTGGGGGACAACGAATTCCAGATCTTCACCTACGGCGAAGACCTCTACGACGTCATGCTCGCAGACATCCGAAAAGCCCGCGACACCATCTATTTCGAGTGCTTCATCGTCAAGGCGGACGAAACCGGCTACGAGTTCCGAAAAGCGCTCATCGAGGCGGCACGCCGCGGCGTCGAGGTGTACATCATCCTGGACACCTGGGGAAACCTCAATTCAGACCCGCGCTTCCGCCACTTCCCCAAGATGGCACACCTGCACTTCATCAACTTCCCGCTGGTGCGCACCGGCATCTTCACCGGCCGCGAGCGCGACAAGGGCCGCGACCACCGCAAGATCATGACCGTGGACGGCAAGATCGGATACGTGGGCGGATACAACGTGGGTACGCTCTACGCCCATCACTGGCGCGACACCCATCTGCGCGTCAAAGGCGGGGCGGCGCACCAACTGGAGCTGTCCTTCATCATCATGTGGAACAGCTACCGCAAGCATGACCAGCCGCGCCTCGAGATGATCCCCTCTCACGACTGGGATGCCGCTATTCGCACCATGGAGAACGCCCCCTCGCGGGCCATTTATCCTATTCGCGCGCTCTACATCGAGGTGCTCAACCGTGCCGCCAAGCGCGCCTGGATCACCATGGGATACTTCATCCCTGACGAATCGATGATGCTCGCTCTGGTTTCCGCCGCCCAACGCGGCGTGGACGTGCGCATCCTCATTCCGGAGTACTCGAACCACATTTACGCCGACTGGGTGGCGCGTTCGCACTACGACGAACTGCTGCGCAACGGGGTCAAGATCTTCCTTTACAAGGAAGCGATGGTGCATGCGAAGACCATGACGGTGGACGGTGAATGGTCCACGGTGGGAACCGCCAACATCGACCGCCTTTCGCTGGCCGGGAACTTCGAGATCAACATGGAGATCTACGCGAAGCCCTTCGCCAAAGCCATGGAGAAGATCTTCCAAATGGATTTGGATAACTCGCAGGAGCTGACGCGCGAAGAATGGGACCGGCGCAGTTACACCGCCTGGATGATCGAGAGAGTACTGCGGCCTCTCGCACCGTTGATGTAAGCGGCCGCACCGCCGATACACGCAGCAATTCACGCACTGATAAGTGCCTACGCGCCACCAAGATACAAGGAGATGAGTATGGGATTCCTGAGCGAGGAGCTTCTGGAAGCAATTCACGGGCGGGCCGCCCGCTACGACGCCGAGAACACCTTCCCGTTTGAGGATGTGGAAGATCTACGCGCGGCCGGCTATCTCGCCGCTTTCGTCCCCACCGAGTTCGGCGGGGCGGGCCTGACCCTTGAGGAGATCGCCGCCGAGCAGACGCGCCTGGCCAAGGCCGCGCCCGGCACCGCGCTCGGGATCAATATGCACCAGATCATCGTGGGACTGGGGCGTCACCTCGTACGCAACGGGAATCCGCGCGGCGAGCTGATCCTGCGTGAGGCCGCCGCGGGTGAACTCTTCGGCTTCGGCATCTCCGAACCCGGCAACGACCTGGTGCTCTTCGGTTCCATCTCGCAGGCCGAACCCGATGGGGAGGGCGGCTACTCGTTCACCGGCGTCAAGATCTTCAACTCGCTCGCGCCCGCGTGGACGCGCCTACTCACCTTCGGACGTGACGATTCCGGCGACGACGGCCCGCACTCCGTTTTCGCTGTGCTCACTCGGGACGACGGCGGATTCGAGCTCAAGGACGATTGGGATACGTTGGGGATGCGCGCCACGCAGTCCCAAACGCTGCTGCTTCAGGGCGCCCATGCGCCGGAATCGCGGGTGCTGACGCGCTGCGAGCCGGGACCGTCCGCCGACCCGGTGGTGTTCGGGATCTTCGCACACTTCGAGATTCTGCTGGCCGCCACCTACGCGGGCGTGGGTGAGCGGGCCGTGGAGGTTGCCGCAGAGCATGTGAAAACCCGCACGTCGGTGAAGAACCAGACGGTATACGCCAACGACCCCGACATCCGTTGGCGCCTCGCCACCGCCGCTCTGGAAATGAACGCGGTGGGTCCGCAGATTCGGGAACTGGCGCGCGACGTGGAGAATGGAGTGGATCGCGGGCCGATCTGGATGCCGCAGCTCTCGGCGGTCAAGAACGCCGCAGCCGAGGCTTCACTGCGGGCCGTTGAGCAGGCAGTTCGCGCCTGCGGCGGCTCCTCCTACTTCAATCGCTCGGAGCTTTCGCGACTCTACCGCGACGTGGTGGCGGGGCTGTTCCAGCCCTCGGATCAGGAATCGCTGCACGGAGCCTGGGCGAACGTGGTGCTCGGGCCGGTCACGAACTAAGGGGTTCCGCCAATAGGCCACGGCCTATTGGCGGGATCTCTAAGCGGCCCGCCGCGATGGTCCAACGCTGTGCTCGGCGTCGGCGGTCAGTTGCTCAGTTCAGGCTCGGTTGCGCCATCGGCTCACGAGCCACGCCAGCGCGAGACCAATCGCGGCACCCGCCGAGTCGATGAGGACATCCTTGGGTGTTCCGGTGCGCCCGGGGATGAAGAGCTGGTGGAACTCATCCGTCGCGGCATAGATCACCGCGATCACGAAGGCGCTGATCAGCGCCTGATTCCCACGCTCTTCTCCCCGCTTCCGGAGTCGCTGAGATCGTGAGATTCGTGCTTCGACGAATCTTTGCTCACGGCTCCCACGCAACGCCACGAATAGGAGAATCGCGAGCACCGCGTACTCGGTCATATGGGCTGCTTTGCGCACCAGGAAGCCGAGCATTTCCGGGGAGATGTGAATCCCCAGGGAATGGAGCCAGGCGACGATGGAATCGCTGAGGCCACCCGAATCCTCTCCCACCTGATGCGAGAAGAAGAAGATCACGGCCATCCACACGACCACCGCGCCCCAACGCAGCCACCGATTGAGTCGTGCTGACATCCCGATCAGAGTTCCAGTTCTTCCTGTACGACGCCGTCCGCGTCCACTCCGCTCTCACCCGGTAGAACACCGGTGCGCAGCAACTCGTTGAACTGCTCGACGTCGAGGATGGGAACGCCCAGATCCGCAGCCTTCGTGGCCTTCGATCCGGCATTCTCGCCAGCTACTACGGCCGTGGTCTTCTTCGAGACCGAACCGGCCGCTTTCCCTCCGCGCAGCACAATGGCTTCCTTGACGCTATCGCGCGTGTAGCCTTCGAGCGAGCCGGTGGCCACGATCGTCATGCCCGCGAGGGTCTGCGGAAGTTCCTCTCCCACCTCGTCCTCGAATACCACTCCAGCGGCTTCCCAGCGCTCGATGATCTCGCGATGCCAGTCCACCTCGAACCACTCGGAGAAGGACTGGGCAATGATCGCGCCCACGCCGTCAATCTCCGCCAGATCTTCCACGGAGGCAGAGCGCAGTGCATCAAGTGAGGGGATGCGAGCCGCGAGCGCACGCGCCGCCGTCGGCCCAACATGACGGATGGAGAGGGCAACAAGCTTGCGCCACAGTTCCTTCCCCTTGGCCTTCTCCAGCTCGTCGACGATCTTGGTGATCGCCTTGCCGGGCGCCGAGGCGGTGACCAGCTCGGGCTCGCCGCCGCGCGGATACTTCCACTTGGGTTTGGTCCACGCCGCGCGCACGCGGCGGTAATCGCCGGTGAGCTCGCCCTTGACGCGGATCTCCTGCCAGATCCAGACGTCGCGCACGTCCTGCGGGGTCAACTCGAAGAGTCCCGCCTCGGTCTCCAGCAAAGGCCGCTGTGGCTCCGGGATGCCGAGCTCGCGCTGCACATCACCTGGAATGATCTCCTCGTGGTGAAGGATCGCGCCGTCCTCATCAACGATCCCGAGCTGCGCGAGCTTCTCGCGGGTGAGGGAGATCTTGCGATCGCGGCCGGTGGCCGGATCCTCGATGAGGAGCTGATGCCCGGTAGCGAGCGCCATGAGCGCCGCACCGCGGGCGGCCTCCGGATCGGTGAGCCACTGCGCCGTCACATCTCCCAGAGATTCCACGTCCAGCGCCCCACGTGAGCCGATGTGGCTGACGCGCTCGGTGAGCTGGGCCGGGCAGGAGCGGGTGTTCGGGCAGCGCAGATCCACATCACCTTCCTTGGCCGGAGCGATTGGGGTACCGCACGAGGGGCAGGCCTCGGGCATCTGCCACTCGTGCTCGGAGCCGTCGCGCTTCTCCTCGACGGGGCCGAGCACCTCGGGAATGACATCGCCGGCCTTGCGCAGGATGACGATGTCGCCAATCTTCACACCCTTGCGCGCCACCTCGGTGGGGTTGTGCAGGGTGGCCTGGGCAACCGTCGATCCGGCGACGAGCACCGGCTCCATCACCGCAAACGGTGTGACACGGCCGGTGCGCCCCACCTGGGTGCGGATGTCGAGAAGGCGGGTCTGCACCTCCTCCGGCGGGTACTTGTAGGCAACTGCCCAGCGCGGCACACGCGAGGTAAATCCGAGCCGCGCCTGCAGCCCGCGGTCATTGACCTTAAGTACGGCGCCATCAATGCCGTGAATGAGAGCGTAGCGATCATCGGCGTGGCGGGCAATGAAAGCTTCGATGCCCTCCCACGAGTCCAGATGCTCCGAGTAGGGCGAGACCGGCAGGCCCCACGCCCGGAATGCCTGGTAGACGCCCTCCTGCGTTGCGAGCAGCGCGGCGGTTTCCTCGGGTGCGCCCTGCAGCGCACCGATACCGTGGGCGATAAATGAGAGCGGGCGGGCGGCAGCCAATCGAGGATCCTTTAGTCCCATAGTCCCTGAAGCAGTATTACGCGGGTTGGCGTACTCCTTCTGCCCCGCCGCCCGCAGTTTGGCATTGAACTCCGTGAACTCCTTGAGGGGGAAGAACACCTCGCCGCGCACTTCCAGCACCGCGGGCCAGCCCTCACCCTCGAGCTTTTCGGGAATCGCGCCGATGGTACGGGCGTTGGCGGTGACGTTGTCTCCAGTAATTCCATCGCCCCTGGTGCCGGCAACCGTCAACTCGCCGTTCTCGTAACGCAGGTTGAGGGCGAGGCCGTCAATTTTCGTCTCGGCTGTCACCAGGAACCCATCCGGCAACTCGGCGCGCCTGCTGGTGTACCACTCGCGCAGTTCCTCCAGCGAGAACACGTCCTGTAGCGAGTACATCTGTTCCAGGTGATTTGTCTTTTCGAAACCACTCTCTTCTACAAGAGCGCCCACCACACGCGTGGGAGAATCCTCCACCGCGAGGTCTGGGTAGGCGGCCTCGATGGCACGCAACTCGTGAATGAGCCTGTCATAGTACTCATCAGTAAACAATGGCGAGTCGCCATAGTAGTACGCAGCTTGCGCCTTCCTTAGTAGCGGCGCAACTTCGCGCCAACGCTCGGCGGCTTCTTCAAGGCTCGCTGGCAGTTCAGCCTGACCTGGGACGTGGGTCACGGATTCGGTTTCCGACAGTTCGCTGTTCACGCGTCCCATTCTCCCCCAGGGAACGGCCCATTCGCCATTCTTCTGATCGAAACGCCCGTTGACCTCACCACGAGACACACAACATGACAGCCACACACTGAGCAATCTCGTGAGGACGAAAGGTGCACACCCACAAACTGCCGCGCGGCCTCCCACTCTGTCGAGTAAGCACCGCCTAGGCTTACAGCATGTGCGGACGCTATGCCTCTTTCTCGGCCCTCACGGATATACAGCTGGCCTTTGATCTCGACGCGCTCGGCCCCGAATGCGAAGTTCTCACGCCCTCATGGAACGTGGCTCCCACGCAGGACGTGGGGATCGTGGTGGAACGAATCCTAGATGGGCACCCCAGCGATATCCGTGCCGTATACGGCACACAGATCGCTGGGGTGCCCACGAAGGAACCGGACTCCTCACAAGGCTCACACAGCGTCACTCGCGAACTGCACGTGGCCCGCTGGGGTCTCGTCCCGCCCTGGTCCAAGGACCCTTCCAAGGGCCCGCAGATGATCAATGCCCGCATCGAGACCCTCGCCGAGAAGCGCACCTTCGCTCCCTCCCTTGGCAAGCGCCGCTGCATAGTCCCCGCGGACGGCTACTTTGAGTGGCAGGCCACCGCGGGAGGCAAGATTCCCCATTACATCCACGCGACCGATGCCGCTCCCCTCGCCTTCGCCGGGCTCTACGGCTGGTGGAAGAAACCCGATGGTTCCTGGCTACTCAGCACCACCATCATTACGCGTGCCGCCGAGGGCGATCTGGCCGCCATCCACGACCGCACGCCCATAGTCCTCACTCCTGACGAGTTCGCCGCCTGGCTCGACCCCCACCAGGAGGACAAGTACGCGGCCCTCCAGCTCATCGACCGGTCCAACCAGCCGCTCCAGGCCGACGTCGTCGGAAAAGCTGTTGGTAACATCCGCAACAATTCACCCGAGAATATCCGGCCCGTCGTCAACTGACGCAACCTCACCAAACTACGCACCGCCATATCCACCCGCGGGCCTACCCGGTACTCCCCGGGGCAGGGCGCCGCCGTTTACCCTAGAAACATGGCAACAAGGTGGCGGAAGTTCTATACCTTCAAGGGGGTCAGCCCTTTCGATGTGGCGCTCTCTGCCGGGATCGCCTACCTGTACTTCGGTCCCAACTACTGGCATAACCTGCCGTTTCACGAACTGACGTTTGCCCAGAACACCAACATGGCCCTCCCGGAGGGCATGCTCACCGTCCTTGCAATCCTCGCCGGTATTCTGTATTCGACCCCCACGGTCTTCCGCCGCACCAAGCCAGAAATCAGCGCCGCACTCGTCTTTGTCGGGGCGCTGCTCCGCTACACAGTCGCTCCGTGGGACACGATCCCGCCGGATCTTGCGGTCCTCGTCTCGCTCTACGCGGTGACCGTCTATGGAGCAAAGTGGGCTCACCGCACTGCCCTCATCGCCACGTTCCTCGGAGTACTGCTGATCTGGCAGACCCTGTACCGCACCTTCAATCAAGCATTCCAACTCGGATTGCCAGCCTGGCGCGGCGGATTCGGTGACTACTGGTGGGGTGAGAATTTCACCCAGTTCGTTTTCCTGATGCTTGTGGTCATCATCGTCTACACCGTGGCCCTGCTGCGCCGCAACCAGCTCCAGCAGGTCACCCGCCTGGTCGAAGAGGCTGACGAGGCGCGCCGCCGCGCCGAACAGGAGACCGAACTCGCCGTCCTGGAGGAACGCAGCCGCATCGCACGGGAGATGCACGACGTCGTCGCCCACACGCTGTCCGTCGTGATCGCCCAGGCTGACGGCGGCCGATACGCGGCAGCCAACAACCCCGCTGCCGCTGTCACGGCGCTGGAGACGATCGCCGACATGAGCCGCGGCGCCCTCAAGGACATCCGTTCCATCATCGGGGTGCTCCGCTCCTCCACACCGGAACCGGTCCCGCTCCTGCCCCAGCCCGTCGCCGAAGATCTTGATGCCCTGGTGGAGAAAGTACGCTCCTCCGGAACCGACATCGCCCTCACCCGCATCGGCTCGCCCCACCCATTACCCACCGGCGTGGGCACCGCGATCTATCGCATCTGCCAAGAATCCATCACCAACACGCTCAAGCACGCCGGCCCGGACGCGCGCATCTCCGTTATCTTGCAGTGGATGGGGGATCAGCTCGTCGTCCAGATCGACGACGACGGCACCGGCCCCGGTGCGAGCGACGGTAAAGGACACGGAATCATCGGTATGAAAGAACGCGCCAGCACGTTCGGCGGCTCCGTCCACACGGGACCGATAGAAGGCGGCGGGTTCCGCGTAATTGCAGCGATTCCGTTGGACAACGATGCCCCAATAGCATGGTCCGCGCCTGCCCCGCAGATAGGAAGAAACACCAAATGAACACGACTGACACGAACGCGCAAGTGATACGGGTAGGTCTGGTGGACGATCAGAACCTCGTTCGCACCGGATTTGCCATGGTGATCGATTCTCAGCCTGACATGCAGGTGGTGGTCGAAGCCGCCAATGGCAAGCTCGCCACCGAGCGCCTCGAAGTGGTTCCCACCGACGTGGTCCTCATGGATATCCGCATGCCCGTGATGGACGGCCTGGAAGCCACCCGGCTCATCACTGAGCGCAAGTACGCGCACGGCGTGAATCCCAAGATCATCATTCTCACCACCTTCGAAGAAGACCAGTACATTCTTGGTGCCGTGCAGGCCGGAGCCTCCGGTTTCCTCGTCAAGGACGCACCGCCCGAACACATGCTCGATGCCATCCGCACGGTCTACCAGGGAGACGCCGTCATCGCGCCCTCCTCCACCAGGCGCTTGGTAGAGCATCTTGCGCGCGAAGCGGCACAAATGCGGGCCACCGACCCTAGCATCATCGCTCACCTCACCGACCGCGAGCGCGAAGTCCTCGAGCACGTGGCCCACGGCGAGTCCAACCAGGAAATCGCGGCGGCGTTGTTCGTTGCCGAAGCAACCATCAAGACCCATATCGGGCGGATCTTCGCCAAGCTTGGAGCCCGTGACCGAGTGCAAGCGGTGGTGCTCGCCTACGAGAGCGGTCTGGTTCGGCCCGGAGAAAACTGATGCCACGGGAGCTGAGCGCGCCTATCATAACTTGACCGGTTGTGCACGGGATGTGGTCTTTCATGCACCATGGCTCACGGGAAGCACTCTTCCAGACAAGTCCTAGGACTCCTCACCAGGGAAATTCCGGCAAGGCAACACTTCTACCTGCGAGAACGCTGGGCACATAGATCGACAGGCGCATTTTCTTCCCCCTGTGAAGGGCCTCTTAGCAGGGAAAAGATCACGTTTTTATCTCTTTACCCACTACTCAAAACCTGCGAATCTTGAATACGGCTTAAGTAACACCAAGCGACCACGCCATGAACAAATATGAACGTGGTTGCCGGTAAAAGGAGTACATCACATGGATTGGCGCCACCGGGCAGCGTGTCTCACCGAAGATCCCGAGCTGTTCTTCCCTATCGGGAATTCCGGTCCGGCCATTGCCCAGATTGAGCAGGCAAAGCGCGTTTGCAACCGCTGCGAAGTTTCTGACGTCTGCCTGAAGTGGGCACTGGAGACCGGCCAAGATGCTGGCGTATGGGGTGGACTCTCTGAGGATGAGCGTCGTTCTCTCAAGCGGCGTACGGCGAGGGCTCGCCGCTCCAACGTCGGCTAACAACCGAATCGGACGATAGACCGAAGTACACATGGTGGGCAGTGACCGAAAGGTTGCTGCCCACCATGTTTTGTACCGTATAAAGCTGGGTTGTCCGTCACTCGCGTCCGCATGGCGCTACCCTCAGCCAACGTTGAAACACGTACCCGCAGTTGACCAAGGTTGAAACACGTGACGTTTTCGGATTCACGTAACGCATTTTCCCTGGGAAAAACCGTTGCACGTATCGGAAAACGCCACTCCTTTGGTCGAGAGTGGGCACGACAGCCCCAGGTGAAGCACAGCGGCAGAGAACCCCGCCCTCCGCCCAGGCGCTCACCCCTAGTATGGATCGATCTCCATTTCGAGCAGCACGCAGGTTCCGCCCAGGTGACTGGGGAACCATTCGATCGTCCCATGCAGTTCGCCCATGACCATGGTCCGCACGATCTTCGTTCCCAGCCCGCTACCGGGCCCCTTACTTCCCAGGCCCACGCCGTCGTCGTTGACTTCAACAGTGAGACGATTGCCCTCGCGAGAGGCCGTCACCTCAATGTGGCCGCCATCGGCAACGCCATGCTCCACCGCGTTTGTCACCAGCTCGTTGAGTACCACAGCCAGGGCGGTGGTCTGGTTTGCCCCAATCTCGCCAAACTCGCCGCTAATGTTGGTGGTCACCGTGGCGCCTGTCGTGGCGAGGTCCGAGGACATGCGCAGCAGCGGCACGAACACCTCGTTGAAATTGACGCGTTCGTTGATCGTCTGTGAGAGAGTCTGATGGACGAGGGCGATCGTCGCCACACGGCGCTGGGCCGTCTCAAGCGACAACCGAGTCACTTCGTCCTCTGCTCGGCGGGCTTGCATCCGCAGCAGCGCGGACACCGTCTGGAGATTGTTCTTCACGCGATGGTTGATCTCCCGGATGGTCGCGTCCTTCGTGAGAAGCTCCTGCTCACGGCGTCGCAGCTCGGTGATATCGCGGCACAGGATGATTGCCCCGAGGCGCTCACCGTGATCGCGCAGCGGCACCGCCCGCATCGACAAGATCACCCCGTGCGTCTCCAGCTCGGTGAGCCACGGCGCCCGGCCCATCACCACCACAGCCAGAGATTCCTCCACGCGCGAATGATCCTCAATCGCGTCCGTGACCATCTCCGCCAGAATCTGCGCGCGAAGCGAGCCCTGAATCCCCAAGCGATGGAAGTTGGACACCGCATTCGGACTCGCATAGACGACGACGCCGTCCTCATCAATCTGCACAAAACCATCGGTTAGTCGCGGCGTTCCGTGACGCACGCCCGTCGGAGTGTTCTCGAAAGGGAACTCACCGGTGGTCACCATATGGAGCAGGGTGCCAGCCACCTGCTCATAGTTCTCGTGGACCTGAGAGGGAACCACATCAGGCTCGTATGCGGTAGCCACGCTCAGTACCGCGATGATCCGTCCCTGATTGCGGACCGGGCGCAACGTTGAAAAACGCCCCTCGAAATCCACCTCACGATGCACCCCGTCCCGCATCACAAGGGTGGCGGCTTCGTCGATGGCTTCAACAACGGGACGGCCCACGACGTCGTCGTCAATAAGCGTGGCGGCAGTAGCCGGGCGGCAATGCGCAGCATTGGTGAAACCACCGTCGCTGCGCTGGGCAATCAGAAGAAGATCAGCGAAAGCCACATCGGCAATAATCTGCCAATCACCTACCAGTTGATGCAGCCATTCCCTGTCCGCCGAGGAGAGCATGGGGGAACGAGAAAGAATGTTCGTCAGTGTGGGCATCTCACTAGCGTAAAACAATCAGGCACAATGGGCCTATGCGTATTAAACAAAGCATCACTCTGGATGCCACAACGGAACAGATTGTTGCGGCTCTCCTCTCCGAAGAGCTCGCTGCGAAGCGAATGAAGGTTCTCGGGGTCGACGACTTCCATCACAAGCTTGAGGGAAACGTTGCCGTCACCGAAGCAAACGTTCCCGCCGATCAGCTCCCCTCCAAGGCACGTAGCTTCGCAAAGAATGGGGTCAAGGCCACGATCACGGCACGAGCTTCCGGTACTAACGTCACATACATGCTTGATGCTCACGGGCTCCCTGTATCCCTGACCTGGGCGGTTGCACTATCCGGAGCCAATCCCACGCTCGCGAACATCGAGGGCGATCTCAAGGTGAAGATTCCCATGATCGGGTCGCGTATTGAGAAGGCCGCAGGCGAGCGTGTCGATCGTTTGATTGCCAAGGAAGCAAAGCTCATCTCCGACGTCATTGCCGAGCAGCAGTAAAGGTTTCACCGACAGATTGAGGCGCCGAACGAAGCGCGCAGTGGGCCCGTGCCGGTTGGTACGGGCCCACTGCCATTACACTGGCCCCATGACCACCATCAATCGCGCCTACGAAGATCTTCTCGCCGACGTCCTGGAGAACGGCACCCGCAAGACCGACCGCACCGGCACCGGCACGCTCTCGGTATTCGGCCGCCAGATTCGCTATGACCTTGCCGAGGGGTTTCCCCGTATCACCACCAAGTTCGTGGCTATGAAGGCCGTCAAGGGTGAGCTGCTGTGGTTCCTGAACGGCTCCACCAACATCGGTTGGCTCAAGGAGCAGGGCATCTCCATCTGGGATGAGTGGGCGGATGAGAGTGGCGAACTCGGCCCGGTCTACGGCTACCAGTGGCGTAGCTGGCCCACCCCGGACGGCACCCACATCGACCAGATCTCCCAGATCATTGAGCAGCTGCGCACCACCCCGGATTCGCGCCGCATCATCGTCTCCGCCTGGAACGTAGCCGACCTCGACGCCATGGCCCTCCAGCCCTGCCACGCCCTCTTCCAGTTCTATGTGGCGGAAGGCAAGCTCTCCTGCCAGCTCTACCAGCGCAGCGCGGACATGTTCCTCGGGGTCCCCTTCAACATCTCCTCCTACGCGCTCCTCACCCACATGGTGGCCCAGCAGGTGGGCCTGGAGGTGGGCGAGTTCGTATGGACCGGCGGCGACTGCCACATCTACCTCAACCACGTGGATCAGGTGCGCGAGCAGCTGTCGCGCGAGCCCTACCCCTTCCCCACCCTCCGCCTCACCCAGGCGCCCTCGATCTTCGAGTACCAGATGGACGATATTGACGCCTCCGAGGGCTACCGTCACCACCCCACCATTCACGCCCCGATTTCCGTCTAGCAGATAGTTATTCGACGACGACGTCCGCCCCGTCCCGTACGTCACCACTCACGAAGATGACCGTGCGGCAACGAAGAAAGCGGGCGCCGTCGTCGGCAAAAAAAGTCGGGGGTGCGCTCCACAATGGACTCGCACCCCCGATGTCGCACCGGACCGGAGTTACTCAGTTAACCGGTCGCGAATTCAAGGTCTCCACCTTGTTGGAGTTGATCTCAACCCAACTGGCGATGGAGTCATTTTGGAAGGCCTTCGAGACATCGGTAAGGGTGGCCTCATCAAGAAGAACGATCGACTGGCCATCCTCAGACTCGCCCGTCCCGTTGTAGGGAGCGGTCAGCAAGGTGATATTGCGCAAGCCGCGCATTGAGTTGGCCAACGACACCGCATTGGTGACGCCCAGCTTGCTATCAACAGCGATGTAGTCCTTCATGCTCGTAAAGATCGAGAGAAGATTGGACGGCGAGCTGAGAACTTCGGGGGTCGCGATCTTTGCCAAAACCGCAGATACCCACGCCTGCTGGCGCCGGACGCGATCGAAATCGCCGCCGGGCAGGTTCTTACGCTCACGCACAAACTTCAGGGCCTGTTCGCCATTGAGCTGAACTGTTCCATCACTGGTCTTGATCTCGACCCCGCCCACAATGTCCGTCAGCTTCGTGAAGGACGTGAAATCGACTATCGCGATGTGGTCAATATAGACGCCGGTGAGTTGCTCCACCGTCTGGATCGTCAGTGCCGGCCCACCAAACGAGAACGCAGCGTTGATCTTGGCCTGGCCATGCCCCGGGATATCCACCCAGGAATCGCGCGGAATCGACATCACGGTCACGGACTGACGGTCGCCAGAAATCTGGGCCAGCATCAGGGCATCAGTACGCTGCGCACCGGCTTCCCAGGCGTTCGGGTCGCCAGCAGACACTCGAGAATCAGAACCCATAATGAGGAAATTGACAGGCTGCTCACCCGTTTCTCCTCCGCCGGGCGCCGACTGAGAACGCGTGGGCCTATCCGAAATCTCTGAGAACGGGTCACCAAAGCTCTTCATCGAAGAGAACATATTGTTGACGACGAGCCCAATGACGAGTCCAGCAACAAGAAACAACCCGAGAAGAGACGTCAGAACAATGAGTGCTACCTTGGCTGGACCGTGCTTCTTCTTTTGCTTGGTTTCATTCGTCATCTCGGCAACACCCCCGTGTGGTTGCTCAACGTCATCCGCTCAGTCTCCTTCTACATTCCACATGCCGCGTAGTTCTTCATCGTATGGCTGGCCTTGCGGCCGGCCAGTTCAGCCGACCAGCCGAGGAGCGGCTGGTCGGGAGCAAGGCGCAATCGCCGTGCCATGGCGTGCTACATCTCTGGTGGTGCCACACATCTGGTGGTGCCACACATCTGGTGGTGCCACACATCTGGTGGTGCCACACATCTGGTGGTGCCACACATCTGGTGGTGCCACACATCTGGTGGTGCCACACGTCTAGCCGACGGGTTCCTCAATCGGAGCCGGTTCAGGGTTGGGATCCGGATTCACCGGGTCCTCACCGCCTCCGGAGCCTTCGCCGCCTCCGGAACCCTCGCCGCCGTTACCTTCACCGCCGTTGCCCTCGCCAGAGCCTTCGCCGCCGTTGCCCTCGCCGGAACCCTCGCCGCCGTTGCCCTCGCCACCGCCGGTACTTCCGCCTCCTGTGCCTCCACCATCGGTTGGAGGTACAGGTGAAGGCTCAACCGTCACCGGTGGCACCGTTGGTAATGGCGCTGAGGATGGCTCCTCGCCTGGAAGAGTCGGATCTTCTACCCCGGTTGGAACTGGCTCAGGCTCAGTCACCGGGTCGGGTTCAACAATGACGGGGCGGTTATCTATCTCCATCATCGCCTCATTCAAGGCTCCCGCAAAATCACTCATTTTCTGTGCGGCAGCCGTGTAGGACGCTATCTGTGCTTCAGCTTCGGAGAAGACAACCGGCCTCGACTTGGCGCCATCCAGAAGCGCTTGCGCCTTCTGGATGGCATCGTCGAGGCCCGCCTTGTTCGGCCCACCGTCAAGACCATAGAGAGAAGCGCGGTTCGCAACCTCCTGGGACTCGGCAATACCCTGCTTCAGCGCATCCAGAGCGTCATTCCACCCGGCATCCAGACTCTTCCTCTGGTCAGAGAACGCCACCAAAAGTCCGTTGACTTCTTCCAAGAGGCCGTCCGACTTTACCTCAAGCTTTGTTCGGATGGCCCGCAGCTTCGAGTACTGCGCCTTAAAATCTGGGGGAATATCGATCTTGATCGTCGCTGACTCATTACTGGCGGCAGCAAGAAGGTCCAGCTCGCTGCCGCTTTCATCAACTTCCGTGAGGAAATCCAAGACCGGGCGCAACTTGCGTGTGAGTACCTCAACCTCATCAGTGTTCTCTCTGAGAAGTTTGATGTCATCGGGCCTAAATCCCGCTACCGTGGCGTCCTCAATAAAACTAGAAGCGGTCTCAATCCGCGCGCTAGCATCCTTGATAACGGCCGGCGAACTCTCAACAAACTCGCTCCACCTACCCTTGGCACCAAAATTATCGATGCGCCAGAAGGTAAGGAAAGCCAGAAGCCCGCACAATACAATGGCCAGCGCCGGTACAAAAACTCGCTCTATCCTCACAAGACCCACCCTAACCTTGAAGACAAATCTAGGACACCCTTTTCCTACGCTACTACGGGCCAGGACAGATAATCTCCGTGATTTCCAGCGCTATACCTACTTGCATTCCATCGTGCCATGCCTTACAACGGGAGATGACATATTGTTGAGGGGATTCCCACACGTCCAGTATGGGTGAAGCCGGTACACTGTTTTCCTGAATATGTTCGAGCAATGTTGCGAGAGGTCTCCAGCTGTTAAGAAACCACCTCGTGACGCTCCTTGAGACCACATCGAAGTTTCGAAACAATGATCAATAACGGCGCACTTCTCGAAGATCAAAGGATCTCACCGTGTGGTAAGTCGTTCCAAGAATTCGAGGACTGGCATGCCCAAGAATCCTAAGCCGTTTCCCTCCCACCCAGTAGATCTGGGCCAAGGGACGGCTCCGGCGTCTGCCGCCGCATCGAGTTCGAACCGCATCCCGGTTTCCACGTCGCATCTCACACCGGTCTCTCACCGACCGCCTCTCATTGACTACATTCAGCGCCTGTGGCAGCGACGCTACTTCATCATGAGCGATGCTCGCGGCAGATCAAAGCGATCCATGCGCTCCTCCAGTTGGAGCATGGTCTGGCTGGTTCTCAGTCCCTTCCTCAACGCGATGGTGTATTTCCTCGTCTTTGGAATGCTGCTACAAACCAGCCGCGGCATCGAGAACTTCCCCGCCTACCTGGTTGTGGGAATGAACTTCTTCGCCGTCCTTCGTACCGCCCTCACCACAGGGAGCGGGATCATGAATACACGAGCGTCCCAGAACCTCATCCGCTCGTTTGCTTTCCCGCGGGCATCCATCGTTCTGTCATGGACGATTCGCCAGTTCCTTGACTTTGTGCCTGTCTTCGCTGCGACGATCGTGTTCCTGTTGATCGTCCCTCCGCGCGTGGTGCCCACCTGGCACTGGCTGCTTGTTCCTATCGTGATCCTTTTCGGGTTCCTCTTCGTCTTCGGGCTTGTTCTCGTCACCAGCTTTATCACCTCGTTGGTGCCCCACATGAAGTTCATCTGGCCCCTCATCGGACGCTTCTGGTTCTACGTGTCCGGAATCTTCTTCAGCATCCAGATGTTCGATTCGTTGCCAACCGTGAAAACGGTTATGGAAGTCAACCCGGCCTACGTGTACTTGAGTATGGGTCGAGATCTTTTGATCTACCAGACAGTTCCCTCCTGGGATACCTGGATCTACATGGCTGGCTGGGCATTTCTTTTCACAGCCCTTGGCTTCATTCTTTTCTGGTCACGAGAGGATCGCTACGGTGAAGCAAACTGAACCTGATTTGACAGCTGGGAACGTTCATCCGCTCCTCAATGCTCCCCGAGTCACGGAACCAGCGGGGCCAGCCACACCAGCAGGACAATCCCCGATTCACACGCCCTCGGAAAATGCCCCTCGGAATGAGACTCGCTCGCACGTGACAGGCGGCAAGCAGCCGGCTGGGAGGCACCGCGCCATCCCGCAGAACACCAATCCTGTTCGCGTCCCCAAGTTGGGTGAACCGGCTGTGGTGCTCGATCGCGTGAGCGTGACCTACACCAGCAAGATTGACCGCGGTGCCACCCCGCATCGCAACCAGTTCACGCGCACGCTTGACCGGATGATCCCCGGCGGCAGGAAGCAGCGGATCCATGCCGTCAAGGATGTGAGTCTCGTTGTCTATAGCGGTGAATCGGTGGGACTCATTGGAGTGAACGGAGCCGGTAAGTCCACCGTGTTGCGGACGATCGGCGGGGTTGAATCACCAACCTCCGGGGTGGTCCTTACGCGCTCGCAACCACAGCTTCAGGCGGTTGCGGCAGCTGTAATCCCCACGATTTCAGGGCTCCAGAATATCCGCATTGGCGGGCTGGCGATGGGGATGTCCCCGCAGGAGCTTGCCGAAGCTGAGCCTCGGATTATCGAGCTGGCGGGTATCGGCAACGCCATTCACCGCCCGATGAACACCTATTCGGCAGGTATGCGTACCCGGCTCTTGTTCGCCATCAATACGGCTTGCCGGCCGGAAATCCTTCTCATCGACGAAGCCCTCGGTACCGGTGATCGAACCTTCGCGGCCCGTGCCAACAAGATGATGGAAGACATGCTGGAGGCATCTGGAACGATCTTTCTCGTGTCCCATTCCCAGCGCTCCATTCAGAAAATCTGTACGCGCGTTGTGTGGATGCACGCTGGTCAGGTGATTGCCGATGGCCCCACGGCCGAGGTCACGAAGATCTACGATGACTGGGCCAAGGCAAAATCCCAGGGCAAGAACGAACTGGCTTCACAGATGCTCGACGACGTCATATCCAGCTATCGTCCCGTGACGATCGAGTTTACTCAGGGCAGTTGAGTTGGCTGCCTCAGGCATGCATCTACGGAGTTCAAGGACTCGTCGCTCCCTTCTCAAGCGCGTCAAGACGTTTCAGATGCGCGCACGCGGATTCTCTGGGAGAGGCGCGCGCTGGTGGGTTAAGCACAGTGCAGCAAGCACCAACTACTCCTCCGTGGAGCGGCGGCGTGCCCAGCGCTGGGGTTTTCTTCCGGAAACGGTTGAGCGTTTCCAGATCACCGAGGCCAACCGCGCCTCGTTTGTGTCCGCCCGTGACTATGCCTTTGTTCAGCCGCTCAACGGTAAGTACGGTAAATGGGTCCGGGACCGTATTTCTGCGCTAGCAGTCTTCTCTCCTTTTTCTCACCTATTCGAACCCGTTCACTACCATTTCTTACTGCGCGACGACGATCTGTTGGTCATCCCGATCTCCTCGGCAGCGCAGGAGTTTGAGCCCTCCCTTGCCGGAGTTGTTGCTTTTCTTCGGGATACCCCTGGCTCCCCCACGACGCCTTGGGAGGCAACGGAAGACGACTCGGAGCCGGAAAGACATCGCTCGCCAGGGCTCAGAATACGAACGTCCGCGTTCGATTCCACGATTGACCTCGGGCTTTCTTTCGCCGAAAATTCGCTGTTCCTTGACGACCAGCCCCTGTCCGAGTCCGACCTTCGCGAGCTCCTGCTTGAGGAAGCCCGTCACCACTCCTTGGTGCTGGTCGAGCCCACGGGTCCTGATGTTCAACTGTCACGTCAGTTCCCCCATGCCAGCAGCGATATTCGCATCATTATGGTGAATTCGTCCGGAACGTCACCGCAGGTGGGCGAGGCGTTCGTCGTCGTCGACGAAGAAACAACGGATGGCGATACCCACCGGTTGTTTAGTCGTATTGATCCACTAACGGGACATTTCGCAGGGGCACGGGCCCTTGACGGACATCGCCTGGCAAAATATACCGATGCCCCCTCCAGCGGCGCCCCGATCACCGGTGTGGTCACCGATTGGTCAGGGGTCGTCGAGGCACTCACCTCACTGTGCCGTTTCGCCCCGCAACTGGAATTTCTGGAATTCCGTCTCGTTGTGAGTAGCGATGGCCCGCGTATCACTCGTATCTCTCCGGCTCCGGATTACCTTGAGTACTGCGGCCCATACCCGTTTTCGACGACGACGACGAACTTCATCCGCGATCGTTTCGCCCGCAAGTCGCGCCAGAGTCGAGATCTTCCTACCCGGGTCCGCAGGTGGCTTCACAACGCCAAACTGTGGAGTCGTCGCAAGTTTGCGCAGGCTCTGTACCCAGCGGGGCTTGTTCGCTACCAATCTGTGCGATGGCTAGCCGATATGGCACGCGATTTCCGTGAACCCAACGGCATCCCGGTACGAACAAAAATCTGGGCCTATCGACACGGCATGCTGTCCTACCGCATTCCGCAGTACGGAATCACACCAGCCAACTGGCAGAACTACATTTCAGACCTGGAATACCGCTGGCTGCGTCACATCAACAACAAGTACAAGTACTGGCTGGAGGACAAGATTTCCATCAAGTACGTCGGAGCCGAATTCGGCGAGTGCTTTCCTGCCTACTTCTACTTCACTGATACGCGTGGCGACCACAACACGTTCATCCCCATGATGGACTGTCCCGCAGAACTTGGCGCATCGGCGCAGGATGTCCTCCACCTTGCGCGCGAAGTGGGAACACTGGCGCTCAAACCGGACGAAGGATCCCACGGAGATGGATTCTTCCGCTTGGATTGTCGAGACGGCAGCTATTTCCTCAACGATGCTCCAGCCAGCGAACAAGAGATCTTCGCGATCTTGACGGACTCGAAGAACCGCTACCTGGTCACCGAGTTCATCACGCCGCACCCTGATATTGCCCGCATCTACCCTCACTCGGTCAATACCCTGCGGATGATCGTCTTCAAACGAGACGGCGTCACTCCACAGATAGGGAACGCTTATCTGCGTATCGGAACCTCTGCTTCAGGCTTCGTGGACAACACGTCATCGGGCGGAATGTTTGCCGACGTCGACCTTGAAACGGGCCGATTTGGCAACGCGCGAATCCTGCGGGACGGACTGGTGCAGGATCAACCCGTCCATCCTGACACCGGAGTTCTCATTGAAGGAGTTCTTCCTCACTGGGAGCAAGCCAAGGAACAGGTTCTCAGAATCGCCCAGTCAATCAAGCAACTGGAGTACTTCGGATTCGATGTGGCCATCACCGAGGATGGCATCAAGATTCCTGAAATCAACCGGTTTCCTGACTATCCCCGCATAGAAAAACTCACTCCTGACACTATCGAATATCTTCTTCACAAACTCACTCAGAAGAAGAACCGGACAAATTACTGGAAGTCACGTCGCAAACCATTAGACTTACCTCGCCGCAATTTGCCACAACATGGAGAGGAGGGCACGCTTCAATGAAACGGCTTGCGCTCTTGTTCCAAGTCTTGGCGCGCGTCTTCCATCTTGTATTCAAGACCGTATTCTCCACCAATCCCAACAAGATCGTCTTTCTGAGTCGCCAATCCAATTCGCCGTCGATCGATTTCCAGTTGGTTGTCCAGGAACTTCAGAGGCGCCATCCCAAAATCGAGGTGGTATTCGTCTGCAAACGCATGGAGAAGGGGTACAAGTCCAAGCTCAAGTTTGCTTACGCGCAGATTTACAGCCTCTACCATCTCGCCACATCGCGGGTTGCGGTCCTCGAATCCTACTGGCCTGCAGTTTCAGCCGTTCAGCACAGGCCCGAACTCACCGTTTTCCAGATGTGGCACTCCATGGGCAAGATCAAGGCTTCAGGTAGGCAAACTGTCGGCAAGCCACAGGGGTGGAACAAGGATGTTGCCAACCTCATGCGCATGCACGAGGGATATGACTATGTGATCGCCGGAGGCAAGGCCTGGAATGCGGCCTATGAGGCATCATTTGGGGTCGACGAGAGCAAAATTCTCAACCTGGGCCTTCCGCGGGCTGACTACCTCCTCGATAACCGCAAAGCTCTCAGGAAGAAGATCCTCGCGAAGTACCCTCAACTGGCGGACAAACCCGTAGTCCTGTACGCACCAACATTCAGGCGAGGCGGAGGCGTTGGCCTACGAGCAAAACGCCTGGTATCGGCATTTGATCTCAACCGATATGAGCTCATCGTCAAGGGACACTCGAATTCCCCGCTGCTGTCCGATAGCGCAGGTGTGCTCAATTGCCAGGGATTCTCCGGAATGGAACTTCTGGCGGTGGCGGATTTCGTTATCACCGACTACTCCGCCATCGCAGTGGAAGCCGCAGTTGCCGGTGTCAAGACCTTCTACTACCTCTATGACTACGACGTCTATCAGGAGCAGAACGGCCTCAATCTCGATATTCCAGCGGAGTTTCCGGAGTTGGTTTTCTTCGAGTCTCGCAGCCTGGTGAAGGCGTTGGACAAGGAGTATCCGGCGGAGGCCTTCCAGCGTTACCGGGACAAGTATCTATTCGAAAACCTTGGCCATTCGACCCGCGATATCGTCGATGCCATCGACGAGTTGGGAAAGCTATGCCGCCCCTTGTAAAATTCTTGGTCAAGAAACTGAAACTGTGCTACCTGTTCGTCATGCGCATTCTTGTGGCTCCGAATCACTTCGGCGTTCCAGTATGGCGGCGGCTACAGCTGGCAATCCCACGCGGCTTTGTACCTGACCAGTACGTCATTTACGACTTCAAGAACAACTCGCCCGCGGACTATCTCTCCGAGTTCGATTGGTACCGTTCCCGCTGGATCAACGCCCCTTTTGATCCCATGCTCAATAACAAGGTGGTCTGCGCCGAAGTACTTCAGGAGCGTGCGCGGGTCCCTGAAACCCTGTTCATCAAGAACAAGGGGCGTTTCATCTCGTATGCTCATCCGAGCAGACTGTCCCATGTTTCAGACGCCATCGCGATGGTGGAAGTACACGGTTCCGTCTTTATGAAACCAATCGGTGCCGGCAAGGGAATCGGCGTGCATCGCATCGAGTACGATGACGGCCAGTATCGACTTGATGGAACCGTAACAAATCGGGAGCGTCTCGCCGAACTCCTCACGAGCCAAGATGGCTGGTTCTTCTCCGAGTTCATTGAGCAGCATCCTGCTCTGGCGGCAATCTATCCCAAGACGAGCAACACCATCAGACTCATCACCCTCCGGGAGCCCGAGACGGGCCTGTGGAAGGCGTTCTTCGCCGTTCTGCGCATCGGTACCGAAGCAACAATCCCCGTGGACAACGGAAGCCAAGGTGGATTGGTCGCCCAAATCGATATGCGCACCGGAGTCCTCAGCGCAGCAAGGTCACTGCGTTCCCTCGACGAGTATCCCACCCACCCGAACTCGGGTGCGCCAATCGCTGGAGCAGTCATACCCGGATGGCAGGATCTTGTCTCTCAAACCCTTGAACTCACTGAATCCTTCCCTTACATGCATTTCATCGCTTGGGACATCCTGATCACCAGCGAGGGGCCGTGCATCATCGAAGCCAACACGTCGTCGGGCATCAATATCATCCAACTGTGGGGCCCGCAACGGGGCGGCGAGCTAGGTGACTTCTACCGTGCGCACAGGGTGATTCGGTGACGTCGGAAAATAGCACTATCCATCGCTACGTCATCATGGCCAACGGGAAAGGAATCCGTTGGAATGAGTATCTCGGGATACCCAAACACCTCATCTGGATCAAGGATGAAACGCTGCTGGAGCGGATCGTTCGTCAGGTGACCACTCGGGATGCAACAGCGGAAGTCATCATCTCCTCATCAGATCCACGGTGTGAGAGTTTGGGTGCCATCCGTTATTCTCCCCGCCGCAATGAGATCGAGCTCGATCGGTTCGTCCCTGAGTTGTTGTGCGATGGTATCTGTTTCCTCTACGGCGATACCTACTACACCGACGAAGCCATGGATATCATCTTCGGTACAAAACGAGGGTCGATGACTTTCTTCGGTACGAAGACATCACTCGTCGCCATCAAGTCATGGGACCGAGCACAGTTCACTCACCATTTGAACATCGTGCGCAGTGCATACCTCAGCGGACAGATCAGCACGTGCAAGGGATGGCAAGTATATCGTTCGTACACGGGACGTCCACTCGACGGAGGCCCGGTGAGCGAGGCCTCCGGGGTCAGCGGGGCTGGCGGGGTCAGCGGGGCTGGCGGGGTCAGCGGGGCTGGCGGGGTCAGCGGGGCTGGCGGGGTCAGCGGGGCTGGCGGGGTCAGCGAGGCTGGCGGGGTCAGCGAGGCTGCCAAGACGGAAGGTGTTGTTGGCGGAAATGAGTCCCCGGAAACGGACGATGTCACTTCTCACGAGGAAGCATTCGTCCATCTGTCGGACGAGACATGTGATTTCAATCGCCCACATGACCTAACAAATTTTTACATGCGTGCTGAAAAATAGCTAGCATACAATGTGTTGCATATAATTACTCCATGTACTTCAACCGGCTCGATACCTGAAAACGTACGGTATTCGTGGCCGTCACTCACAAAGAGGGAACAGCTATATTGAGACTGCCTCGAATTAGGCGCGAGCATCATAGCTCCAGCGCACCGGTTAGCCCTCCACTGGAGCCCTTACCTTTGAATATTCTCGAACATTTGCCCTCGAGGAATCACTTCGGAGATAAAGAAGCGCAAAAGATCATCGAGGAGTATCGAGCCCACCGGAGGAGTTCCGGCGTGGTCATGCTTACCCAAATCGGTGAAGCTCGCGGTGCTTCAACCGAATGGTTTGGAACCTATGCCGCTGTCTCACGTACAAAACACAATCAGTTCCTCTTCTTCGGACATAAAGGAACAGAGTCCCATGTGAGCGCTCGGATTATTTTTGACAAGCTCCTCACCAAGCAACTTCTGCGGCAGGCAGGCGTACCAACTCCACATGGGCGCCTCGTACAAAGCCCCGACGAAGCCATCAGCTTCCGAGAAGAAATTGGCAGGCCAATCGTCATCAAACCTCGTTTCGGAATGAAGGGGCGAGGGGTTACCGTCAACCTTCGCGGTCCAAACGAGATCACAAGAGCGTTCAAGCGAGCCAACCAGTTCGGTGATGTTCTTGCGGAAGAGTACATCGCCAATTCCATTGATTATCGCTGTTTCGCAACAAATGACACATGTGTCAGCATTGTCCGGCGCATCCTTCCCTGGGTTCTCGGAGACGGGTCGTCAACAATCAATGAACTCATCGAAGAAAAGAACCGCGAACGGCAAGAGTGCCCCAGCACTGTCGGGACCTTCATTCCAGTTGACGCCCGAACAAAGCGCCATCTCCAGCGCTCCAATCTCACCCTGGAGAGTATTCTGCCTGATGGCCAGGCCATTGTTGTCCGTGATATCGGAGGATTGAGCAGCGGAGGGGAACCCTACGAGTGCTCTCGGCACATCTCGGACAGCGTCAAGGCAATCGTCGCCCAGGCAGTGGCCGCAATCCCAGGACTCACCTGGGCGGGCTGCGACGTCATGATCGGTCCAGATGGGGTTGCACAAGTCATTGAAGTCAACTCAGATGCTGGTATTGGAGGAGCCCGCTATCCGTTCTACGGTACGCCTCAGCCTATCGACGAGCTATTGTTCAAGGCCCGTTTAGCGACGGCGTCGCCTATCTCCACAGGGGCCATCACCCCGTTGGTGGCTCTGGAAGCTCCTCGTCCTCTGCCGGTCTCCGAAACAGAGGGAGACAAAGGCCAAGTACGTCTCCCCTCCTTGTTCCACACCTACCTTCAGGCCACGGGGTGGAGCCTCGAGGAATCTGCCAAAGGAGTAGTGCGCGCGGTTTCTCGTTCGGGTCACGAAGAATGGCTACGAGGCTGCGCTACCATACGCGACCTCGATATCGTGCATCGCTCAGTCCAGCGTCACGCCATCGTTCGTGGACTACTCCACAGTGCGGGAATCATGCGTCCGCGCGGTCGCATGGTCACAAGCAAGGACGAGCTCCGCAATTTCTTCGACACAGTCGATGGGCACATCAAACTTGTGCGTATCAGGCGCCCTTGGGAATCCGGCAGTACAAAGATCATCAAGTCCTACGCCGATGTTGATACCTGGCCAAGGGAATTTCGCCATCGCTGGATGGCTCAAGGAGTTCCCTCCGGGCATCGTTGCTGGGTCATTGCCTCGCCCGGTCAACCCCTCGCCATCCTAGCGAACCCTGATTTCCCAGCGCAGTTGTGTGCAACCGCTAGCAAGGTCGGAGTGGAAGCGGTTCGGGCCATTCCCGAACTTCGATGGGGCGCGGTGGCTATCGTCTTCCGCAAATCCATCACTGGAAGCCGCACACCCTTGGTTGAGGGAGTCTCGATTGACCCCTTGATCAACGGCAACTACTCCGTGATCGCGGGTTCCCTCGAAGGAGTATGGGAAACCATCCTTGCCGAGTAATGCTCTCCATAAGTAGTGGCTTCCAGCCCTAGCTCAACCTTCTTATACAAATGTGGGGTGGGCAGCGATATCGCTGCCCACCCCACGTTTGAGTCCTCTGCTTACAAGCTCATTACAAGCCGGTCCCCCTCATTGGAGAACCAATTAGAAGCTTGTTCTAGCCCATTCCGGACGCACAGATCCAAGGACAGCCACATCGAGCTCACTGTCAGAAAGGCTGGCGCTACGCTTGGCCGAGGTGAAGTAGAAAACCAGTCCGATGACGGTCCAGACTGCCATCGCAATGAACGACGGCGTTGAGAGCTGACCCGGGGAACCTGGGAACAACAGCACAAGCATGAAAGCTACGGAAATCAGGACTCCAAATCCAGCCAAAAGTTTCTGCGTGGTTGAAGCAGCACCCGGAACAATCTCACTCTGGTTGGACCAGCGCGAGAATAGATAGGCGGTCAAGCAGGTGTAGGCAAAGGCGAAGGTGAACCCGATGGAAGCCATGTCAACGATCCAGTTCAACGCGGTGCGCCCAAACCACGGAGCGATAAAGCTAACCGCACAGGTGAACACGACGCCTACACTCGGGGTCTTGTACTTCGGATGAATGCGGCCAAAGGCTTCCGGAACCATCCCCGCACGGCTCATAGCAAGTAGTACGCGCGAGCTTGCCATGTAGAAGCCATTGAGACCGGTGGCGATGCCCATGAAAGCGGCAATACACAACAAAGCTACACCCGGCGTGCCCATTGTTTCCCGCACAATATCTGCTGTCAGCCAGACCGGATTGCCCGCCAAACGCTCTTGCCACGGAGCACCCACAGCCGTGGTCATGATCATGAGCAGATACAAGCCCGTAGCCACAAGAAGCGAGAGCCAAATCAGTCGGAAGGCCTTGGCGGGCGAGAAGCTAAACTCCTCGGCGGTCTGAGGAATACTATCGAAGCCAATGTAAGCCCACGGTGCAATAGCAACGATGGCGAGAACTCCCGCAATAGGTGCCTTGTCCTCAACGAACAACGGCTGCATGTTACTAATCTGACCTTGATCGGACAGGAGCACGCCAAAGAAGACGATGAGCATCGAAGCGATCATCAGGACGCACATGTAGAACTGGAGACGTGCGGAATTTCCGCCGCCTCGCACATTGAGGAAAGCGAAGAAGAGAAGGCCGACGGTTGCAATCGCAACCTCCCCGAGGTGTACATCCCATCCGGCAACCGAGTAGAGATATCCGAATTCCGCTATTCCCGGCGCTATATGGCGCGCGAGAACTCCAAGAGCCGTGGCATTCAGCGCCACGATGGACACATAGCCCAATGTCATGAACCACGCGCACACAAAAGCATGACGGCGCCCAAGGGCGATCAACGTGTAGGAGAATGCGCCTCCAGAGACCGGAAAGACTCGGGCCAGGAAGCCGTAGCTCACACCAACGATGATCATCAGAAGGCCACCGATGGACAATCCGAGAAGGGCTCCTAGCGGGCCAGCTTTTCCAATCCAGTCGGATGGAAGAATGAACGCTCCCCATCCAATTGCGGATCCCAGGGAGATGGCCCATACCCAATGTGCTTTGAGGTTCTGAGGTAGCCTATGCGACTCTTCAGACATAGTGTTCCTGCCGTTCGTATCACTTCAAGTCGGTGAAACACCTCCCACCAACCACTGGCCGCTTGGGGTATTATCCCGAACAATTTCATTTGGCATCCTACTTCAGGGCGGGGCCAACGTCCTAACATGTTCCATTCTTGGGATTCCAACAGTCGGCGGACTCCAGTGGTATTGCACCCACCACTGGAGTCCGCCGACTGTGCTTACGAAATGAGCCGCAGGATAAGTGCGAATCAGGAGAGAATCTCGTTGATTACGTCTTCCATCGAGCCCGCCACCAACAGCTCGCTCCGCCTAAAGTTCGGACGAAACGCCATATCTTCAATGTAACAGCCATCGACAGGGGAACTCTCCGATTGCCCCGCCACTTCGCCTGCCGGAGCATCCACAACCGCGATGTCAACGGCCGCCCAACGCCGTTGTGGCATGGCTCGGACCGCCTGAACCGCCAGCACGCAAGCGCGCTCGATGGCCTCGTCAGAGACGTCGCCTTGGGCAGGAAAACGATTCGTCACGGCCATGGCTCGTTCATTTGAGGCAAAAACTCGCAGCCGTGTAGCGGGTTGACGTTCGATCACATACCACTCGGCGTGGGACGCAAATCGCTCGGGTTCCATTTCCTGGCCCGCTCGCAGAACAATGCCTTCGCCGTTGCTCGCATGCTTTCCCGCCGGAAGGAGCGCAACCGCACCGCCAACACTCGTCTGGAACTTGTGCAACCCCACAAGCCTGCGCACAAAACGACCGGAGGGCACGGGAAGACCTGCGGACAACAACAGCGACTTCCAGAGCCTGCGCCGGCGCAACGGCACGTTCGCGACGATCTGGTCCCGTGTAGTCCCGGCACCGACAAACCAATGCAATGGCTCGCCTTCCTTCTGAGCCGTCCACACCCACGTATTACGTTGCTCGATGGAGTAGCCCCGCTGTGCAAGCTCATGCTGTAGGAGGGAGACGATCGAGACGATTCCGGTACCCGGATGCTCATCGTCCACAATCAGGTGCGATCGCTCCCCCAATGGCTGCGGGACCACTGGATCTGTGGTGACATCTGGTTGGGAATGCGCCAGGAGCTCGGTCCAGAGTTGGCTTCCCACGTCCATCCGTTCGCCGTACACAGGGAAACTTGCTCCCTGGTAGCTCGCCTGGGTGTTCACCTCGATAACGTAAGGCAGTCCGGTGAAATCATCCTCGATGATATCCACGCCACCCCAAGACATCCCGGGGATAGCCGCGACGGCGTCGGCTGCCGCTTGTTTCGTCTTCTCACTCATCGTGGTGAAACACGCTTCAGAATCGCCACCGCTGGTCAGTCCGTTGACATCTCGAACAACGACATACTGACCTTTCTCCGGCACGGAGTCCCACTCCAGCCCCGATCGGTGCAGAAAGCCCTCCGACACATCATCAGTGGGAATGGGATAATGTGCCGTTGTGGGGTGCAGCTTACGCCTTTCGTTCTTGGATTCGATCAGCTCCCGGATCGTAGAAACACCATCTCCGGTGACATTCGGGAGAAGCCGTCGGAACGCCGCGATGGGCCGCGTTGGCGTGGCATGAATTCGATACTCGTACCCTGCAATGTACTGCTCAACAAGAACGGCGTCTTCTTGCGACGACGCATACTCGAATGCCTGTCGGATGTCATCTGGATCGGAGACGTTGACGGTAACGCCCCTTCCCATTCCACCGCCCACAGGTTTGAGGACGACGGGAGCACCAATTTCGCGCTGTGCAGCAACTGCCTCTTCAGCCGAGAGCACGGTTCTGCCGGCGGGGACAGGAACACCCGCAGCCTCCAGTAGTTGCCTCGTCAACGTCTTGTTGGTGGCAATGGATGCTCCAACCACGGACTCAGGGCCGAATGCCGATACCATCACGATGGAGCGGTCAGGCAAACGGAGCACAATATTGCTGCCTCCAAGCCACTCGGGCGTGGCACCCGCGGTCCGCTCCGCAGCCGCGACGACCGTCAGCATGCTCAAAGGACGATTCAACTGCTCGAATTGCTCAATAACCGGGCGAAGTGACTCGTCGGCTTCAACCATAGCCGCCAATGTGTTCTCAACACGTTGGGGCGAATCCTGGTGGGACATATAATGACAACCTCTCTGGTTCTCAAAGATGACTGGAAAACAGCTACGTCGTTTCTTTCAACAGACTGGAAGATACATCAAAGCCGATGGACAATACTCCAGACCACGCTTTGTCTTGAAGCACTGAAACGTTCAGTTTGTCGAGGATCGCGTTGATGAGTCGCGCAGGAACCGTGTCATCCTCCGCGCCAATGATGAGCCGGATCTTCCCTTTATGGGTGTCCAACTGTCCAACAACACCATCACTCTCAGCAATCCTCCTGAGCGTGGTCACCTGTAGTTCCTTGAGAGGAAGCATCTGATCGACAGGGCCCAGAAAGAGCACTCGCCGGTATGGGAAGTGATGCTCCGGCAAAGGCTTGAGTGAAACCGTATCGGCAATAGCCATCTCGAGCGGCAGTTGAATCGGCCTGGGATCAAATCTCAGCACGTCGTCGCTCGTAGCGGGCTTACGCGGATGGTCCGGGAAGAAATGATCCACGATCGTCGAGGGAACATCAGGTCCCACTCCAACAGATGGGTAGATATTGACGCCTATCTGGGGACGCGAATTCATTTCAATAATTGTGAAGTTTGTGGGATCGTCGCCATCCTTGAAGAGAACGTCAACTCCGGCGATGACAATATTTGGCAGTGCCGCCACTGCTTTCACTGCCGTGTCCTTGATGAGCTGTGGAAGCTCGTTCGTCACGTCAACCACGTCTCCACCGGCAGAGGCATTGGCCACCCGACGAATGTTCACAAGCTTGTCTTTGGGAAGCACAACATCGACGGATGGCACTCCCTGCTCGGCCAGATAGTCAAGGACCTGCTCGTCGACTTTGATCAATCCACTTGAAAGGAATGGATTCTTACGGCGCACCTTGTTCTTGGCATCAATCAACTGCCGGATCGTATGGGTTCCATCACCCACAACATTGGCAGGAACCCTGAGGCACGCGGCCGCAACTTTGTCACCCACAACTAGCACGCGGTAATCGTCGCCCTCATGGTAGGTCTCCATCTGAACTATTCGGGTCTCCTCCGCCACCACCAGGTGGTCATAGGCAGCCTTGAGTTCATCCCAGGAGCGCAGGTTGATCATGACACCCTGCCCCTTGGAGCCAACATTGGGTTTCAGAACAAGGGGGTAACCCAAGCTCTCGGCGTGCTCCTTCAGTTCGTCCTCGGTCACCAGCTGGGCATCCAGCTTGACCGCTCTGGGCACAGGAAGACCACTGGCTGCCAGGAACTGATTGGTGTCCCACTTACGGACCAGCCTCAGCCAGTCCGCTCTCGTCGTGATGGAATCCGGGCGACAACAATTGAAGTCAACCGAGTTCTTGCCGTCTGTCACCGTATAGTTGTACAGATTGCGAGATGTGAAAGTGACTCGCAAGCCCCTTCTCCAGGCTTCCAACGCGATACATACGCTCGATAGCGAATTACCATCGGGGGCGCCTCTAACGACATCAGGAGAAAAACCCGGTGACCAATAGACCGTAGACGTATTCATGATGTATTCAGCTCTCCTTGATGCCAGGGTTATGGTTCGCGCCATGTAAATGCAGCGCATGTTCGCCGGTGGGCACGAGCCTCAACCTGCGAACATGCACTGCATCAGGGGCAACGATCAAACCCAGCTACTGCTTCGTGCTCCTGATGAGAGTCGCAGGAATATCAAAACCAACGGGCAAGACACCCACCCATTTCCGCTCTTCGCCAATAGTCACCCCAAGCCTCTTGGTTACTCCCTCGACAAATTTCTGGGCCGAGGCACGGCTACCAGCGCCGACGATCAGCTGTAGTTGACCGTCACGGACTCGCAGTTGTCCGGCTACATCGTTACTGTTTGCGTCACGCTTGATAAACGCAACCTGTCGCGAGCTGAGCCTGTTCGCATTCGCACTTGGCCCGAGAGACACCAGCCTGCGGTATCGGAAACGATGATCCGGTATCGGCTTGAGTGACACGGAATCCGCGATACCCATCTCGAGGAACTCCTGGATCGCCATCGAGTCAAACCGCAACATGTTGTCCCGCGCGGCAATATCACGAGGCTGATTCGGGAAAAAATAGTCGATGAAGGCCTTGGGGACATCAGGTCCCACACCAACAACCGGGTACATGTTCACCGTGATCTCTGGCCGAGAGTTCATCTCAATGATCGTGAAATCGGAAGGATCGTTACCTTCCTTGTAGAGGATGTCCACACCAGCAACATAGATGTTCGGCATTGCCCCCACGGCTTGGACAACGGTTTCCTTGAGTAAATCGGGCAAGCTATCCGTGACGTCGATGACGTCACCTCCAGACATCGCATTCGCGACTTGACCGATGTACACCAGCTCACCCTTGGGAAGTACAGTGTCCAGCGAAGTGATTCCCTGCTCCTTCAGGTAACTCAAAGCGCGTTCATCGACGGTGATGAGACCGTTGGAAAGGTGGGGGTTGGTTCGCCGCACACGATTCTTCGCATCGATCAACTCACGGATGGACTGTACGCCGTCGCCAGTGACGTTCGCGGGCACACGGTGGCAAGCAGCCGCCACTCGGTCACCAACGACCAGCACTCGATAGTCATCGCCCTCGTGATAAGTCTCCATCTGCACGAGGCGGATATTCTCCACCGTCGCCAAATGGTTATAGGCAGCCTTGAGTTCCTCCCAGGTTCGCAAGTTCACCAGCACATTCTTCCCACCGGAACCCCCGTTGGGCTTGAGGACCAGCGGGTACCCCAGATCCTCCGCATGCGCCCGAAGCTCGGCTTCGGTCACAACCGCCGTCTTCAGTTGCGCAGCCCGAGGTACAGGGAAACCCTGGGCAGAAAGCGTCTGGTTGGTGTCCCATTTGCGCACTAGTCGCAGCCAGTCCTCTCTGGCGGTCAGAGAATCCGGGCGGCAGCAGTTGAAGTCGATCGTCTTCTCGCCGTCGGAAACAGTGAAGGTGTGCAGACTGCTCGCCGTAAACGTCACCCGAAGTCCCCGGCGCCAAGCTTCCAGGACGATGCAGATACTCGTCAACGCATTCGTGTTGGGAAATCCCCGGACGACCTCGGGAGAAAAACCCCGTGACCAGTATTGAGTAGATGCTCTCATGTTTGTATTCAAACCTCTCCGACGTTGATGTGACTACTCGCTGCCTCCGTCATTGTGACAGCTTCTGAACTGGCATGAGATCCAAAGCCATTGCTGGGACTCCCTCTATCGCCTCATTCGTGACGGCGTTGACAAGAGAAGCAATCACCAATGAAGAACCACTGAAGACCCCTGAGATCCGACCTTCGTAATCAGAGACCTCGGTGATGTCACAGTCGATATCCAATTCTTCGATTGCCTCCACGAGAGCGTCACGTGAACTCGATGCCGAAGGCAAAGCATGAATCTGGAACCCTACCTTCACCTCAGATTGACAGGGCTTCATCGAGTACCCTCGATGGGCAAAATAATCCGCCACAATGCGTTCGGCCAAGGCTACCTCGTTGCCGGCATCGGTTCGAGCTTGCACCCACAGAAGCGGCCTCTCCCAGAAATCAACCACCCAGTATTCCTGCTCCGATAGCGGAAGCTCCGGTGCAGTTGACACCACATTGATCGCAGAAACAGCCAATCCGGGGATCGCATCGTTAGCTTCCTCAACCTTGGCGATCAACTCTGGATGGATCTTCCCCAGGACCTCTTCGGCGTGCCTAAGCGTTCCGTTCGCAAGAGTTCCTTCACAGAGCACCACGGATACGACTTTGCCTTCGCACACAAGGAACCGAAGCAGTGTTCCCTCAACATGCTTCTCCACCAAGAATCGATAACTCTTCGATACCGTGGGGCGCCCGTTTTCCATACCTGGCATGCCCAGCTCCATCGGAGTGTAGGCAGCACGAAAAACGCGATCGCGTTCGTGAACAGGAACCTTGATCTTCGCGATCGCCGCATTCATCTCCCGCATAGTGCGAACATTCGTGAAGTTGTAAAAGCCCACGTCTCCCTTACCGGGCTTGATCGCAACAGGGAACTGAATGTCCTTGGCAAACTTCCTTGACAAGGCAACTCCTCGCCCGATGGAGAAGTTGGCGCCTTTAGGCACGGGAATTCCCCTGCGTTCCAGTAGTGCTCGACGCATGCGCTTGTTCTGAACCGTGACAGCCGAGGTAAGAATTGTCGTGTCTGGAACACCATGGACCAACGAGAGTCTGGGCAAGTCTCGATTCTCTGCCGACTGGGCGATGAGAACTTGCCTGGTGTAGACCGCGATCTCCAGTCCCTGAGACAAGAGCACCTGCAGAACCAAGATGCCGTCGAGGTCATTTGGATCGATTTTCGACATGTCAGTCAGCGTCGGCGTAGCCATCGTGCTACCTTCCTGGTAATTACCTTCACCGTGGGCGTCGGGCCAGTCTCCACGTTCTTGCTGGGGGCGACACGCTTCGCACGCTTGACGAAACCGGTGTCGTCGAGTTCGGGAATGTGATGGGAGATCACAGACGTAGGCTTTGCAGTGGGGGGTCCAGTTACAGCCGCTGCGGACAACGCTGCGACAGCAAGAGTTGGCCCCGACATCTTCACCTCAACGGACCTCGCGGACACGTTTCTAATGTGACCGACGACGCCGAACTCACGGGCCCATTTAACGAACCAGTTGCGGTAGCCAACTCCCGTCACTCGGCCACGAATCTTCAATTGAAGCGACAGCCTCTCCGGGTTCGACGGCCGAACAACATCGAGATCGTACATCTTGATGCACTGCTCAATGACCGTCTCAAGAACGGGCCGAGGAGTACCAATGAGTGGATAGACAGCAGTTCCTGTCGCTGCCTGAGCATTCAGCTCCAGGATTCCAGCAGACTGCTGATCGACCGGGAGCGATGGATCTTCCAGGAGGAAATCAACACCGCAGTAGTTGAGCCCCGGGACAGCCTTGACCGCCGCGATCGAGGTCTCAATAACGCTGGGGTGGAGAAGATCAGTCAGTTCTCGTGAATCGCCTCCCTGGGAGATGTTCGAGGAGCTGGACAAGAGAACCTTACGATTCGTCTCAGGCACGGAGGCCATCGTGAGATCTTGCTCTTCAAGCATGTGGATCGTATCCGGCGTGTACGTGATCGGGCTACTTCCCAACTGAGGGTTCGTACGACGGAATCGATTCTTACGGATGACCAACTCAGCAACGGTATGCAGTCCATCTCCGACCACCGATGCGGCTTCTCGCCGCACCGCCGCGACAACCTTGTCTCCGATAACCAGGATTCGGTATTCCTCACCGTACAGGTGCTTCTCAACAATGAATCCCTGATCGGACAGTCGGCTCGATGCGTAGTTGTAGAACGCCAGATCCAGCTCTTCTTCGTTGCGGATTCCGGCGACCACACCGATGCCCTGGGTTCCCATCGCGGGCTTGACAACCACGGGATAACCAAGCTGGGCGGCATAGCGCCGGGCAGAATCATAGGCGCCGTTGGGGAAGCTTCGGCCCTGGGGAACCGGGACGCCATTTCTGGCAAGAATGAACCGGGTTGTCTCCTTGTGGTTACAGATCGCCTTCGCCACTGCAGAATTAAGCGGCGTGGCACTAGAAAGGAAGGCAAGGCTTCTTCCTGCACGATCCTCAATCGAAAAGGCCGCTTTGGAATACTGAGAGGTGTCGAAGCCAGCAAGAAGCGCAGCCTTCTGAAGAAGTCTCATCTTGGCCCCCTTGGGACCCACCGGACCAAGGTAACGTTCTTCCTCGAAGTAGTTCGGCACTTCATCGAGAGTATGCCGGAAAATCTCACCGGTGTTCATAATCTTCACGGTTGCGTTCTGGATAATCGAATCCCAGAACCCGCTCGTCAGATGAAGCGCCTCCTCGCTATGAAGATCCATCCCGTTGAACGAGGGAGAAACTACACCCTTGATCGAAGGATGCGCCTTCGCCAGTTGGACGAGCGACGAACGTGCAACTGCTGTACCGCTGCTGTTATCGATAAGGAAGACATCTACCCCACCCTGATCAAGGACGGGACGGATGACATCGAGGGTGGGGAACATGCCACCAATGGCGGAAGGCCTCACCGCGATGGCAAAGGTCGTCCGGTGGTGTAGCGACGCCGGCACGTTGACATTCTCCGAGAAAACGTCAGCCACAACAACAACTCGGTGCTGGAATAGGTCGGTCAGCGCGCTCTCAACCTCGTCCATCAGCTCGGGGTATTGCCCCTCCAAGCCCTTCTTCAGAGGACGGAAGAGGTACACCTTCTGGTTGGAATCCCGAAAATCAGGATTCCGAAGTAAACCCCTAATCCACCGAATGGTTCCGGCGCGGGTCAACCGCTTGCCGAAGTCAATCCAAACTTTCGCGTCAGGATCAGCAAAAGCAGGTTCCTCCAAAATCTGGCCCCGTGCCTCGTCCCCCATGAGCGAAACGGGCAGAACAATCGGGTAGAGATCGATGGAGTGTTCTTCCAGCTCTATCCCTGCAAGGAACTCGTACTCCGGCACATCCAAAACCTGGGCTGCCAGATTCACCAGAGCAGACTCAATCCCAAACAATGCGCCAGCTGAGCGGCGAGGCAAGGCACCATTCGGTTCCCGAGTTTCATCTCCAGAATCCGGTTCCCCGAAGGTTGTACCCGAGAGCCCATCGCTCCGAGCAGCCGACTCCGCCACCTTTGACTGAAGCTCGGACATGATAGAAGCAATAGATTGCCGCGCCGTCGTCGTCGATGAAAAATCGAGAGACCGGCCATGTAGATTCTTCAGCGAACTGCTGATCATATTCAACGAACGCTGGCGCGAATCTCCGGTGACCGGGCCGCGCACCTGGGCCTCGCCCTGCCCACGGAAAACTTGTCCACTCTCATCAGTCACAGTAAACGAGACGATCGCATTGAGAGTCAGAACACTACTGCCTGTCAGTGTCCGACTATCAATTCGATAGTGAAGCACCTGAGCTTCATCAATCCCCAAAACACGGTTCACGGCCCGAAATCTCACTTCTTTATAGATTTCTCGAGGTTGTCTCGAACTTTTATGACGCTCGTCCGTCTTACCCGGTTGTAGCGGACACCCCAACCCAGTCTTGGCGTAGTTGGGGCAATTCAAGGCTAGCACCAACCTTGGAAAAGGTCCCTTCATCTCAGGGGCGATTTGCGTACATTCCCTAGCTTAGCTCGTCTGAGACGAATACATACCTGGAAATGGGTGAGTAGTACGACGATTCAGCACGGTACTATGACATATCATGGCTGTTCAGAGGGCTGGAGGCACGCCATGCTCGCAATGATTTGGGCACAAGGGAAGAACCGCGCGATCGGTAGGGATGGCATCATGCCATGGCACATCCCGGAGGACCTGCGCTTCTTCCAGCGTATGACAACCGGGCGGCCCGTCATCATGGGGCGGCGCACATGGGAGAGCCTGGGCGAAAAGTACCGTCCACTGCCCGGCCGCACGAACATCGTGGTGTCACGAAATCCTGAATTCGTGGCGCCTGGAGCTTCGGTAGTGCGAAGCCTCGACGAGGCGATCGACCTCGCTGGGGATGACGACGTCGCGGCGCCGGACGGTGGCACAGCGGCTCCGATTGGGAGCGCTACCGCGGGCAGGCGCGAACCACTCGCCTGGATCATGGGCGGGGCACAGATCTACGCCCAAGCCCTCCCCCTCGCCGACTTCGCGCTGGTCACCGAAGTGGACCTCGACGTACCCGACCCGGACACCTTCGCCCCCGAGATCCCAGCGGAGTGGAGCGCCGCGGGTATTGGCACCCAGGTGGTCTCCAACGATGTATCAGTTGTTGACCCGTCAGGTAGCTGGAATACTTCGGTCAAGGGGACACGGTACCGCTTCACCGCTTACACGCGGCCCGGTTTCACACTGCCGGATAGTCTCGATCTGCTCGGCTGAATGACTGCTCGGCTGAGCACCCACCTGGCTGAGCATCTGTACAGCTGAGCATTCGACCCGTTTGACTGAGCACACTGTTCACTTGAGCAGGTCCTCTTGCTTGGGCGCAATCTCTTACTTGAGCAAGTCCTCGAACGAGACAAAATCCGGGAACTGTTCGATAGCGGCGGCTTCATCCGCGCTCTTCGCCCCGTATTTGAAACCGGCCCGGTTCGCAGCAAGTCCCGCATCTGTGGCGGCACCCTGCCCCGGATGGGAGGACTGACCAGGCTCGGTCAAGTGACCACCGGACTCGGCCACGGGAGCGGTGACAGTCCAGACAGCCTCGCCGTCGTCGTTCCTAGCGGCGTCCCGTTCTTCCGCGACGAGCCGCGGATCGCCCGTCGCAAGCAGCACCAGTGCCCGCAACTCCCGGCCCTCACGCTCAACCCGCTTGGCAATCCCCTTACCCGCGGCGCCGTCGAAGCCCTCGCCCGGCGCGCCCCAATCCTCGGTGGCCGCGTAGACGGCCGTGGTGGGAACCAGCGCGTGCAGATAAATGAACATCGGGCGCATCGCCTGCTCGATAACGAGGCTGTGGCGCGGCGTTCCGCCCGTGGCCCCGAGCGCCACCGGCTTGCCCGCCAGCGTCTGTTCCGGCAGCACGTTGAAGAAGGAGATGAAGAGTCCGGACGGCATCGCGTTGTAGACCGGAGCAACAGCGACGACGGCGTCCGCGCGCGCCACCTTCGCAAACAGCGCCTCGAGCTTCTCACTGGGGAAGCCGAGCGTCATGGCATCTGCGATATCGCGGGCGTAGGCGCGCAGCGAGATGACCTCGGGGCGGGCTGCAATCGGAGTGTCACCCAGGCCAACTCGCGTCGAGCTGTTCCCGAGTGCTGCTGGCGGATGTGCTGCTCCCACCTGCGAGGCTGTTCCCATCAACGCTTCCTCAGCAATCGCCCGAGCAAGCTGGGTGGCCGCCGAGGCGTCAGAGAGCCCGGCGGAAATCGCTACGATCTTCATTTGATTCCTCGTGCCTCCTTGATGAGGGCGTCGGCATGCTCAACTGCGGCGTCGTCGCTGGGGGCCTGCTCGTAGAAGCTGGCTCCGGTGACGTCGTCGACGGGGCGCCGGGAGTTGGACGTGGCCGCGCCGTCACGAGCGGTGGTCGCGGCGCCGTCGTCGGCGAAAATCCACGGTGCGGACTTGCTACCGCGGACTCGCGGGTGAAGCGGCGCCTCGGGAATTCCGGGGGCGCGACGCGCAGCAAATTCTTGACGCAGCACCGGGAGCACCTCGGAGCCGAACATGTCCAGCTGGTTCAGGACAGTCTTGAGCGGCAGGCCGGCGTGGTCCACAAGGAAAAGTTGGCGCTGGTAGTCGCCCACGGTCTCGCGGAAGCCGAGCGTGCGGTCGATGACCTGCTGCGGCGAACCGACAGTCAGCGGGGTCTCGGTCATGAACTCCTCCATCGAGGGGCCGTGGCCGTAGACGGGCGCGACGTCGAAGTAGGGGCGGAACTCGCGCACCGCCTGCTGCGAATCCTTCGCGAGGTAGAACTGGCCGCCGAGACCCACGATGGCGTCCTCGGGGCGGCCGTGACCGTAATGCGCGAAACGCTGGCGGTACAGGTTGACCATGCGGCCGGTGTGCGAGGCGGGCCAGAAGATGTTGTTGTGGAAGAAACCGTCGCCGTAGTAGGCGGCCTGCTCGGCGATCTCAGGCGAGCGGATCGAACCGTGCCAGACGAAGGGGGCGACGCCGTCGAGCGGGCGCGGGGTGGAGGTGAAGCCGCGCAAGGGGGTGCGGAACTTGCCCTCCCAGTTGACCACGTCCTGGTCCCAGAGATGGCGCAGCAGCTGGTAATTCTCCACCGCGAGCGGGATGCCCTGGCGGATGTCCTTGCCGAACCACGGGTAGACCGGGCCGGTATTGCCGCGCCCCATCATGAGATCCACGCGGCCGTTCGTCAGATGCTGCAACATCGCATAGTCCTCGGCGATCTTCACCGGATCGTTCGTGGTGATGAGGGTGGTGGAGCTGGAGAGCAGGATGCGCTCGGTCTGCGCGCCGATGTACGCGAGCGTGGTGGTGGGTGAGGAGGAGAAGAACGGCGGGTTATGGTGCTCGCCGAGCGCGAAGACGTCCAGGCCAATCTCCTCGGCATGCTTCGCGATGGTGACGACGGCGTCGATCCGCTCCTTCTCCGTAGGAGTACGGCCGGTGGTCGGATCCTCGGTGATGTCCGAGACCGTGAAGATTCCAAACTGCATGCTGCTCCATCCAAGCAAATCGGGGTTCCGACGACGTGCTGTCCCAGCCACACCGGGTTGTTCTTATCGGAAGGGCCTGCCAAGCCCAACCAGTCTAGTGCGGGCGGACGTGGCTGGCCATGACGGCGGCCACCCAAGCCGCTGTTTTCTCTGTGTTTTCTGTGTGTTGTGTGGGTGCCGATACTGGGTGCCTTCTGTGTGTTGTGTGGGTGCCGGTATTGGGCGCCTTCTGTGTGTTGTGTGGGTGCCGGTATTGGGCGCCTTCTGTGTGTTGTGTGGGCGTTAGTACTGGACGCCAGCATTGGGCGCCGGTACAACCCTCACTCGGCGGTGAGCCGAACGAGGTTCCCCCACGGATCGTTGGTCTCGATGGTTCGGCCATCATCGCGGACAGTGAAGCCCGCATGGGCGAGACGTGCTGCCGCAGCCTCCGTCTCGGAGCGCTCTGGAACAAGGATGTCCACGCGCCCCAGCCCAAGACTCGGAACGCGAAGCCCTGTTCCTCCACTCCCCCAGGTATTCATCGCCATGTGATGGTGATACCCACCGGCGGACACAAAGAGCGCCGAGTTCCCCATACGGGCGGTGGTCTCAAATCCCAGCGTCTCGACGTAAAACTTGTGTGCGCTTCTTACATCACCCACCTGGAGATGCACATGCCCGAGGGTGACGTTGTTTCCACCCTCGCGCGCCTGCTCAGATACACCGGGCATGTTCTCGGTGATGAACCGGTTGGGATCGATGTACTCGGTGGTCATGTGGATCTGGTCGTTTCTCCACTGCCAGCGATCGCGGGGACGGTCGATGTAAAGCTCCACCCCGTTGCCTTCCGGGTCGTCGAGGTAGAAGGCCTGCGAGACATGATGATCGCCCGTACCGGTGAAGAGTTGTGGGGTATGGCGCGCGATTCGGATAATCGCGGCGGCAAGCTCGCGCGGGTTCTGGAAGAGGATCGCCGTGTGGAAAAGTCCGGCGGATCCCTCAGGGCGCAGCGGGAGCGATGTGTTCTCTCGGAGAACGACGACGGCGAGTTCACCAGCGAGTGGAGTACCCGCGGTGCTGACGGCGCGGCTTGGCGGGGTAGTTAGTGAGGTCGTTGGCGAGGTGCCCACGTGCCCTGTCCTGTTCAGCCAGGGAGCTGGTGTTCCGTGTGTTCCGTGAGGATCTTGACCCTGGAGCGGTTCCTTGGCAGAACGCCCCAAGATGACCTGCCCGCCCTTTTCATGCAGAACATCCAGGCCAATGACCGAGTGGTAGAACATGGTCATATTCGCCAAATTACGCACGTCAAGAACCACAGCACCCATATATGTTGATGCGGAGAGCTTGTCCGCTTGAGCGGTGCGGGTGTCCTGTGACGTCATGTACCTTCTCCAATTAGTTTGAGTTTCAACTATCCATGGAGTGGAACTTCGGAGGCGGCTCGGGCATTCCCGCGACACGGTATGGGCTTCCGCACCTCAGGAAGTTATGGGTGGTGAAAACTGGGACGCCAAAAGAACGGAGTCACCCATTCAGAGATCTCTGATATTTCCTTCTACGCGAAAGCCCGCACAGTGTGCGGGCTTTCCGAAGTGGCGCTCTGAGGCACTGTTTCAGCCTCTGCTACCTCTCATAATTCTAAAGCAATTCTTTGGCGCCAACAATCTAATTCACACAGGACATCACATTTGATCCGAATCACTCCTGCCCAGAGCTGTGAAGATCTGAGAAGTGGAGAGGTAACAGATCTTCAGACAGGCAACGGATACAGAGACCTCTGTTGGGGTCGACTATCCGCGGATCTGTTACCTTTCCCGAGAAGAACCAGACAGCCCCTACTCCACCACGTCGAACTGGGAGTTGTAGAGCTCGGCGTAGAAGCCGCCCTCGGCGAGCAGTTCCTCGTGCGAGCCGGTCTCCACGATGTCGCCGTCGCGCATGACGAAGATGATGTCCGCGTCGCGAATCGTTGAGAGCCGGTGAGCGATGACAAAGGAGGTGCGCCCCTCGGTCAGCGTGTCGAGGGCCCGCTGAATCAGCAGCTCGGTGCGAGTGTCGATGGAGGAGGTTGCCTCGTCCAGGATGAGCAGCGGGTTGTCTGCGAGCATCGCGCGGGCGATGGTCACGAGCTGCTTCTGTCCTGCGGACAGGGCATTCTCCTCGCCCATCTCCGTGTCGTATCCGTGCGGGAGCTGGCGCACAAACTCGGCAAGCCCCACTTCTTCGACGACCTGGTCGAGCTTCTCCTGCGAGACCCCCTCGGTGCGGTACACGAGATTCTCGCGCATGGTTCCCTTGAACATCCAGGTGTCCTGGAGAACCATCGAGAACAGCGAGTCCACGTCCTCACGCTTCATCTCCTTGGTGGGCACACCGTCCACCAAGATGCGCCCCGAATCGACGTCATAGAAACGCATGAGGAGGTTGACCAGAGTGGTCTTGCCCGCACCCGTCGGCCCCACAATGGCGACCTTCTGCCCGGGGTAAACATCCGCGGAGAAGCCGTGGATGATCTCCTTCTCCGGCACGTAGCCGAACCGAACATTATCAAAACGCACGTGGCCGCGCACCAGGCGATCGGCATCGGAGGCGGGCTTGCCCGACTCGTCCTCCATCTCGGGCTCATCGAGCAGCTCGAACACGCGGGTGCCGGCAGCAGACGCTCCCTGGAAGGAGGTGGCCGCCTGCGCAATGTTGGCCAGGGGCTGAGTGAACAGGCGAATGTACATCATGAAGGAGGTAATCACGCCGATCGAAACGGTTCCGTTGACCACCAGCACGGCACCCACCACGCACACCACAACGTAGCCGAGGTTTCCCACGAAGGTCATGATGGGCATCATGAGGCCCGAGAGGAAATCGGCGCGCCACGAGCTGGCGTAAAGGCGGTCATTGCGGACCTTGAACTCGGCCTTGGCCTCCGGTTCGCCGTTGAAGGCGCGCACCACGATCTGCCCGCCGAAGGTCTCCTCAATGTGTCCGTTGAGAGCGCCGAGTTGGCTCTGCCGCGCCACGAAGAACTTCTGGCTCACACCCATGATGACCACGGTCAGGATGAACCCGATGATCGCCGCGGCGATGCCCGCGAGCGCCATGCGCCATTCGGTCCAGAACATCATGACGGTGGTCCCGACCAGCATGACGATACCGGTCATGATGGAGCTCACCGAGTTGTTGAGTGTCTGGGACAGGGTATCGACGTCATTGGTCACGCGCGACAGGGTGTCACCGTGGCTGACGCGATCGAAGTAGGCGAGCGGCATGCGATCGATCTTGCGGTTGATCGCGGTGCGCATGTTTTGCGAGGTACGCTGCGTGGCCGCGACCATGAGCTGTGCCTGCACATAGCTGAACACGAAGCTGCCCGCGAGGATCGCAATCGAGATGATGACGAGTGTGCGCACCCGATCCATGTCCATGTCGCCCATGATTCCGGCGGCGATGGTGTCCGTGATCTCGCCGATGTAATGGGGCGAGATCACGGTGAGCACGGAACCGGCGATGGCCATGACCACGGCGGCGATCATGTATCCCCAGTACTTGCGCGCGAACTGCAGCACACGCCCGAGCGTGGGCGCCATGTCGCTGATGACCTGCTTGTTGACGGCCCCGCCACCTCCGTGCGGACCTCCGCCGGGGCCATGACTGCGCTGGGGCCGCGCGCTGTCACCGGCGCCAAGCTGTTCCTCGCGCGCTTCGTCCGCGACGCGGCGCCCGGCTGCGGCCGAGGCGATGTCGTTACGCAGAGCAGCGGCTTCGGCCTGTTTGCTGGCCGATGCGGTATCCGTTTCAACGACGGCGGCCTCCGCCACCCGCGCATCAAAGTCCGGCATCGCGTGCTTACCTCGTCGCGGCTCGACGACGACGCCCGCTGCGTTCGTCTGGTCCATGGCATCCGTTTCGCTGTTCGTCACTGCGGGATCCTCAGGAAGTCGGTGATGACTCATGCCAGCTCCTCCTCACTGAGCTGCGAGAATGCGATCTCGCGGTACACCTGGTTGTTCTCCATGAGCTCCTCGTGGGTGCCCTGACCGACGATGCGGCCACGATCCACCACAAGGATGCGGTCGGCACCGCGCACGGTTCCGATGCGCTGCGCCACGATGATCATGGTGGCTTCGCCGGCGCTCCCACGGAGCGCCGCGCGCACGTCACGGTCGGTGCGATAGTCGAGGGCGGAGAATGAATCGTCGAAGATCATGATCTCGGCGCCGCGAGCAACCGCGCGGGCAATGGAGAGGCGCTGCTTCTGACCGCCGGAGAAGTTCGTGCCTCCCTGGGCCACGTGCGAGGCGTAACCGTTCTCCTTCTCGGCGACGAATTCGGCTGCCGCCGAAACACGCGCCGCCTCGACGATGTCCTCGGGGGTGATCTCCTTCGGACCGGAGCCATAATCAATATTCGACGAAATAGTGCCGGAGAACAGGATTGCTTTCTGGGGAACGTAGGCGACTCGATTGCGCAGGTCGGCCTGCGTCCAGTCCTTGACGTCCACCCCATCCACGAGAACCTGTCCCTCGCGCACATCGTAGAAGCGCGGCACCAGGTTAACGATCGAGGACTTCCCGGAACCGGTGGCTCCAATAATCGCAACCGTCTCACCAGGGTGGGCGGTGAACGAAACGTCGTGCAGGGCGTCGTCGTCGGCATCCGGATAACGGAAGTCAACGTGACGGAACTCGACAAGGCCGCGAGCCCCGGCGGAGGAAACCCGGCCGTCGCGAATCGAAATCGGGATGGTGAGCACCTCGCGGATGCGGCGGTAAGCGACGCGAGCGCGCGGGAAGAAGATGAACACCATGGTGAGCATCATGAACGCGCCAATGACCTGCATCGCGTAGGCCGAGAAGACGATCATCTCGGAGAAGAGACGGACCTTGTCCGCGGGATCGGCGGCGCCGTTAATCATGCTGGCGCCGAGGGCGTAGATGGCGAGCGAGAGGCCGGACATGATGGACGTCATTGCGGGCATCATGAACGCGAAGGAACGCTGGACGAACATGTTCGTGTCCGTGAGCTCAGTGTTCGTGTGCTCGAAGCGCTTCTCGTGGAAATCCTGGGCGTTGTAGGCACGGATGACGCGCAGGCCGCTGAGATGCTCGCGGGTGACGCGGTTGAGATCGTCGGTGATGCGCTGCATGCGCATCATGCGCGGCATGACGAGCGAAAGCAGCACGCCCATCATGACGAGAAGCAGCACCACCGAGGCTCCGGTGGCCATCGTCCAGGTGAAGTTCTTTCCGGCGATCTTGGTGATCGCCCACACCGCGAGAATCGGGGACTTGATCGCCATCTGCAGGCCCATGACCACGAACATCTGCACCTGGGTGACGTCGTTCGTGGAACGGGTGATGAGGCTGGCGGCACCGAACTTGTTCAACTCCTCCATGGAGAATTCCATGGACCTGTTGAACACCGCGGCACGCATGTTGCGCGAGAGCGTGGCGCCGATCATCGCCATCGCAAATCCGGTGATGACGGCGGCCGCCATCGAACCCAGCGCGCAGCCGAGCATATAGGCGCCCTGCTCCAGTACGTCGGAGATCTGGGCATCGGGCATCACAATGATCTGCGTGATGTCCTGCATATAGTCGGGCAGGCGAAGGTCAAAGTAGACCTGAACGACGATGGCAATGAGAGCGATGAGGGCGAGTCCCCATTCTCTCCTACCGATGAAATGTGTGAGTTTCATTCGATCCGTTTCATGTTGTGAGCGCGCTGGGTCGCCACATCCGGATGCAATTCGTGATGCGCGATACAAGTGACTCTAAGAGACAATCGTTTCAATGAGACATTTGTATCAACCATGTGGCATACTGTCAATTGACCCGAGGATCAAATGATGTGGAGAATGATGCGTCAGCACATTCTTCAGGAGGCAGACGTAATGGCCCGACAGGCCCGAACAACAGAAAATCTCAAGGAACGCATCGCCGACGCACTCCTCGAGCTATGTGCCGAAAAACCCTTCCCAGAAATATCTGTCTCGGAAATCACGGACCGCGCCGACGTGGGGCGCGCCACCTACTACCGGCACTTCTCCTCCAAAGAGGACGTGGTGGTCTTCAAGTTCAAGACGATCTTCGAGAGCCTGCCCGTCCCCGACCCGCACAAGATCCGGCCGCACTTCGACCCCGATTTCCAGCCGCCGAAAAACCGCGACGTGGTCGAGCAGTACTTCACCACCTACCTCCGCCACCTGGAAAAGAATCGCGACGTCTTGGAGCGGGTATACGCCGCCAAACTCGACTACGCGCTCTTCCTCTATCTCTACCGCGACAACGTGGCCACCTTGCAAAACGCCGCCGCGATCGACAGATACCTGGCCTCCCTTCACTCCGCCTCCGCATTCGCCATCGTGGACCAGTGGATCACCTCCAACTTCCACGAAAGCCCCGAGGAACTCGCGCATCTCCTGGTGAGACAGTTGTTTGAACGCCACCATGACCATCATCATCGACGCAAGCAGTGCCTGCAGGAGGAGCCGGACGGTTCCGACGATCGAGTTGGCTTTGACGAGCAGAATAGCGACGACGGCGGCGCGTCCGCAGGTGACGATAGCGGCAACTGAGGCGCTATATCGATGCAAACAACCGAAGGGCCGGTCAGCGCATCGAATCGATGCAGCCAACCGGCCCTTCGTTACGTTCGCGGGCGGAGGCGCCGTCGTCGGCTCAAAAACGAACCGGACGCGCCAACCACCCGAGCGAAATCAGCCAGCGCTGGGGTGAGTCATATCCACCGGGATCACCCAGGCGTCAAATTCCTCGTCCGTGACGTAGCCGAGCTCGAGCGCCGACTCGCGCAGCGAGATGCCCTTCTTGTGGGCATTCTTGGCGATCTTGGAGGCCTTGTCGTAACCGATGTGGCGGTTGAGGGCCGTGACCTGCATGAGGTTGATGTCCAGGTTGTGCTGGATCTTCTCGTAGTTCGGCTCGATGCCCACGGCGCAGTGCTCGTTGAACATGAGGCAGGAATCGCCGATGAGCTCGATGGACTCCAGTACGCACCAGGACATGACGGGCTTGAACACGTTGAGCTGGAAGTTGCCCTGCGAGCCTGCGAAGCCGACCGTGGCGTCATTACCGAACACCTTGGTGGCCACCATCGTCATGGCCTCAGACTGGGTGGGGTTCACCTTGCCGGGCATGATGGAGGAGCCGGGCTCGTTCTCGGGAATGATGAGTTCGCCGATGCCGTTGCGGGGGCCGGAGGCGTACCAGCGCACGTCGTTGGCGATCTTCATGAGTGCGTCAGCAAGCACGCGCAGCGCGCCGGAGACCTGCACCAATGCGTCATGAGCGGAGAGCGAGGCGAAGAGGTTGTCCGCCTGAACGAACTCCAGGCCGGTTTCCTCGCTGATCTTGCGGGCGGCAACCGGGCCGAAGTCCGGGTGGGAGTTGAGGCCGGTACCCACGGCGGTTCCACCAATGGCCAGCTCGCGAGCGCGCGAATCGGCGTAGCGGATGCCATCTAGGGCGAAATCGATCTGGGCAACCCAACCGGAGATGGCCTGGCCGAGCGTGATCGGGGTGGCGTCCTGGAGATGGGTGCGGCCCACCATGACGATGTCCTTGAACTCCTTGGCCTTGGCATCAAGGGTGTCGCGAAGCTTGGTGACGTCCGGGTACAGCTTGTTGTTGAGCTGCTCGACCACGGCGATGTGCATCGCTGTGGGGAAGGTGTCATTGGAGGACTGGCCGCGGTTGACGTGATCATTGGGATGGACGGGAGCCTTGGTTCCCATCTCTCCCCCGGCGAGTTCGATCGCACGGTTGGAGATGACCTCGTTGGCGTTCATGTTGGACTGGGTGCCGGAGCCGGTCTGGAAGACCACCAGCGGGAACTCCGCATCCAACTTGCCCGAGATCACTTCGTCGCCAGCCTGGGCGATGAGATCCGCGATCTCCGCGGGCAGCTCACCAAGCTCCTTGTTGGCCAGAGCAGCCGACTTCTTCAGCACGCCCAGGGCGCGAACCATCGGGCGGCCCCACACGAACGTGGATCGACCAATATCAAAATTGTGGAGACTGCGCTCAGTTTGCGCACCCCAGTAGTGGTTGGCGGGAACGTCAATGGCCCCCATGGAATCGGTTTCAGTACGCAGCGCTGCATTGTTAGGCGTGTCCATAAGTTCAAGACTAGCCACTCGCTCCGACACAAAACGGCATTCGCGGAAGTTGCTCGCAATTTCCGCCCCCAAACAACGCGTCAGTGCCACAAAATTCGGCGAAGTGAAAGGGGGTGTTTGTCCCGTCCGGCACCTTCGAGATATGGGAGTGTTCACGATCGTCGACGACGGCGCGGCCCCTCTCGTAGTTGTGGCGCGGCCAGGTGACGTTCGGCGACGGCGGCGGGGCGTCGTCGTCGACCCTCTCGGTTGCGTAGTGCCAGGTCACGCAGGGTCGGACAGACTCGCAGACGACCACAAACTCTAACCTCGCCGTCACACGCTGTTAATACAAATAAGTTAACATATAGGTGTTATGGCATAGGACACTTGTCCTAGGTCGGGAGTTGGGATATAGTTATACGTCATCCACGAAGGTGGAGAGCGCAAGTGACATGCGCGTCCGGTTTTCACCAGCCGGCTGCCTGCGGGTTTAGGCCCGCCACCTCGGCACTTTTGCCGAGGACAAGGAAATAACGGGCGTGGAGGTTCTCCTGCTCCGCCCATGAAGATGGAAAAGAGAGATAACAAATGAATACTGAAATGCGAAAGATTCATCACGCGCAGGCCGAGCTCGCATCCGCTCGAGCAGAACTGGCCTCGCTGGGAGCCAACGCTTCCGCATCTCGCGCTGAGCGTGCTGCTTTCCGCCTGTCAGCTGCCGAAATGGCACTGGCACGGTTGGGACACCAAATGGACCGCGCTGCCTGAGGAGGTAAACATCATGCGATTTGTCCGCCAGCTACTCGCCACACGGCGTCAGCCCAAGAGTGCCCTTGAGATGGTGCTCGGATACAACCGTGAGTCCAAGTGGGACTCCAATAAGCCCGGCAACTGATCGCGTGCCCTCGATTGGTCGATGAGCATGTGATGGTGTTGTGCGATCACTATCGCGCTACGCGCGTGGCTGCTCAAGGCAAAGAACGATCCCCGTGACCTGTTGGTCGCGGGGATCGTTCTGTTATGGGCCGGGTGTAGGTGGGGCGGGTGTGGCGGAATCCCCTCTTCGGGAGAGGTCACGCTTCGATGGAGAGGTCACAGCACGTAGACGTCACCTCTCCACCCACGGGTGACCTCTCCGAGCCATGAGCGAGTTATGGAGGATTTATGAGCGAGTTATTCATAAGTTATGAACCTTTAGAAAGCAGTGCAGAAAAAGTCCATAACTATGCATAACTCGGTCATAACTGGTTCATAAGGGGCTGCATCAGCGCCGCAGGTCAGTCAATTACCGCGTCCGTCAGCATCACGCATTGACAAAGTACTCGTACAAGCTCGGGTTGAGGGGCTTTTCCAGGTCGAGCTTCATGGTGACAACGTCGAGGCTCTTTCCCTCGTCTCCCTGCATAACCTCCTGCTTGGCTTCTCGCGGAGTCGCCGTTCCCAAGTAATAGAAGTCGGTACCTTCAGCGTCATCCTTCTTGGCGAACACGTACAGGGGAACCTCGTGGTCAACTATCGCTCGGACCTCAGCGCTTTGTAGCGTCCGCTTGCTGCGGGTGAACCAGCGGAGGGTTGAAGGATCAAGGAACTCATCCTCGTACTTGGTGCTCGCTGCGACGTCGTCGTCCTTGTGATAAGTGACGAAAATTGGACAGCTACCGGATAGGCGATCCACTTTGTATCCGTACATTGTGCTCTGCTGGTTACTCGTCCAGTTAAGTATGCGGCAGACATCCTTACGCGAGTATCGCTCGCCAATCTGGAGCTCGCTTCCCCACTGATACTTGTGGCGAGCGGTGAAAAGTCCGGCGCTGATGATGTCGTCTACTTGCCGGTGAAACTCGTCATTATTCCCATACTCGTCCGCGAAATCGTCATCTAGAACATAACCGTTTGACGTCAACCGAACCAGCGCAGCATCCCCATAAGGCTTCTTCTCGGATCCGTTGAAGAAGTCTAGGGACAGAACTCTGGCGACTGAATCCGTCGTTGCTCGCGAGTTGATGAGACCTTGATTCTGCAAAAGGAGCGAGAACTCCACTTGGCTCAGAGAGTTTCCCGCCAACAACTCGCGCAGCAGCACCAACTCGTGTGGCCGTTTACCGTTCAGCAACTCGAGCGAGAGGAAACTCAGATAACTCGCCTGCCGTGAGGACGGACCGATATCAACGGCTTTGAACCCCTTCATCAGCTCCCAGTAGTTCTTCTTTTTCGTTGCGACGACGACGGGGTCTGCCGTCTCGAATCGCGCAAAGTCCAGTAGTCTGGGGTTACGTCCGAGCCGCTGAGTAAGGTCGAGAAACGCTCGCTTGAGATTAGCGATGCTGTCGAGCTTTACCTTAGCTAGGGACTCAAGTATTCGCTTTCTCGATATTTCATCGAAGTTGATGGACGAAACACCGGCAATGGCTCCACTGGAGTCCGACTGAATAATCTTCTTTCGGATCACGTCCTTGTTGAGGGAACTATCGCCGGTAAGTGCAATCGGAATCAGATAATTCGAGTCATAGTTCCCTACGAAATCTAGAACCCGCAGATGGTCCTTACCGGGAGCCTTTCGTAATCCACGACCAAGTTGCTGGGTGAAGACAATGCTCGACTTCGTCCGTCGAAGCATGACCACCTGGTTGACGCAGGGGATGTCGATGCCTTCGTTGAAGATATCGACGGTAAGGATGTAGTCGAGTTCCCCTCGCTCCAGCTGTCGCACCGTCTCTTCGCGAATCACCATAGAATCCTCACCACTGAGGACAGCAGTTCGCAGCCGCCTGCCATTAACCATCTGCAGATTGAGAAGCCCAGAGAGTTCCTGCGCCTCATCTCGCCGGCTACAGAACATCAGTCCATGCACATTGCTTGGGAATCCGTACCGGGTGATCATCTCGATCAGGTACCTCACCCGTTCCGGTGCGACCAAATGCCGCAGGTCAGACATGTCATCAATGACATTGCCTCCTGCGTCGACGTAATCAGTGATGCCATAGTAGTTGAACGGTACGAGCATGTTGGATTCCAGCGCCTTCTGGAGCCGGATCTCGTAGGCAACGTTGTAGTCAAACAACTCGAAGATGCTAAACTCATCGGTTCGCTCGGGTGTCGCTGTCATTCCGAGAAGAAACTCTGGCGTAAGCCGTTCAAGAAGACGCCTATAGCTCTCTGCACCGGCTCGATGTACTTCGTCGATGAGTACATAATCAAACTCGTGCTGAACCAGTTCCATCAACCCGCGGTCCATAGAAAGTGACTGGACGGTCGCAAACACGTACTTGCGGTCCAATTGCCGCTGACCACCCACAAACTTTCCGTAATCAGATCTAGGCCCACCGAGGACCTTCCGAAACTCACCCATCGCTTTATCGAGAATCTGTTCTCGATGCACCAGGAAAAGCATGTGCTTGGGTTGGACCTCCCGCACATCAAGGGCAGAAAGAATAGTCTTGCCGGTACCGGTCGCGGAGATAACGATGGCACGACGCTCGCCATTCCTACGGACCTGATCGAGAGCCTCAAGAGCCTCCCGCTGCATGGCATTCGGGATGATCGGCCGAGCATCGCGTGGCTCGATATCTTTGGTCGCATCGGCGACGGTCTGCCGGATCTGAGCTCGCCGAACATACCTTTTCTCGTATTCTTCGATCCATTCTTCCGTCAAAGGAATAGCGAGCGTGGCTTGTGTATCAATAGCGCTAGCCAGTTGCCTAGTGACATCTCCACCGGGTAAGGCGGAGAATCTTAGATTCCATTCCTTATTGAGCAGAAGTGCGTTTCGGGTGAGGTTAGAGCTGCCGATAATCGCCGTCGTCGACTCCGATTGCCGAAAAACGTATCCCTTTGCGTGGAAGCCACCTTCATCCTCTGGATGGACAAGAACCTCGATATTCTCCAGTCCCAAGAGCTCTCTGAATACATCGGGCGAATTGAAATCCAAGTAGGAGCCGGTGATAATCCGTCCCGTTCCCTTGAAATCATAAAGTGCCTGCTTGAGCAGACCCAGGGCACCTGTTCCTACGAAGGCTACAGAGAAGTCAAAATGTTCCGAACGCCGCAACTCATCCCTGATGGCGCGCAGCATCGTATTGTCCGCCTCATTAATGATGAGGCGCGGGTGGAAAAGCTGCTCGGATTCCACCGTCGAATCAAGAAATCCAAAGGCAACATCGCCTCGGATTACCTGATAGAGGGAACTCATTTCATGTAGTCCTTCGCAACGTGTTGGACAGCCGGGACATCAGCGGGAGCAAAAGGTAACTGCTCCAGGTCTGTGGCCTCTACCCAGCGGATCGCGGAATGCTCGGTTAGTCGCGGTTCCCTCCCAATAAGTTTGCAGTAGAAGGTGGTCAGCGTGACGATGCCAAAATCGTACTCGTATTCTGTGCTCTCGACTTGCTCCCCAATCTCCACCTCACACAGAAGTTCTTCTTGAAGCTCACGCTGGAGCGCTTTCTGCGGTGTTTCCCCTACCTCGATCTTCCCTCCCGGGAATTCCCACAATCCAGGCAGACTCATACGTTCGCTTCGTTGCGCGGCCAGAACCTTTGAACCGTCAGTAATAATCGCACCGACGACGTTGATGCGCTTCTTTGGCTTGGTTTCGACGACCATGGGATCCTTCATCTTGCTTCTACAACTACTCATGCCAGGCTACTCGATCACGCCGACATGTTTTTGACCCATCCGAGGCGAGCGGGGTATCCAGGTGACTGGCGGGCGTCGTCGTCGACAATGTGGGAGCCGGTATCCCAACCTCGCAAGCTGGGCGGCTACACTCTGGGGATGCAGAAAATCATCGTCGCTGGGCCGTCGGGGGCCGGGAAGAGTACACTCGCGCGCAATATTGCCGAGCGCCTGGGTATTCCCTACGCCGAACTCGACGCCATGTATCACGGGCCGAACTGGACGAAGATTCCCGAGTTCGAGGAGAACGTGGAGCGGCTGACGGCCGAGCCCGCATGGATCACCGAATGGCAGTACGACGACGTCCGGCCGCTCTTACTGGCGCGTGCCGATACTTTCGTTTGGCTGGACCTTCCTTTCCCTCTTATCCTATGGCGCGTCACTGTTCGCACGGTTCGCAGGGCGCTCACGCACGAGGCGCTGTGGGGCGGCAATCACGAGCCGCCCCTCCACAAGATCTTCACCGACAAGAGCAACATGATCCGCTGGTCCATCGCGAGCCGGAATCACATCCGTGACGAACTACCGACGATTGTGCGCGAGCATCCAGACCTGCGGGTCGTCCGGCTGCGCTCGCGGAGGCAGGTACGGCAGTTGCTTGAGGTGCTGGAGCGATCGGCGACGGCCAATTAGCATGCAGTTTGCCACGCTACGTGATCTCAAATGGTATATTTCTTGGTATGTTTTCGAATGAAATACCACAGACCGATAACGTTCTGTTGGAGCTAGGCGAGCCGTTCATTCATGCCTTCATCGATGCCGTTGCTGACGCCACTGACGATTACGAAGAGTTTCGCAGCTGGCATCCGGATTGGTTCGCCACCTTTGCCATACGAACGGCAGCATGTTTCATTCATGACAGAATCTGGTACCACTTGGTACGTAGGATTGAGGAGATGGAGGACGTCGTCGTCCTTGATAAGGACCCCATTAGAGAACTGAGATATCAGAGCCGATATCTTCTCCGAGTCAAACGGCACAACGCCGATGACAAGATCACTACGTACCCCACTGAAACAGCACTGGCTTTCTGGTCAAACGGACAGAAATCTCTCGAAGGTTTCGAGTCCCATAGCCTTGCACTCGGGTATCGGTGGGACTCGGACATGCGGTCAATTGGTGAAGCAATATTGTCGTATCGCACCGATCTCAACACACCGATCTGGTCCGTAACCCTCGAAAGAGACGCCGGACAGGCAACGGGCTTCACATGGACTCCGATTGGACCGGAACTGCCGGATCTGGATCTCTCATCCGTCCTCACCGAAGCAGAACAAGGGGCAAGCTGATGTCTACCAGCATTGGCGATGCGATACTCGTTCTACGGCGCTCCTCGGGGATCACCCAAGAGGCGCTCGCTAACGCTGTCGGTATCACGCAGGTCGCATTGTCCCGTTACGAGAATGGGCTGAGAACGCCGAATGACAACGTGCTCGGCAAACTGGCTGAGGCATTGGGTGTCACGATTCCGCTCCTTCGGCACGAGTTTCGGATGCGTGGCGCCATAGCCGTTGATGCCCACATGAGACGACCCAGAACAGCTCCACCAGCGGATTGGAAACGCATTGAGGCCCGTCTCAATGCCCTGCGCATGCAATCGTCATTCCTTCTGGAACGCACTCCGCTCACACCAACAAACAGCGTGGCTCACTTTGATCCGGACGAATACTCCCCCGACGACATCGCGCGACTGCTACGAGCAGCATGGCGCATGCCCATTGGCCCCGTTCGCAACCTGACCCGGTGGGTGGAATCAGCAGGGATCCTGGTTGCCGAGGAGGACTTCGGAACACACCGGATCGACGGGATGTCGCAGTGGGCGGGTAGCCACGCCGTCGTCCTCCTCAACATTTCCCTGCCAACAAGCCGCAAGCGGTGGACACTCGCGCACGAACTCGGCCACCTCGTGATGCATACCAATTACGTCGATATTGATGTCGAAGAGCAAGCAAATCAGTTCGCAGAAGAGTTCCTCATGCCGGAGCACGTGATTCGTTCAGAACTGCGCAGCTTGACCTTGGGGAAACTCGCTGACCTGAAACGCGAGTGGGGGACGTCCATGCAGGTACTGTCCGAGCGCGCCCTCCATTTGGGCCTTGCAGCCAGCGCTGACCGCCAGAGGATCCATCGGCAGTTGAACTCCCGCGGATGGAAAACGAACGAACCCGGCGACAACCATCTCCCACCCGAAGTACCTGAACTCATCACCGCAATTGGGCAGAAGATGAAGGACGCGGGACTCACCGACGGCGAGATCAAGACGCTGGCCGGAGCCGCTCCGGGAGCAAGAACACCGTTCCTGCCAGCGGAGCGGCGGCTTCAAGCGGTCTGACGCACCTTGTAACTTTCGTCAGGCAGCCCTGAAAGTTCACCCAACCTCACCCCTCGCGGGCCATGAGGGCGGCGAATGCGCCACCGGCAGCGAGCAGTTCCTTGGGCGGGCCGCTTTCCACCAGGCGACCGGCGTCCATGACGAAGACGCGTGAGGCGAGCAACGCCGTCGTCGGTCGATGGGCGATGAAAACGAGCGTGCGCGCGGGCGTCAAGGAACGCAGATTCTCGGCGACAAGGCGCTCCGTTTCGGGGTCCAGATCCGAGGTGACCTCGTCCAGAATGAGCACGCGCGAACCCCGGACAAGCGCACGAGCAAGCGCGATCCGCTGCCGCTGACCACCGGAAACGCCACCGCCGAACTCTCCAACCACAGTATCCAGCCCATCCGGCAGCGCCGCCGAATCCAACGCGAGCCCGGCCGTCGCACACGCCTCGCACAAGTCCCCCTCGCTCGCCTCCGGGTTCGCCAGCGCCAGGTTCTCGCGCAACGTCCCGGAAAACAGGAACGGGCGCTGCGGCACGAGCGTCACGGCCGCGCGAATATCCTCGTCCGCGTACATCCGCGCGTCAAAACCGCCCAGCCGCACGCTGCCGGTTCTCGGATCCCAGACGCGGGCAATGAGCGCGCCGATCGTCGACTTCCCCGAACCCGACGCCCCCACGAACGCCACCATCTCACCAGGTTCGATCGTCAGCGATACGTCGACGACGACGTCGCGCGGCTCCAGTTGCCGGCTACTTGCGTCGGTGTGGTCGCTGGGATGGGAGTTGTTGGCAGGTGGCGAAGGGGCGGTGCTGGGGTTCTCGCGAGAGTGGGGGTGCTTGTCAGAATCGTTGCCGGGGCGCGCATTTTCGTCAGGCGCGAGTGCGGGCTCGTCGGGCGTGGGTGTTGACGTCTCGGGGGCGAGCACATCGAGCTGGGTCGTGTTCTCGTCGGCGCGGCGGGGATAGGCGAAACTGACGTTCTTGAGCTCGATGCCGAGCGGCCCCTTCGGTACGCCGATGGGGTGCGCCGATTCCTTGATGATCAGCTTGGCCTCGGTCACCTCAGCAACGGCCCGGGCGGCGGACAGCGCGTTAAAGAGGACCCCAACAAACTCCTCCACGGCAAGGACCGCGGGCATCACGGCGATCGTCGCGGCGACAGCCATGACCAGACTCGTGAGTGGCATCGCGCCAGTCAGCACATCACCAACGCCCACCAGGAACACAACCGCCGGGGTGAGGAACTGGAGCATCGAAGCCAACGCGCGACGCACGGCGAGCAGCCGCGAGTGCGCGACGAGTTCATCACCGATCTGCTCCTCGATAGCAGCCATGCCCTCGATACGCTGATTCTGAATCCCGAAGGCCAGCACTTCCTCGGTCCCCTGCACCGAATCCGTCACGTGATGGGCCAGCTCGCCGCGGCGGCTGCGTAGGTTGTCGGACTGCTGCGTGGCCTGCTTCCAACCGAGCTTCGGTATGGCGGCACCAATCAGGAACCACCCGAGCAGCGCAATCAAACCGAGCGACGGGTGGATAGTCTGCGCTATCCATACGCCTACGACAAGAGGAACGACGACGGCGGAAATGGCCGGGGCGACTGTGTGGGCGAAGAAGGTTTCGATCCGGTCGATGTCCTTGGTGGCGCGGGCGAGGAGGTCGCCGGATGAGCGGCCTTGCACTGCGGCGGGAGCTTGCGGCTCGAGCTTGTCATAGAAATACGAGCGCAGCCGGGCAAGGGCTTTGAACGCCACAAGATGCCCGGTGTACTGCTCCAAATAGGCACAGAGTGCCTTGAGCAACGCGAGTCCGGCGAGTAACAACAGCACCGAGGTGATTCCCCAACCGACGCCGGGCACGCCGGCGGAGGCCGATGCGGCCTCCGCCGGAATGAGCGCGGCAACCTCGCCGGAAATCTGTAGTACCGCCGATCCAGCGGCGATCTGCGATGCAGAAACCACGAAAAGTGCAGCTACCACCAGCAATGCGACGTTGAGCAGCTGCCCGATAATCCTGAAGAGGGTTGAGGCGATGAGTGGCGTCAATACCGGGCGAGCCACCCGCAGCAGCCAGGCCGCCAGCTGGCCGGTGGTGGTGGGGATGCATGACTCACTCACGCGATCACCTCGCCTTCGCGGACTTCCAGCACTCGGTCGGCGGCATCGACCAACGCGCGGCGATGCGCGACAGTCACCACAGTACGTCCCTCGCGCAGCCGAGCCAGCGCGTCACGGATCGCTCGTTCGGAGGCCAGATCCACCTGCGAGGTGGGTTCATCGAGCAACAGAATGGGGGCGTTACGCAGAAATGCGCGAGCTATGGCAATGCGCTGGGCCTGCCCGCCCGAAATCTCCAGACCGCGCTCGCCAAGCTGGGTTGCGAGGCCATGTGGCCACTTCCATATCTCGCTCAGATTGGCGGCCTCCAGTGCCTGCACCAACTCCTCGTCGGTCGCGTCCGGCTTCGCAAGCAGCAGGTTCTCCTTGAGCGTCCCGGTGAAGAGGAACGCGGACTGGCGCACAATCGCGCACATCTCACGCCGCTCGGCCGTACTGAGCGCGCGCCCACCGAGCAAGATTTCGCCGCCATCGGGGCTAGCAAGTCCTTCAATGAGGGCCAACACCGTCGACTTACCGCCACCCGACGGACCCACAAGTGCCACATGTTCACCTTGCTGAACGGTCAGGTTCGCCTCCACAAGAACTCGATGACCTGGCGTCCAACCGAAGTCCACGTCGCGCAATTCAATGGCGAGGGCAGGACCACCATTCTCCTCAACGGAAGCACCCACCGCGGGAGATTCCCCTGGCCCGGGGGCTGTGCCGCCGTCGTTCTCCTTCGGAGACAGCCGACTTCCTTGATCGCCAGAGCCTGCCTTCACGTCTCGGACGTCGTCGTTCTTCACACTCGATTGCGAGCCGGAGGAGACGTAGATTTTCAGCGCCTTCGAGGCCGCGCGGCCGCCCATGCCCACGTAGAAGAACTTGCCGATGTGGCTCAGCGGCTCCATGAGCAGCGGCGCAAGCAGTACCAACGTGATCGCTGGGCCCAGCGTGAGCGCGCCGGAGGCCAGGCCGGAGAGGGCGAGCCACACGGCGACGACGAGCATGCCGAGGGAGAAGCCGGCGTCGGCGACAAGGATGACCACCTGGTTTGCGGCAAGCATAGTCATGACTCGACGGCGCAACTCCTCGGACTTCGTCGCGAGCTTGACGCCGAAGCGGGCGCCCGCGCCGAGGAGACGGAGGTCGGTGAGACCCTGCAACGCTTCAAGGAACTGGGACGCGAGCCCTGCCGAAGCCTCACGATGGCGGCCCGAAACGGACGCAAATGCTTTCTGGAATCCGCGCACCATCACCGGAACCAGCGGGAGAACAATCGCGAGAATCAACGCCTGCCTCACCCCAACGGTGAATCCCACCGCAATGAGCACGATAATCGGGGCTGTCATCTGGCCAATCATCGGACCGGTGAAGGAGGCTTTCATCGCTGCGGCACGCTCAACGGAGTCCGTGGCCAGCGACACCACTTGACCAGAACGCCGCTGACCGCTCTGGGCGGGGCCTTCCGCCCACGCTGTCGTTACAACCTCGCGGCGCAATTCTTTCTCCAGCCGCGCCTGACGCGGCCCATACGAGGAATTCTCCCGGAACTCCAGCGCCGCAACCGCAACCGGGAGCAACACAAGACAAAGCGCCTGCCAGCCACTGGGACCGCGCCCCTCGGACAGGCCACCGATCGCGGAACCGATGGTCACCATCATCGCGACCCGGAGGAGTGTCGCTATCCACACCGCTGTGATTGAACGTAAAACTGGCACGGCACTACGCTACGCGTCCCGAAAAGGTTTTGCGAACGAGGCGCTGTGATGAAGCGGGATTCCCTCGAGTTTCCAAATAACCTCGCCAGCCGGTGATTCTTCAACTTCGTCAGCGTGCCCGATGTGTGCAATATGCACACTGAGGGTCTTCTGACGAAGTTGAAATCTCCTGCATCTGAGCCCTGCATGAAAAATTTCACGTGGAGAGGCGCGTCTCTGTATCTCACGGCGGTACAGGTCTAAAGTCCTGTACTTGTCTGTCTCTTGAGAGAGCGCGGCCGGGAGCCGTGGGAACCCGCGTCTGGACCTGGGGAAACCTGCCTGAAACGGGAATCCCCGCCGGGCATACGGGAAACCTCCAGAAGCCCCGGAAGCCACCTGCTCCCCTGGCTCGCTCTCTCACTCCCCAAGATCTTGAATGGAGTCTTTGTGCCGCGTATTAGTTCGACGTCGTTGGCCATCACTGCTTTGGCGGCTGGCGGTTTCGCCGTGGGAACCACCGAGTTCGCTTCGATGAGCCTGCTGCCGTGGATTGCCGAGGATCTCGGCGTCACCAATCCGCAGGCGGGGCTCGCGGTCAGCGCGTACGCGATCGGTGTTGTGGTGGGTGCGCCGCTCATCACGGCTTTCACCCCCAAGATGGATCGTAAGAAGCTCCTCCTTCTGTGCGCGCTGGTCTTCACCGTGGGCAACCTTCTCACCGCGTGCGCACTGAATCTGCCTACCTTGCTTGCTGCTCGATTCTTCACCGGCCTGCCGCACGGCGTCACACTGGGCATCGCCGCTGTGGTGGCCGCCAGCCTCGTGCGCCCCGAGAAGTCCGGCACCGCGATTTCCCGCACCATTCTTGGACTGACAATTGCCAATATCATCGGCGTTCCCCTTGCCACCTGGCTCGGCGCCGCTATGAGCTGGCGCTTCGCCTATCTCGTGGTGGCCGTGATTGGTGTGCTTTCCATGCTGGGGCTACTGCGCTTCGTACCCGCCGTCCCGGGCAACCCGGGCACCTCTGCCAAGGCAGAGCTCAAGTCGATGCTGCGTCCGCAGATCTGGATCACGCTGCTCTCCGGCGCCATTGGCTTCGGTGGATCATTCGCTCTCTACACGTACATCACCCCCACCATGACGGAGGTGACCGGGATCTCGGTCAACATGCTCCCGTGGGTGCTCGTACTCTACGGTTGCGGCATGACGGTCGGATCTCTCGTCTCCGGGCCCTGCCTAGACCGCTCCATCGACAAGTCTGCGCTCGCGGGTGTTCTGAGCATGGCGGTTATTCTTGCCTTCGTGGCCGTCTTCGCCCACATCCCCTACGTTGTGCTCCCCCTTCTCTTCATCATCGGCACCGCGACAAGCCTGTTCACCAACGGGCTGCAGGCCCGCCTGCTGCGCGAATCCGCCGATGCTCCGAACATGTCCGCGGCCATGAATCATGCCGCCTTCAACTTCGCTAACGCCCTCGGAGCCTTCCTTGGCGGCGCCGTCATCACCGCGGGGTGGGGCTACCGTGCACCGGCGGCAGTCGGCGTGCTGCTCGCCCTGGCCGGAACACTCGTGTTGTTGGTCGCCTTTGCCCTCGCCAAGCGAGCGAGCCGCGACGCCGCACGCGTTGGTGACGACGTCATCAACACAACCGACGCCGTCCGCGCCGAAACTCCGGCGGCAGCGCGCGTGTAACTCGGAGAAGTGGCTACCACAGCGGTCATGGCGCCTTTATTGGCAGCATCACCCGCCTGGTAGCCACTAAGTCCGCCCGATAACCGCTGAGCGCCCACCCGACACCGGTAGCCACAGAACCGACCAACATCCCGGCGTAACGCATTCCACGGCGAACAGCCGCGCGTCTACAACGGCGCACCCGCTACCATTGTTGGACATGGCAGAGCATGCAATCGGATTCGACCGCGCCAAGTACCTTTCCCTCCAAACCGAGCACATTGAGGCCCGCAGAAAACAATTCGGGGGCAAGTTGTACCTCGAATTCGGCGGCAAACTGTTTGACGACATGCATGCCTCGCGCGTGCTCCCCGGCTTCCTCCCGGACAACAAGATTGTCATGTTGGAGTCCATGAAGGACGAGGTGGAGATCGTTGTGGTGGTGAGCGCACGCGACCTCCAGCGCAACAAGGTGCGCGAGGATCTCGGCATTCCCTACGATCAGGACGTCCTTCGCCTCATCGACGCATTCCGTTCGTACGGTCTGTACGTCGGCTCCGTGGTAATTTCACAGATGACGGATGACAACCGCCCTGCCAAGACTTTCAAGCGCAAGCTGGAGCGCCTCGGCATGAAGGTGTACCGGCACGTGCTCATCAAGGGATATCCGCACGACGTCGAGCGCGTGGTCTCGGACGCTGGCTACGGCAAGAACGAGTACATCGAGACGAGCCGCGACCTCGTGGTGGTCACCGCTCCCGGCCCCGGCTCCGGCAAGATGGCCACCTGCCTCTCGCAGATCTATCACGATCACAAGCGCGGCCTCACCTCCGGCTACGCCAAGTTCGAGACCTTCCCGATCTGGAATCTGCCCCTCGATCACCCGGTCAACATCGCCTACGAAGCCGCCACCGCGGACCTCGACGACGTCAACATGATCGACCCCTACCACCTCGCCGCGTACGGCAAACAGGCCGTCAACTACAACCGCGACGTGGAGATTTTCCCGGTTCTCAACCTGCTGTTCGAGCGCATCATGGGCGGCTCGCCCTACAAGTCGCCGACGGATATGGGTGTCAACATGGCCGGTTTGGCGATTTCCGACGACGACGTGTGCCGCCGCGCCGCCGAACAGGAGATCATTCGCCGCTACTACAAGGCCTGTGTGGCTGAGACGCGCGATGAGTTGGATTCGACGATCTCGGATCGTATCGCGCTGGCGATGGGTAAGGTCGGGGTTTCGCCCACGGATCGCCCGGTGGTTCGCCCAGCCCTGGAGAAGGCCAAGAAGACGAAGGGACCGAGCGCGGCGCTACAACTGCCCGACGGTTCCATCGTCACCGGCCGCACCTCGGAACTTCTCGGCTCTTCCTCCGCGGTGCTGCTCAACGCTCTCAAGAAGCTGGCGGGAATCGCCGACGGCGTGGAAGTACTCTCCCCCGAATCCATCGAGCCGATTCAGAACCTGAAGACTCGACACCTCGGCAGCAAGAACCCGCGCCTGCACACGGACGAAGTGCTCATTGCACTGGCCGTGAGCGCCACCACGAACGAGTACGCGCGCCGCGCCCTCGATGCGTTGGCGCAGCTGGAGGGCTGCGATGTTCACACCTCCGTGATCCTCGGCCCGGTGGACGAGGACGTGTTCCGCAACCTTGGCGTGCACGTAACCAGCGAGCCGGTGTTCCAGTACAAGAAGCTGTACCGCAAGCGGTAGGTGGAGTCCACCAACTCGCTACCAGGCTCCCGCCACGATGACCTCGTCCACCTCGTCGCGCAACTGCTCGACGATGGCGGGACTGGTTGCGGCGTCCACAACGACGGTATTAAACCGTGAGACCGGAACTACCTCGTGGAGGGCACGCCGCTCGAACTTGGTGTGGTCAACAAGAAGGATGGAGCGGGCGCAGACATCAAGCATGGCGCGCTTCGTCTCTGCAACGAACTCGTAGGGGTTGCACACGGTGTTTCCCACTACCGCGGCATCCGACATGATGCAGACATCGGCGCGCACCTTCTTGATGGCGTCAATCGTGGATGGACCGTGGAACGAGTCCGTCCAGCGACGGTAACGACCACCCATCAGGAACACGTTGGTGCCGGGGTTGGTGCCCATCTCGCGGACCACGGTGAGGGCGTTGGTGATGATGGTCAGCTGAGGAGTGTCCTTGAGTTCGTCAAGGACGGGGAGAATAGTGGACGAATCGTCGACCATGATCGACTCGCCTCTCTTAATCAATCCTGCCGCCACCCGGGCGATCTGCCGCTTTTCCTCCATGTTGAGCTTGGCGCGCATCGCGGTTGGCATTTCTGACTGGCTGGAGCGAGCAGGCGAGACTTCACCTTTGCTACGCGAGACCAGATCAAGCTCTTCCAGCTTGGAAATGTCCCGGTACACGGTGACAATGGAGACGCCTAGTCGTTCCGCAAGCTCCTCAACGCGGACGGGACCATCGGCTGTCACATAGTCGACAATCTGACGGCGCCGACCACTGAGCTGCTCCGGTTTCGCTGGCATCGTTCCCTCTTCTCCCGTGGGAGTGGGAGGCGTGCTCACGTCACCCACTTCTCATCAATGTCATATCACTTGTAAAACTCTTTGCTTATTTTAAGCATACAAGACTCAATAAAGTAAGCACCTTTGTCCACTTATTGAACAAAAAGTACAGTCATTTAACTACTTAGGGACTTTTTGCCACTAAATGAGGACAGAGAGATTGTGCCAATGGGTTCGGCCGTGACGAGGATGGTACGGGGTTTGACTGGCAAGGCGGACAACGACGCAGTTCGAGGTGTGACTACTTCTGCTCTCGACCGAGAAACAGGAAGCTGGCCATGGGCTTGTCCCCACGACGAATCGGCACTGATGGTGCCGGTGAGGAGGATAACGCCGGGCACGAACCAACTGCTCACAGCAGATCGACCCGGCCCGGCGTCGTCGTCGCCAAAAATCCCCTCTACTCCGAATCCGCCGCCGACTTCTTCGTGTACCCGGACATTCCCGCGCTCGCCTCGGCCATCTCGGCGTCCGACAGCGTCTTGATCGGCAACCCGGTGGCGAGCGCGCGCAGCTGAATCTCGCACACGTACTCCAGGTAGGGCAGCATGTCGAGCGCCTTGTCCAGATTCGGCCCCACCGTGATGGCGCCGTGGTTGGACATGAGCGCACCGGAGCGCCCCTGCAACGCCGCCGTCACGTCCTTGGCCAGCTGATCCGTGCCAAACGTCGAGTACGGCGCCACCCGAATCGAGCCGCCGAAAAGCGCCGAGTAGTAGTGACTGAGCGGGATCTCGCCCTCCACCACCAGCCCGAGCGCCGTGGACGCCGGCGCATGATTGTGAGTGATCGCGCCCGCCTCCGTATTCGCGTAAACGCTCAGGTGGAGCGGGCATTCCGACGACGGCTTGTAGTTGCCTTCAAGCTGCTTCCCCTCCATATCGACGACGGCGACATCCCCCGCCGTCATCTCTTCGTAGGGCACCGCCGACGGCGAAATGACCACGTGATCCTCCACCCGGATGGAGACATTGCCCGCGGTTCCCACCACGAGGCCCTTCTCTGCCATGGCAAGGCAGGCGTCGACGATCTGCTGGCGTTCTGCTTCGTAAAGCATGATTTCTTCTTTCTGCTGTGTGGGTTGGTGAGATGTCAGCTGGTGAGTATCGCACCCGGGTTGGTGAGATGTGATTGTCGGTCTATTCGCTCGGAGTGTGCGCCCGAAGTGCCGCGCTTTCGAACACTTCGGGGTTAGCGCAAAACTGTGGGCGCTCACCCGCGAGGAACGCGGCAATATCCCGCGCCCCGATAGTGGCGGCCAGTTCGGCGGCTTGCTTCGAGGCGCCCGCCAGATGCGGCGTCATGGTAACGCGTGGCGTATTGAACAGCCGGTGCCCGGCGGGCAGCGGCTCCTCGGGAAGGCAGTCGAAGGCGGCGGCATACAGATGCCCGGAATCGAGAGCATCGGCGACGGCGTCGTAATCCAACAGTCCACCGCGAGCGCAGTTGACGAGGATGGCCTCCTGCGGCAGCCGCGCGATCTGCTCGGTGCCAATCATCCCCTGGTTCTCGGCGGTGAGGCGTGAGTGCAAGGTGAGGATGTCCGCGCGTTCAAGTAACTGGTCCAGTTCCGGAACGAGTTCCATTCCCGGCTCCAGTTTCGCCGCGTCAATCCACGGATCATAGACGACGACGTCCGCGCCCATCGCCTGGAGTATCCTCGCCACCCGCGACCCCACGGCTCCATACCCGCATACTCCCGCCGTCTTTCCGGAAATTTCCGGGCCGACGGCGTCGTAGTTGTAGTAGTCCGAGCGCCACTGTCCCGCCTTGAGTTCGGCATCACGCTGGGCAATCTGGCGCGCCGCAGCCATGATCATCGCCACCGAATGCTCAGCCGTGGCCACGGCATTGCGGCCGGGGGTGTAACTGACAATCACGCCGTGCCGGGTGGCCGCGTCGAGATCGACGTTGACGGGGCCACCGCGGCAGATCGTGATGAGCTGGAGCTCCGGGCTTGCCGCAATGACCTTCTCCGAAAAGGGGTAGGTGTGGGAGAAGCAGACCTGGGCGCCCGAAAGTGCGGCAATCAGTTCATCCTCGTCGCCGAGGGCCTCGCGCACTCCCGCATAATCGTGGAAGGGCTCATTGGGCCAGTTCGACTGGATGGCGTTCAGCTCGATGCCCGCCGGAATCCTATGGTGTGCGAATTCGTTGGCCGCTTCAGGTTTACTCGCCTCCGACCGTTCCTTTTTGCTCGCCTCCGACCGTTCCTCAATGGCGCGGCGCAGCACGTTCGCCGTCACGAAGCCGTCCCCTGCCAGGAGAATCGCCATCTTAGGCCTCACTCTCGTGACGCAGGCTGCGCATCTGCGGCCATACAGGCTGGATCGCCTTACGTGCTGCCACGTATACCTCGTGGGTGCGGCGGTAAATCTCGTAGTTGTCCGGGTCGGGCAGGTATTCCTCCATGCCGGTCTTGAGCATGTCGGCTGCGGCGGCCACATCGGGGGCGGCGCCGGCGGACACGAGTGCAAGAACAGCGGCTCCGCGCGCACCCGCCTCGGGTGCTTCCTGGCGAATGACACGCTGCCCTGTGGCGTCGGCAAGAATCTCGCACAGTAGCTTCGAACGGAATCCACCGCCCGAGACCACCAGATCGCCCGTCATCTCCAGGGTGTCGATACACTCGATGAGGGAGAACGCGACACCCTCGTACACCGAGCGCAGCACCTGCGAGGTGGGCGTGGTGAGAGACATTCCCATCCACGAAGCCGAGGCCGCGGTATCGAGGAACGGCGCCCGCTCGCCACCCGGCGAGGCGTAGGGCAGGTACACCACGCCGCCCGATCCGGGAGGGGCCGTACGTGCTTCCACCTCGATGTCGTCCCAGGTGCGATCACCAAATCCCAGCACATGGCGGATCCAATCGAGATTGGGGGTTCCCGTCATCGGCACGAGGAATTCCAGAACCTGCGCGCCACGGCCGGTGGCCAGCACCATCGACACCTGAGAACGCCGAGCCGCGGCGTTCGGCAGCAACGCCCCAACAAAGCCGGTGGTTCCCAGAATCAGCCACCCTTCGCCGTCGTTCACGGCACTCAAACCGGGGCCGGTCACCGCGATATCGATCATGCCCACGCCCACCGGGGTGCCCGCAGGGATGCCGGTTTCGGCGGCAGCCTCCTCCGTGACGACGCCGCCCGGGCCGTCCGAGGGGACGATGGGCGGCAGCAGGCGCAGAGCGTCGGGCATGCCGAGCGTCTCGGCCATGTCGCGCGAGTACTCCATGGTGGAGACGTTGAGGAAGGTGCGAGAGGCCTCGGTGTAATCGGTGAGGCGCTCACCGGTGAGGCGGAAGCGCAGCCAATCCTTGCAGTACAGGTGGGTGGCGGAGCGCGCGATGACGTCCGGATCGGTCTCCTGGAACTCCTCGTAGAGGACCGGGAAGAGGCCGCCGAACACCGTGGTTCCGGAGGTTTCGAGAACCTTGTCCGCCTTGCCGCCGCTCACCCACTCGTTGACGCGTTCGGCCGCGCGGCCGTCAAGCCAGGTGGCAGCGGGGCGTGTGGGAACACCCGCTTCGTCAACCAGCCAGGCGCCGTCGCCCTGGCCGGTGAGTCCGATGGCGACGACGTCGTCGTCCGGGCACTGCGCCCGCACCTCACGCAGGCACACCGCAACGCCCTGCCAGATGGCCTCCATGTCCTGTTCGGCCTCGCCGCGTTTGCCGTAGTTGACCGGGATGGACTCGTGGTGTGTTGCTCGGATGCCGCCCGATAGGTCGAAAGCCACGGCCTTCACCGCCGTGGTGCCGCCATCCACGCCAATAACTATCTTTTTAGCGCTCATGGAATATCTCCTTAATCCTGCACGACGTTGTGCATGACCAGTATATTCACACAAGTTTCAGAGCTGACAATAGTTTTTTCGCTCTTTTTTCATATGAAAATATTCGTGCGAAACAGTGAAGAATATTTCATATTTCTGGCCGATTAATGGCGCTCGTCCCGTTAGCTCACCGCGTCCACACCCTTGGGCAGAAAACTCTCCAGCAGCCCAAGAACAGGCTCCGCCGAACGGATCATCGCCTCGTGACCACGCCCCGGAGCCTCCGTGAACTGTGCCCCCGGAATGCGCCTCGCGACATCTTCCACCCAGGCGCGCGGGCACACCCAGTCCTCCGAGCCGCGCATCACCAACGTGGGTGTAGTAATCCGCGGCAGCAGATCCTCCACCTTGTGCTCCATCATCACGCCCAGCGAGGTGAAGAACCACAGCGTATTCGCCTTGAGGTACTGGATGAGGCCATTGGCAAGAACGCGCGGCGACTCGTCGTAGAGGTCCTGCATCATGCGGAAGATCTGCCGCCACGCCCGGCGTTCGTCCAGGTTGACCGTAGGCGCAATAAGAACGAGCGCACCCAAAAGGCCCGGATGCCGAACCTCGCACTCCACCGCGACTTCAGTTCCCATCGAGTGCCCGATCAGCACGATGTCCTCGGCACCGTCAGGCCCCGCCTTCACCACATCCTCGATGAAGTGAGCGACCAGATCCCCGAAATCAGCCATCGACCACGCCGCATCAGGACACACGGAGTCACCAAAACCGGGCAGATCCAGCGCGTACACAATCCCCGAGTGCCGCAATCCGGCGGCCAGCCGCGCAAAGACCGCGCGCCCCATCCCGATTCCGTGCACCAAAACGTAGGCGCGCCGATGCGGCAAGCCCATACGGCTGTAGGTGACGGTCGTGGCGCCGTCGTCGTACGTGGCGGTAACCGGTTCGGGGGTCACTACAGAAGTCATCTCACACCTCACCAAGAATCTCTCGTGCCTTCGCGACAAGCGGCGCAATGGCGTCGCGGGAGGAGTGATCGTACCCCTGCGCGATCTGATCCGCAACGGCGGCCGCCCACTCGCCGCGGTGGCGATACTTCTGGACGCGCTTGGAGAAGATCTTGAGCAGGCGATACTCGACGGGATTGAGACCCTCGTAACGCACGCCGCCCTCGAAATAGAAGAACGGGTAACGATTCTTCGCCAGTTCCTCCTTGGTGAAGGTACCCGCGGGAACCTTCCAGTCGCGCTCCGGGGTCTGCGGGGTGCCGCCACTGGCCCACACGATCACCCTGCCCGAATCCTCAATCTCCGCCGCGCGCAACTGCTTCCGGAAATCCGAGAAGCCGCGCGCGATGGACATCCGCACACCCGCGCCGTAAATCACCAGGTCATACGAGGCAAGGTCCAGACGCTTCGACTCCGCAAACGGAACCAACTCCGCCCCGAGATCTTCGGCAATCCATTCACCAAACGTCCGGGAGAATCCGGTGACAGTATTGTAAATAACGACGACGTTCGCCATTGCGTTCTCCTGAGCGCCGCCCCGGCCGTGGGCTGCGCTTTTGTTGCGAAAGCTGGTGTTGGGCCGGTTTCGATTCTAGGCGAGAGCGGCTGCGCGGGCCCACTTCGAAGGTCACGGGTGGGCGGATCTATACTCTGGTGGTGCTGTGGCCCTCGCGCGCCAGCAGACTCGTCTTCACCTCGAGTCCATATCGAAAACCGCCCAAGCTGCCATCGGATCGCACAATTCTATGGCAGGGAACAAACAGCGCGGCAGCATTCATCGCGCAGGCGGATGCTGCCGCGCGCACCGCCGCCGGGCGTCCGGCACGGGCGGCGAACTCGGTGTAGGTGATGGGGTCGCCCGGGGCAACATCACGGAGAATCTCCCACGCGTGCTCGCGAAATTCCCCGGAATGCTGGCGCACTGGGACGCGGCGCGGGGCCGTGGGGTCACCGTCGTAGTATTCGACGACGGCGTCGCGGAGCGGGTTGAGGATCTCCGCAGCTTCGGTGGTCGGGGCAGCTGGTTTTGCGGCGGGTGCAGTTGGTTCTGTGGTGGTTGGCGTGACGGGTTCTGTGGCGGTCGGCGCAGCGGGTTCTTCAGCCAACCAGTGGCGGATATCGCCGAACTCCGGGCGAATCGAGGTGTGGATGAGCGCGACGAGGTCAGGGATGTTGTCCGTCCAGCCGGAGGCAAGGACATTGCCAGAGGTATCGGCGACGATGCTGAACGGGCCATCAGGAGTGGCGAGCGTGGTTGCGTATGCGGCGGTCATGGTTACAAGTACAGCAGATGACGCCTCAACGTTCTGGCGGTTATCAGACATTCGAGTGGTGTTGCCGCCTGCTCTCGTCTTGCTGCGGCACCTTCGCTTTGCCGACAACTGCCCTTAGCGTTGGATATCGCCGTTATAAGGGCGATATCCAACGCTAAGGGCAGATATGGAGTCGGATCAAGGAACTGACCACAGGTGCAGTGCGGCGTAGGACCGCCACGGAGCCCACTGCCCCGCCTTCTCAGCGAGAACACGATGGCCCACGCTCGTAGGAATATCCTCCGGAATAATGCCGAGCCGCTTGGCGCCCGCCAGCAGGGCAACATCTCCCACGGGCCACATGTCCGGATCTCCCAACACGCGCATCGCAATGTAGGAGGCGCTCCACGGACCAATGCGCGGCTGCTCAAGAAGGAACTCGCGCAGCCTCTCGGGATCCAGACCCGCATGTATCTCCAATTCGCCGTCGGCCATTCTTAGGCAGATGGTACGAATGGCATTGACCGACTGCGCGGGCAGGCGCAATGGACGTTCATGGTCGGCATTGTCGGGGACGGGCAATCCCTCGGCGATCTGTCGCGAGGTCGGGAAGACAGTGGTCAGTCCTTCGATCGATGACTCGTAGCCGGATCCCAAGGCCTCCGCCAATCTCCCCAGATGAGAAGTGGCCGCTCGCACCGAAATCTGCTGCCCCACAAGGGCACGCACCACCATCTCCTCCGGATCGACAGCACCCGGAAGCCGAATACCCGGAGTGGCCCGCACCGAAGCCGCAAGCAGCGGATGTTCCACCAGTGCCTCATCAATCGCGATCGGATCCGAATCCAGATCCAGCAACCTCCTCATCCGGGAGACGGCAGGAACAACATCACTCAGCGAGCCGAGTTCGAGGCGGACAGCGAGTTCCTCACGTGCAGCATCCGCAAGAATCTCAACGGCGCCCGGACCACCCGGAAGGTGAAGTGTTCGGGCGTAACGGAGGAGGGCGTCGTCGTCGACGGAAAATGACTCGACACCCGGGATCGCGCGGGCTCCGAGGAACTCGACAATCCCGCGCGCATCGAAAGGCCGCCGAACAGGAAGTGTGATGTCGAGGAGGATTCGGCCGGAGGTTGCTCGCGGGGAGGCCTCGGTGCTGCGGGTCGTCGCGCGTAGCTGGCGCGGGCTCAGGCCGTACACGACGGCGATCGTCTCGTTGAATTGGCGGACGGAGCCGAAGCCTGCGGCGAAAGCGACCTCGGACATCGAGAGGCTCGTACTCACGAGGAGAAGGCGAGCGGATTGGGCGCGGCGTGCGCGGGCGAGTGCCTGCGGGCTGGCGCCGAGCTCCGCGGTCAACAACCGGTGGATGTGCCGCGAGGTGTAACCGAGGCGGGAGGCGAGGCCGGTGACTCCTTCGCGGTCGACGACGCCGTCGGCGATAAGGCGCATCGCCCGGCCGGTGACATCGCGACGGACATTCCACTGCGGGCTCTCCGGCGTGGCGTCAGGCAGGCACCTCTTGCAGGCGCGGAACCCAGCCTCATGGGCGGCGGCCGCGGTGAGGAAGAAACGGACGTTGCCGGGTTTCGGTGTGCGGGCGGGGCAGGAGGGACGGCAGTAGATGCCGGTGGAGGTGACGGCAGTGAAGAACTGGCCGTCGAAACGGGTGTCGCGGGCCGAGATGGCGCGGTAACGTTCCTCGAAGGAGGCTTCGGTGGGTGGGCTCGCGGTTACCATGGGTCAAGTACATCAGGTTGTGGGGCACTGTTCTAGCGGTTATCGGACATAGGGGCGGCGTTTCGTGACTCGATCCCATCCCTCGGGCTCTGTTGATTTCCTATGTGGCCGCCACAGTGACATGCGATGCCGCATACGGCACGGCTTGCCGCTGGGAGGCCACAAAGGTTAGAGGCTCGCAAAAGAAAGGAGCTCGCGTGCGGAACGGCGGAATGAATATCCTCGGCCGAGTGGGGACGTTCGTTTTCGTGCTACTTGGAGTGCTGGCGGCCGTGGCCTTCACGCTGTGTTGGCTGGGGCCGCTGGCTGAAATATACAGCAAGGGCGATCCCATCCGCGGATGCTTCGAGATAACCGAACAACCCGCCGGGGTTATCGAGAGCACAAGCGTCTCAGCCGCCTGGAAGCTGCTTCCACCCACGCTGGAGTGCGCTTGGTTCCTCGATTCCGGGTTGGTCACAACCACCCACACTCTCACCCCGGTGAGCTTCACCCTGCTTGTGGCCGTGCAAGTGGCGTTTGTCGCGGTGTGGGTGTGGCGGCGCGCAAGGGCAAGGCGGGCGCTGAACAAGCTCCGCTACAACTGGCGTCACGGCAAGCGGGGATAAACGTCAGCTCCAACCGAGCTAACGGGAACTCTTACCACTCCTACCTGTTCTCCTCCCCTTCGGACCCTTCCCATATTTCGATGTCAGGTATCGAGCAAACCAGAGGGCGACGAGGAGTAGAACAAGCCAGACAATGGATTCGAGATCCTCGTCAGAATCAGCCGATTGATCTCCTGACGCACAGTCGGTGAGGAGAGACGTAAGCGCGGCGCGGTCGTCGTCGGGCAAAGAAAGACCGTAGCTGGAGACCACGCCTGTGAACCGCACCGCGTACTCACAGCGGAACCCCTCGTTGGCTGGCAACCAGCGGGACGGACCCTTGTCGCCCTTGCCCTGATTGGTGGGGCCATCCACCGCGAGAAGATTTTCGGGATCGTTGGCAAAAGCGATGCGCTTATCCTGATCCCAACTCCACGCGCCGTTGCGCCACGCCCACGAGAGGGGGACAAGGTGGTCGATCTGGACCACGCTGGGGTGGTCCCGAGTGAATTCGATGCGCTGGCCGCTGTACGGGTCATTGAGGACTCCGGAATAAACCGTGGCACGGCGGCAGCGCGACGGCGCTTGATCCATCGGAACATATTCGACGTCCGTCAGCTGTAGCCCAAGGATGTCATTCCTGGTGTCGCAGCGGTTGCCGTCTACATCCAACCACGACCTGCCAAAGCCCTCCTCGCGTTGGTATTCGGAGGGCGGGTTCTCGGTGGTGGGAGGGATCTCGTCAAGAATGGCCAAGTTTGGGGTGATGCCAGCGGCACCAACAACGCTCAGAGCTGCGGCTATATATGGAAACATGTTCATCAGGCCATCAAGCATACTCATTGACGCCCACCTGTTGGCCGTACGGCCATCATTAGCCAACAAGGCCACTGACCACGCCCGTGCCTTACGGTGATTTTGGCTTACTACCCGCCAAAGGAGTGGCGTTTCGCGTATCGCCTGGCTCGGTAGCTCGGTAGCTCGGTAGTTCGGTAGTTCGGTAGCTTGGAGCAATCAAGAAACCACACTCTCGGCGATAATCCACGGATAGCGCATGGGTGTAAGTGTGGTTTATCGCGCGAACTGTAGACTCTCTTGTTCCGGCCCACTGACTTCGCAGACTGCATCATCGGAGAGGCCACGCTTTTTGTGAGAGGCAACGGATGTATGGTGTGACCTCTCCATGGAAAAGTGGCCTCTTCGTTCAAGAGCCCCGGGCCTACTGCCCTCCCCCAGGCTCAATGGCCGTATAAGAATCTGAATAAGCGTGTATTTTGCCCCAGAAGCGTGAATATACAACAAGGGCCCCTGACCGTATTTCTACTGGTCAGGGGCCCAGCATGGCGAAAGACCCGGTCCCATAGGACCGGGTCTTTCGTATTAGTGGCGGGGACAGGATTTGAACCTGCGACCTCCGGGTTATGAGCCCGGCGAGCTACCGAACTGCTCCACCCCGCGTCGGCTCATTAAGTCTATAGAGGTTCCCCCAGGCGAGCAACCCCGCACGACGTGCCACTACTCACACCGTCAAGATTTGCGCTTTACCAGCGCAAATGCACAACACAAACCACGGAGTACAGAAAGCCAGAACGATGCCTAGCCAAGCCCGTCATCGCAAATCTTCATCGCGTCACCACAACCTCAACCGCTATTCCGCCCGGCTATTCCGCCCACCTATTCCCATCGCAACGGCATCTACCACAGCGTTATGCCAAACGGTTGCAATCCCCAAGAAATGCGAACGGGGCGCCTCCCGAACCCGGGAGGCGCCCCGCCACCATCACATGACAGCCAGCCTTGAGCTAACGGTCATCCGCTAGCCGCATCCGGCCGCCATCAGCATCCAGCCGTCGGCCACATCCAACCACCGGCCATCAGCATCCAGCCATCGGCCACATCCAGCCACCAGCCATCAGCTTTCAGCCACCGGCCACCATCACCACCAGCCATCAGCCATTGCCATCGAGCTCAGCCCGAGCAGCAATTGCTTCATTCAGAGCAGCCTTGAGAGCATCCTGGGCTGCTCCGTAAGCGGCCCAGTCTCCGCCAGTCATAGCGGCGTCGGCTGCCTGAATGGCCTGACCGGCGTTGGCCAACGCCTGATCCAAGCGCTGCTGCGGTGTCAGGTCACCTGCGGGCACCTCGGCAGGAACCTCGGCCGGAGCCTCAGTCGGCTCTGTCGCAGGCTCCTCTGCCGGATCAGCACCCGGATCCTCGCCTATCGCGCCCGGATCCTCCACCACGTCTGGCTTGGTACCAGAGTTGTCAACGTCTCCAGCCTCGGCACCTGAATCACCACCGAAGGTCATGTTGAGTGACTCTTCGAGGGTGGGCGCAAAGCCGATCGGGTTGCCATCACCGAAGGAGGTGAGCACGTACTGCATGAGCGGGTAGGTAGTGCCCGAGGACGCCGCCACGTAAACCGGCTGCACGTAGAGCAGGCCGCCACCAACGGGCAACGTCAGCAGGTTGCCCATCTTCACATCCGTGCCGCCCTGCTTGAGCAGGTTGAGGGCCTGCGAAACGCGAGCGTCGGTGAGGAAGTTGTTCTGTGCCTGGCCGGGTCCTGGAACGGTGAGATCTCGCGGAAGTTCAAGCACTCTGAGCTTGCCGTAGCCTTCTCGCACCTTTCCGGCTTCGTTACCCGCATTCGAATCCGCCGCCATGAATCCAGTCATGACGTTTCGGTTCGTTTCACCGCCGGGAACGAACCCGGTGGAGAGGGAGAACTCGGCCTGCTCCTGTCCTGGCATCTGCAACGAGATGTAGTACGGGGGCTGGAAGCGAGCATTCGCAGCATCGGACTCGGTCGGCTCCACCGGAACCTTCCAGAAGTCACCGCCGGTGTAGAAGGTGCTGGCGTCCGTCACGTGGTACTGCGACATCAGGGTGCGCTGCACCTTGAACAGATCCTCGGGGTAGCGCACGTGCGACATGAGGTCGCCCGTCATCTCTTCCACCGGCGTCAACATATCAGGGAAGATCTCGCTCCACGCGTTGAGGATCGGATCGGCCTTGTCCCACTGGTACAGCTTCACCGAACCGTCGTAGGCATCCACCACGGCCTTGACCGAGTTACGAATGTAGTTGATCTGGTCCGGACGCCCGAAGGCGTTGGTTCCACTGGTGAGGGCATCCTGCGTTGCGCTCTCCAGTTCGGCCCGCGCCGAGTAGGGGTAGTTGTTGGAGGTGGTGTAGGCGTCCACGATCCACACGAGACGCTTCGGGGTCTCGGGGTTGTTATCCATATCCACGACGGCCGGGTACACCTTGGAGTCCAGCGTCAGGTAAGGAGCAACCTTGGCCACTCGCTGCTGCGGGTCACGATCGTAGAGAATCTGGGATTCGCTCGTCACTCGATCAGAGAAGAACATGTCCGTCGAACGGAACTTGATGGCGAACATCAACTTGGAAATCATGTTGCCGAGCGAGGGGCCGCCGTCGCCCGTATAGGTGTTGTACACCACACCGTTCGGGGCGTTGTCATCCGGGTAGTCGATCTCCCACGGTTCCACATTCTCCGGCGCACCCACGATGGAGTAGGCGGGCGACTGCTTACCGAAGTAGACGCGCGGCTCGTACTCGCCGAGCTCACCCACCGAGGGAATACCGCGCTGGAAGAACTGCGGGGCGCCCCGGGTCGACGTCGTATTGCCATAAGCCGCAGCAACACCGAAGCCGTGCGTGTACACGGTGTGGTCGTTCACCCAGCTGCGCTGGCCGGCGCTGAGTCCTTCGAGGTTGAGCTCGCGCACCGCGATCACCGTGTCGCGATCCTTCTCGCCGATGTTGTACCTGTCCACAGAAAGACTCTCGGTGAACGAGTAGTACTGGCGGTTCTGCTGCAGCTGGTTGAATGTGGGCGAGACGATCGTCGGATCCAGGAGGCGGATCTGAGCGGTCGCGTCCGCGTCCTGTCGCAGCTGACCAACTTCGGCGTCGGTACGGGCGTTGTACGTCGTCGTTTCGACTTTATCCAAACCGTAGGCATGAAGCGTGGCGTTAATGTTGCGCTGGATATATGGAGATTCCAGCTCCACAGCGTTCGGAGTCACGCGGAAATTCTGGACGAGAGCCGGGTAGGCCCACGACACCACAAGCATGGACACCAGGCCCACCGCGATACCCGTCACCGCGAGCTTCCAAATGCCACGAATCGCAGCGGCAATGAACAGCGCCGCGATCAAGAGCGCCGCAATAGCCAGAACCGTGCGGCCCGGCAGCGAGGCGTTGATGTCCGTGAAGGACGCGCCCGCATACTTACCGCTGGAAGACTGGTCACTGTTCGCAAGCAGCATGTCATAGCGGCTCAGCCAGAAGGTTCCCGCCACCGCAACAAACGCGAGCGCCCCCAACACACCGAAATGGATGCGGGCACGGCGCGTCAGCCGAACACGATTGACTTCCTGACCAATACCGCCGTAGAGGTAGTGGCCAATGAGAGCAGTGATGGCGCTGAGCACGATGAAAGTAATCGACAGCGACAGCACCGAGTGCAGCACCGGCAGACTGAACACATAGAACGAGACGTCATGCCCATGCTGCGGATCAGTGGTGCCGAACGGCGTCCGGAACAGCCACATGACGTAGGTGCGCCACTCGTTGGCCAGCGGAGCACCAAAAATGAAGCCGAGCGCCAGCGGGATGAGAAGCTTCGTCACCCACGGGTGCCCGTCGAGCTGGTTGCGGTAGCGATCAGTTCCCGGCACCCGAACGTCACTCTTGCGCGGACGAGTGATGAGGAGATTAACAAAAACGACCAGCGCAACAAGGAGGGTACCAATCACTCCGAGAGCAACGGCCCAGCCCCACTGCGTCCAGAACACCCGCACCGCACCAAGTTGGTCAAACCACTTGACTTCGGTCCAGACATTGGCGAAAACGGTCAGGCCGAAGAGCAGCACCGCCAGGACAATGAGAGTTGGAATGAATACTCCTCCAGAGCGCACCGCATTTTGCGGACTCGGTGGCCTGGACGGAGGGGATGTTTGCGACGTAGACAAGCTGTTACCTCGTGACAGTTGTTGATTCTCCGGGCTAAATTGCGCCCGACCATATACCAACTTAGTCGAACCACGAGGAGTTTCACAGGCGGCGCCCACATTTTCAGTTTCCCGGAGCGCTGAATTTCTCTTTCCGAGTCATGACGACGACGTCGCGGCCCCGGTCGTGTGCCCGGTAACCTACTCGGTCACCACCCGGGAGGTTGCCTCCCAAGAGGTTCCGCCAATAGGTTCGGCCGTCGCGAGGATGGTGCGGGGCTTGACTGGCAAGACGGACGACGAATCGGCACTGGTGGTGCCGGTGAGGAGGACAACGCCGCTAGGCAAGATTCCGCGATATCCGTAGTAGGCCACGGCCTATTGGCGGGATCTCTATACACGGCTGCACGCTCCATCGACACATGAGAGAATTTCGTGGTGAGCACCAGAGAAGATTCCATCAAAGAAGCAGTCAAAGAGATCGAAAGCTACGTCTCAACGTTTGGCTGGGACGGTCCGATCCGCGTTTTCGCCCTCATCCGTAGCGCCGAGGCTCTAGCTGATCACCCCGAACTCGTTGATCAGCTTCCCTCGGACGTCTCCCTCAATGCAGCCGAGAGTGAGGAATCGTTGTTCTCAGTCGAGCAGGAAGAACTTCCTCCTGCGGACTCGATTGAGGCTTTGCTCGCTCAGTTGGCATGGCCGGAAGCGGTGGCTGGCGCTGCTGTCACCTGCGAGCGCATCACCCTGCCGCCGGAAGCTGAAGCGGATATCCCTTCCGACCCGGCTGCGGCCGAAGCTTTCATCGCAAAGGATCCGCGCCGTCAGGACGTGCGCATGGCCGTGGGCGTGATGCGCACCGGCGAGTCGTGGTGTGCGCTGCGCTTGAAGGCGTACGACGCCGATGATTCCGTCCTCGGCTCCGCCGACCTCGTTCCGGAACTCGTCGAGGCACTCCAGGCGACGTTCCGCTAACGGGATTCGCCCGCTTGTCTGAACTGGGTGGCGGTGAGAGCGGGCTGAGCGCCGCATGTGGCACATAGCCCGCTCTCACCGCCATAAAATTTCGTGCGGCACGGCAGCAAGCTACCCAGCGACATCCTGACACGTCGCCAGCCCACTGGTATCACCCGCGCCGATGGCCGTGGCGGCCGCAATCGCCTCGTCGAGGTTGCGTACGGCGAAAACCTCCATGCCCCGAGGCTCGAATCCAATGGTTTCTTCACAGTTTTCTGCCGGTGCAAGGAAATACTCGGCACCTTCATTGGAGGCTCCCACGAGTTTATGGGGGATCCCACCAATCGGCCCGATGTCCCCGTTGTAGGACATCGTTCCGGTACCGGCGATACGATGATCGCCGCCCAATGCCCCCTCTGTCAGCTCGTCGTATATCGCGAGCGCGAACATACTTCCCGCTGACGGTCCGCCAATATCCTTGACCCCGTACTTGACATCGACAGGGAACTTCAAATCACTCGAGGCGATGTACAACCCCAGCCGCGAACCCGGATGCACCCAGCCGGTGGAATCTTCCTCATAAGCCTGGGTTTGCATCGTAGCTTCGGAACTCTCACCATCCCGGGTGAAACCAAGGGTCACGGTTGTTCCGGGATCAACGGAAAAGAGAACGCGGGAGAGGTCAGAGAAGGTGGTGATTGCCGTCGTCGTCGTTCCAACGGTGATGCTGGTGAGGACGTCGTCTTTCTCAAACTTGCCCTCGGCGGGCGAATCCTTGCTGGCCCCGGACACGGTGAGGGTCATGGGAACCGTGTATCCCGCGGCCTGAAGTCCAGCAACCGTGCCCGAATCCTGCGAACTCGTCATCATCGTGGCGTTGCGCTCTTCCACGGCTTCGGCGCTTTCCTGGCGGGAATACAGGGCGCGAACGGGAACGAGCTGCTGGTCACGCAAGGCCAAAGCGCCGAGCGCCTGGGCTCCCGGAACGCCCATCTGCGAGTTCCCGTAGGAACTCACCGTTGTCATGAGGAATTTGGTCTCGGAGGGGAAGGTATCGGCGCCGGAGATTTCCAGGAGATGGATGCCTTCGAGGTCGCCGGTGATGTCGAGCGCGGGACCGGCCTTTTGCAGCAGAAATGAGCCGGGAAGGGCGAGCCCGACCGCGGCACACAGGCTGAAGATTCCACCGGATATTTGAAGACGACGCTGATGAAGCACGCCCTCCATCATGCCCCATATTTCTGAGAAATTACTTCGTGATGAGAAATTGCATCGGTGGGTCGTGGACTACGGAGGGATCTCTTGAGCGAGGTGACGCGAGTTTCACGCCCTTGGCGTACCAGCCTGCGCCAACGTATCGGTGCGCATTAGGCTTACAGGTAGCTACTATCACGGCGGACCAGGCCAGCCTCGCATCCCCGTGACGGCCTCCCGGCCGAAACCGCACTATCTAAGGAGCCAGCATGAGCGAGAATCCAGATCAGTGGGAAGAGATGCTCCGGGCAGTCCTGGGTAATGAGGCCGCAGATCGCATGATTGAGCAAATGCGTAGCCAAGGAATTAATCCGGGCTCTCAGATGTCGGAGATGATGAATCCCGCCAACTTCAACCAGATCGTCAATCAAGTGCGGGCCATGCTCGGTTCCTCGGGTGACGGCCCGGTCAACTGGAAGGTGGGCGAGCAGGTGGCGCGCGAGACGATTCAGCGTGATCACCTCGATACCCTCACCGCTGCCGACGGCGACCGTGCCCGCATGTGCCTCCAGACCGCCAACCTGTGGCTCGATCCGGCTACCGACATTGACCCGTGCATGGGGCCGAATCAGGCATGGAGCCGTCTCGATTGGCTCGCCCATACTCTCGCCACATTCAAGCGTCTGACGGAACCGGTGGGCGCCAACGTGGCGCGCGCGTTCACGGACGTCATCCGCGAGCAGATGGAATATGCACCCGAGGAGATTCGTAGCCTTTTCGGTGGCGATTCCTCGCAGATGATGGCGGGTATTCTCTCCTCCCTTCTCGGCATGCAATATGGCGCCGGTCTGGCCGAGCTCGCCACGATTTCCTTTGGGACCGCCGATTCTGGCCTACCCCTGGTTGAGGGCGAGACGGCCGCGCTCGTTCCCGCCAACATCGCCGAGTTCGCCAAGGATCTCGAAGCTGAGCCGGACGAGGTGATCCTCTTCGCTGCGGTGCGCGAGCAGGCGGCGGCGCGGCTCTACTCACGAATCTCCTGGCTGCGGCCCCAGCTTCTCGACACCGTGGCCGCCTACGCCCGCGAGATCCAAATCGACACCGCCTCCATCGAGGAGCAGGTGCGTGAGATGGGCGGCTTCGACCCGAGCGCCATGCAGGAACTCAACCTGACGTCCGTGTTTGCGCCCTCACTCACTGCGAACCAGGAAGTCACGTTGGCCCGCTTGGAGCATTTGCTCTCACTCGCCGAGGGATGGATCAGTGCGGTGTCGGAGCGGGCAGTGATGGCTCAGCTCCCCCACGCGGTCGCGTTGGGCGAAATGTTCCAGCGCCGCAGCGCCACAAGCTCGCCCGTCAACCAGGTGTTCGGCCCGCTCGTGGGCCTGGAACTCAAGCCGCGCAAGGTGCGCGAGGCAGCCGCTTTCTGGCGTATGGCTCTCAACCGGCTCGGCATGGAGGAGCGCGACCACCTGTGGTCCCACCCTGACCTGCTGCCCACCCCCGAACAATTGGAAAAGCCGGAAACCTTCTTCGAGGAGAGCGTGCCGTCGGATGTTGAGGCCGAGCTGGACGCCTTCCTCGCCGAGCTGCTCAGCGGCGATGGCGGCAGCGAGGCCCCGCACGAGCCCGCCTTCGGTCAGGACCGCGACGGCGGTTCCAACGGTAGGCCTGACTCGGCGCGCGGATCGGGTTCTGACGGCGGTTCTGATTCCTCGGGACCATCCGACGACGCACCCCGCGCAAACTCGTAAGTGTCTTCTGGGGATAAACCCTTATCCACAGGGATGGGTACCGGCTTTCTGGGGAAAACCGGTACCCGCTGGGGATTATTTCTGCACGCTTCGACACCTCGCCCTATCCTCGGAACAGACGGATACGAGGAGGAAGCATGCAGATCGTGGCGGGGCTTGGAGTGTATTGGCGCACGCGCGACGTCCTTCAAATAGGTCTCGACCCGCGGGTGGGAGTTCTTATCGAAGGGCTCTCACGCTCGGAGCAGGAAATCGTCACGTTCCTCACGAAGTCTCGCACCGCGGCCGAGATCAACGCGATGGCTGGCCTCAAGGGTATTTCCGAGGAACGCATCGCGGCCATTCTTGCGTTGTTGCATCGCTCCGGTGTTCTGGAAGGCTTGGTTCTTCCCGCTCCTACCAGCACACATGCTGCCCTGACGCAGGGTCATTCTCTCCCCACGGTACGAACCAACTCCGGATCGCCGTCACGGGAACATCACCACGTCCACATCACTCGGCTTGACCCGTTGGGCACGGAAATTGGTTTGCGTCTTGCCCAGCTTGGTGTGGGAACCGTGTCCTTCTCGGATCCGGCGCCCGTTCAATCATCAGATCACCCCATGCTGTGGCCCAATTGGCATGGGGCGGCGCGCGAGCAGGCAATGACAACGGTGCTTCGCCAGTTTTCGTCCACCACATCAACGATGAGTGAGGAGCCTCCCGGGGTGGTGGTCTTTACCGGCGCGCATTTCATCCACCCCTACGTCACCCGGTTATGCATGGACGAGGACATTCCGCATCTGCTTGCCTGGGAAGAAGAGATCGACGTGTGCGTGGGCCCACTGGTGGAGCCGCATTCCTCCTCATGTGCCGCCTGCATGTTCCATAACCGGATGTCCGTGGACCCCGCCTGGAACATTTTGGCTGCGCAGGCCCAGGCCGGAGTTTCCCTCGCCACCACGGGCGAATCTCGGGCATTGGCGGCAAGCATCGCCGTGCGCTCGATCCTCGGGTTCCTCGACGGGTTGGGAAACTCCCTGCGCAACACGCAGTGGAGGGTCCCTCCCACGCCGCTCTTCCCACGCGCGATCGAAGCCGCCAGCAACCGGGAGTGTGGCTGCTCCTCGCATGAGGCCATGCTCACGGCCCTGGAATCCGCACTTCCCGATCCAGAGACCGCCCGCTAGCTACTCGCGTACACCCCTCCAGCAGCAACACATCATTCACCAGCGACGACGGCGAGCACCTCGTCTCCCCACTGGGCCAGTTTGGTGGAGCCGATCCCCTTGATCCGCCCGAGCTGGGCGAGGCGGACAGGTTTGGCGATGGCGATGGCACGCAAGGTGGTGTCATGGAATACCGTGTAGGCCGGGCGGTTCAATTCCGCCGCTGTTTGTGCCCGCCATGCCACCAGGCGTTCCAGCAGCTCGACATCATCCGGGTAGCGCTCAGCAAACTCTGCGGATTCCTGGGCTCGGCGTTGCCGGTAGCTGGTGGTGCGAGATACCGGCTTGTCCGGTTTCGGCCACACCTCGTCAAGGAATCGTGAGCGCTTGCGGTTGGCACGCGAGCCGTTGCCCTTCGCGTAGGACACCTGCAGATAGCGCTTGGCGCGCGTAATCCCCACATAGAGCAGGCGCCGCTCCTCGGCAACGCCTTCCTCTCCCTTGGCGAGAGAAATGGGCATCAGCCCTTCGCTCACTCCGGCGAGGAACACCGCCTCCCATTCCAATCCCTTGGCTGCGTGCAGCGACGAGAGCGTGACGCCATCCACCTGGGGAGCGTTCTGCATCTGTGCCCGCTCCTCCAGCTCCTGGACGAACTCCAGCATGGATGCAGCCTCGCGGGCTCCTTCCATCTCCTTGGCGAGTGAGAGCAGGGCGTTGAGCGCCTCCCAGCGATCGCGAACGGCACCCGCCTGCTCTGGAGCCTCATCACGCCAACCCGTCTGGCGTAGGACCGAGCGCACAGCGGAGGAAAGTTTTCCTTCAATCCCTGAGCGTGCCGCAGCACGCATGGCCACCATCGCCTCACGTACCTCGCGGCGGGAGAAGAATCGTTCCGATCCTCGTACCGAATACCCCACGCCAGCACGGGAGAGGGCAGCCTCAAACTCAGCCGACTGCGCATTCGTGCGATACAAAATCGCCATCTCCCGCAGTGGCACCCCCTGGTCGCGCAGAGTGAGAATCTCACCGGCGATGGAATCTGCCTCCGTGGTGTCATCGGCGTATTCGGCCCACGTTACGGGAACAGAGGTGGGAAGCTGCGAGATCAGCCGCACTGCACCTTCGGAGCGATCCGGCGCAATCACCTCGTTGGCCGCCGCCACAATCTGCGGTGTGGAGCGGTAGTCACGATTGAGTTCGATGACCTTGGCATCCGGGTACTCCTGGATAAACCGCGCCAGGTAGTGCGAGCTCGCGCCGGTGAAGGAGTAAATCGTCTGGGAAACATCGCCCACCACGCACAGTTCCTTGCGGTCCCCCAGCCAGAGCTGGAGCAGCCGGTGCTGGAGCGGGGAGACGTCCTGATACTCGTCCACCACAAAATGACGATACTGGTTACGGATCTGCTTGGTGATATCCGGCCGATCAAGCAAGATGCCCACAAGAATAAGGAGCACATCCTCAAAATCGATGACGTTACGCTCCGTCTTGACGTCCTCATACACGCGCATGAGCTGCGACATCTCACTCATCGAGTGCCCGGCCACCTCGCCACGCCCCTGCCGAACGGCCCGCTCCACGTAATTCTCGGGAGTCACGAGCGAAACCTTCGCCCATTCAATCTCGGAGGCAAGATCGCGTACCGCCACTTTGTCCACGCCCATACCCAGCTGGCCCGCAGCCTGGGAGACGAGCGACAGCTTGTGTTCCGCAATCGGAGGAACTCGCCCGCCCACAGCCGTGCCCCAGAAGAAGGACAACTGCCGCAGTGCCGCAGCGTGGAACGTCTGCGCTGACACTCCACCCACGCCCAAATCGCGCAACCGCGAGCGCATCTCCCCCGCCGCACGCGACGTGAACGTCACCGCCAGCACGTTGCCCGGCTCGAATGCGCCCGTGTGAACGCCATGGGCAATGCGATAGGTAATGGCGCGCGTTTTACCCGTTCCCGCACCCGCTCGCACGCATACCGGCCCAAAGAGATTCGTTGCAACCTCTCGCTGTTCCGGATCCAGATGCTCCAACAACCGATCCATGACACCTCCTGAGAACAGTCTGACACGCCCCTCCGACACATCTCGCACAACTTTCGCATGAGCAAGCACACGGTTTATCGGCAAGCAGGTCACCTACTATGGGGGCATGGCTGATTTCACGATGTACTCCACCACCTGGTGCTCCTACTGCAAGAACCTCAAGCGACAGCTCGACAAGGCCGGAATCACCGACTATCGCGAGGTCAACATCGAGGAAGATCCCGCGGCAGCCGCGCGCGTCGAGGGCTTCAACGGCGGCAATCGCACCGTTCCCACCCTCGAATTTTCCGACGGCGCCGCGCTGACGAATCCCTCACTCGCCGACGTCAAGAACAAGCTTGCGTCGCTGAGCTGACGGTCCAGTTAGCGGGTTACACGACTGAATAACGACGACGGCGACCATCCCCAACTACGAGAGACAGGTCGCCGTCGTCGCCCTCACTACTTATCCACGCCCAGCACCTCGGCGAACGTCTGGCCCAACCAGGACTGGATGAGGCTCGCGGCCACGGAGGTGGGCGAGGGCACCTGGATCTCGTGGGCCCGCAACGCCGCAATCAACTCCTCGCGGGAGAAGAAGTGGGCGTGCGCCATCTCTTTTCCGTCGACGGCGAGGTCGGCCTCGCCCGCGTGGGTCCACCCGTTGAAGGCGAGCATCAGCGAGCGCGGGAAGGGCCAGGGCTGCGAACCGAAGTACTCGACCCGGTCCACGGTGATGTGCGCTTCCTCGTAGACTTCGCGGCGTACCGCACCCTCCAACGTCTCCCCGGCTTCCACGAAACCGGCGAGAACCGAGTAGCGGCCCGGGCCCCAGGCGGAGTTGCGGCCCAACAGCAGCCTGTCGTGTTCGTCACGGATGGCCATGATCACCGCGGGGTCGGTGCGCGGGTAGGTGAGGTGCCGGTTGGGGCAACCTTTCTCCCAACCACTCGGCTGGAGTTCCAACGGCTCGCCGCATTCGGTGCAGAAGGGCGAGGTGCGATGCCACTGCAAAATGGCCACGGCGGTGACAGCCAACGCGGTATCCGTATCCGCCCACTCATGCGCCCAGTAACGCACCGGGCGCATCTGGGGAGCGTCAACCGGCTGGACATCGGCGGAGGAGATGAGATCGGTGGCGTCGCACGCAAAGTAATAATTCTCACCCACCCGGCCCAGATAGACTGCGCTGCGCGCTTCCCAGGCCGAAGCCTCCTGCCGATTGAGCACCAACAGGTGCCCGGGGCGATCTGGATCAATCGCCACGCTATCCCCGGCGACAAGGATAAAACGCGCCTGTGAACTACTGCGAGCCGCGCCAAGAGCCCGCGCGTCATTACGTGTTAACTCGTCGCGATTGATGGTTCCTCGCGCGAGATTTAGGTCTGGTCCCACTGCTTCCTCCTGCCCCTAGAGTAGCCGAGTGTGATGTGGTTCTTGTCCTATGAAACCGAGACAACATGTCGTCGTCGGTAATTATTGCGATAATGCCACTGTGACAACGATGGCTGCCGCAGTGAAAGAACGCTCGTACTTCAAGGAATGGGAACCCGAGGCTTCATACCCTCTGGTCCGCAGGCCGATAAGGTTGGGCGCCCATCTCCACCAAGAAGGTGCAGATTTCGCAATCATCGCTCCACACGCCTCCAACGTGGTGCTCTGCCTGTTTGACGAGGGACCCGAGGGGCTGGTGGAGCGCCGCTACTCGCTGCGCTCGCGCTCTGGCGTGTGGGCCGGTCAGGTCCCCGGGGTCCGGGCTGGCCAGCGATACGGTTACCGCGCCTACGGGCGCTGGGCGCCTGACCAGGGCATGCACTACAACCCTGCGAAGCTGCTGCTTGATCCCTACGCGCGCGCCATCACCAAGGCGCCGGAGCTGGTTGCCGATATCTACCCCCACGAGGTCGATGATAACTTCGCGCCCACCGCGTACCCGGCTCAGATTGATCACCACGATTCCGCACCGTTCATGGCGCTCGGCGTGGTGACTGCGGAGAGCGAGAACGCGGCCGATCACCCCTACCTTGCGTGGGACGATACCGTCATTTATGAGAGTCACGTCAAGGGCCTCACCAAGCTCGCCACGGACATTCCCGAGGAACTGCGCGGAACCTACGCCGGTCTCGGTCACGAGAACACCACGGCACGCCTGAAGAATCTCGGCGTCACCGCGGTGCAGCTGCTTCCCATCTACGCGAAGATGGACGAGCCCTTCCTCACCAAGAAGGGCCTGACCAACTACTGGGGTTACAACACCCTGGCCTTCTTTGCTCCCGAACCCTCCTACGCCACCAAGGCGGCGCAGGAAGCCGGCCCCGAGGCGGTCATCGCCGAGGTCAAGGAGATGGTTCGCAAGATGCACGAGGCGGGCCTGGAGGTCATCCTCGACGTGGTCTACAACCACACCTGCGAGGGTGGTATCGATGGCCCGGCAGTCTCCTGGCGCGGGCTCGATCAGACCTCCTATTACATGCAGGACCCCAGCTCTCCCACCCGTTTCATGGATACCACCGGCTGCGGTAACTCGCTGGACTTCCGCCGCCTCAAGGTGGTGCGCATGGCTCTCGATTCGCTGCGTTACTGGGTCACCGAGATCGGAGTGGACGGGTTCCGTTTCGATCTTGCCGTCACCCTGGGCCGCAACGGCGAACAGTTCGATCCCCATCACCCCTTCTACGTGGCGATGGCCACCGATCCCGCACTCAAGGGCATCAAGCTCATCAACGAGCCGTGGGATCTGGGCCCCAACGGTTGGCAGACCGGCCGCTTCATTTTCCCGACGGCAGACTGGAACGATCACTTCCGTGACACCGTCCGTAGTTTCTGGGTGGCCCAGCCGCACTCACTCATGGGTGGCGGGCACGGCGGCGATCTGCGCGATCTCGCCACTCGCCTGGCCGGGTCCGCTGATCTGTTTGGCCACGGCCGCGTCCCGGGGGGACGCGGCCCGCAAGCTTCCATCAACTTCATCACCGCGCATGATGGCTTCACCATGCGGGACTTGGTCTCCTACAACTACAAGCACAACGATGCCAACCTGGAGAACAACCGCGACGGCACCAATGACAACAAGTCATGGGATCACGGCTTCGACGATCTAGCAAGCAGCGAAGCGACTCCACGCCACGTGCTCGAGCGCCGCCAGAAGTCCATCCGCAATCTCTTCGCCACCCTCCTCCTCTCCGCCGGAACCCCGATGATCACCGCCGGAGACGAACTGGGCCGCACGCAGGGCGGTAACAACAACGCCTACTGCCAGGACAACGAGATCAACTGGATGAACTGGGATCTGGAGCCGTGGCAGAAGGATCTTGAGGAAACGGTGAGCTACCTCCTGCGGCTGCGCCGGGAGCATTCCGTGTTGCGTCCGGATCGCTTCTACACCGAGGCACTCACGGATGACGGCCGAGTGCACGAGCTGGAGTGGTTCGACGAAGAGGGCAACCACATGCCCGAACACAAGTGGTTCGATACCCACCTGCGCACGATCCAGATGCTGCGCTCGGGCGGCAAGGCCGATGTGGACGCGCTGCTCGTCATCAACGGCTCGGTCAGCCCCCGCGATGTCCGCATGCCCAGCGATCGCGCGCAGGCCTACACCCTGGCGTGGGATTCGGCATGGAAGAAGCCCCGCACCACACTGCCCAGCTATGTGGCCGGTGCCATGACCAGCCTGGAGCCTCTCTCCATTCGGCTCTACCTCTCAAGCCGCGTATCGTAGTTGTGGGCCCTGACCGTACTGAAGTACTGAAGTACTGTGGTCATTCGGTCGTGCGGCCCAACAGTTCTGTGGGCCCGTCACAACATTCGGCCCCACGCACAAATTAAGAAGGACACAATGACCAACATCGGCGATGCACTCGAGAACGCCACCAGCGATGCCTCGCTCGCTCACAGCCGCCAGGTAAGCGAGAAAATCGAAGCCGGGATCAAGAAGGATCCCTCCCAGTTCCGCATGCTCACGGGCGATCGCCCCACGGGCAATCTGCACATCGGGCACTACTTCGGTTCGCTCAAGAACCGCGTCCGCCTCCAGCAGGCTGGCGTGGATAGCTGGATCCTCGTGGCCGATTACCAGGTGATCACCGATCGCGACGGCGTGGGCCCGATCAAGGATCGCGTCTACTCGCTCGTCACCGATTACATCGCCGTGGGCATTGATCCCGAGAAGGCGACGATTTTTGCGCACTCGCAGGTGGAGGCACTCAACCAGCTCATGCTGCCGTTCCTCTCCTTGGTGACGGACGCCGAGCTGCGCCGCAACCCCACTGTGAAGTCGGAGCTGGAGGCCACCGACGGCCGCCCGATGTCCGGCCTCATGCTCACCTACCCGGTGCACCAGACCGCCGATATTCTCTTCTGCAAGGCCAACATCGTGCCGGTGGGCAAGGACCAGCTGCCGCATCTGGAGCAGGCCCGCGTCATCGCCGACCGCTTCGATGCCCGCTACGGCCGCCTCCCCGGCTCCAAGGATCCGATCTTCCCGCGCCCGCAGGCGCTGCTCTCCGAGGCAGAGATGGTGCTGGGCCTCGACGGCACGAAGATGAGCAAGTCCAAGGGCAACACCATCGAGCTGCGCATGAGCGCCGACGAAACGGCCAAGCTCATCAAGAAGGCCAAGACGGACGCCGACCGCCACATCACCTTCGATCCGGTGAACCGCCCCGAGGTCTCCAACCTGTTGACGCTGGCCGGACTGTGCCAGAACCGCGACCCGCGCGTTATCGCCGAGGAGATTGGCGACGGCGGCGGCGGCACACTCAAGAACGTTCTCACCGAGTCCCTCAACGAGCATCTGGCCCCGATTCGCGCTCGCCGCACCGAGCTGGAAGCCGACCCCGGCTACATCCAGTCAGTGCTGCGCACCGGCATCGAGCGCGCCAACGAGCAGGCTGTGGAGACCCTCAATGAGGTTCGCACGGCCATGAACATGGTCTACTGACCCCAGCGAGGGTGCGCCGATTCATCGGCGCACCCTCTTTCTCTGCGGTTCTCTTTTCGGCAGGGGGCTACTTGTCCGACCACCCAACGACTTGCCGGGTGGCGCCGTCGTCGTCATGATCAGCCACGCGCGAAACTGATTGGCCGCGAACAGGTCACCGTTCCGCGGAGAGGTCACGCCCGCAAACCGTGACCTGTCCACGAGACGGTTGCCTCTTCGGAGTAACAACGCCCGGCGAGGACAGGCCGTCAACGACAATCAGCGTATGAGCGCTGTCTGGAACGCCAACGGCGTCACACCCGATTTTGAGATGAGCCGCGTGGCGGCTGCATGTGAGTCACAAAACATTTAGTCTGGTGAGGTGAGTATTAATGAGCCTTTGAGCACCCAGACGCCAGACGCCGAGTACGTTGCTGTACCTGCGCCCACCGCACCTGTCCCGGCACCGTTCGGAGTGATCGGTCGCATCCCGATTCGCGAGATCGAGCCGTCCATCGAAGGCGGCGCGTGGGCCGCCAAGGGGACCGAGTTCGAGTCCTTCCCCGTGCGCGCCACCATCTTCCGTGAGGGCCACGATCTCTTCGGCGCTGAAGCGATCCTCGTGGATCCCGAAGGAAACGAAGTCCAGCGCGAACCGATGACCCTCATCAAGCCCGGACTGGGCCGTTACGAGGCATGGCTGACCCCCACCTACCCCGGCAAGTGGTCGTTCTTCGTCCGTTCCTACTCCGATCCGGTAGCCACCTGGATCCACAACGCTGAGGCCCGCATCGGTGCAAACTCCGATATTGAATTGGTCTTCCTTGAGGCAGAAGCCTTGCTACACCGCGGCATCGAAATCACCCCCGAGGGACCCGATCAGTTGACGCTGTGGGATGCCCTCAACGTGGCGAAGATGGATCGTCTCTCCCCCAAGGTGCGTTTCGACGCCGTCACTGCGCCCGGCGTGCTGCGCGTCTTTGATCTCTTCCCGATCCGCGATCTCGTCACCGAATCGAACAAGTTCCCGGTCAACGTGGATCGCGCTCGCGCCCTCACCGGTGCCTGGTACGAGATCTTCCCGCGCTCGCACGGCTCCTACCAGCGCGAGGACGGAACGTGGGAGTCCGGCACCCTGCGCACCGCCGCCCTGGACCTGCCCCGCATCGGCTCCATGGGCTTCGACGTCATCTACCTGACGCCCATCCATCCCATCGGCACCACCAATCGCAAGGGCCGCAACAACACCCTGACGGCTGAGCCCGGCGATCCCGGTTCGCCCTACGCCATCGGTTCGGCCGACGGCGGCCACGACGCCATCCATCCCGAGCTGGGAACCTTCGAGGACTTCGATTACTTCGTTGCCAAGGCTCGCGAGAACAACATGGAAGTGGCCATCGATCTGGCCCTCCAGTGCTCCCCTGATCACCCCTGGCTCGCCGAGCACCCGGAGTGGTTCACCACTCGCGCCGACGGCACCATCGCCTTCGCCGAGAATCCGCCGAAGAAGTACCAGGACATCTACCCGATCAACTTCGACAACGATCCCGAGGGCATCTACCAGGAGATCTACCGTATTCTCGAGCTCTGGGTGGATCACGGCGTGACGATCTTCCGCGTGGACAACCCGCATACCAAGCCGGTGGCCTTCTGGCAGCGCCTGCTGGCCGAGTTCCGCGAGAAGCACCCCGAGGTCATCTTCCTCGCCGAGGCCTTCACCGCTCCCCCGATGCTGCATGGACTGGGCGCCGTTGGCTTCCACCAGTCCTACTGCTACTTCGCGTGGCGCAACGAGAAGAAGGAAATCGAGGACTACCTGTGGGAGCTCGCCGCTGAATCCGACTCGGTAGTTCGCCCGGCTTTCTGGCCCACCACCCACGATATTCTCACGCCCTACATGCAGCGTGGTGGCCTCCCGGCCTTCGCCATTCGCGCGGTTCTCGCCGCCACCGGCGCCCCCACCTACGGCATCTACTCGGGCTACGAGCTGGTGGAGAATGTCCCCCGCCCGGGCTTCGAGGAGCAGATCGACAACGAGAAGTACGAGTTCAAGCCGCGCAACTGGCAGGCCGCCGATGCAACGGGCCTGCCGCAGCTGCTCGGTACCTTGAACGGCATCCGTAAGCGCCACACCGCGCTCAACCGCCTGCGCGGCCTGCGGATCAACGAGACGTCGAATGACAACATCCTCTGCTTCACCCGCTTCTCGCGCCCCGAGGAGTCCCCGGATGGACAGGCTGATGCCATCATCACCGTCATCAACCTCGATCCGTTCGCGGCTCACGACGCCGTCATCAACCTCGACCTCAGCCCCTTCGGCGTGCAGCCCGGCTGGGCTGGCGAGGCCCTCTTCGAGGTGACCGACGAGCTCTCGGGCCAGACCTTCCTGTGGAATGAGAGCCCCTACGTCCAGCTCGATCCGAACTGGCAGTTCGCTCACGTACTCTCGGTGAAGGTGCTCTAAGTGCCTCGCTCACATCAAGATCCCGCAGTTTCCCCGTCATCCAGCGCCGTTTTTACCGGCCAGGAACGGCCGGGTCTGACCCCAGACCCGGCCTGGTACCAGCGCGCGGTGTTCTATGAGGTACTTCTTCGTGCCTTTGGGGATACCACCGAGAGCGGTACCGGGGACATCCCCGGTCTGATGGACCGGTTGGATTATTTGCAATGGCTCGGCATCGACTGCCTGTGGCTTCCTCCTTTCTTCCCGTCGCCGCTGCGCGACGGAGGATATGACGTCTCCGACTTCACCGCGGTGGATCCCATGTACGGGACGCTGCGGGATTTTGATGCGCTCGTGGAAGCCGCACATGAGCGCGGTATCCGGATCATCATCGACATGGTGGTCAATCACACCTCGGACGAGCACCCCTGGTTCCGCGCTTCACGTGAGGATCCGCAGGGCCCGTTCGGTGATTTCTACGTGTGGGCGGATGATGACTCCCAGTACGCCGATGCCCGCATCATCTTTGTCGACACCGAGGAGAGCAACTGGACCTTTGATCCGGTGCGGGGCCAGTACTTCTGGCATCGTTTCTTCTCTCACCAGCCCGATCTCAACTACGAGAATCCCGCGGTGCAGGAGGCGATCCTCGATGTGGCTCGTTTCTGGGCCCAGCGCGGTATCGATGGTTTCCGCCTCGACGCCGTGCCCTACCTCTTCGAGGAGGAGGGCAGCAACTGCGAAAATCTGCCGGCCACCCACGCGTTCCTTGCTCGGGTGCGCTCCATGCTGGATTCAGAGTTCCCGGGGACCATCCTGTTGGCGGAGGCGAACCAGTGGCCTGCCGACGTCGTCGACTATTACGGTACCGAGGACGCCCCCGAGTGCCACATGTGCTTCCACTTCCCGGTGATGCCGCGCATCTACTATTCGTTGCGTGACGAGCGCTCCACCGCGATTCGGGAGATCATGGCGTCCACGCCGGAGATTCCGGCTGGGGCGCAGTGGGGGACGTTCCTGCGTAACCACGATGAGTTGACGCTGGAGATGGTCTCGGACGAGGAACGGGCCCGCATGTACGAGTGGTACTGCGGCGAGGAACGGATGCGCTCAAACGTGGGCATTCGGCGCCGTCTCGCTTCGCTGCTCGGCAACTCGCGGGCGGAGCTGGAGCTTGCGCACGCATTGCTGCTCTCGATGCCCGGTTCGCCCTGTCTTTACTACGGCGACGAGATCGGGATGGGTGACAACATCTGGTTGGAGGATCGCGACGGCGTCCGCACACCCATGCAGTGGACGCCCGGGCACAACGCCGGCTTCTCGTCGGCGGATCCGGAGAAGCTGTATCTGCCGGTGGTGGACTCCCTGGTGTTCAATCCACATGCCGTCAACGTGGAGTCGCAGCTGGCTCAGCCGAACTCCCTGTTGCACTGGGTGCGCCGTATTCTCGCGGTGCGGCGCCAGTTCCCGGTGTTTGGGAATGGCGACTTTGTCCAGCGTGAAGCGGGTCGCGAGGAAATTCTCGCCTTCACCCGCTCCAACGGCGAGCAGAGCGTGCTGTGCCTGATGAACCTCTCGGGGAGCCCGGTGGCCAGCACCATCTCCGTTCCCGGATACGAGGGCTGGCACGCCACGGAGATCACCGGTGGCGCGCCGTTCCCGGACATCAGCGCGGATTACCCCGTGACTCTCGCCGGGCGTGGCTTCCTCTGGCTCGCCCTCACCCCACCATGATCCCGAGAGATCCCGTCAGTAGGTCAGCCTATTGGCGGGATCTCTCAGGTTTTGCACGTCTCACACGATAAGGAATTCTCCATGGAGTTTGACAAACCCGGCCAGCACTTCCTGCCGGGCTCCGAGCCCACCCCCGAAAGCATTTTTCCGTCACTGGTCCCGTGGATTCAGGGGTCGCGTTGGCACATGGAGGAGGCCGACGACGTCGCCCTGGCCGGCCAGCGCGAGATCGCCCGGGAGGAGGGCACTCGCATATTCTGGCTGGTGATTGCATCCGGGGAGCGTCTGTACAACGTACCAGTGGTGGCATCCACGCTCGGTTCAGATAACGATGATTCCGGCTTTATTGGGCAAGTGGGCGAATGGTCACTTTACGATGCCACCGCTCATCCTGCTGGTCAGCGGGCGCTTTTTGAGCTGCTCGTGGCGAATACGGGCACCGATTCGAACCTCCCGAATTCCCTCAGCTTCGCCGGCCTGCCATTGCACGGACTCTCCGGCCCCATCCACAAGGCGAAGCGCCTCACCTCCGAGCAGTCCAACACCTCGATCATCTACCACTTCAATGGGCAGGCGCCCATCATCATCAAGCTGTTCCGAGTGCTTGCCAGTGGCCACAATCCCGATGTGGAGCTTCAGCTCGCCCTCGATGCCAGCGGCAGCGTTCCGCGCCAATACGGCTCGGTCAGCATGAGTTGGGCAACACCAGCCCAAGATGCGGACGCAGGAACGAACGAGGCGGGCGATGCGGCAAACGAGAAAGCGGACGCCGTCGTCGTTCAACACACCGCTGACGTCCTGGTGGCGCAAGAATTCCTCGAAGGTGCCAAGGACGCGTGGCAGGTCATCACTGACGAGCTCGCCCATACGGACGGAACCCTCGGCGATATGGCGGAGTCGATTCGGGCGCTCGGCTCACTCACCCGGACGATCCACGAAGGATTGGCCAGCGTCTTTCCCGTGGTTACGGCCTCACACGAACGCCGCACCACCCTGCAACACAACTGGCGCGAGCGGGCCCGCGCGGCCATCGCGGTGGTCCCCGAACTCGCTGCCCACGAGGGAATCATTGAAATCATGTACTCGGCCACCGAGCACGTGCAGTGGCCCGAACTGCAGCGCATCCACGGCGATTACCACCTCGGACAGGTACTGGAAGTACCCGATCGTGGCTGGTTCGCACTCGACTTCGAAGGAGAGCCGCTGCGCCCCATGGCCGAACGCACCCGCGAGGATCTCGCACTGCGTGACGTCGCCGGAATGTTGCGCTCCTTCGATTACGCTGCGGGATCCGCACAGATGTCCGGCGGCGCGCCGGGCATCATCCAGGAATGGGCCCGCCATGCCAAGGAAATCTTCCTCTCCGGCTATGGTGAGCTCTCCGAAGAAGAAATGGTGCTTCTCGAGGCACTAGTCTTAGACAAAGCGCTTTACGAAGTGGTCTACGAGGCAACGGAACGCCCCGCGTGGTTGCCCATCCCTCTTGCTGGGATCTCCCAGCTCATCGGGTCAGCCTCAGAGTAAATCTTCAAAAGTGACACCTGACACATCATCAATATGGAAGAGTATGGGCATGAACGCACTGGACTTTGTACCCGTCAATGAAGACGTCCTTAATGCCGTCTCAAACGGTTGGTATCACGCTCCCCATGATGTCCTTGGCCCTCACGAGGGCACGGAGACCATCACGATCCGCACCATGCGGCGCCTCGCGGACGCCGTGTTTATCGAAACCGCGGACGGCCGTACCGAAGCCGTTCACGAGTTCAATGGCATTTGGCGTGCGGTCCTGCCCGGCACGGAGGTTCCCGATTACCGGGTAATCGCCGTCTACGGAGGCGTCGAGCATCGCGGTGACGATCCCTACCGCTTCCTGCCCACCCTGGGCGAAGTGGACGTCTACCTGTTCGGCGAGGGACGCCATGAGCGCCTCTGGGAGGTACTCGGCTCCCACGTCCGTACCTACCCGAGCCCGCTCGGAGAGATCAACGGAACCAGCTTTGCGGTGTGGGCACCCAACGCCAAGTCCGTCCGCGTGGTGGGCGACTTCAACGGCTGGGACGGCTCGCTCTCCGCAATGCGCACCCTGGGCTCCTCCGGCATCTGGGAACTTTTCATCCCCGGCGCCACCGAAGGTGCCCGCTACAAGTACGAGATTCAGTACACGGATCTCTCCTGGCACCAGAAGGCCGACCCGATGGCCCGCCGCACCGAGGAGCCGCCCTCAACGGCTTCGATCGTCACCGACGCCCACTTCGAGTGGGACGACGACGACTGGATGGCCGCCCGTACCGAGCGCGACCCGCATTCGGGCCCGGTATCGATCTACGAGATGCACCTTGGTTCCTGGCGTCCCGGCCTCAACTACCGCACAATCGCCAAGGAACTCATCGGCCACCTCAAGTACACCGGATTCACCCACGTGGAGTTCATGCCGCTGGCCGAGCACCCCTACACCCCCTCATGGGGATACCAGGTGACCGGCTACTACGCACCCACCTCGCGCTTCGGCAAGCCCGATGAGCTCAAGTACCTCATCTCGGAACTGCACAAGGCCGGGATCGGCGTCATCATGGATTGGGTACCCGCCCACTTCCCCAAGGACGAGTGGGCATTGGCCCGCTTCGATGGCACCCCTCTCTACGAAGATCCCAACCCGCTGCGTGGCGAGCACCCCGACTGGGGCACGCTCATCTTCAACTTCGGGCGCCGCGAGGTGCGCAACTTCCTCGTTGCCAACGCCCTCTACTGGCTCAACGAGTTCCACATGGACGGCATCCGCGTGGACGCCGTGGCCTCGATGCTCTACCTCGATTACTCACGTGACGAGGGCCAGTGGCAGCCGAACGTGTACGGCGGCCGCGAGAACCTCGAAGCCATCTCCTTCCTCCAGGAAGCCAACGCCACCGCCTACCGAGCAGCCCCCGGCATCATGATGATCGCCGAGGAATCCACCTCCTGGCCGGGCGTCACCGGCCTGACGGAGAGCGGCGGCCTCGGCTTTGGACTCAAGTGGAACATGGGCTGGATGAACGACACCCTGCGTTACCTTGAGGAAGCCCCCATCAACCGCAAGTGGCACCACGGAGAGATCACCTTCTCCATGGTGTACGCCTTCTCCGAGCAGTTCCTGCTGCCGCTCTCGCATGACGAAGTGGTGCACGGCAAGGGTTCGCTCTACTCGAAGATGCCCGGTGATGACTGGCAGAAGATGGCTGGCGTACGCGAGCTCCTCGCCTACCAGTGGTCCCACCCCGGCAAGCAGTTGCTGTTCATGGGCCAGGAATTCGCTCAGATCCAGGAATGGAACGAGTCCCGCGGCCTGGACTGGTGGCTTACGGACGATCCGGCACACGACGGCATCCTTGGTCTCGTCAAGGCGCTCAACGAGACCTACGTGGCCAACCCCGCCTTCTGGTCCGATGACTTCAGCGGCGGTGGCTTCGAGTGGATCGACGCCTCCGACGCCGATCACAACGTCATTTCCTACCTGCGCAAGAGCGAGGATGGAAAGAACGTCGTAGCTGTCATCTGCAACTTCGCCGGTGTTCCCCACGCTGATTATCGCGTGGGTCTACCCAAGGGCGGCACATGGCAGGAGATCCTCAATACGGATGATCTCGCCTACGGCGGCTCCGGTGTGGGCAACTTCGGAGACATCACCACCGAACGCGTTCCGTGGAACGGACGCCCCTTCTCGGCCGAACTGCAGCTCCCGCCATTCGGCGTTCTCTTCCTGACACATACGGCTCCCGCCGAGGAAGAGGCCGAGGTTGCTGCCGCTCCAGCGAAGAAGGCTCCGGCCCGCAAGGCGCCAGCTCGCAAGGCCCCTGCCAAGAAGGCGGCTCCGGCTGCCAAGGCAGCTGCCACTGGCGCAGAGGCTGCGGCCGACGAGGCTGCTGCTCCGGCAAAGAAGGCTCCTGCCCGTAAGGCACCGGCCCGCAAGGCTCCAGCCAAGAAGGCCACTACGGCTACCAAGGCGGCTGCCGCTGGCGCAGAAGCTGCGGCTGACGAGGCTGCTGCTCCGGCAAAGAAGGCTCCCGCTCGCAAGGCTCCGGCCCGTAAGGCTCCAGCCAAGAAGGCCGCCCCGGCTGCCAAGGCAGCTGCGGCCGATGAGGCTGCTGCTCCGGCAAAGAAGGCACCCGCTCGCAAGGCACCGGCCCGCAAGGCCCCTGCCAAGAAGGCCGCTCCGAAGGCAGCCTCCTCTGCTTCGAGTGCTTCTGCTGATTCCGCAGAGTGAAATCTGAGGTAGACGGCAACTGCTGAATACGTAGTGAGGGCCCGGTCATCGTGACCGGGCCCTCACCGTGTCTGTAGCTCTCAGATCTCGCGAATCACACGCGCAGGATTGCCAACAGCCACACAATTGGCAGGAATGTCCTTGGTAACCACCGAACCGGCGCCAATGACCGAGTTGTCCCCAATGGTCACGCCCGGGCACACAATGGCGCCGCCGCCAAACCACACGTTGTTCCCGATGGTGATGGGCTTGGCTGCCTCCAACTTGTCACGCCTGGGTTCAGGATCGACGGGATGGGTGGGGGTGAGGAGCTGAACGTTGGGACCGATCTGGCAGTCCTCGCCGATATGAATTTCAGCCACGTCCAACGCAGTCAGGTTGTAGTTGACGAAGGTGCGCGCGCCGATATGGATGTTCTCGCCATAATCGACAAAGAGCGGGGGCTTCACATAGGCATCCTCACCTAGCGTCCCCACCAGGGCTTCGAGGCTCTCGCGAGCCTGCGGGTCGCCGTCGACCTCGCGGCGGTAGTACTCGTCCATCAGCTTAAAGGCGCGGCGTGCGATCCGCGAGCTCTCCGGATCGTCAGCAATGTAGAGGTCTCCCGCGAGCATCCGTTCACGATTCGTGCGGTTGTCACCAGCAAAGTAATCTTTCATACGAACGATCGTACACATTTGGCAACTGGCGTAATACACTGCCTTTCAAATGTGACGCACTACGCCCGTGCTCCCATTTTCGTCACTCCCTGTTCGTCCGGAATCCTGCACCCCTTGATTCCACCCAACATCCGTGTGAGAGATCCCGCCCCTCAATCAGACCGTATTCTCGGCAATCGCGCATCCCGCACAAACGTAGGAGGGGTGGCCTCGCATACCCGCGAGGCCACCCCTCCTACTATGTCGTCCTTAAGCTTGGCGTTTAACCTGCGGTGAAACGCCAAGCTTAGAACAGCGCCGAAGCCAGCTCGCGCCGCGCCGCAGCGACCGCAGGATGGTCCTTGCCCACGATCTCAAAGAGCTCCAGTAGCCGCTCGCGCGCCTTGTCCCGCTCCTTGCCGGACGTCACGCGAATGACGTCAAGGAGACGAGCGAAGGCCGCTTCAGCCCTGCGGCTGTAAAACTCCACATCCGCAGCTGCGAGATGAGCCTCAATATCCCCGAGCTTGGCCTGCGCTGCCGCCTGCAACACCACCAGAGGATCCTCAATCGCCTGCACGCGCTGGATGAGCTCCACCTGGAACAGCAGCACCTTGGACTCGGTATCGCCCGGGTTGTCCTTGATGGCCTGGACGAATTCGGCGTGCGCGGTCTCGATATCGCCCGCGTCCAAAGCGTCCAGGCCAGCCGCCTGGTGAGGTGGGCGCGGTGGAGCCGGCGGCTCGCCGTCCGCGTCCCCATCGAGTACCCCGAACAGCCCGTTCTGCTGCGCCGCTTCCATCACTCGGTTGCACAGCGGAGCAAGCTCACCCTCCTGGGGAATGCCCTGGAACAGCGGAATGGGCTGGCCCTGCATGAGCGCCACAGCGGCGGGAATACCACCCACGCCAAAAGCCTGAGCCACCTCCGGATAGGTCACGGCATCGACCTTGCCCAGCTGGAAATGCCCCTGTGCCTCGCCGGCAAAGCCTTCAAGTTGAGCCACCAGGGATAGCGACTGTTCAACGCTCTCGGCAAAGAACACCATGATGACAGGCACACTTGCCGAGGTCTCGAGTACGCCCCGAAGATTCTCAGGCGTCACATCGAGAACATATGGCCCGGGAATAGCCCCGGATGCCGCGCCCGCCCCGGAAACACCGGGAACACCCGCAGCACCGAGAGCACCGGCACCCGGTGCCGCGCTCGCAAGGCTCGACAGATCTACGGCACCATACATTGAACTAGCCAGAGGCTGAGACATTTACTATCCGTTCGTCACACTGAGGAGTAGCGGGTCGGTGGCTCCAACAGCTTTAATGGTCTTGTCCTTGGAGTCAGCGGCCGGCACGTGGAAAGCTACCAAAACAGTGTAGTCCGCGGTCAAGGTTCCGCTCACCTCAATTTCGCCGCTAGCTTTGCCGGTGGCGAGGGTTCCGATGTTCGAGCCAAGCTTGATTTTCGACCCGGCGGTGGTCACCTTGATCTGGGTGTCAAAGTCCATCTGACCAACCACCAGCGCGCCGCCGTCGTCGGCCACGAAGGACACAACCGGCGTCTTGCTGGGGGTGAATGTCATCTTCGCTTCACCGGCACCCTTGACCACCTCGGTATTGGTGTCCTTGGTCGCGGTCAGCTTCTTGCGCAAATTATCCTCGGCGAATGTCAGTCCCTTGGTGTCACCGCCACCATTGACGGCAACGTAGGCCGCGAGGACATCCTGCGGACTGGCGACGAGCCCGTCCTTCGACATCGGATCAACCAGAGCCGCACCATCCTTGTTGATGGTCAGAGCCGGAACTGTTGCGCCGGGCAAAATGGGCATCGCGCCCCACAGCTTCCAGTTGTCACGAGCGCTGGCCTGCTGGAACACATTGATGGTCGGCAGGTTCGTTCCCTGCGGAGCCTCCATGACGGACAGCGCCGTGTGCGGGTAACTCTCGGCGGGAGAGATTGCTGTTTGCTGCGCCACCGCGGATAGGCGCTCCAGTGCGAAGCTGTCAGCCAGGATCTTCTTCAGCTTGTATTCGCTGCCGCGCATCTGGGTGAATGGCCCGGTGGTGCGATCGGCCAGCAGTGCCGGATCCAGCTTCGCGTCCGCCTTCTCGACGGAATCGAAGATGGTTTCCTGCACCTGCGCAAGACGCTCCGTGGAGATTGCCTGGCGCGCATCGATCGTTGCTGCCACAGGCTTGGGAACTTCCTCGACGGTCGCGCAAGCTGAAAGCCCCAGAACGGCGCCCAGGGTCAGGGCGAGTGCACCATATTTACGCACGGGTGTTCTCCTCGTCATCGCTGTTACCTTCAGTCGTGTCTCCCGAGGACTTCTCCTCGCCTGCTGCGGTTGTCGCGTTATCGGCGACGACGGCGCCACCGGTCGCGTTCGTCGCCGCTTCCGTTTCGCCACCCTCTGCGAGTTCCTCAGCAGTGGGAACTTCGATCTTGGCCAACACCGTGGTCTCGGCTGCGGCGCGGGTTTCGCGGCGATCAATGCGACGATCGCGAGCTTCCTTGTTCTTCGACTCGCGACGACGCGCCTGGAGATCGAAGATGAAGAGAAGAAGGCCGACGACCAGAACGAGCAGGCCAACAACCAGCAACGGCATCGCATAGGTGTTCTTCACCGGGCGATCCCACTCAAGGGTGAGCTTCGGCGCCTTGCCATCCGAGCTGGCGGCAACGAGCGAGATAGCGCCCTTGTCCGCTACGCGGTAGGTCACGGAGATCTCGCCCTTCTCCTGCTCAGTCTGAATCCACATGTCCGAGTTCAGCAACTTGGCGATGTTGGGATCAACATCCGCGGTCTGTGCACCGGGGGTAGCAGACGCGCTTGCAGAGGCCGACGGCGAGGCGCTCTTCGAAGCACTGGCGGATGCGCTGGCCGAAGCCGAAGCGCTGGCCGAAGCAGACGGAGAGGCGCTCGTCGATGCACTTGCCGAAGCACTAGCCGAGGCCGACGCACTGGCGGACGGTGAGGCACTCGCCGACGTGCTAGCGGAAGCCGATGGCGAAGCACTCTTCGAGGCGCTGGGCGAAGCCGAAGCACTGGGCGAGGCTGAGGCCGAAGCCGACGGCGACGCTTCGTCACCGGGCTCCTCAGTGACGGCGAGCGTCTTCCAATCCTTCAAACCCGTGACGGTCGCAACCGGCAAACCTTCCGTCCACGCTTCGACGTCGTTGGCCAAACCGAAGGCGAGGGTAACGTCCGCATCCTTATCCGCGCTGACCGTGATCGTCACGTCGGAGCCAACCAAGTCAATGACGCCCGGTTTTGTCTGGATAAATGTGGCCTTCGGAGCGGAGGCGGAAGCCGACACCACCGATTCAGGTGCCCAAATTGTCATGAAGCCTGCACCAACAAGCGCCGCAATTAGGCCAAGTGTGGCCAGAGCAGCGCTGGCAATCCTTCGCATGTTTTCCCTCTCGTCGGCTATCTTAGCCGGCTCATTATGGTCGTTTATGACCATATCTGACACACCCCACGGGGCACAGTCACCAAAATTACAAGGTAACGTTTTTATAACGATACCGCGTCGCCCTGTATTTTCGCGGTTAGCTCCGTCACGGTAGTGATGGACTATATCTCCATCTCACTATTCTGGAGAATTAGCACTACGTTCGTAAAGACTTACGCCTAACCTCTCGCGAAAGGTTCGTCATGGTTGATGACAATCCCCAGTTTTCCATTGTTCGGCGCGGCTACGACCGCGCCCAGGTTGACCAGCAAATTTACTCGCTGGAGACCGCCCTTTCCGAGACCCGTTCCCAGGTTGCTGGCCTCGATTCTCGGATCCTCCGGCTCTCCGGCGAACTTGCAGAAGCACAAGAAAGACTACGCGAACACGACCGCCCCTCGTACGCCGGTTTGGGCTCGAGAGTCGAACGTCTCCTTCGTTCAACCGAACAGCAGGCCCTTGAAGTAATGTCTCGCGCGAACGCCGATGCCAAGGCGATCGTCGCCCGCGCCACCAAGAGCGCCGAGGAACTCACGCGCTCCGCCGAAACGGAAGCGCAGGACACCCTGGCCAACGCCTACGCCGTCGCCGAAAAGCTGCGCACGTCAACCGAAGCCGAAGTCTTCACGCTCAACAAGAATGCTCAGCTCTCTGCGGACGAGACCATTTCAGCAGCAACGCGCGAGGCGGAGCGCATCCGGATGAGCGCCACCACTGAGGCCACCACCCTCCGTTCCCAGGTGGCCCACGAACTTCAGGAGCTTCGCATGAAGGAAGAAGCCGAACTGGCCACGCTCCGAGCCGAGACGGAAGAGGCAGTGACACGCCTGCGTGCGGAAACTCAGCGTGAGGTCACCCGCATCCAGAGCGAAACCGACGAGCACGTGGCGGCCCTGCGCGCCGAGGCCGATCGCGAGATCGCCGAGAAGCGCCGCACCTCAGCTGAATCTCTTGCGCAGGTAGAAGCCGAGGCGCGCGAGTTCACCCAGAAGATGGTCGCGGATGCCGAAGCCCAGAGCGCCGCCGCTGAGCAGCGCCTCGCCGACGCCATCGAGCGCGCCGAGAGCCTCACGGCCACCTCACAGGAGGAAGCGTCAGGACTTCTCATTTCCTCCCGAGCGGAGGCGGAGCGAATCGTCGCCCTGGCTCGCGAAGATGCCCGCCGGATGCGCACCGAAGCGCAGGCGGACACCGAAGCACGCACCATGGCAGCCGAAGCACACTTGGCCGAGCTGGAGTATCAGCGGGGCGCACTGACCTCCTACGTCGAGGATATGCGCGCATTGCTCTCCAACTCCGAAGTTGGGCTCGCCCTCGGATCCATCGTGGGCGCCGCGTCAGGCACCTCGGATGCGCCCGTTGAGGCTGCCCCCGTGGAGGCCGCTCCCACGGCGGCCGACGAGGCAACCAGCGCCGAGTAGCACGACTTCTCAGAACCGCGCGGAGGGCGGCCAGTACGATACTGGCCGCCCTCCGCGCGTTAGGAACGCAAGACGCCCCGAGTTCCCACCCGAAGAGGCCACTGTTGCGTGGAGAGGTCGCCTCGCAACCGTGGCCTCTCCATGAAAGTGTGACCTCTCGGGAGTTGGGAGCCGGCGGCGGTAGGCGCGGTACCGTGCCTACCGCCGTCCGCGGTGCCTACCGCCGTCCGCGGTGCTTCCAGCAGCTGGTATGCCAGTGCCGGCGCGAATCCTGGCCGTACTGCGCACCCCAGATGGTGTCCTCTGTCCACGCCACCTCGTGCGACTCACCAATGAGGATAATGCCGTTGCACCCCGGGCACAGGTACTCCTTCTGCCCCGACACAATGTGCTGCACCTTGTAGCGGGCGCCATCCGAACCCTCTTCGTACTGCATACCACCCATGGCCGCCCGGACATTCAGCGGGCGGACTGGACGGGAGTATTTATTCGATCGGCGCACCCATGTAGGATATCGCGTCGCCCCGGAGCCTGCCCTGCCAAACCCCTCACAGTAGACCACGCATCGTCACGGTGCACCGGTACACATCTTGCAAGAGCGTCCTTCACGCCACTGCCGACCACGAACGATACGTCATCCGCGCTCCCCTCGCACCGCATGCTCCTCGCACAGCTCACGAGACTCATCAGGGCGCTGAGCCCCTCACACCAGGACGCCCCGGCGGTACACCCGCTGCGCATGCAACATCTCGTCCACCACCACAACGTCGGCTCGGCACCCCGCCTGCAATACGCCGACGTCGTCGCGGCCCAGCACCCGAGCGGGCGTACGTGAGGCCATGGTGACGGCGTCGGGTAAACTCACCCCGGCGCTTACGCAGTTGCGGACCACGTCGAGTAAGTGGGAGGTCCCTCCGGCAAGGTTGCCGCCGCGCAAGCGCGCCACCCCGTTGGTGACGTGCACCAGCAGCCCGCCCAACTCGTAGGTGCCGTCCGGCATGCCCGCGGCCGCCATCGCGTCCGTGATCAGGGCAACCGACTCGGCACCGATAATATCGACGACGTCGCGGACAAGATCGTTGGACAGGTGCACTCCGTCGGCGATGAGTTCCACCACCCCTCGCCCCGCACACGCCGCGGCCATGTAGGCGGTCGCGGCGCCGGGAGAGCGATGTGTCATGTCACGCATCGCGTTGAAAAGATGGGTGGCTATGGGCTTGTTGCTCACCGCGTCACCATGCCTGCCCAGAGCCTCGAAGGCGAGATCGTTGAGCCGACGCGCGGTGGAGCTATCCGCATTGGTGTGCGCCCAGGTGGGAACCACGCCGCGCGCCGCCAAGTGCACCACCAAATCCTCGGCGCCCTCCAGCTCTGGCGCCACCGCCATCGCCCACGCCCGTCCACCTGCGGCATCGAGCAGAACGTCCGCCGTCTCGATCGTGGGAGCAAGCAGATAGGTGGCGTTTTGCGCACCGCAGCGCTCACGCGAGAGGAACGGCCCCTCAATCTCCACCGCCTCGATGAGGTCGTCCGCGCAGGCCTGCGCCAGCAGCCCCAACACAAACTCCATGCGGGACAGTTCCATCGTGCTCATCGTGGCACACAGCACCGTGGTTCCATGGCGCACATGCTCAGCGGCGGCTCGCCCTACCTCGTCAAGCGAGGTGGCGTCCGGGAACGATTCACCCCCGCCACCGTGGCAGTGCAGATCGACGAGCCCGGGCAGAATGTAACCCGCTTCCCGCTGCTGCGGATCCCCGGGGCGCGCAGGGCCCACGTAGCTGAGCCGCTCACCTTCCCAGGCGACGACGACGTCGTCCTCCAGCACTCCCGCAACTACCGCTCGCCCACGCACGCTCTCCATCGAACACTCCTCGGTTCCATGCGCGGCGGACGTCGGCTAGAAGAGCCTATCCTCAGGGTGATCCAGGCCACGCATCTCGTCATAATCGAGAATAACGCATTCGATGCCGCGATCTTCAGCAAGCACGCGGGCCTGCGGCTTGATGATCTGCGCGGCAAAAACACCGCGCAAGGGCTGCAACAGCGGATCGCGCCCCAACAGGTCCAGGTAGCGGGTGAGCTGTTCGACGCCGTCGATCTCGCCGCGCCTCTTCACTTCGACAGCAATGTAGCCGCCAGCCGGGTCGCGCGTGAGCAGATCCACCGGGCCAATGGGGGTGGGGTACTCGCGGCGCACCAAACTCATGCCGTCACCCAGGCGATCGACCTGCTCGGCAAGCAGCGCCTGGAGATGTGCCTCGACGCCATCCTTGACCAGGCCGGGTTCCTCACCCAGTTCGTGGGTGTAATCCCCGATAACCGTGAAGAGGCGAATGACGAGCATGTCATCAAGCTTGGTATGGGAGACCTCCCACACCTCACTGACACCGGCTTCCGCTTCTTCCTCGTTCGGTTCACGCACCCGCATGGTGCAGGGCGGACTCATCCAGTTGAGCGGCTTGTAGGAGCCGCCATCAGAATGGATGAGGACCGAACCATCCGACTTGACCATGAGGAGCCTGGTCGCCAGTTCCAGATGGGCATCCAGACGGCCCGAGTATTCAACAGAGCATTCAGCAAAAACGGTACGCACGGAAAGACAGCCTACCGGAAGCTATGGCCAGACGCCGGTTCGCTAATAGCCGACGTACTCCACGCCGGGAGGGGCTGAATCACTCCAGGAGACAAGGCCCGCAAAACCACCGGAGTTCATGGCGATGACGAGCGGCTGCTCGCCGTCCTTCACTTCAATGACCCTGGTGTCCTGATTTTGCTCCGAGGGACGGTGCGCAAGGATCTCGAAACTGCGCCTGGAAATGACGCGGCGTGGTCCCAGGAGCAGTGAGCCGGTGCGATACCAGCGCAGGTCATGTGCGCCAAGGATCAGAATCCCGGTATGCCATTTGTGGTCGGGCCTGCGCATCGCGCACGGTAAAGCGCCCGGAATACGCGCCAGAATGATGTATCTGCCCAGTAAAGCCAACCCGCCAAAAAGCGCGATGGCGGCCGCAATGAGTGCTAAACGAATCAGTACATCAGCATTCACGGGCCGCCACCTTCTCTTATCTGCGCTATCGAGTGCCTGCGGGCGTGGCGACGCCGTCGCTCGCAGAATCCACAACCACGTAGATGTGGTCCTCATCAAGAGTGACGAAGCCCTTGGTGACCTCGTACTGGACATCCTCATGATTCTCACGCGAGATGATGAGGTGTCCGGGGCGCAACAGCGCCATGAGCGGCGTATGACCCGGCAAAATACCCATCTCGCCGTTGTGGGCGGGGACGCGCACTTGGGTGGCGTCACCCTGCCACACGATACCGTGAGGCTCTACGATCTCGACAAGCATCAGCGCTGCTCCGCCTGAATCTTGGCCCACGCACGCTCCAGATCCTCGATGCCTCCGATGTTGAAGAAGGCCTGCTCGGGGATGTGGTCGTACTCGCCCTCGCAGATGCGGCGGAACGCCTCGACGGTCTCGTCAACCGGAACCGTTGATCCTTCCACGCCGGTGAACTTCAGCGCGGTGTAGGTGTTCTGCGAGAGGTACTGCTGGATGCGACGGGCGCGTGCCACGGTGATCTTGTCCTCTTCGGAGAGCTCGTCCACACCGAGGATCGAGATGATGTCCTGCAGCTCCTTGTTCTTCTGCAGAATCATCTTGACGCGGGTGGCCACATCGTAGTGCGTCTGGCCCACGATCTGCGGATCGAGGATGCGCGAGGTGGAAGAGAGCGGATCCACGGCCGGGTACAGGCCACGCGAGGCGATCTCGCGGGAAAGCTCGGTGGTGGCATCCAGATGCGCGAAGGTGGTGGCCGGGGCCGGATCGGTGTAGTCGTCAGCCGGCACGTAGATGGCCTGCAGCGAGGTAATCGAATGACCACGGGTGGAGGTAATACGCTCCTGGAGGGCACCCATCTCGTCAGCCAGGGTGGGCTGGTAGCCCACGGCGGACGGCATGCGGCCCAGCAGCGTGGACACCTCGGAACCGGCCTGGGTGAAGCGGAAGATGTTGTCGATGAAGAGCAGCACGTCCTGGTTCTGAACGTCGCGGAAGTACTCCGCCATCGTCAGACCGGACAGGGCCACGCGCAAACGCACGCCCGGCGGCTCGTCCATCTGGCCGAACACGAGGGCCGTCTTGTCGAGAACCTCAGCCTCTTCCATTTCACGGATGAGGTCGTTGCCCTCGCGGGTGCGCTCACCCACGCCGGCGAATACGGACACGCCGTCGTGATCCTGCGCCACTCGCTGAATCATTTCCTGGATGAGCACCGTCTTGCCCACGCCAGCGCCGCCGAAGAGGCCAATCTTGCCGCCCTGAACGTAGGGGGTGAGAAGATCGATGACCTTGATGCCGGTCTGGAACATGCGGGTCTCGGGCTCGAGCTCGTCGAAGGCCGGAGCCTTGCGGTGGATGGGCCAACGCTCCTTGACTTCGAGGCGCTCGCCCTCCTTGAGGTTGAGGCACTGGCCGAGAACGTTGAACACGTGTCCCTTGGTGACATCGCCGACGGGCACGGTGATGGGGCTACCGGAATCGGTGACGACGGCGCCGCGCACCAGGCCGTCGGTGGGCTTCATGGCGATGCAGCGGACAACGTTATCGCCCAGGTGCTGAGCAACCTCGAGGGTCATCTCAAAGGCACCCTCGCCTTCACCCTGACCCGACATGTCAATGCGGGTGGTCAGGGCGTTGTTGATCTCCGGGAGCGCATCAGACGGAAACTCCACGTCCACGATGGCGCCGATAACCTGAACGATACGGCCCTGCTTGGTGGGGACCTTCGTGTCAAGAGTGGCAGTCATGATCTTTTCTTCCTTGAGTATTGCAGCCTAGGCGTCCTGCTTGAGGGCGTCAGCGCCGGAGACAATCTCCGTAATTTCGGTCGTGATCTCCGCCTGACGAGCGTTGTTCGCCTTACGGGTGTAATCCTGAATGAGTTGCTGAGCGTTTTCGGTGGCCGAATGCATGGCCTGTTGACGGGCAGCAAGCTCGGAGGCCGCGGACATGGCCAGCACATTGGAAATGCGCTGACGCACATACAGCGGTAGAAGTTCATCGAAGATTTCGTGGGGATCGGGTTCGAACTCGTACACCGGCCGCGCCGGGATGGCGTACTCCCCCAGCTCATCGGGCTCACCCGTGTGGTCAACGGGCTCGTCAGTATCCACGATTTCCATCGGGAGCATGTGGCGAACCTGCACCACCTGGCGCACCATCGATTCGAAGCGGGTGAACACCACATGGAGTTCGGCGAAGCCGCCCTCGTCAGCCGGGGCAAGGAAGCCCTTGAGAAGGGTGTCCGCAATGTCGCGGCCCATCTCCGGGCTGGGACGATCGGATTCGCCCGACCAGGTCTGCTCCACCTCAACACCGCGGAAACGGTAGTACTGCTCACCGCGACGGCCAGCCACGAAAAGCACCGGCTCGCGGCCCTGTTCGCGCAAGTCGTCCAGGAAGCGGTCCGTCTCACGCAGCACCGAGGCCGAGTAAGCACCGGCCATTCCACGATCGGAGGTCACAACGAGCACGGCGACCCGGTTGGTGTCCTCACGCTCCTGAAGCAGTGCGTGCGTGTGTCCGGTGATACGGGTAGCAACCGTGGCAATCGCCTGGGTCAGGATCCGAGTGTAGGGATCCATCTCCAGCGCCAGCTCTCGCGCCTTACCAATGCGCGAGGCTGCAATGAGCTCCATGGCGCGGAAAACCTTTTCCAGCGTCGCGGTAGCCCTGATCTTCTCTTTGAAGACTCTCTGTGCGCCAGCCACTGTCAGCCCCGCTTACCGCGGACGATCGTCTCTTGAGCGCGCTCGGCCTCGACATCGCCATCGGTTTCGACAATGAGACCCTCGGACACCAGGAAGCTGTGGTGGAAGGCCTCGACAGCCTTGCGCAGCGTGGCCTCGGTATCGCCGTCCAGAACACCGGTATCTTCCAGCGTCTTGATGACCTTCGAGTTGTGCTTGACGTAGTCAAGAAGGCCCGCCTCGAAGGAGTGCACCATCGGAACCGGAATGTCATCAAGGTAACCGGCGGTTCCCGCCCACACGGACACAACCTGCTCTTCGGCGGAGAAGGGAGTGTACTGCGGCTGCTTGAGAAGCTCCATCAGGCGCTCGCCACGGGTCAGCTGTTGACGAGTGGTGGCATCGAGATCGGAGGCGAACATGGCGAACGCCGCCTGAGCACGGTACTGCGCCAGGGTGATCTTCAGAGTGCCGGCAACCTTCTTCATCGCCTTGATCTGGGCGTCGCCACCCACTCGGGACACCGAGATACCCACGTCCACGGCGGGGCGCTGGTTGGAGTTGAAGAGGTCGGACTGCAGGAAGATCTGGCCGTCCGTAATCGAAATGACGTTGGTGGGGATGTAGGCCGAGACGTCATTTGCCTTGGTTTCGATGAGGGGCAGGCCCGTCATCGAACCGCCGCCGAGCTCATCGGAAAGCTTGGCGCAACGCTCCAGCAGGCGGGAGTGTAAGTAGAAGACGTCGCCGGGGTAGGCTTCGCGGCCCGGCGGGCGGCGCAGCAGCAGCGACACGGCGCGGTAGGCCTCGGCCTGCTTGGAGAGATCATCAAAGATGATGAGGACGTGCTTGCCGCCATACATCCAGTGCTGGCCGATGGCCGAGCCGGTGTAGGGGGCAAGGTACTTGTAGCCAGCGGGATCGGAGGCGGGGGAAGCCACGATGGTGGTGTACTCCATCGCGCCGTGACGCTCCAGAGTGGAGCGCACCGAGGCAATGGTGGAGCCCTTCTGGCCGATGGCCACGTAGATGCAGCGCACCTGCTTCTTGGGGTCACCCGACTCCCAGTTGCTCTTCTGGTTGAGAACCGTATCGATGGCAAGGGCGGTCTTGCCGGTCTGACGGTCGCCAATGATGAGCTGGCGCTGACCGCGGCCCACCGGAATCATGGCGTCGATGGCCTTGATGCCGGTCTGAAGCGGTTCGTGCACCGACTTACGCATCATCACGCCGGGAGCCTGTAGCTCCAGAGCGCGGCGGCCCTCGATTCCGTCGATTTCACCGAGACCGTCGATGGGGTTACCCAGCGGATCGACCGTGCGTCCCAGGTATCCATCACCAACCGGGACGGAGAGAACCTCACCGGTACGGCGAACTTCCTGGCCTTCTTCAATGGAAGAGAAGTCACCGAGAACGACAACGCCGATCTCCCGCTCTTCCAAGTTCATGGCGAGGCCGAGCGTGCCGTCCTCAAATCGCAGTAGCTCGTTGGCCATGGTGCCCGCGAGGCCCTCGACCCTGGCAATTCCGTCCGCAGTCAAGGTCACGTGACCGACTTCTTCGCTCACGGACTGGGCAGGCTCGTAGGAGCTCACGAAGCTGTCAAGCGCAGCCCGGATCTCATCCGGCTGGATCGTCAGTTCAGCCATTCCTCATTCCTTCGTTCAGCGGCTCTCGCCAGTTGCTCTGACCGGCCCTTGTCCGGACGATGTTCAAGTTTCGTGGGGTTTGGAGGCCCCACAGGGTACGCAATATGGGGCTAGACGCCCAACGTCTTGCGCACCTCTTTAATGCGGGTGCGGAGAGTACCGTCAATGACGTCCTCACCCACGCGGATACGCATTCCACCGATGATCGAGGTATCGATCTTGGTGTGAACACTCACCTCTCGACCGTAGCGGACATTGAGGATACGGGTGAGCCGCTCCTGTTGTGCCCTGGTCAAAGGTGCCGCGACTGTCACGGAGGCGACCAGGTGCTGGGCGCGTTCGGCGACGGCGTCGATGTCATGGGACAACGAGCGAACCAACGGCTCGCCCGGTGCAAGTTCCACGGCTCGGCCAAGCAACAAGCGCACAGTGGGTGTTACTCCCACGAACACACGCTGGGCCAAAGCAATCCGTTCCACAGAAGAGCGTGCGCGATCAGACAAAGCCACGCGCAGATCACGGGTACGGCGCAACACACGAATGGTGCGGTAGAGCTGCTCTTCCACAAGGACCAGCTCGCCTTGACGTTCCGCTCCCACAATGGCCGTGAACAGGCCAAGTTCGTTGAGAGCATCCAGCAGATCCCTGGGCTTCGACCATCTTTCACGCGCCAGACCAACGAGGAGATCAAGGACTTCCTCGGTCACGGCAGAGCCGAAGACGTCACGTGCCAGCTGGGCGCGGTCGTTGTCACTACGAGACGGGTCTGTCAGCGCACGCGAGAGGCCACGGTGAGCAGCCACGGTGTTGGCCGCGGCGAAAATCTCCCGAGCGAGGGCGAGTTCTTCACCCTCGTGTTCACGAAGCAACGCTTCCCATGTGTCCCGCAATCTCGCGAGAGCTCCCGCACTGCTCGACCGCATTAGCCCTCCCGAGACTTTGCTGCCACCGGAGCGGTGTTCTGCTGCTCCAGTTCATCAAGGAAACGATCAACGACATCCTCGGACACCTTGGGATCGAGCACCTGAGCACCGACGATCTTCTCGGCCAGTTCGATGGCGAGCGAACCCACTTCAGCGCGCAACACGCGCTTGGCGGCTTCGGTGTCGGCTTCGAGCTGGCGATGGGCCGTCTCAGCCACACGCTGTGCGCCGACGACGGCGTCCTTCTTCGCTTTCTCGACGATGTCCGCTGCGTTGACCTTGGCCTGGTTGCGGATGTGAGCGGCCTCGCGGTGCGCTTCATCGACCTCATCGGCCAGATTTGCGCGCTCGTGCGCCATCTCCTCGCGGGCCCGCGCCGCAGCAGCGAGTCCATCTTCAATCTGTTCGCGGCGCTCGTCGAGAATACGAACGAACGTGGGCCACGCCAGGAAGTAGATGGCCACTGCAATGATCGCGAAGGCCAGCGAGCCCCAGATCAGATCAGCCGGTGCCGGCAGAAGCATGTTGTGCTCTGCTTCGGCGGCCAGAATATTGCCGGTCATCATGCGCCGAAGACGAGTCCAGCCACGAAGCCGATCAGGCCGAGGGCCTCAACGAATGCGGCCGAGATCAACATGTTGACGCGGAGGAAGCTCTTGACTTCAGGCTGACGAGCGGTGGCCTCCTGGGTCTTTCCGGCAAGGATGCCGATACCGATTCCAGGGCCAAGGGTGGCGAGGCCGTAACCGATGGTTGCGATGTTGCCAATCATAGTGATTCTTCCTTTTATTGGTTGGTTGTGGAAAAGATCAGTGTTCTTCGATGGACAGCGAAATGTAGACCGCTACCAGAAGTGCAAAAATGTAGGCCTGCAGGGCGGCAATGAAGATCTCGAAGGCCACGAAGGCGATGCCCGCCACGAAGGTGAGGGAGCCGAGACCGATGCCGAGGAATCCGCCCATCCCCAAGTAGAGGTAGTGCGTTCCCACGAAGCACAGCACCAGGATGATGTGGCCTGCGACCATGTTGGCCAGCAGTCGGATGGTGAGTGTTGCCGGGCGGATAATGAAGGTGGAGAGGAACTCGATGGGAACCATCAAGATGTAGAGAATCTTGGGCATACCGGGGGGCATGAGCTGATTCTTGAAGAAGTGGCCGACTCCCTGGGCACGGATACCGGCTGCGATGAAGCCGACGTAGGCAACAAGCGCGTAGACCAGCGGCATTCCAATCACGGAGGTGGCGGCAATCTGGAGGCCCGGCACAACGCCCGTGACGTTCATGAAGAGAACGCCGAAGAAGAGTGTGGCCAACAGCGGCAGGTATCGGTCCGCTTTGTCCTCACCGAGAATTTCGTAGCCGATCTGCTTACGCACGAAATCCATGAGGTATTCGACAGCGGACTGGGCCCGGCCCGGAACCAGCTTGGCTCGCTTGGCGTAGAGACCGAAGATGAGAACGATGACGACGACGGCGACCAGGCGAACCAGGATGAGCCGGTTAACTTCGAACGGGGTACCTACGAAAAGAAATGGTTCGGGAAAGAACTCTTCCAGTCCAGGCACGTGCCATAGATCGTCACCTGCGGCTAGTACCGACGCAGCCGCGGCGGGGAATGTGAGCGACAAGCCCATCCTCCGAACGTATCGTGGGGATTAACACGAGGAGCAACCATGTTCCTCAGGTACGCGGCCCATCATACCGAGATTTTTCAGCGTTCGTGAGCCTCTGGACAGCTGGAAATCTTTGGTTCCGAGGGAATGGGACACTTTTTGCGCCCAATTCTCGCTAATTCTCGCCCTTATCCCGCTCAGGCAGGTCAAAACCGGGACCTTCCGCCTTGAAGACTACAAGACTCATTGTGATGAGCGAAACAATTTCCATCACCACGAGAGCCGCAATGACCGCGTGGCCATCTATCTCCCAGAGGTTGAGCGATACCGCCACCAGAGCTGCAATCACAAGAATCTTCAGGATGTAGGCAGTGGCCGCCGCAAATGCCCCGGATACCCCATCAAGTACCGCGGTGAGAGTGGTGATAACGCTCGAAAGCATAACTGCCCCGGCAGCCACCATCACTGCTCGGGCAACCTCCGGATGCCCCGCAAGGAACGCCCCCGCGGTCCCGATGGCCGCGGCCACCCCCACGCTCACGAGGGTCCACATGAACACCAGCACGAACAGCTGCCCCACGGTGCGCTGTTGGCCCGGTTGCCTCCTCCAGGGCAGTGTCATTCGTCCCGCCACGACTAGTTGTCACCAATCACGTTGATGTCGGGAATTCGGGTGGTGGCGTCGCCGTCGTCCGGACTCTTCCCGGACAGAAGCTGGCGCCGGGTGAGGACGATACCGATAACAGCCGCGACACCCACCGTCGCGATGACGTACTGGGCGGGCCAGATGACCATGGCCACGCCGCCGAAGGAGGCAATGGCGGCCCAGATGTAGAGCACGAGGACGGCTCCCGAGTGCGAGTGTCCGCGCCGCAGCAGGCGGTGGTGGAGGTGGCCGGCGTCGGCGTGGAAGGGGCTTTGCCCCTTGGCCAATCGCCGCACCACGGCCCACACCAGGTCAATGAGGGGCAGCAGAATCACCACGGCGGGAACCAGGATGGGCATGTACACGGGCAGGGCGTGCCCCACGGAGGTGTTGGCGGGATCGATCTGGCCGGTGACAAGGATACCGGCCCCGGCAATCACCACGCCCAACATGTAGGCGCCGGAATCACCCATGAAGATGCGCGCCGGATGGAAGTTGTGCGGCAGGAATCCCACGCATACCCCCACCAATGCGGCCACCACCACGGAGGAGACGGCCGCGTAGTTGTCAGGGCTGGCATCGCGCGCCAAATAATAGGAGTAGGCGAAGAAGGCGACGGCGGCGATACCCACGATCCCCGCCGCCAGCCCATCCAGCCCATCCATGAAGTTGACCGCGTTGACCACCACGAGAACCACCAGGATCGTCGCGAAAAGCGACATGCGGCTGGAACCGACCGTCAACCCCATGAACGGGATCGACATCAGCTGCACACCCTGCCACGCCATTACCCCGGCGGCCAGCACCAGGCCGGCCAGCTTGGTGTACCAGTCGAGCTGCCAGATGTCGTCCAACGCCCCCACCAAGCACATCAGCCCGGCGCCAATGAGCACGCCCCAGGCGCCCGAACCGGGCCGAAACACCCAATACAGGTAGGGAATCTGGGAGGCGATGAGGAGGGAGAGCAGCAGTCCGATGTACATGGCCACCCCGCCCAGGCGCGGGATGGGGATGGTGTGAACGTCGCGCGCCCGAACCTGACTCACCGCACCCATTTTGAGTGCGAGGCGCCTCACCGCGGGGACCATCAGATAGGTGATGGCCGCGGCGAGGATCATGACCAGCAGGTAGACGCGCACAGCTCAGCTCAGTTCTTGGACGGGCTCTCGACGGTACCAAAGCGGGCGATGTCCTGCGCCTGGATTGCTCCGTGACGAACGATTGTCAAAGTATCTCCGACAATCACAATAGTGGAGGGGACACCGCCGCCGCACTCTCCGCCGTCAAGGTACACGGCAATCTTCTCGCCCAGCTGATCTGCGGCCTGTTCCACGGTGGCTGCGGGGTGCTGAGCAGTGAGATTGGCGCTGGAGACGGCAAGTGGTCCGGTGCGGTGCAGCAGTTCCAGGGCGATCGGATTGTTCGGCATACGCAGCGCCACGGTTCCGTTGGTTTCGCCCAGGTCCCATCCAATTTCCGCGCGGGCGGGCAGGATGAGGGTGAGGGCACCGGGCCAGTATTCCTGCATCAGGGCGCGCGCTTCCGGCGGGATGGCGACGGCGAGTTTTTCGGCGTCCTCAATGCTCGCCACGAGTACCGGGGACGGCTTGTCGCGCCCGCGGCCCTTGGCGGTGAGCAGTTTGTCCACGGCACCGGGCGAGAACGCGTCCGCGCCCACCCCGTACACCGTGTCGGTGGGCAGGACCACGAGTTCGCCCGCACGAATCGCTTCGATGGCGGCGGTCAGGGCCTGGTCCTCGTTCGTTAGGCAATCGAGAATCATTGGTGTCCTTTCGATTCGGCGCAGTCGTTTCCGAGCTGTGCCCACAGCCAGCGCGGCCGACCGGTGTAATCGTATCCGGTGCGCGCCCGCGCAAATCCCGAGGTCAGGGCCGCGTTCACCAGCGTTTGCGCCTGCTCCTCGGCGTGTTCCATAACGAGAATACCGCCCGGGCGCAGCAGCTCGGCCGCGCGGGCGATGAGCTCGCGCGGAAGATCGGTACCGTCAACGCCGCCGCCCCAGAGAGCGAGCGCGGGATCGGAGAGTGCCTCGACGCTCACCTGGTGAGTGGGCGGCACGTAGGGAGGATTGGTAACGACGACGTCGACCTGCCCCACCAGGTTCTCCAGTTCCGTTCGCGCGTCCCCGTGCACCAGGTCGACGACGGCGCCGTATCTCGCGTTGTTCTCGCGCGCCACCTCGATGGCACTATCCGAAAGCTCAACCGCACTGACGCGGGCCTCGGGCACCTCGGTGGCCAGGGCGAGCGCGATGGCGCCGGAGCCGGTGCACAGGTCCACCGCGAGCGGGCGCGCTGAGTCGGGCTGAGCGCCTGGGCGTGAGGATGCGCGCTCGGCCGGGCATGCGGATGCGGGAGACTGGGACGCGCCCGGGCGTAAGGATTCGCGCTCGTTCGGGCGTGCGGATACGGGAGGGGTAGCAAACGCGCGCGAGGTGACGCCGTCGTCGTCCAATATGCGCGCTACGGCAGCGCGGAGGGCGGTGATCGCTTCTTCGGCCACCAGTTCGGTCTCGGGGCGCACAATGAAGCAGCCGGGACGGCTCGCCAATTCCAAGTAGCGGAAGTACATGACACCCGTGACGTGCTGCAACGGGACCCGGGTGGCGCGGGCGGCCACCATCGAGTCGAAGCGCGCCCGCTGTTCGGGGGTTGGAGCGCCGGTTGCCAGCAGAACATGCAGCCGCTCTCCCCCGGCAACCTCGGCGAGTTCGCGCGCGTCAGCTTCGGGGGAATCGAGGCCCGCCGCCCGGAAAGTCGCCGTCGCCGCGGCAACGAGCTCATTCCAGCCCATCAGTCCTCCGCGTTGGCCAGCCGTTCGGCCTCATCCATCGTGCGCGCCGATTCAATGAGCGGCTCGAGATTGCCAGCGAGGACATGATCGAGGTTGTACGCCTTGTACCCGGTGCGATGGTCGGAGATGCGGTTCTCCGGGAAATTGTAGGTGCGGATGCGCTCCGAACGATCCACGGTGCGCACCTGGCTGCGGCGCAGCGCCGCATTCTCCTCAGCCTGCTGATCCAACTGGATCTGACGCAAGCGAGCGCGCAGCACACGCATGGCGGCCTCGCGATTCTGAATCTGGGACTTCTCGTCCTGCATCGACACCACCACGCCGGTGGGAAGATGCGTGATGCGCACGGCCGAATCAGTGGTGTTCACCGACTGGCCGCCGGGACCGGAGGAACGATAGACGTCAATGCGCAGATCATTATCGTTGATCTCCACCTCGCCCGGGTCATCCACCTCGGCAAACACCAGCACGCCGGCGGCCGAGGTGTGAATGCGGCCCTGGGATTCGGTGACAGGCACGCGCTGCACGCGGTGCACGCCCGCCTCGTACTTGAGGTGAGCCCAGACGCCCTCGGCGGGATCCTCAATGGTTCCCTTGGTGCGGATGGCAAGCTGAATATCCTTGTAGCCGCCCATGTCGGTGGAGGTGGCCGAAAGAACCTGCACGCTCCAGCCCTTGGACTCGGCGTAGCGCTCGTACATGCGCTCCAGATCGGCGGCGAACAGGGCGGATTCTTCGCCGCCCTCGCCAGCCTTGACCTCGACGATGGCATCGCGGGCGTCGTCCGGATCGCGCGAGATCAACACGTCACGCAGCTGCTCTGCGAGCTCTGCGAAGGTGGCCTCAAGCCCGGGAAGTTCCGGCTTGAACAACTCGGCATCCTCGCCGCCGTCCGCCACGATCTCCCGCGCCTCAGCCAAATCCTCTGCCGCGGACTTGTACTCGCGGTACACGCGCACCACGCGCCCCAGTTCCGCGTAGCGGCGCCCCAACGAACGCATCTTGTCCGGAGAACTGAGAACCTCAGGGGAGGACATCTCGCCCTCGATACGCTCGAACTCGGCCAACATCTGTTCGGCCAAATCGACCTGACTACTCATGTTCCACTCCTTCGCGGGCTATCGGTCTGCCCACCGCACGTCATGCTCAACGATCTCGCGGTTGCCAACGGGAAGCCCGCTGGCCCCGCAATCAACCTTCGCCACAAAAGGGTGATCAACCCATTTCATGGCAGACGCCGACACAGCTGCGCTGTGTCGGCGTCCCCAGAACCAGAAAACTACTTCTTGCGCTTGCCGTAGCGAGCCTCGAAGCGAGCAACACGGCCGCCGGTATCGAGAATCTTCTGCTTGCCGGTGTAGAACGGGTGGCATGCATTGCAGACGTCCACGCGCAGCTCTTCACGAGGAAGGGTGGAGCGGGTGTCGAACTCGTTACCGCAGGTGCAGGTGACCTTCACGGCATGGTAATCAGGGTGAATTCCCTGCTTCATGGCATTTCTCCTTGGATCGTTGTGCGCCCCGGGTCCAATCCGCAAGCCGCAGCGTATTGACGCCACGTGCTCTGCCCGTGTGGGGGCAACGAACCGGTGAACCGGAAGCCGACGAAATATTATGACACGCTCACTCCCGCGCCTGCCAGAGCAGGCCGCCGCGGGTGAGCAAGTGCACGCCACGCTTTGCCTTGTCGGAGGCGAGTGGCGGCAGGAACGACGCACAGACCGTCGTCGTACAAACGCGATCAGGCCGCCGTCGTACGAAACAAACTATCGTCCGCAACAGGCCGCCGTCGTACGAAACGGACCGCCGCAAAATCTGAGGCCGCGCCAACAGGTTGCCCCATCAGCGCGGCCTCTCAAATTTCTACTGGCCCGAGGCCTGCATGGAACGCAGGACCGAGACCAGGAATTCGGCGTTGTTCTCCGTCTTGCGCAGGCTCCCGAGCAGGTAATCCGAGGCGTCGTTGACGTCCTTGGTGCCCAACGCGCGGCGCAACTGCCAGATGATCTTGAGTTCCTCTTGGCTGAAGAGCAGCTCCTCGCGGCGGGTGCCCGAGGCGTTGACGTCGATGGCCGGGAAAATACGACGATCGGCGAGCTGACGCGAGAGGCGCAGCTCCATGTTGCCGGTTCCCTTGAACTCCTCGAAAATGACCTCGTCCATCTTGGAACCCGTCTCCACCAGCGCCGAAGCGATGATGGTGAGCGAGCCGCCATTTTCGATGTTGCGGGCCGCGCCGAAGAACTTCTTGGGCGGGTAGAGCGCACCGGCGTCCACGCCACCGGAAAGAATACGACCGGAGGCCGGGGCCGCCAGGTTGTAGGCACGCGAGAGGCGGGTGATGGAATCAAGAAGAACGACGACGTCCTGGCCCAGCTCCACCAGGCGCTTGGCACGCTCGATGGCCAGTTCCGCGACGATCGTGTGATCTGAGGCCGGGCGGTCGAAGGTGGAGGCAATAACCTCGCCCTTGACCAGGCGCTTCATGTCCGTGACTTCCTCGGGGCGCTCGTCCACCAGAACCACCATGAGGTGCACCTGTGGATTATTTGCCGCGATCGCCATGGCAATCTGCTGCATCACCATCGTCTTGCCAGCCTTGGGCGGGGAGACGACGAGGCCACGCTGGCCCTTGCCAATCGGCGCCACCAGATCAATGGCGCGCGCGGTGAGAGCCTTCGAGCTCGTCTCCATGCGCAGCATTTCCTGCGGGTAGAGCGGGATCAGCTTGCCGAACTCCGGACGCTCCATGGAACGCTGCGGGTCAAGCGAATTAATCGAATCGACCTGAACGAGCGGATTGAGCTTCGGACCGAACTTGCGGTGCGGGCCGCGGCCGCGGTTGTTCTGGACGTTCTCGCGTTCGCTGCGCTGGCGCACGGCGCCCATGATGGCGTCGCCGCGGCGCAGGCCGTACTGCTTGACGATCTGCGGGGATACCGCGGCATCGTTGCTTCCGGGGAGGTAACCACCGGTACGCAGGAAGGCCTGGTTGCCTTCCACATCGAGGATGCCCGCTACCGGGATGAGAACGTCGTCCTCGAGAGCCTCGGGGGCGTCGTCGCGCTGGTTATCGCGCTGGCGCGGGTTGCGGTTCTGATTATCGCGCTGGTTGTCGCGCTGGCCATCCCGCTGATTATCACGCTGGTTGTCGCGGCCGTTACGGCCCCGCTCGCGGCGGTTACGGCGGTTACGGCGGCCATTACCCTCGTCATCACCGGATTCAACCGAACGACGCTCGGCCGCTTCCCCGATGGCGTCAAGAGCAGCACGGCGATCCTCTGCGGACACATTATCGTTGCGCTCACGCTCATTGCGCGGGCCGCGAGTATTCTCGCGATTGGGGCGCCCCTGGCGCTCGCCGCGGCTCTGGCGATCCCCGCGCTGACGGCGAGGTGCCTCGTCCGAGCGGTCGGGAAGGACAATTTCATCGGGCGACGACGGCCGGTGGCCAGCGCGGTCAGGAGACTGAGTAGCCTCGACATCGCCGGATTCCTCCGCCTGCCCACGCTGCTTGCGAGCCGGACGCTCACGCTTACGCGAGGGAAGCTCGATATCAAGCGACCCCTGCTCAGTGTTAGCAGACTTTTCTACCTTGGCCGACTTCTTGTAGGAGGCAGACTTATTCGAGGATTCTGATTCCTGAGGGGAGCGCGCATCAGATTCGTTGTATTCTCCGCCGGCATCCTTGCTTTTCGGCGGGCGACCGCGCGTCGCAGGACCGCGGACTTCGCGGATAGCGGCAATGAGGTCTGCCTTGCGGGCCTTGGGGTCTACCTTAATACCCAGGCCTTGGGCGAGCTCTTTGAGCTCAGGCAGGCGCATCGTTGAGATAGCGCCACTCGTGCGAGATTCGCTCACGAGGTTCCTTCCTTGCAAAGCTGAATAATCGAGCTTTACCTGTAGCCAGAAATACACTGGCTTTTTTCTCAGGGATAAACAAACACGTGCGTCAAGGATCTGTGATCCATGGGCGTGTTTTGTGTTCGCCGGGGCATCTCATCCAGCTCCATTTAACTCGGAACTGTGCTCACCGGCACGTGTGTACTCTAGCAGCAACATATGCTTACGCGCACCATATTGTGACGTGATGTGGAAAACTTGGCGAGATCTCGCCGAAAAGTGAACGGGCGGCTGTGGAAAAATTCCACAGCCGCCCGCGCTCATCACATATTGAGCTACACCCCGAGGATCACGCCGTGATCCATTGGCGGGACCTCGTAGCTTAGTGAACCGCATACGCTCCCGGTGCTGAGGCACCCGCCACCACCAAGAATCCTGCGGACTCCATGTGCTTCCGAGTGGGCTCATCGAGCTCGGCAAACACCAGCAGGGACGGGCCAGCGCCCGATACAACCGCTGGCCAACCGGCCTCGCGCAGCTCAGCCATGGCATCGGCCGAGGCACGCATGGAATCTGCACGATAATCCTGGTGCAGCTTCTCTTCGGTGGCCCGCAGCAAATACTCCGGGTGATGTTCCAAGGCCAGTACCAGCAACGCGGTCCGCGACGCATTAAATGCGGCATCCCCCAGCGGTACCTGAGCCGGAAGCACCGAACGCGCCTTTTCCGTCAACAATTCGGTATCGGGAATCAACAACGTGGTGCGAATATTCTCGTGCACGGCGATCGGAACCGAGTGGGCGCCGTCGTCGTCAATCCAGGAAACAACTGCACCACCGAAAATCGCGGGCGCCGCATTATCCGGATGCCCCTCGAACTCGGTAGCCAACTGAAGCAGGATGGACGAATCGAGCGCCTGCGGATCCTCAATCAACTCACGCGCGAGCAACAAACCGGCCACGGTAGCCGCGGCGGACGAGCCCAGGCCGCGCCCCTGCAAAATGCCATTCTCGCAGGTCAGCTCCACACGCGGCTGCTGCGCGCCCACATAATTGAGGGCGTAGCGCAGCGCGCGCACGATGAGATGCGACTCGTCAGTGGGCAGTACATCCGCCCCTTCTCCATGCACATGCACGAGAGCTGACGGCACATCGTCGCGACCGTCGGCAAGCGACCCGGTGACCTGCACCGAGACGTCATCCCACAGGTTGTGAGCCATGCCCATCGAATCAAATCCGGGCCCCAGGTTTCCCGAGGTGGCCGGAACGCGCACTCGCGCGGCAGAATGAACGATCTGCATCACAGACCCAATGCGGCAGCGGCAGCTTCCAGCGTGGGGGCGATCGGGTTGATGTCCAGATCGCGCCCGCCCAGGGCGGTCGCCGTATCCTTGAGGCCGTTACCGGTGACGGTGCAGACGATGGTGGCCCCCTCGGGAACCTTGCCTTCCTCGGCAGCCTTGAGCAGGCCCGCAATCGACGCGGCGGAACCCGGCTCGATGAACACACCGGCCTCAGCAGCCAAAATGGCCTGCGCTTCGAGGATCTTCTCGTCCGTCACGCGGTCGATCCAACCCTGCGAATTATCGCGAGCTTCCTCGGCGAACTTCCACGAGGCGGGGTTACCAATACGGATGGCGGTGGCGATCGTCTCCGGCTTCTCCACCGGGTGACCCAACACCAACGGAGCAGAGCCCCAGGCCTGCACGCCCCACATCTGCGGAACCTTGGTGGACACAGCATCCAGGTGCAGCGCCGAATCGTCCATCGACGCCAACGTGGTACGGCCCGCGTACTCGTTGTAACCCATCCAGTAGGCAGAAATATTGCCGGCATTGCCGACGGGAAGAACGTGAATATCCGGGGCATCGCCGAGGGCATCAACGATCTCGAAGGCGGCGGTCTTCTGGCCCTGCAGGCGGTACGGGTTCACCGAATTCACCAGCGCCACCGGGTAACGCTCGGTCAGCTCGCGCGTGATATTGAGGCAGTCGTCGAAATTGCCGTCAATGGCCACCAAGTGTGCGCCATGCACAATCGCCTGCGCCAGCTTGCCCGCCGCGATCTTGCCAGCGGGAAGAATCACGGCGCTCTGCAAGCCCGCGGCCACCGCGTAGGCGGCGGCCGAAGCCGAGGTGTTACCGGTAGAAGCGCAGGCCACAACCTTGGTATCGCTCTGCAACACCTGCGAAATCGCGGTGGTCATGCCGCGGTCCTTGAAGGAACCGGTGGGGTTCATGCCCTCAACCTTGACGTACACCGTCGCTCCGGTGCGGGCATCAAGCGCCTTCGCATGGACGAGCGGCGTGCCGCCCTCGCCAAGAGTGACCACGGGATCGGACTCCGTGAACGGCAGACGATCACGGTACTCGGGAATGACACCTTGCCACTGGTGGGCCATCAGGACTCCTCTACTCGGATAACTCGCCGCACTCCGGCGATAAATTCAGAATTGCGCAGGGCGCTGATCGTGGCGTTCAGATCCGCCTGGCTGGCCGCATGCGTGGTAACGCGCAGAGTGCAGGTGGGGCGATCGCCATGACGCTTACCGCGAGGATTCTCCTGCGCCACTGCGCTAATGGACACGTTGTTCTGTGCGAACACGGCGGTCACCGCCGTCAGCACACCAATCTTGTCCTCAACGGACAACTCGATCCGGAAACGCGAGATTGACTGATCGGCACTCAGCACCGGCAGGTCAGCATAAATCAATTCGCGCGGAGCATGGCCGCCCTCGACAATATGGCCCGCAGCAGCCACAACATCGGACAGCACAGCGGAAGCGGTGGGCGCACCGCCCGCACCGCGACCATAGAACATCAGGCGATCAGCGGCCTCGGCCTCAATGACCACCGCGTTGAACGGACCATGCACGGCCGCAAGCGGATGATCAAGCGGAATCAGCGTGGGAGCAACCGAGGCTTCGATACCCTCGTCGCGGCGCTTCGCCGTCGCAATCAACTTCACCACGTAACCACCGGCCGTAGCCGCAGCAATATCGTCCGCGGTGATATCGCGGATACCGTGCACATGCACGTCCTCCAACGCCACCCGCGAGTGGAACGCGAGGGAAGCAAGAATCGCGCACTTGGCGGCGGCGTCCAAGCCATCCACGTCCGCCGACGGATCCGCCTCCGCGTACCCCAAGCGCTGTGCCTCCGCCAGAACCTCGTCAAACCCGAGACCCTTGGTGGTCATCTCATCAAGAATGTAATTCGTGGTGCCGTTGACGATGCCCAGCACCGCCGTGATGCGGTCACCCGCAAGCGCCTCACGCAGGCCGTACACAATCGGCACCGCGCCGGCAACAGCAGCTTCGTAATACAGGTCGACGTCGGCACGCGCCGCCGCCTCATACAACTCCGGCCCATGCGCCGCCAGAAGAGCCTTGTTGCCCGTCACCACAGAAGCGCCCTTCGTGAAGGCTTCCAAAATCAGGGTACGGGCCGGCTCGATTCCGCCGATGAGCTCAATGACGATGTCCGCCTGAGCGATAAGTCCCGAGGCATCCTCGGTGAGCAACGCCCGGTCAATAGCAGGATCTCGCGGAACACTCGCATCCCGCACCGCAATACCAACGAGATTGAGCCAAGCCCCAGCTCGCGCGGTCAGATCCGCCGCCTGCTCCTGGAGAAGGCGCGCGACCTGGGTACCCACAGTCCCGCATCCCAACAGAGCAACTCTCACATCTTCCACAGGCTCTCCTTTCAGACCATCCAAGGGTACCGGGATTTGCTCGAGCCACACCGAATCGTCCGCAAGCACACAGCGGCGAGAGGCCGCCTGGGTGACGTGATGCTTACGGTGACGTGATGGCCCTGGTGACACGGCACTACGTTTGGCGAGGACGCCGTCGTCGTCACATAAGCTGCCACGAACCCCGACATCACGTCCCGCCCCAATCGGTACTACCATCGTGGGGACAGCACTCCCTTCATGGAGCACACCGGACCAAGGACAACCATGCACAGCTTCAGCGGAATCACCCTGGGCGAAGGCGGCACCAAAATCATCGTGCCCATCACCCCCCGCAACCTGCACGAACTTGAGGAGCAGGCGCTCGCCGTGGGGCATCTGCGCATCGAGGACCGCAAGGGTCGGGCGCTCGCGTTCGAAACCAGCGGGATGGAAGGCTCGGTTCCCACCTTCGACGCCGACATCCTCGAATGGCGCATCGATTTCTACGACGACGGCGACCCGGCCTCACTTCTGCACGCTGCCGCCATTTTGCGCTCCCGCACCCCGCTGCCCATTCTGGCCACTTTCCGGACCAAGCCCGAAGGCGGGGAACGCGATATTGCCACCCCGGAGTATGTGCGGCTGCTGTCCGGGATCGCGGCAAGCGGCTCCGTGGCAGGGATTGATGTGGAAATGTCGCGCGGAGCAGACGCCGTGGAAAAGATCATTCGCGCCGCTCACTCGGCCGGAGTGAGCGTTGTGGCTTCCGCGCATTTCTTCACCTCCACGCCGGAGCGTGGGGAGTTGGTTGCGCTGTTGCGGTCCATGGAGGAGGCCGGGGCGGATGTGGCGAAGGTCGCCTGTATGCCCTCCGATCCGGGCGACGCCCTGACGCTGCTCCAGGCCACCTGGGAGGCGTCGCAGCAGATGAACATTCCGCTCATCACCATGGCGATGGGGCAGGTCGGGGCGGTGACGCGCGCCGTTGGCAGGCTCTTTGGGTCCGCGGCAACCTTTGCCACCGTGGGTGCGGCCTCGGCGCCCGGGCAGGTGCCGGTGGATGAGCTCAAGCCGGTGCTTGAGGCGCTGGACCGCTTCTCCGGGCGCTAACTCGGTTCTTCTCGTGCCGCGCCGTCGTCGCTGTTCGATGCACGGCCATGCTACCCACCCACAGCACCCTCACCGGGCGCTAGCCCCGATCCCACCATCCAAAGAATTGAGGGAAACGGAAAGGATTGAGTCCGCGGAGGCTATTTCCGGGCTCAATCCTTTCCAAAAAGCTCAACCCTTTCGGCACTGAGGCCGTGAGACCAGCCGCAGCGGCCCCAACCGCCTAGGCGTCGGCGTCGAGGGCCAGCAGATCCTGCACCGTCTCCGGGCGCAGCAGCCAGCGCGCTTCGCCGTCGCGTACCGCGAGCACGCCCGGCTTGGTCAGCAGGTTGTAGTTCGAGGCCATCGAGCGCCCGTAGGCGCCGGTGGTGGGAACCGCGAGTACGTCGCCAGGGCCCAGAGTGGCGGAAAGCGCCACATCCTTGATGACGATGTCGCCGCTCTCGCAGTGCTTACCCACCACGCGCGAGACCACCTGCTCCTCGGAGGGCTCACGATTGGCGAGCGCCACCGTGTAGTTGGCGCCGTAGAGGGCGGGGCGAATGTTGTCGCTCATGCCGCCATCAACGGAGACGTAGCGGCGCGACCCCTCGTCCAGCTGGATTGTCTTGATGGTGCCCACGGTGTACAACGTCACCGTGGAGGGCGCCGCGATGGAGCGGCCCGGCTCGATGGACACGATGGGGGCTGCCAGCCCGGTCTCCACAACGTGCGTGGTCACGGCCTGAGCCAGCGCCTTCGCGAAGTCCAAGGGCGACGGCGGCACGTCATCGAGTACCGTGTAGCGCACGGCGTAGCCGCCACCGAAGTCGATCTCGGGGATGGTCACGCCAAACGTCTTCGAGGCTTCGGCGCGCAGCGCCAGAATCGCCTCAGCCGCAGCAGCAAAAGCATCAAGCGAGAGAATCTGCGAGCCAATGTGCGAGTGCAGGCCCACGAGCTCCAGGTGCTCGGCCGCCAGTGTCTCCTCGATGGCGCGCAGCGCCGTACCCGAGGCGATCGAGAGCCCAAACTTCTGATCCTCGTGCGCGGTGGAAATGTACTCGTGACCGCCGGCATGGACGCCGGTGGTCACGCGCAGCACGATCTTGGCAACGGCCTCGCGCTCGGCAGCAATGGCCTCGACGAAGGCCAGCTCAGCCAACGAGTCCACCACCAGATGGGCGACGTCAGAATCCAGCGCCAACTCGATCTCGCGGCGCGACTTGTTATTGCCGTGCAGCCCCAGCTTCTCGCCCGGGACCCCGGCCGCCAGCGCGGTGAGCAGCTCGCCCTCGGAGCAGGTGTCGATGGCCAGACCTTCCTCGGCCATCCAGCGAGCAACGCCCACGGAGAGGAAGGCCTTGCCAGCGTAGAACACCTCGGCACCGCCGAGATCCTCAAACGCCTCATCCATGGCGCGCTTCCAGGCCCGAGCCCGCTCGCGCATATCCTGCTCGTCGATGACGAAGAGCGGCGATCCGTACTCGCGCACCAGCGTGGTGACGCCGATTCCACCGATGTGGAGTTCGCCGTCGACCCGGCGCACAGTGCTGGGCCACAGTCCACTCACGGAACCGTCCGGCTCGGGGGCGGCCAAATATTCGAGGTTGGCGGGCATGATTTCTCCCTGTCTTTCCGGGCGGACGCGCCCGTGTGGGCTGCGTTGTTGGCTATGTACTTCTCGGGTGGGGCGGGCGGGAAGCGCGTGCCGTCATGCCTGACGACGACGTCACCCCGCTCACCTCCACGTTCACTCACGCGACCTGCGTGGCGCCACACCCACACGGCGCGGCGCCACGCAAGATCTCGAACTTACATCTTCTCCGGCGCCGAAACGCCCAGGAGATCCAGGCCGTTGGCGAGCACCTGGCGGGCGGCGTCGTTGACCCAGAGGCGGGTGCGGTGCAGGTCGGTGACCTCCTCGTCCGCGCGCGGGGTAACGCGGGCCTTGCCGTACCAGGTGTGGTAGGCACTGGCGACCTCTTCGAGGTAGCGGGCCACGCGATGCGGCTCGCGCAGGGCGGCGGACTGCGCCGCGATATCGGGGAAGCGGGCGAGCGTGCCGAGCAGCTCGGAATCTGCCGCTTCCAGCTGCTCCGGGGTGAATCCATCCTCGCGGCGCACGCCGTGCTCAGCGGCGTTGCGGGCCACCGCGCAGGTGCGGGCGTGGGCGTACTGCACGTAGTAGACCGGGTTCTCGCTGGAATGCGAGGCCACCAGATCGAGGTCCAGCTCCAGCGTGGTGTCCACCGAGGCGCGCACCAGCGAGTAGCGGGCGGCATCGACGCCCACGGCGTCCACCAGGTCCTCCATGGTCACCACGGTTCCGGCGCGCTTGGACATGCGCACCGATTCGCCGTCGCGTACCAGGTTGACGAGCTGGCCGATGAGAATCTCCATGTTCTCGCCCGCCCCAGCAGTATCGCCGAATGCGCGCGCCATGGCGTACATGCGGCCGATGTAGCCGTGGTGATCCGCGCCCAGCATGTAAACGCACTGGTCAGCGCCGCGCTCGCGCTTGTCGAGGTAGTAGGCGATGTCGGCGGCGAAGTAGGCCTTCTCGCCATCGGACTTGATGATGACGCGGTCCTTGTCGTCACCGAACTCGGTGGAGCGCAGCCACAGGGCGTTGTCATTCTCGAAGAGAGCACCCTGCTCGCGCAGCCGCTCAATGGCGCGGTCCACAGCACCCGACTCGTGCAGCGACTGCTCGTGGAAGAACACATCGAAGTCCGCACGGAAATCGTGCAGCGCATTCTTGATCTCCTCGAACATCAGCTCCACGCCGTGGCGGCGGAACACTTCCTGCGCCTCATCATCGGGAAGCGTGCGCGGATCGGGCTCGCCGGCCGCCTCGCAACGGGCGATAACGACCTCGGCAATGTCAGAAATGTACTGGCCACCATAGCCGTCGGCGGGAACCTCACGGCCCTTGGCACGCGCCAGCAACGAGGAGGAGAAGTGATCGATCTGGTTGCCGTGATCGTTGAAGTAGTACTCGCGCACCACCTTCGCGCCGGTGAACGAGAGGATGCGGGCAAGCGAATCGCCCACGGCGGCCCAGCGGGTGCCACCGATGTGGATCGGGCCGGTGGGGTTGGCCGAAACGTATTCGAGGTTCACGGTGTGACCCGCGCCCGCCTGCGACTTTCCGTAATCCTCGCCCGCGGCGAGAATGGTGCGAGCAAGCTCACCTGCGGCACCGGCGGAGAGACGAATATTGATGAAGCCGGGACCGGCTACTTCGGCGGCTTCAATTCCGTCGACGACGACGAGGCGCGCCACCAGAAGTTCCGCCAAGAGTCGGGGGGCGGTGCCGGCGCGCTTGGCCAGCTGCATGGCCACGTTGGTAGCCCAATCACCGTGGTCGCGGTTGCGCGGGCGCTCAACCTTGACGTCGGGGAGGTCGCCTTCAATGGCGATGGAACCGTCGGCCACCGCGGCTGCGAGCTGGGCGGCAATTACCTTGCTGAGTTCTTCTGGAGTCACGGTTCCGATTCTACGTCGTGGGGCGGAACTCTCCCGAATTGTGTTCAACTCCAAGCATGCTAATATGTTCCGGTACGCCCCGATAGCTCAGGGGATAGAGCGTCTGCCTCCGGAGCAGAAGGTCGCAGGTTCGAATCCTGTTCGGGGTACCATAAGTGAGACGAGCGAAGTAAACGCTCGCGTTTATTTCCGAGGCGAACGCCATGGTCGAGTGGCGTAGCCACGAGGCTGTGAGGAAATTCGAGCGAAGAACGAGCTTGCTCGATTCTTCCGAGAATAACGAAACAGGTTCAAATACGGAGTATTTGAACTACAACAAGTGAGACGAGCGAAGTAAACGCTCGCGTTTATTTCCGAGGCGAACGCCGTGGTCGAGTGGCGTAGCCACGAGGCTGCGAGGAGATCTGAGAGAAGAGAAAGCTTGCTTTCTCTTCCGAAGATGACGAAGTTGGTTCACATACGTAGCGAAGCGCAGAATGTGAACTACAGATAGGCAAGCATTCGAAACACAGCAAGGAATGTGAACCACAGAAGCCCGGCTTGTGACGAGCCGGGCTTTCGCGTGTCCGGGTGGCCCCCAAACGCGGGCTGTAGGCCTAAACGTAGGGCTGAGAGGCCCGCCGTGGGAGAGTTCCGAAGGAGTGTCATTTTCCGCAACGCGTAACAGTTTTTTCCACGGAAAATGCGTCACGCGTATCGGAAATCGTCACTTCTTTGGGCATGTGACATGGGCAGGCAGGTGGCATGCGACAGACAAAGGGCCGAACCGCGCTACAACTGGATCCCGTTCGTGTAGTACCAGCGTCCGCCTTCGCAGATGAAGCTGGAGCGTTCGTGCATGATGCCGCGTTCCATCATTTTGCGCCAGTGCGCCCGAAATTCCACGACGGCCCGGTTCTCGTGTTCGGAAAAATCGAGGATGTCGAGCCTGCGCCATTGCACTTGGGCTTCCAATCCGACGGTGTCGGGACGGTAGCCCGGGTGCCAGGTCTCGAGAACGTAATCCTCGTTACGCAGCGCGTAGGCACTGTAGCGCGAGCGCATGAGGGCCTCGGCGTTGGGAGCATTTTCGCCATTGTGGTAGGGACCGCAGCAGATGCCGTACGCCTTGCCGCTTTGGCAGGGGCAAAACACGACGTCGTTCGGAAGTGGTGCGATACTCGGCATGGTCCCTCGTCTCCCTCGGTCCTTCGAGTTGGCAATCTCTGGTTACAGACTCACCCCGCGGGAACGTATGGCATCCCGAACCGCGGTGGGTTCATCTGTAATAATGCCATCTACACCCATGTCAAGTAGGTCATTCACGGTATCTATGTCATTAATTGTCCACACGTGCACGGCGATTCCTCGGCGGTGAGCGAGGTTGACGAAACTCTCGTTTACCACTGTGACGTGGCCACTTACTGTTGGAACCTGGGCTGCTTGGACGTTTCGCGTTGGCCCGGGAACGCTCCTCATGAGCCCTGAACCAGCCGATCCTGGTAATCGAGCGAATCCCACCATGCGGGCGATGGCGTTGATTCCGAGGGATGTTGCCACGCCCGGGAGGTGCCTGCGCACTCTCCGCAGCCGTTTCTCGGAAAAGCTCGCCACGCATACTCGATCGCCTGATCGGGTGCGGTTGATGGCGTCAATAATCGGGTCGACGACGTCGTCGACCTTCGCGTCGATATTGAACACGAGTTCGGGGAAGTTGTCGAGGAGTTCGTCCACTCGCACGAGTCGGTTGCCGGACTCGTCGCGTAGTTTGGAGATTTCCCGCCAGGTGTGATGGGAGATGAATCCTGATCCGTCGGTGATGCGGTCAAGGATGGGGTCGTGGGAGATCACGGCGACGCCGTCGCTTGTGACATGCGCATCGGTTTCCATGTAGGTGAAACCTTGCGCTTGCATCGCTTCAAAGGCGACGATGGAGTTTTCAGGCTGCTCGTTGCCACCGCCACGGTGGGCCATGACAAGGGGAGCCTCACCGTAGGGGTAGAGACGATTCATTAGCCACACATTTCACTGATATCCACTGCTTTGTGCCCGGCAAGGAACTCGTCTGGATTCAGCAGAGCGGCGATGTCATCTGCGGCGCCGAGCGAAGGATCGTGGATCTCGAAGTGAAGATGGGGACCTGTTGAATTCCCGTTCGACCCCACGAGTCCGATCTTCTGCCCGGCGGTGACGGTATCGCCTGCCTTGACGAGCACACCATGATCATACATGTGGACGTACCAGGATTCGTAGACTTTTCCCCCGATTTGGTGGCGAATGACGACCGTGTTTTCGGAACGGCCGGCGTGGCTGCCGCCTGCAACGAGGACGACGCCGTCAGCGATCGCGTGGATCGGGGTGTCGTTGGGTGCGGCGTAGTCCTGACCGGCATGGTAGGAGGAGGCTCCGGAGAAGGGGTCGCTGCGGGGACCGAAGCCCGAGGTGCGCTGGAAGGTTCCGGCGGGCACCGGGAAGACGACGAGGGATTCGCGGTTCTGTACGAAAGCGGCCCGGATTCCCTGCACGTTCGTGGGTTCACAGGTGGCCACGACGGGGTTCGCCTTGGCCTGCTCTTCCGCCGTGTAGGCAACGGACTTGATGGCCGCCGTGGGGGTACCAGCCAGCGACTCGGGGGTCTGTGCCTGTTCCGTCTGGCCGCCAAGGATCGAGGCGTTCATCGGCTGGGAGGCCTGCGCCCCGCCGCCGAAGTTGCCAAGAACAGGAACGGTGACGCCCGCAATGGCCAGCGCGGACACGGTCATTCCCTTGAGTACGCGGTTGCGCGGGGAACGCACGCGAGGCTTCGCCGACGACGACGAACGCGACGGTACCTGGGAGGTCACGTGGAGTCCAGCTGAATCCTGGCCAATCTGGCGTTCTGCCTTGCGGCGAGCGAGCTCGGCCTCCATCTTCTGCCGTAGCTCAATCTGGGCGGGGGTGAGGGGCACGTCCTGGCACAATGCCCGACGACGCCTTGGCAACTCAGTAGTTACGGCTTCCACACCCAGTCCTGTCCTTTGACTTGCAGCTCCATGCCACAGTTCGTGGCCCTGCGCCACCAACCATCACAAAACGATAACGGAAAGGTTATGGAACCGTTATTCAATGTGACTCATCTTGCTGGTGATCCACCTCTCAAGTGGCTATATTCCGCCATTTTCTCCAGTTACACCCTGGACAAAGGTCGATATATTTCCGTTATTTTTATGGGACCTTTGGCTCACGTTGCTTTCTGCGATCGAGCAAGAAGGGGCCTACTTCGCGCAAAAGGCGGGGTGCCGATGAACTCTCGTCCATCGGCACCCCGCCGTGGTTATTGGGTAGCGCTACAAGAATTGTTTGCGCACCGTCAGCCGGAATGCTGACACCATATTAATCGCGCTGCATGAGGTCGCGTACCTCGCCGACCAGCTCTTCCAGGATGTCCTCCAAGAAGACGATGCCCACCAATTCGCCGCCATCCACAACGCCTGCCATGTGGGTGCCGGAGTTACGCATGACACGCAACGCGGTTTCCACTTCGTCACCCGGGGCCACCTGGACGAGCTTGCGCACGCGCCACGGCGGAATCGGGTCGTCGCGCAGGATTTCCGGAATGGCAAGGACGTCCTTGAGATGGACGTAGCCGCGCACCTTGCCGTCGTCGTCGCGAACCAGGAACCGGGAGTAGCCGGTGGCGGCGACGTTCTGCTCAATCTGCGCCGGGGTGACGTCAAGCGATACGCCCGCCACATCCGCTACCGGGACCATGACGTCACGCGCGTCGTGGTCGGAGAACTCCAGTGCGCCAGAGATCAATCCCTGGTCGTCTTGCAGCACGCCGGCCGCGGCGGAGGCCTCCACGATGGACGCCACCTCGTCCGCGGTGAACGCCGAGGCCACCTCGTCCTTCGGCTCGATACCAAAAGCGCGCAACACCATGTTCGAGATGGAATTGAGAACCGCGATGATGGGGTAGAACAGCTTCTCGAACATGAGCAGCGGCGGCACCAGCCGCAGCGCCGACTTCTCGGGGAAGGTGACGGAGATGTTCTTGGGAACCATCTCCCCCAGCACCACGTGCAGGCCCACCACCAGGATGAGCGCGATGATGAAGGCGATGCCGTGGGTCAGCGCGGCACTCAACCCGAGGGCGTGCAACGGCACCTCGAGCAGCTTCGCGATAGCAGGTTCGGCGAGAACACCGAGACCGACCGAGCAGAGCGTCACGCCCAGCTGTGCGGCGGCGAGCATCCGGGACAGATGCTCGATCGACCACAGCACCTTGCGAGCCGCCTTCGACGATTCGACGAGCGGTTCAATACGCGAGCGCCGCGACCCCGTGAGGGCGAACTCGGCGGCCACGAAGAACGCGTTGAGAGCAAGGAGGAGAACCGTTGCCAGGAGTGCGTATGCCGGGCTCATGCGTTCTCACCCGCTTCCTCGATGGATACCCGGATCCGTTCGACACGGCGTCCGTCCATCTTCTCGACGCGCAGCTGCGCATCGTCCACCTGCACGGTGTCGCCAGCGGCCGGGATACGCCCCAGCCGGAACATGACGAAGCCTCCGAGGGTTTCGTAGGGCCCGCTATCGGGCACGTCCACGGGACACACGCGCGCCAGCTCGTCCGGCCGCAGCGATCCGGGGACGGACCAGTGCCCGCCCTTGGTCTGGTAGACGGCCGGGCGGCGCGGATCGTGTTCGTCCGCCACTTCGCCCACGATTTCTTCGACGACGTCCTCCAGCGTCACCACGCCCGAGGTCCCGCCATATTCGTCGACGACGAGCGCCATCTGCAAGCCCTGATCACGCAGCTCAACAAGGAGCTGAGCCAGTTTCATCGTCTCGGGCACACGCGGCGCCGGGGACATGAGGGACGAACTCGTCACCTGCACATCGGCGCGACGTTCGTAAGGAACAGCCACGGCGCGGCGCAAATGAACGAAGCCGCGGACGTCGTCGACCCCGTCACCAATCACGGGGAAACGGGACTTTCCGGTTGTTCTGGCAAGGGCGACGACGTCGGCCGCACTCGCGGTGTCGGGGAGGGTTTCGAGGCGGACGCGATCAGTCATGACGTCCACGGCGGTCAGCTGACCGACGCCGATGGAGCGGGTGACCAGGCGCGCGGTGGAGACGTCGAGGGTTCCGGCTTCGGCCGAGCGGCGCACCAGGGCGCCGAGCTCGCTGGCCGAACGGGCGCCGGACATCTCTTCGGCCGGTTCGATGCCAAAGCGGCGCAGCAGGCGATTGGCCATGCCGTTGAGCACCACGATGACCGGCTTGAACACGAGAGTGAAAGCCTGGAGGGGACGCGAGACGAGGCCCGCGGTCTTGAGAGGATCCGCCAAGGCCATATTCTTCGGAACCAGTTCCCCGAAAAGCATGGAGAAGAGGTTAACGAGGACGAAGGCCGCCGTCGCCGAAATGGCGACCGCCGCAGCCTTGGCCAATCCCACCGACTGTAACGGGCCATCAAGGAAACGCGAGAGCGGATCCTGGGCAACGTATCCCAGCAAAATCGTGGTGAGAGTAATGCCCACCTGGCAGGCGGAAAGTTGGAGTGACAACTGGTGTAGGGCCCTGTTGACGATTCTTGCCCGAGGATCCGTCTCTGCTTGTCCGGCGACAGTCGCCGGATCGAGGGCCACAAGAGAGAATTCGGCGGCGACGAATATCGCCGTTCCGAGCGTGAGAACCACGCCCAGGGCAAGGAGAACTATGTCGCTCATCGGAGAGTGCACGGTACAACTAGCATAATGCGGTCATTCTAGTCGGGTCGGGCGCCTCATCAAATACCCGGTAGCTAACAGTGGCGAAGATCCGATGTGGAACCGTGCAGAACCGAGCAAATGAATTCGATGCGGAATCCGGCAAAAACGTCCCGTCATTCATGGCTCCCCCTCACCTTCGTCAACGCAATGCCACACCTTGTTCAAGTCTTTCCACCGGCTATGTTCTTGGGACAGACGTCACGTAGTCTAGGTACGTTCATCCACACATAGATGAGGCGAGAAGTGACACAACATAATCCCGAGGACTTTGGGGCAAATCAAGGGTTCATTGAGGATCTCTACTCCAATTATTTGTCCGACCATTCGACGGTGCAGCCGCAATGGCGCGAGCTATTCCGAAGGTGGGAGGACGAGGGCAGAAGACCCTCGTCGCAGAGCGTGCCGTCCCCACGCACCACGCAGGCACAGATCAACATTCATGCGACCTCTGATTCGCGATTGACCTCTCCCGAGATCTCGACTCAGCGCGCCGATCTTCCGCCAGCACCGCGATCCGCAGCCCAGCCTGCTCTCACCCCCTATGCCGAGCAGTATCAGCTGCGGCCCTCCTCGAAGCCGTTGGGCGACGAAGTGACTGAGCGGCTCAAGGGTGTGGCGAAGTCGGTTGCCTCCAACATGGATGCCTCCATTGCGGTGCCCACTGCAACATCCTTCCGGCAGATCCCCGCCAAGATCATGTTCGACAACCGGGCGCTGGTCAACGAGTACCTTCAAGCCACCCGTGGCGGCAAGATTTCCTTCACGCACCTCATCGGGTACGCCTTGGTTGAAGCCCTGGTTGAGATGCCCGAGATGAACAACTCCTATGCCCTGGAGGATGGCAAGCCTGCCATTTATCGTCCTGCGCATGTCAACTTCGGATTGGCCATTGATGTACAGCGCCCCGACGGCTCGCGCAGCCTCGTGGTGCCTTCCATCAAGGGCGCCGAAATGATGACCTTCGATCAGTTCCTCACCGCCTACGAAGGCCTCGTGCGCCGCGGCCGTGATAACGCGCTGACAATGGAGGACTACCAGGGAACCACCGTCTCGCTCACCAATCCCGGCGGCATCGGCACCACCCAGTCGGTACCTCGCCTCATGAAGGGGCAGGGCCTCATCGTAGGCGTGGGCTCCATGGTCTACCCGGCAGAATTCTCGGGAACCTCGGATACCGCACTGGCACGCCTTGGCGTTTCCAAGGTGGTGACGCTCAGCTCCACCTACGATCACCGTATTATTCAGGGCGCGCAGTCGGGCGACTTCCTGCGCCTCATGGAGCGCAAGCTGCTCGGGTTGGACGGCTTCTACGATCGCGTCTTCATCTCCATGCACGTTCCGGCCGAGCCGTACGTGTGGGAAAAGGACATCGAGTACGACGCAAGCCGTGAACTCGATCGTCCCTCGCGTATCGCCCGCCTCATTCATTCCTACCGCTCGCGCGGCCACCTCATTGCGGATCTCGATCCGCTGGCCTTCCGGCCCCAGCGCCACCCCGATCTCCGCCTCGCCTCCTACGGCCTGAGCACCTGGGACCTGGACCGCCAGTTCCCCACCGGTGACTTCATCAACGAGGGCCGGACGATGACGCTACGGGAGATCCTGCGGCGCCTGCGCACCGCCTACTGCTCCACCATCGGCTACGAGTACATGCACATCTCGGATCCGGCGCAGCGCAAGTGGTTCCAGAAGCGCTTGGAGATCACCCCCGAAAAGATCGGCCCGGAAAAGCAGCATCACATCCTGGCAAAGCTGAACGAGGCCGAAGCCTTCGAGGCCTTCCTTCACACCAAGTTCCTGGGGCAAAAGCGTTTCTCCCTCGAAGGCGGCGAATCGTTGATTCCCGCACTCGATGAGATTCTCGCCCACGCCGCCAACGACGGCCTGCCGGACGTTGCCATTTCCATGGCTCACCGTGGCCGCCTCAACGTGCTCACCAACATCGCCGGCAAATCCTACAAGCAGGTGTTCACCGAGTTCGACGGCATCGTCGATCCGCGCACCGTCCAGGGTTCCGGTGACGTGAAGTACCACCTCGGCACCGAGGGCACCTACACCGCGCCCAACGGGGACCAGACCGGCGTATACCTGGCCGCCAATCCCTCCCATCTTGAAGCCGCCTCCGGTGTGCTGGAAGGCATTGTTCGCGCCAAGCAGGATCTGCAGAACCTGGGCGAGGACGGCTACGCGGTGCTTCCGATTCTGGTGCACGGCGATGCCGCCTTTGCGGGCCAGGGTGTGGTGCAGGAGGTTCTCAACCTCTCCCAGCTGCGCGGTTACAAGACCGGCGGCACCATCCACATCATCGTCAACAACCAGATTGGCTTCACCACGGCGCCCTCCTCGGGCCGCTCATCCAACTACGCCACCGATATTGCCAAGGGCCTGCAGCTGCCGATCTTCCACGTGAACGGCGACGATCCCGAGGCCGTGGTACGCGTGGCAGGACTGGCCTACGAGTACCGTCAGGAGTTCAACAAGGACGTCATTATCGACCTCATCTGCTACCGCCGCCGCGGGCACAACGAGGGCGACGATCCGTCGATGACCCAGCCGGTGATGTACGCCCTGGTGGATGCCAAGCGCACCACGCGCCAGCTCTACCGCGAGTCACTCATCGGCCGTGGCCAGTTGACCGCTGAAGAAGCCGAGGCATTCGAGCGCGAGTACCAGACCTCCCTGGACAATGCGTTCCAGCAGGTCAAGGAAGCCGAAGCAGCGATGGATCAAGGCAATACCGATGCCATCGCCGGTCTCGAACTTCCTGCCGCCCAGCAGGAGGATGCCGGTACCCTCGTGGGCTGGACCTCCGCCACGAGTTCCCAGATCATCTCCCGCATTGGCGAGGCCCACCTCCAAGTTCCGGAAGGCTTCACCCCTCATCCCAAGATTGCGCAGCTCTTTGAGCGTCGCGCCAAGATGAGCCACGAGGGCGGCATCGACTGGGGATTCGGCGAGCTGCTGGCCTTCGGTTCACTCTTGGTCGAGGGACTGCCGGTGCGCATGTCCGGCCAAGATGTGCGCCGCGGAACCTTCGTGCAGCGCCACGCGGTGGCCCATGATCACACCACCGGTGCGGAATGGACCCCGCTGCGCAGCCTCACCGAGGACCAGGCCAAGTTCTGGATCTATGACTCCTCGCTCTCCGAATACTCGGTCATGGCCTTCGAGTACGGCTACTCCGTGGAACGCCCGGACGCCCTGGTGGTATGGGAGGCCCAGTTTGGCGACTTCGCCAACGGCGCCCAGACCGTCATTGACGAATTCGTCTCCTCGGCCGAGCAGAAGTGGAGCCAGCGTTCCTCGCTGGTGCTCATGCTCCCGCATGGCTTCGAAGGTCAGGGACCAGACCATTCCTCAGGCCGTATCGAGCGCTACCTACAGCTGTGCGCCGAGCACAACATGTCGGTGTGCCAGCCCTCAACGCCGGCCAACCACTTCCACATGCTGCGCACGCAGGCATACCGCCGCCCGCGCAGGCCGCTGGTGGCTTTCACCCCGAAGCAGCTGTTGCGCCGCCGCGCCGCAGTCTCTTCGATCAACGACTTCACCAACGGCTCCTTCCAGCCCGTCATTGACGAGGTCGATTCCACCATCACCAATGTGGATCGTGTGCTGCTGTGCTCCGGGCGTATCTACTACGATCTCGTGGATCAGCGCACCCGTTTGGGCAACGGCACCACCGCAATTGTGCGATTGGAACAGCTCTACCCGAACCCGCGCCACGAGCTCAAGGAAGTTCTCGAGAACTACCCGGGCGCCGAGCTCTACTGGGTCCAGGATGAGCCCGCCAACCAGGGCCCCTGGTCGCATCTAGCGCTCAACATGTTCCTTCCCATGGGCTCCCTGCCCACGCTGGTCTCCCGGCCGGCGGCCGCTTCGCCGTCCACCGGCCGCGGCAAGGACCACGCCGAGCAGATCCAGGACATCCTGGCGAAGGCCTTCGAGAAGTAAAAATAATGGTTGCGCCAGTAGGTTATTGCCTACTGGCGCAACTGCTATAACGCCCAAGAAAGAGGCTCGTGGCGATGTTAGTACCATCAAGAATCCAGCAGCAGGCGGCAGAGGCACCGGCGACCGCGCGGGTAACCTCGCTGGCAGCAGCACAGGCGCCCACCCTGACATCCGCCCTCGGGGCTGTACTTGCAGCCGCACTACTCGTTGCCAGCGTGGTCGCTGCAGTACCCGCGCGGGCGGCCGAGCTTCCCGAAGCCGCAGCACTTACCGAGGCAGCAGCAACGGCACTCCCGGAAACGGCCACGGCCACGATCCCCGAAACGGCACACCTTCCCGAGGCAACGGCACTTACCACCGACACCTCCACTACACTTCCCGACGCAACAGCCGAGCTTCCCGAATCATCAGCACTCCCCGCAGCAGCCGCTCCCGAGCCAATGGCCACCAGCTACAGCGACACGGTCCTGACCATCGGCTCTGACGAGTCTCGCCGCAACGTCACTTGGTATACCGATCAGGATTCGGCGCAGGTGCTGCAGTACGCCGTCGCCACAGGGGCGAAGTTCCCCACCTCCGGCGTCACGACGGTTCCCGCAACCGGCGGCTCCACCACGAGCGGTGAGTTCAATCGCCGCGCCGAAATCTCCGGACTGTCCGAGAACACCTCGTACGTGTACCGAGTCGGATCTGCCGCCGCAGGTTGGTCCCCGGTCCGCGCCTTCTCCACCGGCGCGTTCTCCGGCGATTACGAGTTTCTTTTCTTCGGCGACCCCCAGATTGGCGCCTCCGGCAATGTCGTGAACGACGGCGAAGGATGGGCCGATACGTTGAATGTCGCGATGGCCAAGTACCCGAACAGCGAGCTTCTTTTCTCCGCTGGGGATCAGGTTCAGAAGGCCGGCGATGAGGAAAACTACCAGTATTTCTTGGCCCCCAAACAGCTGACCAGCATCCCCACGGTCCCACTCATCGGCAATCATGACGTTGGCTCGAGGGCCTTCGCTCAGCATTTCACCGTGCCGAATCTTGACGAGAACGCTGGCGCCGCAAGCAGCGATTCCGCCTCGGGAGGCGACTACTGGTTCACCTACAAGGACGTGCTCTACGTAGTTCTCAACTCCAATAGCTCCGACTACGCCAGCCATATCGATTTCATGCAGCGCATCGTCGCGGAGCACGGCGATGAGGCGAAATGGAAGGTCCTGGCCTTCCATCACTCGATTTATTCCGTGGCCTACCACGTCAATAGAAGCCCAGTAACGAGCCTTCGCGAGGCATTCCCGAAAGCCATTTCCGAGGCCGGTTTCGACCTCGTTCTCCAAGGCCACGATCACAGTTACACCCGCACCTACCTGGTGAAAGACGGGGAGCTTGCCAACGCCTCCGAGGTTCCCGGGCAGGCCGAGGTAGCCGCCCGCTCCGGCGAGGTTCTCTACATCACCGCGAATTCGGCGAGCGGTTCGAAGTACTACAACGTCAAGGCACCCGACGCCTGGTACGCCTCCGTCATCAACCAGGAAAAGGTCCGCAATTACACGCATCTATCGATCACCGACGACGCCCTCACCATCACCACACTGCGCAGCGAAGCCAACGGCAGCAAGTCGCCGGTCAACAGCGTGGTGGACGAAGTGACGCTCACGCGAGCGGGCGCCCCGGTCGATCCCCCGGGCCCCACTCCACTCCCGGACCCTTCCGGCAATCTGTTCTTCCTCGACAACATCAGTGACACCGTTGCCCGCACCGCCATGAAGGTGACCACCGCCGATCAGGTGTTGAGTGGTGATTGGGACGACGACGGCGTCGACACTCCAGTTCTTCGTCGCGGCACTACGTACACCTTCCTCGCTTCCAACAGAACCGGAGCAGCGGAGACGTCGGTTGAACTGGGCGCGGGTGTTCCCGTCGTCGGTGATTTCAACGGGGATGGGAAGGATGACATCGCCATTCGGCGCCCCAAGTCCAACCTCTTCGATGTCACCTACAACCGCAAGGGCGTGATTCCTGCGGGAGTGGTGGACACGAGCATCAGCTACGGCAAGGCCACCGACGCACCTCTTGCGGGCAACTGGAGCGGTGCCGGCCGCGACAGTATTGGAGTGAAGCGTGGAAATACCTTCTTCCTCAAGAACAACCTGTCGAGTGGTTCGAAGACAACAACGTTCGTCTTTGGACGGCCGGACGACCTCCCCATCGTGGGTGATTTCAACGGCGACGGCAAGGACAGCATCGCGGTAATTCGCGGCAACATCATCTTCGTCAAGAACTCCCTGACCGGTGGCGGTGCCGATCGCAACGTTTCTCTGGGCCGCAAGGGAGATGCACTCCTCAGCGGCGACTGGTTCGGGCAGGGAAGCGACACCTTCGCGCTCTACCGCAGATGAGGGGCGCGGTGAGCACTTGCACCAACACCGATCCACGGAGTCAACGAGTGAAGCGTGGCAAGATACTTCGAGTGATCGCGGCACTCGCCATCGGTGCCATTTCGGCATGCTCATCGGGCTCCGGTTCTGAGGGCGGCGCGTCAGTAACCGAGCCCGGCGCGTCAACACGTGCCACGACAGAAGCCGATGCGCTACCACGAGGGCTTCACCTCGCCGTCGTCGTCTCCCCCAACCCGAGCGAGGACGAGCAGGCGGTCCTCGCGGCCGTTGACTCGTATCAGGCGCTTCATGGAGGCACCGTGGAGGTCTATCAGGAGGAGGCCGCCACGGACAGCGTCAGCGAGGCGATTGCCGCCGCGCCCGATGTAGTGGTGGCGGTCGGGCCGTTTGTGGTGGGCGCCGTCGACTTGGAATCAGCGCAACATCTCGACACCCCATTCCTCGTCCTCGGAATGGAGTTGGCAGAGCCCACGGAGAACGTCGTTGCCGTCACCTGGCCGGGCGCCGATTCGCGCGCCGCACTGGCCGAGGACACCCTGGAGTTCACCCAGGCGGCCATGTATGCCGACGACGCCGTCGCGGCCGGGCTACAAGCGCTCCAGTCCGCACACGATGCCGAGGTGGTCAAGCTGCGCTAGCCCTGCCGCTTCTGTTGCGGTTGGTTGTGATTGGCAGCATCCGGCAGCCCATTTTTGCTCGAATTCATCACGGATTGGGCGCGGAGAGGGATTATCTGTCAAAGTAGAGTCTGTGAATGAGCCACATATGCGAATCCTTTTCATGGGCGATGAACTCGTGGCCGGCCTCGGGGACCCGCGCGCCCTCGGTTGGACCGGACGCGTCATGGCCCGAACCTCCAACGAGCCTCCCATCATGTGGATGAATCTCGCCGTCCCCGGCGAGGACACCGCGCGCCTCGCAGGCCGCTGGGAGGAGGAGGCGAAGCGTCGAATTGCCCCGGACATCGATTGTCGGCTTGTGATTGGCCTCGGCTCACACGACCTCGACACCAGTCAGACCTTGGCCCGCGCGCGCCTTCACCTGGCCAACCTCATCGACTCCGCCGAGCGTATCCGGATGCGCACCTTCGTTGTGGGCCCGCCGCCCCGCCGTGACATCTCCAAGAAGATCCAGGGAGACCTCACACGCGCCTACAGCGACGTGTGTGCCCGCCGCGGCATCCCCTTCGTGGACACCTTCACCCCGCTCGCCGCCCACGAGCAGTGGAACACGGACATGACCGTCTCCTCCAGCTACACCCCGCGCCAAGCCGGATACGGCCTCATGGCCTGGCTCGTACTGCACAACGGTTGGCACGAGTGGCTGGGCGTTCCCCCGGCAACGGCGTAACCACAGGTAGTCGGCCAAAATAAAACAGGCCCGGATCTCTTGATCCGGGCCTGAGTCGTTCTCATGCGTTGGGACGCTTACCGTGGTTAGCGGCCTTCCCTGCACGAGTGCGACGCTTACGTCCACGCCTGCTCATGTGAGTCTCCTTCTATCGGGTGCCGCCTCATTGAACAAACGGCAGAATCACAGTTTACCAATACTCGCCATGCCCCGTGGTGTCGCGCCCATCACGCGGAGCTACGTCGTGCCCCTAAAAATCGCTATCTGCTGCGTAATCTTGATCCGCAGCGTCGAAGGTGCCGACTCGCAACACGAACGCCGCACGATCTCGCGCACGTGCGTCTCGGCCTCGGCCAGACGATTGCAGGTGGAACAGTTCTCCATGTGCGTGTTCAGGCGAACGGCTTGCTCCAGCGGCATCTGGGAATCCAGCAGTTCAAAGAGGTGATCGTAAACCTCCTCGCACGAGCAGCCCTGCTCGGTGAGGTCACGCAACTTCTCTTCCACATGGCTCACAATGGCCTCAATGTGCTCGACGCCCAGCGCGTCACGCTCCACGTTCGCCCCATCAAGGCGATCTCGGATCTCGTCTGACCGGCTCACTTCTGATCCTTCCCGTAGCCCAACTCGCGCGCGTAATCGGCAAGAAGCTCGCGCAACTGCCGCCGCCCGCGGTGCAGGCGTGACATGACGGTTCCGATCGGGGTATCCATGATCTCGGCGATCTCCTGGTAGGAGAAACCTTCGACGTCGGCTAAGTACACCGCCATCCGGCGATCCTCGGGCAGCTTCGCGAGCGCCTCCCGGATTTCCGAATCGGGCAGGTTCTCGATGGCCTCGGCCTCCGCGGACAGCATTCCCGTGGAGTGATGGCTCGCGGCCTCGTACTCCTGCCAGTCTTCAACTTCGGCGGCGTCGGTCTGCTTCGGCTGACGCTGTGCCTTACGGTAGTTGGAGATGAAGGTGTTGTTGAGAATGCGATACAGCCACGCCTTGAGGTTCGTGCCGGGCTGGTACTGATGGAATGCCGCGAATGCCTTCGCGTACGTTTCCTGAACCAAGTCCTCGGCATCCTGCGGATTGCGCGTCAAACGCATGGCGGCGCCATACAACTGGTCAAGGAAGGGCAATGCCTCGCGCTGGAATCGTTCCGCGCGCTGCGCCGCATCCTCAACCGGTGCGGTATCGAGGGTATCCGTACTCATCATTTTCTAGGTTAGCCGCCTTTGATCGGTCCGTCTTCCTTATCAACGCATCTTTCCCACCCAACATTCCCAACTTCCCCCTTCCGCCTTTCAATCGGTAAGAGACTTTTTGCCCTGTTTGCGGTAGTAATAGGGCATGAGTATTCTGCGCGCACTCGCCCGACCGTTATTGGCCACTCCGTTCGTCGTGTCCGGAATTGATGCCCTCATTCGGCCCGCTAACCATCGCGAGCGCGCCGAGAATGTGGCACCGCTGCTGGACAAGGCAGGTTATCCGCTCACTGAAAAGCAGATGGATCGCGCCACTCGCGCTCTCGGACTGACGAATGTACTGTGTGGAGCCGCGCTCGCGGTGGGTAAGTTCCCGCGTTTTTCCGCGTTGGTTCTCGCGGCCACCGAGGTTCCGGTGGCGCTTGCCAACAACCCGGTGTGGCTGCACAAGGGTGCCGAGCGCCGTAAGGATCTGCTTCGTCTGACGGAAGCTGCGGGGTTGCTGGGTGGAGTCCTGCTCGCTGCCAGCGATCTGGCTGGCAAGCCGTCGCGATCCTGGCGTCGGATGTACAAGCAGGATCTTCGTCAGCAGCTTGAAACAGTGCGGGCGCACGAGCGCGCTCTCACCCAGGCCCGTATTGCCAAACTGGAGAGCAAAGGTAAAGCCGCATGAGTGCTGTCTGGTCCGCGCCGCATCATCCTGAGCCGCTTCGTTCCTCCGTTCGTATTCCCGGTTCGAAGTCGTTGACCAACCGGTATTTCGTCCTCGCCGCTCTTGGCGACCAGCCCTCCGTTATTCGAGAACCCCTCGTCGCTCGCGACACCATTCTCATGGCGCAGGCTCTCGAAGCGATGGGCGCCGGGCTGGAATTCTACGACGACGCCCTCTTCGTCTACCCCGCTCCCCTGCGCGGCGCCACCATTCAGGCGGGCCTCGCGGGTACGGTCATGCGTTTCCTTCCCGCCGTCGCCATGCTCGCCAAGGGTGACGTGACGATCGACGGCGATGCCGCCGCCCGCGTCCGCCCCATGGACCCGGTGTTGCAGGCCATCAAGAAGCTGGGTGTATCCGTGGACCACGCGGAGGATGCGCAGGGCCGTGGCGTGCTGCCCGTCACCGTGCACGGAACCGGTGTGGTGGAAGGTGGCCGCATCGAAATCGACGCCTCCGCTTCCTCCCAGTTCATCTCGGCGCTTCTTCTTGCCGCGCCACGCATGACCCACGGACTGGAGTTGCGCCACGTGGGTGGGGCAATTCCGTCGTCGCCCCACTTGGAGATGACGGTCGAAGTGCTACGCGACGCCGGCATCGAAGTGTTCACGTTCCCCAAGGATGCGGGCCCGGTGCGGCCCGGTCATCCGGCGGTGCGCTGGCTCGTGCTGCCCGGCATTCCGGACGTGGGCAACGTCGAAGTGGAGCCGGATCTCTCGAATGCCGGTGCCTTCCTCGCCGCCGCGATGGTCACGGCGGGCAAGCTGGAGATCCCCGGTTGGCCGCGCGTCACGCAGCAGCCCGGCGACGCTCTGCGCGACATCTTTACCCGCATGGGCGCCACCGCGAACGTAGTGGCTGGCAAGCTTCACCTGACTGGGCCCAAGGAGATTCTCCCGCTGGACATGGACATGCACGATGTCGGCGAACTCGTTCCCACTGTCGCTGCCGTTGCCGCCTTCGCTACCGGAACCTCGGTACTACGCAACATCGGCCAGCTGCGCGGCCACGAAACCGACCGCCTCAACGCCATCACCACCGAGCTGAATCGCCTCGGCGGCAAGGCCTGGGTGGAAGGCGACGACCTCCACATCGAACCCGCACCGCTACATGCCGCCACGGTGGAATCCTACGAGGACCATCGCATGGCAACCTTCGGCGCCATCATTGGGCTCCGTGTGCCGGGTGTCGAGGTGGTCAATATTGAGACCACCTCCAAGACCCTGCCGCAGTTCCCGCAAATGTGGGCCGATCTCATCGCCGGCAAGAAGAAGGTTCGCGCGGCCCGTCAGGACATCCCTCTCTCCAGCTCCCTGGGCTACGACGAGGACGGTGAGCGGCTCTAGTGCGCCGTGACATTGGCACCGACGACCCCCGCGTCAAGGTTCGCCCCGGGCGCGCATCGCGCCCGCGCACCAAGATTCGCCCCGACTACTCCCAGGAGCCGGTAGCGCGCGTCATCGCCGTCGATCGCGGACGCTACCGCCTGCTGCTCGATGACGGCGTGGAAGTCATGGCCGTCAAGGCGCGCGAGCTGGGGCGGCGCGCCGTCGTCGTCGGCGACAGGGTGCACGTGACGGGCGATATTTCCGGACGCAAGGACACCCTTGCCCGGGTGGTGCTTGTGCAGGAGCGTTCCTCGCAGCTGCGCCGCTCCACCGAGGAAGGCGACGGCCGCGAGCGCGTCATCGTAGCCAACGCGGACCAGATGGCGATTGTCGTGGCGCTCGCCAATCCCGACCCGAAACCCGGCATGATCGACCGCTGCCTGGTGGCCGCCTACGTCTCCGGCATGGAGCCGTTCCTCGTGCTCACGAAGGCGGACCTGGCGGACGCGGACGAGCTGAGGGCGCTGTACGAGCCGCTCGGGCTGCCCGCCTACGTCACGGATCTTTCCGCGGTTGCGGAGGATATTGACGGTTTTGATAACCACGGCGACGACGACGCAATCCGCGGTGTGAGGATGAATCCTCACGACCAAGGACAAGGAAGTCGGCTGTCATCGAAGATGTACGACGACGGCGACACGGCTCGCGTTGGTACCGACGCCCCGGGCACCGGGGACGCGGGTAGCGGACAGACAAACGGAGGTGACCTGGCAACGGACGAGGGGACGGACGCCGTCGTCGACCTCAGCGAACTACGCGCGGTCCTTGCCGGGCACGAGACGGTGCTGGTGGGGCACTCCGGCGTCGGGAAATCCACTCTCATCAACGCCCTCATCCCGGAGGCTGAACGTGCCACCGGGCACGTCAACGAGGTGACCGGCAAGGGACGGCACACCTCCACCTCGGCGGTGTCGCTGGCGCTGCCCGAAGGCGGGCGGATCATCGACACGCCCGGCGTGCGCAGTTTCGGGCTGGCACACGTGGGACCTGCGGATCTGCTGCGGGCCTTCACCGATCTGGACGAGGTGGCCGAAGAATGCCCGCGTGGCTGCCCCCACCTCGAAGGCGCGCTCGACTGTGCCCTCTCGGAGGTGAGCGACGAACGCCTCGTGGCCCGCGTCGCCTCATTCCGGCGCCTCCTCTCCGCAAGCAGTGACAACAAAAACTAACCACAGGACAGCAAGGAACCCCATGAACTTCAGCCTTTCCGAGGATCTTCTGTTGGCGCTCAATATCGTCGATCGAGTCGACGAGTTGACGATGGAGCGCTTCAACTCCGCCGACCTCGTGGTGGAGACCAAGCCGGACCTCACCCCCGTTTCCGACGCGGATCACAATGCCGAGCAGATCGTCCGTGACCTGCTCGAACGCGCCCGCCCCGGCGACGAAATCTACGGCGAAGAGCAGGGCGGTTCCCTCGAACACAGCGCCCGCCGCTGGATCCTCGACCCCATCGACGGCACCAAAAACTTCGTGCGCGGTGTTCCCGTCTGGGCCACGCTGCTGGCGCTCGAAATGAACGGCGAGATTGTGCTCGGCGTGGTTTCCGCGCCGGCGCTCGGGCGGCGCTGGTGGGCCGCCAAGGGAATGGGTGCCTTCATGCGGGTCGGGCAGGGCAAGGCGCAGCCGATCCACGTCTCGGGCGTGTGGCGCATCGAGGACGCCTCCCTCTCCTACTCCTCACTCACTGGCTGGGAACAGCGCGGGCAATCCGATTCCTTCCACGACCTCGCCACCGCCTGCTGGCGCTCACGCGCCTACGGCGACTTCTGGAGCTACATGATGGTGGCCGAGGGCACCGTGGACATCGCCGCAGAACCCGAGCTGGAACTCTACGACATGGCCGCACTCGTGCCGATCGTTCAGGAAGCCGGGGGCACGTTCACCTCCCTCGAAGGCGAACCGGGGCCGTGGGGTACCAGCGCCATCGCCTCCAACACGCTGCTGCACGGGGCCGCGCGCGAGATTTTGGGATCCGGGCAGACGGGGTAAGGTCTGGCGGGCGGCGACGCGAGACACCGACGAAGTGGGCGGGCGGCAACGAAGCGCGCGGCGCCGTCGTCGTTCTTAAATCCGAGGCGGAGGGCACGAGACAACCGTCACGGCGCAAAATCTGGGATTTCTGCGGAATCGCGTGGCGAGATCGGGGCGAGGCTGCAACAATACGTTTATGACAGACGTGCGCGAAGTACTTACCTGGGAAGATTTCGGCGATGCCTCTCGCGAGCTCGCCAAGACCGTTTGGGATTCTGGTTTCGAACCGGATCTGATTGTGTGCGTCGCGCGCGGTGGGTTGATTCCCGCTGGCGCCATCGCGTACGCCCTTGAGCAGAAGAGCATGCTGGTTCTGAACGTTGAGTTCTACACCGGCATTGGTACCACCCTCCTTGATCCGCGTCTGGTGGACTCGGTTCCGGACAACCACGGCATGAGCGGCAAGAAGGTCCTGATTGTCGACGACGTCGCCGATTCCGGCCGCACGCTCGAATTCGTGCGTGGGATCTGTGAGCAGTACACGGACCAGATCCGTGTGGCGGTGCTCTACCAGAAGCCGCGCTCGGTCATCAAGTGTGAATACGCCTGGAAGGAAACCGACGAGTGGATTTCCTTCCCGTGGTCGTGCCTGCCGCCGGTTAACGGTAAGGAAAGCAAGGACAACTGATCGTCTGATCTATGTAAGACGTGCCCCGTACTGGTCACTTGGGCTGACCTTACGGGGCACGTGTCGTTATGTTCATGGGTATGGTTGCCCGGTTCAAAGCCAAGATACCGCCCCGGTTGGATGTTATGGTGAAGGACAACATCATTGCCGATGTTGTGTTGGTACACCACTTCTTGGACCATCAACAATCTCAGTATCCGTGGTCACTTTTGTATTCATGCCTCACTTCACATCAAATACATACGCTGGCCAGGCATAAGGAAGACAAACCATGACCCAGAACTCCATCAAGACTCCCATCGCCAAGATCGTCGCACTTCTCAGCGCGCTTCTCATTGCTCTCACCGCCTGTGGAGGAGGCACGACAGAAGAGACCACAACGGTTCTCAAGGGCACCATGGGGGACGTTGACACCACGATCACCTACTATTCCGTTGGCGACGACGTCACCCGCCAAACAACCGAAAACATCATGCCGTACTCGGCTTTCGGTGTCACAACTGAAGAGGAAGCCAAGACGCTCATCGATCCAATTGCCGAAGAGTTCCAAGGCATTGAGGGCATCGAGCACAGCTTCGAGTACCGAGAGAACGAAGTTGTGGAAACACTTGCCATCGACTACTCGAAGGCCAACATCGAGGAAGTCTCCAAACTCCCCGGTTCGGAATTCTCAGGCAACATGAAGTCCGGCAAAGTGAGCCTTGAGGGAAGCATCAAGGTATTTGAGGAGCAGGGCTTTACGAAGGTAGAGAACTGATAGCGCAAGCTCACAACACGTGGCACAAGGTGGTTGTACCTGCCTCGACGGGCGGTTGAATCTGAGCGATTCAACCGCCCGTCATTTTTCTCATCACGGGGTGTCGGAATTTGTGGTCAAAACGTGTCGGAGCGCGCGGCTAGGGTTGGATCATGCGAATTCTTCATACATCCGACTGGCATCTGGGGCGTAGCCTGCACGGCGCGGACCTCATGCCTGCCTTTGAGCTGTGGTGTGAGCACGTCATTGGTCTTGTTCGCGAGCGCGGCATCGACGCGGTGCTCATTTCGGGCGATGTATATGATCGCGGGGTTCCATCCACGCAGGTAGTGGAGCTGTTCAACCGGACGCTCACCGAGCTCTCGGAGCTCACCACGGTGATTCTCACGTCGGGGAATCACGATTCGCCGCTGCGGCTGGGGTTCGGGGCCGGGCTCATGAAGGATTCCATCCATATTCGTACCGAAGCGCAGCGGGCTGGTGAACCGGTGGAGGTGCGCTCTCGCAGCGGGGAGTTGGGTGCTCTCGTTTATCCGATCCCCTATCTTGATCCAGACATCGAGCGGCGCAATCTCGCGCCGCGTGGGGATGACGGGGAAGGGCCTCGGCCGGAGGACTACCTGGAACGGAGTCACGAGGCGGTGCTGCGCGCGGCGCTTGATTTGGTGGCGGCCGATATTGCAGGCAGTGCGTATGCCGGTTCCGACGTGGCGCGGATCTGCATGGTGCACGCGTTTGTGACCGGGGGCGAGGCGTCGCCGTCGGAACGGGATATTCATGTGGGTGGCGTGGACAATGCGCCGTCAGGGTTGTTCCGGCTGGAAGCTGTAGGTGGCCCAGAGCTCTCCTACGTGGCCCTCGGGCACCTTCATTCGCCGCAGAAGATTGGGGTGGATGGTGATCCCCTCATGCGGTATTCGGGATCACCGATTGCTTTTTCGTTCTCAGAGACGCGCGCAAAATCTTCGGTGCTGCTGGAAATCGACGGTGCGCGTGTCGAGGCGGAACTGATTCCAGCTCCGGTTTGGCGGCCGGTCGTGACGCTGACGGGGACGATGGAGGAACTGCTGAGCCCACGCAGTAGCATCCATGCGGAGAGTTTTGCGCGGCTCATCGTGACCGATTCGGCGCGGCCGGCGGATATGTCCGCCAAGCTACGTCGGGCTTTCCCACACGCGTTGGAGATTCAGCACCAAACCGAGGCCATCGCGCGCGAACCACGGCTTGCGCAGATTACCGCGATGAATCCGGTGGATGTGCTTACCGATTTTATGAAGATTTCGGGCAATAAAGAACTTGATGAGGAAGAAAAGTCGCTGGTCACCGCAGTGTGGGAACAGGTGCGCGCCGAGTACGAGGAGGAAGCCAAGTGAGACTGCATCGGCTCGAACTGCGCGGCATCGGACCCTTCGCCGCCCATTACACCATCAATTTTGACCGGCTGAGTGTGGCCGGAATCTATCTCCTCGACGGGCCCACGGGCTCCGGCAAGTCCACGATCATTGATGCCATTACCTGGGCACTCTATGGTGGCGTAGCTGGTGGGAACGACTCCACGTCCGAACGGATCCGCTCCACCCACGCCGACCCAAAACTCGAAAGCTACGTGGATCTGGTTTTCAGTGTCAACGCTGGGGTGTTCCATGTGCGCCGCACACCCATGTGGACGAAGGCTGGGAACAAGAATCCCACCAACGTCACGGCGAAGCTGTGGAAGCTGTACGACGGCGCCCTGGAATCCGGAGATCTTGACGCGGGAGCTCCGCTGGAGACCAAAGCACAAGGCGTGGGCACCGAGATTGCCCGGCTCATCGGCCTCTCTCGCGAACAGTTCGTGCAAACGATCGTATTGCCACAGGGAAAGTTTGCCGAGTTCCTCAAGCTGAACTCGACGGAACGAACCGGGCTGCTGGAACAGATCTTTGGCACCGAGATCTACCGCCGGGTAGCGGAGAAGCTGGGAGCAATGGCGAGCGCCGCGAACAAGGAGGTCGAGGAGGCGAAACGCGCTTTCTTGTTGGCACTCGACTACCTTGTCGAGGCGTCAGATGCCGAGGAAGCAACGGCGGCGGGGCTTCAATCACTTGTCGCGGGGATGGTTGACCCTCGTGAAAATAGCGAGGTACTCGAGGCGGTTGCAGGGTTGGGGGCGGAAGCTGAAGCTCACGTGGCGGAGGCTTCCGTGGGCCGCGAGGCCGCCGAGAAGGATCTCGCTACTGCGCTGGAGAAGCTCACCGGCGAGGAGACGCTCGCTGATCTCGTGGAGCAGCGGAGGAAGTTGCTGCAGAGCCGTGCGGTGTTGGATGGCGAGAAGAAGGAAGTCTCCATATTGGAGGCCGCTCTTCACACCCATCACGCAGCCAAGCAGCTTCTTCCTCCGGTCGAGGCAGTGGAGAAGGCGGAGTGGGCTTTCGCAGATGCGGGGCAGGTACTTCAGCAGGTCTCTCATATTGCACCAGAAGCCGTTAATGACGGTTTCATTGCGGACACTGAAGACGAAACCACCCGTTTGGCTTCCTTGAGCGGGAGGCTTGCCGAGCTGGAGAAGGTGGAGCTTGCCGTCACGGCCTTAGAGCGTGAGCAAGCGACGGACGAGGCTTCGCTACGCACAAATGGGCAGGAGCTGGGCATTGCTGAGAAGGCAGCCGAGGTACTTCCTGCTCAGCTTGAGGCTGCTCGAACCACACAACAAACCGCAGCCCAGATGTATGCCGGGTTGCCCAGAGCCAAGGCGCTCCTGGAGGATGCCCACGCTCAGCAGCGCCGAGTCGCCGAATTGGACGGGCTTCGGAAGAAGATCGGAGTTGCTGAGAAACAAGTCGCGTCAAAGCTCTCGGCATTCGTCGCAGCCAAAGTGGAGCACGACCGCCTGACCAGCGCATGGATCTCCTCCACGGCGGCGAACCTCGCAATGGAATTGGAAGAGGGTCTCCCCTGTCCAGTGTGTGGAGCACAGGAGCATCCCTCCCCTGCTGAGAAAACGGAGGAATTTGCCACCCACGAGGAGGTGGAGCTCGCCGAAGCTGTGCGACGAAATCGCGAGGCCACTCTGCACACAAGCGAGAAAGATCTGGAAGCACTGCGGGCAAGCGCACGCGTCATCGAAACGGACGTGAACGGGCTCACTGCTGAGGTTGCGGATCGGCAGGTGGCGGACGCCGTCGTCGCCGTCAAGGAGGCGGAGGCTGCCGGGAGGGACGTCACCAAGCAGGCGGGTGCGGTCGCATCTTTGGTGTCCCAGTACGAGGCTGCAACACAGCAAATCGCAACGCTGCGCGAACGCATTGCTGTGCTGGAATCGCACGTGAGTGAGCGCAGGGAACGCATCCCTCGCGAGAAGGGGCGTTTGGCGGAGAAGCTGGACGGCTTCGAATCCATTTCCGAGCGGATCGCCGCGCATCGGGCGGCGGTGGCGTCAAAGAACGTGGAGCTCTCGGCCCTGCGCACTTGCCTCGCTGCCCGGCGTGCACAGGATGAACGCTCCGAAGAACTTGCGGAGGCTCTCGCGGCGTCGCCGTTCGCAAGTGCCGATGCCGTGCGCGAAGCGGTTCTCAGCAGTGGGCAAGCGAAGGAATGGGAAGCGCGCATCGCCCGGCACCAGCGGGATCTTCACGACGTTGAACGCGATCTTGCAGCACCCAAGATCGCCAAGCTCACCGGCGACGAACAGCCGGAAGTGGAGGCCGCCCGCGCAGCACAGCGCGAGGCGTTGAGCGGCGCGGAAGCCGCACGTGCCGCTTTCACCACTGCGGAGATCACTGCGCGCCAGGTGACGCAGCGGGAGCAGCAACTGCGGGAGAGCTTGGAGTCGTGGGTTGCTGCCCGGACCACCGCGGGGCCCGTCGTTCGCCTCGCGGGACTTGCCAATGCGTCCTCCGAGTACTCCTTCACCAAGATGACGCTCCCCACCTACGTGCTCAATCAACGATTCAAGCTGGTGGTGGAGCGTGCCAACGAGCATCTCTCGGTATTCTCGCTGGGCCGCTACGAACTCGTCAGCACCGAGGAAAAGGAAAAGGGCTCCCGCGCGCAGAAGGTGGGGCTCGGCTTGGAGATTGTCGATCACGTCGGTGACTCCAACGGCGATGTTCGCCGGGCTACGAAATCACTCTCGGGCGGCGAGACGTTCTACGTCTCCCTCTCGTTGGCGCTCGCCCTCGCCGACGTGGTCTGCTCGGAGAATGGCGGCATTCAGCTCGATACCCTCATGATCGATGAAGGGTTTGGAACCCTCGACGAGAACACTCGTGACCAGGTGATGCAGGTTCTTACCTCGCTGGCGAGTAACGGGCGCGCCGTCGCCGTGGTCAGCCATGTCGAAGAACTCAAGAAGATGATCGCCGAACAGATCGTGGTGCGCCCACGCCCAGACGGCTCCTCAACCCTGGAGGTGCGGGCTTAGTTCATTCGTGCTGAAGTAAGCGGGAAATTGAACTTGGCGCCAGCCGAGGTGTTCCGCCATATCGGCCGGTCAAGTACCTCTTGGCAACATTGGCATCTCGGTGACGCGGGAAATCCGCAAGAGAAATCAGCTCAGTGACTCCATCGAAGGACTTCTCGGTAAACCACACTTGTTCTGGCTCTAGCTCTACCTCACTCAGCGGGGAGAGAAGATAAGTGTCATGACTGGTAAAAATCAGCTGAGCATTCTTGTAATTAATCTCGGGGTCTGCAAAGATCCCCAGCAATACCTCAAGCAAGTGTGGATGAAGACTTGAGTCGATCTCATCCACAGCATAGAGTCCCCCGGATCGAAGAATTTCGAGTGCTGGCACAACGAGAGCCAGCCAAGCGATGGTCCCATCGCTCTCAGCGTGGATAGGAAATGAAGGAATGCGTGTGCCGCTGCCCTGATGAGTGAAGACCATATTTCGAACGACGGTATCCGAATCTTCTTCTTCCAGCTCAACTCGCGGTCGCGTCGGGCTCGGTGCGTCAGGTATATGTGAACTACCTGCTTGGCCCTTGTCATTGGTGAGTTCTCTGATGCCTCGGAAGACTTCCTGTATCTCCACGGGAAGCGAATCCTCTTGAAGATCGACTGCTTCAACTCCAATATCTGCAACCTGAAGAAGCGTCACAATGTCATCGAAGGTAATGGAACCGTTAGCTAACGACTCAGTGATAGAAGCCAGGCGCCGTTCACGATGTGTGTCCTTCACAGTCATCGAATCAAAAGACTCCACGAGATGCTCCCCCACGTCCCCAAAAACGGGATGATGGAGCATTCTCGCTCGACTCAGGACAAGCTCTCGCTCAGTAACACTCTTGAACTGAGGAATCGATCCATGAACCTTCAGGAGATTCCTGTCGCGATCCCGTTCCAGCAGAGTACGCCACCGAGTGGATGGTACATCTCGCAGCCACTCTCGAAGAATCCCCCGACCATCAACTTCAAATCCATAAAGGTAACGTGTCTCGTCATAGATGAAGTCGAGTTCGTACCGGCTGGGTGCCTCCGCAGAGATGTCGTCAAGGAGGAAAGGCGCCCGAGGCATTTTCGATTGCGCCTGCCACGACGTAGCGGACTTTCCAATGGCGGCAAAGGCATAATCAAGCGCGTCAAGGATCGCGGACTTTCCGGAAGCATTGGCTCCAAAGATTCCGGCGATCGGGTAAGTAACCGCGCTCCAGCTACTTCCGTGTGGAGGCTTAAGCGTCTTGAGTGAGGACTTCGTCAGGTCAAGAAGAATCTCATCTCGGATGCTCTTATGATTCGCAACTGAGAAGCTGAGCAGTACCATACCCCAAGATTAGCCCTAAGCTCTATAAATTACACGTTTTTCGTTGAATACAGTTCTTTAAACAACAAATGAGCCCCGAAAGTCTACTCGCAACCTTGGAGGCCCACCCGTACCAGCCAATCGAACAGAAGTGGGCCACCAAGATGCTCAGCGTCAGAGAAGGGAAGCGTAGATCGCCCGAATATCCCCAACACTGGTCGGCCGTGGATTTCCAGGCGTGTTGACGTCTGCAAATGCATCGGCCGCCAAGGCATCCAAACCATCTTCAGTCGCTCCGACAGCTGAGATTGAGGTGGGATTGCCCAGATCGATAACCAGCTCGCGTACCGCGGCGATCGCATTGCGGCGAGCGTCATCCAGCGACGATGTCTGGGCATCCTCCACACCGAAAGCTTCGGCGATGTCACGGTACTTCTCGCCGGTATAGTCCGCGTTGTACTCCATGACCGACGCGAGAAGAATGCCATTCGCAAGACCGTGGGGTGCGTTGTAGCGTCCACTCAGAGGATGTGCCATGCCGTGCACGAGACCCAAGCCCACATTCGAAAAACCAATACCCGCCATGTAGCTCGCAGTACCCATCGCTTCAACTGCGTCTGGATCGCCGTCGGCCGCATTCTTCAGGTTTGCCGCAATGATCTGGATGGCCCGGAGCAGGATGGCGTCGGTGAGTTCCCATGCATCCTTCGTGATGTAAGCCTCGATGGCGTGGGTGAGCGCATCCAGGCCGGTAGCCACCTTCAGGGAACGCGGCATGGCGTCCATGAGATCCGGGTCAACAATCGCAAGCACCGGAATGTCGTTCGGGTCAACGCAGGCAAACTTGCGATTGTTCTCGTGGTCGCTGATGACGTAGTGGATGGTTGTTTCGGAGGCCGTGCCGGCCGTCGTCGGGATTCCAACAATCGGAATGGAGGGATTCTTCGTATCCGCCGCACCTTCAAGGGACAACACGTCCGAGAACTCAGGGTTGTTGGCAATAATGCCGATGGCCTTGCCCGTGTCTTGAGGAGAGCCGCCACCCAAACCGATGATGACATCGGCGCCACTCTCCTCAAATGCACGAACTCCGGCCTTCACGTTCTCCACCGGCGGGTTGGGAACGACATCCGAGAAGATCACGTAGGGGAAGTCCGCTTCCTCAAGCAGTTGTGTCACCTTTCCAGCAGTGCCAACATCGACAAGCACCGCGTCTGTCACGATGAATGCCTTGGTGAAGCCACGCCTGCGAAGCTCGGGAACGAGCTGGGAGAGGGATCCCCGTCCGAAATATGCCATCTGATTGAGAATCATGCGATGAGTCATGGTCCTGCATCCTTCTGTTCCATGCCCTCCAGCTCCTATGCGGGACGGCGTAACCACACTCTACAAAATCATCCACCTAGTCGTCTATACCTATAGACATATAGCTATACATTCACTACTCTGAGTCACGTACCCACACCGGAAACAACGTGGAGGAAGCGCGCTATGGACATTGGTGTCAGTTAGCACTTCGCGCTCAAGGCACTCCCCACATGCCCATCCGCCATTCCACAAAACCAAACCCACACAATGACACACAATGAGAGGAACTTCCGATGCTCGCTGCAGTCATCCGAGGACCACAACAACTAGACATCGTCGAGGTACCAACACCGGAACCGAAGGAGGGAGAGATCCTTCTCAAGGTTGGCGCCAATACCGTCTGCGGCACCGACCTGCGAATCCTGCGCGGAGAAAAGACCGCGGGTGTTCGACCGGGAGTCGTTCTGGGACACGAAATCGCCGGAACGATCGTCGCCATGGGCGAAGGCGTGACAGGCTACGATATCGGCGACTCGGCGGTGATTCTCCCCGCCGTCACCTGCGGAACGTGTTACTTCTGCCTGCGCGATCTTGAGCAGTTCTGCACCGATACCGTTACCTTCGGGTACAACATCGACGGAGGCCTGGCCGAGTACTGTCTCATCCCAGCTCACGTTGTACGCCGCCACCATCTCGTCAAGGCAAAGCCAGGCGTCTCTGCACCAGCACTAGCTATCTCGGAACCGCTCAGTTGCGTACTCAACGCCGCCGAGAACTACAAGGTGAAACTGGGACACACGGTGGTAATCCTTGGCGCAGGTCCCATTGGATTACTTCACCTCATCGTCTGCCGTCTCGCAGGCACCACTCAGATCATTGTCTCTGATCCCTCCGAGGCACGCCGCGCAACGGCCACTGCCCTGGGTGCAGATCTCACCGTTGACCCTCTCAACGAAGGTCTCGAAGCAGTGGTCAAGGAAGCAACAGGCGGATTCGGAGCGGACGCCACTGTCATCTGCATCGGACGTCCCGCACTTGTACCCCAGGCCATCGCCCTCACCAAGAAGGGTGGATACGTCTGCGCCTTCGCCGGCTTCCCCAAGGGTGCCGAAGCCTCCATCGACCCCAACGCTATTCACTATGGCCAGATCTCACTCGTTGGCTCCTCAAATGCCAAGCGACGCCACACCGAAGAAGCACTGCGATTGATCGAGAAGGGACTTATCCCCACGGACATCATCGTCAGCCACACATTCCCTCTCGAGCAGGCCGTTGAAGCTATCGAATTCTCGGCTTCCGGCGAGGGAATCAAGGTCGCCGTCATTCCGTAGTCCGTCGTTGCGCAGGACTTCTCAACCGGGTCCATCCGCAATACGTCCCCATTCATCTCTCATCGAAAGAATCTGTAAGGAGTAAAAATGCTCATCTCACTCAAAGAAGCCCTCGAATACGGCGAGCTCTACAACTGTGGCATTGCCGCAGTGAACACACCGACCATGGAAATGCTGGTCGCCGCCATCAACGTGGCGGAACGGCACAACATCCCCATCATCATTCAGCATGCCGAGGTCCACGAGCCAGTTAACACCATTGAGAACATCGGTCCGGCAATGGTGGAGCTCGCCAAGAGGTCCACGGCTCCGATCGTCGTGCACGTGGATCATGGTGAGTCCTTCGAGTACGTCAAACGCGGATACGATGTCGGCTTCAACTCGGCGATGTTTGATGGCTCGCGCCTGCCCTACGAGGAGAACTTGGCTATCACCAAGGACGTCGTCGCCTTGGCGAAGGAATACGGCGGCCTCGGCGTCGAAGCCGAATTGGGCGTCATGCCTGGCCGTGAGGACGGCGAGCAGAGCAGTGGAACCGGAGACTCGACACTGTACACCGATCCCGATTTGGCACACGAGTTCGTGGCAGCTACCGGCGTCACGGCTCTGGCCTGCTCATTCGGCACGGTTCACGGCCTCTACAAGGCGGAACCAAAGATCGACTACGAGTTGATCTCCACCCTGCGTGTACGCACCGGTGTCCCCATCGTCATGCACGGAGGATCAGGACTCAGCCCTGCCGAATACCGTGAGTGCATTGCCCGCGGGGTTCAGAAGATCAACTACTACACCTACGCCGACAAGGCGGCCCTGGAGGCAGTCAAGCAGTTCCTGGTCGACGAACCTGAGACGTTCGTTCTTGCCCCGGTGACAATCGCAGCCCGAGACGCCGTCGAACAGAACATCGAAGAACTTGTCCAGTGTCTCTACGCGGGACACCTGGGCAAGTAACTGGTTCTCCCCATGCGTCGCGCGCGGCTTGGCACACCGCGCGCGACGCCCCTCTACGGTGCCCCTCAGTCTTCCAGACCGGACAGACTAACCACACGAAATTCACTTCACGAACGGCAGCAACGTCGCGTCGTTCACGCAAGCAACGATGCTTGCAGAAAGGAGTACCTCATGGCCAAGGACAAGCGACTCGTCATTGGAATCGACTTCGGCACAGGTAGCTCGAAAGGAGTGCTGACACGGCTAAATGGGAAGGTTATTGCAACCTCCGAAAAGCCTCATCAGGTCTCCCTGCCCAAACCCGGCCATGTCGAACACGATGCGGAGGAGATCTGGTGGAAGGACTTCCTTGCTATCGTCGCCGATCTTCTTCACCAGGCGACCGGTCCCGTCGTGGGTATCACGACATCAGGAATCGGTCCGTGCAGTGTTTTCTGCGACGTCGACGGCGTCCCTCTCCGCCCCGCGATCTTGTATGGGGTTGATACCCGCGCCTACAAGGAAATTGACGAACTCACCGCAAAGATCGGCGAAGATGCCCTCATTGAGAAGTGTGGAAATATCCTCAGTTCTCAGTCACATGGGCCCAAGTTCCTCTGGACGGTACGTAACGAACCGTGGGTGTGGGAGAAGACGAAGTATTTCTTCACCGCCCACAGTTACATCATCTTCAAGCTCACCGGCGAGTACGTTCTCGACCATCGCACAGCCTCGATGTTCGATCCCATGTATTCACCCAAGACCCAAAGCTGGATTCGTGAATGGAGCGAGATGTGCGCTCCCGGACTGACTCTTCCCGAACTCAAGTACTCCAACGAGATCGCCGGACACATCACCGCCAAGGGTGCACGCATCAGTGGCCTTCCCGAGGGGATTCCCATAGGCATGGGTTCCGTGGATTCGGCCTGTGAAGCGCTGAGCATCGGTGTCAAAGATCCCGGCGACATCATGGTGATGTACGGATCCAGCATGGTTGCGGAGTTAATCGCGGATCGCTTCATGGCGCACCGCAACCTCTGGGCTTGCACAGGGCTATACCCGGGGACCAACACGCTGGTGGGAGGGCTCTCCGCATCAGGATCACTCACAACTTGGCTGAAAAACATCACCGGTGGAGTGGATTACGCAGTCCTCACAGAAGAGGCAGCTGATGTTCCAGCAGGTTCCAATGGTCTTCTTGCGCTCCCTTACTTCGCAGGCGAACGTGCCCCGATCATTGACCCTAGGGCCCGTGGCGTAATCGCCGGTCTGACACTGAATACCACCCGAGGCGATCTCTACCGCTCGATGTTGGAAGCGGCTTCCTTCGGCGCACGGCACCTCATCGAATCGATTCAGGAAGCTGGTGGCGAAGGCAAGCGATTCATCGCAGTTGGCGGAGGCACAAAGGGAGGTCTCTGGCCACAGATCGTCTCCGATATCTGCGGCGTAGAGCAGATCATTCCCAAACGGACGATTGGCGCAAGTTATGGCGATGCGCTGATTTCCGCTCAGAACGTAGGTGCAGCGGACGAAACCACCAGCTGGATGAAACCCGCCTCGATCGTCTTCCCGGATCCAGATAACAAGATCATCTACGACGAGTTCTTCGCCAGCTACCTCGAGCTGTATCCGGCGACGAAGGGTGTCATGCACTTCCTCACTGAATCCCAGTTCGACGACTAAGGACAATCACTCCCTCTCGGTTTCCTCAGTCATCATCGGGGAAACGAGTTCATAGAGGTTCAAACAACATGTGGCTCGCTGTCTAACGGAATCCTCAATTCCGTTAGACAGTGAGCCACATTCATCTTCCAGTCAACAAGAGTCATCGCCAAACAACGCGCTCTCCCCCGTTCGTTGCGAGCCATGAACATCGGAACAAAGAACTCAGCGAAGGACCGCTAGACTGGGCAAGACAACGTATCCCGTACCAATCCGGAGGTTTCTTCGTGGCTTCTGTCAAAGCCGACAGGTTTACTCCTCGATATTTTGCCATCGAGCAAGAACTTCGATCGCGCATTGCCAAGCTTCAGCCACATGATCCTTTGCCAAGTGATGCCGCTCTCTGCACTGAGTTCGGAGTGAGCCGAATGACGGCCAGAGCGGCTGTACAGCGTCTCGTGCAAGACGGGCTCGTTTACCGAGAAGCCGGTCGGGGAACATTCGTTGCTCCACCAATCGTCGATCGACAGTTGTCCAACCTTCTGGGTTTCACCGACGAGATGACTCTCAAAGGACTCAAACCATCGTCAACCCTGCTCTTTGCCCATGTTGGTCCAGGAGATGAGTCCCAAACTAATGCCCTCGAACTTCCCGCAGGCAGCGAGGTTGTCACAATTCAGCGTATTCGCCGCGCCAACGAAGTACCGCTGGTCCTCGACCACACAACACTTCCCACTGAGTACGCCGGAGTGCTCAAGGCAGATCTTGAGAGCGGCTCACTTCACGCGGCACTCATTGCCGAGGGAGTGCTCCTCACCCATGGCATGAGCTTCGTTACGGCCGAATCAGCCACTCCTCTCGACGCCAAGTCCCTATCGGTCAAGGCTGGCTCACCTCTCTTGGTTGAGCGACGCTTGATTAGAAATGCGAGCGGAACCGCGGTTGAGTGGACCGAGAGCCGATATGTACCCGAACGCTATACAATCACCGCACAGTTCACCGTTGAATCGCCGCAGGGCTCACGATAATAGTGGGGAATTAAGGAGTCTGGGTCTGCCTCAGAAGTCGGTGAGAGTTGAGACCGTACGGGCATATCCAGCTCGTACGATCAGCGAGGGGTTTGCACATGACACCCCGGCTAAGAACCGCGACTTTGTGTACAAACCCCTCACCTGGTGGATCCTTGCGTTCCAGGACCAGCAGCAGATGTCCAGGTTTAGTAGCCGCCACCCGCGGTAGATGCGCTAGCCTCGCTCACGCCAAGAACCTCGGGAGTGGAACGATAGCCAATACCCATGCGATCAATCCCCATGTCAATCAGCTCAAAGAAGTGTTCACGAGTGCGGATACCACCCGATCCCTTAACCGAGATGCGGCCTTTCGCGGTCTCAAGCATGAGGTCAATAACCTCATTCGTGGCGCCATCAGACTTGCCGCCGGTATAGAAACCCGTGGAGGTCTTGATGAAGTCTGCACCCGCCGCAATAGCGCACTCGGTCCCGGCAACGATCTGCTCCGGAGTGAGTGAGTCTGTCTCGATGATAACCTTGACCTTCGTGCCGTGGGCATGGCACACCTCCACCACAGCAGCAATATCCTGGGTGACATACTCCAGATCGCCAGAGCGAAGGCGCCCATAGTTCGCAACAATGTCAAGATCCTGGATGTCGTAGTTGGTGACGTATTCCTCGGCCTGGCGAGCCTTCGACGTCGTCGTCGACAATCCGAACGGGAAATCGCACACCACGCAGATACCGGTCTCGGTTCCAGCAACCATCGGGGCCACAATCTCCAACGAGGCCGGGTTGATACAGATCGTTGCACACCCAAAATCAATGCCTTCTTGGGTGTACTTCTTGATCTCTTGGACTGTGAACTCCGGTTTGAGAACGGACTGATCAATGTAGGAGGCGAGCTCCTTGGCCGACATCTCGCTTGCGGGCTTGGAGGGTTTCATAAGGCTAGTTCCTTTCAATCGTGGATAGGCCATTGCTGGCAATGACCTGGCGATACCACTCGAACGACTTCTTCTTGTACCGTTCAAGACTTCCTGATCCGTCATCGTTGCGATCGACATAAATGAATCCATAACGCTTGGACATCTGGCTAGTGGAAGCACTGACAAGGTCAATAGGCCCCCACGTTGCGTAACCAAGCACTTCGACGCCGTCGTCGATCGCCTCCGCAACCTGCTCAATGTGCCGAGACAGGTAGTCAATCCGGTAGTCATCAATGACGGTGAGTTCGCCGTCGATTTCCACCAATTCATCTCGCGCACCAAGCCCATTTTCGACGACAAAGAGTGGCACCTGATATCGGTCGTACAGCTTGTTGAGAAACAGTCGTAGCCCTTGGGGATCAATTTGCCATCCCCACTGACTTGACTCCAAGGTTGGGTTGGAAATCCCACGAAGGCCATTTCCTTCTGCTGTCGGGCGTGTGTCACGATCTGCCGATTCACACGTACTCATGTAATAACTGAAGGCCACGAAGGACACCGTGTTATCCGCAAGCAGTTGCCTGTCCTGTTCGGTGAGTTCGATGCTGACGCCGTTCTCACGGAAGAAACGATCCATGTAGCGAGGAATGTGCCCACGCACTGCCGTATCCGTGAAGAACAAGCTGCGCCGTTCCATCTCCATGGCAGCAAACTGATCAGAAGGATCCGGCGTGAGCGGGTAGATCGGCAACCCAATAATCATCGAACCCACCTGTGCCGTGGGTGCAAGCTCGCGCGCCACTTCAACCGCAGTGGCGGAGGCAAGAAGTTGATTAATGCACGCTTGCCAGATCTGCGTGCTGCTCACATCTTCTCGTGGGGTAAGAATCGCTCCAGCAAGCAGCGGCTGATCAGGCAACATATTGATCTCCCCAAAAGGAATCCAATACTTTACCCGGTGACCATAGCGTCCGAAGAGAACCTTGGCGAAACGCTTGTAGAAGCCGATGAGTCGACGATTAGACCATCCGCCATACTCCTTTGCCAGGTGAAGCGGTGTCTCGTAGTGGCTGATCGTCACCACCGGTTCGATGTCGTGGGCCTCCAACTCGTCAAAGACACGATCGTAGAAGGCTAATCCATCTTCATTCGGGGTCAGCTCGTCACCCTGAGGAAAGATACGCGCCCAGGAAATCGAGAAGCGGAGTGTCGAAAAGCCCATGTCCGCAAACAAAGCGATGTCTTCGACATAGCGATGGAAGAAATCAATACCTTCCAGTTTAAGGTTCCGGGCAACAGGGCCATCAGAGGGAGGACCCGCAACTCCATCCGGCATTACATCTGCGATCGAAAGACCTTTGCCTCCCTCAAGGTAGGCACCTTCAATTTGGTTGGCTGCAATGGTGCCACCCCACAAGAAGCCGTCAGGAAATTGACCCATGTATTTCTCCTGTTTGAAACCACTAAGAACGATAACCTGTATAGTTGTATAGATAGGTTAGCATGCTTGGGTAGGTCTTACAAGAAAACCGGACAGATCGAGGAAGGTAACCTATCGCGCAGCCAAAGATATTGCGCAACCAAAAGAGTCGCGCCGATCTATTCCACCTATCCCACGGACAGTGTCTACTCCGCCGCCAGCATCCTTGCCAGCGCGTCGCGCTCGGCTACGTCGTACCACATGAGGTCCTCGTCGATCACGCGATCAAAGGCTGCTTCGTCGCCGTCGGCGGCTTCGGCCACATCCTGCTCCGCTTCGAGGTCATCTACGTGGATGGACTCGATCTTTTTCCACCCCACCGGCTGGTTAAGGTAGACCGCCGACGGCAGGTGCTCGTCCAGATCGTAGCTTTCGGGATCGAGCGGCGAAACGTGCGCGTCCGGAACAACCGCCACAATCACGCAGCGCCGAGGAGCAACAGCGACACCCTCAGAACGCGCCGTACCAACAAGCCGCAAGGAATCATCTGCGGCGGCGTTCATTGCCACCGCTTCGACAACCTCCGAATCCTCGTCCACGCCGAGAGCATGCTCCAGCGCACGCGTCACCGCATGTACGACTCTCGGTTCAATGGGGGCGCTCTTTAGGTCGCGGTTAGTCGCTGGAATGTAGATCCTCACACGCTCATGCTAGCGGATGCTTAGCACTCCCCTCAGCACCAACAACCTTCGAATCCGCGCCATGCCGCCATTTGAACCACGAGTTCTTGCCAGCCTTCGCGCGACGACCCCTTTTACTCTCCCCAATCTGCTCCCCATCACTATTCCCGCCCGGATCCCTCCCCGCCAGATGCTTGATTTCTTGCTCGGTGTGCTGTGGGATGTGGGCTTGGGGTGTTGCGGAGGATCGTGAGATCGGGGTTCTCGCACTAGTGGATGCAAAAGTCCGGGTATATGTTACGGGCGTGCCATATTTGGCACGCCCGTAACATATATCCGGAAAAATGCATCAACTTCTCGAAACATCCCAAGAAATCAATCGTCTAGCTTCGGCGATTCTCCGACAACCACTTTCGCCCCGCCCAGCAACCGCACTCTCCACTTCTTCGTGGATGCTTCCACCTTCCCAGCTACACCCGTTTTCCCAGCTACACCCTTCTTCACACTGATGCCCTTCCTCGCGGAGACTCCCCACTTCTTCGCAGCCACCACCTCGTCCTCAACAAACCTGCCCGCCAACGCCGCAATATCCTGCGCGATCCCGCTGTTGGCAGCCGCCTCCTGAAGCGTCAGGCCACGGCACTCCGCATCAACCATGCGCTCCCGATCCTCCCGGATCGTTGAAAAACGGCGGATTCCATACGGGGTAAGAACTTCAGCGGATGCAGCGGCCGCATACATCGGGTGGCGTCCGGTCCGCGTCACCACCACGTGGGGATCAACCACCCCGAGCTCCGCACCCCGAGCAACATGATCAACGAGCCGCCTCAGACCAACCGGCCCCGCCCGCCCCACAACAAGAACGTCATCCGCACTCTCCAGAAGCGACAACGTCAGGCCATCACGTTCCGTCTCGAATCCGTAGCCCTGCGATTCGGCTTCCGCCGCACAATCAACAACCACGTAATCCCACTGATCCCGCACCATCTCCCACAGCCGGTCGGCCACGGGCCGCGGAATCTCGCGCCACCGATGCCCGGCGTTGAGCCCGGGAAGAAAATCAAACGTCGCGATCTCCACACACGCGCTCTTGATCATCTCGGGAGCCTTCTCACCCATGTTGATCGCCCGCGCGACGGCAACTATCGCCGACGTCTCCTGATCCAGCGCCAATAGTTGCGCCAATGAAGGATGATGAATGTCCGCGTCAATCAGCAGGGTCCGCTTTCGCTCGCCAAGCGCGTGGGCAAGATCCCGCGCTACACAGGAACGCCCCGGGGAACCTCCGCTACCCCACACGGCGATGATCTTGCCTCGCGAACCTTTCGGCCTACCAACAGCCTCGCCTGCCCGAGATGTCACGTCTCCGCGCAAACTCCCCCGGCCATCATCAGGTTCACCGCCAAATTCATCCGCCCCACCAAGTTCCCGCTCAAGAGTCGCATCTGACGCAACCCCGGGCGCAAGGTGACGCGACGGCGGCGTCGTTAACGAAGTGCTTCGTTCGTCATCGGATTCGTACTCCGCGATTTCTTCGCCAGCCCGGGACTTCACGGCTACCCGGCCACCCTCGACCGTTCTCTCCCGCTCCGGACGTTCGCCCAGGTTCTGGAGGCAGGCGGCGACGTCGTCGGCAAAAGGAGAGGCGACGGCATCGCACCCCACCTCGCGCGCGGACGCCGGATTCAACGTCCGCAACACCCCGACGATCTGTAGTCCGCACGCGCGCAGTTCGGAGGCGTCAACAAGATCGATATCGTCGACGACGGCGACCGTGCCCAGCCCGGCCTGCGCGCAGGCGACGAGTTCAGTCAAGTCCGCACAGCGGCGCGTCACCTCGATGGGAGGTGCTAGGGTCGCGAGCCGCTCAACAACCTGGACCTCCAACTCGCCGCTGAGGCAGAGGAGGACGCTCACGGGGCCTCGCCTTCCACGAGAACCAGGCCGTCCTGCGAACCGAGTACGGCGAGAACCGCGGAAATCTGGTAGTCCTGTACCCGGATCTCAGCGGTGATCTGGTCCAGCATCATAGCCTCGGAAGCGCCGACGGAGACTATGAGAACGTCGCCCGCCACAAGCTCGGCGCGCGCCTGCTTTCCACCTGCCTCAGCCTGGCGCACCCGCCACAGCTGCGCGTGACTCCCCTTGCCCAGGCTCGCGGGCGCCGGACTCAACAGCGGGACAACAAGAACGTTGCCCTCAGCCTTCTCAGTTTCGATGAAACTGCGCGCCACAAGCTGACCCTCGGTGACCACCTGGGTCAGCTGCGCTTCGCCGACGTCGTCGCGCGGGCCAAGATACGCGGCCGCAACGTCGGAGGGCATTTCCACGGTTCGAAGCTCCGCGGTGTCGATCGCGGTACCCGGGAGGACCGTTTCTCCCGCCTGATAGACGGGAACCGTTGGCGGGCCCTGGAAGAGATAACCACCGGCGACGGAAGACACAGCGATGAGAAGAATGCCTCCCGCTAAGCGCGGATCCTTCCATCGCGTTGTCTTAATTCGACGTACTTTTGTCATCGCTTTCCCTCCGGCTTGCCGTCCCGTGGTTCACCGCGCACGCAAGTTGGATACCCTTGCGGGTACCCGAAATGGGGCGGTGACCACCTATCAAGTCTGGCAAAGAACCTCAACTTCTGCAGAGTCCTCCACAAGCCTGTGGATAACTAGCCGCGCACCCCGATTACGTGCCATTATGTCTGTCATGGGTAAGTTCCTGACTATCGCTGACGTCGCCGAATATCTCAATGTGTCCGCCGGACAAGTTCGCACGCTCATCAAGAGCGGCCAGCTTCCTGCCATTCAGGTGGGAGGCCGCGGTCAGTGGCGCATTGAAACCGACGAACTGGAGAAGTACATCCAAGCCGCCTACGCCCAGACAAGGAAGCGTATTGCTGAGAACATGACGGAGCTGTAGAAAGCCGCAAGTATTTGCACTTTTAACGTCAACTTTTTCTTGTAATAGCGCGGATTTTCGGATTTTATCAGGGTGTCCGGCGCGCCGTTTTGGTCAGGCTGGTAGCCCTTCAACTTACCGATTCTCACAGTCTCCTCGCGGCGGCCCACACTCACGGCAGAAGCCCCTCACTCGCAGCAGCAGCAGCTAGCCCACTCACAGCAGCCCACTCGCACCTCAGTCACTCACCATTGGCGACCGCTCAGCTTGCTGGAACTACATCTCGGCAGCTCCCCGCTTACGCGCCCCGCCCACTCACCCAATATGGCGCGACACATCGGCCCGGAGAATATTCGCGGTGGCTATCGTGACCAGCTGCGAGGCGACACCCGCAGTTCCTCCTACAGCTCCCCCGCTCGCCGCACCCAGCACATCCACCCAGTCAGCGCCGACTGAGACAACCCTTCCCCTCACGCTCCCGGTTGAGTGGGTCAGCACCGCCGCGGCCCCCTCCCCCATCACCGCTCGAAGAGCCATCTGGAACGTGGACTCGGATACCAGCCGCCCCGCCCACACGCCGGCCCGCACCGGCAGGCCTTGCAGCGTCACAATCGCCGCCATCTGAATGAGCGACTCACCACGGGCAGTCTCGCCCCGCACCCAGTGCTTGGATACGTCCCGGACGAGAATGTCGACGTCGTCGCCGTTGAGGAGTTGACATCGGACCCGACGGTCACGGCACGCGTGAAGTCTCAGAGCGAGGGAGATTCCCGCGGACTCGCCGTGACGGAGTTCCTCGCGCTCAACTTCGGCCTCGCCCCGCAGCTCCGCGTCCATCCGACTGGACGTATCCGCGAGGACCTCCCACGCGCTCGGGGATCTCTGGATCCTGCGCCGGGTCTCGAATCCGCTCGCAGGTTCGGGGGTGTGTGCAGGTTCGGGAGTGCGCCGGCGGGAGTAGGTTTCCGGGGCGCCGTCGTCGGAAATGTGAGTGCCGCTCATGTTGGTGGACAGTACTCCACAACGAGCACATCCGCCGAAGTTATCCCCAGATAGACCGGTTGCGGCCGTTTATCCACAAGGGTCGGTCCAGGACTTTCCTACAACACTCCGACGAAAGTCAGAGAGCCGTCTCACCACAGCTACTAGCCGTGTATACCCGGCCGCACATCCCATCTACAACAGTCAAAGATATAAATCACGCACTAAATAGCATCAAACGACATCAAAACGTATTGTGAACATCTAAGGAGCAACAATGGAGAACAAAAGAATCTGGCGGTCTCTCCTTGTCGCTTCCTGCGCCGCAATAGCAACCATTTTCTCCGCAATCATGGGCATGCAATCGGCCCACGTACTGAGTGAGACGGGCAGCCTTTTCGCCACGGCAAGCACCGAATCACTGACGCACGCCGTCATGCTCGCATGCGCAGCAATCGGCGTCGTCGCTGGACTATGGGTGTTTTTCTCCTACGTCGCCCTCCTTCGAGCGCACCGCACGGGACGCGACGGATTGCTGGTACGGCTGGCCCTCCGCTTCGCCACTCCGGCCGTCCGCCGCTCACTCGCCGGACTCGCCGTCTCGTCAGCACTAATCGCGGCGCCCGCCGCCGCAGACCCCGGATTCCTCGCCACCGGACCAGATCTCGGCTGGAGTCCAACGAGCAGTCAGGTGGAGACGCCACCGGATCTTGGAGCCGGTTCCGAAGCCGGTTCCGCCAACATTCCGGTCGACGACGGCGCCGCCTCGCCCGTGTTTGACGGTGCCAACAGTTCTTCACCACCGGTCGTTGACGCTCCTCAATCTGATTCCAATCCCTCCCAGCCCGACGTTGATTCTCAGAATCACGAGCAGTACACGGTGATTCCCGGAGATACCCTCTGGTCAATCGCCGCTGGGCACCTCCCAAGCGACGCCAGCGCCGCAGACATCTCCGTGGCCGCCGATGCTTGGTTCCTCGAAAACAGCGATCAGATCTCTCACCCTCACGCGATCTACCCCGGCCAAGTCTTCACTTCCCCCAGGACATCCTCATGAACGCTCTCCCCGATCTTCGCCAACCGCTCGTACGGCCCGCCAGCCCACGAGTACCCTCCCCGGACGCCGCTCCTCTTCGTGCTTCGCGGCCGCCACATGTCAACCTCGTCCCCATTCCCGACGACGGCGACACCATCCCCCAAGGGAGCCACGACTTTCCGCGCACCTCACCAGACAAGCCATGGGATCGACTGGCATTCTCGTTTCAACAGGAAAAGGTGGTCTCGGTGGACCACGACGATGACGTCCCCGACGATTCCTCACCTCAGGGATGCGCGCTCTCCTCGGGAGCATTGGCCCAGATTATCGTCCACAGCATCGAGATCCTGCTTGGACATCGGCCGCCAACCCACCTACGCAACTGGCTCAATCCCCGCGTTTACGAGGCACTCACGCGCCGGGCGGGGCTCGCGATTCGTATTAGCGGCAGGGCGCCACGATCCAAACCGCCGCGTGTACTGCGAGTGCTGCGAAGCCATCCTGACGAGCGGGTCGTCGAGGCAGCCATCGTGGTTCATGACGGGCAGAAGGTGCGCGCAGCTGCACTCCGTGCCGAATTTGCCCGGGGCCGCTGGCGCATAGTAGCGCTGGAGATCGGCTGACGGCCCTGTTCGCAGCGGGCGACCAGCCAGCCAGCCGCCGCCACAAGTTGGTCAATTGTTTATATCGAACTAAACCTTGATTTTTAGTGCGGAGTATACTTTTATGGTAAGACGAGCTGCGGTGATTAAACGCCTGAGAATAGCAGCCAAGGAAAACGGGTTAGATTTCGACATAACGGAACTGACTCGACACACGGCAGTTCGTGTTGGTCACATATCAAAGACATTAGGCAGGCATCGAGAGATTGATGATCTAACGGCACGGAAGTTCTATGACCAATTTGCTGACGTGCTCGGGAAAGGATGGTGGAGATGAGCCATACCTACACTGTGGAGGCCACTCGTTCGGGAAAATGGTGGGTACTTGAGGAACCAACTCTCGGGTGCGTTTCACAGGTACGCCGCTTATCTGAGGTCGCTGATGAAATGCGCGAGGCGATCGCTCACCTCGCGCAGATTGACGAGCGAGAGATAGTAATCGAGACCCGGATCATTCTCCCCGATCCGGTAGCTGAACGAGTAGGCCAGATCGAGGCACTACGAGAGGAATCCAGGCGGGCAAACGCAGCAGCTGCGCGCGAATCCCGAGAACTTGTCTCAACTATGCGCACGCAAGGTTTCACCCTTGATGACATCGGAATGATGCTTGGAGTCAGCAAGGGGCGTGTCTCTCAACTCGCCAACAGCATCTAAACACCGACCAACAGACGTTTCATCCGCTCACCGAAAACCGGGTGGGCCTCGCGCATGTGAGGCCCACCCAAACTTGTACCCCACACGCAAGACAGACGTCATATTCTCTAGTGTCAAAACCTTCTCATAATGCTAAGCTTTTGACATGAAGATGGTGACGAAGTTAGAGAAGCTACGCGAGGTTGCAATGGACCAACATGGCTTCGTCACAACAGCTCAGGCTCTGAGTGAAGGTGTCTCTCACTCAGAACTATCAACGATGGTTACGCGTGGCCGCCTGGAACGATTAGCTCACGGCGTCTACCAAGTACCCCAAGTCCCAGCGACTCCTTACGACAACTGGGCGTTGGCAGTTCTATGGACAGGCACCGAAGAAGCTTGCCTATCACACGACACCGCCCTCGCAGCATGGGATGTGAGTGACATCAACCCCGAGCGTATTCATCTCACCGTGAACCGTAGACGAAGACTTCGGAGAGCTGGTGGCAGCCTGTACATAATCCACCACCAGGATCTTCAACCAAATCAACGAACCTGGTGGGAAGGTATACCTATCACCACGTTACCCACAACCATTGCCAACTGCATCGAGTACGGAACCCCGTCCTACCTCATCCGTCAAGCACTGGAACGTGGGGGAAGAACGAGCCTCTTACCTCGCCAAGATCGCGAGAGATTAACCTTGAAACTGGAGAAACGCCAATGACGGCCAATAGTTCAGCCCGCCCAGGAACCCGCAGAGAAGCAGAAGAAGCCATCTCACAGCTGACAGAACAGCTCGAAGAGCACCTCCAAGTTCTCGGCCCCGAGCACCAGGACACCCTGTCCATCCGCAACAATCTTGCTCACTGGCTCGCTGAAGGTGGGTACGTCACCGAAGCGATCGACCAGTATCATCTGCTCATTAATGGCTATCATCGAACACTCGGCCCTGACGATCCGAACACTCTCTTCGCTCGCGGTAATCTCGCCAGCTGGCTTGGTATATCAGGGAGAGCTGACGACGCTGTCGACCTGCTTCGTCAACTTCTCACCGACTTCGCTCGTGTACTTGGCCCTGACCATCCGGACACTCTCAGCATTCGGCACAATCTTGCTTCTCAGCTCGGAGAGTCGGGCAATCTCAACGCTGCTGTTGACCTATTTCGTGCCCTTCTTGACGACCAACTTCGGCTAACAGGTCCAGAGCACCCAGATACCTTGTCCACCCGTAATCGTCTCGCCAACTGGCTTGCGACAGCTGGCCGACTCAGCGAAGCTGTCTCCCAACTCCAACTACTTCTCAGCGAGCAGACACGAGTTCTTGGCCCTGACCATCGGGAAACACTCAACACACGAAGCAATCTCGCCGCATGGCTTGGTGAGAGTGGGCGCGTCGCTGAAGCCATCACCGCACTCCAGGAACTCATCGACGACCAAACTCGGATATTCGGATCCGACCACCCCAAGGTTCTTACCGCAAGGAGCAATCTGATCCAGTTCGTCGGTAGCGCGGGATACGTCGACGACGTCGTCCGGCAAACCCAGTTACTTCTCGATGACTGCCTCCGACTAGTTGGTCCCGATCACTCCCAGACTCTCACCACGCGCAACAATCTGGCTTGTTGGCTGGGAGATACGGGCAGGATCTCCGAAGCCGTCACGCAATTCGAGCAACTCCTCACCGACTACTACCGAGTGATGGGTCCTGACCATCCCAAGACTTTCGCCACGCGTAGCAATCTCGTACATTATCTCGGCCATTCCGGGCAAATTGCAGAAGCAGTCACACAATCTGAACAACTCCTTGCTCACCAAATTCGAGCACTTGGCCCAGAGCATCCCGCAGTTCTCATTACCAGGGGAAATCTCGCGGCATGGATCGGCGAGTCCGGAGATGCTAGAGAAGCTGTCATCCAGCTCCAACTCCTATTGGAAGACAGCCTTCGCATTCTCGGACCAGACCACCCAGAAACCCTTAGTACCCAGGGAAGTCTTACACACTGGCTTAGAGAAACGGGCCAGATTAAAGAGGCAATCAGCCGCGCTCAAAAACTCGTCTTCTCCTATGAGCGGGTGTTCGGACAGGATCACCCAAATACTCTCACCACTCGAAACAGTCTCGCTTGGCTACTAACTGAAGCCGGGCGGACAGACGAAGCCGTCGCGCAGCTCACGATCCTTCTGGACGATTGCCTGCGACTGCTTGGCCCTGATCATCCGAACACCGTCGCCACGCAAGAAAAGCTGGACCGTTTGATGGGTGATTCCAACCAGCAATAGCAAGAACTTTACAGGCCACTCGGGACTGATTGGAAAACGCGAAGTGAAGGACTTCCTTCTTGTGTAGATTACTGGGTATTAACCTAGAGATCGGAGAAAGCTGATGACGGCTAGCGATTCAGCCCGCCCAGGAACCCGCGGAGAAGCAGAAGAAGCCATCTCTCAGCTGACAGAACAGCTTGAAGGCCTTCTCCAAACTCTTGGACCAAACGATCCCGAGACTCTTGCTGCTCGAAGCGCCATTGCTTGTCGATTCGGCGAGATCGGCCAGTTGGACGAGGCCATCTCTCAACTCTCCCAGCTCGTCGACGACTGCACCGAAGCACTTGGACCAGACCACCCTGATACCCTCACTGCCCGCAACAACCTCATCGCTCAGCTCGCAAACAGTGGACGGACTTCGGGAGCGATCATACAGCTCCAAGAACTACTTGACGATGCACTTCAGGCTCTCGGAACAGACCACCACCTAACCCTCACCATGAGGAAAGGGCTCGCCTTCCTACTCGGCAACGTCGGTCGCGTTGACGAGGCTGCCGACCAGTACCACGTTCTTGCCCACGGCTATCTCCGAGCTCTCGGACCTGATCATCCTGAGACTCTCAACTCCCGCAATGCTTACGCATTCTTCCTCGGCGAAACCGGGCAGCACGCCGCAGCAATCGAAGAGTTCACTCTCCTTCTCAACGATTCCCTCCGCATCTTCGGGCCCAGCCATCCTCATGCACTTACTACACGCAACAATCTCGCCTACCAGCTCACCAAAGCAGGACAAACAGACGAGGCCATCGAGCAGTACCGCCAATCGCTCGACGATCATCGCCAAATCCTTGGCCCAGACCATCCAGACACCCTCCAAGCACAAGGCGAGCTCGCTTACTGGCTCAGTGAAACAGGGAAATCTGAGGAGGGCCTCGCCCAGCACCGACAACTTCTTGACGACCATCTCCGCATCTTCGGATCCGACCACACCAGGACTCTGACCACCCAGAACAACTTCGCCACACGGCTCGGCAAGGCGGGTCACATCACCGAAGCGATCAGCCACTTCAAGGCTGTCATCGCTTGCCAAACCCGGATATTCGGTTACGACCATCCCTCCACCTTGATCACCCGAGGCAACCTCGCAGGACTATATGGCGTTTCCGGTGCTCACGACGACGCCGTCATCGAGTTCCGTCAACTTCTCGACGACGACGTCCGCGTGCTGGGTCCCGATCATCCAGACACGTTCTCAACACGTCAGACACTTGCGTATGCGCTCAATGAATCTGGAAATTCTCAAGAGGCAATCGAAATCCTAGAGAAGCTCCTCGCGGACCAAGTACGAGTGTTCGGCCCCGACCATTTCGAAACAGAAGAGACTCGTGAGATCCTCGCCCGCTTGGCGAGTGAAGATAGGGCTTAGGGAACTGACGCTAGGCATCGGTCCAATCGGCGAGCCGTATAGTGACTCTGAAGAAACCACAGTTTGCGCTAGAGCCCACGGCTACAGCGCTCGTCTAACTGTGGTTTGTCGCCGGAACCGTGGTTTGTAGCCAGAAGCGCAGGCTCGCCAGCACTGCAAACAGTTCACCTCCCGGACCAGTGAGAGCTATGGCGATCAGTATGGATTCTGACCTGGAAAATGCCTGACTGGATGCCCAAAACCTCACTGGACGCCAAAGCCTTACTGGCCCAACATAGCGGGAACATGCTGGAGAAGCTGAAGGGCCCTCCCGGAATTCCGGGAGGGCCCTCACTCAGCCAATGAGCAGCATCAGTTTTTCAGTGCAGTGCCGAGCCTATTGAACTCGGCGGCTCCTATATGCAAGATCAGCTCGTCGGTGCAGCACCAGTTCAGTTGAACTCAACCGCACCCATGAGCAACACAGGTTCGGTTGCATTCAGCAGCTCCGATGTGCAACGTCAGTTCTTCGGTACAGCGCCGAGTCGGTTGCATTCAGCAGCTCCTATACGCAACATCAGTTTTTCAGCGCAGCTCGGAGGCTACCACCTACAGGGAGCGTCAGCGGCGCTTCTTGGATGCACGGCGCTGGGCGCGGTTCATGCCGTCCGAGGACTGCTGACCGGCCTTCGGCGCGGGACGCGCCTCCTTGCCCTGCTCGTTCGTGGTCTGTACGGAACCGGAGCCATCCTTCGATGCGGCAGAGTAGGACACCGGAGCGGTTCGCTTGGGAGCCTTGATGCCCAGCACCTTCTCGGCGTCCACTCGGCCAGCCTTCGCGGCGCCCGGACCAGCAGGACCCGCACCCGGACCAGCAGCCAGCGGACCCGCACCGGGAGTACCCGGTCCGTCGGCTCCGGCACCAGCACTGATACCCGGCCCAGCCGGACCCGCCTGCGGCCCACCAGCCCCCACCGGACGCGAACCGGCGGCAGCCATGCGCGCAGCATTCTGCTGCTGCGCTGCCACTTGCTGCTGCTGGGCAGCGATCGCGGCGGCGGCAGCGGCTTCCTCGTTCACCTGGGCGGCCTCGCGGGCGGCACGCTCGCTCGGCAGCTCGAAGTTGAAGAGGTAGCGCACTGTCTCTTCCTTGATGCCATCGTTCATGGCCTGGAACATCCGGTAGCCCTCGGACTTGTATTCGACAAGCGGGTTGGACTGGGCCATGGCGCGCAGGCCAATGCCTTCCTTGAGGTAGTCCATCTCGTAGAGGTGCTCGCGCCACTTGCGGTCGAGTACGTTGAGCAGGATCTGACGCTCCAGCTCGCGCATCATCTCTTCGCCAACCTCGGCCTCGCGGTCCTCGAAGTTGGTCTCGATGTCCGTCTTGAGTTCGGATACGAGCACATTGCGGTCCAGGCGCACCACCCCGCCCACTTCCTCCAGCAGCTCGTCCGGCTCGAAGCCGGGACGGTAGAAGGTCCGCAGCTCCTTCCACAGTGCCTCAAGATCCCAATCGTCCACATCACCAGTGGCCTGCGAACGAACGATGTCCTCCACCACGTAGCCGAGGAAGCCTCGCACCATCGGGTCAATATCTTCGCCCTCAAGGATGCGGCGGCGCTCGTTGTACACCACGGTACGCTGCTCGTTCATGACGTCGTCGTACTTCAGCACGTTCTTGCGCATCTCGGCATTGCGGGCCTCGATGGAGCTCTGGGCACGCTCGATGGACTTGCCCACCATCTTGAACTCCAACGGCTGATCCTCGGGGTAACGCGAGGGATCAAGCGCCCGCGCTGCCAGCCCGGAGGCGAACAAACGCATGAGGTCATCTTCCAGCGAGAGGTAGAAGCGGGACTCGCCCGGGTCTCCCTGACGGCCGGAACGGCCGCGCAGCTGGTTGTCGATGCGGCGGGACTCGTGGCGCTCGGAGCCGAGCACGTAGAGGCCACCCAGTTCCACCACCTCGTTGTGTTCCGCGGACACAGCTTCCTTGGCTGCGGCCACAGCAGCAGGCCAGGCTGCCTCGTACTCGTCCGGCGTCTCCTCCGGGTCAAGCCCTTCCGCCTTCAACGCGGCAACTGCGCGATGCTCGGGGTTGCCACCGAGCATGATGTCGGTACCGCGGCCGGCCATGTTGGTGGCCACGGTGACGGCGCCCTTGCGGCCCGCCTCGGCCACAACAGTGGCCTCGCGCTCGTGCTGCTTGGCGTTGAGCACCTCGTGGCGAATGCCTGCCTTGCGCAGCATCGTCGAGAGCTCCTCAGACTTCTCCACGGAGGTGGTACCGATCAGCACCGGCTGACCAGCCTCGTGACGCTCGGCGACGTCGTCGACAATCGCCCGCAACTTCGCATCGCGCGTCGGGTAGACGCGGTCAATCTGATCCACGCGGACCATCGGCTTATTGGTGGGGATCGGCACAACGCCCAGGTCGTAGGTGGAGGCGAACTCCTCGGCCTCGGTCTCGGCGGTACCGGTCATACCCGAGAGCTTGTTGTAGAGGCGGAAGTAGTTCTGCAGCGTGATGGTGGCGAGAGTCTGGTTCTCGGCCTTGATCTCCACGCCTTCCTTGGCCTCGATGGCCTGGTGCATCCCCTCGTTGTAGCGGCGCCCGGCCAGCACGCGGCCGGTGTGCTCGTCAACGATGAGAACTTCGCCGTCGCGGACGATGTAGTCCTTATCGCGATCGAAGAGCTCCTTGGCCTTGATGGCGTTGTTCAAGTACCCGATGAGCGGGGTGTTGAGGGACTCGTAGAGGTTGTCAATGCCGAGCAGATCCTCGACCCGCTCAATGCCGGGCTCGAGAATACCGACGGTGCGCTTCTTCTCGTCCACCTCGTAATCGACGTCCTTGCGCATCTGGCGCGCCACCCGCGAAAACTCCAGGTACCACTTGTTGGCGTCACCTTCGGCAGGACCGGAGATGATGAGCGGGGTACGGGCCTCGTCGATGAGAATCGAGTCCACCTCGTCGACGATGACGAAGTTGTGCCCGCGCTGCACCAGATCCTCGACCTTCCAGGCCATGTTGTCACGCAGGTAATCGAAGCCGAACTCGTTATTCGTGCCGTAAGTAATGTCCGCGGCGTATTCTTTGCGGCGCTGCTCCGGCGTCTGACCAGTGAGAATACAGCCGGTGGTGAGGCCCAGGAAGCGATGAATACGGCCCATCAGCTCCGACTGGTACGAAGCCAGGTAATCGTTGACCGTCACCACGTGCACGCCTTCACCCGTCAGCGCGTTGAGGTAGGACGGCAGCGTAGCCACCAGCGTCTTTCCTTCACCGGTCTTCATCTCAGCAATATTGCCGAGGTGAAGCGCCGCGCCACCCATGATCTGGACATCGTAAGGACGCAGACCAACAGTACGCTGAGCAGCCTCACGCACCGTCGCAAACGCCTCGGGGAGCAGCGAATCCAGGGATTCACCCTCGGCGATCCGCTCCTTGAAGAGCTCGGTCTGTGCTCGTAGCTCCTCATCGCTCATGTCAGCCACGGTCTCTTCAAGAAGATTGACCTGCTTGGCGATGCTTTCCAGCTTCCTGAGAGTGCGTCCTTCTCCGGCGCGGAGAATCATATTGAGGAACTTTCCCACGGACTCGAACTCCTTTTGTGCGGCACATTTCGACGTGCACAGTGCAAACCATTCCCATTGTATGCGAGGACGAATGCCGACAAACGTCCGTCCGTTTCACCAAACGATGAATCACGCCTCACCCGGCACCGATAAAGCCCGCGAAAGCACGAAGGCGGGGCCCAAAGTCACCTTCGAGCCCCGCCCTGTATTGATTCGACTATTCACGGATTGACGACGACGGCGCCCCGAGCCCCAGTAGCCGGAACCCACCTAGCCGGGGCAACCGTCCGTCAACTGTCACCATCCGTCAACCGCGTCAGCGGATGACGGCCAACGTGTCCGTTCCGGTACCGAAGAAGTCACCCACCACGCGGGTGTCCGTTGCGCGTCCAAAGACAAACACGGAATCAGCACCGCCACCGGAGAGCGTGTTCTTCACGAAGGTCTTCCCGTCACGCACCACCGAGATGCTGTCGGAGCCGTTGCCGTCGAAATCTCCCGCGAGGACAGTGTCCCCTGCACGCCCGAAGGTGAAGGTATCCGCTGCCGCACCACCGGAGAGTTCGTTGCGCAGGTAGAAGGTGGACCCACGCTGAACGCCGAGGGTATCGACGCCGTCGCCATCCCAGTCACCCGCGAACGGCACGTCGCCAGGCCGTCCGTAGCTGAACGTCAGAATGTCCTCGGGGCCCGCAGCAGAAGTTGGGTAGAGGGTAAAGGTGTTGGTTCCGGCTGCACGAAGGCCGAGATCATCCACGCCGTCGCCATCGAAGTCACCGATGATGACGTCGTCGTCGGCATTGCCCACCGCGCCACTATCACTCTCCGAATCCACTCGGTTCGTTCCCAGCAGGGAGAACATGTTGCCCTTGCGCACACCGAGGGTGTCCACGCCGTCGCCATCCCAGTCGCCCGCGAAGACATCATCGGCGGTCACAATGGTGTTCGCGAACTCAGCGATCGACTTCACCCAATCCGAGGCATACAGAACGTTGCCGGACTTACCCGCAGCCGGGGTCTGATCAACCTCGGGAGCGTCCTCGGTAATGAGCTTCCAGTTGGCCTCATGGAAGTTCGCCTGGTCAATCACCTTGGCCGACTGGGCGTACTCGATGATCAGCTGGCGAATCTCCAGCTGCTCGTCCCAGATGGTCTCGAAGTCCTCCACGGGATATCCGCCGCCACCATTCTGACGGTAGTTGTTGACGGCCAGGACGAAGACGTCGTCGTCGGCAACAGGGGTTCCGTCCGCGTGACGGAGGTTCTGTACGCGATCGCCCAGATCGTTACGAATATCCAGTTCGTAGGCAATCGGGCCGGTCATGGCGTCATAGTTGTAATCCGGGATACCGCGGGTGGCACCCTCGTACAGGGCGCCCGTGGACGTCTCGGGATCCCACGGGGTCTCCTCCGTCACCTGGACAAAGTAACGCGCCGAGTACTCAAGGTAAGCCTTGAGCTGCGCGCCGGTAATACGCTGCGCGGCGAGCGTGTTGTCATAGATGTACAGGCCCGCAACGTCACGCACGCGCAAGTCACCCTGCGGGAACACGGAGGTGCGCGAGAACGGCGAGGTCTGCGCGATCACCGGCAGCCCCTCGTAATCGGTGCCCACCAGAGCGTTGCGCACGGAATTCTCCATCACGTAACCAATGATGTCGAGGATCGGGGTGTCCTCGTAACGCGACTTGTCCGTCTTCAGCTCCACCAGGTTCTCAGCCACAATGGAGTTGGCGTAAGCGACAGTCGCCTCGTGGTCACCGGGGAGGGTGGGATGCGCGGCGATCGACGGCGAATCGTTGTAATCCAGCGAGTAATGAGCGTTGGCAAGAGCCTTGATCTCATCATCCGTTGCCGGCCAGTTGACCTTGTAACCGTCGCCATCGGCAGCGATCGGCAGCGTCACCTCGGAGGCCGAACGCGCCCAGAAGTAGGGCTGGGTGTACAGCACCGGGTCGCCGTCCGGCGCATGGAACACCTGGGAGGGGATATTGACGTGTGAATGGCCCGCGACCACCAGATCAATATCGTTGACCAGCGTCGAGACCGAGGTGGCCACATTCTCCTGCAGCAAACTCGGGTCCCATTCGACACCCGCGGCGTCCTGACCAGAGTGAACAAGGGCGACGACGACGTCCGCGCCCTCCGCCTTCATCTGCGGCACGTACTGCTGAGCCGTCAACACCAGGTCATGGAAGACGAGCTTGCCTTCCACATTGGCCTTGTCCCAGATCCGCACGCCCGGGGTGACGAGGCCGAGGATTCCCACCTTGATGGTCTTTCCGCCCACGACCTTGTCCACCATCACGTAGGGATCGAAGGTCAACGAAGTGCCGGGGAGGGTCTCCACGTTAGCGCCAAGCAACGGCGTACCAGCCGCCTCTACCTGGCCCTGGTAATCGGCAAGGAAATCCAGGCCGTAGTTGAATTCGTGGTTACCGAGGTTCTGGACATCGTAACCAATGGCATTGAGAGCTTCGGCCATCGGATGGCCCTTGGAGATCAACTTGTCCGGCTGCTCGGCAGCCAAATAGGTGAGCGGTGTTCCCTGGATGAAGTCGCCATTATCCACAACAAGAACAGATTCGGCGCCCTTCGCTGCACGAACCTGCTCCACCACGCTGGCAACGCGGGCCAAACCACGCTGATCCGCTTCCTTCGCGGGAACACTATCGGCAAAGTAGTCCCAATTGAAAACATTGCCGTGAACATCGGTGGTGCCCAGAACGGTGAGATCGCCAACGTTGGGAGTGTCATCGGCTGCGGCTGGCAGTGCGATGAGCGGTGTTATCGCCATCGCGCTTACAGCGACAGCCCCTGTGAAGCGCCATCGTACTGATTTCATAGAGTCTCCTAACAGTTTGTGCGCGGATGCCTTCACCCTCGCCTCTCCAGATGGAGTTTTGTGCCATAAATCCGTGTTGAACGTAAGCCGGACACGTCAACAATCCTATATAAGAAGGACCCGCGAAGTACATGGAATTCAGCGGCAGATTGGGGTATTTTCGCTGCTTAACATGGCTGTAACGCGAAGAAGGAGATGGCGATGGGAGGTGTGGATGGGTGGACATCAACGGAAGCGGTCAACAGAAACTGGGCATGTGCGGGGTGCACATTCGGTTTGGGAGGGCGAACGATAGTCCCAAGACGCAGCGGTGGGGCGAACCAAACGATTCGCCCCACCACGGGAAGTTTGAGCTGCCGGTCAAGATAGCGCAACTGTTGTCATTTATAGCCGGTACATAACTGCTGGTGAGCTACGTGTGTCACCGCTGATCCGCTACGAATTCCGATTGACGGCCAGCTGCGCGTACTCGACAAGAGCCTCGCGGACGTCCCCCTCGGGCAGATCCTTGAGGAACTCAACGCCCGCATCCACCCATTCCTGAGCCATCTGCTGCGTCTGACCAACCACCGAATGCTGGCGCAGCAGCCCGACAACCTCAGCCAAATTGGCATCGGAGGACAGATCGGCGTTCTCCAAGAGATCGAGAATACGCTCGCCCAGCTCATCGATGGTTCGTGCCTCACGCTGTTCCTTGAGAAGCAGCGTGGGCATGGTATCCACGCCTTCACGCAAGTCCGTTCCGGGGGTCTTTCCAGTGGTGGCGCCATCGGACATGATGTCGATGACGTCGTCGGCAAGCTGGAAAGCCACTCCGACCCGCTCGCCATAGTTGGCAACGACCTCGGCCAGCTCCTCAGAAGCTCCAGAGGAGACCACGCCGTAGCGAGCAGACGCCGCGATGAGCGAACCCGTCTTGTCCGCCAACACGGAAAGGTAATGCTCCTTGGGAGACTCCCCCGGTGCAACCCCCACCGTCTCGTGCAGCTGGCCCGTGCACAGGCGCTCGAACATCGTGGCGTGCATCTGCACGGCCCGGGGCCCCAGGCCCGCCACAATCGTGGAGGCCCGCGCAAAGAGGATATCTCCGGCCAGGATCGCCACCGAGTTACCGAACAGTTCCTGCGCCGAAGCAACCCCGCGGCGCATCGGAGCCTCGTCCATGACGTCGTCGTGATACAGCGACGCAAGGTGAGTCAACTCAACAGCAACAGCGGAATCAAAGACGGCCTGAGCCTCCGGGTCCGGTCCCAGCTCTGCGGTGAGCAGAACAAGAGCAGGACGTAGCCTCTTGCCACCCGCCAGTGCTAAATGTGACGTCGCCGGATCAATCCGCAAGTCGCCCATCTCAACAAGCTGCTGCAGCTGGGCTTCGACCTTTTCCATACGGGGGCCAAGCCGATCAAGCAGGGTCCCCTGATTCGCTGAATTACTCACAGGATGAACACTAGCGGAGATACTCACAGCATGAACACCGCTGCCTGATCCAAGAAATCAAAAACAGGCTGCGGGAACAGGCCCAAGACCAGCGTGAGAATGGCGCAGGTAACAATCGCGACGATCGAGAATCCCTCGGATGTCACGGTTGCAGTGCCTTCCGCAGGATCCTTGAAGTACATGGCAACGATGATTCGGAAGTAGAAGAACGCGGTAGCAGCCGAGGCCAAAACGGCGATCACCACAAGAATCGTCTCACCGCCGCCAACTCCAGCCGCGAAGGCCGCGAACTTTCCAATGAAACCACCGGTCAACGGAATACCAGCGAAGGAGAGCAGGAAGATCGTCATGGCGCCAGCCAGCAACGGGCTCGTCTTGCCCAGGCCCTGCCACTTCTCCAGCGAGGTAGCCTCACCGAGGATGTTGCCGTTCTTGTCCTTCTCACGCACGAGTGTCACGACGGCAAACGCGCCGACCGTGGCAATCCCGTAGGCGAGCAGGTACATCGCCGTGGCGTAGATGCCACGCTGCGAGAACGAAGCAACCGCGATCAGGATAAATCCGGCGTGTGCGATCGACGAGTAGGCCAGAAGGCGCTTGATGTCGGTCTGAACCAGACCAACGACCGTACCCACGATCATGGTGAGAACGATGACCGTCCACAGCACCGGGCTGAGCTCCCACTGGATACCCGAAGCAATGAGGTAGAGGAAACGAAGCATTGCCGCGAACGCCGCAATCTTCGTGCCAGCCGCCATGTACCCGGTGACGGGAGTCGGGGCGCCCTGGTAGGTATCAGGAGTCCAGGAGTGGAACGGCACCGCGCCCACCTTGAACAACAGACCCGTAAGAACAAGAACAACGCCTGCGATGAGAAGCATATCCATGCCCGTGGCGGCCCCCACCTGGGGAGCGATACCGCGGAACGTGAGAGTACCCGAGTAGCCGTACAGCAGCGCGGCACCCATGAGGAAGAAGGCCGAGGAGAAGGCACCGAGAAGGAAGTACTTCATCGCCGCTTCCTGGGACAATGCCCGGCGACGGCGAGCCGTCGCCGCAAGAACGTACAGCGGCAGCGACAGCACCTCAAGTGCCACGAAAAGGGTGAGAAGATCTGCCGCCGAGGTGAACGTCATCATGCCACCGAGCGAGAAGAGAACCAGGGGGTAGACCTCGGTCTGCTGCAGACCAGCTGCCGTTGCATCACGCTCGTCACGCGAACCCGGCTGGGTGGCTGCGGAGGCCGCGAAAGCGCCCTCGCCCGTCTGAGTGCGATCAGCAATGACAAGCACCGCGAAGAACGCACAGATGAGGATGATCAGCTGGAAGGCAAGCGCCGCTCCATCTTCCACAAGAGTTCCGATGCCCGCAGGGTTCCCATTGGGAGTCTGGGCAATCGATGTCGGTCCATTGGAAAACACAACCGTGGCGCGCCATACAACCGCGACCAACGCCGAGGCGATAGCCAGCATGGTGAGTGTCACCTGCACCGCACGCCGCCCCTTACGCGGCACAAAAGCCTCGAAGATGACGCCAATAACGGCGGAACCCAAAATGATGAGGACGGGTGTCAGTGCAGCCCAATCAACGATAGGCGAAGTCACTTCGTGCTCCCTTCTACGACGGATGCCTCGTCAGCTGCGGATTCCACAACGATCAGTTCGGCGTGGCTTCTAGCAACAGGTTCCACCACATCAAGCACCGGAGCCGGCCCGAAACCAAGGAACAGCATGGCAGCAATGAGCAGAGCCGAGACCGTCTTTTCACGGATATTGAGATCTGGAGCTGTAATTTCCGGCCGAGGGCCGGTGAAGATCTGCTGGTACGGCAGAAGGATGTAGACCGCAGCGAGGATCACTCCAAACACGGCGACAATCGCGAGAACGGCGTTCACCTTGAAGGTACCGAGCAGGATGAGGTACTCGGGGATGAAGCCGGACAGACCGGGCAGCGCGATGGATGCGAGGCCAGCCACGAGGAATGATCCCGCCAAGAGTGGCGTCACCCGCTGCCATCCGCCATACGCCGCAATCTCGTGCGAGTTACCGCGGCGAGCGAGGAAGCCCACCGTGAGGAAGAGAGCACCCGTGGCCACACCGTGAGCCACCATGTAGAGGATGGCACCGGTCATGGCGACCTCATTGCCGGAGAAGATACCCATGACCATGAAGCCAAAGTGGCTTACCGAGGTGTAAGCGATGAGACGCATGAGATCCTTCGAGGCAATTGCCATGAAGCCACCCCACAGGATCGAGATCACTGCAAACACCATGATCGGGAAGGCCGCCTTTGATGCTGCCTCCGGGAAGAGGGGCAGGCACAGGGCGATCATTCCGTAGGTGCCGATCTTGTCCAGAACACCCACGAGAAGGGTGGAGGTACCGGCAGGTGCCTGCTCGGTGGCATCCGGCAACCAGGTGTGCACGGGGAACATCGGGGCCTTCACCGCGAAAGCGAAGAAGAACGACAGGAAGACGAGCAGCTTGGCGCCCGCGCTCCCTGAAACCGAACCGGCCAGGTTGTCGATGAGGAATCCTTGCGGTCCTCCGGGGCCCATGATGAATACTGCGACGACGCCCACCAGCATGATGAGGCCACCAACAAGCGAGTACACCAGGAACTTCACAGCGGCACGCTGACGATTGGCGCCACCGTAGCGACCAATGAGGAAGAACACCGGCAGCAGCATGACCTCAAAGAGGATGTAGAACAGGAAGACGTCCTGTGCTGCGAAAATGCCGATCATCACGGCCTCTAGGAAGAGGATCCAGGCAACGTAACCTGCCGCACGCGAATCCGTCTCGTCCTCCAGCTCCGGCCATGCAGCCAAAAGCACGAGGGGAACGAGGAACGTGGCGAGGCCAATCATGACCAGACCCATGCCGTTGACCCCCCATGCAATGGAGGTGCCGATAGCGGGAATCCAGGAGTAGGTCTCGCGCAGCTGAACCTCGCCGGCTGCCGCAACGTCGAATCCCGACACGGCGGCGGCCACGAATCCCGCAAAAATCAACACGGATACTGCGAGTCCATAAGGACGCGCCACCTTGTGAAGTGGCTTGACGAGCCAGAGCGCAGCGGCGGCAACAACCGCCACTGCGATCAGCAAAGTCAGCCAGGGAAAGGCTGTCTCATTCGAAAGCATGTACTTCTATTCCTTCCCCGTTAAAACCGTGTGACCAGTGCGATGAGTAGCACAACAACCACACCGATTGTCATGTAACTGGCGTAAGCGCGGGCGTACCCGCTCTGTGCCAGCGCCACGATCTTGCCGGTGCCTGTTGTTGCTTTGGCGATACCTTCGACCGTTCCGTCGACGACGTACTTGTCCATGACGGCAACACCCGTGGTGATGGCGATTCCGCCACCCATAAAGATGGCCTCGTTGACATCGTCCTGGTAGAGATCGTTACGAGCTGCCTGTGTCAGCGGCGAACCGATGGGAGCCACGCGCGGAACTGCCGAGGCAACGTACATACGCCACGCGACAAAGACGCCCAGGGCCACAAGAGCCAAGGTGGCTCCGGTGATGACCGGAATCGGGAGAACCGGCTCGCCATGCTCACCGTGACCGATGGCGGGCTCAAGCCACTCGACAAAACCGAACTGATTGAGAATAAAGCCAAGGATCAACGATCCCAGAGCGAGAATAACCTGAGGCACGTACATCCAAGCCGGAGCTTCATGCGGGTGCTTGGCATTGGGGCCGGTGGTGGAGAAACGCTCTTGACCATGGAAAATCATGAAGAAGAGGCGTGACATGTAGAAGGCGGTGAGGCCTGCCACCAGCATGGTCATGGGTCCGAACACCCACGGCTGCCAACCGTGACCGACGAACGCGGTCTCGATGATCTTGTCCTTCGAGTAGAAGCCCGAAAGGAAGGGGAAGCCGATGATCGCGAGGTAACCCGCCAGGAACGTCATCCAGGTGATCGGCAGGTACTTGCGCAGCCCACCAAAACCGCGCATATCCACTTCGTCGTTCATGGCGTGCATAACCGAGCCCGCTCCAAGGAACATGTTTGCCTTGAAGAAACCATGGGTAACGAGATGGAAGATGGCGAAAGCGCCGCCAACGGGGCCAAGCCCTGCGGCCAGCATCATGTAGCCAATCTGGGACATGGTGGAAGCGGCAAGCACCTTCTTCATGTCGTCCTTGGCGCTACCAACGATGGCACCGAAGAGCAGGGTGATTGTGCCGATAATGGCTACGGCCAGCTGCGCCGAGGAGGAGACCGCAAAGATGGCACCGGAGCGAACCATGAGGTACACACCGGCGGTCACCATGGTCGCCGCGTGGATGAGAGCCGAAACCGGTGTGGGGCCAGCCATGGCGTCACCCAGCCAGGCCTGTAGCGGGAACTGGGCCGACTTACCGCAGGCGGCAACCAGCAGGAAGATTCCAATCGCGGTGGCGGTTCCGGCCGATGCCGTCGCGATACCCGCGTTGACACCCTCGAAGGTGACCGTGCCGAAGGAACCGAACATGAGCATCATGGCGATGAGCATGCCCATGTCGCCCACACGGTTCATGATGAAGGCCTTCTTGCCTGCCGCCGCATATTCCGGAACCTGGTTCCAGAACGAGATGAGCAGGTAGGAGGCCAAGCCCACGCCTTCCCATCCCACGAAGAGGACAAGGTAGGAGTTGCCCAACACCAGCAGCAGCATGGCCGCCACGAAGAGGTTGAGGTAGGCGAAGAAGCGGCGACGATCCTTATCGTGCTCCATGTAGGCCACCGAGTAGATGTGGATGAGCGTACCCACGAAGGTGACCAACATGAGGAAGGTCATTGAGAGCGGATCAACCCGCATGGCGATATCGATGGACAGCTCGCCCGCAGGAACCCAGCGGTACAGCACGGTATCCATGACACGCTCGCTGGCATCCATGCCGAGCATCTGCACCAGAGCGGCCGCAGCAATGCCGAAGGACGCCGTGGAGGCGATGATCGCGAGCCAGTGTCCACGAGAGTTGGTGATCTTACCCGCCACGAGCAGGAAGCCCGCGCTGAGAAGAGGAATAGCTACACACAGCCAGATCAGGCTGGCAGCGCCCGTCGCGGGAACAGCATGCGCTGTCGCGGCGACGCTGGCTGGAATGAGACTCGAAGTCAATTCACACCTGCTTCCATCAGTGCTTGAGCTGGTTCGCACCGTCAAGCGAGGCGGACCGATGGGTTCGGAAAAGGGACACGACGATGGCGAGGCCGATAACAACTTCAGCTGCGGCAACAACCATGACGAAGAAGGAGAAGACCTGTCCTTCGACATTGCCCCACATGCGCGAGAAGGTCACGAGGGCAAGGTTGCACGAGTTGAGCATCATCTCAACGCCCAGCAGCGCGATGATCGCGTTGCGGCGCGTGAGTACGGTAGCTCCGCCGATAACGAAGAGAATCAACGCCAGAATGACGTACCACAAGAGGTTCACTTCGATTCCTCCTCATCCTTCGCTGGCTCGATGGAGTCGGGCCCGGGTGCTGATTCGAGTTGTGCAAGCGGCGTGGCGTCCGGGTAAACGGGCGCTTCCTCTCCCGGCATTCCGGGAAGACCAGCTTGGGTAACCTTGGGCTTGACAGTGGCGAACTCGCCAGCTGCGATGCGTGCTGCCGTGACCGGGGAGATATCCGACAGGCGGCGGGCCTGGCCACGCACGCGAAGAACGCGCGGAATTGCTTCCACCAGTTCCTTTCCTCCTGCGGTGAGCGGAGGATTGGCGGCCGAGTTGGATTCGGCGAAAACGCCGGTGGGCGGCTTCTGGCCAATGTGGCGGCCCAGCTGCGCGTAGGCCTCCATCTTGGCGTCAACCAGCTCGGGCTGGGTGTACTTCTTGCGAGTGCGCTCACGGTGCGTCAGCGTCATGGCGCCAACGGCAGCGATGATGAGCAGCGCACCCGTGAGCTCCATGGCAAGAACATAACTACCAAGAGATAGTTTCGGCGATGGCCTGCGGATTGGTCGGCAGGTTGGCAGCTTCCATCCCCACAGCATCCGGCGTCACGGCGCCCAGCACCGCACCACCCAGAATCACGATGAATCCGAGACCACCAAGGATCGCCACAGGGCGCTGGAGGTAGATCGTCTCGTGCGTGGTATCCGAGGAATCAACACCGATCATCATGAGCACGAAAAGGAACATCATGAGGATGGCGCCGGTGTACACGGCCACCTGGACAACACCCATGAAGGGTGCCTCCAGCATCGTGTACAAGAACGCCAGGCACACCATGTTGGCGATGACGCAGGCGGCCGAGTACACGGCGCGGCGGGTGATCAACAAGCCGTAAATGGCCAGGATGATCATGATGGCTGCGATTCCGAAGAACAGCAGCGCCTCCCACTCGGAGATTTCAAGAGTTTGTGTAGGTGCAATCATCACTTGCTCCCCTCGGGCCGTGCTGTTGCCAACGTCGGATCCTCCGGACGGTGCTCGCGCACCCAGTCAATCTGCGACTGCGTTGGTCCGGAAATCTCACCGCGGTAGTAGTTGGCGTCGGTTGTCCCCTCCACCATGGGGTGGGGCGCGGCAAGCATCTTCTCGCTCAGCGGAGCAAGGAGATTCTCCTTCTCGTAGATGAGGCCTTCGCGTGTCGGGCCCGCAATCTCGAAATCATTGGTCATGGTCAAGGCTCGCGTGGGGCACGCCTGGATGCAGTAACCACAGAAGATGCAGCGCAGGTAGTTGATCTGGTACACCTTGCCGAAGCGTTCGCCCGGCGAGTACTGAGCATCAGGCGTATTGGCGCCAGCTTCAACGTAAATGGCGTCCGCGGGGCAGGCCCAGGCACACAGCTCGCAGCCGATGCAGCGCTCCAGTCCATCCGGGTAACGGTTGAGCTGATGCCTACCGTGGTAACGCGGCTGGGTCGGCTCTCTCTCCTCCGGGTACTGCACGGTGGAAGTGGGACGGAACATCGACGTGATGGTCACGCCGAATCCGGCTACCGGAGCAAAGAACTGACCGATCGCGCCCTTTTGCGCCGGTCCCCACAGTGAGGGATCGGGATCAGTGAACTGCGGCTCCTGGGAGCCCGCCACTTCATGCGACTCGTTCTCAGACAAGGTCACCCTCCTGACTACTGGCGACGGTTGCATCCTTGCGGGCTGCACGGGGCGATGGGGGAAGCGACTGGCCGGGAAGCGGCGGAACCGGGAATCCACCGGCCATCGCATCGAATTCTTCTTCTGGGCGAACAAAACCGGCGTCTGCGGATTCGTCGTCGTCCGAGGTGTTCTTGCCACCGAAGAACCAAATCAAGGCTCCGACAACGAGGAAGACAGCGACGATTCCGAGGTACAGGCTACGACGCGAAATATCCGTAAAGGCCGTGAGTCCCTGAATGATCGTCACGCAGACGAGCCAACCGAGCGCCACCGGGATGAGGACCTTCCAGCCCAGCTTCATGAAGTGGTCGTAGCGCATACGCAGCAACGTAGCTCGCACCCACACCATGATGAACATGAAGATCCAGGTCTTGATGAGGAACCAGATCATGGGGATCCAGCCGACGTTGGGATCTCCACCCCAGAGAGAGAAGAGGGACGTCATGATCGGACCAGCGCGCCAGCCGCCGAGGAACACCGTGGTGGCGATCATCGACACGTTGAGCATGTTGATGTACTCGGAGAGGTAGAACCAGGCGAACTTCATCGAGGAGTACTCGGTGGTGTGTCCTGCCACCAGCTCACCCTCGGCTTCGGGAAGATCGAAGGGCAGTCGGTTGGTCTCGCCGAACATGGAGATGATGTACACGACGAACGCCGGGAACAGCGTGATGGCGTTCCAGATACCAGTCTGCGCCTCAACGATCCCGGAGGTGGACATCGTTCCCGCAGACAGGAACACAGTCACCAGCGAGAGGCCGAGCGCCAACTCGTAGGAGATCATCTGGGTGGCGGAACGCACCGAGCCGTAGAGCGGCAGGGTGGAACGGGAGGACCAGCCACCGAACACCAGTCCGTACTCACCGAGCGCCGCAACCGCGAGCACGAAGAGCATGGCCACCGGCGAATCCGCCAGCTGCAACGGGGTGTTGTGGCCAAAGATCGAAACGCTCGGACCCATCGGGATGACTGCCATGACGGTGAAAGCACAGGCCGCGGCGATCACCGGCGAGAGGAAGTACATCACCTTGTCCGCGCCAGCCAGCCAGAAGTCCTCCTTGATGAGGAGCTTGAGGGCGTCGGCGAAGGCCTGGCCAAATCCGAGAGGTCCGACTCGGTTTGGTCCGAGACGGGTCTGCATGCGAGCCAGTCCGCGGCGCTCCACCCACAGGGCGGTAATCACGGACATGATGAGGAAGACGATGATGAAGACGGCCTTGAGAACCCAAAGCCACCAGGTATCTTCGGAAAAATCTGCTGCCTGGCCAGCGGCGATGATGGTCGGACTCACTTGGTCACCTCCACGGGAGTCGCACTCAGTGCGACCGGCTCACCGGTGCGAACGCCGAGAGCTGAGATTTGACATCCCACCGAATTCTCCGGGAGCCACACGACGTCATCAGGCATCGGCTGGATCACGGGATCGAGGGTCAGATTTCCGGACGGGCCGGACACGGTCAGCTTCGCTCCCTTGCTCAGGCCCGCGGCGCGCGCGGTAGCCTCAGAAAGAACAGCCACTGCCTTGCGTGCAGTACCCGCCAGGTGAGGTTCGAACTCCTGCAGGGTGCCAGCACCGAGCATGAGGTTCCAGCTTGCAAGCAGCGCCTCGCCCGGCTTGGGACGACGCGGCCGGTAGGCCTCATCATCCGGAGCGACCATGCGCTTGCCATCCCAGGCGTGGAACTCGGAGATTTCCTGGACAGCGGCCTTAAGGGTGGGCAGACCGAGATCGATACCCATTTCGTCCGCCAGGTCGTTGAGAACGATGCGATCGGGACGCTGCACCGAGGTGAGCACCTGACCGAAGGGACGGATGCGACCCTCCCAGTTGACGAAGGAGCCACCCTTTTCGCTCGGAGGAGCAACGGGAAGGACGACGTCGGCGTATTCGCTCAGTTTCCCGCGGCGCACCTCGAGCTGCACCACAAAACGGGCTGCTGAGAGGGCAGCGCGGGCATTGCCAGGCAAATCTGCCAGTTCAACACCGGCAACGAGGAGACCACCCAAGGAGCCATCAGCGAGTGCCGCGAGCATCTGTGCAGTGTTGCGACCGGGCCTGTTGGGCACGGACTCGGCGCCCCACACCGTCGCGGTATCGACGCGAGCAGCGGAATCGGAGACCGGGCGGCCACCGGGAAGCAGGCCAGCAATGGCACCAACTTCCAGGGCACCACGATCACCGGAGCGGCGCGGTACCCAGGCCACGCGAGCACCGGTGCGCTTGGCGAGGCGAAGCACCGCGGACAGAGCGCCGGGAACCTGGCCAGTGCGCTCACCCACAAGGATGACACCGCCTGCCGCGAGGCCGTCATACGTGGGGTCACCAGCCTTGAGGCCGTCGAGGATCTGAGCCTCGCTGCCGGGGACGGCAGCGATGAGGCGAGCACCCATCTTGGCGGTTCCGCCGGTGGCGTAGGCCGAGATGACGGAGACCTTCACGGTCTTGGCAAGGAATCCCTTGCGCAGACGCAGGAAGACCGTTCCACACTCTTCTTCGGCCTCAAAGCCGACGGTGAGGACGTGGCCAGCACGCTCCAGATCGGTGTACGTCACTCCCAAACCGGAGCCCGCAACGGTGGAGCCGAGGAAGGCATCCTCTTCCTCCGTGGAGACCCGGGTACGGAAGTCAATATCGTTGGTGCCAAGCACCAGGCGCGCGAACTTGGAGTAGGCGTAAGCATCCTCCATGGCGAGGCGGCCGCCGGTGAGAACACCGATACCAAACCTGCCAGCATCCCAAAATCCCTCAGCAGCAGCAGTAAGGGCCTCATTCCACGAAGCGGGAACCAGTTCTCCGGACTCATCGCGCACCAGCGGGGTGGTGAGGCGATCCGGGCCCTTCTGCCAACGGAAGGCGAAACGATCCTTGTCCGTGATCCACTCTTCGTTGACCTGAGCATCCTCGCCAGCCAGTCGGCGAAGAACCTCGCCGCGGCGGTAATCGATGCGGATGGCCGAACCAGAAGCATCGTGCTCCGCAACTGAAGCAACGGACACCAGATCGAAGGGACGCGAACGGAAACGGTAGGACGCACTGGTGAGAGCACCCACCGGGCAAATCTGAATGATATTGCCGGAGAAGTAGGAGCTGAACGGACGGCCCGAGGCATCCTCTTCGGAATCAGCCACTGGACCAGCCGAGAAGCCGCCCGCCTTACCGAGAGTACCGAAGGGACCAACAAACTCGGCCGGTACAGACTCGGGGTGGGTGCCGCCGTCGTCGGCAAAACCGAGAACGGAGGCATCGAAGTTGCCGATCTGGGAACCGTTGAGGGCGTGCACGGCGTAACCGGGCGTGCCGCCGCCGCGTCCCTGCAGCTGGATGAACTTGTCACCGGCGATCTGGGACTGGAAACGGGTGCAACGCTGGCACAGGATGCAGCGATCGCGATCCAGCAGAATCTGCGAGGAGACCTGGATCGGCTTCGGGTAGGTGCGCTTGATGTCGATGAAGCGCGAGGTTGCGCGCCCCTCGGTCATCGCCTGATTCTGCAACGGGCACTCGCCGCCCTTGTCACAGACCGGGCAATCCATCGGGTGGTTGATCAGCAGGAACTCCATGATTCCGTGCTGAGCCTTCAACGCCACATCCGACGTGCGCTGGGTGTAGACCTCCATACCCGGGCTGACAGCCTCCGCACAGGAAGCAGCCGGCTTGGGCATCTTGGCCAAAGTTCCATCGCGTCCCGGACGAGCCACCTCAACCAGGCACTGGCGGCAGGCGCCGGCCGGCTTGAGAAGCGGATGGTCACAGAAACGCGGAATGCGTACGCCAACCTGCTCGGCGGCGCGGATAATCATCGTTCCCTTGGGGACCGACACTTCCTTGCCGTCGACCTTGAGGGTGACGAGCTCTACGGTCTCGTTGGCACTCATCGAACACCCACCTCGCTGAACAGGGTTGTCTTTTCGTAGGGGAACAGCTCACGAGCCGGGGTGTGATAACCGGCTTCGAACTCGTCCCGGAACAATTCGATACCCGACTTGATCGGGGTGGCCGCCGCGTCACCGAGGGCGCAGAAGGAGCGGCCCGCGATGTTGTTGGCGATTTCGTAGAGGAGGTCGACGTCGCCGGGCTGGCCCTTGCCTTCCTCCAAACGGTGCATGATCTGGCGCATCCAGTAGGTACCCTCGCGGCACGGGGTGCACTTACCGCACGACTCGTGCTGGTAGAAGTCGGTCCAGCGCGAGATGACGCGAACCACGGAGACCGTGTCGTCGAACATCATGATGGCGCGGGTGGCCAGCATCGATCCGGCCTGACGCACGCCGTTGTAATCGAGCGGCACGTCGAGGTGCTCGGGGGTGAAGAGCGGGGCCGAGGAGCCGCCAACGGCCCAGAACTTCAGCTCGTGACCAGCGCGGATGCCTCCGGCCAGGTCGAGAAGCTGACGGCCGGTGATACCCAGCGGTGCCTCGAACTGTCCGGGGTTCTTGACGTGGCCCGAGAGGGAGAAGAAGCCGTGGCCCTTCGCCGAATCCGAACCCATGGCCTGGAACCACTCGACACCGTTGCGCACGATGCCGGGGACGGTGGAGATGGTCTCCACGTTGTTGATCACGGTGGGGCGCGCGTACAGGCCCTCGGCCGCCGGGAACGGCGGCTTCAGGCGGGGCTGGCCGCGACGGCCTTCCAGCGAATCAAGAAGGGCGGTCTCCTCACCACAGATGTAGGCGCCGGCGCCGGCGTGAACCGTGATGTCGAGATCGTAATCGCCGTTGGGACCGAGGCCCTTGCCAAGAATTCCGGCCTCGCGCGCCTCGCGCACAGCGGCCAGCAGGCGGCGGTACACGTGCACGACCTCGCCGCGCAGGTACACGAAACCGTGGTTGCCGCCAACGGCGAGCAGACAAATCGCCATGCCCTCCAGGAGCACGTGCGGGTTACCCATGAGAGCAGGGATGTCCTTGCAGGTGCCCGGCTCGGATTCGTCGGCGTTCACCACGAGGTAGCGGGGGCCACCATCAGGAGCGGGAAGGAAGGACCACTTGAGGCCGGTGGGGAAGCCAGCGCCGCCTCGGCCCATGAGGCCCGAGTCCTTGACGAGCTGGGTCAGCTCGCCCGGGCCGTACGTCCACGCCTTGTCCAGGCCCTCATAGCCACCGTTTGCCTTGTAGGCCTCCAGCGTCCACGAACGATCCTTGTCCCACATGTCCGAGACAATCGGGGAAAGAACACCCGGTGCGGAAAATTCGGTCACTTCGTCTGCCCTCCAATCTCTACCGGAGCAGTCCAATTCTTCTCACGTGCGATCTTCAGACCCACGAGGGAAGCCGGGCCAGCGCTCGGGCCCTCGTCCACGTGACCATCCTCGAAGCCTGCGAGCACACGCTCGATCTCCTTGAATGTGTGGACCTTGTTGGCACCGCGGGTGGGGTGAATATCCTTGCCCTCGCGGATGTCTTCGACGATCTGCACTGCGCTCGTCGGGGTCTGGTTGTCGAAGAACTCCCAGTTGACCATGACCACAGGGGCGTAATCGCAGCCCGCATTGCATTCGAGGGCTTCCAGGGTGATCTTGCCGTCCTCGGTGGTCTCATCGGAGCCGATACCAAGATGCTCGGTGAGAGTCTCCCAGATGACGTCGCCGCCCATCACCGCACAGAGTGCGTTGGTGCACACACCCACGTTGTACTCGCCGTTGGGGTGGCGGCGGTACTGGCTGTAGAACGTGGACACGGCCGAAATCTCAGCGCGGCTCAGGCCCAGCACATCGGCGGCCAGAACGATGCCGCGCGGAGATACGAAGCTCTCCTCGGACTGGATGAGATGCAGGATCGGCATGACCGCCGATCGTGAATCAGGGTAGCGAGCGATGATTTCCGCGGCGTCTGCGCGCAGGCGGGCTTCAACCTCTGGTTCAAAATTGCGTGCCATCAGCGATCAACACCTCCCATAACAGGATCGATAGAGGCAAGGCACACGATGGCATCGGCGAGCAGGCCGCCTTCGGCCATCATGGACAGGCCTTGCAGATTGCGGAATCCCGGATCGGAAATGTGCGCCCGGAAGGGGCGGGTGCCGCCGTCGGAAACCAGATGGCAACCCCACGTACCCTTGGCGTGCTCGATGATCGTGTAGCTCTGACCAGCGGGAACGCGGAAGCCTTCGGTCACCAGCTTGAAGTGGTGGATGAGGGATTCCATCGACTGGGTCATGATCTCGCGCACGTGCTCGGGCGAGGTGCCCTGGCCGTCGCGGCCAATCGACATCTGGGCGGGCCAGGCGATCTTCTTATCGGCAACCATGACGGGTTCGCCCTCGGAGGCGTCGAGACGATCGAGAACCTGGTAGATGATGCGCAGCGACTGGTGGCATTCCTTCACACGCACCAGGGTGCGGTTGAAGGCGTCCGACTTGTCCCCGACCGGAACATCGAACTCGTACTCCTCGTAACCACAGTAGGGCTGCGTCTTGCGCAGGTCCCACGGCAGGCCAGCGGCACGCAGGCCCGGGCCCGTCTGGCCGAGAGCGAGGAGCGCCGGGAGCGAGAGCACGCCGACATCCTTGAAACGAGCCTTGAAGATGGGGTTTTCGCCAACGATGTCCCACATCTCCAGCATCGCCTTGTGCACGTTCGGGAGAACCTCACGGCAGAAATCGGTGGTGCCGGGAGAAAGATCCTCCGCCACGCCACCGGGGCGAATGTACTCGTTGTTCATGCGCAGGCCGGAGATGCGCTCGATGATGCGCAGCACATCCTCGCGGCCGCGGAAGCCGATGGTCATCATCGTGGTGGCGCCGAGCTCGTTGAGAGCCGAGCCGAAAGCCACGAGATGCGAGGCGATACGCGAGAGTTCCATCATGAGCACACGGATCTGCTGGGCACGGCGCGGGATCTGATCCTCGATGCCGAGGAGCTTCTCGACGCCCATACAGTAGCCGACTTCCTGGAAGAAGCAGGCGGTGTAGTCCATGCGGGTAACGAACGTGACGCCCTGCGTCCAGGTCCGGTACTCCATGTTCTTCTCAATACCTGTGTGCAGGAAGCCGGTGGCTCCGCGCACTTCACGGACGTATTCGCCGTCGAGCTCGAAGAGGAGGCGGTACACACCGTGCGTTGACGGGTGAACCGGGCCGAGGTTCACAACAATGCGTTCCTCGGCCAGCTGAGCTGCTTCAGCCGAGATTTCCGACCAGTCGCCGCCCTCTGCGGAGAATGCAGGAAGGCCGTCGAGATCGGCTTCGGTAGCGCCATTGGTGGCGTGGAAAGTCTGCGAGGTCATCAGTTGTAATCCCTCCGAGTATCCGGCGGCGGAATAACCGCACCCTTGTATTCCACGGGGATGCCGCCCAGCGGGTAATCCTTGCGCTGGGGGTGTCCGATCCAGTCGTCCGGCATCGCCGTACGAGTGAGGCCCGGATGATCGTCAAAGACGATACCCATGAGGTCCCAGGCTTCGCGCTCCGGCCAGTCATTGCCGGGGTAGATGGAGACCACCGAGGGGATGTGCGGATCGTCATCCGGGCACGTCACCTCGAGGGATACGAACCGGTTGTGGGTGATCGAGAAGAGCGGGTAGTAGGCGTGCAGCTCACGGCCCGCATCGTTGGGGTAGTTGACAGCGGAAACGCCAATGCACATCTCGAAGCGCAGGTCCTGATCGTCACGCATGTAGCGCGTAGCACGAACGATGTGCTCGCGGGCAATGAAGACAACGAGCTGACCATTTTCGACGACGACCTTCTCGATCGCCTCGTCACGGTGGATTCCGTCCGCTTCGAACAGCTCGATGAGGATGTCAACAACCTCGTCGAACCAGCCGCCGTAGGGGCGGGAGGCGGGCTGAGCAACCAGTTCGGTCTTGGTGAGACCGGAGAATCCGGAGGTATCGCCGGAACCCTTGACTCCCCACATGCCCTGAACCTGGCGGAGCACGGAAGGAGCGGGACGGGATCCTTCGGGGGCGGGCGTCAATGCGCCTTCATTGATCTCACTCACGCGAGCAACCCCTTCATCTCGTGGATTGGTGTGGCGGACAGTGCGGCGGCCTCGGCGGCTGCGGCGGCAGCCCTGCGTGCCTTCGGAGTCAGCTTGTTGTTTGCCGCTACCTGCTTACGCAGCTCGAGAATCGAGTAAATAAGCATCTCGGGGCGGGGCGGGCAGCCGGGCAGGTAGATATCCACCGGGACGATGTGGTCCGCGCCCTGGACGATGGCGTAGTTGTTGAACATGCCACCGGAGGAGGCACACACGCCCATGGAGATGACCCACTTGGGATCTGCCATCTGGTCGTAGATATCGCGAACCACCGGCGCCATCTTCTGGCTGACGCGGCCGGAGATGATCATCATGTCGGCCTGTCGCGGCGAGGCACGGAAGACTTCCATGCCGAAACGCGACGAATCGAAGCGAGGCGTACCGAACGCCATCATCTCGATGGCGCAGCATGCCAGACCCATCGTGACGGGCCATTGCGAACTGGTGAGGGACCAGTTGACGACACCTTCGACCGTGGTCAGGAAGATGCCCTGTTCCCCATTTTCATGGCGTGCCATATATTCCTCCTCAGTCCCATTCCAAGCCACCGCGGCGCCATTCGTAAACGAAGGGCACAGTGATGAGGAAAATAAAAGTAAGCATGGCGATCATCCCGAACATGCCGAGCGCCTCGAAGGAGACGGCCCAGGGGTACAGGAAAACCACCTCGATATCGAAGATGATGAAGGTCATGGCGGTCAGGTAGTACTTGACCGGGAAGCGGCCAGCGCCTCCTGCACCGGGAGTTGCCTCCACGCCGCACTCATAGTTTTCCAACTTGACGCGGTTGTACCTGTTCGGGCTGAGGATGGCGCTGATCACGAGGCCAACGACAGCCAGAGCCAGTGCGGCAATAATCATCACCAGCAACGGAGCGTATGCGTTCACCGGGTCTCCACCTGCTCTCTCACATTCGGATAATGCCGCATTCCAACAGTTTGCGGTCTTGCTTCGCGTGCGGCCCTCGGGCCGGAATTATCTCTTCGTCGTATTCGTCTCATGCCCGGGGCACCGCCTTTGCTGCGGAGGCAATGAGCCGATCCATCCAGTCGCCATCGCTGCGGTCGTAGCAGTCGGACAACAACTTCATCACCAGGCGCATGAGCACTGGGCGGGGTAGCCCGTACTTAACACACAGGTGCATGATCTCTGGGCGCTCGATGAGTGAGGCGAAGACACGGCCGAGGGAGTAGTAGCCTCCCAGTTCCTCCGACATCGCCTTGGGGTAGAGCGTCAGTGCTGCTTCCTGGGCGGTGCGGGTGGGGCGAGAAAGTGCCTGTGCCAGGGCATCGGCGGCCATCCGGCCCGACTGGAGGGCGTAGGCGATTCCTTCGCCGTTGAACGGCGAGACCATGCCGCCCGCGTCTCCCACAAGTAGGAGGCCATCGGCGTAGTGGGGCTTGCGGTTGAAGGCCATGGGGAGCGCTGCTCCGCGCAGCTTGCCGCGCTGGTTCTCCGGGGTGAATCCCCACTCCTCGGGAACGTTTTTCATCCAGTTCTCGAACATCTTGCGATAGTCGAGGCCGGAGGGTTTGGCGGTGGAGGAGAGTGATCCCAGGCCCACGTTGACGAGGCCATCGCCGACGGCGAAGATCCATCCGTAGCCGGGCATGAGATCGGACTTGCCGGGCTCGCCTTCCCACAGTTCCAGGTGGGATTCCATCATGAGGTCTGCTGCACGCGGGGACTCGAAATAAACACGGTGCGCGACGCCCATGGGGCGATTGAATTTCTTTTCGCGGCCCATGGAGGTTGCCAGGCGGGCGGAAACGCCACCGGCGTCGACGACGTACTGTGCCCGATATTCGCGCACTTCCTTCGTGCGGGAATCGCGTGCCGTGACTCCGATGATGCGATCGGTGCGCGAGTGGCGGATGGCACCGGTGACGGTGATGCCTTCCTTGAGGCGTGCGCCACTGCGCTGTGCGTGGCGGATGAGCGCCTCGTCGAGAACCATGCGGGAGGCGGCCAAACCGTAGTTGGGCATGGATTGCAGTTCGGGCCAGGGAACCTCGACGCAGTGTCCGCCGCCGTAGGTGCGCAGACCGTAGTTGCGGGCCCACCCCGTGGTGTCCACTCCCATGCGGATGAGTTCGGCGACCGCGCGCGGCGTCAGCCCGTCACCACAGATTTTGTCACGGGGGAAGGTGGCCTTTTCCAGAACAAGAACGTCCAGACCGGTCAGGGCGAGGTAATGGGCCGTCGATGCGCCAGCAGGGCCGCCACCAACGACGATGACGTCAGCATCGTTCGCCATCTCGCCTCCGTTTCACGCATGAATTTTCACAGTTTCTTTACTGTGGCATACCCAGCCATCCTACGTCTCAGAAACGAGCGAAGAGAAACGAAAAGGGCCATCTTTACGCAAGTCTTTCCTTGCGAAATACGCGATATGATGGAGAACGGCGGTTGCGTGTGGAACCGAAGGAGCGCACGTGACCAACCCCTCAGGTCATCCCCGAAGATTGGCCACTCCGGCTGCTCAGATCCCGGGACGCGTAGCGCGGTGAAGGGCCACGATTCCGCCGGCAAGATTGCGATAGGCAACCTTCTCCCACCCGGCATCTTGGATACGGCCGGCGAGGGCTTCCTGGGCCGGCCAATCGATGATCGACTCGGCAAGATAGTCGTAGGCGACGTCGTCGGACGAAAACAGCTGACTGAGGGCCGGCATGACGGTCCCGAGATACAGGTTGTACGCGGCCCGGAAAGGTGCCCACGTGGGACGTGAGAATTCGGCGACGACGAGGTGCCCACCGGGCTTCGTGACGCGCAGCATCTCTCGCATCGCCAAGTCGGGATCATGAACGTTGCGCAAGCCGTAGGAGATGGTGGTGACGTCGAAGGTTTCGTCCTCGAACGGCAACGCCATCGCGTCACCGGCCACGAACGTCAGGTAGGGGTAGCGGCGCTTTCCTTCGGCCAGCATGCCCTGGGAAAAATCACAGGCGACGACGTCGGCGCCCTTGGCTGCATACGCGGCCGACGACGTTCCGGTTCCGGCAGCCAAATCCAACACTTTGAGACCGGGCTTCGCATCAATAGCGACGGAGACCGCTTCACGCCACACTCGCACCTGACCCATCGTCATGAGATCGTTCATGATGTCGTACCGTGCGGCGACTTCGTCAAACATTCCCGCAACGTCGGATGGCTTCTTCTTCAAGGTGGCGCGCTTGCTCATGAAGAGTATTCAACCACGCAAACGCGCCGGGGCGTACTTAACGGTCACTCCACAGTGCTCTGGAATGGCCGTTGAGCGGCGCTCGGGAGGCGAGGTGCGAGAAACAGTCCCTCTCACGGCGAACATTTCCCCACGAGAGCGAAAGCTGTGGGAGCCGTGGAATAGAGTATGGGTTCAGAGGCTGGGTTTAGGGGCTGGTCCGGTGGAACCGGATCCATTGGACTGGCCTTTTCCAGGCAACGAAGGAGAATCCTCATGAGTTGGCAACCGATGATGTACATACCCCGCGCAACTCGTATGAGAGGCCGGACCTGGATCGTTGCTGTGCTCTCCCCCTTTGTCGCCCTCCTCGTCACCTACCTCGTGGCGCTCCTTTCCCTCTCTCTCGGCCCGTCGCTGGAGCAGCTGGCGCAGGCAGTGGGAGAGGACATTCCCCCGCTTTCCACGGCGCTGCCAGGGCTCGGCGAAGGCGGGCCCAGCATTGCCTTCTCGACGTTGATCCTTACCTTGGCGGCCCTGGCGGCACCGCTGTCCATCAGCGTTACGCTGAATTCCGATCTTGGATTCCCGCTATCACTCCAGGCATCGTTATGGGCGGTTCCCCTCACACTGACATTGGTGGCGGCACTCGTGATGTTTCTGCTTCACCGCAACGAGTGCCGCGGGATTTCGCAAGCCGGATTCATGGTGGCCCTACCGGCATTGTTGTCCGGGGTGATCCTGGCCGCCGGGGCTGCGGTAGCGTCCCTCTTCACCACCATCAACACGAGTGCGTCATCGGACCTTTTCCCGATACTTGGTGGAGATCTCACGTTTGAGACGTCCACCAGCCTCGATGCTACGTGGCTTGTTGTTGGGGCCTTCGTGCTCGGGTTCTTCCCTGCCGCATTGGCCCGTCTGAACGCTATTCGACCGCGCCGCTCCACCTACGTCTATACGTCACTACCGAGCCACGCGCATGCCTTTGGCCATGCCCTGCGTACCAGTTTCACGGTAGTTGTGGGAGCAGCGCTCGCTACCGGCGCCTACCTGGCAGTCTACGCACTCTTCAATCTCGACGGCCTGCCCGCCACCACCCTGTTTTATGGCCTTCCTTTCCTCGTCAATATGGGTATTGCCTGTATCTTTGGGGCCATCGGTGGCCTCGGGGTGGTCACGGTGAAAGCACCCTCGGAGTTGGGGATTCCCGGCGGCCCGGAAAACGAAACCATACGCACCCTCATTTTCGACGGCGCACCGTGGACCATCTGGGTAATGGCCGCCTTCGTTGTTCCAGCGTTCGTGATGGGAGCCCTCTATTGGGGGCGTACTCGCGACCCGCGCACCGAGCGGGGCTTCCTTTCATGGCTTGCGCTCCCCCTCTCGTTCACATGTGTGGGTTTCCTTGCGATAGCTCTCAACATGCTTGTTGCGGGCGGTTCGTTCTTTGGCGAGACACTCGCCGTGATGGTCAGGCTCTCCTGGTTGGATCTGCTATGGATCATCGGCATCGGAATCCTCATGGAGATCATCTCTCGGTTCACGCGACCCAAGGGGCCCCTGAGTCCGGAGCAACTCGTTCCCGGCATCTATCAAGGCTCCGGGCAACCGGCGCCGGGGCAGGTTCCTTTTGCTCAGCAGGGCCCCGGGCAGCCGATGCCGGAGCCTTACCCAGTCGGGCCGGGCTCTTACCCAGTCGGGCCGGGTCAAGTGATTCCCGGGCAACAGGCAGGGCCCCACCCTTCAGCGCCGGGCCAGCCAGTACCCGGTTCGTATGCTCCCACACCGAACCGGCCAGTACCCGGGCAACAAATGCCTGGCCCAGCAGACCAGCATCCCCACCAAGGCTTCATGCCTCCTTCTTCTGACTAACTTCTAACTAACCGGCTCCCCTTCCTCCAACACACCAGCTCCCCCTTCCAACTGACGTAAGGCGCATACCCGACATGACTGACTTCCCCGCTCTTCCTCAGCCCGTCTCTGACCTTTTCGATCCTGAGCAGTGGCGTGATATCCCCGGATTCGATTTCCAGGACATCAGCTACCACCGCGGCGTCCGCCGGGAGCGCGACGATTCTGGAAACGTTGTTTCATGCCGAGACATCCCTGTGGTCCGCATCGCCTTTGCCCGGCCGGAGGTACGCAACGCGTTTCGGCCCGAGACCGTTGACGAGCTCTACCAGGCACTTGACCATGCGCGGCTCACCGGAGATGTTGGTTCGGTCATCCTCACCGGAAATGGGCCCTCACCCAAGGATGGTGGGTGGGCATTCTGCTCGGGTGGAGACCAGCGTGTACGAGGCCGTGACGGCTACCGCTACTCCAAGGATGGTGAACCCGATCCGGTGCGCGCCGGGCGCCTCCACATCCTTGAAGTGCAGCGCCTCATTCGTTCCATGCCCAAGGTGGTTATCGCAGCAATTCCCGGATGGTCCACGGGCGGTGGGCATTCCCTCGGTGTTGTCTGCGACCTCGCGGTGGCCTCCAAGGAGCACGCCCGCTTCAAGCAGGTGGACGCCAATGTTGGCTCCTTCGATGCGGGATACGGCTCCCAGTTGCTCGCCCGCCAGGTGGGCGACCGCCGCGCCCGCGAGATCTTCTTTCTGGCACGCGAGTACTCTGCGGATCAAGCCGAAGCCTGGGGCGCCATCAACGAGGCGGTTCCCCACGCAGATTTGGAGAAGCGCGCGCTGGAATACGCCGAGATCATTGCCACGAAATCACCCCAGGCAATCCGCATGCTCAAGTTCACCTTCAACGCCCTCGATGAGGGTATTGCAGGGATGCAGGCCTTCGCCGGTGAGGCCACGCGTTTGGCCTACATGACGGACGAGGCACGGGAAGGTCGGGACTCCTTCCTGGAACGCCGCAGCCCGGATTGGTCCACCTTCCCCTACTACGTCTGAGCAACCCGAGTACCCATGCCTGTTCCCCGCCTCTTCACCGGCACGGTTGACGAACTCTACATCGCCATCCAGCCCATGCTTGGCGATACATCCTCGCCGACTTTTGCGCCCGCATCACATAGTGGGCGATCGCCCGCAGGGCAAATGACAACCGAAAGCCTAATTTCATCCAGTCATCGGGTCCTGCCCACCCGCCAGGAACAGCGCAGAGCTGGGGTGTCAGACGCATCTTCGTCACAAGTACTTATCCCGGTCGGTCCCTCGGAGGAAGAGGCCGCCCGGCGCGCATTGGACTCTGGCCTCTACGATCATTTGCCTGCGGATACCGCACTACTGATGCGTACCTCCGGTTCGTCCTCTGGGGTCGGTAAAACAGTGGTGATCTCCCGAGATTCCCTCATGGCATCGGCGGACGCCACTCACGCGGCTCTTGGCGGGCCGGGGCACTGGGCCTGTGCGCTCTCCACACACCACATTGCGGGCCTTCAAACGGTGTTCCGGGCGGCGCGAGCAGGCACCCGTGCCATCTCCGCGGGCCGTGGCACCCCCGAAGAATTGGCGGCGGCGGCCGAGGAGATGGCTGGTGAGCGCGCCTACCTTTCGCTCGTTCCCACCCAGTTGCGTCGCTTGCTTGATTCTCCTTATACGAACCAGGCGCGGGCATTCGCGGCCATCCTCCTTGGAGGAGCGGCGGCAGCGCCAGAGCTCCTCCGCCGCTCACGCGAGGCGGGGCTTCACATCGTCACCACCTATGGCATGACGGAGACCTGTGGCGGATGCGTGTACAACGGAGTGCCAATTGGCGATACCCAGCTCAGCCTTGGAGAGCATGGGCAAATAGCCATAACCGGCAGCGTTGTTGCCACCGGGTACCTCACCGCGCCACCCTCCGAAACTGTGAGAGGTTGCGCCGAAGATCGATCCGCCAAAGATCTATCCTTCGAAGATCGACCCGCCGAAGAACCATCTACCCAAGATCGAGCCCCCCAAGGTTTCTCGCGCCAACTCGGCATCCTCGAACCATTTGATGGCTCGTTTATCACCCAGGACTCGGGCCATTGGGCCAACAACAGGCTCCAGATTCTCGGACGCCTTGATGCCGCCATCACCACCGGCGGTCTCACCGTAATCCCCGGGATCATCGAACGGGAACTGGAGAAACTCGGGGCGGGCGAGTGCGTCGTCGTCGGAATTCCGGACGAACAGTGGGGTGAAATCGTCGTCGCCCTGACAACCAATCCCCTGGACAATCCGGCAGCCGAACTTCGTAAGCGATTCGAAGCCGGATACGTCCCGAAGACGGTGCTATCCGTCCGGGATCTCGGACTCGCGTCGCTGCCCTACCTGGAGTCGGGCAAGGTCGATCGCGTCACCGCGGCCCGGCTAGTTCTTGAAAAGTTGTAGGATCGTGCCTCGTGGCTAATGTCAAAGACTGGATTGAAGGCGCGCGGCTGCGCACACTGCCCGCGGCGGTGGCTCCCGTGCTCGCGGGAACGGGAATCGCGCTGTCGCTGGACCGCGGCAGTATTGTGCGAGCGCTCCTCGCAGCCGCCGTGGCACTACTGTTCCAGATCGGCGTCAACTTCTCCAACGACTACTCGGACGGTATTCGCGGCACCGACGACGTCCGCACTGGCCCACCGCGCCTCACCGGAGGCGGCAAGGCCACACCGCGGACCGTCAAGCTGGCCGCCTTCGCCTGCTTCGGACTGGGATGCCTGACCGGTCTCATCCTCGTGGCGGTGTCGGGAACCTGGTGGCTGATCGTTGCCGGGGCACTCTCCGTCGTCGCCGCATGGTTCTATACCGGAGGCAAGAGTCCCTACGGGTATATGGGATTGGGCGAAATCTTCGTCTTCGTGTTCTTCGGGCTCGTGGCCACCGCGGGCACCACCTACACCCAGGCGCTGCAGGTGCCGTGGCAGACGTGGCTAGCCGCGTGCTCCATCGGGCTACTCGCCTGCGCACTCCTCATGGTCAACAACATCCGCGACATCCCCACCGACTCGGTGACCGGCAAAAACACCCAGGCAGTCAGGCTCGGCGATACCAAAGCGCGCCTCGCCTACGACGCCATGCTCGTCCTCCCCTTCATCTTCGCGCTCGCCTACCTACCCGCGCTCGGATGGCCGCTACTGGTGTGTCTGCTTCCAGCCGCGGTACTGACGGAGCGTAACATCGAACGAATCCATGGGTTGGGCAAGCAGCAGCGCGCCCATGGACTTGCTCTCATTCCGGTGCTACGTGATACCGGTTTTATTGAACTTCTGTACGCGCTCGGCCTCTTCGCAGCATTCGCGATTAGCTAACCAAATAACGTGTTATTACGAAGTCGACTAAGATATGAGCATGGCCAGAATCGTACCCATCGTACTTGCGGTCGCTCTGTGGATTTACGCGATCATCGACTGTGCTCGCACAGATCGCTCCCTCATGCCCGGACGCCTCTCCAAGGGGGCGTGGCTGGCTCTCGTTATCGTGCTCCCCGTGTTGGGTTCAGCCCTCTGGCTGTGGCTCTCATGGCAGATCAAGCATCCTTCCGGCAACGGAAACGGCACCGTGAGCACCGATTCCCTCTTCCAGCGCAATCGCGGGCCGCAGCGCCCCTCCGGCCCGGTAGCTCCCGATGACGATCCGGAGTTCCTGCGCCGCCTCGAAGCTCAAAATCGCTTCAAGGAATGGGAACGCGAGCAACAACGGAAAAAAGAACAGGACGGCGACGATAGCGACGAAGGCCGTCCGGTCCGCCCGTAACGCTACTGGTCAACACGTTCGTCCATAACGACTGTAACGTTACTGGTCGCCCGCGTTCTCCTCGGCCACCGAGGTGCCCGGCGTGACGTCGCGGGCCTTGAGCAGCAGCTCCTTTGCCGGCTCCGCGTAGTCCACACTAATCAGCTGACGCCCCACGAAGGTCAGAGACGTCACCGAGCACAGCGAGCACTCCCGCCTGCGCGGATCGTGTGCCAGCGAACGCCCTTCGACGAAGCTCCGCATCGTCCAAATAGGCAGCTGGTGGGACACCATGATGGCTTCCCCGCCCTCGGCCAGGGTGAGTGCGCGGCGGATCGCCGCCGAGAAACGATCGACAATCTCCGTGTAGGGCTCGCCCCAGGACGGCGTGAACGGATTGACGTACCAGGACCAGAAACGCGGCGAGGCCAGAATCCAACGATTCTTGTTGACGTTGACGCCCTCGAAGTTGTTTCCCGCCTCAATGATGCGCTCGTCGGTGAGGATGGGCAGCCCGGCCTGCTTGGCCACCGGGGTGGCCGTCTCACAGGCCCGCTCCAGGGGAGATGCGATGACAACCCGCAGGTCCGCACCCTGGAAGTGGTCGGCGACCCGTTGGGCCATCTCATGGCCCAGCGGCGTGAGATGGAAGCCCGGCTGACGCCCATAAAGTTCACCGCTGGGGTTGTCCACTTCACCGTGGCGCACAAGATGAATCGTCGTAATCTTGCTCATAGCTTTGTCCTCTTTAGTCCTCGATCAGGAGGGCGCACAACTCGCCCAACTGGATCATCCGTTCCTCGCCCAGTTTGTCCACGAGATGGCGGCGGACCGACTGCACGTGCAGCGGCGCCGCCTTCTCCAGAAGTTCGTATCCCTTGTCTGTGAGAGTGCAGTTGACACCCCGGCGGTCCGCTTCACACGTGGTCCGCGCAACGAGACCGTCGCTCTCCAGGCGCGTGACGGTATGCGTCAATCGCGAGCGCGAGTGAACCAACCCTTGCGCGAGCGTGGACATCCGCATGGTGAGCCCCGGGGTCTCGGAGAGGCGAGACAACACTTCGTATTCGTTGAGGGAGATGCCAAGTTCTTCAACAAGATCGTGATTGAGGGCTTCGGAGACGACGGCGACTCCGCGCAAGTATGTCCGCCACGCAAGCTGTTCGCGGGGACTCAGCCACTTCACTTCTTCTTCCATTGCCCTCACTTCCTCCCGATCCGATACACCAAGGGCCCGGTATTTCCCGGGCCCTGCTGCGTCACTTCTTGTTGCGGCGCTGATGACGAGTCTTACGAAGCAACTTACGGTGCTTCTTCTTTGACATACGCTTACGGCGCTTCTTGATAACGGAACCCACAGGTTACCTCCGGCAGTTGGAACTGGGGCATGCGCCCACAAACGAACAGTAAATATGGTACAGGTTCGGCGTGCTCTCACGGAACTCGCCACATTGTGAGGCGAAACTACTCGCCAGCCACCTGCTGTGCCCCTGGGGCTTCAAATGAGCCCAGTAGTTCATCAACGGCGGACTTCGGGACACGATAAGAGCTGCCCACCCTGACTGCCGGTAAATCACCTGAATGAACCATACGATATACGGTCATTCGAGATACCCGAGTCAGCTCGGCCACTTCTGCCACAGTGTAAAACTGGGGTGCGGAGCGCGGAAGCTGTGTCATTAATCCGTCCTGATCAACCCATCAACCATTCCCACCATTTTCGGTTGGGACATGCCAACGATACATGACTTTGCCGCTTCCGGCCGGTGGTTGACCATAAGTCGCGTGAGTTACGCGCGCTAGTCTTAGGTTTGAGAACAAATCGGGCTCCCGCCTGCCCTGCAAAACCTGTGGTTTGCCAGGTGGTTGGCCAGTGGTTCGGAGGTCGTCAACCCTCCTCATCCACGTGGCTCGATTCATGAGATACACGGAGAATGAACATGGCCGCTGAGCGTACGCACACGCCCGCCGTCGGGGCAGCGGGCCCTCTCACGCCGTCGTTATGGCAGAAGATTCGCGATCGGGTGGATCACATTGCCCGCGATTCTCCCGCCCGCCTGGCACTGGCCGTCTTCGCCATCATCATTCTGGGAATCACGGCACTGCTCCAGCTCCCGATCGCTACCGCCTCGGGAGAGAGGGCTCCCTTTATTGACGCCCTCTTCACGGCGACGTCGGCGGTGTGCGTGACTGGCCTGGTCACCGTGGATACCGCCACCTTCTGGTCTCCCGCCGGACAGTTCGTCATCGCCATCGGCATGATGGTCGGAGGTTTGGGCGTCATGACCCTCGCCTCGATCCTCGGAATGGCGGTCTCCCGCCATATCGGCCTCACCCGCAAGTTCCTGGCAGCGGGCGAAACCCACGCGCGACTGGGCGAAGTAGGTACGCTGATCCGCGCCGTCGTCGTCGTATCTCTCTCCGCCCAGGGAATACTCTTCACGGTTCTCACCCCCTTCTTCCTCAAAGAAGGCGAGCCGCTCCTCGAAGCGCTCTGGCACGCCTTCTTCATGGCCGCATCGATCTTCAACAACGGCGGATTCGTCATCATGACGGAGGGACTGGAGCCGCACGTGGGCGACTGGGCACTGACGCTCCCCATCATCCTGGGGACCTTCGTCGGAGCCATCGGCTTCCCCGTACTTCTCGACATGTGGCGGCACAAGTCGAGTGCCCGGCGCTGGAACCTCACCACCAAAATCTCCCTCATCACCTACGGGACCCTCTACGTTCTCGGCTTCATCGCTTTCGGAATCCTGGAAGCAGGCAATCCCAAAACCCTCGGCAGCCTCTCAATCATCGACGCCGTCAACGCCTCGCTGCTCCACTCAGCCTCCGCACGCTCCTCGGGCCTGGCCACCGTCAACGTGGGCGACATGAACGAAACCACCTGGTTCATTCTCGACGCCCTCATGTTCGTCGGCGGAGGATCAGCCTCCGCAGCCGGCGGTATCAAGGTGACCACCCTCGCCGTCCTCGTCCTGGCCATCATCGCCGAAGCCCGTGGAGATCGCGACACCGAAGCCTTCGGGCGGCGCCTCCCACCCGACGTGCTGCGCCTCGCCATCGCCGCCACATTCCTCGGAGCCTCCATGGTAGGTGTGGGCACACTCACACTGCTGCAACTCACCAACCTGCCGCTCTCCGAGGTGCTCTTCGAGGTCATCTCAGCGTTCGCCACCTGCGGCCTGTCCACCGGAATCACCGCCGACCTGCCCACGTCGGCAAAGTCAGTGCTCGTTCTGCTGATGTTTGCCGGACGAACAGGCACAATGACACTTGCAGCCGCTCTCGCCCTGCGCATGCGGCGGCGAGTGGTCCGACTGCCCGAAGAGCGCCCCGTCATCGGTTAGTGTGTTGAGCGGATAGTCTGGTCGGCAGATAGTGCACGGTTCGGCGGCAAGTCTTCGATTCAATATTTAGTCCCCACTCAACAATCAGTCCCCCAACAACTGGTCCTCAACTCAACAAGCAACCCCCACCCCATTCCAGACAGGAGAAGTGATGCCTAAGCAACAGGGCGACGGAGCGGTCCTCGTCATTGGTCTGGGACGGTTCGGTTCAGCCATCGCCTCAACGCTCGACAACCTCGGGCGCGAGGTGTTGGCGCTCGAAAAGGACCCCGATCTGGTGCAGCGCTGGTCGCACCGCTTCCGCATCATCGAGGCCGACGCCACCAACGCCGATTCCTTGGAGCAGGTGGGCGCGAAGGACTTCAGCATCGCGGTGGTGGGCGTGGGAACCGCGCTGGAATCATCGGTGCTGGTCACCGCCAACCTGGTGGACATCGGCATGCAGCAGATCTGGGCCAAGGCGATCTCGCGCTCACACGGGCGAATCCTGCGGCGCATCGGCGCGCATCACGTTGTGTATCCCGAGTTCGACGCCGGCGCCCGCGTCGCCCACATGGTCTCCGGCAAGATGCTCGATTACATCGAGATGGAGGACGGCTTCTCCATCATCAAGATGCACCCACCGCGCGACGTGCAGGGTTTCGCAATCTCCGAATCGCGCGTGCGCGAGCGCTTCGGCGTCACCATCATCGGCGTGAAATCACCCGGCCACCCCTTCGAGTACACCAAACCTTCGACCCATATTGGTCCCGAGGACATCATCATCGTCTCGGGAGATTCGGAGCTGTTGGAGGCCTTCGCGAACCGATAGGCGGGTTGTTGGGGCGGGGCTGGGCCCGATAGTTGGGGTGGGCCCGGTAGCTGGATCGGGGGCGACGACGGCGAGGCGACCCGGGTAGTAGGTGAGTTCCGGTTCGCCGTCGTCAAATTTAATTGATGATAGCCTTTAGGCTATGTACGAGAACCTCGAGGTGAGCCGCGAGCACATGGAGATGCTCATCGAGCACGCCGCACATCTTGTCGAAGCTGACAACGATATGCGATGGGCCTTAATCCAAGCACGGAAGCAGGCAGGCCTATCACAGCTGGATCTGGCAGAGCTCATGGGCGTGAAACAGCCGACTGTTGCGAAGTTTGAACGCGAGGATAACGACCCACGCCTTTCCACGCTCCGGAGATATGCACTGGCCGTTGGAGCCACCATCGCGCATCAAGTGACTTCTAGTGACGGAAAGCAGTTCAACTCGGTCAACTGGTCAGAGTGAAACCAGAGTCAATGAGCATGGAACCCGAGTGAGCACGATCCAGTAGTTATCAATCCAGCTCAGAGCCGAACGCATGAACCCGCAACAAAACGTGTCGGAGGGGACATCTATGCTGGACACATGACTCCCAAGGCACCTGCAATCACCTATACCTGTAGCGAATGCGGCTGGACCGCCCACAAATGGGTGGGGCGCTGCTCTCAGTGCGGGGAATGGGGCTCCCTCGAGGAAGTGGGGCAGCAGCGTATCGCGCAGGCCCTCGCGCCCTCCAGCCCTGCCCTGCCCATCACCGATGTGGCTACCACGGCCTCGCATAAGCAGGCCACCGGCGTTGATGAATTGGATCGCGTACTGGGCGGAGGGTTGGTTCCTGGGGCGGTGATTCTGCTGGCCGGGGAACCCGGGGTTGGCAAGTCCACGCTACTGCTCGATGTGTCTGCGCGTGCGGCCGAGCAAAGTGCGGCCGCGAGGAAAGGCCCGATTCTGTACGTGACGGGCGAGGAATCGGCGTCGCAGGTGAGACTGCGTGCCGAACGTATCGGGGCACTCAATCCCCATCTGCACCTGGCAGCAGAATCCGACCTTTCCAAGATTCTCGGGCACGTGAGCCAAACGCGGCCGTCGTTGCTGGTGGTCGATTCCATTCAGACCATCGCGGATGCCAAGGTCGAGGGCTCCGCGGGAGGAGTGGCCCAGGTGCGTGCGGTGTCCGCCGCGCTAGTGGCCCTCGCCAAAGAACGAGCCCTACCCATCCTCCTTGTGGGGCACGTGACGAAGGACGGCTCGATCGCCGGACCGCGCGTGCTCGAACACGTGGTGGATGTGGTGTGCCAGTTTGAAGGGGACAAGCACTCGCGGCTGCGCATGGTGCGCGCCGTGAAGAACCGCTACGGCCCCACGGATGAGGTGGGGTGTTTCGAGCTGGTCGATGACGGCATCGTGGGGCTGGCCGATCCCTCAGGGCTTTTCCTCTCGGCCCGCAACCTCACCGTTCCCGGCACCTGCGCCACCATGACCATGGAGGGGCGGCGCCCCATGCCGGTGGAGGTGCAGGCGCTGGTGGTGCCGTGCGCCGGGTCGGCGCGCCGCACCACCAGCGGTGTGGATTCCTCGCGGGTAGCCATGACGGTTGCGGTGCTGCAATCTCGCCTTGGCTTCGAGATGGACAAGCGCGACGTGTTTGTTTCCACCGTGGGTGGGGCCAAGGCCAGCGAACCGGCCGCGGATGCGGCAACCGCACTAGCACTGGCCTCGGCAAATCTCGATTTGCCGCTCGCACCGGGAGTGATTGCCATCGGCGAGGTCTCCCTCACCGGGGAACTGCGCCCGGTGACAGGACTTCAGCAGAGGCTGGCGGAGGCGGCGCGCCTCGGCTTCACCGTGGCGCTCACTCCCGCACAGAGCGAGAAGGTGAAGGCACCCTCTGGGCTGCAAGTACGCCCGTGCAGTGACATCGTTGAGGCCATGAGGTCGGTGTTGCCGCTGGATAAGTGAGAGGTTGCGCCAATGGGTTCGGCCGTCGCGAGGATGACGCAGGGCTTGACTGGCAAGGCGGACGACGAATCGGCACTGGTGGTGCCGGTGAGTGGACACAACGACGAAATCCGAAACCACGAGTGCTCGCACTCGATGGTGAGGATGAGGAAGTTGTTTGGAGGACGAAGTCCTCACGCAGTCAGGCAAGATTCTGCGACATCCGCAGTAGGCCATGACCTATTGGCACAACCTCTACAAGGTTGCGCCAATGGGTTCGGCCGACACGAAGAGGTGACTTGGGATAGACCAGTGACTGTCATGTGGCGCGCACTCTCGGGTGTTCCCACCCGAGCCAACTGTCTGGTATCCCAGACAGATATAGCCCTCGTGGGGTTGTGGCCTTTTTGACCGCTGTTGTCAGATTGGTCCATGAGCTTTTCAGACACCATCGCTTTGGGAGATGCCCCGCTGAGCGTCGCTGACGTCGTCGCCGTGGCCCGCCATGACGCCGTCGTTACGTTGAGTGAAGGCGCGCGTGAGCGGATCGCCGCCACGCATGTCATCATTGAGGAACTCGCCAACGACTCGGTGCCCCACTACGGTGTCTCCACAGGATTCGGCGCGCTTGCCAGCGTCCAGATCCCGGTAGAGAAGCGGCAGCAGCTCCAGCGCAGCCTTATCCGTTCCCATGCGGCTGGCACGGGTCCGGAGGTGGAGCGCGAGGTAGTGCGAGCACTCATGTTGCTGCGCCTCAACACGCTCGCGAGCGGACGCACCGGCGTCCGGCCCGAGGTCGCAACGACCTACGCGGACATCATCAATGCCGGTATCACGCCGGTGGTGCGCGAATACGGCTCCCTCGGATGCTCCGGCGATCTCAGCCCCCTCGCGCACTGCGCTCTCACACTCATGGGCGAAGGCGAAGTACGGGTTCACGGCGACGAGGTCATCCCTGCGGCCCAGGCACTCGCAGAGGCTGGAATCGAGCCCCTGGTCCTCGCCGAGAAGGAAGGCCTCGCGCTCATCAACGGCACCGACGGCATGCTCGGCATGCTCTGCCTGGCCCTTCATGATCTCGCTGGCCTGCTGCGCGTCGCAGACATCGCGGCTGCCGCCTCCGTGGAGGCACTGCGCGGATCAGACAGCGTCTTCGCCGCTGACCTGCAGGAACTCCGCCCGCACCCCGGGCAGATCGCTGCCGCCGCGAACATTCGCCACGTCCTCGAAGGATCTCGACTCATCCAGCGTCCCGAGAACGGCAATTTCAGGCGAGTGCAGGACGCCTACTCGTTGCGATGCTCACCCCAGGTGCACGGCGCCGCTCGCAACACAGCCCTGCACGCCCACGACGTGGCGGAAATCGAATTGCGCTCGGCCGTGGACAACCCAGTCGTCACCCTGGACGGCAGGGTGGAATCCAACGGCAACTTCCACGGAGCACCCGTGGCCTATGTGCTGGACTTCCTTGCCATCGCCGTCGCCGATCTCGCCAGCATCTCCGAACGACGCACCGATCGTTTCCTCGATGTGGCCCGCAATCATGGTCTGCCGCCGTTCCTGGCAGCCGACCCCGGACTCGACTCCGGCCTCATGATCGCCCAGTACTCTGCGGCGGGCATCGTCTCCGAGCTCAAGCGCCTGGCGGCACCAGCCTCGGTGGATTCCATTCCGTCGTCGGCGATGCAGGAAGATCACGTCTCGATGGGCTGGCACGCCGGCCGCAAGCTGCGACGCGCCATCGACGGCTTGGCGCGCGTGCTCTCGATCGAGCTGCTTACCTCCACCCGCGCGCTGGACTTCCGGATTTCCGCAGGTGAGGGCGATCCCTCCCCCGCTACCGCCGCGGTTCACAGCCTGTTCCGCACCAAGATCTCGGCACCGGATACCGACTCCCTCCTCTACCCCACGATTGCCGCTGCGCACGAGTTCATCTCCAATGGCTCCGTGCAGCACTCGGTGGAGGAGGCACTCGGCTCGGCTCTTCAGTAAGAGGTTTGACCGCGACGAGCATTACCCTTAGCGGGAGAAATCGACCCTACTGAGTTCGATTTCTCCCGCTAAAGGTTGACCCTTCTTCTCTCTCCGAAGGTTAAACACCAAGACAAACGGCAGGGCCGATGACCCGCGTGTGAGCCGTTCGGGCGACAGATTCGGCGTGTGAGGAAACCTCTTGGAAAAGTTCCTCTGACAAGATGGGACGCATGAAAGTTCCCGCGGCCGATCACACGCTCCAGATCTTGAGTCTGCTGGCGCGCTCTCGTGGTCCGATGCTCGCCAGCGAGATTGTCACGGCGTTGGGAATTCCGCGCTCCACGGTCTACCATCTGCTGGCAACGATGCAGGAGCACGGGTACGTGCTGCATCTTGCCAATGAGAAGCGGTACGGCCTGGGGATCGCCGCGGTGGAGCTGAGTTCGGCCTACACGCGCCACGAGCCTCTCGCGCGCCTCGGGAAAACTGTGGTGGCGAAGCTGGTTCGACGGACGAGGCAGAGTGGGCATCTCGCGGTGCCTCACGGCCGCGACGTGCTCTACGTTGTGGAGACCCGCGCGCCGCGCTCAATCGACCTCGTCAGTGACGTGGACGTGCGCCTCCCCATGCAGGTGACCGCGAGCGGGCGCGCCATCCTCGCTGCTTTGCCGCGCAAGCAGGTCAAGGCACTCTTCCCAAACCCGCAAGCTTTCGTGCACCACCACCCGGACGGGATCAATAGTTATTCGTCCCTGCGGGCGGTACTGGACGAGACGGACGCACGAGGATATTCCCTCGAACGAGGCTCGGTAACTCCCGGCCTCGTCTCCGTGGGCGCTCCGGTGTTGGATCACCGCTCGTGGCCAGTAGCCGCCATCTCTGTCACCTTCCGTGAACGCACCGTCACCGACGAGCAGTTGCCGGAAATCGCCGTGGCCGTGCGCGAAGCCGCCGATGAGCTTTCGCAGTCCATCCACGGCCGCGGCTGGGCATAGAAGTTACGCCGATACGTGACCCGCTGACCCGCTGATCCGCTGATCCGCTGATCCGCTGACCCACTAACCCAACCGACCGGCGCAATCTGGAATTTTGTGGCGGCAAGAGCGGGCTGAACGCCACTATTGGCACACAGCCTGCTCTCACCGCCACCCAGTTCAACCGTGACGTCAGACCACCCGCTCGCCCGCACGCCACACGGCTGCGGTGAGCGGAACACCGGGCCGGTAGGCGAGGTGGGTGACGGAGGGCGCGTCCAGTATCTGAATGTCTGCCCGCGCTCCTTCGGCGACGACGCCGACGCGTGGCTGAGTTTCGCCGCGCGCATCCGTCCAACCATCCTCGTGTGCATCGAGGGCGATCGCGCCGCCCAGAGTGGCGGCGCGAACCGCTTCACTCACAGTGAGCTTCATTTGCAGCACTGCGGTTGCCACGCAGAAGCCCATGGAGGTGGTGTAGGAGGTGCCGGGGTTGCAGTTGGAGGCAATCGCGATGACCGCCCCGGCGTCAGCGAGCTGGCGTGCCGGGGCCAGCGGCATCCGCGTGGAGAGGTCACATGCGGGGAGCACAGTGGCAACCGTACCGCGCGAACCGCGGCCTCCATCCCACACCGCCCACGAGTCGGCGAGCGCTGCGATGTCCTGTTCGTCGAGAAAGCCGACGTGGTCTACGCTCAGCGAACCGTGTTCCACGGCGAGGCGTACCCCGGGGCCGTGGCCGAGTTGATTGCCGTGGACGCGCGTTGCGAGCCCCCTCTCCGCGGCGGCGCGCAGCACCCGCTCGCTTTCCACCCCATCGAAGGCGCCGGTTTCACAAAAGACGTCCACGCCGCTGACCAGCGGCGCCACCGCATCCAGCATCGGGCCTGTCACAAGATCGAGATAGGCTGCCGGATCCTCGCCAGCGGGGACCACGTGGGCTCCGAGGAAGGTCACCACATCGGCGAACTGCGCGGCGATCCGCGCGGAGCGCACCTCGTGTTCCACCGTCAACCCGTAACCGGTCTTCGTTTCCAGAGTGGTGGTGCCGCCACGGCGCGCCTCGGCCACCAGCCGGGCGACATTCGCGGCCAGCACATCGTCGCTCGCCTCCCGCGTGGCCTGCACCGTGAAGTTGATGCCTCCGGCGGCATAGCCCTGCCCCGCCATCCGGGCCTCGAACTCGGCGGTGCGATCCCCGTCAAACACCAGATGGGTATGGGAATCCACCCATCCCGGCAGTACGGCACGCCCCGCCGCATCCACACGTTCGTCCGCTGCCGGAGCATCAGCCGCCGCCCCCACCCAAGCAATTCGCGAGCCCTCAACAACGATCGCGGCGTCACGCAAGCGGCCCACGCCGTCGTCGTTCACGCCAACCGACGGGCATCCGCTCACTAAGCGGCCATCAGCGTCACAATTGGTGGTCAACTCGCCAATGTTGTCAATCAGGAGACTCATCGTTTCGTCCTTCAGTTCGTGCGGCCGCAAGGGCCGGCCGATCCCGAAGAATCGACCGGCCCCATGCAATCCTTACCAGGCCTGATCCGTGTTGCGCACGGTGGGCTCCAGCGGGACGCGCACGCCGCGCTCGGCTGCCACATCGACCGCGCGCTGGTAGCCAGCGTCAACGTGGCGGATGACGCCCATGGCCGGGTCATTCGTCAGTAAACGCTCCAGCTTGCGGGCCGCGAGTTCGGTGCCGTCGGCGACGCTCACCTGGCCCGCGTGGATGGAACGCCCGATGCCCACGCCGCCGCCGTGGTGGAGGGACACCCAGGTGGCGCCCGAGGAGGTGGCGGTGAGCGCGTTGAGCAGTGGCCAGTCGGCGATGGCGTCGGAGCCGTCGGCCATGGACTCGGTCTCGCGGTAGGGGGAGGCCACAGAGCCGGAGTCGAGGTGGTCGCGCCCGATCACGATGGGAGCGCTGACCTTGCCTTCCGCAACAAGCTCGTTGAAGCGCAACGCCGCGCGATGGCGCTCGCCGTAGCCGAGCCAGCAGATGCGCGCCGGTAGCCCTTCGAACTCCACACGCTCCTGAGCTGCGCGAATCCAGCGATGCAGATGCTCGTTCTCGGGGAAGAGTTCGAGGATCGCCTCGTCAGTGACGCGGATGTCCTCCGGATCACCGGAGAGCGCGGCCCAGCGGAAGGGCCCGAGGCCCTCGCAGAAGAGGGGGCGGATGTAGGCGGGAACGAAGCCCGGGAATTCGAAGGCGCGATCGTATCCGGCGTGGCGGGCCTCGTCGCGGATGGAGTTGCCGTAGTCGAATACTTCGGCGCCCGCGTCCTGGAACTCGACCATGGCCTTGACCTGGGCCGCCATCGATTCGCGTGCGGCCGTGGTGAAGCCTTCGGGATCGGCGGCTGCGCGCGCCTGCCATTCCTCCACGCTGTAGCCGATCGGCAGGTAGCTGAGCGGGTCGTGGGCGCTGGTCTGGTCGGTGACCACGTCGACCGTCAGCGAGCCGTCACGATGGCGCCGCAGGATCTCCGGGAACACTTCCGCCGCGTTGCCCACCAAGCCCACGGACCAGCCGCGGCGCTCGTCCTTGGCGCGCTGCACCGAAGCGAGTGCCTCGTCCAGATCGGCAGTCACTTCGTCGAGGTAGCGCTTACCGAGGCGGCGGCGCAGGCGGGTTTCGTCCACGTCCACGACCAGGCATGCGCCGTCGTTGAGCGTCACCGCGAGCGGCTGCGCGCCGCCCATGCCGCCGCACCCGCCGGTGAGCGTGAAGGTACCCGCGAGAGTTCCGCCGAAGCGCTTGCGGGCCACGGCGGCGAAGGTCTCGAAGGTGCCCTGCAAAATGCCCTGGGTGCCGATGTAGATCCAGGAGCCGGCCGTCATCTGCCCGTACATGAGGAGGCCCTCGGCCTCCAGCCGGCGGAATTCGGGCCAGTTGGCCCAGTCTCCCACCAGGTTCGAGTTGGCGATGAGGACGCGCGGCGCCCATTCGTTGGTGCGCAGGATACCTACCGGCTTGCCGGACTGCACCAGGAGGGTTTCGTCATCCTCCAGGTCGCGTAGGCTTGCGACGATCGCATCGAAGGCTTCCCAGCTGCGCGCGGCGCGTCCGGTTCCGCCGTAGACCACCAGGTCATCGGGGCGCTCGGCAACCTCGGGATCGAGATTGTTCATGAGCATGCGCAGGGGTGCTTCGGTTTGCCAGCTCTTGGCAGAGATCTCGGATCCGCGCGGGGCGCGGACGGGGCGGGCGCCAGGCAGTGCCATGGTGGTCCTTTCCGTCGGGTTCAACCGGGTCAGTTTGCCGGTATCTGTGTGCCCATTTCAGCATTCCCGCTACCCCGGTTCAACGGGCCAGCAACATATTCCGTCTGGTATCCCAGACAGCAAGTAGGCGCAGCCACTGTCCGCATCCCCGCCGCCCCCATATTCTTCTGTAGCAGAAGCCCCGAACCGTGCCGTATCACCGAGGGAGAGCACATTATGAGCGTCACTGAACTACTTGCGTCCATCAAGGACATTGGCCGCGACGAGGCGACGGGCGGCTACTACCGCCCCGTCTTCTCCCCCGCCGAGCAGGAGTTGCGCGCCTGGTTCCTTGCCGAGGCCGCCAAGCGTGACCTCAACACCGAGGTGGATCGCAACGGCGTCATCTGGGCCTGGTGGGGCACCCCGCAGCCAGGTTCCATCGTCACCGGCAGCCACCTCGATTCCGTCCCGGGCGGCGGCGCCTACGACGGCCCGCTCGGGGTCACCGCGGCACTCGCCGCCGTCGACCTGATGCGCGCCGAGGGCTTCACCCCCAACAAGTCGCTCGCCGTGGTCGTCTTCCCTGAGGAAGAGGGCTCGCGTTTCGGTATCGCCTGCCTCGGCTCGCGTCTCATGACCGGCAAACTCTCCCCGGAGACGGCGCGCGCACTCACCGATTCCGAGGGCAACACGCTCGCCGACGTCTTCGCCCGCGGCGGCATCGATCCGGATGGTATCGGACGCGACGAAACGGCCCTCTCGCGCATCGGCCGCTTCATCGAACTACACATCGAGCAGGGCCGCGAGCTGATCGACCTCGGCCAGCCGATCGCCGTCGCCAAGTCGATTCTCGGGCACGGCCGCTGGCGCGTCACCGTGCGTGGCCAGGGAAATCACGCGGGCACCACCCTCATGCGCGACCGCCGCGACCCCCTCGTGGCCGCCGCCGCGATGGTCTGCGAAGTGCAGGCCCGCGCCCTGGAGATCGAGTCCGCACGCGCCACCGTGGGCCGCTTCGAGCCGGTTCCCGGCGGCACCAACGTGATCGCCTCCGATGTCAGTTTCTGGATTGACGCGCGCCATCCCGACGACGACGTCACCCGCGCCCTCGTTGATCGCCTCGCCGCCACGTTCCCCTCGATTGCTGCGGAGCAGGGCTGCACCGTCGAGGTGCGCGAGGAGTCCTGGAGCTCGCGCGTCGATTTCGATGCGGACGTGGCCGCTGACCTGCAGGCGGCGCTCGGTGGCAACATCCCGGCGCTGCACACTGGCGCCGGCCACGACGCGGGCATTCTCTCCGAGTTCGTCCCCACCGGCATGCTCTTCACGCGCAACCCCACCGGCGTCTCGCACGCCCCCGACGAGGGCGCCGAGGATGCCGACGCGGACTACTCGGGCGTCGCGCTGGCCCAGGTTCTCAAGGCGGCACTCTCGTGAGCACCATCTGGGCGCGCCGTGCCTGGGTGGCGGGCAAGATGGCCGAGAACGTCCGGATTGGCGTCGACGATTCCGGGCGCATCACCTCCGTGACCAGCGGCGTTACTGTGAACGACGACGACGTCGCGACCCCCGGAGTTCTTTTCCCCGGCGCCGTCAACGCCCACTCGCATGCCTTCCACCGGCTGTTGCGCGGGCGCACACACGGGGGCGGCGGGAGCTTCTGGACGTGGCGCGAACTGATGTACGAGGAGGCGGGGCGGCTCACGCCAGAGTCCTACGAACGCGTGGCCACCGAGCTCTACCGTGAGATGGTGGCCACCGGCTGGACCTCGGTGGCGGAGTTCCACTACGTGCACCACGCTCCCGACGGTTCGCCGTACCAGGAGCCGCACGCCATGGAGCTTGCGGTCGCTCGCGCCGCTCGCGCCGCAGGCATCCGCCTCACGCTGCTGGACACCTGCTATCTTTCCAGCGGCTTCGGCTCCCCACCGCTGCCGGAGCAGACCCGCTTCAGTGACGGTTCGGCCGCCGCCTGGCTCGCGCGGCTTGATTCGCTGCGCGCGGCGATCACGGAGCAGTTCCATCCCGACGAAGTGCAGGTGGGGGCCGCGATCCATTCGGTGCGGGCGGTGCCCGTCGCCGATCTGGAGGTCATCGCCAAGCAGCTTGACCCGGCGATTCCGCTGCACATTCATCTCTCGGAGCAGCCGGCAGAAAATCAGGCCTGCCTGGAGGCAACCGGCACCACACCCACCCGGCTGCTCGCCGATCTTGGCCTGCTGCGCCCCGGGCTTGCCGCCGTGCATGCCACCCACCTCACCGAGGAAGACATCGCGCTTCTCGGCGGGTCCGGCTGCACCATCGTCATGTGCCCCACCACCGAGGCGGATTTGGGCGACGGCGTCGGGCCTGCTCGCGCGCTCGCCAACGCCGGAGCGGTGATTTCTCTCGGAACGGACCAACACGCCGTCGTCGACCCGCTGCTCGAAACGCGCGCACTCGAACACGGTGAGCGGCTCGCCTCCGGTGAGCGCGGGCGATTCACGCCGGCAGAACTGATCGCCGCCATGACCGGCGGCGCGGCAAGTACCGGGCGCGACGTGGGCGAAATCCGCGTGGGCGCCCTCGGCGACTTCTTCGCCGTGGACCCGGACAGCTTCCGCACCCGCGGATCCGCGCCGGAGCAACTCGTACTCTCGGCGACGGCAGCGGACGTCACGGCAGTGTTCGTGGGCGGCAAGCGCGTCTGAGCGGCCCAATCACATTCTTGAGAGGCAGCAGATCAAACCTGGACAAGCTCGGGTCCATGTGCGGAGCTCGGGGTCGATGCTGCGAAGCGGTAGGGGTGGGCTCGTACGAACCCACCCCTACTCTTTAACCCTGCTGCTTGGACATCTCTTCAAAGGTGAGGAACGGCGGAATCATCAGTCAGCGACAACCTCAGACACCCACCGCGTTAATACTTAACGCCACCAATCAATCTCAGGATTCAGTTCAGCCGCGAGCGCGACGAAACGAGAAGTATCGTCCCACAGCGAGCCCACCTGGTTCACATAGAAGATTTCCCGCTCAAACGCCGTGGCGAGTGTAGTGATCATTTCTTGGAGGGAGCCGTACTCAACCGGATGTTCCGATTCTTCAAGTCGGAATCGCCGAATCGGATATTCCAACTCAGTTCCCAAGTCAACAAAGTAGAAGTCACCACCACCATCAGCAAACAATGGTAACCAGCCCACTTGCCACCGCAAATCGCCGACGAAGGTTCGGTAGTTGAGAATCGCATCCTCAAGAGGCAGAAAATAAAAGCCTGGAAAAATCCATATCTCTCCAAGCTTCGCGCCCTCGACGTCAGTACCATTACACCATGCGTAAAGAGCCTCCAGCTCTGGAAAAGACTCAAGCCCTACCTGCGCTAGCGCGGACCGAACTATTCCAGATGGAATGCCGTCTTGAAGCGAGTCCAGCAAAACCTTGCGATCCAAACGCCCCAGTGCCGCCTCAATAGAGGCCAAAGATACGTATATATCGTTGCTCATCACGGTCCAAACATTACGTGGAGGGGACCGGCCATCAATAGCCTTTCCCGCATCACCAATCTTACGGAGAGCATTCTAGAAAAGCCGACCACTACTCCCCGCACAGTCGAAGGCACAGTAGACAACATCATCTAAAGGTCGACGACGCCAAACCACCAGATATGGCTACAGACAAGCACTTCGGCAAATGACCGATAAGGCCTGGCACTCAACGACAAGTGGATAATCATCCACCATTAGTAGGCGTCCACTCACCATCGGCAAAACGTGCAGTGCGGTCCGCATACTCGGTGCCCTTGGCAGACACGTAGTCTTGCCAATTCTGCACAACCTTGGCGACTTCTCCTTCATTCTTCGAGACCCAGATGATGAGGTTCCTGATCTCATCAGGCTCCCAGAAGTCTGCCGACAGCATCTGGATCATCGTCAAAGGATCCTCGTAATTGGAACGATGGTCGTACATCCAGGCCAGAGCCAAATAGAGCCAGAGCCTCCAAGGTTCTTCACCTTCATATCCCACATTCTCTGCCTCCAACTCGGTGACAGCAGCATGCATGAGGCGTTCCACGTTGTAGCGCTCATCGCGAAGCAGCAATGCAACGTCCTCGACAGACGGCGTTTGCTGCATGCCCAGCGCGTACTGGGCCTCGGCGAGTCGAACCGCGCCCTCGTCGTCGACCCATCCGTGATGGTACCCGTAGACCAACTCTCGAACGGTGGGAACAACCCTTGCAAGAATGAACTCCGGGGGCAACACGAACTTCACCAAATCCTCAATGAAGTTCGGAGGAACCAAGAGCGTCAATAGCTCCTCGACCGTGTAATCATGGCTCATGGAATGTTCGTCTTTCCGTAGCTTCTGCCACGAAGAACAGATCGGTTGATGATCAAGCCTACGTCCTCGATCCTCTGGCTCCATTTTCTTACGAATAGTCCGCCGCCACCGTAAGATCGCTGACCTACTGTAGGTCAGCGCTCATGTACAACAACCCAGATCAGCTCAGGTTCCAGAACTCTCTCCGTCCACACCGAGATCTCAACCGTTCCCGCAACTGGCATCTCCAGAAGTACCTCGTAATAGACGTTGATGATCCCGAGTCTGCCCGAGGTTTCTAGCATGCCTCGCCATCGCAGCTCCAATCCTTTATCTGTGGGAAGTTCGTCCGCCTTGCCGAGACTCAACGAAACATCATTATCAAATGGATTCATAACCACAATAGCGATACTCGAAGGACCAAGAGTTATGAGTCTCTTATCCAGATCTTCTGGCAGTACGCCCGTGTCAGGGTCCAGTACCAACACCAACCCATTCGGGATCTCTACACGAACGTTCTGACTCATCCTTTGTCTCCCCACTCTGCTTTGTATGCCAATGTAAGACCTCGTTTTCGATAATTACCCGGCATATTATCCGTTCGGTTTGTAGTGAGAGCCTATTGGTAGTTATCCCAGTCCTTAATTCCAATATCGACTTCACTAGCCAGGACTTCAAACTCATGGAAGTCCATACTGAGATAGCCTTTGGAGTCCAGAAAGAACACATCACGATCAAATCCCATCGCCACAGTTCTGAGCATCATGCTCAATGATGAGAACTCGACCGAATGCTCACCCCCATTCAATCCAAAAACCTCGGATCGGCCGTCCTGATTCCATCCCTAGGTCAATGACATAAAAGTCACCACCACCATCAGCAAACAACGGCAACCAGCCCACTTGCCACCGCATATCACCGACAAACGCTTGATAGTTAAGAATCGCATCCTCAAGAGATAACAAGTAAAAACCTGGGAAAATATCTATCTCGCCAAGTTTCACACCATCGGTGTCAGTACCATCACGCCATGCGTAAAGAGCCTCCAGCTCTGGAAAAGACTCAAGCCCTACGCGTGCTAGCAAAGACCGAACTGTTTCAGATGGAATACCTTCTCGAAGTGAGTCCAGCAAAACCACGCGACCAAGACGCCGCAGTGACCCCTCAATAGAGCCCAAGGATACGTATATATCGTTACTCATCACGCTCCAAACATCACGTGGAAAGGATCCTTTGGCTTGATCCCATAGGCGCGGTAGAAGGAGCTTAACATTCCGCCTTAATAATTCCGCTCACTAACTGGCACAGCCTGGAGGAATGTCCTAGCTCCACCTTGTACGGAACTTGGGAAAGCGTACTCGTCCAGCGACTGCTCCGCTGGTGCCAGACGAGTCCCCACCGCGACCACCATCACATGCGGTCCGTTGTTATGGATCAACGCTATGCCCGACTACGATGTCATGGTTTCTAACCCGACTTGGCCCTCATGAAATCTTCAGCGCGTAGACTCAATCGTGGCTGAAGACCTATCTCCGTATATCCCAGTAAAACAGCTTCAATGCTGGAGCCAACTGGAGGGAAAGTCACCTCCTCATCGTCATCTTCGGCGATCATCGTAATGGTTAAGAGTCCGTCGGATTCTTCCCCGAAATCGACGTAACAACCATACGACTCGTGTCGCGTTATCCTCCCGTGAACACGGCGAGGAACTTGTGCGCTCATCGGTGACATATCCTCTCAAATTGGCTTAAACGACCCAATTTCTGTGAGGGTATCTCCAGCTCATAGTCGATCCGAACCGTCACCGCCCGAAGAGGTCGCGTGTAGCAGCCTGTGCCTCAGCTCCCGTGAGGGTACGTCCTGCGGGTGGCTCCTCGAAGAACTCGTCCGATTCGACGTAGGCTGCCATAGCGTCAGTATCGATGGTGTTCATTATGTCCTCCTTAACCGTTGTATTGTCTTTTCTAGCGATTCCATCCTCACACATCCAAGAAGCGGTTGCTTTCTCCACAACCAGGGAGGTATCGCCGGGACTAACCGACAAAGCTCTCAAGGCAATCAAGGAGGCCCAACAATGACTGAAGTAACGGTTACAGCTCGGCGCTGGTCAGGCGGCTGGGAGCTGTGGAATGAGGATGACTGCTGGACACAGGTCCGCCATCTAACCAAGGCCGTTCAGCAAGTGCGAGACTATCTCGATACCGTCCACCCCGAGGTAGACCACTCCAACTGGAGCGTGACAGTTCTCCCTGCCGATGAACTCACCGTAGTTGTGGAAGCACGGGAAGCAGCAGAGGCCGCACGGGAAGCGGCCGCCGAGGCGTCCGCCAAGTCCCGTCAAGCCGTGGCCAAACTGCTCTCCGAAGGAATATCCACCACAGATACCGCTGTTCTCATGGGTATCTCTAAAGGACGTGTATCCCAGCTGGCAAGCGCCTAACGAGCCCCATCGTTATATCACGCCAACATGACAGCGTCCTGATTCTTCACAGCCTGTGGGGGTGCGCTCGGGCGAGCGCACCCCACCTGAACCTCGTTCACCAGCCTTGCATTCCTAGAACACGCTCCAAGCCTCCGTACTGGTTTAGCAGAGGGACAAGAAAGTCTAATCCATCGCTCAGATCACCGTCATCACTGCCTTCGTCCCAAAGCAAGTAGATCAATATCCGAACAGCTCGATCTACATCGTCAACAATGGCTCCTGATGATCCATTCTTCTGCTCGAGGTACTCCCAGGCAGCAATTCGGTGGGACATAAGCGATTCGCCGCTACCCATTCCGACGAACCAACGGTTCAATCCCGCAACAAGCCCAGGCCGCAATGATTCCGGAATATCCACCGCAACAGCCATCGCTGCTAGAGCAAAAGTCCGCATCGCCGCAGTTCCAATCGGAACTCCTTCTCGAATCGCTCGACACTCAATCGCCTCATCGAAAGCCTCATATGAAATACTCATTGGTTGTATCCAAACTCATCACGGAGAAGCACACAGCTTGAGCACGGTGACAGCATCACTCCTTCGCACAACTCCTCGTAATTTATCTCTCGGCCGCGAGTTCGCGGGCGCGATCCCCAAGCATCGTATTCGCAGGACGCCGATCAGCAATACTCTGAGCAATATCACGCAGCCTCTCACGCTCTGGCTCCAAAATATCGAGAAGATCCAACAACCCCAGCAGAACTTTATCGTTCTCACTCCACACAAAACGCCGGAAACACGGCACAAACGGACGAAGCACAGCCCGGCACGCATCGCCCAGATGCTCGTTCCCTAACTCAACCTCAGAATAGTCTGACTCTCCCGCAGCGATCTCAACCAACAGATCAAGTGCGCGCCCAAGCCCAAATACTGTGGGGTTACCCTCGCAGATAGCCCTTGCCACAGTTCTCCCTGTCGGCAATGCAGACTCGAAAAGCTGTCCTTGGACGACTACATGATTGTCAATCATCCAGTATGCCGAGGACGCTTCTTCCTCATTACTAGCGCATAGCATTCGGTCAATGTCATCTGGTACCGAACCAGCATTTTGACCAGCAATTGCCCTCAACTTATCCCACTCAATAGTCGAACCTTGTTCAGACTGCTGACTAAAACGCATCATTTCAGATTCCACGGTTCACCACGTCCCACATGCTTTAGCGCCACCGGTTGGGCCCCAAATACGACTCAGAATACTCTTAGAGCTGCCGCTCGGGCCTGACTTCGACACCGTTGCAGTCCTCTCATGAACATGACCGTCTTGTAGCCATCTTCCCATTGAGGAGCCCAACCTACCGCTCCTAGCCACGCCTCTTTCCTAAGAACGGCACTACTTGTAATTCGACGACGACGTCGCACCACCAGCAACAACAGACAAGCATTACGTGCACAACCGGTAGAGCCATGAATCGTCCTTGCCCATCCATCGCCGCCTACCTTCAAGCACCAACCTGTTCATCACTGGACGAGATCCTGAACTGGATGAATTCTCGCACCCGCATCGCCGCCCCATAAAGGTCACCAACACAGTCGCCCTCAACGGCCTTGCTTTCTAGGAGCGCCAAGAACTCCTTGTCCGAGCAGACTTTTCGCCCGCTCCAGACATCTTCGAGCCGCCCAGAGACCATGGAGCTCAATTCGAGAATACAGCGCAACTTCACGCCATCAACGGCACATCCATTGTCCCGTCCGTAATAGCAGCCCCGCCCGTAGAATCCGAGCTCCCATACCAACTGGACCAAGAAACTGCCATCATCGACCGACTCCATCGAGGCCAGTACGCCTGCTCGAACAGTCGTCATCGAGACTCCTCACGATCAACACGCTCTAACCGAGCAAGGGCCCGTTGAGCAGTCAGGAATGCATCCGCTCCGCGCTTGCCATACCCTCCTCTACCCTGAACGTAGGCCCATAGTTCCGGGCCGGAGAACACGTACAGACCTCCATGCAAGCGTTCGAGTTGCTGTGAAACTGCCACCACCATTTCGTTGATTCCCATCAACTTCTCCAAGGTGGCACAGTCATCCTCACCCTCAGCACCGGCCACGATCTCCCTTGCCCGTAGCGCCAGCTCGTTCTCCCACATTACGAGAAACAACGCTTGGCGTTCTGAGGCAATCACCTCCAACACTGCATCGCGAATTCCCATTGCTATCTTCCCCGCATCATTTCGACATCTGGATCCCAAGAAGGGTGATGAACGCGTGGTAGTGAGTGGACGTTGATCTCATGTTCCTGAAGCACCGGGATTCGAGTATTGCCTTCGAAAATCGTTCCATCATCCTGCACGGTAAGTTGTAGGCGATCAAGTCTTGCTTGGTCACTCCTAGCTCGGTGACCAGGGTGTCATCATCGTGCTCGTCGAAGAGGACCCCACCGGGCTGTAAAGCGACTGCTTCGACTCACTCGCCAACGAAACTCAGTCAGTCACGACAAACATAGATCCAGAATGCTGAGTTATGTGGTGTGAGCGAAGAATGCGACCTCAACTCATAAGAATATGAGATATCAACAGTTGGTCCTAGAAGCCCCTCGAGCTCGCTGACAATGTCTTCCATGTCTTCCTGAGCAGATGTTGAGAATTCAGAAAGCTGGAATATCAGACCAATATCATCCCCGTCCACTCTTACACCATAAGCAAGAGTATGTTCGGGAATGATACCCAGTGCAGCCATCGCGCAATGGGAAACGACGAAATTGACCCAACAAATCCAAGCACTACCAGGGTTTTCAGGCGTTGGTACACTCATGGCGTCCACTTCGGGTTGCAAGGAACTGCACTGGGAATCCACTCTTTAACCCTGCTGCTTGGACATTTCTTCAAAGGTGATGAGTTCCTCGGCTGGCGGGGCCTCCACCTCAAAACGCTCACCCCACAACGACATATCCATGGTCACGGTGCTCGGGCCAAGCTCCAGGACCGTTCTCCGAATCAGGTCATCAGGGCCAACAAAGTAGGTCATTGTCACCGTGTCACCAATTGTGGAGTCCCATTTGGCCCCCATGTACTGCTGCGCATCAAGCTCAGTCACGAGCTTAGTAGTGGAGACACCATCGATCGTCTCAGAGTCTGGTTCGGCAGTGAAATCGAGAATCGCGGGACCCGTGCTCTTCATTTTGCTGAGAATGTCCCCCTGAGTCAGGCCACTAGAAATCCCTTCGAACCCTGGGACTGAATCGTCAAGCGGAAGCCACTTTCCTTGCGTCTGGGGAAGCCGAGTATACATCTTGCCACTCACCTGCAGCGTCTCCATCTGGGTACCAGACGCATCGATCGGGATTGCTAGGTATGCGAACTTCTCGGACGGGTCCTCACTCGCGATGAAGTCACCTCCGAAAGCCGCACTCCCTTCCGAGTCCCCGGAAACCACATCTACCCGGTAGTACTTCGCCTTGAGCATCGCATTCGTGGTCCGCTCCAGGAAATTGTCCTGGGTCAGCTCTGGGAGCTTCGGGGATTCAGATGTGGCAGCGGAGCTTTCCTGGGGAGTGGATACGGCTGACTGCGCCGCCGCATCCTGATCTTTGGATTCATTAGAGCCGCATCCGGCAAGTCCAAACGTGGCAAGGGCAAGAGCAGCAGCCCCGGCAAGGGACCTGTAACGCAGGGTTCTCATTGACCCATCGTATGGATACTTTCCCGCCAAAACACGCGACTTTGTTCCCAGGAATTGTGAAGCGAGTTACACGAGTGCATGAGGTGCTTCATCCTCTCCAGGATTCTTGCCACTCAGATTCCTCCTCGGTCAAAATTGACCGATCCCATAGGCCATCAACTCTGACTCTCACGCAAGGCCTGATAGCAACATAGAGCCTTGGCTGCTCTCGCGGCCAGGACCCGAATCTTTGCCCATGCCGGCGACTCCAGATCAGCAAAACTCCACCCCAGATCCAGTGACCGAAGGGCCTTATCAACCTCAGCACACGCATCGACCACAGCAGGAGAACGATCCCTTGAGAAACCCCTCGTGAACCTCACATATGCATCTTGGAACGCGAGCCCCAGCTCATCGACATCATCAGACCCCAGCGTCGTCAGATATTCGATCTGACCGTCGGCCGGTGCCGTAAGACGTTCAAGACTCGAAACCATCATCTGCATCCAGACTTCAGGTTTGACCCAACTCGGGTCCCTTGGCCCTACCCAGGAGGAATGGCCATACGTGATCACCTGCTTTACATCACCCACTTGAGGATTCGCAGGATCATGTAGCGCTGGGAGCTCATTATCCGGCCAGCGCTGCCATTGCTTCGCGTCCCTCTGACAGCTATCAATGTAAGCGACAAGTTCCTTCCACTCAGCCTCAAACAACCCGAGAAGAACCTGCATATCCCCTTCTCTCATCCACGTCCCAGCGTGTTTGAGGGACCTCGCCACCACATCAAGGCTCAGATCATCAATCTCCAATAGCCTTGGGGAATTCGGCGCGGGAAACTCACAACCAACACGCACCTGGAAATCATCCATCAGTCGCTCACACAGTTTGGATGCGCCAAGCTCGTCATCGAAAACAGCGTCTGTCCAGGCATCCAAGACAGCCGCTCGCATTCCGAAAATCTCCCGCAAAGTCACTTCAATCAACATCCCACTCACTTGAAGTTCTCCCAGTAGCGGATTGCCGCTTCCTGACTTGACTTGCTAAAGGCTGTACCTCCGTCAGGTGCAGAAAGATCCTGAATAATAATATTTCGGCCATCACGCCATATCTCACGGCCATATCCTTCACCTTTTCGCCACATTGTCATTGGAATTTGGTCATGTATGACCGCTTCGATGTAATCGGCCGTCTGGTCCTTTGGAATGTTGTCAAAAGTTCTGTTGTCTTTCTGCATATGCTCGGCAAGGTATTCTCCAAGGTCACAGTTGTGGACGAGTGTGGGTTGGTTTCCAGCATAGTAGGTGTGGAGGTCTTCGATGGTGAGGTTGTAGGCGGTGAGGTCTTGGTCGGTGACGGCGAGTTCGGTGACCAGGATGTCGTTGCCGTGCTCGTCGAAGAGGACGCCACCGGGCTGTAAAGCGACTGCTTCGACCCACTCGCCACGTGACTGGACCCAGAAGGGGTGGTTGTCGGTGGCATCAATGGTGTCTTGATCAGTGCCGACCGCGACCATGGTGTGGGGTCCGGTGTTGCGGATGAGGGCCTCGACAGTACGTGGACCTTTTTCACCGGTTTCAGGATCGGTGGCCATGACTTGGTCACCGATAGCGACGTCTTGGATGGGTTTCTGGATGCTGTCACCACCCTCGGATCAATGCCACCCCCGAAAGCACGTCAGACAGTATCAAACACGAGCCGACGACGCAATCATTTCCCCAAGGAATAAGCACTTCCAATCTCGCCACAAGTACTACTCTCACTCCAAGGTTTGCAGCTCTGCTCCCGCTGCTGTCCACCTCCGGGAAGCTCGTTCAAGTACCTCGCATTGACCTACGAGAACAACATGGAAAGGCACAGAAGACCGATCCCACCATTCACCTCGCTCGATGGGCTTACCCCACTCACCAGCAGCGTCTGTCAACGAGTTCACCAAAAGACGCAACCCACGCTCATCCTCGCCAAGAAGAACATCATCTGGTTCCGTGATCACCACGACGTACCCTTTACCCGCAGGTAAATCCTCCAAGTCGCGTACACATTCATCGAACGCATCCCAATTTTCACCGAAATACAGAGGGAACTGGAGAGAGGCAGCGAACTCATCAAACAAGGACTGTTTTGTCCTCATCTTCCGTCCACGAACAACACGAACCGTCAGTTCCTGTTTTCTCCACTGAAACATCGCCGAGTAAAGTACATCGTCATCACCCTCGAACACTAACGGTCGCAGCTCAGATTCCACCGTTAGTAGCACATCAAAATTCGTCACTCGTGCGGTCCTCTCATGATCATGAAGGTCTTGTAATGATCTTTCGTTGAGTAAGCTGAACCATCACTCCCGGTCACGATCCTTTCAGTTCCCCGAGTCGGACCACTACCTTTAGGGTTCACATCCCATTCCCGATAGGTGAGTCCCGGAGCCTCTGGCAACCCAACAGGATCGTTCTGCCAAGTCGTACCACCCTTGTAGTGAGGTAAGGCGGCTCCCTTGCTGTCCACCCGGTCCAAAATCATCGCGTCCTTCGGCCAGGAGTTCCCGATTTGGATGAGAAAAATTGCCCTACTGGGGTGAGGACCGTTGTTTGCGTGCTTGGCGTGCTTGGCGTGCTTGGCGGAGTTCACGCTGGTGGAGTTTGAAGCTGGCTTCCTTTCCGTAGACTGGGTGGTCTTTGAGTTCTTCGACGATGGCCCAGCCTCGTTCACGTCCCAGCCTGATGATCGGTCCCAAGAAGAAGATCTGTGAACCGTTGCGTGTAGGTACGTCTAACAGTGCGATCAGTTCATCGAGATGCTCCCGCCGTGCACTTTCAGCCAAAGCAGCCGCCAATCCCTCAATCTCACCCTTCCCAGTTGCCACGAGGTAGAGGTCTCGGAGCTGCCACCAATAAGGCGTGGCCTCCTTCACCGCCATGACCCGCGCCAACCACTCCATGACACGGTCGGGATACCCGCCACGCTCTAAGTGCTTCAATGTGATTGGGAAGATGACCGGGTAGGACTCGGGATACTTATACACCTGCCACACAGACTCGACATCAACACCAACCTCACGCAGATCCGCGATGATCGGTTGCTCAGCACGGATCCGCTCACGTGCCTTTTCCGCAATCTCTACTTTGCGTCTCTCGTTCCATTCCCGACGCTCACGAATCTCTGCCTCATTCATGCTCTTGCCTTTCCACTCACGGAATGAACTTCCTCGTAACATCTCCATTGCTAATGGCCGTTTGGAGAGGACCAGTAATGTACGTGTTTGAACGGGTGTACAAATCAACACTCAGATTATTGTCCTTCGCGTACTGAATATCATCCCGTAACTGCCTAGACAAAGATTGGCTCTTCACGTTCTTCACCTCCGAAAGGGTCTCAGGAGTTATTCCGTCAGGTATCCTGTTTCGGTTATTGATTGAGATTTTCTGTTTCCCTCCAATGTCGTAGGCTTCCCGAACTCTCTTCTCCCCGTTCTTCCCCGCATTGACTGGCCCTACCCCGCCGGGGCAGTTGTGGACGAGTGTGGGTTGGGTTCCGGCGTAGTAGGTGTGGATGTCTTCGATGGTGAGGTTGTAGGCGGTGAGGTCTTGTTCGGTGATGGCGAGTTCGGTGACGAGGATGTCGTTGCCGTGCTCGTCGAGGAGGATGTCACCGGGCTGCAAGGCGATTGCTTCGACCCACTCGCCACGTGATTCTACCCAGAAGGGGTGGTTGTCGGTGGCATCAATAGTGTCTTGATCAGTGCCGACCGCGACCATGGTGTGGGGTCCGGTGTTACGGATGAGCGCCTCGACAGTACGTGGACCTTTTTCACCGGTTTCAGGGTCGGTGGCCATGACTTGGTCACCGATAGCGACGTCTTGGATGGGTTTTTGGGTGCCATCTGCCATCAACACCAACGTGACACCGGTGAAGCTGTTCATACACGGATGAGAGGCCCCGTCGCCGCGTTTGACGATCTTCTGGACCCATCCGCTGATTGCTTCTCCGGCATTGCTCACCTGACGGAAGGTATTTTTGAGAAGTCGTCCACCGGTGGCTGCGTTCCCGATAATGGGTACCATGGCCGCTACGGAGATAGCGGCGTTCTTCCAGTCTCCCTCGATGGCGTACAAGACCGCGTTGGTGCCATCAGCTGCCTCGCCTACGACTGGAACCATTCCCATCGCGTCAAGGCCTCGGTGTAGGTATGCCTTGAACTTCGATTCCCTGGCAAGTGCGTGCACTGCCTTTTGCGATGGACGTCTATATGAACCGTAATATGCACTCCCGTAGGTGTTTGTTCCCCATGAAGAATAGGGTGCAGGGTTTGATGCACTGGTAGCTGGCGGTGCCCAACTGGCCGAAGCTGGGTAGGAAGGAGCACCAACATTCACACTCGGCGCTGGCTTACTAGGCTTAGCCGGTCTCTTACTCGTCGCTGCCATGCTCTGACCACCATCGCTGAGTGCGAACATGGTCGCTGCCAGTCCGGTGGGGTCAGTCAACGTGGAGGGGTTGGCGTGGGCGTAGTTGTAGGGGTGGAATTGTTGGGGTACTTCGGTGAACAACAACGGGTCGGGGCTAATGAATGTGTAGGGCAGTATTGGGGTAGGCCGTTGTGCTGGGGTTTTTTGGCTGTTGTGCTGGCTGGTTTTAGGCCGTTGTGCAGTCCAGAATCCTGCCACTTGATGCGTGGTGGTGGCAGGTTGGTGGGCCCTTGGAGTTTCCCTCTGGTTGCTGGTTGATAGCAAAAAGGAGGGGACATGGGTCTGTCATTCGTGTTCCACGTTATATGTTTCTTTGTCTAGGCCGTTCGTGTTTGCAGGCGCGTGGCCCTGGGCAAAGAAACAGGAAGTATATGACGCTACCCATGTCCCTTATTGAAACTATCAGAGAACTTGACCGGCAGGGAATTTCCGGTCGTGAGATCTCTCGCCAGCTTAAGGTCTCGCGTGAGACTGTCGCGAAGTATCTCGCGATCGAGGATTTCAGTCCGCCTGTGCCGGTTCGTGCTTCTCACAAGCCCCGGGTGATGACGCCAGTGATGGTCGAGTTCATTGAGTCGGTGTTACAGGCCGATCAAGGCCAGCCACGTAAACAACGACATACCGCGAAACGCATTTTTGAACGGCTGGTGGCCGAGAAAGACTACCAAGGCTCTTACCGGCGGGTATGCACGCATGTCAAGGCCTGGCGCCAGGCCCGTCAAAGCTCTGGCGACGGGTTCGCCGAATTGGTGTGGGGCCCGGGCGATGCTCAGGTCGATTTCGGTGAGATCCATGTCAAAGATGCTGGTGGGGCTGATGTGATTCAGGCGATGCTGGTGGTCTCCTTCCCGTACTCGAATGCTCGTTACGGGCAGGTCTATGGGGGCCAGAGCGCTGAGTGCGTCACTCACGGATTACAAACCATTTTCGAGCATGTGGGTTTCGTGCCGCGTCTGCTGGTCTTTGATAACGCGACCGGGATCGGACGGCGTGTCGGGGAGCAGATCACCGAGGCCGAGTTGTTTGCTCGTTTCCGTGCTCATCACGGGTTTGCTACCCGGTTTTGTAACCCCTACTCGGGTAACGAGAAAGGACATGTGGAAAACGCGGTGGGCTACCTGCGTCGTAACTTGTTCGTTCCTATCCCCATCGTGGCCGATACCCAAGAGTTTAACCAGGACCTCTTAACGCGCTGTGATGGTCTGCTTGACCAGACTCATTACCGTAAACACGAAGAACTACGCGCCTTGTTCGCCACTGATAAAGCGGCAGGACTAGACCTACCGGGCGCCCGGTTTACCCCGGTCCGGTTCGACACCCGCAAAGCCGATAAAGACGGACGTGTCACTTTCGACAACAATTTCTATCTCCTAGGCCCGCAATACTCGGGGTGGGACGTGAGTGTGGGAATCGGGGCCCACACCATAGAGTTCTTCGACCACCACGGCCATCAACTTGCCTGCCTGCCCAGGTGTTTCACCCACACAGCTTCCACCATCGCTAGTGAAGCGTCCCTACTGGAAGCGTTGTTCACTCGCCCCGGGGCATGGTCACATTCCCCACTACGTCCAGCCATGCCCACTATTTTGGTTACTGCTCTAGACCAGGCCAGCTACCAGGACAAACGCCGTACCCTCAAAGCACTGCACGCTACCAGCACCGCCTGCGGATTCGAAGCGACCATGAACGCTGCCCACCACCTCCTGCGCGCCCAGCAGCCCCTGAACCAGGCCGCGTTATCCCTCCTGGCTTCAGGCACTGGGAGCATCTACCACCCCAACCCCGACGTCAACCTCGCTGTCTATGACACCCTCATCGCCTAACACCACCCCACACAAGACATCTAACGACATCAAACACGATCAAAAGAGTATTCCTGATGACATCCCATACCCCCTCAACAGATCCCCACGACTGGCCCGTCACTGCCCAGGATTTAGCTCGCTGGGCCGATGAAGAAACCATCAACCACTGGCACAACACGCTCGGGCAAGCCGACATCACGATCAACCAGGCACTCCAGATCATCACAGATGCCTCTGATCGCCTCACTCGAACCGACAAGATCTACATCACCACCATGATCGAGATCGCCCTGCACGCACTGAAAGCCGCGGCCAGGCACACCGGTCCCATTCCCGAACCCGTCATCGAGCCCATCAACATCGACACTCTCGACATCTAAACACCACACACACCCAACCCCGCCCACCTCTGTGAAGCGGGGGCGATGACACACACCCAAAAACACCAAGGAGAACCATCGTGCCTACCACCTACCCAGCCACACCCACCACCACGCCACCGACCAGCCCCCTGGGCGATATGAATCCCCTTCAACTAGCCACGCAAGTACGTGCCAACGCCAAAGAAGCCCGCCTGACCAGCCACGTCCTAGAAACCCAACTCGCCACCATCACCACCGACCACCTCGCCTTCCTGGCCACCTACCTCAATGCCGAGATCACCTCCCGGCGCGCCTCGGCCCGGGCCCGCCTCATCGCCGGGGCCCACCTACCCACCATCAAAACCCTTGACGGCTACGACTGGACCAGACTCACCCTGCCCGAAGGTCTCACACCCACCAACCTCGCCGCTCTTGACTTCCTCACCCGGGCCGAGGACCTCATCTGCTACGGAGACGTCGGCTGCGGGAAAACACACCTGGCCACAGCCCTCATCCACACCGCCTGCCACAACGGCATCAAAGCCCGCTTCACCACCGCCGCCGACCTCGTCATGAACCTCCGCAAAGCCAAAAACGAAGCACGCCTCGACCGCGAACTCACCCTCCTGGCCCGCTTCGAGCTCCTCGCCATCGACGAACTCGGCTACCTACCCATCGACCCCGAAGGAGCCAGACTCTTATTCCAAGTCATCAACAACACCTACGAGAAAACCAGCCTCATCATCACCACCAACATCGAATTCTCCCGCTGGGGCACCATCTTCGGCGATGACAACATCGCCGCAGCCATCATCGACCGACTCATCCACCACGGACACCTCATCCGCCACACCGGCACCTCATGGAGAGTCCAAAACGCCCTCATGAAATAACCAACAGCAACCCGGCCTAAAAACGAACTGCACTACGGCCCACAAAAAACTTGCAAAACACACTAATGAATTGACCGATAGTGGGGTCGTAGTAGCGGGCCCCGATATGGGTTAGTCCGGTACTGTCGGTGGGTTTGTCCAAGAACCCGTGGTCTCCGACCCAGGTGACAGGGTTTTTGTCGCGGGGATTACCGTAGGGGTCGTGGTGGCGGCGTGTGGGTGTGTTGGTGGCGTTGTTGACCGCTAGTTGTGGGGTGTGTTGAGAGTTGCCCACAATTGTTGTCACGCCAGCCGCGCCGGTGGTGGTACGAGAGGCAACAACAGTCCCGTTGAACGCGTAATACCTGATCGCACTAGTGGTCGAGCCGGTGCGGGTGATTTCCTGACCGCCAGGCAGATACACCGTCGTCGTCCCTGCCTCGCGGCGCACCAGCCGGGCCCCGTCAGCGGTGTAGGTGTAGGAATGTTTGGTGGTTCCTGCGGTTAGCGAGGCTAGGCGTCCTTCGCCGTCCCACGTCAATGTCTGCTTGGATTGGCCCGCCAGCGCGCGAGTCAGCGTGTTACCCGCCGCGTCATAGGTGTAGCTATTGGTTGTCGTGGTACCGGTGGGGGCGGTGGTGGTGGCTTTGGTTAACTGGTGCGCGCCTGTGCTACCGGCTGGTGGGCGGGTGTAGCTTGTGGATGTGTCACCGGTAGTGGTGTGTTTGGTGAATCCTGTCCGATTACCCACCCTGAGTAGTATTCGCCGGTCGACGACGACGCCACACCACTAGGCACCGAGTCACTACCGAAAGGCTTCCTCACCAGTAAACAAGAACAGGCCCGGCACTCAACAACAAGTGGATAATTAGCCACTATTAGTAGGCGTCCACCCATCACCAGCAAAACGTGCAGTCCGCTCCGCATATTCTGCGCCCTTGACGGATAGATAGTCCTGCCATTGTGGGAGAAGGCTGTCGATTACGGGCGGTTCACCGGGCCATTGCGAAACCCACCTAATGAGGTCCCTAATCTCTAGAGGATAACCAAAATCAGCCCACAAGATCTGCAGGATCATCATCAAATCGTCATAATCGGAACGATGCTCCAAAGCCCAGCTGAATGCCAAAAACATCCACACTCGCCATGGCTCCTCGCCTTCGAGAGGTGAACCTTCCGCTTCAATCTCTCTTGCAGCAGCATACATAAGACGTTCCACGTTGTAGTACTCATCGCGAAGCAGCAACGCGACTTCCTCCACAGACGGTGTCTGCGGCATGCCCAACGCATACTGCGCTTCACCCAATCGAACCGCACCATCGTCGCTAACCCATCGTTGCTGATACCCATAGACCAACTCTTGGGCAGTGGGAACAACCCTCGCAAGAGTATATTCAGGGGGCAACAACTGGTTCTCAAGGAATCGACTACTCATGGGATATTCGTTTCCCCATGGATTCTCCACAATCAACACCCACTCAATTGCCCTGGCTTCAAACCCTCAAGCTAACCGAGATGTAGACTCAACAACCGGTCGAATATAAATTGCGCGGTTGAACTCCCAGTTTTCTTCAATCTCGTAGGTCTTACGCCAGGCACGGTAGTAAGCAAAATAACCCGAGGGAATCTCCGCATCATCGAGCCTCCTGCGATACTCCTCTCCATCACCAACAAGCCCCCAGACATAGGTAGGAACAATATAGAAACCAAGAACCTCACGGCCCGGACCATATTCCCACTTACTCGCCACAAGCTCAGTGATGCTTGGAGGCGACGTCTCCAACTCACTACTCTCACACGGCAACGGAATGACCAACGCCGTATCAAACGGAGCACCACGCACTTTCACCACCTCGTGAATCGCCACGAGACACTCCAACCCAGCCTTTACCGCAAAGGGAGGAGGTGGATCATTGGTAACTGCATCGATATCAATCTGAGCCGGAATCTTGCCAACATCAAGCTCATCAATAGCCCACTGCACTACGGCCTCACGAAAACTATTCAAACTTCCATCCAAATCCCGCTAACCAATCTCTTTGCTTCCTTGTCACGTCATAATGCCCATGCTTCCAGGTCCCATCAATATTCAAAGACGGAGCCCCCTGCCCTTTACCAAACACCGCATGAGGCTGCTCAGCTCCCTCGATTTTCCCTTTATCGATACGGACGATTCCCTTTGGAGCCTGTCCTCGTTCAATCGCCTTATTCATCTGGTTGAAAGGGATTTTCTTGACGGATTCACCGGGATTACCAAGATCCGCTGGGCAGTTGTGGACGAGTGTGGGTTGGGTTCCAGCATAGTAGGTGTGGATGTCTTCGATGGTGAGGTTGTAGGCGGTGAGGTCCTGCTCAGTAGATTACCCGTTCAGCTTGTAATGAGAGCCTATTGGTAGTCATCCCAGTCCTTAACTCCGGGATCGACTTCACTAGCCAGAACTTCAAACTCATGGAAGTCCATACTGAGATAACCGTTGGAATCCAGAAAGAGTACACCGCGAGCAAATCCCATCGCCACAGTTCTGAGCATCATGTTTAATGATGAGAACTCAACCGAATGCTCACCCCACTCAATCCAAAAACCTCGAACCGGCCGTCCTGATTCCATCCCTAGATCAATGATATAGAAGTCACCATCACCATCGGCAAACAACGGTAACCAGCCCACTTGCCACCGCATATCACCGACAAACGTCCGGTAGTTGAGAATCGCATCCTCAAGAGATAACAAGTAAAAACCTGGGAAAATATCGATCTCGCCAAGTTTCACACCATCGGTCACGGTCCCATTACGCCACCCATAGAGTGCTTCCAACTCCGGAGAAGACCCTAAACCCACCTGTGTCAGTTCACTCCGAGGTAGGTTCCCAGGTGAATATTCGGGGGTTTGAGGGCCGGGGTTATTGTGTGTGAGCGCCGGTGTGGTTGGTGGTGGTTATTGTTGTTGAGCGCCGTGGGTAGTTTTGCTGGGCGCCGGTAGTGTTTAGGCTCCTTTCACCATGTGATGGTCATGTGGTGAAAGGAGTTACCTGCAATGGTAAATCGGATCAGGGCGAAGTTGGTGCTTCGTCTGCATTCTCAGGGGATATCGGGACGCGCGATCGCGGCTTCACAGGGCATGTCTCGTAAGAGCATCACTGCGGTTTTGCAAGCGGCTGAGGCTGTTGGTGTGAGTTTCGAAGATGTCGCGGACAAGAGTGAGGAAGACGTCTACGCATTGTTGTTTCCCGGGCGTGGGGAACACGAGAGCATCTATGTCCAGCCGGACTGGGGACGTGTTCACAAGGAACTGTCTCGCACTGGGGTGACGTTGAAGCTCTTGCACGGGGAGTATCAGGACATGGTGGCCATGCAGGAGTGTGGGATGGCGATGAGCTATGACCGTTTCTGCCGCTGCTATGACAAATATGTGCGGGTCCAGGGTGTGTCCTCGCGGGTGGCTCGTAAAGCAGCTCGTCAGGTCGAGGCGGGTTTGGTCGGGCCCGACCATGGAACTCATCGACACCGCCACGGGTGAGGTCCGTAGGGTCTACTTGTTTGTCGCGGTCCTACCGTTTTCTCGGCTCGCGTTCGTGGAACCGTGCCTGGACATGCGTCAAGACTCCTGGCTGCGGGCCCATGTGGCAATGTTCGAGGCTTTCGGCGGCTCGGTGGCCCAGATCGTGTGCGATAACCTCCCGGGGTGATCAAGCATCCACGCGAGGGTGAGATCGTGCTCAATGATGCCTATCGGGAGATGGCAACCCACTACTCTGCGGCCGTGTTACCGGGGCGGGTGCGAGCACCCAAGGACAAGGCGAGTGTGGAGAACACGGTCGGGCATGTGGCCACGGTGGTCATCGCTGCTCTGCGCGAGGAGATCTTCACATCTCTAGCGCAGTTGCGTCGAGCGATCCGGGAGAGGGTTGATGTCTATAACCGTGCCCCGTTCCAGAAACGACCTGGCTCACGCCAATCGGTGTTCGAGGCCGAGGAAGCGCCCTTGCTCCACCCACTGCCCGCGGCACGCTACGAGATCTCCACCTGGGTTCGTCGGCGCCGGGTAGGACGCAATGGGCATGTGGTGTGGGTGAAGAACTATTACTCGGTGCCCTGGCGCCTGGTCGGGGACCATGTCGATCTGAGAATCACCGACACGATGATCGAGGTATGGCATGGCCAGGCCCGGGTCGCTTCCCACTTGTTGTTGCCAGCCACGGCTGTCAATCAGTATTCCACCCGGGAGGCCGATATCCCTGAGGGTAAGTCATGGCAGCCCTGGGACCCCGAGCGAGTCAAAGCATGGGCCGATCGGATCGGGCCACACACCAGCGAAGTCATCGCACGAATATTTGAATCGTGTGTCATCGCTGATCAAGCCATCAATCCTGCCCTGGCAGTGCTACGGCTGGCACATACCTATAGTGCTGCCCGTCTGGAAACAGCAGCCGGGATCGCGCTCTCCAGCACAGTGCGGTCCCCGCGTTATGCCCATATCCACCCCATCCTGACCACCAGCGCCGACACACGATCCCCTCGGCAAGCCCGGCCAGAGGAATCTGGTGGCGGGTTTGTTCGTGGGGGCTCCTACTATGGGGGAGGCACCCAGTGAACCTGGATATCGAAACCAAACGCAAGCTACGGGAAATGGGCCATACCGACTTGCTCGACGCTCTGACCAGCCAGGATGAGGCGCTCTTCCTCGACCTGCCCGTCACTGAGCGCCTGCGCCTGGCCGTGGATAGTGCCTACACTGGTTTCCTGGCTGGTAAAACCAGTGGTCTGATCCGTCGGGCCAAGCTCCGCTACCCCGACGCTGACCTGCGGACCCTGGACCTGGTTGAGCAACGAGGCCTGGACCGCTCCCTCATCGCCGAGCTCGCCACCTATTCCTTCATCACCGCCAGACGCAACATCATTATCGTGGGCTTCACCGGGTCAGGGAAAACCTTCCTCGCTTCCGCGATCGCCAAAGCATCCTGCGGGCAGTGCTACCGCACCATGTTCGTGCGTATGCCCGACCTTGTCCAGGCCTGGGACCTGGCCACAGACAAACCTGGCGGGGCCTCCAAGTTCATCCGCAAGTATGCCGCCTACACCGTCCTCGTGCTCGATGAATGGCTCCTGGACAAACCCGGCGACTCCACCCGCACCATGCTCTTAGAACTCATGGAAGCCCGCTACGACAAAGGAGCAACCATCTTCGTCTCCCAATACGGACTCAAAGACTGGCACCACCGCCTCGGAGCTGGTGTCCACGCCGACGCCATCTGCGACCGTATCGTCCACGGCGCCATCACCATCAACACCGGCCAAATCAACATGAGAGAACACACCACAACAAACCATCAACCCCACTAACCAAGAATCCGGGCGCCAGAGCCAGGCACACCCTCACTGGCGCCCGGACATAATAACCACCGGCGCTCAACCACAATAACCACGACCCCACAACCCAATATTTGGTGGCGCTCACGCCACCAAATATTCACCCAGGGCGATAGCGATACCCACATCCTCAGTGAGTACCCGGCAAATCGGTTTGATTTTCCAGCGCCCCTTGCACTGATTAATGAAAACAGCGATTACTTGCGCAGGCGGTCGAACCCCGCTTTCCCGAAATATGCTGTCGCAGCACGCAGAATCTCATTCGTTTTGCGGAGCTCTCGCACTTCGGCTTCCAGGGCCCGGATACGGGCCGCAGAGTGCTCGCTGCTTGTGGGCGTTTAGCGTCCTCGGCCTTACATACCCAGCTACGCGAGGCTTCTTTATGGACTCCGAGTCGTTCAGCGATCCGAGAGACCGCCCCGGTACGCAATGGCAGGGTCCTTCATTTCCTCGACGGCAAGATGCGTCGCTCGCTCACGAAACTCGTCCGGATACTTTGAATGGGCCACTATGGTAATCATCCTTCACAGACTCGAGCCGACACTCTCTCAATTAAACCAAGGATGATTCAGAGACTGACTCATCCTTTGTCTCCTCAATGAACTTTGTTCACCAGTGCCCCACTTCGTCCTGTAAGGCCGCAACATTATCCATCGCCGATTCCTATGAACCACAGGTAGCGGTGTTGTTTCCGGAGCCCTTCACGGCACAGAGTAGTAACTATCTCCAGAGAGCACCGTTCCTCGTCAGACAGCGCTTCGCCAAGAAGTTCTTCTATCTCAACCAGCATCGCTTGCATGTGCCAACGATTGAAAATCGTAATGTCATGTGGATCAACTCCCCATAGCGTGGGAAACCGGCCATAATCTTGCGTCAACTCTGATGGTACATATGGCCTCTGACCGGCTAACACAAGGTCGCAGTTCTCCTGTCGTAGTTCCAACAAGATTGTCATATTGAAAACCTCCGATGTAGGTCGGACTCATACTTCTGAGTTTGGCCACCAATCACAGATACCTCATACCAAACTCATTTTGACTATCTCCCAGCACCTATTTACGATGCCTTCAATCGCCAAAGAACCAAAGGTAAAGACGAGGATGCAAGCGCGCATAATGGCATAGCTCAATGACTGCTTCTAGAGATTTCCGTTGCCTCTCCGAAAGATCCTCCTGGAAAAGCTGGTCGACCTCGCCCACGATCTTCTCCATCTGCCGCGCATTAAAGACGGCATCGCCATAGGGGTCAACAGCCCCCAGCATCGGGAACCGTTCACAGTCATACGAACCATTCCAGGGCCAATATGAGCAATCAGCCTTCCGCACAAACTCTCTGCCCTCGTTCCTCAAATACAAACTGATTGCCATAGCTATCTGTCTCCTGGCAAGCCTGGATGCATCGTTCGCATGTCGCCATTCCAACGATCACGAACAACAGTGACCCACGAAGTCGGTGTACCGTGCGGGTTGATGGAAGTACGACCAGTAACACCGACCATACCCCCAGGCTCGAAAGTAAATTCCAGGCCACCCCGATTACCTATCGTGTGAGTCCGGCCATCCGTCATTCTTGATACCGCCTTAAGATCAACCCCTGGATCAAACACACTCGACTCAGCCGTCAGTTCCTCTCCACCCCAAGTATGCCTTCTAGCGGCATGCCCAAGCCCTTCGGCATCATCTGCATCAGGGAAGTCCCTTAAACAGTTGTGGACGAGTGTGGGTTGGGTTCCTGCGTAGTAGGTGTGGATGTCTTCGATGGTGAGGTTGTAGGCGGTGAGGTCTTGCTCGGTGACGGCGAGCTCGGTGACGAGGATGTCGTTACCGTGCTCGTCGAGGAGGATGTCACCAGGCTGGAGCGCGATTGCTTCGACCCACTCACCACGTGATTCTACCCAGAAGGGGTGGTTGTCCGTGGCATCAATAGTGTCTTGGTCAGTGCCGACCGCGACCATGGTGTGGGGTCCGGTGTTACGGATGAGCGCCTCGACAGTACGTGGCCCCTTCTCACCGGTTTCAGGATCGGTGGCCATGACTTGGTCACCGACCACCACGTCTTGGATGGGTTTCTGGGTGCCATCTGCCATCAACACCAACGTGGTCGCCGTGAAGCTGTTCATACACGGATGAGAGGCCCCATCACCACGTTTAACGACTTTGCGGAACCATCCACCGACAGCGTCTCCCACCCCACGGGCAACGTTTTTGGCTAGTCGTGCGCCGGTAGCTGCGTTCCCGATGAAAGGAATCATTGCTGCGGCAGACATGGCGGCATTGCGCCAGTCTCCCTGGATAGCGTACAAGACCGCGTTGGTCCCATCAGCGACTTCCCCAGCACCAGGGACCTGTCCCAGAGCGTCCAGACCAGTATGAAGCGCGGTCATGATGAACGAGGGTTGAGCAACAGCTTGTGCTGGCCTGACTACAGCCGGGTGGTAGGAGCCCGATAGTGAACGACTAGGAACATAGGCTGCCTGGCCATAGGAACTATAGGACGAGCGGCCATAAGATGACGCTCCCCAGGAGGACACGGCTGGGCGGCTTGACGCACTGCTGGCCTGGGGTCTCCACCGGAAAACCGGTGCGGGTGGCCGGTAGAACGTACGCGTAATAACGCTACGGAAAAAAGACCGGAAGTTGAAATAACTGCGACCGCCACCGCCACCGATTGAGAAACTCATCGCTGCCAGCCCGGTGGGGTCAGTCAACGTGGAGGGATTGGCATGGGCGTAGTTGTAGGGGTGGAATTGTTGGGGCACTTCGGTGAACAACAACGGGTCAGGGCTAATGAATTGACCGATAGTGGGGTCGTAGTAGCGGGCCCCGATATGGGTTAGTCCGGTACTGTCGGTGGGTTTGTCCAAGAACCCGTGGTCTCCGACCCAGGTGACAGGGTTTTTGTCGCGGGGATTACCGTAGGGGTCGTGGTGGCGGCGTGTGGGTGTGTTGGTGGCGTTGTTGACCGCTAGTTGTGGGGTGTGTTGAGAGTTGCCCACAATTGTTGTCACGCCAGCCGCGCCGGTGGTGGTACGAGAGGCAACAACAGTCCCGTTGAACGCGTAATACCTGATCGCACTAGTGGTCGAGCCGGTGCGGGTGATTTCCTGACCGCCAGGCAGATACACCGTCGTCGTCCCTGCCTCGCGGCGCACCAGCCGGGCCCCGTCAGCGGTGTAGGTGTAGGAATGTTTGGTGGTTCCTGCGGTTAGCGAGGCTAGGCGTCCTTCGCCGTCCCACGTCAATGTCTGCTTGGATTGGCCCGCCAGCGCGCGAGTCAGCGTGTTACCCGCCGCGTCATAGGTGTAGCTATTGGTTGTCGTGGTACCGGTGGGGGCGGTGGTGGTGGCTTTGGTTAACTGGTGCGCGCCTGTGCTACCGGCTGGTGGGCGGGTGTAGCTTGTGGATGTGTCACCGGTAGTGGTGTGTTTGGTGAATCCTGTCCGGTTTCCTTCCCAGTCATAGCTGTAGGAATGCCAGTAAGCTGCTGGGCCCCCAAGCCCGGCAACACTACGGGTGGTGGCACAGTCATTTTTCGGGGTCCAGGCCTCGGTGAGTCGTGCGCGACCATCATAGGCAAAACACTGTCGATCAGCCTGGGCAGCATCTTTGGGGGTATCGAATACGGAAAGAACATTACCGGCAGCGTCGTAGGTGTAGGCGGTATCGAGGTCGTTACCGTTAGCGCCTTCACGTAGGAAGCTGGTGCGTTGGAGCCTGCGTGTACCGTGTTCATAGACGTGGTTGATCTGATTGGCATGCTGGACCGAGAGTCCGAGCTGGAGCACTTCACCATAGACGGAGTATTTGGACCCGGTGACATAGGTTCCCCATCCGAAACCACCACTCATCCATTCCGGAATACCCAACGCATCAAAATAGGTGGTGACGGTCTCAGAGCCCATACCCGCGATCGCGGGATACTTTGCGCTCTTGAGCTGGCCATCAATGGTGTAGGTGTAGTCAACCTTGTAGGTGCCAGCGAGAGACCCTTCACTGGCGGGAATGGTCACTGATTCCCCGAGCGGTCGGTGTCCGGCATCATAACCCAGGACCGCACTGGTGAAGGCGTTGCCATTCTCGTAGCGGGTGGAGGACGTCAATTCGCCACGGGCGAGGGTGTCCCAGGACCATGTGGCGAGCTTGGTACCCGAGCCAGCTTTGTCTTGCCAGAGTTCGGTCTTGCGACCGACTTTGTCATAGACACTGGTGAGTACCTTGCCCCGCGCGTCAGTGCTGGTCAGTTGCTGATCGGCATCGTCATAGGTGTAGGTCGTGGTCCCGGTATCAGGGTCTCCTTGGGAGATCAGACGCCCCCGAAGATCAAAACCCCATGTCCATTCGTTACCGGAAGGATCTTTCATCGATGTCCGGTTACCGGCCGCGTTGTAGGTGTAGGTGGTCCAGTCACAGGTACCCGCAGGAGCAGAACCACGGTACTGACAGATCTTCGTGGTCCGGCCAAAAGCATCCGTGAACGTGGCTTGGGCTACCCCGCCAGCTGGTGGGGTCACATGGACACGATCCCCATCATATTTTGTAGAGGTGCGCCACTTTTCCACCTCATTAACCTGGGTGATCGCGGCAGTGACACGCTCGGCACCGTCATAGGCGTAGACGGTGCGCAGTGGCACAGATGTTGAGGGCATAACAAGATTGGCCGATGGATCCCCGGTCGTGAACCAGGCAGCATTCTCATATGCAACCAAGCCACGCGAATCGTAGACCGTGTCAGTGACGATGCGCCCACTTGTTTTACGATCTGCGCTAGGACTTTGTGTCTGCCGCTCACGTAAGAGGCCATCGAACAAGGAAATGCTGGTGCGATAGGTACCGTCAGGGATGAGAGACTTTGTGGTAATTGCGTTGTTACCGGTCTTGCTCACCTCATACTCGTACTTGGTGTTCGCGCTATCGACACCTTGTGTGCGTCCCGGCTGCCAGACTTGGACGAGTCTGCCCAAAGCGTCATATTCACCAGAGGTGACTTTCCCGTCCTCATCGGTGATTTTCAGCTGGACGCCCCAGGCCGGATCAAACTCGGTCGTGCTCACATGCGGATAGAGTGGTCCACTACCATCGGGGTCAGGGCTGGTGACCACCATCTTGGTGACCAGACCGGTCGTGGCGGGTGTGTAGGTTGTTGTTGTCTTACGATCGAGGGCATCACTCACGCTCGTGGGACGGCCAAGAGCGTCGTACGTGGTTGAAGAGACCTTCTGATATGACGGGGTTGAACCACTATAAGACGTGACTCGTTCTGTTTGTGTGGGAAGTCCTTTGGTAGGGGCCTGACCATAGGCGAGCCCATCAAAACTCGTACGGACATCACTGACCACGTGCTTAGGCTTTTCTGGCGTCACATCGCACTTGACCGCGAGAGTCTCTACACGCGAGACCGTTGTGAGAATATGTTTGCTCGTGTTACGCACATAAGTGGTCTGGGTACACAGATCGTCATCGCTGGTGGAAATATCACCCAGATCTTCTACCTTGGTTGGCATTCCATAAGAATCAAACGTTGTATTCTTTCGCGTGGTACGCCCACCACCAGGCAACTTACTTGCTGTGATATACGTTTCTTCAGCCGCGGTCCCGGTATACCTCGCGGTATCACCTGCCGCATTGGTTGCTGTGGGAGCCGAATGCCATGGCTTACTCGTGGTTTTTGACACCACCGCGGCGCCATTGTAGACAGTTTCTGAACGGGTCATTCCGGCATAGAAATCCTCATCGGCTATGCCATCAATGGTGACGGTGCGCTTGCCACCCGAAGGGCCTGACCGGTCCCCATTCATTCCCCGGAAGAACACATAGGATGTCTTGGACTGTATCGATCCGGCGCCCTTGATGACATCCACATTCTGGTAGCCACGGAAATCTGACCACGTGCGCTGCTTTTCCTTGATCAAGGGCGAGTCATCGTAATGCCAGGCGGCTCCGCCCTGATAGTCATAGCTACTGACCATCGATTCTGATGTCGCTCCGCCTGGGTTATCAACAGCCGAGGTCACCACATACTTGTGGAAATACTCCATCACCGGTTCAGTTGAACCTTCCGGGGACCAATACACCGGGAAACACCGTCGAGTATTGGTTTGCGGGGAAGCCGGCAAACTTGACGGCGTGCAGTCTTTCTCCGAATAGTTCACCGATGTGCTCGCACCGGCCTCGGTATGAATCGAGGAAATCCGAAGCCTATTCATCGGCGGTGAACCACTACCCTTGTGCTCCACACGATTAGCCATCTGAACACTGTGGAACGTCACTGGATCCATCGGCTTGGCGGTGCCGGCCCCGAGTCCCGTATGGCGAACCTGAGCCAACCACAACACCGGGGACGTCGCATCTCCCGGGTCAGGGAACTTGTGCGTGAGTTCCCACTTATCCACATTCCGGTAGGTGGAACCATTAAGGACCTTCGTGGTGATCTGCGTCAGGCGCTTACGCGTGAAGAACACCGGTGAGAGCACACTCGGACACGACGTACTCGATGTACACATCAGATCGAAGGGCACATCCGGCCAGTTCTTCGCCGTCGCCGCTTTCAACTGTGCCGGACTACAATCAACCGTCTCAGAGGCCAGGCATCGTTCCGAGACCGTGAACTCCACCCGAGCAGGCGAATTCGTATTCTCCACACCCGTACGCGTGGCATAGTCAATCCGAGTGAGGTATCCACCCGCCGTGTACGTCGAGACCGCGGTGTTGTTATTCCGCCCGTACTTGTTCGTCTCCTTCGCATACACATAGGTCATCGAGTTACCCGACGGATCTACAACATAATCAAGATTCCAGCGCCACACCTGCTCACACGAGGAGGATGCAAATGACGATTTATAGCACGGCTCACCTGAATGATTGCCAAACACCGGCACTGTCCAGGCCGAGTTCAACTCCAGTGTGTCCGCTTCCCTGCGGCGATCTCGACCGAAATAGTATTGCACCCCGGAGGTGTCGGTCACGCGCCAGTATTCACCGTTCTGGCCCTTGTTCCACGAACCAGTCAACCGCTCCACCCGGAACGCCGAATCATCTTTTACGCGCCACGTACCAGTGGCTTTATCCAGGATCAAGTCTCCTGATTGACCACCCAACTGGATGGTCGCATTGTCACTTTTCCAGCACAGATCACCAGTCTTATGTGTAGCATTGTTCGCCCCGTTGGCCTGGTCATATGCGCATGGCACATACTTACGCTCAATAAACCCTGACTCTAAAGACCAACCTTCACCAATCCATGACGTCTGGTTATTCGAGGAGGAGACCCGACCATCCACAGATCCTGATGAATAGCTCAATTCTAAGGACGGCGAAGGACGCGAACCCGCAGACGGAACCCGCATCGGGTAAGACCACGAGAAAGAACCCGTACGTGCTGCGACCTCCCAACTCGACGATGACGTCAATGAGGTAGCGGACCAGTCACCCGTAGAACCACTGGCACCTGCCGCCAACGCCATCACGCCCAAGGCCTGCGGCTCCACAAGAGCCGTCACCGTCTGGGAATCAACATCATTGACCGACTCCACAACACCACACTCGGCGCCGTCCTGACACTCGGCCAGAGACGTCAATTGCAATCGCGACGCCCAATCCCCGCCAAACGCTTGCGCATACTCTGAATAATCGATCACAACCTCAGCAGGTTCGGTGAGTTCCAGATCCGTCTCAACCTTGACCACAACACCGGTCACACCGGCCTTTAAGGTCTCCTTCTGATCAACGATCTCGACACGAACGTCAGGAACCTCAGTGGGTTCCTCTACACCGGCAGTTGGCGTCTGCACTCCCACCGGGATGGAAGCATGGGTAACCGGCCCAGTTAATTCCTCAACAAACTGGAACAACCAACCAACCTGGTACTCCCGACTAGGAACCCAGACACTCGCTCACAGGCCCTCGTGTCCCTCAGGCAACACACCACGATGGATTAGCTGGAATGCTAAGGCTGCCGCTCAACACGCCGCAACACATAATTCCTCCACCGTGACAATCGGTCTCAATAGCGTCAACAGCAACGATATGGCAGCTTCCTGGCAGCGATACCGCCATGATGCCCAATTCTCGGTCGAGTACAGCCGTCCTCCAGCCATTCCAACAAACCTTCACAGCGACCCCATCTCACAGTGCTCCACCACCACGACAAACTACATTCGCTCCACCACACCCCGACTCAACTGGGCACTGACAGATCCCGACGGTGGCAATGTCAAAGGCCTCGTCGACATCATCAAGGTCAATGGCGGGACAACAGTATGGTCCTCGTCAGCCACGACACAAGCAAGTGGCAACTACTTCTCCCAACAAGTTCCAAGCGGCGTCCTTAGCCAAGGAACTACCTACGAATGGCGCGCCAAAGGCCAAGATGTCCAAACCGGCAAGTTCGGCCCCGCAGCAAAATGCCGCTTCGAGATTGATTCAACGAGACCAGCCAACCCGCCGACCATTCGTCCTGCAGATGAACATAGCCCCCGCTATGTGGCAAATGAAACTGCTGGAGGAGTGGGACTCGCCGGAGCATTCACTCTCGGCAACGCAGGAGTGCAGGACGTAACAACATACAAATACTCGTTCAACTCTGATGCTCTCGACACATCCGTAGCCATTGGAGCGAATGGTGAGGCAACAATTTCCTACACTCCCACCTCCCCTGGCCAACATACGCTGTATGTCCAATCCGTCGATAAAGCCGGTAATACCAGCAATCGAGTTGAATACACCTTCGGCGTCGCCACCTCCAAACCTGACGCCGTCTGGAAACTCAATGAAGGAAGTGGCGGGGTTGCAACAGACTCTGCTGGAACAAACAGTCTCACCGTCACCGCACCCTGGACCAACGGGCCTGGCGCCGATCCAGCACTCGTGAATCCCCCTATGCTCACAGATAAAGCCCTGGAATTCACCGCCCCCGCCCATACCGCAACAAGCACTCGCCCCGCAGTCAAAACAACAGGAAGCTACACAGTCATGGCCCGGGTTACCGCGAGCCAGCTTGCCAATGCTGCAACAGTGATCAGCCAAGACGGAAACAACAATGCCGCATTCCGGCTCGGTCTACTCCCAGCAAGCGAATGCGGATCCACGGGCCCCTGCTGGGCATTCCAAACCAGCAATAGCGATAGCGCCACCAGCCCGCTCACCACAGTGACATCACAAGCAAACGTCGAGAAGAATCGCTGGTATCACCTCACCGGAGTACGCGACACAGGAGAAAACAAGATCAGACTCTACGTGTGCCCACTGTCTAATACCGACCCTGCGATAAGCGAAAAGAGCACAACATCGCAAGGCTGGAACTCCACAGGAAACACACAAATCGGACGCAGCCGGACAGGAACTGGATACGGCCAGCCGTGGCAAGGACGCATCGACCAAGTACGCATTGACAATGTCGCACTCACCAAAGATCAGATCCGGCAAGCATGCAATTCCGGAAACGATGTCTTCCCACCAATGAACATCCTTCCCATTGCTTCTGCCGCCCCTCCGGCGCGCCAATGGGGACCAACCGAGACCACCTCAAGTGACCTGCTGGGCGCCCGAAGCGACCTCATGTACTACTTCGAAGGCGGCTACGACCCCACCGGAGCAAAACCAACCTTTGGACCAGCCAAACAAGTCCTAAGCACCGGTTGGGCTGCAATGACATCCATCACCCAAGTCAAAGGCTTCACCACAACCGGTCAAGCCGACATCATTGCGCTAGAAAACACAGGAAAAATCTGGCTCAACACCTCCCACAACAATGGAATCACCTGGAAAGAAATCGCCACCAACTGGGGATGGGCCGACCACATCGTAGGCGTCAACAACTGGGGAGGAAGCGGCACCGCCGGACTCATCGCCCGCCAAGCCAGTGATGGCACACTCTGGTACTGCTCCTACACACCAGAAAGAGGATTCGGCGACTTCAAACAAATTGGAACCAGCTGGAACGGAATGAAAAACCTCGCCTTCGCAGGCAACTGGGACCACGACATCTACCCCGACCTCCTCGCAATCGACACCAACGGCAGACTCCGACTCTACCGAGGCAACTCAAATGGAGGACTCCACACCGGTTTCACCATCCTCGACGAGGCCGGAGGCTGGCAAAATGCCACCAGCCTCACATCAGGAGCAGACTACAACCACGACGGCACCCCAGACATCCTCGCCACATGGAACACCGGAGGCCTATGGTTCTACTCCAACATCGGCGGATCACTACAAACCTACAAACTCGTCTCCAACAACTGGTCCAACTACAAAATAATCGACTAACACACCAACCACACGGGGCCCAGTAGCAAAACTACCGGGCCCCACATGGTTGATCCATTACTTCCCCATCAGGGATGACCTTCTTGAGCAATCACGCCAATAGCTCTTGACCCGCTGACGCATTCTCGTATTCACCGCGACGAAACAGAGTCCTTCGGAGCCGGAAACGCGCGGCGCGTAGCGTGGTTCCAACCATTGAGCTCTTGAGAGGAACCCATGAGTTACAAGCAGAAGATCCGGGCGGGCGCGGCGATTCTCGCTGCCGCTTCGCTCACTCTCGCCGGATGCAGCACGTCGGGAGATTCAGCATCGAGCGAGGGCATGGTCATCGCCGCGCTGCCTCCGATGACCGGAGCATTGGCCTACTTCGGACCCGCCGAGCTGACGGGTGTGGGGCTCGCTATCGACGACATCAACGCGGCGGGCGGTGTACTGGGCAACGATGTGTCGATGGAATCCGCCGACGCCGGTGACACCGTCGATATGAATGTGTCCACGCAGGGCGCCACCTCACTCATCAAGGCGGGCGCAGACGTAATCGTGGGCACTTCGTCGTCGTCGGTCACCCTCAACGTCCTCGACCAGGTGACCGAAGCGGGAATCATGATGATCTCCCCGGCGGCCACCTCCACCACCTTGTCCGGCTACTCGCCGCTGTTCTCTCGCACCGCGCCGCCGGACACCGTGCAGGGCGCGGCCCTCGGTACGGCCGTGCTTGACGCTGGCCACAGCAAGGTGGGCATTCTCGTCCAGAACGAGGCCTACGGCACCGGCCTGCGCGACAACGTGCAGAAGTCGATTGAGACCGGCGGCGGGCAGGTCGTGTACGGCGCCAACGGCGCTGGCCAGGAGTTCCCTCCCGGCGAGTCGAACTTCGCTTCCTATGTGACCGAGCTTCTCGCTACCAAGCCGGACACCATCGTTATCGTTGCTTTCGAAGAGACCGTCGCCATTATCCAGGCACTCCTCGCCGCCGGATGGGACACTCACAACCTCTTCCTGTGCGACGGCAACACCGTGGACTACTCCACGAACTTCGATCCCGGCACCCTCGAAGGAGCCATAGGTACCATGCCGGGCGCGCAGGCTCCTGACGAGATCCGCGCCCGCATGACCGAGTGGTACAAGACCAACCAGAAGAAGGACCTCATCGACTTCCTGTACGGTCCCGAATCCTATGACGCCACCATCCTCGCCGCCCTGGCCGCCGTGCGCGGCGGCGCCACCGACGGCAAGACCGTCTCGGAGAACATCCGCGCCGTGTCCGGAAGCGAGGAAGGCTCCGTCGAGGTCACCAACTTCAAGGACGGCGTGGCCGCACTCGAAGACGGCAAGGAAATCCGCTACCAAGGCATCTCGGGCGTTGGTCCCCTCAACGAGAAGATGGACCCCAGCTCCGCCTTCATCGGACTGTACAAGTACGACTCCACCAACAAGCCGATCTTCTCCGGCAGTGTCGAGGGAACCGCCTGATTCTCCACAGCTCACCAAACGAAGGAATCTTTCCATGTCTTCGACACTCCAGGCCACCACGCCACCCAACCAACCCGTGTGGCTGACACCGCAGCTGAGAGGATCGGCGATCGACGACGCCGTCCTTTCCGCCGACCACGAAAACGTCTTCCATTCCTGGTCCGCCCAAGCCCACCTGCCAAGCTTCGTGGTGGCCGGCGGGCAGGGCGCCACCCTGTGGAACCACGCCGGCGAGCAGTGGATCGACTTCTCCAGCCAGCTCATCAACGTCAACATCGGGTACCAGCATCCGCGCGTGGTGGAGGCTATTCACCAGCAGGCAGAGGTCCTCACCACCGTGGCTCCCGCCACCGCCAACATCGCGCGCGGCGAAGCCGCGCGCCTGATCCTCTCTCACGCGCCCGAGGGCTTTGAGAAGGTCTTCTTCACCAACGGCGGCGCCGACGCCAACGAGAACGCCATCCGCATGGCCCGCCTCGTCACCGGCCGCGACAAGATCATCTCCCGCTACCGCTCCTACCACGGCAACACCGGCGCCGCCATCGTAGCCACTGGCGACTGGCGCCGCATCCCCAACGAGTACTCGCGCGGCCACGTGCACGTGTTCGGCCCGTATCTCTACCGCTCCGAGTTCTGGGCGAGCACCCCGGAGGAGGAGTGCGAGCGGGCGCTGCACCACCTGGAGCGCGTCATTCAGGCCGAGGGCCCCGAGTCCATCGCGGGAATCCTGCTCGAAACCGTGCCCGGCACCGCCGGCATCATGGTCCCGCCGCCCGGCTACCTGGCCGGGGTGCGCGAGATCGCCTCGCGCTACGGCATCATCATGATTTGCGACGAGGTAATGGCCGGCTTCGGCCGCACCGGTTCCTGGTTCGCCTTCGAACAGCACGGCGTGGTCCCGGACCTCATCACCTTCGCCAAGGGCGTCAACTCCGGATACGTGCCGGTGGGCGGCGTACTCATCTCCTCCGAGATCGCCCACTTCTTCGACGAGCGCGTCTTCCCCGGCGGCCTCACCTACTCCGGCCACCCGCTCGCCATGGCCTCCATCATCGCCACCATCGGCGCCATGGAAGACGAGGGCATCGTCGAGAACGCTGCGGCCATCGGTGCCGACGTCTTCGGCCCCGAGCTCAAGCGCCTCGCCGCCTCAAACCCGTTGGTCGGAGAGGCGCGCGGAGTAGGCGTCTTCTGGGCCCTGGAGTTGGTTGCGGACCAGTCCACCAAGGAGCCGCTACCCGCCGCCCGCATCGCCGCCATCAAGGCGGCCTGCCAGGAAGCCGGGCTCCTCATCATCACGGCGGACAACCGCCTCCACCTGGTGCCGCCCTGCGTCATCACCCCCGACGAAGCCCACGCCGGCCTCGCCATCCTCGCCGATGTCCTGAACAAGGAGGCCGCGACGCCGCCATCGTTCTAGATGATTGATTCTCGGCGTTGAAATCTTCGACATCCTGGTACAACACGACCGGAGAACACTCGCTGCCGAATATGCCGATGCAAATAGTCGCGCTGAGGGGTCCGCTGTGCGTACATATGCACGGCGGACCCCTCACGTCGATCAAATGCAGCCGCCACTCCAATAGACCCAGGAATCAATCAACTGGTGGCGCGACGCCGTCGTCGTCCTATTACTTCTTCCGGGCGTAATACGGATCACAGCGAATCTCCCGCCGATTCACGGAGCCGAAACAGAGACCTTCAGAGCCGGAAACGCGCGGCCCGTAGCGTAGTTTCAACCACCAACCCCTTTGGAGGGAACCATGATGTACAAGCACACACTCAGGGCGGGCGCCGCGATTCTCGCGGTTGCCGCGCTCGCACTCACCGGGTGTAGTTCAGCGGAAGATTCATCATCTGGCAGCGCAGAAGGTTTGACAGTCGGCACTCTGCTGCCGCTCACCGGATCGTTGGCCTACTTTGGGCCGCCGACCACCTCGGGTGTGAATCTTGCCGTTGAGGATATCAACGCGGCGGGCGGAGTCCTGGGCAACGACGTCAAAGTGGTGTCCACCGATTCCGGCGACTCCATCGACATGAACGTCTCCACCCAGGGCGCCACCGAACTCATCAAGGCTGGCTCGAACGTCATCATCGGTGCGGCCTCCTCTTCGGTGACCCTCAACGTCGCCGACCAGGTCACCGAAGCCGGCGTCATGATGATCTCCCCGGCAGCCACCGCCACCGCGATCTCCGGCTACTCACCGCTAATGTCGCGCACCGCACCGCCCGATACCGTGCAGGGCGCAGCCCTCGGCACCGCGGTACTCGACGCCGGCCACAGCAAGGTGGGAATCCTGGTCCAGAACGAGGACTACGGCACCGGCCTGCGAGACAACGTGCAGAAATCGGTGGAAGCAGGCGGCGGACAAGTGGTCTACGGTGCCACCGGCGCCGGACAAGAGTTCCCTCCCGGCGAATCAAACTTCGCCTCCTACGTCACCGAGCTCCTCGCGACCAAGCCGGACACCATCGTCATCATCGCCTTCGAAGAAACCGTCGCCATCATCCAGGCGCTCCTCGCCGCCGGATGGGACACCCACAACCTCTTCTTCTGCGACGGCAACGCCAAGGACTACGCGGACAGCTTCGACCCCGGAACCCTTGAAGGAGCACTCGGCACCATCCCCGGCGCACAGCCGCCGGACGACTTCCGGACACGCATGATCGATTGGTACAAAACCAACGAGAAGAAGGACATGAAAGACTTCATGTACGGCCCCGAAGCCTACGACGCCACCATTCTTGCAGCTCTCGCAGCCGTGCGCGGCGGCGCCACCGACGGAAATACCATCGCCGAGAATATCCGCGCCGTATCCGGAACCGAGAAGGACGCGGTAGTGGTCACCAGCTTCGCCGACGGCATCGCCGCACTCGAAGACGGCAAGGAAATCAGCTACAAGGCGATCTCCGGCGTGGGCCCACTCAACGAGCAGATGGACCCGAGCACCGCCTTCATCGGGGTGTACAAATACGACTCCACCAACAAACCCATCTTCTCCGCTTCGGTTGAAGGAAGCGCCTCCTAGCTTCCCCTAGCTTGGTGCTGCACGGCTTCTCTCTGGCTCGCGGGATCTCTTTCCGCCTGCCGCAGTACTGAGCACTCACTCCGGGGAAGCCAAGGGCCCGGCCATCGCAAGGTGGCCGGGCCCTTGTGCTCGGTGGCCGGGCCCTTGTGCTCGGTGGCCGGCCTTCGTTCTGCGCCCGAAAGGCCCTTCGAGCTTCCAAAGGATTGAGGGAAACGGAAAGGATTGAGCCCGGCAGCACGCCCGCGCCCCTCAATCCTTTCCGAAAAACTCAATCCTTTCCCACCCAGCAAGCCAACACAACCCCACACCAACACCAACAAGAAGGCCCTCTGCGCAATCAGCACAGAGAGCCTTCTCAACAAAAACCGAGGCTACTTCTCCGCGTCCTTCTCCACATCGGCGGCGAGGGTGCCGAGGTAGAGCGAGATGACCTGCGGGTCGTTGAGCAGCTCGCGGCCGGGGCCCACATGCGCGTCCTTCCCCTGGTCAAGCACGTATCCGCGATCGCAGATCTGCAGGCAGCGGCGGGCGTTCTGCTCCACCATGATGATGGAGACGCCCGTCTTGTTGATCATGCGAGTACGGATGAAGGCTTCATCCTGGAGCGCGGGCGACATTCCAGCGGAAGGCTCGTCCAGCAGCAGCACGGAGGGGCGCATCATGAGCGCACGCCCCATCGCCACCATTTGGCGTTCACCGCCCGAGAGCTGGCCGGCGCGCTGGAAGCGGCGGTCGGCCAGCTTCGGGAAGATGTCCACCACGTAGTCCCAGCGCTCCTCGAAGAGATTCGGCTTGAGGAACACGCCCATGCGCATGTTCTCCTCGATGGTGAGCGAGGGGAATACGTTGTTGGTCTGCGGCACGAATCCCACACCGCGCGCCACCAGCGAGTTCGCTTTCTTGTTGGTGATCACCTCACCGTTCAGCGTAATCGAGCCAGAACGCACGTTGACCAGGCCGAACAGCGATTTCAGGAGCGTGGATTTGCCGGCGCCGTTGGGCCCGATGATTCCCACGAGTTCGCCTTCGCCGCAGGTCAGGTTACAGCCGTTGAGGATGTTCACGCCGGGCAGGTATCCGGCGACGACGTCGTCCGCCACCAGAATCGGCTTCTTCACCTCGGCACTCTCGCTGGCGCTAACACTCTCGCTGACGCCAACACTCTCGCCGGCGTCGGCACTACCGCTGACGCCACCCTTCACCGGGGCACTCGAGCTACTAGCAGCAGTCATGTCGCTCATGTCAGTCCTCACTTCTGCTCGGCCAGGTCGCGCTCACGCACGGCCTTGAGTTTTGCCAGTTGCACGGGGTCGATCAGTGAATCATCACCGAGGTCGACGTCGTGGCGCGCACCCAAATAGGCGTCCACAACAGCCTGGTTCTCCATGATGGTGGCGGCCGGCCCTTCGGCCACAACGCGGCCCTCGGCCATCACAACCACCCAGTCGGAGATGTGGCGCACCGCGTACATGTCGTGTTCCACGAAGATGACCGTCATGCCTTCGTCGCGCAGCGCCTGGATGTGCCCGAGCAGCGACTGCACGAGGGCCGGGTTGACGCCTGCCATCGGCTCGTCAAGCATGATGATCTTGGGCTCGGTCATCAGCGCGCGGGCCATCTCCAGCAGCTTGCGCTGACCTCCGGAGAGAGAACCGGCAAAGTCGGCGGCCTTCACATCCAGTTTGAATCGCGCCAGAATCTCCATCGCCTTCTCAGTGTTCGCCTTTTCCTGGCCGAGCCAAGCAGGCTTGAACAATGAGGGTAGGAAACGCTCGCCAGTCTGACCGGGCGCGGCCAACAGCATGTTGTCGAGAACGGTGAGCCGCGAGAGCGCCTTGGTGAGCTGGAAGGTACGGATCATGCCGTGACGCGACACCCAGGCAGCGCTCTTGCGCGCCATCTCCGTCTCCTCAAATCGCCACGTGCCCTCATCAGGGGTGTCGAATCCGGTGAGGAGATTGAAGAAGGTCGTCTTTCCGGCGCCATTCGGGCCGATCAACGCGGTGATCGCACCACGCTGGAACTCCACGTATTCCACGTCCACGGCCTTGATACCGCCAAAGGAACGGGTGACGCCACGCGCCTTGAGAATGGGATCGGGCTTGACCACCCCCACCTCGGGAGCAACACGCGAAAGATCACGCGCGGTATCGTCGTCGGGAATATCGATAGCAAGCGGGCCGCGGGTGGCCACGCCGTCGTCGTTCGTAAACATGTCAGTGACCATCGAACGCCAGCTCCTTCTTGTTGCCCATTATTCCTTGGGGTCTGAATATGACGAGGAGCATGAGCACCACGCCCACCAGCATTCCGCCAAGCTGCTCCACCTGCGAGGACGAGAGAATGGCTTCCGGTGCCGCCACGCGGATGCCCGACCGCACCACCATGTACAGCGTGAAGAAGATCATCGAGCCGAGCATCGGTCCGAACACCGAGGCGGCGCCGCCCAGCAGAAGGACCGTCCACACCCAGAAGGTGGTGGTGCGGCCCATGGCGTCAGGCTGTACCGCGCGCGGAAGAACGTAGATGATTCCGGCGAGCGACCCAAGCACACCGCCGAGCACCAGCGCCTGCATCTTGTAGCCGTACACGTTCTTGCCGAGGGCACGCACGGCGTCCTCGTCCTCGCGGATGCCCTTGAGGACGCGGCCCCACGGGCTGCGGGTGAGGAGCCACACGAGCAACACCGCCAGCAATACCAAGCTCCAGGCCACAATACGCAACCACCAGGAATCCGAGCCGTTGTTGGCATAACTCCACGGGCCGAGGGTGGTGGTCCCGTTCGGCAACGGCGAGAGCGCCTGGAAATCAGCCTTGAAGGAGTTGCCGGTGAGACCCGAGGAGCCGCCCGTCCACTTGTCGAAGATGGTGGAGCGACCCACCATTCGGATGATCTCCGCGGCCGAGATGGTCACGATGGAGAGGTAGTCCCCGCGCAGCTTCAACGTGGGAATGCCGAGGAGGAGGGCGAAGGCCGCGCCCAACGCCAGCGCGATGAGGAGCGCCATCCACAGCGGCGCGCCCTCGATCGTCGCGATGGCGAAACCGTAGGCTCCCAGCAGCATAAATCCCGCCTGGCCCATGTTGAGCAGCCCGGTGAAGCCGAAGTGAATGTTGAGGCCGATGGCCGCGAGCGCGTACGCCGCGGTGGTGGGGGCGATGAGTTCGCCCAGTGCTTGCGAGATGATTCGTGCGAAGTCCATGAGTTACCTTTCAGCCGTTGTCAGCCGATGTCGGCCCTTCTCAGCCGATTCGATCGCGTAGCCCGAGGATGCCCTGGGGCCGTACCAGCAACGCAATGATGAGAATGAACAGCGCCGTGGCGTAGCGCAGATCGCTGGGGAGGAAGAGGCTGGTGAGCTCCACTGCGAATCCGATGATGAGAGAGCCAACCAGCGCGCCATTGGCGGTTCCCAGCCCACCGAGCGTGATGGCGGCGAACATCAGCAGCAGCATCTGCATACCCATGTTCCAGTTGGCGGCGCCGAACATGAGGGCGAAGAGGATGCCGGAGAGCCCGGCGAGGCCACAGGCGAGAGTCCACACGAGGCGGATGACGGAGTTGGTATTGATGCCGGTGGTGGAGGCCAGCGCTGGGTTGTCGGAGACGGCGCGGGTGGCCTGACCCAGCCTGGTGCGGGTGAGGAACCACCACACCCCGGCGATGGCCACGAGCGAGATCCCCATCGCCAGGAAGGAGATGCGCGGCATCGTGACCGGTCCGATTGTCCAGGTGCTGGGGTTACCGCCGACCACCTGGAAGGTTCCGGTTCCCACCAGGAATTGGATGAGGAACTGCAGCGCAATCGAGAGTCCGATGGTGACGATCATCGTCTGGGTGACCGGCGTTCCGCGCCTGCGCAGCGGCAGCCAGATGAGCGCGTCCTGCACCCATCCGGTGGCGGCGCACAGCACGACGGCAATAATCGCCGAAAGCCACAGCGGCAGCCCGAGACTGTTGACGAGCAGGAAGCTGAATACGGCACCGAGGGTGACCTGCTCACCGTGGGCAAAGTTCGAGAGTCGCGTTGTTCCGTAGATGAGGTTCGCGCCGAGGGAGGCAAGCGCGAGCATGAGGCTGAAACGCAGGCCCGAGGCCAGTTGCTGCCACACCCGGTCCGAAGTAATACCCGACGACGACGCCACGGGCTCACTTACTGCGGTACCACCGCTGGTCGGCGACGACGTCGTCGTAGATTGGGAGGTAGTGGGAGCTGGCGCGGCCTCGGCGAGTCGGAACGTGGCGCGCGCGTTTGCGCCGAACTGTGCTGTCACCTGATGTTCGGTGACGGTTCCGGCGAACTCGGGCGGGAGAGTCGCCGGGTCAAGAGTGATCGAGTAGGCCACCGCGCTGGTGGATTGAAAGACGGTGGGCCCCTCCGCGATGGAGACACCGGCGCTGCTCGAGCCGTCCGGGGCGGTGAGGGTGACTCCCACGCCCGCTACCGGCGTATTGTTGCCGTCCAATACGTTGACAAGCACGCATGCGGTGGCGGGATCCGGTGCGCACGTTTCAGCCGCGGCGACGTCGGCGTATGCGCTCGCGGGTATCTGAAGAAATCCGACGACGATGAGAACCGTCAGGAGGAGCAGCCCTGGGTAGCCGGGCGGGGTACGGAAGCGCACATTGTCTGGGGCAACGCCGGGGACTCCAGCTGTTGCAAGCGTCAGTCGAGTCATGAACAGTCCTCCGAAAGCCGAGTGGCGGACCCCGGTAGCACCTGGTTAAGCAGGCACCGGTGAGATCACTGTTCTGTGGAGGCTAATGCGGCAATGTGTCGGAACCGTTTCACCAGCGCTACGAATACATTCGGTTGAAAGTATCCCAAGGCAGACCATCCCGTGGCTATTGACCCGGGTATCGGCACAACAATGGAGCGGTTCGGGACCTCACGGGAAGGACAAAAACGCAGGCCACACCGCCGGAACGGCCTTGACGTCACAAGGTGGCGCCGGTGGTGGGAGCTGGCGCACGCGGACTCGATTGTCGGCGCCGTTATCGCTTCTGTGGCTTCGGTCTCACGGCCGTGCCGTGGTCACGTCACAGCGAGCAGTCGCATCTACTGCAGCAGGAATGCCACTTGAGCGGAATCAGACGCAGAATCGCCGAACGAGAGCTTCGCCTGGTAGCTTCCAGGTTGCGACGCACTTTCCGTGGGCGTGACACATGCTTCATCTCCCACCCCACCGGGCCAGGTCACCACGAACGACGTACTCATACTTCGATCAAGAAGAAGCCGTTTGTTCTCCGCTCCAATCGCGCACTGTTGAGTCGAGAGGATGGTGTCCGTTCCGGAAGTAATCGAGATATCCACATTGCTCCAACCAACCTCAATGAAGCAGGGATGCTTATCTGACAGGTTGTCCAGCTTTACCGTGAAGTTGATCGGGCTTCCGGCAGCCGCGGTGAGCGGAGCTTCCATGGTTGTCTTGAGAGTTTCGGGACTACAAGCCACCGGGGACCACCGCTCCGTCGGGTGCTCCTGCTGGTAGCTCATCTCATCGCTACGATTCCCCAGCAGATACACGGCAAGTGAGGCGGTCAGAACAACCGCCGCAATAATAAGAGTCAGCACAATAATTCGACGACGACGCTGGGCAGACTGCTCCGCGGCCAAGCGCCGCTGGCGCTCCTGCGCCCGCATCCGCGCACTTTGACTCTTGTTGTCACTAGCAGGGACGGCAGAGCCCCGCGTGCGACGCGGCTGCTGGGATGACTGCGGCTCGCGCGGTGAGCGGGGAGCCTTGGGCGACTGGGTTGACTGCGGTGAGCGGGGAGCCGCATTTTGTGGGCGAGGGCCGGTTGCTCGCCCGGCAGCATTCGCACGACCCGAAGCAGCGTTTGCCCTCCCAGCAGCAGCTCGGGCGGCAGCAGCCTGACGCTGTTCACCATCTGCTCGGTCGCCGGCGCCACTGCGCGGCGCCGGCACTTCACGGCCGCTTTGCGCTTTGACAGAGCGCGGGCGCGCAGGTCGATTCTTGGGTGCATCAGGCTGATCAGATCTCACACATGAAACGCTATCACCGCCGCCTGAAAACTCGCACAACCAGATCCCACCAATAGGCCTTCCTCCTGCGGACATCACGGCCGAAGCCATTGGCGCAAGCTCCAGGAATCCGGCAGACTAGTGCGGTGTATTTTGCCCTCACACAATGGTTTGCCCGCCATTCACGTCCACTCCCCTGGCGCGAACCCGGCACCGGCGCATGGTCCATCCTCATCTGTGAAGTAATGAGCCAACAGACCCCGGTAGCCCGCGTTCTTCCCCAATGGGAGAAATGGATGGAGCGCTGGCCCACACCGGCAGATTTGGCGGCGGCATCTCCCGCTGAGGTCATCGTGGCCTGGGATCGGTTGGGGTATCCGCGCCGGGCGCTGCGGCTACGTGAGTGTGCGGGCGCCGTCGTCGAAAAATTTGGGGGCGAGCTGCCACGCACCCGTGACGAGCTACTTTCCCTTCCCGGCATCGGCCCCTACACCGCCGACGCCATCATCGCCTTCGCCTACCGCGAGCGCTCCGTCGTGCTCGATACCAACATTCGGCGCGTCATCGCGCGCCTGCACGGTGACGAGCTCCCACCCTCTCACCTGCGCAAAGATGAAATTGCACGCGCCGCCGCTCTCGTCCCCGAGGGCGGCGAGGAGGCTGCGCAATGGAACGCCGCCATCATGGAACTCGGCGCGCTGGTCTGTACCTCGCGGAACCCACGATGCGAGGAATGCCCGCTCTCGGACCGCTGCCAGTGGTTGGCCCGCGGCAAACCTGCCAACGCGGCGCCGCGCCGTACCCAGAAGTTCACCGGCACCCATCGCGAGGCACGCGGCAAGATCATGGCCGTGTTGCGCGGTTCTGGCGTTCACGTCCCCCGCGCGCAACTCAAGGCGCGCAGCGGGCTCACTCCCGCGCGATTCACGGCCGCGCTCACGTCATTAGTTGACGATGGCCTGGCCCGGGAGTCCTCGAACGGCTTCAGCTTGCCCGAGTAATCCCGCACCAACCAGCAACCCAACACTCACGCACCAAGCACCGGACCACTAACCACTACCCCAAACACCAGACCAAGCGCACCTCCCTGAAATCCGTCTCCGTAATCCGGCACCCCACGTACCCATGACACACAGGTGCCGGGATTTCGGAGATACATTTTCGGCACATGAATCGGCACATGAATAAGCCCCTCCACCTCACCGGTAGAATGGCGCTCATGGAACCTCATATCCGCGTACAACGTTTGGCCCAGATAGGCATCGTGCTCACCTTCGGAGCCATCGTCATGGGCGTCGTTGGCCTCATGATGTCGTGGATGGGGTCAGATGATACGGCCCGGCTCCCGCTCATTCTGGTTCTCCCGGGCGGGCTCATGGTTGCCTCCGCAACCTACCTGTTCTACCTGGCCATGCGTGCCCAGCCGGAATCCTGGCAGAAGGTTTATCACGTGAGTGCGAGGCTCCTCAACGCATTGGCGATCGCGGCTTTTGCTTCGGTGCCCGTCGTCGCATTCCTCATCCACTCTGGCGAGCCGCTGATTCAAACATTGTTGGTGGCAGCCGTGGGCTGCCAAGGGCCCGCCCTGATGTACTTCCTCTCGCGATTGTTGGGGAAGTCAGCGGACACCCCCGCAGAGAGGTAACCCATCCTCAGATAGTCGACCCCAACGGAGGGTACTGGATCCGTTACCTGTCCAAAGAACCGTTACCTCTCCGGAACGCGGTGCGCGGCAACCCGGGCTGAAACACGGCAAGCCCATCCGGAACGCCGCAAGCCCAGCACCAGCAACCAGCCGCTACCACAGCTCCTTGATCATCCGCGTGTTGCCCAAGGTATTGGGTTTCACCTTGGCCAGGTCCAGGAATTCGGCCACGCCGTCGTCGTGCGACATCAGCATTTCGTCATACACATCGGTGCCGATCGGCGTGCCCTCGATCTCCGTGAAGCCGTGCGCGGCAAAAAAATCCACCTCGAAGGTGAGGCAGAACAAGCGCCGCAGTTTCAGGCGCCGCGCCCGCTGTTCCAGCTTGTCGAGCAACAAATGCCCCACGCCGGTGCCAATCACCTCGGGGGCCACGGCGAGCGTGCGCACTTCGGCAATGTCATCCCACAGCACATGCAGGGCACCGCAACCGACGAGGCGGTCACCGCGATGGGCAACGATGAACTCCTGCACATCCTCGAAGTAGGCGATGAGTTCCTTCTCAACGAGGATTCCGCGGGAGGCGTAGGGCGCTACGAGGGCGGCGATGGCGCGGACGTCGGAGGGGATGGCGGAGCGAAAGCGAATGGTCACTGGGATATTCCAGCACCACTTGGCCGTCCTCGCCACGGACGTTCACTTTCTTCGAGGACGCGCTGGGCGCATTCGTCGTCCACCACGAGGTCGGTGACGGCGCCGGAACGCAAGACCCCGATGAGCGCGGTGGCCTTCGCCGGCCCGGCAACCACGCACAGCCGACGCGGAATCTTTTGCAGCTCCTCGGGGGTGGGGCCGGAGGCGCGGGAGTTGATTTCGATGTCCGAATAGCTGCCATCGGAACGCACCAGGACAGTGCACACATCGCCGACGACGCCCTCGCGCCGCAGCCTCATGACGTCCTCATTTCCGAGGTAACCCGAGGCGTAGACGTGCGAGGCGAGGGGCGCGCTGAATGCACCTACACCGAAGATGGCGAGGTCGGCGCCGCGGCCCGCCTCGCGGACGGCGGAGATGGAGCGCTCGCGCCACAGCGCGGCGCGAGTGGTGGCGTAGTCGAAGAAGGCGGGGACGGGAAAGGCCATCACTTTGGCACCGTAGGCGCGGCTGAAGTTGCCGAGCAGCTCACCCACGAAGGGGATTCCGGTGGTGCCGGGGTTGGCGGCGCCGTTGAGCTGCACCACAATGGAGCGCTCCAGGTGTTTGGGAACGAGGCGTTCGGAGACCGCGGAGAGGGTGGTTCCCCAGGCCACGCCGATGGTGTCGCCTTCTTTGACGATGTCCGAGATCATGGCCCCGGCCATCGAGGCCACACGCTCCAGGCGGCGCAATTCGCTGGTGGGCTGGGATACCGGAACGATCGTCACCTGGACGCCGTACAAGGCGCTGAGCCGCGACGCCGTCGTCGCCGCCGGTTCTTGCGGGGCGTGCAAGGTGATCCGAACCAGGCCCTCGTCGCGGGCGGAGGCGACCAGGCGGGAGACCGTAGAGCGCGACAAACCCATCCGTTTCGCAATGGACTCCATGGTTTGTTGTTCCATGTAGTAAAGCAGTGCGGCTTCATACGCGAGCCGGCGGCGCTCCAAACTATCTACCACAATTCCTATTGTGCACGATAAGCTGCACAATCTCCCAACCCTCGCGTGCACGTTTGCACATAATTCATTTGATTTTAGAGACGCACGCCACATGGGTAAAGTGAAAGGGTGTCAGCCAAAAAGTTAACCTGCGACGTCGTCATCATCGGCGGAGGAGCCACCGGAGTCGGTGTTCTTCGTGATGCGGCAATGCGCGGATTGAAAGCCATCCTTGTCGAGCGCGTCGATCTCGCTCAAGGAACCACAGGCCGTTACCACGGTCTTCTGCATTCCGGAGGACGGTACGTCGTCTCCGATCCTCACTCGGCCACCGAGTGTGCCGAAGAGAATGCCATCCTTACCCGTATCCACCCCGACGCCGTCGAGACCACCGGTGGTCTGTTCGTCTCCATTGCCGGCGACGACGAAGAATTCCCGGAGCGTTTCATCAAGGGCGCCGAAGAAACCAGGGTCCCCGCGGCCGAAATCTCGGTGAGGGAAGCACTGCGCCGCGAACCCCGACTCAACCCCAGAACTGTGCGCGCCTTCGAGGTCCAGGACGGGACCGTCGATGGCTGGCGGATGGTGTGGGGCGCGGTCGAATCCGCCAAGGCCTACGGGGCCCAGTGCCTCACCTACCATCGAGTCACCACGATCGAAAGCCGCGACGGCGCGGTGTCCGGCGTTGTGTGCCACGCGGACAAGACCGGCGAGGACGTTCACATCGAATGCCGCGCCGTGGTCAACGCCGCTGGCCCCTGGGCCGGTCAGATCGTCAAGATGGCGGGCGAGAGCGGCGTGGAAGTGGTTCCCGGTCGCGGCATCATGATCGCCATGAATCACCGCCTGGTCAACTCGGTGGTCAACCGCTGTATTTATCCCGCCGACGGCGACATCCTGGTCCCCGTTCACACGGTGTCAATCATCGGTACCACGGACATTCGCGCCGAGGATCCCGACCATCTGAAGATCGAGTACAACGAGGTCCAGCAGATGCTCGACGCGGGCGAGGAACTCATCCCGGGCTTCCGCAACTCGCGTGCGCTGCATGTGTGGGCCGGTGCTCGCCCGCTGCTCAAGGACACCCGCGTGGCAGCGGACGATACCCGCCATATGTCCCGCGGCATGAGCGTGGTGCGCCACGACATCAAGGGCATGATCACCGTGGCCGGCGGCAAGCTGACCACGTATCGCCTCATGGCGTCTCGCGTGGTCGACGCCGTGTGTGAGGAGCTGGGTGAAAACCTGGTGTGCCGCACCGCCGAAGAGGCGGTGGCCGAGGGTCACAACTACAAGGTCACACATCGCCTGGAGATGGTGGAGAAGGCCAAGAAGGCCGATCACGGCCTTCCGGACAAGGATCCCATCATCTGCGAGTGCGAGATCGTCACGAAGAAGATGATCACCGACCTGCTCGACGAGCAGCCGGACGCCACCTTCGACGATCTTCGCCGCCAGCTGCGCATCGGCATGGGCCCCTGCCAGGGTGGCTTCTGTGCCTCGCGTACTGCGGGCATCGTGCACGAGCACGGCTGCTGGAGCGCCGCCCAGGCCACCGAGCTGCTGCGCCTGTTCATGAAGAACCGCTGGGGAGGCATCTATCCGATCCTCAACGGCGCCCAGGCCCGAGAGGCTGCACTGGACGAGTGGATCTACCGCGGAACATTCTCCGTGAACGATCTGCCCATCACCGAACTGCCACGCGGCTCCGAGCTTGCCTCGGCAACCCGCTACCCGGCACCGGCACCGGCAGGAGGAGCAAAGTGAGAACTGTAGTTATCGGTGCTGGCATCGCTGGCCTCACCGCCGCGCTCATGCTCAAGGAAGCCGGGGCTGACGTCAGCGTCATCACCTACGGCTTCGGAGGGCTTCAGCTCGGCCAGGGAACCCTCGACATCCTCGACGCGCCCCGTCCATTCGAGGCCTTTGACGATCTGCCCGAGGGCCATCCCTACCATGTGATCTCTCCGGATTCGATTCGCGAGGGCTTGGCGGCCTTCAACAAGATCGTTCCGTTGGAGGGCAATCTCGAAGAGACCACCGTGCTGCCCACGGCGTTCGGCACTCTGCGCCGCACAGGTCTCTACCCCGCTTCGATGGCCAATGGTCGTGTCGAGGAGGGCGCGAGCTTCCTGCTCGTCGGATTCGACGGATTGAAGGACTTCTACCCGCGGCTGGCCGCCGAGAACCTGGCAAGCCAGGGCATCGAGGCACGCGCTGAAGTCATCAAGCTGTCGGCTGCGGGTGATACCGCCCTCGCCTACTCGCGCCTGCTGGCCGAGCCAAGCGCCGCCGAGGATCTCGGCCGCCGCCTGGCACGGCTGGTTCGCACGGGTGAGCGCATTGGTATCCCAGCGGTGGCCCGCGAGGATTCCTGGGCTCGCATCCAGGCCGCTGCGGAGGCTCCAGTCTTCCAGATCCCGCTGCCGCCGCCGTCCATCCCCGGCCTGGAGATGAACGAGGCACTGCGCCAGGAGTGCCAGGACAGGCGCATCCGGATGTTCCTCAACGCCAAGGCGATCGGCGCCGACGTCGACGCGTCCAGCGGCCGAATTACCGCCGTTCAGATCCAGGTGGCTGGCTCGGTTAAGCACATTAAAGCCGACGCCGTCGTCTACGCCGGTGGCGGCTTGGAATCCGGTGCTTTGCTGCTGGACTCGTACGGGAAGGTGTCCGAGACCGTCTTTGACCTTCCGATCGAGGCGCCCGCACCCACGGAGCTCGTGCACGGAGACTACTGGGGCACGCCCCAGCCGCTGTTCGCCGTGGGTCTGCAGGTGGATGAGGACATGCGTCCGCTTGACGCCGAAGGCACGCCCGTTTATCAGAACCTGCACGCTGCCGGCGGCCTTCTTGGCGGTGCTCAGCGCACCCATGAGAAGTCCGGCGAGGGCATCGCGCTAGGAAGCGCCGCCACCGCGGTTGCTGCAATTTTGAGGAGGAACGCATGAGCAGCTCTCTCGATCACGCTCGCGCCTCGCTGGCGCGTGCCAGCCTTGACCAGTGCGTCAAGTGCACCATCTGTGAGACACAATGCCCGGTGGCAGCGGTAACTCCGCTGTTCCCGGGCCCGAAGTACGTGGGTCCTCAGGCCGAGCGTCTGCGCGACGGCAAGCCCGTCGATTACAGCCTCGACTACTGCTCGGGCTGCGGCATCTGCACCACCGTGTGCCCTCAGGGCGTCAAGATTGCAGAAATCAACGCGCAGGCTCGTGCGGTGATGAAGGCCGATCACGGAGTCCCGCTCCGTGACAGGCTCATCACCCAGACCGAGCTTGAGGGCATGCTGCTGACCCCGGTTGCTCCGGTGGCCAACGTTGCTCTGGGCGTCAAGCCACTGCGCAAGGTTATTCAGGCCGTGGTGGGCGTCCATGCGGACGCTCCGGTACCGGTAGCCAAGACGCGTAGCTTCGCCGGATGGTTCAAGAAGCGTGGCGGCTCCATCCCCAACCCGAGGGTGCCCGCGCGTGGGCCCGTGGTGTTCTTCCACGGCTGCGCCGGCAACTACTTCGAGGTGGAGACCTCCAAGGCCACCGTCGAGGTGCTGGAGCACCTGGGTTACGAGGTACTCGTCCCCAAGCAGGGCTGCTGTGGTCTCGCCCAGCAGTCGAACGGCTTGTTCGGCGGCGCCTCGAAGCTGGTGCGCAAGCTGGCCGATGAGCTGCGCAGTGCGGGCCGCGACCTGACCATCATCTCCTCCTCCGGCTCGTGCGCCGGCATGGTTCGCCATGAGGCACACGAGATCATGGGAATCGACGATCCGGAGCTCGCCGACGTGGGCAGCCGTATGGTCGAGACCTCCGAGTTCCTCGCCGAACTGATCCAGGATGGCGAGTTCCCGGTGGATGAGCTCAAGCGCATCAATATCACGATTCCTTATCACCAGCCGTGCCAGGTGAAATCGCAGGGCATCGGCAAGCCTGCCATCGAGGTCATGGAGGCCATCCCCGGCGTCACCGTGATCGAGTCCGGCCAGGCATGCTGTGGCATTGCGGGCACCTACGGCCTGAAGAAGGAAAAGTACGACATCGCTCAGAAGGTCGGCCAGCCGCTCTTCGACATGATCAAGGACACCAACCCTCAGTTGGCCACCTGCGATACCGAAACCTGCCGCTGGCAGATCCGCAAGGGTTCGGGGGCCGCAGTGGTTCATCCCATTGAGATCATCCATGCCGCGCTGGGAATGTCAGAGCTTCCCGCGGGCGTCAAGGTGTCTGGTTAAAAATGTGTCAATAGGTGGGGCCGAGAGGCTCTGAACTCTCGGCCCCACCCCCGCTTAGGATTCCGTGACCTGCGCTTTCATGGCGCAAGTGACGGTACTGATGAGGGACCCCATCGGGTAGAATTGTGGCCACGGCCACAACGCTGGCTCGTTTGGTAAACCTCATCAATTCGGGATGCTTCCGCACCTCGAAGTCACTCGACCCACTGGAATCACCAGTGGTTGATAGTCCTCGGAAAGGACAGTCAATGACGACTGAAAATAAGTACGTCCTGGCCATCGATCAGGGCACCACATCCTCGCGCACCATCCTGTTCAACCATGCTGGACAGAATGTTGCCTCGGGCCAGCTGGAGCACGCTCAGATCTTCCCCCAGGCTGGTTGGGTTGAGCATGATCCCGTAGAGATCTGGAACAACGTTCGTCAGACCGTTGGTCTTGCTCTCGCGAACGCGCAGGCCAATAAGGATGACATTGTCGCTGTTGGCATCACCAACCAGCGCGAAACCACGATTATCTGGGATCGCAAGACCGGCGAGCCCGTATACAACGCCATCGTGTGGCAGGACACCCGCTCCCAGGATCTCGTTGACCGCCTGGCGGCCGACGGCGGCCCGGATCGCTTCCGTTCCATCGTTGGTGAGACCCTCTCCACCTATGCGTCAATCACCAAGATCATGTGGATTCTGGAGAACGTCGAGGGCGTTCGCGAGCGCGCCGAGCGTGGCGAGCTGGCCTTCGGCAACCCGGACACCTGGGTGATCTGGCAGATGACCGGCGGTGTCGAGGGCGGCGTGCACGTCACCGACGTGACGAACGCTTCCCGTACCATGCTGATGGATCTCAACACGCTTCAGTGGCGTGAGGATATCTGCGAGATCGCGGGCATCCCGATGTCCCTGCTCCCGGAGATCAAGTCCTCCTCCGAGGTGTACGGTGTGGGCCGTCCCGCTGGCCTTCTCTACGATGTTCCGATCGCAGGCGATCTGGGCGATCAGCAGGCTGCTACCTTCGGCCAGGCCTGCTTCACTCCCGGCATGGCGAAGAACACCTATGGCACCGGCTGCTTCATGCTGATGAACACCGGTGAGAAGCCGCAGATGTCCGAGAATGGCCTCATCACCACCGTGTGCTACAAGATTGGCGATCAGCCCACCAAGTACGCACTCGAGGGTTCCATCGCCGTGACCGGTTCGCTCATCCAGTGGCTGCGCGACAACCTGGAGATCGTCCCCACCTCCCCGGATGTTGAGGCACTGGCTTCCAGTGTTGAGGACAACGGCGGCGTGTACTTCGTCCCCGCTTTCTCCGGCCTGTTCGCTCCGCATTGGCGCGGCGATGCCCGCGGCGCCATCGTTGGCATGACCCGTTACAACACCAAGGCTCACATTGCTCGCGCCGCTCTGGAGGCCACCGCCTTCCAGACCCGCGAGGTTCTGGACGCCATGGAAGCCGATTCGGGCGTCAAGCTTGCCGAGCTTCGCGTCGACGGCGGCATGACCGCCAACAATCTGCTCATGCAGTTCCAGGCCGATATCCTCGACACCCCGGTGATTCTGCCCGAGGTTGCGGAGACCACCGCCCTTGGTGCCGCCTACGCCGCCGGTATCGCCGTTGGCTTCTGGGATGGCGAGCAGGACGTCATCGACAACTGGAACGAGGCCAAGCGCTGGACTCCGAACATGGACGGCGACGAGCGCGATCGTCAGATCCGCATGTGGAAGAAGGCCGTCACCAAGACCCTCGATTGGGTCGACGACGACGTGAGGTGAGGCCCGAAAGCTTGCTTTCGAGGCCGAAGCTGAGGAGTCGCAGAGGGGCGCATGCCCCGACCGACGACGTAAAGTGAGCTACGCGTAGCCTCTGAGGTTTCGCGGGTGCCCAACTGAATAAAAGGGTCCGGCTGCGGGAGGTAACTCTCGCGGCCGGACCTTTTTGTCCTGTTCACAGCGGTATACCGCTCCCAATTCCGTAACTCTTTCTTCACATATATTCGGCCCACCTTCCACCTTTCAACACCCGGGGTAGCCTTAATTTGAACCGTTACTCAAGAGATCCCGCCAATAGGCCGTGGCCTACTACGGATGTCACGGCCGAACCTATCGGCGGAATCTCTAGGTCCAATTCCCCTCCGCATCTCCCATATTTCCCAGAGCTTTCTTCATTGACGAGTCCGCGCGAAAAGGAAACATTATGAAAATTGCACTCTTCGCCACCTGCATCTCAGATGTCATGTTCCCTCAGGCAGCGCAGGCAACTGTGCATCTCCTGGAACGCTTGGGGCATGAGGTGTATTTTCCCAAAGAGCAGGGCTGCTGCGGTCAGATGCATGTGAACACCGGCTACTACCCGGAGTCCATGCCTCTTATCCGCAATCACGTGAAGACCTTCACCCCTGTGCTCGACGGCGAGTGGGATGCAATCGTGGTGCCCTCCGGATCCTGTACCGGTTCGCTGCGTCACCAGCAGGAGTTGGTGGCGAGGGACCAGGGTGATGCAGGTCTGGCATGGAAGGCCAAGGCCATTGCCAAGAAGACCTACGACCTTCCCGAGCTACTGGTCAACGTTCTCGGCTTGGAGGACGTGGGCGCCTACTTCCCACACAGCATCACCTACCACACCACCTGCCACTCGTTGCGAGTGGCCCGGATCGGTGACACTCCAATCCGGCTTCTTGAGCACGTCGACGGCCTCACCTACATCCCGCTTCCCGAAGCAGATGTGTGCTGCGGCTTCGGCGGTACCTTCTCTCTCAAGAATCCCGAAACATCGGCTTCCATGCTGTCCGACAAGATGGCCCATATCGTCTCAACGGGAGCGGAGATCGTCGTCGCCGGAGATTACTCCTGCCTCATGAACATCGGAGGCGGGCTCTCGCGTACTCGCTCCGGAATCCGCGCCATGCACCTTGCCGAGGTGCTTGCCGGTACCAAGGACGAACCCTGGGTCGCCCCATCCACCACTACGAAGCTAGGAGCCTGACGTGATTGAATCAGTAAGCAAGCTCGCCACCAAGCTCAATCTCAACCCAGCTGTGTGGGCTGAGAAGGATGACGAAGCGGCAGAACTCGGCTGGTACCCGGGCCACCCGGCTCCCAAGGATCCGCTCCGTTGGGGTCAGTCCTTCCCCGAAGGTGCGAAGGAGACACTGCAGAACACGCAGATGCGCCGCAATCTCGGCTTTGCCACCCGGAAGATTCGGGAGAAGCGCAATGAGCGTGTTGAGGAGATGCCTGATTGGGAGGAGCTGCGTGAGGCGGCATCCGCCATCAAGCGCAACGTCGCGGCACGTTTCCCGGAGCTCCTTGAGGAGTTCGAGAAGAACGTCGTGGCGCGCGGCGGCATCGTGCACTGGGCCCGTGACGCCCAGGAAGCCAACGAAATCGCCTACTCCCTCATCAAGGCCAAGGACGTCGACGAGGTGGTCAAGGTCAAGTCGATGGCCACCCAGGAAATCAACTTCAACGAGTATCTGGCCGAGCGCGGCATTCAGGCCTGGGAGACCGATCTTGCCGAGATGATCGTGCAGCTCGCCGACGACATGCCCTCGCACATCGTGGTTCCCGCCCTGCATCGCAACCGCGCCGAGGTGAAGGCCATCTTCGAAGCCCGCATGGGCGACGCACCGAAAGGCATGGGTAACGAACCTCGCGAACTGGCCATGGCTGCCCGCGCCCATCTGCGCAAGAAGTTCCTCTCCGCGAAGGTCGCCATTTCGGGCGCAAATCTTGGCGTGGCCGAATCCGGCACGCTGGCGGTGTATGAGTCCGAGGGCAACGGCCGCATGTGCCTCACCCTGCCGGACACCCTCATCACCATCATGGGCATCGAGAAGCTTGTGCCCACGTATGAGGACATCGAGGTCATCAGCCAGCTGCTGCCCCGCTCGGCCACCGGCGAGCGCATGAACCCCTACACCTCCTTCTGGACGGGCGTTACCCCAGGTGACGGCCCCCAGGAGTTCCACCTCATCCTGCTCGATAACGGCCGCACCGACGTGCTCGCCGATCCGGTGGGCCGCGAGGCACTCAAGTGCATCCGCTGCGGCGCCTGCATGAACATCTGCCCCGTATACCAGCACGTGGGCGGCCACGCCTACAACTCGGTCTACCCCGGCCCCATCGGCGCCATCCTCACACCTCAGCTGCTGGGCGCTTTCGACCATCACGATCCTGCCGCTACGCTACCCTTCGCCTCTTCCCTCTGCGGCGCCTGCTATGACGCCTGCCCAGTGAAGATCGACATCCCCAATATCCTCGTGCACCTGCGCCACCGCTACACCGATGCCAACCGCGGCGGCGTCCCCAGCATCTGGGACGTGGGTATGAAGGCAGCCAGCACGGTGATGTCCTCCGGCAAGGCGATGAAGCTCGTGGGCACCGCGATGCCAGCCGCCCGCGTTGTTGGTGGCCCCAGCCGCAAAATCGGCCACATCCCACTGCCCCTGGCCAAGAACTGGACCTTTGTCCGCGACGTGCCGGCACCTCCCGGGCAATCCTTCCGCTCCTGGTGGGACGAACGTGAAGCGACATCCAAGTCCGGCTCCACTACCTCCACTACCTCCGCCAAATCCACTGACTCCAACTCGTGTGGCTGCCACAAGTCCGAAGGAGAAGCGCGATGAGCGCCAAGCAAGAGATTCTTCGTCGTATCGCCCGCGCCGGGCAGATTGACCCGCCACCGATCCCACGTAACTATCGGCGTACGGGGGACGGCGTCGACGTCGTCCCCGAAATGGAAGAAGCCCTCATCGACTACACGGCCACCGTGAGCCACGCGTCGGAGAAGGAGATTCCGGCGGCCATCGACGCGGCGCTGGCCGATTGCGCAACCGTCGTGGTTCCGCCCGGACTGCCTGCCACCTGGCAAGAGGGCGCCGGGAAGGGCCGCGAACTGCGCGTGGACGAACCTGCCCTGACGAAGGACGAACTGGACCATACGGACGCCGTCGTCACTGCGGCGCGGGCCGGGGTGTCCCTCTCTGGAACCATCATGCTCGACGGCGAACCCGACCAGGGCCGCCGCGCCATCACGCTGGTCCCGGATACCCACGTCATCGTGCTGCGCGCCAGCCAGATCTACGCCACCGTTCCCGAGGCGGTCGCGATTCTCGCGGAGCATCCCGAGCGCGCCACCACCTGGATCGCCGGGCCGTCCGCCACCTCGGATATCGAACTGATCCGGGTCGACGGCGTGCACGGCCCGCGCAACCTGCGAGTGATCATCGTGGACGACCAGGACTGAGCGTGCAAGACCCCGTAAATAGCGATCTGACGATTGATTGCTGAAGGGTAGGCCTCGGACTTCATGTGTCCGTTGCCTACCCTTTTGAAGAACATTCAAGCCTGGCCACCCATACTCGGAACCGGCCAAACCGACTATGATCGAATGCGTGACTCCTGAGAAAATTACTGATTCCGTAGCCTTCCACGGTGAAGGCCCCGTTTGGCACGAGTCCTGGGGCGGTTTGCGCTGGGTGGACATGCTCGCTGGTGACATCCTGACGCTGACGTCCTCCGGCGAAATCATCCGCACCCCCACCGGCTCCAAGATCGCCGCGTTCGTTCGCCCGCGGGCCGGGGGTGGCTACGTGGTGGGCGTCGAGCGTGGCATCGCGCTCGCTGATTCGCCGTTCGGCGAGCCGGTGCTCCAGCCCGAGATCTGGTCGGACACCAACGTGCGCATGAACGAGGGCGGCGTGGACCCGCAGGGCCGCCTCTACGCCGGATCCATGCCCTACGACCGCACCCCCGGTGCCGGCAAGCTCTACCGCATTGACGACGACGGCGTCGCGTCAGTTGTATTGCCGCACGTCACCACCTCCAACGGCATCGAGTTCACGGCCGACGGCTCGAAGGCGTATTACAACGACACCGCCACCCGCGGCACCGACGTATTCGACGTCGTCGACGGCGAGCTGACGAACCGTCGCGTCTTCTACTTCGTTGGCGAGGGCATCAGCCCCGACGGCCTCGCGGTGGACTCCGAGGGCAACGTGTGGACCGCGCTCAACCGCCTCGGCGTGGTGCGCCTCTACTCCCCCGAGGCCGAGATCCTCGGCGAGTGGAAGCTCCCCTGCCCCGGCGTCACCGCTGTGACCCTGGGCGGCGCGGACGGCAAGGACGTCTTCATCGCTACCTCCAAGGAGCTTGCCGATGTTCCTGAGGCCGGTGCCATCTACCATCTACGCGCCGACGTGGCCGGACAGCCGACGAGGGAGTACCGGGGCTGACGGAGGACACTTCGACAGCATGACGGATACAGCATGACGGATACAGCATGACTGACGCCCTTTTTCCCCTTGATCCGGCGCAGCGCCAGCCCTTGGCACGCGCCATCGTGGTGGCGGGTCCTTCCGGGACCGGAAAGACCCGCTTCACCACGCGCTCCGGCCTGCCGGTGGTCTCCCTCGATGAGTTCTACTTCGACGGCGACCACCCCGGCATGCCCCAACGCCACGGCATGGTGGACTGGGACTCCCCACTCACCTGGGACCGTCGCGGGGCAGTAGGCGCACTGGTGGAGCTGTGCACCACCGGCGAAACAGTGGTGCCGATCTACGACATCGCGGCGAACGCACGTGTGGGCGAACGTCGATTGGAGCTGGACGGGGCGCGTTACATCCTCGTCGAGGGTATCTTCGCGCCCGAGATCGTGGAGGATCTGCGGGCCGAGGGCGTGCTCGCAGACGCCATCTGTTTGCGCCGCCCGCGCTTCCAGACCTTCTGGTTCCGCCTCATGCGCGACCTCGACGAGGGCCGCAAGCCCCCAATCAACCTGCTGCGCCGCGGCATCGCGCACTTCTTCGCCGAACCCAAGCGCTACGAGTACATCGAGTCGCGCGGATGCCGCTTGGTGAGCTGGGAAGAAGCACACGAGACCCTGACTAACCTGCTCGCCCGCATGCGCTGAGGTCGCTTCCCCCAGTCCCCGCGGATCCTCCCAGGTTCTCCCACGGTAGATATTTTTGCTTGAAACTCCCATCCTCAAATACCGTGATTCACACCTATATTGAGTTTCCCAATACATCTTGCACGCGTCCAACACACACGATAGAGTCATTTAAGACATCTGCGGCATTTGTGACATCTGAGAAACGGTATGTGATTCACTACTACGCCAAAGGTGTATGAAAGGAATCATCATGAAGAGCATTATGCAAGGCGAACTGTCACCCGAGCAGATTGACGCTATTGCTCACGCAGCAGAAAGTCTTACGGATAATCAGAGCAAAGAGTTTCTCTGGAACATTGTCTTTTGCCTCCGAAGTGGGGACCAGATCGTCGGGATCACACCTGACTCCACACTGACTCCAAATCAGGCCGCAAAGAAACTCGGTATGAGCCGCACTCACCTCTACAAACTACTCGATAACGGCACTATCCCCTTCCATCGTGTCGGCCGCGACCGCCGTATCTTTATCGGAGATCTCGTGGCATTTGAGGAACAGCGCAGCGCTGACCGTCGCGAGCTTGCAGAGCGTTTTGCCAAGCAAGATCAGACACGCATTGGCGCAATCAACGAGCTTACAGATTTGATCTAAGCGCGTTATCAAGCGCATTCGAAGCTTGTTTCAGGCATCATTGAATACATGTCACGAACTGCCCGCCCCACCCTCCGCGTCATACGCGAAGACCTCACCAGTGGTTGGTCAACTCCTTATTTCTTGAGGATGCTCGACAAAGGAGAGGTATCCGCTCTCCATCCATTTCCTTCATTACCGCACCCTTTGATCGCCCGAGCTGCGGATTCCTTTGGGGAGGAACCCCAGGAGGACCATCATGAAGGACCGGTTCGATCAGCAGGGAAATACAATCTCAAAGAGATTAAGGATGGCCAGTGGCGCGGAGGCGTGTGGGCACAGGACGAGGTATGTTGGCTCGTTGTTGCAGGGTTAGCTAAAGGCGAGCACAAAGACCACGACGACTTCTACAAGAAAGTTGAAAGACTTTCAGATGAACGCGCCAGCGAGATATTTCGACCAACTGAAGAAGACATTCATCTATGGAGACGTGAAGTTGCCGCAACAAAGATGAGTGAATGGGATCTTCGTGTCCAGAGATTAATGACAGACCTACTGGAGAGGGCTCTGTCGGTAGGTTCATCCCGACTCGAAATAAAACATCCGCTACCGGAAAAACTCCCCAACACCGCTCGCCTACTCGCAACCGTAGAGCTGGAAGTCAAACCTATCCGCGAACCAGACTACGAGTACGACGACGTCCTTTTGACTATCGAGGTCGCCGACAGGTGGTTGTCCTCAGACTTTGCGTGGCACTTCATCATCCGAGCTCTCACAATAGTCAATCCGCCAGAACAAGACTGGGACCGATTCGGCAATGACCTCAGCACTATGGCAGAACCCGGCGTTCTAGCCAAGAGATTAACACAACTTCGAGAACTCAATTCTCGTCAGGAATTGGCCCAGTCGGAGCCAGGTATCGTCGCACACTTTGTCCACAAACCTACCCTCACAAAACACTCGTACAAAGGAACAGCAACACAAGCGGCCTGTGGAGTCATCTTTGTCCCGCGACAAGATCATGAAGCCCTACCGGTATGTCCCGAGTGTGAGAATCGGATGAAACTCATAACACTATCCGGGAAGTAATAAGAGGGGAGTTTTATCAGGAGAGTCTGTCGACAAAGATTCCCCGGCTTCTTCCAGGCTATCCGGGCCCAGAGTACTAGGGCACCGGGTCTGACCTCACCTACAGTGGTGGAGATGGAGAAGAAGCTGCGCGCCCTGGCGCCCCGAGTGAGGGGCCGCCGAGTCGTGTTCGCGAGCCTTCTCATCCTCGGAATGTTTCTCATGCAGGCGTTCTGCCATAGCGTCACGGCAGTCGATGGCTCTTCGCCGCAACAGCGCGTGGCGCATCATATGCTCTTCGCCGCTGATAATTCGACTCACGCTGGCGAATCGGTTCCCGTCAGCAATCCGGCTTCGGCCACGCAATCCCACGAGGATTCCACGATTGCGGGGACAGGCGCTGCTCTCGGCAACAATTCGTTCGATGAGCACAGTATTCCGAACGCATTCGGTGGCGATCCCTGCTCCGCGGAGGGTGCAGATTCCAACTGTTCAACCGATGCCGCCACCTCGTGCCTGCTCATCCTTTTCCTCTCCGCCGGCCTGCTGATTCCGCAGAACGCCCGCGCGAGCGTCGGGTCGTCTCGTTTTATTGTGACGACGGCGGCGCCCGTCCGCTTCCTCGGAAGCTCCCCGAATCTCCACGCCCTGGGTATTAGTCGTACGTGACGATGCGCCCGGCTAATGACACGGTTTCGCTGCGCGAGACCTCACGCCATTATTGCCCGAACTCGCATCCCTCGCCCACGCATGTGGGTATGCCACGGGCTCGTCCGCCCAGGTCGCGTCCGCCTCGCCCACACCCACGTGGGCACATCACCAACGACTTTGATTCATAGGAGAAACCATGAAAACCCGTATTTTTGCGTCCCTTGCCGCCGCCGGACTTTTGCTCGGAGCTTGCTCGTCAGGAGATTCCGGTGATGCTGGAGATGCCGCGGCGCAGCCCAGCGCAAGCGCACCCTCGCAGGCCGCTGCTACTGCCAGCACAAGTAACGTGCTGGCAGAACACGGCCTGGCAGACCTCTCAACCAAGGAACTCATCGAGAAGCTCGACGCCCTACCGGTTGCCGAAAGGCCCACAGACTTCATGGCGTCCGTCCGCCCCGACCACCTGCTCATTGCCGATGCCAGCGGCGTGGAAACCGAACTTCCGATCGAGGAGGACAGCTTCTACCTGTCCTTCAACCCGTACGTCAAAACCACGCACGAGTGCTACTTCCACAGCCTCACCACCTGCCGCGGCGAGCTCGCAAACAAGGCGATCCACGTGACGATCACAGACAACGCCTCCGGCGAAGTCCTCGTGGACGAGGATGCCACCACCTATGACAACGGGTTCTACGGCGTCTGGCTCCCCAAGGGCATCGAGGCTACTCTCACCGTGACCACGGATGGACTCAGCGGCACGGCCGTCGTCTCCACCAAGAACGCCGACGACCTCACCTGCCTCGCCACGCTCCAGCTCTCGTAGGCGCGTAGCCCGAGTAGGCGTAGCTCTCTCCCCATCCAAAGAAGCAACGATTTCCGATACGTGCAACAGTTTTTCCCACGGAAAATGCGTTACGTGTATCCGAAAACGACACTCCTTTAAGTTGAAGGGGCCCCGGTTCAACTCAATGAACCGGGGCCTCCGAAACTACTTGCCCGCGGGCTTGATGAACGGGAAGGTGATGGTCTCGCGGATGCCGAGGCCGGTCATGGCGGTGAGCAGGCGATCGATGCCCATGCCCATGCCGCCCGCCGGCGGGAAGCCCTGCTCCATGGCCTCGAGGAATTCCTCGTCCAGCTGCATGGCCTCCGGGTCGCCGTTGGCGGCTTCGAGGGACTGGGCGACGAGGCGCTCGCGCTGGATGACCGGGTCGGCCAGCTCGGAGTAGGCAGTGCCCAGCTCCATGCCGCGCACGTACAGGTCCCACTTCTCGGTGACGCCCGGCTTGGAGCGGTGCGGGCGGGTGAGCGGGGAGGTGTCCTCGGGGAAGTCGCGCACGAAGGTGGGCGCCCACAACTTCGAACCGACGAGCTCCTCGAAGATCTCCTCGGCGATCTTGCCGGGAACCCAGAACGGGGCCACGTTGATGTCGTGTGCCTCGGCGAGGGCTTCAAGCTTCTCGCGCGGGGTCTCGATGGTGACTTCCTCGCCCACGGCCTCGGAGATCGCGGTGAAGAGGTCGATGTTGTCCCACTCACCGCCGAGGTCGTACTCGGTGCCGTCGGCCAGCGTCATGACGGTGGTGCCAAGGGTGTCAAGGCAGGCCTGCTGCACGAGGCTCTGCGTCAGCTCAGCCATCGTGTCATAGGTGCCGTACGCCTGGTAAGCCTCCAGGGCGGTGAACTCAGGCGAATGCGTGGAGTCCGCGCCCTCGTTACGGAAGTTGCGGTTGATCTCGAAGACGCGATCCACTCCGCCCACCACCGCACGCTTGAGGTGCAGCTCGGTGGCGATACGCAGGTAGAGGTCCTGGTCGTAGGCGTTGATGTGGGTGGTGAACGGACGGGCCGCCGCACCACCATGGATGAGCTGAAGCATCGGGGTCTCAAGCTCGATGTACTCACGGCGATCAAAGTTTGCGCGCAGCGACTTCATGACGCCCGCACGCAGGCGCACCATATCACGCGCCGCGGGGCGGGTAATGAGATCAAGGTGACGCAGGCGAACGCGCGACTCCTCAGACAGCGAGACGTCCTCACCCTCAGCATTCTTGTATACCTTGGGGAGCGGACGGATGGCCTTCGAGGCGATCTGCCACGAGGTGGCAAACACCGAAAGCTCACCGCGGCGCGAGGCGCCCACGTAGCCCTCAACGAAGAGGTGGTCACCAAGATCCACGAACTGCTTGTAGTCCGCGAGCGCTTCCTCGCCAACATTGGCGAGCGAAAGAATCACCTGAATACGCGTACCCGCGCCATCCTGGATGGTGGCGAAGCAGATCTTGCCGCCGGTGCGGGACAGCATGACGCGGCCAGCAACGCCGACGCGCTCCTCGGTCAGCTCAGCGCCGGCCTCAATACCCTCGAACTTCTCGCGAATTTCGGGAATCGTGGTGGTGATGGGAAGCTCGACAGGGTAGGCCTCAACGCCCTTCTCCAGCAGCTTCTTACGCTTCTCCAGGCGTACCTGAATCTGTTCGGGGGTATCGTCTGCTTGCGCCTGCGGGTTCGCGGCCTTCTGGTTCTCACTCACGGACCCAAGCCTAGCGGCGCACGGCCGCTCTCGCACGGTTCGAGCGGGTGAGATTGGCCAGATTTCTGGCCGAGATAGGGGTGATCATTTCTTTTGTGGCCTCCACAGCGACACTCCATGCCGCATAAGGCACAGCGTGCCACTGGGAGGCCACTGAGGAATCTGTCCTAGAAAAGTCCGGCGGTCAGCCCCGGTACTCCTCGAACGGAATTCCCGAGGAGACCACGTCCGCGCCAGCGGGCGCCTGCCCGGGCTCACTGGACACGTCAATCGGCCGATTGTTCTCGTCCACAAACACCACGCGTGGCTCGTAGCCACGGCAGCTCGCGTCGTCCAGCAGCGAGTACGAGATGACGATCGCCAGGTCGCCCTCGTTGATGAGGTGCGCCGCCGCGCCATTAATACTGATGACGCCCGATCCGCGTTCACCCGGAATTGCGTACGTGGTGAGGCGGGCTCCGTTCGTAATATCGACGACGTCGACCTCCTGGCCAGGAAGAATATCAGCACCGTCAAGAAGGTCCGCATCAATGGTAATGGAGCCAACATAGTGCAGATCAGCGCCGGTCACTGTGACGCGGTGGATCTTGCCCGTCATCATGCGGCGCATGCGCAGCCCCATGCCGAGGGCGTGAGCGGCTGCCTGCGCGGCGGTTGCCTGGTTGATGGGACGATCCGCCGAAGCCTTCGTGCCCTGAGTTTCGCTCATGGAATCTGTACCGCTCTCGATCTCGGTGGAGGCCTGCGCCTCCGGAACAGTCGTGCTCTTGTCGTCGCTCATGATGCTCTCGGTACCCACCGCTTCCGCCGTGGCCTTTGTATCCACATCGGTCACCTGGTTATCTTGCAGCTCCGTGTTTGTCTGCATCGCCGCGTCGGTCTGTGCCTCCGCAGAAACCTGCGTCTCTCCGACGGCCTGCTCCTCTGTGTCATGCACAGCGTCAGTGGCAGCCTGGTCAGCAGCCTCATTCCGAGCGCGCTGGCTCTTCGAGATGTACCGGTTCCTCACGGCATTTCGCGGGTTCCGATTCCTGGCGGTATTCCTAGCCATGGAACTCAACCTCCATGTTGTCAATGAGTCGGGTAGGGCCGACCCAGGCAGCAGTGATGAGCAGGCCTCGCTCGATCTTGGAGGTCACGGCTTCTTCAGCACCGGCTCCCTCGAGGCCAGCCTCGTCTCCCTTAGCCTCTGCCTCAGTAACCCCGGCCTCAGCACCCTCAGCTCCAGCACCAATGGCCCCAGCACGCCCAACTCCGGAATCCCCAATTCCAGCATCCACCGACGATTCATCGGACTCCCCTGTGATGTCGAGGAAGGTCTCCGGATCAACCAGGGCCAGGTAGTCCAGCTTCACGCCGGGAGCCTCGGAGAGGTAACGCAATGCCACGTCACGAGCCTCCGCGGGAGTTGCCCCGTGAGCGGCCGCATCCTTGCCGAGCACGAGAGCCTGATTCAGCGCCAGCGCCTCGATCTCCTCTTCTTCGGAGAGGTAGGTGTTGCGCGAGGACATCGCCAAACCCGAATCCTCGCGCTTGATCGGCACGGCTCGGATTTCCAGTGGCATGTCCAGGTCGGTCACCATGGTGCGGATAAGGGCGAGTTGCTGCGCATCCTTCTGGCCAAAGAATGCGACATCCGGCTGCACAAGGTTGAACACCTTGTGGACAACCTGCAGCACACCGGCAAAATGGGTGGGGCGCGTCTTGCCCTCAAACACGCTCGCTACCGGGCCCGGATCGATACGGACGAGCGGCGAGCGCGGATAGACGTCCTCAACCTCGGGAGCGTAAACGACCTCAACGCCGACGGTATCCAGCAGCGCCAGGTCGGTCTCAAGGTCGCGCGGGTATGCTTCGAAGTCCTCGCCCGGCCCGAATTGCAGCGGGTTGACGAAGATGGACACCACCACGTTGGGCGCGGCTTCACGCGCCGCGCGCACCAGCGAGAGGTGCCCGTCGTGCAGGGCGCCCATGGTCATGACGAGCGCGACGTCGCCCTCAAGTTTCGAGAGCACGTCCTTCAGTTCGGTCTTGGTTCGTGTCAGTTCAGCCACGGGATCAGCCTACCCGTGCGTAACCTGCGTACCTAGCTCCGAGAGATGCGCCGCACTGTTCGCCCGGTCACGCCATTGCCAACTCTCGGCTTCCCCCAAGGCGACCTTGTTTAGCATCCCGCTGAAAAACTTGTATCTTCCCCACACCGCCCGTAACGTCAGTACCAGGTACACACAAGCCCATGAAGGAACCTCATGCCCTCATCCACGAAGACTGAGAGAATTCAGCTCCGAATCTCATCAGAAGCAAAACAGCAAATCATCGAAGCGGCGGAAACCACCCAGCAAGACCTCACGTCCTTTATCCTCGACGCCGCCACCGCGCGCGCCCGCGAAGTACTTCTCGAACGCACTGTCATTAAACTTCATCCCGATGACTACGCGCAGATCCTCGCTGATCTAGAGAGTCCAGTCAGACCCAGCCCTGTACTTGCACGTCTTTTCCGCGAAACGGACGCCGATCCCCGGATCATCCCCGGACTATCGGAATAGATTCCCGCCGCGGACTACTCGCCCTCGCCGAGCAGCTTCTCCAGCTCCGCGACCTGTTCCGGGCGTAGGACCCGGCGCTGCTCGGCCCGCGTCGCCGTCGCCCATGCGAGCGAGCGGTACGTCACCGGAATGTCCGCGTAATCGCCCGTGGCCGCGAGCGCGTCAATCGCCTCTAGGTGATCCGCAACGGTTCCCGCGTCGCCTCGCACCACCGGCCCGGTGAGCAGCGCCTCCCCCGAGCGCAGCGCGCCATCGAGGGACGCGTCCACCAACGGCCCCAAGTAGCCACCCGGATCCTCGATCCCGGCCGCCTCCAGCATCCGCATCGCCTGCGTCACCAGCGTGACCACGTGATTGGCCCCGTGACACAGCGCCGCATGGTAGAGCCCGCGGTCTTCTTCGGCGACGACGACGGCGCGCCCTTCCATCTCCGCCGCCAGCGCCTCACCAATCGGTAGGAACATGGCGTTGCCGGTGACGGCGATGGGGCAGTCGATGAGCCGTTTGAGGTCGAGCGAGGTGCCGGTAAAGGTCATCGCGGGGTGGAGCGCGAGGGCGATGGCGCCAGATTGCACTGCGGGGGCCAGTACAGATGTGCCGTAACGCCCCGCGACATGCACCACCAAGTGCCCCTGGCGGAAGAGCCTCAACCGGGCCATTCCATCCACAAGGGGCCCAAGTTCGTCGTCGGGCACAGCAAACAGGATCATGTCCGAACCGGCCGCGATCTGCTCGACGCTCATCGACGGCACGCCCGGCAGCAAATTCTCCAAGCGCTCCGTACTAGCATCCGAGCGCGCGTAAGCGCCCACAATCGTATGCCCCGCGGCCCGCAGAGCTGCTCCCAGAACCGCTCCCACTTTCCCCGCGGAGACAATTCCGATCTTCATGCGTCCGGGGCGCTGCCCCGCATTCGTCCCAGCCATAAGCACAAGCCTAGTTCACCTGGCACCCGGCTTAGAGATCGCGCCAAGTATCATCTATCCCACGCCCACTCGGGCGCGCCAGGATTCCAGGCTTTCACGCTCGGCGAGTGCTCGCCGTTCCTTCCCCATCGCGGATTCCGTCCACAGTAGTCGCTCAGCATCGGCCACGCCCACGTGCGTCTGCGTGGTATTCACCGTCCCGGCAACGGTCCGCAGGTGCAACGACGCCAATCCCAATCGCCGTTCCCACGGCCCTTGGGTCACCGCCAATGACTGGTAGTGATCATGCAAGACCACGCGCATGGACCGACGCCAGAATCCGCCCCACCGCATCACCACCGCGGTGTTCGTGAGAGAGATGGCATTGCGCTTCCATCCGAAGGGATCCAGCCATCGCGAGGACGCAGGTGCCGGAGTGAACCGCACCGATCCACCACTGCCGTCCAGAACCTCACCCAAGAACCCGAGTTCATCCTCCACACCCAGATTCGGCACCAGAACCCAGAGCATTCGCAGCACTTCCTCACGGGTCCCGGCAGGAATGATGATGGAATCAACTACTTTCCCGTCAGAATCCTTGGCGTTCTTGCCCGCCGCCGTTACACGCAGCACCCACCAATCAAAGTGGCGCCAGATGCCCGGCTGGTAGATCTCGATGGCATGCACACGCCCCGGTGGCAGAGTCTCGGCAAAAGTGGAGAACAGGCCAGATCTACTTCGCACCCCATTCGCAGCAAGGAACACCTCGGTGCCCCAGCGCTTCGTCATCGCCTTGAACCCATTCACCACGGCGCCCGCAGCCACAAAGAAGAGCGGGATCGCCGCCACACCCGAGAGCCAGTAGGTAAACCAAATCGACGCGGCGAGGGACAACAAGCCCGTCAACGCCGCAGGTGACAGCACCATGATCGCCAGCAGCCGTTTCGTCTCCAGCCGGTAGATAGGAGCCTCACCCGGCCCCGCACCGGCGGAGTCCACCGCTTCAGTTCCGCCGCCAAGCCAGTCGCGAACGACGACGACGTGCCCACTCCTCGCGTCCGCTTGAGCCTGCAGAATTGTCTGGCGTAGGGCATGGCACTGGCCCAATGTGAGCAGACCCAGGGCAAGCTTCTCCGACTTACCGCCCGCACTGTCGATGCTCACGCTGCCCATCTTCAGTAGCCGCGCAAAGAGCTTTTGCTCCACCTCGACACTCTGGACACGGTCCCATCGCATCTGCACGTGCTTCTTGATGAGCACACCGGAGCGGAAATGGATGCCGTCGCTCGCGAGCGCAAACCGCATGAATCTCCAGCGAACCGCAGCTCCAAGAACGGTCAGCGCAGCCACGGCCGCCAGGATTCCCACACCGCGCCACACCCACGCCATGGGTAGACCGGTGAGAAGCGTCCACAGCGTTCGCCATCCCCCATCCTCCACGGCCTGCTGCGCAAACGCGAACGCAATAACAAGAGCGAGCGCCCACAGCCGCAGCGCGGTTCCGAGCATGGTCGCTTTGTTGAAACGGTGCCAGTGCAGTTCCTTGTCGGGGACGGCACAGCGTTCGGAGGCGTCAACTACAGCGGCCGGAGCGGCGACGACGTCGAGACCCGCACCCTCCAGACCCGCACCCTCCAGACCCGCACCCTCCAGACCCGCACCCTCCAGACCCGCACCCTCCAGACCCGCACCCTCCAGACCCGCACCCTCCAGACCCGCACCCTCCGGCGCCGCGACGTCACCGCCAGCGACATCACCATCGGAAAGACTGTCATTGCGAGAACTAAACTCACTCACCGAGCTCACAGCCCTTCCATATTGGCCTCGCCGAGCGCGGTGAGCTTGACCCGCAGCCGCTCCGCTTCGTCGCGAGGAACGGCGGGGATCTCCGAATCCGTCCCGGCGGAGGCGGTCACCAGTTTGACCTTGGCCAGGCCGTAACGGTGCAACAGTGGGCCCGCGCTGACGGTCACCTGCTGCATACGACCGTAGGGAATCACCTCAACCTTGCGAAACATGATGCCCTTGGCGATGACGAGTTCGTCAGTCAACTCCGCATAGCCCGTGGCCCGCACTCTGCGCGGATCCATCACCATGTCCCACGCCGTGACCGCAGCGATGAGCACTGGAAACACCCACGTCCATGGATGATTGCTCCACACGGTCAAGCTGAGCGCCACGAGGCCCACAATCAGCGGGATGGAAAGCATGAGGTCAATAAGCCGATTGATACGGATGAGCTTGGGGTCCACCGGGGTGAAGGCGACACTGGGAGCCAAGGGAGAGTACATGCGTCCAGCTTACCGGGGCGCTCCGACACAGTTTCGGCTCTGAAAGGGGACGTCGGCCCCACTCCAAACAAGTGTCATTTTCCGCAACGCGCAACAGTTTTTCCCACGGAAAATGCGTTACGTGAATCCGATATCGTTACTCCTTTGGAAAGACCCGAGCCCCCAACACCGCACCCGTATTACGCCACCCGTACTACGCCGCACGCGTATTACGCTGCGGCGCCCGCACCCGTTGGAGCAGCGTCGCCGTCGTCGCCACTGATTCGACACCAGCGCTCCACCACAAAACCCGCGACAGAGAGAATCAGACTGGCCAACGCCGTGCACCCCGCCGTGATGGCCTGGACCATCATGTAGTGCCCCACCGCATCGATCCAGTACAGCGCGGACATCACGCCGAACACGCCCACCAGCAGCGCCCCCGAATGCGCCGACGCCACCGCAAAAACCGCCACACTACTCGCCCCGAGGCCACCAATAGCCGCCGCCTTGCGTTCCTTCACCCTCCGCACCTGCCAACCCAGCCATAGCAGCACCGCAACAACGGCAAGTACAACAAGCGGCGTGATCTTCGGCAGCGGCGGCACCACCCCGAAACCCCGCAAGAAGAACATGGTGATGCTAATACCAAAGATGGTGCCGAGGGCCAGCCATCCCGGTATCAGCCACCAGGGAGTGAGTTTCATAGGACTAGCGCTGCCCCTCGCGAGTATTTTTACTGGCAGCAGGGCCGACGACGGCGTCACCCACCACGCTTCCGTCACCCGCCGCGTTGTCTTCGCCCCGGAGGTCGCGCACCAGCTGTGAAACGGGAACCTCGCCAAGAACCGCCTCTGGTTCAATCGAGGCCCACGGTTCGAGGACGAAGAGCCGCTCGGCAGCGCGTGGATGCGGCAGGGTAAGTCGCGGCGCCGCCGAGGTCACGCCTTCAAAATCAACGATATCGATATCAAGCAGCCGAGCACCCCACCGCTCGTGGCGCACCCGCCCGCCGCGCACCTCGATACGCTGCAGCTCACGTAGCAGTTCCAGCGGGGACAGGGCTGTATCCAGCGTCAATACCGCGTTGGTGTAGTTGGGCTGAGCGGCCTGTCCCGGCGCCAGCACCGGTTCCGTCTCGAAAAAGTCCGACACTGCATCCACGTGCACGTCGAGTTTCTTGATCTGGGCGATCGCCCACTCAAGATTTTCCCGCGGTTCCCCGAGGTTGGCACCGAGGGCAAGAACGACGTGACGGATGCCAGCATCGCTATCGAGAAGCGGACCGTTGCGCCGCACGGTGACGAACACGTCCGAGAACGGCAGGCCCACCGGCGCCTCCGGCTTGTGGATGGTGACGGCCACCGAGAGCGGGTCCCGTTCCAACACCTTCGCGGCAATGCGATTCGCGAGGGTCTCGATGAGATTGACGGACTCGCCAGTGATGACGGCGACGGCGTCCTGGGCTACGTCCGCGTAGGAGATGGTGTGAGCGACGTCGTCGGTCGCGGCCGGGAGTGCTGTGTCCACTTCGAGTTCGATGTCGACGACGAAGGGCTGATCGTACGTCCGTTCCTCCGCCAGGACGCCGTGGCACCCAAGCGCGCTCACGCCCTCAATGCGAATGGTGTCAGTCATGGGCACTCGCTTCCTGCGGTGGCCCGAACTCCTCGGGCACCCCAAATTCTTGTGCTGACCCGAAAGCTCCAGCCTCACGCAGCTTCGCAGTAGTGAGGATTGCCGCCTTGGACGCGGCAACCTCGTGCACCCGTACTCCCCACACACCCTGGGCGGCGAAGTAGGCGGTGAGGGCGGCGGTGGCGTCGTCGCGCGCTTCGGGAGCACTTCCATTGGCAACGTCAGCGAGGAAACGCTTGCGAGAAACTCCAATAAGGATCGGCTGGCCGAGGGCCTTGATCTGCCCAAGATGAGCCGCCAGATCCCAGTTGTGCTCGGAATTCTTGGCGAAGCCGAACCCAGGATCCACAATGATGTTGGAGCGGCTGACGCCCAAGGAAACAGCGCGGCGGATCGACGCCGCGAGCTCCGCCGCCACCTCCTTGGAGACGGACTCGTAGCTGGCCAGCGAGTTCATCGTCTGCGGGGTGCCGCGCGTGTGCTGAAGAATGTAGGCGCAGCCGAGAGCTGCCACAGTGGAGAACATGGCGCGATCGCCCGCGCCACCGGTCACGTCGTTGATGATTGAGGCGCCCGCCTCCACTGCGCGCCGGGCAGTGTCGGCATGGTAGGTATCCACGGAAATGAGCGTCCCGGTTTGGGCAAGGGCACGCACCACCGCGCCAATACGATCCCATTCCTGGTCCGCGGAGAGCGGCAGCGCACCGGGGCGAGTCGACTCGCCCCCGATGTCGATGATGTCCGCGCCATCCTTGATGAGGCGGTAACCGCGGGTGATGGCGGCATCAATATCGGTCCACTTGCCGCCGTCGGAAAATGAATCCGGAGTGACGTTCAAAATTCCCATGACGAACGTACCGTGCGGATGTCGTAGAAGCCTTCGAGCAACCATTGTCGTCCTTCCCTCGCAGTGAGAGATCACACCAATCTCTCATTTCCTCCTGCATATCACCTCGTCGCGATACACAGAAGGGCCGCACTCCCCTCCGCCGAGAGACCCTACCAGGAGGTATCTGCCGCGGATATCGGCCACACCTCCTGGCACAAACCTCTTAGAGATCGCGCCAATAGGTCATAGCCTACTGCGGATACCGCAGAATCTTGCCTGACTACGTTGTCCTCCTCACCGGCACCACCAGTGCCGATTCGTCGTCCGCCTTGCCAGTCAAACCCCGCGTCATCCTCGTGACGGCCGAACCTATTAGCGCAATCTCTTAGGAATTAATCAGGCTCATCGCTTCAGCGCGAGTAGCCTGATTCCGCATGATACCTCGCACCGCCGACGTGATCGTGCGCGAGCCGGGCTTGCGCACTCCACGCATCGACATACACAGGTGCTCAGCCTCTACCACCACAATAACGCCACGCGCGTTGAGGCGCTCAACCAACGCGTCAGCCACCTGGGAGGTGAGGCGCTCTTGCACCTGGGGCCGACGCGCGTAGCCATCCACCAGGCGAGCGAGCTTGGACAGCCCGGTCACCTGGCCATCTTCCGCCGGAATGTAGGCCACATGGGCCACCCCGTGGAACGGCAACAGGTGATGCTCGCAGGTTGAGTACATCGGGATGTCCTTGACCAGAACCATCTCCGAATGCCCGATATCGAAGGTGGCGCTGAGAACATCGGCGGGGTCAGCGTGAAGGCCCGCAAACATCTCCCGATAAGCACGCGCCATCCGGTCCGGGGTGTCACGCAGCCCGTCCCGATCCGGATCTTCACCGACGGCGACCAGCAGGTCACGTACCGCGCGGCGCACCCCCGCCTCGTCATACTTGTGTTCCCACGAATCCTGATTGTCACTCATGCGTGGCCCCCTCCTCAGATACTCCGGCAATCTCACGGTGTGGTGAGGAGAGCCAGCGCTCGCGCTTGGGGGCCTTGCGGACGTTCGCGAAAATTCTGTCCAGCTCCGGTTGCAGTACGGTCTCCTTCTCCAGCAGGCGATGTGCCAGGGTATCAAGGATATCCATGTTGTTGAGAAGGATCTGCCACGCTTCGTCATGCGCCACGTCGATCAGCTTGCGTACTTCTTCATCCACCTGAGACGTGACGACGTCGGAGTGGCGGACACCGCCTCCCACCATGCCGCCCACACCGAGCGGATCAGCATCGTCTCCCACAAGGCGCACGGCACCAATACGCGAACTCATTCCGTATTCGGTGACCATCTTGCGTGCCACGTCGGTGGCCTTCTGGATGTCGTTGGCGGCGCCGGTGGACGGATCGAGGAAGACGATCTCCTCGGCCACACGCCCGCCCATGGCGTACGCCATCTGGTCAAGCAGCTGGTTGCGCGAGACCGAATAGCGGTCCTCCGTGGGCATCACCATGGTGTACCCGAGGGCGCGCCCGCGCGGCAGGATCGTCACCTTGGTGACCGGGTCGCTGTGGTTCAGTGCCGCCGCCACCAGAGCGTGCCCGCCCTCGTGGTAAGCGGTCATGCGCTTGTCCTCGGCGTTCATAACGCGCGACTGGCGTTGCGGACCGGCCACAACACGATCGATGGCCTCGTCGACGTCGTCGTCCGTAATAACGGAACGGTCGTTACGGGCTGCCAGCAGGGCCGCCTCGTTCAACGCGTTGGCGAGATCTGCGCCGGTGAAGCCGGGGGTGCGGCGGGCGATGTTGGCGAGGTCCACGTCCTGCGCCAACGGCTTGCCCTTGGCGTGCACCTGGAGGATCGCCTCGCGCCCGCGCAGATCCGGAGCATCCACCGCAATCTGGCGGTCGAAACGGCCCGGGCGCAGCAGCGCGGAGTCCAACACATCGGGGCGGTTGGTGGCCGCCACAAGGATGACGTTGGTGCGCGCGTCGAAACCGTCGAGCTCCACGAGGAGCTGGTTGAGGGTCTGCTCGCGCTCGTCGTTGCCGCCGCCGGTACCGATACCGCGCCCGCGACCCACCGCGTCAATCTCGTCAACAAAAACGATGGCGGGCGCGTGCTGCTTGGCCTGCTCGAAAAGCTTGCGCACGCGGGAAGCACCCACGCCCACATACATCTCCACGAACTCCGAGGCGGAAATCGAGTAGAAGGGCACGCCCGCCTCACCCGCGACAGCGCGAGCCAGCAGCGTCTTGCCGGTTCCCGGAGGCCCGTACAGCAGCACGCCGCGCGGAATACTCGCACCGAGCGCATGGAAACGCTCGGGATTGGTGAGGAACTCGGTGATCTCACGCAGTTCGGCAACCGCTTCGTCTTCACCGGCCACGTCCGCGAACGTGATATTCGGCTTGTCGCCTTCAATGCGGGAGCGATCGCGCAGCTTGCCGAAGCTTCCCGCCCCGGATTGGATGCGCGGCAGAAGGTAGAGGAAAGCGCCGAAGATGATGACCATCGGCAGCACCAGCATGAGCATCGACCCAAGCGCCGAACTCGACGGCACCTTGGAGTCGTATCCCAGCTTCGGCTCCGCAGCCTTGACGAGCTTTGCTACTTCCTCAGCCTGCGGCCACACATAGGAGAACTGGACACGCTCGCCAACCTCGACCTCTTTGCCGTCCTCGTCCATGGTGGTAGTCGGCTCGGTCAGCCACAGACGCACACGCTGGGAACCCTCGGTCATCTCCACCCGGCTGATGGTCTCCCCCCTGAGGAGCTCAATACCTTCGGACGTCTTGACCGCCTTGAAACGTTCAGCCCCAAAGAAAGCCCAACCACCGAGCGCCAAAGCAACGATGATCACCGCGATGACAGCAGAAATACCCAGGCGCCGCCTGCGGGCCTGAGCCTTGGACTCGGGAGACTCTGATTCTGAGCCACTTGGGGAGCCACCCGAGGTTCGCGAACCGCTCGACGGCTTCGAATCGGGCTCACCCGACTCCTTCGACGCAGATCCACCCAGCGTGATCGGCGCGGGGTCGATCTTGAGGGGAGGCTTGTCAGCTCCGGCTGGCGCTTTGTTGGCTGGCGCTTCGCCAGACGGAGTTTCGGCCGGAGCAGGCGCCGCAGCTGCTTTGTCAGCCGCCGCTTCAACCACCGCCGCTTCGTCTTCTACAGGCGCGGCCAGCGCTGAGCCAACCACAGCCGATTCGCCAGTATCCTCCGGCGCAGCCTGAGCCGCGGGAGTTGGCTCATTCGATGCCCCTTCGGGCACTGCCGGCTGAGCCTCGCCGTTCTTTACAGCTGATTCATCCAGCATCGGTGAGTGGTCAGACTGCGAGTCCGAACGATGCGGCTGCGTCATCTATCCTCCGTAGACGTGAGGGGCGAGAGTTCCAATGACCGACAGGTGGCGGTAGTCCTCGGCGTAGTCGAGGCCATAGCCCACCACGAACTCATTGGGGATATCGAAACCGATGAAGTCCACATGAATCTCCACCTTGGCTGCTTCCGGCTTGCGAAGCATGGTGGCGATCCGGACGTCCTTTGCTCCGCGCGACTCAAGGTTCGCCTTGAGCCAGGAGAGGGTGAGGCCGGAATCGATGATGTCCTCAACGATGAGCACCTCGCGGTTGGTGATGTCCGTGTCAAGGTCCTTGAGAATGCGGACAACGCCGGAGGACTTGGTTCCGCTGCCGTAGGAGGAGACGGCCATCCAGTCCATTGCTACCGGCGAGTGGATCTTGCGAACCAGATCGGCGACAACCATGACGGCGCCACGTAGCACGCCCACAACAAGAATGTTGCGCCCGGCGTAGTGCTCGTCAATCTGAGCGGCGAGCTCAGCGAGTTTGTCGTTGATCTGTTCCTCGGTGTACAGAATCTTCTCGAGATCCTGACCCATGTCACGAGCGTCCATCACTGTCCTTTCTCGGGTGATGAGCTAAGACTACCTGCCAAAGTGGATGCGTCCGGCGCGTTGTTCGCCACGCACGCCGGGCAAATCAATGCCGCGTCCGCCTCCGGGCCCGGTGACGAGTTCGTCGAGATGATCGACATGCCATCCCACCAGCTCTCCCGCACGTGCCCCGGCCTGTAATGCCAGTACTTTTAACACTCTGGTACGTACCGCCCGGGGTAATTGACGTAACTCGAGAATGCTCACACTGAGAGACTCCTCATCCACTATGCGAGCACATTCACGCCGGGTCCACAGCTCCAGCGCTTCTTCGTCCGCCTGGAGCAGCCGCGCCGTGCGCGCCAACGCTTCGACGACGCCGGGCCCCAGATCCTGTTCCAACGCCGGGATCGCGTGGTGACGCAGGGCCGAGCGCCGCAACGGGGAGCCGTCCTGGGCGCGCCAATGGGAGGTAGGTTCGTTGGTCGGGTCCTCCACCCACGAGATACCGGCCGATCTCAGCCCCGCCCGCAAGTCCTCACGGCGCAGGTCGAGCAGCGGCCGCAACGCCATGATCTGCGGATGTTCGGGCAGCCGCGCAATCGCCGCCATACCTCGGATTGACCGCGCCCCGGAACCGCGGGCCAGCCCGAGAAGTACAGTTTCGGCCTGATCATCCGCGGTGTGTCCGAGAAGGACGACGGCGGCGCGGGCCCACGCACTTCTCCCACTCGCCTCCGACGTCCCTTGCGTCGTCGTCTGGTTCGCTTCCCCCGAGTCCGCCGCGTCACTTGCGTCATCTCCAGTGGCGCCCCGGGTCGCCGTCGCCTCTGGGAAATCAGCAGAATCCGGCGAGACTGACGCGTCACGCAAGCCTGCGTTCCCAGCCGCTCGCGCCCGTGCCGTCGTCGTCGATTCTGCAACCCGGGCAATCGCTGCGTAACGCGCGCTACGCGCCTCGGCTTCCGGTCCACCGCCAGAATCCAGCGTCACGCGCGCCACATCCGCGTGACGCACGCCGAGCCCCAACAGTTGCGCGCGCACATGTTCCGCTTCGCGCGCGGACTCCTCGCGCAGCCCGTGGTCTACGGTCAAGGCGTCCACCACGTACCCGTCGCGCGAGCCAACAAACAGCGTGGCCTGGGCCAGCGCCATGGAATCCGAGCCGCCCGAGCAGGCGAGCAGCAACCGGCTTCCCGGCGCCACCCCCGCCTCCTTCAACAGCGTTCGCAGTGCCCTGCGGGCGGCGGCCACGGTGGGGTGTGGTCCCGCCATCGGTCAGGCGTCCTCACCCAGGTAGTCCGTGCCGATCACCCTATGCACCCAGGTGAGGGGCGAAGCGATCTCCTCGATGCTGGGGGCGTTGAGCGGACTCTCCCACAGCTGGTTGAGTCCTTCCACGCCCACGTCCTTCACCACCTCCGCAACGAAGGTCTCCCCCGCCGCGTACTGGTTCATCTTCATGTCCATGCCGGTGAGGCGCTGCAACCATTTCTTCCACGGGCTGGAGTTGTCGCGCCGCGCCTTCATCGCCGTCTTCAAACGACGCTTGGAGGGGAGCTGACCAATGGGAACCGCGTTCATGACAAACTCGGCGTGTCCCTCCAAGACACTCATGATGGCGCTGATATCTCCGCCCGGACCGGAGTCCAGAGCGAGCGCGGCATCGGAACCGGTGGCGTCCTCCACCATCGCGCGCGCCCGCGAAATGATGTAATCGCGCAGCCAGGGGGCCTGCGCGAACTGTGCCGCATGTGTCAACTCGTGCACGCACACCCACAGCGCCAGATCGCGCTGATCAAGATCAAAAGCGCGCTGGAACTCCAGAATGTTGGGAGCCACCAACACCAGCCGGCCCGGCACCTGCGCGCCGTCATCCGCGAGCGGATCGTACTGGCCCAGCACGCTCTTGGCCATGAGCGCCAAACCGGCGCCCACTTCCACCGAAATCAGGGCCGACGACGGCCCCGCCAACACCCGAAACTTACCGCCCTGCGAGTCCCCCGCCTGTGCTGCCAGGAGTTCCTCACCCAGCACCGCCTCCAGTGATGACGCGGTGCCAGCAGCCCATTGCTCCCTGTCCAGGATATACACGGGGACGGTTGCGGACAGGGGCGCGGCCTCCATCTTGCTCACCGCGGCCACAATGTTCGGGGCGCGCCGCGCCATCGCACGCAACCCCGCCACCACGGCGCGCGCCTCCTGCGGCTGCGCCTGAGGAATACGTCCGGTGAGAATGGAGGACACCTTGCCTGCCAATGAAGGATCAATATGGGCCATGGCTCTACCGTGTCACAGCTTGCTGAGTGATACCAGGAAATTGTCGATCACCGAGCGCATATTCGTGGTCGCCCCGGTCTCAATATGGTCCACGAGAATCGAGAAGGTAAGCACCCGCCCCTTCTCCGTCATGACGTAACCGGACAACGAGTTCGCTTCAATGAGGGTGCCGGTCTTGGCGCGAATCCGGCCCGCGACGCCGTCGTCGTTCATCCGGTACGCCAACGTTCCGTTGAGGCCCGACACCGGGAGCCCGGAGGCGATGGACTGGAGGGCGCACTGATCGCAGCTGTAGACGTCGTCGAGAATGTCGATGAGGATCGGGTTGTCGAGGCGGTTGAGGAACGAGAGGCCGGAGTTGTCCGACACGGTGAGGCGCGAGGTGTCGTAGCCGAGGTCCGTGAGCACCTGCTTGGTGGCGCGGGCGCCGCCGTCGAAATCGCCCGGCTCGCCCTGGGCGATACCAATGAGGTGACCGAGGATGTCGGCGGTAGTGTTGCAGGACTCGGTCAGCATGTAATCGACCAGGTCACGGACGCTGGGCCCGCGCACCTCCGCGATATCGGTGGCGCTGGCGGGGGCCTCAGCCCGGCCCACAACGTTGGCGGTGATGCCGCGCTGCTTCAAAGCCGCCGCGAAGGTATCGAGGGCCTGAAGATCCGGATCCACAGTAAACGCATCATTGGCATCGCGCGAAAGGTTCACCGCAATCGGACGCATCTGCATGACGTAAACGGTGTCGGGGCCCTCCACCTCCGGGTGGTACAGCGGCCCGGTGAAAAGCGAAGAATCCACGGCAAGACTCACCGAGGTGAGCCCCTCATCCTTCAGCTTCGCCGCCGTCGCCTCCGCAAGATCGCCGAGGCCCGCGTGGCCCACAATCGCGTCCGGGTTGCCCGCGCCCGCGGCAAGCATGGCATCCCCGCCGCCCACCAAGTACAGGGTCTTGTCCGCAAGAACGGTGGTGGTGGGGAGCGTGGCGTCCGGGCCGAACGTGGAAAGTGCAGCCGTAGCCGTCAACATCTTCTGATTCGACGCCGGAATCCGGGGCGTCGTCGGGTTGAGCGAACCCAGAATCTCGCCCGTCGCCGCATCAACCACCTCCACCGAGGCCTCACCCGACATGCCCGGATCAGCAATAAAAGAAGCAATCAGGCCCTGAACATCGGTAGCATGAGGGATCGGAGCTTCGGCGCTGGGCTCCGATGGCTGCACAAAGGTCACATTCTGGGATACAAATGCAGGATAAGCCGCTGCTTTTTGCTCAACGGGACGCGTAGTGAGGAGTCCCGGGGTAAGATCAAAGGCATCCGCTAATAAGTAGGTTCCGCCAAGCGCCAATAGAGCAGTCACTGCAACCTGTGTTTTCCGATTCACAGTGCTAGTGTCGCACGGGAGCCTGTCGGTCGAGCTTTAGCGTGACCGAAGCCATCTGCACAAAGGAGAACGCTGATGCTGGAGTTCGATGTCACCATCGAGATTCCTAAGGGTAATCGAAACAAGTACGAAGTGGACCACAAGACCGGGCGCATCCGCCTGGACCGTATGCTCTTCACGTCCACTCGCTACCCGGATGACTACGGGTTCATTGACGACACTCTCGGCGAGGACGGGGATCCCCTGGATGCCCTCGTTCTGCTGGAAGAGCCCACATTCCCCGGCTGCGTCATCCGCTGCCGCGCCCTGGGCATGTTCCGCATGAGTGACGAGAGCGGCGGCGACGACAAGGTGCTATGCGTTCCGTCCGGTGATCAGCGCGCCTCCTGGCGTACCGAGATCGAGGACGTCTCCGAGTTCCATCGCCTGGAGATCCAGCACTTCTTCGAGGTGTACAAGGATCTGGAGCCCGGCAAGTCGGTTGAGGGCGCCCACTGGGTTGGTCGCCTCGACGCCGAAGCCGAGATCCAGCGCTCCTACGAGCGCGCCAAGGAGCAAGGCTACTACGACCACCACTGAGTTTTTCTCTCGGTGAGTGTCGGGGCCGCGCCTACGGAAGTGGGCGCGGCCCTTTTGTTTCGGCCCCTTTGTTTCGGCGTTTTGTTTCGGCCCTCGATCTCCCGAAGAGGTCACATTTCCGGGGAGAGGTCACGCCTACAACCCGTTACCTGTCCATGAAAACGTTGCCTCTCCGGAGGTGAGCCCCGTACGTCCCGAGCGACGTCCGGGTCGTCGGCAGCCCGGATCAGCCGACCCGTTCTGATCAACCGACGACGCGAATGACTGTGGGAACTCCGAGCCAGCTGTCCTCGCCCACCCGGGTGCCCCACGACTCGTTCCACGCGCCAACATTCTGGCCGTTGCCGAGGCTGATGGCTACATGGCCGGGCCAGTAAAGAATGTCGCCGGGCTGCGCCTGGGAATAGGGCAGGTGGCGTCCGGCAGAAAGCACGGAGGCGTAGGAGTTCTCCATGGGGATGCCGCTCTGGGTGTAGACCCAGCTCACGAATCCGAGGCAATCCCAACCGTCTGGCGTGCGGTGGCCCCACACGTAGGGAACGCCCACGTAGTTCAAACCGAGATTGAGGATTGCCTGACCGGAGGCGGAGGGAGCAACCGGGGCTGGTTCTGGCTCCGGTTCAGGTTCGGGCTCCGGCACAGGCTCTGGTTCCGGAGCGGGCGCCACAGGTTCCGGCTCAGGTTCGGGGGTTGGCTCCGGGGCCGGAGCAACCGGTTCCGGAGCGGGCGTGCCCGTACTACCGGGATCAACAGGGGTCTCGGCAGGCTGGGCTGGCTGTGGCGCACGCGTGGCTGCCTGCTGGGCCTGCTCAACCAAAGCCCTCTGCTGCTCTTCAGCCAGCTTACGGGCTTCAGCTTCCTTCTGCTCCTGGATCTCTCGCTCAATCTGAGCGGTGGTTCCCTTCTGGGCGGCAAGCTGGGCCACCAGCGATTCCTTCTCGCTACCAATCTGGGCAAGTCGTGTCTGCGCGGCCGCGTGACGGTCTGTTGCCTCCTTGGCAGCGGCTTCGGCTTCCTCAGCAGCCTTGTTCCGAAGCTCAGTCTTGCGGTCGGCATCTTGCCTCATACTGTCAGCAACATCAAGCAGGGCAACAAACTCCTGTACTTGCTGATCAGCTCCTTGACCGACCCTGTCGTATGCGCGGGCTTTGTCCGATGCCGCTGCGAGGGAGTCTGCTCCCAGGAGGTAGTTAGCTCCTGAAATCGATGCCGCACCGTCGCGATAGAGCGCCGAGGAGATGCGCCCCAGCTCGGCCTTGGCACCATCGGCCTTGACCGCGGCAGCATCCGCTGCCGCGTGAGCCGCCGCAGCATCACCAATAGCATCCGTGAGCTTACGGTCAGCTTCAATCTTTTGGGCGTCAGCCTGCGCGGCCACCAGACCTAGTTCGTTACTTTCCGCGGTGAGCTGGGCAAGTTGAACTTCGAGATCTGCCAGTGAGAGTTCGGTGCTCTGCTCGGCCGCCTTTGCCCGAGCCAGCTTGTCCTCATCATCTGCGAGCGCTGGCGATACCGACGCGGCCGCCACGATCGTCATTGCGGTCATGAAAGCCAACGACCGACGCGTTCGAGACACGGATTTCCCCATTGTTTCTCCGTCTGTATAAATACAGCAGCGAGCAGGCTGTTAAAACTGCCGCATGCAAGGCGTGAAAGATGCAGTGTGAACACTTCCCGTCACCTTCGTGAGCCTCTCCCCCTCAAAAGGTTCACGTTTTCATAACGAGACATCACCGCACGGCTACGAATCTATAACATTCTCTGGCAAATTGATACATCTTCCTCAGGGATATCAAGGTTCACTTTTGTCACAACCTCCTCAAAAGTCCCATCTGCCTCAAAAATCCCATCCTTCTCACCTCATCTCATGCGCGGCCTCATCTCATGCGCGGCCTCATCTCATGCGCGGCCAGATCCCACCCCTAGCCACCTCACCCCCATCCCCAGCTACACCTCACCCCCATCCCTCACCCCACACCACGCCCTGCACCAGCCACATCCTGGACCACCGCCTTCACCGAAGGTCTCAACTCATGAGACCTTCGGCCCGCAACTTGACGCCTTCATGGCTGCGTCGCCTATGCTCGGAAACATGTTCATGCGAATGCCCAACTAGCGCACCCCGTCGGGATGCTCACAGCGCGAGTCACTACTCGCCACGAGTCCCGGACGTGATGTGCGCTTCCAGCCCATCCGAACACAAAAATGTGCGGGCTGGTAGGGACGCTATGAAGCACCGGCGTGTCCGCCGCCCGCTTTCCGTAGGGAGAGCAAGAATGCCAAACACCAACGATTGGTCCTTTGACACCATCCAGATCCATGCCGGACAGCAGCCGGATTCCGATCACGGGGCACGCGCCCTGCCGATTTACCAGACCACCTCGTACGTCTTCAAGGATGCTGAGCAGGCCGCCAATCGCTTCGCTCTGACGGACGCGGGCCCCATTTACACCCGCCTCAACAACCCCACGCAGGGAGTCATCGAGGAGCGCATCGCCGCTCTCGAAGGTGGCGCCGCCGCTCTCCTCGTGGCATCCGGCCAGGCAGCCGAGCTCTACACCATCCTCAATCTCGCCCAGGCTGGCGACGAAATCGTCTCCTCCCCCTCGCTCTATGGCGGCACCTACAACCTCTTCAAGACCACCCTCAAGCAGCTCGGCATCACCGTGCGCTGGGTGGAAAACCCAGACGATCCGGAGAGCTGGCGCGCCGAGATCACGGACAAGACAAAGGCCCTCTACGGCGAGACCATCCCCAACCCGAAGGGCGACATCCTCGACATCGAAGCCCTCGCCGCCATCGCCCACGAGAACAACATCCCCCTCGTCGTGGACAACACCATCGGCACCCCCTACAACGTGCGCGCCTTCGAGCACGGCGCGGACATCGTCGTCGAATCAGCCACCAAGTTCCTGGGCGGTCACGGGACGTCGGTGGGCGGCGTCGTCGTCGAAAAGGGAGATTTCAACTGGGCCAACGGCAAGTTCCCGCTGCTCTCCACCCCGGACGAAAGCTACAACGGACTGACGTTCTCGGACATCGGGCCGGGCGCATTCGTCACCCGCATCCGCGCCACCCTGCTGCGCGACACCGGCGCGGCCATCTCACCCTTCAACGCCTTCCTCATCGGGATCGGGCTGGAGACGCTGTCCCTACGCGTGGAGCGGCACCTGGAGAACACGAAGAAGGTCGTCGAATTCCTCGACAACCGCGACGAAGTCGAATCCGTGCGCTACTCGGGCCTCGTCACCTCGCCCTACTACGAACTCGCCCAGAAGTACGCCCCCAAGGGCGCCGGCTCCGTCTTCACCTTCGAACTCAAGGGCGGCCGCCCGGCCGGCGAAGCGTTCGTGGACGCCCTCGAACTCTTCTCCAACCTGGCCAACATCGGCGACGTCCGCTCGCTCGTCATCCACCCTGCCTCCACCACCCACTCCCAGATGAACGACGACGAACTCGCCGCCGCCGGAGTGTCCGCGGGAACCATCCGGCTCTCCATCGGACTGGAAGACATCACGGACATCCTCGCCGATCTGGAGCGCGGACTCGCCGCAGCGGCGGCGGTCTAAGAGATTGCGTTTGAATCCTAAGTGGGCATCACAGCGAGCACCGCGCCGTATACGGCATACGGAACGCTGTGGTGCCCAGTTAGGGAGGACTAGACCCACCAACGGTCCCCAATTCTGCCGAAACCACCCCTAAACCAGCATTCTTTACCACCCAACGAAGAAATGAGCCCCTCAGTGAGCCCCAAGTTCCTTGTAGGTACACCCCCACTCGATCCGGTCACCGATGCCGAACCCATCGGTGACTTCGACACCGGGTACGCTCCGCGTCCCCGGATTGCGATCCCGGTGTCGGGCGCGTGGATGGAGGGCGACGATCCCGGCGAACGGCAGTTCGTGGACCTCGGCCCGCACGAGCTGGAGCTGGGCGGACGCCTCCCCAACGTACGCGTGGCCTACGAAACCTGGGGCACGCTCAACGCCGACGCCTCCAACGCCATCCTGCTGTGTCACGCCCTCACCGGCGATTCGCACGCCACCAGCAAATCCGGCAACAGCGGCTGGTGGAAGGACATTGTGGGGCCGGGCAAGGCTCTCGATACCAACCGATTCTTCGTGGTGTGCCCCAACGTACTGGGCGGATGTCAGGGAACCACCGGGCCCGCCTCGATTGCACCGGATGGGCGGCCGTGGGGGCCGCGCTTCCCAGAGATCACGATGCGCGACATGGTGACCGTGGAGGCAAAGCTCGCTACCTTCCTCGGGGTGGAGAAGTGGGCGCTCATTGCGGGGGCCTCCTTCGGTGGCAACCTGGTCATGGAGTGGGCGGCCTCGTTCCCGGAGCGCACGGGAGCCATCGCGGTGCTGGTGTCCGGACCGGCAACAACGGCCGAGCAGATCGGCTACGCACACTTCCAGAAGATGGCGATTCATCAGGATCCCAACTGGCGCGGCGGTAACTACTACGACGCCCCCGATGGTCAGGGGCCAACCGCCGGTATGGGCCTCGCTCGCCAGATCGCGCACCTCACCTACCGCTGCGCCGCCGAGATGGATGCCCGCTTCGGACGCAACTCGCAGGATGGCGAGGATCCGCTGCACAACGGTCGTTATGCGGTGCAGAGCTACCTCGACTACCACGCCTACAAGCTGGCCATGCGCTTCGACGCCAACTCCTACCTTGCCATCACCCAGGCGTTCATCACCCACGACATCGGGCGCGGACGCGGCGGCACCGAGGAAGTGCTAGCTTCCCTGACAATGCCAGCGCTCGTGGTGGCGGTGGATTCCGACCGGTTGTTCTACCCGGCAGACATGGCCGCGCTGGCAGAGAAACTGCCGGGCGCCGGGCCCGTGGTGACAGTGCACTCACGGCACGGACACGACGGCTTCCTCGTGGAGAATGACCAGGTAACCAAGATTCTGGGCGATTTTCTCGGGACGCTGGGGTTGCCGGAGTAGGCGCGGCTGGGGCAGTTCCCGGCTAGCCCTGACGGGATCTCTCACCCTGACACGCGATACCCCGCTAACCCTGACGCGCGCGGCTTCGCGGTGACAAAATAGAGGTATGAACGACTGGGAAGATGACCTGCTCGGTCCGGGCTACCTCCACATGACAATCCCGCTCGCCCCGGATGAGGAGGGCGAGGTTGTCACCACACTCGTGACCTACCTGCCGGAGCTGGACCCCACCGGCCCGGAGCACACCCCCGCCCCACGCTTCGTGTTCCTGGCGGTGCACGGCTGGAACGACTACTTCTACCAGCGTGAACTCGCCACCCGGGTGGCGCTCGCGGGCGGTGTCTTCTACGCCGTCGACCTGCGTAAATACGGGCGCAGCCTACGCGAGTGGCAGACCTTCGGTTTCATCACCGATTTGAAGAAGTACGACGACGAACTGCACGCCTGTTTCGACGTCATCTTCAGTGAGCACGGCTACGATGTTCCGGCCGTTCTCTACGGGCACTCCACCGGTGGATTGATTGCCTCGCTGTGGGCGGATCGCCATCCCGGGGCGATCGCCGGGCTGGTTCTCAACTCGCCGTGGTTAGAGTTCCAAGGCTCCACGATGGCGCGGCAGCTGGGCTCTCCCATCATTGAGATGGTGGCGCGGGCTTCCCCCAAAACGGTTATTCCCTTGGCGGATACCGGTTTCTACCAACGCGCTTTGACGGCCGGGCTGGGTGAGGGTGAGGAGTTCCTTCCTGGCGCTCCTGAAGGGACAGACGATCCGTTCTGGACCACCGGATGGGAGCCGGATCCGCGTTATCGGGGCACTCCGCCGGTGCGAACCGCATGGTTGTCCGCGATTCTCAGCGGGCATGCGCGCGTCGCCAAAGGGCTGGACATCTCCTGCCCGGTGCTGGTGCTCACCTCGGGAAAATCAATCCTCGCACTCGAGTGGAGCGAGGAGCATCGTGCTTCGGACAGCGTGCTGGATGTGGCCCAGATCTGGAAACGAGTCCCAGATCTGGGCAATCACATCACGCTCATCAAGCTCGACAGCGCGATTCACGACGTGGTTCTCTCCCGCCGCGAAGTCCGCACCCGGGCCTTCGACGAGATCGAGCGTTTCATCAACGGCTACGTGGTGAGTGGGAACGAGGTTCTCCAGGCGCACGAGGAAGCAATTTCCGAGGGCTAGTCGGCCCGCTCAGGAACCCGCGCCAGGCTGCCATGTCAGGCGCTCGCGTCAGACGCGCGTGCACCAATTGGTCTCGCGGGCACTAGGTAAGCTCCCGCGAGACCGCCTAGGCTCCCGCGCGCGTGGCGGCCTCCCGCCCGTCGCGCAGCAGCTCGGCGAGATGGATGCCGTGCGAGCCCTCCAGCTGGGTGGCTTGAGTGCGGCAGGAGAATCCATCCGCGAGGAACACCGCGTCGGGGTTGGCGCCGCGCAGCGCGGGCAGCAGCTTCTGTTCGGCCACGGCCACAGAGACGTCGTAGTGCCCCTGTTCCATACCGAAGTTGCCCGCCAAGCCGCAGCAGCCGGAGACCTTCGTCAGCGTGGCGCCGGAGCGGCGCAGCAGTTCTTCGTCGGCCTTCCAGCCCATCACGGAGTAGTGGTGGCAATGCGGCTGCGCCACAATTTCGACGCCCTCCAGGTCCGGCACCGCGAAGTCCTCACCGGGGCCGACGGGCGCCGGCGCGGTGAGCAGCTCGGCCAGCGTGTACGTCATCTTGGCGATGAGTTCGGTGCGCGGGTCCTCGGGGAGCAGGTCTTCCAGATCCGAGCGCAGCACCGCGGTACACGACGGCTCGACGCCCACGATCGGGATGCCGCTGGCCGCGAACGGCGCGAGCACGCCGAGCAGGTGGCGCAGCTTCTTCTTCGCGGCGTCCAGTTGGCCGGTGGAGATTGCTGTGAGGCCACAGCAGGTGTCCTGCGGAGGGACGACGACGGTGTATCCCGCCTGCTGCAGCACCTCAATTTCGGCGCGCGCTCCGCGCGAGTCCAGCGTCTCGGAGAAGGAGTCCGCCCACAGCACCACGTAGCGCTTGTCCGCCAGTTTGGCGTCCAGGCCCTCACCCGTCAGCGGCGAACGCGAAGCGCGACCGATCGCTGCCAGTTCATTCGATTCGATACCGCCGAGCGACTTCACCTCAGAAGAACGCGAGAAGCGCTTGGTGGCGAAGGCGGGCATGCCGCGGCGCGGGTCGATGCCCGCGATGCGGAAGCCGATCTTGCGGATGGGCGCCAACCCCATGACGAAGTTGGCGATGGCCGCGACGAAGGGCACCTTGGTGACGGCCCCGGCGAGGAAGGGCAGGTTGCCAAGGGTGTAGTGGGTGCGCGGCCGCATCTTGCCCTTGTAGGCGCGGTAGAGCACCTCGCTGCGGTAGCGAGCCACGTCGATTCCGGTGGGGCAGTCGCGTGAGCAGGCCTTGCAGGAGAGGCAGAGGTCCAGGGATTCCATGACCTCGGGCGAGTCCCAGTCCTTGATGAGGCTGCCGTTGGCCATTTCCTGTAGCACGCGGACGCGCCCGCGGGTGACGTCCTTCTCGTCCTTCGTGGCCGCGTAGGAGGGGCACATGAAGAATCCGGCGTCGAAGCGGTCGGCGCGGCAGTTACCCACGCCGGTGCAGCGGTGCACGGCCTGGGTGAAGTTGCCGTCGTCTTCTCCGAAGTGGAAGCCGCCGCCGTAGCTGAGCACGCGCGCGTGGGGGCGGCGCAGGAAGGCATCCACCGCGTCCGGGTGCACCAGCACTCCGGGATTGAGGATGTTCTTGGGATCGAAGAGCTTCTTCACCTCGGTGAAGACCTCAATGATCTCCGAAGAGTACATGCGCGAGAGCATTTCGGAGCGGGCGCGGCCATCGCCGTGCTCACCGGAGTTGCTTCCACCGTGCGAGGCCACCAGGTCGGCCGCTTCTTCCATGAAGGTGCGGAACAGCGGTACGCCCTCGGGTGTGTCGATCGGGAAGTCGATACGCAGGTGCACGCAACCGTCACCGAAGTGTCCGAACATGAGCCCATCAAGTCCGTGCTTGTCGAGCAGTTTGCGCAGGTCACGCAGGTAGTCACCCAAGCGCTCGGGCGGCACCGCCGAATCCTCCCACGAGGGCCAGGCCGGGTTTCCGCTCGGCGTGCGCCCGCCGAGTCCCGCGCCGTCGGCACGAATACGCCACAGTTCGCTGGCCACCGGTCCCGCCGGGCACACCCTGTAGTGATCAGTATTGGCGACGGCGGCCAGCGCCTCAGCTCGCTTGAGAACCGCGGCTTCGTCCTCGCCATCTTCCGCGCCAATCTCGATCATCAACCAACCGCCGCCGGGGGGAAGCTCCGGCACGCTGCCCTTGTGGCGGCGCACCACCTCAACGAGCTGGGCATCCATGCCTTCAACCGCGAGGGGCTTGAATTCCAGCAACGGGATGACGTCGTCGGCAGCGGACGGCATATCCTCGTAGGCGAGCACAACAAGGGCTGGAGTGGTGGCTACCGGGACGAGCCGCACCGTCGCTTCGGTGACGATACCGAGCGTGCCTTCGGAGCCGACGAGGAACTTCGCGAGGTCCGCGCCGCTCTCGGGGAGCAGGTGCTCCAGCGAGTAGCCGGAGACCTGACGCTTGAAGCGCCCCATCTCCACGCGGATAGTGGCGAGGTGCTCGTCCACGACCCTTTGCAGGCCGGGAATCCGGAGGTCGCCCTTGCCCGCGACGATCTCGGTACCATCCGCGAGGATCACGTTCATCTCGTGCACGTTGTCAGCGGTACGGCCGTAGGCCACAGCGTGCGGGCCGCACGCGTTGTTGCCGATCATTCCGCCGAAAGTGGCGCGATTCTGCGTTGAGGGGTCGGGGCCGAAACGCAATCCGTACTTGGCGGCAGCCTTCTGCAAATCCGACTCGATGACGCCCGGTTGCACACGTGCCGTGCGCGCCTGCGGATCAATATCGAGGATCTTGTTCATATGAAGCGAGAAATCGAGGATGATTCCACCGCCGACGGCGTTGCCTGCGCAGGAGGTTCCGGCGCCACGGCTGGTGATGGGGACACCGGTTTCGCGCGCGACCTTGACGGCTGCTGCGACATCTGCGGCGTCCTTCGGGAACGCCACAACTCGCGGCACCACCCGGTAGGTGGAGGCATCGGTGGAGTATTCAGCACGACGGCGCACTGAAGCATCGACTTCACCGCGCATGGCGGATGTGAGGCGGGTGAGAAGTTCGTCATCGGTGAGATTCAAGGTTTCCTCCTGATCGAGGTTCCACACCGGGCCAGGAGCCATCGGCGTAACCTCTTCTATTCTGCCCGTTGGCGTCTAGGACCTTTACCCTTTTCTCACTTTTTGAGTGGTTTTTTGGGAGGAAAACAACACCGATGCGATGTTTCGGCATGTAACTTCCACAGCAATCTCACGATGTGATTCTCGGCATGGACGCCTTGCGCCTCCCGACTATCAGCCCTACGCTTATGTAACCTATTAATCACATAGGTTAATACCACCCGCTAGAGACTTACTCAGGAGAACGTTATGTCTTCCACCTCGTCCACCAAGGACAAGAGCCGCCTACGCTGGCCCTCGTTCTCTGTGCAGATCGTCCTTGGCCTCATCGCTGGAGTCCTACTTGGATGGCTCGCTCTGAGTATTGGGCCGGTTCCAGGCGACACCCCCGATGGCGATCCCAACTGGCTGACCACCACGCTGAATACCATTGGCTCGTCATTCGTCACGCTACTCAAGGCCGTGGTGCCTCCGCTCGTCTTCACCGCCGTTGTTGCCTCGATCGCGAACCTGCGCGGCGTGGCCAACGGTGCCAGGCTCGCCGCCAAGACCCTCATCTGGTTCGCCATCACCGCCCTCATCGCGGTGGTCATCGGCATCGCACTCGGCGTGATCCTCAAGCCCGGTGCCAACACCGGAGTGACCATTGACGCGGCAAAGGATCCCAGCCGCACCGGCTCCTGGCTCGACTTCCTCAATGGCATTATTCCAGCGAACTTCCTCGGCACCGGCGTGGGCATCAAGACGGTGACCGACGCCGACGGTGTTGTCACCTCCGCCACCGGCTACCTCAGCCCGAACGTCTTGCAGATCATCGTCATTGCGCTGGTCATCGGCATTGCCGCCCTCAAGGTGGGTAAGAAGGCAGACCTCTTCCTTTCCTTCAACGCTTCCGTCCTCGCCGTCATCCAGAAGGTGCTGTGGTGGATCATCCGCCTCGCCCCGATTGGCACCGTGGGCCTCATCGGCTTCGCCATCGCCGACTACGGCTGGGGCTCCCTCGCTTCCCTCGCGTTGTTCGCCGGCGCCATCTACATCGGCCTCGCCCTGGTGCTGTTCGTGGTGTACCCAATCCTGCTACGCATCAACGGCCTCTCCATCGTCAGCTACTTCAAGGGCGCCTGGCCCGCGATTCAGTTGGGCTTCGTATCCCGCTCCTCGGTTGGCACCATGCCCGTCACTGAGCGCGTCACCAGCCGCAACCTTGGAGTTCCGGAAGCCTACGCCGGTTTCGCAGTTCCCCTTGGAGCGACGACGAAGATGGACGGCTGCGCTTCCATCTACCCGGCCATCTCTGCCATCTTCGTGGCGCAGTTCTTCGGGATCGATCTGAGCATCACCCACTACCTGCTCATCGCCTTCGTGGCCGTCATCGGTTCCACCGCTACCGCGGGCATGACCGGCGCTACCGTGATGCTTACGCTCACCCTCTCCACCCTGGGGCTGCCCCTCGAAGGCGTCGGCCTGCTGCTGGCCATTGACCCGATTCTCGACATGGGCCGTACCGCCGTGAACGTGGCTGGTCAGGCGCTCGTCCCGCTCATCGTCTCCAAGCGCGAGGGCATCCTCGACGAGGAGAAGTACAACTCGGCTTCCGCACAGGACCTGTTCCTGGACGATGAGATCGACGAGTCGGATTCTTCTGGTGCCAGCTCGTCCGTCTCGTTTGTTGATGCTTCACAGAAGGTGGGCGCATCGGTGAGCGCTGGTTCCTCGTCCGGCAACCTCGGCGGCTCCGGCTTCATCTCCATCGACACCTCCGGCGAGGCCTGCCCCAAGTAGGCAGACCGCATCAATATCCTTGGTGGCCTCCACAGCGGCCATTAACGAAACCACAAGCAGGGAATCCACAAGCAAGGGCGGGGCCCGGTACACCTCCTGAGGTACCGAGCCCCGCCCTTATTTCTGCATTGCTCTTTCTCTCACGTGCTTGCGAGGCCCGTTCTCTGCCCAAGCCTCCAATTCAGCAATAACGAGCACACCGCAGTTTCGCCACATAGGCAACCTCGGTACCATCGCCAAGCATGAACTTGGTGACTGGCTCCACGTCACGAATATCCAGGAAAGCAATGAACATGTTCCCGCGACGGATCATCGGAGTCTCACTGAGATTCTTCTGATGCCAACTGCCAAAGAGAACCTCATCGTCCGCAGCACCGAACACCATCTCGAGATCAGCAACACCACTGGCAATATCACGCTTGAAGAAGTAGGTGTTCCCGCGGCGCACCGCCAAGCCAGTCGTCCGGTCACCATCCCAATCTCCCGCAATCACCGTGTCGTCAACCCGGCCGTACCGGACTTCCAGATCAGCATTGCCTCCGGCGATGGAGTTCTTGATGTAGTAGGTGTTCCCCCTGCGGATAGCGAGGCTGTCCTGACGGTTACCATCCCAGTCACCCACCAAGACCTCATCATCAGGACGCCCGTAGGCGATGACCCGGTCAGCCGCGCCCGGACCAATGACATCCTTGAAGTAGAACTTCGCACCGCGGCGCACCGCAATGCCGTCGATTCCATCGCCGTCCCAATCACCGAAGAACACCTCATCATCGGGCCGACCGTAACGGACCTCCAGGTCAAATGGTCCTGGCTCCAGGTAGTAACGGACCTGGTACAGATTTCCGGTCCGCAATACGATGTGATCATCGTCGAAGAATGGGTCGGGAATGAGACGAACATGCTGAGTGATGGTACCGGAGAACACCGTGATCGAACTCCCGGAGGCGTATTTATGACTCCAGACGAGGGTACCCCCACTACCATCACCATTAGGGTCGTGCCACACCACGGAACCATCAATAATGGTTCCGTCTCCCGTATCAATCGACAGAGGAATCTGCGAGCCGTCCAGCCCATAGACACTCGGCAGAGGGAACGGTACGCCCGCAGGTACCTTCGGGAGGGAAATCTCCTGCTCCTCCACATAAAGACCGTCAAGATTGGCGAAGCCTGCCAATGGGCTCACGTCGGTGATCTGGTTGCGCATCAGATTCAATTCATCAAGCCCGGTAAGCCCCACCAACGGTGTCACATCGCTGATGAGATTGCCTGAGAGTCCCAATGTTTTGAGGTTCGTCAGCGCCCCCAACGGCGAAAGGTCACTAACTCGGTTGCTATTGAGATTGAGATGCTTGAGCGTCACAATCCCACCAAGTGGGGCCAGATCTTCGACCCGATTGCCGTACAGATCGAGGTACTCAAGGTGTTTCAGTCCCGCCAATGGCGCCACATCACTTACCTGGTTGCTACCCATGTTCAGTATTTTCAGATTCACCAGTCCTGCCAGCGGAGTAATATCACGCACCTCATTCTCGTAGAGATCCAGCCATTCAAGCTTGGTAAGTCCTGAGAGCGGCCCGACATCGCGGATCTGACTGTGCGGAAGCTCCAAATACTCGACGTTGGTCGCGTACTGCAGCGGCGTGAGGTCTCCTAGGTCCCAGATCGTCCCAGCGCACTTCAATCCCGTGAGGCTTTGCAGATCCCCCTTCGTGATGTCCTCAGAAACGTTCTGACCCAGCGCACCGGCCACGCATTGCTTGAGATCCTGACTCGCGAACTCTACAACGTCACCCAGATTGTTCGTTTCGTTGGCAGCCGTCACTTCCGGCTCCGTCGTCGCTTCCGTCTCGGTCGTCTCTTCCAGCCCAGCCGTTGCCTCGTTCGCACTCGCTGGTTCCGACGGCGTCGTCGTCACCTCCGGCTTGATAGTCTCTTCCGGCTCGGGCGTCTCTTCCAGCCCAGCCAGCGTATCCGCAGCATCAACGTCGACTGCATCAGCGGGATCATCCACAACCGTATCGACCACAACAGCATCGGGAGCTTCAGCCCCTCCTGGCACCGCCAGCGCTGCACTTCCGGACACCAATAGCCCGAACGCAAGCAGGCTAGAAATCCCTGCCTTCACATATTCGGGGCGGCCCAGCTGCCCGCCCCACGATCTTCTTTTCATCGCGTCATCCCCTTCATCGATCCGACGAGGGCACCACATCAGGAATCATCCCCAGCCTCACGAACAAGCAAAGCTGACGCCCTCATCCATAAAGAGAAGGTTCCGGGGCATTTTGATACATCAGACTTTTCAGGGCACGAAAGAGGGGCTGTACCAGCCAGGTCTCAGACCCGGCCGATACAGCCCCTTCATTCGCCCGCAACCTCTCAGCTCCAGGCGCGAACACACAGAGAGATCCCGCCAATGGGCTTGGGCCTATTGGCGGGATCTCAGTGAAGCAAGCCCGGGAGCTGTTCCGATCTATCGATCAGAACAGCTCCCGCTCACTTGTTACGGTGTGGTGCCGACGGGGCCGGCCCACACATTGGAGAAACCAACCTCAATCGGAGCATTGGTCGCAGCACCACCAAGGTAAGACACCAAGCTCAACGAACCCGGCACCTGCAAAGCAGCAGTCGAATCACTCAACGTGTAATTCCACGAAGCCGGCTCAGCCGAACCAACCTTCCACACCTTGACCCGAAGAGTCGTCGGAGCGCTTCCCTCAGCCTGAACAGCCACATTCAGCTTCTCACCAGCAGCAACCGTCAAACCCGACACATTCCCACCACGCACCGGCGTACCGTTACGAAGAATATGCAGAGCAACACCACCAGAAGGCTGGAACGTCACCTGACCCGCGTACTCCGCACTACCAGCACGACGCACCACGCCCTTGACCAACAGATTCGCCGTCGGAACCTTGTCCAAACCAACCTGGAACCGGAAATCCGTATTCGACGAACTGACCGCTTCGAGATTCGTGCGCAAGGTACGCCCGGCACCCGGGATGCGCTGCTTTGCTACACCGTTTGCCACGCTGTAGTGCGAAGCGGCATCGACTCCGACAGTCCATGGGCCACCGACCTGAGCCGAACCCCAGCCACTGGAGACAGTCCGGTTGAAGGCGTCATTCGCGAGAACCAGTACCGGTTCAGTGCCTTCCGATACCGTTACCGAACGAGTTGCAGAACCCTGCGTCCCGCGGTTATCGGTGACGGTCAGCGTCACCTCGTAGGTACCGGACTCCGTGTACGTGTGCGAGGGCTTCGCACCGGTACCCGTCTTACCGTCACCGAAGTTCCAGGCGTAGCTAGCGATCGAACCATCAGCATCCGAGGAAGCCGAACCGTCGAAGGCCACCTTCAGACCATCAACACTTGAGGAGAACGATGCTACCGGAGCCTCGTTCGGAGTCTCGCCACCGGGTGTGGTGCCGACGGGGCCGGCCCACACATTGGAGAAACCAACCTCAATCGGAGCATTGGTCGCAGCACCACCAAGGTAAGACACCAAGCTCAACGAACCCGGCACCTGCAAAGCAGCAGTCGAATCACTCAACGTGTAATTCCACGAAGCCGGCTCAGCCGAACCAACCTTCCACACCTTGACCCGAAGAGTCGTCGGAGCGCTTCCCTCAGCCTGAACAGCCACATTCAGCTTCTCACCAGCAGCAACCGTCAAACCCGACACATTCCCACCACGCACCGGCGTACCGTTACGAAGAATATGCAGAGCAACACCACCAGAAGGCTGGAACGTCACCTGACCCGCGTACTCCGCACTACCAGCACGACGCACCACGCCCTTGACCAACAGATTCGCCGTCGGAACCTTGTCCAAACCAACCTGGAAACGGAAATCCGTATTCGACGAACTGACCTCAGCAAGGTTCATACGGGTGGTATGACCGGCTCCGTGAATCGTCTGCTTGGCCACGCCAGCAGCGACACTGTAACGGTTGGCAGTTCCGGCACCAACGGTCCAGGCCCCACCAATCTGAGCCGAGCCCCAGCCATTGGCGACGGTCCGGTTGAACATGTCTCGTGCCAATGCGTCGGCGGGCTGCGTTGCTTCAGTCACCGTCACCGAGCGGCTGGCGGTGCCAGTTGCTCCGCGATTATCAGTTACGGTCAGCGTCACGTTGTACGTGCCAGCGGCAGCGTACTTGTGTGAAGGCTTCGCACCGGTACCCGTCTTACCGTCACCGAAGTTCCAGGCGTAGCTGGCAATCGAACCATCAGCATCCGAAGAAGCCGAACCATCGAAGGCCACATCCAGACCATCAACACTCGACGAGAACTCCGCCACCGGAGCCGCATTCACGGCCTCGGTAACTACAACAGCCTTCGTCACCGATGCGGTAACACCGCGGTTATCGGTCACGGTCAGCTTCACGTTGTAGGAGCCAGCAGCGGTGTACGTGTGCGAGGGCTTCGCACCGGTCGCCGTCTTGCCGTCACCAAACTCCCAGGCGTAGCTGGCAATCGAACCACCCTGAACCGAAGAACTGGAGCCGTCGAATGCGACCTGGAGGCCTGTCGCCGTCGTCGTGAAGTTTGCCTCCGGAACAATCACCGGGGTTTCAGCAACGGTGACAGTCTTGGTCACCGTGCCGGTGGCACCGCGGTTATCGGTCACGGTCAGCTTGACGTTGTAGGAGCCAGCGGCGGTGTACGTGTGCGAGGGCTTCGCACCGGTCGCCGTCGTGCCGTCGCCAAACTCCCAGGCGTAGCTGGCAATCGAACCATCGGCATCCGAGGAAGCCGAACCATCGAAGGACACCGCGAGCTCATTGGCACTGGAAGAGAACTCTGCCACCGGAGCCACGTTCGGGATCTCAGCAACAACAACATTCTTCTTCACCGTGCCGGTGGCACCACGATCGTCGGTCACCGTAAGGGTCACCTCGTAGGTTCCCGCGGCAGCGTACTCGTGCGACGCCGTCGCACCGGTCGCCGTCGTGCCGTCACCGAAGTCCCAGGCGTAGCTGGCAATCGAACCATCAGCATCCGAGGAAGCCGACGCGTCAACGTCGATCTCCAAGCCTGTCGTCTCAACCCCAAACTCGGCCACGGGAGCCGCGTTCGGGATCTCAGCAACTTCAATGGTTCGTGTAACAGTGCCGGTTGCTCCGCGATCATCGGTGACGGTCAGCGTCACGTTGTAAGAGCCCGCAGCAGCGTACTCGTGCGACGCCGTCGCACCGGTCGCCGTCGTGCCATCACCGAAGTCCCAGGCATAGCTGGCGATCGAACCGTCAGCATCGGAGGAATCCGACGCGTCAACATCAATCTCCAGGCCCTTCGTATCGATATCGAACAGGGCCACCGGAGCATCGTTGGGAAGCTCTGCAACTTCAACGGACTTGCTCACCGTGGCGGTTGCTCCGCGATCATCGGTCACGGTCAGCGTCACGTTGTAGGTGCCAACAGCGGTGTACGTGTGCGAAGGCTTGACACCGGTACCGGTCGTGCCATCACCGAAGTCCCAGGCGTAATCCACGATCTGGCCGTCAATAACGGTCGTGGTGGAGCCATCGAAGGAGACATCCAAACCATGGGTCGAAACATCGAAGTTGGCAACCGGAGGCTGCGGGATTCCCGCGTTGAAGTGACGTGCAACCTGCTCAGCCGTCAACGACTTCGCATAGACAGCCGCATCACTGACCACACCATTGAAATACTGGTTGCCCGACCAGGTGCTGTCGCCACCAACTCGCCAGTACCCGTTGTATGCCTGACCACTGGTTGTGTCAGTCCGCTCACCCACGAGCTGGCCGTCAACGTACAGGCGCATGCCGGTCTCATCCAGAGTACCGACGGCGTGATGCCACTGTCCGTCGTTCATCGCTCCAGAGGTCTGAACGATCCTCTGAGCCCCTGGATACACTCCGAAGGACAGACGATTCTGATTATCGAGGTACAGATGGCGGTCATTGCTATTACTGTTGCCAGTTTGCCTGTTTCCAAATCCAATAATCTTGCCGCCGCCACGCTGTGTGGTGTTGAACCAGACCTCGATGGAGAAGGTATCGCGACCAATCTCTAGCGTGGATGTCGAAGCAGACGACGAGGACGAGCCCCTGAAACGAGTGGCAAGCTGGTCATTGAGGCCCTCTCGTCCACGATCGGCATTGCGAAGCGCCAGATCGGCAGATCCTGCCCAGTCATATGCCGCGGTGCCATCGGGCTCGGTCAAACGCCAGTAATGCAACGGCTCATCAGCAATCACCTTGGTCGCAATCGGACCCAATGGAGCCGCTTCCGGTGCTACCGTCTCAACCCAGCTCGAATGAGCGGCATTACCCTTGGGATCGGTGACGCGAACCTTGTAACGAACTGTCTCACCCGGCGTTGCTCCGGTGTCGATAATGGAGAAGCCCGCACGGTCATACCAGCGCGAATCACGGACGCCGTCGTAAATGATGGTATTCGAGTCGTTGCGGTATACCGTGTAGCGCAGCTGGTAATCATCACGGTCATAGTTACCAGGAATGCTCACGCGCAGACCGGTGTGGGGAACCGCTGTGAGAGTCGGTGCACCAGCGGCTGAACCGAAGACCGGACCCTGCTTATTCGGCGATACATCGCGCCGAGCAAAACGTACAATTCCCTGTTGGGCAGTATTGTTCACGCGGGGGAACTCACCCGCGTACAGCACGTACTTGTCATTACCGGTCACGGTCCACACAGCCTGATTTGCACCGGTAATAGTGCCGGGCGTGAACTCTGGACGGAAAGCATACATCGACGGGCTCGGCCTGCCCGGGAAATCCCCACTCCGGTTAACACCGGTGGCATAGTTCGTATTCGCCGAAGCATGATGGTAAGTCCAGGGGTTCGTCTGGGGGAAGTTACCCAGCGGTGCACAGTTGTGCTTATGCGAAGCCTGGTAAACGATCTTGCTGTTGGGAGTGGGCCAGATGTCATACGAATCGCCCTTACAGCCATCCAGCCAGATGATGTTGCCATTCCAATCCGTATGGAAGCCACCCTCAAAGGGGCTCGGACCACCGAAGTCATAGCCTGTGCCATAAATGCCGGATGCATCCGAGTTCAGGCTGTAAACCGCAGACTTTGGTCCCGCGTTCCGCACCACACCGTTCACGGGGAAGGAGAGTGACTCACTCGTTGCCACGTCCAGTCGAGCCAATCCAAAACCGGGCCAATTCGAACCGTTAACGCTGGTAAAGCTTCCACTGAGGATCAACTTCGTACCATCGGGAGAAAGCTGAACACCACGAACCTCACCGTCGGGAATCGTGGGATTGAAAGACGTATTGGTGGTTCCCGTACGAGTATCCACACCTACAATGCGGGTGCGGGTCTCGTTGTTCACCGTGGCGAACAATCCACCCATGTACACGGTCGAATCCGTGGCCAGCAGTGTCGTCACGTTGTAATTCACGATGGGACGCCATCCCTTGAGGGCACCCGTAGCAGCATCGAATGCCGCTGCACGATAACGAGACTGACCATTGATCTCGGTGAAAGCGCCACCAACATAGAACGTCTTACCGTCAGGAGAGAGTTCCACATCGTAAATCTGCCCATTGAAGGTTGGAGCAAACGGCAACAATTCGCCGGTATCGATGTTGTAGGCCAGAATGTGGGTCCGGTCCACTTCATTCACACCCGCTGCCGAACCTGCCGGGCGAGCCTTCGTGAAGTTTCCGACGGCGTAGACTGTCGAGCCAACAATCTCCTGCTGCCAGACAACGCCGTTCATCTGCGGAGCAGGAAGAGCATCAGCGCTGACAGTGTCTGCATCGGACATCGCGGGAATCGGGTCTTCGGGTGCAGCCGAGGCCGCGGGGGTGAGCACAAGACCCCCAGTTAATGCGGTAGCAACTGCCGCTAGCCCGGCGGTAATCCGCCGTCTCAGAGAATTCATGCTTCCCCCTATTACTTACACTGGCTTCAACCCACACCGTCGTGCGAACGATCATCGAGAAACCATATAGTTAATGACATTCTTTCGATTTGTCACTGTCCAAAAGTATCACTTTGTCACTGACCAAAAGTACTCCTATAGTATCCCCCAAAAGTAGAGTTTCGTCACTACCTGAACACACTGCGTCACGGCGATCACAAATTCCGACCTAGCCATTCGTTTGAGGCCTGGCCAATTGGCCAGTGCTTTACGGCGGGATGGGCGACAGTACCCCACCGCCTATACGCGGCGTTATCCGAGGCCACGGACACAGTAGCGGAACAGGAGAACGAGATGGACGAATACGATAGCCGGGGAATCAGGTTCTGGGCCTAACCATCTAGATAGAAAATCAAACAGAAATACGACATAGCTCAGACGCCCAAACCAACACAATCCGACCCATACGGGCAATAAAAGAGATAAAAGTCCGCACAATTTGGTGTCCACGATGTAGTCATTGGGACAATTCGGCCAGAATATCGAGCAAGTAGAGCGCAGAGATCGCCACCTCTTGACCCATCGGGGCGATCTCTACGTGCCCTCCACGTGCCCTCTACGTGATCTCTACGCGACCTCTCGCTACCTCTACGTGATCTCTACGCGACCTCTCGCTACCTCTCCTCGCGCCGCTTCCGAGCCACGGCAATGGCTCCCACACCGATCAGTCCCAGCGCCAACAGTGAGGACGTTAGAACGGTGGCACCAGTATTGGGAAGAGCTGACCTCCGCGCCGCCGCCTTCGTACTCGCCTTCGGGCTCGGGGTCACTTTGGGCTTGGTAGTAACCCGAGGCCCCTGAGTCACGGTGGGCCTGGGAGTGACGCCAGACGGACTCGGAGTAGCGCTCGGCGTGCGCGTACTCGGCTGCGGAACAACAGGAATCGGAGGCTTCGGTTGAACCGGAATCACAGTCATCGGGGCAGACTCCGCGTTAGCCGGGGTGTATCCGGAGAGTTGCCCGGTAACCTGCACGGTCACGGACTTGTTGGCCACGTCCGTCGTCGGTATATACGTGACGTTCGTGGCGCCCGGGATGGCGACGCCGTCGACCTTCCACAGGTACGAAAACTCAACCGTCTCCGGAACCCAGGTGCCCGGATCGGCCGTGAGCGGCTCGCCCACCTTGCCGGTGCCGGAGATCGTCACGCTGCCCGGCCTGATGGTCTGGCTGGCGCACTGCGTTGCCAGGGTCGCGTTGATACCGGCCTTCACGTCGCCGTCGGCAATCTCGAAGGAATTCGCGATAGCCAGCGAATTCTTGCCGTTCCAGAACTGGGCGCAGTACGGATAATTCACGCCGTCGATACCCACGTTCTCGAAACCGACAGTGTAGGTGCCGGCCGGGAGATCCGTGAGAACATACGTACCCCACCCAACAACCGACGTCACCGCAGACCACGCCCTGCCGCTCCAGCGATAGGCCGTCACCTTGGTGTAGCCGAAAGGAATCGGCGACGACGACGCCCCCACACTCCCCTTGATACGCCCCGTGGCAAGGCTCGCCGAGATGTCTACGGATTCCAGATTCTCCGCGGTGACAACAATCGGGCGGGCGTCCGCGGCAACCAATCCACCGTGCCAGCCGCGAACGATCGCTCCGTAAGTTCCGGCCTCAACCCCCAGCGTGTACGTCCCCGGAACCACATGGTCGATGCGGAACGTGCCGTCCGAGCCAATCACCTGGGGCCCGAGAAACGCGCCTGTCCCGTCCTGACGATTGAGAACCAACCAGACTTCCTGACCCGCGAGCGTGGGCTCGCCGTCCGGGCCCAGAATCCGTCCGCTCACCGTGACGCCCTCGCGCAGAACCAGGTTGATTCCCGTGACGTTTCCGGTGATGGTCACCGGGCTCGCCACGCCCGACGGGTCGGTGCTGTACACAACCTGGTCCAAGCCGCCCGGGTAGGAAGCCCGCACAGTGTAGGTTCCCGGGACCATGTCTTTCAGGCAGTACTCGCCGTTAGTGCCGACGGTCGCCATATAGCCGAAAGCATCGATGGCACGGACCTCCGCGCCCACGGCCGGGGTCCCCTTCTCAGTGAACACCGTGCCACACATCGAATACTGGCCGACCCCAAGCGAGGGATCGAAGGGCGGGAGCACGATATCCGCCCCGGTCATGGCCTCAGTGACGGTAAACAGCGAATCCTTCAGGTAGACACCCACGCCATAGCCCTCGGCAAGCGCCCCCAGGCGAACACTTTGCCCGCGATAAACGAAGACCTCGTACGAACCATCAGCTTGCGAGCGCGCCGTGACGCCACCGCCCGAGGCGTAACTCAAGCGAACCTCCGCGCCACCGATCGGAGCACCCTGCGCGTCCACGACCCGCCCGGACACCGACACCTCGCCCTTGGTCAACACCACATCAACATTCTCGACAGCGCCCGTCACCTTCACCGGCGGCGACAAAAGCCTGCTCGACTCGTTCAGATACGGATGCCCACCGTAGTAATGATCAACGTAGCCGAGGGCGGAGGCGGAAATCCTGTAGAACACATCCGCGGGAGCCGACATCCTATAACGGCCCAGACCATCAGTCACGGCCTCATTCACAAGAACATCGGACGGGCCGCCCACCAGCTCAAAGAACACTGTGGCACCTGCAACCGGATTGCCCTGCTGATCCGTCACCTTGCCGGAGATGGACCCGACTGAAGCATCTGCGGTTTGTTTAGCGGGGGTGAGGGTGGGTGCGAGGGCCTGCTTCGACGGAGCAGTAGTTGCTTTCGCGGGGGCTGGGGAGGGCGTGGAAGTTGATGTGGGGGTTGATGTGAGAGCCGCTGCTGTAGAAGTAGGCGCGGCGGCGACCTCGCGCGGCTTGAGAGTTTCGGAGGCACCCGGGGTTTCAACAGGATCGACGACGACGTCCGCTACCACCGGTTCGTTTGTGGTTGCGGGAAGCGCTACGCCCGGGGCAGCCTCTCCGGTGACACTGGGCGCCCTGGTGGTGCTTGGCGACTCGGTGGTGCTTGGCGACTCGGTGGTGCTTGGCGACTCGTCGATGTGCGCCTGGGTGCTGGCAGCCGGGGTCAGTTCGGTCTGGGCCGCCGCGGCCATTCCGCCCGGGAGCAGCAATCCGAAGGAGAGCAATAGTGCTGTGCCCCGAGCTATATTCTTATGGCTACGCGATGCTCTACTCAGCCAGCCACCTCGTGTCGTGGACATGTTCACCACTCCTCACGCGCTCGCGTTTCACATCGCTGCGGAGCCTGCTGAACAGCCAGAAATCAATGAGTTATCCCGCACTGAGTCAGTTAGCTTCGAGAACCCACCAATAGGTTCGGCGCGACCTCCTACCTTCAGTTTTATCAGGTATTTGCTACGAAAAACGTTCCTCGCGGTCTCATTCGGGTAACTCCGGGTCACATATTGCTCGCTCTGTCGGGGCAGTCCCGAATGCCCTCGTCCTCTCCCCTTTCGCGCCGCCGTCGCCCCTGAACTACGCATCAAAGGAGTGTCGATTTCCGCAACGCGCAACAGTTTTTCCCGCGGAAAATGCGTTGCGCGAATACGAAATCGTTACTCGTTTAGAGATCCCGCGGATAGGTCTTGACCTACCGCGGGATCTCTAAGCTCAGACTCGTGCAGCCGTTGCAATTATCTGGGCGAGGTCGGCTGGGCGGGACCACATGGGCCAGTGGCCTGTCGGGAGGTCGATGTACTCAACATGCTTGAGGCTGGCAACCTCAGCGAACATCGGGTGGCCAGCCTTCACCAGCTCCACCACCTGCGAACTCGGGATCGAGCAGCACACAAGGGTGGTCGGTACCTCGAAGCGGGCGTCATGTGTCAGGTCTACGACCTGGCGAAGCACTGGTCCTGGCTCGGGAACTGCACGGACTCGGAACCGCTCAAGAACATCGGTGCTCAGACCCTCCAGACTTGCCTGTTCCCCAAGCTCTTCGAAGGAAGGCAGGGGAAGCTCCTCCACGTCCTCGGGGAAATCCGGGGCGAAGGCCATTCCAGATGTGACGGGTCCGCTGTCCACCCAGATCACCCGAGAAACCAGCTCGGGGTGGCGATCAAGTACAAGGCTCACAGGTGCATTGGCTCCGCTATGGGCCACGATAACCACCGGCCCACTACCGCTCTTGGCGGCCTGTTCGATCGCGGCCGCTTGGTCGTCGAGCGTCTTGGCCGTTCTGTCAGCATCCGCCTCGTCGAGGCCGGGCAGAGTCAGCGGGATGGCCCGCCGCCCCATGCCGATCAACTCTTCCACTACTTCATCCCATGCCCAGGCACCGAGCCAATGGCCCGGAATGAGAAGGATCGTCGGGTTGCTCATTGGGTCACTCTTCTGGTTACTCATGTTCGTTGTCATGCCACGATCCTCGCATGCCCCATGGACAACAGCATGGCACTATTTCTGGCATGATTTAAGAAGGAGGTGATGAGATGAAACGAGTGGAACGGCTCCATGCGCTGTCAGAGATGCTGCAACGCAGCGGTTCTCGTGGATGCACGGCGGAACGGTTGGCACGAGAGTTTGGCGTGTCTGTACGCACGATCAAAAGAGATCTCGCTGCGCTGGAGAATAGTGGAGCACCCATCTGGTCTCGCCCAGGCCCCGGTGGCGGATACGGCTTAGCTGTTGGTTCCAAACTTCCATCCGTCAGCCTGACCCCCGCCCAAGCGGTAGCTCTTCTCGCCGCAGTATCAGCCGCTCCCGACGCACCCTACTCCGATCTTGCTTCGGCGGGCATCCGGAAAATCATGGATGTTCTTGATCCCCGGACTCGCGCACAGGCAGATGAGCTTGCGCGCCGTATCTGGGTCAACACGGATCAGCCCGGAACGCGGGCTGTCAGATCCGCTCTTGAGGAAGCGATGTCCGAGCAGCGAGTGGTGCGCATCCGTTACACCGCACAAGATGGCAACACGACCACCCGCGACGTTGAGCCAGTCATCTTCGCCTCCACGAACGGCCACTGGTATCTGGTGGGTTGGTGCCAGCTGCGGGAGGACATGCGCTGGTTCCTCGTGAGCCATATTGAGCGTGCCACCGTGACGATGGCGCGCTGCGGCACCCATGACGTCGAGGAAATCGGCACCCCACCAAAAACGGCTCGATCGCTGAACTCCAAAGAATAGGTGACGACCTTCGACAAGCGCTGCACTCACCACCCCGTCACCAATATCTAGCTTTGCCCCACGAGTTCTATGTTTCTAACATCGAACCCAAAAGAGCAGATATTGAAGGACGACGACGGTGTCCGTGCCTTACTTTCGCTTGACCGACACCGGGCAGCCTGCGCAGTGGACCGTCGCCGCACTGAAAACGTCATCATCGTGATGAAGAGGTGACAGAAAAAGGGAGAGGCAACGTCTACAAACCGTGACCTCTCGCTCCAACCGTGACCTCTCCGGAAATCGACGCCCCGCGTATTCGTATCAACCACCCACACAACACACCTAGACGAACCACAACCCAACACCCAGGCGAACCCCACCCACACCGCACAACCCACATCCGGGCGCACGAAAGGGGCCCGGTTCAGTCCTTCCGAACTGAACCGGGCCCCTCGCCAGCCAACGCCAAGCACCTACCTCACGGCGCGCACCAAGCTATCAGCCAATATCTCGCACAACACTCGCCACCTCAACGGCCGCAAGCATCACGCCACCTCACGCGGCGTCACACCACACGCAACACCACTCACGCAATGTCATTCGAGATCGCGGCGCGGCCAGCCTCCAGGCGGGCAACGGGGACGCGGAACGGCGAGCAGGACACGTAGTCCAGGCCAACCGAATCGAAGAAGTGGATGGAGAGCGGGTCGCCGCCGTGCTCGCCACAGATGCCGCACTTGAGGTTCGGCTTGGCCGAACGGCCCTTCTCCACGCCGAGCTTCACGAGGGCACCCACGCCGTGGATGTCGATGGTCTCGAAGGGGGAGATGCCGAATACGGCCGCGTCGAAGTACTCGGCGAAGAAGGAGGACTCGACGTCGTCACGCGAGAAGCCCCAGGTGGTCTGGGTCAAATCGTTGGTGCCGAAGGAGAAGAAGTCCGACTCCTGCGCGATGTCCTCGGCGGTGAGGGCTGCACGCGGCAGCTCGATCATGTTGCCGACGGGCAGATCCACGGTAATACCGGACGCGTCGGAGATCTCCTTGAAGATCTCGACGGCCTCGTCGCGGATGATCTGGAGCTCGCGGATCGAACCGATGAGCGGAACCATGATCTCCGGGCGAGGATCGAGGCCTTCCTTCTTGCACTCCACGTATGCCTCGGCAATGGCGCGGATCTGCAGGGCGAAGAGGCCCTTGATCTTCAGGCCCAGGCGCACGCCGCGTAGGCCCAGCATCGGGTTCTGCTCGTGGTTGGCGCGGATGGCGGCCATGAGCTTCTTCTCGTGCTCGGTGACCTCCTCGCCGCGCTCCTCCTTGAGGGCCAGCTTGACGGACATTTCCGTCAGGTCCGGCAGGAACTCGTGCAGCGGCGGATCGATGAGGCGGACGGTGACGGGGAGTCCGTCCATTGCCTTGAAGATGCCGATGAAATCGCCCTTCTGGAGCGGCATGAGATCGTCGAAGGCGGCCTGCTGCTCGGACTTCGTCTCCGCGAGGATGACGTTCTCGATGAGCTGGCGGCGATCGCCGAGGAACATGTGCTCGGTACGGCACAGGCCAACGCCCTGGGCGCCGAAGGCGCGGGCGCGCTCGGCATCTTCCGGCGTATCAGCGTTGGCGCGCACCAGCAAACGACGCTTGGAATCGGCGCGGGCGAGGATACGATCCACGGCCTCAACCAGTTCCTTGGTGGCGTCGTCGGGCGAAGCAGCCAGTCCGGCTTCCAGGCCCTCGGAGATGTAGGTCATGACGGGCGAATCCACAACGGGCACGTTGCCCTTGAAGATCTCGCCGGTGGTGCCGTCGATGGCGATGACGTCCCCAACGTTGAGGGTGAGGTCCTTGGACTTCACGTGAACGGTGCCAGCGGCTTCGTCCACGAGCAGATCCTCGGCGCCCACAACACAGCAGCGGCCCATGCCACGAGCAACCACGGCCGCGTGGGAGGTCTTGCCACCGCGAGCGGTGAGCACGCCGGAAGCAGCAACCATACCTTCGAGGTCATCAGGGTTGGTCTCGCGACGAACCAGGATGACGGAGGCACCAGCGGCGGTGCGCTCGACAGCCTGCTTGTTGTTCATGACGATCTCGCCCACGGCGGCGCCAGGCGAAGCCGGCATGCCCTTGGAGATTGCCTTGTTTCCGGCACTCTGATCGAACTGCGGGAAGAGCAGCGAGGTGAGCTGTTCGCCGGTCACGCGGGTAACGGCCTCGTCCTTGGTGATGAGGCGCTCGTCCACGAGCTGTGCGGCCACACGGAAGGCGGCACCGGCGGTGCGCTTGCCCACGCGGGTCTGCAGCATCCACAGCTTGTGATCCTCAATGGTGAACTCGATGTCACACAGATCGCGGTAGTGGGTCTCGAGCTTGTGCATGATGCCCACAAGCTCCTTGTAGGCGGGGCCATCGATCTCGGCCAGATCGGCGAGGGAGAGCGTGTTGCGGATGCCCGCCACGACGTCCTCACCCTGGGCGTTGACGAGGTAATCGCCGTACACACCCGGGTGGCCGGTGGAAGGATCGCGGGTGAAGCACACGCCGGTACCGGAGGTGTCACCCATGTTGCCGAACACCATGGTGCAGATGTTCACGGCGGTGCCGATTTCGTTGGGGATGCGCTCACGGCGGCGGTAGATGCGCGCGCGATCGGTGTTCCAGGAACGGAACACGGCTTCGATGGCAAGATCCATCTGCTTGCGCGGATCCTGCGGGAAGTCCTCGCCGGTCGCTTCCTTCACCACGGCCTTGTAGCTCGCGACGATCTCCTTGAGATCCTCGGTGGTCATGTCAAGATCGCCGGCGTAGCCCTTGGACTCCTGCAGGCTTTCGAGAACGTGAGAGAACAGCTCGCCCTCGATGTCCAGAACGGTCTTGCCGAACATCTGGATGAGGCGGCGGTAGGAATCCCACGCGAAGCGGTCATTGCCGGACTTGGCGGCAAGTCCCTCGACGGAGGAATCGTTGAGACCGATGTTGAGAACGGTCTCCATCATGCCCGGCATGGAGAACTTGGCTCCAGAACGGACGGAAACAAGAAGGGGATCCTCGGCGTCACCAAGACGCTTACCCATCTGCTGCTCGACGGCGCGCAGTTGAGAGGTGACCTCGACATCGAGGCTATCCGGGGTTTCGCCGTTCTCCAGGTAGTAGCGGCAGGCATCCGTGCTGATCGTGAATCCTGGGGGAACAGGCAGTCCAAGCTGGGTCATCTCGGCCAGGTTGGCACCCTTGCCACCGAGAAGGTCCTTCATGTCCTTGTTACCCTCGGTGAACGCGTAGACAAACTTCGTCATTAAATGTCCTCCATTGGAGCAGATGTGAAATCCGCAATATGCGGGCCACTCACTAGGCTAACACTGACCATGGTCCCGGATGAACCGGTCAGTCCGAATTGCTTGAAATTCCGCCAAAGACAGAATCTCTCCAGTCTCAATTTGACCCCTCTAATGCATCCCGCCAATCTCGCCATGTGCGGAAACTGTAATATCCACTGCTGACGGCCGCTTGGGAAGGCCCGGCATGGTCATGATGGTCCCTGAAATGAGCACCACGAATCCGGCTCCGGCGGAGAGCCGAACCTCCCGAATCGGCACGTCAAAGCCACTGGGAGCGCCTAGGACTTTGGGGTCGGTGGAGAAAGAATATTGGGTTTTGGCGAAGCACACGGGAAGGTGGCCCCAGCCGGAATTCTGGAGCCGTGATAATTCTCGCCGCGCCGCCGGAGTCCACGATATGTTCGCCCCTCCGTACACCTTTGTCACCACGGCCCGGGCCTTGTTTTCCAGCGTCTCATCGCTCTCGTAGCAGTACGTCGTGTGGCTCGGCTGCTCCAGCGCGGCCATGACCGCCCGGCCCAGTTCCTCGGCGCCTTCACTCCCGTACGTGAAGTGATTGGTGAGAACGACGCCGACGCCCAACTCGCGCATCGCATCCTCGATCACCTCGATCTCCTCCGAGGTATCGGAGGCGAACTGGTTGATCGCCACAAGTACCCGCTGCCCAAAGACCTCGCTCAGCGTGCGTACGTGCCGTTCCAGGTTGGGTAGGCCACGCCTTACGGCCGCCACATTTTCCCATCCGAGATCGTCGAGTTCCACGCCACCGTGGAATTTCAGCGCCCGCACGGTAGCGACAACAACGGACAGGTCCGGCTCCAGTCCGCTCTGGCGGCTGAGGATGTCGATGAACTTTTCGGCTCCCAGGTCCGCACCGAATCCCGCTTCTGTGACGACGACGTCGCCCAACGCCAGCGCCGCCTTGGTTGCGATGACGGAGTTGCAGCCGTGGGCGATGTTGGCGAATGGCCCGCCGTGCACGAAGGCGGGCGTGCCCTCCAAGGTTTGTACGAGGTTGGGCGCGAGGGCGTCGCGTAGCACCGCCGTCAGGGCCCCGGTCACCCCGAGATCGTTGACGGTCACGGCGCGGCCGGAGAAATCAGAACCAACGACGATGCGCCCGAGCCGCTCCTGGAGGTCGGCGAGCGAAACGGCCATGCAGAACGTCGCCATGATCTGGCTGGCTGCGGTGATGTCGAATCCGGACTCCCGGGTAATGCCGCCGGTTCGTCCACCAATACCGACGACGACGTCGCGCAGCGCCCTGTCGTTCACGTCAATAGCCCGGCGGATGCAGATGGAGCGGGGATCGATCTCGTGAGTCCCGAAATGGAGTGCGTTGTCCACAACAGCGGCCAGCAGGTTGTTGGCCTCGGCGATCGCGGCGAAATCCCCGGTGAAGTGAAGGTTGATCTCGTCCCCGGGAATCAGTTGGGCGCGGCCTCCACCCGTGGCACCTCCCTTCATGCCGAACACCGGGCCCATGGAGGGCTCACGCAGGGCAAGAACTGATGTCACTCCCAGGCGACGCAGCCCGTCCGCGAGCCCGATCGACGTCGTCGTCTTTCCTTCTCCTGCGGGGGTGGGCGAAATAGCTGTCACAAGAACGAGGCGCGATTCGGTGGGCGGCAGCGAGGTGAGGTACTCGAGTTCGATCTTGGCCTTGTCGTGCCCATAACGCAGCAGGTGCGTCTCGGGCACGCCCAGCTCGCGCGCGATCTCGGAAATGGGGCGGCCATGGGGCTCAGTAACGACACTGTTACCAGAATTGTTGTTCACATGTTAGAGACTACGCCAATAGATCATGCCCTACTACGGATACCGCAGAATCTTGCCTAACTACGTTGTCCTCCTCACCGGCACCACCAGTGCCGGACTCGTCGTGGGGACAAGCCCACAGCCAGCTTCCTGGTTCTCGGTCGTGAGTACAAGTACTCACACCTCGAACTGCGTCGCTGTCCGCCTTGCCAGTCAAGCCCTACGGCATCCTCGTCACGGCCGAACCCATTGGCGCAACCTCTTAATCCTACGCCGGAAGCAGCGTCCCGGAGCCACAATGCAACGTGACTATACATGTGACCGGGACGCTGCTTCCGCACTGACTGCGGCGCGGAGGTGCGCCCGGGTAGTAATCACTCGGACACACCTCAAAGCCATGAGAGCAAACTCAGTCCTCTTCGTAGGAGCAGAGGGCCTCGACCTTGGGGGCAGACGGCGAGTTCTCATCAAAGGTGTAGTTGAAGAACTCCTTGGCGAGGCGGCGGGCCAACTCGCGGCCGATGACGCGCTCGCCCATGCACAGGATCTGCGCATTGTTGGAGAGGATGAGGCGCTCAACGGAGAAGGAATCGTGTGCCGTTCCCGCGCGAATGCCCTTGACCTTGTTGGCGGCCATGGCCACGCCCATGCCGGTACCGCAGATGAAAATGCCGCGGTCCGCTTTGCCTTCGGCGATGATGCGGGCAGCTTTCACTGCCACGTGCGGGTAGTCGATGTCCTCGCCCTCGTTCACCCCGGCGTCGATAATTTCATCAATGCGGGGATCGTTCTCCAGGTCAGCCTTGATTATGTTCTTGTATCCGACACCGGCAATATCGCCAGCGACTACAACGCGGAATCCCATTGTGTAACCTTTCGTGTTCGTCCAGTTCTGGACTGTCTTGGAGATCCCGCCAATAGATCATGGCCTACTACGGATGTCACGGAATCTTGCCCGGCAGCGTTGTCCTCCTCACCGGCACCACCAGTGCCGATTCGTCGTCCGCCTTGCCAGTCAAGCCCCGCACCATCCTCGTCGCGGCCGAACCTATTGGCGCAATCTCTTATTCTCCCTCATATTTCGACACATGAGGGCATGATTGTGTGGTGCGAGCCGTTATCAGAGCTGGTCAGCGATGGTGCGCATGAGAAGCGCGAAGGATGTGGCGCCCGGGTCCGGGGTGCCGATGGAGGCATCTCCGTGGGTGCGGGCGCGGCCCTTCTTGGCTGCAAATTCGGCGGTTTTCGCGGCTGCTTCCTCGGCTGCCGTGGCAGCCTTGGCCCAGGCATCCGCGAGCGCGCCCTCGGAGGCCTTGAGTACCTCGGCGAAGGGAATGATGGCATCCACCATCGTCTTGTCGCCAACTTGCGCGCCGCCCATGTCGAGGACGGAATCGCACCCGGAGATCACGGCCCGCTTGATTGCGTCATCATCGACGACGACGTCATCGGACAACTCCGCACCCACCCGGGCAAGTGCGCCGCCCCAGAGCGCGCCGGCGGTGCCGCCTGCTCCCTCGGACCATGCTGCTCCTGCTCGCGCCAGCAGCGTCTTGACACCCGCACCGGCCTCAACCGAACGCCATGCAGACTGCGCCGCCGCGGTGCTTCCCAACGTCATACCTTGACCATGATCGCCATCGCCAGCAACCGCGTCCATCTTGCCGAGATCGCGTTCGGCGCCGCGTGCAGCTTTCTCAAGTTCCTCAAGAACTGCCGCGAACTTGACGGCCTGCTTGGCAGAGGCCTCCGAGCCCGCCGGAATTGCCAGCTCGGCTTCCGTGGCAACCTCGCGCTTTGCCTCACCGGAGCGATCCACCGCACCGGAGCGGAAGGCCGGGGTATCGGCGGGAGCGGCCCAGTACTCTTCCAGCTTCTCGTCGAGGAAGGTGAGGGTGAGGGACACCCCGGCCATGTCGAGTGAGGTGACCTGCTCGTCCACCACCGGGCGCACGATCGTCAACCCTGCCTCGCGCAGCAGTTTGGCGATGGAGCCGTAGAGAAGGAAAAGTTCCTCGTACTTCGTGGCGCCCAGGCCGTTGACCAGCACAGCGACACGACCCTCGTAGCCGCCTTCGCCGCGTGGCGGCTCCTCGGCGAGTACCTTCTCCACCAGCATGGCGGCCAGATCGTCCGCGCTTCCCAGCTTCTCGGTGGAGATTCCCGGCTCGCCGTGGATTCCCAAGCCAAGGCCGAAGGTGCCCGGTTCTACTTCGAAGAGCGGTTCGGGCTGGCCAGGAAGCGTACATCCGGAGAAGGCAACACCCAAGGTGCGCGTGCGATCGTTGACGTGACGGGCTAGAGCCTCGGCCTCATCAAGATTGAGACCGGCGGCGCAGCCCGCGCCAACGATCTTGACCACCGGGAAATCACCGGCGATACCGCGGCGATCCAGGTGCTTGTCCGGGGTGTTGGAGGCAATATCGTCAGTGATGGTGACAATACGAACGTCGATCCCTTCGGCACGCAGTTGCTCGGCGGCCTGCCCGAAATGCAGCACGTCTCCGGCGTAGTTGCCGAACATCATGAGAGTTCCGGCGCCGTTATCGGCGGCACGGATGACCGAGCGGGCCTGAGAGGCCGACGGGGAGGAGAAAATGTTGCCGCACACCGAACCGTGGGCGATTCCTGGCCCCACCCATCCGGCAAATGCCGGGTAGTGGCCGGATCCGCCGCCCACCACCAGGGCAACTTCGTTTTCCGGGCTGGCTGTTGAGCGGACTACACCGCCGTGAACTGCTTGCACATACTCCGCGAAAGCATCGACGAATCCCGCAAGGGACTCCTTCGGGAAAGACTCGGGATCATTGACGATTTTGGTCATGGGGTTCTCCTCAACAACGCTGTTGGATCAGAAGTGTGACCCAAGTCTAACGTAAAAACTGTTGAACTTTACAGACCCAGTTGATTCTTTTCTCATTCAATTCACAACCAAGAGATCGCACCATTAGATCATGGCCTACTGGTGCGATCTCTAAGCACAACGAGAACAGACGGGAGTTCGAAGGCGCGCTGGCCACGCCGTCGTCGTACCGGAAAATCACCGGTGGTGGCCATCGAAGGTGTGTCCATCGAACGTGTAGCCATCGAAGGCGCCCCAAGGCCGTCGTCGCCCTATTGCCCGAGCAAGAATCCCCCATGCGCGGGGGCGGCGGTTGTGACCCTGCCACAACCGCCGCCCCTCAATCAGTCTTTCAGTACTGAACTGGCGAATCACTCACCGAACGTGAGCTTCCAGCGCTCCTCGTACATCTCGGTGAGCTCCAGCTGGGAACCCGCCGCAGTGTCCGTCAGGACGTACACCTCGGGATGCATCTGCACGATCGTTGCCGGCCACTTCGCACTGATGGGGCCCTCGGCGAGCTGGGCGACAGCAGCGGCCTTGTTCTCACCGAAAGCGAGCAGCAGCAGCACACCCGCCTCCATGATGGTTCCCAGGCCCTGCGAGATGCAGGTGGTGGGGACCTTGCTGATGTCGCCGTCGAAGAAGCGGGCGTTATCGCGGATCGTCTGAGCGGACAGCGGCTCCACGTGGGTGCGGGAAACCAGCGAACCACCCGGCTCATTGAAGCCAATGTGCCCGTTGGAGCCAATACCGAGAATCTGCAGATCCACGCCACCGGCATCCTTGATCGCCTGGTCGTGCGCCGCAGCCGCAGCATGCGAATCCGAGACCAAGCCGTTCGGGGTGAAGAGATTCTCGTCCTTCAGGCCCGTCTTGTCCTCTCCCACCAGCTCGCGGCGCAGCACGTTGCGGTAACGCTCGTAGTGGTCCTCCGGAATACCGACGTACTCGTCCAGAGCGAAAGCCTTGGAGTTCGCGAGGGTGAACTTACCCTCGGCGTGAGCCGCCCGCAGCTCCGCGTACAGCGGCTCAGGCGTGGATCCGGTGGCAACGCCCAGGTTCGCATTCGGCTTCTTGTCAAAGACCGAAAGGAGAATCTTGGCGGCAGCTGCGCCAGCAAGTTCTGGGGTGTCGAAAACTCTGATGTGCATGTGTGTCCTTCACAAGAAATGCGGCGATGCGCCGAGGAAGTGGTGGAGGCGAATCAGAAGCCTCCACTCGAACCCTCCAATTATAAGGAGAACAACGCGAGAATTGGGCGATTGGACTGACCAATTTGGATGCGCCGACAGAAGAATTTCCCACAGGCCCACCGAATAGCCACCGAACAGCCACCAAACACCCACCGACTGGACTACAAGTCCCTATCCGAGCCACCTCCAATCCCTATCCGATCCGCCGCCGAGCCCTAGCCGGACACTAACCGAGCCCCCGCCATCTCTCGTTCTTTTCGCCCGTTGTCCACGAGGCGCCAGATGAGTGGGGTGAAGACGAGTTGCATGGCGAGGTCTGTCTTGCCGCCGGGAACCACGATGGAGTTTGCGCGGGACATGAAGGAGCCTTGGATCATGGACAGGAGGTAAGGAAAATCAATGCCGCGAGGGTCAGCGAAGCGGATCACCACCATGGATTCATCGGGGGTGGGAATCCAGCGGGCACTGAACGGGTCCGAGGTATCCACCACCGGCACCCGCTGAAAGTTGATGTGGGTGTTGGTGAACTGGGGAACGATGTAGTGCACGTAGTCGTGCATGCGGCGCAGGATGGTTTCGGTGACCGCCTCGGTGGTGTAGCCACGTTTGGTGCGATCGCGGTGAAGCTTTTGAATCCATTCCAGGTTGATGATGGGAACCACGCCGATGCACAGGTCCACGTGGCGGGCCACGTCCACGGTGTCGGTGCGAACTGCTCCGTGCAGGCCTTCGTAGTAGAGCAGGTCTGTTCCTTGCGGGACGTTTTCCCAGGGGGTGAAGGTGCCCGGTTTGCAGCCGTAGCGGGCGGCTTCGTCGTCGTCATGGATGTAGTTGCGGATCTTGCCGGTGCCGCTGCGCCCGTATTCGGCGAAGAGTGTTTCCAGATCTTCGAAACGGTTGGCTTCGGGACCGAAATGACTGGGTGGGTCCTCGCCCTTGTCGGCTGCCTGGGCGTGGATGTGTTTCATCTCTTCGCGGTTGTAGCGGTGGAAGGAATCCCCGTGCACGATAGCGGCGTTGACGCCTTCACGGGCAAAGATTTGTTGGAAGGTTTCGGTGACGGTGCTGGTTCCGGCTCCCGAGGAACCGGTGATTGCCACCACCGGGTGTGCGCGTGACATGGGTTCTCCTCAGCAATCTATGGTTGAGCAAACAACGTACGACTATGAAAAAGCGGATAGCGCGGCTCGACGTCGTACCCCTTCTCGTGTTCAGCGAAGTAACGGCGGATCCGTGCCACCTCCTCGCGCGCCCCAAAAATGATCGGGGCGCGCTGATCCACCGCCTCCGGAACTCGTTCCAGCATGCGATTCGCGGAATCGATGGCGGCACCGCCGGCTTGCTCAACGATCATCGCCAGAGGGGCGCAGGTATGAAGCAGCGGAATACCGCAGCACCGCGAACGTGTCAGCCTCGGCACGATGAACACTCCCCCGTTCATCAGGACCCGGAACGTACCCATGACCGCCGAATCATTCCAGCGCAGAACGAAGTCCTCACCACGAGGGCCGCCCACCCCCGCCGAACACTCCTCCACGTACCGCTTGATCGGCGGCGGCCACTGCGGGCTCTCGGAAGGATTGATGGCGACGACGTTAGTGGTGGTGGGTACTCGCAGCTGCGGGTGTGTCAGCAGAAAGTTTCCCGCTTCGCGATCCAGAGTGAAGGCATCCACCCCAGCTCCCGTGGTGAGGACAAGGACGGTCGAGGGGCCAAAGAGCGCCATTCCGGCGCAGAGCTGATGCACGCCAGCCTGCAGGAACTCTGCTTCCTGAACCTGCGATCCGAGGGCCGCCTCATCGCGCTCCAGGATGGAAAAACACAGCCCGACGGACTGGTTCTCCGCCAGCCGCGTTGTTCCATGGAGCGCTTCCACCGCGAGCAGGTAGCGCGCCCGCAGCCCCGCTGAGACCTGCGAAAACCGCGGGTAGTTGCGCGACCAGGAGGGCACGCCCTCCAACGACTCCAGCCCACCTTCAAGGGACACCGCTACCAGCTGCGGTAGGCCCGATGTCTGCTCAAGAATGATGGCGGGCGCCAACCGCCGAAGGTGACGGTTGATGGCGCAAGGGTCCGCGCCGCCGTCGTCAATTCCCGAAAGAATCAGCGGGCCGCGGCTGATGGTAGCCGCCAGCAGTTTGACGGCGACGGCGACGGCGCTGACGATGTGGGCGTGGTTGTGGCCGTCGGGGCGCTGGCCGACGTCGAGGAGATACTGGGTGAGAGTGCGGGGTGCCATGATGGGTTCCTTACCGCTGTGGAGTGGGGGCTTCGTCCGGAGAGATGCCGCCCGTAGGCCATGGCCTATTGGCGTGATTCTCAGTTGGAGGTGTCGAGGGTTTCGCGCCAGGAGGGGAAGAGGCGGTCGGCATCTGCAGGGAAGGATTCGAAAGCGCGGGCGAACTCCCGGTGTTCCTTGGCCCACTCAAGCGGATCGGCACCGGCTTCCCAGCACTGGTGGGCCTGGCGCAGGGAGAGTGCCCCGGCCGCCGGTCCGTCGATGTGGCCGTAGGAGCCGCCACCGGCAGTGTTGATGATGTTGGCGTGCCCGAGATTCTCGAAGAAGCCGGGCAGGCGCAGCGCGTTCATCCCACCCGAGACAATCGGGGTGGTGGGGGCCATGCCGTACCAGTTCTGGAGGTAAGCCGGTCCCTGGTACTCATCGCGCTCGATGATGTAAGCGATGCCGCGATCATCGGCCGCGCCTTCCATCTTGCCGTGGCCCATGGTGCCCACGTGAATACCCGAGGCCCCCTGGAGGCGGGCCATTTTGGCCAGCACGTAAGCGGTATAACCACGCTTGGACGAGGGAGAAGTGACCATGCCGTGGCCGGCCCGATGGTAGTGCAGGAACTGACGCGAGAAATGCCGACGAGCAGTGGTGATCATGCCCGGACCACCCACAAAACCATCCACCAGGAAGGCCACCTTGTCCGCGTCGGGCCCGAAGGTTTCCAGGATGAACTCGCCGCGCGCAATCATCTCGTGATGGTCGTCGGCGGTGATGTTGGCCGAGAAGATCTTCGCCTCCCCGGTCTCGTCCATGGCGCGCTTCATCGCGTCATAGACCAGCGGGATAGTGGTCTTGAGCGGGGCGAAGATCTGGTTGCCCTGGGGCTCGTCATTCTTGATGAAGTCCCCACCCAGCCAGAAGTCGTAGCAGGCCCGGGCGAAAGGCTCGGGGCGCAGGCCCAGCTTCGGCTTGACGATGGTTCCAGCGATGTAGCCACCGTTCTCGACGGGACGGCCGAGGATACGCCAGAGCTCTTTGATGCCGGTGGCCGGGCCATCGAAGAGTTCGATGGCCCGTCGTGGCACGTAGAAGTCGTACATCTTGGCGTAAGCAATATCGCCCATGCCCTGGTTGTTGCCGATGGTCAGGGTGAGGAAGGAAACCATCATCATGCGCCCATCAATGACGTTGCGATCGAACAACCCCAACGGGTAGGCGATCCGCACTTCCTCGCTGGCCTCGTCAGCCAGATAAACAATGGCATCGAACTGCTTGGTGAAATCATCGGTGGTGGAGACTTCCACATTCGTGCCAGTGGAGGACTCGGCCGCGAAATGGGCGGCGGCTTCCAGGAAACCGGTGCCGGGTTTGGGCTTGAGCTTGTAGGCGCAGAGAATGTGCTGGCCTCCGGCGATGAGATCCTCTTCGCGCAGGCTGAGATCGGCATAACGGGCTGACTGATCCATGACAAGACCTCACTAAAGATGGGGAAAGTGGAGAGCGGGTGGAAAGCGATGTGGAAAGTGGGGTGGAGAGCGGGGTCGAGAGCGGGGTGGAAAGTGGGGTGGAGAGCGGGGTCGAGAGCGGGTGAGCTACACAATCCATGTGGTGCAACTATTCTCAAGCGGTTCAATCACAGATGCTGGGTTTTAGTTCCGTTTAAGTTTGGATTAATTTCTGTTTTGGATACTTATTTATAAGAATCCTAACAATTGTGACCAGGCTCGCATGTGGGACCTTTAGCTTGAGTTGATTTCTGCAATTTTTCCCAGTCTTGCCAGAGAAGGACGCTCGTCTCAAAATGATAGTTTTCGTTGATATAACAATGTTTTCATGAGTATTGAACGATTTCTCATGAATAAACATGTCTGGTGACAGTTTCACAGAGGGTTGCCCGCGGCAGCAAGACGCCCGTCTCGTCACTCAAGAGCCCATCGCTCAAGAATCCGCCACAAAAGAACCCACCACAAGAGAACCCACCGCTAAACCACACTTACACCCATGCCTTTACCGTGGTTTATTGCCGGAAGTGTGGGCTCTTCCGAACCGGAAGACATGACGGAAGCGTATCTGAGGGTGTCATGCTCATCGAGCACTGCCGTTAGCGTTGGGTATCGCCGTTATAAGGGCGATACCCAACACTAAGGGCAGTTGTCGGCGGTGTCCCACACGAAGCAGCCACCGGCAAAGAACCCGCTGACTAAGGAGCCACCAATAAAGAAGTGGCCCCACCCAGATCACTCCGGGCAGGGCCACATGGATCGTGCCAGTAGGCCAAAAACCTACTGGCACGATCCCCGGGGAACACCGCCATCTGAGCGGGCCCCGGTCTTCTCGTCAATTATCCCCGGCGCGGGTCATCCCGGGTCATCCCGGGTCATCCCAGGTTATCCCTGGCGCGCCTCAACGCGGCTGAGAACACCGGCGTAGAGCGGATGCTCCACGTCCAAGCCGGTCACCTTGGTGACGAACTCGGCGGCCGGAAGCTCTGCGAGCAGCTGCTGCAGCTCGGTCACTTCCGGGTCCCCTTCGGGATCGAAACGCAGCGCGGCACCCATGGTGTCGAGCAACGCCTCCGCGCTCAGACCACGCTCGGCCAGCTCAGCTGCCGGACCGACGAAACGGTCGTGGCGGGAGAGCTTACGCATCGGCGAACGGCCCACGCGCTCCACCGTGTCCGGCAGATACGGGTTAGCGAAGCGCTTGAGGATCTTGGCGGCATACGCCTCCAAATCAGACTCCTCGAAGCCGTACTTGGCAACCAAAAGCGAGCGAGTTTCCGCAAGCACCCGAGCAACCTGGGCCGCGATGGCGTCGTCGGCAAGCGCATCCGAAATCTTGGACACACCCGCCTGGTAACCAAAGTAGGCACTGGTGGCGTGGCCGGTGTTCACGGTGAACAGCTTGCGCTCGATGTAGGGCGCCAGATCCTCCACCCAGGTGGCTCCGGGGATGTTCGGGACGGAATCGCCGAACGGCCCCTTCTCGATCGCCCACTCGTAGTAGTTCTCCACCGTCACATCCAGGCCCGCAGCAGGATCCTGGGCCGGGACGATGCGATCCACCGCGGTGTTCGCGAAGAGTGCACGCGCATCCAGATCATCGCCCTCGTAGTTGGCGCGAATCTCCTTCTCCAGAATGTCCGTCGCAGAAATCGCGTTCTCGCAGGCCATGACCGCTACGCGCGGAGCACCCGCGGGACGTGCGGCGATACCCTTGGCGATTGCGGGGGCGACGAACTTGAGGATGGAAGCACCCACCGCCGTCGTCACGATGTCCGCCGACGCAAGAACCTCCGTCAGTGCCTCACCCTCCGTGGCGGAGTTGATGGCATCGAAATCGCTCACAACGTGCGTCTTCGGGTCATCACCCACCTCGTTGACCTTGTACGAGTCCGCTGCGCGCAGCGCCTCGATAAGACCGGCGGCCACATCCGCGAACGTCACACGGTAGCCAGCTTCAACCAGAAGCAGACCAACGAATCCACGTCCGATGTTTCCTGCGCCAAAATGGACAGCTTTCATACTCACTTCTCTCCCAGAATGTCGAGGACTTCCTGCGCGGTCGTGGCTGCTTCGAGACGTGAAACCTTCTCATTGTTCGAGAACGTCAGCGCGATCTTGCGAAGGATGGACATGTGCGAGTTGTTGACGCCCGCAATACCCACCACGAACTTGACCGGCTTGCCCTTCCAATCAATGCCTTCAGGGTAGCGCACAAAGGAGATCGCGGACTTCTTAATGGAGTCCTTTGCTTCGTTGGTGCCGTGCGGAATGGCGAGGAAGTTACCCATGTAGGTGGTCACCAGCTCCTCGCGCTTGTGCATGGCCGCAACGTACTCGGAGTCCACTCCGCCAGCCTTGACCAGCAGGTTACCCGCCTCGTCAATGGCATCGGAGTAGGAGGTAGCTGAGCCCGTGAGCACGATCGACTCGATCTTGAGGACCTGCTCGGAACCGGCCTCCGGCTCCTCGGGTTCCGGCATCGGCTCGACAGGACGCGGCACGCCTTCGAACTCGTAGGACGCGGCAACCATCTCCACCACTTCGTCATAGCGCGGCGAGTTCATGAAGTTATCGACGGCGACGACGACGGCGTTCGGGCTGTTCTTGCGTGCCTGGTCCGACAGCTCGCGCTGGGTCACGACGATGTCCGGGGTGTCATCGAGGTCGCGTACGGCCTTGTTGATAACGATGACCTGACCGAAGCCGGCCTTCTTGACCTTCTCGCGCACCACGGAGGCGCCCATGGCCGAGGAGCCCATGCCCGCGTCACACGCGAAGATGATCTTCTTGACGGGACCCTTGAGCTTGCTGGTGTCGGGGGTGTCGTCGTCGCCGGAAAGCACCGAAGACTTCTTGCCCTTGTTGGCCTCGGTCTTGGCGATGGCGGCGGAGAGATCGCCGGCGTTCTCGTTCGCCAGGTCGCTCTTGCGGCTCGCGCGCAGGATGACTGCTGCGATGAGGAAGGAGACCACGGTGGAGAGCAGCACTGCGGTGATGACACCCAGGTAGGAGTCGTTGGCGGTCTGCAACATGATGGCGATGAAGGAACCGGGGGCAGCAGGTGCACGCAGGCCCGCATCGAAGATCATGTTGGTGGCCACGCCGGTCATGCCGCCGCCGATGGCGGCGAGGATGAGGGCGGGCTTCATGAGTACGTAGGGGAAGTAGATCTCGTGGATGCCACCGAAGAAGTGAATGATGGCAGCGCCGGGGGCCGAAGCCTTGGCCATGCCCACACCGAAGAAGGAGAAGGCCAGCAGGATTCCGAGGCCCGGGCCGGGGTTGGCCTCAAGCAGGAAGAGGATGGACTTGCCGGTGTCTGCAGATTCGGTGGTACCCAGCGGCGTCAGTACACCGTGGTTGATGGCGTTGTTGAGGAAGAAGATCTTGGCAGGCTCAATAATGATGCTGACCGCCGGGAGGAAGCCGGTGTCGATGAGCCAACCCACCGCCGAGCCAAGAACATCCATGAGGGCGTTGACCAGGCGGGCGATGACGTAGAAGCCGAAGATCATGAGGAAGAAGGCTGCGATGCCAGCGGAGAACATGTTGACCAGCATCTCGAAGCCGGCCTTGATCTTGCCCTCCCACAGCGCATCCAGCTTCTTCATCACCCAAGCGCCCAGCGGGCCGAGGATCATGGCGCCAATGAACATGTGGACATAGCCAAGTGAACCGGCATCCGGGTTCGCGGCGAGAGCAGCGGCATTGAACTGATCAATAAGGTGGTCAGAGCCCGCGATGGCACCGATGGTGGCCACGGTGCCCACCACGCCGCCACGCATCTCGTAGACCATACGGCCGCCGGTGTTGGCGATGAGAAGCGGGAGCAGGTAGTGGATGGAAGGACCGACGAGCGTAGCAAGGCCCTCGTTGGGAGCCCATCCCACCGGGATGAAGAACGCGGTGACGAGGCCCCAGGCGATCAATGCCGGAATATTCGGCATGATCATTCCGGAGAGGAATGTGCCGAACTTCTGCACGGCAATTCGCGCGCCTCCGGCTCCTCCCTTGGTTTGAGTTGAGTCAGACATCTGTGTCCTTACTTGTGTAAATGGCCCATCATCCATCGAGGGGCCAGCGGTTGGGTGGTTAAGTAGTTGGTTCTTCGGGCGATACAGACTCACCCGAAGAGGCAGGCTCGCCCGAAGACGCAGGCTCGCCCGAAGACGCAGGTTCGCCCGAAGACGCAGGCTCATCCGGTGATGCAGGTTCGCCCGAAGACGCAGGCTCATCCGGTGATGCAGGTTCCCTTACCCGGGCGGAACTGCCCCGAATCGTTAGTTTGGGGGTGACCAGCTCCTGCATCGAGAACCCCGGTTCTTTCTCGATGAGTTTTTCCAGCGCATCCATCGCTTTGCTCATCAAGGTTGCGGGCGAGGGAGATACGGTTGTCATTCGCGGCAGCATCAGGTCCGCGGCCACGTCACCCATATTGAGGCCAATCATGGTGAAGTGTTCCGGCACCGGCATTCCTGCCACGGCGGCCGCGTTGGCAAACCCGGCCGCCGCCACCTCGTTGAGGGAGAGCAGCGCCGTGGGGCGCGACTCCTCGGTGAGAATGCGTTGGAGGATCTTCTGCCCTGCGGCCGGGGTACGTTTCGCTCTCCAGAACTTGAGGACGAAACCGTACTTCTCGGCCGCACGGGTCAAGCCCTGGCACATGCGGGCATCGGTCCCTTGGCCTCGCCCATCAGCCTTGGTGTCCGGCCGGAGAAACACCACCGAGCGGTGCCCCGACTCATGCAGGTACTCCATCGCTTGCATCGCCTGGTCATCGAAATCGTTGTCAACATAGACAAGGCCTGCGGCATCATCCGGGCGCCCCACGCAGACGAAGGGGACGCCGGATTCCTGCATGACTTTGACTCGCGGATCCTCCGCGATCAGTTCCATGAGCACGACGCCGTCCACAATCCCCTGGGAGACGAGGCTGTGCAACCCGGCGGTGTCCTCCAACGGCTGTGTCCACAGCAGCAGGTGGTATCCCTTTTCCCGCGCCGAATCAGCCATCGTTGTCACGTACTCGAACTCGGTGGAAGGAACACCGGCAGCGTTGGAGGGGTAGTGCAGAGCAATCAATCCGAGCCGGGAGCCGGCAAGCCCACGCGCGAAGGCGTTGGGAGTGTAATCCAGCTCCTCCATGGCCCGTTTGACTCGCGCCTTCGTCTTGTCGGAGATGGGACGACGGCCGCTAATCACGTACGAAACCGTGCTAGATGAAACGCCCGCGAGCCGAGCAACATCATCCCTCGTTGCCATGCACTCTCACCCACTCCGTCTCGTCCTACATGCGCGGACCGCTTTCCCATCCCCGCTGGTCAGCCATACAACCCGCCGAATTCCCACGCGGCTCATCAGGAGACTATTCGAGCCTTTCCCGATATCGACGCGCGTCAATAGAAACGAGTTTGACACGCCTCTCAGCAAGAGTCAACTGCTCACATCGCCACGACAATCTAACGAGTCATACCCCTTGAAACTGGACTCAAGAGATTGCGCCAATAGCTCCTGGCTCATTGGCGCAATCCCTCCAGGATGGGCCTCTCTCACGACATCAACGAGAGGCCCATCCCCTGGTCACTTGGCCTGAAGAGCCGCAAGCTGATGCTGGATTTCCACGGTCTGCGTGTGCATCGAGCGGTACATCTTGTACATTTCGTCGTAGAGGGCCTTGTTCTCCGGGTTCGGCTCCACGGTTCCCACCACCTTGAGCCAATTCGTGTCACGATCGATAACGCCGCTCGCAACTCCGGCCAGCATGGCATCTCCGTAGCAGGCACCAACCGACTGCTCGGTGATGTTCTGCGTCAGACCAGTGACATCGGAGATGATCTGCGGCCACAGACCGCCGGTGGTGCCACCACCCACGGCGAAGGAGTGGCTCGTGGAAGCGCCAGCATCCTTCATGGCGTCGAGAATATGACGGGCGCCGAACGCCGTCGCCTCCATCAGGGCCCGGTACAGGTGGCCGCGCCCGTGCGAGAGGGTCAAACCACACAGGGTGCCGCGGGCGTTGGGATCGAGCAACGGGGTGCGCTCGCCAGCAAAGTAGGGAAGCGCGAGCAGGCCATTGGCTCCCGGGCCCACCGCCGACGCCTCGGTGGACAGCTCCGCGAAGGAGGTGTCCCCGATGAGATCGCGCAGCCACTTGGTGAGCGAACCGGACGTTGCCATACCGGAGGCGAGATTGTACGTCCCCTCGAACAGGTGGGCGTTCGACCACAGGTAGGGCGAGGAAAGCGGCTTGCTCGTGGCCATGAAGATGGACATGGTGGAGCCGTAAATGACGACGGCGTCGCCCGGGTTACGTACGCCCACGCTCATCGAGTCCGCAACGGAATCCATCGTTCCGGTGGCCACGGGAAGCCCCTCGGGCAGGCCCGAGATTGCGGCACCCTCGGCGGAGATGCGGCCGGCAATCTCGCCGGGCCACAGCAGCTTGGGCATGTTCAGGCCGGGTGCAATGAGATCACACCACTCCGGGATCCACTCACCCTTGTGCACGTCGTAGAGCGGCTCGGAGTAGCTCGCGGAGGTGTGGTCCAGAACGTACTCACCGGTGAGCTTGTGGGCGATGTAGGAACTTGCCATGAACCAGTAGGCGGTCCGGGTGTACACCGCGGGCTCGTGGCGGCGCATCCACAGCAGCCTGCCACCGACGGACTGAGCGTTCAGTGGGTTGCCGCATCGAGCAACGATCTCCTCTTCGCCGAGGCGCTCGGTGAGCTCCTCAATCTCCGCCATGGAGCGAGTGTCAATGCCGTAGAGGATCGCGGGGCGCAACGGCTTCGCATTGCGGTCACAGGGAACGATGCACGGACCGATGCCCGAGACCGAGAGGCCAGCCAGTTCATTGTCTCCAACCAAGGGCAGGAGCTTGTCCAGGATGATCTTGACGTCGTGCCACCAGAGGGTCTCGGCATCATGCTCGGCCCAGCCGGGGCGAGGAAGCGAGAGGTCGTGTGGTTGTTCGCTGATTCCCAGGATCTTGCCGTCGGTTCCGGTAAGAACTCCCTTGGTGCTCCCGGTTCCGATGTCGATTCCCAGAAGGAGTTTCTCTTTCATTCCAGCCATGTGATTCCTGCTCCGTTCTCTACGCCGGTGAAGCATCAGTGCTTCCCTTGCGACTCCTCCGCCCACCATCCCCGCATCTTTGCAGTAACGATTGAGGTGGAGAAGCTACATTGTCGACGCGCGTCAACACATCCGAGTATCACACGGCTCCCCGAGCGAGTCAACGAATGGGAGACAATTCGATGGCGCTTCTTCCCGGCACCAGTAGCGCGCACGCCCTTCAGCGACACCAGCAGCGCGCACGCCCTTCAGCTCCACGGCCCTCAGCGACACCAACCCCACCCACACCCCTCAACACCCACGTCCCACCCACGACGCAGAGAGGCCGGGTAGCTTTCACTACCCGGCCTCTCGTCAGCACGCTCTCACAACCGAGGCGCGCTACGCGTCAGATCACCCAAAGGCGGCAATTCCGAGAGCCTCGCGAGCCAGCGTGCGGGCCTCGCCCGAGCCATGGGCATTCGCAACGGCCTCGGCCGCAGCCTGGCACTGCTCCAGGCTCACGGCGGAGATCTGGGCACCCACGGCGGACACGGCCGACGCGGCCATGGACAGCGAGGTGACACCCATGCCGATGAGCACGCAGGCGAGGATCGGATCGGCTGCTGCCTCACCACAGACACCCACGGGCTTGCCGAGCTTCTTGCCAGCTGCGGCGGTGTTCGCGATCATGGCGAGCACTGCGGGCTGCCACGGATCGGTGTACTCGGCCAGGTGCGGGGAGAGACGATCAGCGGCCATCACGTACTGGGTGAGGTCGTTGGTGCCGATGGACACGAAGTCCACTACTTCGAGGAACTTGTCCGCCATGATGGCCACGGCCGGAACCTCAACCATGATGCCGCCGGTGAGGCCACGCTTGTGCACCTCGCCCACGAACCATTCGGCCTCGGAGATGGTGGCAACCATCGGAGCCATGACCCACGACTTGCCATCGTGGCCCTCAGCAGCTGCCTTGATGGCATCGAGCTGGTGCTGCAGCAGCTCCGGGTTCTGGCCGGTGATACGCAGGCCACGAACACCCAGCGAGGGGTTCTCCTCTTCCTCCATGTTGGCGAAGGCAACGGGCTTGTCCGAGCCGGCGTCGAGCGTACGCACAACAACCTTGTTGTTCGGGAAAGCCTCGAACACGGGACGGTAAATGTCCGTCTGCTGCTCGATGGAGGGCTCGGTCTGGGAATCGAGGAAGCACAGCTCGGTACGGAAGAGGCCGATGCCCTCGGCCTGGCCCTTGGCTGCCTTCTGCGCGGTGGGGCCGTCCTGGATGTTCACGAGCAGTTCTGCATGGTGACCGTCGGTGGTGATGGCGGGGCCTTCCCAGCCACGGATCTTCTCACGCCACACGCGATCGGCGGCGACCTTCTGGGTTGCCACATCGGGATCGGCGTTGCGGGTGATGGTTCCCTTGCCGCCGTCGAGGAGCACGAGCTCGCCCTCGGGGATGTTGGAGAGGCTGCGAACAGCCACGATGCAGGGGATGCCGAGCTGGCGGCAGATGATGGCGGTGTGCGAGGTGGGGCCGCCAAGCTCGGTGGCGAGGCCCACGACGAGCTCAGGGTTGAGGCCTGCGGTATCGGCCGGGGCGAGATCGTCGGCGAGAAGCACGCAGGGGGCGTCCGGCACGGGGATGCCGGGCTCCGGTGCACCCTGGAGCTCAGCGATGACGCGGTCACGGACGTCACGAAGGTCAGTGACGCGCTCAGCCATGAGGCCGCCAACCTTCTGGAACATCTCAACGAACTTGTCGGTTGCACGCACGAGGGCCTGCACGGCGGGAACGCCGGTCAGAACGGCCTTGCGCACTTCCTTGCGGATTCCGCGATCCTCGGCGAGACCAGCGGACATCTTCAGAACGTCGGACGCCGAACCGATGGTGTTCTCCGAGCGCTTGAGAAGGCGAGCGGCCACGGTTGCGGAGGCCTCCTCGTACTTCTTGAACTGCTCCTCGCGGCCATCTTCCGGAATCGGCTGTGCTGTTGCCGGGGGAACGGACGGGCGAACGACCCACATCGTGGGGGCATAGGCCATACCGGAAACTACCGGGGTTCCGGCGATGTCGGTCGCAGTGTTCTCTGAAGACTCTTGTGTCATGGGAAGCGTCCTTGCATCTAAGTGTTGCTGAATTGGCCTGATACGAAGCGGCTGTGCACCGGTCAGACTCTACGGGTCAGTGTAGCCCAGAAAGGCCCGAGTATTGGGGGAAGCAGGAAAAAGACGTGCGTCCGCTTCGGCTCCCGTTCATTTATTGAAGAACGACGACGACGTCAACTCCATCATATCTTCCATCGTCACCACGTCATCCAATAGTGGTTTAACAGCATAAACGGGCATGGGTCACAAGTCCCATATTGCTACAACGTTTCTTTACCAAATGAAGGCCCGAGAATTTTCCCAGAGACGCCCTCTCCCCTGTCCAAATCGTGGCCATCCACAAGGGCAAGGACTACGCGATCTCCAAGGAATAAAAAGGAAGGGACGAGTCCCTGTTCTAGGAACTCGCCCCTTCCGCTGAGTGGGCTGCCAGCTTAGCCACGCCCAATCCAAGAGATCCCGCCAATAGGCCATGGCCCATTGGCGCAACCTCTTACGTGAGACTAGAGGATTGACGGGAACGGAACGTTCTGCTCGTCAGTAAACGCATCCTCGAAGCCTCGACGGTAGTGGTAGCGCATCTTGTCGGCGTCGTTCGGGTAGGTGAAGCGCCCGCCCACTTCCCACACGAAGGGCTTGAACTGGTACTGGAGGACGTCCTTCTTGAACTTCCACAGTTCCACGATCTCCATGGGGTCAGCCTTGAAGTTGCTCCACACGTCGTAGTGGAAGGGGATCACCACGTTGGTGCGCAGACCCTCGGCCATGCGGAGGATATCGATGGAGGACATCTTGTCCTGGTTGCCGATGGGGTTCTCACCGTAGGAGCCGAATGCCACGTTGATCTCGTTCTCCTTGCCATGCTTGGCAAAGCGGATCGAGTAGTGGGAATCGCCCGAGTGGTAGATGTTTCCACCCGGCGTCTTGACCAAGTAGTTGACCGACTTGTCATCCATGGTGGGGATGGTGCCGGCGAGAGGCTCATCCGAGGTGACCAGCACGGTACGGTCGAAGGAATCCAGGGCGAGAATCTCGATGTCCTTGATCTTGACCGACTCACCTGGGCGCACCGCGATGCAGCGCTCGGCGGGAACACCCCAGCCCTTCCAGATCTCCACGCAAGCCTCCGGGCCGATGAACGGGACATCGTCGGCGCAGTTCTGCAGGACTGCTGCTGCAAACACGGGGCAGATGTGGTCCTGGTGGATATGGGTGGCGAGGACGGCGTCGACCTTGGTGATGCCGAAGGGATCGTAAACGATCGGGGCGGCGCGCAGGTTCGGCTGCGTCATCCGACCGCCGGTCATGTTGCGCATCTGATGGGTCTTGCCCATCTCCTTGACCTTCTTGGTGCGCTTGCCGTTTCCGAACCACGGATCGATAACGACGTTGGCGTCGCCTTCCGTCTTGATCCAGATGCCGGTGTTGCCCAGCCACCACAGATCAACGGTTCCGGGTGCTACCTCGGTCTCGTCAATCTCCTCGTTCAGCCACGTACCCCACTCCGGAAAAGCTCCCAGAATCCAGTTTTCGCGAGTGATGTCATCAACCTTGCTCATTGTGTCTTAACCTTTCGTGTGTTTCATGTCTTGGGGGATCGCGCCGCCGGGTTCGCGCCGAACCCGGCGGCGCAACCTCTTAAATCGAGTCCAGGGACTCGCCCTTGGTTTCGCGGGCGAAGAGGTAGGTGACTCCACCCATTGCCAGGAGTGCTGCGAAGAGCAGGAAGGCCACCGGAATGGATTCGAGCGTCACCTTGGAGCCAAACATCGCACCCAGCAGTGCGGGGCCAAACACCTTGGCGCTCGAACCGATGCCGTAGCCCAGGCCGAGGCCGGTTGCACGAGCCTCGTTGGGGAACTGCTCGGCGCCGAAGGGGTTGAGCACACCGAAGGCGCCGTCGCCGAAGGCCATCGCGATGACGATTCCAGCGAAGAAGATCCATCCGGCGCCCGTGGTGCTCCAGCCTGCGGAGGTGGCGAGCATGACCGATCCGGCGGAGATCAGCAAGCCAACGGCGCCGATCATGCCGTAGCTGAACATCACCTTGCGGCGGCCGATGCGGTCACCGAGCCAAGCCGAGGACAGGCGGCCGAGAAGATCGGCGAGCGAAACGCCCATGAAGAGGAGTCCCACCATCTTGGTGTCGAACTCGAAGCCCGATCCGAGAATCGACTGGCCCCACGACTGGATGACCGAGGCACCCAGGATGAAGCAGAACGATCCGAAGGAAACGATGACGAGCGACTTCAGGTACTTCTTGAAAATGAGCGAGTATCCCACTGCATCGGGAGCGCTGCCCTGCTTCGGAAGCTCTCCAACCTGGTCAACGGGCAGCTCCAGGGCCCAGGCGATGGCCTCGCGGGCCTCCTCCGTGCGCCCCTGCTGCTGCAGGAAACGAGGGGACTCCGGCACAAGCCGCAGCCAGAGCAGGAGCAGGATGGGGATGCCACCCAGTCCGATGAGGAGGCGCCAGTTATCTCCCGTGAGGATCTGGGCCACCGAGCCGAGGAACAGACCGAAGGGGATGAACACGGCGGTCAGTCCGGAGAGCAGGCCACGCTGCTTGGCGGGAACGAATTCCTGCACGTAGGGAATCGAGACGATGTTGAGACCGCCCACGCCGATACCCACCAGAACACGCAGGATCGCGAGCATCACCCATCCGTTGTCCGGCGTGAACACGCAGACAAGGGTGAACAGGGTAAACAGGATTACGCACCAGAGGAAGGAGGCGCGGCGTCCGATCTTGTCAGCCAGGCGACCCCACAGGATTGCTCCGATCACGGTACCGAGGCCGGACATGGCCAGGATGATGCCCGCCTCACTGCCGCTCAGGTTCCACGCCGGATCCTTGAGCAGGCTGGAGACCGCGAAGCCAATAAGGAACATGTCGAAGAACTCCGAGATGTTACCCGTCACGGCCAGCCCGATGAGGCTCTTCTGATTCTTTGTGAGTGGCCGCGAGTCAATCTGCTGCATTGCAGTCATGCCCGACGGCGATTGTTGTGTTGCCATGTGATTCTTCCTTGAATCGAACCGCTAGCGGACGATGTCCGTTGAGGTGGGAATTTCCAATTCGGCCGGGGTCACGTGCGTGAGATCCCCGTGGTGTGTGAGAGCGAGCTTCGATGTGCGCAGGCCGTAGCTGATGCCAGCCAGAACATCACCGGCGAGGTAGCCATGCAGCGTGCCCGCCACGAAGGCGTCACCTGCACCCGGACGGTCCACGACCGGAACCGACTCGACCGGGAACACCTCGTGCCCTTGAATGCCGCTGTAGTAGACGCCCGCGATGGAATCCGTGGAGACCACGTGATCCAAGCCGTACTTCTCCTGGAGCTTCTGGTTGACGGTGGGGCCGTCACCTTCCATCCCGAGAACCTTGATTCCGTCGAGACGCGAGCAGAAGAGGATCGAGACCTTGTCCAGCAGCGGCTCCAGCACCTCGCGAGCGCGCTCCTGGCTCCACAGCAGGCCGCGGTAGTTGACATCGAGAGCAACCTTGACGCCGCGACGGGCCGCCTCTTCCACCGCGTAGGTGACCGTTGCCGCCGTCGTCTCAGTCAGAGCCGCGGTGATGCCGGTGACGAACAGGACCTCGGTGTCCAGCAGCGCGTCCCAATCGAAGGTCTCCGGGGTGATCTCACGGAAGGCGGTGTGCAGGCGGTCGTAGGTGACCTTCGCGGGAAGTGGGGAGTTGCCCGGCTCCATGAAGTACAGGGCGATGCGGCCATCACAGGGGATGCAGTGGGAGAGATCCACGCCTGCACCACGGTACTCGCTCTCGAAGCGCTTTCCGAGGTCCGAGCGGGGAATCGTCGAGGCGAAGGTGGTCTTGCGGCCGAGCTGGGAGAGCAGGCCGGCAACGTTCGCTTCGGAGCCCGCCGGGGACAGGCGCAGATCGTTGGACGTGGCCAGGCGGCCTCCGCGGTGGACAGTGAGGCGGATCTGTGCCTCGCCAAAGGTGGAAAGATCATAAGTGGTCATCGTGTAAGCCCTTCACTAGCGGCGTCGGTGCCGTATCGGTGTGAATATCGGTCAAAGTTTTTCTCAATTTCCTCCTGGGGAAGGCGCTCGAAGATGCGCCAATCCTTCGGCAATTGAGACGGTGTACGCAACGTCCTCGACCATGATTGCGGCCTGGACCGCCTTCTTGATCGTGGGGCCGATGGCGAACACCCCGTGGTGTTTCATGACGATTGCCGGAGAATGCCCGATGGAACGAACAATCTCCTCGCCAATCTCGTTGCCTCCGATGGAGGCGTAGCCTCCCAGCGGGACATCGCCGCCGAACTCGTCGGCGATCGCTGTCAACACGCAGGGGATGGGGCGGCCGGCTGCGGCGAATGCCGTGGCGTAATGACTATGTGTGTGGACAATAGACATCACATCGGGCCGTGCACGATAAATCCCCAGGTGGGATGACGTATCGGAGCTGGGCCCGCGGGTCCCGTAGACGATCCGTCCTTCCAGATCGACGACAACCATATCCTCAGCGGTCATCTCGTCATAGAGCATTCCGGAGGGTTTGATGACGATCAGGCCCGTCTCCGGGTCCAACGCCGAAAGGTTGCCGCCAGTCCACGCGACGAGTCCAGCCTTGGGAAGCATGAGGTTCCCTTGGAGTACTTCTTCGCGAAGCTTGACAATTGATTCAGGGACGACGACGGCGTCCGCGGGCTCTGTAACCGGGGCAGCCGGTTGCAGAACAGGAATCCCTGCCGCAGTCAGTCGACCGGTGATGAACTCCCGAGCGGTGGCTGCACGCTCGGCCGAGTCATCGGCGTCGTCGTTCCACTGCTCGATCATCATGCGGCCGGACCAGCCCTGGCGGGCGAGTTCGGCAAAGGCGACGTCCCAGTCCACAATGCCCTCACCCATGGGTACTCGGCGGGGTTCTCCGCGGCGCACATCCTTGGCGTGAATGGCAAACATGTGCCCCTCACCGCGCTGGAGTTCGGGGATCATCTCGAAGCCCTGCTCGGCGATGTTGCCGATATCGGGATAGAGCTGGAGCCACGGCGAACCGATCTCCTCCACAACCTCCATGGCGGCAGAAATCGACACGATATCCGTGCCATCCACGTTCTCGATGCCCAGAGCCACGCCGCGGCGTGCGGCGTACTCGGCCCCGTAACGCAGGCACTCAACGTACCAGCGCCGGGAGTCCTCCGTATTCACCTCGTAGTAGGCGAAGTAACCGGCCAGCTGCAGCAGCGGAATGTGGAGATCAGCGCACAGATCGATACCCTCGACCAGCACCTCGCGAGCGCGCTCGCGCATGTGCGGGTTCGCTGAACCGGGAGCGATCTTGCGATGAACCGAGAGGCAGAGTCCGCCGATGGGCACGCCCGCCTCGCGAGAGGCAGCGAGCACCGCCGCGCGCTCTTCGGCGCTCCAACGTAGGCGCGCCTCACGCTCGGGGGTTTCGTCCACCGAGAGATCAACGAAGGCGAAGCCGGCTCTACGAGCCTGGGCAAACAGGTTCGCCCAGCTTCCATCCCATTTGAGGGCCTTCTCGTAGATGCCGATCTCAACGCCGCTCATTGCGGGGGCGCTCATGACCACACCCTTCCGATGGCGTCCTGCAACTCCTGTGCGCCCGCCAGCGGGTCGGCTGCTCCGGCAACGGAACGCCCAGCGATGACGATGCTCACCGGGTGACCCGCGAATACGTCAAGATCGTTCGGGGTGATGCCGCCGGTGATCGTCACCTTGAAGCCCATGCCGGCGAGTTCATCAACGCGATTGAGGTCCTCGGCGCCCCATGAGAGATCTCCCGCGGCCTCACGATCGCGCGAGCGCTTGACAATCACGTGCTGTGCGCCAGCTTCGCGCCACTGCCGTGCCTTGTCCGCGTCATACCATTCGTCAGCCAACTCGATCTGAACTTCGCCGCCGTGCTCGACCGCCACCGCGCACACCTGGCGCACGGTGGTCATGGAGGCACCCGCCACCACGGACACCAACGAGGCTCCGGCCTCAAATGCCATGGTCGAGAGCAGCTTGCCCGCCTCGGCGATACGGATATCGGCAAGAATCGGCTTGTCCGGGAACAGTGCACGAATGTTCCGGACGGCGTCCAGACCTTCCGCAAGAATCAAGACGGTCCCGCACTCAATGATGTCAATGTTCGGCGCGGCCTTCTGGAGCGGTTCCAAGGCGCTGGGTAGGTCCTTCTTGTCCAGCGCAATCTGTAGCAGCGGGCGCGTCATGCGTGCACCTGCCCTACTACGCCCCGACCTGCGGGGAGTGAACCCATCATCGTCAACGTCATCGTGACCTCCTGTTCGAGAATGCAACGTTGCATTCCGCCTTCAGTGCCGGGTTATCCGGCCAGCCACCATGCTGCCAACACAGAAAAACGAAGTCGAGGGAGGAGTGGACAAATGTTCATTTGAATGAATCAAGATAACTATTATGGGGCTATTATCATGGGTTTACACCTATGGGTACTGTCACAGAAAAAGGAAAGACGCACATTTGTCCATTTGTAAATGTGCATGACGCCGTCGTCGACCCGCAAAAAACACAAAAATCGGGCATCGAATACGGTCACAAAATCACACGGCTGAGCCTTCCGCCCAGGGCCCGGCCCAGGGTGAGGTGTTGGCACGCCAGTCAATGCAAAACCCCTCAAATATGTGACGGGGATTTATCAGAAACTCCCACCAAGTGAGGGGTTTTGACACGAAGTCGCGGTTATTTGCCGGGGTGTCGTGTACAAACCCTGTACTTCGCTAATCGTGAGAGCCGGATTCGTTGAACGATTTAGGCGCCCGGCCCGGGACCCGCCAGGTATCAGCGCCCCAGCTCAGTTGCCGGTGTAGTCCAGCAGTGCGACAGCGGTGGGCAGGTCGGTGACCAGCGCTGAAATGAATCCGCCGCGTAGCACGGCGGCGATGGCGGCGACCTTCGTCTCGCCCCACGCAACACCCACCACCAGCGGGATCTCCCGCAGCCGGTCGGGAGGAACGGCGATTGTGCGCGCGGTGAGATCGGTGTCCAGCAGATCGCCCGCCTGGGAGAGGTGATATCCGGCGATATGGGCGACGGCGCCCATCTGTTGCAGCCGCCGCACAACCTCGTCATTTTCGTGCTCGCGGAGAATGAGTCCGGAGCGTCCTTCGGTCACCGCGCCGATTCCGGTGAGCGCCAGATCGGCGCGCGCCCCCAGCTCCAAGGTGGTGGCCACCTGCCCATCGGATCGCAGTGCCGCCGCCGTCACCGGATCGCCCACCACCAGCGGCGCCGGGATGGGATGGAAGGCGCCGCCAAGTTTGCGTGCCATGCGGCGGCAGGTTTCCGAGGAATCCAGCAGCCACTGGCTCTGCCCGGTACTGCCGATCATCTGCACCACACGCGAGCGCGGCCACGCCAGCTGCGGCAGCGCCTCCACGGTGGCCGTGACAGCCAGGCCATTGGACACCGTGATCACCGTGTCCTCGGTGGAATTCTCCACCACCAGATCGGCCGCCCCGCGGGCGACTTCAAGATGTGTGGTGAGCGGGTCGACCGAGTCCGCCACCCGCGCCTGTTTGAGCCCAAAAAGCTGAACGAGGCTGCGTTCCAAGCCGAGCACTCGTTCCATCGGGTGGGTTATCCGAATATGGACGATTCCGCGCTTTTTCGCCTCCGTGAGCATGCGCGAGACCGTGGTGCGCGAGAAGAGAAGCTTGTTGGCAATCTCCTGCTGGGTGAGTTCCTCCTCGTAGTACATCCGGGAAACTTCGAGCAGGAGTGCCGTGTGGGCGCGGGAATCGGACGTGCGTGACCGATGTTTGGTGACGCCCTGCCCCGCATCATCGCCGCGCCGTACAGTCATTTTGCGAGCCTATCACGCTTACCTCCCCCGGTTCTGGGCGCTCCGGGCCAATATGAACGACGACGGCGCCGCGCCACCGGAACGAGAATCCGCCGCCTGGTCAACACGCGCCGGACCAGCAAAGGGGCTGTATCACAAGCCTGCAAGACATACGGCTCGCACGATGTGATACAGCCCCCTCGATACCTCTCGTGAGGCATCGAATCAGCATTTAGAGATCCCGCCAATAGGCCGTGGCCTATCGGCAGAACCTCTTAGGCATGGCGCTTCCACCACGGGAGCATGGTGTCCACCAGCTCACGGTAACGCAGGTAGCGCTCACGCATCGGCTCCACGGCGTGGATCTCGGGATCGACGTAGCTGATGTCGCAGCCCATGGCCACGTTCGCTTCGTTGAGATCCGTGAAGTTGCCCGCCGCAACCGCCGCCAACATGGCCGAACCAAGAGCTCCCGACTCGCCTCCCTTGGGCAGGCCGATCTGCATGCCGAAGGTGTTCGCAAGAATCTGCGGCCAGACCTTCGACATGGCCACACCACCGGCTACACGAACGTCCGTCACGTTGAAGGCCTCAATGAGCGGAGCCGAGTGGTGCAGGTGGTTGAAGGCCAGGCCCTCGTAGATGGCCCGGAGCATGTCCTTGCGGCCATGCCAGGCACGCACACCGGTGAAGGTTCCGGAAGCATCGATGCCCATCGGGTTGCCGTAAAGGTAGGGAATGAAGGTGGCGTACTGGTCATCCACCGAGGTCTGGGAGACCTCGTGATCCACGAAGGCGTAGGGGCTCACACCCGCCCGGGTGAGCACGTCACGATCAGCCGCACACAGGTTGTTGACGAACCATTCGAGATTCGAGGCACCCGCGGGCGAGATGGACATGTTGAGCCACTGGCCCTTGTTGACGAAGGCGCGGGCGAACCAGTGCGGATCCACCTTTGGCTTGTCCGAAATCACCACGTTCATGGACCAGGTACCGGCCATGAGAGCCATCTGACCGGGCAGGACGGCACCGGTACCGATGGTGCCGGCGTCGACGTCGTGCATGCCCGCGATAACCGGAATGCCCTCGGGTAGGCCGGTCTCGGCGGCAGCCTTCGGGGTGACTCCACCGGCGACGTCGCCGGAGTTGTCGATCGGCACCTTCTTGTCCTTGAGAATATCCAGGCCATAGATCTCGAAGGCCTCGTCCGAGTACTCCTGGGTGTTGACATCCGTGAACGCCTGGCTGGCAGAGGTGATGTCCGTTCCCAGCGTTCCGGTAAGCCTCAGACGCAGCAGATCGTGCGCAAGGATGAAGTGCGCGGCCTTCTCCAAGGACTCACGCTCGTTGTCGTACAGCCAGCGCAGCACGGTTCCCGGGGAGGCCGGGCCCACGTTCTGTCCGGTGACGCGCAGGAGATCGGCTTCCTTCGTCTCGTTGAGCATCGCGGCCGTCTCGATGGCGCGAGTGTCCAGCGAGAGAATGCCGGGGCGGATGTCGTCGCCATTCTCATCAATGAGGAAGACGCCGTCGCCGTGGGCATCAATGCCTACGGCGCCGATCTGGAAACGGCCATCGGCCTCGACCTGTGCGGACAGATCTCGAAGCATCGAGGCGACGAGCTCCCAGAACTCGGCGCCCGAACGCTCCACCCAATGCGGATGGGGCATGTGCGAAGCCGAGCGTTCACGCGCCTCAAACTTGGCTTCTCCTTCAAGATCGAACGCGATCGCTTTCATTCCCGTCAGGCCGATATCGATACCGACGGACAGCATGTTCTTCAACACCATTGTTTTTCCTCTTACTGTTCGGTTGTGTGGGTGTGCAATGTTGAATTGGACTCGGGTGCTCAAAGCCGAACACCCGTCCGGGAAATGTACTGCCGATATACAGTGCATCCCCGCGCGTACCCGTCATTGGGTACAACTGACCGCGGACTGTCAAGGAAGAACCGTGAGCACAGGGGTACAGACGAAAGCCCTTTGCCCACGGGTACTCTCGGCCGAGGTCAGAGTTTGATGGTTGAGCGCAAGAAGGCAATGCCGTTGCGCGCAGCCGTCACCCCATCCGGGATGGGCTGACATTCGATGCTTAGCGGGCCAGCATAATTGACGGCCCGCAGCGCATCCTCGAAGGGGGCGAAGTTGATGTGGCCGGCTCCTGGCCAGCGACGGTTGGAATCCGCGAACTGGAAGTAGCCGAGCTTATCGCCGCATTCCAGGATCGCACCCACGGGATCCACTTCCTCAATGTTGGTGTGGAAGGTATCCAGATGTACAAAGCAGTTGGTCAGCCCGTACGTGGTAATAAAATCGAGGGTTTCACGCCCTGTAGTGAGCGCGTTGATCTCGAAACGGTTGATCGCTTCGATGTGAATTCGCACCCCGGTGCCCACGCTGTAGTTGTTGGCAACGAGAAGCGGATCGGCGAGGCGATCGGTGTATGCCTCAACCTCCTCATCCTGGGCCTGCTGCCCCTTGGCCGATCCCACAAGGATGTCCGTGCCCAGTTCAGCGGCCATATCAACGAGAATGCAGAGGGCCTCGGCGGCCTTGCTACGCACCGTCGGATCGGGACTGGAGAGGCAATGCCCTCCTTCGCGGGCCATACGCCCGGTTGAGATACCGCCGATGATCAATCCGGCGTCGGCAATCTTCTGCTTGATGATGGGCACCTGGGAGCGTTCGCCCTCGACCAGGCGCAATTCAACGCCATCGGCACCGGCCGCTTTCGCATCCGCGATGATCGAATCAAGGGTGCCCGTCAAGAGAATCGGTGCTGGATCAACGCGGCGATTGGCGGTGGGTGATGTAGATACGACGATGGGCTTCATTGTTCTCCTACGGCGCGACTACCTGGACATCACTGTCCGGTACGTTCGATGTAACCCGTCCTCGGCGACCGGTTATCACCACTACTTATGTTACTAGTCTCATTGTTCATGGTGAATAAGTCGAGTAAATATCATGTCGATTTAGAAAACGTGCAGATCATCCCACTATTTCTAAAAATACCCGCCCACAAGCGAGAATTTTCTCAGAAACACCTTCTAATAGGCCGCAATAGGGCGTCAACATGTCACATTGGGGAAGATATTTTCACATGAGCCCATGTGAAAACTATGGGAACGGGGTGAGTAGCCAGCCGGACCGGCGCCGCGGCACTATTCTCCGGCCATGAGAACGGTGGCGCCGCGCGCTTCAAGCTCGGCGATGATTGCCGGATCGGTGCCCGCTTCCACCAGCACGCCGTCAAAATCTGCCGTATCGGCCACACGATGTAGCGCGGTACGCCCAAACTTAGGCGCCGTAGCGGCGATATAGGAGGCGCTGGCAGAGCGACGCATCGCCTCTTTAAAATCAGCAATCGCCTCGTAGGGGTGGTACACCACTCCCTCGGTAATTGCTGCGGCGGAGAAGAGGGCGACGTCGGCGCGGATGCGACCGAGCATGTCAATACTGGCGGGCCCGAAATTGGCATCCAAGTGCCGGTTGTACTGGCCCCCGATAGTAATGAGTTCCCAGTTCGGAGTGCGCGCAGCCAGCTGAATGATCTGCCAGTTGTTGGTAATGATCGTCAGGGCCGGAACCTCAGTGAACGCCTCGATCATCATGAGCGCCGTGGACGAATCGTCAAGAAGAACGGACATTCCCCGGGTAATGATGGGAACCAGAGGGGCAGCCAGCTGGCGCTTGGCATCAGTCTCATGGGCCACACGGTAGCGCATGGAGGTCTCGGTGAGAGTGGTAGCCACCGCGGTGATCTCACCGCGGAAACGGTCGATAATGCGGGCCGATTCCAACTCGTGCAGGTCGCGGTAGAGCGTCATCGGCGAGACTTCCACGAGGTCCTGTAACTCCTCGATGCGAGCTGAACCTCTCTCAAGGATGAACTCCGTGATAAGACGCTGACGCTCATCCTTGCTCTGTGGATGTGCCACCTGCAACCCCCGTTATTTTTCTGTGGAGTGATGTGCGGGCCCAGCGAGCGCCGGACCCGCACATCACTCAATCATCAAGTCGATTACTCGAGATTACTTCAGACCGCCGAAGAACTTCTCCCACGGCATGTCCAGTGGAGCATCCTCGGCCACCACCGAGTAGAGGAAGCGGCACAGCGGGTACTCATCGGGACCAACAACGCCACGCTCGGTGAGTGGCTTAAGCGCCGCTCCGATCACGTTGATAGCGGCCACGCCCTCCAGCGTGACGCCCTTCATCAGGGAGTCGCGCACCTCGGAGAACGGGATGCCCTCGCCCACGTAGGCGCCGGCCATGACGTTGCGGCCACCGGCCGAGGTGACGTACATATCACCCACACCGCCGAGGCCGATGGCGGTGTCCGGATCGCCACCCATGAGCTTGATGAAGCTCGTCAGTTCACGCTGCCCCTGCGCGAAGATCGCGGCGGAGTAGTTGTGCATGACGTAGCGGTCATTCTCCTTGCCCTGCTTGCGCAGCAGACCCTTGGCGAAACCAGCGGCGAACGCGTAGACGTTCTTGGTGGCAGCGCCGGTCTCGTAACCGTTGAAGTCCAGCGAGGTCCACACGTGGTAGTAATCGGTGCGGAAGAGCCCCGCGAGGAAGTCGAGATCGTCCTGGTCGTGACCACAGAAGACGACGGCGGTGTGGTGATGCACGGCCAGCTCGCCCGCGATGGAGGGGCCGGTGATGGCGTTCCACGATACCGACTCCGCCAGCTCCGGATCGAAGTAGCTCTTGACCACATTCGGCAGAAGATGGAGGCTACCATCCTCGTCCGCACGCATGCCCTTGGTGATGACGAGGAGCTTCTGACCCGGCTGCACGAACTTGGCCAGCTGCTCACCCACCCACTCCACACCGAAGGAGTTGACGCCACACATGACGACGTCGGCGTCCTTGATCACCTCGGCTGCTTCTTCCAACTGATGGGCGACGACGCCGTCGTTCACCTTCAGTCCGAGATCCGGGTGAATTCCCGTCTTCTGAATCGAATCGATGATCTCGCGATCAAGGAAAGTTCCGATGAGATGGACTTCGTTTCCATTCTCCGATGCCGGGAACGACAGGGCTGTTGCCATGATTCCCGATCCGAGTACAGCAATTTTCGCCATGATTACCTTTCCTTCTGACGATTCAGGACCACTTGGGTCCGTGTAAAGAGATCCGCCACTGCGGGGTAGATCTCGCGCTGGATCTGCGCCCATTCCCCGTACAAAGCGTGAGCTTCCATGTCCGGTTCTGTCCGCTCAACAAAGCTGGACATCCCTTCGGCGGCGCTCTGGACATCGGGGTAGGCGCCAATGGCAGCCATGGCCATGACGGCCGCCCCCTGCGCACTCACCTCGTTGACTCCCGAGACCACCATCGGCAGGCCGGTGGCATCCGCGATGATCTGGCGCCACAGTTTGCTGCGCGAACCACCGCCGGTGCAGCGCAGCTCGGTGAGCTGGCGGCCCGTCGAAGCCTGAACTCGTTCGAGGTTCTCTCGCAGTTCCAACGCCATACCTTCAAGGATAGACCGGTAGGCGTGGGCGCGCGTATGTGCCGAGCCCCAGCCGAACATCACACCCTTGGCGAAGGGATCCCAGTGCGGGGACTGCACCGCGTTCCAGTAGGGAACAGTGAGCAGGCCTTCGCACCCCGGCGGCACCTCGGCCGCCGCGGCCTCCAGCTCGGGATCCGGGCGCCCCTCCAGCTCCGGGTTACCGAACTCCTTGCGGAACCAGTTGCCGAGGACCGAGCCGGAGTTCTGCACGATCTCCAGCACGTACGAGCCGGGAATGCCGCCGAGCAGTGTGCGATAGGAAGGCGAGTACTGGTATCCGAAGGAATGAACTCCGGCCACGATGGAGGTGCCCACGTTGACATAGGCGACATCCGGCGCGATGGCCGCGGTACCGAGACCGGCCGCCTGTCCGTCGCCCACACCGGCAACAAGGACGACGCCGTCCGGCAGCCCCCACTGGGCGAGAAGCTCGGGATTGATCTCGCCGATCACCGAAGCCGGAGCGGCCAACTCGGCCATCTGATCGCGGCGCACGCCGGCAATTTCCAGCAGCTCATCGGCGTAATCCTGGTTGGCGATGTCCATCAGGTTGAGAGTGTCCGCCGAACCCATGGCCGAGACCCAGCGCCCCACCAGATGCTTGGCGAGGTAAGCATGCACGTCCACCACCTTGTCGGCGGCGGCCAGCAGCTCCGGCTCGTGGCGCTTGAGCCAGGCCATCTTGTACAGCGCCGGAGTGGTGTCGGCGGGCTTACCGGACAGCTCATGAATGTGCGCGGAGCCAAACTCCTTGATTTCAGCACCGGCACGGGAATCCAGCCAAAGGATCGCGGGACGCAGGGCGGCGCCGTCGTCGTCGACCAAAACAAACGACTCACGCTGGTGAGTGATGCACACGGCGGCCACGCGGGCGCGGTCAGCCGGCTCCAAAGCGGCGGTGGCCCCGGCGATGGCATCGCGAGTGGACGTCCACCACTGGACGGGATTGTGCTCGTAGTGATTCATCTCGGGCGAGAGCAGATCGATATCGGCCTTGCCCTCGGACAGGACGTTCCCGCGCACGTCAACAACGACGGCCTTGGACGCGGACGTGGAGGAATCAATAGCAATAACTAGGGGATCAACTGGCGTGGACATGGTTCTCCCAATCCTGATGACGTAATGCGAAGAAATGTAGGGGTACATCCAGAGGCCCTGGCCCCTGGGCACAAAGCGGCCGCGACGCTGCGGCACAGCCAGAGAAGTAGTGAAAAGTGGAGGCTCGACACGCGGGGCAAACCGGCGAGGTGACGAGATCGGAAAGAGGTGACGGGAAAGAAGTGACGAGACGGAAGGAGGTCAAGGAAGCCACCCGCCAAGTGACGGGTGGCTTCCTGTGCCATCAGTGCTGGCCGTACACGTTCTGGTAGCGGTCGTAGAGCGAATCGATGTGAACCTGGGCCACCGGCACCGGCTCACCCAGCTGCATCGCTGCAGCAACGGTTCGCGCCACTTCCTCCACCATGACTGCTGCCTTCACAGCTGCGGTGGCGTCGCGGCCAATGGTGAAGGGGCCATGATTGGCCATCAACACCGCTGGCGAACGCGAGTCACGCAGGGTCTCCACGATGCCCCGACCGATCGAATCGTCACCGATGATGGCGAACGGACCGACGGGCACCTCCCCACCGAACTCGTCACCCATCATCGTCAGCGCACAGGGAATCGGCTTGTGCACCGCGGCGAAGGCCGTTGCATAGGTGGAGTGAGTGTGGACCACGCCTCCCACATCTTCCATGTGACGGTAGACGTAGGCGTGCGCGGCGGTGTCAGATGAGGGCGAGAGCCGCTCGGGCGTCCCGTCCACAATCTTGTTGCCATCCATATCGCAGACCACCATGACCTCGGCCGAAAGTTCGTCGTAACGAACACCCGACGGTTTGATCACGAAAAGGTCCGCGCCCGGCACACGCTCCGAGACGTTTCCGGCAGTCCACACCACCAGGTTGTTGGCGGGCAGCTCCTCGTGAAGCTTGGCCACCTTCTCCCGAGTTGCCTGGACCGCGTCCTGGATATCCTGTGAAAGCTCAGTCAGAACCAGTGTCATTTAGCCCTCGTATCCACGCCTTGCAGCGAACAGATTGATCTTGATGTCCTTCAGGCGGTGCATCGGCGAAACGCCGGCGTAACGGCCGAAGTAGTCGTGCATCTCCTTGTAGATCTCGTACACGGCCTCGTACTGATCCGCGCGCTCCGCGTTCGGCACGTAGGCGTGCTCCTCGACCCGCGACATGGCTGCCGCAGCCGCACGAACATCCGGGTACAGACCAGCGGCGACGGCGGCGAAGATCGCCGAACCGAGGGAGCCCGTCTGCTCCTCGAGGGAGACGGAGATGGGACGGCGGGAGATGTCCGCGAGCAGCTGCATGTAGAACTTGTTCTTCAGCAGGCCACCACAGCCGACAATCTCTTCGATGGTGACGCCGTGCTCCTCGAAGTTGTCCACAATCACGCGGGCGCCGAAGCAGGTGGCCTCGAGCAGTGCGCGGTAGATCTCCTCCGGGCGAGTGGTGAGCGTCAGGCCCATGATGAGGCCGGAGAGCTTCGCATCCGCAAGGATGGAACGGTTACCGTTGTGCCAGTCGAGTGCGAGAAGTCCGTGCTCGCCCACATCCTGGCCCTCGACCTTCTCCACCATGAGCTGATGGACGGAGATGCCGCGCTCGCGCGCTTCCAGCTCGTAGGCTTCCGGGACGCAGTTCTGGGTGAACCAAGCGAAGATGTCGCCCACGGCCGTCTGGCCACCCTCGAAGCCCCAGAGGCCATCGACGGCGCCACCGTACACGGTGCCGAACACGCCGGGGCAATCCTGGTACTCCTCGTGGTTGACCACGTAGCAGCTGGAGGTTCCCATGATGGCGGTCAGCTGGCCCGGACGCACAGCGTTTACGCCGGCGACCTGGACGTGGGCGTCGATGTTACCCGAGGCAACAGCGGTGCCGGGAGCCAGGCCCATGAGCTTGGCCATGTCCTCGGTGAGCTCGCCAACCTTGCCACCCAGCGGCAGCACCGGGTAGTCCATCTTGTCCTTGAAGAAGTTGCCGAAGCCAGCCTTGACTGCCTCCAGGTACTCGTAGGAGGGGTAGCCGCCGTCGACGTACATGCGCTTGTAGCCGGAATCGCCTGCGGCGCCGGTGAGGACACCGGTCATCTTCCAGGTGAGCCAGTCGAGGAGGTTGCAGACCACGTCGGTCTTCTCGTAGACCTCGGGGGCAACCTCGAAGACTTCCAGGGCCTTGGGCAGCAGCAGCTCGCTGGAGAGCACGCCGCCGTAGCGGCCGAGCCACTTCTCGCGGCGGGCCTCGGCGATCATGACCAGGCGGTCAGCCTGGTTCTGGGCGCCGTGATGCTTCCACAGCTTCACGTAGGCGTGGATGTTGTTCTTGAACTCCTCCTTGTTACAGAGGGGCTCGCCGTCCTTGTCCGTGAAGAACACGGTGGCGGAGGTGGCGTCGATGCCGATGCCGACGATGTCGGCCGGATCCACACCGGACTCCTCGACAGCCTTGGGAACGGCGGTGCCGAGCACCTCGATGTAATCATCGGGGTTCTGGAGTGCGAACTCGGGAGGCAGCGGCTGACCATCGGCGGCATCGAGGGTGCGCTCCATCGAGCCGTAACGGTACGGGGTGACGCCGGTACCGAGTGTCTCGCCGGTGGCGGCATCGACGACGATGGCGCGGCCGGACAGGGTACCGAAATCGATACCAACCAGATACTTCTTATCTGACATGTGTTCTCCTAGAGGGGGTTGGTCGTCAGGCTTCCGGGTGGCGATGCTGGCCCCAGAAACCTTCCGGAGAGAAGAGCTCCTCAACAACTTCGTCAAGGATGCCCAGGTCGGTCAGAATATCCAGGACCGTGTACCGGTCGCGGATCATCTGAGCCTTGAAATGGGTCTCGCGGAAGCGATCCCAATCAATCTTGATCAATTCGGGGTGGTAAGGAGCGCCCACAGCCTTGAGGCGATCCATGGCGTCCTGAGCGGTGATGAGCTGCGCCTCGCACTTCTCGCGAAGTTCGGGCCACACCTTCTTGAGCAGCTCGATGCGAGCAACGAGCTCGTCACCCTCGGTGCGCTTCTTGAGCGAGTGCTTGACAGCCTCCTCCTGCATGCGGGGAGCGAGTGCCGTACGCACCTCGTTCTCCACCTGCTCGGCAGACTTCACCGCAGCGAGAGCCTTCTCGATATCGAAATCCTCAACGGACTTCTTCAGGAAGATCTCCCACATGGCGCACGAAGCAACCGTGCCGATACCCACCTTGAAGCCGTGCGAGAGCGGCGGCTCCCAATCAAGGCCGTGGCCCTCCATCTCCCACACGTGGGAGAACTGGTGGCCCGCGCCGGAGGCCGGACGCGACGAGGACAGGGCCTGCATGGCGAGGCCGGACATGACTTGGCCCTCCATTACCTTGGCCATCGCGTCGTAATCATCATTGGCCAGGCCCGCCGGATCGGACAGGGAATCGCGCAACGGCCCCTGCACCAAGCCCCAGGTGTAGGGGTCAATGGCTTCCTGCTCCAGGGCATCGGCCAACATCCAATCGGCACCGGCCGGAATCTTCTCAATAAGATCGCCGTAGCCGGTGGCAGTCAGGCGCTGGGGAGCCTTGAGCAGAACGGCCATATCCGCCACCAGGCCAACCGGGGCCGGGCAGGAACGGGTGATCTTGAAACCGTCCTTGGCAATGGACGCACCGAACGATGCGTACCCATCCACCGAGGCAGCCGTGCAGACGTTCATGTAGGGAATGTTCAGCTCACCGGAGGCGAGCTTCGCAATGTCATTGAGGGTTCCGGCGCCAATCGAGCACACCGCCACATTGTCGAAGGGGCGGAGGTACTCGCGCAGAATCTCGACATTCTCATAACCACCGTACAAGGTGGGCTTGCCGGGGAAGATGTAGGGATCGTCAGCGAACTCGACGCCGGCAGCCTTGAGAGAAGCCACAACGGGCTCTCCCGCGGCAGCGAGCGTATTCTCGTCCGCAACAAGGAGAACCTTGGCTCCGGGGAACTGCTCGACAAACATGGGGCCTGAGGCGGCCAGAACATCATCGCCAAACGCAATCGCCTTGGTGACTGTAGCTGTGGAAAGTGCCTTCTCGATAAGTTCGCTTGCCATTTTCTTCCTTTTCTTCAATCTTGATGAATGAGGGGGAGCGCCGGGCCGTTCCGGGGAACGGCCCGGCGGAGATTTAGAGGTGCTTACTTGTTCGCATGCGCAGCAGCCACGTGATCGACCAGGTCGTGGACATGATCCTGCACCAGCGGGTACTGCTCGCAGTACTTGTCCGCGAAGTACTTGTACTCCTCGTGCTTGTCCATATCCGGCTCGATGCGCTCACGGGTGTGCACCATGTTGTCCGCGGCCTCCTGGACCGAGCCGTAGAGCCCGGCGCCGGCGGCAGCGAGGATACAGGAACCGAGGGTGACGGCGTCGCCCACTTCGGTCAGGGTGATCGGAATGCCGATGACATCCGAATGCATCTGGGTCCACATACGCGACTTGGTGGCGCCACCGCAGGCCACAAACTCCTTGACCTCGAAGCCGGCCTCGCGCAGCTTGCGCATGTTGGCCTCGACGCCGTAGCAGACCGCCTCCTGAATGGCGCGGTACATGTGCTCGCGAGTGTGGGCCAGCGAGAGGCCAGCCATGACGCCGCGCGCCTTGGAATCGGAGTAGGGGGTGCGGTTGCCCTGGAAGTACTCGTTGATGATGAGGCCGTCGCAGCCGATCGGGACACTGAGGGCGCGGCGGTTCATGATGTCGTACACGTTGAGGCCGGTCTGCTCGGCAGCCGCCGTGACATCGGGGCAGAACTGGTCCTTGAACCACTTGAGCACCGAGCCGGAGGAGACCAGCGAGGTCTCCACGGTGTACTGGCCAGGAACGACGCCGTCGGTATAACCGCCGAAGAAGCCGGGGCCGGAGACCGGGGTCGAGGCCTGGCCGGACATCACGTGCGAGGAGCCGGTGACGAGCGACATCTTGCCGGGGCTCAGCACATTGAGGCCAATCTGGCCGTGCCAGGCGTCGCCGCCGCCCTGGGCCACCGGGGTGCCGGGAACCAGGCCGAGCGCCGCGGCGGCGTTGTTGGACAGGCCACCCACCGGGACGCCAAGATCATTGACAACCTCGGGGATCTTCTCGAACACATCACCCGCACCAGCCTCTTCGTAGAGGTCAACCGGCCAGCCGCCGTTGTCGCGATCGTAGTAGGCGCGGTGCGCGGCGGTGTTGATGTTGAAGGTCCACTCGCCGGTCAGCTTGAAGGTGAGCCAGTCCGGGGCGTCGACGAGGCGGAAGGTCTTGTCCCAGATATCGCGCTCGTTCTCACGCAACCAGGCCGCCTTGAAGGGGAACCATTCGGCGGTGGGAGGCAGCGTGCCATTTCCGGTGTAGCGACGAGCCGCGGACTTGGTGTTGACCACGCGGGCCGCCTGCTCGGTGGCGCGCACGTCCATCCACATGACGGCGTTGCGCAGGGCCTCGCCGTTCTTGTCGAGGGAGACGACGGTCATCGTCGTCGCGTCATAGGACAGTCCAGCGATCTCGTAGGGCTGGAGACCGGAGCGCTGCATCACCGTATGGGCGGACGCGATGAGGGCATCCCACCAATCATCCGGCGACTGCTCCGCCCAACCCGGTGCCGGGTGGGTGGTCTTGTAAGTAGTGGCAGCAAAGGCGATCGGCGATCCGGCAAGATCGAAGATTCCGACTCGGCACGACTCCGTGCCGAAATCGATGCCCATGACGTAGGGGCCACCGGAGTTGGAATTCTGTAGGACTGACATTAAACCTCCACGCTGAAGTTCATTTTCGGCCAGCTCGGGAGCTGAGCCAGATTGGTGTGAACGGGTGGGTTTCGCCCGCTCACGTCCTTCCCCGCGATGTTGGGGAAGTAAGGGCGACGCAGAACCACGGATAAGTGGTGAGAGTTACGAGTTCCGGCCCGCTGACCCTGGATCGACGACGACGTCGCCGCCGCGTCACTTCGGTCATCGTCCGACTACTCTTAACAATCGTCCGAATCAGACCAGCCCCATTCAAGGCGGATCTTCTCGGGGATGAGATGGTCAATACGTTCAAGGACATAGGTGGGCTGCTCGGACTCGTCCAGCTCTTCGGCCTCTTCAAGGGTCGAATCGCCGGTGAGGAGCAGCGTGGATGCCATGCCCGTTTTGATGGCCATACCGATATCGGTCATGAGGCGGTCACCCACCATCATGCAGTTGGTGGGATCGACGTCCAGATCGCCGATGGCAGCCCCGAGCATGATGGCTTCGGGCTTGCCCATGTTGGCAACGCAGGTGGTTCCCGTGCAGGCCTCGATGGCGGCAACAATGGAAGCGGCATCGGGTTCTCCGCGGCCTCCGGGGAACGGGCAGTAACGATCCGGGTTGGTGGTGATGAGGATTGCACGCTTGTGGAACCAGATGGCGTCGAAGGCAATCTGAAGCTTCTTGTATTCAAACGTGCGGTCGTACGAGGCGATGACGATGTCAATCTCTTCCGGATTTTCACTCATCTTGATCCCCGCGGCGGCGAGTGCCCGCTTCAGCGGTTCTTCGGAGATCGGATAGACGACGGCGTCCGGATGATTCGCCTTGATCCAGCGGGTTGTGGTGACCACCGTGTTGGCGATCTCCTCAACCGGTGTGGGGATATCAAGCTTTTCCAGCTTCTCCAGGTACTGCTGGGGGTCCTTCGTGGGGTTGTTCGAGAGGAACCGGACCGGCTTTCCCAAAGTTCGCAGGCCCTCAATGAGTCGCTTGGCACCCGGCAGGAGGTGATCCCCCAGGTAAATGGTGCCGTCCATGTCGAAGATGTAGGCGTCGTAAAGCTTCTCGGGTGAGGTGTACTGCACGATAGAGCTCCTTGGAGTCTGGATGTATGACAGTGTCGGTAAGAGGTTGCGCCGATTTGGCAGGATCTCTTAGTTGGCGGGATCTCTTAGAGGTGGACAATAAGGAACGGTGGCCGCGCCGAGTTTCTTTCGATGGCTCGGCGCGACCACCGCGATTGCTGATCAGGCCATCATCGAGGAGATGAGGAAGAGCACGGTGGTCAGCGGGAAGATGGCGAATGCCGGAGGGTCGATGTGGGTGTCGCCGTTGGCATTGGTCATACGCGAGAGAACCTCACACAGCACCGCGGAGATCCAGCCGAACAGGCCTGCAAGCAGCAGCGGAACGATGAGATCTGCGGAAGCCCACTCGGAGGGGTTCGGGCCGGCGAAGAACGGGGCGAACTTCATGGCCGCGATCGATGCCACGAGGGTCATGTGGTGGGTGACCGGAGTCTTCAGACCAAGGGTGTTGAAGAGCAGCGAGACCGCACCGATTGCCCAACCGATGTTGGCTGCGTGCTGAACAACTGCACCGCCCGAGGGCTCCCAGGCGTACATGACGATCATGAGGCTGGCGTAGCCGGAGAGAATGCCCGTGATGATACCGAGGATGGAGGTGTGCGACCACTTCTCCTGGTAGCCCACCCAGTGCTTGTCGCCGCCAACCCACAGGAGTGGGCCCTGCTTGGTGGAGAAGAGGCCCGTGGAGCCGTACATGAAACGCAGTGCAATGGACACCACGATGATGGTCATGGCGATGGTGTCCGTGGAGCCCAGAACTTCGCTGCCGTAGTTCATGGACGGATCCGCGGTGGTGATGGCCGGAAGCAGACCGAAGACCTGGTTGACCAGGTAGCCGACCATACCGAAAACGCCACCCACGATGTAGATGTCGATGTGGTCACCGAAAGTGGTGAGCGGGGTGACGATGTCACGGCCGTTCACGCCCTTGGCGAAGTAGCCCTTCTTCGCGGCGTAGGCAGCTGCGGCTGCACCACCAAGGAAGGCAATGTGCGGACCCATGACCGGGCCGAACACCACGGAGCCCATGAAGGGGGCCACGTCGACGCCACCGAGGTAGCCTGCAAGGCCAACCAGGTACAGGAAGCCGGTCATGATGAAGGCGGTCTGGCCGCCGATTGCTGCGCCGAATGCGCCACCACCGAAGGCGGCGATCAGCCATAGGGGATCAATAGTCACGTTTACTTTCCTCTACTGAAGACGTTGTTAAAGTTGGCAGCTGCTGGCTGCTTCGCCAACCTCGAGAAAACGAAGACCTACACATCAATGTGCCATCTTCATCGTCCCGCTGAGACTAACACCGCGCGTGTTAGTTTTCCCTCCCCTGATGTTAATTTGAACATACTCCCACAACACCATTGAATGGTGAAATATGTTGCAAAGGGGCCGGGTCCTGCCGCGCACTCCTCAAGCTCAGGACATAGACCTTCTCACCCAATAGCAGGTGTTTTGCTTGAAAATTACGAAACAGCGAGATTCTTTTGGATTTTACCCACATGCACGCGGGGCCTACCTAGCACCCACATGCACCAAGCAGCACTTTACACCACAACGTGTCCCACCCCACACAGTGTGGCCAAGTGGCCTGAAATAGCCCGGAATCGTGACGCCCGTCATGCGTTTTAACACGGTTTTCCACACCGAGTGTTACAAGCAATGTTAGAAACCCACAACGCCTTGAGGGTGCCATAATTCATGGCGATTTCTTGGTAATTTACTGAGAAAAAATCGAGGAAAATGAGCACAATCACGGGTTGTGCAAAAGTATTCCGACCTGCTTGGTCTCCCAAGACTCACTTATGCCTGCTTTGAGCATGCACGAAGGGCGGGCCGTCTTTCGACAGCCCGCCCTTCCATGAGAATTATTTGGTTGTCACACCATCCGCCGAGTAAGCAGATGAATCAGCTCATCTGAGCATCAGTACGAGGCGGACAATCCGCTCGGCTGAGTACCCTCGCTCGGGCCGCGGTTATCCACAGCGGCGGTGAGCCCGTCCATCTCACCCAAGGTCTTGACCTCGGCGACGTCGTCGGGAAGCGGCTCATCCGGGTTCTGACCCTTGAACGTGAAGGTCATGGGGATGTTGTCCGCATCCACGTCCACCACGATGTTCTGGCCACGCTTGAACTCGCCGAAGAGCAGCTTCTCGGACAGAACGTCCTCAATATCGCGCTGGATGGCGCGCCGCAATGGACGAGCACCGAGAACCGGATCGTAACCGCGATCAGCCAGCAGCTCCTTGGACGCCTTGGTGAGCACGATGTGCATCTCCTGGGCGGCGAGGCGCTTGTCCAGCTTGCCGATCATGAGGTCCACGATCTGCAGGATCTCCTCGCGCTGGAGCTGCGGGAACACGATCATGTCATCAACACGGTTGAGGAACTCGGGGCGGAAGTGCTCCTTGAGTGCCTCCCCCACGCGGCGCTTCATGCGCTCGTAGGAGGTGGTGGTGTCCTGATCGAACTGGAAGCCGGTGGTCACACCCTTGGCGATGTCCTTGGTTCCCAGGTTGGTGGTCATGATGATGATGGTGTTCTTGAAGTCCACCACGCGGCCCTGCGAATCCGTCAGACGGCCCTCTTCCAGGATCTGGAGCAGGGAGTTGAACAGATCGGCGTGAGCCTTCTCGATCTCGTCGAAGAGCACCACGGAGAACGGCTTGCGGCGCACCTTCTCGGTGAGCTGGCCGCCCTCTTCGTAACCCACGTACCCGGGAGGGGCACCGAAGAGACGAGAAACGGTGTGCTTCTCGGAGTACTCGGACATATCGAGCGTGATGAGCGCAGACTCGTCACCGAACAAGAACTCCGCGAGCGCCTTGGCCAGCTCCGTCTTACCCACACCGGTGGGACCGGCGAAGATGAAGGAGCCACCGGGGCGGTTCGGATCCTTGAGACCGGCGCGAGTACGGCGGATTGCCTGCGACAGGGCGACGACGGCCTCGTTCTGGCCGATGACGCGCTTGTGCAGCTCCTCCTCCATGCGCAGCAGCTTGGCGGACTCGGCCTCCGTGAGCTTGAAGACCGGAATACCGGTGGCCATGGAGAGCACCTCGTTGATGAGATCCTCGTCCACAACGGAGACAACATCCATGTCCCCGTCCTTCCAGGCCTGCTCACGCTCGGAGCGCTTGGCCGAGAGGCGCTGCTCCTCGTCACGCAGGGAGGCGGCCTTCTCGAAGTCCTGGCCGTCAATGGCGGCTTCCTTGTCACGGCGCACGCTGGCAATCTTCTCATCCAGCTCACGCAGCTCCGGCGGAGCCGTCATCTTGCGAATGGCGAGGCGGGCACCCGCCTCATCAATGAGATCGATGGCCTTGTCCGGCAAGAAACGATCATTGATGTAACGATCCGAAAGCGCAGCCGCGGCCTCCAGGGCGTCGTCGGTAATGGTGACGCGATGGAAGGACTCGTAGCGATCACGCAGGCCCTTGAGGATATCGATCGTCTGGGCAACCGTCGGCTGATCCACCTGGATCGGCTGGAAGCGGCGCTCCAGAGCGGCATCCTTCTCAATGTGCTTGCGGTACTCATCCAGCGTGGTAGCACCAATGATCTGTAGTTCGCCGCGGGCCATCATGGGCTTGAGCAGCGAGGCGGCGTCCAGCGCGCCCTCAGCCGCACCGGCGCCCACGAGGGTGTGGATCTCGTCGATGAAGAGGATGATGTCTCCGCGAGTGTTGATCTCCTTGAGGATCTTCTTCATGCGCTCTTCGAAATCACCGCGGTAGCGCGAGCCAGCCACGAGCGAGCCCATGTCCAGCGAGTAGAGCTGCTTGTCCTTGAGCGTCTCGGGAACATCGCTGGCGGCAATCGCCTGGGCGAGCCCCTCCACCACGGCTGTCTTACCCACACCGGGCTCACCGATGAGGACAGGGTTGTTCTTGGTACGGCGCGAGAGCACCTGCATGACGCGCTCGGTCTCGATGTGGCGGCCAATAACCGGATCGAGCTTGTGCTCGCGGGCCGACTGGGTGAGGTTGCGACCAAACTGGTCAAGCACCGTGGAGCCAGCCTTCTGACCCTCACGAGCGCCACCGCCAACACCCACGGGCTCCTTGCCCTGGAAGCCGGAGATGAGCTGGTTGACCTGGTTGCGCACGCGCGGCAGATCGGCGCCGAGCTTGATGAGCACCTGTGCGGCGACGCCGTCGGGCTCGCGGGTCAGACCGAGGAGCAGATGCTCAGTGCCGATGTAGGAGTGGCCCAGTTGCAGACCCTCACGCATGGCGTACTCGATGACCTTCTTGGCGCGCGGCGTGAAGGGAATGTGTCCCGACGGAGGCTCCTGGCCCTCGCCGATAATGTCAATAACCTGCTCGCGGACATCATCCAGCGTGATGTTCAACGCTTCGAGCGCTTTGGCAGCCACGCCTTCGCCCTCACGGATGAGACCGAGCAGGATGTGTTCGGTACCGAGGTAATTGTGCTTGAGGTTACGGGCCTCTTCCTGCGCAAGCACGATGACCCGGCGGGCTCGGTCGGTAAACCGTTCGAACATTGGCTCTCCTTGAATGGCATAGCTCGCCTTGTAGCGAGTTCACTCAACTTTAACGACGCGACGCGAATAATATGCCAACTGTTCGCCAGCGGCGTGAGCACGCTAGTTTCTGCGATGTCAAGGTGAGCGCTCCGGTTTTCGACGTCGTTCAGGAAATCCCCAGCACTGCCCCACAGGGTTCCCCAACGGGGCACCAGGAATTCTTCGGCACCCGCGTGCTACGGACGCTGCTCGAGAACTGCTAACTCGCAAGAGTCACGGCAGAGTCACCACGGCACTGGTACCAACATCTGCCCTTAGCGTTGGATATCGCCCTTATAACGGCGATACCTAGCACTAAGGGCAGATGTCGATGAGGTTCTCGGCGTGTCAAGCCTCCAGCAGGATGGTGAAGGGGCCGTCATTGACGATCTCCACCTCCATCATTGCGCCGAACTGGCCTTCTTCGACGTGAAGCCCGTAGGTGTCGCGCAATTCCTTGGCCACCGCGTCCACCAGGGGTTCGGCGACCGGGCCGGGCGCAGCATGCGACCAGCCCGGGCGGCGGCCCTTACGCACATCGGCATATAGCGTGAACTGCGAGATGAGGAGAATGGGAGCCCCTGACTCCTCCGCGCTGACACGCTTGCCCGGATCATCCGCTCCCTCGGTGTTGCGCAGGATTCGCTGCTGGGCAATCTTGCGCGCAATCTTGGCCACCTGCTCGGGCCCATCATCGTGTGTCACGCCCACCAGCACGCACAATCCGGTATCAATTTTGCCGACGACGACGCGGCCCGAAGCGTTAGCGCTCGCGCTCACAGCTGAGGGCAAGGAAGTCGCCTGATCGCCCCGCGGCTCGACGACGCGGCCCGAAGCGTTAGCGCTCGCGCTCACAGCTGAGGGCAAGGAAGTCGCCTGACCGCCCAGCGGCTCGACGGCATTATCCACACTCACCTGGGCACGCTTGACCCGTTGCACGACCGCACGCATAAACGCTCCTTCGCTTTCCTCTGAACGATCACTTCTTCGGCTACGAGCCGCTTACCAGCCGCCACGCGGGCCGGGTTGCCGCCCACCGAACCCGCCTCCGCCGCCACGGCGACGCGGACCCATACGCTGATTCTCGGGTCCAAGGAAGTAGACCGCCGCAAAGATTGCGGCCAAGGAGAGCAACCCACTGAAAGGCAAGGGGAAGTAGTAGATCCAACCGTTACCCGTCACGAGCAGTGCTGCGACCAGGATTCCCACCCAGAACCCCTTCTTCTTCTGCGCGTACAGATATTCCTGCGCGGGCCGGGTTGCCGCAGAAATCAGCGCCCACAGCACCAATCCCATGATGGCTAGGTCAATGATGAAGTAGATCCATCCCGCCAATGACGACACGAACATGGTTGGTTCCTTCCCTCGGGCTTGCCCGCCCAGCTTACCGGGTCGGGGCGATCAAGCCCGGTAACTGTCTACCCACAACCTCAAGACGTAGAGATAACCCCGAGATGTAGAGAACACACCGATAGGTCATGGCCTACTACGGATGTCACGGACATCTTGCCCGGCACCATCCTCGTCACGGCCGAACCTATCGGCGCAACCTCTTACCTCCCCGCAGGTCCGAGATGATGGCCGCGGAACTCCTGGCCGGGCCGCTCCGCTGGGGAGACGCTCGACTTTCCTTCCGGCGTGACGATCTCCTGCTGGCTCGCCTGGAAATTCCCGACGCTCAGCACGGCATCGGGTGCCACATTGCGGCGCAGCAGCGCCAACGCCAGCGGTCCATCCTCGAAGTGCCGCACCGCGGAGGTCACCGTACCCACGGCGCGCTCGCCGAGCTTCACGGTATCGCCGTGGCCCGGCAGCTCATCCACGGGCCCCTCCAGGTAGAGCAGCGCCAAACGCCGCGGCGGGCGCCCCAGATTGATGAGCTTGGCAACCGTCTCCTGACCGCGATAGCAGCCCTTGTTGAGATGCACGGCTGTGCGCAGCCAGTCCAATTCGTGCGGCAACGCGCGTTCCACCACTTCTCCGGCAGCCCGCGGACGCCAATGGCCCACGCGAGTCGCCTCCCACGCCGCCATTCCGGCTGGCTGCACGCCCGCATCGGACAACCGCTCGGCCGCCTCAAGCAGCCCGTCCTTCGCCACCACGGCAAGGTAACGCTGCTGGTGGGCGGCCGGATGCTCGGAATCCGCAGGGCCGTAGGTGGCACTCGTCGCGGCCGTGCGCGGCCACGGATCTTCCCATACCACCGGCAGATCGCCCGCGCCCCGAAGCGCCACGGACGCCAGCGCAGAGCCCGCCGCGCCAAACCCGCCAATGGTCGCCAGATCGTCGCGCACCTGCGCCTCGACCCGCATCATGAACCGCATCGACATGAGGAAGTCAACCAGCTGCTGACCAAACCCGACGTCGGCGAAAACCCACGCCGCTTCGCCGTCGTCGAACAAACCGACGGCGTTCTCGATGTGCCCGGTGGGGCTCAGCGTCATCAGCTCGGTGGAGGCGCCTGGGCGCAGGCCCTCGACCAGCTGGGTGGAGAGTAGGTTGAGGAGTTTCAGTCGGTCCGCTCCGGTGACGACGACGACGTCCGCGTGCGAAAGATCAGTGAACGCTTGCCCACTTTCCAATAACCGCTGCTCAGGGAACGGCCCGCCGTAGTGCTGGGCGACGCCCGCGTCCACACCCTCGCCGACCACCGCTCCCGGCAGTGCCAGCAGCGGGCTGGAATATCCGGCCGCAGATTCGCCACCGCCAGCGGATTCGCCGACACCAGCCAGATCACCCGCCGCGGAGGTGACGCTCGGCGAGACATGGGACAGTTCGTCGTCGTTCATCAATCAGCCTCAACTCGGGACAGGCGCCCCGACATGTAGTTGCGCAGTTCGCTGCCGAAAGCCGCCATATCGTAGGCATAGAAGAAGTCTTGCTCGACCAGGCCACCCATGAGGCGCAACTCCTCGATGTTCGGGCCGGTGGGAGTGGCCGCTATGACATCCGACACCAGCTGGAGCTGGGGCCCCTTGATAATGCCCGCCCACGTCACCGACGAACCGGCCGGGGAAGCGGTCATGCCTTCGAGCAGAGTGGCCCCGTTCTGCTTCTCGGCGCCGGGAGTGGCGCGCAGGTATCCCACCAGGGAACTCCACAGGTCGCCCTTCGTCAGGCGGTTGTACTGCTCAACCCCGGGACATTCCTTATCCACGGCTCCCGCGGGCTCCTGCGCGAGCCAGATGTTGGAGCGAATGCGCAGGTAAGGGCCGGCATCGTCGTTGTCGATGATGAGTTCGTGAAGATAGGCAGCCGGTTCGATGCCCTCATATTCGAGGATGCCCGCGCCGTACCAGGTATCAAGAAGCCACGCCATCGGATAGCACTCGGGCGCGATGTTTTCAGGAATTTGGAAAACCATTATCCAAGGTTAAAACACAAGCAACGCCAAGGCATACCCCGCTACGCCCATCGCACAAAACGGCAGCAGCGCGAACGCAACCAACGCTGACGCGCCGCCGTAAGCAAGCATCTGGCGGGTGAGATTCTCCAGACCCCACGCCAGTATCCCCAAAATCACAGCAAATGCGAGAATGGGCCACCACAGGGCGTCGAAGAACGCCAAGCGCACCGCCGCCGACCCAAGGAAAGAAGCCACCCCAACAGCCACCGCGACAAGCGGACCACGCACGAACGCACCCGCGACACCAGCTGTGGCCATCCCCGCGAGCCAGGTGAAGGCCAACTCAGCGCCGCCATCGAGCTGAGCAAGTGTCAGCCACAGCGCGGCGCTCACCCCCAGCACGCCACCCGCGTACGTGCCGATGACCTGGGACAACAGGCGAACCCGCCCATCCCTGCGAACCATCTCCCCGATGTACACAACGAGCACACCCACGGCCGCGACATACGCCACGGTTACCGCAGATCCCGCAGCAGCCGCCAGCAGAGCGGCCCCACCAATCACCGCAGTCACAGCGCGCCCCACAGTCACATTCGGCAGCGCCGTCAGATGCGGCCACCCCCAATACATCGCACCAAGCACCCCCGCCAAGGACACAGCAATCAGCGAAGTGAGTTGCGTAACCATCGCGCCGCCCACCGCGAGGGCAGCCAGCAGCACCGCGGCGAGGTAAATCAGCCGGTTACGACGGACCACATGCGGCGGACGATCAGGGAAAAAATCATGCGTTGACACCTTCGAATCCTCTCACGTCCTCGCCCATCACGAGAGTGCGATCGCAGCGTTGAGAGCCAATTATCTTAGTTGACGCCGTCTCACATCGTCCCCACCGCTGCCACTCCATGCGTCCACGCAATAAGATAACGAACATAAAACATCGTAAAGGAGGAGACGACATGGCTGGAACTATCCTGCTTACCTCCGAAAGCTCCGACCCGGCGGCGGTTTTACCGGGCTTAGCACTGCTCACCCTGGAAGTCGAGACCGCCCCGCTCACCGCGTCGGCACTGGCCATGAATCTCGAAGCAGACACCATCATCCTCGATGGCCGCCGGGATCTCGTTTCCGCACGCTCGCTGTGCCGAGCAGCCACCGGAGCCATGGAAGCTCCGCCCATCCTGTTGGTTCTTGAAGAAGGCGGCTTTGCTGTGGTGGCGGTGTCGTGGGGAGCCACGGACACCATTCTCTACAGCGCACCCCCTGCCGAGATTCAGGCCCGACTACGCATGATGCGCGACCGCGCCAAAGCCGAAAGCGCTTCCGGCGTCGAAGAATCGGTAGTAAGCGTGGGCCCGCTGCGCATCGACACCACCTCGTTCATCGCCCAGATCGGCACCGAGCAGCTCACCCTCACCTACAAGGAATTCGAGCTGTTGCACTACCTCGCCGCCCACCCGGGCCGGGTCATCTCGCGCGACACCCTTCTCCAGGAAGTCTGGGGCTACGACTACTTCGGCGGCTCGCGCACCGTGGACGTCCACATCCGGCGCCTGCGCGCCAAGTTGGGGCCGTCCCACGAGTCGATGATCAGCACCGTCCGAAACGTCGGGTACCGCTTCGACGTTTAACGGCGGCTGCGTTTCGGGGCATTTCGGGGCACCTGCGTTTCGGGGCAGCCATGTTTAACGACGACGGCGTCACCCCTCGCCGTTCGTCTCCCCACCACCCACGCCCCTGCCCTCGTGATTGTGCGGCGGTTTCCCCACACGGCTTTGAAATGAAAAGAGTGAGAATTATTTCAAAATAGCTATAGATTCTCACTTTAATTTGCATATTTTTCACGCATTTTTCTCATGAATCTGACGAGACATAGTGAAAAAGTGCTGTTATGCTGTTCATACGACACCGGATCACGGAAGCCCCGGGCTCCAACTTCTGCCGCTCCGAGCGGCCTTCGCGCCGACAGGCGCTCTCGGGTTCGGTGTCACCTAGGCTAGAGCCGCATCCCAGATGCGGCTCTAGCCTTTTGTCTACCCTGGCACGCAAAGTCGGGGCGGGCGGGGCAGCAAAGTCGGGTTGTAGGTCCGGCACTCTTGAGGGCAGTACCCCTAGACGAAGAGGCCACTTTTCTATGGAGAGGTCACACCATACAACCGTTGCCTCTCGTCAAGAATGTGGCCTCTCCGATGATGATGTGGCCGGCGAGGGCAGCGGGCCGGAACAATAGAGGGTTCGCGCAATAAACCACACTTACGCCCATGCACTATCCGTGGATTATCGCCGAAAGTGTGGACTCTCCACATCGAAAAACACGACGGAAGCACATCCGAAGGTGCCACACCCGTCGAGAACTGCCCTTAGCAGCAGGTATCGCCGCTATAAGGGCGATATCCAACGCTAAGGGCAGTTGTCGACGGCGGCGTCGCCCGCCAACCCGCACCCGCACCCGCACCCGCACCCGCACCCGCACCCGCACCCGCACCCGCACCCGCACCCGCACCCGCACCCGCACCCGCACCCGCACACCGTCTCAAAAAATCCATCACGAATCCCAAAAAATGGGACAAAATCGCCCATATTTTGGATCGAAAACTTACCCACATTCTCCACTCAACCACAGCGCCACCCCACCCATTCGAAAGAAAGGTGAACATTGAGTGAACACATGCGAAATGCACGATTTGATTGCGGAAATTAAGGTGGATCATCCCACAATCAACCTCCCGCAATACCCCAAACCCACCCGTGGAACATGCCTTTTATCCCAGAATCCCGCGGAAATACTCGATTCTCAAGGGGGACCTTCGCCTCACGCCTGAGGTCCTATCACAGTCTCATAACATCTCGGACACGCCCCCTTAGACACAAATCACAACAACGAGGTCTGAACTCGCGCATTCATGGCATATTCTGCTTAGTGGAATGTCGTTCATCTTGCGGCAACCTTTTGCTCAGATCAGGAGATCGCGTGGCACTCAGGAAAAACTCTAAGTCCGAGTCTCTGTTTGTACTCTTGGCCAATCAGTCACTGCATTTGGTCCAGTCGGCAGATATTCTCATTCAGCTCATCAGCGCGGACCCCCAGAGCCGCGTCGCACTCAACGATGAGTTGCACAAAGTGGAGCACGCAGCCGACGAGGCTTGCCATGCAACGCTCCGCAAAGTGAATCAGTCTTTTGTTCTTCCCTTTGATCGGGAAGATCTGTTCGAAGTTGCCTCCGGAATTGACGATTGCGTCGATTACATGGATGAGGCCGGCGACAACATCGTGCTGTACAAGCCCGGCAAGCTCCCCGACGAGTTCATCGGTCAGGTTGAGCTTCTCGTTGCCTGCTCCAAGCTGACCCATGAGATCATGGGCCGCCTTGCAGTCATCGACGAGGGCACCCGCGATTACTGGATCGAGATCAATCAGCTTGAGAACCAGGGCGATCGCCTGTACCGCAAGATGGTGAGCGACCTGTTCGAGGGCGGCTCCGACGCGCTCGAGGTGATGAAGGTGAAGCTCGTTCTCGACGCCGTCGAGAACGCCATCGATGGTTTCGAGGAGCTTTCCAGGCGAATTGAATCGATCGCCATCAAGGAGTCGTAACCTTGACCGAAACCCTTCTGCTCGTCTCGTTCATTATCGCCGTTGCTTACATCTTCGACTTCACCAACGGCTTCCATGACGCAGCAAACGCTATCGCCACCTCGGTGGCCACCCGCGCGTTGACCCCTCGCGCGGCGCTTACCATGGCGGCCGTCATGAACTTCGTCGGCGCCATGATTGGCACCGGGGTTGCCACCACCATCGGTGGCGGCATCGTTCACATCAGTGATGCCGCGCAACCAGACGGTACAAACTATGCGGGTCTGGTCATTGTGCTCGGCGCTCTCATCGGCGCCATCACCTGGAACATGATCACGTGGTGGTTCGGGCTGCCGTCGTCGTCCTCGCACGCGCTGATCGGCGGTTTGGCCGGTGCGGGCCTTGTTGGTTCCATCGCCGTGCACTGGGGCGTCATCCTCGACAAGGTGATCGTTCCGATGATCATCTCGCCGATGGTGGGCTTTGGTCTGGCTTATGGAGTCATGAAACTGGTTCTGTGGGCGCTTCGTAATGCCGCGTACAAGTCCAATATGCGCAGGTTCCGGCTCGCGCAGGTGGTTTCGTCGGCGGCTCTCGCGCTCGGTCACGGCCTCCAGGACGCCCAGAAGACGATGGGTGTGGTGGTCATCGCCCTCATCGCCGGTGGCTACCACGAGGACCCCAGCCAGATCCCCACGTGGGTGAAGGTCGGCGCGGCTCTGGCCATCTCGGCCGGTACCTACGCTGGCGGTGGCCGCATCATGAAGACGATGGGCCAGAAGATCATCGATCTGGATCCGGCCCGCGGCTTCGTTGCTGAGATCACCGGAGCCTCGGTGCTCTACACCACGGCCTTCTTCTGGCACGCCCCGATTTCCACCACGCACACCATCACCTGCGCCATCATGGGCGTCGGCGCCACCAAGCGCCGCTCCGCCGTGCGCTGGGCGGTGGCCGGGAACATCGTGACAGCCTGGGTTCTCACCCTGCCCGCGGCGGCTTTCATGTCCGCGGTGGTCACCTGGCTCCTGCTGCTCCTGGTCCCGATGTAAGTAGCGTCTCGTCCTGGTTTCTTTTAGGTCGACGACGACGCCCCGCCATACGAGTGTGGGCCCCGCGGATTCGTTCCGTGGGGCCCACTTTTCTTCGAGGACACGGGTTCAGGAGATGAGACCCGAGTGCTCGATGATCTACGCGCTGGCTGAGATGAGTGTGATCAGGCGGTGACGTACACCTGAATCACACGACTGCGCGTCAGCCCCTCAGCCTCGCCGCCTATCTGCCGGCGAGCATTACCCGAAGCGGCCGGAGACGTAATCCTCGGTGGCCTGCTCCTTGGGGTTGGAGAAGATGGTGTCGGTGTCGTCGAACTCAACAAGGTGACCGGGCTTGCCGGTTCCCTCGATGTTGAAGAAGCCGGTCATCTGCGAGACGCGGGCGGCCTGCTGCATGTTGTGGGTGACGATGACGATGGTGTAGGTGGACTTCAGTTCGTTCATGAGGTCCTCGATGGCCAGCGTGGAGATGGGATCCAACGCCGAGCAGGGCTCGTCCATGAGGAGCACTTCGGGCTGCACGGCGGTGGCGCGGGCGATGCAGAGGCGCTGCTGCTGGCCGCCAGAGAGCGACGAACCGGGGCGATCCAAGCGGTCCTTGACCTCTTCCCAGAGGTTGGCGCCGCGCAGTGCGCGCTCCACGATGATGTCCGCGTCGGCCTTCTTGAGCTTCTTGTTGTTGAGGCGCATACCGGCGAGGACGTTGTCCCCGATGGACATGGTGGGGAACGGGTTGGGGCGCTGGAACACCATGCCCACGTGTCCGCGTACGTCCACCGGATCCACTCCCGGACCGTAGATGTTCTGGCCGTCGATGAGCACCTCGCCCTCAACGCGGGCGCCCGGGATCACTTCGTGCATCCGGTTGAGCGAGCGCAGGAAGGTGGACTTGCCACATCCGGACGGTCCAATCAGCGCGGTGACCGAACGCGGGTTGATGTGCACGTTGACATCCTCAACGGCCAGCATGGAGCCGTAGTAGATATTCTCGTGGGAGACGTCGATTCCTTGGGACACAGTCGGTTCCTTTCGGCCACGGAGTTCCTCCGTGGGTTGCCTGTTGTCAGTAGAGAGTGAAGTGAGGGGCGCGGTGCCTGAGGCATCCACGTTGCCAGAGGCACCCGCGTTACTTGAGGGAGGCTCGAGCTACTTGAGGGTGTTGCCACGGTTACTTGCCCTTGGGGGCGAAGACCTTGGCGATGATGCGTGCCACCAGATTGAGGATGAGCACGATGAGGACGAGGACGAGCGCTCCGGCCCAGGCGAGCGGGAAGTTGCCTGCAACGTACTGGTTGTAGACGAACACCGGCAGAGTCATGACGCGGTCGTTGAAGAGGGAGAAGTTGTAGTAGTCGGTGGAGCCTGCCGTGATGAGCAGCGGCGCCGACTCGCCGATGATGCGGGCCACCGCGATGACGCAGCCGGAGACGATTCCGGGTAGCGCGGTGCGCAGCACAACCTTGACGATGGTGCGGGACTTCGAAACGCCCAGCGCGTAGGCCGCCTCGCGCAGCTCGTTGGAGACGAGGCGCAGCATTTCTTCGGTGTTGCGGATGACGATGGGGGTCATGAGAACCACGAGGGCGAGCGAGCCCATGAAGCCCGAGCGGTAGCCGGGGTCACCCACCAGCACCGGGAGCATGGCGGCGGCGAAGAGGCCGGCCACGATCGAAGGGATGCCGGTCATGATGTCCACCAGGAAGGTGATGACCCGGGAGAGCCAGCCGCCGCGGTATTCCACCAGGTAGATGGCGGTAAAGATGCCCAGCGGGATGGAGATGAGGGCGGTGGAGAGGGTAATCTCCAACGTTCCCATGATGGCGTGGCCCGCGCCCGGCAGAGAACCGGCGAGCGTCATGCCTTCCGTGGTGTTCGAGAAGAACGACGGCGCCATCTTCTCGAAGCCGCGCACCAGCACGCTGTACAGCAGCGAGACCAGCGGCACCACCGCGAGCAGGAAGGAGCCGGAAATCAGCGTGGTGGCCATGCGGTCGGCGCTGGGTCGGCCTCCCTCGTAGTACCTGCCGATGAGGTACATCGCCGCCAGGTAGAGGATGAAGGTCAGGGCCACCATGGCCACGAGCGAGCTCTCGCCATCACTCGTGAGCGAGAACAGCCCCACGATGATGACGGCGCTGGCCGCGGCCACTGCCCACGGCGCCCACTTGGGCAGGTGCTTGGCCCCGCGCTCGAACATGTTGCCCGCGGCCTCACCTACTTCGTGGGTCGATTCGCTTTCGTCGACGACGACGCCAGTACGGGCGTTTCGTGCGTCACGCAAGCGGGCGTCGACGTCGTCGGCCATTCGATCGGATCCGGAAGAAAACTGACTCATGCGTTCGCTCCTGAGAACTCGGCGTACCGGGCCACCACGCGACGCGCGGCAAAGTTGACAAGGAAAGTGAGGATGAAGAGAAGCAGGCCGAGCCCGATGAGGAACTGGCGTTCCAGGCCCGCCTGGGCCTCGGGCCAGTTGAGGGCGATCTGCGAGGCGATGGTGGAGTGCTGGCCGGGCGACATGAGGAAGAAGTTGATCTTCAGGCCGGACGAGAGCACCATGAGCAGGGCCATTGTCTCTCCGAGGGCGCGGCCGAGGCCGAGCATGGCTGCGGAAACGATACCCGAGCGGCCGATGGGCAGCACCGTCATACGGATCATTTCCCAGCGGGTGGCGCCCAGTCCAAGGGCGGCTTCCTCCTGCAGGCGCGGGGTCTGGACGAAGACCTCGCGGCACAAGGCGGTGATAATCGGGAGGATCATGATGGCCAGAACCAGGCCACCCATGAGGATGTTGCGCGCCGGGGGCACGAAGTGGACGAGCTCGGGGGTGAGTGGCCACCACGAAACGTTCTCCGCCATCCAACCCATACCGGGTACGTAGGCGACCCACCACTCAAGCACCGGGGTGAGTACCCCAGAGATCCAGGCGAAGATCGGGCGAATCACCGGTTCCAGGGTGTACATGCCCCACAGGCCAAACACCACGGAGGGGATGGCGGCGAGCAAGTCGATGACGTAGCCGATACCGCTCGCGAACTTGCGCGGGGCGTAATGCGAGATGAAGAGGGCGATGCCGATGGCGAGCGGGGTGGCGACGGCCAAGGCGATGACCGCCGAGAGGACCGTGCCAAACAACGCCGCCGCGGCGAACGTCCAGAAGCTCATCCCGCGGGTGAAGCCCACCTCGGACTGAAGGGTCTCGTTGGAGGCGAGGAAGGCCGGGTAGGACTGCGAGACGAGGAAGAAGGTCACCGCGCCCAGCAGAACGATGATGACGATGCCAGCGCCCTTGGCGATGCCGGCGAAGATGCTGTCCGCGCGGCGGGTGGACGTTCCCGAGCCGCCCGAGCCGCCCGAGCCCGTCTCCGGTGCGCCCGTCTCGGCCTGCGGCGCAGGTACTTGAGCAGACGCAGGTGCGGGCGTGGACTCCTGGGCGTGCTTCGCCCTGTCGGGCTGGCTGTTGGCGCCGCCCTTGCTCTGATTGCTCTGTGGCGAATCGGCGATTTTGCTGTCAGCTACCACATTGACTCCTTGGGGCTGGTTGGCACGTAAGTGTCGTTCACAATGACGGCGGCGCAAGCGGGCCGATCACCAGGATCGGCCCGCATCATTGCGCTCTAGTTGATGGTGTCGATGGCCGCCTGCACCTTGGTGCGCAGCTCATCGGAGATGGGGGCGTTACCGGCGCCAGCCTCGGTGGCAACCTGCTGGCCCTCGGAGGAGGCCACGTAGGTGAAGTAGGCCTGCACGTTGGCGGCGGTGGTCGCATCCTCGTACTTCTGGCAGCCAATGAGGTAGGAGACCATGACGATCGGGTAGGCATCCTTGACCGAGCCGTCACGCGCCAATTCGATGGTGAGAATGGTGTCGGTGGCGTGCTCGGACACCGGGGAGCCGTCCACGAGTGCGGCGGCGGCCTCGGGCGAGTAAGCGAGGAATTCGCCGTTGACGTCAACGTGGGCTGCCTTGAGCGAACCGATCTGCGACGCATCAGCGTAGGTGATGGCGCCCTCGACGGACTGGGCCAGCTGCACCACGCCGGAGGTCTTCTCGGCGGACTGGGTGCCCTCGATCGGCCAGGTCTCGGCGGGCTCGTCGGCCCAGGCCTTGGGCGCGGCAGCGCCCAGATAGGCGGTGAAGTTCTCGGTGGTGCCGGACTTATCGGCGCGGTTCACGGGGATGACGTCAACCGAAGGCAGCTTGGCATCCTTGTTGTTGGCGGCGATCTTGGGATCGTCCCACTTCTTGATCTTGCCGGAGAAGATGTCTGCAATGTTCTCGGCGGTGAGGTTGAGTTCCTCGACCTCGGGCAGGTTGTAGGCCACGGCGATCGGGGAGATGTAGACGGGCAGTTCGAGTACCTCGCCGCAGCGCTTTGCCGCTGCGGTGCGCTCGTCATCGGTGAGCTCGGCGTCCGAACCAGCGAAGGCAACCTGTCCGCCCACGAACTGCTGACGGCCGGTGCCCGAACCGGTGGCCTCGTAGTTGACGGTGACCCCGCCTTCGAGGGCACGGAAGTTGTCGCGCCACGCCTGCTGTGCGTTGGCCTGCGACGACGCACCGGAACCGTTGATGGTGCCGGAGAGTCCGCTACCCGAATTCGAGGTGGAGCCTTCGGTTGTTGCGCCGGTTTCGCCGCCGTTCGCACCCTCACCCTGAGGGCCGGACTGGCAAGCGGAGAGGGTCAGGGCAAGGGCACCCGCAAGGGCTGCGAAAGCCGTCGACTTAGAGCGTGCAATCTTCACGTTGTACATCCTTTTGATGACGCAAGGAGCGCGCTGTGCGCTCACCGCCAACGTTAGGAGCCTTGTTTGACCGCCTCGGCTACGGGCGGTTAACGTGCCATGAACGTTCGCCGTCCGTTCGGTCACCCACCGCACGAAATACCCCGGCAAGGCAGATGAAGAGTATTTTCGCAGGTCACAGCACTATTTTGGCGACGACGACGTCGCGGGTGACCTACCCCTCCCCGCCTCCAGTCGCTACACACTCGGTAAACGACGCCGCCGGGAGTATCCTCGATTGGTGAGTATTTCGCGATCTCCCCACACGACACCATCTTCTGACAGCACACCCGACACCAGCCCCCAGCGGGCCATTGATGCCCCGCGGTCGGGCTCCCAGATCGACCCCAAGTCCCTGCTCATGGGGATCGCCGTGTACATCATGTGGGGATTCTTCCCGCTCTACTTCCACTCACTCGCCCCAGCTGGCTCCTTCGAAGTGATCGTTCACCGTGCGATCTGGGGATTGCTGGCCTGCCTCATCATGATCGCCCTCTTCCGGCGCTGGGACCGGCTGCAGGCGGTGATTGCCGATCGCGAAGTGCTGTGGCGGCTCTCCTTGGCGGGCGTCCTCATCGTCATCAACTGGACCACCTACGTCTATGCCGTGCAGTCCGGACACACCGTCGACGCTGCCCTCGGGTACTTCATCAACCCACTCGTCACCGTGGCCCTCGCACGATTCGTCCTCAAAGAACAGCTCTCCCTCGCCCAGAAGGTGGCAATCGGACTGGGTGCGAGCGCCGTCGTCGTCCTGGTCGTGGGCTTGGGGCGGCTCCCGTGGGTGTCCCTCGCCCTCGCGCTCTCCTTCGGGTTCTACGCGCTGGTGAAAAAGAAGGTGGCCACGCGCGTGCCGCCGCTGGAGGGCATGGTGGTGGAAACCGCCGCCGTAGCCCCGCCGCTGCTGGCCTACTACGTATACCTCGCCGCCACTGGCGCCACCTCGTTCCACGTGCTCGCCGCCGATCCCGCCGCAGATGCAAACGCGTGGATCTGGCACCTGCTGATGCTCGTCGGTGCTGGCGTGCTCACCGCGATCCCGCTGCTACTTTTCGCGCGGGCATCGCGTGGGCTGCCGCTCGGCGTCATGGGACTCATCCAATACATCGGGCCCTGCCTGCAGCTCCTTATCGGCATCCTCGTTTTCCACGAGCCCATGGAGCCCGCGCGCTGGATCGGTACCGCCATCATCTGGCTGGCGCTCATCGTCATGAGCGCCGACTGGATCGGGCAGAGCATTCGGGGGCGCAGAGTCAAGGTCTAAGGGTTCCGGACGCGAGAACGTTGCGGAGGTGAGGCCGCGCCGTCGTCGTCGACCCGAAACCAACAAACGAAAGTGACCCTTAGCGGAAGACATCGATCCCAGCAGGTTCGATATCTTCGGCCAAGGGTCACTCTGGTAGTAACTACGGAATAACTACTGGGTGGTGGGGCGGTACTGCTCCACGTCCACGATCTGCGCCGCCTTGCCGCGCGGATGTGCCACGTGGGCCACGAAGATCTCGCCCACCCGCAGGTACGGGTCCTCGGCGGGCAGTTTCTTCTTCAGGCCGTTGGGCAGGCGATCAGCAACCGCCTTGAACACGCTCGGAAGAGTGGGCCGATGCAGGGAAATCACCACGGTCTCGCTGGCGGTACGCACCAGCTCGGTGATCGTCTTGTACACCGGCTTCTTACGCTCCGCGTAGGCCGCCTCGGTCAGCTCCGGATGGACAATCACTCGCAAGCCCGACGCCTGCGCGTACGGACGCAAGGTCGCCATGCAACGTTCCCACGGCGAGGAGGTGAGCAGCCGCGCGCCGTAAGCATCGAACTGGCGAGCAATGACCTCGGCCTGGCGGCCGCCACGCTCGGTGAGGGGGCGAGTGTCCTCGGTCCCCTTGCCCTTCTTCCAGTTCGAACGCTTGACCGCACGGGCATGACGCACCAGCATCACCGGTGTGGTATCCAGCTTGCCGTCGGACCACATGTCCACCACGCGGCCCAGCACCTCACGGTCCAGTTCCGACGTCAACATGACCATGGCTTCCGAGAGCGGAACCCACAGCACCTTGTCGATCTCATTCTTGGAGGCCTTGCGGATGAGCGGACGCGCCTTGAGCGAAGGGTGATCCTTCGGAACCTCCTGGCAAGTCCAGTAGGTCACCTCTTTGAGCTGACCACCGGGCAGACGGTACCGAATGGAACCGGCCGGGCGGCGCAGCACCACGGGGATGCGCGACTCCTCGGAGACCTCGCGGATCGCGCACGTACGCAGATCCTCGCCAGCCTTCAGCTTGCCCTTGGGGAAGGACCAGTCGTCGTAGCGCGGCCGATGGATGAGAACCACTTCGAGGCGGCGCCCATTCTTGCGCCAAATAATGCCGCCCGCAGCGTGCACCTCAACCTTCGAGGAACGCGCGCGCGAGCTGGTGGCTGGGGCGCGCTTTCCTGCGCCTCCGCCCTTGGCCTTCGGCGCCTTCGAGGCCGACGACGGCGCCGCGGGGCGAGGATCCTCGGACTCACGCCCGTCATTCACCGGTGAGCTAGACATGTCCCTTCCTCACTACTTTCCCGCCACTCGCGAACGCGCCTGGCGCATCATGAGTTCCTGAATATCCTGGAGGCGGCGGCCCTTGGGGCTGAGATAATGACGCACCCAACCGTCCGCTTCAAGATGCCACGAGCTCGTGGTATCCGCACATGCCACTTCCAACATCTCCACCAGGGACTCGATCATCTCCGGGTCGGTGATCTTGATGAGGGCCTCGACGCGGCGGTCAAGGTTACGATGCATCAAGTCGGCCGAACCGATGAAGACGTCGGTGTCGCCGTCGTTGCAGAACGCGTAGATACGGGAGTGCTCGAGGAAGCGGCCGAGGATCGAACGCACCCGGATGTTGTCCGAGAGGCCCGGGATACCGGCGCGCAGGCCACAGATGCCGCGCACCTGGATGTCCACGTTCACGCCCGCCTGGCTGGCACGGTAGATGGCGTCGATCGTCTTCTCGTCCACGATCGAATTCGTCTTGAGCTTGACCCAGGCGTCCTTGCCAGCCTTCTTGTTGGCGATCTCGCGCTCGATGCGCTCGATGAGCCCCACGCGGATGCCAGTGGGTGCCACGAGTAGGCGATGCGACTTGCCCTGGCGGGCATAGCCGGAAAGCTGGTTGAAGAGGCGGGTGAGGTCCTGGCCGACGTCGCGGTTGCAGGTGAGCAAGCCGAGATCCTCGTAGCCGCGGGCCGTCTTGGGGTTGTAGTTTCCGGTGCCCACGTGGCAGTAGCGACGCAGACCCTCGGATTCCTGACGCACCACGAGGCAGAGCTTGCAGTGAGTCTTGAGGCCTACAATGCCGTACACCACGTGCACGCCCGCATGCTCCAGCTTGCGGGCCCAGTCGATGTTGGCCTGCTCGTCGAAGCGGGCCTTGATCTCCACGACCGCCAGCACCTGCTTGCCGGACTGTGCGGCGCGGATGAGCGCATCGATGATCGGCGAATCGCCGGAGGTGCGGTACAGGGTCTGCTTGATGGCCAGGACGTTCGGATCGTCCGCGGCCTGCGAGATGAACTGCTGCACCGAGGTGCTGAAGGAATCGTAGGGGTGATGCAGCAGGATGTCGTGGCTGCGCATCGCCTCGAAGAAATCGCGCGGCTTGGAGGATTCCACCTCGGCCAGGCCGTAGGCGGTCACCGGCACGTAGCGCGGGTACTTGAGGTTCGGGCGATCGAGATCGTGGATGACGTTGAGTCCGGTGAGGTCCAGCGGGGCCGGCAGGCGGAACACGTCATCCTCGCGGATGCCCAGCTCGCGCATGAGAATCTTGCGCACGTTGCCGGACATCTTGCTTTCCACTTCGAGGCGCACGGCCGGGCCGAAGCGGCGGCGCATGAGTTCCTTTTCGAGGGCCTTGAGGAGGTTCTCGGCGTCATCTTCCTCAACCTCCATGTCCTCGTTACGAGTGACACGGAAGTTGTAATGCTCGACGATCTCCATACCCGGGAACAGCTGATCCAGATGCGCGCCAATGACCTCTTCGAGCGGCACGTACTTGGTGCGGCCCTCGACGTCCACCGGAACATCTTCCGGCTTGTAGGGGCGACCCTCGGCGTCCACGGCGATGAAGCGCGGCAGCAGCTCGGGGATCTTGATGCGCGCGAAGAGATTCTTGCCGGAGCTCGGATTACGAACGACGACGGCGAGGTTCAGCGAGAGTCCCGAAATGTAGGGGAAGGGATGGGCCGGGTCCACAGCCAACGGGGTGAGGACCGGGAAAATCTGCTTCTTGAAGAACTTGCGCAGGCGCACCGTCTCCGACTCCGGGAGATCCTCCCAGTGCAGGATGTCAATGCCGACGTCCGCCAGCTTGGGCTGCACGTCCTCCCGGAACACCTTGGCGTGGCGATCCATCAGCTCGTGTGCACGCTCCATGATGCCCTCAAGCATCTGGCGGGCAGACAAACCGGAGGAGGATGGCAGGGCCACGCCCATGGCGATGCGGCGCTTGAGCCCGGCCACGCGGACCATGAAGAACTCATCCAGGTTGGAAGCAAAAATAGCAAGGAACCAGGCGCGCTCCAGAATCGGAATACCCTGATCCTCTGCCTGCTCCAGCACGCGCTCGTTAAATGCCAGCCACGAGAGCTCACGATCCGCGAAGCGCCCCTCGGGAAGCGTGGACTCGTCCAGCGAGCGGCGGGCCGCCTTCGCTTCCTCGCGAGCGCGCTTGGCCAACTCCACGAGGGAGGAGGTGGAAACTGCGGCGCCGAGGCGGAAACGCGCCTTCATACGCGCACGTTCGGCAAGCTTCTCGTCCTCATCCTCTTCGTCCTCGACGACCTCGTCATCAAGATCAGGATCCTGCTCATCGGTGAGCTGGGGCCCGGGGGTCGGGGCCGGATTCGCAACGTCCGGATCCTCGGGCGTGGGCGCAGTCTCAGGGGACTCGGGGGTATCTTCAGTAGCACTTTCACTTGCCGAGGGATTTAACGATTCCACCTGTGTATCCTCGGCGGTTAGCTCGCTGTCAGCAACGGAACTCTCCCCGGGTGAGAGGGCAGGCTCCGAGGCTTGTGCGGTGGATACATTGGGCAGAGCATCGTCGTTCTGCTCGGTCGTCACAGACTCGTCATTCATACCCCCGATCATGTCAGAAATCACACTGCGGCGCTGAAACTTCCTCGTATTTGGACGGGATTGGGCTGCTGAGCGCGCATAAGACAACAGACTCGAACAGGGCAGGTGTAACAAAACCGCGTTGTATCGTCACACCTGCCCCGTTCACTCGTACTAAGAACGAGAAATGCCGGTTCACCTGGAGTAGTTACTACTCCAGAAGTCCGCTATTGACCAGGCTTGCCGCCTCACGGAACTCAACAGACGTCTCAAGAAGCGCACTGTCACGGCGAGTAACATCCGTGGCCAGGCGATCCGTGTCCGTATCGATCCACGAAGCATCCACTTGGCCGAGGAAATCCGTGAGCCGCGCCGAGTCCGTCAGAACATCCTCGAAGGATCCTTCAAACGTTCCAGCCAGCACGGCATTCCATTCCTGCAATACCGTTCCCGGCTTGGGCGTCATGGAAATCTTCAGTTCGCCATCGGCGCCTTGGGCTCGCATCAGCTCGGCGACCGCATCAAAACGGCGCCCAACCGTACGCCCCTCGCGGCGAATCCACTCGCGCAGCAAGTAGCCGCGCCACAGGATTCCCGGAAGCGTATCCTCCGGCGAACGTACCCAGACCTCCGCAAGGACGTCCACACCCTCGTCGTCGACAAGGGCAATAATCCGCTTGACAGCCTCCTGGTCCTGCTCGGCATAAATTCGTCCGAGGGGAACCAACGCCTGCGCTGACGTATGCGCGAGATCCGAGTTGTAGGCGACGTCGGCCTCACCCTCAATTGCCTCAATTTGCTCATCATCAAGCTGAGCGGGGCGGCGTGGTCGTGTGCTCATGGCAGTACCTCCTTCAGGGTTGCTCTATTGTCCCGCAGATAGCGGGCCGGTGGGGCGAATCCGAGTAAGTACTTTGCCAAAATCGAGGGTTGACTTTTCGCCGAAGCGGCAGGTTGGAAACGGCAAAGATGGGTGACATGAATCGCCTGCGGATTTTCGCCCGGGTCAGTAAAACTCGCGCGTGTTGACGACGTTACGCAGCGGCTCGCCGTCGAGGAATCTGCACGCGTTCTCCGCGAAAAGTTCGGCGATGAGGCGCTCCTCGTGTGGCGAATTCGCGGCGGTGTGGGGCGCGATGATGACGTTGTCCATCTCCCACAGCGGGCTGCCCGGCGCGAGCGGCTCCGACGCAAACACGTCCAGCGCGGCAAACCCGATGTGCCCGGTTCGCAGCCCGGCGATCAGCGCCTCCTCGTCGATCACGGTGCCGCGCCCCACCGACGCAACGACCAACCCTGGTTTCGCCGCGGCCAGCAGTTTCGCCGACAGCAGCTTGTTGGTGGCATCAGTTCCCGGAAGTGTGACGACGACGGCGTCCGCCCGCCCGATCATTTCCAGCATCTGTTGTTCGTTGCTCGGGTCGACGACGGCGCTTACCCCGGGGACGTCGATGGCGCGCCGCGAGGTACCGACGACGGTGGCGCCGAGGGCGGAGAGCTTGCGGGCCACTTCTCGCCCGATGCTCCCCAGGCCCATGACCAGGACGGTCTGCTCGGAAATCTGGTTCATCGGCCAGCGGCCGGGCCAGCGGTGTGCGCGCTGGTCTTCTTGGAGGCGCGGGAGGTTCTTCGCACCGGCAAACAGGCCGAACACTGCGAACTCGGCGAGCGGACCAGCGTGAACACCGGCCGACGTCGTAAAAATGACGCGCTCCAATTCTTCTTGAGTGAGGCTGGCTGCCTTGACGTCCGCTCCCGCTCCGGCACTCATCGCCTGCACCCAGCGCAGCTGCGGATTCGCGCGGACTGTGGCGGCGAGGAGCGTGGGGTTCATGTCCGGGATGCCGTAGAGGACGTCGGCGGAATTGAGGATTTCCTCGAAAGCGCGTTGCTGTTCGGGGGTGCGGGTGAAGGAGGGGTCGCCTTTGAAGTCGGCGAGCCAGCGCGGGGTGGGTAGAAGCGAGGCGTCGCGGATAAGGTGGACTCGGGGTTCCCGCTCGCGGATCAGCTCGCACAACTCCTCGGGCAGCGGCGTCGCCACGGCTACTCGTAGGGATTCTCTTGTCATTATTGCGTCCTTCCTTACGCTCGAACACGCTCTGCAACGGGACCTTGTTTCGTCCAACGTACATCGTGGACACACTCCAACGCACCGTGAGCGAGGGCCGTGTTCACCCATGTTGAGTTCACAAGCCACGTTTACAGGTCGGAAGGCACCGTGGGACACAGACATCAAATTCGCACTGCTCTGACCCTGATACACAAGATGACTTCAATGCCCAATGTGGGTATGATGGACGCGCTGAAGGCAGATGTTCAGACTCGTTCAATTGAGATGATTGGAGGGGCTGGCACGGTTCTTCGAGCTGGGGCCTCTAGCTCAATGGCAGAGCATCGGACTTTTAATCCGCTGGTTCTGGGTTCGAGTCCCAGGGGGCCTACGAAAAATGGGATCCGCGTTTGCGGGTCCCATTTTTTGTTTGTTTTCGGGACTCGAACCCGTGAGGGCGCGGGCAGCGTAGGAGCAAGCGAGAGCTTGCGACCTGCCCGCGGGCGAGCGATAGCGAGCAGTGCGGATGCGAAGCAGACGCGCGAGTCCCAGGGGGCCTACGAAAAATGGGATCCGCGTTTGCGGGTCCCATTTTTTGTTTGTTTTCGGGACTCGAACCCGTGAGGGCTGGTCCAGCAGGAGAAAGAGTATTCTTTAATCCATGGAAGCCAATCAACCGATTCGGGTACTGGTGGTCGATGATGACCAGAAGATCTGTGATGCCTACAGATCAATGTTCGCTCGTAGTCCTGAAGTTGAATTGGTTGGCGAGATTCATGATGGCCTGCACGCTGCGGCAACATACAAACGTGTCAATCCCGACATAGTTCTTATGGATATTCAGATGCCAGTCGTCTCTGGGATCGACGCGACGCGCGAGATTGTTTCCCAGTGGCCCGAAGCAGTGGTTGTAGCCACAACGGTTTTCGGAAACCGGGAATTGGTTGTGGCAATGCTGCGCGCAGGCGCGTCAGGGTACTTGCTCAAAGATGTCAGCCTAGAGCAACTAGTTGGGTTTCTTAAGCAGGCTTTGTCGGGTGAGATGCCACTGTCGTCGGGTGTGCGTCGTGAACTGGTGGCATCAGTGGTGGACGAGGGGGCAACTGCATCCACTCACGACCTGGCTCCCCGTGAAGTCGAGCTGGTCCAGTGGTTGGCTCATGGCCTGAGCAATGCCCAAATCGCCAAACGAATGTATATCTCGGAAGGGTCGGTGAAGAAGTACATCGCCCGGATTGGGGCCAAGCTGGGAACGGTTTCCCGGACGCAGGTTCTGGTGCGCTCGATTCAGTTGGGAATCGTTGACCCGCGGAGCTTGCCACCGATCACTGGCTGAGTTACCGGAAGCTCGACTTCGAGTGCCCAGAAGCCGTCGGATTCGCCTGAGGTGAGTATGCCTCCAGTGAGTCTGACGCGTTCGGCTAGGCCGACTAAGCCTAGGCCAGTGGAGTCCGGCGAGGTCGAGGCTGGCTGCGGCAGAGGATTCTCGACCCGTATGTGTGCGGCTCGATCATCGACGACGGCTTCGATCTTGCAGGTGGATCGCGGTGGGGCGTAGCGCAGGATGTTGGTGGTTCCTTCGCGGATGATGCGGGTAATGGTGCGCTGTACTGTCGGATCCAGATGATCCATGGCCGGATCGACCGAAACCCCCACCTTGCGTCCCGAAGCACGAATCGCTGCCTTGGCTGCTTGGCCAACGGCGACTGGTTTCAGAGTACCGTCGCTGGCCGCCTGCTCCTCGCCGGTTTGTAGCACATGGAGCAGGAAAGCCAGATCGACTTGGGCTGATTCGAGCAGTTTATCGCTACGGTCAACTGCCTCTCTAAGTGAGTCGAGATTACTTTCGTCTTTATCTACGTCTGCGTTCAGTGACAACAGCGTGAGTTGGTGGGCGACGACGTCGTGTAGTTCGCTGGCCAGTTCGGTACGGACTTGGCTGCTTGCGCCGTCGCGCTGGGCGTTTGCTTTGGCGAGTTGGCCTATCTGCTGGCCTCTGATGCCCAGGAAGAAGTAGGCGACGTATCCGACCAGGCAGGCGAGGATCCACATGTGCAAATGTGTTACGAGGAAGTCGTAGTCGAATTCTCCATCAACGAATGAGTGCAGCAACCACAGCGGCAGCATGGGCAGGCATGCCCAGGGACGTCGGGACATGAGCAGTACTGTGAGCGCGAACAAGGACCAATGCACCTGCGTGACGCCTTGATCTATGGACGGGCCCACCAGCCGCAGTGAAGCCACGTAAACCCCTGCCAGTGCGATGCCGCCTGGCAGGGGCCACCACACCGTAATTAGAAACGCCGCGAAAAGCAGAATCGACAAGGTGGCAGACAGGTATACTTCGGGGTCTTGCCAATTAGCTTGCCATGCAGTGATCGCAACGAAAACCACAAAGACGGTGGTGGCCATGCTCCTGGCGGCCCGTTCCCAATCAAACCGCCTGGGCGCGCTCGGTGTGATGGTGGTCGGTGCTTTGGGTAGTGATGCGGACAGCCGCCCGTGATCAACCCGCACGCTTCCACCAGCGGATTCAAATCGTTGGAGAGTAGGGGTCAGGTCCCAGGTGTTGGCAGGCGCGGAGGTGGCTAGTTCGACTTCGATGTCATGTTGGGTGGAACGGGCCGTGATCTGGCAGTGGTCTCCGGCCTTTCCCTCCTTGATCATGAGGGAACATGCCTGGCGTAGCAGCCCGGACATCAGGTGGGCAGGAACCCCACCGACTGGCCCTTCTAGCCTTGTCAGGTCAGTGCTGACCCATTGGCCTTGGCCTGAGAGCATCTCATCAACACTGTCAATGGTTTGCTCAAGACCAGAATCCACCCCCCGCTGGTTCGCCTCGCCTTCGTCCGGGCTGCGCAGCCTGGTGACCAGGGCACGCAGCCGGGTCAGTGCTTCCCGGGCCCTCCCAGAGGTCTCTTGCAGGGCACCGCGCAGCACGGAGGGATTGGTTGAGGAACGAGCCGCAGCTAACTGGTCGCGTTCTGTTGCCAAACTGGTGGTAAGTAGCCCGCCGAGTTCTGCTTCTAATGCTTGGCGTTCGCGAATGCGGGCGGCTTTGGCTTCTTCCTCGACATCGCGTATTTGCCTGCCCACCAGGCGGCTGCGGTTCACGAACAGGCGCACAACCAAGCCAATAGCAAGAAAGGTGCCCCAGAAGGACACAGCCTGCATAACACTTAGTGATTCGGGTCTATCCGCAACCAGGGCTGCGATCACGATTATGGCGGTATATCCCGTCGCTGTCATCAGTGCGACTCGTCTGGTTCCCAGGGCAATGACCACTACCACACCCAGAGTTGCCGAATCAGCCATGCCGTAGGATTCGATGCCATAGTTCGCGGCATAGTCGGGGAAAAATATCACCAGTATCGGGATCGCGCCAAGCAGAGCTCCCCATCCGGGGCGGAACGTCGCCAACAGGACCGCTGACAGATCGATCGAGTAGATCGCAATCGATTGCGGCGGTAGAGATGGGGGCACGGCGATAAGCACCCAGATGTTGACCAGGCCGAAAGTAAGAATGAACCAGCGAACTGCGACGATCAGTCGTGATCCGCTGAGCCTGCGATGCTCCGATTCCACTGGCCACTCCTTCAAAGCTTGGCCAAAAGTGTACTACTTACCCACATGCTCCGGGGTATTTCATTGGAGTAACCCAGTAATCCAGTGTCAGGAGAAGTCATGCAAACGCAAGAGAAGTCCGTTACTACCGCTGCTATCGGAGCAAGTAACGTTACGAAGTCGTACAAGGTTGGTGACGGCTCTGTCGAAATTCTTCACGGAGTCAGCCTGGAGGTGGAACCGGGGGAGATGGTCGCCGTCATGGGCGCGTCAGGCTCGGGAAAATCAACCCTCATGTATTGCCTGGCCGGTCTGGAGGAGCCGACGACGGGTTCGATTGATATTGGAGATCAGCCGCTGGCGGGACTATCTCGCGCGCAACTGGCGGAGATGCGTCGAAGCAATGTGGGCTTCGTGTTCCAGTCCTACAACCTGATCCCGACTCTCACCGCATACGAGAACGCGGCCCTGCCCTACACGTTGGGTCGCAAGAAGGCTCCCAAGGACCTGATCGATATGACGTTCGACAGCCTGGGACTCTCGGAGAGAATCAACGCGGTGCCGCCGTCGATGTCCGGTGGTGAACAGCAACGCGTGGCGTTGGCACGGGTCCTGGTCCAGCAACCGAAGGTCATCTTTGCGGACGAACCAACCGGCGCTCTGGATACCAGAACGGGTGAACTGGTTTTGGAGGAGCTGGTTCGCATCGCGCACACCCCGGGCCACTGCGTCCTGGTGGTCACCCACGATCCGAAGGTGGCAGCGGCTGCCGACCGCGTGCTGTTCATGCGCGATGGCCTGCTAGTTGATGAACTGGTGCAGGGCTCGGTTGACCAGGTCGCCGCGGCGCTTGCGGCACTCAGCACGGGTGACGCACTGTGAGACGCGTTCAGCTTGCCGAAATCAAGGCTTCGTGGAGAGCTTGGCTCAGCGTCTCGGTCGTATTCATCGCGATCAACGCTGCCCTGTGTATCACCGCGACCCTTTACTGGACCGGGCATGTGGCGGTACGCGAGGGTCGGATTGAATGGTTCGATTCCGTCTATTACACAGCAAGCCAAGGAATCAACGCCGTGTTCATCCTGCTGGTCGCGCTACCTGTGATTAACTCGGTGACCGGTCTGGTCGTTGACTCCCGTCGAGGAGCTTTGGCCAGGCTAGCTTTGGCCGGGGCTTCTCCGCGTCAGGTACGGTCCACCATCACCACTCAGTTGGTTGTGGTAACCCTTGCCTCGGCGGTTATCGGGGCTGCTATTACGGTCATTGCCGCGCGCCCCTGGCTGATATTCACCGCCAACATGTCGGACGAGGGATTCATCTTCCTCGAACCAGTCCTCTCCCCCATACCCATCGTGGCAACAACCCTGGCATGCACCCTCATCGCCGTCGTCGCCGGATATCGCCAGGCAAACGCCGCCAGCCGTATTCCACCGGTTGAGGCACTGAGATTGTCTCAGGCCCCACCAACCAGGCCCAGGTTGAAGGCATCGGGTTGGGTGAAGACCGTTCTGCTGGCTCTGGTCATTGTCATCAGTTGGCTGTCGGTGAGTATTCAGGTGGCACACCCTTACAAAGAGACGGTCTCGAATCTGTTCATCCTCAGCCTCGCGCAAATCTTCCTCTGGGGAGCGTTACTTTCCGTGATTGCGCCGGTGTTGGTCATTCCGATGACGAGGTTCTGGACCCACCTCGTTCCGTCCAAATCGCCTTCGTGGTTGCTGGCCCGTGCGACCGTAAGTGCCAGAGCAGATCGCCTCTACAAGTCGGTAGTCCCAATCATGTTTACGTTTGTCTTGGGAGTTGGCGCCCTGTCCGTGGATGAAACTGGCATGAGGACTCTCAAACTAGCTCTTGGCCTCGACGATATCGAGCAGGCCAATATTTGGTTCTACGCCTATATCTTTGGGCTGCCGCTCATCATCGCTTTCTCTGCCGGTGTTGTCTCACTCATCATGATGGGACGGCAGCGAGACGCCGAATTGGCGTTGGTTGGCGTTGTGGGAGCTACCCCAAAGCAGAGAATCTGGGCACCCATATTTGAAGCAGTCATCATCACCGGTTCGGCATTGTTGCTCTCACTCATCGCGATTGTTCCCAGTCTTGCTTTCCAGGCATATGCGCTTGTTTCGATGGAGTTCGAATGGACGCTCGTCGTGCCCTGGGCGGTGGGCGCGTGCATTCTCAGCGGCGGAATGGTGATTACCGCCTTGGCAACGGTTCTCCCGACCATTCCAGCATCGCGGCTTCCCGAGCCGCGAGTAATCGCGCGACTAGTAGCGGAGTAACCATGAACAGCATTCAACTAGCCGAGATTAAAGCCTCGTGGAGAGCCTGGCTCAGCGTCTCCATCGTGTTCATTGCGATCAACGCCGCCCTGTGCATCACGGCCCTGACCTATTGGACCGGGCGAACAGCAGTGAACAATGGCGTGCTAACAGCACAGGCGGCCAGCTACTACACCTGGTCACAGCTGCTGGTTGGGATGTTCATCGTGCTGGTGTCGATGCCGATCATTGGTTCCATGACAGGTCTGGTGGTGGACGCGCGCCGCGGTGCCCTGGCGCGTCTGTCTCTGGCGGGTGCCACCCCCAGGCAGGTGCGCTCCACGATTAACGCCCAATTGATCGTCGTGTCACTAATGACCGCGGTGATTGGCGCTCTGATCTCGCTGGTCGGCACAATCCCGTGGCTACTGTTCGGCTCGGCAATGTATAAGAACGAGGACGAGTTCGTCTTGCTCGACCTCGCCATCTCACCGATTCCACTGCTTATCGCTGCCGGGTTCACTGCTTTGGTCTCGATCATCGCCGGATCAAGGCAAGCGAGGGCAGCCAGTCTGATCCCGCCGGTTGAGGCGCTCAGATTGTCGCAAGCACCCTCAAGGACACCGCGACTCAAGTGGTCAAGCTGGATAAAGATCATCTTGCTGGCACTGATTGTTGTGGTCTCCTGGGTGTCGGTGAGATTCCAGGTGCAGAACATGTACAAGGAGACGGTTTCTAACTTGTTCATCATCAGCTGGGCGCAGATATTCGTCTGGGGCGCGTTGCTCTCGGTGATAGCTCCGGTTCTGGTAGCTCCGCTAACCAGATTCTGGACCAAGTTGGTACCCGGCAAGGCGCCGTCGTGGATCCTCGCTCGTTCCACCGTGAGCGCCAGGGCGGACCGACTCTACAAGTCAGTCGTACCCGTAATGTTTACCTTCACCGTGGGCGTGGGTGCCATGGCAATCGGGGAGACAGGCGTGAAGACCATCAGCGTCTACTTGGGAGACCCTGGAATCGCCGGCTCCATGACGCTGAAGTCGTATGCCTATATGTTTGGTTTTCCGCTCATCATCGCATTCTCTGCCGGGATAGCGTCACTGATCATGATGGGGAAGCAAAGGGATGCCGAACTGGCCCTGGTGGGAATCGTGGGCGCGACTCCCAAACAGCGACGAGCCACTCCGGCTCTTGAGGCCCTCATCATTACGATCTCGGCGGTCTTGCTTTCATTGCTGGCTATCATCCCATCGCTGGGATTCATGGCTTACGCGTTTGTCTCGGCCGGACTGCCTTGGACGGTAGATATCCCCTGGCTCATTGCGGCCGTGATCTTCTTCGGAGGGTTGGTACTGACGGGCCTGGCGACGGTATTGCCGACAATTCCGGCATCGCGACAACCCGAACCCCGAGTCATCGCACGACTGGTTGCCGAGTAGCGGTTCATCGCGCCACTACTTGAAAAGACCGAGTCGAGAGGGCGAAACAGATAAATCCGGACCATGGATTATTCAAACGAGCCCCGGACGATTCGGCTCCATTCCCTGAAGCTTTCACACATCCGGCTTGTTCCCTGCGTCAGCCCAATAGAAGATTCCGCCTCCGCAAGAGCCTCATCAAAAGCCTCTCCTTGTGAGGAAACCAAGCTTCGAACCTCAGCCAGATACCAATCAGGATCCAGACCGAACTCGTCCGCCTGACGGAGTACTTGCCTGACCCCAATGTTCCGGAAGCGGTATTCATTTCCAAATTTCATAGCCATTTTGTACTTGAACTGAGCTGTCTTGGGGTTGGAGATCAACGGTGCCGCGATGAGATCGTATGCAGGAGCTAGACGTACCGCATTTCCGCGTAGAAGGAAGGAGATATTCTTTGCATGCCCGTCGGTCGCTCCAGAAACAACGTTGAATGCGTGCCACCGAGCGAGTTCTTCAAGGGAGTCACACGGGTCTCTCCAAACTTCCGTGCTGTCCGTTCCCGTAGTTCCTCGTTATCGGGAAGAAGATTATCGATCCAGTAGCGAGGCACTTCACCCGAGTAAACAGGACCGCTCTTGGGCATCGACATTGACAGAGGAGTCGACGCCGGATTCCGGCGGTAATCTTCATCGTAGACGAACGATATCCCTCCATCGAAACCACGCTGGAGTTGTCCGGCAAAATGGTCTTCAAGATACACATCGAGAACGTCATCACTCATGGTTCATCCTGAGCAGTTCGTCCAACTCATCTCCTGATGTCTCGCGGTAAATATCCACACTCAACTCCAAATGTCGAAGCGCTGTCAGAACCATCCCCAGTTGGGCTCGTTCCGAACCCGACTCAACGGCAATAACCCATTGGCGAGTCGCCCCCATGCTTTCAGCCAGATCTTGCTGACTCCAGCCCTTTTCTTTTCGGCGCTCACGGATGAGCACACCTAAATCCTTAGGATTACCCACATACATATGTCAACGCTCGCATACATCAACACACTTGTCAACGATCGGTGACATTATCCTTAATGTCAATGTTCGCTGACAATCAAAAGACGGTTTCTCACCACCTACTCCACCGACGTTCAGGTATCCGATAATTCACGCGGTCAGTAGGTCTCGAACTCGACCGTCACCGACGAAGCACCTCGTAACGCCGCGACCTGTTCGGCCTCGGTCCGCACCGCCACCCTGTGGCGCTCCGCCAAAGTCCTAAAAGTCTTGACGGTGATGGTCAGCTTCCGACCACTCTTGCGCGGACGCCACACACCAACTATCTCCCCGTCGGCCAACAGGGTTCCTGGGTCGCCGGACGTCCTCCACACATCACGGTGATACTTCTTCGCCACGATCGTCTCCCTGTCGCGGAGCTGGGTGTAAGGATCGCGCGGTGGAAGCAGACGAACACCCTCGGGGATCACTCCCGCGCGAAGCGCATCCACGTCAGCATCGAGCATCCATTCCCTGCCTCCGTAGTCGACCAGCGTCAGTTCGTCTTCAATCAGACTCCACCACGGGTCGACGTCGCCGCTGCGAACACCCAGCCAAGCAGCAAAGGCGGCGCGAGTTGAAGGGCCGTAACAGTGCAGGAAGCGGCGCAGCAGTTCCACGCGGGCCGTGTCCGGATCGATACTCGGGATGGGATGCCCGAGCCATTCGTCAGTCAGGACGAACGGCGCCTTATTCCCCTCTCGCGGCGCGAAGCAGACAACACCTTGCAGCGTGAGGATGCGGATACAGAAGTGAACCACGGCCTCCCCAAGCGGCTGGCCCTTGGCGTGCGGCCCCTCCTCTTTCCAGAGATCGCATTGTTTGCCCGGCAGAATCTGGACGATCCGTTCGGCGAGCTCGGCACCAAGTTCATTGATCGCCAGCCTGCGTCCGGAGAGAACATCACGAATCTCAGCACGGACCAGCTCAACTGCCTCTGTCAGGCTCATATCGAGCCTGTCCACATCCGGACCGACGCCGAGAAGCAAATGCCGCATCGACGCCTCGGTGGGTGGAAGCACTCCAGTAGTAAATATAGCGGCGTCCGCGGTTGGGATGAAATAAGGTGCGCCGCGCATGCACCACGTCTGTATCAGGGACTTTTCCTTGGCGAGGGCTGCATCGAGGAGCTCCGGCGTCACACCCTGAACCCTGGCGTGCAGCGCGAGCAACGCGGATCCAGGCGGGCTATTCTGGATGCCGCAGCGTCCGACCACGTCGGGGAGCTCACTTATGGCGGCACGCGCGAGAAGGCCGTGGGCGCCAAGGCGAAACGCAATCACCTCTCCTCTGGACACTTTCTCGACCATGACGCCAGATTATCAGCGGCTATGACCACTCCGATCAAGACTGCAACCGCTTCGCCCACGACTGCCACCACTCCACCCACGGCCGCAAATATCATCCAGAACATCAAACCCACCCGCGGCGCCTTGCTGTCCACTAACGTGAGTGGTGACGTCGTCGTCGATCGAGGAGAAAATCGTGGCCCGAAACAAGCAGACCACCGCGTTGCCCTCGGCAAGCGCCTTGACTCTGTGGGCAACTTGGCTGTGGAGGCTCGCCCTCGCCGTCGTTGCTGGTTACGGATCCTGGCTCATGCTCAACGACGTACGCACGTGGACGGACTTCGTCAACAACATCCTTTATTTCACGTTGCTCTCCACCGTTGCCGTCTTCCTCGTGAATCTCGGATCGGTGATCCGGCCCTTCATCGTCAAAGGGTCAAACCGGCACCGGCTGGAAGGAAATCATGGCTGGTTCCGTGGCGCCACCACCTCCATGACGATCCTGACAGGGATCGTCTACGCCGCCCTGCTCGGCGCCCAGTACCCCAATCTCGAAGGCATCATCTCCCACATCGCCTGCCCAATTCTCATGATTCTCGATTGGATATTCGTCGGCCAAAATCAGACCCGGCTGCGTTGGTTCGTGCCAGTTACCTGGGCCGCCACCTTCGCCCCCTACCTGTGGCTGTACTCCTGGAACGCGCGTTATTTCGGCCGACCGATGTACGACTTCCTCGATCCGAACGCGGCAGATTGGTGGCTTGCAGTGGCGCTCACAATCGCCACATACCTCGCACTTTGCTACCTCGTCCTTTTCCTCGCCAAAGTCCTGCGGCGGTTGGGAAGGTGAAGTGTATCGGTCGGCGGGCATCAACAACCCCGGGCGATAACGGCCCCGGGCATTACAGACCCAAAGGAGTAACAATTTCCGATACGTGCGACAGTTTTTCCCACGGAAAATACGTTACGCATATCGGAAAACGACACTACTTTGGGGCCGGGTTTGGCAGCTGCCGGAGCGGGCAGCGCGGCACACCATTCCAGTACCCAAATATAAAGCGCGCAAAAAGTACAAAAAGAGAAAAACCAATCGACGAACACGCTGCACACCAGGAGATGGTCGGCCGCACGGAAGGTGCCGAGTGAATGTTTGGCGGCCCTAGCGCCACTCAGTAACGCAACTACGGACCCAAGTCATAGTCTGAGACGGCCCTATCCCGTATCCACAAGTTCCTCTAGGGTATATTCAACCCACTAAAGAACTGGGAAAATATGTAAATAAGGAAGAGGTAAAGCAGCATGTCAATCAATCAGGCCCCACGAGTCCCCGCCCTTCTCGACCACATCGTCATCGCCGGACCCTATCTCGACGCCCTCGTGGAATGGTTTGCCGAACGCACCGGAGTCACCGCAGCACCTGGCGGCGAGCACCCAACAGGTACGGCTAACGCGCTCGTAGCCCTCACCATCAGCGGAAACAGAGGACCTCACTACATCGAGTTGATCGGCCCAAACCCACGTATTGAGCACGCCACCCCGCCGTCGACATTCGGCATCAACACACTGAACGCACCCACGATCGTGACCTACGCAATCCACCCAGAGGACATTGACGACGTCGCCGCCAGGGCCCGCGAGAACGGCGTCAACCTCGGCCCAGTGAGCGATCTTTCGCGGCAGCGCCCGGATGGCACGCTACTGGAGTGGCGCCTGACCGCAAACAACCCCAACACTGCGGTGCCTTTCCTCATTGATTGGGGCGGAACCGAACACCCCGGAGTGAGTGACATTCCCACACTTGAGCTGGTGTCTTTCGAACGCGTCGAACCAGATCCAGAACCACAGCGCCGCTCACACGAAGCATTCGGCCTGCCCGAGGGCTCGCTTGCGGACATCGCACGGGGAGATCAGCCAGATTTCCGACTAACCGTTCGCCGTGCCGACGGCGAAATTGTTGTGCTGTAGTCGTTGCGGTCGGGCGGCGGGGTAGGCGACGCGGCGTGCCGCGTGGCGGGCAGCGTGGCGAGAGCAGACAACATGGACAACCCGGGCGGCGCGACAAGTGGGAGTAAGCGACGCAGGCGGGGGCAGCCACCCTTCCTAACCCTAAAGAATTGAGGAAAATGGAAAGGGTTGAGCACTCTTGCATGCCCACGCGACTCAATCCTTTCCAAAAAACTCAATCCTTTCCAAAACACTCAATCCTTTGGCAGCTCTCGCCGTCGTTGGCAGCTGTCGCCGCCACTCAGTCACACAATCACGGAACTCGGCCACAGTCTGAGACAGCCTGTCGGTCATTCCGAAAACCCATTACAGTTCTAGTAACCCACTAAGCGAGTGGGAAATATGATTAATTGCGTGAGTGTATCAGACACAAACCACGCACAACGGAGAAAGAGGTGAAGCGGCATGGCGTTCAACCAGACCCCACAGGCCCACACCTCATGCCTTTTCACCTCGGGAAATGCCTCTCTGTGTTACCAGTGTCGAATGTGTAGCTAAGACGCACGGCACGCCTCACGGCAGCGGTCTGATCAGCGAGTCCTGAGCTCTCCTCCTCGCTCCGATCAACAAAATTCGAGCACCCTTCGTGTCCTCGAATCGACCACCCCATCATGCAACGTGCGTCCTCCCGGACGGCACCGCTCCGTCAGGGAGATTCGCACCCCAAAACCGCCCGGAACCGGCAAGACCTCCCGGAAACCGCCCGCCGGCACCCGGAACCCCAAACCCCTGAAGCTTACGGAGCCCACCATGACCCACCGCATCTCACGCGCACACCGCATCTCACGCACCCGCCACACCTCACGCACCCGCCACACCCCGCGCGCCCTCCTAACCATCACAGCCGCCCTCGGCCTTGTCCTCGCAGGATGCGCCAACCCGAATCCGGACGCGGATATCGCCGCCCCCAACGGCTCGAACGACTCCACCGGCTCCAGCGGCTCCGCCGCGAGCGGCCAGAAGAGCGGCGACAACGTTCTCCGCTACGCCCTGTGGAGCAACCCGAACGGCATTTTCAACCCGATTACCTACCGCACGAACTACGACCAGGCGATCAATTACGCCATCTACAGCCGCCTCGTGGTCCGCAACAAGGACCGCGAGTTCGTCCCCGAGTTGGCGGAGAGCTACGAGTACTCGCAGGACGGCCGCACCCTCACGTTCAAACTGCGTGAGGGCATCACGTGGCACGACGGCGAACCCTTCACGGCCGACGACGTCGCCTTCAGTTACGCCGCCGCAGCCGACCCCGGGCTGCCGATCGATACTCCGGCATTCGTGCAGAATCTCGTGGGTTTTGAGGACTACAACTCTGGCGCAACCGACACCCTCGAAGGCATCAAGGTGGTTGACCAGCACACCATCAGCTTCACCTTCCAGGATCCCTTCCTTGGCGGTCTCGCCTACCTCGCCCACAAGCCGGTCCTGGCCAAGCACATCTGGGAGGGCACGCCCGTCAGCGAGTGGAACAACGCCACCAAACTCCTTCAGAATCCCATCGGAACCGGCCCCTTCACCTTCAAGGAGTTCAAGTCGGATCAGTACGTGACTCTCGATGCGAACCCGGACTACTTCAAGGGCGCACCCAAGCTCGACAGCCTCATCTTCGTGGTCTCCAACGCCGAAACCGCGCAGACCCAACTACTGAACGGCAGCCTCGACGTCGTCGAATTATCGTCCTGGAACCCGCAGGACCTGGACGTTTACGAAGAAGGTGGGGCGAGCATTCTGGAACAGGATGGCCAGTCCGGGCAGTACCTGACGCTGGACACCAAGAATCCCAAGTTCGCCGACCCGCTCGTACGCCAGGCGCTCGTGTACGGAATCGACCGGCAGGGAATCATCGACAGCCTGCTGTACGGGCACGGCGCCACCTTCAACACGAACGCCGATCCGAACGATCCGTTCTACCCCACCGATCTCAACACCTACGCCTACAGCCCCGCGAAAGCCACCGAGTTGCTGGCGCAGGCGGGATGGAAGGACAGCGACGGCGACGGCACCCTCGACAAGGACGGCGAGCCCTTCACCTTCGAACTCAACTTCCCCACCGGCAACAAGACCCGCGAACTCTCCGCCCCGATCATCCAGTCCAACCTCGAAGCGCTGGGAATCGACGTCACCCTCACCTCCGCCGACTTCAACTCGACGCTCGCCATACTCCAGGACAGCGAGCGCCGCTACGACGGCGTCCTCATGGGCGGCGATATCCGCACCGGCCTGTACGAGAACAACCACTGGTGGCAGCGCTACGACGACGCCCATCTCAACGAACTGGCGCACCGTTTCGAGTCGACCGGCGACGAGAAGCAGTATCAGCAGTACGTGGGCGATTGGCTCCGCGAGATCAACGACGTCGCACTTCAGGTGTGGCTCTACATCCCCAACAGCGGTTTCGCGCTCTCGCCGCGAGTCCAGAACTTCGCTCCCGCCCCGCTGGAACCCCTTGAGGGCGCCGAGTTGTGGTCGGTTGGTGACTGACGATGGCACGCTTTCTGTTGCGGCGCCTGACGATCGCGACCCCGGTTCTTGTGGGGATTTCGGTCATCGTGTTCGCACTCGTTCAGCTCCAGCCGGGTGACCCGTATTCGGCGATGATTGATCCATCGGCGACGGCGGCGCAGCGCGAGGCTCTGTTGCAACGCGTCGGCTACTACGATCCGCTCGCGGTGAAGTACGTCAAGTGGGCGGGTCGGGCCATCACCGGCGACCTGGGATATTCCATCCAGTACGGGGCGCCCGTTGCTACCGTCATTGCGTCCCGGCTCGGCAACACCCTGCTGCTCACCGGTACCGCACTGGCGATCGCCTTGGCAATTGCGCTTCCGGCCGGAATCTATCAGGGGCTGCGCCGCAACTCCACCGGCGACGTCGTCCTTACGGTGCTGACCTTCGTCTCCCTCTCCATCCCCACCTTCTTCCTCGGCATGGTGCTCATCAAGGTGTTCTCCGCCGACCTCGGCTGGCTTCCCGCCTCGGGCGCGGCCACCATCGGTGCGAATCTTCAAGGGATCGGCCTATCCCTTGATGTGGGAGCCCACCTGGTGTTGCCCGCGCTCACGCTGGCGACGATGAACATCGCGGTGTTCGCCCGCTATCTGCGGGCGAATGTCAACGAGATCGTGACGCAGGACTTCATTCGCTCCCAGATCGCCTTCGGCACTCCCACCAGCGAGATTCTCTGGGTGCACGTACTGAAGAACGCCGCCAAGCCGCTCATCACCATCATCAGCCTGGAGATTCCCGCGCTGCTCTCGGGCGCTCTTCTCACCGAGACCGTGTTTGGGTGGCCCGGGATCGGGCGGCTCAACTACGAGGCCGTCATCAACCGCGACTACTCGTTGCTCATGGGCATCATCATGTTCCTGGCCGTCGCGACGATTGTGGCGAATCTGATCGCGGACATCATCTATGCCATTGTCGATCCACGAGTGCGGGTGAACTCATGAGTATCTCATTTCGAACAGGGGCTTCCAAGGACGCGGTGTCCAAGGACGGGGCGTCCAGGGCGGGGTCCGAGAAGAACAAAGTGAGTAAGAGCCTCTTGCGCCAGCCCACTTTCATCGTCGGCTCGTTCATCCTGGTGGCCATCGGCGGGCTCGCATTCCTCGGTCCGCTATTCCTTCCTCTCGATCCGAACGCCATCGACCTCTCCAATCTTGAGTCGCCGCCAAGCGCCGCACATCTGCTCGGCACCGACGCGCTCGGGCGCGATGTCCTCGCGCGCCTCCTGTATGGCGGGCAGGTCTCGGTCCTGGTGGGAGTCACGGCTGTGCTCGTCCAGATGATCATTGGCGTGCTGGTGGGATCGCTCGCCGGTTACTTCGGCGGCTGGCTGGACCACGTTCTCATGCGTTTCACCGAGATCGTCATGTGCTTCCCGTTCTACGCCATCGCCATCTCGTTGGCCGCAATCTTCGGGGCGAGCATCACGAACGTCATTCTCATCATCGGCGTCCTCGGTTGGACCGGCCTCGCTCGCCTGGTGCGCGCGGAGCTGCTGTCCCTGCGCGAGCGCGAGTATGTGCTGGCGGCCCGCGCGGCGGGTGTCAGTGCCCCGGTCATCATTGTGCGCCACCTGCTGCGCAACGCCTACGGCCCGATCCTCGTCAACGCCACCCTGGCGGTGGCTGGCGCGATCCTCGCCGAAACCGCTCTCAGCTTCCTCGGCCTGGGCGTCACCCAGCCCGACCCCAGCTGGGGCAACATGCTCTCCGCCGCCCAGAGCATGCGCGTCCTCTCGAACGAGCCCTGGCTTTGGGTACCGCCGGGCATTGCCATCGCTCTCATGGTGCTGGCCATCAACTTCATCGGCGACGCCCTCTCCACAAGCCTCGCCCCTCGCCAAGGCGCCCTGCTCAAGGACCTCGAGCAGCGCTCACTCTTCCGTCGAAAGTGAAAAAGCATGTCTGTCACCACACGTAGCCCATCCACTGTCAGCCTCAGCGAGCAGGCATTCCTTGCCTCGGTCGACGTCTGGCTCAATGACCACCGCACCGAATTCGTCGCCGACCTCCTCGACTGGGTCTCGATCCCGAGCGTCAGCGACGAGGAGCACGCCGCCCAGGGAGCGCCCTTCGGCCCGCAGGTCGCGCGCATGCTTGATCGGGTGCGCGAGCGTGCCACGGAACTCGGCTTCGAGTCCAGCACGCACGAGGGTTACGCCGTCACCATCCTGGGTGATCCGGCTCCGAGTGTGAACGACGACGGCGCCTCCCCCGGCAGCACTCCCCGCACCAGCGACACCCAGCCTGCCCTCGGTACCCTGACAACCCTCGGCAACACCCCACCCGCCGCCAGCGGCACCCGGCACGCTACTCCCGGCAGCACCCAGCAACCCATCACCAACTCCGAGCACGCAACCACCAACTCCCGGCACGCCAGCGACACCCCAGCCACCCCAACCCAGCCAGAAATCGGACTGGTGAGTCACCTCGACGTCGTCCCTGCCGGTGACGGATGGACGCTCGATCCCTACACTCCGTTCGAGCGGGAGGGGTTTGTGGTGGGGCGCGGCTCCTCGGACAACAAGGGGCCCGCGGTGGTGGATCTCTACCTGCTTCGTCTCTTCCGCGATCTCGGAATCCCGCTGCGGCACCGACTGCGCGTCATCTACGGCGGCTCGGAGGAGAGCGGCATGGCCGACATCTCCTACTACGCCAAGCACGGTCCGGTGCCCGGGTTTTCGCTCGTCACGGACGGCCCGTTCCCGGTGAATTTCGCGCAGAAGGGCGGGCTGAATCTCTATCTCCATCTGCCCACGGGCCCTGTCCTCAAGTCCCTGACCGGCGGCGTTGCCATCAACGCCGTTCCCTCCAGCGCCCAGGTGCTGCTCGGGGACGCTCATCCGGCCGCGATCAGGGCAAAGCTCGCCGAACTTCCCGCGGATATCCGTGACGATCTCGACGTCGTCGCCGGACCGGACGGAACCGAACTGCACGCGCGCGGGCGTTCCGGCCACGCGGCCTTCCCGGGCGGCACCCGCAACGCGGTTCTTGTGCTGGCGCGGGCGCTGGTGGAGGCGGAGCTGGTCCGCAATGGCGATCTCGCGGCGGCACGGTTCCTCGCCACCGTCCTCGCCACGCCGTACGGCGACGGCTCCGGGGTCGCGTTCGAGGACGAAATATCCGGCCAACTGACGCAAAACGGCGGCTTGGTGCGCCCCGAAGGCGACGGCATCGCCCTCCACATCGACATCCGCTACCCCGTCACCGCCTCCTCCGAGACGATCCGCGACCGCTTCCGCGACCTCCTCGCCCCGATCGGCGGCAGCCTCGTCGGCTACGACGACGCCCCGCCCTTCTACATCAACCCGGACAGCCCCGTGGTGGGTATTTTGCAGGACGTCTTCACCGGCGTCTCCGGCATCGACTCCCCACCGTTCGCCATGGGCGGCGGCACCCACTCGCGCGTACTCCCCAACGCCATCACCTTCGGCCCCGGTTTCGCTCACCTGCGAAATTCCGGCGACGACGGCGCCGCGCCCCACCCGTCTTTCATTCCGTCCGGTCATGGCTCGCCGCACGGCCCGGACGAGTTCGTCTGGCTGGACGATCTCTTCACCGCTTTCCGTATCTATGCGTTGGCGCTGCTGCGGTTGGATAAGGAGCTTGACCATGAGTGAGCCGATTCTGCGCATTGAGGACCTGCGGGTTCGCTTTACCGGGTCCGCACGGGGGTCCGCGAGAGAAGCCGTGGCCGGCGTTTCGCTGGAGGTTCACGACGGCGAGATCGTGGCCGTGGTTGGTGAATCCGGCTCGGGAAAATCCGTCACTGCGCTCTCCATTCTCGGGCTGCTTCCCACGACGGCCAACGTCTCGGGGTCGGTTCGCTTCCGCGGTGAGGAGATCGTCGGGGCAGACCTCACGACTCTGCGCGGCATCCGCGGACGGCTCGTCTCCATGGTGTTTCAAGATCCCATGGCCTCCCTGGATCCGGTGTTCTCCATCGGCTATCAGGTGGGGCAGGCCATCAAGCGACACCGACCGGGGTTGTCTCGGAGCGAGCGGCGCGACGCCGTCGTCGACCTGCTGGAGAAGGTGGGGATTCCGCGCGCGGGCGAACGGCTCCGCGAGTACCCGCACCAATTTTCCGGCGGTCAGCTGCAACGCATCATCATCGCCATCGCGCTGGCGGCCGAGCCCGCCCTGATCCTCGCGGATGAACCAACCACCGCTCTTGACGTGACGGTGCAGCAGGAGATTCTCGACCTGCTGCGCCGCATCAATCGGGATCTCGGTACCTCGATTCTTCTCATCACCCACGACATGGGGGTGGTGGCGGATATTGCCGACCGCGTCATCGTCATGCGGTCCGGCGCGGTGGTGGAGGAAGCTCCCACCGAGACGCTGTTCAGCTCCCCCACCTGCGAGTACACGCGAGCGCTTCTCGACGCGGTGCCGACCGGGGAGGGTGGTGCGGGCACGGCGCCGTCGGGTAAGGGTGGTGCGGGCGTGGCGCCGGTGATCGAGGTGCGGAACCTGCGCGTCAACTACAGGACGCGGTTCGCTCGGACTCCTGACGTGGTAAAGGACGTGTCGTTTGCGATTCGTGAAGGAGAGATGCTCGGGCTGGTTGGGGAATCCGGGTCGGGCAAGTCGAGTATCGGACGCAGCCTCATCGGACTCGCGCCCGTGACCGGCGGATCCATTCATCTTGACGGGACCGATCTGGCCGCGGCCAAGGCGGCAGAGCAACGCCGTGCACGGACCCGGATCGGAGTGGTGTTCCAGAACCCTGCTAACTCTCTCAATCCACGGCTGACGATCGGCGAATCCATCGCTGAGCCGCTGCGGATGGTGCAGCGGGCGGGGCGGGAGCGCGAGGTTGGGCGGGCGTCGCGGGCGGAACGTGAGAAAGAGGTGGGGCGGCTACTCGACGAGGTTGCGCTGCCTGCCGCATGGAGCGGAAGGTACCCGCACGAACTCTCGGGCGGAGAAAAGCAGCGCGTTGCCATCGCGCGGGCACTCGCACTCTCGCCCCGGCTCCTCATCGCCGACGAACCGACAAGCGCGCTCGACGTCTCCGTACAGGCCGAGGTGCTTGACCTGTTGCGCCGCCTACAAGCCGAGAATCACTTCGCTTGCCTCTTCATCAGCCACGACCTCTTCGTAGTGCAGAGCCTGTGCCAGAACGTGGTGGTGCTGCGCGGCGGCCAAGCCGTGGAGCAGGGCGAAAGTTTGCGCGTGTTGCGCGAACCGGCGGAGGAATACACGCGGCGGCTGGTGCTCAGCGCGCCCGTGGCTGATCCCGTGCGGCAGGCGGCGCGGCGGGGCCTCACTCCTGCTCTGCTCCACTCGACTCTGCTCTCAAAGGATTGAGGGAGATGGAAAGAATTGAGCATTTTTGGGCGCTCTCACACTCAATCCTTTCCAAAAAACTCAATCCTTTGATGGCTCTCCCTGTCGTTGGCGGCTCGTCCCGTCGTTGGCGGCTCCCGTCATCCAGTTACGCAACCAAATTCGATACATCAAGCACTCCGGTACGACAGCACGCACCGGAACCTTTTCCATCACTCACCGAAAGGAAAACAACAATGAGCAAGATCGAACGAGTCCTTGAGGTCCTCGAAGGACGCGGCAGCGCTGAAACGCCCGCCTCCTTCTGGTACCACTTCCCACCGGAGGCCGCGCATGGAAGTGCCGCTGTGGCAGCCCATGCCCAGTACTTCCGAGAGACAAACCTCGACTTCGTCAAAATCATGATCGAAAACCACCATCCGGGTACTGAGAAGATCGTTTCCGCCTCGGATTGGGCAAGGTATCGCGCACTGGATATCAACAGCCCTCAGCTGCAGGATCAGCTGGACATCGTCAAGCGCCTTGCAGATCAGTTCGGGGACGAAGCCTATATTGCCGCCACCATCTACGGCGCGGTCTCTTCCATCGCCATCGCCAGCGGGACTCCCTACGAGGTACGCCCCACAGCACTGCGCGATCACTACCGCGACAATCCGCGCGTGGTGTCCGACGCCTTGCGTGCAACGGCAGACGGGCTCGCCGCGTTTGCCGAAAAGGCTGCCGAGGCTGGAGCCCATGCAGTTTACTACGCGGCGTTCGGCGGAGAGAAGGACAACTTCACTGACGACGAGTTCGCAGAATTGGTGGCTCCCGTTGACCGCTTGGTATTGGAGTCCGCGCGCACAGCGGGTGCCACGCCCTTCCTGCACGTGTGCCGTCGAGGAATCAACCTGAAACGATTCGTGGATTACCCGGTGGACGTCATCAACTGGAACACCCATGGTGAGGATCCGTCTCTGGCCGAGGGCGCAGCCCTCTTCCCGGACAAGGTGATCATGGGAGGCATCGACAGCACGGCATCGGTCTTGCTCGATGGGAGCGAAGCCGAGATCGCGGCCTTCGCTCAGGCAACCCTGGACGAAGCCGCGGAGATTCCACACTTCATTCTGGGAGGAGATTGCAGCCTCAACGATGCCACGCCAAACGCCAATATCCGAGTAGTCGCCGATCTCGCGCATGCTACACCACGACCGGCTGTATTCGAGCAGGACAGTGCGTACTCCGCAGCCTAGCTGCTGCGCTGACGCCTCGTTGGCGTGGACGCCTCGTTGACGTAGACGCCTCGTTGACGTGGACGACGGCAAGCGCGGGCCACGAAACTTGGCGAGCGCGGCCACGACTCACACCTGCTCTGCTCCACTCGACTCTGCTCTCAAAGGATTGAGGAAAACGGAAAGAATTGAGCATTTTTTGGGCGCGCTCACACTCAATCCTTTCCAAAAAACTCAATCCTTTGATGGCTCTCGCCATCGTTGACATGGATGGCGAGAGCGCTCCATCTGGATATATAGGCAGATAGATCGCTCTCGCCGCCATCCAGTTACAGGTTTCCCCCATCCACTAGCTCACAATACCGATTCAAGAAAAAGGAGAGAGGCCATGGCAACTCACAACCTCAACGATGACCTACTTAACGAAGACTCCCAGCCCGCTCGAAACACGCAGGTGAAGGATGCCGCACAACCTACAACGCAGCGGGATGAAGCGTCGTGGGTGGGTGAGGAGTTGCAGCTGGGTGACGTGGCGCAACTCGATGAAGTGTTGCAGTTCGACGAGAAACTGCTTCTAGGTGAGGTGCTTCAACTCAGTGACGCCGCCGAGGGATTGCTTCGGGTGCGGCCCGACGTGGTCCGCTATCTAGCCGAAAGCTACCGGGCGCTCTACATTGAGGATCAGGCGTTGACGCGTCCAGTGCGTCATGCCTTAGCCACCATCGCCGCAAGGCGGCAGGGAAATGAGGTACTCACGCGGCACCATGGCGCACTTGCCGATCCAGCACTTATTGGTGAAGAGTTGCCGGACGATCTCAAGTTGGAGGCGATCATTGAGCACGTCGACCTCATTACGGTCTCGCCCGGCCTTGTGGAGCCAGAGGACCAGTACACACTTCAACTCGCGGGGGTGACACCCGAGGAGATAGTGCTCCTCAGTCAGATCGTGGCCTACACCTCCACCCTTGTGCGGGTAATTGATGGGTATGCACTGCTCGCGGGTGAGTCCGCAGCTTCAGACACCGTCACTCCAGAGGCAAGTAGGACACAGGAAGTATCCGCACTGCTCGCGGGTGAGTCCGCAGGAGCGGACGCGCAGCAGGACTCGGTGCCTCAAGACTCAGCCGCGCTGGACTTTGCCACACTGGAACCAGAGACACCACAGGCCCTGAACATTCTCAACCAAGCCACACCGCAGGTCCCGACAACACTGAATCCAACAACACCGCTTGCCCGGGCGGTACCGGACCTGGTCACACCACTCGAGCGGCCCACCGTAGCGGCCGGGCGCATCCCAGCGCCGAAGGTTCGTACCACGCGCGGCAGCGAGATCCCCACCGCATTCACCACGGACGTGCTCGACTGGGAGCCATGGGTGACTCCACCTTCCGTTAACGAACTCACCGAGGCACAGCTTGACTCCTTTGCCTCAAAGGCTGCTGCCAACTCCGAGTACTTCCGTCTGCTTGCGCTGGTACCGAATGTGCTCAAGGCTCGCAGTGCCCTCGACAATGCCATATTCCTTGGCGAGAATGGCCTGCCCCGCGGCGAGCGGGAGCTCGCCGCGGCCGTCACCAGCAAGGTGAACGGCTGCATCTTCTGTGCCTCGGTGCACGCCCGCAAGGCCGCATTCCAAACAAAGCGCCCCGAGGATGTGGACCGTCTTCTCGCCGTTTCTCTCAGCCGCGACGAGAATTGGTTGCCCGCCGAAGTGGAACACCTCGCGGAGGGCCAAGACGAGCGCTGGAACGCCCTCATCCTTTTCGAGGCGCGGCTCTCCCAGCTCATTCCCCAGGCCACTGCGGCGGATGTCGAGCGGCTTTACGCCGCCGGCCTCACCCCGGAGCAAATCGGCGACGCCATTCTCTCTGTCGCCTTCTTCTCCTGGGCCAACCGCCTCATGCTCAGCCTGGGCGAACCCGCTATCCCGGGCACGGGACTGGCCCGGTAACGCCGCGCTTGAATCAGGCCGTGATGGAACGAGGTCCCCACTGGCCCAAGCCGAGACGGAACGAGGTCCCCACTGGCCCAAGTCGAAACAGAGCAAGAACCCCACTCGTCCAAGACATGGCAGAACAGCGGCCTTATCCATTCAAGCCGAGACGGAATAAGATCCCTACTAACTCAAGCCAAGACAGAGCAAGACCCCAACATTTGGTTGTCGTATATGGACCGCGCGGCAAATATCTGCCGCCCGGGCAGAATACGACAACCAAATGCGGACGCACACCTACGATCACCGGTTCATCCCACCTGTTTCCAGCGCACCATCACCCCGGTGCCCAACGCTCATCACCCCAACGCGAGAATATAAGAGGTTACGCCAATGGGTTCGACCGTTGCGAAGACATCGTAGGGCTTGACTGGCAAGGTGGACAGCTCGAATCAGAAAATTGGCTGTGGGCTTGCCCCAGGATGTGAGAGTTGTTAAGAGGACGAAGTCCTCACGATGTCAGGCAACGTTCTGTGGCAGCCGCACCGCTCCATCATCCCGTCCAACGCGAGAAAATATAGTGACACGCAAACCCGAGATTCGGAAAGAAAGCATGACTGAACAACACTTCGACGTAGTGATCGTGGGCGGCGGGCCGCGCGCGGTCGCGCTCATCGAACGCCTCACGGCCCGGCTCGCCGACCAGGTCAGCCGAGGCAATGAGTCCGCTGAGATTCCCTCACTTGGGTCAAGCGGGACCACCACAAGCACGGGCGGAGCGGGCATTGGTTCCGGAAGCGGCGTACCGGAGAAGCCGCGGGTACGCGTCGCCGTCGTCGACGCCGTCGAAGTGGGCCCCGGCGCAACCTGGCGCACCGACCAAACCGGGCAGTTCCTCAACAACACGCCGATCTCGGAAACCACGATCTACCCCGACGAGTCCACCCCCATCGACGGCCCGCTCCCCGGCGGCCCCACGCTCGTCGACTGGGTCCGCGAGCTGGCCGAACGCGGCACGCACGAGCTGCCGTGGGTGGTCGAGGAGGCGCGCACCCTCACCCCAGACTCCTTCTCCTCGCGCCGCCTGCAAGGCGTCTACTACGCCGAACAGTTGGCGCGCGCCGAGGCCGCCGGTTTCGTTTCGGTGGAACGAGTGATCGGGGTCGCGCAGGAGATTGAGTACGAAGTCCCTGGTCAGGACAACGACGGCGCCACAGGTCCGGTTTGTGAACGCCTCACCAATGAGGCTGCCGGTTGCGAAGCAGTCACACATGGCGGGCGCACGGTGCGGCTGGCCGACGGGCGGCGGCTGCGCGGACGAACCGTGGTGCTGGCGCAGGGAATGGTGCAGGCCAAGCCGGGGCCATCGGTGCAGTCCTTCATCGAAGGAGCCGAGCGGCTCGGGCTGCTCTATATCGAACCCGGGATGCCTTCTGAGAGGCCATGGCACACGATTCCTGCCGGTGAGGATTGCATTGTGCGCGGGTTGGGTGCCAATTTTTTTGACATCGCGGCGGAGCTGTCGGCGGCGCGCGGCGGACGTTTCGAGCCGGTGCCGGGAGACGAACTCGGAAGGCTTCGCTACATTCCAAGCGGCAAGGAGCCGCAGCTCTGGGCGATTTCGCGCCGCGGGCTTCCCTACCGCGCCAAGGGTCTGGCGGGGCCGGAGGGCAAGCCGCGCTACGGGCAGGCAGTGTTCGCAACGCCGGAATGGTTCGATTCGCTGGAATACTCGCAGGCTCCGCTCTTCCTGGGTCGGGACGTGTGGCCGAGGCTGGCGGCCGAGTTCGGCTACGCCTTCGCGGCGGTGCTGGCCGCTCGTGATCCGGAGGCAATCCCCGCAGGTATTGACGCGCTGCGGAACGACCTGACCAAGGTACTGGAATCCTTCGCTGCTGAATATACGGAATTCGCCGCGGCCGAAGGAGTTGAACCGGCCGAAGGATTCGCCGCGTCCGGAACGTTCGCCGTTCCCGAAGGATTTGCCGCATCGGGACGCGCCACCCCAGGAAGCGCTGAACCGGCACCACTGATAGGCCGCGAACCAGCCGCACCGGAAGACACCGCTCAAGCTGTGAGCAAGAGAGCCATCCTCCCGGATAATCTAGCCACCCCAGAAGGCGCAGCTCAGGCCATCAACGCGCGGATTGACGCCGTGCTGGCACGCCATATCGATCGCCCCGAGGGGCACCCAGAAGCCTTCCGGATTGACCTGCTCGACCGGCCCACCGGTGGGCGCGCGGTGAATGCCGAGGAATGGGACAGACACGTGGCGGACCTCATCGAGGTGGAGCTGGATGCCATCGCCAACCCATTGGAGAGTCCGCGTCAGGCCGTCAACCTCGCGATGGCGGCGACGAGAGGACGGGTCGCTCGGCTCGCCGCGCTGGGTCTTATCGAAGGGCGTTCGGTGGCAACTGAACTCGACGGCTGGTTCGAGTCGGACAGTCTCTGCCTGGCAAGCGGTCCTCCCGGAGTGCGCGTGCGCCAGGTAATCGCGCTCATCGAGGCGGGGCTGCTGCATCTGGTGGGGCCGGAGTCGCAGGTGATAATCGACGAGGACAGGGGCCTCTTCACCGCGTTTTCGCCGATCACAGGTGTGCGAGTGGAGGCACGCAACTTCGTCGAAGCGCGCATGTCCAAGGGCAAGGTGAAGCACACGGACGATCCACTGATCGGATCCCTTCTGGCCTCGGGCCGAGCGCGCATTCACCGTCTCCCCGTGAACAGACTTTCCACGGAGACTGTCAACTCGTCGGCACCTACCGATATCGGTTCGTTAGTATCGGTGCACGCTGGTTCTCTTGCGCCGAGAAGTACAAGTTCTCTCGCGCCGGAAGGCTTTGGTTTGCAGACATCCATAGATGTTGATACACCTGGCAATACCGTCGCCACCCAGAGCATCGAGGCCATCCGCCCCACTTCTCCCGATACGCCCCTGGCGCTCGTGGCAGCTGATGGCAGCGCCGATCCACACGTGCTGGTTCTCGGTATCCCTGCCAACAGCACCCAGCCGGGCAGCGCCATCGGCGCCGCGCCTGGCATCCCCTCCCCGCTCCTGGCTGGGGCCGACATCGCCGCGCGCTCCATCCTCGCCGATCTCGCTATTCCATAAGAATTTTCAGCCATAACGGGAGGGGGCTGTATCAGAAGGTCTTTTGACCGACTGATACAGCCCCCTCATCGTCTCTTGGGAAGCTCGTAAGTTGTATCCCTGCTGGTAGATGGCGTGTAAGAAATCCGACAGGCCCCGGTTCTCTGACGGAATCCGACTTTTGATACAGCCCCCTCCCTGCAATATTGAGATCTGCACGAGACACACATCTGACCCGCACGATCAGCGAAGTGCCGACCGCCCGAAACCTCGTCCGGACCATATCCCCCTCAGACCGTTACAAGCTCAGCACTCGATGAGGAACCACCACGAACACTGCGGTTCCGCGCCAACCGCCTCCGCGCCAGCTGCGCGGGAACCACCCCGTGCTTCGGGCTAAACAAGTAAACGAGAGTGAAGGCGAGCCCCTGTGCCAGCACGATCATCGCGCCCGAAGCGGTGTCCAGGTAATAGCTGGAGTACAGACCGATCAACGCGCACGCCACCGCGATCACCGGAGCAATCATCAGCATCCGCCCGAACCTATCGGTCAACAGGTAGGCGGTGGCACCGGGAACAATGAGCATCGCAACGATGAGGATCACCCCAACGGTCTGCAGGGCGATCACCGCCGTCAAGGCGAGAAGACCAAGCAACATCGCCCCGAGCAAACGCGGGTTGAGCCCGATCGCGTGGGCATGGGTGGGGTCGAATGCGTACAGCGTGAAGTCACGCCGCTTGACGAGAATGACCGCCAGAACGATCGCCCCAAGGATGGCCACCTGGATGAGATCCGCCCGTGAGACTCCCAGCAGATTGCCGAAGATAATATGCTGCAAGTCCGTCTGCGACGGCGTGATCGAGATGAGCACTAAACCAAACGAGAACAAGGTGGTGAAGACGATACCGATGGCAGCGTCCTCCTTGACGCGACTCGTGTGCCGCACCACTCCGATGAGGCCCACGGCGAGGAAGCCGAACACCACCGCGCCGAGGGCGAAGGGTGCCCCGATAATGTAGGCGATGACCACCCCGGGGAGCACCGCGTGGGAGACGGCGTCGCCCATGAGTGACCAACCGATGAGCACGAGCCAACACGAGAGCAGCGCGCACACCACAGAGGAGATGAGGGCGGTGAGCAACGCCCGGGTCATGAAGTCGTAGGTGAAGGGTTCAAGGAGAAAGTCGAGAAGATTCAACGCACTACTTCCTGGTTGAGGACATCGAGACCGAAGGCGAGCGCCAGACGTTCGGGCGTGAGGACGTCGTCGGGCAAACCGTGGAACAGCACGCGGCGCATGAGCAGGATTGCTTCGTCCGCGAGCGCCGGCAGCGCGTGCAGATCGTGGGTGGAGACGAAGATGGTACGCCCTTCGCTAGCCAGTTCGCGCAGCAGCCTGGTGATGGTGGCTTCCGTGCGTTTGTCCACTCCGGCGAACGGTTCGTCCAGCAGCATGATGTCCGCTTCCTGGGCGATCCCGCGGGCCACGAAGGCACGCTTCTTCTGCCCACCGGAAAGTTGACCGATCTGCCTCTCCGCGAACTCGCTCAGTTCGACTCGTTCCAACGCATGATCGACGGCGGCGCAGTCCACCGCGCTCGGTCGGCGCGTCAGACCCATGTGCCCGTAGCGGCCCATCATCACCACATCACGCACCGAGACCGGGAAGGTCCAATCCACGTCCTCGCTCTGCGGGACGTACCCGACGAGTCCCTTCTTGCGCGCGGCGGCGGGACTACCCCCGTTGATGGCCACCGCACCGGATTCGGGCCGGATCATTCCCATGATCGCCTTGAAGAGGGTGGATTTTCCCGAACCATTCATACCGATGAGTCCGCACACCCGCCCCGCAGCGAGCTGAAAGGACGCTTCGTCAAGGGCGACGACGTCGCCGTAGCGCACAGTAACGCCTTCCACCGCGATCGCCGCTGTCATGATTCTTTTCCGGTCATGGCCGAGATGATGGTGTCGGCGTCGTAACGGATGAGATCCAGGTAGGTGGGAACGGGGCCGTCCGCTTCAGAGAGCGAATCGACGTAGAGGACCCCACCGAACGTGGCATCGGTGGCATCGACCACCTGCTGCATCGGTTTGTCCGAGACGGTGGACTCGCAGAACACGGCGGGCACGTTATTGGCCTTGACGAACTCGATGACTGAAGAAATCTGGTTGGGAGTGGCCTGCTGCTCGGCGTTGACGGGCCAGATGTACTTCTCGGTGAGTCCCGCGTCCCGTGCGAGGTAGGAGAAGGCGCCTTCACAACTGACCAACGCACGCTCGCTTTCAGGCAGAGTTGAAAGCTCGTTCACGAGATCGTCTTGCACCGCTTGAAGCTCAGCCTTGTACGCTTCTCCGTTGGCCTGGAAGTCAGCAGCATTGTCTGGGTCCAGATCACTGAATGCCTCAACCATGTTATCCACGTAGATCTGTACGTTGACGGGGCTCATCCAGGCGTGCGGATTCGGTTTGCCCGCGTAGGCATCCTCGGCGATGTTCATTACCTTGACACCCTCGGACACCACCTTGTGGGGTACGTCCGCATCATCAACGAACTGTTTGAACCACATCTCCAGATTCAGACCGTTGTCCAGAATCAGATCCGCATCCTCGGCCCGGCGGATGTCCGACGGCGTCGGCTCGTAGTTGTGGATCTCCGCGCCCGGCTTGGTGATTGACTCGACCCGCAGGTGATCACCCGCCACGTTCTCCGCGATGTCCTCCAACACTGTGAACGTCGTGAGCACAACCGGCTTGTCCAAATCCTTGGTTTCGGTGGCTGTGGACTCACTGTTCCCACTGCCCGACGGCGAACTGCACGCGGCCAGCACACTCACCGCCAGTGCCATCGTGCCCATACTCCACACATTGCCGTACAACTTTCGCGCCATGAGAGACACTCCTTCGAGATGAATGAAACCGCTGCATTGCGACCCGAATGTTAGTTTTCGGTCCACCGAAAACTAACATTCGGCACACCAAATAATCAAGCGACTTGTGTGACGCATCACCACTCTTGGATTTCAGCTCAGATCGAATTCGCCTCGATTGCGCTCTTCTTATGGGCCATCAGTCCCGGACGCGTTTGAGCCGACCCGGACAGGTAGCCTCTACCTGAGGTTGATCACGCCCAAGGAGTGTTCGAACATCATGAAGGAGGGGAGGGCCGCAACCATCAGGTTGCAGCCCTCCCCTCCTTGCACTGTTGAGATCTGCACGTGACGCACATCTGGCCCGCACGATCAACGAAGTGAAGGGTTTGTACACGACACCCCGGCAAATAACCGCGACTTCGTGTCAAAACCCCTCACTTGGCGAAATCCTGCTTAGAGAGCACACCCACCTCGGCATAGTGCCCACCACGGCAGCACCCACCCTGGCATAGTACCCACACACCATGCCAGACCCGCGCGCTAGACCAACGCCAGCTCCTCGTCCAAGCGGCCACGCCGGTGCCGACCACCCGAAGCCGCGCTACCAACACCAACCACGTCACCAACACCAGCACCAGCACCAGCACCAGCACCAACCACCGGAATCCGCGGCACCGCGCTGATGAGTTCACGCGTGTACGGATGCTGCGGACTCGCCAGCACATCTCGCGTCTCGCCCACCTCCACCTGCTTCCCGTGTTGAAGCACGGACACCGTCTGCGCGATCTGGCGAATCACGGCCAGGTCGTGCGAGATGAAGAGATACGTCAGTCCCAGCTCCCGCTGCAGATCCTCAAGCAGCCGCAGGATCTGGGCCTGCACCGTCACGTCGAGCGCGGACACCGCCTCGTCAAAGATCACCAGCTCGGGCTCCAACACCAACGCCCGCGCAATCGCCACGCGTTGCAGCTGACCACCGGAGAGCTCGGCGGGCCGGGCCCGCGCGCTCGACTCCGGCAGCCCTACACGATCGAGCGCCTCAGCCACCTTCGCACGGATCTCCGCGTGATTGCCACGGCGATAGTTGCGCAGCGGTTCAGCCACGCTGGCCTCGATCGTCTGCCGCGGATCAAGCGCACTGCGCGGGTTTTGGCTGACGAGCTGCACCAGCGGCGCATATTCCCGCCGCGCCTTCGCGCTCACACCAACAAGTGACCGGCCCGCCAACTCCACACTCCCCGACGTCGGCGTGTGGAACATGGCGATGGCACGCCCCGTCGTCGTCTTTCCGGAGCCGGACTCGCCCACAATCCCGTGGGTGGTTCCGGCCGTGACCTCAAAACTGACGTCGTCGACCGCCACGAAAGGCTCCTTACCGGGCCGCCGGAATTCCTGCCGCAGCTCCTTGACGCGCAGCAGAATCTCGCCACCCACGCGCGGCGCAGCAGCCGTACCGCCCGAGAACGACGGCGCGTCCGAGATCAGCTTCTTCGTGTAGGCGTGACGGGGCGCGGTCAGAATCCGCAGCGGATCGCCCTCCTCGCGCACCCGCCCATTTTCCATCACCACGATGTGGTCCGCGCGCTCGCCCGCAACCGCCAGATCATGCGTAATCAGGAGCACGGACGAACCGTTTTCCGCCCGCAGCTCGTCGATGAGATCAAGGATTTTCTTCTGCACGGTGACGTCGAGGGCGCTGGTAGGTTCGTCGGCGATGATGAGTTTGGGCCGCAGCGCCAGCGCGGAGGCAATCAGCACCCGCTGGCGCATTCCGCCGCTGAGTTCGTGCGGGTATTGGGTGGCGCGCAGCTCGGGATCGTCCAAACCGACGCGTTCCAGCAGCTCCAGGACCCGGCGCCGCCGCGCCGGCTCGTCCTTCCACTTATGGATCCGCAGCGCCTCCGCCACCGTCTCCCCGACGCGCTTCATCGGGTTGAGTGAGGTGGTCGGGTCCTGCGGAATCCACCCGATGTCCGCGCCGCGCACGTCAAACCACTCGTTGCGCCGCAGCTCTCGCAGGTTGCGCCCCGCCAGGTTGATCGCCTCGGCTCGCACTTCGGTGCGGGAAGGAAGTAGGCCGACGACGGCGCGCGCCAGCGTTGTTTTCCCGGACCCGGACTCACCGACAATCGCGGTGATTTCGCCGGGCGCAACCGTGAGGTTGGCGCCGCGCACCGCCTCCTTGATGCCTCGGCGGCTGCGATAGGTGACCGAGAGATCGGAGACTTCAAGCAAATAATTGGTGGTCATGATGGTGTCCTTAATTGTTCCGATTCCTAGAGGTTGCGCCGATAGGTTCGGCCGTCACGAGGATGGTGCGGGGCTTGACTGGCAAGGCGGACGACGAATCGGCACTGGTGGTGCCGGTGAGGAGGACAACGCCGCTAGGCAAGATTCCGTGACATCCGTAGTAGGCCAAGACCTATTGGCGTGACCTCTTAATCTGGTTGCTCAGGTGGTTGGTGGATAGGACAACCGCGACGAGCACCGCGCCCGGAAGGACGGTCAGCCACGGGGAGGTGGCAACATAGTTGCGGCCCTCGGAGATGATGAGTCCCCATTCGGGGGTGGGCGGCTGGGCTCCATAACCCAAGAAGCCAAGCGTCGAGATCGCCAGGATCGCGCTGCCGATCTGGAGGGCCGCGAGCGCAACGATCGGCCCGAGCGAGTTGGGGAGCACGTGGCGCCACAGCACCTGACCGAAGGTGGCGCCGGACCCGTAGGCGGCCTCAACGTAGTCACTTGTTGCCACCTGCAGTGCCTTGGAACGGGAGAGCCGTGCGAAGCTGGCCACCGCTCCCACGCCCACCGCGATGGCGGCATTCACCACGCCGAATCCGAGCAGGATGATGACGGAGAGGGAGAGCAGCAGGGTGGGAATGGCAAGCAGCACGTCAACGAATCGCATGAGGACCGTGTCCGTCTTGCCTCGCACTGTTCCAGCGATGGTGCCGATGGAGCTACCGATGGTGGCGCCCACCAGCACTGCGATGAGTGCGGCGCGCAGCGAGTTCGAGGCACCGTACACCACCCGGGTGTAAAGATCGCGCCCCAACGCGTCGGTACCGAACCAGTGCTCGGCCGAGGGCGGTTGCAACGACTGCCCACTTCCCACGATGGGATTCTGCGAGGCGAACACTCCCGGGAACAGCGACCACGCGACGGCGAGGAGCACCACGGCAAGGGCGAGAAGAGTGCCCGGATGAACCTGAACGATCCGCTTGAGGAAGCCGTCGCCAGAACTCCGCCCAGCGCCGCCACTCCTGCCGTCTCCATCTGTCCCACCGCTTCCGCGGCCGCCACGACCGTCACCGTGTCCACGACCGCCGCGTCCACCCGGCCCGGAGTTCCCAGCCCTGCCCAAACTCCCAGCCGAGCCTGAGCTCCCAACCCGGCCACGGCGAATCCGGGCGCTCCACGCCGTCGTCGTCGAATCAATCGCGACGCTCTTCACGATCTCGGATGGAAGCGTGGCCATGACGTCGCGTGCGGCCTGGTTGGTAATACCGATGGGTAGTAGTGGGGCACTCATGCGACTTCCTCCAGCTTGATGCGTCGATCGATGACGGGATACGCCAGATCGACAAGGAAACTAATAACAACAAACAGCAGGGCGGCCAGCACCACGATCGCCATGAGAATGGGGGTGTCACGGGAGGCCACGGCTTCCACCGTGAGGCTTCCGATGCCGGTGCGCCCAAACACCGTTTCGGTGACTACCGCGTTGGAGACCAGCTCGGTGAAGAGCACACCGCTCATGGTGAGCACCGGGAGCGAGGCGTTGCGCAGCACGTTGTGCCACAGAATCCAGCCAGGTCGGGCGCCACGCGCCTTAACGACGTCGACGAAATCCTCCCTGTTCACCTCGTCAATCGAAGCGATGAGAACCTGCGCCAGCGGCGCTCCCATGGGAATCGCCAGCGTGAGGGTGGGCAGGATGAGCGCCTCGACCGGGGAAGCTCCGATGGTGGGCACCCAACCGAGTCGGAAGGAGAAGAACTGCACCAGGATGATCGCCACCCAAAACGCCGGCAGCGACACCATGACCGGCGGGAAGGAACGCACCAAACGCCGCACCCACCGCACGTGGCCGTAGGTTGCGGTGATCGCCAGCACGAAAGCGACGACGACGCCCGCGCCCAGCCCACACACCGCAAGCGCGAGCGTCGAAGGGATGGCGTTCAGAAGGAGGGCACCAACCGAGGCACCCGACTTGAGCGAATTGCCGAAGTCGCCGATGAGGAACCCAAACAGGGTCTCGGCGTAGCGCACGAGAACTGGCTCGTCGGCGCCGTAAGCGACGCGGATCTCCTCGATTTGTGCCGGCGAGAGCCCCAACTCCGGACTGGCGTAGCGCGCCATGATGGCGTCACCGGGGAGGGCGGCAAGCAGCAGGAATGCCACGGTGTAGGCAGCCAACAGAACGATCAACGCCTGCCAGACGCGACGAACAAGAAATCGTCTGGTCATGGATCTTCTCCTTGGGGTGACGGGGATTGGGGGACGGAGCGGAAAGGAATCGGGGACGGCACCCGAAGTGGCGGCGCCTAAAGGAGCGGCGCCCGAGGAGGGCTGCTGGCGGGAGAGCTCAGCGACCCTCCCGCCAGCAGCCGTCATCAGCAAGCCGTCATCGGACAGCCTCGCTCAGCCCGCGATCTGTGCATCGTAGAAGCTGGGACGCCCGATGGATTCGGTACGGAAGCCGGTGACGCCCTTCTGCACTCCGAAGATCTGCGGTTCTTCGAAGAGCGGGAAGGCGTAGGCCTGTTCCAGCAGGTAGCGCTGCACCGCTTGCGAAGCGGCCACGCGGCCCTCCTCGTCCGGCGTGCTGGCGACGGCCTCCAGCAGCTTCTCCAGCTCCGGGTCCCCGATCGAGTTATCGGTCTTGTTGAGGTTGAGAAGCGAGTTGCGGTTGGTGGAGTAGAACTGCGACTTGATGACGTCATAGTCCGCGCGCCCCACCATCGAGTGGTACACCTGGACGGTGTTCGCGTCGAGGCTGGCGGCGGTCTGCGCCGCATAGTCACCGGCCTGGAGGCTGGCGGCGACGCCCACCTCGGCGAGCTGCTCCTGGATCTTCGTCACCACTTCTCGCGAGCGCGGCTGCGGCAACGCCTCGTTGAAGTTGAGCGCCAGACGCACGCCGTCCTTCTCCCGGATGCCGTCCGCGCCGGGCTTCCATCCGGCCTCGTCAAGAAGCTGTTTGGCCTTGGCCGGGTCGTAATCCGGGATGAGATCGGAGAGATCTTCGTAGCCCTTCGCGGTGCTGGAAATGACGGAGGTGGCGAGCGGGTACGACTCGGTGAACAGCGTGTCGAGAATGGCCTGGCGATCAATTCCGTGACCGATCGCCTGGCGCACCTTGATGTCGGCCAGGACCGGGTGACGGAAACGAAGGTTCAGTCCGTTGTTCACACCATTGGTTGGTGCCACGAGCAGCTCCAGCCCCGCGCCCTTGACCGACTCCTCATCCTGCGCCTCAATCTGCCGCGCCACATGCGCCTGACCGGACGTCAACGCGCCCACCCGCACCGAGTCCTCCGGCGTCACCACATACTTCACACCGTCCACGTATGCGCGGCCCTGGTGCTTTCGCGATTCCGGCGCCCAGTTGTAGTCCTCGCGCGCCTTGAGGGTCAGTTCAGTACCGATTTTTTCTTGGTCGACGACGAAGGGGCCGCTTCCGATGATCTCCTTCGCGTTTCCGGGCCCGAACCCTTCGACGTCGCGCTCAAGGGTTGCGTTGGATACCAAGCCCGAGTTGATTGTCGAAACGGCCTGGGCGAAACCTGGCGCTGGCGCCTTGAAGTGGAATTTCACGGTGGTGGCGTCAATGACCTCACCACGCTCGTAGTTGTTGATCGCCTCGGAGACGGTCAGCTTGCGCTCGGGATCGCCCTTGCCAAACAGGTCAATATTGGCGACGACGTTCTCCGCGTCCAGTTTGCTGCCGTCGGAGTAGGTGACGTCGTCGCGCAACGTGAAGGTGTACTCGGTGGCGTCGTCGTTCACCTCAAAACCGGTGGCGATCCACGGTTCCAGTTCCAACGTGTCGGGGTTCTGGTGGAGCAGGCGGTCGGTGATGTTGTTGACCACACCGCCATTCGGGTAGAAACCTGCCGACGGCGGATACAGCGAATCGAACGTCTGGTGCTCCAAGTAGATGAGTTCACCACCCGTTGCCGCCTGCGCGCTCGCGCCCGAATCACCGCTCGAGCAAGCGGTCAGGGCCATCGCCAGGGCCGCGATGGTGGCGGTGAGCGTGACGCGGGCTCGTGAACGTCTGAGTCTCATGGTTGTCCTCTTCTTGTTGGTTGGTGGCAGACATGGTTTGTCGGTCAGTGGCAGATACGGTTTCGGGGTGATGTGGGTAGCACTCAAAAGCCCGGTGGGGTGGGCAAGTGCGGCAGTCCTTCACCTGTGAGCTGCTGATTTATGGCGAAGTGACCGGCCGTCAGGAAAGTGACTAGCTGTCACGCGTCATGGTGCAATGGGTACCCGTCAGTAATGCGATGTTCAGCTACTTGGAGCCGAGTGGGTACGAAAGAACTGCCACCGCCCGATGTTGTGGGGCGTTGAGTGGCACGGTTCAGCGCATGAAGGGACACATTCGACAACACGCACGAGTATCCACAGGCAGGGACTGCTGCCGGGAAGTGCGCGAAGCGAACATTAAGGTCTCCTTGATCAATGTGTAGCTGCCGAATCCGACAGCATCAGCCTCGTCGGGGTCCTCTGAGCCGGGGCTTGCCGCCTGCGAGTCAGAGGGTGACCTCTTGAGACAATTCAAACCTATACCCACCAACATAGGTTGTAAATGGTGTTCAATAGGTGGACTGTGGTCGGATGCGGATATTCTCAACGCGACCATCTCAACTTGAGCAAGAAATTGCTCGGGCGAGGAAATCAGCCGGGCGGGCGCCGTCGTCGTCGAATAATCGGTACCGGCCGCGGAAACAAAACAGGCCGCAAAATCCACATGGCCCGCAACTCAGATGGCCCGCATTCCTGCCGACGTTGCAGGCTATACGGGCCATCCATGGAGTGCCGAGCGGTCTCACGCAAACCGCGCGGCTAGTGTTGGCATTCACGCTCGCCAACACGATCGGTGACTAGGTCGTGTCTCCCTAGAAACTTAGCCGAACCCATCGGCGAAATCTCTTATTCGTCGTCCTTCTTCAGGGCTCCCTTGACACGGTCAGCTACCGCGCCGGCTCCCGCCTTGACATCCTCGGCGAAGTCCTTAGCCTTCTCGGTGGCGTCGTGGGCGGCGTCCTTCACCTTGCCTTCAAGGTTCTGGAGCTTGCCTTCGGCTTCCAAGCCCTTATCGTCAGTCAGCTTTCCAGCTGCTTCCTTAATCTTTCCGCTTGCCTTGTCAAAGATACCTTCAAGAGCCATGGCGGCCTCCTTCAGATGACAGGATGATGACGATATATCATCATCTATTCTTTGACGCTAGTACCATTAGACCCAAACAACAAGACCTAATGCTGGCCAGTCCGTAAATTCCTTGGGAGAACGGGCTAGTGCACCCTTCGGCAGGCTGTTGAACCCTGTCCGGGCACAGGCAATCGTTCACCGATGGCGGTGAGAGCGAGCCATGTGCCATTATTGGCGCTCAACCCGCTCTCGCCGCCACAAAATTACGGAAGCCGATGCACCCACTCCGGCCAACCACACAATTACGGAAGGCGATGCACCCACTCGGGCCGCGCGAACTTCTCTTCGCAGCGCTGCGCCGCCTTCTCCAGGTCAGCCTCGGTAATCTCGCCCGGCGAAGCGTCGTACTTCTCCTGGAAGTGCTTGATGAACACGTCGATGATCTCTTCGCGCTCCATACCGGTCTGCGACCGCATCGGGTCCACCCGCTTGACGGCGCTACGGGTGCCCTTGTCGCGAATCTTCTCGCGGCCGATACGGATCACGTCCAGCATTTTGTTGGCGTCGATGTCGTAGGACATCGTCACGTGGTGCACCATGTAGCCATTGGCCCAGCGCTTCTGCGCGGCTCCGCCGATCTTGCCCACTTCGGAGGCAATGTCGTTGAGGGGGACATAGCGGGCCTTGACGCCCACCTTCTCAAGCGCCTCCATCACCCACTGGTCAAGGAACGAATAGGACTGCTCGAAGCTCAGGCCATCCACGAGCGAGGTGGGGATGACCAGCGAGTACGTCACGCAGTTACCCGGCTCCATAAACATGGCACCGCCCCCGGTGACGCGGCGGGACACGGTGATCCCGTGGCGATCCACGCCCTCCTGGTTGATCTCGTTCTCGTAGGACTGGAAGGAACCAATAACCACCTGCGGGGCATTCCATTCCCAGATCCGCATGAAGGGCTTGCGGCGGCCCGCGGCCACATCCTCGGGTAGGGTCTCGTCCATCGCCACGTTGATCATGGGGTGCACGACAGGTCCGTGAATGACTTCGAAATCGATGTCGTCCCAGCTCGTGGCCAGGCCGAGCGCTCGGCGAACGGCAATACCCACGCCCTCCGAGGTGATTCCGAAGAGAACATCGCTGGGTTCGATGGCGTCGTCGACCCTCTTCGCAAGCGCCGCCGCACTCGCCCCAGCCGGAGCACCTTCCAGGGCTCCCACAATACGATCCAACGCCTCATCCGGGTCCAGGAAAAAATCACCGGAAAGCCGCACGTTCGCGAGGTGCGCGTCCGCCACTTCCAGATCAACAACGATCAACTTGCCACCGGGAACCTTGTACTCACCATGCATGAGGTCCATTGTCTCTCGGGATCGCGACGCGCGCGATGTGGCACGGGACTCCTCTCCCCTATTTCGCACAATTCGGGCCGAATGCGGACGAGTGCAGAGGCTAGGAACTGTTGCACCCCGGGGCCCAGCACGGGCCCAGCGAAGGGGTGAGGCAGGTGAGGAGTTCGGCGTCCGCGTTGCGCCCACGGGCGCAGCGCAAGCCCCGCAAAGGAGTGGCGTTTTCTGCAAGGCGCGACAGTTTTTCCCGGGGAAAATGCGTTACGCGTATCCGAAAACGACACTCCTTTGGAAGCGAGGGCACGCGTTTGGAAGTCGGGGCACGCGTTTGGAAGTCAGGATACTCCTTTGGCGCGACGACGACGCCACGCCCGGGACAGAGTCGCGTGCAGGACTCTTGTTCTACGATTCCCGCGGGTGTTGCGGCGCCGTCGCCAAAGCCACGGCCGCCGACACCAACAAGAGGCCACCAACTTCCGCCCAGTTGGGAACCTGGGACAGCATAACGAGGCCCACCAACAGGCTGGTGACCGGGAGCAACGAGTTGAGCAGCGCCACCGTGGCTGCGGGCAGCGCCTTCATCACCACTTGGTCAATGGCGTACGGAAGCGCCGAGGACATCACGCCCACACCGGCGAGGAAAAGCAGAAGCTTCCAGTCTGCGAAAATCGGGCCAATATCCGGGGCGCCAAGGGGCAGATACACCAGCGCGGCAACGGCCATCGCCCAGGCGAGCGAGTCCAACCCATGCCCGCCAACGGCGATTTTGCGCCCCAACCAGATGTAAAAGGCCCAGAAGAGCCCCGCAGCAAAGGCGAAACCAACGCCCACAGCGACCCGTGGATCACTCATGTCCACGCCAGCCCACGAGATGAGGAAGACTCCCCCGGCCGCCAGGAAAATACCCAGCCGAACTTTCCACCCCCGCCCGGTGAGCGCGGCCAGGATGACCGGGCCAAGATACTCCAGGGCCACCGCTGTCCCTAGAGCAATCCGGTCAATCGCGAAGTAGAAGCAGAGATTCATCGCACCCAGAACCACCCCAAAGATCGCCGCCCTGCCAAGCATGCGCCAATCGAAAGACCCTTCCGGAGTGCGTGGCACCGCACGCCGCCACGCCAGCATGATGATCCCACCCGCCAGCACACGACCCCACGCGACCGAAATCGCCGGAGCCACCGCGAACAGGCTCACGGCCAGCGACGCGCCCACATACATCGACACACCCGAGGCAAGCATGAGGAACGGAGCAAACCGCGCGGCCCGCCCGGGCGTGCTACCTCCCGCGGAGCCGCCACCCCCGCCAGTCCCCGCAGAACCAGAACCACTCATAGAACCACCAGCGGTCCCACCAACACCGCCCACAGAATTACCAGCCCCCACAGAACCACCCTGAACCGAACCCTGCGAACTCATGCAAGACCACCTACGCTGTGGAAAAGGAAGGCGATGAGAAGGGTGACGCCAAGACTCAGCAGGGTCGAAATGATGTTGGCATCCCTCGCAAGCTCCACGCCGACGTCGTACCGATGCGCGTAAGTGAACACGTTGTTGGCCACCGGGAATCCTCCCGCAATGGTGACAGCCATGAGCGAGGTACCCGTCAGTCCGAAGGCCCATCCGAGCCCGAAGGCGAGTACTGGACCGACGATGCAGCGCAGAAAAACGGCAAAGAAGAGGGGCGCCGATTCTTTGCCAATTCGGGGAATATGCGCCCCACGCCAAGAGATACCCATCGCGATGAGAATCATGGGAACGGCGGCGCCGGCAAGAAGGTCGACGGGTGCTGCAATCACCGCGGGGATCGGCAGACCAGTCAGCGCGAAGAACAGTCCGAACAGCACACCCACAACCGGCGGCGCTGTAAACGGAGCGACGATGGTGCGCCACACGCTGCGCCCTCGCTTATCCGTTTGGCGGTCAAGGATGGCGAACGAAATCGGCACCATCACGCACAGTTGGAACACCATGATGGGGGCGGCGGCGGAGGCGTCGCCCGCGATCGCCGCAAGGAAGGCAATACCCAGATTTCCCGCGTTGGTGTAGGAGGCACAGAGGGCGCCGATGGTGACCTCACCGCCACGCATCTTGAACACCAGCTTTGCCACCAACGTGTAGATGACCACCAGGATGATCGCGGTCAATACGCTGGTCAGCGCGCCACCCGAGAATACTTCGCCCGCATTGGAGTGGGCCACCGTATTGAAGAGCATGGAAGGCATCGCGCCCGCAAAAATGATACGGGTGAGAGCCTTATCGGCGCCGGGCCGCGTCAAACCGTAACGGGCCAAGAGGTAGCCCACAACCATCACGACGATCAGGGACCAGAAAGCAACAAGGACACTACCCACGCGTCACTGACTTTCCCAGACACACTCGCCACACGAAGTGAATATCAAACACCGACACATCCCACCCGTCAGCCACGCGCGTGAGCAGGATCAGCGCACAGAGCGGCAAGCCATTCACGTGGGGCGCGGGAAGGCTCGGGGAGCTGGAGAAGTATCAGTTTCACAGTCACCCCACAATCGTGGACCTTCCCCGGGGTGAAAGTCCATGTGGGCAAGATTTCAACTTCGTCAGCGTGCCCTATCTGTACGTATTGCACAGATCGGGTCTTCTCACCAAGTTGAAAGTTCGCGAGGACCCTGGCGGTTATTCTGACTCCGTCGCATCCTCGACCCGCGGCAGCTTTCCCGTTTCGACCGCCTTGCGCTTCTCCAGGGCGGCGTTGCGCTCACGGAAAGCCTCCTCGCCCGGCCCGGAGAACTCCTGGCGCCGCTTCTCCGCCTGCAACGATCCCGTAAAGATCGAGGATTCATGGCCCGCAGCTGGCCCCGTAGGAGGACCGGCGACGACGGGGTCCGCCACCTTTCGATCCCCCACCGGCACTCGGTCGGGAACCAGGTCGGTGAGCTCCGCTAGGTCGATGACCTGCGTCTTCGTGACATCCGCAATAGTCGGCCATGAGGGCTCGTCAAAGTCGTCAGCCGAGTCTTTTTCGCCCGTCACCTGGAGCGCCGCCCGGTCGCCCTTGCCAGCCCGGTCATCCTTGCCGACCTTGCCAGCCCGATCGCCCGCCTTCGTTCCAGCACCCTCGGCCTGCTGCTTGCCAGACTGTTCCTCCTGCTCGTGCCCCTGCTCCCGAGCAGCCTTGGCCGCCTCGGTGATCGAGGTGTGTGCGCCCGCAACCAGCAACTTCTGGCCGTCGAAATCCAGGGTGATGGCGGCGCCGTCGTCGTCCAATTCATCAGCAACGATGTGGGTGTGCGGGGCGGCGTCCGGTGCCTTCGACTGAATCCACTTCACCAGTTCCTCGCGGACGTAGTACTTGAGGTCGGTGAGTTCGGCGGAGGTGCGGCCGGAGAGTAGCGCGCCGATCTTGATTTTGCCGCCGGTGGCGTCGAGGACTTGGAGGATGCCGGTGTCGCCGTCCCACATGTCGGTGCGGGCGAGGATGCGGCCCAGTTCCGCCCGCATCTCCGTAATGGGCGTATCCCAATCGAGTTCAAATTCGACACGTCCCAGCAGGTCAGGGGCGCGCCGGGTCCAGTTCTCGAACGTCTTGCTCGTCATTTCCTTGGAGGGCACGATGAGGCGACGCCCGTCCCACACCTTGAGCACCACATAGGTCAGCGTGATTTCCTCAACCGTGGTGAACTCGTCCTGCCAGATGACGATGTCGCCCATGCGCAGCGAGTCCGAGAACGCGAGTTGGAGGCCAGCGAACACGTTTCCAAGCGTTGCCTGCGCCGCAATACCGACGGTGACGGACAGCAATCCCGCAGACGTGAAAAGCGCCCCGCCGAGCGTCTTGCCCCACTCGAAAGTCATGAGCACCAGGCCCACGCCCACGATCCAAATCGCCGCCGCGATGATGCGGTGAAGAATCTCCAGCTGCGTCTGGGTACGGCGATATCGCGACTCCCCCGTCTCCTTGATGCGGTTGAGAATCGAGCGTTCAATACCGTTGACCACCGAGACGATGAGCCAGGTCACCGCGAGAATCACCGCAACAAGGAAGCCGTGTTCTGCCAACGTGCGAGTTTGCAGGCGCTCCTCGGTGGCCGGGTCGCTCCACACAATCATCATGCCGAGCCAGCCGCCAGCCAGCGCCAACGAAAGCCGCAGCGGCATCCTCATCGGCTTCATAATCTCCAGTACGAACGGCTTGTTGCGCATGAGGAAACGCGCCAGAGTCTGCACCGCGAGGGCCACAAGAAGCCCGACGATCACACCGGCGCCGATACCCAAGAAGATCGACACGAGATTGACCGTGACGTCAACGACCGCCTCTGTGGTGACGCCGTCGCCGGTGGATGGGTCGACTGTCGTTGGGTCGACGACGGCGGGGTCAACCGCGGCTGGGTCAGTGCCCTCCTCGAGGGTACTGTCGATGATGCCGTCCTCGATGACTCCCTCATCAACAGTGCTGTCGTCAAGGGTTCCGTCATCGACAGTGCCTGGGAGGATGTTCAAAAGCCACGCCGGCAAGATATCGATGAGGGACGAAGAAAGTGGAGATAAGGAAAGTGAAGACGCTTCCATACACTCAAGGCTAGGCGACTTCCCTGAGATTTGGCTTCAATGACGTGGACCATACATCTGGCCGGACGCCGACGATTGCCGAGGGTGAGAGATTTCGCCCGTGGGATCAGCCGTCATGGTGCTGAGTGCTGGGTGCTGGGTGCTGGGTGCTGGGTGCTGGGTGCTGGGTGCTGGGTGCTGGGTGCTGATGATTATCGAGGATCAGGTGGCAATTTGGGCTCGTGACAGCCGTGTAACCGGACAAAAAAGAGCCCGTGACTCAGCACACAGGCTCTCGATTCGACAGATCCCCAAAACACTGGCTAAGCTTATGGAGTTCCACCAAGCGGTAACGTTCGGAACGCGGGTTGAAAGCCCATTGGGCCCCCATCGTCTAGTGGTCTAGGACACCGCCCTTTCACGGCGGCGACACCGGTTCGAACCCGGTTGGGGGTACGGATTCCAGAAATGGAGTCAGAGGTCAATACCTCAAAGTATTGGCCCCGTAGCGCAGTTGGTTAGCGCGCCGCCCTGTCACGGCGGAGGTCGCGGGTTCAAGTCCCGTCGGGGTCGCAGATAATTGGCCGGGAAACCGGCTTTTTGTCTCTAAGTCGGTTGGCTTAGGGCTCTGTAGCTCAGTTGGTAGAGCGCACGACTGAAAATCGTGAGGTCACGGGATCGACGCCCGTCGGAGCCACTGAAGACACACAGTAAGAAACCCCGGATGCGAAAGCTTCCGGGGTTTGTTGTTTCTGCTGGGGCCCCTGTCTCGCGGGGGCGCGGCATGGCCTACTGCCCCCGGCATCCCAAATGCCATTCCAAAGAAGTGTCGTTTTCGGATTCACGTAACGCATTTTCCGCCGGAAAAACCGTTGCTCGTTGCGGAAAACGCCACTCCTTTGGCGGGCGGCGAGCCGGTTAGACTCATAGGCCAAACGGGGTTACGAGCCCAGAACGTGAACAGGTGTGGGGCGCGGTCAATCGCACCCCACACCTCACATCACCGGTGAGCTCTCAGCACTGCAGTCCAGAACATGAGGCAGCAGCAGGCCCGGCACTCTTGAACGAAGAGGCCACTCTTCAGTGGAGAGGTCACACCATACAACCGTTGCCTCTCACAAAAAGCGTGGCCTCTCCGATGACGATGAAGCCGGCGAGGGCAGTAGTCCGGAACAAGAGAATCTACGGTTCGCACGATAAACCATACTTACACCCATGCACTATCCGTGGTTTATCGCCGAAAGTGTGGGCTCTCCGAACCGGAAAACATGACGGAAGCACATCCGAGGGTGCCACACTCATCGAGAACTGCCCTTAGCGTTGGGTATCGCACTTATAACGGCGATATCCAACGCTAAGGGCAGTTGTCGGCGGCGGAGAGTAAGCCAAGACCAACAAGCGTTACGCGCCAAGAACGTCATGTTGCCCCCAACACCCCCAAACGTATGAGTAGTACTACCCCGAAATCTCCAAAGGAGTGTCGTTTTCGGATTCACGCAACACATTTTCCAAAGGAAAAACTGTCGCACCTTGCGGAAAACGCCACTCCTTTGGAAGGCTGTGGGATTGGAGTTGAGGCTGGGCGGTGGGGGCAATGGGCCCGGAACGTGAACAGGGGTGCGATTGACCGCACCCCACACCTCACCAATGAGGACCCCACGCACCACCGCCCGAAGGACATCGGCGGGGCTCCGCGACGGGACCCGGCACCCCCAGCGAGACTTCACACGACGCAGAACTCGTTGCCCTCCGGATCGGTCATAACAATCCAGTATCCCTGCTGCGGATCATCGAACACTTCCACCTGCGTGGCGCCGAGGGCCACCAGTTCGGCAGCCTTCGCCTGCAGTGCCGCGCGGTCCTTCGCATCCACCGAAGCTGACACCCGGACATCAAGGTGGACCCGGTTCTTGGCGCTCTTGCCCTCCGGCACCTTCTGAATGTAGATGCGCGGCCCAACCTCATCAGGGTCGACGATGGCGTTGGCATCGTTCCACCGTTCCTCGGGCAGACCCCAAGCAGCGAGAGTCTCCTCCCAGGTCTCGTAGGGCGCCGGCGGGGCCTCGAACACGTAATCCAACGCGGCCGCCCAGAATTCCCCGAGGGCGAGCGGATCGGCGGCGTCCATCGTCAGACTGAACTTTCGGTAATGTGCCATGACGCCACGCTATCGGACTCCGCGAGAAAGCAAAAGAAAAGGGGCCTTTTAAGTCCCCTTTGCAGGTCAGCGACCTGCACGAGCGAGCCAAATCCGGAAGCTGGTGAACGCTCTAACCAGCAGCTATTACGCTTAACATCAGAACCGGTCCCCTTGTTTCAGGAGTTAACTGGATACCCCTTCAAAAGAAAACAAAATCAAAACAAAATTTTGTTTTGATTTTGTTTTCTTTCATTCAGACCATCAAGATCGCATATTCGCATGAGTTATCGGAGTTACAACGTCAAGATCTGACCCCAACGTCAAGATCTGACCCCAACGTCCGATCTTGGCCAAGGATCCCGACCCTCACGTATGCAGGTGCACGATTTGGTGGACGTACTTCGGGGTGAGAGTTTCGGCGAGCAGGAACCGAGCCACGTCGTCGCGCGAAATCGCCCCCAGCTTCTGCCGCCTCCCCAACTTCACCGACGTCCGCACCGGTCTACCTACACCCTTATCCGACAGAACCGCGGGCCGCACGATCGTCCAGTCGAGCCCTGATTCAGCAAGCAGCGCCTCCTGGCGCTCCTTGTCCGCGTAGGTACTACGCAGAATCGTAGGCTGCACCAACCAGTTGTACCAGAACGGCCCGTGCCCACGGCTGTCACCTGCACCAACGCCGGTGACCACCACCGCCCGCTCAACCCCGGTTCGGCCCATCGCCTCAATGAGGTTTGCCGTCCCCGCCTCGAACACCCCGCGCGCGTCACGACGCCACGGTTTACTCCCAAGAGCGCTGATCACCGCATCCACTCCGTCGAGCGCACGAACAAGACTGTCAACATCACGCACGTCGCCCCGTACCACTTCAAAATTCACGCAAAATCCAGCTTCATCGACGAGAGCTTCAGGGTGACGCGCGAATGCACGAACCTTCACCCCACCTGAATCGGCGTTTCTTAGCACCGCACGCCCGAGCGACCCGGTGGAGCCAATAACCAGAATTCTTAGCGGATTGGTATGAGAGCTGTCAGCCATGAATCTCCCCTTCACGTGCAGTGAGGAGACCACGATACCAATTACCCCCAGCAGTATCCGACCCCTTTGGTCCCGGGCCTCAGCACTTCGCTCCCAGCCTCTGCGCTGACACCTTGGCCCGGCGCCCTCACCTCACCCGCCCACCTCCTTCCCGCCCGTAGAATCGGAACAGCGAGACGACGTCGTCGTCAATCCGGGCCGAAAGGAGTCCACGGTGACCGAGGAGTACCCCATCAACGCCGAAGCGTTCATCACCATGCTCCTTGCCCAGCGACGCACACGGATGAAGGGCGGGATCTACCACCTCACCCAGATCGCGATGGCATACAACACGAATCGCATCGAGGGATCGACGCTCACCGAAGATCAGACCCGCTATCTCTATGAAACGAAGACCGTCATGGGCGAGGCACACGTCAACGACGTCATTGAGACAACAAACAGCTTCCGGGCCTTCGACGCGATGTTGGACAACGTCGGCAACCCCCTCACCGCCGACCTTCTCAAGGAATATCACCGCATCCTCAAGTCAGGATCACTCGACGCGCAGCAGCCTTGGTTCCGTGTCGGGGATTGGAAGGCAATTGCCAACGAAGTTGGTGGGCGGGCCACCTCGGCTCCCGAACACGTCGCCGGAGATATTGCGAGGCTCCTCGACAACACGCCGTCGCATATGACCTTCGAAGACATCTGCGACTTCCATGTCGCTTTCGAGAAAATTCACCCGTTCCAGGACGGCAACGGGCGCGTGGGCCGCCTCGTCATGTTCGGGCAGTGCCTCGCCAACAACATCATGCCCTTCGTGGTACTTGACCAGCAGAAGGCCTTCTATTACAGGGGAATATCCGAGTTCGACGACGAACCCGGCTTCCTCCGAGAAACCTTCCGTAGTTTTCAGGATGCGTACTATGAGAGGTTCCGCGACTTCGTCGTCGTCCGATAGCCATCCCTCAGGAACTCCGTCACCACCAGGTTCACCAGCGCCGGGCGATCGGCCACCAGATCATGGGTGGCACCCGGCACGATACACAACTGCGCGCCGGGAATCGACGCCGCCATGAGAAGGCTGTGATCAGGCCGAATGGTGTCGCGATCGGCGGACATGATGAGGGTGGGCGCCGCGATATCCTTCAGTTCCGAAGGCTCAATCTGCGGTTCACTGGTCCAGAGTGTGAAGAGTTTGTTGAGAACGACGTCGGCGTGGTGCGGCCCGTCGGGTGACAAGCGTTCGTAGTGCTCGCGTTCAGTATCGGTGTCGTTGGCCTCCGGCTCGGACTCTTCAGAAATCTCCGGTAACGGGAGCAGTACTTGGGATGCGCCGTCGTCGGCCGAATCGTTGAAGGCGCCCGGGTTGAGGTTGCCGCTGATGGAAACGAGGGAACGGACGCGCCCGGGGTGACGGAGGGCGAGAAGCAAGCCGATGATCGCACCGTCACTATATCCAATGATGTGAGCGGACCCGACGCCGCGGGTGTCGAGAAATGCGAGTGCTTGCGCGACTCCCTGGTCGTAGGAATAGTCACCGGCGATGTCGGGTGAGCGGCCGTGCCCGGGACGTTCGAAACTCAATACCCGGTGGGTGCGGGCGAGAATCTCCCCAAGCGGACGCAGATGTTCGAGAGAGTTGAACCCGCCGTGAAGCAGCAGGATGGGTTCACCATCCCTCACATCCCCCGCATCCTCCGCGTGGACCAGCACTCCCTCGATATTCAGGTACGACATGGCCTCCATCGTAAAGTACCCAGCGCAAAGCACCCGACTCGTGCCACCGATTCAGTGCCACCCGCCCGTGCGCTTTTCTTGTTCCCGCCACACCAAGGCGTCGAGCAGCACGGCCGCCGACTCGGCGCCGTCGACAGTAATAATGATCAGCCGCCCATTGGTCTGCTTGACCGCCAACGCCTCGCCCGTGCGCGTGATGATACCCAGGCGATTCCTCGACCCACGCACACCCCAGCCACCGAACTGACCGACAGGATTGACATCCGTCACGCGGATCTCAGCAATCTGATCCAGCGGCACTCTGACGCGCGGAAGTCCCGCTGCGGATTGGATGAGCAGCCCCTCCTTGTCGATGCGCACCCGGAACACCGTCATGGTGACGAGGATGAGCCCTGTAATAATGGTGGACACGGTGAGGAACCCGGCGGTCGCGGTGTCCCACACGATCCACGCCATCGCGGACAGGATCGTGGACCCCATCACCACGAGGGCCAGGAGAGCCACAAGGAACCCGTTCATGGCCGCCGTGGCCGTCCAGGACACCCGCTCATCGCGCCTCAGCGCGATGGGTTCGATCTTCCGATAACGCGCGGCGGGCACCCTCACCGCGGGTTGGATGAACCAGCCGCCAACTCCGACGACGACGGCGAACCCCAACGCCACCGCCATCCCCGGCATCACTGACGGGCTGTCCTCCCAGGAGGGGATGTCGGCTTGCATGCCCGTGGTCCAGGCAAAAAGGACCGCAAAGAAGCCCGACATCCCACACGATGCTGCCGCGATGAAACGATAGGTGGGGCCGACGTCGCCGCGCACAACACCCTTGAGTGCGTACAACACCATCGAGCAGGGCAGAATAAGCGCACACACCAGGGTCCCAATAAAGGGGGTCCACATCGTGCCATAACCATCGGGCTCACCGGAGGCTCCCCAGTGGGTGGCGATGGGGTCGGGTAGGCGGGGAATCCAGATCATCTGGAGGGCAGTTGAAACTCCCCACAACAGCACCGGCGCCACGAGCCCCACGACAATAAATCGCTTCAACACTGCGCGATCAGGACGCTGCCTGTGTGGACTATCATCTCGTTCGACATTCACGGCGGCCCTCCCTCGCTGACTCGCATAGCGTCGTTGCTCAGTTGCTCAGTTACTCACGGCGGCCGGATGTCCTGTCTCTTCTATTTTAAGTCCGTAGGCACTGAAATGCCCGGAATCACTGGTGAATCGAGCGGTTCCAAATAGCAGGTTGCGCTGCAACTCCACCTACCGCCACAACTCCAACTGCTCCCAGTCCTGCGGGAACCCCATGTTTGCTTCCAGACTCAGCAGCGGCTTTCCGTCGACCATCGGGACAGCCCGCGCGAGCTTCCGGACCTGGGTTCTCAGCCCTCGCACCGGCCAGGTGGAGCCGCTCTCGTGCGAGGTCAGCAGGTAGGCGAGGAGCGCCGAGTAGATGTAGATGTCCGCGCGTGCCGGCTTACTCGCCAGGTGCTCCAGCCTGGTTCCTATGACCGCCGCGGGATTGATTTTGATGGCGTACCTGATGCGCCGATTAAAGACGCGGCTGCCGTGTGCGCACAGATTTCGCAGCTCAACCAATGCCCGAATCCACTTGCCGAACTGCCGACCGTTGCGCACGCCGAACCGCCGGGCCACCCGGTTTTGGTCCACTTGGAGCATGAGGTCGAAGAGAAACGGGAGCTTACCGAAGGACACAAGTTCCACGGTCGCCCAGACCGGCAATTCCGGCGAGGGTACTCGGAGATGATGGATGACGTAGTCGTCGTCGACGGCGCCCTCCAAACAGGCCCTATACGTTTCCTTCCAGGCCTCGAACTTGGTGGACCCATCACAGGTTCCCTGGCGGCACGCCTTCTCGTTGAGGTGCTGCTCCTCGATATGCGCGGTGGGGCCGCGGCGGGCCAGCACGTGCGCAATCGCGGCCCGTAACCTGGTCTCGAAATCGAAGAGCCCGCTGAGAAGAACTTCGCGGAGCTTGGCGTCGAACTCGTAGAGGCGCGCGACCGCCTCCAGGCTCGTTCCCGGGACGAAGAAGATGTCACGGAAACGCCGCGCCCGCGGATCGCGTTGCTCCTCGGGCAGCATCGTACGAAAAACGTAGCTGTAGCTGGAGAGCCGATGATAGCCATACGTGCGCAGGATTTTTTCGGCGACGACGGGGTCTCCAACGTCCATCCCCAACCTTCGCCACCGCTCCACAAGATCGGGATGATCCAGGAATGTCTCATGCCCCCGTTGCGCCGACATAGTGCAATTTTATGTCACGCGCGGATAGGGCACGACATGTACGGAGAGGTAACCCTTCTTCGGATAGTCGACCCCAACGAAGGGTGCTGGATGGGTTACCTGTCTGAAGATCCGTTACCTCTCCGGGAGTGGACAGTAGGCCGGGAGAGGTAACGGCAAAAGAAAACCGCCCCGTGACGCTCGGTGCCGCCGAAGCGGTACCGAAGTGACAGAGGGGGACGGTGTCTGAGAGATTGCGCCGATAGGTTCGGCCGTCACGAGGATAGTGCGGGGCTTGACTGCCAAGGCGGACGACGATCCTGCACCGAGAGTGCAGGTGAGGAGGACAACGAAGGCAGGCAAGATTCTGTGACATCCGTAGTAGGCCATGACCTATTGGCGTGATCTCTTAACTATGGTAGCGCCGGGGGCATCGGGCCAACAATGCCAACCACTCATAGAAGGTGTGATTCCTAACTGGGCACGTGAGCGAGCTGCGTGCCGTATACGGCACGGATATCGCTGTGGTGCCCATCAAGCGACCAGCCTTGGTGCGTAGCCCTGAGAATCACACGAGGAGTGTCCATGCCAGCTGAGTAGCCATTCACGCACGGGAAACCGAGGCGTAGGATAATGCCTCGGACTGAGATCGAACCGGGATCGGACCGGCGGGCGGGCACTACTCGTGCTGGCGCCGTCGTCGCCATATCTCCGGTATCTATACATAACCCACCCAAGGAGTCCCCACGAAGTTCCGGTTGCAAAGCGCGCTCGCCGATACCCGCCCGCTCGCGAATCCCCATTTCAAACGCCTCTGGTACGCCAATATCATCACGGTGATTGGCGCCCAGTTGACGGTGGTCACGGTTCCCGCCCAGTTGTGGGCGATCTCCCGCGATTCGGTCTACGTGGGGCTCACCGGGCTTTTCGGGCTGGTCCCGCTCATCATTTTCGGGCTCTGGGGCGGAGCTATCGCGGATGCTTTTGACCGTCGCACTGTGCTCTATGTGAGCACTGTCGGGCTCATCGTCACGAGCATTGCTTTCGCCATTCAGGCCGGATTCGGCTTCCACAACGTGTGGCTCATCCTCGGTATCTTCGCCGTGCAGCAGGCGTTCTTCGCCCTCAACCAACCGGCCCGCAGCGCCATCATCCCGGCCTTGGTCCCCATGGAACAGCTCCCGGCGGCCAATTCGCTCAACATGACTGTTGCCCAGTTCGGGGCCATCGCCGGACCACTCATCGGCGGGGCGCTCCTGCCCATCCTCGGCGCGGACTGGCTCTACGCAATTGACGCCGTCACCATGGTGTTCACCCTGTGGGCCGTCATCAAACTGCCGTCACTGCGCCCTGCCGGAAGCGATCCCACCAAGGCGAGTCGATCGCTCGGCCTGCGCAGTGTCGTCGACGGATTCCGCTACACCTGGATCCACAAGATTCTCCTCATGAGCTTTGTTGTGGACCTCATTGCCATGGTCTTCGGGATGCCGCGAGCGCTCTATCCAGAGATTGCCAACGTCGATTTCGGGGGTCCGCAGTCGGGCGGAATGGCCTTTGCCCTTCTCAGCGCGGGCATCGCCATCGGCGCCGTGCTGGGCGGAATCTTCTCCGGGTGGGTCTCGCGTATCAAACGGCACGGCCTCGCCGTCATGATTGCCATCATCGTGTGGGGATTCTCCATCATTGGATTCGGGTTCTGCGTGTTCTTCGCTCGTGGGCAAGCGATGCCGTTCCTGGCAATCGCCGTGGTGATGCTTGCCGTGGGAGGAGCGGCGGATATGGCATCCTCGGCCTTCCGGCAGTCGATTCTCCAAAGCGCCGCAACTGATGAGGTGCGCGGGCGCCTGCAGGGAGTGTTTCTCGTGGTGGTCGTGGGCGGCCCACGCTTAGCAGACATGCTCCACGGCTTCACTTCTGCCCACATCGGCACCTTCTGGACCGTCACCGGCGGCGGCATCCTCGTGGTACTTGGCGTGCTGGCCTGCGCCGCGCTTGTTCCGCAGTTCCGCAACTACCGGATGTAACGAGTGGCCGGGTGCGTACGATGCGCACCCGGCCACTCGCCAATCTGCCGGTCAGGCCTTGTTCGGCGTGCGGAGTTCCGCACTCAGGAACCAGGCCTGCTGTTCCAGTTTGAGGATGAGATCGTCGAGAATGCCTGTTGAGGAGGTGTCCTCCTCGTCCACGGTCGGGTAGACGGTGCGCATCGTCCGAACGGTTGCCTCGACAGCCTGGACCATGACGCGGATCGCCTCCTGGGTCCCGACCTCACCGGGAGCAAAATCGGGTAGGGACGAGTACGCCGAGACCACCTTGGAGCGGCCATCCGGGGTGGAGTGCAGAGCACGCATGCGCTCTGCGACCTCGTCGGATCCGGTGCGCGCGATGTTCACAACTTCGTCGAGGTTGAGGTGGAGGTCGCGGAAGTTTGGACCGACAACATTCCAGTGGGCTTGTTTGCCCACCAGCTGCAAATCGATGAGGTCGACGAGCACTCTCTGCAGCGCCTCGCGCAAACGTGGCGACGCCACGAATCCGCTCTCAGCCTGCTGTAGGTTCGTTCCGAAATCACCTTCTGAAATCTGCCTGGACATGCCGTACTACCTTTCTCTCATGGGTAAGTACTACTCGTGAATCGGCTGGTCTGTCAGGTTGTTCTTGTGGGCCAAGTTGTCTGATGGCCAGAGGCCAGGTGGGTCAGAGATCCAGCGGGCCAGAGATCGATTTGGGACCTCATGGCCCGTAACCTCTGGCCCACCGAGCTATCAAGCTAGCGCCGCCTCCGCCGCGTCGTAGTTGGGCTCCTGCTTGATCTCGGGAACCACTTCGGAGTAGAGGACGGTGCCGTCGGTATCGAGAACGACGACGGAGCGTGCCAGCAGCCCTGCCAGCGGGCCGTCTGCCAACTCCACGCCGTAGTCCTTGCCGAACTCGGACTTGAACACAGAACCGGTGTAGACGTTCTTGACGCCCTCAGCCACGCAGAATCGTTCTGCGGCAAACGGGAGATCTGCGGAGATGCAGACAACCGCGGTGTTGTCGAGCTTGGTGGCGCGCTTGTTGAACTCGCGCACGGAGGCGGCGCAAATGCCCGTATCCAAGCTGGGGAAGATGTTGAGAACAACTCGCTTGCCAGCGAACTGTTCCTTGGTAACGTCGGAGAGATCCCGGCCCGCGACGGAGAAGTCCGGAGCCACGGACCCCACTGCGGGTAGATCGCCGACGGTCTGGACAGGGGTACCATCAAATGCTGTAGTTGCCATGGCCCTATTGTGTAACGCGGCTCTCAGACAAACAAGGGCAGAGCGCTTTAAGAGCGCTTTAAGTGAACAGTGTCCGCTCCGGTAAGTACCGTGTCGGATCGTATTGCCAGGTCGACGACGGCGTCAGCCCGCTTTCAGCTGCTCGGACATCTTTTGAGTTCAGGTCGCCATCTGACCTCGATTTCCGTCACAATAGGGAGTAGAGATCACGCCAATGGGTTGAGACCCGCGGCGCAATCTTTGAGTCAGTAATGAGCTGCGTCACCAGGCGTTGCCCTGACGTGAACGGTGGCGAAAAGGAGTTGCGGAACGTGGAAAACCAAACACCAGCCGGAACGACAAGCGGAGCGAAGTCCGATCGCTCCATTGGCGATCTGGTCGCCAAACTATCGGAGCAGGCTTCATCCCTTGTCAGGGACGAGATTGATTTGACGTTACTCAATCTCAAGGCGAAGGTAACGAAGCTTGGTATTGGTGGCGTTCTTATTGCGGCGGCCCTTTTCCTCGCCATCTTTGTTTTCAACCTTTTCCTCTTTGGGGTGGTTGCCCTGCTCGCCACTGTCGTTTCATGGTGGGCGGCGTTCTTCATCGTGACGGGAGTTCTACTCCTCATCGTTATCGCTTTGGTCGTCGCGGGCGCACTGCTTTTGAAGTCTTCCCAGAAACATGTGGTTGATCCCAAGGGAGCGATCACTACGGATATCGACGCCATCAAGAAGGGACTGAACCGGTGAGCTCAGCAAATATTCCCGAGGACAAGATCCGCTCAGCCGAGCAGATCGAGATTGATCTGAAGCGTCAGCGCGAAGAGATTGCCAACACGGTCAATGAGCTTGCCGAGCGCCTGGACCCGAAGAATCTCGCCAAGGAAGCCAGTGATCAGGCGAAGGTGAAGGTCGCGGAGTTCACCGATACTGCCAAGACGAAGGCCAACGAGTTCGCGGATACTGCCAAGACCCAGGCCTCTTCTTTTGCGGACACGGCGAAGACGCAGGCGTCATCGTTCGTGGATACCGCGAAGAAGACCGTGGACGAGGCAAAAAACGGGGACACCCGCGCCTTGGCAATTCTGGCGGGGGGCGCAATCGCGTTGCTCGGGGGAATTGCTCTCATCCTGCGGCGCAGGAAGTAATATAGGCCAAGTACCGAGGATTTTTCCTCACAGTCCGGTCGCGCGGCCAGCCACGTGACCGGCCACACACTATATCTATCCGTGGGCAGAATGAGATTCGCCAAGGCATTGCCTAGCTTGTTTCGCTGAAGAAATTCGCAGGTAACGCCATACGCGAATTTCTAATCTCACCCAATGAGAACTACTGGATGTTGCCCGTGCCATGATGGCTCACATGGCAACATGCACGGTATTCACGGTAAGGTATAGCCGAGAACGGATATAACCATGGGGCAACCTTGACGATTGCTCCACTACGAGGTGAAGGGGGTCGAGCCATGGGGCGCGGCCGTCAAAAGGCTAAGCAGCGTAAGGTAGCCCGAAATCTCAAGTACTTCACTCCGGAAACGGATTACAAGGCTCTTGAGAGGGAGCTGAAGTCTTCGCAAGTTTCCAATGATGAGGACGAATACGAGGACTACTACGAGATTCCCCCAGCAACCGATGACTGGGATGAAGATGAGGAGTGGACTCCTCGGTCATCTCGATAGGTTATTGATACTGCTGAAGGGGCGGAAGTAACAACTTCCGCCCCTTCAGTGTGTTTTGATTCGCCTACTTAAGCTTTAGCGCACGAACTCGCGTGCATAGCGTTCAACTTCTTACACTAACGCTTAAGTAGAGCGCGTGAGTTAGCCAGGAGCCCCGGCTCATCCGAGCAGGTAGTCGCCTGAGATCCTCACGGAGCCCGCGCGTACGCCCTTGGTACCTGTGATGACGCGGGTTGCCACGCTCGGCTTGTTCGCCGCAGCTTCTTCAGCAGCTCCAGCACTCACTACTTCGGCATCGCTACCGGCGACGACGTCGCCCAGAACCCACGCCGGGATTCCGGCTCGCTTCGATACCGCGATTGCTTCGTCGACGGCGTCGCGTGCCACCACTGCCACCATGCCCACGCCGAGGTTCAACGTATCCTCAAGGTCTTCCCAGGAGATCTTCCCGAGTCCCCCAAATACTTGGAAGACGGCCGGGACAGCGACGCTGGCTCGATCCACGCGGGCCGTCAGCCCGGCAGGAATGACGCGGGCCAGGTTGGCAGCGAGGCCTCCACCGGTGACGTGGGAAAGTGCGTGAAGTGACGTCGTCGTCGCCATATCCAAGCAGGGGCGGGTGTACAGGCGCGTGGGTTCCAACAACTCCTCCCCCAACGTCCGGCCGAACTCGGGGACAAACCGCTCCAGCACCCAGCCGGAGTCCGCGACGATCTTGCGCACCAGCGAGTAGCCGTTGGAGTGTAGGCCTGAGGAGGCCATGGCGACGAGGACGTCACCGGCCTGGACGCGCTCGGCGCCGAGCACGCGGTCGGCTTCCACCACGCCGGTGGCGGCACCTGCGACGTCATACTCGTCGGGGGCCATGAGGCCCGGATGTTCGGCGGTCTCGCCGCCCAGCAGCGGAACCCCGACCTCCTCGCAGCCCTCGGCGATGCCGCGCACGATGTCGGCGATGCGTTCGGGAACCACGCGACCGCAGGCGATGTAGTCGGTCATGAGCAGCGGGCGGGCGCCCACTACCACGATGTCGTCAACAACCATGCCCACAAGATCGCGGCCGATGGTGTGGTGGATGTCGAGAGCCTGGGCGATGGCGATTTTGGTGCCTACGCCGTCAGTGGAGGTGGCGAGGAGCGGGCGGCGGTACTCCTTGAGTGCCGAAACGTCCACGAGGCCAGCAAAACCACCCACTCCACCCAGCACATCCGGGGTCATCGTGCGGGCCACGGCGGCGCGCATGAGATCCACGGCGCGATCACCCGCGGCCGTGTCCACGCCCGCGGCGGCGTAGGCGTTCGTGCCCGAGCCTGAGTTATCGATGTCCTTGTTCACTACTGTTACTCCTCGGGAAGGGTCGCCGGGTCGGAAAGGCTGGCGGGTGGGTAAGCGAGTCGGGTGGCGAACAGCCACGGGTGAGGAACGGCGGGTTACGAGCAGCCGCTCGAACTGGCGGCGCTGACATCCACCGGATATTGCCCGGTGAAGCAGGCCGTGCACAGCTGCGATTGATGCTGCGCGGTGGCCTCGACCATGCCGCCCAGGCTGATGTAGCCGAGGCTGTCGGCATCGATCGAACGCCGGATTTCTTCCAGTGTCAGCTCGTTGGCGATGAGTTCGTCGCGGGTCGGGAAGTCGATGCCGAAGAAGCAGGGCCATTGCACCGGCGGCGACGAGATCCGCACGTGCACCTCCGCCGCCCCGGCCTGTCGCAGCATGCGCACGAGGGCGCGCTGGGTATTGCCGCGCACGATGGAATCGTCGACGACGACGAGGCGCTGCCCAGCAATCACTTCCTTCAGTGGATTGAGCTTGAGGTGGATGCCACGCTGACGGGCCAGCTGTGTGGGTTGGATGAAGGTACGGCCGATGTAGGCATTCTTGACGAGGCCCTGACCATAGGGAATACCCGATTCTTGCGCGTAGCCGATGGCCGCCGGGGTTCCAGAATCGGGTGTGGGCATGACGAGGTCTGCTTCAACGGGGTGCTCGCGGGCGAGAATTCGTCCCATTTCCAGGCGCGAGGTATTGATGTTACGCCCACCGATCGCGGTATCGGGGCGAGCGAGGTAGACGTACTCGAAGATGCAGCCGGAACGCTTGGGTTCGGCCCAGCGCCGCGAGTGCAGCGTGCCGTCCTCGCGGATGATGAGGAGTTCTCCGGGTTCGATTTCGCGCACCAGCTCGGCGCCCACAATGTCCAGCGCGGCGCTTTCGGAGGCGATGACCCAGCCGGCGCCGAGCCGGCCGAGGACCAGCGGGCGGAAACCGTGCCGGTCACGCGCAGCGTAAAGGCGATGCTCATCCACAAAGACCAGCGAGAACGCCCCTTCGAGGCGAGGAAAAACATCGAGGGCGAGTTCTTCGAGGGAGTTGGCCTCGTTGGGCGCTCCCAGCAACGCTGTGATGACGGCGGTGTCCGTGGAGCTACCGCGGCCGAGCTCTCCGCGCAGGTCCGCTCCGGAGCTCTCCCGCACTTCGGCCATGAGCTGGACGGTGTTGGTGAGGTTCCCATTGTGAGCCATGGCGATGGTGCCAAAGCGGGTGGGACCGAGCGTGGGCTGGGCGTTTTCCCAGGTAGAGCCGCCGGTAGTTGCGTAACGGACGTGGCCGATCGCGATGTCCCCGGTAAGCGTGCGCAGATGCTCGTCGTTGAAGACCTGGGAAACAAGGCCCAGGTCCTTGTAGACAAGGATCGTCTCGCGGCCAGACACCGCGATACCGGCAGCTTCCTGCCCGCGATGTTGCAGCGCGTAGAGGCCGTAGTAGGCCATCTGTGCCACCGGTTCGCCGGGGAGGAACACTCCGAAAACGCCACATTCATCCTGGGGCTTTTCGTCGGGGAAGAGGTCAGCGGTTAAACGCCCATCACCATTCACACCCCTATGGTCTCACAGTTCGACCACCAAGGAGGGGTTGGGCGACCAATTTATGAGACAGGTCCTACCGCCCACTCCAACGTTCCAATGATTGGCGAGAAAAGAGCGGGAAGAACCCGGAGAGATCTGCGCGGATACCCGACGCGCTCACCCTCCCCTGGCCCACCGCATCGTCCCATACCAAGTTGCCCACGCAGAGCGCGAGCCAGGTAGGGGCATCCATCTCCACCACGTTGGGCGGGGTACCGCGGCGATGCTTTGGTCCTTCAATCACCTGGACCGCCCCCGCGTAGGGAATCCGCAGCTCAACACTGCGCCCAGGGTGGCGTTCAGCAATCTCTTCCAGGCAGAAGCGCGCTGCGGTGCGTGCCTCAGCCGGGCTCAGCGCAGGAGCCTCCCCGGGCCCCACAGCCGTCCCCGCCGGAACCTCAGAAGCCTCAGAAGCCCCAGAAGCCTCGAGAACCTCAGTTCCTTCCACATCCTCGGATGCCGCAACCAGCTTTCCGAGAATTCTCATGCCGTCATCAACCACAATACGTCGTGCCACGCGCTCAAGGGTAGCCGAAGGCGGGGCTCGAAGTCGCCTTCGAGCCCCGCCCCGCTTGGTCACCTAGAGATCTCGCCAATAGATCGAGGCCTATTCGCCGAACCCCTCGGTTATTCACTTGAACACTGCGCCGCTGCTCTCAGCGAACCACCGTCATCACCAGCGCACAACCGCCAGGGTGTCGACGCCGGTTCCGAAGAAGTCGCCCACCACATGGATGTCGGTGGCACGGCCAAAGGTGAACACCGAATCGGCGGTGCCGCCCTCCAGAGCGTTCTTCAGGTACACGCTGTTGCCGCGCACGATGGAGATGGTATCGACACCATCGCCGTCGAAATCGCCCGCGAGCGCCTTGTCATCAGCGCGACCGAAGGTGAAGCTCTGGTCCGCGTTGCCGCCACTGAGCTCATTGCGCAGGAAGAACTTGTTGCCACGCTTCACGCCAATGGTATCGGTGCCGTCACCGTCCCAGTCTCCTACCACAAGCTCATCGCCCGGACGTCCGAAACGGAAGGTTACGCTAGGAGTCTCGGGCCCCTCCCAATAGACCGAGATCTCGTTTGTTCCGGCTTTCCGCACGGCAACAATCGAATACTCGTCACCCGTGAAGTTTCCTACCAGGAAGTCGTCACTCGCCTCACCAAACGGTACCGTGTAGTTGATCGAATCGACACGGTTGGTGGAGTGAATGGTGTACTCGTTGCCGTTCCGCGTCATGAACGTCTGCACATCGGGGTCATTCAAGTAGCCAACATGGACTTCTTCAGCCGGATCAACGGTGTTTGCATGGGTGGCTACCGGGTTGGTCCAGTCCGAGGCGAAGAGAACGTTGCCCTCGGTACCAGGCAGCGGGGTCACCACCGAAGTACCGCCCGAATCAACAACCGTCACCGGCACCTTCATCGTGGTCGGCCCTGCCACAACGGTGAACTCATGCACTCCGGGCTCAAGCATCCCGGGAACCTCGAACAGCACGGTCGCTGTACCAGTTTCGTTGAGCGTGGGGTTGATGGTGTTGTCGATGGGAGCCTCGGCCAGGATCGCATTTCCATAGCGGAGCTCTACGACGGTGGGAAGCGGCTGCTGCTCGGTGGGCCATGTCATGGAGAGGGAGCCCAGCTCGAGCCTTGCTGCCCGCCCAGCCATCAGAGCGTCTTCACCCGAGACCGAGATGTTGCGCTGGGAGTAGTCCACTACCAGGCCGGGGTTGCGGCCCAGGTACTCGTTGAACACGTCGACGTCGATCATACCGTTCGTCAGGAAGTTCTGGCCGTCCTTGAGCACGTTGTATCCGTCGCCGCCGGTGGCCAGGTAGGCGTTGGACGCCACGGTCAGAAGGGTCGTGGTGTCGTTGCGATCGAGCGCTTCCCCGTCAATGAACACCGTCTTGATGTGCTGACCGAACGCCGCTTCGGCGGCGTAGGTGTAGCTGATGTTCTTGGAGAAGCCCAGTTGCTGCACGGGTAGCCAGGTCTGGCTGCTCTCGTCCGCCCACTGCTGCTCGAGCAGGGTGTAGACCTGCGCGGGCGTGATATCCACGGTGGCGTACTCGTTGCCGAACGGCTGCATGCTGAAGGATTCCTCGGCGGTCACCACGCCGTCGCGGTTGGGGTCGAGGTCCGCGCGCACGCCGCCGGGGTTCATGATGGCGAAGGAGACCGGGCGATCGATGCTCTTCGCGTAGTCGTAGAAGGACTCGGCGATGAGGTTGCCGGCGACGGTTTCGGTGCCGCGATGCCATCCGAGCCGCGCTTCCGTGCCGTCGTCGGTTCCGCGATCGGCGCCACCAATGATGGTGCCGACGGGCTGCGCCCCGAGTTCCGTGGCGGTTTCTTGCGCTTCAACGAAGAGGCCGCAGATGTCCGGGTTCGCGTCGGGATCTGCCGCGCAGTCGAGCTTGGGAACCTCGACAATTTTTGCGTCGGTGGAGACTACCTGCTTGGTCTCGGCATCGAGTGTGAGCGTGTAGTGTCCGAACACTTCGCCGAACGAACCGGCTTCCAGGACGGGCGCACCGGAGGCGGTGGAGTCCTCTACCTGATGATGTGTGTGGCCTGCGACGACGGCGTCGATATCCGCACTGGCGTTCTTGGCCTTACCGGCCGTCTCGTGAATAAGGGCGACGACGACGTCCGCCTCGCCGTTGGATTCGTCACCGTCCTTGAGTTCCGCCGCCTGGGCGTTGACGGATTCAACGGGATCGGTGATCGTGAGGCCCTCGATACCCGAGGGAGCAACAAGCGTGGGGAGGTCGGCGGTGACTGATCCGACGAAGCCAACCCGGACACCCGAGTCGGTTGTGATGATCTCGTAGGGAGGGATCATCCGGTCATCGATTGGGCTCACGTTGGTGAGGAGGTAGGGCCATCCCACGTTCTCAGCGATACGGCCAACAAGGTCGTCATAGCCCTTGTCGAACTCGTGGTTACCCGCCGAAGATACCTGCAGGCCCATGGCCGTCAGAATACTCATCGTGGGGTTGTCATTGTCGATGGCGGAAATATAGGCGGATCCACCCACGTTGTCGCCGTTGGCAGCAAAGATGGTGTCAGTCTCGTTGTTGGCCCGAATTTCCTTGATCATATTGTCAAGCTGCGCTGCATTCTCAATGTGACCGTGGAAATCGGTAATCGCGACGATGTCGAGGGTGATTGTGCCGTCTTCATTGGTGGTGGCGCCTGCGGGTAGAGCGACGAGGCCGGTGGTTGCCAACGTAAACGCGGCTACGGCTCCAATCGAACGCCCAGTTCGGCGGTTAACGTCGGACATATTTGTTCCTTCTCGTACAAAGATACGGACGAACTCAGACTATAGGGAGAATATTGTCCACGCCACAAAAACCGGGGACTTAGGTCTCATTCACCGCCCCACCCCCACAGGTACCAACATATGGAACGGGCGGGACGTGAAATCCTCACGTCCCGCCCGTCACGGCCAAGTCAATGTGCCACCTTTATCAAGTGCAGCAGATTACCTTGTCCCCGTTCACTGCCCGCGGTAGATGGCGATTGTCTCCATGCCGGTGCCGAAGAAGTCACCAACAAATCGGGCATCAAATTCCCTGCCGAAGTTGAATGCACGATCTGCAGGTCCACCATCCAAGGTCTCCTTGACAAAGATCTTGGCGCCACGCGCCACGGCCACGTCGTCGATCGGCTCGCCGTTGAACTCGCCAATCAGCGGCAGATCGTCCGCGCGTCCAAAGTTGAACGCCTTGTCGGCGCCGCCGCCGGAGAGCTCGTTACGGAGAAGGAACTGTGCCCCGCGGCGCACGCCGAGCGAGTCGCGCCCGTCTCCATCCCAGTCGCCTGCGATTGGAACATCTGTGGGGCGTCCATAGCGCAGCGTCAGGTCCGGTGCGTCGGTAAACGTTCCCCTATTGGTGTTGTAATAAACGTTGAAGACGTTCGTTCCTTCGCCGCGCAGCACAAGGTCGGCGATGCCGTCGCCATTGAAGTCGCCGGCCACGGCGGTATCGCCATCCTTCCCCAGGGTGAAGGTGTCTCTCCCTGTGCCCACCCGGTTCCTATTCAGGAACGTGTACTCGTTGGCGGTGCCCAACGCGAAGGTCGCGACGCCGTCGCCATCCCAATCTCCCACGAGGTACTGTCCAGCGACGGGCAGCGTCATTGCGTACTCGGCAATCGGCTGCCCCAGCTCGTCGGCGAAGAGCGTGTTGCCATCCTTACCCTCGAGGGGAGTCACTTCCTTGGGCACGGGAATAACTTCCCCAACCTTCACCGGGATCGTCAACTCGGTGGGTCCGGCAATGATCGTGAGATCGTGAGCACCGGGTTCAATATTCAGGGGAACCCAGACCTCCACGGAGGCCTGCCCGGTCTGGTCAAGATTCGGGGTGACCGTGTTGTCGATAGCACCCTCACCAATCTTCACGCCGTCAAGCAGTACTTCCGCCACGGTGGGCAGCGGCTGGTCCTTCCCCTCGTAGGTCATGGAGAGGGAAGCCAGCTCAATCACAGCGACTGAATTCTCGAACAGCTTGTCCTCACCCGTGATGGCAATGCCGCGCTGGGAGTAGTCGATGGTCTGGCCGTCGTTGTCGCGCAGGAAGTCATTGAACACATCGTTGTCGATGAGTCCGGTCTTCAGGTAGTTCTCGCCTTCCTTGAACACGTTGAAGCCGTCTCCGCCTGCCACAAGGAAGGAGTTGGAGGCGACGGTGTACATCGTTTCGGTGTCCGTGGGATCGAGAAGCTCCCCGTCCACGAAGACCTGCTTGATGTGGCTACCGAACTCGGCGGCCGGGTCGTAGGTGTAGCGCAGGGTGTCGGAAATACCCAGTTGCAGCATGGGGCGCGAGGTTTGTGTGGTTTCATGCGACCACTGCTGTTCCAGCAGGGTGTAGACCTGCGCGGCAGAGATATCCACGATGCCGTAATCGTTGCCGAACGGCTGGGCGGAGAACGACTCCTGGAACGTCACGACGCCGTCGTTATTCGCGTCAACTTCACCGCGCACACCACCGGGGTTCATGATGCCGAAGTCTGCCTGGCGAGCCATCGTCTGCGAGTACTCGTAGAACGCCTGGGCGATGAGGTTGCCCGCCGTCATTTCGGTACCGCGGTTGGCTCCGAGATCAGTTCCGTCATTGGTGGCACGGTCGGCACTGCCAACGATGTTGGCAACGGGCACCGCGCCCCTCTCCTGCGAGACGGCCAGGGCGCTCGCGTACTTTGCACAGATGGTCGGGTTCGCCTCGGGCGTGTTCTCGCACTTGATTGGCAGCAGCGCCACCGGCGTGTTCTCATCGATCTTGTCCGCCACAAGTTCGATGACGTCGGCTTCCGCCTGCACCACGTTCTTGTCGGCGTCGAGTTGCAGCTTGAAGTGACCAAAGGCCTTGCCGTACTCACCGGGTTCGATGACGGGCGCACCCGTTGCCGTGGTCTCCTTGTCCTTGAAGTGCGTGTGACCAGCGACGACGGCGTCGACGTCGGCCCCAACCTCACGGGAGATACTGGCCGTTTCGTGAATCAGGGCGACGACGACGTCAGCCTCGCCGTTCGATTCGTCACCGTCCTTGAGCAGTGCCGCCTGGGCATCCACCGCCGCCACGGGGTCAGTGACAGTCAGTCCGGTGATGCCGGTGGGATTGACAAGTGTGGGGAGCTGGTCGGTGACGGCACCGATGAATCCCACCTTCACACCCGAGGCTGTCTCAATGATGGTGTGGGGAGCCAGGGGCGCCTTCGGTTCCCCAATGTTCGAGACGAGGTACTCGTAGGCCGATTCAACAGCAACCCGATTGACGAGATCGTCATATCCCTTATCAAACTCGTGGTTACCCGTTGAGGAGACCTGCAATCCCATCGTGGACAGGATGTCCATCGTGGGGCTGTCCTTGTCGATGGCGGAGATGAAGGCGGATCCTCCCACCAAATCGCCGTTGGCGGCAAAAAGGAAGCCCTCCTCATTGGAGGCCTTGATCGCCTTGAGTGCATTATCGAGCTTTGCTGCATTCTCGATGTGGCCATGGAAATCGGAAATCGCGACGATGTCGAGGGTGATGGTGCCGTCATTGGGGGCGGCGCCTGCCGGGAGAGCAAAGCCGGTCGCGGAAAGGGAGAGGGCCGCGAGGGCTCCGATCGAACGCCCAGCACGGCGTTTGAGGTCGGACATGGTGATTCCTTCTCGTCAAAGATACGGACATCACCAGACTATCCGGAAAACGTCGCCCAGGACACATGCAGACGGGGCGAATATGGCATTGCGCCACATTCGCCCCGTCTCACCCAAATGGTTAAATTATCAGCAGATTCCCTGCTCCAACATAGCATCGGCAACCTGGCGGAAACCGGCAGCATTGGCACCGAGGACGTAGTCTCCGGGAGCGCCGAACTCTTCTGCGGTGGCGAGGCAGGTGTCGTGAATATCAATCATGATGTTGTCGAGCCTGTTCGCGACATCCTCGAAATCCCACTGCTGACGCACGTCGTTCTGCTGCATTTCCAGAGCGGAGGTGGCCACGCCACCGGCGTTTGCTGCCTTGCCGGGAGCGAACATGATGCCGGCGCTCTTGTAGACGTCAATCGCCTCGGGGGTCGAGGGCATGTTGGCGCCTTCGGCTACGAGCTGGACACCGTTGGCCGCAAGCTTGCGGGCGTCGTCGTTCGTGATCTCGTTCTGGGTTGCACACGGCAGGGCGACGTCGGCGTCAATGCCCCACACCTTCTTGCCGGAGCGGAACTGGGCGCCGGGGCGGCGGGCGACGTAATCGGAGACGCGGCCGCGGCGGACTTCCTTGACGTCCTTGAGCAGCTCAAGATCGATACCAGCCGGATCGTAGACGGCGCCGGAGGAATCGGAGATGGAAACGACGTTGGCGCCGAGGGACTGGGCGCGCTCGATGGCGTAGATGGACACGTTGCCGGAACCGGAAACGATGACCGTCTTGCCATCAAGGGACTCGCCCTTGGTCTCCAGCATCGACTGTGCGAAACGGACCGTGCCGTAACCTGTGGCCTCGGTGCGGGCGAGCGAGCCACCCCACTTGAGGGACTTTCCGGTGAGCACGCCGGCGTCGAAACGGTTGGTGAGGCGCTTGTACTGGCCGAAGAGGTAACCGATTTCGCGGCCACCCACGCCGATGTCACCGGCGGGGACGTCGGTGTTCGGGCCGATGTGGCGATGCAGCTCGGTCATGAAGGACTGGCAGAAGCGCATGACTTCGAGGTCCGACTTGCCGTGGGGATCGAAGTCCGAACCACCCTTGCCGCCACCGATCTGCTGGCGGGTGAGGGCGTTCTTGAAGATCTGCTCGAAGCCAAGGAACTTGATGATGCCGAGGTTGACCGAGGGGTGGAAGCGGAGGCCACCCTTGTACGGGCCGAGAGCCGAGTTGAACTCGACGCGGTAGCCGCGGTTGACGCGAACCTGACCCTTGTCGTCCACCCACGGAACTCGGAACATGATCTGGCGCTCGGGCTCAACGATGCGCTCCAGAACGGCGAGATCAAGGTACTCGGGGCGGGAGACGATGACCTTTTCCAGGGACTCAATGACTTCGTGAACGGCTTGGTGGAACTCCGGCTCGACGGGATTGCGCGAGACGACGGCCTCATAAATTCGTTCTAGTCGCTGATCCATGGATTCTCCTCAACCAATACATTCAAAGAGCCGATCGACCCTCTGTGTTTCGGATCTTTTTCAACCCGATTTCGCTGCTTTTTCTACCGGACGGCAAAACCAACCTAACAGCTTGTCCACGATAGGAACACAAAAACCGCGTGGTTAAGCCGAAAAATGGCGTGGCCAGACCGTGGTCTACCGCGCGCACGCCCACAATATGAGACACCAAGGGCTTGTTTCGGCTGCTTTTCAAGCGTGTTACGGCAGATCTGGCGTGATCTGTTCAATAAATCACAGAAGGTCTGGCAGACCACGGCGGGTGGGGGTCCGGGTAGGCGTGAGGGTGGGGGCGTGGGTGGGCGTGAGGGTGGACAAAAACTCTTGGGGCACCCACTCACGGCACCGAGTTCATGGATTGACACGGGGTGATTATCCGGCGCGATTAGTGGCAACATACGCCGTGGAAATTGGCGCCGACACCATAGCCTTGTCACCCATAACCCACTGATTTTCACTACATACTGTCCTCTTATTCGACACTTGACCAGCCATTATGGAAATTTTGGTGACCAAATAGTGGATAGCCTTCGGGGTATTTATGAAATAGTTATGACTTATCGTGCAAATGTGGTTACACTCTGAGCCAGTCAATGTAATTTCATTACTTTTTTAAATGGCAGTTTTGTAGGCGTTATAGGAGGAATTTGTGGTTAAGTATCACCGGTTCCGGTCATCGTTGGTCATGCTTTTGTGTGTGGCCGTAGCGGTCACTGGATTGTTGTCTCCCCTTCCTGTGGCGTTTGCTGCTGGCAAGAATCCTTATGCTTCGACGATTATTACGAAGATGGTTGATGGCACCGGGCATGATGATCCCGCCACGCAGACTTTCGTTAATCGCAGGAACGGTTTCAACCCGGGTGATAACACTCCCACTGATGGTGTGGTGTCCTCTCGTGACACGGTCACCTATTCCGCGGAAACTCGCCTTGAGGCCTCAGCTGCACGCTCGATTGATGTGGCGTTCACCGTACCTGCCCATCTGGTGTTCGATCCTGAACTCAATACCTCGCTGTGTGTGAAGAACCAGTTTGTGGAAGGTACATTCACGGGCACTGCTACCGCACCCAAATGTACATATGAAGCAAAGCGCGGCCAGCCGGTGACGGTGAAGTCAATTCTCACTCTCACGGCCAAGGACACGGCCGGCGCGGTCCAGACGGGCCAGGTTGTCAAGGTCACCACCGCACTGTCCGGTGAGGAAGCCTACGACAAGAGTGAGGCCGACCCGGTCACGGTGGTGTCTGCTCCTGCCGCAGATCTGGTGATTCGTCCCTCCGAATGCACCGAGGTGGGAGTGTGTGCGGCACAGGCCTCGACCGTGACGCAGCGGCACTTCCTCGTGTACCCGGTGGCCTTGATGGGGCCGGGTTCTCGTAACACCAAGGGCGTCTCGATTGCCACCCCGTGGACCGCCACCCTTGATGTGAGTTCCTTCCCTGCCAGTTTCACCTGGATCGTGGACGGGGTATCGGTGACCCCGCAGGGCGGCAAGATCAGCCTCAGCAGCCAGGACGCCAAAACAGTCAAGATTGAGTTCGATGCCGGTAATGACTCCTGGGGCGGCACTCTCGACTTTGGTGACGAGAAGCAGTATCCCGTTGGCTTGACGGTACCCAAGAGCGCCTTCAAGAGCGCTAACTTCCAGAACAACGGTAGCGGCTGGGAGCCCGGTCAGGGCGAGGGGCGTAACCATAACACAGGCAACGCTCGCGATACCGGGGCCCGGGAAGGCTACATCTACAAGAACAACGACTGGACTGCTTCGCGCGCTTACCGCCGCCATCCCCCGAGCCCTCCCGGACCCTTCGGCAAGGACGTTGCACGTCCGTGGGACAATACCCAGACGCTGTGGGAATCCGGTAATCGCAGCTTTGATGCCGGACGAAGCATCGAGGCACTGGATGACCTTCCCGCAGATTCCGAGATCAAGTACAACCATGTGGCCGTTGGCACGGATATTCTCACAAGACTAGTGATCAATACTCACGGTGTGGGTATGCCCGCCGCAGCTAGCACTCCCATCACGGTCTCTGACACCTGGAACTCGGCCCATTTTGATGCCACCGCTCCGGTTGTGGTCAAGCTTCCGGACGGCACCATCATGACCGGCGGCTACAAAGTCCAGTGGTCACGCACCGCCACAGGTACCGCCACAGCTGATCCGGGCGTGACGGCGGGTTGGGTAACTCAGACTCGCCCTCTCGCGGGCGCCCAAGCTGTACGAGTGATATTCAACGGGCTGCCCACGGGTTCCACGAATCCTTCCGCGGGTAGGTACGTGGTTGAGGTACCTCAAAAGGTGAAAGATCCCTTCGTCTCCCCGTTACCCATTACGATGCGTGACCGCATGTACGCCAAGGCCGGTCAGAATCCTCCCGCTGCTATAGAGGAAGAAGCGTTGATACCGGTGACTCCGGGTTTGCCAAAGACTTCGGTAACCGTGGAGCGGACCAGCGATGCCACCGTGGATCGTGAAACTGGCGAAGCAAAGTTCACCATCCTCCCCGACGTTCAGGGCCATGTCTCCACCACGCTTCCTTTCGAAGGTACAGTGACCCTGTCACTCGACCCGTGCATGACCTCCTTCACTCTCGACGACGACGCCTGGGAGATCGTCTCCGGACCTGAGCTGGGCTCGGGCTGCGGCACCAACAATCCGCAACCCGGCAGCGTCGTACTGCGTCCCAAGGGCGGCTCGGTTGCCCCTGGCCCCCTTGATGACGAGGGAAAGTCGAAGCTTCCTCCCATCAACGTCACCACCAAGATCTCTGAAAAGGCCTCCGGTGACGTCAACCTCTCAGCCACGTGGGATCTGGACAAGCAGGGTGATCTCTCCTGGACCGACGAAGAAGTACCACCCGCAGCGGACACCGACACCGTATTCGCCCAGCCCATTGCCACCACGACGGAACGTTTGACGACGTCGACGCCGCGCGAGGAGTTCGGTGACCCGTTGCGCTGGCGTGCCATCGTCTCCGCACTCGAATCCGGTGAAGCCACCCCATCCGAAACAGTCATCGTGCTCCCCGGACGCGGCAACGATGCAGCCTTGCTTGATGAACTAGAAGAGGTTACCGGCAACACCACCTACCGCGCCGACCCGGACAACCCGCGCGAGTCGAGCTTCCACGGCACCTACACACTCGGTTCAGCAACAATCTCCACGCAGGATTCAGCTGCGGGCACGCAGCTGCTCTGCACCAGCAAGAACACACCTAATTTTGATCCGAAGCAGTCTGGCGCGAACTGGTCGACCACCTGTGGGCCGAACACCACCGCGATCAAGATTGTCCAGCCTGGCGGGAGCGATAACAACGGTATCTCGACGATCGATATCGAGCTACACCCTGTCAACAACCATCCCGGGGATATCTACCTCATGTGGATCGGTGCGGTGAACGTGGCTGATCCGGTCGACCCACGTAAGGCCATGCACTGGCCCGTCTATGACGAGATCGTCGCCTCCGATGTCTCGGGCATCGTCTACTGGGACATGAGCGGTACCGGCAATGATTACGACCCGGCCTACAAAAACGCCCAGGGACAGACCGTGGGCTCACCACCCATCGCGGGCGCCACACTACGGTTGCTCGATTCCAACGACAACCCCGTCAAGGATTTCAACGGTAACGACGCAGTCACCACAAGCGGCACCGATGGGCGCTACTCCTTCCCCGGTCTGCACTCCCGCCAGGGCACGAAGGTGCGCATCTCCAACTATCCGACGAGCACGAACTCGCCGGTGTTCGGCAACGGCAAGAACCTGACAGTGGATCAGCTGTTTGCTTACAACAAGCAGAGCGGCAAGGACAACGCGACGCCGCTCTCAACAGCCTTCGATATTCCCCGTGATGACAGCGTGAAGAACATCAACTTCGGCTTCTACGCGGCGGACCCCTATGTGGATCTGGAGAAGGAAGCGTCCCCGGTGAACTGCCCGACGGACGGCAACGTGTGCGATATTAGCTGGCGCGTCACCATCAAGAACGGTGGCAACACTCCGCTCACGGGCGGCAAGCTCACAGATACCGCAAGCAAGGAGATCTACGACCTCGAAGTGATCCCCGACGATACCAAGGTCGTGCAGGCGGCAGGCACCCGCTTCAATGGCTATGCGCTGACGGACAAGGGCGAGGTATGGGCCTGGGGCAGCAACTATGCCGGCGAGCTCGGCAATGGCTCCACGACTGGGGCCGCGGCCTACTCTGCGGTCCCGGTACGAGTGCCCATCAACGAAGAAGTGAAGCAAATCTTCGCCAATGAGGACGGATATCGAGGTGCAGCCAGAGCCGCTGCGGTGACGGCGAGTGGCAAGCTGTACACCTGGGGTAACAAAGTCACCACACCGGTGCCTGCAGGTAGTGATACACCGGTGCAGGTGCCCCTACCCGCAGGTACTGAGATTAGGGAGATGATCCTCGGCGAGACCAGCTATGTGGTGACGAAGAGCGGAGCACTGTATGCCTGGGGCAGGGGTAATCTTGGCCAGCTGGGTAATGGTGGCACTGCGAATGCGACAAGCCCGGTGAAGGTGAACCTTCCCGCAGCCGTGGCAAAGTTCGAATTTGTGGAGGGCACGGCTACGGCACTACTCACCGACGGGCGTCTTTACAACTGGGGAAACAACGGTGGAGGGCAGATCGGCAATGGAACGAACAACGACAATCAGCTCACGCCTCTGCTGGTGCTGAGCAATGTCAGAAGTTTCAGCGCCCCCCACAATACCCGGAACTTTATGGTCGCGGTGACAACGAGCAACCAGCTCTGGGGCTGGGGATATGCTAACGACGGTACAACTTGGGGCAACGGATCCCCAACGACGGAGACCAAGAAGCTGAAACCGACGCTGCTACGCAGCGGTGTGAAGCAGGCATCGGTCGGTACCGGCGATACGGTTAAGGCACTGTTCGAGGTGCGCACCGACGGCTCCGTGTGGGCGAGCGGCAAGGGAATCAATGGTCAGCTCGGCACAGGTAATGCGACCGACCGCAACACCGCCGTGCGCATCATCCCGGCTAGCGCTGGTATCACCGAGGTTTTCGGTGGTCTGCAGGGCGGCCACGCGCTCGGTGCCGACGGGCGGCTCTGGGGCTGGGGCAGCAATGTCTACGGTGCGGTCGGCGACGGCCGGATCTGGCCGGAGTATACCGCCGGAGACACAGACCTGACACCCTACCAGCAGCTAACGCCGAAGGTGGTGCTGACCAGTGTCACCGAATTCGAGACACAGATCGATGGCAAGGTCGCGGTCACGCCTATGCGCGGCGCTATCGAGACAGGGAGCTATCAGGTCGCCAAGGCGAAGCTCGCCTCGGGAGAGATCAAGGCCTGGGGCGGTGCCGGTGGCGGTGCCGCGTCATTCCCAAATCGGTCTACAACCTCGCTGCCGATCTCGGCGACCTCAGTCACTGTGGCACGAGGTGGTGATGTGGTGCTCACTGGTTGGGGCACGCTCAACCTCGGTGCCGACGGCGGCTTGACTGCCTGGGGTGCCAACGGACCGCGAGATGGCAAGGGGTTCCACACGGGTACCGGACGTCTCGGCACCGGTGGCACGGCCGATGCACTGACCGCACCCGCTCGCGTCTCTCCTGAGTGGTTGCGTGAGCGGTATTCGCCTGTGGCTTCGGGGGCCAATGGTGGGTTTGTTGATCGTACGTATCGGGTTCCGACTATTCAGCCGGGTGGGGAGCGGAGCTTTATCGTGCGGGGCAAGGTGAACAAGCCCAAGCCTTCGACTGGTATGAATGTGGGTAATCAGGCCTGGTTCACCTCGAACGAGGTCACGCGCGTGAAGCCGAAGCTGAACGCTCTTCCGGCGTGGGCGGCAGCGAACCCTACGGCTTTTGGTAAGTGGACAGGTAATACCACGGGCAATGGTAGCCAGGGCGTGACGGGTACTGGGTGTTCGGTGAACCCACAGGTTGTTACGGGTGCGGGTGCTTGGTCTGATCCGCGGTGGCAGGCCCCGCAGTGGGCGTCTGGTGCTCAGCTCTCGGGTGATGTCTGTGACCAGGTGTATGCCGGGGTACCGGCCTCTACCCAGGCGATGGGCTCGTTGCAGGGCGTGGTATGGCATGACAGTATCCGGGCCACGGCAGCGAATTCGACTGCTAATGGTAATGGTGCGAGCCTGGGCGGCTATGACACCACCGAGCAGCTGGTCTCCAATGTCAAGGTGACCCTATGGAAGGGCGCTATTGGTGAGGGCGTCAAGCTCGGTGAGCAGCTCACGAGTATGGGTGGTCCAGCCGTGCGTATGGTGGGGACGAATGTTGCTCCCGCGGTGGCTTACGCTAACCGTGCTGGCTCCTACCGTTTCGACAACCTGTTGCCGGGCACCGATTATTATGTGACCTTCGAGCCCACGGAGCAGTCGCGTCTACACGCCGCCAACGCGACTGCTACTGATGCGGGTGTGCCGTTGCCTGAGGGCCAGAACTGGGTCTTCACCACTATGAGTACCGGTATCCCCACCAGTACCACTACCGCTACCGGTGGTAAGCCGACCTTGAATGGGCGGTCCAGTGCCAATCCGGCCACAGGGACCACCGGGGCGTTGACCGTGGTGGCTAATCAGACCCTGTCGCCTGTCAACGCTGGCCTGTATGGGGTCAAGCCAAGCATTGAGGTGGTTAAGCAGGGCCAAGACCGCGACACGGCCGGCACCTTGACGACCTGGAAGTCGCATATCGGCACCCAGCTGGATCGCGACTATCCGGTCCGGGCCACCATCACCAACAACGGTGAAGAACCGTTGCAGGCTTTGACGTTCCTGGATGCCACAGTTGAGGGCGGGGACCCGGTGGCTTGGGCCGCCTGTACCTTCCCCGCTGGCTCGGTGACCATCCCACCAGCAACAACCCCCGCTACTGCCCAGACAGTGACGTTCACGGCTGCTAATTGGGCGGACCGGTCCAAGCCCTTCGCGTTCAACACCACCTGGCAGTTAGGTGTGGGTAAGTCGTTTACCTGTACGGGGACGCTTCCCAAGCTCGCTTATCTTGAAGGCGAGGATCGTGACCGCACGGTTGTGGTGCGTGAGGATCATAAAGACACGGTGACAACGACCGCTCTGGGCGCGGTGACTGGCCTCCCAGTCACAGACGAGGACTCCTTCACTGCGACCCCTGACGGGGCCGGGGTGCCCGAACCCAAGATCAAACTCGTCAAAGGCATCCTCGACCCCGGCACTGACGGTCTAGACGATGATGTGTTTACTCAAAAGGCGGCTCTGGGTGTGAGCGAGCAGCCCGTCATCACCTTCCGGATCACCAACACCGGCACCGAGCATCTGTTGCTCAAGCCTTCTGGTTCTGACCCGGCAGTGTTTTTGAAGGACACCACGGTGGCCGGTGACAAGCTGGTGGAGAACATTACTTGTACCTGGCCCACGGCCAGTGTTGATGGTGGAACACCCAGGGAGATTCTCTACGCCGAACACCCCGTCGCTGCCTCTATCGCGGGCGTGGTCCCGGCCACTGGGCCAAGCTATGTGGATTGCACCGGCACCCTCCAAGCACTGGGGACCGATGCGTTGCATAAGAACACTGCCGAAATCGAAGCTCTCGGTATGCGCTCCGGGATCATAGTCGATGACTACTCCCATTTCGAAGCAACCACCACCCGGGCACCGGCCTTCACCATCCACAAGAACAGTACTGATGGATCGTTGAACCTACCCGACGTCACCTGGCAACTCCAAGACCCCACCAACGGAACACCTTCCGGGACTGACTCGGTCGCGCTGTGCCGGGCTGGCGATGGTAGCCCTGATTGGGGTCAAGACTCAGCCACCCTGGCAGCGATCCGGGCCTGGAACCAAGACCCCGCTAACACCGAGGACCCGGCCTGGCCCAAACCCGAATGCGCCCTCTTCTACCAGATCCCAGTAGACAACACCGGTGACCCAGGAGAGCCCGGTGATCCTGATGGGTGGCGTGTGGAGAATCTTCCCGCGGGAGACTACCTGCTGGTAGAGACCAAGGCACCGGCCGGTCATCAGCTCCTGGCGGACCCGATCCGGATCAGGGCCACTGGTATCGGGGTGGATGGCCCGGCCGGGAAGGGCGCCGGTGGCGTCGCCGTCATCCTCACTAATCCCGAGGGTGAGGACATCGTGGCCCCAGCCTGTCTGGCTGCGGACGAGCCACCCGCTAACGCGGTATCTGCCTGCGTCCTTGGTGAAGGCGAGGGCGCCGGGCTGGTGGTGAACGTGTGGGATGCGAAACTCCTGGGCCTGCCTATGGCTGGTATGGGACAACACTTCTTCCTCCTGGCCGGGCTGCTCATCCTCGCCATCGGTGCCAGTGCCGTCTACCTCAGGAGGCGCCGCTACACCACATGACCCCACCAACCCGAGGGCCTATCGACCCGATAATCCCGTCAAATCCGAGAACTGTCGACCCGGCAGCACTCCTTACCCCTCTACTTCGAGTATGAACTCGCAGTCAACGACTCAGGACACAACTCGACAACTCAATGGCTTGAAGAGTCGATCAATCTGCGACTCGACAACCCAATGAACCCGGGGACTGTCACCACTCGACAGTCCTATCAAATCCGAGAACTGTCGATCCGGCAGCACTCCTTACCCCTCTGCTTTGAGTGTGAACAGCTCGGAGTATGAACAACCTGCTTCGGGTGCGTGCTCGCAGTAGGGACAATCCATCTGCTTCGAGTGTGAACGGCTTGGAGTGTGGTAACTCAATCAACCCCCTTGTATGGGGGTGTTTGGAAGGAAAACTATTATGTCTATTCGTCAACGGCGGAAGATACCCGCCCTACTGGGAGCACTCGCTGCCTCGCTGGCTCTGACTTTCACTGGGACCATGGCTTCTGCTGCTCCTACTATCCCTGATGTTGACCCCGATACCCGTGGCTCGATCACCTTCCACAAGTACGACACCACCGGCACCGGTGGCCCGACCGCTGATGGCACCGAGATCACGGACCCCACCGAGCTGGCCTCCCTGGGCTCCCCCATCGCTGATGTCACCTTCACCATCACCCAGGTCGCGGGTATCGATCTGACCACCAACGCCGGCTGGACCGCCGCCGCTCAACTCGACGAGACCACCGCCAAAAACCAGTTGGATCCAGCCACCATCAAGACCGCGGGCCCCACCAACGCTGCCGGCCTGGCTACCATCGAGGATCTGCCCGTTGGTTTGTACTATGTGGAAGAAACCCTCGCCCCAGCCCAGGTCACCAAAGCCCCACCCTTCCTCATCTCCATCCCGTTGACCGATCCGGCTGATCAGTCCAACTGGTTCTACGACATCCACGTCTACCCCAAGAACGACGTCTCCACAGGCACCAAAACCGTCCAAGACTCCGCACGCTCAGGAAACGATCAGACCTTCACCTGGACCGTGCAAGGCGACATCCCCACCGTGCCCGTCATTGATGCCTACAAGATCCGAGACGATTTCGACTCAAGGCTCGAATTCGATGCCGCGGGCCTTACCGCCTGCTTGAGTGTCGATGACACCAACCCTTCCACCTGTGTGGGTGGGGCCACTGACCTGGTCCCTGCTGACTACACCGTCACCACCTACACCCGGACCCAGCTTGATGCATGGCGTGCCGCCAACCCCAACGATCTGACCTGCCAGCCCGTCATGGCCGCTGATAAGGGTCTGCGTGTCGAGGTTACCCTCACCGCTACCGGTCTGGCCAAGATGGCTGCCCGTAACGATGTCGAGCCCACCTCCAAGGTCCAGCTCACCGTTCCCACCCGCCTGACTGCTACCGCTATCAATGATGCTTCCCAGACCGCGGGTATCGTTAAGAACAGCGCCACCGTGTTCCCCAACGGGGGAAGCTTCTGCGCCAAGGATGGCGAGACCCCGCCTCCCACCAACGAGTCCGAGTCTCGCTGGGGTGACATCCTCATCCACAAGATCGATGCCACCAACCACGCCACCACCCTGGCCGGTGCCACCTTCCAGGTCTACGTTGCTGACGCCAACGGTGCCAAGACCGGTAGCGCTCTCAACCTGCCCGTCCTGGACGCCAACGGTCAACCCACCTTCAACCCTGATGGCTCGCTCATGACTGAGAACGAGTTCACTACCGACGCGAACGGTATCGTCAAGATCAGTGCCCTGCGTAACACCAACTTCGCTGACGGCTACCCCCAAAAGCCCTACTGTGGAGACGCGACCTGTACCCCGGACAACCAGTCCGATACCGACACCGGAACAGTCAACCCGAAGTACCAGCGTTACGTCCTGGAAGAGATCACCGCCCCCACCGGCTACGAACTCCTCGCCAAGCCCCTCCTCATCGAAGTCACCGCTGCTGGACAGGTCATCGCCGCTGACGGCACCGGCGGCCTCGATATCGAGAACGCCCCCACCAACAACGGCTTCGAACTCCCCATGACCGGCGCCGCCGGAACCGCCATGTTCACACTGATCGGCCTCGGCCTGCTCGGCCTGGGCACCCTCATGGTCGCCCGCCGCCGTCAGGCAACCAAGTAACCACAACGGTCCGGCTTGAGGTGTTGCCAAGCCAGACAATAACTCGATAGCTGGGCCACGAGGCGGGGCAGGTGCTGATGCACCTGCCCCGCCTCGCGCTTTACTCTATAGAGCTTTCAATTTAGAGATTGCGATAGGAGAATCACGAAGATGGCGCGACACCACTTCGAGATGAGCCAACCTCTTCAAGATCGCTCAAACTCCTCGCAGAACCAGAGTTCAGTCAAAGATCTCGCGCAGCACCTTGTCGCTGGAGGCTGCGAGCTCCTCGACATCAAGGATGATGGTCTCGCTCTGTGCCCACCCGATGCTCTCAGCGGGGCTGATGGTCAGCAGTTCTCCACCGACGGTACCGAGGCGAACCATCGGCACGCCCTCGGCATCTGCTGCGGCCTGCACCAGGCCCAAGAAGCCCTCGGGAACCTCCACCAGCACGCGTGCCTGGGATTCGGAGAAGAGCGCGGTGAAGGAATCCACGCCGTCGCGGTTGCACAGGCTGGTGAGGTCGAGCGATGCACCCACGCCACCATTGACGGCCATGTCCACGACCGCCTGGATAAGACCTCCATTGGAGAGATCGTGTGCGGCCTCAATGACCTTACCCAGCTCTTCGGACTCGGCTCCGTGCAGTGCCAGCAGCACTCGCCCGAGTGCCATCTCTGCCTCCAGATCCACAACCGGCGGCTTGCCGCCGAGGTGACCGTGCACGATACGCGCCCACGCGGAGCCATCAAGCTCTTCACGGGTCTCGCCCAGCAGCACCAGCACCGAGCCATCCTCGCGCAGCCCGGACGGGGCAGCCTTCGTGACGTCCTCCATGACACCCAGCACGCCCACCACGGGCGTGGGGTTAATGGAGGAGGTCGGGGTGCCCTTGACGGTACCGGACGAGTTGTACAACGAGACGTTGCCACCGGTGACGGGGATGCCCATCTCCTGGCAGCCATCGGCGAGGCCGGTCATGGCCTGCACCAGCTGCCACATGGCGTCCGGATCCTCCGGGTTGCCGAAGTTCAGGCAATCGGTCACCGCGAGCGGCTTCGCACCAACCGTGCACACGTTGCGGTAGGACTCCGCGAGCGCCTGCTGCGCTCCCGTGTAGGGATCAAGCTTGGTGTACCAGCCGTTGGCGTCAGTGGACAGGGCCACCCCGCGACCGGTGGTCTCGTCAACGCGGATCACGCCGGCGTCGTCGGGCTGAGAAAGTGCCGTGTTACCACGCACGAAACGATCGTACTGATCCGTCACCCAGCCCTTGCCAGCCTGGTTGACGTCCGAGAGCACGCGGCGGATCTGCTCGCTGAGCTCGGCAATCGTTGCCGGGCGCTCCAGCTTGTCGGAGCCCTCCATCGCCAGCTCCCAGTGCCACTCGGGGCGCTCGTAGGGGCGGTCGTAGACGGGGCCGTCCACGGCAACCGTCGAGGGGTCCACGTCCACGATGCGATGGCCGTAGTGATCGATGACGAGGCGGCCATCGCCCGTCACCTCACCGATGACGGCCGTCTCCACCTCCCACTTGCCGGTCAGAGCAAGGAACTCGTCGAGCTTGTCCGGAGCCACGATCGCCATCATGCGCTCCTGGGACTCGGACATGAGGATCTCCCCGGCGGTCAGGCTCGGGTCGCGCAGCAGCACGTTCTCCAAGTCCACTCGCATGCCGGTGCCACCATTGGCGGCCAGCTCGCTGGTGGCGCAGGAAATGCCCGCGGCGCCCAGGTCCTGGATCGCCTCCACAACACCGGCGTGGAAGAGCTCCAGGCAGCACTCGATGAGGACCTTCTCCATGAAGGGGTCGCCCACCTGCACCGAGGGGCGCTTGGTGGGCATGCCGTCCTCGAAGGTCTCCGAGGCAAGAATCGAGGCGCCGCCAATGCCGTCACCGCCGGTGCGCGCGCCGAAAAGCACCACCTTGTTGCCTACGCCCTCGGCGTTGGCCAGGTGAATGTCCTCGTGGCGCAGCACGCCGATACACAGCGCGTTGACCAGCGGATTGCCCTGATAAGAAGGATCAAACTCGGTCTCGCCGCCGATGTTGGGAAGGCCGAGGCAGTTGCCGTAGCCACCCACGCCAGCCACCACGCCGTGCACCACGCGCGCGGTGTCCGGATTCTCTGGGGCGCCGAAACGCAGCTGATCCATGACAGCCACCGGACGAGCACCCATGGCAATGATGTCACGCACGATACCGCCCACACCCGTGGCCGCACCCTGGTAGGGCTCCACAAAGCTCGGATGGTTGTGGGATTCCACCTTGAAGGTGACAGCCCAGCCGTCACCGATGTCCACCACGCCAGCGTTCTGGCCCATGCCCACGAGCAGATGCTCCCGCATCTCATCGGTGGTCTTGGCGCCGAACTGCTCCTTGAGGTGCTTCTTCGACGACTTGTACGAGCAGTGCTCGGACCACATCACCGAATACATGGCGAGCTCCGCGTTGGTGGGGCGGCGGCCCAGCAGCTCACAAATGCGCTGGTACTCCTCCTCCTTCAGGCCAAGCTCAGCCCAGGGCATCTGCTGGTCAGGGGTTGCCGCAGCATCGGCAATCGTGTCGTAGGACTGGTCAAGAGGCTTGGCAGCCATCGCTACTCCTCAGAGGTTGCGCGGATAGAGAGGACCGAGTTGGGTGCGGCAGGCGTTGGCACCGGCACCAAGAAAGCGCGAGGTGCGGGCGTTGCCGCGAATACGATTCTAGAGGGTGCCTTGCGGCTCCAGAGGGTGCCTTGCGACACCCGGATACGGCACGAATTTCTTCGCGGAAGTTTTGGCGGTGAGGCGGGGCCCAAGTTTCGGCAGGATCGGCCGAGCCGAAGTACCAGCCGAGCCGAAGTACCAGCCGAGCCGAAGTCTCGGCGGTGAGGCGGGGCCCACAGCACGCCGGGAAGACCGCCCGCCTGTCAACCGACCCGCCTGTCAACCGACCCGCCAGCAAGCCCGTCAGCCAACCAGCGCGGCAAGGGCGCTGGAGAAGATACGCAGGCCATCGGTTCCGGCACGCTGGCCCGTAGCCCCACGAGTCCCGAACCCAGCCTCGACCGCGTGCTCCGGATGCGGCATCAAGCCCACCACGTTGCCCGCGCCGTTGCAGATGCCGGCAATATCGTTGACCGAACCGTTGGGATTGACTCCCGAGTAGCGGAACACCACGCGGCCCTCGGCTTCCAGCAGCGCCACCGTCTCGGGGCTCGCCTGGAAGTTACCCTCACCGTTCTTCAACGGGATGAGGATCTTCTCGCCCTCGCTGAAGTTGCGCGTCCAGGCGGTGTTGGTGTTTTCCACAACCAGTTCCTGCTCGCGGCAGATGAAACGCTGCTGGGAGTTGCGGATGAGCGCGCCCGGGAGCAGGTGCGATTCGCACAGCACCTGGAATCCGTTGCAAATACCGAGCACCGGCATTCCGGCCCCAGCGGCATCCACCACCGAGCGCATCACCGGAGCAAGCGCCGCAATCGCGCCGCACCGCAGGTAATCGCCATAGGAGAATCCGCCCGGAAGCACTACAGCATCGACACCGCGCAAATCATCCGAAGCGTGCCAGAGCGGCACCGGATCCAAGCCGGCGAGACCGACAGCGCGCGCGGCGTCGTCGTCGTCCAAAGTTCCCGGGAAAGTGACGACTCCAGCTTTCACGCCTCGTCCCTTTCATACACGGCGACGACGTCCTCAATCACCGGGTTGGAAAGAACCGTCCCGGCCACCTCGCGAGCCGCCGCGAGTGCCTCGGGACTCACAGGCCCCTCAACGGTCAGTTCAAATCGTTTGCCCTGGCGGACATCGGTGAAGATATCGGTTCCCTGACGGAACAGAGCTCCCCGCACCGCCTTTCCTTGCGGATCCAGAATCTCAGGCTTGGGCATGACTTCGACAATGATACGTCCCACGCAGGAACTCCTCGTCTCGATATGCGGATGAACTCCGACTGCATTACGTCCAGTCTATGAAACCGCGCGCGATCCGTCGCGTTCGTCTCGCCGTTCACACGTGCGAGAATCGCCACGTCCGGAATACCGGACCGGGAGATAGGACGACGACACCCTCTTCGCACCTACGCGTCACCCACCTTGCTGCCTGGCAATTCGTTCCCGAAGGAGAACTGCCGGACGGGTGGGGAGAGCAACGGGCGGGAAAGGGCGTCGTCGTCGAAAACATCGTCGTCGAAAACATCGTCGTCGAAAACATCGTCGTCGAAAACATCGTCGTCGAAAAAACTACGCGACCGAGCGACCCAGCCCCGCAAAGAGGCGCCGAAATTTGACTGCCGTGAGAGCACCGATACGGCATAATAACCGCAACGATGCTCTCACGTCGGTCAAATATTCTAAGAGGTCACGCCAATAGATCATGGCCTACTACGGATGTCACGGAATCTTGCCTGGCTGCGTGAGGGCTTCGTCCTCTAACAACTTCCTCATCCTGGGGCAAGCCCACAGCCAGCTTCCTGGTTCTCGGTCGTGAGTACAAGTACTCACACCTCGAACTGCGTCATTGTCACCATCGAGTGCAAGCACTCGTGGTTTCGGATTTCGTCATTGTGTCCACTCACCGGCACCACCAGTGCCGATTCGTCGTGGGGACAAGCCCACAGCCAGCTTCCTGGTTCTCGGTCGTGAGTACACGTACTCACACCTCGAACTGCGTCGCTGTCCGCCTTACCAGTCAAGCCCCGCACCATCCTCGCGACGGCCGAACCTATTGGCGCAACCTCTAAACCCGGCAAAACCGCCAGAACCCAAACGCGCTTACTGCCAGTGACGCCCCGTCAGCATCTCGTAGGCCTTGATGTAGCGGTCGCGCGTCTTTTCAACAACCTCATCCGGCAGCTCCGGAGGCTGCTCGCCCGAACGCGGGTCCCACCCGGAGGCGGGCGAGAGGAGCCAGTCGCGCACGTACTGCTTGTCGAGGGAAGGCTGGTTCTTGCCCGGCTGGTACGTCTCCGCCAGCCAGAAGCGCGACGAATCCGGAGTCAGGACCTCGTCGGCGAGGAAAATTCCTCGCTCACCCTGATCCGAGGAGGTGCCGAACTCAAACTTCGTGTCCGCAATAATGATTCCACGATCGAGGGCAATCTCGTGCGCGCGCATGTACAGCTGCAGCGAGTGGAGCCGCAGCTGGCGCGCCTCCGAGGTTCCAATGCGCTCAGTCATGTCCGCGAAGGTAATGTTCTCGTCGTGGTCGCCAAGCTTGGCCTTCGCCGCCGGGGTGAAGATCGGCGATTCCAGGCGCGACGCCTCCACAAGCCCGCGCGGCAAATCCACACCGCAGGTACTTCCGGTCTCCTTGTATTCAGCCATCGCCGAGCCCGTGATGTATCCGCGCACCACACACTCAACCGGGAACATGTTGAGGCGGCGCGTCACCATCGCGCGCCCCTCCACCGCCACCGGAACCTCAGTGGAAATCATGTGGTTGTAGGCGATATCGCTCAGCCTCTCAAACCACCAAGCCGACATCTGCGTCAGAATCTTTCCCTTATCGGGAATCTGCGTGGGCAAGACAAAATCAAAAGCGCTGATCCTGTCCGACGCCACAATAAGGTGGGTGTCAATCCCAGAATGTGCCGCAGGATCCGCGGGCACAAACATGTCCCGAACTTTTCCCGAGTACACGTGCGTCCACGCGGATATCTGGTTGCGCTGTAACTGGTCTGTCATGGTCTTCCCGTCAATGTTGTTGTGCCGCTCTGGTATCTCAGGTGCGAGGGGTGAGCTACTCGATCCTGCGCGGCACACGGCATTCGTTTTTATCACCCAACTGCTTCCAAATGACAGTTCGGGCGCTCTGATACGACATTACTTGGACTAGAGATTACGCGAATAGGCTGCGCTCCACTGCTTCCGCCGCGGATGTCTCGAAATCTCGCCTATTGACGCAACCTTTTATATCCCGCCAATATGTCATGGTCCACTACGGATGTCGCGGACAAACCTATTGACGCCATCTTCTATTTATTCGCTGCGATATCGCGGCGATAGTGAGAATCCGCCAGATTGATGCTCTCGAGAGCCGCGTACGCGACACCTCGAGCATCCTCAATCGACGGACCTTGACCGACCACGGCGAGCACTCGCCCGCCCGCCGACACAACATTCTCTCCAGCCTGAGAAGTACCCGCATGGATGACGTGCGCCGCCGGATCCGACTCCGCAGCATCGAGTCCCTCGATGACGTCACCCGTACGAACCTTGGCCGGGTATCCCTTGGCCGCGAGTACCACGCCCACAACCGCCTCGTCCTTCCAACACAGCGGGGCATCCGAGAGGCGCCCCTGCGCCGCGCTCATGAGAAGTTCTCCCAGCGGAGTCTTCAGGCGGGGCAGCACCACCTGCGTCTCGGGATCCCCGAAACGCACGTTGAATTCGATGACCCGCAGGCCCCGGGAAGTGAGGGCGAGGCCGCAGTAGAGGAGTCCCACAAACGGAGTGCCGCGAAGCGCCATCTCGTCCACCACCGGCTGCGCCACACGTGCCACCACGTCATCTTCCAGCCCCTTCGGAGCCCACGGAAGCGGTGAGTAGGCACCCATGCCGCCGGTATTGGGGCCGGCGTCGCCGTCGTACGCCCGCTTGAAATCCTGTGCCGGAGCCAGCGGAACAACCGTGTGGCCATCGCAAATACAGAAGAGTGAGACTTCCGGGCCGTCGAGGAACTCCTCGATCACCACGGCGGCTTCACCGTTGGTGGACTGGTCGCCGCCGGTCTTGGCGAGGCAGGCCTCCACGTGCGCGATGGCTTCATCGCGGTCATTCGTGACCACGACGCCCTTGCCCGCCGCAAGCCCGTCATCCTTCACCACGTAGGGGGCGCCGAACGTATCGAGGGCGTCAATCGCCTGCTCGCGATCCGAACACACCCGGGCCATCGCCGTGGGCACCTGCGCGTACGCCATGATCTCCTTGGCAAACGCCTTCGAACCTTCCAGCCGGGCCGCCTCACGCGAGGGCCCGAAAACCGGAATTCCGGCTTCGCGGAGATCGTCGGCAACCCCGGCAACAAGAGGCGCCTCCGGCCCGACGACCACGAGATCCACCTCGCGTTCACGAGCCAACGCGGTGAGAGCCTCACCGTCGAGAATGTCTACCGGAACATTCTCACCCAGGCTCGCCGTGCCCGGATTACCGGGGGCGATGATCAGGTCAGTAACGGAAGGGTCGAGACGCAATGTCCTTGCGAGGGCATGTTCGCGGCCGCCAGAGCCAACAAGAAGGATTCGCACCCCTCAACCCTATGGCAGATACCGGCGCGCGGGCAGCGATTCCAGAGTTTGAACAGGGGTTTTCATTGAAATATCCATAATCTGGGATGATTCTAGTTTTGGTGGGGCTGTGGTGCGGTTGTGGTGGGGTTTCGGAGAGTGTGGAGGGCGGCGTTCAACTCGGCTCATGAACTCCAGAAAAATAGCTTCAGAATCAGCACCGGGCTGTACGCATAGCACAGGCCGGGTGTGATTTCGGAGCTGTTGGTCATCAATCCTGGAGGTACACAGACAACCCCGGAGATGCCGGGCGCGTGAGGAAAGTTCTGCGGCGCGTTGCGTGAGGTGGTGTGAGGTGGTGTGAGGTGACCACGGTGTTTGACGGCATCCATCTCCGTAATCCCGCACCCCGTGTGCCATTGGTACAAAGGTGGCCGGATTTCGGAGATAGATTTTTCAGGCATCGGCGAGCAGCGGGGCTTGGGCGCCCGATAGGCTAGTAAACATGACTCTCCTCAATGCAGTTGGCGCCATCGGCCCTCAGCCCGATTCCCTCACATCAATCGAGGCAGCCCTCGCGGATCTGCGCACAGATCCCAGTTCGGTCCTGCGCCCAAGCACACACAACTACCCGGCCCAATGCATTGATGGGCGCCCGGCGGTCGGCGAACATCCGTCCCTACCGCGTACCGCGGGAGGGACGCTCACCACCTGGGTAGTGGATTTTCTTCTCACCGGCGTGCTCGCCCCGGCAGTGGACGGAAAGCCCGATGACGATCTACCCACCGTGCTTCTCGAGTGGCTCGACAACGTGTGCCGCACACTTGCCGAGGCAGGGTTGCCGGTCTCCGATCATCGTGACAACCACAGCCCCGACTCGAAGTCCGGCTGCGGTGCCGCCGACGGGCTCGGCGCTGTTCTCACCGTGCTGGGCGAGCGGCCGGAAGGGTTGGACGCATTGCTTTCCCAGTGGGGTATTGACCCCGCGAACCTTCCTCTTTCAGTTGTACTTCGGGCCCGCGAGGCGGCCAAAGTTGTCCCCGCCGGAACCGAGCTCGTCCCGATCATCGAGCGCTACGCTCGGAATCCCATTCCCGTCCTCGATGGCACCCACGGAGAAGCAGCAGTCATTGCCAATACCATCGACGGGCAGACCCTTGCCTGGGGCACCGGGCCGGTACCCGACTCACAGGCCTTTGGCGTGGATCTCTGGGCACTCCCCCGCATCAGCGATTTCTTGGTCCTCTCCGCCGCCCGCCGGGGCTACATGCTCTCGGCCTCAACCAAGCAGATCGTGGCCACGGCCGCGGCCTTCAACGCCGCGGCCGTCCTGGTCCTGTGTGCACCGGACATGCCCACGGTCGTACTGGGCGAGCGCTAGCACTCCGGCGCTCACGCCGCCCACGCCCACTCTCCACAAAACACCCCACATCGACATCCGGAGACGTCGGCCCTCTGACCAACCAGCACCACTACAAGCACCCAAAGGCACAAGCACCCATAGGATTGAGGATTCTAGAAAGGATTGAGCCCCGCGGACGCGTCAAAACGCTCAACCCTTTCCAAAAAACTCAATTCTTTAGAGAGCAGGCCTCTCACCCGCGCCTTCAGCAACTCTCACCCTCCCCACAAAACACCAGCACCACATCGAGATCTGCCCTTAGCGTTGGATATCGCCCTTATAACGGCGATACGTAGCGCTAAGGGCAGATCTCGGCGAGCAGGAACACCCACTCACCCAACACAAAACGACGGCGGCACCACCCCACTGGGGCGGTGCCGCCGTCGTTAAGCGGTCAGAGGCTCGCAAGCCTCACTCGCGGGCGAAACCCAAGCGAACCTCAGGCCTTCGCAGCCGCGATGCGCTCGCGGAACTTGGCCAGCTGAGCCGTGATCTCGGCCGGGAGCTTGTCGCCGAACTGCGAGAAGTACTCCTCGGAGCCGTCCATCTCGGCTGCCCATGCGTCGGGATCGATGGCGAACAGGTTCGCCCAATCCTCTTCGCTGACGTCCACGCCGTCGAGGTTGAAGTCCTCGAACTTGGGGTAACGGCCGGTCACGCCATCAATGGCGTCAACGGTGCCGTCCACGCGGCGGACAACCCAGTCGAGAACGCGGGAGTTCTCGCCGTATCCGGGCCACAGCCACTTGCCGTCATCGGACTTGCGGAACCAGTTGACCTGGAAGATCTTCGGGAACTTGTCGCCGAGCTCCGCCTGCATCTCCAGCCAGTGGCCCCAGTAGTCGGCCATGTTGTAGCCACAGAAGGGCAGCATGGCGAACGGGTCGTGGCGCAGCGAGCCGGCCTTGACGTCGGTGGCAGCAGCGGTGACCTCGGAAGCAACCGAAGCGCCGATGAACACGCCGTGAGCGGGCTCGTAGGCCTCGGCAACCAGTGGCACGTTGGTGGCGCGGCGGCCACCGAACAGGATGGCGTCAATGGCGACACCCTGGGGAGCCTCCCAATCCTCGCAGACGATCGGGCACTGCGCGGCCGGGGTGGTGAAGCGGGAGTTCGGGTGAGCAGCGAGCTTGCCCTCGGCTGCGTCAGCCGGGGTGTAATCGTTGCCGTGCCAGTCGATCAGGTGATCCGGAAGCGGAGCGTCGATGCCCTCCCACCACACGTCGCCGTCGTCGGTCAGAGCAACGTTGGTGAAGATGGAGTTGGCCTTCATGGTGTCCATGGCCATCGGGTTGGTGTCGTAGGACGTACCCGGTGCAACACCGAAGAAGCCGGCCTCGGGGTTGATGGCGTACAGGCGGCCATCGGGGCCCGGGCGCATCCAGGCGATGTCGTCACCAACGGTGGAGACCTTGTAGCCGGGGATGGTGGGCTGAAGCATGGCGAGGTTGGTCTTGCCACATGCGGACGGGAAGGCGGCGGTCACGTGGAACTGCTTGCCGGTCTCCTCGTTGGTGAGGCGGAGGATGAGCATGTGCTCGGCCATCCAGCCATCACGCTTGGCCATCGTCGACGCGATACGCAGAGCGAAGCACTTCTTGCCGAGCAGGGCGTTGCCGCCGTAGCCGGAGCCGTAGGAGATGATCTCGTTGGTCTCGGGGAAGTGCGTGATGTACTTGTCATCGTTGCACGGCCATGCGGTGTCCGGACGCTCGTTGCCCTCGGCATCGCGCAGCGGGTAGCCGACGGAGTGCAGAGCGGGAACCCACTCGGCGCCTTCGCCGATGAGCTTGAGAGCGGCGGCACCCATGCGCGTCATGATGCGCATGTTGATGACCACGTAGGGGGAGTCAGTGAGCTCGATGCCCAGCTGGGAGATCGGGCCGCCAACGGGACCCATGGAGAAGGGGATGACGTACATGGTGCGGCCGCGCATGGCGCCGTCCATGACCTTCTTGAGGGTGGCCTTCATCTCGACCGGATCGGCCCAGTGGTTGGTGGGGCCTGCATCCTCTTCCTTCTCGGAGCAGATGAAGGTGCGGGACTCAACGCGAGCCACGTCCGAGGGAAGCGAGCGAGCCAGGAAGCTGTTGGGGCGCTTCTCGGGGTTCAGTCGGGTGAAAACTCCGGCCTCAACCATCTCTGCGGTGAGACGATCCCACTCTTCCTCCGAGCCATCGGCCCAGTAGATCGAATCCGGCTTGGTGAGATTGGCCTGCTCGGTTACCCAAGCAATGAGAGCATCGGGAGCCTCGGCCGGGGCACCGGCGCGAACTTCCTCAACGGAATAGGTCTTGTCGGTCATCGCGTTTCCTTCCTTAGAGATGCGATGTAGCAGAACCGCGAAACTTACGAACCGCGGTGTGAACATGTTCAATTGTTCCCGAGACGGGACACAGTTATCACAGTATTTCGTCCTAATTTGACGTGGTCAGACCAGTCAAGCCAGACAAAATCGCAGGTCAGGACATGTGCCTGACCCGAAGTGCAGCACGCCACATTGTGTTGCACACTTGGCCATCCAACCAGATTGCGTAAGTTTCCAATGTTGCGTCTCTCGTACCGAGACTTTAGACCCAGGTATTCTCTTGTTTGTCGGCGATTGATCCCCTATCGAATTGGACACCACGATGACACAGCGCACGCAGCGCAAGAAGACCGGCATGATTCTCGCCCTCCTCTTGCCCATCACCATGTTGCTGTCCGCCTGCAAATGGGACAACACGATAGACATCACGCCCAGTGGAGGCTTGAACTTCGCGGCTGAACTGATCGATACGGAAGGGCTCACGTCTGCCAGCGGCGTCACATGCGAGATGCTATCCGACCTCATGGCCGACGACGAACTGTTCCCCACCGGAAGCTTCGAGGTTGAAGACATCAGTGAGGGAAGCAATCTCGGTTGCCGATTCGTCGTCGCCACACCCATCGCAAGCGACGAGATCCTGGTGGACAACGGAGACTCGTACACGCTCAACATCGGGTCATCCGCCACCAACGACATGTATATCCCGGCGCCAGACAGCCTTGGACCGCTAGAGTTCACCTTCAACGTCACGATGCCCGGCCCCATCATCGAGGCCTCCGAAGGCGGCCAGATCAACGGCAACACGGTCACATTCACCGACCCGGCCGTGCTGGAATCCGGCTTCAGCGTCACCGGTCAAAAGTCCGGCGATCTTTCCGGCGGCAGCACCTGGAACGATGACGGCGACGACGACGGCGAAGCGGACCCCGAGTCTTCGCAGGCTTCCGGCAGTGCTCCCACCTGGCCCTGGTTCCTCATCGGCGGGGGCGTCCTCACGCTCGTGGGCGTGGCTATTGCCCTCCTGATGAGGCGGCGTACGCAAGGGCCCGCTGTAGGGGACTCCGGTGCGGGCGGGTTTGCAGCGGGAGATCCCGGTGCGGGAGGCTCCGGTGCTGCCGGGTTCTCGAATCCTCCCTACGGCCAGCCGGGACATGCCTCCGATCAAGGAACCTGGCAGCCGCCGAGCCCCGAACCCGGGAAGTAATTCCGGGAGCATACAACGACAATGCGCCGGGCTGGGCAGCTTTTCGGCTGCCCAGCCCCTCGCTTTCCACACCAGCCCACTTCCATGGTGTAGAACAAAATAGAGAGGTTGCGCCGATGGGTCCTGTTGGCTAGGTCCTGTTGGCGCAACCTCTACGAATCACAGGAGGAATGATGTCTGTTTTACCACCCCTTCCCGAACGCCTGGCGCGAATCGCATCAGCCGCGTTCCCGCCTGAACCCACGGATTCTCCAAGCCTGCGCTGGGCAATCCTTGGAGCGGGTGGCATCGCCAGAAAGTTCGCGAGAGATGTGAAGCGGGCGGGCAGCGCCGTCGTCGCCGTCGGGTCGCGCACGCCAGCCAGAGCCGAAGCCTTCGCTGTAGAAAATGACATCGCCTTCCACGGAAGCTACAAGGATGTGCTGTCACGGGACGACGTCGACGCCGTCTACGTCGCAACCACCCACAACTTCCACCTGGAAGGTGCGCTGGAGGCGATCGCGGCCGGGAAGCCGGTGCTCATCGAGAAGCCGATCGTCCGCAACAGCGCCGAGCTCCAGCGCCTACGTGCCGCAGCCGAGGAAGCAAACGTGCTGGTCATGGAGGCGATGTGGTCACGATTCCTGCCTCATTACGCGATCATCCGAGCACTTCTGGCCAGCGGCGAGTTGGGCGGGGTGCGCTATATGCGCGCCGAATTCAACGCCAACCTGCGAGGCGTCGAACGACTGGAAAATCCCGAGTTGGCGGGAGGAGCGGCGCTCGACCTGGGAGTCTATTCGGTGTCGTTCATCCATTGGGTGCTGGGCACGCCGCGCGCCGTGACGGCGCGCGGTCGCCTCACCGACAGAGGCGTCGATGCTCAAGCTGTGGCGATGCTCGACTATCCCGAGGCCTACGCGGTGTACGAGTCCTCAATGGATATGGCCACCGCAAACGCGGCACTCATCTCGTGCGAGAAGGGCTGGATTGAGCTACCGGTCAATTTCTATCGCCCGAGCGAGCTGCGCGTGGTGTGGGATGAGGTGCCGGACAAGGCAAAGCCCTACGAGAAATATGAGGAAAACTGGTCCTCGCAATCGCTCGCAGCCAACGGATTCGAATACCAGGCCGCGGCTTTTGCCCGGGCTCTTCGCGCCGGGCTCACAGAGGTTCCCGGGCACGGGTGGGACGAGGCTGCCGCAGTAATCGCAACCCTCGACACTATCCGCCAGCAGGTGGGCGTGGTGTTCCCCGGAGAATGACGCCGCCAAAGGCGAATGACTCCCACACCCACCAAAGGATTGAGTTTTTCGGAAAGGATTGAGTGCGTGGACGCGTCGAAATGCCTCAACCCTTTCCATTTTCCTCAATTCTTTAGAAACGGGAAAGGCACCCGCACCTTCGTGCGAGCACCCCGCTCAGGAGCACCCCGCTCAGGAGCACCCCGCTCAGGACCAAGCCGCTCATTGAGCCAAACGAAACGGCCCGGGCGGCTTGCATTCGCAAGCTACCCGGGCCCTCCCGCGTCAACTCTTTTCTAACTGGGCACCACAGCGATCTCCGTGCCGTAGACGGCACGCATATCGCTCACATGCCCACTTAGGAATCAAACCAGCCAGCAACTATCGCACCAGCGCGCTACACCCAGCCAGCAACTACGTGCCAGCGCACCACTCTCAGTCGAGCAGGTCCTGGCGCACGATGGTCGCTTCGCGCTCCGGGCCAACGCCGATGGAGCTGATGCGGCAGTTGGAGATCTTCTCCAGGTACAGCACGTAATCCTGTGCCGCCTGCGGAAGCTCCTCGAACGTGGTGCAGCCGGAGATGTCCTCCTGCCAGCCGGGAACGTACTCGTACACCGGCACCGCGCGGGCGAACTCGGACTGCACGGCCGGGACTTCCTCGACACGCTTGCCGTCCACTTCGTAGGCCACGCACACCGGGATCTGCTCCAGGCCACCGAGAACGTCGAGCTTGGTGAGCACGATGTCCGTCAGGCCATTGACGCGGGTGGAGTAGCGCGACACCGGGGCGTCGTACCAGCCACAACGACGCGGGCGGCCGGTGGTGACACCGTATTCGCCGCCCTTCTCGCGCAGCCACTCGCCGGACTCGTCGAATAGCTCGGTGGGGAACGGGCCCTCGCCCACGCGGGTGACGTAGGCCTTGGCCACGCCCACCACGCGGTCGATGCGGGTGGGGCCAACGCCGGTGCCGGTGCAGGCGCCGCCGGCGGTCGGGTTGGAGGAGGTCACATAGGGGTAGGTGCCGTGGTCGATGTCCAGCATGGTGGACTGGCCACCCTCGAACACCACCGTCTTGCCAGCATCGAGTGCGTTGTTCACTTCGAGGACGGTATCGATGACCATGGGCCGGACGCGCTCAGCGAAAGACGTGAGTTCGGCGACGACGTCGTCGACCTCGAAAGTGTCCTCACCGTAGGCGGCCAGCAGGATGTTCTTGTCCGCGAGCGCCGTCTCGATCTTGGACCGCAGCGACTCGGGCTCGAACAGGTCCTGCATGCGCAGGCCGGTGCGCGAGACCTTGTCCGCGTAGGTGGGGCCGATGCCGCGGCCGGTGGTGCCAATCTTCTTGTCGCCGAGGGATTTCTCGGACAGGGCATCCATCTTGCGGTCGTAGGAGGTGATGATGTGGGCGTTGGACGAGATCCTCAGCTTCGAGGTGTCCATGCCGCGCGACTCCAGTTCCTCGATCTCCTCGAAGAGAACCTGGATGTCCACCACAACGCCATTGCCGATGACGGGGATGCAGCCCGGGGAGAGAATTCCGCCCGGAAGAAGGTGTAGTGCGAATTTTTCACCATCGACGACGACGGTGTGACCAGCGTTGTTACCGCCGTTGTACTTGACGACGTACTCTGCACGGGTGCCGAGCTGATCGGTGGCCTTTCCTTTTCCTTCGTCGCCCCACTGGGCGCCGAGGATGATGACCGCAGGCATACTGCTCTCCTTCATTGCTTACGCTTCGTAAAGGGGCCATGCCGCTTTACTTATTAAGCATACTGACCGGAGCAGGGGAAACAGAAGGGGGCCGAATGGTGAGACGTGGGCGTCGTCGTCGCGTCCGGATGGAAAGACCGTACTTCGAACCATGCTTCAAACGACATTCCACCCCGCCACCCCACAAACCTCGACACTATGACTTTCCCCGCAACCGCTCAAAAATAACGACATGTAACTCATTTATCATTACAAATGTACTAAAGTGTGGGATACACCTTACTGGCCCGGCGAGACTTTTCCTGGCTGCAACGATTTAATGGAAAATACTGGGCATATACGACCTAGGTCCGGGTTTCATTCCGTGCAGCGCCGGTCACTAATCTACGTATGCAAGTTATTTCGCAAGGAGATTCAGTCTATGTCTACGGATCTGACGCAATCGTTGGGCGCTTTCGTGCGTTCGGCATCAGGCAAGACCACCCGCAGCTCAAACGCCATGGAATTCTGGACCGGTCTGTCCGGGCTGATCGTCGATCACATCGCCGACAACTGGGAGACCACCACCAAGGCCTACCAGGCAGGCCGCCAGGAGCACTACTTCTCGGCCGAGTTCCTCATGGGCCGCGCCATGCTCAACAACCTCACCAACCTCGGGTTGCTCGATGAGGCTCGCGAAGCAGTGGCAGCGCAGGGCCAGGACCTCTCTGACGTGCTTGAAGCCGAACACGACGCAGCGCTTGGCAACGGTGGCCTCGGCCGTCTCGCCGCCTGCTTCCTCGATTCGTGCGCCACGCTCGACCTGCCCGTGACCGGCTACGGCATTCTCTACCGCTACGGCCTCTTCAAGCAGACCATCGACAACGGCTTCCAGAACGAGCACCCGGATCCGTGGATGGAAGAGGGCTACCCCTTCGTCATCCGTCGCGAAGAAGAGGCACGCTACGTGCGCTTCGCGGACATGGACGTGCGCGCCGTTCCCTACGACATGCCGATCACCGGCTACGGCACCAAGAACGTCAACACCCTGCGCCTGTGGAAGTCCGAGCCCATCGAAGAGTTCGACTACGACGCCTTCAACTCCCAGCGCTTCACCGACGCCATCGTCGAGCGCGAGCGCGTGGCCGATCTGTGCCGCGTCCTCTACCCGAACGACACCACCTACGAAGGCAAGGTGCTGCGCGTTCGCCAGCAGTACTTCTTCGTGTCCGCTTCGCTCCAGACCATGGTCGATGTGTACAAGCGCGAGCACGGCAATGACCTCACCGGCTTCGGCAAGTTCAACTCGGTGCAGCTCAACGACACCCACCCGGTGCTCGCCATCCCCGAGCTCATGCGCCTGCTCCTCGACGAGCACGGCATGTCCTGGGACGATGCCTGGTCCGTCATCCAGCAGACCTTTGCCTACACCAACCACACCGTTCTGGCCGAGGCACTGGAGAAGTGGGAAGTTTCGATCTTCCAGAAGCTCTTCCCGCGCGTTTTCGAGATCGTCCAGGAGATCGATCGCCGCTTCCGCGAGGAGCTCGCGAAGGCAGGCCATCACCCCGGCAAGATCGACTACATGTCCCCGGTTCACGGCGGACTCGTCCACATGGCATGGATCGCTTGCTACGCGGCATTCTCCATCAACGGCGTGGCCGCGCTGCACACCGAGATCCTCAAGCGCGAGACGCTGCACGACTGGTACGAGATCTGGCCGGAGAAGTTCAACAACAAGACCAATGGTGTGACCCAGCGCCGCTGGCTCAACTCCTGCAACCCGGGCCTGGCTTCGCTGCTGACCCGCGAGCTCGGCTCCGACGCTTGGGTGACCGACCTCGCCAAGCTCGCCGACATCACCGACCGCGGCGAGGACGAGACCCTGCTGCGCGAGCTCATCGGCGTCAAGCGCGAGAACAAGGAGCGTTTCGCTGCTTGGGTTGAGGCTCGTCAGGGCGTCAAGATCCCCGTGGACGCCATCTACGACGTGCAGATCAAGCGCCTGCACGAGTACAAGCGTCAGCTGCTCAACGCGCTCTACATCCTGGATCTGTACTACCGCCTCAAGGATGATCCGTCGCTCGACGTCACCCCGCGCGTCTTCATCTTCGGCGCCAAGGCAGCCCCCGGCTACAAGCGCGCCAAGGCCATCATCAAGCTGATCAACGAGATCGGCGCCCTCATCAACAACGATCCGGAGATGGAGGGCAAGCTGGCTCTTGTCTGGGTTGAGAACTACAACGTGACCCCCGCCGAGTACATCATCCCGGCCGCGGACGTCTCCGAGCAGATCTCCACCGCCGGCAAGGAAGCTTCCGGCACCTCCAACATGAAGTTCATGATGAACGGCGCCCTGACGCTGGGCACCATGGACGGCGCCAACGTGGAAATCCACGAGGCCGTGGGCGACGAGAACGCCTACATCTTCGGCGCCCGCGAGGAGGAACTGCCCGAGCTGCGCAAGTCCTACAACCCGCGCGAAGCCTACGAGACCATCCCCGGCCTCAAGCGCGTCCTGGATTCCTTCGTTGACGGCACCCTGAACGACGGCTTCACCGGCGACTTCCACGACCTGCTCGGCACCCTGCTCGACGGCACCTCGTGGGAGCCCGCAGACGTCTACTACCTGCTCGGCGATTTCGCCGACTACCGCGAGGTCAAGGACCGCATGGCCGCCGACTACCGCGACGAGCTCAAGTGGGCCCGGATGTGCTGGAACAACATCACGCTCTCCGGCCGCTTCTCCTCCGACCGCACCATCACCGACTACGCGGAGCAGGTGTGGAAGCTGGAGAAGACCTCGATCTGAGGTTTTCTGTGAGGTCTCGCGGGTGTTCGTGAGGTCTCGCGGTTCTCGCGGCGCGCCGCGATAATCTGACGACGACGGCCTGGGCCCACGTCCGGTTCTTCGGAACCGTGCGCAGTGGCCCGGGCCGTTTCGTTTGGGTCGATGAGCCACCCACTATCCATCGACATCTGCCCTTAGCGCTGGGTATCGCCCTTACTAGGGCGATTTCTGACGCTAAGGGCGGATGTCGGCGTTAGCAGGACCCCCATACCCCACACCCCCAGCACCCCACACCCCAGCACCGGAGAGGTCACCATTTCGTGGAGAGGCAACACATCCTCGGCGTGACCTCTCCATGTTTCCGTTGCCTCTTCGTATCCTCAAACTTGTGCCGACTCCGGAAAACTGCGGGAGGCTAGGTCGTGTCTCTCTAGAAGCGCACCGTGCGCGTGACCGTGAACTTCTGGTTGCGGCCGAGCTGCTCGGTGGGCCCAACAAGGCGCTGCAAGGCCCGGCGATGCTGGAGGTGCGAGTTGAAGACCGTGAGCATGATGCCGCCCGGGCGCAGTGTGCGCGCCGCTTCCCTGAACAAGAACTCGGAGAGCGCCGTGGAGACGCTGGCCTCCGAATGGAAGGGCGGATTACACACGATGAGATCCAAGCTCGCATCCGGCTGCTGGAAGAGTGCATGATCCTGCCGGACCTCGTACCGCACGGTTCTGGATCCATTGGCTACTGAGCCGACTTTCTCGCGCGCTGGGACAGACTCATCGCGGCGAGGGGTCTCTTCAGTCCGTTTTGCATGCTCAGCCGATCCGTCAGGCAAGGGCTCGAAGCCATTACGCCGGAGCGTCGCCTTGGCCGAACGAACGGCCACAGCCGAACGATCCGTGGCAATCACGTGATACTCGGGATGAGAACGGAGCAGCGCGGCAGTGAGCAGTCCAGTGCCGCATCCCAGGTCAGCTGCTGTGCCCGTTGCACCTAAAGGAATTGACTCACCCAAACGACCCTCCCAGTCCAGCTGAGATCCACGCCCCAAACGACTCCTACTCGTCGTTTGTAACCGCTGAGAATTGATTCCTCCACCGGCTGGACCTCCATCGAAACGCGGCATCTGCTCGATGAAGGGGATGAGGAATCGGGTGCCAATATCCACTCGACCGGCGGCAAAGGCGCCGGGGTATGAGCACACCCAGAGCTTGAGTTCTGGGTCGAAGTATTCGCTAAGGTCAGAGTCCAGCAAGTCCGATCGGCTGCAACTCGAAGATTCGTGGTGCTCACCTTCAGGAAGGCCACTCAGTGACTGGTTGCGACCCTGCTCCCGCGACTGGTTCAGCGATTGACCAGGTGCCCGTTTCAATCCCTCACGTTTCCCACCGCCACAATTCGATCCGTCACGCGTCTCGATTCCGGTCACGGCAGCCCGGCGGGGCTCACCGGCCACGAGCACACGCGACTTCTGACGCGCCAACGAAGCTGACACCTGACCAAAGTGGCGTTCCAACACCTCATTCATGGCCCGTGTCATGTGCTTGATGCGGCCACCGGCAAATACCTTCACGGAGGCGCTGGCATAGGTGGCAATAAGCGAAGCCCAGTGCTCCAGCTGCGAGAGGTCCTTCGGCAACTGCATGAGGACCACCTCGGCACCCACCAATAGACTCTCATCCAGCTCGCAGGATTGGAATACGTCCCACTTCTGCGCATCGCTCCCCGGCGCTTCTTGCTTTGGCACAACCCTCTGGCCACCAGAAACCCAACTCGCAGCGTACGATTCTTGTTCTGAAGTATCCGCCCCCATACGGTCAGGCACCGGCTTGTTGGGCCCGGCCAACCCCAACTGCCCCGCTAAGGAGTCGAAGTTTGCCTGCAACGCCATCCGCCCACCGTAAGCGTCCTGATGGCAACGAATCCCCTGGGAACCCGGGCAACCCAGACTCACCGCCGCCAGAGTGAGCGCGCCATAACGATCTCCCATGACCACGACCGAACCCGAAGCCGCCTCCCGAATCGCGGGTGCCGCCATGTCCACGAGCAAGCGATCCGTGGCATCGAAGGCAAACAAATTGTCCGCCGTGGGATCGGGCCAGCGATCTAACCGGTCATAGGGAAAATCAACGGGCACGAGATCACGTGGATCGGGAAGCGTAAAAGGACTGTGCGGCATTCCCCCAGCCTACCGGGCTTGCTGTACGCCGCGCGCTCGCACTCCACTGTCCCGAAGACCTACTCCCAACGCCCAGTTTCAAGGAACATCCCCAGAGAATTGATAGCGCGGCAAAGAAATGATACCGCGGACGCCGTCGTCGCTATCACTGCTTTGCCGGGCTATCACTGCTTCGCGCGAACCAGACCACCCAGCCGCCCGTTCCAACCCCACCCAACCCCACAACAAAAAGAGATCGCGCGGACGAGGTTTCCCTCATCCGCGCGACCGTTCAGCCAACAAAGACCATCAATAGAGATGATCCTTCAGCCTGAGAAAGCTCTCAGCGAGCTCAGCTCATCTTGGTGCCAGCGGAACCGAGACGCTCACACGCCTCGACAACGCGAGCAGCCATGCCAGACTCAGCAGCCTTGCCCCAAGCGCGGGGATCGTACTGCTTCTTGTTGCCGACTTCGCCGTCGATCTTCAGGACGCCGTCGTAGTTCTTCAGCATCCAGTCAACGACCGGGCGGGTGTAGGCGTACTGGGTGTCGGTGTCAACGTTCATCTTGATGACGCCGTTGGCCACTGCCAGTGCGATCTCCTCGTCGGTGGAGCCGGAGCCGCCGTGCATGACCAAGTCGAACGGACGATCGCCCGCATCGTACTTGGCGCCGACCTCTTCCTGGATGGTGCCCAGGATCTCCGGACGCAGCTTCACGAAGCCGGGCTTGTAGGCGCCGTGCACGTTGCCGAAGGTCAGAGCGGTCAGGTAGCGGCCCTTCTCGCCGAGGCCGAGGGCCTCAACGGTCTTGATGCCGTCTTCGGTGGAGGTGTACAGCTTCTCGTTGATTTCACCAACGACGCCGTCCTCTTCGCCACCAACAGCGCCAACCTCGATCTCGAGGATGGTGCGGGAAGCGACAGCCTTGTCGAGAAGGCGCTTGGCGATCTCAAGGTTCTCGTCGAGCGGAATGGCGGAGCCATCCCACATGTGGGACTGGAACCAGGGAAGACGGCCAGCCTTGACCTCTTCGGCCTCGAGATCCATGATGGCCTCGGTCCAGGACTCAAGGTTCTGCTTGGCGCAGTGATCGGTGTGAAGAGCGACGGTGACGTCGTAGTTCTTCGCGATCTCACGGGCGTAGGCAGCCATTGCCAGCGAGCCAGCGATGCGATCCTTGATCGAGGAGCCCGACCAGTACTCAGCACCACCAACGGACACCTGAAGGATGCCGTCGGAGCCTGCGTCCGCGAAGCCACGGATGGCTGCGGTGAGGGTCTGGGAGGACGTTACGTTGATTGCGGGGTAGGCAAACTTGCCTGCCTTGGCGCGGTCCAGCATCTCTGCATAGACTTCAGGAGTTGCGATAGGCACAGAAACTCTCCTTCAAGTTGTTCTAGGACAATGTCTATTGTTGCATTGAAAGTCCCGAAAGGGTCAGAAATTCTTCAATCGTTCATTCGATGAGAACAAAGCCACGTACCATCTCGCGGTGCGAGACACACCCCGTTTACCCTTGGCACATGGACATTTGTAGGACATCAGTGGGTTTTGAGGCGTTTATTGACGGTAAGTCGGCCGGGTACATAGTCCTAGATTTTGACGACGACGACTTTGGCGACGACGTCGTCGCGCTGCCCAGTACCTTCACCGTCCCGGAGTTTCGTGGCCGGGGTGTTGGGTCGGCTTTGGTGAAGGCCGCCGTCGATTTTGCGGAGAGTGAAGGGTTGGCCATAGATCCGGTGTGCCCGTTCGTGGCAAGTTGGTTGGACAAACATCCGGAGCGCACCGTTCGCGTTGTCTAGATTTCGAGATTGCACCAAAGAGGTCACGCCAATATTGACGCAACCTCTTCGGCGTGAATTCGCCACTTCCTCACCGGTGAGCACCCGTTCTCAGCAGGTCAAATATGCTAGGATAGCCTTCGCCTGAGGCCATTTGCACGCGTGAAATGAGCACCTGTTCGGACGTGCAGATGACCGGTTGTCCGAGCACGAAGGGCTCAGTCTCTCCATGAAGCACCACCCGCAGAGAATCCTTGCCATCGCCGGCTGGATTCTTGTTGTTGTTCTTGTTGCCCTGCTAGCGATGTGGCTTCCCGACATCATGGTCCCGGGCCTCCTCGCGCTCATCGCGGCCAGCGTCATTTTTGGTGTTGTTGCGGCCTCGCGCAGGCTTCAGCGAATCCATCGCCAGCTTCGCTCATTGAATGAGACTGTCAAGAAGAATCACAAGCGTTCCTCGGTGTGGGATTGGCGCCTGAACGAACGGCTGAGCAAGGGCGGCATTCCTGAGCTCGCCGGCTCCTCGAACAAGGACGCGGTGCTCGCTCCCAGCAAGGACGCGGCGCGGAGTTCTGGAGTGAAAAACAGCCCGGGTCGCGACACGTCCGGGCTATCCGCCGTCGTCGACAAGGCAAAACGTCACCCATGGAAGAATCATCCGCAGGCCGCGGATCTGCTGGCCAGCGGGGTGTTTTCGGTCGCCTACTATCGTGCGGCGAGCCGCGGAAAATTCGAAAACTCCCACGACGCAGCCTCCCACTACCTCACCTACATGTTCCGCGAGGGCCTGGCGCCGAGTCCGTTCATCGATGTCACCGCACTCCCCACCGAGGTACGGGCCGCGATGCAGTATGGCGACGCCGCCACCTTCATCGCGTTCATCAACTCCACCGATGCTTCTGTCCCGCTCGGGCCTGCGTTCGACCCCGCCTATCTGGAGCCCGAGTGTGTGGTCCCGCGCGGCGTTGTGCCACTGGCTCACTTCAGCGCCACCATCACCGATGAAACCCTCCTGCCGGTGCCGCCGGATTCTCCACTTCACGGGGTGCGCGCGGTGGACTACGCCCAGCAGGTCTCGAAGCTCAGCCGGCAACTGCGCGGCGAGCGTCACCTGCGCGCGCCGCGTGACCGCACGAGTTGGGACGCCAAAGCCGAGGAGAAGTGGAAGCGCGAAACTCTCGCCGCGCCCGTCCCCGAACTCCCCCTGGTGTCGATTGTTCTCCCAGCCTGGAACCGGGTGGATTTCGTGGGAACTGCCATCGCCAGCATCAAGAAGCAGACGTATACGAACTGGGAGCTCCTCGCCGTCGACGATCACTCCGACGACGGCACCTGGGAACTTCTGCAAGCCATCGCCCGCAGCGATTCGCGCATCAAGGTTCTCCGCAACACCGGCAAGGGCGTCAGTTCGGCGCGCAACACCGGCCTGAACGCAGCAACCGGCGAGTACGTGGCCTTCCTGGATTCGGACAACACCTGGCGCCCCGACTACCTCGACCTGTCCATCCGCGCGGCCGTGAACGGCGACGTGGCCTGGGGATACGCGGCCAGCCGCGTGATGAACGGCGAACACAAGCCCACCAGCTATCGCGCCTACATCGGCGGACTTGAAGAGCTTCTGTTCCTCAACCACATCGACATGAACGTACTCGTGGTCAAGTGCGAACTCGCCCACCGGGCCGGCGGATTCGACAACTCGCTGCGCCGCTGGGTGGACCACGATTTCGCCATCCGGCTCGCCGCCGTGACACCCCCGGTGTTCTTCCCCTTCATCGGCTGCGAGTACGAACACGACATGGGCCGCTCCGACCGCATCACCGTGCGCGAGTCCTCGCACTGGCAGTGGATCGTTCTCGCCAAGGGCATGCTCGACTGGGATTCCGAGGCCGCGAAAGAACGCATCCCGGGCCGCGTCTCCGTCATCATCCCCACCTACGACGACGCCACCATGACCGTCGCCGCCGTCAACTCCGTTCTGACCCAGGGCGGGCTGGAGGACGTGGAGGTCGTCGTCGTTGATAACGGGTGTACCACGCGTATCGCCCACAAACTCATGCGCGAGTTCGCCGGGCACCCCCAGGTGATCTACAAGCGCCTGCCGAAGAATTACAACTTCGCGATCGGCTGCAACGCGGGGTTCCTCGCCTCCAGCGGCGAACACGTGCTGTTCCTCAACAACGACACCGAGATTCGGTCGGGCGATCTACAGAATCTGGTGGCTCATTTGGAGGACGACGACGTCGCCGGAGTTCAGCCGCTGCTCGTCTACGGCGACGACACCATCCAGACCGCCGGAACCGTGTGGGTTGCGAAGGACACCGTGCCGGTGCATTTCTTGGCTGGTCACCCCATGGAGGACGCCGCCGGAATCGGTGTGGAGCGCTTCAGCGCGGCCACCGCCGCGGCCCTTGTGGTGCGCGCTCGGGACTTTGGGGAACTGCGCGGATTCGACCCGTTCTACGTCAACGGCATGGAGGACGTGGACTTCTGCCTGCGCCTGCTGCGCAAGCGACCGGGCGGCTTCGTGAGTGATCCGCGCACGGTCATCACCCACTATGAGAGCAAGACCCCGGGGCGCGGCAAGGAACTCTCCGCCAACCGTGAGATCTTCATGGAGCGGTGGCGCGGGAATCTTCCGGCGCCGGAGACGGCGCTCTTCGAGCGGGCTGGCTTCTCGGTGGCGCACGTGGGGACCGACCTCTCGAAATCCAACATTCTCGGGCCCAAGCCGGTGCTGGTGCGGGCACCGCGCGAGCTGGTGGTAGCTGAGGCGCAGGTCGGGCGTGGCGCGGTAAGTAGTAGTGGCGCGGTAAGTAGTAGTGGCGCGGTAAGTAGTAGTGGCGCGGTAAGTAGTAGTGGGGCGGTAAGTAGTAGTGGCGCGGTGAAGGCGAGTAGTGGGGCAGGGAAAACTCCGGTTGCTCAGCTGCGTTGGGGCCTCAAGAATCCGGCGAACGCCGGGCGCCGCGGCGACGGCTGGGGCGACACCTACTTCGGCGGATCACTCGCAACGAGCCTGCGCGGACTCGGCCAGGAGGTCGTCACCTACCGTCATGAAGCCCGCAACTCGGCCGCCGTCCAGTTCGATGACGTCTCACTCGTGCTGCGCGGCCTCACCCGCATCCGTCCCATCCCCGGCCAGATCAACGTCATGTGGATCATCAGCCACCCCGAGCAGATCACCAAGGAGGAACTGCTCGGCTACGACATTGTTTACGCGGCCTCAGCCTCGTGGGCGGAGCGCGCCAGTGCCGAGTTCGGTGTCGAGATCCGTCCGCTGCTCCAGGCCACCGACACCTCACGTTTCAATCTTGCAGGTGCCGGTCGCGTTGATGCTGGGTCTGGTCACGATGCTGATGCTTTCGGACTAGTTAATGCTGGTTCTCGCGCTGGTCGTGTTGGAGACAGTGCTGATGGTGTTATTTCTGGACATGTTCGTGACGCTGCCGGTTTGTCCAGCGACCGTACTGAAACCGCCAATGATCCTGCTGAAATAGCGACGACGGCGCACAACGTGATCTTCGTGGGCGGGAACCACAAGGGCCGCGACCGCGATCTCGTCCACATGGCTATCGAAGCCGGTGTTGATCTTTCCATCATCGGACCCGGTTGGAAGGACCTTGTCCCCGATGAGGTGCTGGCGGGCGAGCACGTTCCCAACTCCGAACTCGCAGACGTGTACCGCAGCGCGAAATTTGTGCTCGCCGACCACTGGAACGACATGGCCGCCGAAGGCTTCATCCAGAATCGCATCTTCGACGCACTCGCCTGCGGAGCTCGAGTCATCTCGGATCCGGTGGAGGGAATGGACGAGTTCTTCGGCGACGCCGTCGACGTATGCCGCTCCCCCGAGGACATCGCGCGAGTCGTAGCGGGCGGCAATGATCAGTGCGGTAGTGCTGGTGGTTCAGACGGCTCAGCTGATATCGACGACGTGGCAGATTCAGTTGGCACGGAAGAGGCCGAGCGAATCACAACCGCCGAGTGGATTGCACGCGAACACTCCTTCGATGCCCGTGCCGAGCAGATCCTTCGCGACGTCAGCGAGATTCTCGAACGGAACCGGTGAAGTAGGTGAGGTGAGGGCGTCGTCGTCGATAGTGAGAGGTGACGCACAAATCACCGGGCCGTCGCCGACGCGTGACCTTGGGGCTATGCGGCGGGCGGGGGACATCGCGTAGGCTGTATGCAGAACGTTGCACCGACAACTTGGAGACACTCATGACAGTCACCCTTTGGGCCATTATCAATATCGTATTCTTCCTGGCGCTCGCGGTCGGGCTGTCCTTTGTCTTCATTCAGGGGTTCCGGAACTCGGATCGCCGCCGCGAAGAGCGTATCGCCGCAGCCGCGGTTCAGACGGTCACGCAAGCCTGACGTTCACCGCTCTGGCCCCACACGGGCCACTAACGAAAGTCACCCACGAGGTCGCCGACCTGCGGGTGGCTTTTGTGTTTCACGCGCCCGCGCTGTGTGGGCGGCGGTGCTGGCTGACCCACGGATCGGACTGGATTCTGATACTCGAGTCCATTTGATGCCGTATATGTGACCGGTAATGCGATATACGAATGGCGGGCACGTATACGCCATCAAATGTCGCAGTACTCCCCGTGGACGCAGCTACTCCGCGTTGTGAGAGCGGTGCTGGCTGACCCACCAGTGCATTGCGATTGCAGCGGCCGCCGCGACGTTCATGGAGCGGGTCGAACCGTACTGCTCGATGCGAACCGCATCCTGGCAGACATCCTGCAACTCCTGCGAAATCCCCGTGGACTCCTGGCCAAAGACCAGCAGGCAGCGCTCGGGAAGCTGCGTCTCTTCCAAGCGCGTGGAGTGCGACGGGTTGTCGATGGCGACCAGCCGATAATCATGCTCACGCGCCCATTCCGCCAGTTCCTGCGCGGTGGAATGGTAGTGGATCTCGATGTAGCGGTCGGTGACAAGGGCCCCGCGCTTGTTCCAGCGGCGGCGCCCCACAATGTGCACGCCGCCCACGTTGAAAGCGTTCCCGGAGCGCACGATGGAGCCGATGTTGAGGTCGTGTTCGAGATTCTCGATGGCAATGTGGAGGAGGGACTGGGTGGTGGCGAGGTCGGCTTTGATTGCCTCGACACTCCAGTAGCGGTACTTGTCGATGACGTTGCGGTGGTCGCCTTCAGCGAGGAGGACCGGGTCGAGGCGAGGGTCATCCGGCCACGGCTGCGGAAGCGGACCCACACCCACCACCCGAGTTCCCGGGCGGGGCTGGTAGGCGGCGTCCTCCTGCGAGTTCTCGGGGTCGGCCTCGACGATCATCGGCTCGGCGAGAAGGTGGTAAGGGGTTTCGGAGGTTTGTGCGGAGGTGAGTGAAGCGGAGGTGGGTGGCGCCGCCGTCGTCGATTCGGTCACCGTTGACTCAGCTGTCGATTCGGGAGTACTCGATTCGATCAAAGCGTCCTCATTCTCAGTCACAATCCATTCCTTCCACTCGCGATCCCTGCACTCGCCACCGAGATCAGACCTTAGCGCTGAATATCGACATTAGAACGGCGATACGGAACGCTAATGTCCGATCTCGATGAAATCGACCAAGCGCACTCACCTCAAACGACTCTTCATACGACAGCGAGGCATTCATCCACGAGAAACTCCCGCCCGGTTACTTTATCCGAGCGGGAGTTGTCATGCCTCACCGAAGCGAGTGGGTCTCGTTATATTCGGGCGGTTTGATTAGCGATCCACGCCGTACTGGTTGGGGTTCTGCCGCTCATAGCCGCCCGGCTGGCTCGGCGGCACTCGGTAACCTTCTGCTCCCGGAGTCCCGTACTCGGGCTGGACCGGCTGCGGCTGCCACTGGACGCCGGGCTGGCCGTAGCCGCCCTGACCATTACCGGGCTGGCTACCGGGCTGGCCGTATTCACCCTGGCCGTGCGCCATCTGCTGGCCCACTCCCCCGATGCCACTGAAGTTGATCTGCGGAGTAGCGGAGACCTGGGCCTGATCCACCTGGAAGTACTCGGCCTGCCCGAAGTGGAACATGTTCGCCACGATGTTGGAGGGGAAGCTCTCGCGCTTCGTGTTGAGGTCGCGCACGTTCGCGTTGTAGAAACGACGCCCGGCGGCGATGCGATCCTCGGTATTCGTCAGCTCTTGCTGGAGGTTGAGGAAGGAGGTGTCGGCGCGCAGCGTCGGGTAGTTCTCGGCCAGAGCGAAGAGACGCGAGATCGCGTCCGTGAGCACACCTTCGTTCGCACTGCGCTGGGCCAGATTCGTGGCGGGCTGAGTAGCAATGTTGCGGGCCTCGATGACGGCCTGCAGTGTTGCCTGCTCGTGCTGGGCATATCCGCGCACTGTCTCCACAAGATTTGGGATGAGGGAGTAGCGTCGGTTCAGTTCGACGTCGATCTGCCGCCACGACTCCTGCACCAGATTACGTAGCCTGACGAAGCCGTTGTACGTCACGATGAACCACACAATGACGATGAGGACGATCGCCAGAAGGACAAGTCCAAAAATTACTGAAGTCGACATGACGAACCTTTCAACGCGCGGTCGATGTTAGTACTGATTGAAACACTAACAACATGTGCCGGCTATCCCCAGGCAATTCGAGGGGAGACTTGCCCCGGGCGCGCCTTGTAGTTATCTAGGTCTACCCTGGACTCGCCATTGGCGCATCCCACAATTCGTTTCTGGTCACCTTCTCTCTGTTGTCCACGTGAACGCTATGAGGAGATATTGAGTTAAAAATGGGCGCTTGGGTTTCAGGCACTCCGCAACTTGATATCTCATCCATAGGCCGATATCTCGTCATAGCCAGCATTACGCAACATATTTTGATAAGACGTGGACTAGCCTCAAGAACCGCAAATCCGCGAGTTGGAGTCCGCAAATCCGCGAGTTAGAGTCCGCAAATCCGCGAGTTAGAGTCCGCAAATCCGCGGGTTAAAGTCCGCAAATCCGCGAATTCACTGGTCAACAGCCGTGCGTGCATAGAGTGGGCGGCAGGAACATTGTCCTGCCGCCCACGCCACCACGAATATCTGGTCGAGCAAAGTTCAAGAATACTAATGCGCTGAGGGGATCGATACGGCATTATTACCGCATCAATCCCCTCAGCGCATTCAAATATTTCGAGATGCCATACAACCTGCTGAAAACCGCAGCCAGAGTTCAGATTTTGCCGCTACCAGGCGGCGAAGGAGCTACTGCGCTTCAGATCACCGGGCTTCAGAAGCATCTCTGGGCTTAGGAAGAGCTACTGAGCTTCGAGGCCGAGATCTTCGAGGCCGAGGGCCGCGAAGTAAGGAACTCCATGGGCCTCGATCTTTTCCTTGGCGCCGGTGGCGCGATCAACGATCACCGCGACCGCCAGCACGTTCGCACCAGCGGCACGAGCTGCTTCGAGAGCCTGGATCGGCGAACCGCCGGTGGTGGAGGTGTCCTCCAGAATCACCACGTTGCGGCCGGCGATGTCCGGGCCCTCGACCTGGCGCTTCATGCCGTGATCCTTGGCTTCCTTACGCACTACGAAGGCATCGATATCAAGGCCGCGCGAGGCCGCGGCGTGCATGATGGCTGCGGCAACCGGGTCCGCGCCCATGGTGAGGCCACCCACGGAATCGGTGACACCGGCACCGAATCCCGCTTCTTCCAGCATGTCGAGCATGACGTGGCCGATGAGCGGACCAGCTTCGTGATGAAGCGTGGCCCGACGCATATCCACGTAGTAGCTCGATTTCCGACCCGAAGCGAGGGTGAAATCCCCCCGCTGGATCGCTAGTTCGTCAACCAGTTCAATGAGGCGCTTGCGCTGAGAATCGTTCACGATCCAAGACTAAACGTTCTGCCCCCAACTTTCTCCCCGTTGGACAACAGTGAAACAACCGGGCACGTATCACCGGCGGTTGCGTCAGACTCGGCCAGGTCGCCGTCGTCGTTCCACAGGATCCCCTCGGCAGAAACGGTGACCGCCGCTGGCGCCACCGAACCTCCGCCGCTCGCCTCGCCGTGCTGGCCCAGCGCGGTGGAAAGCATGAGCTTGATGCGGTTGAGTTGGTTGACTTCGGAGGCGCCGGGGTCGAAGTCGACGGCGACGATGTTGGCCTGCGGGTAGCGGTTGCGCAGGGCGCGGAACATGCCTTTACCGACGATGTGGTTGGGCAGGCAGGCGAAGGGCTGCGCGCAGATGATGTTGGGGCAGCCGTGTTCGATCATGTCCACCATTTCGGCGGTGAGGTACCAGCCTTCGCCGGCCTGGTTGCCCATGGAGGCGATGTCCGTGGAGCGGGCGGCCATCTCGCGGATGTCGCGGTGCGGCTCGAACTTGCCGTTGGTGGCGAGGAATGCGGCGCGGACCGGGTCCTCGTAGCGCTGCATCGCCCACAGGGCAAGCGGCATGAGCCAGCGCGATTTCCCGCCGATCCCGAGGTTCTCCTTATCCCACTTCGAGGAGGCCGCCGAGTTGTGGAAGAACTGCATGAGGCCCGGGAGTTCGGCCTCGCAGCCTTCTTCTTCGATGACGTCGACGGCGTGGTTGTTGGCGTCCGGATGGAACTTGACGAGGATTTCGCCCACCAGGCCCACGCGGGGTTTGCGCGGGATGTCGCGCAGTTTGAGGGCGTCGAATTCTCGCACGCACTCGCGCACGAGGCGGCGATAGGACATGCGCCCGCCCCAGTTCTCGGAGTAGCCCTCGCCGGTGAGCCACTGGGTGCAGATGGAGTCCCAGCGCTCGTAGAGTTCGCGGGCGGAGCCGGGGACGAGTTCGTAGGGACGTACGCGCAGCAGCATGGCTTGGAGCATGTCGCCGAGGACGATGGCCTGGATCGCCTTGTGTACCATCGGCATGGTGATCTCGAAGCCGGGGTTGTCCTCGAATCCCTGCACCGACGCGGCGATGACGGGTACCTGCTGGTAACCAGCGTCGCGCAGGCCCTTGCGCAGCAGCGCCGCGTAGTTGGTGGCACGGCACATGCCTCCGGTCTGGGTAATGACGACGGCGGTGCGATCCGGGTTCGAGCGCCCGCTCACGAACTCTTCGAGCAACTGGCCGATCACCACGATGGCCGGGTAACAGGCGTCATTGTTGACGTACTTGAGGCCGGTCTCCATGGACTCACGGCTGGTGCGTTCCAGCACCCGCACGTTGAAGCCCGCGCGCCGCAGCACCGGGGCCAGCAGCTTGAACTGGATGGGTGCCATCTGCGGTGCCAGGATCTCCCACCCTTCTTCGCGCATCTGTTTGGTGTAAGCAACCCGGGACTTGATGTGGCCGGCCGCGGCCGCGCGATTCTCTTCGGCCGCGGCACGCTCGGCGGGGTCGGAGAGCGTTGCCGGGTCGAGGTCGGTGAGGGAGGCGGGATCAGCTTCGGCAAAGCCGACGGCGAGGCGGGCATCAAGGTCCGCTGGTACCTGCGTGGTGTCGAGGACTTCGGAGTTGACAGCAAGCCGTCCATGAGCTGCGCGCCTCCCCTCCAGGCCCTGGGCAACAACCGAGCCGTTCTCCTCGCCGCGCACTTCGCCGCTGGTCTGTGTCGCCTCCGCGCCCGTTTCCTCTGCATCTGCCGCATGCGACTCGCGTTCAGCGATCGCTGCGTCGAGTGAGCGCAGACGGATTTTGGCGGCGCCAAGGTTGGAGACCTCGTCGATCTTCAGCACGGTGTGGACATCGCCGCGGCCTTCCAGGATTTCCTGCACCTGGTCGGCGGTCACGGCGTCCACGCCGCACCCGAAGGAGTTGAGCTGCACCATCTCCAGGTTGGGTTCGTCGCCCACGCGAGCCGCCGCTTCATACAACCGCGAGTGATAGGACCACTGGTCGCGCACGCGCAGCGGGCGCTCCAAGCGCCCGTCGGCCACCGCATCCTCCGTGAGCACCCCCATGCCGAGACCATTGATGACCTCGGGAATACCGTGGTTGATCTCCGGATCAAGATGGTAGGGGCGGCCAGCGAGCACGATGCCACGCACGCCCCGCGCGCGCATCCACTCGATGTACTCCTCGCCCTTCTCCCTGATCTCACGCTTGACCGCGGCGTCCTCCTCCCACGCGGCGTCGAGCGCCGCGCGCATCTCTGCCTCGGGAATATTCCACTCGGCAAACACCTCGGTGAGTCGCTTCGGCAGATACTCGCGGTTGCCGAGGTTAAGGAACGGGGTGAGGAGACGGAACTCGGGCACACTCGCACCGGCCCCCGCGCCGCCGTCGTCGCCCTTCTCGATGTTGTTGCGGATCACCTCGGGATAGGTGGCCACGACGGGGCAGTTGAAGTTGCCGTCCTGACCCTGGTACTGCTTCTGCTCGTAGGTGACGCACGGGTAGAAGACGGTGCTGATGCCCTTCTCACGCAGCGACTCGATATGGCCGTGCACCAGTTTCGCCGGGTAGCAGACGTTTTCTGACGGGATCGACTCCATGCCCTTCTCGAAGAGGTTGTGGTCCGAGCGGCCCGAGATCATGACGCGGAAGCCAAGCTGCGAGAGCAGCGTGAACCAGAAGGGGTAGTTTTCGTAGAGGTTGAGGACGCGGGGGATGCCGATGTCGCCGCGGACGGCCTTCTTTTCGGTGAGGCGGCGGTAGCCGAAGATGCGCTTGTACTTCCAGTCGTACATGTTCGGCAGCTCGGATTTTTTGGGGATGCGCTCCAGCGAGGCGCCGCGCTCGCAGCGGTTGCCGGAGACGTGCCGCTCGCCGTTCGAGAACGTCGAGATCGTCATCTGGCAGTGGTTCTGGCACAGGCGGCAGGTCTTGCGGGTGGTCTCAACGCGGAAGTCCTCAAGGTCGGCAATCTGGGCGAGGGAGGATTCTTCGGCGACGACGACGTCCTGCACCTCACCTACGTCGTGGGTCGGCTCGGCGCCGATAGTAGCCGGAGCGGACGTACTGGAGAGAGCCGGGGCGCCGTCAGATTTCGTCGTCGGGCCCCTTCGGGGACAGTCGACTTCCTCATCCTTAGCCACGAGTGCGAACACTCGTGCTTCGGATTTCGTCGTCGTCGAATGTAAACGAGCCGTCAGGGCGGCACCGAAGGCGCCCATGAGTCCGGCGATGTCCGGGCGGACCACCTCGCGGCCGGTCAGCAACTCAAAGGCGCGCAGCACCGAATCGTTGAGGAAGGTGCCGCCCTGGACCACCACCTTCGCGCCGAGATCCGAGGGGTCCTTGAGCTTGATGACCTTGTAGAGAGCGTTGCGGATGACGGAGTAGGAAAGGCCGGCGGAGATGTCGCGGGGGTCCGCGCCCTCCTTTTGCGCCTGCTTGACCGAGGAGTTCATGAACACGGTGCAGCGGGTGCCGAGGTCCACCGGGGCCTCGGACTTCATCGCCATCCGGGCGAAGGTCTGCACGTCGGTGCCCATGGTGGCGGCGAAGGTCTGGAGGAAGGAGCCGCAGCCCGAGGAGCAGGCCTCGTTGACGGAGATGGAATCCACCGCGTGGTCGCGTATGCTCAGGTACTTCATGTCCTGGCCGCCGATGTCGATGACGGAGGTGACGCCCGGCATCATGTGGTCGGCGGCGCGGAAATGCGCCATCGTCTCCACCACCCCCTCGTCCATCTGCAACGCCGCCATGACCAGGCCCTCGCCATAACCGGTAGCGCAGGAGCGCACGATGGTGGTGCCTGCGGGTAGCTCGCTGCGCACGCGGCGCACGATCTCCACCGCTGCGTTGACGGGATCGCCCTCGTTCGAGGCGTAGTGGGAGAAGACGATCTGGTCGAGTTCGTCGATCACCACGGCCTTGATGGTGGTGGATCCGGCGTCGATGCCGAGCCAGCAACGGCCGTGGGCCTGCTCGATCGGAACGCGCGGAACGGACTCGCGGGCGTGGCGGGTGAGGAACTCGGCGCGCTCTTCTTCCGTGGCAAAGAGGGGCCGCATGCGGGCGGACTCGGCGGCGATGGTGCCGCCGGAGAGGGCCTCGATGAGGGTGGCGATTGTTCGCGGGTAGTGGCCGGTGCGGGAGGGGTCGGCGGGGCGGGCAGGATTGGCGGGACGAGTGGGGTTGACCGGGCGAGCAGGGGCGATGGGATGGGAGGAATCGCGGGAGGAATGCGCGGAATCACTTGCGGGGGTGACGTCGGGCGAAAGCTGGGGAGCGCCGCCGTCGCCGTCGCTGCCTCGCAAACTCGGCGACTTCCTGGGGCGCGGCATCGACGGTGAACTCTCGTACTCTTGCTGCGCGGCGCCGTCGTCGACCCGACTCTCCGGGCGCACATGCTGCTGGCCCGCAAGCAGCGCCGCGCCGACAGCCACGTAGAGCTGCGCGTTCTCCGGCGTGATGAAGTTGCTGGCCTTCGGGAGGAGGTCCTCGTAGGCCCGGCGCAGCTGCGGGAGGAAGTGGAGCGGGCCGCCGAGAAACATGACGGTGCCGCGGATGGGGCGGCCGTTGGCGAGGCCGGCGATGGTTTGGGTGGCCACGGCGGTGAAGATGGAGGCGGCGAGGTCTTCGTGGGCGGCGCCCTGGTTGATGAGCGGCTGGAGGTCGGACTTGGCGAACACGCCGCAGCGCGAGGCGATCGGGTACAGCTGCGTGTGGTTCGCGGCGAGCCGGTCCAAACCGGCGGTGTCGGTGTGCAGCAGCGTGGCCATCTGGTCGATGAAGGCGCCCGTGCCGCCCGCGCAGGTACCGTTCATGCGCTGCTCCGGCGTGGGATGCAGGTAGGTAATCTTGGCGTCTTCGCCGCCGAGTTCAATGACGACGTCGACGTCCGGGTGCAGTTGCCGGGTCGCTTCCGTTCCCGCAATGACCTCCTGGACGAAAGCCGCGCCCATCGCCTTCGCCACAGAGAAACCACCCGAACCGGTCACCGCCGCGTGCAGGCGCGCCTCGGGATGGGCGCGCCGGATGTCCTGGAGCAGGCGGACGAGCTCGCCGCGGACGTCCGCGTTGTGGCGGCGGTAGTCCGAAAAGACGACTCGGCGGCCGCGCAGGAGCACAGCCTTGACGGTGGTGGAACCGATGTCGATTCCAAGCTGGTACATAGGTTCGACGACTGGTGAAGAGTGAGCATCCATGGTCGTGGTTTCTCCTTGTTGACTTGCTCAGCATCGTAAAGAAGGTTTTTCTGAATTTCTACAGTGATGAAATTAGACTGGGAACATGAGTGATGACGAAGGCAGAACCGCGATATCCCGCGGAAAATCTCAGAGCCCACAGCCTGGGACCAAGGAACTAGGCACTGAAAATAACGATGAGCCGAGAACGAGCGGCAATCACAACAAAGCACGCGACAAGGCACGCGGGCCTCAGGCACGACGCGACAAGGCACGCGGACCCCAGGCAAAACGCGGCGAGATTCGCGACCGTATCCGAGAGGCCGCCCGTGAAGAATTCATCGAGAAGGGGTACGACGGCACGACGATCCGCAATGTCGCCAGACGTGCCGGATGCGATTCCGCGATGGTTTCCTACTACTTCGGTGCCAAACAACGCCTCTTTCGCGACTGCTTCAACATCCCGCTAGACCCCGCGGAACTAATCCTCTCGGTGCTCGCCGAGGGACCGCAGGGAGCCGGCGAACGAATGATCCGCCAAGCCCTCAACCTCTACGAAGAGCAAATCACCGCAGACACCATGCGCATCCTCATGACAGCCCTCATCACCGACGTCACCACATCCCAGCGCTTCCGCAACTACGTCCGCCATGAAATCCTGGAGAACCTCCGGATCACACTCGGCGCCCCGCCACAATTCGCCGAGGAAATCGAACTCGCCATCTCCACCATGTACGGCTTCGCCACCATGCGTTACATCGTCCGGCTGGAACCCATCGCCTCAATGCCCACCGAGCGTGTGGTGCGCGAGCTGGCGCCGGTGCTTCAGTATCGCGTCGAACGAGTGTTTGCGCTCATCCAAAGAAACGAGGAATTGGCTCAACTGAGGGCGGGAACGGGGCGATGAACTGGAAGAGGACGGCGAGCGTGAACAGGCCGGCCCATCAACTTTCCACGAGAGGCTAGCTTTCCTGTGCTGGCTCAGCCTCCGGCAGCAGCTCGCGCCCGATAGTGAGCGCGTAGCCCATCCCTTGTTCGATGACGACACCCGTCCGCTCACCAAGTATCTCGCCCACCTCGGCGAGACCGACCGTCGCTACCTGACCGACGTGTCCCGACTTCAATAGGCTCACGGGCGAGACGAAGAGTTGGAGAAGGTCGGTGGGTAAGGTGCTCGCACCAGCAATCGCACCGCTGCTCCCCCATCCACCGGTGTGGAAAAATGTGCGGCCTGACAGCTCTTTGACAGCCTGCTCCGCGGATATCCCGCTTGTGCTGGCACGCGCAAGAAACAGTACCGTTTCAATAGTTTCGGCGAGCGGTTCCAGTTCCGCGACAGGCAAGAAGCAAAGCTGTTCCTCCAAGCCATAAAGCCAGAATCCTGCACATTCCAGTCCGCTCTTCAGCCCCTCATCGAGGAGGGTAAGAAGGCGCCCGCGCGTCACCGTGAGCCCATGCTGCTGTGCTCCAGCGGGGCCACCGAGTTGCCTCATGAGCGCTCCGGGACTCAGGAAAATATGGATTGCGCCGTTGATGAGAGGCGAGGATTCACCTTGCGGTCCAGTGACGACCGGACATGCAACCACACTATCCCAATGCCCGATTGGGTCTACTTTGGCACGAACCGACCTCGCAGAATCGCGAGAAACGGACGTGGGGACAGCAGGTAGAACATCACAATTCGCGGTGGTTGGCGTCGTCGTCCTTACAAACCGATCACTCTCCACCGGGACGAGCGGCGTGGCACCCAAACTTGGCACACTCGCGCTGTCCGAGCCAAGCGGACGCAAGTCGAGGCCGCTCGCCGGGTCAAAAGCTCCAGCGGCGAGGTCACCAGCAGTGCTCGCTGATTCAACCGCGGCGTTGTCACGTTCACCGTGCCCGTTCTCTCCGGGCGCAGGATCAAAGGTGTTGGACATTCATGCCTTCAGTTCTCGGATGGGAATCATGAGTTCGTAGGAATGGTTCAGCGGGCAGTTGCGCCTCAGAGAGCGGCTACGCCAGCGGCTATGCTCGCTTCACGTTAGAAATTAGTTTGGGAAGTGGCGGGCTTCGACAAGTTGCGCACGTCAGTCGCCGCGGCCCGAGAGGCCCGGACCTGCGAACCGACGGATCAAACTGCGCGGCGCCAACCGTAGGATAGCGGCCGCCGTGCGGTAACGCAGCGTCGGGGTGACGATCACGGTGCCGCGGCGGACGCCGTCGATCGCGGCACGAGCCACCGTATTCGCCGAGGAAAAAGCAAAACTGGGCCACTGAGTGGAGTCCACGTTCGAACGCTCGTGGAACTCCGTGTGCACAAGCCCGGGGCATACGGCGGTTACCGTCACGCCGGTCCCCGCCAGTCGTGCAGCAAGTCCCTCGGTAAACGTCCTCACCCAGGCCTTGTGCGCCGAGTAGCTGCCCTGCGCGGTCAGCGCCGTCATCGACGCAACGTTGAGGATCCCGCCGTAGCCGCGCCGCGACATCGCATCCGCCGCCGCATGGCAGGTGATGAGGACCGCGCGCACCATCGTGTTCAGCCCTTGCAGCTCTCGGTTGAGCGAACCACCCACAAAATCCTGTCCAAGACCAAACCCGGCATTGTTGACGAGCAGACCAATCGGGCGATCTTCCGCGCGCACGCGCGCCGCAACCGCAAGCGCGCCCTCCATCGTGGACAGATCCGCGGACAGCACCTCGACCCGGACGCCCGCGATCTGCCGCATCTCCTCGGCAATCTTCTCCAGACGTTCCTTGTTACGAGCCACCAAAACAAGATCATTCTTCTCGGCGGCCAGTTCCCAGGCGATCTCCAGGCCGATGCCCGACGTCGCGCCGGTGATAAGTGCGGTTCCCATGGGTCAAGCGTAACGGTAGGTCGCCGCGGACGCCGATATCGTTCGCGGGTGACGATTCGTGGGGGAGGATTTGTGGGTAACGATTCGTGGGTGACGATTCGCGCGCGGGTGACGATTCGCGGGGGAGGATTCGTGCGCGGCGAGGAGATTTTCAACTTTGCCAGGAGACCCTATCTGTGAAATACGTACAGATAGGGTCTCCTCAGCGAGTTGAAATCGCGCCACACGTGCGCCAGAGGTACAGGCCGTGCAGGATTTCAGAGATTTCTTCACTACATCCGGATGTGGCCCTCAGACTCGTAGCCGCACACGATTCGACACCCCAATCAATTGGCGCGGCGACATTATCCACATCTGCGGCGTCCACCCCACAGAATCCATCGTCCAAATGATTGATTTCTCGCTCAGTGTGATGTGGGATGCGGGTTTCGGGTGTTGCGGAGGGTAGTGAGATCAAGGTTCGCACACTAGTCGATGCAAACATCTCACAGAATCCATCGTCTAGGCTGGTTCCCATGAAGATTGCGACGTGGAACATCAATTCAATTCGAGCTCGCGCCGATCGTGCGCTGGGCGTTCTGGACCGCTGGGACCTCGACGTGCTGCTGCTGCAGGAGACCAAGTGCAAGCCCGAGCAGTTCCCCGTCAAGGCTTTCGAGGAGGCCGGATACGAGGTCGCGGCGGCCGGGCTGAGCCAGTGGAATGGCGTCGCCATCGTCTCTCGGGTGGGACTGGAGAACGTACGCACCTCCTTCCCCGGGCAGCCAGGTTTCGCGAAGGAGGATGCGGACGGCAATCTTGTCGGCGAGCCGGTCGTTGAGGCGCGCGCCATCGGCGCCACCTGCGGCGGCGTGGACGTGTGGAGCCTCTACATCCCCAACGGCCGCGCGCTGAATGACGCGCACTACCGCTACAAGCTGGAGTTCCTCGACAAGTTGAAGGACGCCACCGGCGCGTGGCTCGCCGAGAATCCGGGCCAACAGTTGCTGCTCGGCGGGGATTGGAACGTCGTCCCTACCGACGACGACGTCTGGGATGTCAACGCCTTCGAGATCTACGTGACCGAACCCGAGCGGGCTGCATTCCGCGCCTTCGGTGAGGTCGGAATGCGCGAAGTAACGCGCGACGCCGACGGCGCCTCCTACACCTTCTGGGACTACCAGCGCCTGCGCTTCCCCAAGAACGAGGGCATGCGCATCGACTTCGCGTGGAGCTCCCCTGCCTTGGCGGAACGTGTTTCCGCCGCGCACATCGACCGCGACGAGCGCAAGGGCAAGGGCGCGTCCGATCATGTGCCCGTCATCGTCGAGATCGCGGACTGAGTAAGCGCGAGCTGAGTAAGCGCGAGCTGAAGGGCAAGCACGAAAAAGGGCTAGCTGCTCGTCATTTCTGACGATCGGCTAGCCCGACTTGTCCGTGAAATCAGCGATCCAGCTTGTGACCCATCTGCTCCAGCCACAGTGCCTCGGCGATGTTCCCGATGCCGTTGTGGATGTAGTCGGGGCGGAAGGCGTACTTCTGGATGTCATCCTTGGTGGTGGAGCCGGTGAGGACGAGGTGGGTCTGGAGGCCGGATTCCATGCCGGCGAGGATGTCGGTGTCCATGCGGTCGCCGACGAGCGCGGTCTCTTCGGAGTGCGCGTCGATCTTGTTGAGGCCCATGCGCAGCATGACCGGGTTCGGCTTGCCGACGTAGTAGGGCTGCTTGCCGGTGGCGGCGGTGATCATGGCCGCGACGGCGCCGGTGGCGGGGATGGAGCCCTCGGCCGACGGGCCGGTGACATCCGGGTTGGTGGCGATGAAACGCGCACCGTTGTCGATGAGTCGGATGGCCTGGGTGAGCGCCTCGATGGAGTAGGTACGGGTCTCGCCGAGCACGACGATCTCCGGGTTGTCGTTCGTCATGACGAAACCGGCCTCGTACATGGCGGTGGTCAGGCCCGCCTCGCCCACGACGTACGCGCGGCGATCCTTGGTCTGCGACGCGAGGAACGTGGCCGTGGCCAGCGCCGACGTCCAAATGTTCTCCTCGGGCACATTGAGCCCAGCAGACTGCAGACGCGCGGAAAGATCGCGCGGGGTGAAGATCGAGTTGTTGGTGAGGACGAGGAAAGGAATTTCCTTCTCACGCAAAGTCGTGATGAACTCATTGGCGCCCGGCAGAGCCTTCTCTTCGTGGATGAGCACGCCGTCCATGTCGCTGAGCCAATTCTTAATTGTTCTTGTCATGGCTCCAGCATATGGCCGGATCGCGGCGAGGCGTTATGACGCCGCCCTCAGAATCATGTTAACGAATGGTAACAAAACGCTGATATTTCGCCGTTTTGAGGCGTGTGGCACCATTACCCGGTGACGGAGTGGGATTATTGGCGACGACGGCGCCCGCACACCAGTAGTTGGGTCAGGACAGCTCTTTGCACCTACCGTCTCCCGGCAATCAGCGGGTGCGCGAGCACGTTGGCGAGGCGGCCGGGGAAGTTGTCGGCACAGACGCCGCGACCTTCTCGGATAGTGCCGTCGGGCAGGGTGACATCCGGGTCATTCGGGAGAGCATCAACAGGGAACCACGCCACATCGATGGATTCGTGGGAGACTTCCGGCGGCACTTCCGGATCCGCAACGAACGCAAACCCGATGTCCCAATGCGCATGGCAGACGAAGTTGCCGTGCAGCAGATGTCGATCAAAATCCACTGGGACCTCGCTGAGGAGGCGGAGATCCGAGATCCCGGATTCCTCAATCCCCTCGCGCGCACCAGCCGCCACGATCGACGGATCCTCACGATCCACATGCCCGCCCATCTGTACCCAGCGGTGCAGCCTGCGGTGATACGTCAGCAGGATCTGAGAAAAGTCGGGGCTGAAAATGAACGCCGACGACGTCATGTGCTCCAAACCAACGCCCTTGAACAGCGCGGCATCTCCCCCAGCAACAAGGAACTCTCGCCACGTTTCAGCGCTGGCAGCAAGAAAATCCAGATGTTCGGCAACGAAACTCTCGTCCCACGTCCTGAATTCATCAAGTGCGAGCTCCGGCGTCAGCAACTCAGTCATGCATACTCCTTCGACAGAATCAGCATAGGTGCTCACGCAGCGAACAACGAATAGAAAGCCCCAGTACACATCCTCCTGTCCCAGCCCTTCTCTCAACACCCGCCAAATCGTCATGCCAGCCGTACATCTGAAGTACCGGTAAATATTATGCGCGTGAGGGGTTCGATACGGTAAATATGCCGTATCGAACCCCTCATCGCATTCAAATGTTCAGTACCAGCGAATCCGAGCATTCGTAGCACAGCATTACACGACCGTGGCAGACTTAAGTCCGTGACCACCTTGCACAGCTCACCCGCTTCATTCGGTTCAACCATCTCACCAGATGCGACCAACGCGCCCATCACGCTCAACTCACCCACAGCACCTAACCTGCCCGGTTTCACGTTCGACCACGCCTACGCCGTCGTCGGCGGTGCAGAACGGGACGTCACGTTCTCCCACGGGGACACGACAACGGTGTTTCCGCTGGCCTCGGTCACCAAGCTGCTCGCCGCGTGGGCCACGCTCATCGCTGTCGAGCAGAAGCTCATTGATCTGCGTGAACCCGCGGGACCCAAGGGTTCAACCGTCCGCCACCTGCTGGCACACTGCTCCGGCCTGCCATTCGCCGAGGGAGCTGTCCTCGCCAAACCGGGTAAGAAGCGCATCTACTCGAACCTGGGTATTGAGGTGCTGGGGGATACCGTCGCCAGGCACGTGGGGGTGTCGTTCCAGGATTGGATCTCCACTTCCGTTTTGAGTCCGCTTGAGATGACGGCGACGACGGTGCCCGGCTCGCCAGCGTATTCGGGCCAGTCGTCGGTGGATGATCTCGTCAAGTTTGCACGCGAGTTGATGCGGCCGCAGTTGCTCAGCAGTCAGATGGCGAATGAGGCCAGTTCGGTGCAGTTCCCGCGGCTCTCCGGGGTTCTTCCGGGCTACGGACGGCAAGCAGACAACCGCTGGGGCCTCGGCCTAGAAATCCGTGGACACAAGAACCCGCACTGGACGGGCAAAGATTTTTCGGCGCGAACGTTCGGGCATTTTGGCCAGTCGGGTTCGTTCCTGTGGGTGGATCCCACTGTTCACAAGGCCGGGATCTTCCTTGGTGCCGAGCCGTTCAGTGCCGAACACAAGAAGAAGTGGCCAGAGCTCACCAACCACATGCGTGAGCTGTAGGGCACTCCCAACTCAACTATAAAAGCTATAAAACCAGTTCTAACTATAAAGACTATAAAAATAATCTAGAACTATAAAAACTATAAAAGTATAATGAGCGACAAAAGTAGATAGTCTCCGCAAGTACACCTCGCGACTTGCCAAACACCAGAGGAGTCCTCCATGGACAGCCCTTTCCGGCCAGGGTTTGGAAAGAACCCACCCTACCTAGCAGGGCGATCACAGGAGATCTCCTTGCTTGAGGATGGTCTTGAAATCGGCCAGTGGGCTCAGCAGCGCGGGACGCTCATTACGGGACTCCGCGGAGTCGGCAAAACAGTCATGCTCAACCACGCGGAGGACATCGCTCGGGAGAACGGGTGGCATGTCATCTCCGAGACTGCCAACAAGGGATTCCTTGAGCGCATCACTGCTGTTCATCTCCCGGCACTGCTCAATTCACTCGATCCAAAGAATCCATTCCGCGTCACTAGCATTGATCTGGCAGGTCTCGGGAGTATCAGCATCGAGTATCAGGACGGAAGAAAAGAGGCACCCTCATTCCGCTCCATGGCAGAGGAAGTCTGCCGTTTGCTCAATTCTCACGGAGGCCTACTTTTCACTCTCGACGAGATCAACACGAGCAGCATTGAGGAACTCAGCATCTTTGCCGCTGAATATCAGCATCTGGTCCGAGCGGACTTGGAAGTCGCATTCATTGCGGCGGGCCTCAAGGGGGAGATCCGTCGACTCTTACAGTCCCCCGCCACAACATTCCTGCGGCGCTGCACAGAAGTTCCCATCAAAATGCTTACGCCCTCCCAGACGTACGAAGCATTTCGCAAACCAATTCTCGATCATGGGCGCACGGTCAGCAATGAAGTACTCGATTACATGGTGAGGGCGGCTCAGGGGTACCCATTCCTCGTCCAACTCATCGGCGACTACGCATGGCGTCAATCGCCTCGGAGCACAAAGATTAGTCTCGCCGATGTGAAGGCAGGCTACCGTCGAGCGCGACTATCGATCGGCGGATTCATTCTAGAGCCTTCACTTAGTGCTCTCTCATCTGTGGATCGTAGTTTCCTTGCCGCAATGGCCAGCGACTCCGGTCCGAGCCGCATGGAGGATATTCGCCGCAGAATGGGCGACGTCGACACAAACTATGCGTCCGTCTATCGCCAACGGCTCATCGATGCCGGGATCATCGAATCCTCCGGACACGGCCTAGTCACCATTGCTTTGCCTTATCTACGCGAATACCTGCGCGAACATATCGCCACCGAAATGGCAGGTGACGGCACGCGCGAGGCCGAGGGCTTCCCACCTCCACCCGAACTGTAATACGTGCGAACCACGAACAAGTCTCGGGTTCCGGGTTCCGGGTTCCGGGAGCCAACCCATACCCGCGGAGTAGAGTCACCATCCTGCATGATCCACGGTGAAACTGCCAGGACTCATACCCACATCTGGTATAGAGTCACGCTTCCAAACGCACCACTTCCAGCACCCTTGAGATGACCTGGAACACATCGCCCGAAAACAAACGGCAACATAACTGACGCCTACCTGACAAACGCCACCGATACGGTAACGATCATTCCGTTCATGGATAAGCCACGCCGTTGAGGTGTAGCAGCACAAGTAGGGCCCGACCACACCACCCAGGTCGGCGCTCTCAGCTGAGTCAGAAAGGTGGCTAGCACGATGAGTAGTGGAGTTGAAGGGGTAGGCCCAGGGGCCGGAACATCCTCAGAAGCACACGTGTCCGTAAAGAAGCCGCGCTTCCCCGCGTGGGCGAAGCATCCGGCTTTCCAGATCGCCGTCGGCGCGATTGGCGGAGTTGTTTTCGGGTTGATCGTTGGCGACTGGGCCGCGAATCTCGACTTCATCGGCAAGATTTTCATCCGCCTGATTCAGATGTCGATCGTCCCGCTGGTTCTCGCTTCGGTCATCACCGCAACGGGTTCGATGTCCGGTTCCGGTATGGGCCGGATGGCGTTCCATACCTTCAAGTGGATGCTCAGCTTCTCCGCTGTGGCGGCGGTTCTCGCGTGGGGCCTCGCCTCGCTTCTCAAGCCGGGTGCCGGAATGACGTTCGACGGCGAACTCGACCCCTCACTTGCCGAGGCCGCAGGCGGCGCGCAGGGCTGGCAGGACACCCTGCTCGGATTCGTCACCACGAACATCTTTGAGGCGATGTCCACTGCTTCAATGATCCCCATCATTATCTTCGCGTTGCTGTGCGGCGTGGCCCTCAACCAGTATGTGGCGCGCACCGGCAACCGTCTTCTCGTTGACCTCTTCGACCAGGGTCAGCAGGTCATTCTTGGGATCATCCAGATTGTCATGCGCATCGCCCCGATCGGCGTGTTCGCGCTGCTCGCGAACCTGGCCGGAACGGTCGGATTCAGCGTCGTCACCTCGGCACTGCTATACCTGGGAACCACTCTGCTTGGCGTGGTCATCCTGCTGGCGCTCTTCGTTCTTGTGGTATGGATGCGCACCGGCCTCAACCCTGCACTTCTGGTCAGTAAGCTGACCGAGCAGACAGTCGTCGCCATCACCACCACCAGCTCGGCCGTCACCTTCCCAACCGTGCTTCGCACATGCATCGAGAAGATCGGCGTGAAGTCTCGCGTCGCAAACTTCACCCTCTCGGTAGGCCTCACCATGGGTTCCTACGGCGCGGTCCTCAACTACATGATCGTGGTGATGTTCCTGGCTCAGGCCGGCGGCGTCGAGCTCTCCATCGGCCAGCTGGTTCTGGGCATGGGCCTGGCGATCATGCTCAACATGGGCACCATCACCGTGCCCGGCGGCTTCCCGGTGATCGCCATGTTCCTCGCCACCTCGCTCGGCCTGCCGATCGAGTCCGTGGGCCTGATGATCGCGGTGGATTGGTTCACCGGCATGATCCGTACGTTCTTGAACGTCAACGGTGATACTTTCGTTGCGATGCTCGTCGCGAAGCCCATGGGCGACATCGACGACGACGTCTACTACAACCGCAAGTCCGTTTCCGCCGAGGAGATCGACCTGGACGCCATGGCCGACCTGCTCGAACGCGCGGATATGGCTGACTAATAGCAACCAAACTACTTCCGGCGTGACAGGCAAAACTGGCGTAACGGATCGGTTGGGGCGAGTTGGCTAGTTAGCCAGTTGATGATTATTGGCTCGCCGACAAATACACGATGTGGGGTGGTTCCGGGTTTCCCGGGACCACCCCACATCCGCATCAAGCAGCGAGTTGCATCAGCCCTCGCGCACGCTCAGCACCAGACCGGACTGCTTGCTTTCGAACTGCGCCGCATCTGCGGAATCAGCGAGCAGCGCGTCAAGGTCCGCCGCGCGAGCATCGACGACGACGGCGTCCCCGTCCTTCGCCTCCCCGCCCAGCAGCATCCGCGCCAGCTGATCGCCGATCTCCCGCTGAATGAGACGACGCAGCGGGCGAGCACCGTAGGCCGGATCGTATCCGTCCATTGCCAGGTACTCGAGGGCCGCGTCGGTCACCTCAAGAGTGATCCGACGGTTCGCCAGACGATCGGACAGCTGCTTGACCTGCAAGGTCACGATCTTGCCGATCTCATCCATGGACAGCGCCTCGAAGATGATGACGTCATCCAAACGGTTGATAAACTCCGGCTTGAATGCCTGCCGCACCGCACCCATGACGGCCTCGTGCTTGGCACGCTCGTCGAGCAAGGGATCGGTGAGCGCCTGCGAACCGAGGTTCGAAGTCAGAATGAGGATCGCGTTCTTGAAGTCCACGGTCCGGCCCTGACCGTCGGTCAAGCGGCCGTCGTCGAGCACCTGCAGCAGGATGTCGAAGACGTCCGGATGTGCCTTCTCCACTTCGTCCAGAAGGATGACGGAGTATGGACGACGACGAACCGCCTCGGTCAGCTGGCCGCCCTCCTCGTAGCCGACGTATCCCGGAGGAGCACCAACGAGCCTGGAGACCGTGTGCTTCTCGGAGTACTCGGACATGTCGATGCGCACCATGGCGCGCTCGTCGTCGAAGAGGAAATCCGCGAGAGACTTCGCGAGCTCCGTCTTGCCGACGCCCGTGGGCCCGAGGAACATGAACGAGCCGGTAGGCCGGTTGGGATCGGCGACGCCGGCGCGCGAGCGCCGGACCGCATCCGCCACAGACCGCACGGCTGCCCGCTGACCGATGAGGCGCTCCCCGATCACGTCCTCCATGTGCAGGAGCTTCTCGGTTTCACCTTGAAGCAGACGGCCCACCGGCACGCCCGTCCACGCCGAGACCACTTCCGCGATCTCATCAGCGTCCACGCGCTCGGCAATCATCGGCTCCAAGTCCGCGTCAGTGCCCTGAGCCTCGGCGGCTTCCGCCGCCTCGATCTCGCGCTCAACATTCGGAATGTCACCATTCTGCAGGCGTCCGGCATCCTCATAGCGACCCTCACGAATCGCCCGTTCCAGCTCAGTACGCAACTCATCGAGGCGAACACGCAGATCACCCACCTTGTTGCGGCCAGCCTTCTCGTTCTCCCAGCGCGCATTGAGCGCCGCCAGGTCCTCCGACTTGTCCGCCAGTTCCGCACGCAACTTATCGAGACGTTCGGCCGCGGCGGCGTCGTCGTCCGAGTCGGTATCAACAAGGTAAGACTCCTCCATCTTCAACCGATCCACCTGGCGCTGCAGCACGTCGATCTCCTCCGGCGAGGAGTCGAGCTCCATGCGCAGGCGAGAGGCCGCCTCGTCCACCAGGTCGATCGCCTTGTCCGGCAGCTGACGATCCGGGATGTAGCGGCTCGACAGTTCTGCCGCGGCCACCAGAGCGCCGTCGGAGATCGTCACCTTGTGGTGCGCCTCGTACTTCGGGGCGATGCCACGCAGGATCGCGACGGTGTCCTCCACCGAGGGTTCGCCCACGTAGATCTGCTGGAAACGGCGCTCCAGGGCCGGATCCTTCTCGATGTTCTCGCGGTACTCGTCCAGCGTGGTAGCACCAATGAGGCGCAGCTCGCCGCGGGCCAGCATGGGCTTGAGCATGTTGCCTGCGTCCATCGCACCCTCGGAGCCGCCACCGGCGCCGACGATCGTATGCAACTCGTCGATGAAGGTAACAACCTCACCCGCAGAGTCCTTGATCTCCTGCAGCACCGCCTTGAGGCGCTCCTCGAACTCGCCACGGTACTTTGCGCCCGCGACCATCGAGGCGACGTCGAGCTGGATGAGCCGCTTGCCACGCAGGGACTCCGGCACGTCACCGTCCACCATGCGCTGCGCCAGTCCTTCGACGACGGCGGTCTTGCCCACGCCGGGTTCACCAATCAACACCGGGTTGTTCTTGGTACGGCGCGAGAGCACCTGGACAACGCGGCGAATCTCCTGGTCACGGCCAATCACCGGGTCCATCTTGCCCTCACGAGCAAGCTGGGTGAGATCCTGGCCGTACTTCTCCAAGGCCTGGAAGGTACCCTCGGGATCGGGGCTATCCACCTTGGAGCTACCACGAACGTTGGGAAGCACAGCGGCAAGCTGGTCGCGCGTGGCTCCAGCCGAGCGCAGGATGTCTCCCGCCTGCGACTGCGAAGCAGCGACCGCGAGCAGCAGATGCTCGGTGGAAATGTAGGAATCACCAAGAGCGGTGGCTTCCTTTCCAGCATCGGTAATGACGAGCGAGAGCGGGCGCGAGGCCTGCGGCTGATTGACCGAGGAGCCCGAGGCTCCTGGCAGAGCACCCAATGCTCCCTTGATTCGCTGCGCAATCTCCGGTCGGTTCACGCCCATCGCGTCCAGCAGCGCGACTGCCACGCCACCCTGCTGATGCAAAAGCGCATCGAGCAGGTGCAGCGGCTCGACCTGCGGGTTACCCGCAGCGGTTGCAGTGCTGATGGCCTGCGCCAGCGCTTCCTGCGACTTTGTTGTCAACTTGTCCATCTACGTCCCCCTTCGGGTTCAGAGATCCCACCAATAGGTCTTGCCCTACTACGGCCGAACCCGTTGGTGCAATATCTTGCTTACGTTCTTCACCGACAGGGGTACGTGCCAAGATCTCTTGCTGCCTTTTCGTACAGATCCACTACAGAATCTCACCGGAACGACAACCGCCAAATCTTTCGCACACCTCTCGGCATCCGTAGTACTCAACGCTTCTAAAGTTGAGTCTATTCCGCTCAACTTTGAATTGCCAGAGGGAACTTGAGCAAAGGCTGATTTCCAGACACCCGGGTCCAGAAGATGGCATGCACGTTCGGAAGATAGAACCAAGGTCTGGACAATAACACCCAGGCCTAAACAGTGACATCCGAGTTCAGGGGACAAAAACACCCTTAGAGATCGCGCCAATAGATCATGGCCTACTACGGATGTCACGGAATCTTGCCTGTCATCGTTGTCCTCCTCACCGGCACCACCAGTGCCGATTCGTCGTCCACCTTGCCAGTCAAGCCCCGCACCATCCTCGCGACGGCCGAACCTATTGGCGCAACCTCTTAGGCTGCCACTACCGAAGAGATGACACCAGAACTGTGGGCCACTCGAGTTCCTCACGGAAGCTGGACAGCAACCAACACACAATTCGCCGACAACACGACAACACGACAACACGACAACACGACAACACGACAACACGACAACACGACAATTGTGGGCCACTCGGGCCACACAAGTCCCTCTCGGAGGCTATAGCGACATATCGGCTTACAGATGAGAACTTGGGCTACAACATTTCTCAAGCCCAACTTCCATCCACAAACTCAGATCCCACACCGAACCCAATACCCCATTACACATGTGGCACGTCACTACCAGCTCCCCACATCGTTGCAAGTCGCGTACACCACCCTGATTCCCGCACGATCGTGAGTGACGGAAGACGGCCAGCAACTAACGAATACAATCCGTCGTCGACAAGACGACCAGACGACGAGGTAACCTGGCGGGCGGCAACTAGCGGACACAATCCGTCGTCGTCGACAAAGAGACAAGGCAACAAGGCGTCCAGCGGACACAATCCGTCGTCGTCGACAAAGAGACAAGGCAACAAGGCGTCCAGCGGACACAATCCGTCGTCGTCGACAAAGAGACAAGGCAACAAGGCGTCCAGCGGACACAATCCGTCGTCGTCGACAAAGAGACAAGGCAACAAGGCGAGAAACGCCCAAGACAACCGCGAGAGTACGCCGACATTTCACGGGCGCCGGTGCCCATACTCTTATCCACAGATCCGCTTCGTGCGCTCCCCATCCACAGCAGTTGCCGCACCCGCCCAAAATCCGCAGAACTGTGGCTTCATGGATGGATGGCAATTACATCACTTGACCTGGTACATCCCAGCACTTCGGAACCGTTGACCTCTCGGGCCATCACGGAGAATCAACTCGTCAGAATCAGGCGAGGAACCTACCTGCCAGCCAGTAGAATTCCCCAGAACTCCTCAACGCTACAAGCAGGAAGTCTTGTTACGATAGCACGAGCACATGCCGTGGACCGTGCAATGAACGAGAATTCCCATCCGGAATTTACCCTGGAAACGGCTCTGGTGCTCCATGGGTTGAAGCCTTGGGCGTCGGCTCCTGACGTGACCTATCGGCGTCGCGGATCAAACACTCGCCGCTCAGCACGAGGTATGCCACCGGTCGAATGCTCAGGAATCGCCATTCCGGGAGTAATGGAGCGTCAACTCATGAGCCCAACCGGCGACGACGGCGCCCTCCAGGCCAGGGGGTTGTGGACCGCTTCGTTCGCCCAGATTGCCGTCGACTGTGCGCGATACCTACACCCAATGCCCGCGGTAGTCGCCGCAAGCACCGTGCTACGTTGGATCACTCTCTTTGGGACCGATGCGGAAGTGTCTCGCGAGACGAGCGAAGCAAGGTGCCGGGAAGAGATGGTGCATTTGGTCGACAGGCTGGAAAATCGTGGCTCCCATCAGGCCCGCTTGGTGATCGAGGCCGCGGATGCGGGCGTGAGATCTCCCTACCAAGGCTATTTGCTTTGGCTACTTCAATGCATGTTGCAGAGCAATGTGGGCGCCAGGGTGGAACTCGCCACTCAGCATGAAATCAAGGCATTCGGAAGGAATTACCTTGCAGAGTTTGCGATACCGTCATGCGGTGTGGTCATTGAGCTCGACGTCGACAATGACGGAAAACTACGCGGAACAGAGATGATCCGACGCCACCGAGACATGATCAACGCTGGCTGGCGAGTCATTTGCGTTGGGCGCGAGCACCTTCGCTTTCCCGAGACACTCATCGGATACCTCTTGATCGAACTCCGACGCTGCGGAGTCCGCGCATTGCGCCCATACGGCGGGCTATGGCGTCCCGTTTCCGATGAGATCTTGAGGCAGGCCTCATGGGAGTGACACGGATGCAATTGGTTGTTTTTAATAGCTTTTCATCATCTTTGAGTATTTTAGGCATATTTTATGAATCTTTATTCATTCTTGCCATACTTAATGGTCAATTGATGTTTCTGGTGTCGTCGCCGCGAGGCGTAAATGAGGTATTGCCTTGGGGATGGCAGATGAGGTTTGAGATGGGAGTTAGTACTTGAGCAAGCTTCTAACCCAAGTTGCCATCTGTAAACCGATATATCTTCATAGCCTCTGAAAACCACCAAAAGTACCCGGAGACGGTCGATCCGGGCCTCGCGCCTCACCTGCAACCTGATCTGGAAACCACTAAAGGACTTGACCAAAGCACCTGAATTACCGCATCACCGCACGAGGCGAACCACCTTCATGCCTGCGAGTTCAGATTCTTCACCGTCGGCCGCGAATCCGTGCTTCTCGTAGAACTGTTGAGACAATCCGGGGCGCGTCCACACATACGCGGGCGCATCGCCAATCGCCCGCTGCAGCAACGCGCTTCCCACACCCCGCCCCTGGAACTCGGGGAGCACGTACAGGAGTGACACCTCCAGGAACCGCACCGCATGTGGCCCCTTGGCCTCCGCTTCGGCAAACCCCACCAATTGCCCATCCACGACAGCTAGCCACACCGTCGCCGGAACCTTGCCAGAAAACACCTCCGTCAAGTGCCGCAGAGAACGCTCGTAGGTGCCAGCAACGAAGTCGGCATGAACTCTCGCCAATACTTCCGCGTCCAGTAGGTTCGCTTCTCTGATCGCCACCCGGAGTTGATTTTCCATGGCTCCAGAATACGGCGGGTCGACGCAGCGAGACCAAACCGGCAGTCGGCGGCTAGAATCGGGCCCATGGCAAAGAAGAAGCAGCGGACAACGCAGGGTACCCATGCACTTCAAGTCCTGGAGGCCGCGGGCGTTCAGTATGACGTCATCGAATACGAGCACTCCGAGCATCAGGACAAGGGCTACGCGCTCGACACCGCCAAGGTCCTCGGCCGCGACCCCGCCACCATCTTCAAAACCCTCATGGCACTCGTGGACGGCAAACCCACATGCGCCGTCATTCCGGCGACACACATGCTCAACCTCAAGTCGCTTGCCAAAGCTGCGGGCGGCAAGAAGGCTGAAATGATGGCCCCGGACAAGGCGGAGAAGCTTACCGGCTACGTCACCGGCGGGATCTCACCGCTCGGCCAGCGCCGCACCTCCCCTACCTTCATCGACGAATCCGCGCTCGAGCTGTCCGAGATGGTCGTCTCAGGAGGCAAGCGCACGCTCTCCATCGTGATTGACCCGGCCGACCTGGCCGAGGTCGCGAGCGCGCAGTTCGCCCCGGTGGCGGACCAGTCGCGGCACTTCTAGTTCTTTAGCGCGGTTAGATCCAGCCCTTGGACCGCGCGAACTCGGCGGCCACGTGCCGGTTCGGGGCATCCAGTTTGATCGCTGCGCTCGACAAATAGTTACGCACCGTCCCCGCGGAAAGATGCGCCCGCGCCGCGATCTCCTCGATCGGCGCGCCCTCGGCTGCCAACTCCAGCACGTCGGCCTCGCGCGGAGTCAACGGCGAATCGCCCGCGGCAATCGCCTCGGCAGACAACTCCGGATCCACGTAGCGCTGGCCCTCGTGCACACGGCGAATGATTTTCGCGAGTTCGGCAGCGGACGTGGTCTTCGGTAGGAAGCTCCGCGCGCCCGCCGCCAGCGACCTCTTGAGATAGCCCGGGCGCGCGTGCGAGGTGAGAATCATGCAGCGGGTCGCTGGCGAATCCTTGCTCGCCTTCTCCGTCACCTCGATCCCATCTGCCCCAGGCATTTGAAGATCGAGCACAGCCACGTCCGGGGTGTGATGGGCGATCTGCGCAATGGCCTCAACGCCGTCGGAAGCCACCGCCACCACCTCAATATCCGGCTGCAGGTTGAGAATTGCCTCCAGGGCGTCACGCAGCAGCGTTTCGTCATCCGCCACAATCACCCGAATTGCGTTCACGTCACTCACCTTCGCTACTTATCCGTTGTGGCACACGTGCCACAAGAACAAAGGTATCGCCATCTCGCTCCACCGCGAGTGTCGCGTCCAGTGCTTCGAGCCGGCCACGCAGTCCAGCCAGTCCCGACCCCGGTACATCGGCACACCCGGAAGCGCCGCCGTTAAATCCAGAACCGGTCGAGTTGGTTCCGAAACCGGCCGAGTGGGTGAGGTCGCGGGCGCCGTCGTCGTTCAATCCGAAACTGCCAGCGCCCGAACCAGCAGACGCACTCCCGCCGTCCGTTCCAACGAAACCGAAGCGGTGCGGACGAATTTCGCGGACGCCGTCGTTGGTGACGCTCAGCACCGACTCGCCCGCCCGCACATCCAGCCGAATCGTGCAGCGGGTGGCCTCGGAATGGCGCACGATGTTGGTGGCGGCCTCGCGCAGCACCCAGGAGAACGCCTCGGAGGCGTGTTGCGGGACGTCGCGCGCGTCGCCAATGAGGCGAGTGACCACCCCGGCCGAATCCAGCAGTCCCTTCGCCCCGGCCAACTCCGTGGAGAGATCCGCGCGGCGATACCCGGCGAGGACGCCGCGTAGTTCGCGCAGGGCGTCGTCGGCGAGTTGGTGTACAGCCTTCGACTCAGCCGCCGCCTTCTCACTCTGCCCCGCCATCGCGAGCGCCGCCGCAAGATCCGACTTGAGAGCCACCGCGGTGAGCGTGCGGCCCAGAATGTCGTGCATGTCGCGGGCGATGCGCAGACGCTCCTCCGCAACCGCCAAATCCGCCCGCATCGCATCCATCTGGCTCTGATCCCGAACCGACGCCGTCACCGTAATCGACCAACGAATCGTCAACATCATCACCATGAGAATGCCGAAAGTGGGCAGCCACAGGGAAGTCACGGCAAAGCCAGGATCCTCGAAAATATCCTCCCCAAGCATCGCCGCAAACCCAACCATTGCGAGCCCAATAACCGAGGAAACCGCTACCGTCCACTGCCAGTTGAGCCGAGGCGCCAGCGTCCAGCCGGTGAGGATAAGCGGGAGGACAACGGGCCCAAACGGGAAATCCAGATACTTTTCGCTGAGGAAGGTGACCAGGAATCCGGCACCGCAAGCAGCCAAAGTACTCGCCGCCAACCCGGGAAGGGACCAGCGTGGCAACGGCCGACTATCTACCTCCTGTAGAGCAATCCCTCGCAAAACCGCAACCGTCACAACCACATGCGCGGTGAAAGAAACGCCGTAAACTGCACTCCACACCGAGACCGGCGTGACTACAAACAGCACGTAAAGCATCATGATGCCGATTGCAGCAAACGTCGTGTAGAGCGGAAGCAACACGTAGCGGCGCATCTGCTCCATCGCCGACAACTGCGGTCGCGCCTTGCGGGTACGGCTGCTCTTCATTGGGCTCCTCGTTCTTCTGGGGTTACTTCCAAATCTACATGGCCGCGAGAGCGACACCCTGCGCCTTATTCGGCAGCGGATGTCGCTCTGGCGGCCACAAAGGAATCAGACGGCGTCCAGTGCACCCGGCCTTAGTGCACCCAGCCTTAGTGCACCCGGCCTCAGCACACCCAGCCTCAGCCCGCCCGCTCTCATCGCCGCGGCGCGAAGCGCATTGTGCGTCGAGCAATCTCCACTCCGAGCACGGCCCAGATGGCGAGGGCCGCGAGCGGCTGGGCCGCCGTCACCCAAGAATCGAGGAATGAGCCCGTGACCTGGGTGGCGACCGCGTCGATGCCAGCACCACCAGCACCCGTCATACCGATCCCGATCAGCTCGTTGACCGCGTAGAACGGCGTCCATTCGCTGAGCTGCGCCAGCATCTCCGGCAGCACGCTGACCGGAATCAGCGACCCCGACGTAAACAGCAGCACCATAAGAACCGGCATCGTGGAGAACTGCGCGCCCTCCACCGTGGAGGTGTAGCGCGAGGTCCACGCCGACACACCGCCAAGGAACACCGACGCCCCGAGAACAGCTGCGAGGATGAGCAGCGGGTTGACCACCGTTCCCTCGACCAGCACCAGAGTACCCACGACACCCAGCGTGACCTGCACCAACGTCACCACCACCGACGGCACACTCGCCGCGATCATCCCTTCCCACGGGGAGGCCTCGCCGGTGGACATGCGCTGGAACACCCCGTCCTCACGCCGCGACACGAAGATCGTGGTGAGGTTGACGTACACAATAAGCAGCAGCGCCCACACGGCCAGCGTCTGCACGATGAAGGATCCGAACGCGGCGCCCTCCATCACCGAACCGAGAGTCGGCGCCAGCATCGCCACCATCACCACCGGCAGCAGCAGCGCGGTCAGGAGGATTGTTGGGTTGCGAACGAAGAGCAGCACTTCGGCTCGCGAGATTGAGTAGATTCGTTTGATTGCCGACGACGGCGCCGCGGCGCCCGCGTTTCGCCTGGTCGCCTTGGGGGTGGTTGCGGTGGTTGCACGGCCCGCTGTGTTCGTGGAGCGAGAGGTTGAGGTGTGGATCTTGTTCATGGTCGTGGTCCTTTCGAGAGTAATGCGGGCTAGGTGCGAGCGGAAGAAATGGAGGGGATACGGCGGCTGGTAGCCTGGTTGGAGCCTGACGAGGTGGAACCCGAAGATTCGGGCGAACCAGAACCCGAAGGCCCGGACTCGCCGCTCCCCCGTTCTCCTGCGCTCTCATTGACCGCGAGGAAGGCCTGCTCCAGAGAGGCGGATCGGGCGTCGAGGTCGAGGAGGGTGACATCTTCGGCGTTGGCCTTGACGAGGAGAGCGGAGAGTGTGCGCTGGAGGTCCGCCGACTGGATTTGCACCTTGCCGCGGGTGACGCCGGGAGCACCGATGATCGCGGGCAACGAGTTCGCATCCACCAGGTGCAGCGCGTCGGCGGCAGCCACGCCAGCCGGAAGTGAGAAGGAGATGCGCGAGGGCTGGCTCGATACAATCTCGCCCACCGTTCCGCTCATGACGATCTCGCCGGCGGCCATGATGAACACACGATCCGCAAGTTCCTCTGCTTCTTCGAGGTAGTGCGTGGTGAGGAGGACGGTGACGCCGTCGTCGAGCATGTTCTGGACGAGGGTCCAGGTGCGGCGGCGCGAGGCGGGGTCCAAGCCCGTGGTCGGCTCGTCGAGGAACAAAATGTCCGGGCGGCCGAGGGTCGCGAGGGCCAGATCGAGGCGGCGCCGTTCGCCGCCGGAGAGCGACTTGACGCGGACTTTGGCGCGGTCGCGCAGCTCGACCAGTTCTAGCGCTTCGTCGATGGGGCGCGGCGCCGTGAGGGTTCCGGCCCACATGCGCAGGGTTTCGCTGACGGTGAGGTCCTGGGCAAACCCGGCCTCCTGCAGCATGATTCCGGTGCGCGGGCTGACGGCGCGGCGGTCGCGAATCGGGTCCTTGCCGAAGAGGCGGACGCTCCCGCTCGTGGGTGTCGCGAGGCCTTCCAGCACCTCGACGAGCGAGGTCTTGCCCGCGCCGTTGGTGCCGAGAAGGGAGACAAGTTCACCCTGCCCCACCTCAAAGGACACGCCCTTGACCGCCGTGAAACGCTGCTTGCCGGTGCCGTACGTGCGGACGATGTTCTCCGCTTCCAAGATGCTCATGAGATCTCCCAACCGAATTGTTCTTGAGTCGCCGCTTTCGTGCGGCTGTTTTTCAACTGACTCAATTCTGGCCCCGGTTTGGGCGGCGCACCGCTGAGCTATATCACCAGCTCAGGTGGGTTTTTCACCGGTGGAGTGTGGGTTCTTCATGGGGTGAAACTGACAAATGTCATGGGTGGGTGGGAGGGAGGGTGTGGAAGGAGCGATTCCATCGTAGTAACGGAGTCCCGGTAGTCCTGGCGCTTCCCCGCGTCACCTCCCCGACCAGCAAGAACTGGTCGTTGACAGGGGTGAGCGACAAGGTGGAGCACCACAGGGTAACGAGGGCGTCGGGGAGCCACAATGTCCCCTCGGGCGAACGCTCGGCACCGGCCTCCACCAGCATTCCCAGCCGACGCTCATGGATATCGTCCGAAGTGAGATCGCCTGTCATGGGTGACGTCAGATCCTCAACGAGCCCCACATGATCGGCAGTGAGCACCGAGATGGCCCACGGGGCCCCACCGGCAATTGCCGGCAGGGCCTCGCGGTAACGTCCCACGGACACGGCGACCGTAAACGGATTGACGGAGGCCGTCAGTACTGAAGCCGCCACGAAGAAACGGTCGGTGCCGCCATCGTCGGTGGTGATCAGTGTGACGCCGCTGCCGTAGAGCGAGAAGCTGTCGTAAAGCGACGTTTCCTCGCTCTCGCTTCGGCTCTCCGGTTGCCGCGCGGCGGGGTGACGCTGCGACTTCAATCGTTGCACGCCGCTCATCCGGCGACGGCGGCGAAGCGGCGCGCGACGTCTTCCCAGTTGGCGATGTTCCAGAACGCCTTGACGTAGTCCGCGCGCACGTTGAGGTAGTCGAGGTAGTAGGCGTGCTCCCAGACGTCCAGCTGCAGCAGAGGGGTGACGCCCAGGGGCGCGTTGGACTGCTGGTCGAAGAGCTGGAAGATCACCGGCTTGGCGCCAAGCGAATCCCAGGCGAGCACCGCCCAGCCGGAACCCTGGACACCGAGCGCGGTGGCGGTGAAGTGCGCCTTGAACTTGTCGAAGGAGCCGAAGTGCTCGTCGATCGCCGCCGCGAGTTCTCCCTCGGGAGCACCGCCACCATTCGGCGACAGGTTCTGCCAAAAAATGCTGTGGTTGAGATGACCACCCAGGTTGAAGGCGAGGTCCTTCTCCAGCCTGTTGACGTTGGCAAAGTTGCCCGACTCGCGCGCCTCGGCGAGCTGCTCCAGCGCCGTGTTCGCTCCGGTCACGTAGGCCTGGTGATGCTTGGAATGGTGCAGCTCCATGATGCGTCCGGAGATGTGCGGCTCCAGCGCGGAGTAGTCATAGTCCAGCTCAGGGAGGGTGTAGATGCTCATGAGGGTCCTTTCGAAGTGGCTGTCACCTCATGCTAGAACCTCAAGTTCACTTGAGGTCAAACCCCCAAATTTGACGAGTTGAGTCAGGGCGGCTGGCGTGTTGGCTCCGTGGATGGTATCCGCGACTCGCTCGCTCTCGACGTCTCACACTTCGTCGGATTCAGCACCTTCCAGGCGCTGCGGACCCGGACCGGCGTGGGCCAAAGTGTCATCCGGATTGAGGAGAGCGCACGCCTTCATGGACAAACACCCGCAACCAATACACCCGGTGAGTTCGCGTTCGAGCCGTTCGATGCTTCGTCGTCGTTCTTCAAGCTGACGTTTCCAGGCGCGAGACGCACGCTGCCAATCGTCGTGGGAAGGCGTGCCGTCCAGCGGGACGGACGCGAACGCCTGCTGGACGTCCTCCAGGGAAATGCCGAGCCGCTTGCCCATCGCGATGAGAGAAACGCGGCGCAGCATGTGGCGCGGGAAGCGGCGCTGGTTGCCCGACGTGCGCACCGATGCAATCATGCCCAGACTCTCGTAGTAGCGCAGCGCCGAAACCGCCACGCCGGTACGCCGACTCATCTCGCCGATGGTCAACAACTCGTCGGGTTCGTGCGTCACCATGTGGTATCCCTCTTTCGTGAGCGGTTTCGAAATCCGTCCATACCCTTGACCTCAAGTGCACTTGAGGTTCTAGTCTAACTAGAGAAACTACCTGGTCAAGGGATAAGAAGGCCAGCTCACCAAAGCGACCCATCACAGGACAGAAGGACCCCCATGACTTACGTGATTGCCCAGCCGTGCGTTGACGTGAAGGACCGCGCGTGCGTGGACGAGTGTCCCGTCGACTGCATCTACGAGGGCATCCGCTCGCTCTACATCAACGCCGACGAATGCGTGGACTGCGGCGCCTGCGAGCCGGTGTGCCCCGTCGAAGCGATCTACTACGAGGACGACGTCCCCGAAGAATGGAGCCAGTACTACACCGCCAACATCGACTTCTTCGCCGAGATCGGCTCCCCGGGCGGTGCTTCTCGGACGGGGCCGCTCAACTTCGACCACCCCATCATCGCCGCGCTACCGCCGCAAGGGGAGTGACGCTGGCAGGTTACCCCTCCCACCAGTAAGAACACCGACAATCTCCGCGATTCAGCTATTGGCAATTAGGGGCTACCCAAGGAGCCTGTGACGCGGTACATTAAAAGTGATCTGGTTAACCAATCAGACGTGGGCGAGAGGAAGGAGAGTTCTATGGGCTTAGTTGACAAGGCCAAAGACTTCCTGCAAAGCGATCAGGCTGAAGAAAAGTCGGATCTGGTTCTGGACAAAGCCGAGGAACTTGCCAAGAAAGCTCTTGGTGACGAGAAGGCCGAACAGATCGCCAACGTCCGAGATGCGATCGATGCCAAGATCGGTAACGAGGGCACGAAGTAACCCCCTTACAACAACCTGCCCGCGGCAGGAATACAAGCTTTGGCCGGGAGGGCACTCACTTCGAGAGAAGTTGGTGCCCTCCTTCCGCGTTCGGGACGGTCACGCCGCGCATCGGGGACGACGACGCGAGTCTGGGGACGACCACGCGAGTCTGGGGACGACGCATCACCATGCATCTTGGGAACCACAGTGCATACGAGCGGGTGGGCGCAGCTCTCATTCACAAAGGGTTGAGTTTTTTGGAAAAGGTTGAGCTTCACGACGGCCTCTGCGGCCTCAATCCTTTCCGAAAAACTCATTTCTTCGATCACCCCATGCGGGCACCACAATCTTCGACCACTGTGTGGGCGCCACAAACCTTCACGCTACCGCCCGCGCAGCACAACACCCGCGCGGGTGCCATGAGCCTCCAAGCTACTGCCCGCGCAGCACCGCATCCGGCCCGGCGGCAAGACTCTCCGGCTCCAGTAGCCACGGCCCTTGCCGCAGCGCATCGATGTTCAGCGCCGCCGCAAACTCGGCCGCCGTCCGCACCCCGCGCATCCCCAGAGATCGTCCGAGAAGTTCCACGACATCTCCCGGTTCCCACCCAAACTCGGCGAGGTCGCGCATGGTCACGGCGCCGTCACGTTTGGCGAGCCGCACGCCCTCCGCGTTGAACACCATCGGGACGTGGAAGTATTCGGGCGCGGCAATCCCCAACACCCGCTGCAGGTAGACCTGCCGCGGCGTGGACGGCAGCAGGTCATCGCCGCGCACTACCTGCGTGACGCCCTCGGCGCCGTCGTCGAACACCGCCACGAAGTTGTAGCTGTAGACGCCGTCGCCGCGTTTGATGACCAGGTCATCCACGGCTCCCGTATAGTCCCCGAGGATTTCGTCGACGACGGCGAGTTCACTCACGTCCGTCCGCAGCCGCAGCGCAGGACCACGCTGCATGCCGGCGAGCTTGGCGCGCCCAGCCTCGCGCTGCGCGTCGGTGAGATCACGACAGGTTCCCGGGTAGGAACCTGGCGGACGGTGCGGGGCCGACGCCACCTGGGCCAGATCTTTACGGGTGCAGTAGCACTCGTAGAGCAGACCGCGGGCTTCCAGCTCGGCGAAGGCCGCGTCGTACTGGGCGAGCTGCTCGGATTGGTAGACGATGGGCTCGTCCCACTCAATGCCGAGCGCCGCGAGGTCCGCGAGCTGGCGCGCCCCGTGTTCGGGGCGCGAGCGCTCGTCAAGATCCTCCATGCGCATGACGAATCCGAGTCCGGCATTGCGGGCCAGCGCCCAGGCCAGGAGTGCGGTGCGGAGGTTACCGAGGTGAAAGTCTCCGGTGGGCGAGGGCGCGTAGCGCCCGGCGCCCCTAACAGCACCGGACCCGGCGCCGTGACTTGTCACGGCGCCGGCCAGCACTCCATCCAATTTGACGTCCGAGCTTTTCTTTTCACCGGCCAACTTCTCGTCACCCTCATCTACTGGCTTGCCCACGTCAGCCATCGGTTAGTCATGGTTCACGCTTACTTCCAAAGTTAGAGATTGCGCCAATAGGCCGTGGCCTATTGGCGCAATCTCTCAGTCGCATATGTCAGCCACGCGCCAGCGAACCCATCGGATCCCACGCGGGGAGCACGATTGGCTCGGTCTCCAGAACCGGTAGCAGTTCAGCGGGGATGCGATCCTTGCGGATGGCTACCTCAAAGACGTGCTGGTCGAACCAGGAGTCGTTCATCGTGAAGAAGCCCTTGTCCGCAATCGCGTCGCCCCACGAGTTCTCGATGCGCCAGCGGCGCGGCTTGCCATCCACGATGTCCACACCGGTGAAGATCATGGCGTGGGTCATGAGCGCCTGGCCATAGGCCAGCTCCTCGGCCTTCGTCATCTCCAGATCGATGCCGTAGGTACCCTCGAAATCGAAGAGCTCGCCGTCCCAGATACCCAGTTCGCGGTCGCATTGCTTGGAGGTGTCGCAGCCCATCCACACGGCGTCGCCCGCTTCGAGGCTGGCTTGCGTGGCGTCACGAATCACCTGGATCGGCACGTTGAGGTAGGTGACAGGCTTGGCGCCCACCACGTTACCCAGGCGATCCACTGTAAAGAGGTGGTTGTACGGCGACGTCTCACGCGGGTCATTCACCAAGCACACGTAATCGCCGAGGTCCGGGGCGTACTTCGCAGCGAACTCCAACGGGGTGAACTCACCCTCGCGATGGAAGTTGCCGTCCTTGTCCTCCCACTGCCACAGGAAACGCTGCGGCGGGGTGCCCAAGTGAATATTCAGAACGCGGTACACCTGCTCCATGATGGAACGCTTGACGGCGGCGACGTCGCCCCCTGACACAACAGCCGCGCGCAGATCGCGAGCGCCGCGGCGCAGCAGGTTCTCCAATGTCAGGTTCATCTCGCGAGTATTCGAGGAGGATTCCGTCTCGGGCATCGCATACTTCGGAACCACGCCGTACTTCTTGACGAGGGCTACGAACATGTTCCACTGGCCGCCGTCGTCGATCGGAGTGGAGAGCAGGTAGTGAACAGTACGATCGTCGACGTCCCGGTCAGCCAACTCAATCATCGAGGTAAGGAAGAAATTCGCCTTCTCCAGCTTGTCCCAGAAATGCAGGTAATTCTGCGAGAACTCAAACTCCTTGAGCCCCGTCTCTTCGTAGACGCCCGCCTTGAACGAATTGAGGCCCGAGAACAGCCAGCAGCGGCCCGACTTCTTCTGGTTCGTATTCGGCCAGCGATCCACCTTGACCGACATCGACGGATCAATCGACACCACCACGGCCCGATCCATCGCGACCTTCTTGATCGTCGTTTCACTCACCGCGTTCTGCACGATCCGGGCGGTCCGATCCGCCGCAAAATCAGCCGCGAATTCCGCCAGCAACTCGCTGTTCAGCGCTTCCACAGTCATATCCTCTCGATCTATCGACCCTGCCATCGTACGCCCTTGCTCCGACAGCTTTTCGCGCACGTTCGTCCCGATTGGCGACGACGATCAGACGCGCAACCTGATACATCACTGCGTCCACTCGCTACAGTTAAAAGGTGGTCACGATAAAGCTCAAACGAACGTCAACTGACGACTTCATGGCACTGCGGCACCTGTTCGACGACCCGTCGTTCCATGGATGGTCCGGGTCGGGTCGCGTTTCGGATGACGTTATTCGCACCAAGTATCTGGGATTGCGTTACCCGGATGTCGAGTGTTTCCTCGTTCTTGCTGACGACGACGTTGCCGGGTTCACGCAGTTACATGTCGCGGACGAGGGAGAGGGCGGCGGAATGGATCTCATTCTATTGCCGCAGGTACGCGGGCAAGGCGTTGGGCAGCAGGTCGTGGCGGAAATGGTCAGGCGGGCGCAAGAAGAACACGAATGGTCGCGCTTCACTGTTGACCCCGATATAACGAACACCGACGGGATCAGATTCTGGCAACGCTGCGGTTTCATTCCGGAGGAAGTTATCACTGTCCCAGAAACAAGCACCACCGGAGTGATCATGGCATGGCCGACCATTGAGGTGAATGGGCACCGCTATCTTGCCACCGGCGTCAATGCGCCAAAGACAAACCGTAATAGACGCTGAGCGGGTCATCCGTGTAGTCGGCGAATGGGGCGCGAACCTTAAAGCCGTGGCGCTCGTACAATCTGCGCGCCGAGACGAAGTATGGCTCCACCCACCACCTCTCCCTGCCCCAACCTTTCAAAAACGCTTGCGTTTCCTCTCCGCGTCTACTATTTTTTCAACTAAAGCGCTTTACTAAAACGCTTCACTATGAGATTTAGCCAGCAGGACATCACCGAATGGCACAATCTCCACAAACCACGACGAGGTGGAAAGGATTGCAATGTCGCCAGTGTCGAATGCGTCGCGCCGCACGAAGCTGGACAAGCCGCGCCGCGCGAAACCCGCCACCATGGCTGACGTTGCCGCTCATGCGAAGGTCTCTCCCTCCACTGTTTCCTTCGTCCTCTCGGACAATGCGGAGATCTCCATTTCCGAGGACACCCGGCAGCGAGTCTTCGATGCAGCCCGCGAACTGGGCTACCGCAGGAACGCCGCAGCCCGCGCACTCGCATCCCGCCGTACCTCATTGCTCGGAGTTGTCTCCGATGTTCTCTCCAGCCCCTTCGGTGGAGACGCCGTCATCGGAGCCCAGAAAGAGGCCCGCAAACACGACTTCCATGTGCTCATGGCCGCCATGGAGTACAACGAGACCCTCGACAAGGAGCCCATCCAACCGCTCCTCGATATGCAGGTCGAGGCACTGGTCATCATGATGACCACCCATTTTGCCATCGATGTCCCGCGTGAACTCGACGGCATCCCCACCATGCTGGTCAACTGCTTCGACCCAACAGGCCGCATCCCCAGCATCACGCCGGATGAAGAACGCGCAGGTCAGGACGCCACCGAGTACCTCATTTCCCAGGGCCACCGCCGCATCGCACTCATCAACCTGGAACCACAAAGAGTCGCAGCCATCGGACGCCGCGCAGGCTACGAACAAGCCCTCACCGAAGCCGGAATCACCCCGGCCCCAGAACTCATCATCGAGGGCTCGGCCCAGGCGACCGGCGGTTACATCGGAGCCACCAAGCTCCTCAATCTCGAACATCCTCCCACGGCAATATTTGCCGCAACAGATCGCATCGCGATGGGCGCATACGACGCCATCAAAGAGCGCGGGCTACGCATCCCCCAGGACATTTCCGTGCTGGGATTCGATGATCAGGAGATCATCACGCATCACTTGCGGCCCACTCTCACCACCATGAAGCTTCCGTTCAAAAAGATGGCACGGCGTGCCGTCGAGTTGTTAGCCGACAATCTCGATGGCAACGCCGCGCCACTGATCACTGAACGGATCATATGCCGGCTTGTAGAACGCGAGTCGGTGGCTCCACCACGTGAATCTCGGTTAAAGCTGGCATCCCAAGTCTAGCCGAGACCACATTAACCACATCCGATTGTGAGGTGAACGTACCTGTTTAGCCGCGGGTACAGGCCTGTTTAGCCGCGGGTTCTCACCTCACAGTCGGGGACTGCCTCGAAGACGAGGAAGGAAACTCAATAATGAAATCTCGGCACATTCGCCGCGCGGGCTTAGCGCTCGCTGCGGCTTTCTCGCTGATGTTCACCGCGGCCTGTGGCGGCGGCGCGGACACTGGCAGCACAAATGGCGGCACCGGCAACAACGCCGGCGACCAGACGTTCCTTACGATTCCCCGTGAGGACATGGGAACCTTCACCCGCAACTTCAACCCCTTCTCCCCCAGTTACCTCCCGATGACCGGCGAGGCCATCTATGAGCGCATGTTCATCTACTCCAGCTCCAACGGCGAGATCACCCCGTGGCTCGCCACCGAGTGGAAGATGAACGACGACTCCACACAGGCCACGTTCACACTTCGCGACGGCGTCAAGTGGTCCGACGGCGAACCGTTCGTTGCCGACGACGTCGTCACCTCCTTCACGTTGCAGAAGGAGTTCCGTGGTGGTTACGACTATTTGAAGAGCGTCACCGCAGTCGATGACCACACGGTTCAGTTCGATTTCGATCGCCCCTTCTCCCCCGGCCTATTCGAGATCGGTGGCCAGCTGATCGTTCCCGCTCACGTCTGGGCTGACAAGACGGACGCTGACAAGGACACCAACGAGAACCCTGTGGGCACCGGCCCCTACACCGAGGTGGCCCAGTTCAGCTCGCAGTCCTTCGACCTCACCAAGAATCCGAATTATTGGCAGCCGGAGAAGCAGAAGATTGACGGCATTCGCATGCTCGCGTTCCCCTCGAACGACGGCGCCAACATGGCCTTGCAGAATGGCGACGCCGACTGGGGCGACCAGTTCATTCCCGACGTCGAGAACACTTTCGTCAAGATGAACGAGGAGCACAACCACTACTGGTTCGCACAAAAGGGTGGAATGATCCACTGGCAGCTCAACACCACCAAGGCGCCTTACGACAACAAGGACTTCCGTAAGGCTCTTTCCCAGGCGATTGACCGCGAGCAGGTCAGCAAGATCGGTATGAATGGCTACTCGCTGCCTGCCGATTGCACCGGCCTGTCCAACAGCTACTCCGAGTGGAAGGACTCCTCCATCGCGGACAAGTGCAAGTGGACGACGTACGATCCGGAGGCGGCTGGCAAGGAACTCGACGCGCTCGGATTCAAGGTGGGTTCGGACGGCTTCCGCGCGAACCCCGATGGTTCACCGCTCCAGATGAAGCTCATGGTGGGCTCGGCTTCCTCCGACTGGCTCTCCGTCATGAACGTCGTGGCGCAGAATCTGCAGGACGTGAAGATTAACGCCGTCGTCGACGCTCCGGACTGGGCTGTTGTCAACGACGCCTACCAGCACGGCACCTTCGATACCGGCATCGTCTGGTCCGCCAACGATCCGACCCCCTACCAGTACTTCCGCGATGTCCTGTCCACGCGTCAGGTCAAGCCGGTAGGCGAGCAGACCTTCCAGGCCTTCCACCGCTTCGGCTCGGAAGAAGGAACCAAGCTGCTCGACGAGTTCGCAGCCACCGCGGACGAGGCAACGCAGCACGATGTCATCAACAAGCTACAGGGCATCTTCAACGAGGAAGCACCATTGATTCCGCTGTTCACCAGCCCGGAGTGGGGTGCCTACACCGATACCCGCTTCACCGGCTTCCCCACCGAGGAGAATCCCTACGCGACGCTGAGCACGCGTAACGCGACGACGGTTCTCGTCCTCACCACGATCGAGCCGGTCGGCTGACATGAGCCCAACAGGATGAGGGGCGACGCAATCCGTCGTCGCCCCTCACCCACAGGCTCAACGAGTGACATCCCATGTCCTACGTACTCAGACGACTTGGTTTCTATCTCATCGCCTTCTGGGCCTCCATCACATTGAACTTCATGCTGCCGCGGCTCATGCCCGGCGACCCGGTTCAGCGGATGTTGGCGAAGGCGCAAGGTCAGCTACAGCCCGAGCAGATTGAGTCGCTACGGCGGCTGCTCGGCGTGGATGATCGCCCTCTGTGGCAACAGTATCTCGATTACATTCACTCCATTTTCACCGGCGACATGGGAATTTCAATTTCTCGCTTCCCTTCGCCGGTCACGGAAGTGATTGGTTCGCAGATCCTCTGGACCCTCCTCCTGGGTGGCACAGCCCTAGTGTTCGCGTTCATCATCGGCAACGGCCTCGGCATCATTGCGGCCTGGCGCCGCGGCGGATTCGTGGATTCCACCTTCCCGCCGGTGCTCATCTTTATCGGTTCGTTCCCCTACTTCTGGCTCGCCATGGGCGCGCTGTACCTGTTCGGCATCTCGTGGGGCATGTTCCCCATCCGCCACGCCTACACAGCGGGCACCATGCCAAACTTCTCCGGTTCGTTCATCGCGGACGTCTCCGTCCATCTCTTCCTACCTGCTCTCACCATCGTGTTGGTGTCGATCGGCGGATGGATGCTCGGCATGCGCAACTCGATGATTGCCACCACGGACGAGGACTACATCACCATGGCGGAAGCCAAGGGCCTGCGTCCCGGCCGCATCATGATGCGCTACGCCGCCCGCAACGCCATGTTGCCACAGATCACCGGCTTGGGCCTCAGCCTCGGCTTCATTGTGGGTGGTGCCCTCCTCACGGAGGTGGTCTTCTCCTACCCCGGGATCGGCTATCAGCTCCTCGTGGCGGTCAACGGCCTCGACTACCCACTCATGCAGGGAATCTTCCTGACCATCACCTCCGCGGTGCTGCTCGCGAACTTCCTGGTGGACATCGCATACGTGCGGCTCGATCCGCGCGTCCGGACGAATTGAGCACGTCATGGCAACCGAAACAACAACCTCAACGGGTGCGGCCGGAGCCGCGACCAGGGCAACCATATCCAAGCGCCCCGCCCGCGTCGGTCCCTTCCGACTCCTTTTCTCCAACCGTCGCGCGCTCATCGGACTCGTCTTCCTGACGGTTTTCATCCTGCTCGCGCTCCTCGCCCCGGTCATCGCACCGGGCGATCCCTCTCGCATCGGCGAGTTCACCCCAAGCCAAGCCCCGTCCGCGGAGCACTGGTTGGGAACCACCACCAAGGGTCAGGACGTTCTCGCCCTCACCCTTTACGGCGGCCGCACCTCGCTCTCCGTCGGCTTCATTGTGGGTATCTTTGCCACACTTCTCGCGGCCGTGGTGGGACTAGCCGCCGCCTACTTTGGTGGCGTCGTCGATGACATTCTTTCCGTCGTCAACAACATCTTCCTTCTCATCCCGAGCCTCCCGCTGCTCGTCATCCTCGCGGCCTTCCTGCCGCCGGGCCCGGCAACGGTGATGTTCGTACTGGTGGTGACAGGGTGGGCCGGAGCGGCACGCGTGCTGCGAAGTCAGGCGCTCTCGATCCGCGCCAAGGATTTCGTGGCCGCCTGCCTCGTCTCGGGCGAGCGCCCGATGCGCATCATGTTCCGCGAGATCCTCCCCAACATGGCTTCAATCATGATGGGAACCTTCCTCTCGGTGGTCATCGGCGCCATTGGCGCCCAGGCGGGCCTGGAGTTCCTCGGACTCGGCGACCCGTCCACCATCAGCTGGGGCACCAACCTCTTCTGGGCGTCCAACGACGGCGCCCTCATGAAGGGCCAGTGGTGGGTCTTCATTCCCTCCGGTCTGTGCATCGCACTCGTGGCCTTCGGGTTGGCGATGCTCAACTACGCCGTCGACGAAGTGACGAACCCTCGGCTACGCAAGCGCGGCAAGTCGCGTTCAGGTGCGGCCACCGCAGCGACGACGACGGCGCCGGGCAAGGTATCTGCCGCCCCGGCAACGTCCCAGTCAAGTACGAACGAGGAGGCGAAGCAGTGAGCACGCAACCAGAATCCGCGCGGGCATCGAGCAAGGACCAGTCCAGCAAGGCTCCAGTCCAGCACGCCCGCACCGCGCAGCCAGACGCCCTGCTCGACGTCAGCCACGTAACCGTCCAGTACCAGAGCGACGCCCGCACCATCCTCGGTGCGGACGACGTCTCCTTCACCATCGGCGCCGGAGAATCCTTCGGTCTCGCGGGCGAATCGGGGTGTGGCAAGTCCACGCTGGCCAACACCATCATGCGGCTGCTGCGCCCGCCGGCCGTGGTGGCCGGCGGCCAGATCCACTTCGGTGGTCGCGATGTCCTCGGCATGCACGGCGAAGAGCTGCGCGACTTCCGTTGGACGCAGATCGCCATGGTGTTCCAGTCGGCGATGAACGCTCTCAACCCGGTGATGACCATCGGCGACCAGATCATCGATGCCTTCACCGCCCACAACCTCGCCAAGAAGGACGCGGCGCGCGAGCGCGCCGCCGAACTCCTGCAACTCGTGGGCATCCCGACGGACCGCCTCGATTCCTACCCACATCAGCTCTCGGGCGGCATGCGGCAGCGCGTGGTCATCGCCATTGCTCTCGCACTGGACCCGAAACTACTGATCCTGGACGAACCGACGACGGCACTCGACGTCGTCGTGCAGCAAGAAATCATGCAGCAGATCCGCGAGTTGCAGCGCCAGTTCGGATTCTCCATCCTCTTCATCACCCACGACATCTCGTTGATGGTGGAGATGTCAGACCGGATGGGCGTCATGTACAACGGGCGGCTGGTGGAGATGGCGCCGTCGGATCAGCTGTTCGCGCAGCAGTATCACCCCTACACGAAGGCGCTGATGAACTCGTTCCCTCCGCTGACTGGGGAACGGCACCGGCTCACGGGCCTGGCCGATCCGGCCACCGTCAAGGCGTCGGCTGATCCGCGTTCCATCATCGGGTTCGATCCGCAGGACATTCCCGATCTTCGTGAAGTCACCCCTGGCCGTTGGTTCTCGGACCCGAGCCAGTCGCGTGCCCGGAAGGGGGCCTAGCCATGACAGTGCAAGGACAAACCGCGGGCCTGGCGGCGCCGTCGGCCCGGGAGGACGTGGTTCTCTCGGTCAAGAACGTGTCGAAGGTGTTCCCACAGGGCACGCTGTTCTCGCGGCGTTACGTCAACGCGTTGAAGAACGTCTCCTTCGATTTGCATCGCGGCGAGATCGTCTCGCTGGTGGGCGAGTCGGGCTCGGGAAAGTCGACGGCGGCACGCGTCGTCGCCCGGCTGGAACGCCCCACGGAAGGGACCTTCGAGTTGAACGGGACGCAGGTGCAGGCGAATACTCGCAGGCGCGCCCCGCTCAGCTACCGCAAACAGGTGCAGATGGTGTTCCAGGATCCGTTCGGGTCCCTCAACCCGAACGCCCGTGTAGATCACTTCCTGGAGCGGCCTCTCAAGCTGCACGGGCTGGTGAGCGGGGCTTCTCAGCTGCGCAAACGCGAGGAAGAACTGATGGAGATGGTGGGGCTCGATCCCTCGATGCTCGACAGCTTCCCGCATCAGCTCTCCGGCGGGCAGCGCCAGCGCGTGGCCATCGCGCGGGCGCTGGCGGTGGAGCCGACGGTGATTCTCGCCGACGAACCCACCTCCATGCTCGACGTCTCAGTGCGCATCGGGGTTCTCAATCTCATGCGCGATCTGGCCGATCAGCAGGGCATCTCGATCATCTTCATCACGCATGATCTGGCGTCGGCACGCTACATCGCCGATCGCACCATGGTGATGTACTCCGGCGAGATCGTGGAGTTCGGCGAGGCGATCGACATCATGGGCAACCCGCAGCATCCCTACACAAAGCTGCTGACCTCGGCGGTGCCCGATCCGCATCGGGTGCGTTCGCTGCAATCCGAGGAGAGATCCACACTCCGCTCACAGATCAAGGATGCGATGTACGGCAGCGGCACAGCCGCCGAACCCGAGCCCGGGATGGTGCCGGTATATCGAAACACGGGCGGCGATCACTGGGTGCGTGTGCTTGAGCCCGGGGCATCGTGACTCAGGGGTGGCGTGACTTGGGACCTCATGACTCAGCAACCCGGTGCGACTTCGCCACTACTGACAACCCAACGCAACCAGACAACTCAGCACCATCCAACAACCCAACGCAACTCACCTAGAAGGAGCAGACATGACCACAGTGACCATCAAACGCCCACGGGATCGCTACCGCCCGGCCTACCATTTCACCCCGCCCACCGGCTGGATGAATGACCCGAACGGCCTGGCGCAGATCGACGGCGTCTACCACATGTACTACCAGTCCAACCCGTATGGACCGCAGCACAATCGCATCCATTGGGGCCACGCGGTGAGCACCGATCTGGTGCATTGGGAGGACCGCCCGCTGGCGTTGGTCCCGTTGGACGAAGGACCGGATATGGAGGGCTGCTGGTCGGGAGTTCTCGTCAAGTCCGACGACGGCCCGGTGTTCGTCTACTCGGGGCGCAACCCTCTGGAGCGCTACACCCAAACCTGCTGCCTCGCCTGGCCCACCGAACAAGACCGCCTCGACAGGTTCGAACAGGATCCAAGCAACCCAATGATCAGCGATCCTCCGGCGGGCGTGGACGTGACCGAACTGCGCGACCACTGTGTGTGGCGCGACGGCGACACCTGGCACCAGGTGATGGGCGCCGGGCTGTCAGCAAAGGAGGGCGCCGAAGTCTCTGACAAGCAGGGCGCAATCCTGCACTTCATCTCCCCCGACCTCCGCACCTGGGAGTTCGCCGGCATCATGTTGGAAGGCTCGCAGGTGCAGGCGGGCGAGGCCGGGCTGGGAACCACGTGGGAGTGCCCGGATATCTTCGACGTTCCGGGAGCACCCGGCGTCGAAGGCGCCTCCGTCCCGGGAAAGAGCGTGTTCTCGTGGTCCGCATGGGACGAGGGCGTCACGCTCCACACCGCCTACATCCTCGGCACCCGCGGCGCGCAGGCGTTCGTCCCCCGCACCTCAGCTCGCTTCGTCGATCTTGGGCTGCGTCACTTCTACGCCCCGCAGACGATCCGCCTCGACGACGGCCGACGCCTCCAGTTCGGTTGGTCGCAGGAGGGACTGGAGGAACTCACCGTTCCCGAAGCGGACTGGTTCGGCGTCATGTCGCTGCCGCGCGAGCTGTGGGCCGAGGGGAATGCTCTGCTCACTCGTCCGGTGGCCGAGGTGGATCAGCTGCGTACCGGAGAACCCGAGACGGTGGCACTTTCGGGCGGAACCAGGACAGTTCTGGAGACGCACTCTGTGCAGACCGACACCGTGGGCACAGTTGTGCTGGCACCCGGAGGTGAACTGACCATCGACGTGCTCGCCACTCCCGATGACTCGGCCAGCTCCGAGCGCACCAGGATTCGGCTCACCCGCTCCGCAGACCCCGCTGAAGTAACCCTCAGCGTGGACCGCTCCGAAAGCCGTTCATCAAAGAGGCTTCCTCGCTACGACGCGAAGTTCCTCTCCGGCGAGATCCCGACGGACGAATCGGGCACGGTGGAGCTGCGCATCCTCGTGGACCACTCGATCATCGAGATCTATGCCAACGGACGCCCACTGACCGCCCGCGCCTACCCGGTTGCGCTCGATGCCAACAGCATCGTCGTCGAAACAAACGAGGGCGCCACGGTCAGTAATCTGAGCACCTGGGAGATGGCCGCCGCTGAGCAATCGGAGCGTTTCTTCGTCATTGACCCCCGCTAGGTTCAGTGAGAGGTTACGCCGAACCTACAGGCGTAACCTCTCACACGTTACCGCCGGTAGGCCGCCAGCGTATCCACGCCTGTGCCGAACCAGTTGCCTACAACACGCTCGTCGGCGGGGCGCCCGAAGTAGAGCTGTTCGTCGGCGGGGCCACCCGCGAGGGCGTTGCGGGCGTAGACCTGGGGTCCGCGCTCGATGGCGATCGAATCCTCGCCGTTACCGTCGAAATCGCCCACAAGGGCGCGATCGCCAATACGACCGTAGGTGAAGGAGAGGTCGGCGGCGCCGCCGTCGACACTGTTCTTCAAGAAGAAGGTCGAACCGCGCTGGAGGCCAAGGGTGTCCGTACCGTCGCCGTCCCAATCGCCCGCGAGCGGCACGTCACTGACGCGGCCGAAGGTGACCGAGTCACCGGGTTCCGCGCTGATCGCGCCATCGAGGTTGTAGTAGATGGAGAACAGGTTCGAGTCCCTCGCGCGCAGCGCCAAATCGTCCAAGCCATCTCCGTTGAAATCACCAACAACCGGAATCGAATCAGCCGAGCCAGCCGTCACGACCTTTGTTGTGGAGTCAGCGCGGTTGGAGGCATGGAAGAAGTACTCGTTGCCGAGACGCAGCATCATGGTGTCCACGCCGTCGCCGTTGAAGTCACCCACAAGGATCTGATCAGCATGGCCGATCATGTTCGCTGCACGTGCAATGGACTGCGCCCAGTTGTCCGCGAAGAATACGTTGCCTCCCTGCATCGGGACCGGTGTGGCGTCGTGGGGCAGGGACGGGTCAGCGCCCACGTTCACACCGATCTTGACCGGGTCATGATCGGAGGACCGGTACTGGCTCTCATCCCAGTAGATGTCGAGGTAGTTGTTGTAACGCGAGTACTCCAGCGCAATCGCTTCGGGGGCGTTGATCTGGTAGACCGTGGCGTCGTTGACCATCTCCAGCGCCTCGGTGTTGCCGAGAGCCTGGTCGAGCGAACCGTGCATGCCCTGGTACTGGTAGGTGGTCAGTTTCAGGTAGGACTCGTTGCCGGTGGCCTCGGCCAGGTGGTCCATGATGCGGGTGTAACCGTAATCGTTCAGCTTGAGGATCGGATCCTCGGCCGAGTAGGCGTTGAGGTCGCCCACGATGAACACTGCCGTTTCCGGCCACTGGGCGTTGGCCCAGGTGCCCAGGGCATTGGCCTGGTTGACACGATCGCTGTTCGCGTTGCCCTGCCACTTGTCCGGTGCCGGTGTTCCCGACCCCTTCGACTTGAAGTGGTTGACGATCACCACGAAGGGTTTGCCGAACTCCTCGCCGGCACCATTGATCGCCACGAACTCTTGCGCCAGGGGCTTGCGAGCGTTCGCGAAGTTCGTCTGGTCGTAGAGGATCTTGGAATCTCCAACAGCCTTGACGTTCTCCGAGCGGTAGATGAAGGCCGTGCGAATGACGTCCTCGTGCTCGAGCGCCGGGAGCCCGTTCTCGGTGGAGGGCGAGCGTACATAGTCCCACTTCTTGGAGGGGTCGGCTTCGTTGAGGGCGTTGGTGAGGGTCGCGAGCGCTTCGTCGCGGCCCTTCCCATTCTTGGCCGAGTTCTCGATCTCTTCCAGCGAGACCACGGTGGCATCCAGCGCGTTGATGGCATTGACGATCTTCACCTGCTGGCGCGCCAGGTTTTCGGCGTTGGCGGCACCGCGCACGGTATCGCATTCGTTGGCGGTGAGCGGGTTGCCGGCGCGGTCCGTGTACACGCTGGCGCAACCGGCGTCCGCTGCCGTGGTGGTGAAGTAGTTGAGCACGTTGAAGCTGGAGATGGAGATATCTCCGCCGACGTCCTTCGGGGTCACCGGTCGCGTGTTCTCAAATTCGAAGAACTCGGCGCCGCGGTTATTATTGGCGCCATCAATGAGCGGCTCCACCGGCTGCAGGCGCCAGTTGGCCCTGAATTGATCGAGGATCACGGGCTGGAGCAGCGTCACCTCGCCGCCGGTACGCACCGGAGTCGCGGTGGAGATATGGGGAAGCCTGACGCTGTTTCGCACACTCGTGGCGCCGGTTCCCCAGTTGGAGGTGCGGCCGTCGTCGATGATGATTTTGCGCGCGGCGTTCTCCGCGTCCACAGCCTCCAGCGCGTCGTGTCCGTCGCGCGTCGGGTTGAACAGGTCGGAGGGTTGGCGCAGCGGCCCGTAGCCGAACGCGGCGCCGATCTCGCCGTAGTTGATGCCGCTCTGGTAGTTGTCCGTCACCGTGATGGGGCCCGAGAAGTTCACGAGCATGTTCTCAAGGGACTCCTTGCCTTCGGCAGTTTCGGGGAGACGATTGAGAACGACGGCGCTGGGTGCCACCGGGTCAGGGGTGTCTACTTTCGACCACGACGACGACGTCAGCTGGGTATTGTTTTCGAATTCGCCCACGGTGCCCTTGACCCGGATGAAATCGCCGATCGTGATGTCATTCGGGACCCCGGCGGAACCGAAGTAGACGAAGATTCCCACGGAGGGGCCGTCGTGTGAGGTGGTTCCACCGGTGCCTGGGGTTTGGATGACGATGCCGTTCTTGCCGCCCACCGGGTAGGTGGCGGTGACAATACCTTCGGTGGTGGCGGTTTGGCCCACGAGAGGGGACTCCGCGTCCGTGCCCTGGATATCTGCGATGGGAATGACGTCGTTCGGGTCCGGTGGATCAACGGGCGGCGGCTCGACCGGAGGCAGGTTCTCGGTGCTCGGAGAGATATCCGTGACGATGAAATCGTTGCTGTTGTTATCCGTGTCCGCACCTGCGGTGCGGCCCGCCGACTTCGTTGCGATGTTTCCGGGGGTGACGGCGGTGGCAGTCTCGAAGTTGGCGTGGGTGCCAAGCCCCACGTAATCCACCATGCCAAGCGCCGCATGGTTCACATTGCCCACGCCCGGGTTGTCGATGGTGGGAGCGCCCACGCTCAGACCGAATCCGCCGTTCTGGCCAAGCTGGGCGGTGCAGCCCCACACCGCGTCGGCGGCGGGCAGTTCGGGGACAGCTTCCTTGGCCATGTGGATGAGGTAGTAGCCACCCGGCGCAATGGAGCCTGACAGTGCGCCATTGGTCTTGCACTGGGCCCCACCCTTGGTGGCGTAGTACGAGATATACAATCCGCTCAGATCAATGGCGGCATCCGTCGGGTTATAGAGCTCGACGAACTTTGCGCCCGGACTCACCTCGTTAATGACTACGTTGCTCCCTGCGGGAGTGGCACCCGCCGGGAGCGTGACAAGCGGAGTCACCAGTAAACCAAGTGCTGCGGCACCGGCTACCAAGCGCCCTCTCTTCTTCCGGTTCATATCTTTCCCTTCGTTGAGCACGGCTCGACTTTCATCGCACATATGTGGGCGGACCGGCACCACTTATCTGTTCAGTGGGCCCATAGTCTCATCCTGGGCATGAACGTACTAGCTACCATACGTGACCACCTACACGGATGGGTAGACGCGTCCGAACTCCGTAGAAATGTTGCACGCCAGGATCATCAGCCTCTCCGATTCGTCACCCCATCAGAAACAAAGTGTCACAATGCATACAAACATAATACGAACATACAACGAGTACTTACTGCTGTTCCTACAATGCCGCTCATACAACGATAAGTTGAATTGTCAGTAGTCCAGAAAGTCCCGAGGCGGAAAGTAACTGTTCAGTACACCAAGTCAATACATCAATTGTTGCCTGGATCGGCGACTATAGCGTGACCTCGCGGCTCTTTCATTGGAATGAATCCATGATTTAATAGACCGGCCGATGTGGGCAAAGTTCGCGGAAAAAGAGGTGAGGGGGTGGGCGCCGTCGTCGTCAAATCGAAGGCCACACAGCAACAAAACGCCACGCCACACCCTCGCGCCCGGAATATCTCGCGTAGCCTTGGAGAGGGCCCGGCGAGCGCTGGCCCACGGCGAACGGTGAACGCACCGGAGGCCGGTCCGCGAAGTAGCGCCCTACGGAGGTACCATGTCACGTCTCCTCGACCACACCATCTGGTGGCAGATTTTCCCCCTTGGTGCGCTCGGCGCCCCGATTCGCGACCGCACCGGCGACGACGCCGCCCGCCGCCTCCAACACCCCGAACCGTGGCTCGACTACCTGCAGAAACTCGGCTGCAACGGGATTTTGCTGGGACCGATTTTTACGTCCGTCTCGCACGGGTACGACACCCTCGACCACTATTCGATCGACCCGAGGCTCGGCACCGACGACGACTTCAACCACTTCGTCGACATCGCGCACGCACGCGGCTTCGAAATCATGCTCGACGGGGTGTTCAATCACGTGGCAGATACACATCCGCTCGCGGGTGAGCTGAGCGAACGCGACGAACACGGCAACGTGCAGACCTGGGAGGGTCACGGCGGGCTGGTCAATCTCGACCACTCAAACCCCGCGGTGGCGGATCTCGTCACGGACGTCATGCTGCACTGGCTGCGGCGCGGCATCTCCGGCTGGCGCCTCGACGTGGCCTACGACGTGCCGCCGGAATTCTGGCGTGAGGTGACCGGGCGGGTGCGGGGCGAGTTCCCGGAGGCGCTGTTCCTCGGCGAAATGATCCACGGTGATTACGCCGAATTTGTGCGGGAAAGTTCGCTGGAAACGGTGACGCAGTACCGGCTGTGGAAGGCCATCTGGAGCTCCATCAAGGACGTCAACTTCTGGGAGCTCGACTGGGCGCTCAAGGAGCACGCCGAGCTGTGCGAACAGTTCGTGCCGCAAACATTCGTGGGCAATCATGACGTGGAGCGCATCGCCACGCAGGTGGGGGTTCACGGGGCGGCGGTGGCCGCGGGGCTCCTGATGACACTGCCCGGCATGCCGTCCATTTACTACGGCGACGAGCAGGGTTTCCAGGGCCGCAAGCTGGAGGGCTTTGCTGCCGACGACGAGCTTCGGCCGCCGTTGCCACCCAGTCCCGACCACCTGTTCCCGGCCGGGTTCTGGCTGTACCGGCTGCATCACGATCTGATCGCGGTGCGGCGGCGCAACCCGTGGATCGTGCGCGGAGTGCTTGAGGTGGCAGCCAAGGAGAACCCGTGGATCGAATACACGGTGTCGAACCCGGGCGGGCCGGAAGTTGTGCGGGTGAAGGCGACGATTTCGCCGGTGTTCTCGCTGGAAATCCGCGATGGTAGCGGCGGCGAGCTGCTGCGCTGGGAGGCCTCCGAGGCTGGCAACTCGGGCGGAGCAGGCGGACGCGACAGCGCCTGACTCTTAACACCCCTTCACAAAATAGTATCAATATTGATACTATTTAATGTGTGGGACAGGTGGATAAGTTACTCGATCGCATCCGGAAGCAGCCGAAAGGTGTGCGTTTCTCCGAGTTGGCCAGGGTGTGTGACTACTACTTCGGAGAACCACGACAACAAGGAAGCTCGCACCGGGTCTACCGAATGCCATGGCCAGGTGATCCACGAGTGAACATCCAAAATATCCACGGAATGGCCAAGCCCTATCAGGTGAAGCAAGTTCTAGCAGGAATAGAGAAACTGGAAGGAGAAAGAGGATGGCAATGAACGGAGATCATTACGCCTATCGGGTGCGTTGGTCTGGCGAAGATGAGGCATACGTGGCTACGGTTGCTGAGATGCCATCGCTTTCGTGGATTGCCGACAGTCAGGTGGAAGCACTGCTTGGCCTCCAGAATCTCATTGCCGGAGTTCTTGAGGATATGGAAGGGAGCAGCGAAACTCCGCCGGTACCACTGGCAGATCGCGTCTACTCCGGAAAGTTCATGGTGAGAATTCCTCCCGAGACCCACCGAGCGCTTGCGATTGAGGCCGCCGAACAGAACGTGTCACTCAACCGTCTGGTGGCGAGTCGTCTCGTAGGAGCGTGATCAGTGAGCGATGTCGTACTTCTTGAGGCGTGACTTTGCCTTCTTCGTTCCTTCATTCTGGAGGGCGAGAAGCGTGGCGTAGATGCCATCCGTTTGGGCGAGCTCAGCGGGCGTTCCCACCTCATCCACGCGACCATCCTTGAGGGTGATGATGCGGTCCACGTTGGCGATCGTTGAGAGGCGATGCGCGATGATAAGGCTGGTCCGATCCTCCATGAGGGTCTCCAGGCCAGCCTGCACGAGCCTCTCGGAACGGGTATCGAGAGCTGACGTGGCTTCGTCGAGCACCAGGATCTCGGCGTCCTTGAGAATCGCGCGAGCCACCGAAATGCGCTGCTTCTGGCCACCCGAGAGCTTGAGGCCGCGCTCACCGATGAGGGTGTCATAGCCGTCGTGGAAACCACGAACGAACTTGTCCGCGTTGGCCTTCTTAGCTGCGGCGATGATCTCCTCGTCGGTCGCGTCCGGGCGCGCGTAGGAGATGTTCTCTCGGATGGTTCCCGAGAAGAGCGACGCCTCCTGGAACACCACGCCAATGGAATCCCGCAGCTGCGAGATCGACATCTCCGCGGTATCCTCGCCGAACACCCGGATCGTTCCCGAACGCGGAGTGTAGAGGCCGAGGAGGAGGGAGGTCATCGTGGTCTTTCCGCCACCGGATTCACCAACGAAAGCCACGCGTTCACCACGCTTGATCTCGAAACTCACCTCAGAGAGGACATCCGGATCGTTGTCATAACCGAAGGTGACCTTCTCGAAAGAAACGGCGATGTCGCTGTCTCCGGACGAAGCGGGAGTAGAGGATTCATCATTGAGCGACGGACTGGAGACGGACGAATCGCGCGTAGACAAGCTAGGTGAGGTCGCTTCGCCGTCGGACAAAACAGAAGTGGGCGAAACAGAAGTGGATGAGCTAGGTGAGGTCGCTTCGTCGGAGCCTCGCGGGCTCTGCGACATCCTTGAACGCGGCATCGAGAGCGAACTCTCGTGCTCTTGTTCTGCGTCGTCGGAGCCTCGCGGGCTCTGCGACATCCTTGAACGCGGCATCGAGAGCGAACTCTCGTGCTCTTGTTCTGCGTCGTCGGAGCCTCGCGGGCTCTGCGACATCCTTGAACGCGGCATCGAGAGCGAACTCTCGTGCTCTTGTTCTGCGTCGTCGTCGACAAAATCGCCGGTAATCAAACCGGACATCTCCAGCAACTCGCCGGGCAGCGTGCCGTTGGCGCGGGCGGTGGTGATTTCGTCGAGCAGTGCGGGGTGGCGCGCGGGCTCGAGGGCCATGACGTCGAAGTAGTCTTTGGAGCCGGCGATGGCATGTTGGGCGGTGTCGACGATGTAGCTCATCGAGCCGATCGGTTGACGGGCGAGCGCGACGAGCTGGATCAGCAAAACCATGTCGCCCACGCTGAACGCGCCGCGCACCGTGTTGACAAAAATGATCGCGTAGATGGCGAAGAACATCGCGGACATGAAGGCGCGGCGGGCGAAATCCATCCAGTGCCAGTGGTAGGACTGGTCGGCGGTGTCGGCGATGGTTTGGTGGAAGCGCCGCGTGAAGATTCTTAGTTCGCGCAGTTCCTGCACGAAGGACTTGACAACGCGGATCTGACCGATGACTTCGTTGAAGCGGCCGCCGGCGAGGTCGATCTGTTCGTTCTTTTTGCCTTCGAGGCGCTGCCAGCGGCGTGAGGTGAGGGTGGTCAGCCACATGTAGACGGGGAAAACGATCGCGAGCAGAAGCGTGAGCCAGGGCGAGAAGGCCGCGGAGATGGTTAGGACGGCGATGACGGTGAGGATCGTGGTGAAGAAGTTGTTGGCGAAGAACTTCGCGAAGCCCGTGACCTCGGTGATCGAACGGTTGAGGCGGGAGGTGATGGTGCCGGTGAGTTCGTTGTCGAAGTAGTGTTGCGGCAGGGTGAGGAGCTTTTCGTAGTAGCGCACCGAAAGGATTGCGCGCATTTTCTGGCTCATGATGTCGCCGAAATAGCCGCCGACCGAGGAGATTATCGTGGAGAGCACGTCCACAGCGAAGAAGGCGCCGGCAAGCCAGAGGACCGTGGTGATGGCTTCGGAGACCGGGAGGGTTCCTGCCACGGCGGCAACCGCGGCGTCCGTGGCGCGGCCGATAATGAACGGCACCACGATCCCCGCAGCCGTCACGAAAAGCGACGCCACCACGATGATGATGTAGTACGGCGTGAGCTTCTTGGTAAAGACCAGAATCCTGCCCAGCGATCTCATGCGGTCCTTTCGTGGTGGTTGGTTGCGTGCGCGGTGACCGTAGTTCTAATGTTATTTACTGTCTTTTAGTGACAAAAATGCTTTTGCATAGCTTTTCATGGCAAGACTTCACGCCCTGACTCATCCCCAATTGAAGCGAAATGCCCAGCCAGCCTACTCTGTTTTATTCGCGAGCGCCGCCGCACGCATCATACCTACCGGGCCAGCTGCGGGGGTACCGGGCTAGCTGCGGAGGTAGGCCAGTCCCTCGGGCCTCAACTTACCGGGCCAGCTGCCAAACTACCGGGCGAGTCTCTCGGGCCACCGAGCCAGCCACAGCCGCCCCACCTGGTAGGCGGTCCATTCGACGAGCTCCGCGGTACGCGGAGCGAGCGTGGCCAACGCGGACGGCCCCGGGCAAATCGAGAACGCCGCACTTACCCCGGACCTCTCCAGCTCTTCTGGCGTGAGCTCCACTCCCCCGGCGATCACCACAAGTGGCACACCTGCGGGCGTCAATTGCCGCACCCCATGGATGACCTTCCCGTCCAACGACTGCGCATCAAATCGCCCCTCGCCCGTCAGCACGAGATCGGCACGCGCCAGGCGCCCCTCGGCGTACACGGCCTCGCTCACCATCTGCCACCCGGGTTCCAGCTTCACATCGAAGAATGCGTGCAAAATCGCCGCCATCCCACCGGCCGCTCCGAGCCCCGGAACAGCAAGAACATCCCTGCCACCTGCTTCCCTCAGCACGCGTGCAAGATTCGCGAGACCCGCATCAAGGACGGCAACATCCTCCTCATCCGCTCCTTTTTGTGGCCCGAAGATTGCCGCCGCACCGGTCGGTCCGGTGAGGGGATTCGTGACGTCGACGGCGACCTTCCACCTCACTTTGCTGACTCTCGGGTCGAGGTGCGAGAAGTCAATGGTTGCTAAATCGCCGAGCGCCCCGCCGCCATCCGGGAGCTCGCAGCCCGAAGCGTCGAGGAAGCGAGCACCCAACTCCCGGAACATGCCGGTGCCGCCGTCGGTGGTGGCAGATCCGCCAACGGTCAGGAGGATCTCGGAGACGCCCCGGTTCAAGGCGTCACGGACGATCATCCCGACTCCGCGGGTGCTGGCGTCGCGCGGACGCAACGGCACATCACTCACCGCGGCAAGCCCGTTGGCCTGCGCGGCCTCAATGAGCGCAACTCGGCCACCCGACGCACCCGACGCACCCGACGCACCCGACGCACCCGACGCACCCGACGCACCCGACGCACCCGACGCACCCGACGCACCCGACGCACCCGACGCACCCGACGCACCCGACGCACCCGACGCAGTGTCCTCATGAACAGTTCTGCCATCTGACGTGGAATCGCCATAGCCCATGGATCTCACGTGTCCGCTGAGAGAATCGACGTTCATTCCCGAACCAACGTGTTCATCGGCAAGCTCACTAGAAGGGGTGAGAGAACCAATGCCTCCTCCCACGACCTCTTCGCCAACAGCCTCGGTGACGATCTGCGGCGACAGACAGTAATGGGATTCGATGGGCCTCCCGAGGGCATCGGTTGCCGTGCAGCTGAGCAGCTCCGCACCCCATGCTTCCCGGACGGCGTCGAGGGTCCCCTCGCCGCCGTCGGCAAACGGAATCTCCGTCACCCTTACATCAACCCCGTAGCTGGAAGCGGCTCGCGCGATCCCCGCGCGCATCGCGCGAGCAACCCCATCAGCCGCGAGGGTCCCTTTGAAGGAGTCGGGGATGACAACCACGTTGAAGGCATCTTTGCCTCCGTACTCACACCCGGTCACATGGGCCTCCATACGCGGACCACGTCGACCCGTGCATCCACCGTGTTGACCCATGCTCCCTTCGCGATGACCTACATTTCTATCGCGTTGGCCTGCACCCCCAGGACCCGCACCTGCTCCATTGCTCATGCATCGACGTTACGCCGTAGCGCCACCCACCCGCCACACTCTGGGAGGAAAAATGCTGAATTGCGGCTATTCTCCCTGGCCACGACCCTTACTTGTCTCCACAACCCTCACTGGTCCACGGACTGAGTATGTGTCTCGCGAAATTTTGTGGCGAGAGCGGACCTTACGCCATATATGGCTTTCAACCCACTCTCGCAGCCACGTAGTTCGGGAAAACCCGCGACACCCCGAGGCAACCCCACACGCGCGAGCTTCTGCGGTGGTGGCGCTCCCACGCAGCCGACCGCATCCGCGACTCCCCACGCACGCGAGCTTCTGACGCCGTCGTCGTTCCCATATCTGGGTCCTCCTCCATCGACAACTGCCGTTAGCGTTGGATATCGCCCTTATAACGGCGATATCCAACGCTAACGGCAGTTCTCGGCGAAACGAAGGCACCACGCGTAGCCCCGGGGCACCGCCACAAATGCACAGGACCAGTCGGGGCGCCCCAAACCGTCACTCGCCCTTACTCAGCGCATCCTTCAGCTTGAGAACACCGTTGGTCTGCAACAACCCGCGGCGATAGATCCGCTCGCCGAGCCAGATCGCACCCGCCATGAACAGCACGGACACGCCCAGAGACCCCAAAGCCTCGAGCCACCCCGCATCGCCTTCGAGCAGTCGTTTCGGCATCGCCAACGAGGACGCAATCGGAACGTAGCTGGCCACGACGGCCGTGGTCCCGGAAGCCACCATCCCGAGGATGAAGACGGTCATGATGATCATCATGAGCGGCGTGGTGGTCTGGTTGAGGTCCTGGACGCGCGTGGCCATCGCCCCGGCAGCGGCCCACAGGCACGCGAGCGCCGCGAAGCCCACCACAAAGAACAGGGTGAACCATCCAGCCACGGGCGCCACCAGCGAAATCAGCGATTTGTACGGCGTGAAGGACAGCCCCACCAACGACACGAGCACCATCGCGATCACCTGCCCGAGCGCCATCATCGTATTGCCCACGACCTTGCCGATGAGCTGGGCCCGAATCGGCACGGCAGCAGCGAGGATCTCGACGATCCGCGATTCCTTCTCCGTCACCACCGACTGCGCGATCTGCATCCCGTAACCAATCGCCGCGAGGAAGAAGAGGTAGGCGAAGGCGATGGTGGCGATCGTCTTGGCGCCGTCGTCCGCGCCCGCTTCGCCCAGCGGCACCACGTTGAGCTGGCTACCAGCAAGAACGTCTCCCGCAGACACTCCGAGCTCGGTCGCGTTTGCTTCCATCTGGTAGGCCCGCACCGATTCGCTCAGCGCCGCCGGCGGGTTCTCCGCCTCCTCCACGAGCAACGTCCAGCCGTCCGCCCGGTTGAAGTTGAGCGCAGCATCGGCGTCACCATTTTCGATGGCGGCACGCAGCTGATCAGCAGGAACACGCACCGTCTCCACTGCCAGTCCCGCCCCACCGGCCAGTTCGGCTACTTCCACGGCTCTGTCATCGGCGACGGCGACGCGCATCGTATCATTTCCACTGCCCAGGAACATCATGGCTCCGAAGCCCGCGATAACAAGGACGAGGGTGACGGCAAGACCGCCCCAGAACGCCTTGTCCGTCAGCTGAATCATGATCTCGCGCTTGGCCACCACCAGCGCCGGGTTGCGCGGGGTTCGCGCCTTGCGCACCCCCGAACTACCAGCGCCCGCGCCCGGCCGCGCGCCGTTTCGGTTGGTCACTTTCGTTGTCTGAATCGTGCTCATTGTGCCATCTCCCGGTAGTAGTCGCTGAGGGGTCGGACGATCGGCCCGAACGAGTGGACGGGGCCGCGCGCCATCGCTTCGGCAAGAACCCGCTGGGCCACGGTGTCGTCCGCGAATTCCACTTCTGCTCGCGGACCATCAATATCGACGACGGCGACACCCGCCTCACCCCGCAACCACCCCAGGTCCGCGGCGGTTTCGAGCCCGTGTCGCGTGGGGCCGGAGGCGCGTAGCTCCTCGACGGAACCGGTGGCGACGATGTTGCCCTTGCGCAGGATGACGATCTGGTCGCAGAGGCGTTCCACCAGGTCAAGCTGGTGGGAGGAGAAGAGGATGGGCACGCCCGCGCGTGCGAACTCGGTGAGGACGGAGAACATTTCGTCCACAGCTTCGGGGTCGAGGCCGCTGAAAGGTTCGTCCAGGACGAGCGCCTGTGGGCTGGCGATCACCGAGGAGGCGATCTGGACTCGCTGCTGGTTGCCAAGGGAAAGTTTCTCCAGCTTGTCCTTGGTACGCTCGCCGAGTCCGAAGCGTTCAAGCAGTTCGCGAGCGGCTTCGCGCGCGTCCTTGGGGTACATGCCGTGCAGTTCTCCGAGGTAGGCGAGCTGGGCAAGGATGGGCTGCTTGGGGTAGAGGCCGCGTTCTTCGGGCATGTAGCCGAACTCGGCGCGGTCTGTTTGGGTGATGGGTGAGCCGTTCCAGAGGACTTCTCCGGCACTCGGCGCGAGCACCCCCATGACGATGCGCATGGTGGTGGTTTTTCCTGCACCGTTTCCTCCGACAAAGCCAGTGAAGCGGCCTGCGGGGACGGTGAAGGAGACATCGTCGAGAGCGGTGAAGTCCCCGAATTTCCGGGTGACGTGCGATATTTCCAGCATGCCTCAAGAGTGCCGGACCGCCCGCGCAGGCACATCGGCCAAACGAGCGAACTCTTCGCGGCAGTTTCTCATCCGAAAGTTGGCCCCGCCTCATCCGATCGGATGAGACCGGGCCCTGTCCCCTTATTTCATGCCGCAGCGAACGGCATGTAGCCCCATTTTTGGTTGTCGCGAGCGCGTAGCCGTGTTCGGTAACCTAAATGGCCTCCACAGCGACATCCCTCGCCGTATTCGGCACAGCTTGCCGCTCAGAGGCCACTACTGCGGCATTCATCTGCCGCTCAGCCCATCACGCCATTCTCGTAGGCGAAGATGACCGCCTGCACGCGATCACGCACACCGAGTTTGGACAGGCACGACGAAACATGCGTCTTGACGGTCGCTTCGCTCACCACGAGATCATCGGCGATCTCCTGGTTGGTGAGCCCGCGCGCGATGGCCTCTAGCACCTCGCGCTCACGCGCGGTCAATCGCTCCAGCGCGGGGTGCAGCACCGGTTCACGGTGTCCGTGCAGCGCCTCGGCGATAACCCGGCGAGTCACCTCGGGGGCGAGCAGCGCGCCGCCGTCGGCAACCGTGCGAATCGCCTCCAGCAGTCGTTCCGGTTCGCAGTTCTTGAGCAGGAATCCGGAGGCGCCGGCCTGCAATGCGCTGAAGAGGTAGTCGTCGCGGTCGAACGTGGTGAGCACGATAACTTGCGCGTGACCAGCGGAAACGATCGCCCGCGTGGCATCCAACCCGTCCATTCCGGGCATTTGGATATCCATGAGGATGACGTCCGGTTTCGCACGTTCAGCAAGGACGACGGCGGCGCGGCCGTCGCCTGCTTCGCCCACCAGTTCGATGTCGTCTTCCACGCTGAGCATGAGGGCGAAGGCTTTGCGCAGCAGCGCTTGGTCGTCAACGAGAGCAACTCGGATCATGCGGTCATCTCCATTCATGCCACCGCCACCTTGCTGGGGAACACGGCGTGCACGCGATAGCCACGCGTGGCGCGCGGACCGGCATGCAGCTCGCCGCCGAGCGCGCCCACCCGCTCGCGCATGCCCACCTGCCCCAGGCCGGAGCCGGACGTACCGGGGATCGGCATGCCGTTGTCGGTGACTTCCAGTTCGACGCCGTCGTCGTTCAATCGCAGAACAACGCGAGCCTCGGAGGCACTCGAGTGGCGGCGGACGTTGGTGAGAGCCTCCTGGGCCACGCGCAGAAGCGTGCCCCGTTGCGTCCCGGTGAGTGTCGCGAGAGCGGCGCGGTCACCCACGAGGTCATAGGTGACGCGTAGGTTGTCGCAGGAGGCCTCCGCGCACAGGCGTTCCAGCGATCCGGGGGCCGTTCCATCGCCGGACGGCTCGATGCCGCGCAGCGATCCCAGCATCTCGCGCAGTTCCTCAACGGCGCTGCGCGAAAGCTCCTCCACCTCCAGCATTGCCTCGGTGGCCAACTCGGGCCGCTTGCTCATAACGCGGCGTGCCGCCGCCGTCTGCACACCCATGAGCGAAATATGGTGAGCAACGGAATCGTGCAGGTCGCGGGCGATGCGCAGGCGCTCGCCGAGAACTGCCTGGTCGGCGAGCTGCTGGCTCTGGTGCTCCACCATCGCTGTCGCTTGGCGCAGCTCCTCCGCAAACTTCGCCTGCAGGTAGGCCTGCCGCCCGAGGTAGAAGGCGCCAATAAAGAAGGCGAAGTTGGTAGAAAGTGACGCCACGTAGTACCACCCGCTGGGCGGCGCCCCAAGAACTGAACGGTTGTAGAGATCCGCCACCACGTACCACACGACCATCGCCGTGATGACAATGCTGGACGCCCACATCAGCCTGTCGCGCCGCCGCGCGTAGGCCATCGCGGTATAGATCCCGATGAAGTACAGCGTCTGCATCGCCATCATCGCTGCCACACTCGGCAGGAACGAACCGATCGCAATGAAATGCACACCACTGACCAGCACAAGCACCGTTATGGGGAACGTTCGACGGAACGCGACGAGGACACACGCGATGCCCACGGCGGCAAGCGCCGGGCCCCGCTGCGTGAGGTATGCGGTCTCGGGATTGTCGGTGGTGTACAGCACCATGGAACTCGCGATGGTGAAGAACACCAGCGCCACGAGCCCGTCGAACAGCCACGGGTTAGCCGGCTTGGGGCGCACATACTCGTCATCCACGCCGAAGAACTCGCGGATGCGGTTCGGGCGGACGCCGTTCGGACCGACGCGATTCGGGCGGACGCGATTCGTACCCACACGATTCGGGCGGACGCGGTTCGTACCCACGCGATTCGGGCGGACGCGGTTCGTACCCACGCGGTTCGCGCGGACGCGGTTCGTACCCACGCGGTTCGCGCGGTTCGACTGCTTCATCTCAGCTTTTCCTCCTGCGTTCCGGCATTCCTTGCCGGTTCCCGCGCCTCGCGCCTCGCGGATCTGCGGTGTCCCGGTGTCCCGGTGTCCCGGTGTCCCGGTGTCCCGGTGTCCCGGTGTCCCGGTGTCCCGGTGTCCCGGTGTCCCGGTGTCCCGGTGTCCCGGTGTCCCGGTGTCCCGGTGTCCCGGTGTCCCGGCATACCCTGCTGGTCTCCGCTTCTACCGCTACTTCACAACGCTATGACTTCACAACGACTTCACGGTTGACGGGCCATGTTTATTGGTCGGCGGTTCTTCTTTGGTTGATGTTTTGTTTGTCGGCAGCGTTCATTGGTTTTTAGCGTTCTTTGATGCTTTCGATGTTCATTTATAGACCAAACTTGTCAATAAATAGCAATCTTCGATTAATAATGTCATTTGAATTTCTTTGGTATCTATTGTTCGTCAGGTGGTGTATTCACTGCCGTCACACCTTCCCGACAAGAACACATTCCCCACAACAACCATCCTCACGGCTCTTAACCGCCCGTCCAATTATAGGGACCGCCAAACCGCCAATCATGGGACGCTCAGCCAGCATCGCACCCCAGCCCCGGCACTCCACGAACGCAACGCCCCACGAACGCAACGCCCCACGAACGTGAGCTTCTGGCGCCGTCGTCGTTACTTCGTCGTCGTTATCCCATCATCATCGTGCCCGAGCCACAACCTCCTCCATCGACAACTGCCTTTAGCGTTGGGTATCGCCCTTACTACGGCGATACCCAACGCTAAGGTCAGTTCTCGGCGAAACGATCAGTTAATAGCGACGCACGGGGTCCAGGAGCCCGGGCGAAATCTCCTTCCACAGCGGCCCCGTGGGGTAATGCGCCGGAATCCCACAGCCGCGCAACTCGCGCAGCAGATAGGCAATGAGTGCTGGAGGGTTATCAAGCTGACGTTGCTCCACACGTATCGGCTTCCACCCTGACCGAAGGAACGCCAGATGGCGCGTGAGGAAGTCTCCCTCGTTTCCCGGAATCTTGCCGCGCCCATCGAACTCGAAACTCACCTTTCTGGTCGGCAGGGCAGCGTCGGGGAAGTACCGCCTGCCTTCCATCACAACGAGAGGCTGAGTGACGAGCTCGCAAGCAACGTCGGCAGGCAACATGCAGTGCAATAACCACCACAGGTACCCTTCGCCAGGAGTTTCGATGCCGGCGTCGGCGATCTCGATGATGGACGCAGCCTCTCGACAACGTCTTCGCTCGACACTACCCTCAAGGAGCGCGGCGATACATTCCCTCGCATTGCGCTCCAGGGCCCGGCAACGTTCCGGTTGCCGGGGATCGAAGGCACTGGCATGACGCAGAACCGAACTCACAGCCACAACGGCAGACATGGGGTGCAGGAGTCGCGCGCAATCCACGGCAACAAGACCAAGCTGAGCAGTGAGAACACCACCCACCTCCAGCACCCTGTCGCTCGGCGGCACACTCACAAGCTGCCGCTCAGCCACGGGAGCCACGTAAGTATCCCCCAAGGTCACGGGCCTGAGACTCCGCGGCTTGCGGCCACCTTTGTTCCCTTCAACGCGATAGGTGATGTCGGTGGTATTCGTCCACGTCATCAGGCCGTGAACAACCAACGCCGACTCCATCGTCAAAATTGGAGGCGACAATTCACTCCTCGCCAAAGTCAATGACAGTGCTCGCGCCTGCGTCACAAGCTTCCGCACTTTCCACCGAGAAGCATCAGCGGGAACGAATTCCTGCGGCAGATAGATGCCGCGCCGAATCCGCACATATCCGCGCGCTTGGATCTCCTCTTCCCGGAGAGGCCCGATCTGCGAGCGAGTCAAAAGGTCGTCAATATGTAGCGTCATCCCTTAATTGAGCACGAAATCGCGCGCCACCGCTGGGCGCAGCGAACTGCTGTGGATAAGCAGTGCACGAAGCCGATCTGTGGAGAAGAGTAGCGAGGTTTGGGTGCGGCTCGCTGGGTGGAGGTTGCGTTGTTGAGGTTGCGTTGTTGAGGTTGCGTGATTGAGGTGCGGTTCGTGGGGCGGAAGCTACGTTGTTGAGGTTGCATGATTGAGGTGCGCTGCGGCCGCAACGCCCCACGAACGTGAGCTTCTGGCGCCGTCGTCGTTACTTCGTCATCGTCATCGTTATCCCATCATCATCGTGCCCGAACCACAGCCCTCCTCCATCGACAACTGACCTTAGCGTTGGGTATCGCCGTAGTAAGGGCGATACCCAACGCTAAGGTCAGTTCTCGGCGAAACGAAGGGTCGACGGCGACGCCGCAACGATTACGATGACACCTCACCTCAACCCTCAACCCTCAACCCTCAACCCTCAACCCTCAACCCTCAACTTAGCCGAACGAAAGCCCACCGGTAGGCTAGGAGCATGCAATGCAACTACTTCGACGCCGACGTGTGCCGTTCCTGCACACTCATGGGCACCCCCTACGCCGAGCAGGTAGCGGCGAAGGAGGCCCGCGTCCGCGAGTTGCTCAGCCCGTGGCCCGAGCTGCGCTGGCTCGCGCCCTTCACCTCGACGGAGTCTGGTTTCCGCAACAAGGCCAAATTGGTGGTGGGCGGGAGCGCCGCCACGCCCACTCTCGGCATTCTCGGTTCCGACGGGCGCGGCGTTGACCTGCGCGAATGCAGCCTCTACGAACCTCCGCTCGCCGCCATATTCCCCGCGCTCGCCGAGTTCGTCACGCTCGCTCGGCTCACCCCGTTCGATGTCCCAACCGGCCGCGGCGAACTCAAGAACATCATCGCTTCCATCTCCCCCGACGGCGAATTCATGGTTCGCTTCGTTCTCCGCTCCACCGAGTCGGTTGTTCGGATCCGGAAGCACCTCGGCTGGCTCCAGGAGCGCATCCCCGGGCTGGTGGTGGCCACCGTCAACCTCCTCCCGGAACGCAAAGCTGTACCCGAGGGCCGTGAAGAGATCGTCCTGACCGAGCGGGATGTGCTGCCCATGCGGCTCGGCCGAGACAGCGCCGCGCCAGGTTCCGGAGGCCTTGGTGCAACCGGCACAGTCGGCACAGTCGGTACAGTCGGCATAACTAATACAGCCGGCACCACCAGCGGAACCAGCTCGCGCGACGTCACGCTCTACCTGCGCCCGCAGTCGTTCTTCCAAACCAATACGCCCGTCGCGCGCGGCCTCTACGAGCAGGCCCGCACCTGGGTAGATATGTTGGTTGGCGACGACGACGAAGTCCGAGAGTACGAGCGCTTGCGCTCGATACCGAGGACGAGGAAGTCGGCTGCGGGTTCACCCCACGACGACGAAGTCCGAGGTGTGGGAACTTGTTCACACGACCGAGGACAAGGAAGTCGGCTGACTCCGAAGGAGCACGACGACGAAGTCCGAGAGTACGAGCGCTTGCGCTCGATACCGAGGACGAGGAAGTCGGCTGCGGGTTCACCCCTCGACGCCCCACCATCGTCCAGCATCCCGGCACCTGACCAACCCAAGACTCCACTGCGCCTCTGGGATCTCTACTGCGGCGTGGGTGGTTTTGCCTTGCATTGTGCAGGGCCGAACCGTGAGGTGTTTGGCGTGGAGATCTCGGAGCAGGCTATTGAGAGCGCGCGGCTGGCTGCTCACAAGCTTCGAGATCAGGCGCCCGGCACCGGCCCCATCCACTTTCTCGCGGGTGACGCGAATGCTGCGGCGCGCGGCACTGGGGGTGCGCCGGACGTCGTCGTCGTTAATCCGCCGCGACGGGGCATCGGGAAACTCTCGGAGTGGATCGAAAACTCTTCTGCTCGTCACCTCATCTATTCGAGCTGTAACCCGGTGACGCTGGCGAAGGACTTGGCTGCCATGCCCGGATTCGTGCCACGCGAGGTCCGGGTGTTCGATATGTTCCCACAAACAACTCACACCGAAACGATGGTCCTTGCTTCGCGAAGGGAATCATAGAACATAGGCCCTACCACATGGAAGTCCTAAGAACTCGACAATGGGCAATCATCCCAAAGTGAGAGTTACCACCGCGACACGCCGAACGACACGCCGACCACCTCTTATTTGTTTCACCAAAATGAACATAAAGTCAGAACAAAGGAAATTTGGCTAGAGTTCAGCTATTCCGTCGACAAATAGAGAAGGTGGTAGTCGTCCGATGTCCACGAGCACCCTAACGTACAATTCGCGGCGCAATCCCGAGCTAACGCGGCGCGAGATCCTCAATGCGGCGCTCGAAGAGTTTGCTCACAAAGGCCTCCTGGGAAGCCGGGTTGATGTCATTGTATCTAAGACAAATACATCCAAAAGGATGATTTACTACTACTTCGGATCCAAGGCCAGCCTATATACCGAGGTCCTCAAGGAGTCTTACTCTCGGATACGTCGTCATGAGATGGACCTTAGTCTTGACGGACTTAGCCCAGAAATGGCACTGAGAGCCTTCATTCGCGAGACCCTCGAGCACTTTGAGCGCAATATCGATGCCGTGCGCATCATAGCGTACGAGAATCTCCAGTGTGAAGGGGCAAATATCGCCTCAACCCCCGAGATCCTCACCATCGACGAACGCACCCTGGTGATCTTGGAAGGAATCCTCTCGCGCGGCCGCGCATCCGGAGTGTTCCGCAACGACGACGACGCACCCAGCGCCGTCGACGTTCACCAAGTGCTTTCAGCGCTCGCACTCAACCGCATCGAGCATCGCGGTAGTTTTAATGTTCTATTCGGTCGGGACATGCTCGGGCCGGAGGAATCGCCGCGCAATCGAACCATGATTGAGGATGCTGTGCTCCGACTGGTGCTCAAGCATCCTCGAACCTGGGAGTAAGCGGCGGCGCCTGTGGGTCTGGCCGTGACGAGGATGGTGCGGGAGAAGATGGCGCGGGGCTTGGCTGGCAAGATTCCGTGACATCCGTGCCAAGACCCATGGGCGGGATCGCCAAGAAAACCGATGGTCGTGACCTCAATAAGAGATTGCGCGGATAGGTTCGGCCTGCACAAGACGTGGGCACGCGAAACGAGCTCATGAAACGGGCACGAGAAGCCTCAAATGAGCTCGGCTCATTACGAATATGGCTGCAATATTTTGCGAAGCACGAAGTGAAGGGTTTGTACACAAAGTCGCGGTTCTTAGCCAGGGTGTCGTGTACAAACCCCTCACTTCGCGTACAAACCCTGTACCTCGCGCGACTTCTACACGTCATCGACAGGGCGCAGCGGCAACGGCCTCCACACCACGAGTTCGGCGTTCACCGCAGGGTACTGCCCGCGAGCCGGATAGCGATCGGAAGTCTCGTATGCCGCCTGCCGGGCGGCAGCTTGTTGAGCTGCCGCTTGTTGAGCTGCCAAAGCGGCGGCCTGCTGCGCGGCCGCCGCACGCATCCGCTCGCGGTATTCGCGCAGCTCCTGCGCGCGTTTGAACACAACCACGTCGCCATCCGCGCCCGCGGCGAACACCCGCTGGTCAAGTAGCTGGCGCTGCTCCAGATGCTCTTGCAGCTCCGCTGCCCGCTTGCGCAGCCGCGCATTCTGCTTGCGCAATTGCTCGTTTTCCTGTTGCAGCGCAAAGATTCGCGAGATCCCGGCGAGGTTGATTCCCTCTTTTTGGGAAAGTTCTTGGATCTCCAGCAGCTTGTCCACATCGGACAGCGAATAGCGCCTTCCGCCACCGCGCGTACGTTTGGCCGGGACGAGTCCCAAACGGTCGTACTGTCGCACAGTTTGGGGATGCATTCCCGCCAACTCGGCGGCAACGGAGACCGTCAGAATGGGGGCGTCGCGCCCAGCAGCGAGTGCCATCTCCGATCCTCCTCGTACTCCGTTTTATTCGTTATAAATTCAGTATTTCAGGGCGTCTCAAGATTTAGTTCAGACTCAAAGATCTTGCTCCAAACCGGGACAGCATCACGCCCAGCCTCACCCGACTTCGAGATACTCAGGTTCAGAGCATCCAGATATTCAGAAATACACCCAACCCCAAAGTGCCCTGAAATGTATCTCTGAAATCCCGCACCTCGTGTACCTATGGCACATATGTAGCGGGATTTCGGAGACGGATTTCGCGGCCCCGGAGACGCAAGCCCCTCCAGAGATGCGGACACCCCCGGAGATACCGACATCCAAGGACCGCCCTCAGGCCAAGTACTCCGCTAGACCTTCAAGCGTTCGGCGCGCAGGCGCTCCACACCGGGAACCTCCAACGCGTCAAGATCGCCGAGTACCTTGCTGAGAATGTAGTCGGCGAGTTCGGGGTTGCGGGCCAGCGCGGGTCCGTGCATGTAGGTGCCGATGACGCTGCCCTGAACTGCACCTTCGTAGCGTTCCTCCGGTAGTGACCCCTTCGGGGAGAACGCGCCGTTGCCCACGCCGTGGATGACGCGCCCGAGCGGGGTGGCATCGGCGCCCACCACGGTGCCGCCGCCGTGGTTCTCGAAACCGGTGAGCGGCTGAGTCAGCCCCTCGATCAGCGGGGAGGTGATCAGCTCGCCGATGGCGCGCTTGCCTCGTGGGGTGGTAACGACGTCGAGCAGTCCCAGACCGGGAACCAACTTATCCCTCGCATCCGTGTACTCGGTGCCCAGCACCTGCAGCGAGGCGCAGATGGCCAGCACCGGAGCGCCGCGCCGCGCCGCCTCGGTCAGTCCATTCGACGCGCGCAGCTTGCCCGCGGCAATCGCCTGGGCCGAGTCCTCGCCGCCGCCCAAGGTATAGATATCAAGCTCAACCGGGACGGTATCGCCCAATCCGATCTCCACGATCTCCGCGGCAAATCCGCGCCGCCGCGCCCGTTCGGCTAGCACGACGGCGTTGCCACCGTCGCCGTACGTACCGAGCACGGCCGGGTAAATGACCCCAATGCGCAGGGTCGAATCGCCCTTCGATTCCCGCGCCGGTCCGCCTTTCACTTCCCGCAGCAGGCCACCCGACGTGCCGCCCTTCACCCCGTTCGTCACATCGCTCATCGCTCCAGCTCCTTCTTCAGGTCACGGAATGCCGAGTAGTTCGCCAGCACTTCGACCTTGCCGGGCGCGAACGTCTTGACGGCTTCCAACGGAGAATCGACCACGGTGCAGCGGAATCCCGCGTATTCGAGGCGAACTGCGAGGTCAGCGGCCCGCTCGCCGGAGGCGATAATGGTGCCGACGTCCTGCTTGCGTAGCGCCGCGAAGTCCACGTCCCACAGCCACGAGAGGTCTTCGCCGTCCGGGATCTGCCCGTTCACGGCGATGACCAGTTGCGGCGCACCGCGCGAGACCATCGTCATCGCTTCCTGCCAACCGGCCGGGTTCTTGGCCATGAGCATGCGCACGGAACGGCCGTCGATTTCGTAGGTCTGGTAGCGGCCCGCCACGCCGGTGACGCTGCGTAGGGCGCGCCCGAGCGCATCGGGCGTCACGCCACTGGCGAGTGCCGCCACGGCCGCCTGACCAGCGTTTCCGCGGTTGGCACGGCCGGGAAGTTCAGAGTACAGGGAGATTTTGGTGCCACCGGCAGCCTCCAAAACGAAGGCTCCGTCCGCATCGCCGTCGCCCACGGTCCAGTCCGGCGCGGGGCGCGAGTATTCCGGCGCGCCGTCCACGTACCACTCGTCGCCCTCGCGGATCACGAGGGTTCCGGTGCGCGGGAAGGACGCCGAGTCGGCGAGCCACGGCGCCCCCACCGACACCCACTGGACGTTCGGCGCGTCCCACGCCGCGGACGAGATCAGCGGGTCGTCACAATTGGCGACGACGACGGCGCGCGGCGCGTTATCCACCGCCTTACGTATGGTGCCCTCCACGGTGCCGATCTCGCCGACACGATCCAGCTGGTCGCGGGAGAGGTTGAGCAGGATGAGGACCTGAGGGTCGGTGGCTTCGACGATCTGCGCGAGGTGCATTTCGTCCACTTCCAGCACGCAGTAGGGTGCCTTCGGGTTTTCCATGAGGGCGGTGAGGATGCCGGTGGTCATGTTGTCGCCGTTTTGGTTGGTGGCAACATCTCCGAGGGTGCGCATGGCCTCCATGGTGAACTTGGTGGTGGAGGTCTTGCCGTTGGTGCCGGTGACCAGCGTGACGTGCTTGCCCGCAGAAAGCTGGCGCAGCAGGTCGGGGGCGATCCGCAGCGCCACCTTTCCACCGACCATGCCGCCGGCGCCGCGCCCGAGTAGCCGCGAGAGCCTCGCGGCGCCGCGGCCCGCAGCACACGCAACGTGTGCCCTTATCGAGAGCCTGTTCTCCGTTTTCATAGCGCCTCTCTATTTCCCTGGAGATCCCACCGGTCACGGCCTGTGATGCGGCGAGCCCGTCCGGGCCCGCCCCATCAACGAAATCTCTTCCGCCCGCCATTCTACGGCGCACACTGTTTCGTCAGTTTGCCATCTCTTTACAAGTTGGCCACTAAGCAAGCCCTGCCGCCTTCACGACGACGCTCTCACCTCACCAGGCCACCCGACGTCACGATCTCACAGCCCACCCTAGCGTCCCGTTACGAGTTCGCCATATCGCGGAACTCGGCCCGCGGATCTGCTTCGCGCGTGGCCGCAGCGAAGAGCTTGGCGGCGCGGTAGGCTTCCTCGGACATCTTCTTGGGAACCGCCACTTTGAGCCGCACATACAGATCGCCGTGGCTGAACTTGCCTTCCGGCAGGCCCTTGCCCTTGACACGCAGCAGCTTGTCCGTGGAGGAGCCCTCGGGGATCTTCACCTGGACGTTCTTGCCGTCGAGTGTGGGGACGTCCACGGTGCCGCCGAGCGCGGCTTCCCCGAAGGAGATGGGCAAGTTGATGTAGACATCCTTGCCGCGCACCTCGTACACGGGGTGCTTCTCCACGTGGACGGTCACGATGATGTCACCGGGAGCGCCGCCGTTTGTGCCAGCGCCACCTTTACCGGTGATGCGAATCTTTTGACCGTCGGCAACGCCCGCGGGAATGCGCGCTGTCACCGAGTTGCCGCGTGCCGTGGTGAGCTTGACGGTAGTTCCCGACACCGCCTGACGAAGCGGAATCGAGACCTCGGTGCGCAGATCCTGCCCGCGTTCGGGCCTGCGATTGGATCCAAATCCACCGAAGCGCCCGCCGCCAGCCTGGCCGCCAAACATCGACAGGATGTCTTCGAAGCCCGCACCACCGGCACCGCCAGCACCGCCGGAGCTCTGGAAGCGCACGTTGGGGCCACCCGCGCCAGCGGCGCCACCGAATCCGCCGCCGAACATCTGCGAGAACACGTCTTCGAAGCCCGCGCCGCCACCGGCACCGCCTGCGGCGAAGCGCGGCCCACCGCCCGCGAGGGAGCGGATGGCATCGTACTGCTTGCGGTCAGATTCGTTGGAGAGCACCTGGTAGGCCTCTCCGATTTCCTTGAAGCGCTCCTCGGCAGATTTGTCCCCCGGATTGCGGTCCGGGTGATGCTGCTTGGCCAGCTTGCGGTAGGCCTTCTTGATCTCATCCGCGGAGGCGTCCTTGGACACTCCGAGGGCCTTGTAGAAGTCCTTATCCATCCAGTCCTGGCTTGCACCAGCCATTACGCCTCACCTCCTTCTTGTGAAAGGGGCTGTATCGGAAGAACGACGACGACGCGACACCACGCCCCGTCCGCCACCAGCCCTCCGATACAGCCCAATTCATGATTACTCAGGGGACACTACTCCCACGCGCGCGGGGCGCAGGAGCTTTTCTCCCTGACGATATCCGGGTTGGATGAGAGCACTCACGGACTCCACGGTGGCATCCGGGGAGGTTTGATGCATGAGCGCTTCGTGAATCATGGGATCAAATTCGTCGCCTTCGGCGCCGAATCGCTCCACTTTGTAGTTGGTCTTGAGGATCTGCTCGAGCTTCTCAGCGATCTGACCCGTGGGCCCCGTGAGGTCGCCGTGCTGGCGAGCCAGTTCGACGTCGTCCAAAACCGGGAGCAGGTTCTCGATCACCGAGCCAATACCCTCCTCGCGCCGCGTCAGACCCTCCTGCTTGGAGCGGCGGACGTAGCCGTTGTACTCCTGCTGCAGGTTGTAGATCTCGGCGCGGGCGCGGGCGAGCTGGTCCTCGAGCGAGGTGATGGTGTTCATCGCCTCGCTCAGCGGATCGACGAGCTCGTCGGCGGAGGAAGCGGACCCGGCCGAATCCCCAGAATCCCCGGAGGCCCCCGAAGCACCGGACTCGGCAGAATCAACCGACTCCGCCGAACCAGCTACGTCCTCGTTCAGCTCCTCGTTGAGGTTGTCTTCACTCACTTCTTCTCATCCTCATCATCAACGATCTCCGCGTCGACGACGTCGTCGTCAGAAGCGGGCTGCTGACCAGCCTGGCCGGCCTCGGTGAAGCCGTCCGCCGGAGCCTCGGCCTGCTGGGCGTAAAGCGCCTGGCCAATGGCCTGCGACTTCTCGTTCAGCTCGGCGAGGGCGGCCTTGACGGCCTCGGTGTCCTCACCCTTCAGGGCTTCCTTCACCTTCTCGACGGCGTCCTTCACGTCGGAAGCGACGTTGTCCGGGATCTTCTCCGCGTTGTCCTTGAGCAGCTGCTCGATGGAGTAGACGGTCTGCTCGGCCTGGTTGCGAACCTCGGCCTCCTCCTTACGGGCGGCGTCCTCAGCTGCGTGAGCCTCGGCTTCCTTCACCATGCGGTCGATCTCGTCCTTGCCGAGGGCCGAGCCGCCAGTGATGGTCATCGACTGCTCCTTGCCGGTGGCCTTGTCCTTGGCGGACACGTGCACGATGCCGTTGGCGTCGATGTCGAAGGTGACCTCAATCTGCGGGATACCGCGAGGAGCCGGGGCGATGCCCGTCAGCTCGAAGGTGCCGAGCGGCTTGTTGTCACGAGTGAACTCACGCTCGCCCTGGAACACCTGGATGGCCACGCCGGGCTGGTTGTCCTCGGCGGTGGAGAAGGTCTCGGAACGCTTGGTGGGGATGGCGGTGTTGCGCTCGATGAGCTTGGTCATGATGCCACCCTTGGTCTCGATACCGAGGGAGAGCGGGGTGACGTCAATGAGCAGCACGTCCTTGCGGTCACCGGTAATAACGCCGGCCTGCAGGGCGGCGCCCACGGCCACGACCTCGTCCGGGTTGACGCCCTTGTTGGGCTCACGGCCACCGGTGAGAGACTTGACGAGCTCGGTCACGGCGGGCATACGGGTGGAGCCACCCACGAGCACCACGTGGTCGATCTCGGAGATCTTGATGCCGGCGTCGCGGATCACGTTGTTGAACGGAGCCTTGGTGCGCTCGAGCAGATCCTTCGTCATTTCCTCGAACTTGGCGCGGGTGAGGGACTCATCCACGTGCAGCGGGCCGTTGTCCGACATCGAGATGTAGGGCAGCGAAATGTTCGTGGTCATGGCCGAGGAGAGTTCCTTCTTGGCCTTCTCGGCGGCTTCGCGCAGGCGCTGCAGGGCGATCTTGTCCTTGGAGAGGTCCACGCCGGAGCCGGACTTCACCTGTGCCACGAGCCAATCCACGACGCGCTGATCCCAGTCATCGCCGCCGAGGCGGTTGTCACCGGAGGTGGCGCGCACCTGGATGGTGGAGAAGCCGTCGTCGTCCTTGCCGACTTCCAGCAGCGAGACGTCGAAGGTACCGCCGCCAAGGTCGAAGACGAGGATGTCCTCGTCCTCCTTGCCCTTCTCCAGACCGTAGGCGAGGGCGGCCGCGGTGGGCTCGTTGACGATGCGCTGGACGTTGAGGCCCGCGATGGCGCCGGCGTCCTTGGTGGCCTGACGCTGGGCGTCGTTGTAGTAGGCCGGGACGGTGATGACGGCGTCGGTGACGGGCTCGCCCAGGTAGGCCTCGGCGTCCTTCTTCAGCTTCTGCAGGATGAAGGCCGAGATCTGCTGCGGGGTGTAGGTGGTGCCGTCGATGGTGACGGTCCAGTCCGTGCCCATGTGGCGCTTGACGGACGAGATGGTGCGGTCAACGTTCGTGACTGCCTGACGCTTGGCGACTTCGCCCACGACGATCTCGCCGGTCTTCAAGAAACCGACGACCGACGGCGTGGTGCGCGCGCCCTCAGCGTTCGCGATGACGGTGGGCTCGCCACCCTCAAGGACCGCGACGCAGGAATTGGTGGTTCCAAGATCGATACCAACTGCACGTGCCATAAGTTTTCTCCTTTTTCATCAGACCCGCCGAGCAGGCCCTGTTTACTTCTTCGGATCAGCCACGCCGTCTCCCGCGTGACGCTACCCCTCAAGTGTGACTGCTTTCGGAACTTATGTCCACCATGCTCCGTCATTCTTGAGTCTACTTCACTCAACTTTGACGGCGAGAAAGTTATTCCCGAGTTCGCGGAAGAGATTTTCTTTCGTTGAAATACCAGGGAAAGATTGCGATGTGACGACGACGGCGCCGCGCAGCCCAGAGCGTAACCGTCGCGTTGGGAACGAGTGCCCAACGTTGGCCGAAAGGACTGGAAACGAGCCCCCGCGAACGTAGGCAAAAACGGGGGTGAGGGCGGACGCCGTCGTCGACCCATGAAAGATGTGATTTAAAACTCATCGTGGACAGACTTTCATTTACGCAACATTTGCGGCACGATATTCCTTAGGAGTTAGGGGCACCTAACTAGAAACATTCAACTAATGCCATTCGGTAGGAGTACACATGAGGTCGATCGCCAGCGTTCCCACGCAGCGCCCCGCCCGTTACGGGAAGCAGCTTGTGTCCCACATGGGCCGCAAGATCAAGGGGTCGTGGGACGGCGAAACCGGCCAACTAGATTTCAATGGTGGAGGAGACGTCCGCCTGTCCTCTCAGGACGCCTCCCTCACCCTTGAACTTTCCTGCGAAGAGAGCGAGGTGGATCGTCTCGAGCATATCGTGGGCATTCACCTAGCTCGCTTTGGTTCCAAGGATGGCCTCTCCGTCGCGTGGAAGCGCGAGGACGGCACCGACGGAACCGTGCAGGGGCCTTTAAGCGAAGCCGACATGCAGGCACACGCCGAGGCCAAGAAGGCTCGTTTGGCTGCCCAGGCAGCCGAAAAAGCGGAGGAAGCTGCGGCAGCCGAAGGGGCACCTACGGCAAAGTAAGCCTAGGAAGTTGCGCCGAGAGGCGCGGCGTCCGAATCGCTGGAGTCTGAAGAATTCCCGGCAACGGGGAGCGGCGCTCTGTGAAGAGTGCCGAACCGGAAGTTACGCCAACAGGCGCGGCATCCACTACAAGTGAATACCTATAACTGAATATCACTGCTCTAATTTTTCCGGGCACACCTTCTCTCACGTGCCCGGATTCAAGCTAGAAGCGCCGCTCGGATCCTTGCTGACACACCCCCGAGCGGCGCTTCTTACTTTTTAGTGAATCCGGGCGGCAGGCGCAAGGGTTTGCGATTAAGGCGCAGAAAGACGCGCGAATATCGGGGCGGTTGTGGGCCTAGCGGAATTTTGTGGCGGTGAGAGCGTTCTATGTGCCAATAATGGCGTACGGCCCGCTCTCGCCGCCATCCAGTTCCATGCACCATAAATTCGCCCTTGCCCCTAGCTCTCAAACCCCCTGTCAACAAGCGGATTTCAGCGGTGGAGAATGGAAACGAACTTCAGAGTCGGGACGCCAGTTCCATGCGCCATTTTCTATACGATGGGGGCATGACACTCACGCCCCTTGCTGACCTTGGCCCCGAACTCACCCCGGAGCAGCGCGAACGCTACGCACGCCAGATCCGCCTGCCTGGATTCGGGGAGGCGGGCCAGCGCCGGTTGCTCGCCGGGAAGGTGTTGGTTGTGGGGGCAGGCGGCCTGGGGTCGCCCGCACTCCTGTACCTTGCCGCGGCCGGGGTGGGGACGATTGGGATTGTCGACGACGACGTCGTGGACCTCACCAACCTTCAGCGCCAAGTTATTCACTCCACCGCGAATGTTGGCATTCCGAAGACGGTCAGTGCGGCGCGGGCGGTGCAGGCGTTGAATCCTGACGTGCGGGTGGTTGAGCACGCGTGCCGCATCACCGAGGAGAACGCCGCCGAAATCATCTCCGGCTACGACGTGGTACTCGATGGCACCGACAACTTCCTCACCCGCTACACCATTGATGCCGCGTGTTCACGGCTCTCGGTGCCCGAAATCTGGGGATCAATTTTGCGCCACGCGGCGCAGGTCTCGGTGTTCTGGACCGGGGCGGGCTCGGCGGCACACGGGGTACCCGAGCCGGGTGTGTGCCTGCGCGACCTCTTCCCCTCCCCTCCCCCACCAGGAAGCACACCAAGCTGTGGCGAAGCCGGGGTGTTCGGGCTGCTGTGCGGGCAGGTCGGATCCATTATGGCTGGTGAGGCGGTTAAGCTGCTCACCGGAACCGGTGAACCCCTGCTGGGACGGGTGCTGGTACTGGATAGCGCGAGCAGCACCTACACGACCATTCCACTGGCCGGATCTGCGGATCGGCCGGAGCCCTTGGGCGGTCAGGAGTTGGCCGAAGCGTGCACGTTGACGCCGCGCGTGGCCACGATCAACGTGGCCACGCTGCGGTCGCTTCTCGACGAGCGAGCTTCCGGCCGAGCCACATTCACCCTTCTCGACGTGCGTGAAGATGACGAGTGGGAGATCAACCGCCTCGACGGCGCCGTGCATGTTCCCCTCGGTCAGGTATTGGACGAACCCGCTGCCGCTCTGGCTGGACTGGAGCCCGGACCAATCTACGTGTACTGTCTCGCGGGGGTGCGATCGCTACGCGCGGCCGAGGCCCTCGCCAATACTGGCGTCACAGCTGTGAGTGTGGATGGCGGAATCAAGGCGTGGTGGAGCGAGATCGATCCCGCGATGCCACGGTACTGACGGACGCGATGCATTTGATCGACGTGAGGGGTTCGCTACGCATATATCTGCACAGCGAACCCCTCAGCATGGATAAATGCTCCCGATTATCAAAGAACTACGAGTCAGAACGAGCACACGAAAAATTTGACTGCGCTGAGGGGTCCGATGCGGTGATATAACCGCAACGGTCCTCTCAAGGACACCAATTTTCCTACTGTTATGTAGTTCGTCGAGCGCGACGTTTAGATTGGGTCGCGGAGGGTGGGGCAGGACATGCAGCGCGGGCCACCGCGTCCGCGCCCTAGCTGACCGCCGGAAATCTCCAGCACATCCACGCCATTGGCTACGAGGTAATCATTGGACAGCACGTTGTGGTTGTAGGCGATCACAACGCCGGGCACCACGGCCAGGACGTTGAAGCCGTCGTGCCACTGCTCGCGCTCGGCCTCGGCCGCTGAGAAGTCGGGGCGCAGCACGCGCACGCTCTTGCGCCCCATCGCATGAGCAATAACCTGCCACACCTCCCCGGCGGCATGCGTCCGCACGCACACGTTCCCCGAGGCTGCGGGCGTGATGACCATCGATTCCAGTTCCCCAATACCGGGGTAAACGAGGAACGATTCAGGATCCACCATCGTCATCACGGTGTCGAGGTGCATGAATGCGCGCTTCTTGGGAATGTTCAAGGCTACGACGGTCGTCGCCTCCCCCGCCGCAAAGAGATCCGCCGCCAGACGCTCGATGCCCTGAGGCGTGGTGCGCTCGGACAGTCCTACGAGCACCGCACCATTTCCAATCACCACGAGGTCGCCGCCCTCGATGGCGGCCGGAGCATCATCGAGCCCCTTGCTCCAACGCCGCGATCCAGCGAATTCCGGATGCCACCCATAGATGACCGACATGTTGACGGTCTCGCGGCGGCGTGCGCGGCGGTTGAGGGCATGAACCGACACCCCGCCGTAAATCCAGGCCGAAGAATCTCGTGTGAACAGATGATTGGGGAGGCAGGCGAACGTCATGTGGTCCGGTTCCTGAGCGGCCAGAAGTAGGGAGGAGGGAGCCTCACCGCGGGCAGAAACGAGCTCTTCCTTGGTCAATCCCCCGATAAGAAGTTCGGCGAGATTAACAGCATCGAGATCCGCCGCATAGTCCTTGAGCGCAGCCGCCAGCCCCACGCCGTACGAGCGACGGTCGAAGGTGTGCCGCATGGCGTACTCACGGGCCTCCGGGTTCTCCAGCGCGGTGGCCAACAACTGCTCCAGATAAAGCACCTCGGCGCCCTGACCACGCAAAATACTGACGAACTTGTCGTGCTCTGTTTGCGCTTTCTCAAGCCACGGGACGTCGTCATACAACAGTGCATCCATCGTGGACGGAGTGACGCGGGAGAGCTCGCGACCCGGGCGATGCACGATCACCTGGCGCAGCCGCCCGGTCTCCGAGTCGATGCGATGCTTGGGTTGAGAATCCGTCTGGGATGCCGCCGGAGTGTCTATCCGAGACGCCGCACGGGCATCCCCCTGTTTCTCTAGCGAAGCGTCCGTTTGCGGTGTCGGCAAAGCATCCGCGGAAAGCGCTGACGCACCGTCCATCCGAGGTGCCGACGAAGCGTCCGTTCGAGACCCTGACGCACCTTCCGCCGCGTGTGAGTTCCGATCTGTGTGGGCAGTTTTCTGGCTACTCATCTTTTCATCATGCCTGTTTCAGCCGCGGATGTCCCGTTCTCGGCGTAAAAGTGTCGAACTGCCAAGACGGATTCGTCCCGGCAGAGCACCCTGAATCGCCGACATCTGCCCTTAGCGTTCCATATCGCCCTCACTACGGCGATAACCAGCACTAAGGGCAGATGTCGATGAGCCGGGAGACTCATCCTCCGTCACGATAGCCCGGCGTTCTACCCATCAATCCCACTCACGAACCTTTAACCTCACCACATTGGTTCGTAAACGTACCTATGCCTTGAAGGGGCAAGGTAGGTACAAGCATGAGCAGTCAGCAGCGAAGCGATGCCACGTCGGTCGGGGCGTTGCGGGCGGTGTTGTCCGTGCGGATCAGTGACGATCCCGAGGGACTCGAGCGAGGAGTGAATCGGCAGGAAGCCGATTGCTGGCGTCACCGTTCGCAGCGGACTTTTTGTGCACCCGCTCGGATTAGTCATTCGAGATCTCTCTAGCATGCACGCCAGTGCTTTTTGTGCACCCGCTCGGATTAGTCAGCGGCGCACCCGATAGCGCAGGTGAAGCACCCTGTTGCCCTGGATCACCGTGTCAGGGTTCTCCAGCAGGTGTTGCGAGTGGACCGACCCGAAGTATCGCTTGCCGGACCCGAACACGACAGGGGCGACATCCATGCGTACCTCGTCGATCAAGCCCGCAGCAAGTACCTGACCGCCGACATCGCCAGCGGCGACCTCGATGATGCGGTCACCCGCAAGTTCCTGAGCTTTGGCCACGGCTGCCTCGACGCCATCGACGAAATGGAACGGTGCCTCGGGATGCCAGCTCTCGGGCCTGCCTCGGTGGGTCACGATGACAGCGTGATCGACCCCAGACGGAGGTACACCGTCCCAGCCGTCCGTCATGTCGAATACGTGACGGCCGCAGATCGTCACCCCGATCTGATCCCAATACGGTCGGGTGTAGTCGTATGACGCCTGCGACACTTTCAGAGCACCGCTCTCCTCCAACGGCACATCGCCGCTGACGAGCCACTCGAACAGTAGCCCTGGGTCGTCGTTCTCATCCGCAATGAAACCGTCCACCGACACCGACGCATACATCACTACTCTACCCATGAGGCGTACTCCACTCCTTGCGTACACGTACACGTACACGGTAGTGACGTGCGCGCGAGCAGTCTTGTAAGAAATCAATCGGTCGGCAACGACCAGTTGTCCAACACGTGGTCGGGATTCTCGCGCAGGAACCTCTGTCTGACTTCGAGGTATTGGGTCGGTGTGATCCCGGTGAACTCCCGGAACTCGTGGCCGAAGTGAGCCTGATCGAAATAGCCTGCCTCATGGGCGAGTTCGGCCCACTCGATCGGTTCGGCAGGATTGAACGCGAGCATCGTGGTAGCGAAGCGTTGGGTGCGGGCCAGTCGCTTCGGTGTCACGCCAATCACGTCCTTGAAACGCCGCGCCAGATGCGTACTACTGACCCCCGCTGCCTCGCTGAGGTCGCCGACCGGCATCTTCCCGTGGGTCGCTGCGATTATCGTGCTCACATGGCGGACCAGCCCTAGTCCGGGAGCCTCGCCCAGCCGCCGCAGCAGTTCCGCTTCGAGCAGCGTCAGCATCTTGTGTGGTTCGCCCGCCGCAACCAGCCGGTCCTGCAATTCGGCGATAGCAGACCGACCCCACACCTGCTCCACCGTCACCGGCCGGTCGCACAGTTCATGCGCGGGTACCCCCAGGAACGGAGCCAGTCCCCACGGTTTGACATGCACACCGACTGATCGAGTCCCCGGTGGGTAGCCGAACTCCCACGCGCTGGTGGGAGGGGTGACCACACAGCCGTCGGCGTACGAGGCAGTCTCACGGTCGGCGCCACCGCGAATGCGGAATGGTTCCCCGAGATTGATGATGAGCAGCGCCGCCAGTGACGCCGGGAGCGTCAGCCGGGCGTACGGCGGCTCACCCTCCAAGTAGTAGAGGTCGTCGATCAGCCCGTCCAGCGGAGGTCGCGGCACTCTGGATACGTACTCCATGTAGATATTATCCTGCACGAGCACCGGGCCAGAGGTCGAGTTACCAAGATGGATTCGGCCTGTTGATCTTCAGATTTCGACCTTCCAGCCCGCGCCCAAGAGATTCTGCCCAATCCCGTGCCGACATCTGCCCTTAGCGTTCCATATCGCCCTTACTACGGCGATACCCAGCGCTAAGGGCAGATGTCGATGAGCCGCGAACCTAAGCCACCGGCCGGAAAACACCCGCACCATGGCGCCAGCGGAAGTACCCCAAGCAGATCAACGTGAACGGAATGCCGAACCACAGCGCTGCGCTCTGGTCGGGGTCGAAGGCCACGCCAACTAATGAAACAACCAGCAGCGCCAACGCCGCATACGGCAGATACGGGAAGAACGGAGAATGGTAAGCAAGATCCTCGATGCGCCCACCTTCGCGCACAAACCGACGCCGGAACGAAATATGCGACGCAACAATCGCGATCCACACCGCCACCACGGCAAACCCTGCCACGGACACCAGCGCCAAGAAAAGACTTCCCGGCGCGACCACGCTGGAAAGCAGCGACGCCAACCCAAACAGCATCGAAATCGAGAGCGCAATAAGCGGAATACCACGCTGCGTGGTGCGCGCAAGAAGCTTCGGCGCCTGACCCTCCTCGGCGAGCGAATAGAGCATCCGCGCACAGGAGAACAGGCCCGAGTTACCCGCGGAAAGTAACGCGGTAATGATAACGAAGTTCATGATATCCGCGGCACCGGGCAACCCCACTATGTCGAACACCGTGACGAACGGACTCTCGTCCAGCCCCGCCTTCTCGAACGGCACAATGGAAGCGATAACGAAGATCGCACCGATGAAGAACACGGTCAGGCGTAGTACAGCAGTGCGGATCGCCCGCGGAATCGCCTTCTCCGGATGGCGCACCTCGCCTGCCGCAACCCCGATGAGCTCAGTGCCGGAGAACGCATAGAACACCGCCAAAATCGTAATGAAGACGCCGCCAAAACCGGTGGGGAACAACCCCTCCGAGGTGACGAAATTCGAGAGGCCGATCGCGCCGCCGTCGACCATCGGATTAATCCCAAAAATCGCCGCGCCTCCCACAAGAATCAGCGCGAGAACCGCCACCACCTTGACGAGCGAAAGCCAGAACTCCGTCTCGCCGAACACGCGCGAGGAGATGGCGTTGATGGCGAAGAGGCCCGCCGCGAAGATCAGGCACCACGCCCACACCGGCACGCCGGGGAACCAGCGTTGCATGAGGATGCCGGACGCCGTGAACTCGCTGCCCAGGGCCACCGCCCAGCACATCCAGTACAGCCACGCGGTCGCGAAGCCCCACGCCGGGCCGAGGTTGCGCGTCGCGTACACGTGGAATCCGCCCGACACCGGATACACCACGGCCAGCTCACCGAGGCAACTCATCACCATGTAAGCGACGACGGCGCCAATCCCGTACGCCAGCACCGCGCCGAGCGGGCCCGCCTGCGAGATGGTGTAGCCGGAGGAGACGAAGAGGCCCGAGCCAATCACGCCGCCGAGCGCAATCATCACGAGGTGGCGCGACTCCATGGTGCGGCGCAGGTTCGACTGCTCGGGGATGGGCGCGGTCGAGCCGGGTGAGCCGGAGCTGCCAGCAGTCGAGATGGAAGGTGAGGTGTCCACGGGAGTTCCTTGCGATCAAGCCGTTAGTTTGCACTAAACCTATAGGGAATATGGATTATCTGCATTGCGGGCCGGATGGTGGATGGGACACCGCCGTTCGAGGCGGCACTTCCTTTCGAGATGGCACGGTTCGGGCGATTCGCCGGACGTATCCTCGACGTATGGCAGTTGAGTCTTTTTCCAACGACGACGGCGTCGCGAACCACAACGGTGTAGCGGCACCGGCTTCGAACGGGACACCAGCACCAGTTTCGTTCGGCACTTCGGCACGCGGGCAAGAATTGGCACGAGTTTCCTCAACACCGTTGGTTTCAGCCCACCCCGCCTCGGATTCACCACACCCCGCCTCGGATTCACCCCCGGCGGAGGAGGTCGTTTCTTCGATGGATCGAGGGTTGGTTTCAGCTTCACATACCGCGTTCCGTTCGTTCCAGGAGCGGCTGCGGGAGAGCAGCCACGGTATGGTGCTCGATGGCGGCTTGGGGACTCACCTGGCGGATCGCGGCAACGACATCTCCGATGCGCTCTGGTCCGCGCGGATTCTGCGCAACAATCCCGATGAGGTACGAGCCGCTCACGAGGACTTCTTCCGCGCCGGAGCACAGGTTGCCACCACATGCTCATACCAGGTGACCTTCGATGGTCTGGCGCAGGCCGGTGCATCGCGCGCAGAGACAGAGGAACTGCTGCGCGCCTCGGTGCGCCTGGCCCGCGAGGCGGCGGAGTCAATTAGAGACGCACCGCGCCTCGTCGCGGCGTCGATCGGTCCTTACGGCGCGGGCCCGGGTCAGGGCACCGAATACGACGGCGCCTATCGCCTCACCGCTGCCGAGCTCGCCGCCTGGCACCGCCCGCGGCTGGAGATTCTTGCCAACACAGACGCCGACTTCCTCCTCGCCGAAACCATCCCCAGCATCCTGGAGGTCGAGGCCCTGACCTCTGAGTTCGCACGAATCGAGAAACCCGCGATCCTCAGCATCACAGTCGCGGACGGCAGGCTGCGCGACGGCAGCTCCCTGGAGGATGTCGCCACCATCGTATCGGGATCAAAACTCGCCGGGCTCGGGATCAACTGCTGCACCACCGCCGACGCCCTCACCGCACTCCGCGTCCTCGCCCCACTCTGCGACCTCCCCATGGCCGTGTACCCGAACAGCGGGGAATCATGGGATCACGTCGTGCGCCAGTGGATGGGAGATGAAGAGGAAATCTCACTCATCAGCTCAGTTCCCGCACTCATCGCGGCAGGAGCCCACCTCATCGGCGGCTGCTGCCGGGTCACGCCCCAGCACATCGCCGCCATCGCGGCTCACGTCTGCTCTCAAAGAGGCGCAGATCTGTCCCCAAAGAATTGAGGAAAATGGAAAGGATTGAGCCCGGCAACACGTCCACGCGGCTCAATCCTTTCCAAAAAGCTCAACCCTTTGATGGCTCTTCCATCCCTTCGCCCACCGCCGCCACGAAAGCGCCCACCACAGCCTCACAGCACCGGGATGGCCGCCAGAAGATCGCGCGTATAGTCCGACTTCGGTGCCTCAAGAATCCCCCGCGTCTCGCCGGATTCCACCACGCGCCCGTGCCGCAGCACCACGGTCTCCTCGCACAGCTGCCCCACCAGCGCGATATCGTGACTGACCATCAGCATGGTCAGCCCGAGTCTTTCCTTCAAGTCAGCCAGCAGCTTGATGAGCTGGGCTTTCACCGACACGTCGAGGGCACTGACCGGCTCGTCGGCCACCAGCAGCTGCGGGTTCGGGGCCAGGGCACGCGCAATCGCAATGCGCTGCCGCTGCCCACCGGAGAATTGCGCCGGATAGCGATCGCCCATGTCCGGGTCGAGTCCCACCCACTCCATCACCTCGTGCACGCGCTCACGATGATTCCCGGGAACACCCAGCGACCGCAGCGGCTCGGCAATAATCCGCCCGACACTCATCCGCGGATCCAGCGAGGAGCGCGGGTCCTGAAACACCATCTGCACCTGACGCCGGAAGTCCTTCATCCGCGCGCGATCGCGCCGCGGCAGCGGCTCGCCCTTCCACAGCACCTCGCCCGCGCTCGGATCGTCAAGCCCGAGCAGCAGGTTGAGAATAGTAGATTTCCCGGCGCCCGACTCGCCCACAATCCCGCAACTGCGCCCCCGCGTCACCTCCAGGCTCACGTCCGCCAGCGCATGCGTCTCCTTCGCGCGCGACCGGTACACCCGGCTCACCCCGCGCAGCTCCAGCAGAGTTCCGTCACTCATCGCTCTCCCCTTCACTGCCCGTTTTATTGTCGACGACGACGTCCGCGCCCCGCCCACGAACCGAACCACCGGTACCATCGCCGCCAGTACTTACCGAACCACCAGCACCCGAACGGCCCGTCCGGACGTCTCCAACACCAACAGATTCACCAACACCAGCCGCACCGCCACCAACACCCTCACCCAAACCCCGGCGCGCGCTGCGCCCCGGAATGTAGTTGACCTCGACGGCCGACTGGATGAGATGCTTCGTGTACTCCTGCTCGGGCGCGCTCAAACCCGCCGCAACGGTCGTCTGCTCCACCACTTCACCATGGCGCATAACAATAAGATCGTCCGCCACCTTCGCGATGACCGGCAGATCGTGGCTGATGAAGATCAGCGTGGTCCCGAGCTTCTCCACCAGCGACGCCAGCAATTCCAGCACCTCGGCTTGAACGGTGGCGTCCAGCGCCGTCGTCGGCTCGTCGGCAATAATCACGTCTGGTTCGCAGGCGAGTGCCATCGCGAGCGCCACGCGCTGGCGTTGCCCGCCCGAGAGCTGCCACGGGAATGACCCAGCAATCCGCTCTGCCTCCTCCAATGCCACCAGCTTGAGCAGCTCGGTCACGCGCGCCGCGGCTGCCTTCTTATCCAATCCACGATGCAGCCGCAACGGCCCGGCAATCTGCCGCCCCACTTTCATGAGCGGATCCAAGGCCGTGAGCGGCTCCTGGAACACCATGGCGATCTTGCTGCCGCGGATGCGCCGCAGCTGCGAATCTGGCAGGCCAAGGATCTCTTCGCCGTCCAGCAGCACGGATCCGGTAGCCTTCATCCCCTCGGGAAGCAGCCCGAGCACCGCCAGCGAGCTCATCGACTTACCGGACCCGGACTCGCCAATAATGCCCAGGCGCCCGCCGCTTTCCACCTCCCACGAGCAGTTCTTGAGTATCTCGCGCCCCGACGATGTCACAACGTTGAGGTTCTTCACTACCAGACTCATCGGTCACCTCGCAGGGTCGGGTCGGTGTAGTCGCGGATGCCGTCGCCGAGCAGGTTCAGCCCGAGCACGGTCCACGCGATTGCGAAGCCGGGCGCCAGCGCGCCGATTGGCTGCACCAGCACCGTGGACTGCGCTTCCAGCAGCATCCGCCCCCAGCTCGCCACCGGAGGTGGCGCGCCCAGCCCGAGGTAGGAGAGGGACGCCTCGGCCAGAATCGCCGACCCCGCCAGCAGCATCAACTGCACCAGCAGCATCGGGTAGATGTTCGGCAACACGTGAATCCACACGATGCCCCACCAGCCTGTTCCCGAGGTGCGAGCGGCACGAACATAGTCCTCGCGCAGCACGCGCGCGATGTTCACCCTGGTCACGCGCGCAATCACCGCGGATCCGGAAATACCGATCGCCAGAATCGCCGAGCTCAGCGACGCCCCGCGCACGGTCACCACGAGCATTGCGAGCAGCAGCGTGGGGAAGGCGATCATGATGTCGATGACTTTCGAGACGCCGGCGTCGAGCCACCACACCGTCGCGGCCGCCACCACACCCAGAATCAATCCGAGAATCCCAGCCACAATAATGGTACAAACGGCCACGATGAGCGCCGACGTCGCCCCCGCAATGAACTGGCTGAACAGATCGCGCCCCAGCTTGTCCGTCCCCAGCCAGAAGTCCGCGGACGGCCCGGTGAGGCGGCCGCCGTCGCCGGTCGATTCGAGCGAAAACGGGGTCCAGAACGCGGCGACGATCCCCACCGCAACCACCACGGCAACCATCAGACCGCCGGCGATGAGCGACGGCGAGATCGGGCGACGACGGCGCCGGGTCACCCCCAGCTTTCCCGTCACCTCCGTTGGCATGTCCAGGCTCACGATGCACCTCCTCGCGAGAATTGCAGGCGCGGGTCGATGGCCCGCTGAATAAGATCGACGACGGTGTTGAGCACCAGCACCACCGCGGTGAGCAGCATGACGAGGTTTTGCACCACGGGGAGGTCGCGCGCCTGTACCGAGGTGAGGAGCAGCTGGCCAAGCCCGGGAAGTGCAAAAACGTTCTCGATAACAACCGCGCCGAGCAGCGAGGTTCCCAGCTCAATGCCAAGAATCGCCACCACCGGGACGGTGGCGTTGCGCAGTCCGTGGCGCATAAGCGCCTGGGTGCGCGAGTAGCCGAGGGAGCGGGCGGTGCGCATGTAGTCGGCTTCGAGCACGTCGATCACGGAAGAGCGCACGAATCGAATCATCGTGGCGCTCATGGCAATCGCGATCGTCACCACCGGGAGTACCAGCGCGCGGAAGGCTGCGGCCGGGTCGCCCCAACCCTGCCGCGGGAAGTTGCCGGAAGGGAACCAACCCAACTGCAGCGCGAAAATCCACACGAGGATAACGCCCACCCAGAACACCGGCACGGCCAGGCCCAGCTGGGACGCGCCGGATACGAACAGCCCGATCGGCGACTTCCGCTTCGTCGCCGCAATAATTCCAATCGGCGTGGAGATCAACACGGATACCAGGAACGCCGTCACGGACAGCGGCACCGTGATCGTCAGCCGATGCGAGATCAGCTCGCCGAATGGCATCCGCGACACGAACGACTCGCTCTGCCCGCTCAGCAGGTCACGCAGCCAGGTCCAGTACTGAATCCACAGCGGCTGGTCGGTGCCCAGCTCCTTGCGCAGCTGCTCCAGCTGGTCCTGCGTGGCGCCCACACCGAGGCTCGCGCTGGAATCGCCCGGCAGCAGCCGCAGCACCAGAAAAATAATGATCGACGCAAGAAAGAGCGACACCAGCAGCGACGCCACCCGTTTGAGCACAAAAAGCGTCGAGGTCAGCCAACGATTGTGCACGAGACCTCCTCTGGCCTGTCAGCCGGTTGAGTGCGGAAAGCCGGTGGATGATCCGCCGGGCTGGGTACGAAATAACGGAATAGGGGGCGACGACGAAATCCGAAGCGTGAGTTCTCAAACGCACGGCTGAGTACGAGGAAGTCGGCTGTCATCGAAGATGCCCGACGACGACGTGACTCACCAACGAGGTAACGTCACTTCGTCGCAGGGCCGGGCGGTAAACCCGCAGCCGACTTCCTCATCCTCCGTTACGTCAGCAAGCTGACGCACGTCGGATTTCGTCGTCGTCGCCCTACCGTATTCCCTAGTTGGACTTGACGATGTTGGCCACGTAGAAGGGCTCGGCGGCCTTGTCGGGCGAGTAGCCGGTCACGCCGGCGCGGGCGATGCGGATCTGCGGGGCCTGGAAAAGCCACGCGGACGGCGCCTCGGTGGCGATGATCTTGGACAGGTCGTGGATGGCCTTGGTCTGTTCCTCGTCGGAGGAGGCCTCATCGGAGGCCGTCTTGAGGGCCTGGACTTCGGCGTTGTCGTACTGCCAGTAGAAATCGGGGTTGGCGTACCAGAGGATATCGCGCGGATTGTTGTGATTCATCAGCGTGGTGGCGTAATCCTTGTTGGTGTACACCTTCTCGTACCAGGTCGAGTCGTCGATCGGGGCCGGCTTGAGGGTGACGCCCACGGCGGCGAGATCGGACTTGAGCTGCTGCACGATGATTTCTTCGGTGCTGCCGGCCACGTAGGTGATGTCGAAGGAGAGGTTCGTGGCGCCCGCATCGGCGAGGAGCTTCTTGGCGGCCTCCGGGTCGTAGGCGTGGATCTCGGCGAACGAGGCGTCATACCAGGGCTCGGTCACGGGCGGCATCGAACCGATGACCACACCGTAATCGCCCCACACCGCGGAGCGGATGGCCTCGCGGCCAATCGCCTTGTACAGCGCCTGGCGCACGCGCACGTCCGTGAACGGCTCCGTCTTGTTGTTGAAGGTCCACAGCCACTTCTTGATGGAGTTGCCGTCCGTCACGGTGTAGTCCGCGTTGCCTTCGAACTGGGCGAGCTGATCCGGGCTCTCCTGCTGAATCACCAGGTCAATGGCGTTGGTGAGCAGGGCATTGTTGAGCGCGGTCTCGTCGGTGAAGAACTGGAAGGTGACGCCGCCATTCTTGGCGGGATCGCCCCAGTAGTTCTCGTTGGGGACGAGGGTGAGGTGATCGCCCTGCACCCACTCTTCGAGCTGGTAGGGGCCGGTGCCGTTGTCGGAGTTGTTCTCGGTGTCGCCGTCCTTGACGATGGTTACGGAGGCGAGGAAGAAGGGCAGCGAGTGGCTGCGGTTCTTCACTGTGAGCACGAGGGTGGCGTCATCCGGGGTGGCGACGTCGGAGATGACACGCAGGTCGGATGCGCGCGCCAGCTTCGACTCCGGCCCGATCGCCTCCGAGATCGACCACGCGGCGTCCTTCGAGGTGAGCGGCGTGCCGTCATGGAAGGTGACATCCGGGCGGATGTGGAAGGTGTAGGTGAGGCCGTCCTCGGACACGTCGAAGGATTCGGCCAGCGTGTTGATGACCTCGCCCTTGTCGTCAATGGAGGTCAGACCCTCGTAGACGTTGCGGGTGGTGGTTTCGGCGAGACCCGACGATCCGCCCACGTTGCGCTGAAGACTGGTGAGTTCGTTCGTGGTGCCGATGATGATTTCTTCGGCGGTGGTTCCCGCGGATGCTGCGGGGGCGCCGGATTCGCCGGAGCTGGAGGAATCGCCGTTACCACCACATGCTGCGAGGAAAAGCGAAGCGGCAAGGGTGGCCCCTATGCCCAACTTGCGAAAACGTCTGGGCGATGACATGTCTGTGCCTTTCGGGAGGTCCCCGGCTCCCCGGCCTGGGCGCGCGTGAGTCGAGAACGTGGGACGGTGTTGGCTCAAAACTAACATGGCGGCTAAGTGGGATTATATGGTCGGCAAGATATTGAGACATGATCGAGATGCGGAACCGGGGTACAGGACCGGGATATAGAACGACGACGGCGCCGCCCCCGTTCGCGACCCGCACACCACGCTCGTGCCCGGGTACGGAGCTCGCACCCAAGTCCAGACCTGATGCCAATCCAGACCTCGTGCCCACATGTACGAAAGGGAGCCTTCCCTTCGGAAGACTCCCTTTCAAAGAATTGAGGGAAATGGAAAGGGTTGAGCCCGGCAACACGTCCACGCGGCTCAATCCTTTCCAAAAAGCTCAATTCTTTGGTGGTTCGGGTTGGCTACACACCTTGGCCCCCGGTAGCAATCAGGCCACCAACAGGAATCTATGCCCCCGGTAGCAATCAGGCCACCAACAAAAATCTCAACCACGCGACCAACAGAAGTGCCTCAGCAGCAGCCGGTGGAGACGTTCTGCTCGTCGAAATCGGCGCGGGCCCGCCAGAATTGGCGTTTGGTCATGGGTTCGTGGTCCGGGTGCTCACGGCGGTGGCGTTCCACGTAGCGCTCGTACGCCGACTCACCAGTGAAGTCGCGCCAGAGGCGCCCCCACTCGCGGAGCTTGTCACCCATTCCGTTCCCCTATCTCAACGAACCGTCAACCACAGTCTAGTGGCCGCCGTGGCCACCCTTACCCGGGATGAGGTTCGGGTCGCCCACAACGGAGTATTCCTTGACGAGCTTCTTGTCCAGCTTCGAGGCCACCATGGTAGTGGGGGCGAAGAAGTTGGATTCCTGATGCGGGTCTTCGGAGTTGCTGGTGTCTCCGGTCTTGACCGTCTTCATGATGCGCATCGCCGCACTAACGATCACCCACACCACGATCGCTACGAAGATGATGGACATGGTGCCCTGGATGAAGGTGTTGCGGATGACGGCACCCTGGATGGCGATGGCTTCGGCGTCGCCGCCGGAGGCAACCAGCTCGGCACGCAGTGCACGGGCGTCGCCCCACTGCTTCCAGTAGCCGAGCGCTGGATCCTGCGAGAAGATCTTCTGCCAGGAGGCCGCGAAGGTCACGATGAGCATCCATACGAACGGAATGCCGGGGATCCACATGCTCTTGGTGAAGCCCTTGCGGGTTACCATCACCGTGCACAGCAGCAGCGCCATGGTGGCGATGAGCTGGTTGGCGATGCCGAACAATGGATACAGCGTCTGGATTCCGCCGCGTGGATCGGTCACGCCCATCAACAGCAAGGAGCCCCAGGCGGCCACCACCACGCCGGTGGTCAGCCACGAGCCAAGGCGCCAGCTCGGGTCGCGGAACTTGGGCACCACGTTGCCGATGGCGTCGCCCAGCTGGAAGCGGGACACTCGGGTCACGGCGTCCACGGCCGACAGGATGAACAGGGCTTCGAACATGATGGCGAAGTGGTACCAGAAGCCCATCATTGCCTTGCCGCCAGCAAACTGGTGCATGATGTTGGCGATACCCACGGCGAGCGTGGGCGCGCCGCCAGTGCGGGAGATGACGGAGGGTTCGCCCACGTCGGAGGCGAGTGCGCGCATCGCATCGCCGCCGGTCAGCGTCACCACGTTGCCGTCTGCGTCATGCGTTTCCCACTCGATGTGTGGCTGGTTGCCGTGCACGTCGGACACACCGAGGTTGGCGATGGCGGCTTCGGCGGCCGCGGCCTGGTTGACGTAGAACTCTTCGGTGCCGGCCTCGCCGACGATCTTCTCGATGCCCGCCGTCTTGGCCATCGCCGCAGGAGACATATTCATCGCGAAGTACACGCCCTGGTTGAGGGACACGGCCGCCGCGAGCGCCATGATGGCCACGAAGGATTCCATGAGCATGCCGCCGTAGCCGATCATGCGGGCCTGGCTTTCCTTCTGGATCATCTTCGGGGTGGTGCCGGAGGACACGGTGGCGTGCATGCCGGAGATGGCGCCGCAGGCCACGGTGATGAAGAGGAAGGGGAAGAGGGTTCCGGCGAACACCGGGCCTTCGGTGTTGGAGGCGAACTCGGTGATGGCGGGCATCTGGGCGATGGGACGCACGATGATGATGGAGATCGCGAGAACCACGATGGTGCCCACCTTCATGAAGGTGGAGAGGTAGTCACGCGGGGTGAGCAGCAGCCACACCGGGAGCACTGCGGCGAGGAAGCCGTAGATGACCATGGCCACCACCAGGGTGGTGGGGGTGAGGTGGAAGAAGTCGTGCAGGGTGGGGTTGGAGGAGACCCAGCGGCCACCGATGATGGCGGCGATGAGCAGGATGAATCCGGCGATGGATACTCCGGTGATGGCGCCCGGCTGCACGTAGCGCAGCCAGAGGCCCATGCCGAGGGCGATCGGGATGGTCATGGACACCGAGAAGACGCCCCACGGCGATTCTGCCAGCGCGTTCACGCAGATCATGGCGAGAACGGCGAGCACGATCATGAGCATGACGAACACGCCGATGGTCATGATGGTTCCGCCCACCTTGCCGATTTCGTCGATGGCCATCTGGCCCAGCGAGCGGCCGCCGCGGCGCATGGAGAAGAAGAGGACGAGCATGTCCTGGACGGCACCGGCGACGAGCACACCGAAGATGATCCACAGGGTGCCGGGCAGGTAGCCCATCTGGGCGGAGAGCACGGGGCCCACCAGCGGTCCGGCGCCGGCGATGGCGGCGAAGTGGTGGCCGTAGAGCACGACGCGCTGGGTGGGGTCGAAGTCCTTGCCGTTGTTGATGCGCTCGGCTGGGGTGGCGTTTCGATCGTCGGGCCCCATGATCTTGCGCTGAATGTAGAGCGCGTAGAAGCGGTAGCCGATCGCGTAGGTGCACACGGCGGTGATGACGAACCAGATGGTGTTGACTTCTTCGCCGCGGAACACGGCGAGGATTGCCCAGCCGGTGGTGCCGAGGAGGGTGAGGGCCACCCAGAGGGCGATCTTCTGAATGCTCCACTTATTGTGGGGTTTGACGCCCACGGGAGTGCCCTGCTTATTGCGGATGATGAGCTTTTCTTCTTCGGGCGTGTAGGAGGGTATCTCCTGCGCCTCGGGTGCAGGTTTCCCCTGCGCCGCGTGCTGTGCCATGACCTACTCGTTTGCGCTAGACATTGGGTGGGTGGGCGCGCAGCGGCCCAACTAGTGCCCCTTCGCGCTACCGCAAGGAGGATATGCACGATTTCTCGCCGATTGCGAACAGCGGTTTTTCTGTCTACCGAAATTTTTTTGGGTCGACGACGACGTCCGCCCCTCACCCGGTCCCCTCACCAGCGCTTTTACCTCCCTTTCGCTTCTTCATTCACCGCGTTAGGTGGTTGGAATGGGAACCTGCCATCTCCGCAACACCTCGCCATCCACGGATAGATCCACACAATCACACACCATGTCCTCTGAGGTCATGCGGCGTCAGGAGCCAACAATTGGCGGAAAATAGCCAAAAAGTCAGGCCCAAAGTCCCGGTAGGGCAGTCCTGAGAAACCTTGCAAATCGGGCATCGACCCCTCGCAAGCCCATCCCGGAACGCCCCAACACACCCTCAAGAGACCTCTTAAATAAAACCTCTAAATATGACAACGGACGTCACACCCCTCTACTTGAGATTTCTCCCAAAGTCCCAGATGGGGCGTGCGACAATGATCACCATGAGTATCACAATCGGTGTTGATGTTGGCGGAACAAAAATTGCGGCCGGAGCTGTCTCCGAAGATGGAGAAATGCTGGCTTATGTCCGCAAACCCACACCGGCCCAGAACAACGACGCCGTCGTCGATGTTATTGCCGAGTGTGTCGAGGAGTTGTCCCGCTCCTACGAAATCGAGGCGATCGGTATCGGCGCCGCTGGTTTTGTGGACGGCGCCCGCAGCTCAGTGATCTTCGCACCCAACCTGGCCTGGCGAAATGAGCCCCTCGCAGCCCGCGTGTCGGAGAAGACGGGCTACCGCGTCGTCGTCGAAAATGATGCAAATTCTGCCGCGTGGGCCGAGTTCCGGTTCGGAGCCGCTCGTGGTTCAAATTCGGCGATCATCGTGACGGTCGGCACCGGTATTGGCGGCGGCGTCATCATCAATAATCAGCTGCTGCGCGGAACCAACGGTTTCGGCGCGGAAATCGGGCACATCAACATGGTGCCCCATGGCCGCCAGTGTGGCTGCGGGCGTTTCGGCTGCTGGGAGGTGTACTCGTCCGGCAACGCGTTGGTGCGTGAGGCGCAGGAGTTCGCGCGCACGGCACCCGAGGATTCGGCAATGCTGCTCGATTTCGCCGGCGGAAATCCGGATGCCATCACCGGTCCGATGGTGACGCGGGCTGCCGAGTTGGGCGACGCCGTCGCCCTGGCGTGCTTCAAGTCGATCGGGTACTGGATGGGTTCGGGCATGGCGGATCTGGCTGCCGTTCTCGATCCCGAGGTGTTTGTGCTGGCCGGCGGCGTGGCCGAAACCGGCGACCTGCTGCTGGGACCCACCCGCAAGTCCTTCGCCGAGCTTCTCACGGCCGCCGACCACCGGCCCACCATCCCCGTCTCGGTAGCCACCTTGGGCAACGACGCGGGCATCATCGGCGCCGCCGACCTCGCGCGCTACTGAGGTAATGCGATTCTGAGGTAACCCGCTACTGAAGTGGCGAAGTACTGAGGAAGCACAGTTCTGAGGTAACGCACAGGTTCTCGGATTGCGAGCCAACCAATTCTTCACCCCCACACAAGCATTTCGAGAAGCCACACCTTCTCGGGACACGATTGACAAGGACGGCTGTCACCTCACGGTGGCAGCCGTCTTTATCAACGTCGTCACATTGAGGGCATACTTCCACCCCAACCGAGTACATATTTTTCACCGAAGAGCATTACGCTTGAGACATGCGTCATACTCACACCTCCATCCCTCCGCAGCTCACTCGAATGGCTGATGGGACGATTAAACAACTGAATCCGTTCTCTGACACCGAGGTGTGGACGGTGCCCGGGCGAGCAAATCGCCCGCTGGAGGTGTTGCCGCTCAATCCTGAGCCGGTGGGCGAGTTGGGCCGCCACTGCGCGTTTTGTTCGGATCGTATTCTCGAGACGCCGCCGGAGAAAAGCCGCATTGTGCGCGAGGGTGAAGGCGCCAAGATCATTCATGGCACCCCGGTGGATGATCTTGCCGAACCGTGGGAATTCCGCCGCATTCCCAACCTTTTTGAGATCGTCTCCTACGACTATTGGGCGAAGAACTACGGCTATCGCATGCCGGTGGCCGCGGAGAAGCGCATGGAGCGTTACCTCTCTGACCCGGCCGGGCGCGCGCACGCCCTCGCCGTCATCGAGCAGAAGGCGCGCGCCTCGCACACCAACACCGAGGAATGGGAGCGCCTGCCCGAGTGGCAGAAGTTGGAGCAGGCCAAGCCGTTCTTCGGCGGCGGGCACGATGTGGTGATTGGAGGCCGTCATTTTGTCGACGGCGCCACCGACACCTCCCAGCTGGCCTCCTCCGGAACCCTCACCCCGCTGGAGCACTCGTGGTACATGCGCCTCACCGTGGATGCCATGCGCGATCTTTACGAACAGAATCGCTACGCCAAATACGTGCAGGTGTTCCAGAACTGGTTGAAGCCCGCCGGTGCCTCCTTCGATCACCTCCACAAGCAGCTGGTGGCCATTGACGAACGCTCCGTCAACGCGCGGCTCGAAGCACCCAAGGTGCGCGACAACCCCAACTATTACAACGAGGCCGCGGTGGATTATGCCGGTTACCAGAACCTCGTCATTGCGGAGAATCGCAACGCGGTGGCCTTCGCAGGCTTCGGCCACCGCTACCCCGCACTCGAAGTGTGGAGCCGGTCGTCTGCTGTGCAGCCGTGGCAGCACACCTCCGAGGAGCTGCGCGACATGTCCGATCTCATCCACGCCATGCACGCAGCCACCGGCCCCCTCATTGCCACCAACGAGGAGTGGTACACCCAGCCCATCGACCTCGATGTGCCCATGCCCTGGCGCGTCCACCTCAAGTGGCGCGTCTCCACACTGGCCGGATTCGAGGGCGGCACCAAGATCTACGTCAACACCATCGACCCCTGGTCGCTACGCGACAAGGTGGTCCCGCGCCTGCTCGAACTACGCGCCGAGGGCAAGGTGTCCCAGAACATCAACATCGCCACCGAGTGCTCCTGCAAGGTCAACTCGCTCAAGTACAACCGGGCGCTCCAGTAGGGGCGTGCCCGGGAGGTTTGCACGGGCGTAAGCGCGGGGCGTTCCGGAGGCGAGTAGGGGGACGCAAAGGCGAGTAAGGGCGACGCGGGTGCGGGGCGTCGTCGTCGTTGAAAACTCACCCCAACACTCAGCGGCCGTAATCCTGCCAGAGAAACGGGACCACGAGGCTGCGCCACTGGAGCGCGAGGTCGCGGAACTGGAAGCAGCGTTCGCACTGGTAGCGGGCGCCCAGCACGATGAGCGTGCCGGGGCGGATGTGGAATTCGTTGCCGGTGGCACCCATGAGGAATTCCTGCATTCGCGGGCTGAGCAGGGCGGATGCGAACTGTGGGCTGTCCGAGCGCACGTCCCACTCCTTGTTGAACTCCATCCACTCGGTGTTGATGTCGTTCATGGCGCGGCCGAAGAAGCCTTCGGGTTTGAGGCGCGTGGCCGGAAAATTCGCGGGGATCGGGAATAGGAGAAACTCGCGGGTGTGGGTGGTTTCGTCGTCGCCGGAGCCGGTCTTCCAGCGCAAGTTTCCGTAACGGAAGGCGTCCGGGGCGGTGGGCGAGGGCACGTTCTCCAGAATGTCGAGCGCGGCGTGGGAATGTCCGCCGACGTCCGTGGCGTCGCGCAGATACTTGCCGAGTTCGCGGTCGCGCTGCGTGTAGGTCAGGCCGTGCGCCTGGGCGAACGCCATAACGCGCTGGCGATGCCGCCGATCAAAAATGAACGCAACAACAAAGATGACCACCATGAGGAGGAAGAAAACCGGCATAACATCAGCGAACATGCTCCCATTAGCGCCCACGGGTTCAGCTCGTGTCAATTGGGGCGGCGGGGAGGTCTTCCTTGGCGGGGGTCTCGTGTGGGCTTACTTGGTGCGGTTCTTGAGCGTCCTACTTGGAGCAGTTCCAGGATTGCCCGGCTCAAAATAGTTCGGGAACTCTCACTCCACGCGGTCGGGGACCGTCCACACCAACACCTCGGGTTCGGGCGCGGCGTCGTGGACGCTGACGAGGGTGACGCCGAAGTGTTTGGCGATGTCGCAGGCCAGGGAGGTGGGGGTGCCGAGTCCGATGACGATCGGCACGCCGGCGCGGACGCAGTGGGAGACGGCTGAGGCGTCGGCGCCACCCTCCATACACACGATGGCGCCTTCCAACGGGAGCAGCCCGGCCACGGCGGCCCAGCCGAGGACTTTGTCCACGGCGAGGAGTTGGCGGGCGTCGTCGCGGGTGGTGGCGGTGCCGGTGAGCGTCAGTGACGCCGCCGTGTAGGGGCTGATGCCGCTGCGGCGCACGAGTTCGGCGGCGATGGCGCGGATTGACGCGGCGGTGACGATGGTGGGGTCTTCAGCGATCCGGACCGGTGGGATGATGTCGAGGGCGTCCACCGAGGGCTGGCCGCACTCGCGGGAGACAGGGCCTTGCAGTCGGATCACCGGGTTCTCGGTGGTCACCGAGATGACGTTGTAGGTGTTCTGGCTGAAGCCGGTGTCCTGGGAGAGTACCGAGCCTTCGCAGTAGCGGGCGCCGCGCACATCCTCGCGGCCGGCGATGAGGCCTTCGCCGAGGAGGTAGCCGTGGATGAGTTCGATGTCGTGACCGGGGGTGCGGCTCACCATGGCGATGGCCTGGCCGTCGAGCCGGATCTCCAGCGGCTCTTCGACGGGCAGGTAGAGTTCGCGGCTGCGGTCAGGATGCTGCGGGTCCACAACCCGGGCCCGGCGGCGGGCCGTAGGTGAGGCATTCTTGGCCGACGAGGTGTTGCAGGCCTGAGATGCGCGCGCAGAAGGTGAAGTACTCATGCCGCCCAGCCTAGCGCGTGGTGGCCAAGGCAGTGCTCAGCAGACGTTCTAATACACATCCTCCGCTGACTTGTATGCTGACCGTGCAAAGTAGGGATTACGGATGTTCCTCACGTCAATGAGATCAACGGGCCGCCCCACAATACGTTGAAGTTCGTCGCGAAGACCAAACAGTGCATGAAATGTCCGCTCCGCATCGGGCTTGTATTCAACGAGGAAGTCAACATCGCTACGAGCTGGGTCGAATCGCTCAGTGAGCACTGAACCAAACACACGTAAACGCGCAACGCCATATTGCTCGCATGCACGAGCAATAGCATCCTTATCAAGCAATACAGCGGTGGCCATGCTCTTATTCTCCCATCACGAGGGGGCAACAGGTAGATATCTAACGTCGCGAATCATGGCAACAAACTTTTGGCTTCGAAATCAGCATCGGCCTGTACGCCTCGCACAGCCCGATGCTGATTTGAGAGCAAAATGCCAGCCACAGGACGGCCGCGACTGTCCACATGAGTCACCATCCAAATTTCAACTTCGTGAGGAGACCTTATGTGTGCAATACGTACAGATCGGGCACGCTGACGAAGTTGAAAGTTCTCGAAGCCCCCTAATTCCGCGAGTTGCCTCCGTGTTCGCAACCCGCATCGTCACCCACACGTCCTAAATCGCACCAGACCGTTCCACATTTCCCCGGATGAACTAGACTTATTGGGCAAAAGTCTGTTGGAGCCCCAAGACCAGCCCAACCGCTCCCACCGCGAAAGGACCGCCATGCCGTCGCTGGACAAGACCGCTCTCATCTTCGAGGGTGGAGGTATGCGCGCGAGTGGAACGTCGCCGGTGGTGGTCAAGCTCCTCCGGGAAGGCGTAGTTTTCCCGCACGTTTCAGGTATTTCCGCGGGCTCCTCGAACACCATCAACTATCTGGGTGGGGACGTCGAGCGCACGAAGCAGTGCTGGGTGGATTTCCTTGCCGACCCGAACATCGGCGGCCTCCATACGTTCGTCCGCGGTCAGGGCTACTTCAATGCCGAGTACATCTATGAGCACACAACGGACGCCCACGAGGCACTCCCCTACGATTTCGCCGCATTCGAGAATCATCCGGCGCAGATGCGCATCGGCGCTTTCCGGGTGAGTGACGGCGAGACGGTCTACTGGGATCGTGAGTCTGTCCGCGACCGCCAGGATCTTATGAAGAAGGTGCGCGCATCGTCCAGTATGCCTGGCCTCATGCTCCCCACGGAGATCGACGGCGAACTCTACGTCGACGGCGCCATCGGCCCCTCCGGCGGCATCCCTCTCGACGCGGCGATGGCGGACGGGTACGAAAACTTCGTGGTGATCATGACGCGCCCGCGCTCCTACCGCAAGGGCCCGCCCTCGCGCCCGCAGTTCTACCAGCGCTACTTCCACGACTACCCAACCGTCGCCGAGGCCCTCACCAAACGCTGGATCCACTACAGCCGCACCCGCGACCAGCTGTTCGAGCTGGAGCGCCAGGGCCACGCCTGGCTCTACTTCCCCGAGAAAATGCTCGTCTCCAACCACGAGAAAAACGTCGCGAAACTGCAAGCCAACTACGACGCCGGCGAACGCCAAATCACCCGCATGTGGTCCGACCTCGCACGCTTCCTCGCACTATAGATTAACGACGACGACGCCGCGGCAGGCTCCGCTCCCCGCCCCGCCCACGTTCAGCAGTTTTGACGCCGCCGCGGCAGGCCCCGATCCCCTCCCTGCCCTCGCCCGCCAGCTTCAACGCAAACATAAAGCTGGACTTTTAGAACCCGGAGCGGACGATGAGGAGTCGAGTGCCTTGAGTTGATTCGCCCCATTCATCTTCATAGGAGGACCTCCAGATAGGACTGCAGCAGCTTCTCTACTCCAAGCTGCATGGCATACTTCTGCAACACATCAAGGCGCTTGTTTGACTGGCGAGCGTACGTCTTCAAAGCCGAGATAAAAGTCTGATGATCAATTCGGGAGCGGCTTCGCACAAGGTCGCATATCGTACGCTCCATATCGTAGGCGGAGACGGTGTTTCCATCTGGAGTGGCCACATGGGTTTGACCCAGCAAAAGCAGTTCAGGTTTGATGAAGTAGACCCGAACTCCATCAGCTCGGAGAAATCTTGCGTTGTATCCTGAAGGGACTGTAACGGTCAATGCCTCGGGTTCCCGATCTATCAGGGAATGCAACAGCAGTGCCGATTCATGGGAAAACACCACCTTGTCCGAACGTAACGAGAGGAGCCACATATCATCGATCCAAGCATCCTCGGGGGCATAGACTCCCTTGCCCAGCCGAACTAGCCCTTCTCGATAAACATAGTGCATCACCGACCTACGGTTGATTCCAGCGGCTTCCGCCTCTGATACGCGCAATACCCCGCCTTGGTCCGAGGTAATTCTTCTCAATTGCCCAGAAACACTCATATTCACCTCCTCAACGTTGATGCTTATATGGTATTTGAAATAAGCATCAACGGGAAGTGGTGATGAAACAGTAAGGTTACGAAGCTTTCGTCGCCGAGGCCCTCACCAAACGCTGGATCCACTACAGCCGCACTCACAACGAGCTATTCAAGCCGGGACGCCAGGTCCTCCACACCCGCCCTCGCCCGTCAGTCTCGGCGAGTAGAAACCTCCCCCAGTAGCGCCTCGCTATATTCAATAGTTAGCGGGATGCCAGGAAGCTCCTCAAGCGGTGTCGAAACACCGTGACCGGAGAGAATGAAAAGAATCTGATCCCAAGGCCGACAACCTCCCGAATCAATACCAAGAACTACTCGAACCTGCTCCTCAAGGAATTCGTCGGTCAAAGGAACACCAGCCGATCGGCTAACACTGAACCCCGTGGCGAGACTGAAATACACTCTCGTTCCATCATCAAGGACGGCGTACTCAGAGATCTGGACATGAACAGACGTACTATCCGCACCAAGAACATCGCAATACGCCCCAAAAAGACTGACCTGACTCACGTGAGCACTCCGATTCATAGCCTTGCGAACTATCCCGAAGCCCCACCATCCTTCAGACTGTGATTGACCTTCGCCAGCTCAGCAATAATCCAGTCCGGTTCCTTGCCCGAGTACAATATGCTCTCATTTTGTTCCTTCAGGTCTTCCAATCGACGTCTTTCATCATCGGAGATCCAATTAGAGAAACTGAGACGATCGTTGATCTTTCCCAGGTTGTCAAAATAGAAACCAACAGCACCAGCGGGCAAGCTATCCGAAGGGTCAGACAATCCTCTCCGGACTGCCGCCTTCACAATGAAATACGTCGCAACCAAGTGCATCAGCAGAACACTGATAAGGAAACCCCGCGTCACTTCATCCATCACAAATTACCTATCAGTTCCCGTCGTACCCTCAGACAGTGAAGAAATCCTGACTAACCATAGAGATCGGGCTTGTTTGCCCTTTCCCTGGGTATCAAACTAGCCCATACACCATTCATTCAACTATCGAGCTTTGTTGATTTTTCAGGAATTTGGCGGCACGTACCGACTGGACCAGTCTACAGCGGAGAGAACGACGACGAACTCCAAATCACACGCATGTAGCCCAACCTCGCACTATAAGGATGACAGCGCCGAGATCAAGGTTGCATCAGAGGACTCGAGAAGTGGTTTTCATCTCTTGCGTTGAGATATACCCAAAACAAACTGGGCATCGCAGGAGGAAGCAAGTTGCGAATCATGAGTAGCAATGACAACTGACGCTCCATTACCTGCACAGGACCGCAACAGTTTAGTGACAAGCTCTTGGTTCTCTGGGTCGAGAGAAGCAGTCGGTTCATCAGCAAAGATGACATTTGCCTTCTTATAGATCGCTCTGGCAACTCCAAGTCTCTGCTTTTCTCCGCCAGAGAGCACTGCCGCAGATTCCTTGCCACGTCCTGAAAGACCCACTATTGATAGGATCTCTTCCATCTGATTCTTTGCAGCAGCAGAGTACTTCTTGCTTAGCGCAATGTTGTAGTTTACGCTCTGATCTTCAATGATCCCGTAGTCCTGATAAATGAATGCTGCATGGTCTTTCCAGAACTTTGTTCGCCGACGATCGGACCAACTTCCCGTTTCAACACCATCAACGACAACTTCACCGATTGATGGCCTCTGGATCAATCCAAGGCAGTTAAGCAAGGTAGTCTTACCGCAACCAGAAGGTCCAGTCAGAGCAATTAGCTCCCCGGGCAAGATCTCAAGATTCACTCCCTCAAAGAGAGTACGTGAACCAATACGGATGCCGAGTTCTTTCGCGTCAATCTTCATGACAACCCCTTACGAATCTAGTGCTTCCGATGAATGGCACGACTAAAGGCCTGCTGTGCCGCCATCTGATGTGCCATAAGAGTAGAAATCGAGTAGAGAGCCGCTACTATAACAATGGAAGCAACGGTTATTTGTATGTCATTGTTTTTAAAGAGGAATGAAAGCGATGCCCCAACAACGCAGGCAACAGCAAGCAGAGTGAATTCTGTACGCAGTTGTGACCGATAAATGTTTCTATACGGTTCGCCAGAACTATGAAGAGTGAAAATACGCCGTTCGTTTGTACCAGCCCACAAGTGAGCACCCTGCATACTCGCTACTATGATCGCTATAAGCACTAAACCAGCCGCCAAGGTATATAGGCGCGCTTCTCTAGCAAGGGCTTGCGCGGAATCGAGCGCCAAATCGGAGATGTGGTCTATGGAGGTTATGTACGAAGCAATTCCGGATTGAGCGAGCAAAGAGCGGGTTACTTCACCATTTCTGAAGAACAGATTCCCCGAGGAAAGAGTGGGTATCAAGAATCCTTGAAGATCGAAAGTATCAACTGGATCGCTTACGACGGCCACGAGAGCATGTTTCGCTACAACGGTTTTCCCTCCGAGCCCAGCACCTGGCCCGGCACCGGGTAATCCTGGTCCATCGTAGACATAAAGTTCCATGCCACGAGGCAGTGGTTCACCTGAAGCCGTAATAACTGCGAACTGTGCCTCAATAAAGGTCCGCATTGGGAACGCAAGGTCCTCCAATAACACAGGTTTCATAGATCCTTGAGACGATGAACCACCGGCGGGTACCTCCACCTGCTCCAGGAATGCTGTATCTGTAATGATTAAATGATCGAAATCGCCAAGCTTTTCCCGGCCCATTTTAATTCCAGCATCGACAACATAGGACAACATAAGAGAATCCTGTTGCTTGGCATCCTTGAGAAAAGTATCGAACTTCGATAAGAGACCAACATCCATGCCGAATACGTCTATATTAGTGGACACTCTCACCGTCCCACGGAACGCCTGCCACACACCTTGTTCTCGAGCTGCAGAAGAAGATCCTAGTGAATACACTAAAGCCCCAGGCAAGACAAAAAGGCTCAAAGCAACAGCCGTGAAACGAACAGCCCGACCGACAACGTGGAAAGCAAGCAAAGGTATCTGTCTCTTGGCGATTGTGGCGATAGTGGGGCGGGTAATGACAGATAGTCCAAAAATCACCAAGATTAGAAACAAAAGTGTGATCACTAGAGGGGTCACAAGTTCATGCAAGAACAGCAGGGTATTCTGTGAACCGCGACTGACTTCAACATAGATTGCCACACCAACGAAACCCGTAAGAAGTGATATAACAATATTTGTCAGCAGCTGAGAACAATCTTGAAGATGAATCTGTAAAGAGGAGAAACCCGCCAATAGGCGGAGACTGCGGGAGCGTGCTTGTACCACGAACCAGACAATGAGTGAGGCAATAAGAAGCAGCACCACTGAAACTGTCACATTGCCGATGCCCGTCGAGGTGGTTAGAACGAAAGTGACTTCTCCACCCGATGGAGATTCTTTTGTGAAGATTGCTATGCCACTCTTCTGAGCCCAGTTTCTCAAAGCTTCAGCAAAAGCTGGGGATTGAGAAGCATAGTACGTTCCGCTAAGAGGTTGATCGCCCAGGGAAGAGGCAGGTAATAGTTCCCCCTCAAGCGAAGAGTCAAACCAATTAACTATTCCATTATCGGTTGATGGATTCTCTGAATAAGGTGGATTCGTACCGAACCAAAAGATATTCTTCCGACTCTGATAGTCATCCGGGTCAGCAGTACTCTTAATTAACGTAACATCGTACTGATCCACAATTTGGCTTAACTCTCCGATGAGAGCGGGTTTAGATGTCGACGATTCGGAGACCTCTATGTCAAATGACTGTACTGTCTCAAAAGGAGTACGTTGCTGTGCCACCTCGATCAATCGCATAACAAAGAAACTAAGTGTTACGGCCAGCACAATGGATACCACGCGGATTACCCAACGTATTGTCCTCATTCGCTTACACTCCCGAAACCTCAATAACTAATTCGAGCCTATCGTCATACAGCATTACTAGCCTCAATATTCATCGGAGACAACTCATGGAGCGGATGGAAAAGGCCGATCCCATCCGCTCCACGAAGTACTAATAGACGTGATAGAAGTACTGGTCATATGCTCCCGGGTAGTTCACCGCCCAGAGTTCGGCGATCGATTCTTCTCCCGATGCTGTTCGGATACTTGTCATACTCCGATCATCCATCTTCACTGTACTGCCGTGGACCCGTCCGACTTTGTAGTACGAACGCACTTTGGCATTCCAGAAGCCATACCGCCAAGTTCCACCTTCAGCTGGGTACTGTACGTGTTCTCCACCCGCCAACCAAAACGGTTCCACCACTGCGGCCGAAGTGGTCTGTTGTGAGGCAACTGGGACAATTGCTTCGTCGCTTGCCCAAGCTCCAGACGGAGTCAGCACCGTGACGGTAAGCATTCCTGCTGCCGTAAGTGCTGAGAGTTTTTCCTTCAGTCTTGACATTGTCATCTCCTTCCTAGATCGGTTGCACAATCCTTCTGCGCAGCCAACAACGGACTGATGGAGAGTCGCCTAAACAACTTCCCATCAGTTTCAAACTAATAGCTAAATCAGCGTTTCGACTATCGATCTTTGTTGATTTTCTAGAAATTTGGTCGCACATACTGACTGGACGCATCTACAGTGGAGATTGGATCATTAGGACGTTCCAGGATGGAGAAGAAAACAATGCGAGCTGGAATCAGAATAGTAAGCGCTCTAGTCGCCACACTATCCCTCACTGGTGGCGCAATCGGATTACCTACTAGCGGAGACAACTCTCCCGGTAACTCTCTTGCCACCATAACTCTGTTTACGGATCCAACACCAACACCATTCGGACCTTCATGGTACTGCGCTTTGTTTCCTTACCGTCCAGAATGCCGCTAACGATGAGTAACGCCTCAAGGTCAGGCCCTACGACAAAACACGATTTTTCCGTATCAGCCCTGATGATACGGAAGTTTTGCTTCCTGAGCTTTTCCTTGACTTTATTCATTCTTGAGGTTTGGCTCTTTACATTCCAAGACCAAATAACCATCATTTCGTTTCTATGGCTCGTATCAATGACAGCTTCCTTGGCCGCAACAGGGTGGTATCCAAGGATGGGAGGAACCTCAGCCATCGTACTAGCGACCTGTGCGAGTCTGATCCCAGCCTTTGGAGTCAATTTGTCCCTAGCACTCTTGGGAATATTCATAGTCGCTGTCGACTGGATATCACGAAGTTGGTGGGTTGGAGCCGCATTAGCTCTGATTGCTCCGCAGGCCGCGCAGTTGGCAATGTCAGATCACCCCGTAGCGGACTCTCTCGGAGTGGTTCTAGGCAGCACCATCGCCATTGCTGGTGGACTCACGTTAAGGCATTTTCTACAGCAGGAAACTCTCCTCAGGCAAAAGCGAGCTGCTGCCGAGCAGGAACGAGCCGCAGCCGAAGAAAAGCAAGCCGTTGCCGAACAGGAACGAGCTACTGCTGAAGAAAAACGCTCCGCAGCAGAGGAGGCCCTCGAACTGGCAGTACTAGCGCAGAAGGAAATCCGGCAAGATCTCGCGGCCACCCTACATGACACATTGGCCGCGGATCTCGTGCGGATAGCCCTGAGTAGCCGCTCATTGGCCGAAACAATTGACGATCCAAGAGTCTCAGAAATCGCAGAGGAACTCGAAGACGCATCGCGTGCCACCCTGCGGGACTTGCGCGCGGTGATAGCAACGACGAAAGCTCAACGCGTTGAAGAGGCCGAACCAACGATAGCCTCCGTCGTGCAGACCTGCGGCGTCATGTTGTCCAGACGAAACATCAAGTTTTCGGCAGACCTCCCGGAGAATCTCGATGCTGGTTGCTCAGCTGGCTTGAAGAAGAACATAGCACTCGTCATACAAGAAAGCTCAATGAACATTCTGAAATATGGAAAGGATGGCTCCGAGGCATCCCTCTCGATAGAAATCGCCGAAGAGGCCGTTGATATCATGATCACCAACGAATGCGCCTCCGAACCTATTGGACATCAAGATGAGATCACAGGCGGATTCGGACTCACAAGCTTGAGCGCCCGCATTGCAGACGCAGGTGGATTCTTGGATGCAAGCCATAGAGGAAACCGGTGGGTGCTGGTCGCACATCTACTGGATCGAGTAAAGGAGCGCGTGTGATTCGGCTGGCTATGGCCGACGATGATCCCATCGTCCGTAAACATCTCTCCCGAGCGCTCACAGCCTCGGGAGATATTGATGTGGTCGCCACTGTCCCTGACGGAGAAGCACTTCTTGAGGTGTTGAGTACGACTGCCGTGGACGTGGTTCTCGTCGATGTGGAGATGCCCGGCATTGACGGCATTGAAACAACCAAGAAAATCAAAGAGGACTTCCCCAATATTCCTGTACTCATCCTGACCGCTTTCGAAAAAGAAGACCGGCTAGGACAGGCGCTTGCAGTAGGAGCCGCAGGATTCCTGACGAAAGACGTTTCCCCAGACGACCTGCCACCACTCATCAAGGACGCGCTAGCAGGCAACACGGTGATGGGTTCCCGCCCCTCTCATATCCTTCTCGAGGCATACCGAAATCAAGCAATTCGCCGAGAACAAGACAAAGAATTTGTGGCCGCAGTAGAATCGCTCGACGCCAACAAACGAGCAATCTTCTCACTTCTCATTGTCGGCCTGTCCAACCAGCAAATAGCGTCTCAGCTGAATCTCACTCATTCAACAGTCAGAACATACACATCACGTATATTCGATATCACAAAGTGTGAATCCAGAACCAGACTCGCAGTGCGCGCGATTGGAGCAGGCTTGGAATAGGAGGAATTGACAGGCCGGGCACAATCTCGCCCGGCCCACACGCGCCGCCGTCCTAGCCGGGCACAATCTCACCGGGCGCGCTGACGCCGTCGTCGTCCTATGAAACCCACAACCCACGAAGCCGCGCCTCACACGCAACCCGCGCACTCACGCCGAAATGCGCACTCTTCTCTCAATAATCTTGAAACCCACCGACAGGCACACCTCGATAATGTGCCGTTGGCTGGGCGCCATCTCGGCGCGGATGCGGCGCACACCCTCGTTGCGCAACCGCTCCGCGAGCACGATCAGCGCCTCACGCGAATAGTTGTTTCCGCGGTACGGGCCGTACACGTACAGGTAGCGCAGCGTGGCGCACTGGCCGTCCACCTCGGCCCAGACGCCGCCGACCGCTTCGGAGTCGGCGTGTATGGAAAGCAGTTCGTTGCCGGGGGTGGCGACGCCGTCGTGCAACACTGTCTCCACATGGGTCAGGCCCTCGCGGCGCCACTCCTCCACGTCCGTATCCGGGTACGCCGCGGCCTGATGGCGCGACCACGAATCCAAAATCGCCTCGACGTAGCCGCCCATCTCCGCGGCGCCCATACCGCGCAGCTGAATATTGCCCTTGCGGGGCCGCTTCATGATCTTGGGGTCTGGCTTGAGAGTTCCCGCGAGCGCCCGGTTGAGAGGCCGGTCAGCCTCTGGAAGTGCAGAAACGCGCGCCAAATCGGCGGCGATACGAATCTGGGTCTCCTGCTGGTCAAGCAGTTCGAAAAAACCTTCGCTGTCCCCGCGCGGGAAGACGCTACAAGAAATAGGTTGCCCGCCGGTCAGGTCCGCGAGGAGGTCGTGCCACGGCTGCGGGTCACCGACGACGCGCACCTCAACCAGCTCGCTCTCGCCGTCGTTTTGGCTTCCGGCGGTGTCGATCCACATCCACTCGCGCAGATCATCACTCACAAAAATTCGCGACCCGTGCGGAACGCCCACCCGAAAACGCTCCACCTGCTTGCGCTGAAACCGCATCACCTGCACATCTCGCAGAACGTAACTGGCCCTTCGCACGTCAATCATATGAGCGACCAGCTGAGGCACCAACGCCGCCACCTCAATTGGTTCGATCTCCCGGATAGTCATACCCCCACACTACGGGACTAAGGTCCGTACTCGCCACCTGAGCGGACGAAGTCACAGAGGTTTTTTGGCGCTATTTCGCCAGTTTTTCCCTGATGGCTGGAACCGGTCCAATCGCCTTGATACGACCATCAGCGACGACGGCGATGCGGTCCGCCACCGTGAACGCCTCGCCGTGGTCGTGGGTTACGTAGAGTCCGGCAGTGTTGGCCTGCGTCATGATGGCGCGCAGCTCCACGGCGAGCTCTTCGCGCAGGTCACGGTCGAGGGCGGAGAGCGGTTCGTCCAGCAGTAGCAGGCCTGTGCCGCGAGCGAGGGAGCGAGCGAGCGCGACGCGCTGAGCCTGACCGCCCGAGAGAGTAGTGATTGCACGATCGCCGAAACCTTCGAGGCCGACGACGGCGAGCCAGCGGTTCACCTCCGCCGCGATTTGTTGTTTCGTGCGGCCGGTTCGCTCCAGACCGTAGGCGATGTTTCCGGCGACCGAGCGGTGCGGGAAGAGCTGGCCGTCCTGGAACACCATGCCGCAACCGCGCTTGTGCACCGGAACCCCGGCCACATTCCGCCCCCAGATGTGGACCTCGCCCCGCGTCACAGCCTCCAGACCTGCGACAGCGCGCAACAGCGAGGACTTGCCAGACCCCGACGGCCCAAGCAGCGCCACAATTTCACCCGCGGCAATGTCGAGATCCACACCATGGATCGCTTCGTACCCGTCCGGATATGTGACCGCGACGTCGCGCATCCACAGGGCTGTTGTGCCGTTGGCTTTCGTGTTGGTTGTGGTGGTTGTGCTGGTTGTGTTGTTCGTGCTGGTTGTGTTGGTTGTGTTGGTTGTGTTGGTTGTGTTGGTCATCTTCCCACTCACTTTCTCATCCTGTACTGCCAAACAAGTGACGATTTTCTATACGAGTGGCAGTTTTTCCCACGGAAAATGCGTTACGTGTATCGGAAATCGTTACTTCTTTGGGAAGGGTGGATGGCCCGCGCGCGGGGTGGGGGTTGGTGGTGTGAGGGCTGATGGTACGCGGGTTGGTGGTGTTCGGGTCCGTTGCGAGCGGGCGCACGCCACGCGGGCGGGCGGACTCGCACAGCGCCATGACGCCCGCAGTTCCTACCGCGAGGATCACCGCACCGGCCATGGCCATGCCATAGTTGTCCGCGCCCGGCCGCCCCAGCAGCCGGGCGATGAGCACCGGTAGAGTTTGCCGCTCCGGGGAAGCGAGGAAGCTCGTGGCACCGAACTCCCCGAGCGAGATGGCAAACGCGAATCCCGTGGCCAGCCCGATACCGCGCAGCATGAACGGCCCATCCACCGTGAACAGCACCCGCAGCGGTGAAGCCCCAAGGGTGGCGGCGGCTTCGCGCAGCCGCGGGTCGATGGCCCGCAGCACCGGCACCAACGAGCGAATGACCAGCGGCAACGCAATCACACCCTGCGCCAACGGCACCATCCACCCCGACGCCGCCAGATTCAGCGGCGGCCCCTGCAACGAAATGAAATAACCGAATCCCACCGTCACCGCCGAAATGCCAAGCGGCAACATGACAAAAGAATCCAACGCAGCCTGGCCGCGGGTGAGCAGCGGCCGACGGCGCGTCGGCCGCGACAACACCAATGCCAGCGGCACCCCAATAGCCAGCGCAATCACCGTGGCCTGCAAAGCAATAACCACCGAGTTCTCCAACGCCTGCACCACCGTGGTACCGCCCGTGAACCCCTGCCCGGAGGTGGTGAGCAGCCGGAAATTCTCCAGGCTCCACTGCCCATCCTTGCGCAGCGCCCGCACCAGCAGCGAAGCCATTGGCGCCACCAACAGGGCCACCACCAGCACAAACGTAAAAGCGATCGCCGCCCAGTCCGCCACACTGCGCCGCCGCAGCCACGTCTCATTCATGCGCAGCGGCACGTCGGCGCGCATCCGGTTGCTCACCACCAGCGCCGCGGCCACAATTACAAACTGCAGACACGAGAGAACAGCTGCGGTCCGCAGATCCAAAAAGGTGGTGGTCTGCACCCAGATCTCAGACTCCAAGGTGCCGTAGCCCGGCCTCCCCAGAGTCTGCACAATGCCATACGCGGTGGAGCAAAAGAGGAAAACAAGGCTCGCCGCGGAGCCAATCGCCGGCCCCAAATTCGGCACCGTCACCGTGAAAAACACCCGCGGCCCCGAGGACCCCAACGTGCGAGCAGCCTCCTCCATACGCGGATCCAAGCCCACCCACATCGAGCCCACCGTACGCACCACGACCGAAAAGTTGAAAAAGATCATCGCGAGCACGACGGCCGTCGTCGTCCCATCCAAACCGAGAAATTCGTAGGCGCCGCCCTTACCCAACAGGGCTCGAAACGCCACGCCCACCACCACGCTCGGCAGCACAAACGGGACCGAGGCGATGCCACGCAAGACCCGCTGGCCCGGAAAGCGGCAGCGGTAGAGCGCGTAGGCGCCGGGGATGCCGAGCAGCACCGAGCCGATCGTGCCCGCGCCCGCCATCCACAACGTCTGCCAGACGATGCGCCACGTGCGCTTTTGCGCCAGCACCTCGCTGAAACCGGTGAGGTCGAGCGTGCCCGCATCCACAAAACCGCGCGCCAGCATCGCCCCCACCGGCCACACGAAAAACAGCCCGAGGAAAATGAGCGGAACCACGGTGGCCGTCCCCCACACGAGGACGGCCACCGGGTTCAGCGGCACGCGCGGTTTCTTCACGACGGCGTCGCGACTCCCGATACTCACCGGCGCACCCACAAACGCGAGCGGTCAGCAACGAAACCGGGCGTCGCCGTCGTGTACAGAGGTTCCGCGAATAGGTTCGGCCGTGGCGAGGATTGTGCGGGGCTTGACTGGCAAGGCGAACGACGATCCTGCACCGAGAGTGCAGGTGAGGAGGACAACGCAGTCAGACAAGATTCCGTGACATCCGCAGCAGGCCATGACCTATTGGCGGGACCTCTTGAGCCTGGCACTACTTGGCGGTCTCTTCGTACAGCGTGGTCCAGGACTTGATCCAGGCGTCACGGTTCTCAGACACCTTCGCCGCGTCGATGGCGATCGGCTTGTCCGTCAGCTTCGCGTACTTCTCCCACTCGGCGGGTAGCGCGATGTCCGTGTTGACCGGGTACATGTACATGTTGGAGGGGATGGCCTCCTGCACCGGGTCAGACAGCAGGAAGTCGATGAACGCCTGCGCGCCCTCGGCGTTCTTCGCGCCCTCGACCACGCCGGCGTACTCCACCTGGCGCGTACAGGTGGCGTCGAGCGAACCCGTGGCACCCTCCGTTTCCGCAGGTGAAGAGGCGTATGAGACCACCAATGGGTAGTCGCCCTTGCCGTCAGCGCCGGAGAAATCGGTGTAGTACGCGTCCGACCAACCAGACGCCACCTTCGCGCCGCCCTCAAACAACTGCTTCCAGTACGCCTGGTAGCCATCCTCGCCCTTCGCGCCGATCGTCCCCACGAGGAACGCCAGACCCGGCGAGGAGGCCGCCGCGTCCTCCACCACCAGCAGCTTCGCGTACTCGGGCTTGGCGAGATCGTCGAGGGTCACGGGCTCCGCAAGATTGTTCTCCTTGAACCAGGCGTGATCCACGTTGACGCAGACGTCGCCCATGTCGATCGGGGTGAGCGCCTCATCGAGCACATACTGCTTGGCACTCTCCGGCAGATTCGGCGAGGTGTAGGTGGCGAAGACACCCTCATCTATGGCCTTGGCCGCCGAGAAATTCTCCACCCCGTACACCGCGTCCACCGTGGGATTATCCTTGGCGAGAATGAGCTGGTTAACAACCACTCCGGCGTCTCCCGGCGAAGTAGTGACCACCTTGTAGCCAGAATCCTCCTCGAACTGGGCGATCAGTTCATCGGGGACGCTGAATGAATCATGCACCAGGACGTTGACGGCCGTTGCCTCACCGGACTTGCCGGAAGCGTCCGCGCTGGTGGCGGCGCCGTCGTTCGAACAGGCGGACAACACGAGCAGCAGCGCGGCCGAACCGGCGAGAGTGGCGCGGGCGTTGTGGCGCGGGTGGTGCGTGTGGTGCAAGTGGTTCGTGCGGCTCATGCGGCGCGAATCCGATGCGAAAGCCGCGGCGCGGGCGGCGGTCTCGCGTGAAAGCGGACGGTGTACAGTCATTTTTCCTCCAATCAAGGAGGGCCCACCTTGCGGCGGGGAGAGAACTCGACTCCCTTGCGCCGGTACTAGCCGGATCAGGTTCGAGGGTCTGCGCTATGCACTCTCAGCGCCCCATTGGCGCTCCCCTGTCGTGTCTCCCAGAGTACCCGAATCCCCCGGAGGGAAAGCAACCGGCTTGCTTCATGGGCGCTGGGCGTCGCCTCAATTGGCAGCAAGCCGTGCCGCGCCGCTACCAGACCATTAACGCCTGCCACCCCATTAGCCGCCGCTATCGGCCCATCAACCCCGGCACCCCATTAGCCGCCGCTACCTACCCGCGAAAGAGGTCACGGCTAGAAACCGTGACCTCTCCACGCAAACGTCACCTCTTCACAAGGCGACAAGGAACTCCTCGGCGCACCAGGTAAGAGATCCCGCCAATAGGTCATGGCCTACTGGCGGGATCTCTAAGAACTCACATCATTGGAATCCGGCAGCAAGCCGTGCCGCCCAATCCACAAGTGGGCGCCACAGCGATCTGTGTGCCGTACCCGGCACGGATATCGCTGTGGCGCCCAGTTAGGAAATCAAATCCTCAGCCGCACCTACACGGCAACCAGTTTGCTTCATGGGCGCCGGGCGCCGCCTCAAGTCACAGCAAGCCGCGTCGCTATCGGCCCATCAACCCCGGCACCCCATTAGCCGCCGCTACCTACCCACGAAAGAGGTCACGGCAACGTGGAGAGGTCACGGCTAGAAACCGTGACCTCTCCACGCAAACGTCACCTCTTCACAAGGCGACAAGGAACTCCTCAGCCGCACCAACGGAATTACGCGGCAACCGGCGTGGTCAGCCCGGCTTCCTTGAGGTCCTCGGCAAGATCCTTGCCAATCTTGTCCAATCCGTACCACTTGGCGGTGGGACGCATGAGCAGCTGGTTCACCACCACGCCCACAACGGCCGAAACAATGGAGAACACCAGGACGTCGCGCAACGGCTCGGTGTAGTCGTCCTCGTGCGGGTGCTCACGCCCCACAACAGCTTTCCAGATGCCATCAGCGATCTTGTTCGCCAGGTATCCAGAGACGATTCCGACCCCCGCGCTCACCACTTTCCAGCCGATATTCATGCCTTTTCCCTTCGGTTGAACCGATATTCACACTTAGAGATCCCGCGGATAGGTCTTGGCCTACTGCGGATGTCACGGAATCTTGCCCGGCTGCGTTGTCCTCCTCACCGGCACCACCAGTGCCGATTCGTCGTCCGCCTTGCCAGTCAAGCCCCGCACCATCCTCGTGACGGCCGAACTTATCCACGCAATCTCTTTGACACCACGCCAACAGGCCCCGGCCCATCTACTGCCGAACCTATCGGCGCAATCCCTTGACCCAATGTTCTCATGGCATGCATCACACGCCACAACCGACACCGCGTCAGCGCTTCGCTTTCCTATTACCGACCTTATTACCGACCTTGTTACCGACCTCATTATCAACCTCAGAAATCCCGCCAACAGGTCAAGCCCCGCACCAGCCTCGTCACGGCCGAACCTATTGACGCAACCTCTCGTCATCAACCGCAACCGGGTGAACGTGCAGGTCTTCGCGCAATTCGTCCACCACGAGATTGTCGAGCCGCGCGGTGCCGGTGCGGTAGCCGGCACGTGCCAGCATGTGCGCGGAGATCGGCGACGTAACAAGTTGGAAGGCCACGACCAGCACCATCGTCCAGGTCATGGTCGGGTCACGGACCAGCAGCGCCGCCCCAATGAGGTTGAAGATCAGGGACAGGACCTGCGGTTTCGTAGCAATGTGCTGGCGATCCAGCAGGTTCCCCTTGCGGAAAATCCCTGCCGCGGCGATCAGGGTGAGCGAGCATCCGGCGAGCAGGAAGAGCGCGCCCAGAATCTCAAGAAGAATAATCATCGGAATCCTCCTCGGAACCGTCGGGGTGAACGGGAGCGATGGAATCTTCGTCCTCGTCCTCCGCGGCCTCCTCGGCCGCTGCGATGGCGCGCTCCTCCTCGATGGTGAGGATGCGCCGCTTACCTGGGTCATCGGGGCGGGCCGCCCGCGCGACCGACACCGATCCGAGGAAGCCCACCACAGACACCACGACGAACACCGCCATCAGATCGGAGCGCCGCGTCGCCGCCACCAGCAGGGCGAGCCCGCCCAGCAGGATGGAGGTCATGACGTCCACGCCGACCATTCGATCTAGGGTGCTGGGGCCTTCATTGATGCGCCACAGAACGAGGATGGCGGAGACGAAAAGCATGGCCCCGCAGATACCAACGAGCCAGATCATCAGTCCTCCTCATGGGGTTCGTAGGCCGGGGCGTAGGGCACCGGCAGCCGCCCCGACTTGTGGGACCAGCCGGGCACGAAGCCGGCGCGCATCAGTTCGTTGCTGGAGGCAAACGCGCGCAGGATGCGTTCCTCCAGGTCAAGGATGCTTTGGTGCGCGTTGGAGACGCCTCCGGCAAGTCCGATATCGAACACGTGGATGTAGAGTGTGCCGCTCGCCGCGTCCGCTTCAATCGGCACGGATCCGGGGACGACGGCGGACATTCCCGCGGTCATCGCCAGGTATGCGTCCGATTCGGCACGGAGTTTGACGCGGATGATGGCACCGCGTGGCTGCTTGCGGCGCAGGATGAAGAAGGCCTGCTGCCAAGCGGAAACAACCAGATCGTAGACGAACTTCACCGCCAGCCACGCCAGCGCTTTCGGGCGGAACCGCCCGTCAAAACGCATAAGCGGGAACGGCGCGATCGTGGTGACGAAGAGAGCCAACACAAACCCCGCGAGGATGTTGGCCTGCGAGATTTCGCCCCACAGCAACACCCACACCAGGGTCAGCCAGATGAGCGTCCCCAACGAGGCATGGGGGAAACGAGCCGGGCGTTGCGTGGCAATGCGAATGGCTTCCGATGAGCGACTCATGGCGTCACCTCCGAATAATTGGATACGTCCTCGAGGGGTACTTCTTCAACCAGCATTTCCTCAACCGGCACTTCACCAACCGCCACCTCGCCATCAGAAACCACCGCATTCGGGTCGGATTCCGGAGCCTGCGTGGACTCGGCCGGCGGAGTGATATCGGTGGGCAACGGCGTCGTCGTCGCAACAGAAGTTGGGTCAGGAGTACCGGAGCGGTCGAACGGGGTGGGGCGCGGGGACTTCGTGGACGAAATATCCGGCTCCTCGTTCTTCTTGACCTCCGGGGAGACGCCGCGGCCGCGCTCGCCCTCGGCGGGCAACACGGCAGCCACGTAGGGGGCGCGCGCCCGCAACTCCTGCGCGGCCTTGTCCGTGAAGTCGCGCAGCGGGTTGGCGATGACCGTGAGCATGAGCGACAGCCCCACCAGCACAGCCGCCGTGCCCACCATGCCGTTGGCACAGTCGCGGTCCGGAAGCGGCTCCGGCGCCTTCTGCCAGAACGCCATATTCCACACTCGGATCACCGCGTACAACGTGAGAATCGAGGTGATGATACCGGCGGCAATAAGCGCCCAGTCGATCGGGGTGCCGCGCGCGGCCGAGGCCTGCATGAGACCGAACTTTCCGATGAAACCGGAGAGCGGCGGCACGCCCGCGAGATTGAGGGCGGGGATGAAATAGAGCGCGGAGATGAGCGGGACAGCCGCGCCGAGCGAACCCAGCTTCGCCAGATTCGTGGTGCCGCCACGCCGTTCCATCAGGCCCACCACCAGGAACAATGCCGTCTGCACGGTGATGTGATGGACCGCGTAGAAGATGGTGGAGGCTAGGGAATCGTCCGAATTCACTGCGATGCCCCACACCATGTAACCCATGTGGGAGACCAGCGTGAAGGACAGTAATCGTTTGACGTCCTGCTGCGCCACCGCACCCAGGATGCCCACCAGCATGGCGGCGATGGCGAATCCGGCGAGGATGTCGTCCAACTGCCCGCCCGGGAAGAGCAAGGTCTGGGTACGGATGATGGCGTAGATGCCCACCTTCGTCAACAGGCCCGCAAACACGGCCGTGACCGGCGCCGACGCCGTCGGATAAGAATCCGGGAGCCACGCGGACAGCGGGAAAATAGCCGCCTTGACCGCGAAACCGATGAGCAGCATCACCTGCAGCACCAGCCTCATGCCCGGGTCAATCTCCGGCAGGCGGTAGGCCAGCTGCGCCAAATTCACCGTGCCCGTCGAGGCATAAATGAGCCCGATCGAGACGAGGAACAGCATCGAGGACAGCACCGACACAATGACGTACACGGAACCGGTGCGCATCCGCTCCGCCGTGCCGCCCAGGGTAATGAGCACGAACGACGCCGCCAGCAGGATCTCAAAACCAACATAAATATTGAACAGATCGCCGGAGAGGAAAGCGTTCGAGACGCCCGCCGAGAGGATGAGGAAGGCTGGGAAATAGATCGCCGACGGCGCCCCCTTGTCACCGTCTGCGGCGCCCTGGAACATCGAGTAAACGAGAACCACCAGGGTGACCGTCACGGAGGTGACGAGCATGAGCGTGGAGAGGCGATCGGCGACGAGAGAGATGCCGACGGGTGCCGCCCAGCCGCCCATATCGAGCGCAATCGGGCCGTCGAGCGAGCCGATGAGCAGCGCAATCGCCGCCGCCAGCACGATGACGAGCACGCCGATGGCGGACAGCGCCTGCAAGTGACGGAAGCGCTTCGCCGGGAACGCCAGCAGAATTCCGGCGCCCAGCAGCGGCAGCACAACAGGGATGGCAAGCAAGACGTTGATGTTCACTCCTTGCCTCCGTTCCTGGTCGCGGTGTTGCTAGTCGCGGTGTTGCTGGTTCCTGCGTTGCTGGTCGCGGTGTTGCTGGTCGCGGCAACTTCGACGACGACGGCGAGGTCGGTGCGGGAGTCGGTGACGTCGGTGCGGGCGTGAGCGGTGTCGACGTCGTCGTGGAATTCTTTCGCAGTCTCGGACAGATCAGCGTCATCTTCCAGCGCCGCAATCGCCGCGGCCGCCTTGCGCTTGGCCACCGCGCGATCCTCGCGATCGTCGCGGACCTCGTCGTTGTCACGCAGCTGCCAGGTGCGGTAGGCCATCGCCAGCAGGAAACCCGTCATGGCGAGGGTGATGACGATGGCGGTGAGGACCATGGCCTGGGCCAGCGGATCGGCCATGTCGGCAGGCTCCGCGCTCCCCACAATCGGGGGCTCGCCAGAACGACCACCCGCGATGAGGAACAGGATATTAATGCCGTTGCCGAGAGCCGCCAGGCCCAAGATGATGCGCGAAAGCGACCGCTCAAGAACGAGGTAGACGCCCACGGCAACCAAAGCCCCGCACAACACAATCAATGCCAAAGAGCTCATCAGTGCCTCACCTCCGCTTGTGTCGTTCGTTCTTGAGTGCCTCCGGCGGTGCTTTGTTGCCCGCCTTCGGCGGTACTTTGTTGACCGCCCTTGGCTGTGCGTTCTTGACCGCGTCCGGACTTCTTCCCGCGACGACGCTCGCCGCGCTGGCCACGTTGAACCCACCGGCCGCGCAAGCCACGCAAGCCACCAAGTACTGGCCAGGTGTCGCCGTCGTCGATCAATTGCGCTTCCGCATCCATCTCGTTCTTGACGGCGACGCGCTCGTCGTCGTGCGGCCGGATGAGAAGATCATCGGGACCTTGCAGGCCCTCCAGCTCGCCGTGGCGGTCAATCTCGCCGCCGAGCGAACGCAAGATCTCCAGGGACAGGCCCACAACCGCGAGGTACACGCCAATGTCGAAGATGAGTGCCGTTGCGAAATGTACCGCGCCGAAGCCGGGCAGGGTGAAGTCGAACATGGCGGTCTGGAGCGGATTGCCGCCCAGCAGAACCGGGACGAGCGCCGAACCGGTCACGATGAGCAAGCCGCCGCCCATGAGATGCGAGGGCAGAACCGGCATCGCCGCGCCCAACTCGAAGCGGCCGCCCGCGAGGTAACGCAACGCGAGCGCGATGCCCGTGAGCAGGCCGCCCGCGAAGCCGCCGCCCGGCTGGTTATGGCCGGAGAAGAGCAGGAACAGCGACACGGTGATGATCGAGTAGAAGACCAGGCGCGTACCCACCATGAGAATAATCGGGCGGGACTCAACCCCGTGACGCAAAATCGACGCGAGCCACACGCGATTGCGGCCCTGCTGCTGCTCCGGATCGTCGCTGGAGGGAAGCTTGCGCGAGATGTAGGGGCCGTCGTCGAGCGCCTTGGCGAACTTGGCGCGGGTACTCGAATCGACCGGGCCGAGGACGTTGCGAAGGCGGTCGGTGCGGCCCACGCGGTCGCGCACGAACAGCAGCGACGCAATACCCATCGCGCACACGATCAGCACCGACGTCTCACCGAACGTATCCCAGGCGCGGATATCCACCAGCGTCACGTTGACGATGTTGCGGCCGTAGCCGAACACGAACCCCTCCTCCGCGAACAGCAGAGAAATCGGCTCGTGTACGCGGCTTGCGGCAGCCATCGCGGCGACGACGGCGACAGAAACTCCCGAAAGAACCGCCAACAGGAGGCGCCACGAACGCGAACGCCGCAGCGGACGGTTCGAGAAGTACGGGGGAAGGCGGCGCAGCACCAGTACGAACAGCACCAGGGTGATCGTCTCGGACAACACCTGGGTGAGGGCCAAATCCGGGGCGCCGTAGAGCTCGTAGGTGAGGGCGACGCCGTAACCGGTGACGCCCATGAGGAAGACCGCCTTCATCCGATGGCGGGCGCGGGCGGCCAGGATGGCTGCCGCCACGGTGACAAACGCGGTGGCGCCCTGCGCGGGCGAATCCCACAGGCGGAAGCCGTCGGGGAGTTTCGCGCCCCCAAGAACGGCCGCCATGGTAGCCGTGACCAGGGTGAAGACGAAGATCGTGGAAAGGTAGGCGGGCAGCGAACCACGCTGCGTCGCACCCGTCACGAAACCGGAGAGGCGCTCCAGATTCTTGATGATGCTGCGATAGACCTCAGAGGCACCCTTGGGGAACTCGTGCGCGGTAGCGAAACGCTCGAAAGGCACGCGGGCGAGGAAGAGCAGCACACCGAGGAGAAGAACCACGGTGGTGATGAGGATGGGAACTCCGAAACCATGCCACAGGGCCAGGTGGCCGGGCGTGCCCGGGTAGGTCTCGGCGTGCAGCTCCAGGATGTGACTCCACCGGGAGGAACCGATTCCGAGCGCGAGGCCCAGAGTGGCAAGGATGACCACCGGGGCCACCATGACACGCGAGTTACGGCCCACCGGAATTGGCTTGATGCCGGGCTTCTCCGCGAACGAACCCCACCAGAAACGCAGGCCGTAACCCACCGTGAGGACCGAACCGAGAGCGATGGAGATCCAGGTGATCGTGGCGATGAGGTCGCCACCAACGAGAGCTTCGAGCGCCGTCTCCTTGGCCACGAACCCGGCGAAGGGTGGCAGGCCGATCATGGAGGCCGTAGCGAGGCCCGCGAACGTGGCGGTGACAGGCATGGAGCGCCCCACACCAGAGAGTTCGCGCAGGTCACGCGTTCCCATGGCGACGTCGACGATACCCACCGAGAGGAAGAGGGCGGACTTGAAGAGCGCGTGCGCGCACAACATCATGAGGCCCGCAAGAGCCATCTGGGCATCGCCATAGCCGACCATCAGCGTGATGAGGCCCAGCTGGGAGACGGTGCCGAAGGCCAGGACGAGCTTGATGTCGTGCTGCTTGAGGGCGCGATAGCCGCCAATGAGAAGCGTGCCAATGCCCGCGACGAGGAGCATCGGGCGCCACGGCGCCACATCCGCCAGACCCGGAGCGAGGCGTGCCACCAGGTACACGCCCGCCTTGACCATGGCCGCGGCGTGCAGATACGCCGAGACCGGGGTGGGCGCAGCCATCGCGGCTGGAAGCCAGAAATGGAACGGGATGAGCGCCGACTTCGAGAAGGCGCCAATCAGCATGAGAACCACAGCCGCGGACAGGAGCTCGGGGGCTCCCTTGCCGAGGGTCCCGGCGGCGGCGGATGCCAGCAGTTCCGAGAAAGTGTAGGAGCCGCCAGGCATTTCGCCCAGCATGACGATACCCACGAGCATCGCCAAACCACCCACGGTGGTGACAATAATGGCCTGCTGTGCGGCACGCCGCGAACTGGTGCGGTCGGAATAGTGGCCAATCAGCAGGAAAGAAAAGACTGTGGTGAGTTCCCAGAACAAGTAGAGCGCAGGCGTGGAATCCGTGGTGACAAGGCCAAGCATTGCTCCCGCAAACGCGAGAAACACTCCCGCGAAACGCCCAAGATGGGCTGCGGACGAGCTAAAGTACCTGGCCGAATACAGCAGGACAAGAGTTCCCACACCAGTTACCAGTAGCGCCATGATCAGGGACAACGCATCGATTCGTACGTCAAACGTAAAACCGAGCTGGGGTAGCCATGCCACTTTTCTGACATAGACCTCGCCACGGAATGCATCCGGAAGCCCCATAAGGAACCATAGCAATGCTATTCCCGGAATTCCGGCGAGGAAAATAAACCCGAGTCGTCCCCTCCTCATGAGTACTGGCGCGCAAAGGGCTCCGAGAAAGAATAGGAGCAGTAGCGCCGGCATCAATCACTCCTCAACGGTGGATGGAGGGTGGTCATTTTTGCCCTCATATCGTATCATATTCAACTATTTCAACCGAGAGTGTAATTCGGTGAATATTTGAATAACTCCAGTTTTCGGGCGCGAGACGGTTTGGTTATACCGGACCTGCAAGGATGTAAATCCGCGTCATTCCGCGGATTCTGTATTTTTTCGGGGCGCGAGGCCACATCGTATTCCCACCAGCAACGTGATAAATCTCGAAGAATGGTGGGTAAGTGGGTGACGTGCGGGAGGAAACGGTACGGGAGGGGAAGGTACGCGAGGTTAGTTCCCAAGCGGAGTATTGCCGACGTCGACCCGATGGAAACTCTGGAACGAACGTGACGCCGTCGGGCCGCGCTGGCCCTGGTAACGCGAGCCGTCCGCGCCGGAGCCGTAGGGCGCCTCGGCGGGCGAGGAGAGCTGGAAGAAGCAGAGCTGGCCGATCTTCATGCCCGGGTAGAGCTTGATTGGCATAGTGGCCGTGTTCGAGAGTTCCAGGGTGACGTGGCCCGAGAAGCCGGGGTCAATGAAGCCCGCGGTGGAATGGGTGAGCAGGCCGAGACGGCCGAGGCTGGACTTGCCTTCGAGACGGGCGGCGACGTCGTCGCCAAGAGACACCACCTCGTACGTGGACCCAAGAACGAACTCGCCGGGGTGAAGGACGAACTCGCCGTCGGCGCTGACCTCGACGAGGCGCGTGAGGTCGGGCTGCTCGGCCGCCGGGTCGATGACCGGGTACTTGTGGTTGTCAAAGAGGCGGAAGAAGCGGTCCAGGTGGATGTCCACCGAGGACGGCTGAATCATCTGCGGGTCCCACGGCTCCACGCGAATGCGGCCGGACTCTACACACTTGCGAATATCACCATCAGAAAGAAGCACGTTCTGATCTTTCCACGGATCGGGCCGCCGGTGGGCATCCTTCCACGGTGGGGAAAGTTGGGGCGCGGGTGGGGTGTGTGGGGGCGGGGTGACCGGCCAGGTTCCGGGCGTGGTGTGGGGCGTTTTCTGTTTCACCGTCACCCTACTGCCGCCGACATCTGCACTTAGCGTTGGGTATCGCCCATATAACGGCGATATCCAACGCTAACGGCAGATGTCGATGAATGGCGCGGGCTCGAGCACGGGTTCGCGGAGATGTAACGAGCCGCGTTCCGGGCCGTTCTCACAATCACAGTATGCTTTTGCCGTTCGGGCGCCCGGGTTGTAAGCTAGTGGGGCGCCATGCGGGCGTAGTTCATCGGTAGAATGGAAGCTTCCCAAGCTTCAGAGGCGGGTTCGATTCCCGTCGCCCGCTCAGTTGATAGCAGCCGGGTCGAGATTTTCGATCCGGCTGCTATTTTGTAGGTGGGGGTCAGGGCAGTCGTCGAGATTTGGTTAGTCCTGTGCTGGCGCTGAGAGCGTGGTTTGGGCACTAATCGTGGTTAGTGGCAGTAGGCCCGGCACTCTTGAACGAAGAGGCCACCATTCCATGGAGAGGTCACACCATACAACCGTTGCCTCTCACAAAAAGCGTGACCTCTCCAATGATGATGCAGCCGGCAAGGGCAGTGGGCTGGAACAAAGGAGGGTTCGCGCGATAAACCACACTTACACCCATGCGTTAACCGTGGATTGTTGCCGTAACTGTGGTTTATCGGACGATGCAGATCTGGCGCGCGTCAGCGGAAGAGGCGAATGGCAGGTGCGCGGTAGGGTTGGCCGCCCTTGGCACAGCGGTACCCACGGACAATCACCAAGTAGTTGACCACACACAGCACGATGTACACGGCCATAGGAAGCATGATAAGCCAGAGGTTTTCCATGTCAGCGGCTTGGGCAGCAGATTTGCTCAAGGAAACCAGCACTCCCGATATCACCGCCAGGATCAGCGCGATGACGCCCCAATTGGCCGCACTCGTTCCATGCTGGCGAGCAACCACACTCCGCCCGGTACGCCGCAGCTTCATACCAAACAGCGCCATGGCAACCCCGGCGATGATCATCGGCACTATCGGCGCCGGAATCAACCCCACCAACCCGATGGCCCAGGCCCGCGATGCTTGGTGCCAAGAATCCCACTCCTCGGTCAGTGCAGGGTCCTGCTCCGGACCCAGGTACCGATGTGGGCCAGCAGGCATCTGGTACAGCCGTTGCGACCAGCGCCCTTCACTCCCAAGCAACGAATCTATGCCAAAGTTGCCCACTGCCTCGATCATGGACTCTGGATTACGCACCTCGGAGAGCATGAACTCCGATTCTCGGCGCACATTCCACGGCTCTTCCGCCTCTTCGTGGGAGATCTCGGCATACTCCCACACGAAGTAGGAACCAACCTCCAACGCCTCACCGAGCGCCTGCCGCGCCTGTGCCAACGCGGCCTCATTCTCCGGCGTTTGCGGCAAGCGCGCAAACGCCTTCTCCACGTTCTCCATACCGAGCCACGCATCACCTGCAATGGCCAATGGGGCTGGCCACGGGGTGCCGTCCTCAAACGCATCGAGACCATCCCGCCAAATCAACGAGGGGCACTCCACCGGATCACCAGACACAGCCAAAATGTGCAGAATCGGCGATTCTTCAAGGTTCTCGTGCACGCCGCGCACCCGCAGCGCCGGCCCTCCCTCAACCGGGAGGCGGTCAACGATGAACAGGTAGCTGCGGTTCTCCATGCCCAAACCCTAATGCCCCGTGGACCGTGGTCGCACCTTGCCGTCCGTTCGCCCTCTGCCGTATCCTCCATATCCCACCCTCGAACGGAGTTCCGGAATGCTGAAGATGATCGTGGGCGCCGCCGTCGTCGACTCACTCGCCCACCCCACCCGGCTCCTCGCCGCGCAACGCTCCTACCCCGAAAGTCTCGCGGGCCTCTGGGAATTCCCGGGCGGGAAAGTTGAAGTTGGGGAGAGCCCCGAGGCGGCGTTACAACGCGAGATCTCCGAGGAGCTTTCGACGTCACTCGTCCTGGGTACTCGCGTCTCTTCCAGCGACGACGACGGCGACTGGCCACTTCCGAACGGCAGCAAGATGCGGCTCTGGCTGGCCACGCTCGAAGATGGCGCTCCCGCTCCACAGCTTGGCGCGAGCCACCAAGAGCTGCGCTGGGTGCGCGCCGCCGAGATCGCTGAACTCCCATGGCTCCCCGGCGACCTCCAGATCCTACCCACACTACTCGAATGCTTCGAAAGTTGATCGGCGGCGCCCGACAGACCACGCAATACAACCCGATGGTGCGCGGTACAGCCTGACGCTGCGATACAACCCAACGAGACACGCGACGCTGTTTGTAAACAACGGATCGTGACGGGCTGTGCGCCGTAGATTCGCAGTCGGTACTCTATACGCTTCCACCCAACAACAGGCTCTTCACCTGGTAAAAGACGTCCACACCCCAGTTTGTGGGAGTTTTACACCCCACTTTGCGGAGGTTTCATGCCCCACTTTGCGGGAGTTTTATACCCCAGTTTGCAGAGACTCTGGCGCCGACGACGCCTCACTCAATCCGTTCGTGTGCCGCTCACCCACTCAAGCGTTCATTCACCTTGTCGAGATATTGACGTGCCCCAACACCTGTTCGCTCTGGCGAGATATTGACATGCCCCAACACCTGTTCGCTCTGGCGAGATATTGACATGCCCCAACACCTGTTCGCTCTGGCGAGATATTGACATGCCCCAACACCTGTTCGCTCTGGCGAGATATTGACATGCCCCAACACCTGTTCGCTCTGGCGGGATATTGACATGCCCCAACACCTGTTCGCTCTGGCGAGATATTGACATGCCCCAACACCTGTTCGCTCTGGCGGGATATTGACATGCCCCAACACCTGTTCGCTCTGGCGGGATATTGACATGCGAATGGGAGCTTGGGTTACAGACCAGCCGTATCCCAAGCTCCCATATCAATCCTCATATTTCGCTATAGCGCCCAAAAACACTTCGGCACAGCCACCAGCAACCACTTCACCGTGGCATCCGGCACTGTCCAGCGCCCAAGCTTAGAAGCTCAGACCTTCGGGCTGGCGTGGTAAACGTCTCGGTTCCCCTAGCACCAAGCCGAGCTGGCCACCGCCCCTCAGATGCGCGGGCCCTTAAATGCAATGCTTAAGTGTTGGCGACACTTGCGGGCCCACCAACAGCGCACCCACTCTCAGGAGCGCGGGCCTCTGGGCGCGTTCGGATCAGTCGACCCAGGCGACGATGCACTACCAGCTTCCGGAGCAGAACCTGAACCTGGCGCTGGCGGATATCCAGTGCCCGGGGCGTAGCTCCGCGGAGCACCAGCCCCGGAAGCAGGGTTCTGGCTGGGCCCAGGCGCACTAGGCGCCCCGGGCACCGGGCCATACCCCGTTGGTGCAGGAGCCGGTGGAGACATCGGCGCGTGATAAGGCGCCTGAGGCTGAATAGGTACCTGCGGCTGGTAGATCGGCTGAGCTCCGCCGCGAGCGATCGCCACCAGAGTGGAGGTGTTCTCGGCTGTTCGGATGCCTGCCACGTAGAACTCTAGCGTGACTCGCATAAGGAGATGGAAGAGGGGAACTCCAATGACCACGAAGAGGAAGAAAAAGAACTTCTCAATGCTGTGCACTTCGTAGCTGGACCGGGTGAGGGTGAATATCAGGGAGATCAATCCACCGACCGTCGAGAGTGCAACAATCACGATGTATAGCGCACCAACGACGCGCGTTGTCACGAAGTTCGTGAAACCGAAATCGTAGAGGGAGCCGAAGAACCCTTTCCTGGGGGCGAGGTTCTGTTGGTAGCCCGCGGGAGGACCTTGGGGCGCCGGATAAGGCTGTGAGTATGGCTGCTGAGACATGTGCATCCTTACGGGTCGGACATTGAGCTATCAGCATCCTGACGATGCGAGAAACTCGACGGCGAGTTCAGAGCGAACCAGCTTAGATTTCCGCAGCACCAGTCGGAGCACGGCAAGATGCATTTGATTTGAGGCCGCGCCCGCAGCAGCGGAAGTGGCGCTCATTTAGTACCCTAACACCACGCCCATCATTGGTCTGTAGATCGACGTGTCCTCTTTGGTCAATAAGAGGTTGCGCCACAAAGTCATGGCCTACCAAGAAGATCGCAGAATATTGTCTTTCATCGCCTCGCTCACCAATTCACGCCGCCGCTGTAGTTCTGATTTTGTTGGTCGTCGTACTGGCCCTGGCCGCGCCGGTTGCGCTCACGCAACTGTTCTTCTTTACCTTGCGCGTTGGGGTTAAGGTCGCCTCCCGATCCTCCGCCGGGCCCAGATTCATCGTTCTGACCACCGGATCCTCCGTTTTGCCCGCCAGAGTCACCGCCATTCGATTCATTCCCGGAACCCTCTTCTCCGGAGCCATTAGAGCTGTCAGCATCTCCATCACCTTGGCTGTTTTCCTGCTCCTTTTGTTCCTGACGCTCGGATTGGTCTTGATTCTCCTCCGATTCCAGGCAGGGCAGCAGAGTCTCCTGCGCTAGCTCGTACTTCTTCGCCGCCGCAGCCGAATCACCCGCGGCTACGAGCACATCTCCCTGTAATTCCTGCCCAATCGACAAGTTGCGCCGGGCCTTGCATTCGGGCTGATTATCCGGGTCGACGATCTGCCCATCTTCTCGTTTCGCCTCCGGTACACGCGCTAACGCCACTTCCAGGTCGACGACGCCGGCGTCCACCGCACCTATATTCCGGATTGCGTGGTAGGTTCCCGCGTCCGCACCACCAGGATCATTTCCACCAGAGCTCTCTCCATCAAAGCTCTCTCCATCAGAACCCTCATGACTTCCATCGCCACCAAGGTTGGCAGGATCGGGGGCACTTGGCCCGACACCCACTGCATCAGGATCGACTCCCAGCCACAGTCTCGTGGTGCCGCGATTAAAGGGCGGCTCCCAGCCTTCCCAAGCATCGGGAGTGACCCTCATGTTGGTCTGGTAGTGCTTTTCAGCCGTTTCCAAACGACCATCACGATAGGCTTCTTGACCGAAATGAGCACTTGTGACCATGAGCCCACTCCACACTGAAAGTCCGACAAGCAGCACGGTGACAAGCACTGAGATCAGCACTTTCACATTCCAGGACATTGTGAACGATCGCCCATTCATCAGAAACCTCCACTTGTTGTGGTGGAACTTCTCGGGTGTGTCACTGCGTTTTGTACAGGGTTTCGCACGGGGCGAGACACACCGACTGGCCCCACACCTGGGGACAGGTTTCGCGCCGGGTTTGACACCAGATCTTGCACCGCATTTGGGTCGAGGTTCCCTACCGGGCTTGGCATCACGTCTTGCGCTGCATTGTGTGTCGAGTTTCGAGCGGGATCTCTCATCGCTCGCCACAACTGGAGGGCCGCGCGCAAGCGCGGCGTGGTCGCATAGATTTCCCACATCATGAGTGCAACGAGCACCAACCCGAGAGGCCAAATCTGCACGTTATACACGCTCCGAGTGTTTGAACCTTGATCAAGAAGCTCTTCAATACCCGCGACCAACAATCCCTCGTCAATATCAGTACCGGTATCTGCTCCTGTGCCAGAACCATCAGCGCTGGTATCGCTATCGGCGGCACCACCTCCAGAACCACCCGAACGATGCGCGTACGGAACCCCGAGCTGCTCTGCTACCTGCTTGAGCGCCGCCTCGTTGATGCGCGAAATCGCAGGCTGCCCTGTAGCTGGATCGACAATGTAGCCATCACCGCTATAGCCACCTTGCATGGGCATCCGCCCACCCGCCTTGGTGCCATAGCCAAGCACGGCGCCTCCCGAAACATACTCCCCAGCCGCAGCGAACTGCGGCTGGGGATCCGCATTCGTGTCCGTCGATTCTCCATCCGAGAAGACGTACAAAATCCGCACGTTGCCGGGCTTTTCTTCGGCCGAGCGCCGCAACGTCGTCGTCAATTCTTCAGCCGGACGATTGATGGTCGAACCCTGCGACGTGTACGAACTCTCCAACTTGAACGTCTCGGCCCAGGATTCCACTGCGCGCAGGTCCGAGGTGAGCGGCAGTTGAGTCGTGGCGCGAGAGTCGAAACGGATGATCGAGAAACGTGCTCCTGGGTACTCGCGGGCGAGTGCAATCATGTCCGCACGCACGCCATCGACCCGCTGCCGCCCGGGCGTCGAGTCCGTGCCATCAGTGCCGCCGTCACTACCAGCTTCGTTCTCAGCACTTCCTCCATCACCTCCATTGGTTCCGCCACCGGGCACGTAGTCCTCAGCGCCCATCGAGCCTGTCGCGTCGACGACGAAATAGACCTCTGCATTCGTCCCAATCTCAGCAACATCCGTGCGAATACCAGGAGCGGCGCCCATCAGGGCGACGACGCCGACCATCAGCCCACGCCGCAGCCACCTCCAGTCACGCCCAGTCAACTTCCGACGCCTGTCCGCGCCCGATCGTCCTTGTTTCACCGAGTTCTCGCGGCCCGCCGAACTCTCCTGGCCCGCCGAACTCTCCTGGCCCACCAAGCCCTCTTTGACCACCAAGCCCTCTTGCTCCAAGGAGCCAGCACCCGAACGTTCTTGACCCGTCGAGCTCCCTTGACTCGCTGAGCTTCCTTGACCCGTCGAGCTCCCTTGACTCGCACGCCGCGAGCCCGTGCGCCGCGAGTCCCTCCAGCCAAGCCAGCACACAATCAAGCCCGCGACCAGCACAATCACCACTAGCCACCAGGGCCAGATCCATAGGAGTCTCATAGCTTGAACCTCCATCCGACGAGAATAATCACGCCCACCCCAAGCAGTGCCACGACCGGCCAGATGCCTGGCCGGTCGAAGATGACCAGTCGCGGGGTTGCATCAAGCTCGATCGCGTCCTGCTGCTGAACATCTTTAATGATGGTTGTGGCGGCCTCAGCGTCGTTGGCGTAAAAGAAGGTGCCATCCACACCCTCGACGACCTGCCTCATACCGGTTTCATCCGGATCCACCGCCATGAGCGAGTCAATGAAAAGGCCATAAAGCTTGATACCGCGGGTTTTCACCACGTCACCCGCCTCGGGGAGGGTGAAAAGTTCGTTGCCGCGCACCTCATTGTCTGTGGCCAGGATGAGGGTGCGGGAACGCTCGGTATCCGAGAGGTCGAAGGCTTGTGTGCATGAGACGACGCCGTCGCCCACCAAGGACGAGCCGTAATCCACGTCGGTTTCCGTCCCGGTGATGAACTGGAAGAACTCGTTTGTGTTCGTGGGCCACACGTTAACACCATATCCCGAGACTTCCAGCGCCCGGGAGGCAGCTCGCAACTGGTCGGCGATCATCGTGTAGTCATCGGAAAGCGGGAACACCGTACGGGTTGAGGAGTTGAAGATAAGGAGAGCAACCCTCTCACCTTGGAATCCTTGAACGATATCCGCAAAGGTGTCAAGTAACTGAGAGTCGAATTCGATAACGGAACCCGACACATCAAGACACAACACAATATCTCGGGTGGCCATCTTATCATTTACATTGACACTGTCATTCGGGCGGGCTGCAATGATAGCCGCTGCGAGCAACGTAGACCCGAGTGCCACCGCAAGCGCCAGCGCACCAGCACTGTAACTGGCAAGCCGGGAGTGGAAGCGAGCGGCTTGCCGCACCCGCGCGGTATGAGCCACGCGCACGGCCGGGCGAGAATCGCGCCGCCGCCACGAATGCCACCCCATCGCCAGTGCTCCCGCAAACACCAACGGGAGAATCCACCACATCACCATCGCGACACCACCGCCTTACGCCTCACCAAGAACGACGACGACGCCCACGCCTCTTGCGCCCGCACCAGCGTCTTCGGCACTTGCGCCCGCACCAGCATCTTCAACACGCGCACCAGAATCCCCCGCACCCACGCCAGCACATCCACCAACACAACCATCACCATCGCGAGATCATCTCCAGGGCACGATCAATCGATTCTTCGGCGTGCGCCTGCGGATCTGGCGCAAAACTCGGGCGCTCCCAGGAGCTCAACAACTCCGCCACCTCGACAAGATGCGGCTGCGCCCGCATATCTCCCACCGACCACGACGACACATCCCACCCCGAACGCTCCGAGACGATCACCCGCATCTGTTTCCCTAGCTCCTGGTGCAGGATCCGTAGACTTTCCTTATCCTTCACGGGCAGATACACCTGCGCAATCTGTCGGATATCCGCCAGCCAACGCTCCCGGTCCGGCCCCGAGGGAGCCCCAAATCCGTCGCTCCTCGCCTTCCGCCTGCGCCAATACGCCAGGAACAAGTACACCAGCCAGGCCACGAGCAGCACCAAACACAGGATGAAGGTCACCAGAAAGGGCATTCGCCCACCAAACGGATCAACAAGAGAATCAATCGCCACGCCATGACCTCCCCGGACCACAAGTTACCTGTTCACACACCCAATTAACACCGCCAACGAATCTGGGCATTCGCCCACTCCGTGACTCAATAGGAGATTCAACGCCCACGATGCTGCCTCCTCAGCAACCCCACAATCGCGGGCAGCACGTCCGCGCTCGAACTCACCGGCGCATGCAGCACTCCATGCGCTCGCAACACTGCACCGCTCGCCTCCTCCCACATGTGGCGATCGGCCATCAACTCTTGGCGAAACACCTCGTCTTCGCGCAGGTACGCCGGGAGGGGGATGTCTCCGTCGATCTCCACCATCTCGTCCACGTTTTCTTGCGTCAGCGGCATGTCCGCCACCCGCACCACGAGCAACTCATGCCGGGTTCGCACGCGCCGTAGCGCGATCTCATCCCCCGGCTGCGGCCAGAACTGATCCGTCACCAGGATGACGAGCGACCTCTCACGCGTGGTCCGCAGAACGTATTCCAGCAGGTCAGTGACCCGCGACGCCCCACGCCCCTCGTTCAGCCGAGTCTGCGCACGCCGCAGCACATACTCCAGATGGGCCAGCCCGTGCCGCCCCGGAAAGTGCTCCACCCCGGTAGCATCACCCATCGTCAGCCCGAGCCGGTCACCGCGCTGCGAGGACAGGAACGCCAGCGTCTCCGCCGCCGCAAGCGCCACGTCCATCTTCTTTTCCGACGACGGCGTCGCGGCCAACATTTCACGCCCGGTATCGACGACGAGCTGGGTAAACACGTCCGTTTCCCGCTCAAAGCGTTTGATCACGGGAGAACCGACACGGGCGGAAACCTTCCAGTCGATGTCGCGGACGTCGTCGCCAGGAAGATAGTCGGTCAGATCCTCGAAATCATGCCCTTTACCGGTGAGAATCGAGGTGTGAGCACCCTCGAAAAGGCCCGCCGCCTGCCGCACCACCGGCAGCGCGAGGCGCGCACGAACCAGGGCCATGCGCGAGGCGACGCCGGAATACCCCGTGCCGCTACGCCTCTGCTCCCCGTCAGTCGCGCCCATCTCTTCCACAGCAACCACCGTTACGGCGCGGGAACAGCCGCGAACACGGCATCCACCAGCGACTCCGGGGATACATCATTCGCGAGAGCATCATAGGTGCGCACGAGCCGGTGCCGGAGCACCGCGTAACGCAACGCCTTGACGTCGTCGGGCACAACGTAATTTCGACCCGACTGCAACGCGAGCGCCTGCCCCACCTGCATCAGGGCGAGCCCACCACGCGGCGAGGCGCCCACCCGCACCTGCGATCCGAAGCCCGGAATGGGCCGCGGGCCGCCACCGCGCGTGGTATTGATCAACGCCACAATGTAGGACTTGATGGCCCCATCCACGTACACCTTCTGGCTCATGGCCTGCAGAAACAGGATGTCCTCGGGGCTGATGGGTTCGACGCCGTCGGGCCGTCCAAAACTCCCCTGCGCGGTACGGGTAAGAATCTCAATCTCCTCAGAAGGCTGCGGGTAGGACAGCACCTCTTTCATGAGGAAACGATCCATCTGCGCCTCGGGCAGCACGTAGGTGCCTTCCTCCTCAATCGGATTCTGGGTGGCCAGCACCATAAACGGGACGGGAAGCTTGTAGATCGTGCCACCGATGGACGTCTGCCGCTCCTGCATCGCCTCCAACATCGCCGACTGCGTCTTCGCCGACGACCTATTAATCTCATCCAGCAACACCACATTCGCATGCACCGGCCCCAACTGGGTGGAAAACTTTCCCGACTCATACGAATAAATCTGGGTCCCCACAATGTCATTGGGCATCAGATCCGGCGTGCACTGGATGCGGGAAAACGTACCGGAGATAGCGTCGGCGAGAGTGGTGGCCGCCGTCGTCTTGGCAAGCCCCGGAACCGACTCCAACAACACGTGGCCCTGCGTCATCAACGCCGTCACGAGCGCGGTGTAAAGCCCCTCTTGCCCCACCACTCGACCCCGGAAAATCTGGCGAATACGCTGCAACAGCTCGGCGACGCGCGCCAATTCGTCGTCGGTAATCTTTCCCGTCGCCAACTCGTTCCCAGCATTCCCAGCGCCAGTTGCCTCTACCATCGTCCGCAGCTCTCCTTCGATTACTCCGCGTTACCCGGATGCGCTCTCGCGCCCCCGGCGATATTCTCACGCTAACCTGACTTTTCCCTGCTTTTCCTGCCTTCCCTACCTTCGCGGCCGGAAAATCGCGACCACACACCACAGATTCGCAGCCGCACACCACAAAGTCACCGCCACACGCTTGATAACACTTTGATTGCGGTTGCAACGAATGTGTTCTAGCCAATAGTGCGATATTCCAACGTGCATTAGCGTGGGTGCGGTTGTGCGCCACCTCGTGCAACGACGCATCACCAATCGTGGCAGACGAAATTTACTCATGGGAGAGAAAAGCCGATGACCATACCCCAAGGACAAAGTCCCGCCGGGTGGCAAGGGCAGTGGACCGAGCAGACGCCGCCTCCACCTCCACCGCAGCGCCCTTCACGCTCCCCGTTGTACTTCCTGATCTTCGCCACCTTCGCATTATTGGTGGCCATCGCCCTCGTCTTCTACGCCAAGTTCTACCCGATGGCCGGTTCGTCCGATCCCGGTCAAGGCTCCTCGCATTCGGCGTCGGTGGGAAGCAATGACAAGCTTCTCGGCCCTGCCGACCCGGCCGATTTGGGCAGCGCCCGCGACGCCGTCGTGCAACTGGCCGCGTCACCGCAGTGCACCGACACAGCTTTCCCGGCCCGCACCGCGCAGACGATCCTCAACCTCGCCGACCTCTCCACCAGCTCCGACGATCTCGCCACCTCCGAAAACACCCTCACCACCCTCAGCGCGGCATGCGGTGGCACCTTCACCGGCGCCCTCCGCGAAGCATTCTCCACCGCCGACCTCCCCAGCAAACTCGAGAACCTCGTCGACTCCAACGACTGGGTCACGCTCACCCGCCCCGCCCCCGCCGGCGCCCTCGCACAAGCCGAATTCACCACCGGCGCCGAAAACATCCGTTGCCGTTTCGTCGACGACGACGTCGCCTGCTCCATTTACGCCTACGACTACCCGTCACCTCCCGGTTGCGAAGGAAAAACAGCCACCTATCGCATCGACCCATACGGCGACGTCTCCTCCGGCTGCACCAAGTCAATCGACACCGACCAGGTCGTCGAATACGGCACCTCCATTGCGCAAGACGGCTACGCTTGCACCCTCGACCAAAGTGAGGGCGTGACCTGCTGGAACGAAGTCACCGGCACCGGATTCCAGTTGAAGAGAGCTTCCGGCGACATCTTCTGACGGGCCGGCAGGGCCCTGAATTCCTAGATGATTGATTCTTTGGGATGTTTCGAGGAATCAATCTTCTGGAGATCACGCCGATAGATCTTGGCCTGCTGCGGATGTCACGGCCAAACCTGTTGGCGCAACATCTTAGCGACACCTGCGTCTCTCCCCTTCTCGGGTTAGGGTATGTTTATGCCCACTGAACCGCCAAAAGTAGCATCTGCGCGTAAGCGACGTCCCGCTAACGGGAAGCGACGCTCCAAGCGGCGCATCAAACGCGGATGGATCCCCAACTACCATGGGGCCTGGGCGATGATCATCATCCCACCCCTGGTAGGCATCATCGAGGGCGGCTTCCGGCCCGCCCACATCCCACTGCTCGCCACGTGGTGGGTGGGCTATTTCTTCTTCTTTGCCGCCACCGTTTGGCTGCGCTCGCAGTTGAAGGAGCGATTCCGGGCACCCGTGGTGGCCTATGCTGTGGCAAGCGGCGTTGCCGGGCTCGCAACCTGGTGGGCAGCACCGTATCTCTGGCGCTGGGTACCGCTTTTCCTGCCGCTGGTAGCCCTCGCCGGATGGGCCGCATGGAAACGCCAAGACCGCAGTCTCGGGGCCGGGTTGGATACCGTCGTTGCTGCATCGTTGCTGCTTCCCGTCTCGTGGGACGTGGCAAGTGGCGGCGTGGCGGGCCTCGCGGCCACACCGCAGATCTGGACGCAAACCGCGTTACTCTTCGGATACTTCGCCGGAACCGTGTTCTACGTCAAGACCAACATTCGCGAACGAAACTCGAACGGCTACCTGGTGGCGTCGATCGTGTGGCACGCATTGTGGCTGGTCGTGGCGGTGATCGTGTCCAACCCGTGGCACGTGGCCGTGTGGGTGGCGCTGGTAGCGCGGGCGGTCGCGGTGCCGCTGGCGAGGCGACGAGGCGTTGGCATCTCCGTGACCGCGATCGGGGTAGCCGAGGTGGTGACGTCGATTCTCGTCACCACCTCGTTGCTGGTGTAGGCGCGTTGCTGCTGTAGGTGCGCGTCCATCCCCGCCAAAGAAGTGTCATTTTCCGATACACGCAACGCATTTTCCGTATGAAAAACTGTCGCACGTTGCGGAAATCGTTACACGTTCCGATAGGGCAGGTACTGGCGGGTCCACTCAGATTTGGCTAACTGTCGTGCGCAGGTACGATCCCAAAGGATTGAGTCTTTTAGAAAGGATTGAGTTTTTCGGAAAGGATTGAGTGCGTGGACGCGGCAAAATGCCTCAACCCTTTCCATTTTCCTCAATTCTTCGAGGACAGGGCCAGCTGGATCTTTGGAAGCGGGGCCTGCCAGAGCACGGGACATCCGGGGAGCAGGAAAGGCGCCCACGTCGTCGTCCCCAAAAGGGTGCGGCCCCGGCTACTCCTGGGACTCGTCGCGGAACTGCTCCAACGAGCGCAGCAAACGAAGCGACCCGGCGGGCTCGGCCACCGTGACGCGCACGCCTTCGTCGCCGAAACGGCGCACGGTAATCCCGTTCGCGTTGCAAATCTCCTCGAAGCGCGCGCTCTGGGTGCCGAAGTCGAGCCAGATGAAGTTCGACTGCGAAGCCGGCACATTCCAGCCCTGCGCGGCGAGCGCAGCAAGCAAATTCGCGCGCTCCTCCTTGAGAATCTCGACCTGCCGATTGACCTCAACCTGCGAACGCAACGCCGCGCGAGCGGCAGCCTGCGCCAAGCCATTCACTCCAAAAGGCGTAGAAATCGCGCGCAGACCCGAAGCCATCGACGGCCCAGCCAGCGCATACCCGCAGCGCAGGCCCGCCATGCCGTACGCCTTGGAGAAGGTGCGCAGCACGATGAGGTTCTCGTACTCGGGCAGCAGCTTGCGCGAGTCGACGATGTCCTCCATCTCGGTGAAATGGATGTACGCCTCGTCCAACACCACCGGAATCGTGCTCGGAACCTCGTCCAGGAACGCCACCAGCTCGCTATGCGTGAGACTCACGCCGGTTGGATTATTGGGCGAGCAGAGCAGAACCGCGCGGGTGCGCTGCGTGATCGCCTTGAGCATCGCCCGCAGATCGTGGGCGTAATCGCGAGTGAGAGGCACCTTGACGGCCACTCCACCGGCGGCCTGAATCGCGATCGGGTAGGCCTCGAAGGAGCGCCAGGGCAACACCACTTCGCTGCCGGGCGTCACCACGGCCTGCAAAATCTTCTCGATGAGCGAGGTGGAACCGTTGCCCACCACGATGCCGGAATCGGGCCACTCGTGTAGTGCGGCGAGGTCGGCGACAAGATCCGTCGCAAACATGTCCGGGTAGCGATTAAGGCCCCCAGCCACCGCCTGCAGCACCGCCTGCACCTGCGGGAGCGTGGGGAAAGGCGTCTCGTTCGATGCCAGCTTGATCGCGTGGGGATCGTTCTTTCCCGGGACGTAGGAAGGCAGCGCCAACACTTCCGGACGGAACCACATCTGTTCTGCATTGTCCATGACACTATCTTGCCCTGCGCGCCCCGGAGCGGCAGCAAAATGCCACCAACTGGTCACAACTCGTAAACCGGTCGGCTCTCGTGTACCGGTTAGTTCTCGTAGCCGGGGCGGTGCCAGTCGCCGGAGCGGCCGCCAGACTTGTGGACGATCTTGCAGTCGGTGATCTCGGCCGAGCGGTCGACTCCCTTGACCATGTCCACCACCGCGAGCGCCGCCACCGCCACCGCCGTGAGCGCCTCCATCTCCACACCGGTACGATCCGCCGTGCGCACGGTGGCGGTGATTGCCACGTGGTCCTCCTGCAACTGGATATCAACTGCCGCTCCATGCACGCCGATGGTGTGGGCGAGCGGGAGCAGATCCGGAACCTTCTTGGCGGCCGCGATTCCGGCAATACGTGCCACGGCAAGGACATCACCTTTGGGAACCGTCCCCTCCCGCAGCGCACTCATCACCTCGGTGGAGCATCGCACCATGCCGATGGCGGTTGCTTCACGGACGGTCGGCTGCTTGGCGGTCACATCCACCATGTAGGCCTCACCCGAGCCGTTGAGGTGGGTGAAAGTCATTTTGTCGCTCACTGTGGGGTCCTTTTCGTCCATTTTCATTCATCACATTTCTTCGAGATCACGCCGATGGGTCTTGGCCTGCGGCATCTTCGTGACGGTCGAACCGCAACGTCATGGATGGCGGCGAGAGCCGGATGAACGCCATTATTGGCACATAGCCCACTCTCACCGCCATAAAATTCAACTGGCTAGGCAATTACCGAAACCACATGACATCCACGGGGTCGCCCTCGTGAACGTCCGCAACCTCGGCCGGGACGCGCGCCAGCCCAGTGGCCAGCGGAAGCGCTGCAATGAGGTGCGACTTCGAACCACCGGCGGTCGCCGGGCCCACGCCCATGACACTCCTAACACCCGCAGCACTATCGATCCCGTCACCCGCCGCATCTCCTGCCGCGGTGCCGCGACTCCCGTCACCCGCGGCGCCGTCGTCGTTCCTGTCGCCTGCCAAGCCACCGTCCGACGCGTCACCACACACCCAGACACCCATCGCGGCGCCAGCCGGGCCACGCGCCCCGGCTCCAACGCGCACGCACGGCAAGAACTGGGTGCGTCCGGCCTTGCGCGACCACGAGACTCCGGCAATATCGGGCCAGAAGAGATCTTCATACTCGGGCACCGGGCGACCAAACAGCGAATCGAGAAGCGGGCGACCAAACAGCTGCCACGAGACAAACACAGAGACCGGGTTGCCCGGGAGGCAGATGATCGGGACGAGGCGGCCGGTGGAGTCGGCGACGGTACCGAAGCCCTGCGGTTTACCGGGCTGCATGGCGACCTTGTCGAACACGACGCCCTCGCTCAGCAACGCCGCCTTGACCACATCGAAGGCGCCGGCACTCACGCCACCCGTCGTCACGATGAGGTCCACCCCGTCTGCGAGCATACGTAGGCCCGCGAGGAATGAGTCGATCGTGTCCGTGTGGCAGGCGAAAGGCTCAGACGTGCCCCCGGCCTCGACGGCCAGCTGGGTCACGAGCATCGAGTTGGAGTCGGGGATCTGGCCGGGCGCGAGATCCTCACCGGGGGCGCGCAACTCATCTCCGGTGGTCACCACGCCCACGCGCGGCCGGGCATGCACCACGACATCTGCGTGGCCGAGCGCCACGAGCGCAGCCAGGTGGGCGGGAGTAAGCACCGTGCCAGCAGCAAAGGCGAGGGCCCCGGCCTCGATATCCTCCCCGGCGTAGCGGATGTGCTCCCCGGTACCGGGAATGGCAGTGGGGACAATCTCGGCGGGGGCTGCGGGCAGCATGTTGGTCGAGGCGTTCTCGGTGAGTTCCACCTGCAAGATGGCGTCGGCACCGGTGGGAAGAGGTGCGCCCGTCATGATGCGAAGGGTGGTGCCGGGGTGCAGCTCAGGGATATCGGTGCAGCCTGCGGGGATGTCGCCTGCAACCGGCAGCGGCTCGCCCACCGTCACGTCCGCGCGGCGCACGGCAAAACCGTCCATTGCCGAGTTCGTGAACGGCGGGATGGCGAAGCGGGCTGTGGCATCCTCGGCCAGCACGAGGCCGCGCGCCTCGCCGACAGCAACTCGGACCGCAGGAAGCGCGGCTCCCAACGCCACGACGTCGTCGTAATGACGCGAAATATCCTTGAGAGATCGCGCCACCGGGTCATGGCCTACTGCGGATACCGCAGAATCTCGCCTGACTGCGTTGTCCTCCTCACCGGCACCACCAGTGCCGATTCGTCGTCCGCCTTGCCAGTCAAGCACTACGGCATCCTCGTCACGGCCGAACCCATCGGCGCAACCTCTGAGAACCATCGCTTCCTCCATGTCTTTCATAATCAACTGCTGAACTACCGCTTCTACCGTTTCAGTAGCGCTCGCGAGCAATTGCGCCCGTTCGGACCTGAATGAGCGTGAGATCCAACAGCGGGGTTTCGACGCCGAGCTTGCGCGCCTGCACGGCCATCTCTCCGAGGATGTGTTTGCCCTCGTGAGGGAGGCCCGCAGTGAAGTCCCGGTACAGCGACGACGTGAAGGAGGAACCTTCCTCGGCCAGGAATCCCACGGAGAACTGGTGCGCCGCCGCAGCCACCGGGTAGCCAGCAGCAGCCGCCACGGCTTCAGTCTCCTCAATCGCAGCCAGGATCTGATCCCTGCCACCGGCTTCGAGAATCGCACCGACAGGCCCACGGAACAGGCAGGTGATCACTCCGGCGGACGCGATAAAGGCCCACTTCTCCCACAGCGCGGCAGCCACATTGTCACTCACCGTCAGCGAAATCCCCGGAACATCAAAGAACTCGGCAATCTCCGCCGGGAACTCAGATCCGTCCAAAGTCCCCAGGGTAATAGAAATAAGGTTGGTCATCTGCCACACGACCCCGTCATCAAGCGTGGCCACAATCTTCACCAAGCCGCCCAGCACCTGCCCCGGGAACTCCTGCTCCAGCCGAGCCACATGGGCCATCCCGTTGAGGATCGGAATGATCATCGTCTGCGATCCGACATAAGGCCGCAGATCCTCAAGCGCCGAATCGAGCCCGGTGGCCTTGACCGTGAGGAGGACGAGATCGAAGGCTTCCGCGGATTCTCCCGCCACCAACGTCTGCACTACATTCGTGCGCTCTCCCGCCGGAGTTCTCAACGTCAGACCGTTGGCGCGGATTGCCTCAGCACGCTTGGCGCGCACCAGGAACGTCACGTCCCTGCCCGCCTCATGCAGCAACGTGCCATACGACCCGCCCGTACCCCCGGCTCCAACAATGAGAATCCGCATGCTCTCTTCCCGTTCTTTCCTTGATCTGTACCGGTTGGCACGCTCAGGTTTCAGCCATTCCCTCCACCCGGTTTCAACCGCCGCACCTAGTTCAACAGTCGCACTTAGTTCAACAGTCGCACCCGTTCGACGTTACCACCAAAACGCTAGCCCACCTGGATATTCCGTTCCTGCATGGCCTCTGAGCGGCAAGCCGTGCCGAATACGGCGCGGAATGTCGCTGTGGCGGCCACATAGGATTCCCATTCGTTCGACGTCATCACCACGCCATCAAGCCAACGTCCACAACACCAAAACGGATCAAGCACCCAAGGAACGATTCCTAAGTGGGCACACCAGCGAGCACCGTGCCGTATACGGCACACACAACGCTCACATGCCCACTTAGGAATCGATAGCCAGCCGACCCCCACCAACCAGCCATCCAAAGGCCCCACAACCAGCCCGCTAGAATGTCCTCATGCCTCGTTCGCCATTGCGCATCGCCGTCATCACCGTCTCCGACCGCACATCCGCCGGCCTCCGCGAAGACCTCTCCGGCCCGCTCGCCGTCCGCCTTCTCGGTGAGTATGGCGAGGTCAGCGGCCCAATCGTCGTCTCCGACGGCGTGACCCCAGTCCGCGACATGATCACCCACGCGATCTTCTGCGGCGCCCAAGTCGTCGTCACCACCGGCGGCACCGGCATCACCAGCCGCGACCTCACCCCCGAAGCCACCGAACCGCTCATCACCCAACGCATGTGGGGCATCGAGGCCAAAATGCGCGACAACCCCGCCGTCCCCACCGCCGCCATCTCGCGCGGCATCGCGGGCATCGCCACTGCGGACGGCAAACGCGCCTTCGTCATGAACACCCCCGGCTCGACCGGCGGTGTCAAGGATGCGATCGCCGCCGTCGGCCCACTACTCGCACACATCGTCGATCAGATGAACGACGGCGACCACCCCTCACCTATCGCCCCGCCCGACTCCGCCACGGCGCCGCCCGAGCCCACTACAACTCCACCCGAGTAAACCGCCTCGCGTAATCGTCGGAGCTTTCACCCGGCTATGAACAACCAGAACTGGGTCCGAGGAGTCATTCGCGATGCCACTTTGGGATACTCTGTCCAGATATTCCACGGAAAACCGCGGGCATGAGAACCCACGCACTAACTATCCACACCCGCACAGCAGAGAGAAAAGATGAGCATCGAGAACGCCACCAGCCACGAGGAAGCCACATGGAAGGTCCAGAACCGTGGCTACAATGACGGATCGGACGCCGTGGTTGTCCGCGCCGGTGTTTCTCACGAGCCAATCGACATGGCCGAACTCGAAGCGCTAGTATCCGACGACTCCGTCGGCGCCATTGTCACCTTCAACGGCCGGGTACGCAATCACGACGACGGCAACTCCGTCGTCGCTATCGATTACGAGGCCCATCCGGACGCGGGCAAGGTGGTGGAAAAACTAGCCGCCGAGGTGGCAGCCGGCAGCGGCGCCTGCAAGATCGCGATCGTGCATCGCGCGGGCCATCTCGAAATCGGCGACATCGCCCTGGGTGCGGCAGTCTCCGCCTCCCACCGCAAGGAGGCATTCCGCACGCTGGAGGCCGCCGTCGAGCAGGTAAAACTGCAGCTACCGGTATGGAAGCGCCAGGAATTCGAGGACGGCTCGCACGAGTGGACCGGCTCAGCCTGAGACTACTGCGCTACTTTCGGGAACTCGCCGAGTTGCCAGAAAAACCGGCTCAAGAGCCCCTCACCCGCCGGCGAACGGCGGAAGCACATCCACTTGGATACCTTCGGTTTGCGGAACGACGACGGCGCCATCGAGCCGCTTCCCCTCCGCCAACAGGGCACTCACGCCAAGAACCCGCGCAAACTCCGGGCCGTGAACGTCAACCAACAGGGCTCGCAGCTGCTCCGCGGTAGATCCCGAAGCAATCGACACGCTTTCCTCTCTCACCCCGGCGGCTTCCGCCACCGCGGCAAAGTAGCGCATCCGCACGGTCTGCATCACCACGTCTGCCATTCGTTTTTCCTCCATTAATTCTTCACCCGGAGCGCTTCATAACACCCGAAATTTCGCACACCACCAGGCATTTCCTACGCCACCCGACATTCGCGCACCACCCACACGATCACCCAATCGCGAGCCTTCACCCGCCGATGGCACTCATGGGCCGGTCGGGACTCAGGAAGCTCGGGTCGTTGATGCCGTGACCAGGCTTTTTACCCCACATGGCGCGGCGCCACACATTGGCGATCTCCTCGTCCGAGGATCCACCGCGCAGCATCGCCCGCAGGTCGGTCTCACCGCTGGCAAATAGGCAGTCACGAATTTGGCCGTCGGCGGTCAAGCGGGTGCGGTCGCAGTCCCCGCAGAAGGGCCGCGTCACTGAAGCAATAATGCCCACGCTTCCGCCCCGATGCTCCACCCCACGATAGACCCCCGGAGCCACATCCCACAGCTCGGCAGGAGAAGCGCCACGCTCGGATCCCGGTCGGGGCGTCAGCACAAAATCCCGCGACAACAATCCCAGAATATCCTCTGCCGTGATGATCTCGCCGCGCTTCCAACGCCCGCGCGGCCCCAGCGGCATGTACTCAATGAACCGCAGCTCATACCCGTTGACCAGCGCATTCATCAATACATCCGGTGCACCCGCGTCATTGACACCGGGCATCAGCACGGCATTGAGCTTGACCGGCTTCAACCCCACCCGGGCCGCCTCAGCCGCTCCGGCGACGGCGTCGTCAAACCTATCGCGCCTGGTCAGCCGCGCGTAGGTGTCGCGATCTGCGGAATCCATCGACAAGTTGACGCGATCCAAACCCGCCGCTCGCAGCCGCTGCGCGCGGTGCTTCAGCCCGAGGCCATTGGTGGTGAGTGAGATGTCGGGGCGCGTCCCACCCCAGGTCCGCAAGGTCGCCGTCGTTGCTACGATACCTTCCAACCCCTTGCGCAGAAGCGGCTCGCCGCCGGTGAAGCGAACTTCCCGGATCCCCAACAACTCGACACCGATACGGACAAGACGGTTTACTTCGCCGTCGGACAACAGAACCTGACCCGGGAGCGGATCGATGCCCTCGGCGGGCATGCAGTACTGGCAGCGCAGGTTGCACTTGTCCGTCAGTGACACGCGCAGATCGGTGGCGACGCGCCCGAAGCGGTCGATGAGACCGGGGGTGTCGGGGCGGTCAGCAGGCAATCCGGTGTCGATGGGCCCGCGGGGCGCGAGCGCGATGGGGATTCCAAGTGACACCACCGGATTCGTCCTACAGGACGTCGGGACAGACGTGGTGCTCATAACTCCTCGTGGGTTGGGTTGTGATCGGGAGGGCAGGGTTGCGGGGAAGAGGTTTCCAGAAGCCGGATGTGGGCCGTCGGAGAACAGTGAAGGGTTGATAAAAGAAGCGATTATGGGGTCCATACAGGGAGATTTTCGCGCCAGACACTTGACCTGACCTGCATGTTTGAAAATTTAGCTATTTAACACGTTATGGAACGTGATTTCTTCGTGAGTCTACCGCGCGGCCGAGTGAGAAGGCCAATGCGGAGGGCTGCGGGACGGGCTTCCCCAACTGCTCCCCGAGCAGGAAACCCGGAGCCACATACGTGCAAATCCCCTCTCGTCCCCTGGCCCCATATCCACAATTCCCCCACGAACTCTCACACATCACGGGTTCCGACGCGCCGCGTCAGCGCATAGCATGGCTTGAGAAAACCACTCGACGCCACCCACACAGCATCGCCCACCAGCGACTCCGGCAGAAGGAACCTCATGCCCCGCACCCACGCAGCCCGCGCCGCCGCTCCCGCGAGCGCCTCATCAGCCCGCGCACCGCACACCCCGACCCGGCTCCCGATCGTCTTCGCCCACCGCGGCCTGCCCACCCGCGCGCCCGAAAACACCCTCGCCGCCTTCCGCCTCGCCCGCGAGGCCGGCGCGCGCTGGCTCGAACTCGACGTCGACATCCTCGCCGACGGCACCCCCATCGTCCTGCACGACTCCACCCTGGACCGCACCACCAACCGCTCCGGCTCCATCTACGCCCTGAGTTCCGGGGATCTTTCGCGGGTCGACGCCGGCGCGTGGTTCAGTCCGCAGTACGCGGGCGAGCCGATCCCCACGTTGGCTGAAGTGGTGGAGCTGCTCAACGAGACGGGGATGCATTGCAATGTGGAGTTGAAGTCGAACGAGGTGGGCGGAGCGGAGGCACTCCGACTCGTGGAGAACACCCTGCGTGAACTGGAGAATCTCAACGCGGAGTGCGAGATCATCATTTCCTCGTTCAATCCGTTGTTGCTGGCCGAGGTGCATCGCCGCGCTCCGCAGTACACTCTCGGTGCTCTTTTCGACCACACCACGCTCCACGCCGACTGGCGTTCGATCGCCGAGTTGTGCGGTGCCACGTATGTTCATGTGGAGGATCACCCGTCGCTCGCTCAGTTTGTGCCGCGAGCGCGGGAGGCGGGCTTCGGCGTCAATGTGTGGACGGTGAATTCGCGCGGGCGCGCCAACGAGCTCTTCAACATGGGTGCTACGGGAGTCTTCACTGACATCGTGGACGAGATGATCGGCCTGGAGGCGCTGCACTCGGCCTAGAGATTGTACGGGGCATCGCCATAACAGCGGCTACGTACAACAGCGCCAGAATTCCCGGATAGTAGCTGTTTAGGCCGCCGGGAAGCATGTCCGGATACAGGTTGATCGAGGCGTGGAGGATGAGGGCAGGCAGGAGAGCGCCTTGGGTGTGCTCGAAGACTGTCACCATGATGATGCGAAGCGTAATACTCACGCCCACCTGCCCGACGATCCATACCCAGTCGCGCCCCTGCGACATGAATGGGACCACGTGCCACAGCCCCCACACGGTTCCGATGAGCACTCCAGCGCGCAGCCGATCATAACGATCGAGAAGCGGCTTTGTGGCGTACATCGTCCAGCCGAGTTCCTCGGGGATGGCTCCGAAAAAGTACAACACAGCGACTGCTGGAATGGAGGAGAGCGAAAGCGCCGAAGGGCCAAGTTCCTCCCAACCGAGCAGCACGGTAATCGCGTACATCGCTCCAACGAGCGTCGGAACAGCAAGAATACTGAAGAGTAGCCACCTGTTGGGCGCGGTTCCGAACGGCACGAACAGCTCGTTGAGGCCAGCAACACCGCGTTCTCGGTAGGTGAGGAACAGCGCCACGATGGTCGGCACGGCGATCATCAGGGCGCTCGGTGGAAGACCTTGCGGCATGGGAATGTCGAGCAGGTTGAGGAAATAGAACGGGACTGACAGAACGAGCACCAGCACAAGAAAGAGTCCTGGGCGGCGCAACCGACCACTGCTCGCCCTGCCGGATCGTTGCTCGGTCATGTCTTCACCCTATCAACGCGCGTGGGAATCCCGCGGGCGAATTTCTTCGTGGCTTGTAGCGTTGGTTAGTGCCATATAAGGCCGCAAGAAACGCCCCACGCCCACTTATCCGAGCAACAGTTATTTGGTTTATCCAAGTAACGCTTACGAGTTGGTGCACGATAAGAATTGTGGAGGAAGGACTGCGTAAACACTTTGTTTATGAGGTCTGAGCGGAGTGAAACATTCCACTCAGACCTTTGAATGATCCTATTGATGGAGCGATTCTTTTGACTCCCAAATCACGCACCAAGTCGTTAATTTGATCCGTCCCTATTCGATCAATCGGTAGAGCCAGCTCTACCGCACCTCGATAGCCCGCTCTCTGCCCCGAATCCGCGCGGATTACTAGTCTGAAACTAAGAGATTGCACCAATGGGTCTGGCTGTCACAAGGGTGGCGAGGCGCTTCGTCGTCGTCGATCTTCAGTCGGAACCAACCGCCATCCACCCATCCACCCATCCACCCATCCACCCATCCACCCATCCACCCATCGACAGAGGAACATCATGAACTACTTGCGTCAGAACCTGGAGACGTCGCTCATCCTGGGGGCGGTGGTTTTTGCCGCGATGTTCATTCCGGGCCTGATGTGGCAGTACTGGCGGCATGGGCAGTTCAGTTTCCGGCGCATGCTCGGGTGGGCGGCGGTGTGCGTATATACCACCGCGCTGTTCGTGTACACGCTGATGCCGCTGCCGGAGAACGGCGCCGCGTGGTGCGCCACGCACAGCGTTCGCAGCAATTTCACCCCCTTCGGCTTTATCAATGACATCCAGAGGGAGACCGTCGGGATGAGCACCGCGCAGATATTGCGCAGCAATGTGGTGCTGCAGGTGGTGTTCAATGTGGTGCTGTTCCTGCCGTTCGGTGCGATCATGCACCGCTATTTCGGACGCGGCATTGTGTTCACGACGCTCGCGGGATTGGCGACGTCGACGTTCATCGAGGCCTCCCAATACACCGGAATTTTCGGGATCTATCCGTGTGCGATTCGTGTGGCGGACGTGGACGACCTCATCATGAACACCGCGGGCGCCCTCATCGGCGCGCTCATCGCTCCACTGCTGCTGTGGTGGATGCCCAGCGCGAGGCAGCTGGCAGCCAAGCGGCTCGCGCCGCGGCGAGTCACCGCGGCGCGGCGCTGGACCGGCATGCTGCTGGACGCCGCATTATTCCTGGGGATTCAGATGGGTACCACCGTCGTATTGTTCATGGGACGCTGGCTTCTCGCGGGTAGCGCACCGGTGGAAGGCGCCTCGTGGGAGCCTCTCGTGGCGGGTGGAGTTGCGCTCGTCGTGGTGTTCGTGGGGCCCGCGCTGACCGGGCGCGGGGCCTCGGCCGGGCAGAAGATCGTCTGGCTCACCCCGAAGTGGATCTCCCGCGACGGCACCCATCTGACCGACGGCAACCTGGCGCTGCGCATCGCGCGCTCGCTGGTGGTTGCCGGGCCGTATGTCGCGTCGGAGCTGGTTGCGTCCGTATCGGAGCTGGTGGCATCCACCGTCACCGTAGCATCGGCAACCGCGGCAACCTCGACCGCCGCGCACGCAGCCACAGCCACAGCCACAACCGCAGCCATCTCAGCTTCGACCTTGTCCGGCGTGCTTGGTCTCGTGTCCACTCTCGCCGTTCTCCTCGCCATCCTCATGGTGCTCGGCTCACGCACGCACCGCTCGCTCTCGGGCTGGCTGACCGGCGCGATGTTCGTCGACTCCCGCGATCCCTACGCTGGCGGCCCAGACAACGAGGCGCCGCTCCCCCTCACCGATGCGAAGAAGGTGGAGCTGGGCCTGCCCGTCTAGAACTCACCCCACCCAAAGCCACCACCCCACCCACCTACAACAACTCACCCCACCCAAAGCCACCACCCCACCCACCTCGACAGCCAAATTCCCGAGGCGCAGCATTCAGCCCGATGCCCAGAAATTCAGCTTCGTCAGGATGCTCGGCCTGTACGCCATGCACAGGCCGAGCACGATTACGAAGATCCTTTTTGGAAGAATCACAACCTCGCCGACAACGAGAAAGAAAACCATCGGTCGCAATAACCCCCACACCCGGCGAAATCTGGAATCCCACAAGAATTGCCACGCGCGAACTACTGACCTTGGACACGAAAAAGGCGCACAATAGGTGCAACTTGTCCGGTAAGGAGTTCTCATGCAGGTCGAAACGACACCACAGCTACGCGCGGCCGTAGCAAAGCTCATTGAGCATTCAACGGGATCCCTGCTGGAATCCTATGATCGGTTGCGTGTGGCCACTCAGTACGTGTCCACGGTTCTCGCCACCATCAATCTCACCGACGTCCAGAACTGGGACGCGCCGTACAGGAACTGGAGTAACGGGCCGCGCGACGAGCTTCAGGTGATCGCGTGGGACAAACGGCATTTCGCGATCGTGACTGTCGACTTCAAGGGCTACACCACCGAGACTCCCGGCCGCGTCAAAATCAGCGCCGAGCTCCTCCCGCACACGGCGGTGGCGAGCGTCATCCTCTCCCTCCCGGGCGAGGCCATGTACACCCAGGACGGCAACTCCTGGGACATCGACACCGACGTCACCCTCAAACTCGACGACGGCCGCTCCATCCTCTTCCCCTGGCACTACGGCAACAGCGAGAACATCCTGCATTTCATCAAGCTGCTCCGGGTGAAGGGCTAGCTTTCCAGCCCGGCAGTACCGCGCGAGTACCTCGCTACCCAGTTTTCCGCCCATTTCCGGCCCCGGATTAGCAGGCTGATAGTGCCGGATAAACAATTTCCCCGGCATCTCTTTTGTTGAGATACCGGGGAAAACTGGCGGTAGCGGCGGGATTTGAACCCGCGGTGGCTGTGACACCACACAGCATTTCGAGTGCTGCACCTTCGGCCGCTCGGACACGCTACCGGGGTCAACAATACATCAGTGCACTAACGCTTCGCCAATTGTTCGGGCCCGTGTGAGCTATCGCAAACTCGCGACCCAATTTCGATGTCCCGTTTTTGTTCGACGACGGCGCGGCGCTCGACTACGTCACCGGTCCAGTTCCAGTACGCCGGGTCGCCGTCGTCGATAACGTGACAACTAGGCGAGCCGTAGACCCTCGTCAATAGGCCACGGTGAAACGCAAACGATGATGCTTCGGCTCGACGATTTCGTCCACGAAGGCGAGCGCGAAGTCCTCGCCCGAGATGAACGAATTGCCGTTCTCGTCCACAACGAGGACATCGCCGCCCACGCGGTAGTGGCCGGTTGCCTCGCCGGGCGCGTAGCTTCCGAATCCGCCCGCAGGCGAGACAAAGAACCAGTTGAGAGCCTCGTCGGAGCCGCGCAGGTCCTCAAGTACAGCCGCGAGCTGTGCCGCTTCAGAAGCGAAAGCCTCCGGGAAGTCGGGCAATGAGGCGACGGTCGGGCCGCCCTCACTCACGAACAACGAGCCCGCGCCACCGACGATACCCACTCGCGCACCGGCTTCCTCGGCTAGCTTTGCGACGGTTGCGTACAGCGAGCGCAACTCCCCGTCGAGCGCGCCACGCGGGGATAGTGCTCCCACTACGACGTCGGCGCCCGACACGGCCTCGGCCAAAACGGCCTCGTCGAGGAGGTCACCGGTGCGGTAGGCGACGCCGTCGACCTGGGACTCAGGAAGCGAACGCGACCACGACGTTACGTCCAAGCCGCGCGTGACTGCCTCGCGCGCGATGTGCGCCCCCGCGTAGCCAGTTCCACCCAAAACAACAACTCTTGTCATGCTGCATTCCTTTCAGTCCGGGAAGCCGGGAATATGGAGATCCGGTTTCACCCTTGCCGTTCGTTACGTATTCGGGTCACGCCAGAACGTGTCCGCGCATTTGGTTGTCGTATATGGACCGGGCGGCAAATAACTGCCGGGCGGTCCATATAAAGCAACGAAATGTTTCTGGCCCCATGCTTGGAGGATGGTCGCCAGCGCGTTGCCTGTTCACGCAACCTGGAGAGATCCCACCGATAGGTCTTGGCCTACTACGGATGTCACGGAATCTTGCCTGGCTGCGTGAGGGCTTCGTCCTCTAACAACTTCCTCATCCTGGGGCAAGCCCACAGCCAGCTTCCTGGTTCTCGGTCGTGAGTACACGTACTCACACCTCGAACTGCGTCATTGTCACCATCGAGTGCAAGCACTCGTGGTTTCGGATTTCGTCGTTGTGTCCACTCACCGGCACCACCAGTGCCGATTCGTCGTGGGGACAAGCCCACAGCCAGCTTCCTGGTTCTCGGTCGTGAGTACACGTACTCACACCTCGAACTGCGTCGCTGTCCGCCTTACCAGTCAAGCCCCGCACCATCCTCGTAACGGCCAGACCTATCGGTGCAATCTCTTATCCAAGACAATGCGCTCAGCGGCCAAAGAATTCCCGCAGCTGCCGGGCGCACTCCTCCTCGCGCACCCCGCCGATGACTTCGACCTGGTGGTTGAGCCGGGAATCGCGCAGCACGTCGCGGATCGAACCGGCCGCGCCCGCCTTCGCGTCCCAGGCGCCGAAGATGACGCGCCGCACCCGCGCGGCCACGATGGCACCCGCGCACATCGTGCACGGCTCGAGCGTGACGTAGAGGTCGCAGCCCTCCAGCCGCCAGGAACCAAGCGCTCGGGCCGCCGCGCGCAAGGCCACAATTTCGGCGTGACCAGCGGGATCGTTGTCCACTTCCCGGGTGTTCCAGCCCTCGCCGAGAATAGAACCCGAGGCATCCACAACCAGCGCGCCCACCGGGACGTCCCCGGCGTCGGCGGCGCGGCGGGCAAGCTCCATCGCCCGCCCTACCCAGTACTTCTCGACCTCACGCATGGCACCAGTGTGGCACATTGTCGCCCCACACCTGCTCTTCTCCCGGTACCCGCCCATCTCCCAACACCCGCCCATCTCCCAACACCCGCCCGCCTACCTCTCCAAAGAATTGAGGAAAATGGAAAGAGTTGAGCCGCGTGAACGCATCACCGGCCTCAATCCTTTCCAAAAAACTCAATCCTTTGGAAGTGAGGGAACCCAGCGACGAAGCCCTACCGCCCCACTTCGCCGCCCTACCGCCCCACATCGCCGCCCTACCGCCCCACATCGCCGCCCTACCGCCCCACATCGCCGCCCCGTATCGCATAACACCTCGCGGCCCCGGGCCGAAACTCCACGGATACGGGCCGATAGATACGGGCCGATACTCCCGGACCGCTAGGGCCTCGCACTGGTAGATTTGACCCATGCGCATTGAGGTTATTGATCACCCGCTCGTCGCCCACAAGCTCACGCTGCTACGTGACGAGAACACTCCTTCCCCCGTTTTCCGTCAGCTCGTCGATGAGCTGGTCACTCTCCTCGCTTACGAAGCTACTCGCGATGCTCGCGTGGAGGAAGTCACCATCAAGACGCCGGTCGCCGAGACCACCGGCGTTCACCTGTCCCTTCCCACCCCAATCGTGGTGCCGATTCTTCGCGCCGGTCTTGGCATGCTCGAAGGTATGGCGAAGCTGCTGCCGTCTGCTGAGATCGGGTTCCTGGGGTTGCGTCGCGATGAGGAGACCCTCGAGGTCTTCACCTACGCGAACCGTCTGCCCGACGATTTGTCTGGCCGCCAGTGCTACGTGCTCGATCCGATGCTCGCCACTGGCGCCACCCTCATCGATTCGATCAACTACCTGCTGGAGCGCGGCGCCCGCGACGTCACCTGCGTCTGCCTGCTCGGCGCACCCGAGGGCGTCAAGAGGCTCGAAGAGGCAATCTGCGACCGCGCCAATGTCACCATCTTCATGGCCGCCCTGGATGATCACCTGAACGAGAAGGGTTACATCGTGCCTGGTCTCGGCGATGCTGGCGACCGCCTCTACGGCGTCATCGACTGATACCGCCCAAGCCACTAAACGCCTTATTTGCAAGGCCTGGAGTAGTGCGCGGTCGCCACTACTCACGCGGTTAAGAAGTTGCGTCACCAATACAGGCGCGTAACCAGTACAGATGCGGCGGCAGACGTCAGGTGCCCGGTCAACCCAGGTTGGCCGGGCACCTTCACGTTTTCGGATACCTCCCCTCCTTCTCACGCCACGTTTCAGACCCCTCACGCCACGTTTCAGGTTCCTCGCGCCCCCGTTTCAGGTCCCTCACGCCACGTTTCAGGTCCCTCACGCCACGTTTCAGACCCCTCGCACCCAAATTTCAAGCCTTCCACACCCTGGCTCTCGCTTCGTAAAGTTTCAACTTGGTGAGGATGTCCGATGTGTGCAATATGTACAGATAGGGCTCGCTCACCAAGTTGAAATCCTGCGAGGAATCCCGGACTACGATGGGAACATCGAACACGGAGGATTCACATGCGCATTTCTGGACCGTCCCCGGATTATTTGGGCCCCACGTGGCAGGCTCGCACCATTTTTCTGGAGGAGGACGACGGCGGGGCGCCCAAGGGCCGTCCCGACGTCGCCGTGTTGATCCACGAGTCCGATGCCCGCGAGTTGGTCTCGCATTCGGGAGTGGCGGCGCTTTATCTTCCTGGCTTTACTGACACGTTTTTTCATGTGGAGCAGGCGAATGCTTGGCGCGAAGCGGGTGTTCCTCTCGTCGGTTTGGAGTTCCGTCGTACTGCCCGGGCGCTCCGCTCGACGGCGTCGCGCGATGATATTCGGGATATCTATGTGCGTGAGGAGGAGATCGGCGCGGCCCTGACTTACATTCGTAACACGCTCGGTGCCTCGAAGATCATCCTTATCGGCCATTCCACCGGTGGACTCCAGGCGGCCTTGTGGGCCGGCGATCATCCGGGCAGTGTGGACGCCGTGATTCTCAATTCGCCGTGGCTTGACCACAACGGGCCCGAGTTCGAAAAGGACCTGGTCACGAGGGTTGTGGATCGGGTTGGTTTGCGCTTCCCGCGCCTGCGTATCTCGATGCTCACCCCCGAGTATGCGGAGAATCTGCATGAGGATTTCGGCGGCGAGTGGAGCTTCAATCCCGCACATAAGCCAATTACCAAGGTCCCGGTACACGCGGGTTTCTTCCGCACGGTTCGCCGCGCTCATCAGCGCATCGCCCGCGGCGGTGTGCACATCCACGAGCCGCTGCTCGTGGCGCACTCGAAGGAGTCCGGGAACTTCAAGAAACCCACCGCGGAGGAGCTACGGACCACTGACGTGGTCCTCAACGTCGAGGATATGAAGCGCCTGGCCAGGGTGCTCAATCCTGACGCAACGCTTCTGGCCATTCCTGGTGGCCGCCACGACCTGGCGCTCTCCGAGCGCCAGGCTCGCGACCTCTACACCCGGGAAACAATCGCCTGGGCGGTCACACAACTGGGGTTGTAGAAGTTCGATTCACGGCTGCACACCGAATTTGGCGGCGTAGCTTCCGGGGGTCATGCCAAAATGCTCTTTGAATACTCGGCCGAAGGAACTGACGTTGCCATAGCCCACGCGGTGTGCGATGGCGGGAATGTTGGTGCCCGCTCGTAGTAGAACAGCAGCTACTTCCATGCGGTTCTTGATCCGCCACTGCCGGAGGGTCATGCCAGTCTCTGCCTTGAAGGTACGCTCGATCGTCCGAACCGAGGTGTAGGTGGCTTCAGCAAGTTCTTCTACGGTGCGATTGTCCCCGGGGTTGAATCGCAAGCTTTCTGCCACGGCCAAGGCCGCCTCGCTTGTGGGCATGCAAAGAGCGTGTGGGAGAACCGGCTGCTCCTCGATCAAGGAGAGAATCTGGCGCGCAAGGTTGAGGTGAGGCTGCAGGAGCGAATCCCCAGCCTGCGTATAGGCCAACAGTACAGTCCGCAGTTCTCTATCAATGGGGATCAGTGTTGGTTCCTTCAGCGTGGTGGCAGTCTCCTCGACGGAGAAGAAGGATCTCAGTACCACCGAGTTCGCGTGCACGGTCACTTGATGGCGAACCGACGACGGAATCCACATGGCATGCCCGGCCTCAACATGCCAGGGAATCCCATCAAGGACATAGTCACCTGTACCTCTGACCTGCCACAACAGGAGATGTACGTCATTGTGTACCCGTTCCTCAGTAACAACCGGCGGGATGTAGATCCGTCGCGACATGCTGCATTCCTCACTTGTTATCTCACTTGTGATGAGATCCCACCAATAGACCACGCCCTAAGAGCACGTCCTATTGGCTCAATCTCTATGGATTCCTCGTTATCCTCAATACCTTCACCGCTCCACACGATGGCCACACCGCCCCCTCACACACCACAACCCCTCACACACCGCCTCCTCTTGCCCAAGGGTCACCCTCCCCAGGAGTCAACATGTCGAAAACTGCATAGGACCTGTCGAATTATGCACACAGGGTAAGGTTACCCTCACCTATCCTCAACAGGGGCTCCACCCGCTCCTGGGAATGCTCACGGTCCCGCAGATCACCACGAGAGGAACCAACACCATGTCCTTTACCTCAGCAACCCGGCACACAAGTAGAGCGGTGGCAGCCGCCAGTGCACTGCTTCTTGCACTTGTCGGCTGTTCCTCGGCACCAGAAGAGTCAGACCCCAAGCCTTCGGAGTCCGCGCAGGCTTCACAGACTTCAGAGGCTTCACAATCTTCGACCTCACAGGAATTGATTCCTCCCGCAGAGGGCACCACCAAGTATCCGCTGACTCTCAAGACATCCAGTGGAACATCGGTTCTGGAGAAGCGCCCTGAGAGCGTCGCGCTCATCAACCACTGGGATCTTGGGCTCCTGGCATCGCTGGGAGTCACACCGATCGCGGGACCTGAGACGGTCTCCACTCAGGAATGGGCATACCCGCAGCTCGCAGGAGAAATCGAGACCCAGTGGCCGTGGGATTTTGACAACCCTTACGCTTTGGAGAACATCGCGCAGGTGAAGGCCGATCTCTTCATCGACGACGGCACCCTCGACGATCCCGCCCGCTACGGGGAGATCAGCAAAATCGCACCCCTCCTGCAGTCCCAGGATCCGGGTGAGACTACAAGCTGGGAGGAGAGGATTCGCCGTATCGCCGAGGCTCTCGATCTGAGCGAACGCGCCGAGAAGGTCATCACCGACACCAAGGAAAGTGCGGAGAAGTACCGCGCTGATCACCCGGAGTTTAAGGATAAGACCGTCGCATTGTTCGTTGTGTGGGGCGGCAAGTACGGCGCAGCCGTGTTGAACTCACCCGACTCTCCGGCAGAGGAGTTCTTCGAGTCCCTCGGATTCGCAAAGAATCCGAAGTTCGCCGAGCTGCCGGAGGATGGCAAGCTCAGCAACGAGTTGGTGGGCCTTCTCGATGCGGATGTCATCATTGCCTACAACGCTCAGGGTGAGGGAGTACCGGGAGACAGCCCCGAATTCGACGCTTACCTCGAATCACCGATCTTCCAGCAGCTCCCCACGGCTAAGGCTGGCAAGGTGATTACGGTCTCCTACGACAAGGATGGGAATATCCTCGTCAACGGCGAGGACAGCCACTTCAAGGGCCACTTCGGCCACGCGCTCAATGGGCCCGACCCTCTCGCCATCGATGCCGTCCGTGAGATGTTCACGCCTTACCTGGAATCTGCCGCGAAGTAGCAGAACTCTCGCCGATAGGCATGGCCTACTGGCGTGACCGGTTCCGGATGTGGGGTGATTCTTGAATCGCCTCACGTCCGGAACCTTCCGGGTTCATCCCCCAACCGGCGCTCACCGCCCACCCCTGGTTCGCATCCCCGGTTCACATTCCCGGTTCACATTCCCGGTTCGCATCCCCGGCTCACTCCACAACCGGCCCTGATTCTTACCTGAAATTCTCACCACAATCGGCCCTCATTCTTGCCCGAAAAGGATCCCATGGCCACCACGTCACACGTCCAGCCACCCTCGGCTTCATCACCACCACCAGCACACCCAACCCCACCACCATCCACCGCGGACGCCACCCCAACCACCACCGCCCCAACCACCACAAGCACCCCAACCACCCCAAGTACCGCCACCCCCGATCGCTCGCTGTATCGCAGCCGCGCGATCGGCCTGTTTCTCATTTTCGTCGCCCTTCTCGCTGCACTCCTTGCGAGTCTGGCGTTCGGGGCGAATCCGCTCTCATTCCAGCAGGTGTGGCAGGGCTTGTGGCACCCGGATTCTTCGGAGGCGTCTCTGATCGTCTGGACACTGCGGGTTCCTCGAACGGTGCTGGGAGTTCTCGCCGGAATGGCGTTTGGTGTGGCTGGCGCTCTCATTCAGGCCCTGACCCGTAACCCTTTGGCCGACCCGGGAATTCTGGGCGTCAATGCTGGTGCGGGTTTCGCGGTGACGCTCGGGGTGGGGTTGCTGGGAGTCACAAGCGCCAGTAGCTACATGTGGTATGCCTTCATTGGTGCCGCTGCCGCCACCATTCTCGTGTATCTGATCGGATCAGCCGGGCACGGTTCGGCCACGCCGATCACGCTGGTTCTGGCGGGCGTGGCCTTGAGTGCTGTGTTGACCGGATTTTCCACGTTCCTCACGTTGATGGACGAGGATACTTTCCGTTCGATCCGCATGTGGGGCCTTGGTTCGATCGCCAACACTGGTCTGGAGGAGACGTGGACGGTGACGCCTTTCCTTCTTACCGGGTTGCTTATCGCCGTCATGCTGTCCGGCGCGCTCAACTCGATCGCCCTCGGCGACGACCTCGCCGCCTCACTGGGCACCAACGTGACGCGTACGCGCGTATTCGGGGTCATCGCCGTGACTCTGCTTGCGGGCGGGGCAACCGCGCTCACCGGCGGCATTGGATTCGTCGGTCTCATGATTCCTCACGTCGTTCGTTGGTTCACAGGCCCGGATCAACGCTGGATTGTGCTGTATTCTGCTCTCGCCGCACCGGTGTTGGTGCTGGTCTCGGACGTGATCGGGCGCGTAATTGGCAGCCCGGGCGAGATCGAGGTGGGGATCGTGACGGCGGTTATCGGCGCGCCGGTTCTCATTGCCCTGGTTCGCCGACGCAAAGCGAGTGGACTATGACAGACACATCCATCACCAATTCGCCCGCTTCTTCGGTCGACGACGCCGCCACCCCTCACCTCCTCACCACACCCCCGGTCGACGACGACGCCACCCCTCACCTCCTCACCACACCCCCGGTCACCGACGCCGCGCCCCGCGAATCCACATACAAACCCGGTGCCGTGAACTTCGGTTACTCTTCCTGGTTGCTTCGTACGAGTTGGTGTTCGGGGCGTATCGGAACTCGACTTGTCCTGACTACTCTCACGCTTTTCGCGCTCTCGGCGTCGGTGCTGCTGGTGGCCATTACGCTGGGTGATTACCCGTTGACGCTCGTGGAGGTGTGGCGCGCCCTGACCGGTTCGGGCGAGGAGTTCCACAAGATGATTGTTCTTCGGTGGCGCCTTCCGGTGGCTATTGCGGCACTGGTGTTCGGGGCTCTCTTGGGTATTGGCGGCGCGATTTTCCAGTCGATTACTCGTAATGCGTTGGGTTCGCCGGACGTCATCGGTTTCGACGCGGGCTCCTACACCGCCGTCGTTATTTCCATGCTTATTCTCGGTTCCGGTAACTACTGGAACACGGCGGTTGCGGCGATTCTGGGCGGTATCGTTACCGCCTTCGTGGTGTACATGTTGGCTTATCGGCGCGGTATCCAGGGCTTTCGTCTGATTATTGTGGGGATTGCGGTCTCGGCGATGCTCGGCTCGATCAATTCCTATCTGATCACCCGCGCCGATATCGACGATGCGATGGCGGTGGGGTTCTGGGGTGCCGGGTCGCTTGCCAGGGTCTCGTGGACGTCGCTGGTTCCGTCCTTGATCATCGCTGCAGTGATTTTCCTGGCGGCAGCAGTGTTGGCTCCGTCCTTGCGCCGACTGGAGCTCGGGGATGATGCTGCTGTCACGCTGGGTACCAGTCCGGTGGCGTCACGGCTCGGTTTGATTGTCGCCGGTGTGGCGACGACGGCGCTCGTCACCGCAGCGGCTGGCCCCATCGGTTTTATCGCGCTGGCTGCCCCGCAGCTTGCTCGCAGGGTCACCCGCACCCCGGGTGTCAGCCTTGCGGCTGCGGCGGCGATGGGGGCGGCTCTCCTCACCTCTGCCCAGCTTCTTGTCCTTGTGATCTCTCACTTCTATCGCCCGCTTCCGGTTGGACTGGTGACGGTCTGCGTGGGCGGACTGTACTTGATCTGGCTACTCATTCGTGAGTCTCGTATTCGTTACGGAGCAGTTCGATGAAATTTCCTACCAAGAATTCCCAGCCTTCCATGAAAACCACAGCTTCAGATTCTTCGGCGTCGAACGGCCCGCGCTCACGCGTGTTTGCCGAGAATGTCACCATCGGTTACGACAAGAGGACTATCTGCCACAACGTGTCGGTGGGTATTCCCGATAATTCGTTCACCGCGATCATTGGCCCCAACGGCTGTGGCAAGTCCACGTTGTTGAGGGGACTGGCTCGTGTTCTGACTCCCACCACCGGAAAGGTGTTGCTGGATGGCAGGCTCTTGAGCCAGTACAAGTCCAAGGAGATTGCGCGCATTCTCGGGTTGTTGCCGCAGTCCTCTTTGGCTCCGGATGGGATCCGGGTGGCGGATTTGGTGGCGCGCGGCCGCGCTCCGCATCAGTCGCTCATCCAGCAGTGGCGTGAGAGCGATGAGAATACGGTGAGGAAGGCACTTGAAGCAACCCGCCTCAAGGAGCTCTCTCACCGCTTGGTGGATGAACTCTCCGGTGGTCAGCGCCAGCGGGTGTGGGTGGCGATGCTTTTGGCACAGGACACCCCGATCATGTTGTTGGATGAGCCCACCACGTTCCTTGATATCGCCCACCAGTACGAACTGTTGGATCTCTTCCGCCAGTTCCATGAGGACGGGAAGACGATCGTCACGGTGCTTCACGATCTCAACCAGGCGGCCCGGTATGCCAATCATCTGATTGTGATGCGCGACGGCGACATCATCCGGACGGGTTCACCCAAGCAGGTCATCACGGCCGAGCTCATTTCCGAGGTTTTCGGTATGGAGGCGCTCATCGTTCCTGATCCGGTCACCGGTACTCCCACGGTAGTTCCTCTCGACGCGCGGTATCCGCGCCGCTCCATCCCGGCACTCCACACTGCCTCACCAGCTTCCTCGGCCGCCGTGCGCGGCGCATGAATATCGAATAGGAGAAATGATGGCCCTCAGTCTTCGTTCCATTGACGTCTTCCCGATTACTACGCGCACCCTCAAGGTGCTGAGAGTGTATGACGCCTCCCCCGGGATGCGGCGGATCGTACTGGGTGGCGAGGAACTTGCGGCCCATACGGCAGCCAACGGGTATCCGGTTGACGCCTTCCGCTCCGATGGTTTCGACGATCACTGCAAGATCCTTCTCAAGCATCCTGACGCGGAGGAGGTTGTGGGTCCCACACAGGCCGACGGCGTCCTGAACTGGCCGCGCGATGACGACCACATGGTGGTGCGGACCTACACAATTCGCCGCTGGGATCCGGTTGTCGGCGAGGTGGATATCGACTTCGTGAAGCACGGCGTCGGTCCGGCAACCACATGGGCCTACCAGGCCCAACCCGGTGACAAGCTGCAGATTGCGGGCCCCAAGATGTCCGCTCCCCACCCCGAAGGGGCGGATTGGGTGCTCATCGTGGGAGATGAGACGGCACTTCCGGCCATCGACCGCTGGCTGAATGAGTGGCCTGCGGGTGCCCGCGCCCAAGTTTTCATTGAAGTGGCGGAGGAATCTCACCGCCAGGATCTCAATGTTCCTGACGGGGTGGAGGTGACGTGGCTCAGCAGGGACGGGGCGGAACCGGGCACAACCACGCTGCTGTTTGACGCGATCAAGGCCGCGCCGTGGTGGGACGGCAAGGTCTTCGCCTGGGTGGCCGGTGAAACGCTGACGCTCATTCCCATCCGCCGTTGGCTGCGCAGGGAGAAGGAACTTCCGAAACAGCAGGTGGAGGTCACGGGATACTGGCGCCGCCAGGAAGTGGTGCTCTCGGAGGACAGCACCGGGGTGCAGGACCTCGACGCCACCGAGGACGAGGACGAGACGTTCCATGAACTCTCCGAGCTCGTCCCGGGTTTCGCGCTGCGGGTCGCGGCCAGTATTGATCTGGCCGAGGCGTTCGAGAGCACGGAGCAAACCGTCTCGGATCTCAGCCGCGCCACGGGCACGGATGCTCTGGGCCTGACCAAGCTGCTGCGCTACCTGGAGGCCATCGGGATTGTGGAATCCAGTGGTGAGCGCTACCGCCTCACCACACTGGGAAGCGCGTTGGAACACGAGTACATTGCGGACCATCTCAATCTCAACGGTCCGGCTGCGCAGCGGGAGATTGAGGCGATGCTTTCGCTGGCGAGCGCGGTGCGAACCGGGCGTCCGGCCCAGCAACGCTGGTTCTCCGATCCGTTTGCTGTTCGCCTCCAGAACGATTCCGCGCTTCTTTCCGCATGTATCGACGACGACGCCGAGATGGCCGAGTTTGCAGCAGGCTCGCTGGCAGCCTCCCCCATCTTCGCGGAGCTCTCTGCTCTCACCATTACTGGACGAGGAGCCGGTGCCTTCGCGAAGGCGCTCACCCGGCTGCACGAGAATCTTCAGGTATCGATCCTGGCCACACCAAGCGAGATTGAGGTGTTGCGTGAGGTGCACGGAGAATCCGATCGGGTGTGCTACTTTCCGGGCAGTATTCTCACCGGCCCGTATCGCGTCGGCCACCCTTCAGATCAGCCCGCTGGCCAAGTATCCGGTCACCCTTCAGATCAGCCCGCCACCCAGCACACGACCGCCGTCCTCTTCACGGAGGCTCTCACCTCGCTGGCCGACGCTGACGCGATCCATGCTCTAAAGTCTGCCCGTGAGGCACTGCTCCCAGATGGCCATCTGCTCGTTTTCACCGAACTACTCATCCCGGAGCTGGCCGATGAACACGAGTACGAGCACGATCTTGTTGAGTTCGCCCTGAACGGTGGCGGTGTCCGCACGCATGAGGAACATCTTTCCTTGTTCACGGCAGCTGGGCTTTCCCAGGCGGAGCAGAGCACCATCGGTTGGGGTCAAACCCTGTACGCACTGCGTATCGGCCAAGCGTAGCCAAAAGGTGGCTGTATCAGAAGGCCCCCTGACCGACTGATACAGCCACCTTGACGTCGATCCCGCTCCTCGGCAACCAAGTTGGGCATTGATACGCGAGGTGTGGCCCTAGCTTCTCTCCGGCTCGCCCAGAACACCCGCACCACCAGAACCAGCACCACCAGAACCCCGCCGCGGCTCCAGTGAATCCCCATCCTCCGCAAAGACCTCCTGCACCCGCTCCAAATCAACGGAGCTGCGCAGCGAGGTCCCCTTGATGAAGCACACCGCGACCAGGCCAACGGCCACGATCACGGCCATCCATACGAACACGGCACCAATCTCGGCGCCGTAGGCGCCGCGCACCACGGCTTCGACGGGGTCCGGAAGCGCGGCCAGATCCAGCTCACCGGCGCCTCCGGAGGCGCGCGGCATCTCCCCCAGCGCGGCCACAATGTCGCCACGCACGTGCGTCTGGTACACCCGCCCGAGTAGCTGAATTCCCAGCGCCCCGGAGAGGGTACGGAAGAACATGACGGTGGAGGTGGTCACTCCCATGATGCTCAATCCCACGAGGTTCTGCACCGCAACCATGAGGATGCCCGCGGCTCCCATCCCGGTTCCGAGCACAGCCATTGCGGCGCCCACGTACCACAGGTTCGACTCGCCATGTATCGGCACCAGCAGCAGCGCCCCCATCACCATGGCGCTCAGCCCGCCCACCACGTACCGCTTCCAGTATCCGGTGGCGGTGGTCCGCCGCCCGATAATTGTGGACGCGGCCATCATCGGCAGCACCACGGGCAGCGTCAGCAGTCCGGCTTCGGCGGGCGAGAATCCGCGCCCGTACTGGAAGTACTGCCCGAAGAACACGGAGATGGAGAACATCGCGACGCCCTGCCCCACGAAGCTGATGATCGCGAGCACCACGGTGCGGTTGCGGAATAGGTGCAGCGGGATGAGCGGCTCGGACACCCGCGCCTCCACCACCACGAACAGCACCGTGGATACCATGAACAGCACCACCAGTCCGATGGACACCGGCGCGTCGATCGCAAAGTCTCGCCCCTCGGACGAGATCCAGATGAGCAGCGACGCCGACGCCGCACCAATAAGCGCGATCCCCCGGTAGTCGATTTTCGCCTTGCCCTCGTGCACCGTGGGCACCTGGAGTTGCCGCGCCACCACAAACATCACGGCGACGACGAACGGCACCGTCACCCAGAAACACCACCGCCATCCCAGCGGCGAATCGACGATGAGCCCGCCGATGAGTGGCCCGGCAACAGTCGCAATCGCGAACGATGCCGCCATGTACCCGTTGTACTTACCACGCTCTCGCGGCGACACAATCGTTGCCATAATGACCATGGTCAGCGTGATCATCATGCCCATACCCACACCCTGCAGCACGCGCGTGGCGATGAGCTGATTCGCGCTCTGCGCCGCACCGGAAAGCAGGCTCGCCGTGGTGAACAGAACGAGCGAGAAGATGAAGAGTTTCTTCTTGTCAAAGAGATCGGCGAGCTTGCCGGCGACCGGCGTGGCAATGGTGTTCGCGAGGATCCCAGCGGTGATGACCCACGTGTATTGCACCGCGTTTCCGCCGATTTGCGCCACGATCACGGGCATCGCGTTGGCGATGATCGTGTTGGACATGGACGAAACGAACTGCGCCGCCAGCAGCCCCAGAAAGACCGTCATCACCTTGCTTTGCGGTGACGCCTTCTTCGCCTTCTCTTCCCTCACCTTGTTTTTCTCTCCGTCCGAGACCTGAGATTGTTGGTTGTGTTGTAAGAATTTGCTTGTGATTGACATGATTAGATGTCCATCCCGTTGGCCGATTTGAGGAGACGGGAGAGGAAACTAACGAAGGTGTCGATGTCGTCGTCGGCCCAATCTTCGGTGAGTTGGGCGAGACGCGAGCGGTAGATCATTCGGGTGCGCTCGAGTACTTCGCAGCCGGTGGGGGTCATGCGGACGCGGACGGCGCGGCCGTCGGTTTCGCAGCGGACGCGGGTGACGTGGCCGGCGGTTTCCATGGCGCTGACGTGGCGCGAGACCACCGAGATGTCGAGGTTGTAGTACTCGGCGAGTTCGCTCATGCGCGAGAGGTCGGTGGTGGCGAGCGCGAGCAGGATCGCGTAGTGCATGTGCGGGAGGCCGGTGGCTGCGGCGGCGCGGTCGTTGATGAGGCGCTGGAGGCGGCCGTGGTGCAGGAACGCGCGCGACATCGCGGCGATCTGCTCTCGTCGGGGTTCGCTGAGGCGCTCTAGGATTTCCGGGTCGACCGGTTCAGGCAGGGAATGTGGCACCCAATAGTTCTACGCCAAATAGTTGCATGCTGCAAACAATCATCGACGGATGTGGGTGACCTCGCAGGGTGCGTGAAGGGACTCAGGACAAAAGGGAACTCCAAATAGGTGTTATCCGCCCGGGAGTTAACAGACGACACAGAATAGATCGTTAAGGCTAGGCATTCACCGCTCGCGCCACCAGCGCAGGAAAATCACCGTCAGACCAATCGCCACGATGGCGATACCAAGCCAGCGGATCGTCGCCACACGGCCTGGGTCAGGATCCTGGGCAAGGGTCGTCATGAATGCTGAAGTGAGCGCCGGAGATGCAAGCGCCGTGGCAGTGAAGATGCGCGCGGACATGCCCCAAGGCTACCGGAAGCGCTGGTCTGGCGGCCCAGCGGGTCCCGCCGCCAGGCATTTAGAGCGGCGCATGAAAATCTATCTCCGAAATCCCGCACCCTCTGTACCCATGCCACACAGGAGGTCGGATTACGGAGATACTTTTTGAAGATCACGCCAATAGGCCGTGGCCTCTAAATGAAAATATTTGGGTAGGTGCGCCGCAGATAGTCCTCGATGTCTGGCGGATTATCTTCAGCGAACCTGCGGGTGAACTCGGAGGCCAACAGCTTGCGGTGCGAGTTGCTAGAAAAGCCCAGGCCAAGCAGGTAGTCAATATCCTCGTGGTGCAGGAAGTAGGGCACCTTGATGCAGTGAAAACCAAGGTCATGAAGTGACTTCGCAATCCGGTTCGAGAAGCAGATGAGCTCCTCAAAATCCAGATCGTGCAGCACATGCAATTCGGCGATATTGAGGGTGGCCACCACCTCCACGTCGAAGTGGTATTGCAGCAGCTCCGCAAAGAAACCCGTCTTTTCAATCGCAGAATTACTGATGAGCACCACCTTCTTGGTGTTGCGGCCAGCAATCTTGTTGGCGAGGACATGCTTGCGGAGGATGAGCGTCAGCGTGGAAAGCTGCGCCTGCGTCAACGTCATGAAGCATTCAAGATGCTCGGAGTATGCCCGTCCCACCTGCTCAAAAAGGAAGGAAAGCTCCGCGGCGACGTCGTCCAGCTTGTTGTCATAGAAGTCGTAACGCAGTGCGCGGCGAATGCTGAGCTTGCTGATATAACGGTAAATCTCCCGAACCAGCGCCCGCTTCGAATAGAACGTGGTGACGATCCGAGCCTCCACGGCATCGACGAAACGCTCGCACATCCCCCAGATCTGCTCACTATGCGCGATCTCCAGCTCACTACTGCTGTCCAGGGACGCAAGCAACGCGTTGGCGAGCAGGTTCTCACTGGCGCCCGCTTCGCCGTCGTCGACAAAAATCGGGTAACTTGCCGTCCGTGGCAACTCGATGCCCGCGAGCCCGTAACCCAGGCTCGCGCGGTAGCAGGCCACCACGTAATAGACGTACAGCAGCTTCTTGCTGGAGTAACTGAGCTTGATACGATATTCGCGTAGCATGGCGACGAGGCTGGCGAGCGCGGGGCCGAAACGCCGCACACACAGTTCAATCTCCTCGTAAATCAACTGCTGGAGCGGGTTGTTGGCGAGGCGGGGGACGACGCGGTCGTCGTGGTCGATCTCGATAACCTGCGCGAAAATCTCACTCAACCGGATACGATAACGATCCTCGCGGCCCTGGATCCGGACGCCCTTGGCGGGGAAACTGGTCATGGAAAATCCCAGGGATTCCAGCATCCGAGCGAGCGAACTGCGGTCCTTTTTGCGCGTCGACTGGCTGATCGCGAGCGCGTCGTACATGCTGGAGAAGTTGATGAACTCCTCCGTCAGCGAGAGCGCCAGAAGGTAGTCGAGCCGCTCCGGAACGGTCGTCACGTAGTCGGAGATTCTCAATGATTGAATGAGCGCCACCAAGTCGGGATAGTGCGCGCGACTGACGACGGCGGCATCCGTGGTCACGAACCGCTTCGGCGGCGGTAAAAACTCGTTGAGGTCGGCGATGCAGCGGCGCACAGTCGACGGCGACTTCCCGTAGCGCTCAGCCAGGAACGCAATCGGAACCGTGCCCTTCTCCTGAATCCGGTTCGCCAGATACAGCGAAAACTCGCTCAGCGCCATCGCCATCACCTCCCCGCAGCTCTCTCGATTCTAGCGGTTGGGTTCGCGGCGTGGCGGTGGGGCGGGCTGTGGTTCGTCGTTGCGGCAGATTCACGTGCGCCTGCTGTACTAGATGGCGGTGGGGGCGGGCTGTGTGCCAATAATGGCGTATCGCCCGCTCTCGCCGCCACAAAATTTCGCAAGGCCCGTAACCCACCCAGCAACCCACCTGCAACCTGCCCATCCAACCCACCTGCAACCTGCCCATCCAACCCACCTACAGCCTGCCCAGCACCCCACCTACAGCCCGCCCAGCAACCCACCCCTGTATGCTTCGTCACCGGCTCTCCGGACGCCGCGCGAACGCGAGCAAAACCGCAGGTAAACCGGGGTGAATCAATGGGTTACTTCCTGCAACGAAGCAGCGTCACCATGTGTCCTTTTGCACTCTCCCCAGTCTCGAAATACTGAAAGAGCAAGCAACTGGCGCTATGCGCCAAACAACACTCAAAGAAGAGACAAAGGAGTGATAGTGAACAAGACCAGTATGGCGAAGGGAATCCAAACCTTCGGTAGATCACTATTGTTGCCCATTGGCGTGATGGCCCCGGTCGGTATGATCATGGGCATCGCCAACGCCTTGACCCAGAGTTACCTCACTGAGAAGGTTCCGTTCCTTGGGAACGAAATCGTTCAGGAAGTGCTCGTTAGCCTGAAGACGATCTCCGGGGTTGTCTTCGATAATATTCCGCTGCTGTTTGCGATGGGTGTCGCGTACGGTATGACCAAGCGCGACAAGGGTATCGGCGTGTTCGCCGCCGTCATCGCGTATCTGACCATGCTCGTGGGCATGAACGTCTACCTGACTGTCACTGACACCATCATCCTCGACGACAATCAGGCGATGCAGGCCGCCGGCCAGACGGTCGTGCTCGGTATCCAGACCCTCAACGTGGCCGCCGCCGGCGGTATCATCTCGGGTTTGCTGGCCGCCTTCTGCACCGAGCGCTGGTTCTCGAAGGAGCTGCCGCTGGCGTTCGCGTTCTTCGGTGGCAAGAAGTTCGTGCTCATCTCGGCGTTCGTACTGATGGTGCCGTTGTCTGTGATCCTCCCGCTGCTGTGGGGCGGATTCACGCAGATCCTGGTGTTCATCTCGCCGCTCTTCATGAACGACACCTTCGGCGTGGGCCTCTACTGGATCGCCCATCGCCTCTGCATCCCCTTCGGTCTGCACCACGTGCTCGCCTCCGTGCTTCGCTTCACCGAAGCTGGCGGCACCTACCTCATCGACGGCCAGACCTTCGTGGGCATCCTGCCCGCCGCCAACGAGGTGCTCTTCAACCAGGGCCCGCAGTCCGAAGCTTGGACCGAGCACGGTCCGAAGCTGTTCGGCTACCTCGCCTCCGGTCAGATGCTCACCACCCTGTTCCGCGTCCCGGCCGTGGGCCTGGCGATGTACCACACCGCGTTCAAGGAGAACAAGAAGATCGCCAAGGCCGCGATCCTCACTGTTGTGCTCACCGCCTTCCTCGGCAACATCACCGAGCCCATCGAGTTCTCCTTCCTGTTCGTGGCCCCGTGGCTGTTCGTCGGGTACGCGGTGCTCTGTGGAATCATGGCGCTGCCGTTGCAGTTCCTCGACATCACGATCGGCTACATCCGCGGCACGATCTTCGACTTCGGCATCTTCGGCCTGCTCTACGAGAACACCGGCTGGGTGCAGCTGCTGATCCTCGGCGCGGCCAACTTCGTGGTGTTCTACCTGGCATTCCGCTGGGCCATCCCGAAGTTCAAGTTCGAAACCCTCGGCCGCGAGAAGGCCATGGGCGATCGCACCCTGCTGCAGGAGAAGCGCTACGACGAGATCGCCGTGCGCATCATCAAGGGTCTCGGCGGCCTGGAGAACATCAAGAACGTGGACAACTGCGTGTCCCGTCTGCGCGTGGACATCAAGTCGAACGACGCCGTCGATCAGGCTGTCCTGCGTGACACCGGTACCTCCGGCATCTTCTTCCCGCAGGATGGTCACATCCACATCGTGTACGGGCCCTACGTGGAGTTCGTCCGCAACGCGGTGGACACCGCAATGGGCAAGAACAAGTAGGTCATCATGGCACTGACTGACTCGATGACCAAGACGCTCGACGACCACGGGATCAGCCACCTGCTGTCCTCGGAGGTCAAGCTGCAGACGTGGCTGGACGTGGAGGCTGCGCTCGCGGTGGCTCAGGCCGAAAACGGCGTGATCCCGGTGGTGGCGGCGGAGAACATCAAGGCCAACGCCAAGTACGAGAACTTGGATTTGGAATTGATGGACGAGATCTACCGCAAGGTGGGTCACGGCTTCGTGCCCTTCGTCAAGGTGTTCGTCAAGGCGTGCGACCCGGAGGCGGGTAAGTACATCCACTTCGGTTCCACCACCCAGAACATCCAGCAGAGCTCCCAGTCCATCATCATGAAGAAGGTGAACCGGAAGTTCCTGGAGCTGACGAAGCAGATCCTCCTCAACCTGGCGGATCTGGCGGAGAAGCATGCCGATTCCGTGATGCCCGGGCGCACCCACGGCAAGCACGCCATCCCGATCACCTACGGCTACAAGGTGGCCACCTGGATTTCCGAGATCGAGCTGAGCGTGCAGCGGATGGAGCAGCTTGAGCCGCGCGTCTTCACGGTGATGATGGGCGGTGCCGTGGGAGCCTTCAACTCCACCGGCGCCGTAGGCCTCGACGTGCAGAAGCGAGTGGGCGAGATTCTGGAGATGGACGTCATGCCCATTCCCTCACGCGCCATCAACTCGCCGAAGGTGGAGTACATCAACGCGCTGGCGTTGCTGGCCAACAACTTCCACAAGATCGCCGAGGAGGTCTTCCAGACCTCGATCGAGGAGTTCGGGGAGGTGTCCGAGAGCTTCCAGAAGGGGACGATCGGCAGCTCCACGATGCCCCACAAGATCAACCCGAAGCTCTCCAAGGGCATCATCGCCAACGCGCAGAAGCTGTACTCGCTGCCCGTGCCGGGGTATTTCTCCAGCGCGCGGCCGTTCGAGGCGGACTCGACCTCCAACATGATGTTCGATTCGATCCTCTACGAGGCGGTCGGGCTGATGCGGGAGATCATCATCCGCATGGTCGAGCTTTCGGGCACGTTGAATGTCAACGTGGAGCGGCTGGTGGAGAACGCCAACATCAACCACGGCATCGACAACAGCGAGTACATCATGATGCGGCTCGCTGAGCGCTTGGGCAAGGACCAGGCGCACGAGCTGGTGTACGAGTTGGCGATCGACGCCACCCTCAACCATCGCAAGTACTCCGAGGTGCTGCTCGCGAACGAGGTGGTCAACTCCGCTTTCAGCACGGAGGAGATCGCCGCGATGCTGCAGCCGGAGAACTACATCGGCCTGTCCGCCGAGCTCGCACGGGACACCGCGCAGCACGTGCGGGAGACCTACGCAAACACAACCCTCTCAAACACAAGGAAGTGAATCATGGCATTTTTCAAGAAGAAGGCAGCCCCGACGTTCCTCGCGGTGGCCAATGGCGACGTCGTCACCCTCGACAAGGTGAACGATCCCGTCTTCGCCAGCAAGGCGATGGGTGACGGCTTCGCGGTGAACCCGAGCGCGAATACCGTAGTCTCCCCCGTGGACGCCGAGATCCTCTCGATCTTCCCGACCAAGCACGCCATCACCATGCGCAGCAAGGACGGCTTCGAGATCCTCCTCCACATGGGCATCGACACCGTCGGTCTCAAGGGCGAGGGCTTCACCGTCAACGTTGCCAAGGGCGATTCGGTGAGCGCCGGCCAGCCCATCGCGACGATGGACGTGGACTACGTCCTCTCGCAGGGCAAGGGCACCAGCCTCATGGTGATCATCACCAACCTCGACGGCAAGGGCCTCAAGCTGACCGAGGGCGCCGCCTCCGCTGGCGACGCGGTGCTCACCGTCAAGTGACGCGCCGTTAAGTGACGGTGGTAGCCGTTGAGTAGCGGTGGTAGCAGTCAAATAGCGCACGCGCTCACACGATAGAACACAGGGGCCGGTATCTCTCACGGGATACCGGCCCCGCACTACGTCTTGCGACGAATGGACAACCCCTCACCAACTCACCACCCTCAACCCGAATAACCGAGGCTCGGTTATTCACTCAGCCACCCACACCACCCCAATAACCCATACCAAAGGGCATGCCACGTACCAGTTCCATGTCCATTCCGCGTACCCTGTTCTATAGCCGACCACGTACGGTTCTGTAGCCGACCACGTCCATCGAACCGCGTACGCTGGTCCCTGTCTCCGCAATACGCGCACGCCGCACGCGCCATAGAAAGGCCACCATGTCCAAGAAGAATCGCCGCAACCGCAACGCCGTCCCCGCTGACCGCCCCGCGAAGAAGAAGCGGGTCGTCATCCCGTTCGTGGAGCGTCCGTTCGAGGGGTTGCCCCGCGAGCCCGAGCTGGTAGCGATGCGCGAGATCCTTCCGCTGGCCACGATCACGGTGCGCACCACCGAGGAACACGGCGCGCAGGACGTCATCCTCACCACGATTCTCCCGGGCATGTCCGGCGCAATGCGTCGCAAGGACGGCGTGCTGCTCGTCGCTCTCCAGACCATCACCAGCTCCGGCGACCCCTCCCTCGACATCGCCAGCCACCTCCTGGCCGCCCTCGAGCTCAAGGACGGCCAGGCCCTCCAGGTCTCTGAGCTGCCCGAACCTGGCCCGCGCCTGCAGGACGTCCTGGACCTGGAGAGCTTCGGCGAGATGGAACTGCACGACGAACCCCGCTTCTGGATGAGCGAGGCCGAACTCGCCGACCCCGAGAACCAGCAGGCCCTCCAGGCCGCGCGCGAGCAGCTGATTCCCACGAAGAGGGTCGACGGCGTCGAGGGCGCCTACTGGTGCCGCATGTCCCGCGAGTTTGTGCGTTACGTCCGTCCCGAGCCGCGCGACGCCGTGCTCGATGGACTGGCCCGTCTGCGCGCCGTCGAGGAGTGCTCCTTCGATGACTCGCGCTTTGTCGGTGCTTTCCGCGCCCAGGGTCTGCTCATCCCGGTGTGGGAGCTGCCGCGTGGCGCCGAGGCCGACGAGCTGAGCAAGCCCCTGGCCGCCTTCGGTGAGAAGCTGGCCGCCGCGATCGCCTCCACCGAGCCGCTCTCCTACGACGAGAAGCGCGCCCGCGCCGGCATCACCTCCCGCCAGGTCACCCTGCGGTAGTCAAAGGTCACCCTCAGTAAACACGTGACGTTTTCGTAAACGTGCAACAGTTTTTCCGGCGGAAAATGCGTTGCGTGAATCTGAAAACGTTACTCGTTTGGAAGTGAGACTGCGCAATATCGGCCCTCGAAAAGCCCAGAAATTCAAGCGTGCTCGAGTGCACAATGGGGTAGATGCGCAGACAAGTGCTGCATATCTACCCCATTTTCAGCACACTTGGTTGTTCCTTAAGGAATTTACCCAGATTTGGTTATAGGCTGTTCACGTGACCGAGATTGACCAGCGAGTTGCCGTAATTATCCCCGCAAAGGACGAAGGGGAACGTATTGCGGCTACTATTCGCGCCGCGCGAGCGATTCCCTATGTGGACCTAGTGATCGTCGTGGACGATGGATCCGAGGACGACACCCAGAACGTGGCGCGCGCGGCGGGTGCTACAGTCATTCGCCACTCGGTCAACCGGGGCAAGGCCTCGGCGATGGAAACGGGCGCCTCCGTGGCTGCGATGCGTGACACGGCCGGGCGTCCCAGCCGTCTCCTTCTTTTTATCGACGCCGATCTCGGCGACTCCGCCGTCGAAACCGCCCCCCTCGTGGACCCGGTACTTTCCGGGGAAGTCGACTGCACGATCGCCGCGCTTCCGCCGCAGGAAGGCGCTGGCGGCCACGGCTTTGTCACCGGGCTCGCGCGCAAGGCCATCGAGCGTGCCACCGGGTGGCGTCCGCGCCAGCCGATCTCCGGCCAGCGCTGCCTCACCCGCGCCGCCTTTGAGGCGGCGCGCCCGCTCGCCACAGGCTGGGGCGTGGAAGTCGGCATGACGATCGACCTCCTGGTAGGCGGCTACACCCTGCAAGAAGTCCCGTGCAACCTCAAGCACCGCGCCACCGCCAACGATTGGGCTGGTCAGGTGCATCGCGCCCACCAGTACAAGGGCGTTCGCATCGCCGTGGAGCTGCGCAGGTTGCGCCGGGTGCGCGTGCCCAAAGCGCTGCGCCGCAAGGCTCCTGGCGAGGATTTCCAGCCCTTCAACGCCTTCGAGGGGTAAGTTTTCAGTCACGCCTCAGCGCGAGCTGGCGTTGTGCCGCTTCGCGCGCCTTGTCGGCTGGTTGTGCCGCAGCACCATGATGAGCCAGAGCGGCCCGGCTATGACGGCACCGAGCGCGGGCACGACGATGCCAGAATCATTCATGATCATGCCCAGCACCAGTGCCGCGCCGACCGAAATCACCGTGTAACGCAGCGTCTCGCTGTTCTGCCAGGCGACGCCAGCCGTCGTTCTCGCCTCGGCATGTGCCTCGGAGTGCGGCTTGGCCTCGTGTGCCTTCCACCAGCGCAGACCCACCACCAGCGCCACCACCAGCAGGATCACCACCAGCCACCAGGGCAATCGGAAAAATGCCTGCGATAGCTTGCGGGTGACAATTTCGAAGGTGCCGCCGTCGAACAGTGTTTGAATGAAGCGACCAAGGTGGGAGCGTTGCTGCGGTGGCTTCATGTAGTCCGCGATCGCGAAGACGAACGAGGTAGCCATCGCCGCGGTGAGCACACCGAAAAGTCGCAGTGGGGTGAGCCGGGTTCCGCACACGAGCAGGGTGAGGAGCGTGAAGCCCACCACCAGCGCGGGTGGGCCACCAAAGTCCGCGCCCAGCATCGCTGACCCGTCGATCAGGACCGTCAGCACCCCGACCGTGGCCACGAATCCGGCCGCCACCCGGACCCGACCGGAGCGTGCGAGCACCACCGCCTCGCAGGCCACCATGAGCAACAGCCCGGCTGTCATCATGGCGAAAGTCGCGTTGCTCAGCCCATAGAAACGCCCGCCCACCTGCGGCTGCGTCCCCACAAGGGAGGCCACCTGTAGCGGGAAACTGAGTGTGAAGGCGTCGAGGAGAATGTCCAGCAGCAGGGTGAGCGCCGTGATCCCACCAATGACTGTGGCGGGGCCGCTCATGGCGCTGCGAATCGGCGTCAGCAGTCCGAGCGCGGCAATCACCACCGCAATTCCGGCGCTTCCGGCAAACAGAGCCACGCTCGGAACGGACGCGCGCCACCAGGGCAGCAAGTTGACGAGCAGGGAGGCCACCGGAAGCGAAGCGCCCCATGCCGCCGCCATCGGAAGCCAGCGCGGGGTCTCACCCCCGGGCTCCCGACGCACCACACGCCACCCCACGATTGCCACCACGCCGAACACCACAAAAACGAGCACGTAGAACGGCCCGATGAGGGGGCGGACGATCTCGGATCGCATTTGGTCGTCTGTCAGCCGGTCGGCCAGTTGGTCGGTCTGCCCGTCCTCGAACGGCTCCCCACGATCCCGAATCGCGGAACCCACGCTACTCACCAACGCCGAAGAATCCGGGTGGACACTCTCCAGAATCGTCGGAAACAGGTCCGTGAGCTGCACCAATCCCCATTGCCGTGTCGCGTCGGACGTGGCAAGTTGGGCGCCACCCTTTGCTTCGGCATCTTCTTCGACGACGACGGCGTCCGCGCCGTCACCTTCATTTCCGGTTGCGTTGACCCCACGGCTGCTCTGCTCAGCCGCGTCCGCCGTTCCACTGCCACCAAGCCCATCGCTTCCCATCGGCCCGGCATCGCGTGTAGCGAAGAAGCCCAGCTGTGGTACTGAATTCTGCGAATCGCCGACGGACATCACCATGATCCGCGGCGCCTCGGCGCCGCGGGCGCCCTCAATCGCCTCAAGCACTGCCCCCAACCGAGCGTCCAGCGCGGCAAGCTGCGGCTCCACCTCCGGCGGAGCCGCACCCGCGGCCCGGAAGGCCGCGAGGAACATCTCGAAGGCGGAATCGGATCCACGTTTGCTCGCGCCCGACGCGTCCAGGGTGAGCTGCGCATTCGGGTAGCGCACAGAGCCGAGATCCACCATCACGAGATCGCGGCCCGCCGCGATCTCGGCATAGGCGTTGCCAGCCGCTGCAACTCCTGGGTCCACATTGCCCGCGGCCGTTCCCACGATGCTCCCTGGAAGCGCCGGAACATCGGCATACGCACCCTGGAAAATGCCCTCACTGTTCGCGAGCGCCAGTGCCGCCCCGGGCCCAATCGCCGCCAGCGACTTGCCCTCAAGCTGACTCCCCAGCAGTCCAATCCGAGCCTTGAACGAGCTCGACCGGTTCGACTGCTGATACGTCTGCCACTGCGAAACCTCGTACGAGCCATCGCTGCCCGCGTACAAGCCGTCACTACCCACGACCGCTCCGGAAGCACCCGTACCAGGCCCCTGACCAGCACCAGCCCCAGCACCGGCGCCATCGCCCGCGCCAGCTTCATCACTGCCCACATCACCAGCACCGGCGCCATCGCCAGCAGGAGCAGCATCACCAGCCAGCACCGGCGCTTCCTGGGCCCGGCAATCCCGCACCGCATCGGTCGCGCGCTGCCCGGCACCCACGGTCAACCAGCCTTCGTTCGGGCAGGTGGTCTCACCGACCGTCCGCACCACGATATTCGCGCCCGCCGCATCACCAACAAAACGGTACAGATTCGGCATCAGCTCCGGCGTCACGTTCTTCCACAGCACGCCCGAGAACCCAATCACAACAAGCGGCTCACCGCTCGCGCGGCCCGAGCCCGCGTTCGTTTTCGGCTCACCGCTCGCGCGGCCCGAGCCCGCGTTCGTTTTCGGCTCACCACTCGCGCGGCCCGAGCCCGCGTTCGTTTTCGGCTCACCACTCGCGCGGCCCGCACCCGCCGACTCATCCCCACCTTGGATCGCACCCCGCGCACTCGAATCACCCTTCACATTCGAGGACACCGCAGCAGCACGCCCCAACGTAACCGGGGAAGAAACGGAGGCGAAGGACGCCGTCGTCGTTAATGAAAAAATAAGTACGACAAACAGGACGAGGGCAGAAAGCGCCCTCCCCCACTGAGTCGTACCGTAAATCATGATCTAAGACTATCGCGAGGCCCAGCGCCCGATAAGCGGCCCGATCCGCCTGAGGGGCGATTCACCGGGTATGGTGGGCACGATCCGAAAACGGAGCAACGCGCCGCACCCGCGGCCCAACAGATAGGAGGATGCAATGAGCGAGCAGACCAACGAAGGGCACCTGCGCTTTTCCTTCCTGGGCCCGCGCGGAACCTTCTGCAACGCCGCCGCGCTCCAGGTAGCCGACGATGACACCGAGCTGATTCCCGCCCTCGACGTACCCACCGCGCTACGTATGGTGCGCTCGGGTGAGGTTGATTACGCTGTTGTGCCAATTGAGAATTCCGTCGAGGGCGGAGTCAACGCCACCCTCGATTCCCTCACCACAGGGCAACGCCTCGAAATCAAAGCCGAGATGCTTGTGCCCATCACATTCGCACTGGCCGTCCGGCCCGGAATGAAGCTCGAAAACATCCGCAAAGTCGCCACACACCCCCACGCCTGGGCCCAGTGCCGCGGCTGGATCGCCGAGCACCTCACCGACGCCGTCCACGTACCCGCCACCTCCACAGCAGCCGGCGCCGAAATCCTCGCCTCCAAGACGAAGAAGCCAGGCTTCGACGCCGCACTCTGCCCCGTCCCCACCGCCGAGCAATACGGGCTGGAGATCATCTCCGCCGAGGTGGCTGACAACCCGAACGCCATCACCCGCTTCATCCTCGCCGCCCTGCCCGGGCGCCAGCCCGAGCGCACCGGCGCGGACAAGACCACCCTCATGGTGCAACTGCCCAACGACGAAGCTGGCGCGCTTTTGTCCATGCTGGAACAGTTCAGCGCCCGCGGCGTCAACCTGTCACGCATCGAATCGCGGCCGCTCGGCGACCTCATGGGGCGCTACGCCTTCTCCATCGACGCCGAGGGGCACATCGAGGACGAGCGCATTCAGGCCGTACTCATTGGTTTGCACCGCGTCTGTCCGTCGGTGATCTTCCTGGGCTCTTATCCGTCCGCTTCTGGCAAGCGGATTCGCCCGCGCCCCGGCACCGCCGACGCCGATTTCATCTCCGCGCGCCGCTGGGTGGCCGGTTTGGTGGGGCACGCCGTCGCGCCGCACGACTAATCAGGGCAGGCCACGATGCATTTGGTGGCGTATATGTGACAGCTGTTGCTATATCGCATTACCGGTCACATATACGCCATCATTTGCACCTGTACCATCGCAATCGGTCACGACAGCATGGCAGTCAGAGTAAGAACTCGCCGTTCACGTCGTGCAACCAGTACCGCCAAGGGCTAGCCGACCCCGATTTTTACCGCCCGCACCCAACTCACGCCACCCGAATGATGAGCGCGGCCTTTTCTATGCGCGCCGTCACGTCTCGGGCGTAACCGAGCGGGTCGCCATCGGCCTGAACGGGCTCCGGTTCCAGCAAACTCACGTTGGCGCTGCGCGTACGCCGATAATCGATCGAACCCGCGGCCGGCAGCACGTCGTCACGTACGCCGTAGCGTTGCAGACCGATGCGGCGCAGCAGGTCGCCCCAGCCGAGCAGGCCGCCCTTCGTGTCCATGACGGCAATGTCCAGCCAGCCGTCGTCGATGCGGGCGTCGGGGGCGAGCATCAGACCGCCGGGGAGCCCGCCACAGTTGGCGAACATGATGGAGCGCGCTTCGACGTCGATCTGGTTCGCACCATCACCCGTGGTGATATGGGCTTCGACGCGGCGGTTGTAGAGGTGCTTGACGCCCGAGACCACATAAGCGGACCACCCGAGGGCGCGCTTGAGGTTGTCGTCCGCGTCCTGCATCACCTGCGCGTCAAAGCCGAGGCCTGCGATCACCACGAACGGAACGTCCCCCTCGAAAGGGGTGCCAGCCGGATCGAATCTGGCGATCTGCTCGCGCAGCTCGGGGGTGGCGGGCGGCGCAGAAATCCGACCCACGTCGATGCGGCGCGACCGCCCTGTGATCGCGATGGAGGCGAGATTGCGCAGTGAGTCCAACGGTAGGGCCAGGTTGCGCGCGAGCAGGTTGCCGGTGCCGATTGGGATGAGTCCGAGGGGGATGCCAGTGCCGGCAAGCTCCCCGGCCACCATGCGCACCGTCCCGTCGCCACCCGCCGCGATCACCACGGACGGTTTCATCTCGATCGCCCGGCGCGTCTGGCCAGCACCCGGATCCTCGACGGACGTGGCGAGCCAGACCGGTTCCGGGAGTCCGGCATCGCCAGCCGCCTCGGCCAGCACCTTCTTCAGTTCGTTGTAATCAACCACTTTCGACGGGTTATAAATAACGACGACGGGGCCCGGACCGTCCGCTTCATGCTTCGGCTCGTCGTAGGTCGCCTCGTCATTGGCCATCAGCGAGGTGATCTTGTGGCGCAGGTCCTCGAGGTCGCCACGCAGTTGGAGAACGTAGAAAGCCATGATGACGACGAGGATCAAGGCAACGATCCCAAACCAATCCCACCAATTCATAATCACAGCTTAACCTCGCGGGCAGCCAACCAGACCACGCAAAAACAGTCAGATTCGCCATCGCGTTGCCTGTTCGCCGCCTCGGAACAGTATCCTTGTCCCATGATCGATATCCGTTTTGTCCGTGAGAACCCCGATGCCGTGCGCGAATCGCAGCGCCGCCGTGGTAACGACGAATCCACCGTGGATGCGCTCCTTGCCGCCGACGACGCCCGCCGCACCGCCCTGCAGGCCTTCGAGAACGCCCGTGCGTCTCACAAGGAAATCTCTCGATCGATCGGAAAGGCCTCTCCGCAGGAGCGGCCCGCGATCCTAGCCAAGGCGAAGGAACTTTCCGCCGAGGTGAGCGCGCTGGAGGCGAAGGCGAAGGAAGCTGACGCCGCCTACGTCGAGGCCAACATGGCCATCCAGAACCTCGTGCTGCCCAATGTTCCCGCTGGTGGCGAGGATGATTACCAGGTGTTGAGGCACGTCGGCGAGATTCGCGACTTCGCTGCCGAGGGCTTTGACCCCAAGGATCACCTGGACATCGCCGAGGGGCTCGACGCGCTCGATATGCAGCGCGGAACCAAGGTCTCTGGGTCGCGTTTCTACTACCTCAAGGGCATCGGCGCACGTCTGGAGCTTGCGCTGCTGACGCTGGCCGCGGACGTCGCGGCCGAGAACGGCTTCACCCTGATGATCACGCCCACGCTCGTCAACCCGGACATCATGGCCGGAACGGGCTTCCTCGGCGCGCATTCGGACGAGATTTACTACCTTCCCGCCGACGACCAGTACCTGGTGGGCACCTCCGAGGTGGCGCTCGCCGGCTACCACAAGGACGAGATTCTCGACCTGTCCAAGGGGCCGCTGCGCTACGCCGGCTGGTCCTCCTGCTACCGCCGCGAGGCCGGTTCGTACGGCAAGGACACCCGCGGTATCATCCGCGTGCACCAGTTCAACAAGGTGGAGATGTTCGTCTACTGCCGCGTCGAGGATTCGATGGTGGAGCACCAGCGCCTGCTCAACCTCGAGGAGCAGATGCTCAAGAAGATGGAGCTGCCCTACCGCGTCATCAACACTGCGGCTGGGGATTTGGGTTCGTCGGCCGCCCAGAAGTTCGACTGCGAAGCCTGGCTGCCCACCCAGAACCGCTTCATGGAGGTCACCTCCACCTCGAATTGCACCACCTACCAGGCCCGCCGCCTCAACACGCGCGAGCGTTTTGAGGGCGAGAACACGGCAGTCGCCACGCTGAATGGAACGTTGGCCACCACGCGCTGGCTCGTCGCCATGCTGGAGAACTACCAGCAGGCCGACGGCTCCATCCGCATCCCGGAGGCCCTGCGCCCCTACCTCGGCGGCAAGGATCACTTCGACCCGGTTGCATAAGCACCTAGGAGGCGTGACGGGCCCGCGAGCCTCTGCGCACTTCCGCAAGAAATACGACGACGGCGCCGCACGGCTGAGAAGTTGGGCGGTCACGCGGGTGAGTGGCGAGCTTGGGTGAGTGGCGGCCGTCGTCGACCCAATGCGAAAAGAAGTCACCAACGCAACTGACGAACGGGCCCTGAGTCGGAACTGCCGATTCGGGCCCGTTCGCAATTTTCCGGGCCTTCCGCGTTCGGCTGATTCTCTCTGTGTCCGGGCACATTTCCTATTTGTCAGTTACTCGCTATCCTTCTCATACATGGGCGTTACGCCACGTGAGCGGGGATTGTGTACAGATTTCGCAATATTCTCGTTTCGTGGGCGGGCGCCCACAAACTTAGTAGCCGCATTGGAAAGGACATTATGGGCGACTTGACGACTGCCATGGGCAACGCCAGCCTTCCCTCGGCTGGCGAGGATCTGATGATCGCACTTGATATCGACGGCACCATCCTTGGCCACGATGGTTCGCTTTCTGAGCGCGTGGCGCGGGCGATTCACGCGCATATTTCAGCCGGGACGCACATCATGATCGCGACCGGCCGCGGCATTCACGGCGCACAGCTGGCGCTCGAACAGATCGGTATCAGCTCCGGCGTCACGGTGTGCTCGAATGGCGCGATCACGTTGGGGCTCGGCCGTACCTTCCTGCCGAGCGACATGATTGGCGGGCGGCCGATTATCGAGCCGCGTTCGAAGTGTCGGAAGCTCGACGTCGGCTTCCCCTTCCGCATCCTCAACTACCACACGTTTGATCCGCGGCGGGAGATTGAGCTGCTTCATTCCGCCGTTCCTGACGCGATTCTCGCTGTCGAGGAGCTGGATGGGCCGCGGCGGGTCTCGCAGCATTTCCCGCCCGGCGAGCTCTCCGGCGAGAGCGTCGTGTTCCCGGTGGATCAGCTCGGCGTTCCCGAGGCGACACGCCTGACCGTACGCGCGCTCGGCATGGGCTCGCAGGAACTCCTCGACATCGTCGATTCCATGGGGATGAAGGGCGTCGAGTATGCCGTCGGCTGGACGGCCTGGCTCGACGTCTCCCCCGAGGGCGTCTCGAAGGCGTCCGCGCTGGAGGCTCTCCGCGAGGCATTCGGGGTTGCGGCTGGCGCGACCGTCGCCGTTGGCGACGGCGGCAACGACCTCGAAATGATCAAATGGGCCGGCTGTGGAGTGGCGATGGCCGAAGCACCCGACTACGTTCTTGACGTCGCGGATGCGCACACGAGTTCCGTGAACAACGACGGCCTTGCCGACGTCCTTGAAGCACTCCTGTAGTTTTTGGGTTGTGTTGTTTTGGGATTGCGCGGATGGGTTCGGCCGTTACGAGGATGGTGCGGGGCTTGACTGGCAAGGCGGACAGCGACGCAGTTCGAGGTGTGAGTACGTGTACTCACGACCGAGAACCAGGAAGCTGGCTGTGGGCTTGCCCCAGGATGAGGAAGTTGTTAAGAGGACGAAGTCCTCACGCAGCCAGGCAAGATTCTGCGGTATCCGCAGTAGGCCAAGACCTATCCGCGGGATCTCTTATTTTAGGGTTGTGGCCGAGGTCCCTCCATTTGAGGGGCGCGGTGGCGGGCCTTTAGACTAGAATCAAGAAGTTCGCTCGCTGGTTATCCGGCTGGTGGATGAAGGAAGGTTGACAGAGCGGCCGAATGTGACGGTCTTGAAAACCGTTGTACGGTAACCCCGTACCAAGGGTTCGAATCCCTTACCTTCCGCAGCGAGTACGCCCAAGAACTTGTTCTTGAGGTGTGAGAGCAAGGAAAGGTTGAAGCCACCGTAGGTGGCGAACACCTTCCGCTAAAACGGGTTTGATCCCTGAAGGGATCTGACCCGTTTTATTTGTATGTATGGATTCGAACCCGAGAGGGCGCAGGCAGCGACTACCTTGGGAGTTGCTGCAAATCTTCGGGAAGCTCCAAAGAACTGATACTCCCGGTTAAGGAGTGATAGCGCAGACAGCGTCTGTGGCATCACTTCTTTGCCCCGCTATCACTCCTTAGCCGGGCTGTCACCGCTGAGAAGTTCGGGCAGCAGCGACTCTCATCCAAAATCTCTTTGGACACCAAAATTTGACTGCCCTGAGGGGATCGATACGGTTATATTGCCGTATCGATCCCCTCAGGGCACAAGAATTTTCCTCACCATAGTCATTCTGTGCTCAGAATCCTTCGTGGGAGACGCTCGATACGGAAATTGTCCATACCGCGTCCCTTCCTGTGAGACTGAGGCCACGCCGACCTTCAGCTGCTATTTGCGCTCTGAATTGGAAACTCCTTTATATGCCCGGTACTATGGGAGTGCTCGGAGACGTCGCATAGTCAGGTCGAGTGCGCCTTCCTGCTAAGAAGGTAGGGGTCGAAAGGTCCCTCGAGGGTTCAAATCCCTCCGTCTCCGCGGTTAGAACCCCGGTATTTCGTTGAAATACCGGGGTTTTTGCTATCTCTCACTCCAAGTTCTCAGGGTTGTAGGCCAGAAGTGAGACCCAGTGTCCTGTGGGTTATAGGCCAAAACGTGGTGTTTATGGTAGGCCAGAAGTGAGACCCAGCGTCCTGTGTTGGCGGTCAGTTCATCGACATCTGCCCTTAGCATCAGGTATCGCCACTATAAGGGCGATATCCAACGCTAAGGGCAGATCTCGGCGACGGCAGTAGCCCGGCGGAAAAGAGGCCACCGTTTCATGGAGAGGTCACACCATACAACCGTTGCCTCTCACAAAAAGCGTGGCCTCTCCGATGATGATGTGGCCGGCGAGGGCAGTAGGCCGGAACAATAGAGGGTTCGCGCGATAAACCACACTTACACCCATGCGTTAACCGTGGATTATCGCCGAAAGTGTGGTTTCTCGGACGATGCGGCCGGGAATATGAGGAGGTTAAGGACATGACAACGCCAAGAACGTCATGTCGACAAGACCTGGGACACAGGCGGTCATACACGTGAGCAGCGGGCGTCGTCACACAACCCCACACGCCCACACCCCGGAACGTAGGCGGTCACACACGTGACCTCCTGATGCCGTCGTCCCAAACAAGTGTCGTTCTTGGATTCACGTAACGCATTTTCCGTGGGAAAAACTGTCGGGCCTTGCGGAAAACGCCACTCCTTTGGCAGAAGGCGGGGTAGGGACTCGGGTGTCCACACGCGAGAGCGGCGAGCGCCATTATCGTTACCAACACCCACAACCGCACGCACACCCACGCAGACATCCGTACCCGCAGACAGGTGGGGCACCCAAGCACCAGCGGGGCAGTACACCCTCACATCCACAACCGCACGCACACATCCACACCCGTAGATAGGTAGGGCAACCGGTCGCGCGGATAGGTAGGGCGCCCAGGCACGGTCCCGGGGCAGTACACCCGCACACCCACAACCTCACGCACACATCCACACCCGTAGATAGGTAGGCGCCCGAGCACGAGCGGGGCAGCATGCCCGCACCCGTGGATAGGTAGGGCACCCGGTCCCGCAGACAGGTGGGGCACCCGGGCGCGGTCCCGGGGCAGTACACCCGCACACCCACAACCTCACGCACATCCGCACCCGTAGATAGGTAGGGCAACCGGTCCCGCAGACAGGTAGGGCACCCGGGCACGGTCCCGGGGCAGTACACCCGCACACCCACAACCTCACTCACATCCGCACCCGTGGATAGGTAGGCGCCCGAGCACGAGCGGGCAGCATGCCCGCACCCACAGATAGGTAGGGCGCCCGGTCCCGCAGACAGGTGGGGCACCCGGGCGCGGTCCCGGGGCAGTACACCCGCACACCCACAACCTCACGCACACATCCACACCCGTGGATAGGTAGGCGCCCGTGCACGGTCAGGGCAGTGCACCCACACTCACAACCGCACCCACCCCGTGTTAAATGAGAGAACGTGGGCAACCACAGATAAGTAACCACGTCAGCCACCTTCTCGACTTCTATCTTGAGGGAGATATCCATTAGATCTAGGACCTAGAAGCCAAACATCAACCTCGGAAAGGTGTCATTTGGCCATAAGTGATATGTAACTAGTAACTAACATGTACAAACGAGTAATGACAAGGAATTAAATAAGTCACATATTTAGCGAGAATCTTGATCCAAAACCCCGCAGACAGCACACACCTCACAGCCCCAACGCCTCCACAATGACCCCACATCACCCCCACCTCCGCACCCACTTCACACAACCCCCAGACCCCACTCCACCTGACGGGCCGTCCCACACCGACCCTGCACCACCCACACGCCAACCCCAAACAAACCCCACGTCACCCTCACCAAGAATCGCAACACCCCGTCCCGCAAATCGCGAGAAAACCGCGTAAAAACAAGAAAACGAACAAAAAAGTACACTTCAGAATTCGTCCAACTCACCCACAATTCACCACAACACAACCGCATCCACACCCACCTCGGGCACCACCCAACCCCCACCCAACCCCCAGCCAACCCCCGCACTCACCTCCACCCCACTCCCACAACCCACCCCACAACCCACCCCACAAACCCCACTTCAAATCCCCACCCTCGCGCCAAAAAAGTGCGACCCCCAGGAATTTACGGCCCCACCGATATCCTCCTTTTGGATACTCCCTCCCCCATACAGTCACTGCTACAATCGATCCTGGTCCCGATTGTAAATATCAGTACAATATTGGTGTAGGTGACCAAAGGATTAACGTGACAACGTGACAAGGAGAGGAGTCGGCACCCCGGGAACTGCCCACAGCCCGGATGCGTCAATAACCAGGACAACCCGAGAACCTAGACGGCCATAAGCCCGATCGGCTCGGAATCTCAGAGGGAATGCGCTCATGAGAGCGCAATAGGGAGGCAACAGTGCGCGGATTGACAACCCGTGATCTCATCAACACCGGTATCTTCACGGTGCTTTACTTCGCGGCGGTAGCCCTGTGCGGGCAGCTCGGAGCCCTCCTTCCCATTCTTCAGGTTCTTGGTCCTCTCTACATTCCGATTATTGCGGGAATCCCTTTCACTCTTTTCCTGACCCGGGTCAATAAGTTCGGGATGATCACCATCATGGGGCTGTTGACGGGAATTCTCATGATGGCTACGGGGCAGGCGTTCTGGGTTCCGATTCTTACCGTTGTTCTTGCCCCGCTGGCAGATATCGTCAGTCGGCCCGGAAACTATCAACGCTGGGCGAATCTCGTTGCCGGATACGTCATTTTCTCGCTGATACTCATTGGCACTGTCATTCCCCTCTTCTTTGCACGCCACGCATATCTGGAGCGCATTACTGACCGTAAGGACGCCGAGTGGGTGCGCCAGATTGTCGCTCTGACGCCCACCTGGATGTTTATCGCGATGCTTTTCATGCTGGTTATCGGTGCCATCATTGGCGCGCATCTTGGCCGCCACATTCTCAGTAAACATTTCGAGCGGGCAGGGATCGCCTGATATGAGCACAACGACATCACGAACGACGACGAGCGACACCTCCAACCCCATGCCCGCTTCCGCATCCTCCGCTTCAGTTCCTGCGGACATTCCGTCCGCGCGTTCAGCCGCCCCTCGCAGCGGCGCCCGCAACGCCACCCGTAGCAACGCCACCCGCAGCAACACCACCCGCCACCACACCACCCACCACACCACCCACCACTCCACCACCCGCCCCGAGCTCTTTCGGGCCGATCCGCGCACCACGCTGCTCGTCATGTTGCTGCTCAACATCACGATGTTCTCGGCTGGGTTCGCCGGTTTTGACGCCGCCGCGCGCGTCGTCTTTGTTCTTATCCCGGCGATTTTGTCGCTCGGTATGAAGCGTTACCTCTCCACCTCCGTGTATCTTGCACTGACCCTGCTGGCGCTACTTATTGAGCACCGACTTCTGGTGCATGATCTCGACATTTCGAATGCCGTCGTCGTCGGTATTGCTGGACTGGTGACACGGTTGGCACCCGGGCTGTTCCTTGGTTACGTTGCTGTCATCAGTATTCAGGTGGGTGAGCTGATGGCGGCTCTTGACCAGCTCCGCACCCCTCGCCAGGTGGTGATTCCAGCCGCGGTCGTTCTGCGTTTCATCCCCACGGTGCGCGAGGAGTTCGCGGCGGTGGCTGGCGCGATGAGTGCCCGCGGTATTACTTTGCGCCGCGTCGGTCCTCTCGCGTGGATTGAGTATCGCCTCGTTCCGCTCATGATTTCCACGGTGAAGTCGGGTGAGGAGCTTGCTCAGGCGGCTCTCACGCGCGGTCTTGGGCGGCCCGGCACTACGGAACATATCTGCGTCATCCGTTTCCGTCTCGTCGATTTCACGATCTTGACGTTGACAGCAATCGGAATGGGGTTGTGGATTGTCGGTTAGCATTTCACACCTCAATTACACCTACGCGCGCACCGAGCTGAGGGCTCTCGCGGATTTCCATCTGCAGGTGGCGCCGGGCGAGTTTGTTGTGCTTGCGGGGCCTTCCGGCTGTGGAAAGACGACGGCGGCGCGTCTCATCAACGGCCTGATCCCCCATTTTTACGACGGCGAACTGCGGGGCCAGGTTCTTGTCAATGGCCGGGATCCTGCGGAGCGTGAGGTGTGGGATAGTGCGGGTGAGGTGGGTTCTGTGTTTCAGAATCCGCGGTCGCAGTTTTTTACCACGGATCCTGTTTCGGAGATCGCTTTTGGTTGCGAGAATCTTGGGTTTCCGGCGGAGTTGACGCGGGAACGGGTGGCTAGCGCCCTGCGCGATTTCGATTTTGAGCACCTGAGTAAGCGTTCGATCTTCGCACTGTCGGGTGGTGAAAAGCAGCGTTTGGCGTGCGCTTCGGTGGCGGCGATTGACCCTTCGATCTATGTTTTGGATGAGCCGTCGGCTAACCTTGATGGCCCTGCCGCCCAGCGCCTTCACGACATCATGGCGGAGTGGAAGAGGCAGGGCAAAGCCATTGTCGTGGCGGAGCACCGCCTCAATTACCTCTACGATCTGGTTGATCGCCTCATTGTTTTGGCGAACGGCCGGATTGTCCGCGAGTACAGTGGCGAGCGCCTTCGTTCCTTGTCTTCAGCGGAGCTTTCGGCGCATGGTCTTCGCCAGATCACAACGCCGATTCTTCATCCCTCCTCTCCTGCTTCCGCGTCCCCGAAGCCCGGCTTCTCGCGTCCGGCCTCCTCGCCCCCGGCTTCGCTGACGGTCAAGAACCTCGTTTATCGCCACAAGCGGCGCGGCGCTCCCGGTGCCGGTTTCCTCCAGAATCCTCCCGCCGTCAACATCGACAACCTGTCGTTCCCCAAGGGCAAGATCACCGCGCTCATTGGTTCGAATGGCGCTGGGAAGACTACTCTCGTCCGCTGGATGGCTGGTCTCATCGAGTCTGGGCGCGGGCAGCTTCTGGACGAGGGGGAAAAGATTTCGGGACGACGACGGCGTCGCCAAACTTTCCTTGTCCTCCAGGACGTGAACCACCAGTTGGTGACGGAGTCGGTGCGGGACGAGATCGATGTGACGCTGCGGCTGTCCGGAGCAGATGGCAATCTCAGCGACACCCGGGACGCGATTCTGCAGAAAGTTGACCTGTTCAAGCTTGCGGGGCGGCACCCGATGTCGCTTTCGGGCGGGCAGAAGCAGCGGTTGGCGATCGGAACCGCGCTGGCCTCCGGGCGTGAAATCATCATTCTCGATGAGCCCACCAGCGGCCTTGATCTTGTACATATGCGTGCGGTCGCGGCGGCTCTGAAGGAGTTGACACAGGCGGGGCGCACCGTCATCGTCGTGACGCACGATTCGGAACTCGCGGCTTTGTGTGCCGATTCGATCGTCAAGCTCCACAATGGGCAGGTTGTCACAGTAGGGCCGGGTGCACCGGCGCCGAACACGATCGCGGAATCGGACGTGACAACCGAGACAGACGCGACGTCGTCGTCGGATACTGCACTTGTGTCGGATACTGCTGGGCCTGGGGTGACGGCGTCGGGCAACGCGCCCTCGAATTAGCCCACACCCTTCACTGCCGCATGTCACTGTGGCATTCGACCCGCTTAACCTCCATCTCTTCATCACGCGGCCACTTCCCGTTAAACTGGGGTTTTTGAAATGAGGAGCCCATTCACGCGGGCATACCTCGACGCTGACGGAACCTTCCATCATGTCGCCGAGCCTTCATCATCCAATCCTTCCCGCCTCGGGATAGAACGGAGAAATCTTGCCGCGAACAGAATTAATGAGTCAGTTGGACGGGGGTCCGGTCTCTTCGGAGCACCCCGAAACCGAGCCGACTCTGGAAGCACCTCGCACCGTTGACCAGCGGGGCGAGGCGTCAAGTGCGGAGAATTCACGTACCGCAGCACCGGGCGCTCCGTTACCGCGGCGTCGCAGGAAGCCTGCTCACCTGGCTCCGAACGACGATGAAACCGCCGCCGAAACGCCCACCGCCGAAAAATCGACGGCGGCCAGCGCAGGCGATGCGAACGCAGACGCAGACGCAGACGCAGACGACGCCAGCACCTCACCTCTCGCGAAGCTGCGATTTCGCCTGAACGCGGGCAAAATCATCGGGTGGTTCTTCGCTATTCTTGGCGCGATTCTCTTGGCGTCGTCGCTGTGGGTGCAAAACACCTTTGGTTACATCAGCTTCCACCAGCTCCTCGCGAACATGCCCACGGCCGGCGGCGGCGAAGGTGGCAATGGCGATCCGGAGATGATTCGCTCGTATTTCCTTGAGGCGGTGGGCCTGCCTCTCCTCATTCTGGTTGCGCTGGCAATTTTCTATCGCGTCGCCCTGCGGCAGATCGTTAAGCGCAAGCCGCGCGCCTGGATGGCGCACTCTCACGCCTTGGTTTCCACGGCTGTTTCCGCAGCTCTTTTTGCCGCGGGCGTTTCCAGCATATCGACCACGGTGAGCCTTCCTCTCTATGTCCGCGGAATGTTCACGGATGAAACGTTGGCGAACTATTATCAGTCGCCACAGATTCTCAGCACGCCCGACGAGAAAAAGAACCTCGTCCTCATCTACCTCGAGTCGATGGATGACGCCTTCTCCCGCGAAGACATCATGGGAGAGAACCTGTTGCGCGATCTTGACGCCGCAACGGATGGGTGGGCCTCCGTTCCACAACTCACGGACAATCCGTACTACGGGTTCACGATGGGCGGAATCGTCGACTCCCAGTGCGGAACGCCGCCCAAACCGGCCGACGGCATGGTCATCACCGAAGCCGCACCCGAAGCTGGCAACAAGATCAGCGAGGGTGACGAATTCTTCATGCCCTCCGCCGTCTGCCTGGGCGATGTCCTCAAAGCTGACGGCTACACCAACTACTACATGGGTGGCGCGGCCGCCTGGTTCGCCCACAAGGGCAAGTTCCTTCAGACGCACGGGTTCGACACCGTGATCGGTCGCGATGACTGGGTGGCCGACGGCGAGACCGAACTCTCCGGCTGGGGCCTCTCGGACCGCCGCAACTTCACCATCGCGAAGGAACGCATCAAGGAATTGCACGACGACGGCGAGCCGTTCACCTTCTCCACCATCACACTCGACAACCACGCCCCCCTCTACGATTTTGGGTACTGCCCCAACACCTCTGGAAGCGTTGCCAGCTCCACTTTGCGATGCCAGTCGGAGATCGTTGCGGACTTCATCAACTACATGGATGAGGAAGGGATTCTGGAGAACACAGTCGTTGTGGTGATGGCTGATCACAGCATGTTCATGGCCTCCGAATCCTCCGACTACAAGCGGAAGATGTCCTTCACCGAGCTGTACCAGGTGCCGCTCTACAACCGCATCTGGAGCCCCGACGGCGTGGAATTCTCCCGCGAAGTCGGCATCAACGCCAACATGTACCCGACGATCCTGGAGCTGCTCGGATACGAGCTCAAGGATGGACGCGCGGGCGTAGGAGTCTCGTTCCAGACACCGGCCACCATGGTCGCTGACCAGAAGACCCTCGTTCCACTGTCCTACGAGGAAATCATGCTCGCCTTCAACTCCCGCTCGACCGAGTTGTACCAGGCCCTGTGGAAGGCTCCAGAAGAGGGCGAGGTGGACCCGCTCGAGTTGAATCTGAACGAGGCGCGGGGCGACGGCGAACCGGGCAGCGAGGCACAGGATGCCGGCAACGGAGAAGACCAGGAAAACGGGTAGGTTTCTCAGTTAAATTCGCAGGTCGCAAGGTTGAATTTGGGGGCTGTGTCAGAAGGTCTATTGACCGTCTGGCACAGCCCCCAACACGTTCTCGGGATGAGTCCCTAGTTCTCCCGGGCGTGATTCGGGTTGATCCAGGCCGCCGAGCGCTTCTCGCCGGCACGCACGGCCACCGCGAGCGAGTTACCCGGGGCTGGCCGCGGGCACGTTCCAAACGGCGTGAACGACGCCGGGAAGTTCAACGCGCGATTGAAATCGATGGTGAGGCCGCGGGCGCCGTCGTCGGAAACGTCGTCGTCGGAAATATCGGCGGAATCGGGGCCGGGGAAGGAGACGAAACGCCAGTCGGCGGTCTCGGAGCCGTTGGTCTCGTCGTAGAAGATGGCGGTCAGGTTCTCGGCCGGGTCGCCGGAGACGGCGAGGGTGCAGGCGACGCCGTCGTAGCTGAAGGACACCTCGCCCACCAGCGTGGCCGTGCTGGTGACGCCCTTGCGGGCCGTGTCGATGGCGACGGTGCGCGGGGCCTCGTAGGCGGTGAAGGCCGCCGGGACGATGGCCTGCGGGGTGTAGCCGTAGGTGGGGACGCCCTCAAATTGCAGCCGGGTGGGGGCAATGGAGTCGCGTACTCGCACGCAGTAGCGGCCGCCGCGCTTGGCGACCTCGGCCACGCGAGTACCCGCTACCAGGGAGAAGTCGGACTCGCCCTCGGCAAGCTCGAACACCGCTTCGCCAAGGAAATCCACGCCGTCGCGAGTAACCGGCACCGCATCGGAGGGCACCGCCGAACGCTGGAACGATGCCACAGCGGCATCGTGGTTGGCATACCAAATGCCGGGAAAATCACCCAGCCACGAACGCTCTTCTGAGAGCCACGTGAAGGAAATGAGGCTGAGCCAACCGTGCTCCGCCGCTAGATCCTGGTTTCGCTTCTCGTGCCACTCGTGCCACGAAGCAGCGTCATAGTTCTCTTCAGTCATGAGGACCATCATAAGCTTCTTCCATGATTTATTAAAGAAACCGTCTGAATTACGGAAAAACGCGGGGAAGGAGGGGTGGCGCTGGTGGCGAAAAATGTGTGCCCGCTCTCGAAGTGGGTGGCGCTGGTGGTGGGAGGGCGTGGAGATTTCGGCTCTATTTCAACGATTTCTCAGAGGGTGTGCGAGCTGGCGGCGCAGCCCGTGTTCGGGGCCACAGCTTTTCACTTTGCCCGCCCCAAAAAACCGCTGTAAGCTTATGGACGTTCCGGACAACGGAACATGCGCTCATAGCTCAATGGATAGAGCATCTGACTACGGATCAGAAGGTTGGGGGTTCGAGTCCCTTTGAGCGCGCTGAAGGCTCCGCGTCGGTGATTCGCTCCCGGCACGGAGTTTTTTCTTTTGTCTCCTCACCGTCTAGGCTGGTGCCACACGAGCATGGGAGGATGTCGGATGCCACGAGCGGGGTCAGCAAGCGGGTCAGCTATGACATGGGAGGAATGCCTCACCTTCGTCAAGGACACCTTCACATCGGATGATTCCAGCGGCATCCATGCGCGTTTACGGTTGGACGTTCGTGACACCACGCATCCGGCAATGGTGTGGCAGGGGAAATCCACCGCTTATCCGGAGAACGAGGTGGTGCATATCGCCTCGCCCATCTGCCCGGCGGAGGATGCGGATCTCGCCCATCTCGCCCGCCAAGCCGACGAGCTTCCCCTCGGAGCCCTGCGCATCATGTCGGACACGGTCCACATCCACCAGGCCCTTCCCCTCGCCCACCTGGAAACCGCACGCCTCGCAGCGAGCGTCAGGCTCATCGTGGCTGAGGCCCTCACACTCTCACAGGAGGCATGATGTTCGGACGGAAGAAGCGCGAACGTATCATCGCCGACTGGCCCTCCCTCCAGGACGCCCTCATCGGCAACTTCGACGCCGAAGAAACCGGCACCGGCGCCATGCAAGTCAAGGTCGAGTGGAAGGCCGAGGAGCGCTCGCAGGCAGTCACGATCGCGTACGCCGTCGCCCCCGAAATCGGGCCCATCGCCTACATCACGGCCCCCATCGGGTCGGATCTGAGCGCCGACGTCGTTCGCCGCGCCATGAACGAGTCCGTCAAATTTCTCGACGGCGGCATCGTGATCGATCGCGAATCACTCGCCCTACGCGCCACACTTCCCTTCGAAGAGGTGCCGTTCTCCATCATCAGTTCCGAGATCCACCAGATTGCCGCCAACGCGGACGAAATCGCCGTGATTCTTCGGGATGAGGGCGAGGTTTCGGGTGAGGTTTCGGGTGAGGGAGCCGGTTCTGACGACGACGGCGTCGCGTAGCGAGCCCTGAACCCGAAGGAGTGACGGCGCGGCAATGGAGTGACGGCGCGGACGCCGTCGTCGTTATCACTCCTTAGCCGGACTATCACTTCTTTGATCTGGTGCCCACTACGGCCTGGTGGGATCGACCGGCTGGACTACACGGCAAAGCCTTAGCGTTCCAAGCTGTCGCAACGGCATTCAACTTTGTACACAGATGTTAAAAGTGGTGGCGTGGGATTGTGGCGCGGACCTATTATGGTCAGCAACCCAAAGAAGGGAGTTTTCAATGGCTGAAAACGCAGAACTGCTCGCGCGCATTGCGGAGCTCGAGCAGGAAGTTGCTCGCCAACAGGCTGTCATCGCCGATCTCGAAAGCAAGGCTGCTGCCCCAAGCACAAGCGATGCGGGTGCGACCGGTGGTGATGCAGGTGCGGGCGGCACGGCACCGAGTACGACCGAGACTGCTCCAAGCACAAGCAGCACCACACCCACGACGCTTCCTCCCCTCGCGCAACAGGCGCTCAACGAAGGCAGGAAGGTCGATGCAATCAAGCTGGTACGTGACACATACGGAATCAGTGCCGCAGAGGCGAAGGTTCTCGTTGAGAACGCCACTGTAACCCCGGTATCGGTCCCGGCAAACCAACCGATTCCGGTCCCGGCCTCCGGGGAGCTTCCCCCACTCGCGCAAGAGGCACTCGTTGCGGGCAATAAGGTGAAGGCAGTCAAGCTGGTACGCGAAACATACGGGATCAGCCTCAAGGAGGCGAAGAACCTCGTTGATGACGCTGCGTCTCGCCAAGGCTTGTAGTAAGGGAGTCGGCCGCATCGCGGAATCCCTAGTCTGGTAGTTTCCTCAGCTTTCATGACGAGAGCGGTATCTGGGGTCATGCCAGTGGGTCTTGTCCCGCTAGCATGACCCCACTTCCCCCTACTTGCGCGGCTTGGCGCGGCGAAGGAGTGACGGCGCGGACGCCGTCGTCGTTATCAATCCTTAGCCGGACTATCACCTCTTTAAATAGTCCCCTGGGCAAGGCTCCCCCTACGCCTTCCTGGTCTACCTCGGTAGCATGGCAAGAAATCGTTATGTCGTCTTTCATTGCGACAGGACACGGAAGGGAGTTCCATAATGTTCGGAAACTACGGTGTCAACGGACGCATCGCGGCGCTCGAGCAGGAATTGGCTCGCCAGCAGGCGGTCATCAACGAGATCGTCCGTCAGACGGGTATCGAGGTACCTTCCGGCATCGACGCGCCTTTCGGTGCCGGGGCAAACATGTACGGCAACCTGCCCACGACACTCCCACCTCGCGCACAGCAAGCGCTTGCTGCGGGAAAGAAAATCGAGGCAATCAAGCTGGTCCGCGAGGCATACGGGCTTGGGCTCAAGGAAGCGAAGGACGTCGTCGACCAGGCAGAGCAGAGTCAGAGGCCCGGCCCCAGTGCAACAGGCTCGTCAGCCTGGAATTAGGTGAACACGCCAGGGAATCTTGGCTTCTTGGCGTGTTCTCTAATACCTTGACCTCCCCCGGCTTCTTTTGTCGCGTCGGTGCCTATTTCATCAGCGCGTCGGTGCCTGCCTCCCGCGGCTCCAGAGGAGTTAACTCACCACATTCGCTTGAGCGAAATATCGGGTTTCAGATGGGTACACAGGTTATCAACGCTCCCAAACCCGTGTTCCCATCTCGAAAGCAATACCTCGCTAGAGCGAGCAGCATGGCAATATTGCTTCAGTCGATACGCACGCGGCTCTTCCCTATTTGCGCGGCTTGGCGCGGCGGGTCGGGGTAGCATTCGCGGGGTCTTCGGGCCAGGGGTGGCGCGGGTAGCGTCCCCTCATCTCAGCTCTCACCTGCGCATACGGACCAGCCCAGAAACTTTGTAGGTCATCCGTAACGGCCACAGGGCGCTGCGCCGGAGAGAGTAATTCCAGCGTTACCGGCACGCCAGGTGCCTCAGAACCTGCGCCTCGTGAAGTTCCTGCATCTCGCGAAGTTCCTGCATCTCGCGAGCTTCCTGTGCTTCGCGAAGTCCCTGCGCCTCGCGAGTTTCCTGCATCTCGCGAAATTTCTGTGCCTCGCGAGCTTCCTGTGCCAGCTAGACCTTGCTCAGCCGAATGAGAGTGCGCGCTCCGTGAAGTATGTCCTCGCGCTTGAGCCACAGCGAGCCGCGGCGTCTCCGCCCAACCGAAGGCCTCCTGCACACGAAGCCGCACGACGGGACGTCCACTGGAATAATCAACTCGTGCGGTCTGCCCTGTGGGAACTTCAATACGTTCCGGCGCCAGCTCAGCGAGCTGCAACGCCTCAGGCCACGGGAAGAGCCGTTCCAGCTGGGCGGCCGTGACTTCCGCTAGCTTCCCACCCGCCGCAAACTTCGCTATCTCCAGCCCCGCCCATTCGTCCAGCCGCGCAGCCAACGCCTCGTCCGAGACATCCGGCCACGGTTCTCCCACGACATCGTGCAAGAAAGCCAGACGCTCGCGCAGCAGCCGCGCCCCCTCTGACCAGGTCAGTGTTAACCGGCCCGCCGCCATTTCTTCTGCGACCCAACGGGTCGCCAGCTCGGAGTCCTTGCAGGGAGTGTCGCTCGTGGAAAGTTCGATGGCACCCAGCTGTCGGGTAGCTCGCTCGTACAACCGTCCGCCACGCATGACAATCTCGCCCCGCTCTGTCATCTGGCGCGCCCCAAGCTCCAACGCCAACGGCTCATCGAGAGCAACAGCCGCCCGGATGACGGCGTCCGCGCGCCCCTGCGCGCGGTCCAGCTGGGCAATCGCCACCCACTTTTCTCCCTGTAATGCCGAGTGCTCAGGCAACACCGCGCCCGTCCCGCTCGCCAACAAATACCTCCCGGTTCCGGGTTTCACGCGCGCAATGCGTTCCGGGTATGCGCGTGCTACGACGAGGGCAACCTCCTCGTCAGCCGCCATCCGTCCGGATGATTCACTGCCACGTTTTCCGAGTTCTTCAAGGCCACCAATATCCCCGAGCCCAGGCAGAATGCCCTGCAGCCGCCTGACCTGCTGTTTCCAGGTGGGCGAGACCGCGCCTGCCTTGCGCCAGCCCACCGCGAGATCGGCGCCGGGCAGCCGCAGCTCCTCTTCAAGGAGCGCGCAGATTTCTGCGGCATGGCGCGAACGAACGGAGAGCAGCGCTGCTCCCAACCGTGGCGACAGCGGCATCTGCGCCAATTGACTCCCCAGCCCAGTGGGCCGTCCCTCGCCATCAAGAGCCCCAAGCGAGAATAAGAGTCGCTCCGCTGCCTCGACCGCGGCAGGAATCGGCTCGTCCAACAACGCCAAACCCCGCACATGAGTGGCACCCCAGCATGCCGCCTCCAGAACAAATCCAGTGAGATCGGCCGTCCGGATCTCCGGCTCAGATTGCGGTGCCCGCCGCGCCCACGACGTCTCATCCATGCAGCGATACACCGTCCCGGGGCCAAGGCGTCCAGCACGCCCGGCGCGCTGTGTCCCCGCCGCCTGCGACGAATACACCGTGACCAAACCACTGATCCCACGCGCATAATCGGTGCGCGGTTCACGCGAGAGCCCGCTATCCACCACGACCCTCACACCGGGGACGGTCAGTGACGATTCCGCCACCGCCGTCGATACAATGACGCGCCGAGAACCACTCGCACGAGACGCATCATCTGCATGACCAGAAATATTTCGCGCTAACTTGCCGTCTTGCCCTCGCTGCGCGCCGCGCTCCCCAGCGCCACTACTCTTGCGGTCGCTTCGAGATACGCCGCCGTGATTGCCTCGTGAGTCGTCACGTCGCGGCACTCGGGCGCCGTCGTCGAAACGAACCGGCCCACTTAACACCCGATCTTGCTCGCGCGCGGGCAACGCGCCGTACAGCCGCGCGACCTCCGCGCCGCAGCCACTCAGCTGGCCCGCGATCTCCTCCACCTCGCGCACCCCCGGCGCGAAAACCAGCACGTCACCTGCGGGAACCTCCACGAGCGCCCGCCGCGCCGTCGCGCTGACGTGCGAAAGGAACTCGCGCCGCACCCCAGTTCCCTGGCCCACCACGCCGAGCGGCTCGAAACCGCGCGCGGGCGGGGCCCACTGGATGTCGAGCGGATGGATTTCGCCAGGAATGTCGACGACGACGCCACCCACCAGCTTCGCCGTCCGCTCCGCCGCGACCGTGGCGGACATCGCCACGAGAATGAGGTCCTCGCGTAGCGCGTCGCGTACATCAATGGCGAGAGCCATGGCGAGGTCGGAATCAAGGTGGCGTTCGTGGACCTCGTCGAGAATAATGGCGCCCACGCCGGACAGCTCCGGGTCGCGCTGGAGGCGGCGCACCAGCACGCCGGGAGTCACCATCTGGATGAGAGTGTTTCTGCTGGTCTTGCTCTCACCACGGACGGAGAAGCCGACAGTTTTCCCCACGTCCTCTCCCAGAAGTGAGGCGATGCGGCGCGCGGCAGCGCGCGCCGCCACCCTGCGCGGCTGAGTAACAATTACTCGGAGCGACGATGTTTCACGTGGAACATTGGCGGCGCTTCGGGCTAGAAGGGCTCCTTCTGGGACGGGCACAGGCCCATTTGAGACGGCTGAAGCTGCATCCTGCACAGAAGCGATTCTGTCAGCAGCGCTAGGCGCACCAGCACCAGCGCCCTTGTTCCGGGAAGCCGATCCAGGGAACTCCGGAAGTTCTCCTGCGAGGAATTGTGCGACAAGTGGCGGGATGAGGGTTGTCTTTCCTGTTCCCGGCGGCGCCTGAATCACCACGGCCCCGCCTGGCAACGCGGCAGCAACGTCACCAAGCTGCCTGGCCACAGGAAGCTCCGGTGGATTCGCAAGCAGTCTTGCAAGCGGCGATCCATCCATCGCGAACCTTCCCGGCGCAGCCGTCACTGCTCCATAATCCCCGTGCTACTTTCCGAATGCCTCAGCAACAGCGGCGCGCAGGCCATCGACACCCTCAAAGAGGTGTGTCGCAAAGCCTAGCTCGTGGGCAACATTGATGTTGTCCTGGGTGTCGTCGGTGAAGAGAATCTCCCCCGGCTGCAAATCTGCACCAGCGACCGCCCGCAGCCGCCCCAACGCCACCTTGAAGATCTCGGGATCCGGCTTGGCCAGACCCAGCTCGCAGGAGAACATTGCAGGAGTGAACCACGAGATGAACTCGTGAGTACGAGTGATCTCGGTGCGTTCCTTCGGCTCGTTGGACAGTAGGGCAAACGGAATGCTGTCGCCCTGCAACTCACGCAGGAAGGCCACCATCTCCTCGTTGATGCCGCCGGTGGCGGCGAGGTCGGCGGCGAGGGCTTCACGCCAATCAATCTCGATGCCCAGCTCTGCTCCAACGAGCTGCCAGTACTGATCGATGTCCAGGAAGCCGGCGTCGTAGTCGGGGCGGTAACGAGAGAAGGCAGGGCGCAGTGCTTCGGCAGTGGTGCCGAGCCGCGCCGCGAATTCCTCCCATCCCGAGAGGGGCTTGAGGTTGTAGAACAGGCCGTACAGGTCAAAGAGTATGTAGCGCATCGTCTCCTATTTTATCGGCTGTGGCGCCACAGGACAGCTCGTCCCACGAACCAGCAGTTGAAACAGCCAGCCATGCGAGCTTCAACTTGGTCAGAAGACCCGATGTGTGACATACGTACAGATCGGGCACGCTCACGAAGTTGAAAATTCTCGGGCCCAGCCAAATACGCTGGGCCCGGCACCAAACGCAACAGGACTGGCGACAACTACGCCAAGGCCAACGCCAAATACAGCAGGTCTGGCCCCAAGTGCGCTGGGCTCAGCGCCGCGGGGAAGTTGCCCCATTTTTAGCTTCGGAATCAGAACACACCTGTGAAATACGTACAGGCCCATGCTGATTTCGAAGCTCAAATCATGGCCAACTACAGCAAATCCAGGCCCAGCTTCACGATGAGGGCCGTGACCACCACGATAAGCACGATCCGTACGAAACCATTCCCGAGTTTCACTGCGGTTCGCGCACCCAGGTGCCCGCCGAGCATGTTCGCCACGCCAATAAGAATCGCCACCGGCCACACCACCAGACCCTGCGGGATGAAGAAGGCGAGAGCGCCGAGATTCGTCGCGGTGTTGATGATCTTCGCGGACGCACTCGCCTCAAGAAGCGTGAAATGCGCAAACGCCGCAATGCCGAGCACAAGGAAGGAGCCCGTTCCCGGGCCGATGACTCCGTCGTAGAAGCCCACGAGCGCGCCGAAGGGTAGGCAGCGCATCAGCACCGTGCGCAACCCAAGCTTCTCCCCTGTTCCCGAACCGATTTGCGGCCGAAAGATCGTGAACAGGAGAACTGCCACGAGAGCCACCAGAATAATCGGCGTGAACACGTTCGTGGGCAGCAGTTTCGCCACGATCGCTCCGCCGTACGAACCGGCGAAGGCGAGCACCGCCATCGGCAGGGCCACCCGCAGGTCGGGGCGGAGGCGACGGTAGTAGGTGATCGCGCTCGTCACCGTTCCCGAGATGGACCCGATCTTGCTCGTGGCCACGGCCATCACCGGCGAAAGTCCCGGCACCATGAGCAAGGCGGGAAGCTGAATCAAGCCTCCGCCACCCACAACGGCGTCCACGAAACCGGCGAGGAACGCCGCACCTGCGAGCAACACCGGGACATACCAGGCGAGGTCGCCCAGATCAAACAACACTTATCGGCCCTGAGCTTTCGTTGGGTTGATGGAATGTGATGAGGCATTGGCGCGGCCTGTCATCGAACTTGCGCTCGTCACGCACCGTATCCACTGCCCTGCACTTCAGTGAGGGAGGACAGGGGTTGCGCCCTGCGGTAGGGATGCCGTGCAGCAGGGATACCGTTAGGCTCGCTCCGGCATCGACCCCACACGTATCGGCCCCACTACGGGCGCTCCGAGCGTGAGGGCGAGACAGTACCGTAGGCCCCACACTTATCGGCCCTGCACCTCGGTGAGGTAGGCGAGCACCGCACGCACCCGGCGATTCTCCTCCCCCGGAGCCATGCCGAGCTTGGAGAATACCGCAGCCACATGCTTGGATACCGCGGCGGCGGAGAGGTAGAGCTTGTCGCAAATCTGCTGGTTGGAGAGCCCTTGAGCCATGAGTTCCAGCACCTCCACCTCGCGCGGGGTGAGGGCGTCGAGGCGGCTGGGCCGCCCGTGCACCAGGGACGCGGCGACCTCGGGATCCACAACCACCCCTCCCACGGCGACCACCTGAAGTGAGCGGATGAAGTCCGCGACCCGCGCCACCCGGTCCTTGAGTAGATAGCCGAGCCCGCCCACACCCTCAGTAGGCGCCGATGGCTCAAACAACTGCGTGGCGTAAGCCGGGGCAACGTACTGCGACAGCACCATGATGCCGGTCTCCGGCTGGCTCTCGCGTAGTGCGACGGCGGCGCGCAGCCCATCGTCGGTCATGGAGGGCGGCATACGGACATCGGTGATGATGACGTCCGCGCGCTGCGCTCCCGCCATGGTCAGGAGTTCCGGGGCATTGGAGGCCTGCGCCAGGATCTCATGCCCCTGACGCTCCAACAATCCCACTAAACCCTCTCGGAACAGCGCGGAATCATCCGCGACAATCAGCTTCACGCTCTCTCCTCAATCCCAGCATCCACAAAAATCAATCCTCGCATCCCTACATCCACACTATTCACCCGTAACGCCCCCAAACTCGCCTACTTCACAATCCTTCGGGGATATCCCCGCGTCACCGTCCCTAAATGGGCACCGCAGTCCTAACGACTTGGTGCATGATTAGGGAGTCAAAAAAGAACGCTCCATCATTAGGATCATTCAAAGGTCTGAGTGGAATGTTTCGCTCAGACCTCATAAACGAAGTGTCTACGTAATCCTTCCTCCACAATTCTTATCGTGCACCAACTCGTAAGTGGGCACCACAGCGATATCCGTGCCGCATACGGCACACGGATCGCTCTCATGCCCATTTAGGTTTCTGGTCCCGCGCAAACCAGCGTAAATCAGTACGAACCCGCGCAAACCCGCAAAATCCCGCGCAAACCCCGCACTATTCACCAACCACCACCCCGAACTCGCCGCTGCGCAGCAGCAACGGGATGCGCCCGCTGATACTGGTGGGTCCGCCGGGTGGGCTGAGCACCGTGAACGTCCCGCCGAAGGCCGCCAGACGCTCCCGCATCCCTGCCAACCCGTGGTCCGGATGCACCACGGCTCCGCCCGGCCCATTGTCCACAACGGAGAGTAGCAGCGCTTCGTCGGCGGCGAGCAGCACCGAGACCTGCGAACCAGGCGCGTACTTGGCGGCATTCGTCAGCGCCTCGGCCACCAGGAAATATCCTGCGGCGATGACGCCTTCGGGGATCGGAGGCAGCGGGTGCGGCACGCGCACGGTCACTTCGAGCGGGCTCTCCGCGGCCAGGTTGCGCACCGCCGCCTCCAGCCCCAGATCCGAGAGCACCTTCGGGTGAATCCCGGCAACCGTGTGGCGTAGGGCCCGCAGCGCGGCGTCGGCGTCGTTCTGCGCCTTGCCCAAAAGCCTCCGCACCTCCCGCATTTTCTCGGGGACCACCTGCCCGTCCACCACCGCCGAGTCAAGCAGCAGGTCCGCCTCCCCCACATCCATCGAGGCCATGACGAGGTACTGCTGCGCGCCATCGTGCAGGTCACGTTCGATGCGCCGCCGCTCAATCTCAAAAGCCGCCACGATCTCCCGGCGCGACTCCGTCAGCTCCGCCACCGACGCCGGATCCCGCAGCGCCACATCCTCGGGCACATACAGTCGCCTGATCCGCCGGGCCGTCTTGCGCACGGAACGCAACACCACCACGGGCCCATAGAACGCCACGACAGCCAGAACAAGAAGAAAATACGGGTAATTGATGGTGCTATACCAGCCTGCCAACCCCATGAGGAATACAAGCCCAAACAACATCCCCACAACAAGCAGCAACAGCAACGGCCGGTAGATGAGCCGAGCGCTCGCCCTCTCCTGGCGTGAAAGATCGCGAGCGCGCGGGGCCTCCGCCCACCACGTATCATCTCGCATGTGCGCCTCCCGCCCGGTCCCCTGTTGTCGCATCAGCGACCCCATCCATCCTAATCCACATGATTCCCGAAACCCTGCCCGGACACCGAATAGCCGCTCCCGGACGCCGAATGGTAGAGCCAGCTCTACCTTTTCTCGATAGGTAACCCCATGGGTTTCCGCCCCGCCAGCAGGTGAAATAGTGTCATGACTGATCTCCCCTCACCCACCGCGGCAACCAACGCACCCACCTCAACCACCCCGCCGCCCGCTGCAACCACAGCACACACCGCCGCCTCACCTGCCATCGTCGCCCTGCGCGGCGTCTCCAAGATCTACGGCAGCGGCGACACCCGGGTGATCGCACTCGGCGACGTCGACGTCGACTTCGCCCAAGGCCGCTTCACCGCCATCATGGGCCCGTCCGGCTCCGGCAAATCCACCATGCTGCATGTCCTCGCGGGCCTGGACACCCCCACCGCCGGCTCCATCACCATCGAGGGCACCGAGATCACCGGTTTGAACGACGACGAACTGACCAAGATTCGCCGCGACCGCATCGGTTTCGTGTTCCAGAGTTTTAATCTTGTTCCCACACTCGATGCCCGCGCGAACATCCTGCTGCCGCTGAAGTTGGCGGGCCGCAAGGTGGATCACGCCTGGTTCCGGCAGGTGGTCGAGGCACTCGGGTTGGAGTCGCGCCTGACGCATCGCCCCTCGGAGCTCTCCGGCGGTCAGCAGCAGCGCGTGGCCGTGGCCCGCGCTCTCGTGATGCGCCCGGCCGTCATCGTGGCCGACGAGCCCACCGGCAATCTCGACACCCAGTCCTCCCAGGAAGTTCTTTCGCTGTTGCGCCAAGCCGTGGATAACCTCGGTCAGAGCGTCATCATGGTCACCCACGATCTCGATTCGGCGCTCACCGCGGACCGCGTCCTCGTGGTCCGCGACGGCCAGGTCGTCGCCCAGCTCGACAGCCCCTCGGTGGAGGATCTGCGGAGCGTCGGCCGATGAACGAACTGCTCCGCTCCAACGTCAAATCGCACGCCCGCCGCTACCTGGCCACCGGCCTCGCCGTCGCCATCTCCATGGCTTTCGTGGTGGTCGCCCTCGCCTTCTCGGCCGGCATGAACGCCTCCCTCACCAAATCGGTGCGGGATCACTACGCGGGTACGGCCGCCGTCGTCGCACTGAACTTCGATGAGGTCGACGACGACGCCCGTGACCCGCGGCTCCTTTCCGACTACATTCCGGAGCTGGCGGCGCTGCCGGAGGTGGCGGCCGTGGGCCAGGAAGGCTACAACTATTGGGAGTTGCGCACGGATAAGGCGCGGATTTCCACCTCGATCAATGCGGTGAATCCGCCGCAGTTCTCCCAGCCCGAGGTGCTCTCCGGGAAGCTGCCAGCCACCGCCACCGAGCTGGTTCTCAGCGCCTCCCAGGCCCAGGAGCTGGGGGTTGACGCCGGTGACACCCTCGCCGCACGTGACCTGTGGACCGAGGATGATGCCCAGCAGTTCACCGTCTCGGGAATCATCGCCGATACCGGCAGCGGCGGCGGCATGTTCTCCACCAATGCCTACGCCACCGCCGAGGCACTCGCCGCGAACGATCCCTACGGACTGCTGGTGGCCCTGAGTGATAGCGAGCCCAGCGCCGCGGCCCAGCAGGCTCTGGCCGACAAGATTTCCGCACGGTTCGGCGACGCCGTCGACGTGCAAACCACCGACTCGCTCATCGCCGAAACGCTGGAACAGATGCAGATGAGTCAGGGAACGATGACCGCCATCATGCTGGTGTTCCCGGTGATTGCGCTGGTGGTGGCCGCGATCGTCGTCTCCACCACCTTCCAGATCGTGCTGCACCAGCGCCGCCGTGAGCTCGCGCTGCTGCGCACACTCGGCGCGAGCGCCAAGCAGGTGCGGCGCCTGGTGTTGCAGGAAACGGCCATTGTGGGTGCGGCTGCCTCGCTCGTCGGCGTGCTGACGGGCGTGCTGGCCAGCGCCATCGGGCTGCTCATCATGGATATCGCGGATTCCTTCGGCGAGGCACTCGCCATGCAAAAGCCGGTGCAACTGGTCCTCGTGTGGCTCGCGGGCGCACTCATGACGCTGGCCGCGGGTGCTCGCCCGGCGCTCGGCGTTACCCGGATTCCGCCCATCGCGGCGCTCGCGCCCGTGGACCAGAGCGGGGTTGCCGCACGCCGATCGCATCGGGTGCGGCTCATCGCGGGCCTCATCATCGCGGGTCTGGCCGGGGCCGGGCTCTTCTACGGAATCAAGGCTGCGAGCGATGCTGGCTTCCTCATCGCGTTCTTCTCCGGGGTGGTGTGCCTCATCGGTGCTCTTCTTGTGGTGTCCGTCGTGTTGCCGCAGCTCACGTACGCACTCGGTAAGCCGGGCCGCGGCGTCGTCGCCCAGATGGCACGCAGCAACACCCTGCGCAACCCGGACCGCACTGCCTCCACAGGCACCGCCATCGTCATCGGTGTCACCCTCATCGCCACCATGGCCGTGGCTGCGGGCTCACTGCGCGAAACGCTGAACGCCGAAGTGGACTCGCGCCGCCCCTTCGATCTCACCGTGACCAGCCGAAACGTTGCCCTCGCACCCGAGACGCTGGAGCGGGTGGGGGCGGTGGAAGGTGTGGACGCCGTCGTCGCGGTTCATGGAGTTGAAGCCCTCCCGGCCGCTGACGGCTCGCTCGCCCTGCAAGCCCCGGACTCCTTGACGAAACCGGGCGCAGGGGTAGGGGATCGCGGCGGCGCTGGCGATGGTACCGGCGCCGACCCCAGCACCATGACCAACCCCGTCACGGTGTACGGGCAGCCGGACCTCAACGCCGTGGCGCACTCGGAGGTCCCGGTTCTCGCGGATGACGCGGTGGAAATGAATGAGGCCACGCCCGAGATGTGGGGCCTGGCCGTGTCCAACGGCTTCCTGCGAGTGTGTGCCACAACGGGCGAATGCGCGGACCTGAAGGTGACGCTCGTGGACAACATCGACTACTCATCGGTCCTCATCTCCGCGAGCACACTGGACAAGCTCGTACCGGACACCGAACTGCGGCAGATCAACCTGCGGTTGAGTGACGTCGAGGAGGCCACCAGCGTACAGAACGCCATCACCTCCCTCGCCGACGACCTCGACGTCGGCGGCGCCGCCGCCGAACGCGCCATGTACACCTCGATGATCAACATGGTGCTGCTGGTCATCGTGGGGCTGCTGGCCGTCTCCGTGCTGGTGGCACTCGTGGGCGTCACGAACACGCTCTCCCTCTCGGTGATCGAACGAACCCGGGAGAACGGACTGCTGCGGGCGCTGGGATTGAGCCGCCGCCAGATGCAGCACATGCTCGCCCTGGAAGCAATCTATGTGGCTCTCACCAGCGCAATCGTGGGTGTGGTGCTGGGAGTGTTCTTCGGCTGGGCCGGAACACTGGCGCTGCCGCTGGATCTCGAACGGACGATCATCGTCATCCCGTGGCTGCAAATCCTCGGCGTGATGGCGGTGGCGATCCTCTCCGCGATCGTGGCCTCGTGGCTGCCGGGCCGCCGTGCGGCCCGCACCTCCCCGGTGGAGGCGCTGGCAACGGAGTAGGGGGCGCCACCGCTCCTACAACCAGCCGCGGCTTTGGGCGGTTCCGGCGGCCTCGGCGCGGTTGGTGGTGCCCGTCTTGCCGATGGCCGACGAGAGATGGTTGCGTACCGTCCCCGGTGAGAGGTACAGCTCGGCGGCGATGTCCTTGACGGACGTCCCGCCGAGCGAGGCCCGCAGCACGTCCCGCTCCCGCTCAGTCAGCGGGTTCACACCCGCCACCAGGGCTTCCGTCGCCAGCGCGGGATCCACCACGCGCCCGCCCGCATGCACCGTACGAATCGCTGCAGCCAGCTGCTCGGAGGGCGCGTCCTTGACCATAAAACCCGAGGCCCCGGCCGCGAGCGCCCGCTGCAGATAGCCGGTACGCCCGAACGTGGTCACGATGAGCACCTTGCACGTGCCCAGCCGCATGATCTCCTCGGTGGCGGCGAGCCCATCCATGCCCGGCATCTCGATGTCCAACATCGCCACATCCACCGCGTGCTCGCGCACCGCTTCGGCACACCCGATTCCGCTCGTCATCTGGGCGACGACGTCGATGTCGTCCTCCAGATTCAGCAGCGCCGCCAGTCCGGCACGGACCAGTTCCTGATCGTCGGCGACCAACACACGAATAGCATCTCCACTCACAGCACAACTTCCATTCTTGTTCCGCGCCTGTCAACCGGCGGCCCGTCAACCGGCGGCCTGTCAACCGGCGGCGCCCCAATGCTCAACACCCCACCGGCTTCTTCCACTCTCTGACGCAACCCGGTCAGTCCGTTCCCTTCGGGCCTACTGACACCCGCGCCGTCGTCGTCAATCCGAAGATACCTCTCGCCGATCTCGACCGAGCAACGTGAGGCGCCGGCATGGCGCACCACATTGGTGATTCCCTCGCGCAGGCACCAGGCGAAAAGTTCGCGGGTCTCGGGGTTGAGGCGGTCGTCGAGCATGTCGAGGGCGCGCCCGCGGGGCAGCTCGGCGGCGATTCCGGCGGCCTCAAGCAGGGTGCGCGTCATCTGAACCTGTTCCATCAGATCCGGCTGGCGCAGCTCCACCACGGTGGTCCGGACTTCCGAGAGGGCCGTGCGCGCCGTCGCCAAAATGTTGTCCAGTTGCGCGGCGGCCGCCTGCGGGTCGCGCTCCACGAGGCGGCGGGCCAGCTGCGCGCTCACCGTGATGGCCGTCAACGAGTGGCCCAGCACGTCATGCACCGTGCGCGCCAGCTCCTCGCGCTGGCGCGAGAGTGCCAACTGGCGGTCCTTCTCGCGGTCGCGCTCGTCCTTCTCCGACATCAAACGAACAATGACGAGAATGGCCAGCGTCGAGACAACAGGAATGAGCGTGTAGTAGATCGTAGGGGCCGGAAAAGCCAGAACCCCACCCAGCACAACGGCAACAGCCACCACTACCGCACCCAGCACCCCCACCCGCCAGGTGTGCGAGAAGAGCCAGAGTGCCAGCAGGTAGGAGGCCATGCTGATGGCGCTTGAACCTGCCAGGATCGCCACCACCACCATGAACAACACCAGGATCACCGTGTAGGCCAGCGTGTTGGCCCAGCGCGGCACGCTAAAAACAATCCGGGGGTGGGTGAGGCCATACATGTACAGCACAACAAACGCCGCCACACTCGCCAACCCGAGAGCCTTGAGGGGCCACGACATATCGCCAGAGAAAATGGAGACCACCGGGAATGCCAGAAAGATGAGCCAGAACCCGCCGTAGAACATCGTCTCGCGCTTGAGTTCCCGCGAGTACACGTCGGGCGGGTTGTAGCCCCGATTCCGGGCGGGCTTCTGGTGGTCGAGACTCATCTGCGGTAAGTCTGTTCGATTTTCCCGACGACGCCACCTCACCCAGCCCTGCTGCCCACCTTCCCGGCTCGGCCGTGCAGGCGGTGCCTGGCTTGGCCGCGAACTCGGTGCTTCATCCCGCTGTGAGTCCGGCTTCTGGCTCGTCATCTCTGTCTCCACATCCCGCTCCCGCGCTTCTCATTACCCGGTGGCGGCGAGAGCGCTCTACCTGTCAATATAACCGGATAGAGCGCTCTCACCGCCACACAGTTTGGCTCAGTGAGTGTTTAACCAGGTCGTGTCTCCCTAGATGATTGATTCCCGGGGATCTCTCGAAAGGTTGATGCATATATCCGGATATATGTCACCGGCACGCCATATATGGCACGGCGGTAACATATACCCGGACTTTTGCATCGACTAGTGCGCAAACCTCGATCTCACTCCCCTCCGCAACACCCGAAACCCACAGCACACCGAGCAAGGAATCAATCATCTAGAACCCAATCCACGGGCCAGCCCGCAGGACCGACCCACAGGCCAGCCCCACGGGCTCAGCTCGCAATACCTACCGCTGCGTCCGGCGGCGGCTCGCCAGCACACACACCGTCACGAAGATCAGCGTCCACACCACGATGTTGGCGATGACCGGTCCCAGCGCTTCAAACTCGGGCACGTATCCCGGCCCCGCGCCTTCGATGGGGATGATAAAGCCTTCGGTCTGCGGCCAGCGGGCCAGGGTGGCCACACCATAGAGCGGGGTGAATCGCGCGATGTCCAGCATCACGCCGGAGAGCGGTACGAACAGATTCCCAAAGAATGCCAAGATCACCAGAATTCCCGACGCCGCCGAGACCGCCGTCTCCGATCGGAAGATGAGCGCGATGCCCAATCCGTAGAAGGCGAACGGCAGCGCTACCAGCAGGCACAGCCCGCCGGCGGCGAACCAGCGCCACACTCCATCCAGCTCCGCCCCGGTCATCACACCGATGACGAACACGGTGACAATGGGAATAACGGCCATCGCCACACTGGCGAGCATCTTGCCCAGGAGGTATCCGGCGTCGGTGAGGCTTGTCATCGAGAGCTGCCGCCCCCACCCGTAGCTGCGCTCGACAGCCGCGGAACCAGCCATCGCCGTCGTCGCAATAACGGCACCATAGACGGCCATGGAGGTCATGATGTAGGCCGACACGTTCCCGTAGCCGGAGCGCAGCGTGCCCTCGTTCATACCCACGCCGAACATCAGGTACATGGCGGCGGGCAGCACGATGACGAAGAACGTCGAGTCGACCATCCGGAGGTTGCGCCACAGCTCCCAGCCGGTGTAGCGGGCAACGATGCGCGGACTCGGCGCGATTCGCGACGCCGTCGTCGATGTTGGGTGTGTCGGGGTGGTCGAGTTTGAGGTCGTGGCGTTCATCGCTGGGCTCCTTCGTGCGCGGTTTCCGTGAGTTCGAAGAACACGGATTCCATGGAGGGGCGGCTGATCTCCAGATCGCACGCCAGGTTTTCGGTGAGTAGGTGGCGCGCGAGCGCGTCGGAATCTGCGGTGGTGAATCGCACCCGTTTGCCCTCGCGGGACCAGCTGGGGATGTTCAGTTTTTCGACGACGGCGGCTGGGTCCAGGTCCGTTCGCAGCCAAAGTGCTTCGACGATGCGGTCCTGGGTGGCGGTCATCTCGGCCACGGTGCCGTCGGCAACGATGTGGCCTTGGCGCATGAGGATGACGCGGTCGGCGTAGTCGTCGGCTTCTTGCAGGTAGTGGGTGGCGAAGACGACGGTGCGGCCGCGCTCGGCTTCCGCGTGCATCGTGTGCCAGAAGTCGCGCCGGGCCGAGGCGTCCATACCGGCGGTCGGCTCGTCGAGGATGAGGAGCTGCGGGTCGGTGAGCAGGGCGAGGGCGAAGCGCAGGCGCTGAACCTGGCCGCCGGAGCACTTGCCCACTTTGGTCTTGGCGAATTCTGTGACGCCAGCGCGCTCCATGACATCGGCTATCGGGAGGTGATGGCGGTGGCAGGAGGCCACCATGCGGAGGGTCTCGGAGGCGGTGAGATCATCGAGGAGGCCGCGTGTTTGCAGCACCGCGCCGACGTCGCCGCTGGTAGCAGCCTCGCGGGGCATCTGCCCCATGACGGAGATCGAGCCGGAGGCGGGCTCCGTGAATCCGAGGACCATATCGAGGAGGGTGGTTTTTCCTGCGCCGTTCGGGCCGAGAAGTGCCACGATCTGCCCGACGGGGACGGTGAGACTGACATTGTCCACCGCGGTCAGGGTACCGAAGCGCTTCGTCACTCCCGTGACCACCAGCGCGTTTCCGTTCTTCTTCATGCCTCAATCCTTGTTGATTGGGCCGGGCGGCGGAACTGCCAGCGATCACGTTGCCGCCATGACAGATGTCATGGCGGAGAGAGGTAGAGCCAGCTCTACCTCTTTTTGACAGCCAGCCCCATGGGCGCGGGGCTCGAAATCCGGTGAAATGGTAACCATGAACGCACACACTGATCGCACGCTTGTTGGGCAGGGCCTCACCAAGGATTTTGGCACCGTCCGTGCACTTGCCGGAGTGGACATCACGATCCCGGCCGGCCAAACCATGGCCATCATGGGCCCCTCGGGTTCGGGCAAGTCCACGCTGCTGCACTGCCTCTCGGGTATCCTCGCGCCCAGCGGCGGCCAGGTGATGCTCGGCAGTTCACCCGTTTCCGCCCTCTCCGACGCCCAGCGCTCAAAGCTGCGCCTGCGCGACTTCGGCTTCGTGTTCCAGGACGGCCAGCTCATCCCCGAGCTTTCCGCCCGCGAGAACGTGGCCATCCCGCTCATGCTGCGCGGCGAGTCCCGCCGCAAGGCCCTGGCCAGCGCCGACGAGTGGCTCGGCCGCCTCGGCTTGCAGAGCGAGGCGGCGCGCCGCCCCGGTTCGATGTCCGGCGGCCAGGCCCAGCGCGTGGCCATCGCCCGCGCCCTCGCTGGCCACCCGGCCGTCATTTTCGCCGACGAACCCACCGGCGCCCTCGATCAGGCCACCGGTCACGAGGTGATGCAGGTATTGACCACGACGGCGCGCATGACCCAGTCCACCTTCATCGTGGTCACCCACGACCCGCAGGTTGCCGCCTGGTGCGACCGTCTCGTGGAGATTCGCGACGGCCGCATCCACGCAGATTCCATGAAGCATCAGGTGGCAACTACGTCCGCCGCGCCTCAGAATCCCGCTATGTCACAGGGCGGCCAGGCGTTCCCCGGGTCGCCTGCTGGAAGTGTCAGCGGCGTCGGCAGCGTCAGCAACCTCGGTAACGCCAGCTTCGGCCAACCCGCCTACGCTCAGGCCCCCGCTCCAGCTCAGGGCCCCGGCCACCCTGCCCCGACTGCTTCGCCCACCTACCCCGCAGCAACCGCTTACCCCACCTCACCCATCTACCCCGCAGCCCCCAGCTTCCCGGCTGCTCCCACCACCTCCGCCCCCAGCTTCCCAGCAGGGCATGACCAGTTCGGAGGCCAGCGATGAAGGAAGCTCTGCAACTCGCGCCCACGCTCACGGCAGCCCGCCTCAGGGCCCGCACCGGCGACGCCTGGCTCGACCTCCTCGCCGTCCTCTCTTTCGCACTTTCCACCCTCATGGCCCTGACCGTGGCGGGCGGCATCTGGATGTTCTCGAAGTGGTTGAACGATCCTTCGCTCACCACGCCCGCGCTCGCGGAAGCTTCGGTGCAGGAGACCGCTGAATATACTTTGAGCTTCTTGGACCTGTACTTCTCGATGGCGTTGGCTGCGGGTGCACTGCTCGTCATCCCGATCTTTTCCCTTGGTGCCTCGGCCGCTCGCCTCGGTGCTCGCGGCCGCGCCCAGCGCCTCTCCTCGCTGCGTCTCGTCGGCGTAACCGGCGGCCAGACGGTGGCGATGTCCGTCGTCGAAACTCTGGTGCAGTGGGTGATGGGAACCGCCGTCGGCGTCGTCGCCTACTACGCCACCCTGCCGCTGTGGCGCCAAGTTTACTTCTTCAATCAGCCGATCAACACCTCGCTGATGCGGCTGCCACTTGGGCTGCTTTTCGGTGTGCTCGCGTTGCTTCTTGTCGTTTCTTTGTTGTCGACGGCGATCGGGCTTCAGCGCGTGCGCATCTCACCTCTCGGGGTTGCTCGGCGCGAGGCAAATCCTGCACTCAAGCGCTGGCGGCCACTGGCGTTCCTTGCTGCGATCATTGCGTTTACCGCGTGGACCCGGATGGAGCATTCGTTCCTGGATGCGGGAACCTACTCGGTCCTGGCGATCATGCTGCTTGTCATGGTTGGGGCAATTTCGCTGGTGGGTCCATGGATGCTGCAGCTCTTGGCACTACCTGCAACACGCACCCGTTCGGTTTCTCAGCTGCTGGCCATGCGCCGAATTCTTGACGATCCTCGGTCCGCTTGGCGCACTGTCAACGCCATCGCGCTACTCAGCTTCATTGCCGGATTTCTCGCTCCAATACCAATGGAGATGGACCAGTCCGAGATGATCTTCATGCAGGACATCGGCACCGGCGTGCTCATTACCTTGAGCTTCGGTTTCAGCGTGGCAGCTCTGTCCACGTTGATGAATCAGTCCTCGACGGTCTTTGACCGCGCACAGCAGACCTATGCCCTGTCGCAGCTCGGTTTTCCCCGCCGCGTGTTCGGGATGACCCGTTTCATCCAGATCATGGCTCCCCTTTTCCTTGCCACGATTATTTCTGCCGGCCTCGGTCTGGGGTTGGGATTGCTCGCCTCGGCGCTTAGCATGTCCACCTCCGGAATCATCCGGCTTGGCCTCATCCTTCTGCTCGGCATCGGGCTCTCGGGGGCGGCTCTCGCAGCTTGCGAGCCGCTGGAGCGTCACATTCTGGCCACCAAGCGCCGTCAGAACGACTGATCTGGAGCGAAAACAGCCAGCGCGATCAGAACAACTGACCTGGAGCGAAAACAGCCAGCGTAATTTTCAGCTTCGCCAGGAGACCCGATCTGTACCATATGCACAGATCGGGTCTCCTGAGAGAGTTGAAATCTACGAAGCCACACCTTCGCCCGCCCAGTATCTTGGGTCTTAGAGATCGCACCAAGAGATCATGGCCTACTACGGATGTCACGGCCGAACCTATTGGCGCAGTCTCTTACTCCAAAGGAGTAACTTTTTCAGATTCACGTAACGCGTTTTCCACAGGAAAAAACGTCGCGCCAATCCGAAATCGTTACGTGTTTGGAACCCCACCCAGTCATTTGGCACAAAATCACTTCACCGGCACCAATCCGTGAAATTTCAACAAAAGGGCGTCGTGTCGGGAGTGATGTAGGACTGAAGTATTCGCCCGGCACCCCCACCACGGCCTAGAGTGGAACCATGATCATTGCAACTCCCGTCACTGCAGACGGACTGGTAGACCCCCGCTGGGGAAAGGCCCACAACGTCGCCCTTGCTGAGATTCACGACGGCGAACTCATGGCGTGGGATGAGCACGAGGTTAAGTGGGACGTGCTCCATGACGAAGGAACCGAGGGCGCTCACCATGCGCGCATCGTCAAGTTCTTGCGCGAGAATCAGGTCGACGCCGTCATCATCAAGGGCTGCGGCGAGTCCATGCTCAACACGATGCAGAAGATGGGCCTGATCATCGCGCTTGACGCCGAAGGCGTGGCCCAGGATATCGCCCTCAACACCTCCCCGAAGATCCAGGAGATCATCGAGATGGAGATTGGTGGAGGCTGCTGTGGTGGCCCCAATGCCGGTGGATGCGGCTGCGGTGGCGGCACACCCGCGCCGGAGCCCGAGCCTGTCGCTCAGAGCGCAGGCGGCGGCTGCGGTGGTGGCGGCTGCGGCTGCGGGAACTGAGTCTCGGGGTTCCTCCCGCTGAGCTAGTGGCGGCTGCGGCTGCGGGAACTGAGTCTCGGGGTTCCTCCCGCTGAGCTAGCTAAGTGCCAAGCCGCGAGTCCGGCTGTCACTAAGCTTCTCTCCCACACAAACCACAACGAGGGGTTCTTGCCAAGATTGGCAGGAACCCCTCGTTCGTATTATGTGAACCAGATGGCGCGCTCTCACCGCCGCAAAATTCACCGCGGCCAACCGGCCAGGCGGCCATCACGGGCCAGCACCACCCACCCCCAGTACCTCAGAGCAAGTGCTTGCGCAGCTCCACGGGATCAACCGGCGAGAGCTTGGCCGGCGGAACGTCGAAGATGGTGATGGCACCGCGGGCGCCTTCCGCGGCCATGCGCGCCACTGCACGCGCAGAAGCAACAGCAACCGAGCCGGTGAACTCCGGGTTGGAGTCCAGTGCCAGACGGAACGAGATCACCTGCGTGGTGCCCTGGCTCGTCTCACCCTGGCGCACAACAATCCCGCCGTGCGGCATGCCTGCGTGGTCGCGGGCAAGTTCTTCGGCGGAGATGAAGTTGACGGTGGTGTCGTAGTCGGCGAAGTAGTTGGGCATGGAGACGATCTCTTCGCGGATCGCCTCGGCGTCGGCGCCGTCCTCCAGCACAACCCAGCACTCGCGGGTGTGCTTCTCGCGGGTGGTCAGCTCAAGGCGCTCACCGGCCTGGATGCGCTCCAGGACTTCTTCCACGGGCTTGGTGTACTGCACGGCATCCACGACGCCGTCGATCCGGCGCAGCGCGTCGGAGTGGCCCTGGGAGAGTCCGGGGCCCCAGAAGGTGTAGGTCTCGCCTGCGGGGAGGACGGATTCGCCAATCAGCCGGTTGAGGGAGAACAGGCCCGGATCCCAGCCGGTGGAAATCATGACCAGGTGGTCGTGGTCGCGTGCAACGGAGTCGACAACCGCGAAGTGCTCGGGGATGCGGGCGTGCGTATCGAAGGTGTCCACCACATTGAACAGCGTGGCTGCTTCGGGTGTCTGCTCTTGGAGGTCGGTGGCGGAGCCGCCGCAGTTGACGCACACGTCCACCTTGCCGACCCACGCGGCCATCTCGTCACCGGACACCGCGCGGCCGGTGACGGTCTCCAGCGTGGCGGGATCGCGGCGCGTGAAGATAGCGACCACTTCCATGTCTTCGCTGCGCTCCACCGCGAGCTCAACTGCGCGCCCCAGGTTTCCGTACCCGTTGATCGCTACCCGAATCTTCTCTGCCATTGAAATACCCTCTCGTTGAGTGACATCTTCTCGCCGACGAATCCTGATTCGTCACAGAATCCCAATCCGCCACATCGCGCCGTGGTCAGTTTATCCGCCGCGCACCAATAAATCCGCTACGTCCGCCGAACCAGTAATTATTCGCCCACGTCCGAGCACGCCCAACTTCCGCGCACGTCCACGCACGGTCAAGGCAATATGGGAGTGCAGGCCGAGTATTCGCCCACGCCCCCACACGTACACCCACGCCCGCGCACACCCACGTCCGCCCAACCCAGACGCACCCGCACCCAGCTCAGTCCCCGCCACTCTCCGATGAAGACCGCGCAGCTTCGGTGAGCGCCCGCACCGAGACCCTCAGGTGCCTTTCCAATTCCTCCAGTTCGATGCCACGCTCGGACATCTTGAAACTCTCGAAGATAAGGGCATTCGTGTAGCCCGCCCAGACCCGCGCGTTGTCCACACCGAGGGCCGTCCAGCAGTCGCTCATGAATGCGACGATCTTGGTGTGGACACCTTGAATGTCCCCTTCGGCTTGTTTCTGCACGGCTGAGCCTTGCTGTTTACGCGTGTCGGTGCGCATGATGCTCATGAGCCATCCGTGCGAGGATTCGCGGGTTTGCCGGAGTGAGGCGACGGCGAAGTCCGCCAACTGTTGCGCCGGTTCCGCGTCTCGATCGACTTGCGAGAAGATCAGTTGGATCCATCGCGGCACGTATTGTTCGAGGGCCAGGAACTTCAAATCGTCGACCGAATCAACGTAACGATAGATCGAGTTGCGCGCAATTCCGGCCCGTTTCGCTACAGCGCCGGCGGAGAGTCCTTCGGGTCCGCTCTCATGCAGAATCTCTTCCGTCGCTGCTATGAGCTTCGCTTTGACCATTGCATGATGTTCCCGCACGGTTGGAGCATCAATCTTGGGCATGGCTCTCCTTCGCTTTCGTCTGCTTCTATCATCCCCGATCGCGCAGCCCTTTAGGAAGTTCTCGGCTGAGAGATCCCGCCGATAGGCCGTGTGTTGCGCAGGAGAGTTCATCGCATTAACGACGACGGCGACGCGGCTTCAGTATCTTCTCCCCACCACCGATGCTGGCTCCTGAGATCTGGAGGAAAACTGAGAGCGCCGGGGTGTGGGGATGGAGATCTGTCGCTGGAATCCCACATTCCCAGAGATCCTGCCAATCAGCCTTGATCTATTGGCGAAACCTTCTGGCGCAGCATCGCAGTGGGAAAAATTTAGTGGGGCCTAGATGTTCACGCTTCATCCTGGCCCCACTCGATGAGTCAAGTCCGTGACTCACGGAGACTATTGGAACTCTGGAAAAGGTGTTCAAGCTCTTCCATGGCTAGCGACGAATCGCCAGTAACACGTACCAATTGTCTATTCAGTTATGCGTACCCTCGTGATGCTTAAGCACTAGAGGCCATAGGGTGAGGAAACCACGTTCGCAGAAACTCTGGCTGATTCTCCAACCCTTCGGTCAAAATAAGGAGATGATGACCGGAAGGTGGGAGGTAGCTCTTTGGTGACTACATCATCTGTGTCACTGTGTTTGCCAACACCTGCAAACTTCAGTGCTCAGACCCGCGGCCTTCGCCATTGAACTTCCTCTTTTTCCTACTCCTCAACTATAGGCAAGTGGCTCACGCTAGTTCCTCCCCCAAAAGTAGGGAAATTTCCCCCATCAAAAGTTTGGAAATACAACTCAACCAAAGTTGGACGAACATTAGGAAATCGTTGCAATGACGCCATTTCCAGCGCGTAAGAAACGTCAATTGCGTGTCCGGAAATCCACACAGCACGATCTAACCAATCGTGATTCCCAACACGTTGGAGCCCACTGGGAGCGCTTCTTGCCAGCAGACCCCTCCCGCCAAGAAGGTTGGACACCACAATCGCTGGAAGAACGGCCGTCAAGCCCACAGGGAAAGTGGACAAAATTTAGCGAGGCCTGGATGATTCACGCTTCATCCAGACCTCGCTAGGGAGCCATGTCCGTGACTCTCGGAGACTATCGGCTAATCCACGAAACGTGTTCAGAATTTCGTGTGACAAGTAGGTGTTTACTTGCCCCGTTACCGACAATGTTTATTTAATTGAATACTCAGTTCATGCCGTAGCACAGCGGGCGCAGGTAGGGGAACCAGTAGCAGAAGAACTCTGCATCATTGTTGTCCGACCCCTGAACCAGTACGGGAGCCGACGGCTCGAGGGGGGGAAGCGGTTCGTCATTTCCTGCGATTGTTGGTCCCACTGCGCTCGCCAGCACCATACCAGCTACAGCTACCAGACCTGCGGTCTTTACCATTGGACATCCTCCTGTTTGTTCCTACGCCTCAACTATAAGAAGTTTGTACGCCCATGTCTCTCCCCCAAAAGTAGGGAAATACAATCCAACAAAAGTAGGAGAACCTAAGTAATTACTTGGTTTTCCCGGGGTTTAAATGTAAGTAACAAAAAAGATACCTAGGTCTCAAAGTTAACCATAAGGACTTTAATCCTACTTACATTGAAAGCCCATTGTTCCACAAGTATCCTAACTTGTTAGTTAACAAAGAAACATTTTGTACGAACATGGCTGGCTGACTATAGCTAGTGTCGGACCAGGCCCAGTTCGTATGCCCTCACAACAATCTTGAGGCGAGTATTGACCTCCAGTTTCGTCATGATTGACGACACATGGCTCTTGACGGTTGATTCACGAACGAACAGCTTCTCGGCAATCTCCTGATTGGAATACGCCTGGCACAAGAGCTCCAATACCTCTTGCTCACGAGGGGACAGCTGCAACTCAGGCATCTCCACAGGAGGAGCCTGAACCAAGTAGTCCTTCACCAATCGTGCGGTTGGTCCGGGAGAGACGACGGTTCCGCCGTCCACCACCTGACGCAAACTACTGATCAGCTCTTCTGGCGATGTGCTCTTGAGCAGGAAACCTGCGGCGCCAGCACGCAAACCCGCGAGCATCACTTCGTCGTCGTCAAACGTCGTCAACAGCAGAACGCGAGTGTCCGGGGAATGGAAGCGAACCTGCTCAGCAGCCGTCACGCCATCCATCACCGGCATGCGGATATCAGTCATGAGAATATCCGGCTTCAGATCCGCGGCAAGTCGAATTGCCTCGAATCCTGTTGCTCCTACACCCACAATCTCGAACTCAGGAGCCTGGGCCAAGTATTCCATAACGTTCTTGCGGACATTCTCGTCATCATCAACAATAACGATCCGAACACGATCTTGTCCTGACGTACCGGTTGTCATTTTCTTCCCCTTTAGCGTCGTGCCGGGAGTGAAACCCCGACAATCCAGCGCGATTCTGTTGCTGAAACCTCAACCGTGCCGCCCAACGACTCGGCTCGTTCACGCATTCCTACCAATCCCAACCCATCATGGCTCACAGAATCCTTCATTGGACTTCCGCCTGCCGCGATGCCGTTAACAAAAGCTGCCTCAAGGAGATCATCTTGAACATCAATCATCACCTTGACGGCACTATCTCGTGACGCGTGCTTCACCATGTTTGAACAGATCTCCGTCACAATCTTGGCAAAACCGGCATTTGTCTCGTCAGAGATAGAATCCAGATCGCCCTCGACGGCAACCTGGACGTCAACCCCGGCGGCCCGAATCTTATTCGTTTCCTCAAGTAGGATATCGCGCAAGGGCAACGTGGGAATAATGAAGCGTTCTGCCGACGTACGCGACTCCTCATCCGCCACCTGCTCCGATGCCCGCAATACCGAGAGCATGGACCTAAGATCCGCCGTTGCACGGCGCCCGGTCCGCGCAATGAAATCAAGATCGTCATTCAAGTGGTCCTGATACTCTTCCACCATCTGCCACAGGCGGACTTCCTCGGGCGAATATCGACCATCATGTATGTCTTCACCGGGAACCCTGAGGGATTCGCGAAACCTCTTGAGTTCCGTAAGCTTCAGCTTCATCGCCTCGGCACGCATCACCACCATGGTGGTGGAGTACACGGCGGTATCGTGCAATTCGCGGGCAATCGCGCGGCGTTGCTCCGAAAGCTCCTCGCGCCGCTGCTCATCCAACTTCCTATTGGTGTCACTTTGCCGCCCCAGCAGCTCGCCAACCGTAGCGAAGGAGAGCATGAGAGCACCAAACAAGAATATCCCGTTGATGACCTGCGTGGTACTCGCATAGGGGATTGTCAGGGAGATCAAGGAGCCGAGGTACCAAATGCCGAAGAGCATGGCTTCGCGCCTGTACCTGCGCCACAGCAAGAGAAGCACCATGAAGAACATGGACAAGGAGGCGGTTTGCATCGCCTTATCCGGTGTGAACCACACCAGGGTCACCACAACAGCAAGAGCTGTTGCCGAGGGGATCATCCATTTACTGGCGGTCATCACGCAGATGCAAGCAGCTGACATGAGAATCACCGAGAACATGTCAAAAACGCCATCCCAGCTCGTGGCGAGGATGACGACAAGAAGGGAGCCCCCAAGACCAATCGCGGAGACCGGGAGAAGGTCGTCAAGACCGACGCGAGATCGACGGGCCCACAACGCCCTCGCTTTGTCGCGCACACTCATCGCTTTCCTCTTCTCACAGCTTCCTTCGCCTCATAATTTGGGAACAGTATCTTCTCGCAAAAGTCTTACCATATTTTCAGTGAAGATATGGTGGAGTTGTCAGAGCTCTCACGTGAGATGCCAAACTTCACACGATATGGAGTAAGAAATGAGAACAGCTGGAAACCAACTCCAGCACATCCCATATAACCACCTCCACACTGCTGAGCATATCGCGCGAACCCACCGTACAAATGGGCCTTTTAAGCCAACAAGGACCTACCACAACCATACTTAATCAACAAAAGTCATGGTAGAGCAGTAAAGAGTAGTGCATACACAAGGATTTAAGCGCTGACGATTGGGGAAGCTGGCGCTAACAAGTGGTCGAAAACTGTGCATGTTAGGTAATGGATAGATCACCGTATGAGATGGCGCGACATAAGAGGTCACGCCAATTCGGTCTTGGAGGTTGCGCCGCAACCTCTCATACGTCAGATAATCCTCCGGGCAGCTGCCCAGCGCGCCAACTCATGGCGGTTCGACAGCTGAAGTTTGCGCAACACCGACGAGACGTGCGTCTCCACCGTCTTCACCGAGATAAAAAGATCGGACGCCACTTCCTTATAGGAAAGCCCGCGCGCGATGAGGCGCATCACTTCCTGCTCACGGGCGGAGAGGCGGTTGAGCTCGTCGTCGTTCTCAGCAATATCGGCACGTCCAGCACCGAAAGCATCCAATACGAACCCGGCAAGCCGCGCGGAGAAGGCGGCGTCGCCTTCTGCTACGCGCACGATCGAGTCCACAAGTTTCTCGCCGGTCACGTCCTTCGTCACGTACCCGCGAGCGCCCGCACGCACCACGCCAACCACGTCATGCGCCGAGTCCGAGACCGAGATCGCGAGGATCTTGGTGCCGGGATAGAGGTCCTGACAACGCGAGACCACCTCGGCACCCCCGCCCCCGGCGCCTCCCGGGAGGTGGACGTCAAGCAGGACAACATCCGGACGCAGTACGTGAGCTGCGGAAACGGCAGATTCGACGTCGTGGGCTTCGCCAATGACGTCGACAGTGGGGGTTGCGGTGATGCTACCAACCCGGCGAATCTCGCCAATCATGCCGGCGCGGGCGAGCGGATGGTCATCCACCACAAGTACTCGAATCACAACTCCTCCTTCGCACGACTCACGACTCACGACTCACGACTCACGACTCACGACTCACGACTCACGACTCACGACTCACGACTCACCGTACCAACAAATCGCGACCGACATAGTAGGACGAGGGGTTCACAGCAGCGGAGCTAGCAATGACAGAAAATGACTCTTAGCAACAGAAATCGAACTTACTGGCTTCGATTTCTCTTGCTAAAGGTCACACCAGCCATCGCGAAGGATCACGCCAGCCATGACTGTGACGCACGTTGGAGCACGATGCCAAAGATGTGCTACCGGCAAGGTGGTGAGGATGGCTCGGGAGGGCCGCTCAGCTGAGAGCCGTGAGTGGCATGTTGAGGTGCACCTCGGTGCCGGGGTCGCGGCGGCGGAACGCCGCCGCGCCGCCATGGCGCTCGACCCGCTCAATAATGGAATCACGCACCCCGTGCCGGTCCTCCGGGATCTCCTCCACATCGAAGCCTGCGCCATGATCGCGCACGTATACATCGACCTTGCCGTCCGAGATTTCGGCATAGAGGGAAACTGGTGGGGCGCCATGGCGCACGGCGTTGGCCAGCGCCTCTTTGGTAGCGGCAAGCAGCATGGGCGAGTTGGCATCGAGCTCCCCCTCGCCAACAACCACAGCTTCCACATTGATCCCGTAGAGGTCCTCCACCTCCTCGGCCGTCGTCTTGATCGCCTCGCTGAGCGAGACGTTTTCTTCCTTCGGGTCCGCGTACAGCCACGAGCGGAGTTGGCGCTCCTGTACTCGGGCGAGGCGTTGGACGGCATCGGGGTCGTGGGCTTGATTGCGGATGAGGGTGAGGGTTTGGAGGACGGAATCGTGCAGGTGGGCGGCCATGTCGGCGCGCTCGGCCGCACGGGCACTCTCCTCGCGAGCATTCTGCAGATCCCGGAGCAAGCGCTGAATCACGGGCCACAGCGCCAATCCTGCCGCCGCAAGCACTCCTACGCCGAGCATGACCGAGCTGACCATCCGCGTGAGAGACTCGTTGCGCACGAGCAGCACCAACACCCCGATGACCAGCAGCGCGATGCCGCCGCCCAGTCGGAACATCGCCTCGCGCGCCGGGAGCGAACCCGAGAAATTCGACCATGCCAGCCCCGCCCCAGCAACCATGCAGACCACCGCCACGATGGTCCCCCACGGGAGATCAAAGAGTGAGAAGAGAAGCACCGCGAGCGCAGCGAGCAGGGCACCCGCAGCATAAAGCAACAACAGGGGGCGCCGTCCCAGGGCATTCCTTGGGGCCGGGGCAAGCTTGATGGACGAGGGGCGCTTATCCGAGACGGGGATCGAGATGGAAAGCCACAGATAAAGGAACAAACCAGCGCCGAAGAGGAAAGATAAAGCCACAAAAGTGAGCCGGACCAGCCTCACCGGCAGGGCAAGATGATCGGCTATACCTTGGCATACCCCTAGCGCGATACGGCCGCTGCGCGGCCGCCGCAGCGGATAGCGCTCAGCTGCCGCACTATCTCCAAGCCGCGCACTATTCTCTGATTGCGAGTTATATCCAAGCGGCACATCATTCCCAAAGTGGTCAACTCCCGGTTGACTCACCCGAGCCGCATCGTTTCCAAAGTGACCTGCCCCCGGTTGCCCTACCCGCGACACACCCGGAACATGAGTCCTCTGAAGCCTCGGCTCATCCGCCCGACAATCTTCCTGCATGCCCCGATCATCGCACGAGCCGCACCCAAATCCCCATCCCCGCGCCCCGATTTCAGGGTCAACTCAGGGATGCGCGACCACTCACTATCTGAAGAATCCACACTTCCGGCAAGAATCCACACTTCCGGCAAGAATCCACACCTACACCCCACCCCTAACCGTGGTTTGTCGCCCAAAGTGTGGTTTATCGGAACAACCCGCCCCGTCACGTGAATCCGAAAACGACACTCCTTTGCGACGACGACGCCAAGGGGCCAAGGGGCCAAGGGCACAACAACGGCCCCACGGGTAGGACGACAACGTCCGCACCCAACTACTCGGGGCCGGACGTCGTCGTCGTCAAAACAGTATTCTCACACGTCACAACGCAACAGCCCCGGGGGTATACCGATTTTTCGCGGCATTGACCTTCCCGGGGCTCTCTATGAACAACTCTATCCCCAGATCTCCCTCGCGCTCTACTCGCTAGGTGAATATGTCGTCGTCGTCAAAACGGGAACTTGGCCAGTCACCAACCCCGCCCCAACACCAACCCGCACCCCAACCCGATCCCCAACCCGCCCCCCCACCTCCCTGCGAAATCTCAGGGTCCAATCAGGGTCATCCCCAATACCCGAAACCCCGCGAAACCCGAAGAATTGAAGCATGTCAGTTACATCCTTCTTCGCCACCATTCGCTCGTGGGGCTTCGAACGCCGCAGCGACGCCCCAATTGCGGGTGTTGCTAGTGGGCTTGCGGACGCCTGGCGAGTCGACCCGATTCTCATTCGCGCCGGCTTCCTCGCCCTCACCTTTGTGGGCGGCGCCGGCCCCATGCTGTACGCGCTGTGCTGGGCCATCCTCCCGGACGCGCAGACCAAGGAGATCCATGCCGAGGAAGCGGTGAACGGACGCGTTTCCGGCGGCCTCGTTGGTGCGATGTCGCTTTTCCTCATCACCCTCGCCACCTTCACCAGCATGAGCTTCTTCAGCGCCCTCGGCCTCCTCGTCACGGCGATCGTCGCCCTGCTGGTCTACACGTCGATGTCCGGCAAGGATCCGTACCGCCAGCCCCCGGCTTCGCCCGTGTGGGATGAAACGACCCAGTCCTGGACCGCACCGACGACGACGGCGCCCTTCACCTCCTCCTACACCACCGGCACTGACTACACCGGTACTGAAGACACTGGCGCTGAGTTCTCCGGTGCCGACCACGCCAACACCGGCGCCAACTACAGCGGTCCAAGCGCGCCATACTCCAACGATCTCGGGAGCGACCCCATGAACGCCCAAACACCTCCCACCGGCCAGCCTCACCAACCGGGCACCACCGGCTATCCAGGCACCGCCACACACCCCGGCCAACCCGGCCAAACGTGGCAGCCGCCGCAACCGCCACATTCCCCGCAACCGCCACATTCCCCGTCTCAACACCCGGCAGCCGACCCCGCCGCTGCCCGCCGCAAGGCGGAGCAAAAGGCCCGTGCCGACATGGAGGCGCAGCGCGCCAAGGCTGCTCGCGAGCATGCCCGCGCCCAGCGCGCCGCCGAGCGCAACCGCCGTAACCTCTCGGGCCGCGTCCTGGCTGCTCTCCTCGGCTTCTCCCTCCTGGCACTCGCAGCGTTCATCATCGTCGCCGACTCCGGCCATCCCTTCTTCGCCGACGTCTCCCCCGCCGCCGCAGGCATCGGATTCTTCGCAGCCCTTCTCGGACTGATCGTCATGGTGGTGGGCGTTGCCGGGCGCCGCGGCGGATTCTTGTCCTTCCTCGCCGTCGTCGTCGCTCTTGTGGCGGTCCCGCCGGTGGTCACGAACACAACCGTCTACTCAAACTCCACGTTCGCGGGCGGGCGGCTGTGGGCGCCGCAGACCTCTGACCAGCTCGGGAGCGGCTTCTCGGTGCACATGGGCGACGCCGTCCTCGACTTCTCCAATTTCGTCCCGGACAGCCCGCCGGAGCGAATCAACGTGGTGAGCTCGATGTCCTCGCTCGACATGCAATTCGCATCCGACCAGAAGGTGGCCATCATCAGCCGCGTCACCATGGGCTCACTTGAGTCCGATTCCCCCGGCGTGTTCCTCTCCAGCGGCGCACCGTTGGATGAGATCGCCGTGGCTGGGATCGCCAGCGACACCCTCTTCATCGGCGGAATCAAGTCCGTCAGCGAAGCCGACATCGTCATCGACGCCGACATCTCCATGTCCGGCGCCACCATCGAGATCGTGCGCTGAGCGCTAGGAGCATCATGAAAAACTATCGTCCTTCCTTCGGAACCATCTTCATCGGGTTGTTCGCCGTCCTACTCGGTACCGGCGCACTGCTCTCGGCCTTCGGCTTCAACGTGTTCTTCTCCCCACGCCTGAATCTCACCTGGCTGGTGGCCGGCGTGCTCGTGCTCTGCGCGGTCCTGCTACTCACCGCGGCCCTGTGGCCCCAGCGCAAGAAGGACGCGGACGCTGTGGCGACGGGTACTGGTTCGGCGGCAAGTTCCGCAGCCACCGGTTCACTGTCCGCTTCTTCCGCATTTTCGACGGCGACGCCCGCCAGCTCCGCACCTGCTACCGAATCATTCGCGACGTCTCAGACGGAACAGTTCTCCACTCAGCCGACCCAGCGCTTTGCCACCCAGCCCACGCAGGAGTTCAATTCTGCGGGCTTCGACGCTCCGGCCAAAGAAGAGAAGTAAAAGAGCTCCCGCCAATAGGTTTTGTCCTATTGGCGGGAGCTCAATGAGTGTTCAAGCTCAGCGGTCTGGTTCTGGCCAGATGGTGCCCAGCTTGTGCACCTTGAGGTTACGCACCGCCAGCGGAGTGCTTTCGCTTACCAGTTCGACGGAGCGCGGGCCCTCACCCGGGAAGGAGAAGGAAGTGAGGACGGCCTCGCCGTCATTCACGAACACCTCGATGGAACCGCGATCGATGAAGATGCGTAGCTTGAGGGAGTCGCTTCGGGTCACGCTGTCGTCGCGGACCTGACTATCATTCCAGGCCCGCCCATCCCCACGAGTCGAGCTACCGTTCCGAGCCGAGCCACCACCGAGGGCCAGACCATCGCGGTGAACCAGACTATCATTCCGAGCCGAACCATCACCGAGGGCCAGACCATCCCCCTGAACCGAGCCGTTACCCCGAACCGGCGCCGAGCGATGGCTGCGTTCACCGGCGTAGGTGAGGCGTTGATCGATGCCCACGCGTCCGGAAAGATCGTCGTAGTTGACGTAGCTATGATGCCCGTCGGCCGTCTTGTGTACTTCGAAACCGAAGCGGTCGACGCGCCGCGGGATCATCCGCCCACCCAATTCCATGGACCCACACAGATCCACCTCAAGCTCGATCTCCGCGGCCTCCGCATCCGCGGATACCAGAAGGCGCTCATTGCGCCCCATCTCGAAGGAACCGAACTCCGCCGTCTCGAGGCGCAGCTTCGTCAGCTCCTCGATCGGGTTGGCAAGCAGCTCCCCCGCAGGGCTGAGGGTGAGGGCACGCGGCACTGTCAACTGGCCAGCCCATCCATCCTCGGCCTGGGTGGCGAGCGGATTCCCGAACGGACACATCCAGCCGTACTGGATGCGGCGGCCATCAGGAGCCTCGAAGGACTGCGGGGCGTAGAAGTTATAGCCCCAGTCGCCGAGGGTGTAATCGGTGAGCGCAACAAACTTATGACCGGGCGCCCACTCACCCAGAACATACCCGGAGGACTGCCTCAATCTGTTGCTGTAACCTCGGGTTTCTCCGCCCATCGGGCTATAGGCAAGCGCCCACTTGTCCCCCACCGGGAACATGTCCGGACACTCCGCCATGAACACACACGGATCCGGATCCTCGAACAACACTGAGTCAAATTCCCAGTCCAGCATGTTCTCAGACGTGTAGAGCCACACCTGGCCACGATTCTGCAACGACCGCACGCCAAGCACCATGTACCAGATGCCGTCCATCTTCCACACCTTCGGGTCGCGGAAATCGGACACCCCCTCCGGCGCCGGGATAACCACGCCCCGCTTCTCGAAGGTCACGCCATCGGTGGAGGTGGCCAGGCACTGCACTTGCTCGGCCTCAAAACTCTGCCCGCCAGCATCGCCAGCACCAGCGCCCACAACCTCAGCACCAGCACCGCCATCACCCTCATCACCCACACCGCCAGCACTACCAACAGGACCGCCATCACGGTGACCGGTGTAGTAGATGTACAGCGTGTCGCCGTCGTCGGATACAACGGCGCAACCGGAGAACACGCCGTCACGGTCGGCTTCGATGGAGGGCGCGAAGGCGATCGGCTCGCGGCGCCACGTCACCATATCCTCGGAGGACACGTGCCCCCAGTGCATACTTCCCCACACGGTGGAGTAGGGGTGATGCTGGAAATAGACGTGGTAGCGGCCCTTGAAGTAGATGAGGCCGTTGGGGTCGTTGATCCAGCCCGCTGCGGGGGCGATGTGGAAGGTGGGATACCAGCGGTCGTTGCGGCCCTCAAGGAGCCTCGCGACGCCTACTTCGGCCTTCTCAAGCTGTTCTTGCACTACTCATTCTTTCGAGACTTGTTGTCCGGCCCAGCTGGGTACGCATGACCCGACCAAGTACGGATGGAAACCTGTCACCTAGCCATACGTGCCCACATTCTGCGGCTTTACGTTCGGGTGCGCTGCCTGCCCACAAGCACGCAGCGCACACCCAAGCACCTACCTTACGCGCGCGGCGTTACTCGCAGCCACACGAAGCTGGCGCCGTCGAGGGTCAGCCCGCCGTCGAGGGCGACGTCGTCGTCCGCGATGAGGTCACGCGCCAACATTTCGTATCCCGAGAGCGTTTCGCCCGCGATGTCGACGGGATTGTCGCCGAAGTTCGCCAGCACGAGGACGACGGCGGCCTTCCGGTCACCATCAGCACCAGCGCCGGGGCGCTGATATCCCAGCACCGAGTCGTGCCCCGTCTCGAACGGGATCAACACGTTCCCGGCGAACTCGGGGGTGTTCTTGCGGACCGCGATGAGGCGGGAGAGGCGGGAGAAGATGCGCCCGGACATGGTCTCCGGGTTGCCCTTGGCAGCGTACGCGGCCTCGGGGCGATAGGGGCGGTGCACCCAACGGCTGTCGCCGGCCTCTTCGGGGCGGTTGCGGTAGTAGTAATCGTTGAGCTGGCCCACTTCGTCGCCCAGGTAGAGCAGCGGCAGGCCGCCGGTGGACATGGCGACGGCGTGCGCCACAACAACGCGTCCCTCGCCGAGCCGGTCACCCTTCTCCACGCCCGCGAGCGAGGCCGTGGTGCCGGTGATGCGGGCGTCGCCCGTCTTCGGATTCTCCTGGAAGGGGACACCGTGCGAGAAGCTGCCCGGGAAGCGCTCCACGTAGAAATCATTGAGGAAGCGGCGATGATCGAAGCCGTTGATGCCGAACTCGGCGGCGTCCTCATCGGCGAAGGTCCAACCGATGTCGTCATGGCTGCGCACATAATTTACCCAGGCTGTCCCCTCAGGCAGGGCATGGCGGCGCACCAACGCCTGATTGAGCAGCTGGACGTTACGGGTAGCCAGGGCCTCCCAGGTGAGAGCCATCTGCAGCGGGTTGTAGGAGATCTGGCACTCGCCGGGCGAGATGAACTGGATGACCTCATCCGGATGCACAATCGCCTCCGACTTGAAGAGCAGGCTCGGGGCACCCAAGCGCAACACCTCGTTGAAGGCCTGCAGCAGCAGGTGTGCCTCGGGGAGCGACTCGCACGCGGTGCCCAGACGCTTCCAAATGAAGGCCACCGCATCCATGCGGAGAATCTCCACACCCTGATTGGCGAGGAAGAGCATCTCACCGGCCATGGCACGGAACACGGCGGGGTTGGCGTAGTTGAGGTCCCACTGGAAGTGGTAGAAGGTGGACCAGATCCAGCGGCCATCGGGCAGCTGGATGAAGGAACCCGAGTGATCGTCGGGGAAGATCTCGCGCGTGGTCCGCTCGAAGGCATCCGGCATCGTGCGGTCCGGGTAGATGATGTAGAAGTCCTCGAAGCCCGGCTCGCCGGCCACTGCCTTCTGGGCCCACTCATGCTCATTGCTGGTGTGGTTGAAGATGAAGTCCACAACGAGGGAGATTCCGGCCTCGCGGAACTTGGCGGCCAGCTCTTGCAGCTCGTCCATCGTGCCCACAGCGGGGTCCACTTCGCGGTAGGAGCTCACCGCGTAGCCGCCGTCGTTGTTGCCCTCCGGGGAGCGGAACAGCGGCATGAGGTGCAGGTAGGTCAGACCCAATTCCTTGAAGTAATCGATGTGATCCTCCACGGCCTTGAGTGAACCGGCGTAGCGATCAACATAGAAGACGCCACCCAGCATCTTCTCGGATTCGAACCAGGTGGGGTTCGCTGCCCGATCCGCGTCGAGTTCTTTGAGATCGGCAGGACGCGCAGCCCACGACTCAGCGGCAAGAATAACCACCTCGGCGAGTGCTTCCAGACCATCTTCACGCTCGCCATACACCTTTAAAAAGAGCGAATGAAGACGCGGGAAATGCTCCTCGAACCGAGAAGCAAAAGAGGCTTCAAATGCCCCTACACGCCCTTCGGTAACCTCTCGAACGAACTGCTGGTCATGGTCATACACACTGCTAAGCCGGGTCATGGGGTCGAGATTACAGCAACGAATATCGGCCCGTCAGGGACTTCCCCAAGGTCAGCCAGATATGAGACAGACTGCCCGCTGCAGGCGTAGCTGGTGGCGGTTAGCAGTTCGCGTGCACGGTCCGCCCACTACTCTCGCTAGGCCCGCTGCCCTTCCCGGCCGCGCCATCCGAGAGGTCACACTTTTTGCGAGAGGCCACGGCTATAAGGCGTGACCTCTCCACGGAACAGTGGCCTCTTCGCAGGAAAGTGCCCCGCGAACATAGGCAAGTACCCCACGAACATAGGCAAGTGCCCCGCGAACATTCCGTTCGCGGGGCACTCCTAGGGCATTCCCTCTATCCGACTCCGCACATGGTTGGCGAGGTCATGCCCAAATCACTGATCCGGCGCAGCCAGATCAACAACCCGAATCAGCGAGTGGGCCTGGCCAAGCCCGACCAAGTCCGGCCCAGCCGCACCAGCGGCCCAGCCCAGCCGCACCAGCGGCCCGGCTCAGCCCAGCCCACCCAGATCAACAACCCAACTCAGCGATCCGGCTCGGCCCAGATGGTGCCGAGCTTGTGCACCTTGAGGTCACGTACCTTCACCGGAGCGTTCTCGCTGACCAGCTCAATGGCGCGCGGCCCTTCACCCGGGAAGGAGAAGGAGGTGACGGTGGACTCGCCGTCGTTGGCGTACACCTCGATGGAGCCGCGATCGATGAAGATGCGCAGCTTGAGGACGTCGCCGGTCACCGGCCCGGCGCGGTAGCCGCGCTCGCCGGTGTACGTCAAGCGCTGGTCGATGCCCACACGGCCCACGAGATCGTCGTAGTAGACGTAGCTATGGTGGCCGTCGGCCGTCTTGTGCACCTCGAAGCCGAAGCGGTCGGGGCGCTGCTGGCTCTTGTGCCCGGCCAGCTCCACCTCCACTTCGATCTCGACTGCCTCGGCATCCTCGGATACCAGGAAGCGCTCGTTGCGCCCCACCTCAAACGCCCCGAACTCCTCGGTCTCCAGGCGCAGCTTCTTGATCTCTTCGATCGGGTTGGAGAGCAGGGCGCCGTCGTCACTCAACGTCAAAACGCGCGGCAGGGTGAGCTGGCCGCACCAGCTGTCCTCTGGCTGCGAGGCGAGCGGGTTGGTGAAGGCGCCGAGCCAGCCGTACTGGATGCGGCGGCCGTCGGGGGCTTCGAAGGACTGCGGGGCGTAGAAATTGTGGCCCCAGTCGCCGGGGAGGTAGTCCTGCGTCTGCACGAATTTCTCGCCGGGTGCCCAGTCACCCAGGACGTAACCGGAGTTGTATCCGTTGCGGTTGACGTAGCCATCAGCGTCCGGGCCCATCGGGCCGTAGGCGATGACCCACTTGTCCCCCACCGGGAACAGGTCCGGGCATTCGAGCATGAACACCTTCGGATCCGGGTCCTCGAACAGGATCTGGTCGAATTCCCACTTCAGCATGTCCTTCGAGGTGTAGAGCCACACCTGGCCGCGGTTCTCGGGCGAGCGCACGCCGAACACCATGTACCAGGTGTCCTCCATCTTCCACACCTTCGGGTCGCGGAAGTCGGACAGCTCGACGGGACTCTCGATGACGATGCCCTTCTTCTCGAAGGTGACGCCGTCGTCGGAGGTGGCCAGGCACTGGTCCTGCCAGGTTCCGGGGTTCTCGTCGTAGTCGGTTTCGCGGTTGCCGGTGTAGTAGACGTAGAGCGTCTCGCCGTCGTCGGAGGGCAGGGCGGAACCGGAGTACACGCCGTCGCGGTCGGCCGGGATGGAGGGGGCGAAGGCGATCGGCTCGCGGTGCCAGGTCACCATGTCGTCGGAGGAGACGTGGCCCCAGTGCATCGGTCCGTGGGTGGTGCCGAAGGGGTGATGCTGGAAGTAGACGTGGTAGCGGTCCTTGAAGAAGGACAGGCCGTTGGGGTCGTTGATCCAGCCCGCAGCGGACGCAATGTGGAAGCTCGGGTACCAGCGGTCGTTGCGGGTTTCAAGCAGCTTCGCGACGCCAGCTTCGGCTGCGGCGAGTTGTTCTTTCATCGTTGAATAACCTCTCTCGGTTGGGATGTTCCGGTTTCAGGAACGACGGCGGCGCCCGCCCGAGAGCATGTTCTCGGCACTGAGTTTTCGGTCGCCTACGGGTAATTTTTGGCGACGACGGCGTCACCAGGTCCCGTTCGTTCCGGTGTAAGTAGGATGCGGTTGTTGTGGGTGTGGCGCCTCACGGAGAGGCGCCACACCAGGCTCATACGAGCCGTGAATAGCACGTGCGATCCGTGAAGAGTTTGTACACGATGCCCCGGCCTAGAACCGCGACTTTGTGTAGAAGCCCTTCACTTGGCGCAATCTCTTAGCTGCGGATGAACGGATCGCCGAGGACTTGCTGGTCGTCCTTCTTCAGGGTGAAGAAGGCGTAGACGCCGGAGAGGGCGACGACGGCAGCAATCACGATGAACGTGAAGTGGTAGCCCTGGGCGTCGTTGAGCGCACCCAACGGAGCCGACAGAACAACGTTGCCCACCTGCGAAGCAATCTGGAAGCCCACCATGTACAGCGTGGCCGAGAGCATCGGGTTGAAGTGCAGGGTGAAGTAACGGAAGATCGGCAGGATGAACAGCGGCACCTCGACGGCGTGCAGCATCTTGACGGCCGACACGGCGATCGGATCGGAGAACACGGCGCAGCCGAGGATGCGCAGCGACATGACGGTAACGCCCATGAGGAGGGTGGTACGCACGCCGACCTTGCGCATGAGGATCGGGATGATACCCATCATGGCGGCCTCGGCGAACACCTGGACGGAGTTGAGGATGCCGTAGGTGCGCTGGCCAGCTTCGGCCGTCTCGAACAGGCCCACGTAGAAATCGGGGAACATCTGCTGATCGAACACGGTGTAGAAGGTCCAGGAGAAGAACACGAAGATGATGATGAGCCACAGGGACGGCATCTTGAGGAGTGCAACCATCTCGCGCACGCCGGGCTGGCTTGCCTTCTCCTGCGCGGTGAGATCCTTCTCGCCTGCGGGGACGGGCGCCTTCCACAGCAGCACCAGCAGCAGGTTGACGAGGCCGATGGCCGAGCCCACCCAGAAGTTGTAGTGGGGGTTGATGGTGAAGAGGAAGCCTGCAACGAGGGCCACCATAGCCTAGCCGAAGGAGCCCCACATGCGGGCCTGGCCGTACTCGAAGTTGTAGCGGCGCGAGAAGCGCTCAGCGAGGGCTTCCAGCAGACCAACGCCGGCCATGAAGCCAGCGGAGAGAACAACAGCACCGACGACGACGCCCACCATGAAGTTGGACTTGAGCAGCGGCTCGTAGACGAAGATCATGAACGGCGCCACCAGCGCGGACATCGCAGCGATGATGATCTGCATGGTGCGCTTGTAGCCCAGACGATCCTGCACCGTGCCGTAGATGAACATGAGGATGAGGGTGACAAGCGAGTTGATCGAGTAAAGGGTACCGACCTGGGTGTTGTTGAACGCCAAGCCGCCGTCCTCGAGCGGGGACTTCAGCCAAATCTGGAAGAAGGACCACCAAATGCCCCAGGACATGAAGAAGAGCAGCAAGTTCATCGAACTTTGCATGTACCCCGTGTTCTTGAAAGATTGTGTGAAACTGGCCATCGTCGGACAGTTCTCCTTTCGAAGTTGGTGGGCTCAACCATTGAGTCGCACCGTGAGTTACCTATCGAGCTCGCGCCAATAGCTCATGGCCTACTGCGGATACCGCAGAATCTTGCCTGACTGCGTTGTCCTCCTCACCGGCACCACCAGTGCCGATTCGTCGTCCGCCTTGCCAGTCAAGCCCCGCGTTATCCTCGTGACGGCCGAACCTATTGGCACAACCTCTTGCGCAATCGATTAGGCACCAACGCTTAACCGATTTAGCTCGAAGCAAACTTAGCACTGGAGACCACTCCCCGAAAGCTTTTTCTCAAAAGTGCTGAATCGAATAACTAATTCACAAAATCGTTTTAGCACACGTCGAGGACCAAAGGCCCAGGTAAAACCGTGTGTCAAACGTTGAACACATGGCAGCTCACACCCTACCTAATTACCTGGACCGAGCCTCGCTCAATCAGCGGCATCGGAATAAGAACCGGAGCAAACTCGCGAGCACCTTCAATGCCGTCGCCCCCACCGTCAACCCCACCTGTGCGGGACCCACCTTCACGGGATTCGCCTTCACGAGATCCGTCCTCACGTATCTCACCCTCGGACTCCAGCCGCTGAAGCAACAAATCCATGCCCGCCTTGCCCATCTCCAGATAAGGCAGACGCATGGTGGTCACCTGGGGGCGCAAGTACTCGGCCAGCTGTTCGTCGTCGAACGACATGATGGAAATATCCTCGGGGATGGACAAACCGAGCGTTTGTGCGGCCTGGTAGGCACCCATGGCGACGCGGTCATTGGCCACGAGCAGAGCGGTGATCGAACGATCCTCCAGGGCCTCCATGGCAGCGGCGTAACCAAACTCCGGCTCCCACTCAACGCCGGGCACCGACTGCTGGAACTCCAGCCCCGCGCGGCGCATCCCCTCATTGATTCCGGCCATGCGCACACCGATCGTCGCCGACATCTCCGGGGCGAGCTTCTCTTCCCGCTGCCCCAGGAGGGCAATTCGGCGATGACCGGCACGCACCAGGTAATCCACGGCCTCGATACCTGCCGGGTACTCGTCCGGGAGAACTCCTTGGCAGCCATCGGCGATTCCATTGATGATGACAGCCGGCACCGACTCCGCCGAACGCGGAATCTCGATGCGGCGAGCAGTCATCTGACCGAAAAGCAAGCCGTCGATACGGCGAGAAACCATGGCTTTCACGGCGTTCTCCACCTCGGACGAGCCATTCTTGCATTCGGCCATCATGACCACGTAGTCACGCTCGCCACCCACGTCGAGCAAGCCGCGGATCATGGCGGACGCGAATCGGGTGATGGTGACTTCATCAGAGATAAAACCGACGGCGTTGCTGCGCCCAGTTCGTAGACCACGAGCGTTGACATCCGGCGAATAACCCAGCGCGTCAGCAGCTGCGCGGACTCGAGAAGCAGTGGACTCTGAAATGCGCGAACCCGGCCGGTTATTCAATACCATGCTGACCGTTGCAGCTGAAAGCCCTGTTTCGCGGGCAATATCGGTCAGCGTCACTCGCTTCGCCACTCATGTCCCTTCATCGTTGAAGTCTCCATTCTAGTCGAGGACACCTTTGGGCCGCCCAGATTTGGGCACGCCCGCTCACCCACACGCCCCGATGGATGGCAATATCACACCTTTTCTGCACCAATTCTCAATTATTGGCGATTGCTCCCCTCTTATCGCACTCCTGTTCAGCAGATTCCCATCCGTTCCACACGACAATTTCCCTGAATCGTTCCATTCGGTCGCCAAGAAAAGAGAGAATAGGTCCATGGCTTCTTTTATGGACTGGGTATTAGACGTCGCGGCAGAGCATCCCGACCTTGCGGGAGCGTTTGTGACCGCCGACGGGCACTGGCTCGACATCATACTCCCGGACGGCCGCACCTTCCGTTTCCGGCCGAGCGAGATGATCACCGAGGACAAACCCGAAGAAGTCCGCCGCACACTCCTCAACCGGCTCATCGCCATCGGAGTCACACAAGCCACCGGCTCGTCCAGCGAAGGCGGCTCCGCATCACCCGCGGGGCCTTCCGGCACACCCAGCACCGGCACGCCCAGCACCGGCACTGACATCCCCCGAAGCGGCAGTCCCAGCGCCCCCACGCCCGGCAGCCCCTCCGGCAGCCCCGGCACCCCGCCGAGCAACAACGATTCGCAAGCGGTCTCGGACAGGCCCGATGACGCCGTCGTCGACCCAAAAACTGGCCGATCAAAAACCGGCCCGTCTGACGACGTCCCCGAGAAAAAACGCGCCTCCCGCTCCGCCTTCGGCTCGATCTTCGACGCCATCATGGGTGCCTTCCCCGGCTCCACCCCGGCCTCCAGTCGCAGCAACTCGGGCTTCCCGCCGCCGATGCGCGACGCCTTCCCCAAATCCGACTCACCCTTCGAGCCGCTCTACACCCTGCCCATCGTGCGCGCCGCCGACTACTTCCTCGCCGCCCAGGGAGCCAACCCCCAGGACTCGATGGTCTTCATTGCGCTGACTGACTTCATCGGAGTGGGGCTCGGCGACGACAACCCGGACACCATCGACCCCATCTTCTACTCAGACCTGGAAGAACGCTACGGCGCCAAAGAACTCGGCGAAATCTTCACCGAAGCCGTCGAGATGCTCCGCGAATTCAACCTCAAACAAGGCAACAGTGGCCTCGAACTCGGGATGGCCAACGTCTCGGGCGCGCGCGTCTTCCTTCTCTCCTCACCCCACAACTACCAAAGCTCCTGGTTCGCCGACCTCGACATGATCCAAACGATCGCCGACTCACTCACCAAGGAATACCCCGGCGCCCTCCCGCTCTTCGTTCCCGCCAGCCGCACCTCCATGTTCGTCGTCATGGCCGACGACCCCAGCCTGCCCAAGGTGTTCAACTCGCTACGCGGACACGAACGGGACGACGACGCCATCTACCCACTTCCGCACACCGTCGCCTCCGACGGGTGGAGCGAGTGGATCCCCATGCCCGACCACCCGGCCGCCAACCGACTCAGCGACCTGCGCACCACCTACCGCGAACGCATCTACGACCAGCAGATCGTGCACATGGAGAAGATGCCCGGCGAATTCGGGGCGCTCAAGAGCTACGACGTGCACCATCTGCGCTCGGGAGCCTACGTCTCGAACACACAATGGACCAGCCAGGACAGCTACGGCTCCGTACCGGACACCGATTTCATCACCTTCATTCGCCACGGAAGCGGCATGCCGTGGGACGAGGACCGCGGCGAGCAGGTTTCGGTGCGCGCCCGCGTCGCCCGCGAGGTGTGGAGCGAGGGCTTCCGCAAAGTCGAGGGTGCCTGGCCCACCCGGTGGGAGGTCTTGGGATTCCCGGGCGCCGAGAAGCTCGCCGAGCTGCGCGAGGCGTCTGGCCGGGATTTCTAGGGGTTGTCCGGGCGACGACGACGTAGCAACGACAGATGAACACCAGGCCCGCGAGTCCCCAAGTCCCCAAGTCCCCAAGTCCCCAAGTCCCCAAGTCCCCAAGTCCCCAAGTCCCCAAGTCCCCAAGTCCCCAAGTCCCCAAGTCCCCAAGTCCCCAAGTCCCCAAAGAAGTGTCATTTTCCGCAACGAGCAACAGTTTTTCCCACGGAAAATGCGTACTCGTATACGAAAACGTCACTTGTTTGGAAGTGAGGGGGCGACGGCGAAGCAGCGCCGCAGGTATAACCGGGGTTGCGCGGGACGCCCGGAGCCACCGCAGAACGCCCGGGGCGTGGCGGACACTACCCGAGGCCGCCGTTGCCCCGCAAAGGATTGAGTTTTTTGGAAAGGGTTGAGCCGCGTGAACGCATCGCCGGGCTCAATCCTTTCCATTTTCCTCAATTCTTTGGAGAGATGGCTTCTGGTCGACGACGGCGAGGTAGTGTTGCCGGTATAACCGAAGTAGCGCCGCCGGTATTACCGGGGTTGCGCGGGACGTCCGGAGCCACCGCAGAACGTCCGGGGTTGCGCGGGACGCTACCCCAGGCCGCCGTCGACCCGTCCCCAATTCCCGGCGTAAAAACGGCCCAAAGTCTCGGCCTTGAACTCCGAGTAGCTGCCGTCGCGCATCGCCTTGCGGATATCCGCCACCAGCTTCACCGTGAAGTACTCGTTGTGGATGGTGGCCAGCGTGGAGCTGATCATCTCCTTGGCCTTGAAGGCGTGGTGGATGTAGGCGCGCGAGTAGTGAGTGCAGGTGTAGCACTCGCAATCCGGGACGAGCGGGCCGAAGTCGCGCTTGAACTGGGAGCGGGTCACGTTGAAGCGACCGTCCGGGGAGTAGATGGCGGCGTTGCGGGCAACTCGTGAGGGGTTGACGCAGTCGAAGGTGTCGGCGCCGGCTTCCACTGCGGCGAAGAAATCGTCCGGCTCGGAGATGCCGAGCAGATGCCGGGCGCGATCCTCAGGAAGTTCCTCGGACACCCATCCAACGATGGTTCCGAGGTTCTCCTTCTCCAACGCACCACCGATGCCGAAGCCGTCAAAGCGCTGGCCGTTGATCTCCATGGCGCCGAGGTCACGCGAGGCCTTGCGGCGCAGATCCTCGTACTGAGCACCCTGGATCACGCCAAAAAGCTGCTGGTAGGGGCGGTGTGGGCGGTCCTCGGTGAGCTGACGATGGGCCTCAAGGCAACGCTCGGCCCAGAGACGGGTGCGCTCCAGCGCATCCTCCTGGTAGCCGCGCGAGTTGAGAAGCGTGGTGAGCTCGTCGAAGGCGAAGATGATGTCCGCGCCCAACTCATGCTGGATGCGCATCGAGACCTCGGGAGTGAAGCGATGCTTGGTGCCGTCCAGGTGGGAGCGGAACCAGACGCCGTCGTCGTCGATATTGGCGAGACGTTCCTTCGCCGGAGCCACCTCTGCGTCCGCGCGGCCGGACCCGGAGAACTCCTCGGAGAGCACCTTCTTGAAGCCGGAGCCGAGGGAAAGCACCTGGAAGCCGCCCGAGTCGGTGTAGGTGGGGCCGGACCAGTTCATGAAGGTGCCGAGGCCACCCGCCTCGTCCACGATGTCCGAGCCGGGCTGGAGGTAGAGATGGTAGGCGTTGGCGAGCACGGCCTGCGCACCGATCTCCTTGACCGACTCGGGCAGTACGGCCTTGACGGTGGCCTTGGTGCCGACGGGGATGAAAGCGGGAGTCTCGATGTCCCCATGAGGGGTATGGAGAATGCCAGTACGACCAAGTGGGCGATCGGTCACTGTCCCGCGAGCACCGTCTTCCAGGCGGGTTTCCAGAGTGAAACCCGTGGTCTTGGGCTCACTAGCAACACTTTCGTTCATGCGTGTTCATCCACTCTTATCTGTTCATGAGACGGTCAGGGCAATAAGTGGGCAGTCAGTCACTCTGGTTGACGACGACGCGGTCTAACCCGCCGTCGTTCACACGAGTCCGTGCACTCATGGTTGTACTTGCTGCCATTCTCTACTTGGGTGATGTGGAAATGGCTCGGGGCTGGCCCAGCCATTGCAGTCTCCTACGATACACGCCAAGCCACGGGCCTTTGGGTGCGTAAGATGGCCACTTCGGATCCCACCCGAAAACCGGGAGGGGAATCAGTACACGATCGTCGTTATTTCCGACCCAGAAGCGCGTGATTCCACTCTGGGTGGGCATCCCGGTCTGATAGCGAGGTAGCTCCGACCCAGAAGCGCGTGATTCCACTTTTGACCACTCGCGCAACAAGAAATACACACCCCCACACCAAGTGGGAGCTGCGCATTTTTCACGGACTTCCAGAACTCGCCAGCGCCGGGTAAAACAGTCAGCGTCTCAGCGGGTGTCTCAGTAGGTGTCTCAGCGGGAGAGATTTTTACACGGAGCATTGCGCACCTCACCACCAAGTCGTAAGGTCTACCTTACTTTTATGACGATATCGGTGTCGTCACCACTATCCCCTTCAGAAAGAGGACTCAGTGAAGCTCAAGACCTACTTCGCCCCCGCGTTGGCTGTGGCCGCGCTCGTGCTGACCGCCTGCGGTTCCGCAGAAACTCCGGCCACGGAAACGCCCACCACGCCTGCAGCATCGGCCGCCGCTGAAACAGATGCCGCAGAAACCACCACCCGCAGCATCACCCACGATTCCGGAACCACCGAAATTTCCGGTGAACCCAAGAACGTCGTCGCCCTGGAGTTTTCTTTCGTTGACTCGCTGCTGCTTCTGGGAACTGACCCCGTCGGAATTGCCGACGACGAGGACGCCAGCCGTATCGCCCAGCTCGCCGGAAGCGACCTCGAGTACACCTCCGTTGGAACGCGCGCTGAACCCAACCAGGAAGTGATTGCGAGCCTCAAGCCCGATCTGATCATCGCCGACACCGATCGTCATTCCGAGGTCTACGCCGCACTGTCCGAGATCGCCCCAACCATCGTCCTCAACAGCCGCGAGGGCTCCTACCAGGACATGAAGGACAACACCGTGATCATCGCGGATGCCCTGGGCAAGAAGGATGACGGGGTCGCCGCCGTCGCCGCACACGAAAAGGCTATGGAAGAGATCGCTTCCAAGCTGCCTGCTGACGAGGCGCGCACGGTCCAGCTGGCCACCGCACGTGCAGATCTTCTTCGCATCCACACCAGCTCGTCCTTCGTGGGCAGCGTCATGGAAGCTGTGGGCGCCAAGGTTGCCGTGAAGTCCGATGAGGCATACGAGGACGCAAGCCTGGAGCGGATCGCCGAAGTGAACCCGGATGTCCTGTTCATCGCCAGTGACGTGGACACTCCGATCACGGACACCTGGAAGGACAACCCGGTATGGACTGGCATGAAGGCCGTCTCCACCGACCAAGTCCACGAGGCTGATCGTAACCTCTTCACCCGCTTCCGCGGTCTCAAGACTGCCGAGACCATCGGCCAGCAGATCGTGGATACCCTCAACGAAACACGGTGACAACACCTCACAAGCACTCCCACCCGGCGGCCCCGATTACTTCGGGCCGCCGGGTGCGGCGCGCACTCACGGCGCTCGCACTGCTTCTCGTGGCCTCGGCAGCAGCCAGCCTCCTCATCGGCGCTGGCACGATCACCCCACAGCACATCCTCACCGCACTGACCAGCGGCGATCTGGAGAGCCCGGCCGGAGCATTGGCGCTATACGTGAGGCTTCCGCGGGTGGCCCTCGCGGCGCTCATCGGCGCCGCCCTCGGCATCGCCGGTAACCTCATGCAGCTGCTCACCCGCAACCCCTTGGCCTCACCGCAAACACTCGGGATCAACGGCTGTGCGGCCCTGGCGATGGTGCTCGCCATCGTTCTCGAGGTGCCTTGGGATGCCGGGGTTCTTCCCGCCTTCATCGGAGCCGCCCTCGGCGCCGCGTTCATTGCCTTGCTGAGCATGGGGGTTGCACGGGGCACCGTTGTTCTGGCCCTGGCAGGCCTGGCCCTGCACCTTCTCACCACCGCAATGGTGCAGGCGATCACCGTGCTGAACGACGCCGCCGTCGACGTCGTCTTCTGGCTCAACGGCTCACTCGCGGGCTCGCAGTGGATGGACGTGCGTGCCGCAGCTCCCGGAATCCTCGTCGGCATCGGCATCACGCTGATCTACACCCGCCAGATTCAGGCCCTTGGCCTGGGCCGCGAGGTGGTACTCTCCCTCGGGCAAAGCTACGCCCGCACCACTGCGGGCGTCACCGCACTCGTCGTCGTCCTTGCCGGCTCCGCCGTTGCCGTGGCCGGGCCGATCGGCTTCATCGGGCTCGTGATCCCCCACCTGGTTCGTGCCCTCATCGGTAAGAATCCCACGTGGGAGCTCCCTCTGTGCGGGCTCGCGGGTGCCTCTCTGCTTCTCATCGCCGACTCCGCCTCGCGCGTCATCCTGTGGCCCTCGGAAACGCCGGTGGGCATCCTCACCGCCCTCGTCGGAGCTCCAGCCTTCCTCGTCCTGGCGCGGCGATCCATCAAGGAGCGAGCATGACACCAGATTCCACGGGCGGCGCGACGCCCGCGCCGGCACCACCAGGTGACGCGCCCACGCCCACTTCCATGCCGGGTGACGCGCCCGCGCCCGGACCTCCGCCCGCCACAGCACCTACTACCACAACGCCCACGCCACACCACAAAACCCTCAGAACCCACAAACCCGCCTCGCCCATCCGCCGGGTTGCCACCCTCCTGGCACTCCTGCTCCTCACCGCGGGTGTCGCGATTCTGTCGCTGGGATGGGGAGCGGTGGCCGTGCCTCCCGCCGAGGTGCTCAAGGCGCTGGCCTCCCCGGATGCCGAGGCCTCATTCGTCATCCGCTCCTATCGCCTGCCCCGGGTACTCTGTGGGTTACTCGCGGGCGGGGCGCTCGCCATGGCCGGGATGATTCTGCAGCGGGCGCTGCGCAACCCCCTCGCCTCCCCGGACGTCATCGGCGTGACCAAGGGGGCCGGGCTCGGCGCGGTTCTTGTCATCATGGTGGTTCCGGTCACGACACCCTGGATGACTCCGGCCGCAGTGGTACTGGGCGCGCTGGCCGCCGTCGGTATCCTGTTCGCGATGGTGGGCGCTCAGCGCTCACCCGCAATCGTTGCGCTCACCGGCATCGCCGTGGGCGCAGTGTTCCACGCGGCCATGATGTTCATCGTGGTCACGCGCCCGGGCGACATCAACCGGGCGATGATCTGGCTAGCCGGCTCGCTGTATGGCAGTACGCTCGACCAGGCGCGGGCGCTCGCCATCGCGCTCGTGGCACTGTTACCCGTTGTCATCGCCGTCGCCGGCCTCCTCGACCTCACCCGCCTCGCCGACGACTCCGTCACCACCCTCGGCCTCAACCCCCGCAGCGTCCGCCTGCTGCTCGTCGTCGTGTCCTCACTGCTTGCCGCCGCAGCCGTCGCCGTCGCCGGAACCATCGGGTTTCTCGGCCTGCTGGCACCGCACATCGCGGCGTCGCTCGTCGGCCACCGGCCGCGATTCCTGCTCCCAGCCGCGGCGCTCGTTGGCGCACTCCTGCTCACGATGGCCGACCTCGCCGGCCGCGTCTTCGCACCCCCGAGCGAGATTCCGGCGGGAATCGTCATCTCCCTGATCGGCGTCCCGTATCTTCTCTACCTACTTTGGAGAGGCTCCCATGTCCGTTGATGCCCACGCACCCCTTGGTACCCCCGCCACCGGCACTCCTGCCTCCGGCACTCCTACCTCCGGCACTCCCGCCCAGCTCGGCACGCGCGCCCTGAGCGTCGGCTACCAGGGCGATCCCATCCTGCACGACGTCACCGTCGAGATCCCCGCCGGGCGCATCACCGCGCTCATCGGCGCGAACGGCTGCGGCAAATCAACCCTGCTCAAGACGATCGCGCGCGTCCTGGGGGCACACGGCGGCGCGGTACTGCTCGACGGCCGCGAAGTCGAGAGCATCAGCCGCCGCGCCTTCGCGCTCAAACTCGCCGCCCTGCCGCAGTCGCCGATCGCACCGGAAGGGCTAACCGTGCGCGAGTTGTGCCGCTTCGGCCGCCACCCGCACCGCGGTTTCGCGGGACGCCCCGGTAAGGGCGACGACGACGCCATCTCCCGCGCACTCGCAGGGGCCGGTATGTCCGATCTTGCGGATGCTCCCCTGGATGAGCTTTCGGGCGGGCAGCGCCAGCGCGCCTGGATCGCGATGGCGCTGGCGCAGGAGACGGAGATCCTGCTCCTGGACGAGCCCACCACCTACCTCGATATCGCTCACCAAACCGACGTACTGCGCCTCGTGCAGCGCCTCAACGCGGAGCACGGCCGAACGATCGTCATGGTGCTTCATGACCTCAACCAGGCGGCACGCTATGCCCACCACATCATTGCTGTAGCGGGCGGCGGCGTTGCCGCCGAGGGGCCGCCCTCGGAGGTGATCATCCCCGATGTCATTCGGGAGGTGTTCGGCTTGGAGTGCGCGGTAGTGCCCAATCCACTCAACGGCACACCGCTTTGCCTACCACTGGACTGAGGATTGAGAGATCAGGCCAACTACCGCGTAGGCATCCTGGTCGGTGTAGTCAACGACGAGTCAGAGGAAGCAGTACACAATCTTCTTTATTCCCAGCTAAGAAGCGTGTGATTCCACTTTCGATCATTCGCGCGACCATCCAACACAGGATCGATGAACAACTGCATCAGATTCTTGGCTTCATCAACACTCCGATAGCCCTCGCAGGCAGGAATCTTGGCCGCCAACTTCTTATACCGCACACCCCATCTCTCGGGAATTATAAAGACTGAGGGACGTGCTAGCCCTCGGACTCGCGATTCAATAGCCAGAGCTTCTGAGAGCTTTCGTGCCTCCACGTCCTGGATGACCGCCAAAACAACAAGGTCCACAAGATCCTTCTCACGGCTTGACGGGCTTCCGTTGTAGAGAGTGAGAGTCGCACATACTTTGTCAGCAATCTGGTCAACAACCGGATAAAGTCGGTAGGGATGACTTGGCAGCTTCGGAAGAAAGAGCGCATTAGCGGGTGACATCACTTCAACGTCATCAGTCACGACGACATTGATCACGAGATCAACATGGAAGCTATCTTTCTTCTTGACCCCGATGTAGACGTCAAATTTAACCTGATAGCCCTCAGAGTATGTCTCCTGGTTCCCTTCGATAACACTGGTATATCCAACGTATTCAAAGCGAAAGAAGTCGCCGAGATCAATCGCAGCTAGGCGTCGAAGATCGGCCAACGCAGTTTCCGGAGAGTGAGTTCGCCGGAACAGATCAATGTCGGTTGTTGTGCGAGCCGAAGCGACACGCGCCAACATTCCTGCACCGCCTTTGAGCATCCAGTTCGAGTCCGTTTCCTCTGAAAACACCCGGCTCAGAAAACGGTGGAAGTACTCCTGCCGGATCCGCTCCTGAACTGTAAGGGAGTGGTCGGACGCGAAAGCTCTACGAGCCGCTTCTTTGATTGCCGCCTCAACAGCGGCGGGGCTAGCATATCGTTCAGTCACTCCTGTGCCTCTCGTGACGTATCCGCAACATCCTTCCGTGCAGATGCCGCTTCGGCCAGGGACACCAGATCAAAGGCAGCCAACTGTTCCGCCAACTGGCCACGAATGTCCTGCATGGACCCCATGGGTCCTCCGATCCGCTTAGCAATATCAAGGATTTCTGGCATAGCAAGCACCCTGTCTGCGCCCGATAGTGGGGATAGAGTCTTCTGAAGCTGCTTTAGCACGACAATGAGCTCCCCCAGAGATGGTAAAGAAGCTATCTGCCTCACAACACTCTCTTCATCGATTCCTGCAACCACCATCAGTTTCTCCAGCAGCTCATCTCCATCGCGGCAACCATTACGCCCCGCAAGAGGACCAAGGAGTTCCGATAGTCTGTCGACATCGAGCCGAGACTGCCTTGCAGCGTCGCGCAGCACAGCGCCAACGATACTCAGATCTTGCCGATCCTCCACGAGATCAGAAATCGTGCGTTCACGCGTTGTAACAGGCAGACCTTCCCGCACGGTAATATCCCGCTCGGGTAGCACCCGAGTGCGGTACCGGACATCTGGTCGTTGAGTCTGCTTGCGTGCGGGAGTAGTGAACTCACTGGCCATTGCACGGAGATCACCGATTCCAAGAAGTTTCGCTGCCGATTCACCGGACACCACTACATTGATAGGCCTCTCGGCGAGACGCTCATAAGCAAGTTTCGCAGGCTCCGCAGCCAGCCATGCCGCTTTCAGTTCCTCGTGCTCGTCGATCGGCGCTCCAGCATCTCGATATATGCCATGGGACAGACGTACAAGATCGCCGGATTCACTTAGTCGCGTGAGATTCATATGGCTCACACCACGTGCACGCGCTTGCGCGGAGGTAACCATTCCCCATTGTGACTCAGTCACCTCCCCCAGCACTCGCAGAGCATTACGAGATTTCATTCTTGGATTCTAACGCTCTATGCGTTAGTTTCCAAGCACAAAACTTGTCACGGGATATGTGCAGCTTCAGAAACGAACCTATTGGCGGGATCTCTTATCTGGCAGGTGCTCTGGCTCAAGCCACCGGCAAATACTCCGGCTCGCGGCGCTTGACGGCGCCAACCACCGCGTAGGTGGCGGGCAGGAAGAGGACCTCCACACCCACCTTGTAGAGGAAGCCGACCACACCGAGGTTGATGATCGTGGCCAAGGGCATCTCGCCGGCGACCACCAGGCCACCCCATGCGATCGCGCAGAACACCGCGGTGTCCGCCGCTTCACCCACAATAGTGGAGCCAATGAGGCGCGCCCACAGCTGCTTCTCGCCCCACTTCTGCTTGATCTTGACGAGCACGTAAGCGTTGAGAAGCTGACCCACGAGGTAGCCACCCATGGACGCAGCCACAAAACGTGGGACCACACCCAACACTGCGGCGAAGGCGTCCTGATCGGTGTAGTCCGCGGCAGGAGGCGCCGAAACCGCGAGCCAGAAGGCAAACGAGGCGATGAGCTGCACAATGAAGCCCAGCACGATGACCCGGCGGGCCGACTTGAAGCCATACACCTCGGAAAGCACATCACCGAAGATGTAGGTGAGCGGGAAGAGGATGGCCCCGCCGTCGAAGATCAGGTGGAACGGGCCAAGATCCAAGCCAATGAGCTTGGTTGCTGCGATGTTCGAGATGAGGAGGAACGAGACGAACATGACGGCGACGACGTCGTAGAGGCCGCGCCTCATTCCGGGGATTACAGCTGATCCGGGCGCTGCAGCTAGTCCAGGTGCTGCACCCAATTCGGTGGAGGATCCGGCTGCCGCAGCAGCCGAGGTGACGCCATGGGTACCGGTGGCGGACGCCGTCGTCGACGATGAATCAGTCGATGCGGTGGCAATCGGTGAGGTGGCAGTTGGTGCGGCCCCGGCTTCGGTGGCGGCGGATTCTTGAGCGCGCGAAGTAGTAGACATACGGCTTCCTAAGTACAGAAATGTTCTCAGTTCGTCCGGCGCTGCCACCACGCGGACCCGTCCCATCGCCAAGCAGTATTGAGTGCGACGAGCAGAGAGCGCCGATCACTCGACGGTCCACGGAGGATTCTACCCTGTCACCACGTGGACTAGCCGGGGAGATTGCTCACGAGTTGATTGACTCTGAGCACGAAAAATAAACCCCAGTAGGTTCGATTTCTGTGGCCAAGGGTCACAACGAAATGAATGGCGGCGAGAGCGAGATGAGTGCCAATAATGGCGTTCATCTCGCTCTCGCCGCCACAGAATCCACAACACACTTCAGTACAGGATTCGCAGCACCGGGCTTTGGTCGGCGGGGCTGACTTCCTGCGTAATCGCCAGCTCCTCGCCGTCGCGGTAGCCAATCGTCTGGCCGGGCAGCAGGAAGGAATCCGAGCTGACGATGTAGTCGGAGATATTGGCGAGCATGTTGAACACATTCTCGCCGGTGCGCGAAGAGTCCATGACATCCAGGTCAAGATGCCCAAACAGCGGCAGGCCGAGCGTGCGCCCGTGGCTCAAATCCGGGGTGTACACGCGAATGGCAACCCACAGCGGCAATGGCGCCTGGCCCTGCGTCAGGGTGTCGGCAAGTTCGATAATCATCTGCGGCGGCTGCACCGCCCCCAACTCCCCGCGGTACACGCCGATCGCGGCCTGCTCGCGCATCAGCGCGTCCATCACCTGCGTCATCACCACATGCGCCTGGACCATCCGGCGGCGCAACTTCGCCTCCAGATTCTCCACCGGGCCCCCGGATTTCTCCGCCGCGGCAAGCGGAGCATAGAACGTTGCCGCCACATGGAACGCGTGCTCGGGTAGCTTGCCCTCGTCAACCGTGAGGGGTTGCGCCACAGGTGTCAGCATAACGACGACGTCGTCCACCGAGAATCGCAGAATCCGGCCCGCGGGACTACCTTCGCCGAACGCCCCCGCCTCGAACTCTTCCCACCGGGGATGAACCTGCACGTTCCACAGCTCGGGCAGGCGGCCGACCGCGGCCTCGACGTCAATAGGCGCCGAGAACAGGGCTGAGACCGAAAGAAACTCGGGAGCCAGCGGGTGAATCGATGACAGAGGGAGCTGTTCGCTCATGCATTCTCCTAGGGAATAGCTGATCGGAGACTTGGGTTGGGCCCAAGGATCCGAGCCACTAGTAAATGAGAAGAGATCACATCAATAGGTCTTGGCTCGCCGTAGATGTCACGGAATCTGCCTAGCGGCGCAATCTCTCAAGGATAAAGAGTCTACTCGGCAAAAAACTGGGTGGTGCGAGACGACAGCAGCATTCTCGCACCACCCAGCAGAAAGGCAAGGGTTCCGTAAGTCCCATCCGCTCACCTCAGTTGGGGACGAAACATCTTGCCCGTGCGCACTCCCGAAGGGACGCAAGCTTATCCATTTCGTTGGTGTGCGGGTGAGAGTGTGAGTCGAATGTCCGCCACCAAAGCTGGAATCATTCTAGAACGAGCGTCGCCCCGCTGCCAATACCCAAAGTCGATGCCGTCAAAAATGGTCGCTTTCGCAGCACTTCCGGCGCCCCGCGCCCAAGCAACGTTTAAGCAAGAGGACCAAGCAATGTTGGGTCACGTGACGATGCCTACGGGAATCGCCACGACGTCCGGTGAAGAGACTTACCCGGCGGCAATGGCGAAGAGTTGGACGCGTGCTGCGGTCCACGAATGATGTGGAGACTTACCCGGCGGCAATGCCATCAGTAGGTCATGATGAGCTTCTCGTAGACTTCGCACTCGGCCACGTCACCCGCACGCCGAGCTTCCATCAGCTTCTCAAGGAAGAGAGAAACTGAAACCTCGCGAATGAAGCCAGCAGCCACGGACAGGATGGCGAGCAGCTTCAGGAACGAATCATCCTCTTCAAGCACGACTTGCGCACCGCTCAGGGCATGCTGTGCGGTTTTCAGGTTTTCTCGCCCTTTTTCCAAGTCGATGAGATTGCCCGAGAACATCCCCCGCATGAGCGGGAAACTGCCAGCGAAGACATCCGCCATATCGCCCTCGGGGCTTACCGCCTGCTCCTCGACACCAAGAATGAGGAGGCGCACCGCAGTCCGACGAACAGCATAGAAGGACGCGCGCATCTGAACCGCGATCTCAGGGATAGGAACGTCCGCCTCGAACATTCGAATAATTCCGGCTACCTGGCCCTGAGCACGGGATATGCGGTTCTTGATCTTGACCCAATCCTCCGCAGAAACGACCCGGGAAATGGGTGTTTCAAGGGCTTCGGGTGTCGCTACATCTCCCAAGAGATTCCTGGCAGCCGAACAAGCACGGCATAACCCTCTTGCACAAGCGTCGCCGCCATGTGACTCGGAAATTTCTTGGCCGCCCATCACACCTACCCCGTCATATCAAATCGTGTTCCAAGACCGAACGGCCATGGCATTCCCATAGTTCTACGCCACGTTTCCACAGCTGTAGACAGCAAGCAGGCCGTCCAACCTCGTGGCAGCCTTCTCCACCACTACATTAACTTATCTATTAACAAATGTTAACAACTTAGCTCACAAATGAGCTTATAGCGAGACTTTAGCCTTAAGGCATTTCATCGTAGCTTTGTTGTAGCTCACGCTGCTGTCAGGCTGCCCACCACGGCACCTGTCAAGGGAATAGTCATGGCAGATGCAACTGAACCCCGCAGAGCTATGGTGCGTTCACTCCGCCGTCGTCAACAGAACTGGTTTCCGGCCCACGCAAATCCAGGAAATGCGGGCCGCGAGCGCGCAACTCCAGCTCGTACATGCCGCGCCACTGCCGCCAGGGTTCTTTGGAGAGGTAGTCGTTGGTGAAGCGCAGATCCTCCGTCACCTCGGTGACACAGAACTCGGGAATCTTGAGATCCACCACCGGGGCAAGGCGCTCACACTCGGCAACGATGAGGCCCTCGTTCTGCCCGGCGAAGACGTCAAACTCCCAGCCGTCCTCGTCATACCAGAGGGAATGGCGATTCTTCAGAATGATGTTGGCGCTGCGGCGCAAAATCTGGTCCGCCACGGTGACATCAACCTCGGACTCCATCTCGTAACGCTCACCACCCACCGGCGGCGACTTCACCGCGATGGAAGCGGAAACCCGCTCCAGATTCTCGCGCAGCAACCGCGCAAGAATCCGATGCTCGTAAGCCCCCAAGAAATCAATCGAATCATCAAAGGGCGGGAAATCGACGATACACCCCGGGAAGGTGAGCCGGACGCGGACCGCGTATCCGTCGTGCGCGAAAAGATAAGCCTGAGCAATCACCTGATGGGAGCCATGGCGCGCCACCTCGTCCGGAAGCTCCTTCACCAGGAACTTCCGCTCGAACTCGAAGTGCAAGTCCTCCGCGTCAAGGTGCTCATTCATACACCAAGAATACGAAACTCCCGCCCGTCCGCCCCCAGGCGGCACGCCAGAACCCCAGATCGGCGCCCATATCGGTGGTTAGGCACCGCGCCCGCAATGGTAGACGCATCGCATTTGGCGGACAAATGTGGAGCCCGAGGCGCCCGGCGCGGAATACTTGGGGCATGACAAGCGCAACTCCCAGCGGCGTCGACGTGGTCGTCGCGGCTCAGACCCTCGGAACCACGGTACGTCACACCCCACTTGACCTGTCGTTACGTCTCTCGGGCAAGCGGCACCAACCCGTGCTGCTCAAGCGCGAGGATGTGCAGGTGGGCCGTTCGTACAAGGTGCGCGGGGCGTACAACATGATTTCCAGTCTCAGCCCGGCCGAACGCCAAGCCGGCGTGGTGTGCGCGTCCGCCGGAAATCACGCGCAGGGAGTTGCGTTCGCGTGCCGCCAGCTGAAGATTCACGGCAAGGTTTTCCTTCCGTCGACGACGCCACGTCAGAAGCGCGCCCGCATCCGCGACATCGGCGGGCCGTGGATCGAGCAGATCATCGGCGGGGCAACGTTTGATGAAGCTTCGGTGGCGGCCCAGAAGTTTGCCGCCGAATCCGGCGCCACCTATGTGCATCCCTTCGATGACCCGCGCACGATCGCAGGTCAGGGCACCGTGGTCAAGGAAATCTTCGACCAGGCGAGCGAGAAGCCACAGACCGTCGTGGTTCCCGTGGGCGGCGGTGGGCTGCTGGCCGGCACCGCCATCTGGCTGCGCGAATTCCACCCGGAGGTGCGCATCATCGGCGTGGAGCCGGAGGGTGCACCCTCGATGAAGGCAGCGCTGGACGCGGGCGAGCCCGTCACCCTCCCCAAGATTGACGGCTTTGCGGACGGCACCGCGGTGGCGCGGGTCGGCAACATCACCTACGAGATCGCACGTGACTTGGTGGACGAGATCATTGTGATCCCCGAGGGAGCCATCTGCTCCGAAATGCTTGATCTCTACCAGGTCGAAGGCATCATCGCCGAGCCCGCCGGCGCTCTTGCGAGCGCCGCGGTGGCCCGCTTCCTCCCCGATCTGCCGGACGGCCCCATCGCCTGTATCGTCTCCGGCGGCAATAATGACGTCTCGCGCTATGACGACATCGTCGAGCGCTCCCTGGTCTACGAGGGCCTACGCCACTACTTCCTCGTCACCTTCCCGCAGGAACCCGGCGCGCTGCGCCATTTCCTCGACGACGTCCTCGGTGAAGACGACGACATCATCCTCTTCGAATACACCAAGAAGAACAACCGCGAAACCGGCCCCGCCCTGGTGGGACTCGAAATCCACGAAGCTGGCGATCTCCCGGCGCTCCTGGAGCGCATGGACAACTCGCCCTTGGCCATCGAGAAGCTGGAGCCGAACTCCCCGGCATTCGCCTTCCTGCTGTAAAGCATTACCCCACTTCAACTTGGGGCCAGAACCACGCAAGCTGCGCTTCGTCGTCGTCCTTCTTCCTCCATACCAACCCGAATCTCGTCCCACACGAAAGGCCACCATGAAAATCACCCAGGCGATCGCCTCGATCTACATGAAATTCTCCAAGTGGACCTTCGTCCACGAGGACATCCCGCCCCGGGTTGTGGCTATCGGCGGCCCGCACACCTCGAACTGGGACGGCTGGCTGATGGTGATGGCGTTCTGGAAGGTGGGGCGGCCGGTGAAGTTCCTGGTGAAGGACAACCTCACCCGTATCCCGGTGGTGGGGCACATCGTGCGCGCGGTGGGCGGCATCTCCACCAATCGGCGCGAGAACACCGGGATGGTCGGCTCGCTCGTGCACGCGGCGCAGACGCAGGACACCTTCACCCTCGTCATCGCCCCCAAGGGCACTCGCTCGCCGCGCCAGTACTGGAAGTCCGGCTTCTACCGGATCGCGCTGGAGACCGGGTTGCCAGTGCAGCTCGGCTTCATCGACCGCAACAACATGACGTACGGCTGGGCCGGGAACATTACGCTGACCGGCGACGTCGTGGCGGACATGGACAAGATCCGCGCCTTCTACGACGGCAAGGCCGGGTTCTATCCCGAGAAAGGGTCGGTGCCACGCCTGCGCGCCGAAGACGATGCCGAGGCCCGCGACTGGCTGCTCAAGGACATTGACCTGGACCGGAAGTAGGGCTGGCCTGAAGCAGGGCTGCCGGCATAAGCAGCACCGGCGACCAGACAAGCAGGCAACCAGCGTCCCAGCCAGACTGGCTACTTAAATCCATCTCCGGAATCCCGCACCTCGTGTACCCATGACACACGGGTAGCGGGATTTCGGAGATACATTTTGGCGTCTCGGCAGGGCCTCACGCCCAGCATCGGCACCCAGCATCGGCCGTAACCTGCCCACGCCCCGGGAAAACTCGATAAAGTGGGGCTGTCGCGTTTTACTGGGCCACGCTCGGGCCACACGCCCACACCGAAGCTCGTGCCCTGTCGCGTTCAACGTTGAACCCAGCAGAACAGGAATCGCAATGCCCGACGTTTTCAAAACTTCCCTTTCCGAAGCCGTCCCGCCGTTTGTACTTGCGCTTGACGTCGGGTCGACGGCGTCACGCGGCTCACTGTACGACGCCCGCGGGCTGCCGATTGCCGGATCCAAGTTGCGCCTTGCCCACACCTTTACCACCGCTGGTGACGGCACCTCGACGGTGGATGCGGACGCCATTGCCGTGGAGCTCGCCCAGATCATCGACTTCGTGACAAAGGCGGCGCAGGGGCGTGCCATCGCGGGCGTGGCCATTGATACCTTCTCCGCGAATCTCGTGGGAGTGGACGGCGACGGGCAGGCCATCACCCCGTGCTACACCTACGCGGACAGCCGTTGCGCCTCCCAGGTGGAGGCGCTGCGCGAGACTTTTGACGAGGCCGAGGTTCAGCAGCGCACCGGTACCCGCTTCCACAGTTCGTATCTGGCGCCGCGTTTCCTGTGGCTGCGCGAGAGCCAGCCGGAGCTGTTCGCGGCGGTGGATCGCTGGATGGCGCTCGGCGAGTACGCCTACCTGAAGATGCTGGGCCACACCGCGATCGGCACCGCAGGTGCCGCCTGGACGGGCCTCCTCAACCGTCACACCGGCGAGTGGGATCGAGAGCTGCTCGATCACTGCGGAGTGCGCGTGGAGCAGATGGGCGATATCCGCGACCCTGACCAGCCGCTCTCCGACCACCTCGGCAAGGCCGCCGCCCGCTGGCCCGAGCTCGCCGGAGCGTCCTGGTTCCCGGTGGTCTCTGACGGCCTCGTCTCCAACATCGGCGCGGGCGCACCCGATTCGCGCGCGATGGCCGCGAGCGCCGCCACCTCCGGCGCGATGCGCGTGATCGTGGACGGCATCCCCGAGAAGATTCCGAGTGGTCTATGGGCCTACCGTATTTCACGCGACCGGGCGATTTTGGGCGGCGCGTTGAACGACGTCGGCCGCGCGATCACCTGGATCGAGGAGACGTTGCGTCTGCCCGAGGGGGACACTCTCGATGAGGTCTTCACTCGCGATCCCGATCCGCATACCCCGGTGGCACTGCCCTATCTGACGGGCGAGCGCTCCACCGGATGGGCCTCCCGCGCCCAGGCTTCCTTCACCGGGGTGACCTTCTCCACCCAGGGCGACGCCCTGGCCCGCTCCCTCATGGAGGGCGTCAGCCAGTCCTACGCCAGAGTATTTGACCAGCTCAAGTCAGTTGGCGGGGCGCCAAGCGAGATCCGGATGTCCGGGCGTGTGATGCAGGATCATCCCGGCTGGCTCGCCATGCTCGCCGACTGCCTACAGCTCCCGGTACTCCCGGTGGTCATCAAGCGCGCCACCCTGCACGGCACCGCACTGTTGGCCTTGGACGCTCTGGCTCCCGACGTGGAGCGCGCCGATCCCACGATCGGGCGGCGCTTCGAGCCGGTTGCCGAGAACGCAGCCTACTACGCCGAGCATCGCGCCCGCTTCGAGGAGCAGTACGGGATGCTCATTTGAAATAACCGACGGAAACGGAAATAACCGAGGGTCTTACGGAGGTATGTTTCCTCGGCTATTTCGGTAAGGCGCGGCTATTCAACCCGACCAAGCTGGCCTCGAGATTCACCCGCCCCAGCCAAGCACCACCTACTCATTCACCCAGATCAACGTGGAGGGGACAGGCGATTCGCCTGTCCCCTCCACTTGGCGTTCAGCCCCACATCGACCCTGCTTAACCCCGGACGGCCGCAATAAGCCGCTCGATCATCTGCGGCCCGCCTGTGCGCAGTCCGTCGTGGTGGTAGTCGTTGGTGATGAGTGGCTTGAGTCCGCGAATCGTGTCCGCGGTTTCCTTGGAGAGCTGGTAGGGAACGAAGACGTCGTCGAGATAGATCCAGGCGGCCGTCGGTACCGTGTTCTCAGCCAACACCCGTGAGGAGTAGAGCTCGGGCCAGCGCCGGGAGAATGCCAGCGCCTCGGCAGCCGCAGCCATCGGCGCCAGGTCTGGGTCCTGCTTGATCTGCCACGGGTAGACGTGTTCTCCCGTGAAGTGGAATCCCAGGCCCTCCTTACGCAGATCATTTTCCGCAGAACCCCCGGCCTGCGGCTCCGGCAGCACAAACTCCGGGAACTCGCTGCGCACCCGCTGGGCGCTCCACGCCGTCGCCCCGGTGGTGGACTGCCCGTAAATCGACTCGTGCAGCACCCCGTACAGCGGGTTGTCCGCGAAGGAAAGTAGTTTGCTCACCCGCGAGAGGAACTGCGGGCGCAGCTTACGCTGCCCGCCGTGCTGCCACACCGGGTCCTCCAGCAGAAAGTGGAGCTGCTCGGGGCCGTACGAGTATCCGAGCACGATGCCCAGCTGCCGGAAGCGCGCCGGCGTGAGCCGCTCCCCGGTGGGCAGAAATTCTTCGACGTCGGCAAGGTGAGTGGCCACGTACCAGGCCGTCGCTTCGTCGTCGTTATATCGTGCGAAAAATTCGCAGTTGCGGGCGATCATGGAGCGGTAGGTGAGGCGGTAGACGTCGTCGGCGTGCCGTTTCGCGGACGGCAGGCCCGCGGTGATGAAGGCTTCGGAGAGGCCGGCGGGGGCTTGCGAGAGGTAACAGGTGACGGTGAAGCCGCCGAAGCTTTGGCCGAGCGCCGCCCACGGCTTGTCGCCCTGGAGTTCTTGGCGGAGGGTTTCGGCGTCGCGGACGATCGAATCCTGACGGAAGCAGGCGAGGTAGGCGGCCTGCACCTCGGGGGTTCCGACGCAGGTCACGGCCGTCTTTTCCAGCGGATGCGAGTTCCCGGTGCCGCGTTCGTCGATGAGGACTACGCGGTAATGGTCGAGCGCGGTGTCCAGCCACGACCCGATCGGCGCCATCCGCGGCGCCGCCGACCCCGGCCCACCCTGAAAAAACACCAGACGCGGCGCAGCCTCGCGCCCGTCGCGGATGTACTCGCGCGCAAAGACGTTAATCCGGCTCGGTACCATCCGCGCATCCACGCCGGGCGGCAGCAGCGTCAGCGCACCGAAATAATCCAACGGCACAGTAATCCAATGCTCACGCATGGTGTGTCCGTCGATCCGATACGTCTTCGAGTCCATGGTTCAAGGCTACTCGCGCTGGATTCACAGGCCCGATCCAGGGGTGACGGATCGGTCACACCTCCGTTCGCGGCGGTAGGTGGGGCGCGAAGATTTTGACGACGACGAAATCCGACGTACGACAGCTTGCTGGCGTCACGGAGGATGAGGAAGTCGGCTGCCATCGAAGATGCCCGACGACGAAATCCGACGTGTGAGTACTTGTACTCACGACGGAGGATGAGGAAGTCGCCTGACCCCGGCCCGCCGACGCAGACCGAGACTACGAGTGTTCGGTGTGCTTCTGGGTTGCGGCGGGCACAATGGACGTCATGGGTACTGCAACGATTCTCTCCAATGGCATTGAGATGCCACGTATTGGCCTTGGTCTGTGGGAAGTTCCGGCTGAGACGGCACAGCAAACTATCGAGATGGGGGCAGAGCTGGGATATCGTCACTTCGATGGCGCCGCCGCTTATCAAAATGAGGAAGGGTTCGGCGCGGGGATTCGTTCCTGTGGGGTGGCGCGCGAGGAGCTCTTCGTGACCACCAAGCTTCAGAATGGGAATCAGGGCTACAGCAAGGCGCTCGCTGCCTTCGACGCTTCACTCCAGCGGCTTGGCCTGGACTATGTGGATCTCTATCTCATTCACTGGCCAGTCCCGAAGTGGGGCTTGTATTTGGAGACGTGGAAGGCTTTCGAGGAGATCTACGCGTCCGGGCGAGCAAAGGCTATTGGCATCTCCAACTTCACTCCGAGGCTTATCGCGGAGGTGACGGCGGCGGCACGGGTTCAGCCGATGGTCAACCAGATTGAGTGTCATCCGAGCATGCAACAGCGTGACTGCGAGGCTGCCAGCCGCGATGCGGGAATGGTCGTGCAGGCGTATTCGCCGATCGGCCGTGGGGTGGATCTGGAGAACCCGGTTGTTAAGGAGGTCGTGGCGGAGCGCGGATGCACTCCGGCGCAAGCTATTTTGGCCTGGCATCTGGCTCAGGGCCGCGTGGTGCTCCCCAAATCGGTGCACCGCGAGCGCCTCGCGGAGAACCTTGCTGCGGGCGATGTGGTGCTCACCGCCGAAGATCTCGCGCGTATTGATGCCCTGGAGGCTGGTCAGCGCCAGCGGACCGACCCCGAAATCATGGAACATCCCCAGATGTGACGCGGGTGCTTGCTGACGGCTGCGTACCGTTTCCTCGACTAGATGATTGATTCCTTGCTCGGTGTGCTGTGGGATGTGGGTTTCAGGTGTTGCGGAGAGTATTGAAATTGAGGTTCGCGCACTAGTCGATGCAAAAATCGCTAGGGGCTATATCAGAAGATCTTTTGACCGACTGATACAGCCCCCTCATCGTCTCTTGGGAAGTTCGTAAGTTGTATCCCTGCTGGTAGATGGCGTGTAAGAAATCCGACAGGCCCCGGTTCTCTGACGGAATCCGACTCTTGATACAGTCCCAGACGGAAATATGCATCAACTTCTCGAGACACCCCAAGGAATCAATCGTCTAGGTATTAGTGGCGTTTTCATCAGTGGCGGTCAGAGTGTTCTATGTGGTTATATCGCCAGACAGAACGCTCTCGCCGCCATCCGTGTTCACACCTGACAGAAACCGTGGTCCGCGACATAATGGGCAAGGTAGGCAGCGCGCCGCCGTCGGACCTAGCATCATATAAGGCAACCCCAGACGTCATAAAGGTGGCAACGAGTATCGCTGCCACATCAGGAGGACACAATGGTCAATTTCGCGTACACCATCGCCGGATCCGAGGCCACCGGAGGCGCGGGCTTCCAGGTGGATCTCAAGACGTTCCAGCACCTGGGGGTGTACGGTATGGGCGCTCTTACCTGCATCGTCTCCTTCGATCCGAAGAATAACTGGGGCCACCGTTTCGTTCCCGTGGATCCGCAGGTCATCCGCGACCAGATGGAAGCGGCTATGAGCTCGCAGGATCTGGATACGGTGAAGATCGGCATGCTGGGCCACCCGGATACGATCGACGCCGTCGCCGAGGGCCTGAAGAGCCAGAGCTGGAAGAACGTAGTGCTCGATCCCGTTCTTATCTGCAAGGGTCAGGAGCCGGGCGCCGCGCTCGACACGGACAATGCACTGCGCGAGAAGATCCTGCCGCTGGCCACTGTCGCCACCCCCAACTACTTTGAGGCGTGCACGCTGGCGGGCATGGACAAGCTGGAGACCGTGCAGGATCTTGCCGAAGCTGCCGAGCGCATCTCCAAGCTGGGACCGCGTTACGTCGTGGTCAAGGGCGGCATTGATTTCCCTGGTCAGGAAGCCGTGGACGTGCTGTGGGACGGCAAGAACGCCACCGCATTCTCGTCCCCGAAGATTGGTGAGCATCGCGTCTCGGGTGCCGGCTGCACCCTCGCCGCCGCAATTACCGCCGAGCTCGCCAAGGGCACCGACATTCACGACGCCGTCCGCATCGCCAAGGACGTTGTGACCGACGGTATCCGCGCCCGCGTTTCCGGCCACACCCCGTTCGACACCGTGTGGCAGGGCGCCTATGTTCCGCCGCTCCCCGCTCCCGAGAAGAAGGGCGCCGTCATCAGCATTGCCGCCAGCGCCCCGGCGGCTACTTGTCCAAAGGATTGAGTTTTTCGGAAAGGATTGAGCCCAGCGATGCGTTCACGCGGCTCAATTCTTTCCGTTTTCCTCAATCCTTTGAGAGTAAAAGAAGCGACAACAGGGATGACCCTGGGGTCACCCCCCAACAGCACAGTAACTACCGCACTCCTACTGCGCGATCTCCGCGAAGCGCGCGAAGTGGCCCTGGAAGGCCAGCTCCACCACGCCCGTCGGGCCGGAACGCTGCTTACCAATAATGACCTCGGCCATTCCGGCCTTCTCCGAGTCCTGGTTGTACATTTCGTCGCGGTGAATCAGCAACACCACGTCGGCGTCCTGCTCCAGCGAGCCCGATTCACGAAGGTCCGACACCATCGGCTTCTTGTCGTTGCGCTTCTCCGGGTCTCGATTGAGCTGGGCAACAGCAATAATCGGCACCTCAAGCTCCTTGGCCAGCAGCTTGATGGAACGCGAGAAATCAGAAACCTCTTGCTGGCGCGACTCGATCGACTTACTTCCCGAGGTGAGCAGCTGCAGGTAGTCGATGACGATGAGCTGGATGTCGTGCTGCTGCTTCATGCGGCGGCTCTTCGCACGGATCTCACTCAACGTGAGATTCGGCGAGTCGTCCACGATGAATGGCGCATCGGAGATGCGATCGAGCGTGGAGGCGATACGCTGCCAGTCGTCCGGATCCATCTCGCCCTTGATCATACGGTCGAGGAACACCCGCGATTCGGCGGCAAGTAAGCGCATGGACAGCTCGGTCCGGCTCATTTCCAGCGAGAAATAGGCCGACGGCTGACGATGCTTAATGGAGGCCGCACGGCAGAAATCCATTGCCAGCGTCGATTTTCCGGCACCCGGGCGGGCGGCCACGATGATCATCTGGCCGGGGCGCAGGCCGTTAAGCTTCGCGTCCAGCTCGGTGAACCCGGTGGAGACGCCCTGCAGGCCGCCGTCGCGATTCTCGTTGGCCTCCAGCTCGTCGTAGAGCCCGGGGACGATCTCTTCCAGCGTCGCGTATTCGTTGCGCTGGCGCTGTTCGGTAATCGCGTAGACCTCGGACTGGGCTACGTTGATGAGTCCGGCGACGTCGGCGCCGTCCGTCGTGTATCCGAGCTGGACGATTCGCGTGCCCACCTCCACGAGGGAACGTAGTTGGGACTGCTCGCGCACGATGTGGGCGTAGTAGCCTGCATTGGCCGCCGTCGGCACAGTGGAGACGAGAGTATGGAGGTAGGGCAGGCCGCCGATACGGTCCAGCTCGCCGATCTTCTTGAGTTCGGCGCCCACAGTCACCGCGTCCGCTGGCTCACCCTTGCCGAATAGCTCCAGAACCACGTTGTAGATGGTGGTATGCGCGGGACGGTAGAAGTCGGTGGATTGCAGGATCTCGATGACGTCCGCGATGGCGTCCTTCGAGAGCAGCATGCCTCCAAGGACGGACATTTCAGCGTCAATGTTCTGCGGCGGGGTGCGCTCGAACGACGACCCTCCCAGAGCACCTTCACTCACCGTGGACATGGCCCCACTCCCCTCACAACAAACTCAGATCGGCACAGACTCATTCGATGCATACCGTCTCGTCCGGCACGTACCTTCAGCGATAAGTACTTTCAACGGTGCCGGTCACGGCACCCACGGCAACGAGCACGAGCCGAATCAACGTTACCACTGCCACCTCAACTCGCGTTGTTATACCAAGGATAAGTACGCCCCGCGGTCATTCAGTTCAACTCTTTCACACGCACTTTTGTTCCAACGTGGACATCGCTTCGAAGGCTCAATTTGCCAACGTCCCGGCCCGCAAGAAAGCGGACAGGATACCAATACTCAACAGCATTGCAAGTCCACCGAACAGTTGTTCTGTGTATACACGCCGACGACACTGTGGATAAAAAGTGTGAATTCTGTGGAGAAACACCCCCATTTATCCACCTCCCACCACAAAGTTGTGCACATCTGGGGATAAGGCTCGGGATAGTGGCGTTATTCCGTCCCCAGACTTATCCCCAAGTGGGGAAAACTTACCTGTGTATGAAGTGGATAAATTGCCCCTATTAATTTTCTCCTACCTCAGGTTGAACTTGAGATATTGCCCCATCGACACGCCGTCATCCCATCTCACGTCCCCAGCCAGGCTCCCCTCACCCCGCAGAATTTAATTGAATCCGCCCGTATTACAGCATGCGTTTTTCATGACAAATGACATCTCTTGCACGGAAACGGATCTCTAAGCTGCCGCTAAGGAACACAAACTAGTCGGCACAAGGAACATGGGGCATCTACACAAAGTCATGAAAAAGATCTCCGAAATCCGGCACCTCGTGTACCCATGACACACGGGTAGCGGGATTACGGAGATAGATTTTCACGGCCCCCCATTTCGAAGGTCACGAGATCGATCAACTAGGCTTGTCAGGTGAGCGAGAACCCCGAGAACCACCCAACGAACCGCCCCAACTACCAGACCAGCCAGCCCAAGCACGTCACCCCCTCAACGGACCACGGCAGCATCGTCTCCCGGCGCACCATCGACCGCGACATCCGCCGCCTCGCCCTACCCTCTCTTGGTTCCCTCCTCGCAGAGCCGCTGCTCATCGCCGTCGACTCAGCGATGGTCGGTCACCTCGGCACCGTTCCGCTCGCGGGCCTCGCGCTCGCCTCCACGGTTCTCACCACACTCGTGGGCATGTGCATATTCCTCGCCTACGCGACCACAGCAGCCACCGCGCGCCTGTTCGGCGCCGGCAAGAGAAAAGAGGCCTTCAGTCAAGGAATCGACGGCATGTGGCTCGCGCTCGGATTGGGCGCGCTCCTCGCCATTCTCCTCATCGTCATTGCGCGGCCTTTCCTCGGGATTTTCGGTCCCGAAGCGGACGTGCTGGAGCAGTCGGTGCTGTACCTGAGGTCGTCGTCGTTCGGACTGCCGGGAATGTTGCTGGTCTTGGCCGCGACCGGCACGCTACGCGGCATGGGTGACACGCGAACGCCTCTCTACGCAGCCACCGCGGGCGCGCTCCTCAATATCCCGCTGAATTACCTGCTCATCTACCCGGCGGGGCTGGGGATTTTTGGAGCTGGCGCCGGCACCGCGCTCGCCCAGACCTTCATGGGGCTCTGGCTCGGCTCGGTGGTGCTCCGGAGTGCGCGGCGCGAGGGTGCGGCGCTGACGCCGTCGGGCGCCGGGGTGTTGCGTTCCCTGCGCGACGCCGGCCCGCTCATCGTCCGCACACTCTCGTTACGCGGCGCCATTCTGCTCCAGATCGCCGCCGCGACGGGGCTGGGGACGCAGGCGCTGGCGTCGAATCAGATTACGATGACCGTCTGGAATTTCGCCGCCTACGGCCTCGATGCTTTGGCGACGGCGGCGCAGATCCTCGTGGGTCAGGGGCTTGGTTCCGGCAGCCGCGAGCGCGTGCGCGCGGTACTCGCGCGTTGCCTCAATCGCGGCGCAGTGTACGGGGCGTTCCTCGGCGTGGGCCTGGCCGCGCTCAGCTGGCTCATCCCCACGTTCATGACGCAGGACCCCGCCGTGCGCGCCCTCGCCACGCATTCACTGTGGATCGCGGCCGCGGCGCTGCCGATTGCCTCGGTGGCCTACATGCTCGACGGCGTCCTCATCGGCGCCGGCGACACCCGCAAACTAGCCACCTACATGCTCACCGCGCTCGCCATATTCGCGCCCGCGGCGCTGGCCGTGATGCAGTGGGGGCGTGGGGAAGCCGGGCTGCTGGCACTATGGGCGGCCTACGCGGTCCTCTTCATGGCGGTGCGCGGCGGCACCATGCTGCTGCGAAGCCGAGGCGAGGCCTGGATGCGCCTCGGGGAACGGCGATAGGCACCGGTGTGAGAGGCGGTGGCACCGGGGACCGGCAGTATCCCACGTCACCGCCGTGCCATCACACCCCGCACCACCTCACTACTCACCACGACCCCGCAGAATCACCACCCCGCCACAAAAACCCACACTCCACACCCGTTACCTTGTTGACAGGCCCTCTCGACGGTAGTTGATTGGGTTTATCGGCTGGCTGGTTCTGGTATGAGATGGGGTGCCCCACCCCCTATTCCCCCTGCGGCGCAGCGTTGCGCGCGCTCTCCTCGTCCAGCAGGTAGAGGTCCTCGCTGCGCACAATCTGAGAGGTGACGGCGTATTCCACGAGTCGGGATCGCCGTTTCATTGCCCGCGACCCGGGGCCTCCACGTAGCCCTTTGACTCCCATCCGGTCGAGTTTGTCCGCCACATTGTCGAGCTTCCGGTTGAAGGTGGTGAGTGGCCATCCGAGCCGTTGGGCCGCTTGGCTGGACGAGGGGATGTCCACCGATCCGTTTCCGGCTCGGCGCAACCATGGTTCGGCGAGGGCTAGGATCATGAGGTACTGCGATTGGGTGAAGGACACGTCTCCCACAGTTGTTTGACCTGCGCTACGATGGCGCACCCCGACATTGGTGAACTCGGCGCTGGGAAGCGTGATGTCAAACTCGTACGTGGTGGGACCGGCGGTGAACACCACTGTCATCTTCTCGAAGACCAGGGGGAGTCGCGCTCCCGGTCCGAGCCAGGCCTGCATCACGCGGGATTCTTCTGCGATAGTGGCGGCGATCCGGTTTCCGACGTTCTCGATCCACCACATTCCGTCCCGCGCGCTTATTGTCAGGAATTGCCGGTGGAGATAGGGGTTATCGTCGATGGACAGATCGGCATCTCGACCCACAACGAAGGGTTTCTTCGGGTCAAGGATGTAGTCCTCTCCGCAGTAGGACACAATTGGAGTTTTCATGGGGTATTCACGCATTCGGTTACTGGTGAGGAGGTTTTGCCGTTGGAGTCTTTCACCATGACTTCAAGGCAAGTTCGGCTTGGCTGTTGTTCTACCAAGACGCTCTTTTTCCGCGTCTCGTGGACTGGGTGGGTCTCCAACGGGTCCACGAGGGTGTAGAGGAAGACTGCTTCGTCGGTCTCGTATTCCCACGAGAAGCGCACTTTGTCCCCTTCCACGTGTCCGGAGAGCCCTGTTACGATGTCGAGTTCGACGGCGACGGGCAGGTCCGCTGGGCTGCTTGGTACGTCGTCGTTGGGTTGTGAGAAGCTGCGTCCCGTTCCCTGGAGGGCTGTCCATACGCCAAAGAGGATGATGGCGACGACGAGGCCCAACCCCACTGACATCTTGCGTCCGAGACTTTGCTGGGTAGTCGCAGGTTTTTCTGCTTGCCCGGGGGTTTCATTTTCTTGACTATCTGACGATAAGTCCGTTGGTGTATAGGGGGCGGATGAGGGATTTGTCGAGTTTTCTCCGGCGCCTGTCCCCTCCTGTGAACTCACCACCTCGTCTTTCAGATCGATGCGCCCGGGATCAATGATCTGTATGGGGCGGAGGTTTGTGGCATCGTCGTCGTCTTCGTGGCGATGGTAGACGGGTGTCTCCATCACATCGAATCTGGTAACGCTCTGGTGTAACGATGCCTGAACTTGCTGCAACGCGTAAGCGAAATCTTCAACCGTCTGATAGCGCTGGCGGGGGTCCTTGGCCATGGCGATCGCGAGGATACGTTCCAGTTCCATGGGCACATCCTGGCGGCCGGTTCGTGGTACTGGAGCGTTGAACACCCGGTTGAGCATCGCCACCTCACGGTTATCTCCACCGGGGATCTCCACGGGCGAGTGCCCGGCAAGGAACGTGTAGATGGTAGCGGCAAGAGAGTAGACATCGGCGGTCGATCCGATGTTTGTTTCACCCTGTGCCTGTTCCGGTGGGGTCCATGGCAACGAAAATCCCGACACTACCCTCTCCTCTCCGGGTTCGGTGGAGGAGGCGATGCCGAAGTCGGTGAGGACTGGGTGCCCGAATTGGGTCATGAGAATGTTCTTGGGCTTGAGGTCTCGGTGCAGGATGCCTGATCGATGAAGAGTTTCGACAGCACCGGCCAGCAGGATGCTCATTTCTAGAACTCGTCCCACGGAGAGCCTTCCTTCTGTCGCAAGATCTCCTCCGTGGGGAGGCGGGCAATACTCCATGACGATATAGGGGCGCCCATCCTCCGTCACCCCGGCATTGAACACTGACAGGATGTTGGGGTGTGCGGACATCTTCGCCATCAGGTTGGCTTCTGCCTCGAAGGCTCCGCTCCGTTCCGTCCCCGCTTCTCGGAGCAGAACTTTGACCGCCACATCCCGTTCCGGCATGTGCTGGCGATACAAGAACACATCCGAGAACCCTCCCTTGCCCAGATACCCCAGGTAGGTCGCGTTCGGAATCTCCGGGGGCAGTTGTGCTTCCCGTCCCATCATCCCTCCAGCCAGATAGTGAGTCCGTCACCAAGGTCAATGATGTCGCCAGGCTGCATCATGACGGGAGCTGTCTCGCTGACAAGAACCGGGTTCTGCCCAGCGCGGATAAGAAGGGTTCCGTTGTTTGATCCAAGATCGCGCAGTCGAACATCCCATCCGGTCACCCGGATCTCACAGTGGTTGCGCGAGATTTCCTTCTTCGGGCTGGGAACTGTCACAGTGCGTTGCCTACCGGCCATCATTTTGTTTATTTTGGGCTCTCTCCCAATAATAATGTCCTTATAGAGTTCTTCGCGTGTGCCATTGGAAAGCACCAAGGTTCCCAGTTGCGGTTGTGGGATCAAAATGGATGTCTCACTCATCGTGTCTGAGCACTCTCGACAGCTCTGCGCGTGGGTCGGGTTGGGATGGCCATTGATACACAGCAATGCGAGGACCGTGGGGGCCGTACCAGACTCCCCCACATCCTCGGAACTTGCCGCTAGTTCACGAGCTTTGACCTGCAGCTCGCCCATCCTGGTGGAGTAGATCGTGTGTCCATCATGATCACCGGGCAGATCGCCGAGCGGACTCGGTGCGTCAGACGAGAAAGATTCGTACTCCGCCGCGTCGTCGTCGCTGATGTCCGCGAAATAGTTGGTTTCACCGAGCGTACGTTCGTGCCCTATTTCCATCTCGTCCACGGCAAGATACTCTTCCGGACTCGGGACCACCGCCAGTTGGTCATGCTGTAATTCTGCGTTCGCGCCACCTACTTCAAAACCACCTGCTCCAACACCACCTGAATATCTCTGTGCTGAAGCCGCGGGGACCGAATCCCCCAGCGTCTCGATCTGGCCTCCCGGCCTATTGCCCGCCGACCGTCTCCCACACTCCGGTTCGCGTTCCACCCGGTCATTTGTGCTTTCCACAATCGCCGCAGGTACACAAGCATCCACCGCGCTCCACACTTCGGCGTCGAGTCCTTCCTCGGGGAACGCTGCCATGATGCGCCACCACTGCACATCAACAAAGCGCCGCTCGGTCCACCAGGTCACTGTGCCGCCGGTGATGCTCTGTGTCTCCTGCGCATCCTTGACAATGAGCTCGTAGTCGCCTCGAATGGCCACATGGAGCTCATTGTCGGTCACGATGACGGCAACGAAATCCGGTAGCGCCGTCAAATCAGCGCCCACGTGTTCCGCCAGTTTTTCCATGATGACAACCAGGTCCCCACCGTCATGCAACACCTTCCAGCATTGCCTTGTCAGGGAGAGGTTTCCCGGGGCCATCACTACCACCCCGCGTGGTGCCATCGCGGCCGGATGGTGGCCGTGCACCCACATGTATCCCTTCATTGATGTTCTCCCCGGTCTTCTTGAACGCCTCGTTTGGCCTGCTCCGTGTCCACGGGCGAGAACTGGGCCTCGACAATGTCCACCACCACAACGGTGATGTTGTCCTTACCGCCTGCGGTCAGTGCCATCGTTACCAATTCGTCGGCAAGTTGCTGGGGATCCCTGACAACCCGCGACACAATCTCGATGAGGGAGTCCGTCACTTCGCCGCTGAGTCCGTCAGAACAGAGGATAAAACGATCCCCCGCCGCCAGGGATACAAGGTAATGATCGACCACCACATGTTTGCCGCTTCCGGCACCAAGAGCCCGCGTGATGACGTTTTGTTGCGGGAGTGCACGGGCTTCCACGCCGCTTACTCGCCCCGTATCGATGAGTTCCTGGGCCCGGGAGTGGTCACGTGTCAACAGTTGAAACTTCCCTCCGGCCAAGGTGTAGGTGCGCGAATCTCCAATGTTAAAGACTCTGGCCACAGGGCGTCCACGATGGGTGGAGATGGCCAGGCCTGTCAGGGTGGAGCCCGGCGCCGAATAGCCGGCACCCAATCGGTGAACGCGCTGTGCCGCCCTGGCCAGGGCTTCTTTGATCTCCTGGGCCGCAACGAAACGCACGCCGTCGGCAATCATCATCATCTCTTCCACCGCGAGAGAGGAGGCAAGGTGGCCTTGTCGATTCCCGCCCATACCATCGGCGACGAGGAACAGAGGAAATTTGGCCCCGAAACTGTCCTCGTTACGACGTCGTCGTCCGATATCGGTTCGGGTTCCGAAACGGATTGTCACCCGGATACTGTCAGCGTCCTGACCTGCACAGATAGCTTGCGACGGCGGGGATTGGGTATGGAACATCGATCTACTCTTCCACCTGAAGTATGCGGTCACCGAAATGGATCGTCGAGCCGGAACCGACGATGAGACAGCGGCCGGGAACAACGCTGAAGATGCCGCCGTCGGCCGTCCTGACGTAGGTTCCATTGGTCGAATGAAGGTCTTCAACCAGCACGGCACCGGCTTTGAGTGACAGCGCCATATGGGTTTTGGAGACTGACAGGGAGGTATCGGCGACCGGTAGTTTTACCGCCCCCTGATGCGCGTCATCACAGGAGGGATCTCGTCCGACGACGACGGGGCGTTCGAGAACGTGTGACGTTCCGTCGTCGAGCATCAGCGTTATCGGATTCTCTCCCGCAGTTCTTGTTTCCATTTCATCGGCAGGCTGTGACTCACCAGACTGGGTATCAGGACTTGCGCTGAGCTCGGTGCCATTGAGGGGAGTTTCGTCCTCCGCAGCTCCTGGGCGCCCGTCTACCGCTTCCGTCATCTCGCCCGGGGCTTCGCGTTTGGCAGAATCACTTCCCTCACGCACATCAATGGTAATGACGCCGCAGATCTGATCGATCCAGTGGCGGTTCGTCATGTCCTGGGTCTTCAGCGCAACCCAGGCAAATACGGCGAGGCCGATGAGGCCACCGGCGAAGGTGGTCGTCGGAAACATGGGGCGGGAGTCAAGCACGTAGAGGGTGAGACACACGTCGATCAGCACTCCAGCACTCAACGGGAGCCCAACGATCACCCCGCTGAGCAGTGCTTTCGCGAGTGCTCTCACACCTGCCTGCCTACCGTCGGCATACCTCACCACACGGGTTCGGGCGAGCCACCGCCCGATGGACTGCCCGCGCACCGCCAGAAGAACCAGATTGAGCACGGCCACGGATACCCAGCACAGGGAGGGCACAAGCAGCTCGTTCATCGACTCGGAGAGTTCACCATCCGTCATCCACATCATCGCTCCGAGAAAGGATCTGGTAAAAACGAGCATGGTGAGGAGCAGAATCCCGCCGCTAATCCCTATCTCAATCAGGTAGGCGACGATCCTGCGCGCGTTACTCGCCACGTACACCCCGTCAAGGTGCTGCGGAACCATAAACGTCCGCTGTTTTCCCACAACTCGCATCCTCCCCTCGGGAATCGCTCCCAGAGTTCGCGACCATATCACTCGCTTCTGACGCACTAGCTTTTTACTCATGGGATTCTCCTTCCGAGTGGTTGACGTGGCGAGCGTCAGTGCTACCGGCTTCGGCTTCCTCAGCCCTCGGAGACCGCGAGCGCCTGCGTTGACCGGAGCCTCCTCGTGCGTGCAGGGAGCGAAGCGAGATGCGGGCCCGGATGCGGTGGCGCCACCGCATCCGGCGCCGCAACGACCTCATAACCACACGGCACTGGGCCCATGCTCGCTCACACGATTCTTCGGTGAGTTCATCCTCTCCGAACACATCCTGGTCGAGCCTCGTGGCGAGAGCGAGGATCGCGGGCATCTCCTCGTTGCGGCGATGGAAGCGAGGGGCTGGCCCCGGGCATCCTTCCTGAGGCCCGCCCTGGGTCGCAGCGTCAATGATCCATGCCTGTTCGAATCGGGTGGCGAGGGCGGGCACAGTCACTCCCAAATCGATCGCTGAGTCGACGACCTCATCCCAGGCACCTGCAATGCGCACGTCCTGGCTTCCGCGCCTACGACGGCGCCGAGAACGATGCGCTTTGGTCACCACGATGAGGAGGAACGGCAACAGTACGATTCCCAGCAGGCCGCCGATCTGCAGGATGAGAATGGCGGTGCCTGACAGCCCCGGCCCTTCCTCGTCCTTCTCCGCGGCCGCAGCATCGGGAGGAACCTCCGCGGGATCTTCCGGGGGATCAGGCGGTTGCAGCACCTGCGGGCGAGGGTTGGGTTTCGGCTCGGGATAGTCGGTCCGTGGGGTCTGATCTTCCGGCGGCGTCGGGTCGAAGACCACCCAACCGGCATCTTCGAACGGCACTTCCACCCACACGTGGGTGTCTCCCCCGGTTATCGTCACTGCCCCCAGGGGCTCCTTCTCCGGGTAGAAGCCCATCACCACGCGGGCGGGGATCCCTTGGGAGCGCAGCATGAGGGCCATCACCGCGGCGTACTGCTCGTCATTGCCGATCATCCCGCTCGGTTTGAGGAACCGTTCCAGGCGGTCCGCACGGTGCCCCGGGAGGGACAGCCCATCGGTCCCGTCCGAGTAGAACCCGTCCTCGGAGAGCCGTTGCTGGATGGCACGCACTTGGCCAATACCCGGTGACATCCCGTCGACTATTTCGGCGGCGCGTTCACCAATCACCTCCGGAACGTGAGAGTTTTCAGGCAGCGCAACGTCGAGAATCGCCTTGCCTTCCAGCTCCGCATCCGTCCAGGAGCGCTCTGCAACGGCGACGACGACGTATTCGTCCCCCGAGTGCAGGCGACGAGTGGACAGCACGGTTCCCAGGTTCTCCGAGAAGTACAAGGAGTCAGCCAAGTCCTGCTTGTCCATACCCCCGTAGATGAACGAACGCATCTGTCCACTGCCGGGGACCCAGTAGTCCGCGTAGTCGCTGATACTCACGTGCAGTGAGGTTGTTGTGGTGGCAGGCTCGAGCGGATCATCCGTGAAGCTGGCGCCCACGCGGCGGAAATCCGCGTCATCGTCGTCCTCGGAGATCTTGAAGACCGTGCCGTCGTACTGATCCAGTGCCGCCAACCGGATGCGCCCACCCGTGGACAGGCCTTTGACGGTGAAGAGCTCAGTGTCCTCCGCGGTGGTGGTGAGCCAGCGAAACTGGGAGATCGGAGAGTGGTAATACCGCAGGTCAAGAGGTGGTTCTATGACGTCACGCAGGACGGTGCGATGACCGTCAGCGGTCAGGAGCGGCACGGTGACAAGCGCTGCCGCGACGCCCACGGCAACGAGCACAATCCCTCCGGACACGGCACGGCGTCGAGAGGTGCGTACCACCCGCGCAAATTCAATCGTTTCGTACGTCTCTCCACGCTGCTTCCACCGGATGACCCAGGCACTCCATATCAGGCCTCCAGCACCCAGGGCGATGCCGATGAGAAAGGCCAGGGGTGCTGTTTGCGAGCCCCACAGAATGCCAAAGAAAAGAAGAAGAGCAACGGGAATGAGCGCCCATAAGGGGGATGTGGTCCGCAGGATGATCGTCATCGCCACGGCAGAGCACATCACAGCGGAGAAGAACGGCATGATGGCCGGACCAACAAAATCTCCGGCGGGTGGCTGGAGCGTCAGCAGGTCCTTCCATGAGGTCACGATCCCCAGAACGAGCATCTGGAGCGTCTGCAGCGACGGAACAACGAACGCCGTCGTCGTCTCAGGAATCGCCAGCGGGCCACCGGTCACCAGGTAGGCCGCGAGAATCGCCATCACGGTGTAGAAATATCCCAGCCGCTGGTGGGCGGCAAGGCCGGCAGCACAGCTACCCACAAGAACGCCTCCGACCGAGGCCAGGTACCCCGAGGCATCACCAAAAACCCCGCCGTGGCTCAACGCGGCCACGATAAGCAGCCCACCCACACTCAGCGGGTTCCGGAGTTCGCGAACAAGCAGCCTGCCCCGCCGTCGGATCTCGCTCCGCCTGCGCGAGGATTCCTCCCGTAACTGTTCACGTTCGGCTTGTTCCACCCACGTTGGGGAGTGATGCGTCGAGGTATCGCTCATCCGAAAATCCTGCGCATTCCGCGAGCAAAATCGTTGAGTGTCGGCACGGAAAGTACGGTGAAGCCCCCAACAACGCGATGCTCGAGCACGCCGTCGTTATTCACTCGCACACCAAACGAGGTGGTATCCAGGGGCAGCCGGGCAAGGCCTCCACTCACCTGCGCAACTGAGGTCCGCGAGCCTGTCACTACCGCCACCACCGACGCCTGTGGCACCTCTAGCGACGCCCTGCCGGCAAGGTCAAGCAGCCGCTCGCCGTGAGGCACCAGCTCCACCCCGGCGAGAGAATCGAGGGCGCGCGTGCTGCTAGAGACGTTGAGGGGGCCTTCCTGGGTCATAATCGACACGTCTCTTGACTCGCGGATACTCGCAACGGTGAGCGAAGCAACGACTGAGACCCCCTCCTCGAACTCGTCAGCGCTCGCCCATGCTGCCGCATCCAGATCAAGGATGATGAGAAGGTGAGCGCGGCGGATCTCCTCAAACTGACGCACCATGAGCTTGCCGACGTGGGCTGTGGTGCGCCAATGAATGGATCGCCGGTCGTCACCGGCAACGTAGTCACGCAGTGCGTGGAACGAGACGTCGGACGAGGAGAAATCCGAGGTAGCGCCGCCCTCGACGTCGCGAAGAAAACCGAGCAGCGAGGCGGAGATTCGCACCGTCCGCGGATGTATGTAGAGCAGGGTGGAATCGGACCACGCCTGCCGGCAGGTCACCAAACCAAGAGGATCTCCCCGCACAGCCCGCACCGGACCAACCGTCACAATACCTCGCCGTGAGGTTGTGATGGCGAAAGGCTCAAGATGCTCCTCACCCGCCGCAACTCGGCCAACGGCAAATGATGCAATGCTCGAGCCCACGGAAAGTTCGATCGCGGTGCCCGGCAGGGTACGGTTCGTCGGATTGGCAACAACGAGTTCCCCCACCGCGCGATCCCCCACCGTTACTCGCCGGGTGCACATTCCCAATCTCACCTGGTGTCCCACCCTCCCGAAAGACCAGGAGAGCGCCAGGAGAAAGACGGTCAGGCAGGTGACCCCAATGGTCACCAGCTCCGTCCACGAGTTCACCAGCCCAAGCCCCAGAGAGGAAGCGCCCACGGATCCCACGCCCCATCCCCAGGGCGTGATCGCCTTCAAGGCAGACTTCAAGGAAAGATTCACAACACGCTACCCCCGGACCGCTGGAGCCGGAATCCGCCGCACGACAGTCTCGATGATTTCTTCCCGCGATACTCCGTCAAATTCGGCGTCGGGATCAAGGACGAGGCGATGGGACCACACGTGTGCCGCCAGCGCTTTGATATCGTCGGGAACCACGTAGTCACGCTCCTGGGCCATGGCCCACACGCGGGCGGCTCGGGTCATGGCGATCGCGCCACGGGTGGAGACACCGATACGCACGTTGACATCCTCCCGGGTAGCCTCACACAGATCCTGAATATAGCGGGCAAGGGATCGGTCAACATGGTTTCGCCCCGCGATGCTGGCCAGCTCGGCAACTTCCGCGGTGGAGATAATGGAATCCAGCATGCGGGAACGATCAGGGGTCGCTGAACCAAGGAGGATCTCCACGCCGGCGTCACCGGAAGGGTAACCGAGCGCCGTCTTCATGAGGAAACGATCAAGCTGGGCCTCGGGGAGCCGGTAGGTTCCCGCCTGATCGATCGGATTCTGGGTGGCAATCACCATGAAAGGACGCCCAGTATCGTAGCGTTCCCCATCAATGGTCACGTGAGATTCTTCCATGACCTCCAGAAGCGCGGACTGCGTCTTCGGCGAGGCGCGGTTGATCTCATCCGCCAGCACGATGGAGGCAAAAATGGGGCCCCGATGGAAATCCCAGGACCCGGTGCGCTGGTTGTACACATTAGTACCCGTAATATCGGAAGGAAGAAGATCCGGGGTGAACTGGATACGAGAGTTCGTTCCGGACACGGTGGCAGCTATGGCGCGAGCAAGCGCCGTTTTCCCCATACCGGGAGCATCTTCCAGCAGCAGATGCCCCTCGCTGAACATGCAGGTCAGCGCAAGATGAATAACATCTTCCTTACCCAATATAGCTTTGCCAATATTGCGAGTCAGGCGCTCGAAAACGGTGGCGAACCAGTGGGAGTTCTTTTTCTCGATGGACATGCTGCTCCTTGCTGAAAAACTGATGGGTGAGATCGGCTGGGTTCCAGCCGCGCCACGTCACCCACACAAAATTGGGTGCTTGGGGAGTCTCGGGCTCGGCTTTGATCATCGTCGTCGCCGTTGTCGATTCCTGCGACTCCCCCACCTCGTTGGTGGCCGTCACCGAAAATATATGTTCAACCCCGCTTGTTCTGCCCTCAAGGAGGCAGGAGGTCACCTTACCGCAGTCGACGGAGTCCCCTTGGGTGTGGTCGTGCACCGTAAAGTTGGTGATCGGCGCGCCGTTCCTCGTCCCCGGGATCCAGGAGACACGGACCTTTCCCGGCTCGTTGGAGGTCGCTGTGACATTCTTGGGGGCAGAGGGCTTACCGCGGACGGTCACCACAATACTTCCGTCAACTTCACGGCTGCTATCTCCCGTAGCGTCGGCCAAACGATACGTCACGGTGAACTTACCGCTGAATTTCTCGTTGGCTTTCACATCAATAACCGTACCCATTGCGGTTGCGCTACCTCCAGCGCTCACTATCGGCTGCTCCACGATGCTCATCCCTCCCTCATCGGGGAAGGGATTCTTGGAGTAGGCGGTGACATCAATTGATCTGGTTTCACCCGCATCGAGCGTCACCTGGGCTTCCGAGGTCTGAATCAGCGGACGCGAGGAGGACACAACGATGACCGGAATACCCGCATCAATCACTCCGCCTTTCCCGTCATCGATCGTGATCTTGATACTGCCAGCGTTTCCTCGCAACGAATCTTTTACCGCCGAGACCTCAAGAATCGAGCCGCGTAGGGAGACGCCGATTCCCTCCAGGGACGTTCCTTTGAGGGAGAGCCTCGCCTTCTTGGCATCGCCCTCGTCCGGATCTTTCACCATCGGGCGCAGATCCACACTCGTGCTCTCGCCCACCACAGCTTCAATGGTGGTGGAGATGAACTCGGGAGGATGGTTGCCCGCGGCCTCCACGAGGATGGGGAGAATCACCGCGCCAGTCAGCCGATCGGTGGAATCCTCGCCGTCGGTCACTTCGAGGGAAACCGCCGTCATCCCTGAGAAATCCTTCGGAGCGGTGTAGGTGAAGGTGGTTGCATCCTTCACCACTCCATCACCAACATCACCAGCCCCAACCGAGACCTTCGCTCCAGCAACGATACTGACGGTTCGCCCCTCGCGCGCCACAAGGTGGTCGTTGATGAGGATGTCCGTCGGTTCACCCGCCTTCACCTTGATGGGAAGGGTGGCATTGTTGAGCATGGGGCGCTGGGCATCAGTGCCCGGCACCCGAATGACGGCTGACGCCTCAAGCCCATCGGCATCCCTCACCGTATAGAGAAGAATCTGGTTCTCTGGAGCCAGTTTCACATCCACAGTGCCATCGAGGGCGGGGGACACCTCGGGATCGGGCGATGTCACGATAAGGCCCGCAATGTCACCGTCAGGATCTTCATCATTGCGCAGCACCTGAACATTCACGGTGTCCCCGGTAGCGGCGCGAACATCTGCCAGCGGGACGTCGTCGTTGCGCGCAATAGGTGCCAGAAGCGGCGCATCCTCGCTGACAACTACCGTGAGGAGACCTTCTGCGGAGCCACCGGCACGATCCTCAATACCGTACACAATGTCATAGCTCCCTTCCTCCGAGGGAGCTTGCAACTCAACCCGGCAGGAGTTTGCCGAGGCTTTGATTCCTTCTGCCGGAACGATTCGTTTATCGTTGAGATGGATCTTGTCGCCATCCGGATCACTATCGTTCGCGCACACCGCAACCGAGACTTTCGCCCCCGGGCGTGCTCTGACGTGGTCCGGGAAGGCCACCGGGTTTTGGTTCATCTCACTGGGAGGGACAATGCCTACCCGGATCTGCCCCATCGCCTGTTTCCCCAGCCTGTCCTCAACGACGTAGGAGAAGGTGTCCGTTCCGCGGGCGGATGCTGACGGCGTGTAGGTAGCCACCGTGCCATCGATCTCCACACTTCCGAGTGTGGGCAAGGATCCCGGCCCTATGACGTAGACGGAGTCGCCGTCGGGATCAACACCTTCCCGGGGGATTCGGATATCGATGGGCTTTCCGGCGGTGGTACGGGCCGTGAGCTGCTTGGGACGCGGAGCATCATTGCGCTCGGGATCCGATTCCACAACTGTCACACGCAGGACCGCCGAGGACGTGTTCCCCATCGAGTCGTGCACCGTATATTCGATACTGCCCGATCCGCCACGGCTTCCACCGCGCACACGAATAACATTGTTCGAGATGAAAGCACTGGCAACGTCCTCCGGCATATCCTGGCGGAGCTCGTCACGCACCGTCATCTTCAACCCGGTTGGATGGCGATCATTGGCCAAGACAGACGCATTTCCCACATCACCGGTCCGCACCACGAGAGTGTCATCGGTGAGTTCCGGTGACAGATTCTCCATCGCTGGCTGAGTTGGTAGGACGGTGACGGTCGCCGTCGTCGACTCAAATCCGTTGGAAACCGAGTAGGAGAACGCCTCGGGATCCGTCAAGCCCTCCGGAGCAGAAATACGGACAATCTGGTGGTCAATCAGGGCCGCGACGAGGGGCGAATCCATTGACACGTCAACACTTTGGACGGTTAACACCCCGCCCATCGGATCGGTATCGTTGGAGAGAAGATCGACGACGACGACGCCACCGTCCGGAAGAACGCCGAGATCAGATTCGGCGCTTGGGGGAAGAAGGTCGGTGGCCTCAAGAACATCAACCCGGATGACACTCGTGGCGACGTTGGGGCCATCCGTGACCCTGTAGCCAAGGTAGAAGGTTCCCTCTTCTCGACCTTCAATCGTCACCTCGCCGGTCGTTTCATCCATCGACGCAATGATGCCCGCTGGGGCGTGCTCAATCTCAGTGAGCCGCAGCGGGTCCCCGTCCGGGTCAGAATCGTTGTCCAGCGGGCTGACCGTGGCGACCAAGCCCGCCTGCACCCTCACAAAATCAGTGTTGGGAAGTGGGGGCTCATTGTCCCCCTCCTTGACGGTCAGGCTCATGGAGCCTTCACTGATGTCCCGACCATCCGAGACCACCAGGGTGATCTCGTCACTTCCCGGGCCGTGTCCCTTCTCCAACAGCTCCAGCGTGCCATCTTCGTGTGAACGGGAGTCAATCCCCGTGGGCGGGACGACGTGCTGCAGATAGAACGGATCACCATCCGGGTCATACCACGATGTCAACGCGTTCGTTGAGGCCTTCTTCCCCACACCGAAGGAGACCACCCGTTTCGTCAACTGCACGGGCGGACTATTCACCTCATCGCCATGAATACTGACCTTTACCTTGGCCTGGGCCACACCGCCGCGGCCGTCAGAGACTTCGTATTCGAACGTCGAGCTACCTGTTTTCCCCTCTTTCACCGTGATTTCAAGCGCCGCTCCATCGCGCGCCACCGTCACGGAGCCAATACTGGGTTGGCTGAGAGGAGTGGCCGTCACAAAGTCGCCGTCAACATCCGAATCGTTGAGAAGCACCGGAAGGATGGTGCGACGCCCCGCGCGCACCCCGAACTCATCGTTGACCGCGACAGGATCCGTGTTCTTTTCGTTGCGTTCAGGAAGCATCGGCAGCTTGATTTCCTCAACGATCTCCTCGTCGCTCTCCCGATCGCTCTGCACATCAGAGTTGACCTGATCCCAGTTGTCCACCATGATCATCTGCTCGTCAGGGAGCCACAGACCGCCCGAGGCGATGTCATTCAGAACAATCACGTCTCGATTCGTCCGGAAAATGGCCTGTTCAACGCTCCGGAGCGTATCGACTTTCATCACGACGTCAGCGGCCTCATCATCACAATCGCGCACGAAAGTTCCGGCGCCAGCCCACGCCCCGTACGCACAGCCACGATGAAGGACCGGCCGCGAGGGCGTCCCCGATTTTCCCTCGTGACTGGTGGTGTGCACGTCTCCGCCGCTCACTGGCACAGTGAGCAGCCCCCGAGTGGACGCAAGAAGAATCGTGTCACGCTCCGGCCCCGACTCCTGCAGCTTCATTCCCTCGGCCGAATCCAGAGCCGTTTCCTTGAGATCCAGCCTCTGGCGATCCCCGTAGTACAGCGTTGATTTCTCGGTATCAAGCACCACTGCCCGCGAACCCACAGCCGCCACCTGCAGTGTTGCCCCCTCCGTCACCCCGTCGAGGGCGTGAGTCGTGACGGTATTCCTTGTCCGGCCGGGAACGATCGTGGTGACAGTCGCTGTTCTTGCCGAGGCTACGTGGACGGAACCATCAAGTCCGACGGCGACGACGGCACCGGGCACGTCCGTAACCACCGGCTCGTGGTCAGTTGGAGTGAAGTCCGCATACGATGCCGCAGGTAATACCCACACGCTGCCGCGGGTATCGGTCACAACAAGTGTTTCCCCATTGACCACCGTCGAGTAGCCGTCAAAATCAGCCGTGTCCTCGAGCACCGTATGAGCAACATCGACCCGGGAGAGTCCGGCCGAAGAAAAATCATTGACGAAGACCTCTTCACCATGCTGGGCAACGTCAAAAACATCCGATTCCGCACGAAGCCCCGAATCAAGCAGACGTGAAGGATAATTCAGGTGGGCAACAAGCCGAAGTTTCGAGTTGGTGACCCACACTCCGCCGTCGTTCATCTTGACTTCGGGAGTGCTCATACCCGGACTGATGAGGGCACCCAGACAGAGAGCAATAGCGCACAGCGTTGTGACGACGCTGGATACGCGGGATACACGCGGCTGCTTCACTACTGACATCCCTCCTTCAGTCGTCACGGACACCTATAGCTATGGCTCTTCGGGGGTCGAATTCTCGCCGCACTGCGGACAGGGTGCTCCGCGGTTCGACGTGCATACGCGGTCAATGAGACCTTCGTGGGAGACATCGGTGAGAATCCCCCACCCCTATGAAGTTAATACGGGAACCTTATATTTTAATCAAAGCCTATACCCGTGCAAAATGTACTAATGAGCTTCTTTTTGCAGCAATTGCGCCACCTTTTCTGGTAGCAAAGCCGATTCTCGTGGGATTGAGAGAACGACCTTGTTCTGTCCACGGTGGATAACGACGGAAGGATCATCCGAATCCTCGGAAAACAGATAATAATCCACATCCGTGATACTCACGAAAGGAAGGACACGATACTCCCTCCTCCTAAAGAGGCCACTCCTCCACACAAAGACGATCTGATCGCCCAAAACACAAGCGAGCACCTCGCGAATCCCCGCATCATCCCGATAGGTCGCAAGAAAACTAAGCGATGGCTCGACATCTGCCGGCAGAATCCGGCGTAGCGTCGAAATATTCTCCATGTAGATATCGGAGGTGTTCTTCAGAAATTCCTCACTACCAGAGAACATGACAGCTTTGACGATTGATCGCTCAACTTCGTCTTCGATAGACATAGGCCTTCCCTTTCCCGCACAGGCTAGAAACTAGCCAGATGCAGTGTCGCTCGATCAAGCCACGGCCCACGATGGGTGGCGCTCACGATGCGAGGGCATCCGGCCTTCACATGTTCCGCCACCTCAACATCGGCAGAAGCTTCACGTGCGACGATCGACGTGAAATCTGGCGCAATAACACCAGCCTGTTGATATCGAGAATGCCGTGTCATGACATGACCAGCAATGGACATTCATACCCATTGGCAACACCTAAAGAAAGGAGTGTCCTAGGAGTATGGAAAACCCTAGAGTCCTCAGAGGTATGTGCTCTTTCGCGGCGCGCGCCTCACCGAGGCTCCGGCGGAAAGCTGCCCAAACACTCTCCTCTTGAGCGCAGCAAGGAACGGCCATCTGTACAAGAGACCAAATATTGACGCTACATATCGGCATGAAATTAGGACAAAATAAAGGGAACGTGGTATGACGAAGGAATGTAGAGGATTCGGGAAACTCCTCGCACAGAACCACAGGGTGCTGAGCTACCTGGCAGGTGCTTCACTCACTGCTCTCATCCTCAAACTCAAGCTCGACTTCTCGGACAAGGACATCCTCGGCCTGCTCATCTGGATGGCCGCGATACTTGCCCTCCTCTGGGCAGCCACCATGGCCACCCGAACCTGCGACAAGCAATCCCTGCTCAGCCGGCGCTCAAAGGCCAACCCCGCGCCAGCCATCGGCGACGACCTCATACTTCTCGTACCCCGCGACCGCCGGAGCGTTCCATTGACCCGCGAAGAGCAACAGTTCCTCCGCAACATGGACAGAAAATACCGCATCCGTTCACGAACCAACGTTTGACCCGGAGTGCAACACTCGCGCACGAGTGGGCACACAACGACGTGCCGATAGTTTTTCACCACCGGTAGCCTGTGAGGTATTTGGGTGCAACAAAGGCGAGAGGCTTTCTGGCGGTCTAGTGGTTTCCGAGGCGTGCGGGGTGTTTTGGGTATGCCAGGGGGTGGCCCTCTTGAACCGTGTTTGGTTCTGTGGTTTCCTGGGTATGACAATTGAGGTAGGGCCCGGGTAACCGTGGTGGTTATCCGGGCCCTGCCTGTGAAGGTTGGGTGGCGGTGGTGTCCTACTCTCCCACACCCTGGCGAGTGCAGTACCATCGGCGTGTCCAGGCTTAGCTTCCGGGTTCGGAATGGGACCGGGCGTTTCCCTGGAGCTATGACCACCGCCACTTCTATTGGGTTATCAGTCATGTGTTTAACCACGAGTGCTTTCACCCCGGTGGGGTGGAAGGTTCACCAGTTGGTTTGGTGTTGGGTTTTTGTATAGTGGACGCAAGACACAAGATCTTTGATCAACCTGTTCACTCTCTCTTTATAGGAGGGAGTGTGGGGTTGTGTTGTAGGTTGTTGGCCATTAGTGCCAGTCAGCTTCACCCGTTACCGGGCGTCCACGTCTGGTCTATCAACCCCGTAGTCTTCGGGGGGCCTACACCAACAAAAGTTGGAGCGAGAATTATTCTTGAAGCAGGCTTCCCGCTTAGATGCTTTCAGCGGTTATCCTTCCCGAACGTAGCCAACCAGCCATACCCCTGGCGGGATAACTGGCACACCAGTGGTTCGTCCGTCCCGGTCCTCTCGTACTAGGGACAGCCCTTCTCAATTCTCCAACGCGCGCAGAGGATAGGGACCGAACTGTCTCACGACGTTCTGAACCCAGCTCGCGTACCGCTTTAATGGGCGAACAGCCCAACCCTTGGGACCTACTCCAGCCCCAGGATGCGACGAGCCGACATCGAGGTGCCAAACCATGCCGTCGATATGAACTCTTGGGCAGGATCAGCCTGTTATCCCCGGGGTACCTTTTATCCGTTGAGCGACACCGCTTCCACAAGCCAGTGCCGGATCACTAGTTCCTACTTTCGTACCTGTTCGACCTGTCAGTCTCACAGTCAAGCTTCCTTGTGCACTTACACTCAACACCTGGTTACCGACCAGGCTGAGGAAACCTTTGAGCGCCTCCGTTACCTTTTAGGAGGCAACCGCCCCAGTTAAACTACCCACCAGGCACTGTTCCTGGCCCGGATCACGGGCCGAGGTTAGATGTGCAGCACGGCCAGAGTGGTATTTCAACAATGACTCCCCACAAACTAGCGTTCATGGTTCACAGTCTCCCACCTATCCTACACAAGCCGTACCGAACACCAATACCAAGCTATAGTAAAGGTCCCGGGGTCTTTCCGTCCTTCTGCGCGTAACGAGCATCTTTACTCGTAATGCAATTTCGCCGAGTTCGTGGTCGAGACAGTAGAGAAGTCGTTACGCCATTCGTGCAGGTCGGAACTTACCCGACAAGGAATTTCGCTACCTTAGGATGGTTATAGTTACCACCGCCGTTTACTGGGGCTTAACTTCCCAGCTTCACCCCACGAAGTGGGGCTGACCGGTCCGCTTAACCTTCCAGCACCGGGCAGGCGTCAGTCCGTATACATCGCCTTGCGGCTTCGCACGGACCTGTGTTTTTGATAAACAGTCGCTTCTCCCTGGACTCTGCGACCCTCACCCCTAGGATGCTAGACCCTTCAGGGTTTAGGTCCCCCTTCTCCCAAAGTTACGGGGGCATTTTGCCGAGTTCCTTAACCACGATTCTCTCGATCGCCTTAGTATTCTCTACCTGACTACCTGTGTCGGTTTCGGGTACGGGCGGTTAAAACCTCACGTCGATGCTTTTCTCGGCAGCACAGGATCACCCTACTTCCCCCCATGCGGGGGTCACGATCAGGCCTCACCCTCATGTTCCCCGGATTTGCCTAGGAAACGGGCTGCGCCTTTCAACGTGCCAAGCCATAAGACACGCGGGACTACCACTCTGCGTCACACCTGTTAATACGTTTGAACCAGTCTCATCGGTTCCCACGCCCTCCCCACACGATAGACCCGAAAGCCTATCCATGGTTTGGGGGTGGTTAGCATCAAAAACCAATCCATGGGACGGTCTGTCACCGGTACCAGAATATGAACTGGTTATCCATCGACTACGCCTGTCGGCCTCGCCTTAGGACCCGACTAACCCAGGGCGGATGAACCTGGCCCTGGAACCCTTAGTCATTCGGCGGACGGGTTTCTCACCCGTCTTTCGCTACTCATGCCTGCATTCTCACTCCCATCAAATCCACCACTCGTTCACACGGCAGCTTCACCTTCGATGGGACGCTCCCCTACCACACCCACCCCCTGCACACAGAAAAAACTATGCGTGGGTTCATGGTGAGTATCCGCGGTTTCGGTGGTGTGCTTAAGCCCCGCTACATTGTCGGCGCGGAACCACTTGACCAGTGAGCTATTACGCACTCTTTCAAGGGTGGCTGCTTCTAAGCCAACCTCCTGGTTGTCTAGGCAGCTCCACATCCTTTCCCACTTAGCACACACTCAGGGACCTTAACCGGCGGTCTGGGCTGTTTCCCTCTCGACAATGAAGCTTATCCCCCACTGTCTCACTGCTATGCTCTACCCTTACGGCATTCGGAGTTTGGCTGACGTCAGTAACCCGGTAGGGCCCATCGGCCATCCAGTAGCTCTACCTCCGCAAGGAACCACATAACGCTGCACCTAAATGCATTTCGGGGAGAACCAGCTATCACGGAGTTTGATTGGCCTTTCACCCCTACCCACAGCTCATCCCCTCCATTTTCAACTGAAGTGGGTTCGGTCCTCCACACGCTCTTACACGTGCTTCAACCTGGCCATGGGTAGATCACCCCGCTTCGGGTCTAGAACATGCAACTCAAACGCCCTATTCAGACTCGCTTTCGCTACGACTACCCCACACGGGTTAACCTCGCTACATGCCGCTAACTCGCAGGCTCATTCTTCAAAAGGCACGCCATCACCCCAATTAGAGAGGCTCTGACGGATTGTAGGCGCCCGGTTTCAGGCACTATTTCACTCCCCTCCCGGGGTACTTTTCACCATTCCCTCACGGTACTATCCGCTATCGGTCACAAAGGGTATTTAGCCTTACCAAGTGGTCTTGGCAGATTCACACGAGATTTCACGAGCCCCGTGCTACTCGGGCACCACCATACGCAGTCACAGACATTTCACCTACAGGACTCTCACCCACTACGGTCAGCCTTCCCAGACTGTTCAGCTACATCCATGATTTATCACTACGCCACCCCATATCGGCAGAATGACAGGCAGCCCCACAACACCGCACACGCAACACCCGACAGCTATCACACGCACACGGTTTAGGCTCATCCACTTTCGCTCGCCACTACTCACGGAATATCTTTTCCTGCTGGTACTAAGATGTTTCACTTCCCAGCGTTCCCACCCACGCACTATGAATTCACACGCAGGCGACCAGACATAACTCTGGCCAGGTTCCCCCATTCGGACATCCTCGGATCAACACTCGCTTGCCAACTCCCCGAGGCATATCGCAGGCTGCAACGTCCTTCTTCGGCCCTTCATACCAAGGCATCCACCGAACGCCCTAAAACACCTACAAAACAAAACACACACCCACACCAACCACCAGACAGCCTTAAAAGCCTGACAGCCACACACAACAACCACAGCAATGATCAAAAAGACCACCACACAGAATCATTGAGGGTGCGGGCATGCAAAGATGCTCGCGTCCACTATACAAAAACCAAACACCACACCAACACCCCAAACAACACCAACACAAAGATCAGTGTCTATCGGGGGCGGTCAGGGCATGACACCCAAAAGCCTAACAGCGCGCCGAGCTTCTCGTTACGTTCCCACAACCACCACAACACCCAGACCACTTAGCCTGAATGACTATCTTTTACCGGGTGGTTGATTACTCCCTAGAAAGGAGGTGATCCAGCCGCACCTTCCGGTACGGCTACCTTGTTACGACTTCGTCCCAATCACCAACCCCACCTTCGAACACTCCCCCCACAAGTGGTTAGGCCATGCGCTTCGGGTGTTGCCGACTTTCGTGACGTGACGGGCGGTGTGTACAAGGCCCGAGAACGTATTCACCGCAGCGTTGCTGATCTGCGATTACTAGCGACTCCGACTTCATGGGGCCGAGTTGCAGACCCCAATCCGAACTGAGACCGGCTTTAAGTGATTCGCTCCACCTCACAGTATCGCAACACTCTGTACCGGCCATTGTAGCATGCGTGAAGCCCAAGACATAAGGGGCATGATGATTTGACGTCATCCCCACCTTCCTCCGAGTTAACCCCGGCAGTCTCTCGTGAGTCCCCAACCAAATGCTGGCAACACGAGACAAGGGTTGCGCTCGTTGCGGGACTTAACCCAACATCTCACGACACGAGCTGACGACAACCATGCACCACCTGTATAGAGACCCGAAGGCACACACATCTCTGCATGCTTCCTCTATATGTCAAGCCTTGGTAAGGTTCTTCGCGTTGCATCGAATTAATCCGCATGCTCCGCCGCTTGTGCGGGCCCCCGTCAATTCCTTTGAGTTTTAGCCTTGCGGCCGTACTCCCCAGGCGGGGCACTTAATGCGTTAGCTACGGCGCAGAACCCGTGGAAACGGACCCCACACCTAGTGCCCAACGTTTACGGCATGGACTACCAGGGTATCTAATCCTGTTCGCTCCCCATGCTTTCGCTCCTCAGCGTCAGTAATGGCCCAGTGACCTGCCTTCGCCATCGGTGTTCCTCCTGATATCTGCGCATTCCACCGCTACACCAGGAATTCCAGTCACCCCTACCACACTCTAGCCTGCCCGTACCCACTGCACGCGCGGAGTTAAGCCCCGCGTTTTCACAGCAGACGCGACAAGCCGCCTACGAGCTCTTTACGCCCAATAATTCCGGACAACGCTCGCGCCCTACGTATTACCGCGGCTGCTGGCACGTAGTTAGCCGGCGCTTCTTATCCACCTACCCTCAACCCCACCAATATGGAGCCTTGTTCGGTAGCGAAAGAGGTTTACAACCCGAAAGCCGTCATCCCTCACGCGGCGTCGCTGCATCAGGCTTGCGCCCATTGTGCAATATCCCCCACTGCTGCCTCCCGTAGGAGTCTGGGCCGTATCTCAGTCCCAGTGTGGCCGGTCACCCTCTCAGGCCGGCTACCCGTCGACGCCTTGGTAGGCCATCACCCCACCAACAAGCTGATAGGCCGCGAGCCCATCCCCCACCGAAAAAACTTTCCCCACCACAACATGCGTTGCAACAGGAATATTTGGTATTAGACCCCGTTTCCAAGGCTTATCCCAAAGAAGGGGGCAGGTTACTCACGTATTACTCACCCGTTCGCCACTAATCCACGATCCCGAAGAACCATTTCATCGTTCGACTTGCATGTGTTAAGCACGCCGCCAGCGTTCGTCCTGAGCCAGGATCAAACTCTCCACAAAAAACTGTGAAGCATGACTAGCTCCAAAAAAATGCGCATACATCAAAGCACACGCCACACAACCAACCAACAACAAACCCACAAGAGCCCATCATCAACCAGCCATGCACAACCAACCAGAAAACCAGCCAGTCACAACCAGCATCACTACCAGTCACAACCAACCAGAAAACCAGCCAGTCAAAAACACCAACCACAACCAACAACCACACACACTCGAAAACATGTTTGATTACCAAATCACGATCAGTGCAAACACACCCACCAACACCCCCACCCCACACACATTCGAACATGTGTTTGATGACCGGGTAGTCAGTGAATTGTCCGTAACAATAACACTCGACACACTATTAGACTTTCAACCACCACACCCACACCCCACCAACAACCAACACTCAGCCAGTCATCAACAAGGAGAAGCGGACCAGAACTCTACCACAACCACCCACCCGCCGCAACTTCTCTTAACGAGACCTGCAACACACAAGTTAGTTACCGGAACAATTCCAGAACCCGTCACACTCGAACACTCAACAACCAGTTTCCCCTAGCATTCCCTGCGAAAGACTTACCGTCCCCCACCAGTTTGCCTAGTGAAACCCTCACCACCCCGCCTCTTTCAAAGCGTTCCAGTGCTTGTTACCGTGTCCCGGCGACAGGTAAATACACTACCCACCCACCCAACCACCGTCAAACCACAACCACGAGACCCCCCTCACACACCCCCAAAACCCAACAACCACAACAAAAACTCATCGACCAAAACCTCAACTACCTCCACAGAAGCCTCAAAACACCCCTCCGGACCACCCGACACGAACACCACCCAACCCGTTGCAATCCACAAATTGGTAACCAGGCCCACATACCTATTTCCCAAACTGCCACCACAACTCCCCGCACGCATCACGAGCGCGCACACAAGGGGACCCGCAACACGCACACAAGCACACAAGCACCCCGCCTCACAACACAAGTACTACTGACCCAGCCCACCCAACTCACACAACCCGACCAAAAAGCAACGACGGCCCGAATCGCACATGCGATCAGGCCGTCGTCGTCAAACCTGGATCGTGCAGGTTTTGGTGGGTTTGGGGGTTGAGGGGGATTTTTTGTTGGGGTGGCGTTGGGGGTTGGGGTGTGTGGGTCACTAATGGGGGTTGTAGTGTGGGTGTGTGAGTCCGTTTCTGCGTCAGGTTCGTACAGCGTCTGGTGGGATTGCTGTTCAGATTGTTGAGAAGAAGAATGGTCGTAATCGTGTGGTGGAGCATTTAGGCTCGGCTCATGATGAGGCCGGGGTCCAGCGCCTGCGTGAGATCGGGCGGGCGAAACTGTTTCCGGGCCAGGAAGAACTCGACGTGTTTGGCCACCACGTGCCCGGGGTGATCACTTCCAAACGCTCACAGATCTTATGGGACGTGCTCACCAGTGCCTATACAGACTTGGGATTCGATGTGCTGGGGGATGAGGCGTTTAAACAATTAGTGTTGGCACGGCTGATTCACCCGACCTCGAAAGCAGAATCGGTGCATGTCCTGCGCGAGGTGGGAGTTGATGCGGTGTCGTTGCGGACAGTGTTCAACTGTCTCAAACGTGTCAACGCGAAAGACTATCGCGGGCAGATTGCCTCATTGTGTTTCACCCATGCCGCCACGGCCGGAGACGTGTCACTGGTGTTGTATGACGTGACGACCTTGTATTTCGAGGCCGAGAAAGAAGACGAGGACACTGGCCCGAATACAGGGTTGCGGAAGGTGGGGTATTCCAAGGAGCGCCGGGTGGATCCTCAGATCGTTGTCGGGCTCTTGGTGGACAGGTCAGGATTCCCGTTAGAGATTGGTTGTTTTGAGGGCAACACGGCCGAGACCCGGACAATGATCCCGATCATCACCCAGTTCACCAAGCGTCATCACATCAGTGAGATCGTGGTGGTTGGGGATACGGGAATGCTCAGTGAAGCAAACCTGACTGATCTGGATAAAGCGGGCCTGCGATTCATTGTTGGTGCCCGCCTGACCAAAGCCCCCACCGATCTTGCCTTCCACCTCAACAGTGCCCATCCCGGGTTCACAGATGGGCAGATCATTGAGACCATCACCCCCAAAGGACGGGGGCGACGCTCTCGGTCTACCGGGCCCATCATCTGGGACCCTGAGTGTCACACCGGGGCCTGGAGGGTGGTGTGGGTCTATTCTGACAAGCGTGCCCGCCACGAACCCTGGATGCTCAAGAAGCCAAGGCTCGTGCCGTGATTGCCGGGACCCGGAAAGTAAAGAATCCCCGCTTCGTTTCCACCAGCAAGGACGGACAAGCCCTCGATGAGACTTCTCTGGCTAGGGCGCGGGCCCTGACCGGGCTGAAAGGCTACCTCACCAACATTGATGCCACGATCATGTCCGGAGCCGAGATCGTAGCGAATTATCACGACCTGTGGCATGTCGAGCAGTCCTTCCGCATGTCTAAAACAGATCTGCGAGCACGCCCAATCTTTCACCACACCAAAGAAGCTATCGAGGCCCACCTGACCATCGTGTTCACCGCTCTAGCCGTGGCCCGCTACCTCCAACACCACACCCAATACCCCATCCGTCAGATCATCAAACACCTACGCCCACTCCAAGACATCACCCTCACCCAAAACGGCAACACCCTCACCGCACGCGACCCCATCACCCCCACAGCCCAACAAATCCTCACCAACCTCACAGGTCACTAAACCTGCACGATCCAGGTCACAACACAAGTACTACTGACCCAGCCCACCCAACTCACACAACCCGACCAAAAAGCAACGACGGCCCGAATCGCACATGCGATCAGGCCGTCGTCGTCAAATATTTCGTTAGCGAGTGCTGCTGCCCAACCGGGATCGCCAGCTATCCAACCAGGAGCACCAACTACTCAAGTAGCTCGTACCAACTCCCCATCAGCAAGAACACCAGCCACACCAACCAGCTCCCCGCACCCACCCCAAGTCGTCAGTAGTGCACCACCACGGGGGTTCCGATTTCTACCCAGTTGTAGACCCACTCTGCGGCCTCTGCTGGCAGGTTGACGCAGCCAGCCGAACCGGGAGCCCCCGGGCCGAAGAAGGGCTGCCAGGGGGCGCCGTGGAGCGCGAAGTCGCCCTCGAAGTAGGACACCCACGGCACGTCCTTCGCGCAGTAGGTGAAACGCGCGCTGCATCCCATGTCCTGGGTGCGGTACTGAAGGTAGACGTGGAATGTGCCGGTGATCGTCGGGCTGGAGGGCTTGCCGTGAACGATGGACGCGGCTTCGCGCGCCGGGGTCTGCCCAATGTAGGGCTGCATCTTGTAGGTGGTCAGGTTGACGTCAATCCAGTGCTCGCCCTCCGCCGCCGGATACGCGAACTTCTCGTATCCTGGCAGCGCCTTGCGGGTGTCGTATTTCGGCTTGATCTCGTCGTATTCGAACTCGCCGTCGTAGGGCTTGCCGGATTCCAGGGTGGACACCAGTTTGGCGACGACGGCCTCCACATTATCCGCCACATACCCCGACTTCCCGGGCTTCGCCTCCGCCAGGACCTCCCCTGAGGGGCTGACGTTGTGCACGCCGTTGACTACCGGTTCCGCGGTTTCGTCAGCGATTTTCTGCACCCACGTGGTCACTTTGGCCTTGTCGAGGGCGGGCTTACCGAGGCCCTTCTCCGTGGCCGGAACCTGTACCCACTGCGCCTTGTCAGCGATCTCGGCGTAGTACTCGGAGACCCCGTCAGTAAGCCTGACCTCCTGGCCGAGCAGCGCATTCGCCGCCCCAACAGCCGCCTTCGCATCCTTCTCAGAAACCGCGGGAAGCGCCTCGTGGGTCTCCAGCTCGACACTCGCCGAGGCCAGTTTCTCGACCGCCTCCGTGGCAGACGCCTTCAACTGGTCCGCGTCAACGGCTGTTCCGGGCGACGACGCCGTCGTCACAAATCCGGCCGCTTCTTCCGAGTACTTGACGGTCGCGTTCACCGCAGGCTTGGCCAGCTTCTCCTGGAAGTCAGCGAAAATCTCCTCGTCGAGCGAGTAGACAGGGGCAATATCCTCGGGGTTCACAACGGTGGCCAAACGGGTGAAAATGGGGCGATCCAGTCCCACAGCCTCGTGCGCCGTCGCCTTGGCATCAACAGAAATTCCCAGGTCAGCGAGGGTGGCGACGGTCTCCTTGCCGTCTACCTCAAGCGTCACTTCGAGCTGCTCGGCCTTCTCGGCGACATACGAAGCGATCTCCGCCTCATCCATCCCCGACACCGACTTTTCACCCACAAGAACACCCGGCAACGCCTGGGCGTGCGCCACGCCGAAGTACCCCGTCGCACCGACAACCAGCGCAACGACGACGCCACCAACCGCCGCCGGCTTCTTCCACCGGCGCTTCTGATTCTCCCGTGGCTTGTGATCGTCCTGCGATGAAGTCATACCCGCATTCTCGCCGATTCCCCGCGATTTCATAACCAACCCGGGTATGGAAACCACCACAAGGTGCGCGGGATAACACCAATTTTCGACGACGACGGCGCCCGCCGCCGACAAACGTCCCGGGGCGGCGGGAGGCGACGGGCGGCCCCGCTTCCAAAGATCCAGCTGGCCCTGTCCTCGAAGAATTGAGGAAAATGGAAAGGGTTGAGGCATTTTGACGCGTCCTCGCGCTCAATCCTTTCCAAAAAGCTCAATCCTTTCCGAAAAACTCAATCCTTTGGGATGTGAGAGTCCCAGGGCCGGGGCGGGGACTGGCAGGTGGCCAGGCGGGGACTCCCGAAATAGAAATAGTGCGGGTGAGCCGTGGCTCACCCGCACTATTTCTTGATTCAGCTATTCAGCCAGAGATCACGCCCACAGGCGCCACCTCGTGCAAGCAGACTGCGAGAACCCGCCGGTAGGCCGTGGCCTACCGGCGCAAGCTCTTATCTGCCAGCCTCAGCAGTTCAGCCAGCCACAACCTCGATGGAGAGGTTTGCGGAGACTTCGTCGTGCAGCTTGACCGTAGCCTTGTACGAGCCCACCGACTTGATCGGGCGGGGCAGGTTGATGGCGCGGCGGTCCACAGCCTTGCCAACCTTGGCGGTGGCGGTGGCAGCGATGTCGGCGTTGGTCACGGCGCCGAAGAGGCGGCCGTTCTCGCCAGCGGGCTTGGCAATCTGCAGGGTGGCAGCCTGGAGGGCATCGCGCAGTGCGTGTGCCTCGTCGAGCGAAGCGATAGCGCGCTTGCGGCGAGCTTCGGCGATCTGATCGACCTGCTTCTGGCCACCCTTGGTCCACGCGGTAGCGTAGCCACGGGGGATGAGGTAGTTACGGCCGTAGCCGTCCTTGACCTCAACAACTTCGCCTGCCTGGCCGAGGCCGGCAACATCATGCGTCAGGATGAGCTTCATTGGTTAACTCTCCTTAGCGAGCAGAGCTCGAGTAGGGCAGCAGAGCCATCTCGCGGGCATTCTTGATTGCCTTGGCGATCTTGCGCTGTTCCTGCGTGGTGACACCGGTGACGCGACGAGCGCGGATCTTGCCGCGATCGGAGATGAACTTGCGCAGGGTTGCGGTGTCCTTGTAATCGATGTTCGCGACCTTGGCCGACTTCAGCGGATTGGTCTTCTTCTTGGGCTTGCGAAGCGCGGGCTTCGGCATAGTGTGCTCCTTCAATTGCGATGGTCACGGAGCCTCCCGTGAACCACCTGACGGCTCTCGCCGTCGAAAAAGTCGATATTTAAAGCGAAATGTGTTGCGAGAACTTCCGGTGCTGGTTACGAGCGGGCGGCTAGGCCGACGTCGTCATATATCCCGAAACCGGAATTCCTCGCGGAATCGCCTTGAGAGATCCCGCCAATAGATCATGGCCTACTACGGAAGTCACGGCCGAACCTATTAGCGCAATCTCCTAGAACGGAGGAAGATCGTCGAACGACGAGCCACCCTGCGGGGCCTGCGACCACGGATCGTAGGAGGAACCACCCTGCGGAGCATCGTAGGACACCCGGCCCTGGCTCGGCGCTTGGCCGCCGCCACTGGGCTGTCCCTGATTCCCGCCGTAGCTGTTCCCGCCCTGAGCGCGGTTGCCACCTTGGCCACCCTGACCGCCGGAGACTCGGGTGACCTGCGCGCGTGCGTAACGCAACGAAGGACCAACCTCATCTACCTGCATTTCGATGGAAGTACGCTGCTGCCCGTTGTATTCGTAGCTGCGTACCGTCATACGGCCGGTGACAATAACCCGCATTCCCTTGGACAGGGACTCTGCGACATTCTCCGCGTACTCACGCCACACCGAGCAGCGGACGAACATGGCTTCGCCATCTTCCCACTGGTTGGTCTGACGATTGAGACTACGAGGAGTAGACGCAACGGTGAAGCTCGCGACAGGGGTGCCGGAGCTGACGTAGCGCAGCTCGGGATCGCCGGTCAGATTACCGACGATTGTGAGTACCGGTTCGCCTGCCATGATCTCTCCCTAGAGTCTCTCAGGCCTCAGCGCGCAGCAGCTTGGTGCGCAGGATGACCTCGTTGAGGCCAAGCTGACGATCCAGCTCCTGGGCGGTAGCCGGGGTGGACTTCATGTTCACCACGACGTAGATGCCTTCAGAACGCTTGTTGATGTCGAAAGCAAGGCGACGCTTGCCCCAAATATCGACCTTCTCCACGGAACCGCCCTCTGCTGGGACGACCTGAAGCAGCTTGTCGACGAAGATACCGAGGTTACGCTCGTCAACGGTCGGATCGATGATGATCATCATCTCGTAATCACGCATGCTTTTCCCACCTCCTTTGGACTACACGGTCATGGTCTTTCCATGACAGGAGGGTCAATGCGTTGGAATTTCTGTTTGGCCGGGTTGGCCGGGCAGAAACACCGAAATCCAACTTTACCGACGACGACGAGAAGTGGCTACCTCGAGGCCAGAAGATGTCACCCATCTCTCCTCAAAGTAGCCACTTTCACTCACTCGCGCTCACGACGCACCTGAGATGCTCACCGCGCACCTAGCGCGCTCACCGCACACTTCGCGAACTCACTCGTACTCACACCGCACCTAGCGGATCTCTCAACCGTCCTGAGCGCCTGTATCCGCCCCCGGATTCTCCACGCCGCCCGGGTTATCAGCCCCGGAGTTACCGCCGCCGGCCCCGCCGCCGGAGTTGCCCCCACCAGCCCCGCCGCCGGAATTACCTTCGGGATTCTGCTGTACCGGATTCTCTGCCCCGCCCTCGGAACCACCGGGGGCGGCCGGGTCACCGGTGCTCACCGCGTCCGTCGGTGCCTCGGTTGGCACCTGCGTGGGAACCGGGGTGGGTGTCGCGCTATCCGTGGGGGTTGGGGTTGCACTCGGGGTTGGGGTGGCGGACGTCGTCGACTCAACAGGTTCTGGCTGCTGCTGGATCGGAGCCACCGGGACGTCACGCTGGGGCCTGCCCGCGCGGTCCGGCAGCGGAGCGAAGTCCTCGACGTCCATACCATCCATGGCAACGGACATGTAATTAAGCCAGATGTCCGAGGGGAAGGTGGCTCCACTGAGGAACTCCCATGCCCAGTACTGACCGAAGGGGGTGATCGATTCCTCGGAGCCGTCCTCGCCCACCTGGTACATGTCCACCACGGTGAGCATCTGCGGGGTGTAGCCAATAAACCAGGCCGACACGCCACCGGTGGAGGTACCCGTCTTGCCAGCAACCGGACGCCCCAGCAAACCTGCCGTCTCACCCGTGCCGCCAGGCTGCGTCACCTGCTGCAACGCGTAGTTGAGGGTATCAACGTCCTCTTCTTCAAAGACCCGAACGCCTTCGTCACCGCCCGTGTAAATGGACTCGCCCTGCGCATTGAGAACTTCCTTGACGATGAACGGCTCGTGCAAAATACCCCGGTTGGCGAACATGCCGTAGGCACGGGCCATATCGATCGGGCGCGGCGAGGCAGAACCCAAAACGTTCGTCAACGAATCATCAAGACCCGCGGTGTCGGCGGGAATTCCCGCCTTGATGGCCGTGTTCATGGTGTTCGCGGGGCCCACCTCGTCATTGAGCGTCACGTAGGAGGTGTTGACCGAATGCATGGTGGCCGTTGCCAGATTGATGCTGCCGCGGTTCAAATTGTCGTAGTTGACGATCTCAACCGAGTCGTAGAACCACATGGGCGTCTGCGACGGGTAGCGATCCCACAGACTGCCGCCCGCCTCAAGATAGGTCAGGAGCGCGAACGGCTTGAACGTGGATCCTGCCTGTGCGTGATCCTGGGTGACGGCATTGACCTCACGCTGCAGGAAATCCGCACCGCCATACATCGCGTAGATCGATCCGGTACGCGGATCCGTGGAGACGATACCCACCTGATTGTTCTCGGGGCGATCCTCCGGCAGCGCATTCACCGAGTCGACGGCGGCCTGCTGCTTCTCCTGATCAATCGTGGTGACGATCTTCAACCCGCGAGTGTTGATCTCATCAGCGGTGAACGCACCGGAATCAATGAGCTCTGCGGAAGCTGTGGTCAGCAGGTACCCATTCGGCCCCTCGAAAGCACTGTCCCGATCCAACGAATTGGTGGCAGGGAACTCCGCCGCATCCGCATCGGCCTGGAGGATATAACCCTCGGCCACCATATTGTTCAGCACCAGACCCCAGCGTTCCTCTGCCTTCTCAGCATTCTGCGCCGGATCCCACGCCGACGGCGCCGGAATCACAGCCGTCAGCAAAGCCGCCTGGCTCACGTTGAGATAGCTCGCCGAAATCCCGAAATACCGCTGGGCGGCCATCTCAATTCCATACGCGCCACGACCAAAATAGATCGTATTGAGATAGTTCTCGAGAATCTCTTCCTTCGACTGCTCGTTGTCAATCTTCAGGGCGATAATCGCCTCTTTCAACTTGCCGAAGTAATTCGTCGTCGTCCCAAGGTAGTAACGCTCCACGTACTGTTGCGTCAGTGTGGAGCCGCCCTGCTGGGCCCCGCCGCGGGCGTTGTTCACGAACGCGCGGAGAATACCCCGCAGGTCGATGCCGCTGTTGGTATAGAAGGACTTGTCCTCCTGCGCAATCACCGACTGGCCCACGTACTCCGGCAAATCCGCCAACGCAACCGGCTCGCGGTCAATATCGGCGAAAGAACCCATCTCCGTCACGCCGTCGGAGAAGTAGACGCGGGTTGTCTGGGCCAGCGCCAACTCATCCGGCTCCGGAATATCGGTGGTGACGTACAGCGTCCCCAGAACGCCCACGCCCGCAATAAACATCGCAGCGATCGACGCCAGCACAAACCGCCAGCTCGGGATCCAACGGTGCACAGGCCCCAGACCCCGCCGCGGATAGTTCCAGCGAAGCCGCTTCTTTTTCGACGACGGCGACGCGGCGCCCGAACGAGATCCCCCCGCGGCTGCCCCTTGATTCGATGTTTGTGACATGACTATTTCTGCTCCGTCCGTGCCCTCAACTTGCGTAGCGAGACACTGTGCAATGTGCGGCGAATCCGCTTACGTCCTTCAGAATTCTGTGCTGTGAAATCAACGAAAGTATCCGGTGAAGGAGACTCCTCATCGTAATAGTTGTCCTCACTGCGCTTCTTCGATTCGACCTCGGGAATGAGGAACGACTCCATCCACCGTGTTTGTGGACTCGAGTCAATCAGCAAAGCCTTGGCAAACAATGTGAGCGGTACAGCGAGAATCGCGCCAAGCGGCCCCACCACAACAGTCCAGAAGACCAGCGACAGGAACGTCACCGTGGTGGACAGGCCGACGGCGTCGCCCGTGAACTTCGGCTGGAACACGCCCTGAATCGTGGCGTTGATGAGGGTGTACGCGACGATCACCCACACCATGGTGATCCAACCGGAATCCAGCAACCCAATAAGTGCCGGAGGAACAACTCCGATGACGAAACCAATATTCGGAATATAGTTCGTGACGAATGAGAAAAGCGCCCACGCCACCGGAAGCGGCACATCGAGGTAACGCAGCACCACATAGTTGAACACCGCGACGATGAGACCGAAAATCGAGGACACCAGCCAGTACTGGCGCACCCGACCCTCGAACGAGGAAAGCGCTTCAAACAAGCCCGAATCGTGATTCTCCACCACCCTGGCGCGCGTGTCCAGAGTCATCGTATCAATCGTGACGAACAACAAAGCGAGAGTAATCAACGCGATGAGTGCGGTGGCGGAGGACAAGGAGTTGACCACGTTGGTCAGCGTATTGACCGCCTGCCCAAAGTCCAGCTTGCTCAGCAACTCATTGGTGAGCTGGTCCGCACTCAAGCCCTGCTCCGCAGCGAAATCCATGACCTGTTTCGTCATGCGTTGGAAGCTCGGACCATAACTTCGGACCACATCCGGCAAGCCCACAAGCGACCACGCCATCAGGCCCACAATCATCAACAACGAACCCACCAAAGTGGTAATCGTGACGACAGCGGAGAACCACACCGGCATTCCCTTGCGCATCAACCAGCGGTGAATCGGGCGCACCGTCAACACCAGCGTGAGCGCGAAGAAAGCGGGGGCAAAAATGTTCTGAATGTGGTTGAGACCTGCGAAAGCTATCGTCGCGAGCGCGCCGACAAGCAGCACCTTCATACCCACGGCCATGCCTGTGCCTGTCGTGGGGTTCTTGTTTGGTGCAGAGTTCTTGTTTGGCGCGGGAGGCTTGTTTGGCGCGGGACGAGTGCGCGGGGAGAGCGTATGCGACGTTGCCGTATGCGATGGGACTGCCTGAGCTGAGGGTGCCGGGGCTGTGCGCGGCGGGTGTGAAACCTGGGCATTTCGCTGGGCCGCATCCGATCGTGGCGAAGGAGGTGTGGCGCCGCCGTCGACCGAACCTTGCTGAGTACCGGAGTGGCCTACTGAGTATCCTGATGCACCCAAGGAGGCAATGGCATCACGCGCCTGACGCGGCTCTTGAGCACGCTCAGAGTCTTCAGATGATGCCATTCTCTCCTCAATTCCTCGTCCGCTGCACCGCTTTCTAGCATGCAGGTCTGCACCTTTCTAGAATGCCAGTCTGCACCAGATTCCGCGCACGTGGTGTCCACCTCAGGTGGCAATTCTCCATGTCATGAATAATCTTCGCACGCGAGAGTGCGTTTTTACGTTAGCTCGGCCACAGCTGGGACACATTGCCTGGTGTCACGCCTGCCCGCCCAGAGGCATGTTTCCGATATCCTCGTGACATCGACCAAAGGAATTTCTCAATGCCTGCCAGCACACCCCGAGCACAGGTTCTCAACCTCGCGATTCTTGGCCACTTGGTCCAGGGACCGCAGCATGGCTATGCGCTGCGCAAGGCACTCAACATCTCCCTGGGAACCTTCCGTTCCCTCAGCTACGGCTCTCTCTACCCTGCACTGCGACGGCTAGAGGACGCCGGATACATCGAATCCCACGAGGATCCCACCATTCCCGGAGCCCGCCGCAAGCGCATCACCTACACCATCACCCACAAGGGTGTGGCCTATCTGGACAACGAGCTCTCCTCGGCCGGGCCGGGCGACTGGGAGGACGGCACCTTCGATGTCCGGTTCACCATGTTTTCCTCCACCGACTCGGCCACCCGACTGCGCATCCTGGAAGGGCGATACGCCCGCATGCTCGAACGCCGTGAGGCACTCACCCTGTGGGCCGAAACCGCGATGCGCAACTCCGACGCCTACATCACCGAACTTGCCAACCACGGGCTGGCACAGGTGAGCGCGGAAGTGGAATGGCTGGAACGCATGATCGAATCCGAGAGGGTCAACCGCCGCCCGCGCATCGCCCCCGGGGCCATCTGGCGCAGAAGCAGCTGATTCAGCGGGGCTGGTCCGCTACACCTCGCGGGGCTGGTCCTCCAGCTTCCCCACCAGGTGGCTGTAGCCCAGCGCCACGACCCACACGAACACCACCATGACGGCCTGCACCGGCTGTGACCAGCCAATATTCGGCAGCACCAGGATCGCCACACCCGCGGCCACGCATTCGGCCACGTTGAACAGCACGTCGTAGATGGAGAAGGCACGGCCCCGGAAGGCGTCGGCGGTATCGGACTGGACGATAGTGTCCACCGCAATCTTCGCGCCCTGCACGCCAATACCGAAGATGAACAGCCCGGCCATGAACAGGCCCCACTGGTGCGAGAACACCAGGATCCCCTGGCCCACGGTTCCACCGAGCAGGCACACCACAATCCAACGCGACGGCGAAATCCGCTCGTGCGCGATCGGGGTGAGGATGACGGCCACGAAGTGGCCGGCCACCATGGCGCCCATGAGGCTTCCAAATGCGGCGAGGCCGGCGTCCGCGTTACCCGGGTCCACGAGCAGGTTGCGGCCGGCGAGGATGATGGTGATGAGCTGCATCCCGTACACGAAACGATGCAGCGCCATCGTGGAAAGTGCCAGCCCGGGGGTGCCACGGCGGGCAAGGTAGCGCACGGCGTCCACGAGGTCGACGGCGGCCTTCCTCACCTGGTTGACCAGGCTCGTGGAGGTATCGGGGACCTCCGGTCCCAGTTCGTCCGGTGCCAGCAGGCGCGCCACGGCCGCAGACCCAAGATAGAGAAGCACCGCGATGACCAGCGACGCCATCTGCTGGGAGGCACCCGGCGGCAAGAACAGACGCAACAGGAATCCGATGGCGGCACCCACCCCGGTGGCCACTCCACCGAGCGTCGGCACCACGGAGTTTGCCATGAGCAGACGTTCCTTCGACCCCACCACCATGGGCAGGCCGGCAGAGAGTCCGGCGAGCATGAAGCGAGACAGTCCAAGCGTCACCAACACCAGCGTGTAGACGACCATCCCGGTACCCAACATCTCCATCGCCACAATCGTGACAGCCACGAGAATGCCGCGCAGGATATTGCCGTAGACAAGGGTCTGCTGGCGCCGCCAGCGGTCCAGGAAGGGGCCGGTGAATGGCCCGACAATGCTGAATGGCAGCAGCATCACCACAAGCGCTGCCGCCACCCCCACCGCATCCGTCATCGCTTCCGGCCGGAAGAAGAAGAGCGAAGCCATGCCCGCCTGGAACATTCCATCGCCGCACTGCGACACCAGCCGCACACCGAGCAGTTTTCGGAATCCGGCATTGACGGAGAGCGTCTTCAGGTCGTCAATGAGCCTCACTTGCTTGAGTCTTTCTCCTCAGCACTCGAAGCCTTCGAGGAGCCGCTAGCCTCACCATCGCTGCGTTCGGCCCACCAGGCGAGGAGCCTGGCGGTGGCTTCCTCACGCCCAAGCGATCCTTCATCGAGGCGCAGTTCCAGCAGGAAGTTGCGGGCGGCACCCACCTCGCGTCCCGGCTTGATCCCCAGGATGTCCATGATTTCCTGGCCGTCGAGGTCCGGACGGATGGCATCCAGCTCTTCCTGTTCGGCAATCTCCACAATACGGCGGGCAAGCTCGTCATTGGCGGCCTGCAGGCGGTTGATCTTGCGGCGATTCTGGGAGGTGATGTCCGCACGAATGAGGCGCAGCAGGCGGGAGAGCAGCGGGCCAGCATCGCGCACGAAACGGCGCACGGCCGAATCGGTCCACTGATGCTCGCCAAAACCAAAGGCGCGAAGATGCAGCTCAACGAGGCGTGCCACGTCCTTCTCCGTCTGCTTGTCGAAGCGCAGGGCGCGCAACCGCTTGGCGGCCATGCGGGCGCCAATCACATCGTGGGCGCGGAACGTGACCGAGCCGTCCCTCTCGAAGCGACGAGTGGTGGGCTTGCCGATATCGTGCAGCAGAGCTGCCAAACGCAGCACCAGGTCCGGGCTGGGCAGCGGCCCGCCGAGAGCCTCGGCTCCGGTCAGCGACTGCTCAGCAACAGCAGCCACACCGGCCTTCTCCGCACCCTTCTCCCCTGAGTTGATTTCCTTCGTGGGCGTCACAGCGATCTCCGTGCCGTATACGGCACGCGTATCGCTCACGTGCCCACTTAGGATTTCAGCCCCCGCAGAACCGGCAACCGCCGCCTCAGCAGCCCGCGCTTCCCATGCCGCGACAGCTTCCGGGCCATCCTCCAGCGCGATCGCCTGGTCCAAAACGGTGAGGCTGTGCTCGTAGACGTCCTTGTGGCGGTGGTGCTCATCCACGGTGTCGCGCAGTTTCGCCACTTCGGGCAGCACCACATCGGCCACCCCGGTGTACACCATCAGCTCGATACCGCGCCGCGGCGCAGGAGAGATCATCAAACGCTCCAGCTCGGCACGCACGCGCTCCGCCGAGACGATATCCAGCCGCCCCGCCATTTCCTCCATGGCATCCATCACATCGACGTCCACATCGAAGCCCAGCTGGGCCGCAAATCGTGCCGCTCGCATGATGCGCAGCGGGTCGTCGTCGAACGATTGACGCGCCGTCACAGGGGTGCGCAACACGCCGTCCACCAAATCATTGAGCCCACCGCAGGGGTCAACGAGCTCGATCCGCGGCAGGCGAACAGCCATCGCATTGACTGTAAAATCACGTCGCGTGAGATCACCCTCAAGTGTGTCGCCAAAATCGACCTCGGGTTTGCGGGATCCGATCTCGTACGAATCGCTGCGGTAGGTGGTCACTTCCACGGTGATTCCGCTGCGCTGAGCACCGATTGTGCCGAATTCACGGCCAATATCCCAGGTTGTCGACCCCCACCCGGCGAGCAGCTTTTCGGTCTCCTCGGGACGCGCCGAGGTGGTCAAATCGAAGTCGTGTATCGGCAGGCCAAGAAACGCGTCGCGAACTGGTCCGCCCACAAGTGCCAATTCGTGTCCGGCATCTGCGAAAATGGTTCCTAGTTCATCAATGACGCCCGGGAGACTCCCGAGGGTTTTCTGGCCTTGAAGCAGCAAGCGAGCCCGTCGATTCTCCTCCGTCATTGCCGCCCCTCGTACCGTTTCATTACTCAGATCCTGATGTGACACCCTCTAAGGGTGCCATGTTCGAACCCTTTTGAGCACGTGAGATGGCACGTAATTACTACAGTGTGAAGTATGTCGAGAGAAGCTCCCCTGCCTTCGCCTTTTGGCAGGCACCAGCCCTGGAGGCGTGCCGCGGCCGCCCATCAGGCAGCTGCTCGGCGCCATTCGCTGCCCGTTGTCAATGAGACAAGTGCTGGTGGCATCGTTGTTTCCGTGAAGAACGGCCACGCCTACGCCGCGGTGATTGCCCGCAGGAATCGCGGCGGCCGGCTTGAGTGGTGCCTGCCCAAGGGCCATCTTGAGGGTGAGGAGACGGCTGAGGAAGCGGCCATTCGCGAGATTTCGGAAGAGACGGGAATCACGGGCCGCGTGCTGCGCCACCTCGCCTCCATCGATTACTGGTTCTCGGGCACCGACCGCCGCGTCCACAAGGTGGTTCACCATTTCCTTCTCGAGGCCCTCTTCGGCGAGTTGACCATCGAGAATGACCCGGACCGCGAGGCCGAGAAGGTCGAGTGGGTACGCCTGGATCGCGTGTCGTCGCGCCTGGCTTACCCGAACGAGCGCCGCATCGTGGCGCTGGCCCGCGAGATTCTCCGGGGAGATGAGTAGGGTGGCTGGGTATCGACGCCGCCTGTTCGCTGGCCTCGCGGCGCTCTCCGCACTTTCCGGTTTCCTGGCCCCCGCAGCTTCGGCATTTACGACGACGACGCCCGCCGCTCACCTTCTCGCCGCCACGGCTACCTCACCCGCCTCAGCTGCAACAACTTCACCTGCGGAAACACCCTCCTCGTCCACCTCACCAACTTCTTCTTCATCCTCCTCCGAACCCGCCCGCGATCTCGGCACCGCACCCAATGTGCGCATCACCTCTGTGGGTGAGCCACTGTTGAAGTCCGGAGCGGATTTGAAGGTTCAGGCTGTCATTTCGAACCCCTCGAAGAAGCCGCTGGCGATCTCGAGTGTTTCTCTCTTTGGGCAGGACTGGGTGCCTGATACCCGCGGTGGCGTGCTGGATTTCCTTGATGGCGATTCGTTCGCGCTCTCCCAACTGAGTATCCGCGAGTCTGTGGGGAGCGTCCCCGCGGGACAAGCCGTCACGGTCGATTTCACCGTCCCGCGCGACGAGCTTAACTGGCAGGATTCCTTCGAGGAGTGGGGTCCGCGCGGTATCGAGGTGGATGTCACTCTGAAGGACGGCAGCGATCTCACCGACCGTTCCCTGGTGGTGGTGGCCCCGGGTGTCAGCCTCACTCCCATGCCAACCGGCGTGGTTGTTCCCCTCACCGCGAGCGCCGCGCAGCTCTCCGAGTATCCGCCGCTGTCCGCGCTTCTCGAGAACCGCACGCCCGGCGCACCGGAGGCTTCGGATGGGGCGACGACGGCCCCGCCCACCGCGAGCGCCTCCCCTTCCCAGCAGCCGTCTCCACTCCCTTCCCCCGCATCGAGCGCGGCGGAGAATCCCGCGGCAGAACTCGCCGAGCGGTATCGGATTCCGGGAGTGACGGCCGTCGTCGACCCAGGTGTTCTCACGGCTGCCAACGCCTCGTCCGACAACGCCCTGCCCACGTCCTTGCAGTCCTCCGTGGACTCCTTCGTTTCGCAGGCGCGCACCGAGATGCTCTTCACCCCGATGCATGACGTGGATGCGCAGGCGCTGGTGCGCGGCGGCGCCCCCGGATATTTGCAAAGCGCGCAACTTCTTTCGCAGGAAGTGGCGGCAACCCAGGCCGCACACCCGCGCACCGACGTGGCCCTGCTGCCCTCCGGCTCCGACCAGCGAACGATCGCGGCGCTCGCTTCGACGGGCATCAGCGCCGTCATCTTGCCCGACAGCGACGTTCCGCAGGCGGGATTCCGCACCGCCACGGCGTCGGCGCGTTCAGACATCCAGCTCGAGGTGGACGCGTCCGGATACCCCTCCGCCGATATTTCCATCCCCGCATTGACCGTCGACTCCGTGACCTCCACCGCGCTATCCGGGGCGTTGAGCAGCGGCGACGACGAATCAGACAGCAAGCGGCGGGTGAGTACTCTCCGGCAGCTTGATCCCCTCGACTCCCAGCAACTTGTGCTGGCACTCTCCGCGGCCACCTATCTGGAACTCCCGAATGAACCCCGGGCCATGCTTCTCGCGCTCGACCGTGCCGGATTGGATGACTACGGGAAGGGCGAGGCCGATCCCGCCGCAGTTCAGGCAACACTCACCGCCCTTATGGCGGCCCCGTGGATCACTCCCACCACGGTGTCGGAGATGTTGAAGCTCGAACCGACGTACCTTGAACGCGAGCCGCTCGCCGCCACAAATGCACCCAAGACCAGCATTACCCATTCCCAGCTGGGCATCCTCAACCAGGCCGCCCACACCATGTCCCGGTACGCCGCTCTCTCATCCGAGCCCGCCACTCTCATGGATCCCACCCGCGCCGCTATTGGGCGCGTGCAGGCGCTGGCGTGGCGCGCGGACCCAGCCGGGCGGAAATCGCAGGTCTCGAACATCTCGGGTACCGCGGACGCGATGCTCACAAAACTGCAGGTGCTGCCGTCGTCGACCATCAATATCATCTCGCAGGCAACGGAACTACCTGTACGCGTCTCCAACGATTTGCCGGTGCCGGTGACTGTCAGCATCCGGCTGGACAGCTACGATAACCGACTCAAGCAGACGAAACCCGTCGAGGTGACTCTCCAGCCCCACCAGTCCACCGCCATTCCCATCCCTGTCGAAGCGCGCGGCTCCGGAAATATTCAGGCCTCGATTCGTCTTGTCGACGCCGCCGGGGAGGAGGTGGGCACCGGCCAAATCCTGGAAATCCGCGTGCGTGCCGACTGGGAGACCATGGGCACCGCAATCATTGCTGCGCTCTTCGGGGCGGTTCTGCTCTTCGGCGTGGTCAAGTCGCTGCGTCGCGGCAAGAAACACGACCCCGTGGATCCCGCCGAATTCGCCAAGGCGGACCGCGAGCGCCGGCAGGGGGTGCTCGCCTCCGACGGCGAGAGCGGGGCTGCTGGGGAGGGCGGACTCGAGCACGGCACGGGCACTGACAAAACACTCGCCGAGGCCGAGGAAACACCTGGGAATTAAGGAATAACCAAGGGTTTCCCCGGCTATTCCACCAAGTATCGGTTATTTACAAAACGCGGTCGAGTATTCGAGAAAAGCAGTCACGCTGCATCTCCTACTCCCGGGGAGGATAGAATGGCGCTCACGTGGATGCTCGTGTTCGGAGCGCCCGCGCTCTGATGTTTTCTGGAGGACGTGCAGTGGACCCAATCGTGCATAGTGGCCAACTCCTTGCCGGCCGCTACCAGCTCACACAGCCTTACCCGGAGCAGCTTCCGCAGCCCGGAACGCAGCTGTGGGCGGCAACCGATACGTTGCTCGGCAGCGAGGTTCGGGTGCTCGTTCTTCACCCTGAGCTGCCCAGCACACCGGCGGTTTTGAACGCGGCACGCCGAACCGCGCTGGTCGAGGATTCACACATCGTCCGTATTCTTTCGGTTGACGATTCGCCGGAGGCACCCTTCGTGGCAAGCGAGGTGCCCGCGGGTCAGCCGTTCGTCACGGATGGCACCCCCATACGCGCCGATCAAGTGGCGGCACTGACCGGGAGCATCGCCCAGTCGCTGGCCGCTGCCCACCAGCGCGGCCTACACCACCTACATATCGGCCCGGATCAGCTGTGGATTACCCCCGCTGGCGACGTGCACGTGGATGGCGTGGGCGTGGCGGCGGCCCTCGACTCGTCCCCCGCGGATCTCACTCCCGTGGACATCGCCCGCCGCGAGGTTCACCAGTTGCTCGTTTTCGCCACGGCACTTCTCACCGGCCAGGATGTCAGGAATATCGACGACGACGCCCTCCCCTCCGTCTTCGACACCGCTCTGGAACGTGACGACCTTCCCGAAGGACTGCGTCTGGCTCTCGAGCGTGAACGTGACGGCTATGGAGTTTCCCGCGTCAGCGACCTGGAACGCCAGCTCACCCCGTGGGTTGCGGTCAATCCTGGCGCATTCCACAACCTCACGGCGCTCTCCGGTGAAAGCCCCACGGTTGAGTTCAGCGAGCCCACATTCGACGATCTCCTGCAAGGCACCGCGCCTCTTCCCGTGAGCGATCCTGTCCGCGTGGGCCCCAACGCCGACCCCACGGTGCGGGCGGTCTTCCCCAAGATCACGGCACCGCTCGGGGGCGAACCGGAGGCCACGCCGGCCACAGAAGCTACCGTCTCCACTCCTCCGACTCCCGATGAGGCCGAGGCCGCATTCGAAGCCGCTGAACCCGAACCTGTTGAGCCGGCACTCGAGCCAGGTGAGCAACTGAGCGGAACCGCCGTCATCCAGGCCGTCGTTGACCCAAACACCCCCGAGGCTCCGTCCCAGACGCTCAAACCCGAGGTCAGCGCAGGTTTCGCCGCAGGATTGGCGGCCGCAAACAACGCCTTCTTCACCCCCCAGTGGGCACCTTCCAGCGACGATACGGGAGATGCCGCTTCTGAGAATCAGCCTGAGGGGCCCGAGGGTGAGGGTCATGAAGGCGAGCGCTACGCGGGTGAGGGTCATGAAAGTGACGGGGCGGACGTCGTCGTCGATAATAAAACTGACGATCTGACGGACGTCGTCGTGCCTGTTACAACTCCTGACGATCCTGACTCGTCCGATGACGTGACGACCGAGGAGACCATCGATCCTCAATCGACCCAACAACTCGACACCGTCACCCGGACCTCAGTATTCGCAGCTGTCGCGGAGCAGAACGGTTCGCCGGCCGCTGCACCATCCGTCACTCCGGCGCGTCCACACGGGGAGCCAAGCGTGCAAACATTTGAAGAACTCGGTGCCTCGGCACCGGCATCCGAACCCGAAACTGCTAAGCAGTACAACCCCTCGAAGGTCATCACCCTGGGGGCCGTGGTTCTCGTGGTTGTGGGGCTCATCTGGTCCCTCGGCACTCTTTTCAGTCCCACCATTACCCCTCATCTTCGTACACCCATCATCACCGCCACACCGACGGACGGGGCAGCAAAGCCAACTCAAGCCCCACCCGCGCAACCGGCAGAAATCGCGGACGTCACGCTGCTCAACCCGCAAGCGGACAGCGCCGACGAAGACTCGCCCGCCGGCCTTCCGGCCGCGTGGGACGGCAGCGTCAACACCGGATGGAGCTCGTGGTGGTACGGCAACTCCACCTTCGCGGGGAAGGACGGCGTCGGCCTCGAGATCACGTTGGAAGCCGATGCCGACGTCTCCGAAGTGGTTCTCAACATTGCAGCCAACGGCGGCAACGTGCAGTGGCGCAACACGGACGCTAACGAACCCGATGGCGGAGACCTCGTCGATGAAAGCGCCATGGGAGCCGAGACAATCCTCAAAGCCTCCGAACCCGTGCGCACAGACACCGTCATCATCTGGTTCACCGAGCTGCCCATCAACGGAGCTGGCGAGAACCGTATCGAGCTCCTCGAAATCACCGTGCGATAGCGCTGAGGTGGGCGCGCTCGCCCGGAATCACAAGCACACCCGGAACTTCACAGTTGAGCCAGGGAATAGCTGCACGGGGACTCGGCGTTCTTAGCAGTGGTATGTAACCAAGGAAAGGCACGTAATGAGCGAAGGATTCATCAACCTTGCGATCCCCAGTCTTGAGGTGGCCACGGCCCCCGCGACGGTCGATGCGGAGGTTCGGGACGTCGTTGTCGTCGGATCTGGGCCCGCAGGCTGGACCGCGGCCGTCTACACAGCGCGCGCGGGATTCAAGCCGCTCGTCCTCGCCGGAACGCTGGAGGCTGGCGGCGCGCTCATGAACACCACCGAGGTGGAGAACTTCCCCGGCTTCCCCGAGGGCGTCATGGGCCCCGATCTCATGGAGAAGATGCAGGCCCAGGCCGAGAAGTTCGGCGCCGTGGTGGAGTACGAGGACGCGATTTCGCTCGATCTCGACGGCGACATCAAGACGGTACAAACCGAATCTGCCACCTACCGGGCCAAGGCCGTGATCCTCGCACTCGGCTCCGAGTACAAGAAGATCGGGCTGGAGAAGGAAAAGGAATACTCGGGCAAGGGCGTCTCCTACTGCGCCACCTGCGACGGCTTCTTCTTCAAGGACAAGGAAATCGTAGTGGTGGGCGGCGGCGATTCCGCAGCCACCGAAGCCCTCTTCCTCACCCGCTTCGGCTCCACCGTGCACGTGGTGCACCGCCGCGACGAGCTGCGCGCCTCCAAGATCATGGCCGACCGCATGATGGCCGACGAGAAGATCGTCATGCACTGGAACTCGAAGGTCGTGGATCTGGCCGGCGACGGCAAGCTGGAAAACGTGACCTTGGAGGACACGAAAACGGGCGAGCGCTCCGAGCTGCCCGCTTCCGGACTGTTCGTGGCAATCGGGCACGCCCCTCGTTCCGGCGTTATTGCCGAGCAAGTGGAGCTGGACGAGAACGGCTACGTGCTGGTCGAGGAGCCCTCCACCCGCACCAACCTCGCGGGCGTGTTTGCCTGCGGTGATGTGGTTGATCACGTGTACCGCCAGGCCATCACCGCCGCGGGCATGGGCTGCAAGGCCGCGCTCGACGCGCAGGCGTATCTGGAGGCCCTCGAAGGCTGATTTTTCGTGTGGCGTGAACATTTGAGTGCAATATAAGGCCGGGGTGGGCCGTTTTGGGGCCACCCCGAGCTCTATATGCACTCAAATGTATCGAGTGTGCCGGCACGAACAACAACCTGACGAAACATACAACTGAGAGATCCCGCCGGTAGGCCCTGGCCTATTGGCGGGATCTCCGCGAAAAGGGGCTGCATGAGAATGGTTGGACACTCTCGTACGGCCCCCTAAAACTCGGCTGTACGCGATCTGTCATATGTACCGCCGGGGCAGGGCTCCCCGCGTGCTCGGCGCATTCCACTCTTTCACTCACCAAATAAACTGATATCATATTGATATCAGTTTAGAAGGGCCGTGCAAGGCCATCTTCTCGCTCGTGTTCTGTTGCTCGTCAACGGCATCCGCAGCGTTTGGCCACAAGGAGGAATCATGGCACCCGAGCCGCAGACCACCATCGACGATGTCCCCATCACCTCAAACGAACCCGTCGGCCACCAGGGAATCCGCGTCGACATCAACGAACACAAGGCATTCACCGGCGGAAGCGCCGCAGCTTTCGGGGTCGCCCTCCTCGTTCTCGCACTCTTTGCAGCCGGCGTGTATGGAGTGATCATTGGAGCCATCGCCCTGGATAGTGGCGATGGCGGTGTATTCCAGCTCGTTCTGGGAATCGTTGCCATCCTGGTGTCACTCCTCGGGGCAACCGGAATCACCATCGTCTCTCCCGGCATGACGTCCGTGCGTCAGTTCTTTGGCGGCTACGTTGGGACGGTGCGCAAGACGGGCCTGGTGCTGGTTCAGCCGCTGAGCACCGGCAAGAAGGTCTCCGTCAAGGTTCACAACTTTGAAACCCACGAGCTCAAGGTCAACGATTCCGACGGCAATCCCGTCAACATCGCCGCCATCGTGGTGTGGCAGGTTTCGGATACCGCGCGCGCTGTGTTCGCTGTCGAGGATTACCAAGAGTTCATCAAGACCCAGTCGGAAGCGGCCTTGCGACACGTCGCAACCACCCACCCCTATGACGAGCCGGGCCCCGGCGAAACCTCGCTGCGCGGTGGCACCGATATCGTCTCCGCGGAACTAGCCGCCGAGGTTGCCGAGCGGGTAGCCCTGGCCGGCCTCGAGATCATCGAGGTGCGCATCTCCTCCCTCGCCTACGCCCCCGAAATTGCCCAGGCCATGCTGCAGCGCCAGCAGGCCGGTGCCATCATCGCCGCCCGCGAGCAGATCGTGGAAGGTGCGGTGTCCATGGTCCAGCAGGCACTCTCGAGGCTGGAAGAGGAGGACGTGGTGGTTCTTGACGATGAACGGCGAGCCCAGATGGTGTCGAATCTCCTCGTGGTTCTCACCTCCGATCACGCGACAACCCCGGTGATCAATACGGGATCGCTGTACTCGTAATGGCAGAATGTCACGAGAATGACTGAATCAATACCACCGCAGGAACCAGACCAGCCGGGGCAGCGGGCGCGCAAACAGGCGCGCAAGCAGATGCTGCTCCGGCTGGATCCGGCCGTCCACGAGGCAATGTCCAAGTGGGCGGCCGACAACCTGCGTTCAGTGAATGCCCAAATCGAGATCGTGCTCCGGCAGGCACTCAAGGATGCCGGGCGCGATCCCAAGCCCGCGCCGCTGCGGCGGCCCGGGCGGCCCAAGAAGTCTGACGAGACACTGTGATTACGTGGCGATTCCAGAAGCCTGTAAGAGTCTCGACGCACAGCGAATCTCGTTCTTATGATCGACAAAGTGAAGGGTTTGTACACAAAGTCGCGGTTATTTGCCGGGGTGTCGTGTACAAACCCTTCACTTGGCGGAACCTTCTGATATCGCCACGAATTCCAGAGACGGATTTTCGATAGCTCTAACAAGCCGATGCCAAAACACCCGTGGACCCATTCAGAGACGCGTGCAAAAGTTGTCGGAGGCCCATGGAATGATAGGCGTATGACATCAGGAGCAGCTTTGAGCAGTGTGCCGCCGGCGTTGGCGCAGGATCGGAAGGCCCGCGGGGCTTTCTTCACCCCTGCACCCATCGCCGAGTTCATGGTGCGCTGGGCTGTGCGCAGTTTGCGCGATCGCGTCATGGATCCGTCATGCGGCGATGCTGCTTTCCTACTGCCTGCGGCCCGGCATCTTACTGAACTGGCTGCCGTGGAAGGTGCCCGCGGCCCGGCAGGCGAGCGTTCCAGTGCAACTTTCATCCCCCACGTGCACGGAGTCGATATTCATGAGCCCACCGCGGCGGCGGCACTCGAGGCGATTGCAGCGGCCGGGGGAACAGCCCATGTCACCGTGGATGATTTCTTCAATGTTGCTCCCTCGCCGCGCTTTGATGCCATCGTCGGTAACCCTCCCTACATTCGGTACCAAGGTTTTACCGGCATTGCTCGCACCCGCGCGCGGGAGGCCGCTTTGCGCGCGGGCGTTTCCCTCACCGCGCTGGCCTCGAGTTGGGCGGCCTTCGTTATTCATGCCAGCCAGTTCCTCGTCCCTGGAGGGCGGCTTGCATTCGTTCTGCCCGCGGAGCTCCTCAGTGTGAACTATGCGGGGCCGGTGCGGCGTTTCCTTTTCGAACACTTCGGCAACGTGGAGCTCATCATGTTTGAGCATCAGGTGTTCCCGGATGCCGAAGCCGATGTTGTCCTCCTCATGGCCAGTAATTATGGGGGCCGCACCGCTTCGGCTGTGATCCGCCAGGTTCCAGACGAGACCCACCTGGATGACGATGTCACCCCGCTTCACTGGGCTCCTTTGGATCCCACGGAGAAGTGGACCGGTCTGCTTGTGGAGCCGGAAGCACAGGCCACGCTATCCATGCTCGTGGATGGCGGGCTCTTCGTTTCGCTTTCTGAGTGGGGGGATACCAAGCTGGGGGCGGTCACGGGCGGCAACCAGTATTTTGCGCTGTCACCCGAGCGGGTCAAGGAGCTCGGGCTCACTCGCCGCGATCTGGTTCGCGTTAGCCCTCCAGGTTCCAGCCATTTGCGCGGCCTCGAGCTGTCCTCTTCCGGCCTCGGTGCCTTGAGCCGGGCGGGGAAGGCCACCTGGCTGTTCTACCCGAAGGAGCCGCTTTCGCGCGCGGCGGCAGAGTACGTGGAGGCTGGTCAGCGCGCCGGGGTCAATCAGGCATACAAGTGTCGGGTGAGGACGCCTTGGTACAAGGTTCCGCTGCTTGCGGTCCCCGATCTCTTCCTCACCTGCATGAACGCCGACACCCCTCGCCTCACCACCAACTCCGCGGGAGCCCACCATCTCAACTCGATTCACGGCGTCTACCTGCAAGATGGCGTGACCGAGCTCGGCCGGGAGCTGCTTCCCCTCGCGAGTCTCAACTCGGCCACTCTGCTACACGCCGAGGTCACGGGCCGCAGCTACGGCGGCGGCATTCTCAAGCTGGAGCCGCGGGAGGCCAGCGTGTGGATGATGCCCTCTGCTGCTCTGGTAGCCAGCAAGGCGGACGCTCTACGTTCCATCCGTTCCACCGTCTCCGCGAAGCTTGCTCAAGGTAAACTGTTGGAAGCTGTGACCTGCGTTGATGAGGTCCTCTTCGGGTCCACCGGCGCACTCCCAGCCCCGCAGCTCGAGGCCATCCGCATGGCTCGGGAAAGCATCGCGAACAGGCGCACGAAAAGAGGACGCAAGAATGGCCGCTAAGTCCACCTCGACCAAGGCCCAGGCGTGGCGTTTCTTTGATCGGATCGTGTCACTCGCCGCCCCCGGTGGCCACTACAGCAATCCGTGGATGATGGACCGCGACGGCGCCCTGCGCTACCGTCCGGATTTCACCACCCTTGAGAAGCTGCTCGGTGTTCCCCTGTACCTGGAGGCCTCCACCACCACGGGCGTGCCTGCCTTGGCTCTCGATGTATGGCTTTCCTATGAGTTGCGCCGCGCCGGGTTCGATGAGGATTCGACGTGGCCTCGCGCTACCGCACCGCGGGTTCTTCCCGGCCCGGTGGCCAGCCTTCTCCAGTCGCTTCCCTTGCCGGAGCGCAAGGCCCTCCTGCAGCGTATTCTTTCAAGTTCCCCTACCGGCGTGGCACCTTCACAGGCTCTCATCCTGGGGAAGAACTATCGCAAGCAGGTGGATGTGGTGATGTCGAACTGGTCCACCGGGCCGGAGATCCTCATCAGTACGAAGCGTATGGATTCCAGTTTCGGCAAGAATGCCCAGAACCGTATCGAGGAGGCCTACGGGGATGCCAAGAATCTGAGGCTGCGCCATCCCATGGCGGCCCTCGGTTTCTTCTTTGGCATCCGTTCCACCGCATTCACCCAGGAGTCACGCACGGCTGAGTTCATCGCTGACCTTCTTCACAAACTGGGTGAAGAGGACGATGCCTACCACGCCACCTGTCTGCTCCCTATCGAATATGGCGATCAGGTGGCTTCGGATGACATCCCCGGCAGTGTTTCCACTGATCACGATGGGCCGGATATTCTCTCCATCGTGCCTGACGAGCACACGTCAGGCGAGGGTAGCCAGGCTGAGCAAGGTGGCCCTGCGGAACCGACGGGCCAAGCTGACCAAGTGGAACCGACGGGCCAAGCAGGCCATGCAAACCCGGATAGTCAAACCGAACCGGGCAGCTACGCCGAACCTTTCGACATGTTCAGCGTCCCTTCCCAGCCAGCTTTGGATGAACCCGAGGTGGAATGGCAGGACACCTTCAACTTTGACCAGGGTGTCGATGTTGATGTTGTTCTCGCCAAGCTTCCGCAGGTAAGGATTCAAGAGGATTTCGTTCCGAGAAGTCTGCGAGCGGGAACCTTCCTCGAGAAGATCGTCACGCGGGTTCTGGCCGCCACTCCCACAACTCTGCACGAGTCTGCGAGAGACAAGGTGAAGGAAGCCCGCCGTGGCTGAGCCGCCCTCACCGCACTCAGGCACCTCGTCACCCACCACCTCGTCACCCGCCACCTCCTCACCTGACGCACCCACCCCCGGAGACTCGCAGGCATCAAACTCACCGCACACCCTCATCTTCTTCACCGCCCAGTGGTGTGCTCCCGCGATCCCGATGATCACAATCTTCGAGGAAACGATCCGCGATCTTACCCGGCTCCACCCGGAACTGGAGGTGGCGGGCGTCGTCGTCGACCTTGATGAAGAAGAAACCAACCAGCAACTGAACGCCGCCCCGCCAACGGTTTCCTCGGCGCTTCTTGAGTCCATTGATTTCGTGCCGATAATCGTTCTCGTGGAGGGCGACGCGTTGCACGGGCGCGAGGTGACGCGGCTTGTCGGGCAGTTGCCGAAGCTTGTCATCCGTCATCAGATTGTCGCCGCGCTCGGTTTGCCCAAGTAGTTGGTTTATCCCAGCAACTCGCGCCAACAACACCACTCGGGAAGGCGCTCCCACCACACTAAATCTGTCCACCGAGCACACGGCGCAGGTTCGCCGTGGCAAACTTGGACAATAGCCCTGTGGCGCGCTAAGAGACGCCGCACAATTGTGCGGCCATTCAGGCGTATTATCAGGGCGGACGTGTAGGAATATCCGGCGCCGGTCAACACCGGTCAGCGCGCAGATCAACCGGCGTCCACGGCACGCGGGAAAACCCGCGGTCAACGAACAACGAGGAGCACGAGATGAGCACCAAGGACAAGATGAGGAGCAACGGCAACGCGGGAGAGAAGAATGCAGCCGCCGCCGCTGCTGGTACTCGTCTCGATCCCTGGTACAACACCTACGCCGACCGCGCCCTGGGCATGAAGCAGTCGGAAGTGCGTTCCCTCTTCGCCGTCGCCAATCGCCCCGAGGTGGTTTCCCTCGCGGGCGGCATGCCCAACATTGCGGGCCTGCCTCTCGATTTCCTTGCCGACATGACCGCGCGTCTCATCCGTGACCGCGGCACCAAGATCCTCCAGTACGGCGGCGGCCAGGGCGAGGAGGAGCTGCGCGAGATGATCACCGAGGTGATGCGCCCGGACGGCGTGCGCGGCCACCCCGATGACATCACCATCACCACCGGATCCCAGCAGGCGCTCGACCTCATCTCGGAGATTTTCATTAATCCCGGCGATGTTGTGGTCGCCGAGGCGCCCTCGTATGTTGGCGCGCTCGGAACGTTCCGCGCCTACCAGGCGAATGTCGTGCACGTGACGATGGACGAGCACGGCCTCATCCCGCAGGAGCTGGAAGAGACCCTCGGCCGCCTCGAGCGCGAGGGCCGCCCGGTCAAGTTCCTCTACACCATCCCCAACTTCCACAACCCCGGCGGCGTGTGCCTGTCGCTGGAGCGCCGCCCGCTGGTCGCTGAGATCTGCAAGCGTCACCACGTGTTGATCGTTGAGGACAATCCGTATGGCCTCCTTGGTTTTGACGGCGATCCGCTTCCCGCGATTCAGAGTTTCAATCCCGACGGCGTCGTCTACCTGGGCAGCTTCTCGAAGACGTTCGCGCCGGGTTACCGGGTCGGGTGGGCGTTGGCGCCGTCGGCCGTGACGCAGCGCCTGGTTCTGGCCAACGAGAACGCGCTGCTCTGCCCCACCACTTTCGGTCAGCTGTCGATCGCCGAGTATCTGCGCACCTACGACTGGTACCAGCAGGTCAAGGAGTACCGCGAGATGTACCACGAGCGTGGCCAGTCGATGCAGCGCGCACTCGAAACCTATCTGCCGATGTGTGAGTGGAACAAGCCGTCGGGCGGTTTCTACACGTGGGTCAAGCTGCCTGACGGCCTCGACGCCCAGTCGATGCTGCCGCGCGCCGTGACGAACCTCGTCGCCTACGTGTCCGGCACCGCCTTCTACGCCGACGGCCAGGGCCACGACCACATGCGCCTCTCCTTCTGTTACCCCACTCCGAGCGCCATCGAGGAGGGCGTGCGCCGCCTCTCCACCGTGGTCCAGAGCGAGTTGGAAGTTGTGGAGATGTTCGGGGTCAAGGATCGCGTGAGCTCTCACCGCAAGGGCATCAACATTCCGGCCCCCAATACGTTCTGATCAGCGGTTTTCTGATCGACGACGACGGCCCACCCCTCTCCCGCAACCCCTCGCCTTCATGCGTGGTTCAGTTGGAGAAGTGGTGGGCTGTCGTTTGTCACGGTGACAGTCAGCCGTAGGTGGGCGAATAATCATCGTGGGAACAGGCCGTCGTCGTCCGATAGATGAAAACTCGGACGGAACCGCCGTCACCGTGTGCTCATCACCGGATATACGCGGGCGGTCAGCGTAAGATAGCGTTCAGGCTTATCTGCCAAGAGTTGAGGAGACATCATGACACGGCCGTTGACAGTTGCAATTCTTGCGGGTGGTCTCACGCATGAGCGTGAGGTTTCGCTTCATTCTGGGCGTCGGATGGCGGGTGTTCTTCGCGAAGCGGGTATCAACGTCAAGGTCCTCGATGTCGACGCCGCCCTGTTGCAGCACATCAAGGCAATGTCTCCGGATATTGTGTGGCCGCTGGTGCACGGTGCTTCTGGCGAGGACGGTTCTCTTCAGGATCTGCTGGAGCTGGTTGGGATTCCCTATGTGGGAACGCGCCCGGCTAGCTGCCGTATGGCATCCGACAAGGCGATTGCGTCCGCGTTGGTGCAGCGCGCGGGTATTTCGGTGCCGAAGTCGATGACGATTCCGCAGACTCTTTTCCGCGAGGTGGGCGTGACTCCGGTGCTGGAGCTCATCAGCACCCAGTTCAGTTTCCCGCTGGTGGTGAAGCCGTCGCAGGGCGGTTCGGCTCTCGGTGTCACCATTGTTGAGGAGGCCTCGCAGCTTCCTGGTGCGATGGTGGACTGCTACGCCTACGGCGAGCAGGCGCGCATCGAGGAGTATGTTGCGGGTCGCGAGGTAGCGATCTCCGTCATCGATATTTCTGGCGAGCCGAAGGCCCTCCCGCCGGTGGAGATCAACATTGACGGTCCCTACGATTACGACGCCCGCTACAACCCCGGCCGCGCCGAGTACTTCGTTCCGGCCCGTTTGAACGACGACGAACTCGCCGCCGTCAAGTACGTGGCCGAGCAAGCACACGCCACTCTTGGGTTGCGTCACCTCTCGCGTTCCGACGTTATCGTGCAGGATGACGGTACCGTCATGCTGCTGGACATCAACGTGGCTCCCGGTACCACCGAAACATCGTTGTTCCCGCAGGCGGCGGAAGCTGAAGCCGCAACACGGGGCGTTCACGCGGATGAGATCTACATTGAGATTCTCCGGGCCGCGTTGCGCGATGCCGGAGAGGGTGACGAGGCTGCGGCTGAGGCGTAGAAAACCGGGCGTAGAATACTGGAGGCTTAGAAAGCTGGCGGAAGTTCAGCTGTTTCCGAGGGTTACCCGGTTCTTCTCCAAGGATCGCTTTGTAACTTAGGTTACAACTGGATCCCCTGATGGGCATGGGATTCACGGCTGTGGACAGGCGGTAACCATGTACAGGAAATCAATCGGGCTCGGCGCAATTCTTCTCGCAATGGGTGTGCTAGGAGGATGCGCGGCGGAGTCCGGCGCTGGGTCAGCGTCTGACGGTGGGTCGACGGCGTCGTCGGCTGCAACGTTGGCACCAACAGCGGGTGTGACGGCGACGGCTAGCGCGACCGAGGCATCTCCCGGGGCTCCGGCGCAAGAGTCAGTGGACGTCAACTTGGAGCCACGATCAGAGGCGCAAATGGAATGGGGTCTTAACATCTATGACCCGGCCGCTGTTGCCGAAGCTTCGAGTGAGGTGGTCGCCGGAACTATCGTCAGCACGGACGGCAACTTCGTGGACGTATTGAATACAATCAACACCAAGTACACCCTCAAGGTCGAGAAGGTGTACAAAGGCGATCTGAAGGTAGGCGACGAGATCAGCGTCTCGTTGCCCGGCGGCTCAATGACACTGGGTGATTACATTGCTGAGCTTGATCGCCTCGGTCGATATGACGAAGTCTTTCCCGCGAAGTCCGAGGAGTTCATGAAGGAGAAGGGAATCGACCCCGCGACGGTTGTCGACCCGCGAGACCAAGACCCGACCACTCCCGTGACACACAACCTGGGAAGCAATCCCACGAGCGAGAGTCTGAACGCGGAAGTTGCTCCGGAAGCATGGGTGTACTTCCTGAATCACGAGGATGACGGCACATACTACGGCTCGGTCCTCAACCATTCACTCAAGTACCTCAAGGAGGGTGACGTCCACAGCTTGAATCCCGATGCCGGGGACCACGCCACCTCCTTGCCGGAAGCCGAACTCGGCAAGTAGTCCCGACGCAACGATGCTCCCGGAAACAGAACTGATTCGTTAGTTCTGTTTCCGGGAGCATTTTGTTTAAGCGATGCGAGGTGCCGTTCTCTTTCTGGCGGCACTTCTCAGGAGAAGGTTAGCTTGCTAGCAAACTAGCTTTCCTAGTTTTTATCCTCAAGTTCGACCTGCCCGACTTCAGGGGACATCATGCCGAGAATACGGTTGAGGTCCTCGATCGTTGCGAAGTCAATCTTGATGGTCCCCTTACGAACACCCATGTCCACCTTCACGCGAGTATCGAAGCGGTCCGTGAGGCGTCCCGAAAGGCTGCCAAGTTCAGGGGCATATCGCTTTGTACGGCGCCGGCGTGCCGGGAGTGTCTGCGGCTCGTCACCCATCGCCACGAGTTCTTCAACCTGGCGAACAGAGAGACTCTCAGCCACGATGCGCTGTGCTACACGTTCCATGGCTGCGGCATCTGCCAAGCCGAGGAGTGCCCGAGCATGACCGGCGGATAGCACACCCGCAGCCACTCGCCGCTGGACGAGCGGAGGAAGCTTGAGCAGGCGAAGCGTGTTGGTGATTTGTGGACGGGACCTGGCAATGCGGCGAGCCAGTTCTTCCTGCGTGCACTTGAAGTCCTCGAGAAGCTGCTGATAGGCAGCGGCTTCTTCAAGAGGGTTGAGCTGTGCACGGTGAAGGTTCTCAAGGAGGGCGTCCCTGAGCAGATCCTCGTCTGCGGTGCGGCGAACGATCGCGGGGATGGTCTCACTGCCAGCCCGCTGGGATGCGCGTAGGCGCCTCTCGCCCATGATGAGCTCATACCGAGCCTCCGGGAACTCGGCGATGGGCTCCGACAGCGGCCGGACAATGACAGGCTGGAGAACTCCCACTTCCCTAATGGAAGCAGCAAGTTCTTCGAGCTCGTCCTCATCGAAGATCGTGCGTGGCTGGCGCTGATTCGGAACGATCGATTCAACCGGAAGTTCCGCGTAGGTTGCTCCGGGCACCGCGACCAATCCGTCGTCGGCCGGTTCTTCGGTAGTCAGTTCAGAAGCCGGCTCGGGGATTACCGAGGTGGACTCATCTTGTTCCTGCGTCGGTTCGTCCTCGACTACACCAGCATCCTCAGCAACGGGTGTGGCCTCTGCTTCGGCCTGGACCGCCGTGGCGGTTTCACTGGAGTCCACTGCCGGAGTCTTCTCGACATCCGCGACGGGCTCGCTGACGATATCGGCCGTGTCTGCGGGAGTTTCCGATGCCTCGACAGCAAGAGTATTCACCTTCTGCTTCGCCCGCTGTTTCTCCTTACTCGGAGGCGCCGGAGTCACAACATCTTCGGCGGCTGTCTCTGTGGTGGGAGCGGGATCCGGGGCGGAAGGGCCGCCTCCAAAAAAGACGTCAAAGGGGCGATCCTTCGACTCGCGCTGGTTGTCGGGAATGAGTGCACCAATTCCGCGACCGAGGCCTCTGCGGCGCTCTGCCATATGTCATTCTCCTTAGTTGGCGCGATTAGCCAGTTCGTGCGCAGCTGCCATGTAGGCAATTGCGCCACTCGAGCGAGGGGCGTAGGTAATGACGGTCTCGCCGTACGACGGCGACTCCGCGATCCGTACCGAGCGAGGAATCTCTGTTTCGAGGGTCTGCTTGGGGAAGTAGTCACGCACGTTCTGGGCAACTTCACCACTGAGATTCGTGTTCCTGGCAAACATCGTCAGCAGGATTGTGCTGATCTCGAGGTTAGGGTTGGCCGTGGATCGAGCACCCTCGATCGTCCTCAAGAGTTGCGTCAAGCCTTCGAGAGCATAGTACTCGGCCTGCACGGGGATAAGGACTTCGTGCGCGGCGATAAGGGCGTTGATCGGCAGTAGAGACATGCTCGGAGGGCAGTCAATGAGGACGTAATCCATCCGAGTACCATGTTCTTCCAGGACCTCCAGGCAGTCGTTGAGGACGTCTCGGAGCCTCGTGCGGCGATCTGCTTCATCAGCAAGTTCAACATCAACCAACGCCAGGTCAATGTTCGAGGGGGCGATATAGAGATTGGGAAGCTTCTCGGTGGGACGCAGGATCGAAAGAAGTGGCTGCCTCTTGAGCAGGACATCATAGAGAGACGGAAGGCCTTCACGCTCGTGCACACCAAGTGCGGTGGACGCGTTACCCTGCGGGTCGTCGTCGACAACAAGTACCCGCAAGCCTCCCTTAGCGAGGGCGGCCGCAAGATTGACGGTGGACGTCGTCTTACCAACACCACCCTTCTGATTCGCAACCGCAATAATTCGCGTCTGGGACGGCTTCTTAAACTCGGAATCCCCTATCGCGGCGAGGCGCTTCATATCCTCAGCCAGGGCTGCTGCCAGCGGTGAGCCTTCATCAGCAAACCGGTCCCAGTCGTTAGCGGAGGTTGAAGCCGCTTCGTTACCGGGCCGTACCATCTTCCTTGGGTCGCTCATATCGCCCTTTCTCCATGTCCTCCACTAGTGTACCTACCCGTTCCGGGACCTGGGCAGAAGGCGCGGCAATACATGAAGGAAGTATTGGAATTCATCTCAAACGGCAGCAAGTTTAGCCATGTTTCACGTGAAACACCGGAGAGAACAAGAGCCTAAGGTTGGGGATCCCACTTGTTTCACGTGAAACATATACGACGGCAGTAGCTGAATCGGCAGTTCTGGCTCTCAACCTCACCTGCAAATATGTTTCACAATGGGAAGTAGTTCTCGCTTCACGACCCATGTTTCACATGAAACATGTGCTAGAGAAAGCAGGCGGAACGAGAGTTTCAGCTCTCTACGTCGCGTGCGAAGAAAGTTTAGTTGGAGGTACTTGGCACTCCACCGCCTATGTTTCACGTGAAACAGCTCGGCAACAGTGAATGATTGAGGACGCATTCGCACATGTTTCACGTGAAACATGTTTGGTAACAGTGATGGTTGAGGGCGTGTTTGCCGATGTTTCACGTGAAACATTTCCACTGACACTGGCGTGCATCTACCTGCAAACCGACCCAACATGGTCAACCAAAGACTTTGCGGCATATGGCGATTCGTTCCCCACCCGCTACCTCCACTCGAACCATGCGTTTCACGTGAAACATCTCCAGCGACATGGTCGTATATCTACTTATGCGCCGCTACAACAGGATCAAATTGGAGGTTTTGCGAGATGTAGCGACCCGTTTCCGAGTCAGGACTTTCGCGCGAACCGAGCGTTTCATATGAAACAGCTCGTCAACAGTGAGTGCTTGAGGACGCGTTCGCATATGTTTCACGTGAAACATATGGTAGCGAAGGCAGAGGGAACCACGGTTTTGGCTCTCTACTTCGCGTGCAAAACAAGTCTAGTGAGAAGTAGTTTGGTGCTTCATCGTCTATGTTTCACATGAAACATTTGTAGCCGAAGTATTAGAAAAGCAATGTTGTCACCAACGGACACATGCGTGAAATGCATTTGGGAACAGGGAGCCGCCGGTACTCCAAGGGGATGTTTCACGTGAAACATATCCAGCTACACAACCAACCTCTACAAGTGCCGCCCCGCAACGACTTCAATTCCGACTTGTTTAGCGACACAGATCTCTCAACAACCTACATAGAACCGCCACACTAGGCTCAAGTCTGACGTGAAATAGGTTCAGCAACAGTACACACTTAGACATGTAGTCGTGCATGTTTCACGTGAAACATATCCAGCTATACGATCGGCATCTACAGGCACACTCCGCAACGAGTTCAGTTCCGCCCTGCCCAGCGACAAAGATCGATCAACAACCCGGTCAGAAACCGCCACACTACGATCGAGTTTGACGTGAAACATGTTCAGCGCAGTGCTTACTCAAACATATAGTCGTGGATGTTTCACGTGAAACATCGAGACTGGCGAGTGACAACCTGCTGGCTCAAGTTGATGTTTCACGTAGGATACACGCAGCAATATGAGACGAGAGTCTGATTAACGCATTTGTCTCACGCGAGACTGCGAGCAGCCAAAGTGGTGAAAGCAGGAGGTGCTCCCACCTTAAAGATAGAGCAGGTCTCGTAGAAAGCAATCGGCGGTCGGCGGTCAATGTTTCACGTGAAACGTGTTGAATTACTTAGCAGCGATCTACGTAGTCGCCCCACCAACTAGAAAGACTTGGGCCCTCATTTGGATCCCGACACCTACAATGTCGAACTGAAACCGCAAGAGTAAGGAACCGTTTCACGAGAAACATTGCCCTGCGATACAACAAGAAATCTCAAAGAACGGCTCACTACGCGGAATCCACATAACCACTGCCTCTATCAGCTTACGAACCGCCATCCAAAACAAAGCTACAAATACCTGGTACCAGCCCCAATGTTTCACGTGAAACATAGAGATGTGAGCAAGGCACACCTACATCGGTACATACATCAATTGGAACAAGTCGGGCTACTCACTCCGTCCAAATCGCCGCAAGATCCATTTGGAACTACGATTCCAAGTGGTTGTTTCACCTGAACGTATGGTCTTCAACAGGGCAAGAAGGTTGGTCTAAATTCCAGTACGCGACAAGCGCTTCCAACATTACGAAGTAGTGAGAAGGCAGGCCTAAATGTTTCACGTGAAACAATGAGGATCACACGAGCATTATTTCCAAAGTTTCGCCGGTACGCCAGCGGCAAGTACCCCAATAAGACGAGTACTCCAATAGATTTCCACTTCATGTCGGAGCACTGCCCGCGCAGTAATCCCTATCCGATAGGGATGAGGGTGCTAGCAGAAAACTTCCACTTGTAGTCAGAAAGTCGGGTGCGTATAGGGAAACGATAGTCGCCAACTCTCCGAACACAATTCAACAACCGCATCCAACTACGAACTACACAACAAGCTGCGACTCCAGTTAACCTCCAGCGCGCAGTGACAAACTCCTGCTCGAGCGTCATTCTGATGCATCAACGTCGTTCCGACACACCACATCAATAATCGAACAATTGTTCTCTTGCTGACGTATCTACCCCGCTGGGCTTCGGGCCGCTCGAGGAAGACCTCCAGGGAACGATCCACCGCCGATTGACCACGGCCCAGCATCGATCCAGTGCGAAATTGACCGAATCTTTAATCTCTCGGGACAAGATCACACCGAAATAATCCGCAACCAAAGGAATTAACACGGACCAACGAACGAGGTCCGTGCATACCACCTGACACCCTGGCAGCGGTAACACGCAACAACCGGTTACTTCTTCTTCACCACAAGCACACGCGTCTCTTCGTCGCAGCCGAAGGGCGTCACCACGTGGACGTCTGCGAACTCGGCCTTGTACTTGCGCAGTTGCGTCACGGCGGCGTCGATCTCGTCGTCGACCTTAATGCCCTTCAACGCGACCATCGAGCCACCCTTGCGCAGCAGTGGCATCGTCCACGGCAGCAGCTTCTTGAGTGCCGCAACTGCTCGCGACGTCACGATGTCGGCGGAATAGCTCCCGACGAATTCCTCGGCGCGGCCGAGCTTCACGCTCACGTTGGTCAGCTCGAGTTCCGCGATTGCATCCAGAAGCCACTCGCAGCGCCTCTCCATGGAGTCAATCAGCGTGACCTTGCAATCCGGCCGGCAGATCGCGATAACGAGGCCGGGGAACCCCGCCCCGGAGCCAACGTCGCCAACGCTCGCACCCTGCGGAATGAACTCCAGGACGGCTGTCGAGTTGAGAATATGGCGCGACCACAGCCGGTCAAGCTCACGCGGGCCCACCAAGCCGCGCTTCTCGCCCTCTCGGACAATCATGTCCGCAAACTGTACAAGCTTCGGCCAAGCCTCACCGAAATGCTCGGCTCCACCTGACGGAGCTGATTCGACTGGAGTCATTCTTCCCCCTTGATTATTGCCCGGTGATGTTAGGGCGGGTCTGCCTATTCTCTGTCCTACTACGCGGCGGCGTGCGGGCGTCTCGCTACGGAATGGAGCAAGGAGACGTACCCAAAGCCGGAGGCGCCCACAGAATCCCTCTGCGGGCGCCTCCTCACCTACACAAGCTGCGCTAGAAGCTGTGCCTCAAACTACGCCTCGTCGGCAACCGACTCGTCAGCAGTATCAGCAGACGCCGCACTCTCCGACAGGTCAGCACTCTCGGCGCTCTGCGCACTCTCGCCTGCGGCACCGCTGGCGCCGTCGTCGTCGGCCGGCTTGATAATCACGTGACGGTTCGGGCCCACGCCCTCCGAGTCGGAGATGAGGCCAGCTGCGGCCACGATGTCGTGGACGACCTTACGCTCGAACGGGTTCATCGGATCCAGGGCGATCTCATCGCCGGTCTCCAACACGTCAGCAACCGCTTCCTTGGCGATCTCAGCGATCTCGGCGCGGTGGTTCTTACGGAACTCCGCAATGTCGAGCATGAGGCGGCTACGCTCGCCAGTCTGGCTCTGAACGGCCAGGCGGGTGAGCTCCTGCAGGGCATCCAGAACCTCGCCATCGCGCCCGATGAGGCGCTTGAGGCGGCGGTCAGCCACGCCTTCGGAAACAATTGCGAGAGAAGCGCGGTCGGCCTCCACGGAAATCTCGATATCTCCATCAAGGTCGGCGATGTCGAGCAACTCTTCCAAGTAATCCGCGGCGATATCGCCTTCCTCATCCAGGCGCTTGATCAACGCGGCCTTGTCAGTGGTTTCACTCATGAAAACTCCTTGTGTCTACCCGGCTCACCATCTCGGCTACGGCCCTTCCCGCCCGATTTTCGTTTCCGGTTCCAATATGAAAAATAATGAAAAACTGAGGTTTGCGCGGTTCCGGTCCACGCAGTTCCGGTCCACGCGGTTCCGGTCCACGGGATTCCGGTCCCCGGGATTCCGCACCACCCGCCGCAGTCCCGCACGGCTAGATCCAGCCGGTACGTTCTGGCGTGCAGTCCTACCAAACACGCCAGAACATACGAGCTAGAACAGACTAGAAGTTACGCTTCTTCTTGTTCTGCTGAGCCTTCTTCTGCCGTTCCTGCTGCTTGGCTCGGGAACGAGCACGCTCGGCCTGGCGGCGTTCGTAGCGCTTGCGGGCGCGTTCGGCGTCGGTCAAACCATCCTTGCCGATCGCTTCGCCGTTCTCGTTGACGTTCTCGTCGTCGGCCTCGTCTGCGGAATCGGCGCCCACCAGAGCGGCATCCTGCGGCTTGATTCCGGCCTTCTTGGCACGCTCCTTGCCAACGGGCTGCTGGCGCTGACCGGTGCTACGAGCCATGTCCTCGGCTTCGAGTTCTGCGATCTCCTCGGCGGAGAGTCCCTTGCGCTCACGCTTCTTGCGCAGGCGCTCCTCGCGGTCGCGGTAGGCCTGCGAGCCGGGGGTGGGGTTGTTGCGGATGAACCAGGTCTGCTGACCGATGTTCCAGATGTTGCCGGCGCCCCAGTAAACGAGCACACCGATCTGGAAGGCGACGCCGGAGAACAGGTAGATGAAGGGCATGCCGTACAGCATGTACTTCTGGGTCTTGAAGGCCGGGTTGTCGGGATCCATGGCCGAATCGGGCATGTTCTTCATCGTCAGCTGCTTCTGCGTGTAGAACATGGACACGGCCATGAAGATCACGAGAACAGCGGCGACGACGCGCACGGCCACCGCATGCCCCGGGTCACCGGGATCAGTGAACGACGCCGAGAGCGGCGCACCAAAGAACTTGGAGGCGAGGAAGTCCTCGGCAATGTGTTGGTCGATCGGTCCGAGGCTCGCCCGACCATAGGTGCCCTCAGCAAGAAGCGGGAACGCGTACAGCACGCGGAAGAGAGAGAACAGGATCGGCATCTGCACAAGAAGAGGCATGCACGAGGCGAATGGTGAGGTGCCGTGCTTGCGGTACAGGGCCTGCATCTCTTCCTGCTGGCGCTGCTGGGACACCTGGTCGCGCTTGCCCTTGTACTTCTTCTGGATCTTCTGGATCTCAGGCTGAAGCACCTGGGTCTGGCGCATGGCCATGATCTGCTTGTTGTACAGCGGCAGGATGACGATTCGCACCACGATGGTCAGGCCGATGATGGCCAGAACCCAAGCGGTGCCCGCACCTCCGGCCATGCCGAGCATGGTCAGGCCCTCGTGAATACCGTACATGACCCAGGAAACGAGCCACATAATCGGAAACAGTACTGTATCCATAACGGATTTATTCTCTTTCAGTTGCAGCGGACCGGACGCCCGCACGTCTTGCTTTAGTTAGATCTGCCGCCTTAGCCTCGCTGGCCTGGCAGATAACTCACGGGCCTTGTGCCGCCCCCGGGATTTTTCGACGACGACGTCCGCAGCGGTCACGTTCGTCACGGCTCGCGTTCTGATCGTTGCCGCCGTGGACATCATCCTCACCACGGCTATCTTCCGCGCGGTAGAGCGCGAGAAGTTCGTCATGGTCGAGTGGTGGTGTTGGCCAAGAACCCTTTGCAGGGACTCGATCCACTCCACCTTTACTCCACGGGTTGCAGCGCAAGATCCGCCACACACTCAGAAGTGTACCTTTGATGACCCCGTGGGTTCCTAGGGCTTCCATCGCATATTGGGAGCAGCTCGGGCTGTATCGGCAGCTGCGGGGGAGCCCCGGCGAAATATTGCGCTGGTACCAGCCGATTGCTGCCGTGAGGAGGCTAGTGACGGGGTTCTTCATTGGTCCGCCGCGCCTTCGCTGGCGGTTGCTTCGCTGGCAGTGGCTTTACTCGCAGTTGCCCCGCTGCCAGTTGCTTCGCCAGCCACACCTTCGCTGTCAGTAGCTTTGTCGCCAGCGGAGATGGCTTCGCCCTGGCTCTCGGCCCGCTGGGCATCTCGCCGGGCGATTTTGCGTTGTGCCTTGGCGAGGGCCACGTCGAGATCCTTGGCGAGCTGCGCGGAGGTAGCTCCCTTTGCGGGCGGCAAGGCGCGCACGGCCACCAGTGCGCCGCCCGGGAACTGTTCGAGGCGTTCACGCACGAGGTGGCGCAGTTGGCGGTAGACCCTGTGCCGAACCACAGAGTTTCCCACACTCTTGGGCACGACGAAGCCGACCTTCACGGGGTGAAGGTCGGCTTGTGGTTCCGCAGGCGTCGTCTCAATTGAGACGAGGACTCGGTTCGCTCCGCCACGCGCCCCTTTGAAGGCGGTGGCAAAGTCCGCCGATCTCCTCATACGGTGGTCGGCAGGAAGCAAGGCTCAGGCGGAGATCTTCTCGCGGCCCTTGCGGCGACGGTTGGCCAGAATGGCGCGGCCGGCGCGGGTGCTCATGCGCTTGCGGAAGCCGTGCACCTTGGCGCGACGGCGATTATTCGGCTGGAAAGTCCGCTTGACCACGGTTGTACTCCCACGTTAGATCGGTGAGCGAGCAATGCTCGCATCTTGGCAATGCGTACGCCAGAGCGCACACGTGACTACGTGACTTTACGCAATATTCCGTGGTGGGGTCAATGAGAGTGGGCCTTCTGGTGACACGTCTCTCACCCCAAACCGGTGCCGAGTAGATCACGTGGCAGGCGACATCACCTTATCCACAATTGGGCCACGTTTCCCGCCACTTCCCGATTCCCCAGGATGTTGCGGCAATTCCCCGTATTCAGCGCGAGTAATGACATCTATGTAATTTCCACAGCTGTGGATATGGGTGTGGATAACACTTGTGCATAACTCGCTTTTCTCACCTAAGATGGCCTAGTCATGGAAGGAAATCGAAAGCACGTGGGCCATCATCACCGGAATGCTTTCATCAAGGAGACGGTATGAGCGACGGCAATCCAGCCAAGAACGCGTGGGCTGCGGCCATCGAACTGCTGCGCGAAGAGAACGCTCTCTCCAATTCGCAGATCGCTTTCGTCACCATGGCTCAACCGCTGGCTTCCGTCGACGACGTCTTCATGATCGCTGTCGGTTCCCCCTTCGTGAAAGACAAGATCGAGGATCACGTCGCGGAACTAATGACCGACCGTCTCTCAGCCATTCTGGGCCGCAACGTCCGCCTCATGATTTCGGTTGACCCCTCCATCAACGAGATGCCCACGGTCCCGCCCGTCGAGCCGGAACTGATTGCGCAGTCTTCCCCGGAACAAACGTATGCCCCAACATCGGGACACGCGGCAACGAATCCACTGACGTCGTCGTCGTTCGAAACAGTTCCCGGCGAGTACGGGGCACCTGAGGCGTCGCGTTTCGACCGGCGACCCTCTGACCAGTCCTTTCCTGCGGCCGCCCGCCCGGATTCGGGCCTGCACGTGGTGGACAGCAACTATGCCGAGCGTACGTTCCGCGACGATCGGTCCTACCGTGATCGCCGGGAGCAGTCCTTCCGCGAACACCGCCAGCCCACGTCGCGTTCCTACGGCAACTCCTACCTCAACGCCGATTCGTCGATGACGGCGGAGGCGCGGCTCAACCCGCGCTACACCTTCGATAACTTCGTCATCGGTGATTCGAATCGTTTCGCGACGGCGACGTCGCTCGCCGTGGCCGAATCGCCCGGTACCACCTACAACCCGCTGTTCCTCTACTCGGACTCGGGCATGGGCAAGACCCATCTCATGCACGCGATCGGCAACTACGCACTCAGCCTGTATTCGCACAGCAAAATCCGCTACGTCAGCTCCGAAGAATTCACCAACGCCTTCATCAATTCACTGCGCGATGGCCGTCAGCCGGAGTTCAAGGACCAGTTCCGTTCCGTGGACATCCTCCTCATCGATGACATCCAGTTCATCGGCGGCAAAGAGGACACCATGGTGGAGTTCTTCCACACCTTCAACGCGCTGACGAATGCCAACAAGCAGATCGTCATCACCTCGGATGTGCCGCCGAACCGCCTCAACGGCTTCGAAGAGCGCATGCTGTCGCGCTTCAATTCGGGCGTCACGGCCAGCATTGACCGGCCGAACCTGGAAACCCGTATCGCCATTCTCGAGAAGAAGGCCAGCACGGATGGCATCCAGGTGCCGCGCGAGGTGCACGAGTACATCGCCTCGAATATGACGACGAACATCCGCGAGATGGAGGGCGCGCTGCGCCGCGTCACCGCCTTCGCCGACTTCAACAAGCAGCCCGCGGATCTCACCCTGGCCGAGATCGTCCTCAAGGACTTCATCTCCAACCCCGACACCATCGAAATCACCGCGAGCCTCATCATGGGGCAGACTGCGAGCTACTTCAACGTGTCGATTGACGACTTGAAGTCGGCGGATCGTTCACGTTCCCTCGTTACCCCGCGTCAGATCGCCATGTATCTGTGCCGCGAAATGACGTCGCTCTCGCTTCCCAAGATCGGCGACATCTTCGGCGGGCGCGACCACACCACGGTGATGCACGCCTACAAGAAGATCGACAAGCAGATGGCCGAGAAGCAGACCACCTACAACCAGGTGTCCGAGCTGACAAGCCGCATCAAGCAGGCGGGCACGCAGCACTCGTAGGCGGCGGTCTCGTGAGCACAGGCTCCCGTCATCCCGTCATCCCGCCATCCCGCCAAAGGGTTGAGCTTTTTGGAAAGGATTGAGGCCGGAGACCGCGCTATCGGGCTCAACCCTTTCCATTTCCCTCAATTCTTTGGAAGTTGCGCGGGCGCACCCACATCTCCAGACGTTGCGGGGCGCATCCGCACGATCTTCCAAGGAATTAACACGGAGCATGTGCGCTGCGGTGCGCGCGGTTCTTCTTAGCCTCGGCCGTGACACGTCGGGGCTATTTCTTTACTATTCCCATGCTTTTAGAGTGCACGCCTTCTCTTTTGTGTGAGTGGACGCGCGAATCGAGCACCTCGAGGTGCCCCAAGATACTCCGGGAGTGCCAGGACGCCGTCGTCCACAGGGCCTGTGTACATCCTGTGGGGGAACGGGTACATTCTGCGGATAGATCGTCTCGAGTAGTGGACACTCCAAGTCGCGAAATGTCCCATCCACAGGTGGGTCATTTCATCCACAGGTTCGGCCTCAGCTTGTCCACACTACAATAGGGCTACTTTTGTTTGAGGTGGCGCCAATTCGAACAACTATCCACAGGCTCCACAACCCCTATTACTACTACTAAACTTATTTACCCCGAGAACAACACGCGATCGCCGACTGCTTCGCGAGGGTTGCCGAAAACGCTCACGGAACTTCCTCCAGTTCTCCGGGGCGGTCGATTTGAGGGGTTCGGTCCCGGTTGGGAAGCGGTCGGGGCGAAAATGTCGAAAATTTCTCCTCGTGTTTGTCCAGCTCGACATCCTCGCGGGCCAACATCTCGCGTAGAGTAGGGGAAGTTATGTATGTAGAGAAGAAGGATGAGCTGTGAAGCTTCGCATTGAGCACGACGTCTTCGCCGATGCCGTATCTTGGGTTGCTCGGACGATCCCCACCCGCCCCTCACTGCCGGTGCTGGCTGGAATCCGTATCGAGGCCGCAACCGATGGCACAGTCTCGCTGGGGTCCTACGATCCGGATATTTCTTCTCACGCGGTGATTGAGGGTGCCGTCGACGAGCCGGGAATCATCCTCGTTCACGGGCGCCTCCTCTCGGACTTCGCACGAGCACTCCCCAACAAGCCGATCGACCTCGAGGTGCGCGGCACCAAGTTGGAGATCGTCTGCGGCTCGTCCCACATCTCCATGCAGTCCATGCCGCTCGAGGATTACCCCGAGCTGCCCACCCTTCCCTCGGTGAGTGGCACCGTGGACGGCGCCGTGTGGCAGGAAGCCGTGGCCCAGGTGGTGTCCTCGGCATCGAATGACGACACGTTGCCGCTGCTGGTTTCCGTCTGCATCGAGATCAACGGCAGCCAGGTCTCGCTCATGGCCACCGACCGCTACCGCCTCGCAGTTCGTGACCTCACCTGGGAGCCGTCGGAGGAGAACTACTCCGCCCGCATCCTGGTGCGTGCCGCGCGCCTCTCCGATATCGCCAAGTCGCTCGGATCCGTGGGCAAGGTGGAAGTCTCCATCGACACCTCCGGCCGCGCCGGTATGGTCAGCTTCGCCGCGGCCGGCCGCCGCTCCGTTGCTCGTTTGATCGACGGCGAATACCCGCCCGTGCGCAACCTCTTCCCCTCCGACACCAACGGGTACGCCATTGTGCGCCGCCAGGAGCTGCTCGACGCGATCAAGCGTGCGCGCCTCGTCGTCGAAAAGAATTCCGCTGTGCGACTCTCCTTCACCGAGGGCCAGGTAGTCCTCGAGGCCGGTCAGGGCGACAACGCGCAGACCAGCGAAGCGCTCGAAGCCGCCCTCGTGGGCGAGGACATCGCCATGGCCTTCAACCCCTCCTTCCTGCAGGAAGGCATGGGCGCCATCAACGAAGCCTACGTGCGACTCTCATTCGTGCACCCCACCAAGCCCGCGGTGCTTACAGCTCAGGCCGAGCTCGAGGGCGAAGATCGTGAAGACTTCCGCCTACTGCTCATGCCGATCCGCGTCTACGGAGGCTAGTTCGTATCGGTTGGGAGTTGGGGGTTTTGGCGGAGGCGCGCTGTTTCGAGTTCGGGACGCGTGGCTCTTCCGGGACTTTCCGGATGCGTGCGGTGGTTTCTGAAAACGGTTGGTCGGGACGTCGTCGTCGGAAAAAGGAAACGAAGGGAGACGTAGGTGTATCTCACTGACCTGGCTCTCTCCGATTTCCGGTCCTATCGCCAGATGATCATCAAGGTGGGCCGGGGCGTCACCACGTTCGTGGGCGAGAACGGCCAGGGCAAGACGAATATCGTCGAGGGGATCGCGTATCTGGCCACGCTTTCGTCGCATCGGGTGTCCTCGGATCATGCGCTGGTGCGCCAGGGCGCGCAGGCCGGTGTGGTGCAGGCGCGGGTGATGCACGGGGAGCATCCGTCCACCGTTGAGGTGGAGATTTTTGCGGGGCGCGCCAATCGCGCGCGGCTCAACCGCGGCCAAGTGCGGCCCGCGGAACTGCTCGGCCAAGTACGTACCGTGGTGTTCGCGCCCGAAGACCTGGAGCTGGTGCGCGGCGAACCCGGCGTGCGGCGCCAATTCCTCGACGACATCATGGTGCAGCTGCGCCCGCGTCTGGCCGGGGTGAAAGCCGAATACGAGAAAGTGCTGCGCCAACGCGCCGCGCTGCTCAAGGCGTGCGGGGCGCAACGGCGCCGCGGAATACAGGTGGACGAGGGCGCGCTCGATGTGTGGGACATGCAGCTGGCCCGCCTCGGCGCACAAATCACCGCCGCCCGCTCGCACATCGTGGCCGGGCTGCGCCCGCACGTGGCCGAGTACTACCGCGCCGTGTCCGGAGGGCGCGGCGTGGCGAGGGTGGACTATCTCGATGCCGCGAGCCGGGGCGTTTTCCGGTTGCCGCCCCCCGAGCAGTTCTTGGATGAGCGCGGGGTTGTGGGCGCCGGTTTCGTGGGTGGAGAGTCGGGCGCTGGTGGAATTGCTGGTGTTCCTGGGCATTCGGGTACTGGTACTGCCGGTGGTACCGGAGAGCTGGGTACTGCTGGTGGCGCTGGGCGTGTTGATTCTGAATCTGTTGATGGCGCGGCGGTTGTCGACGCCGCGGCTTCAGAGCTGCCCGCTGTGACCACCCGGGGCGAGGAAGCGCGCCAACTGGTCGCCGACCACGAGGCGGAGCTGGCCGACGTCGACCTCACCGAAATTCGCCTGCTCACCGCCCTCGCCGAAAAACGCGACCAAGAAATCGCGCGCGGCGTCAACCTTGTGGGCCCGCACCGCGACGAAGTGGTGCTCTCGCTCGGCACGCTCCCCGCCAAGGGCTACGCCTCGCACGGCGAATCGTGGAGCTACGCGCTGGCGCTGCGCCTGGGCGCCTGGAAGCTACTGCGCGAGGATGTCTCCGGAGAATGGGCCGAGGACGGCGAACCGATCCTCATTCTCGACGACGTCTTCGCCGAACTCGACGCGCGCCGCCGCGAACGCCTCGCCGAGATCGTCTCCGAGGCCCAGCAGGTGTTCGTCACCGCGGCCGTCGGCGACGACCTGCCCGAGAAGTTGGCCGGGGCGCGATTCTGGGTGCACGACGGCGTCGTCGAGCGGGTCGGGGAGCTGGGTGCCGGTGTGGGGGAGCTGGCCGGACCGGCAGTGGTTGGTGACGGACGAACTGCGGTTGGTGAGAAATCGGGTGCCGGTGCGGGCGACGACGTAAACCCTGAGGTCAGCGACGTGAATTCACGCGGTGAGGACGATGGCTGACTCGCGTTCCGACGGTAAGGTCGCGGAGGCCAAGCGGAAATCGGCAGAGCGGCACGGCGATATTCTCGCGCTCACCGCGCTGGATCGGGTGCGCGAGGCGGCCTTCAATCGCGGCGAAACCCGCACCCGGAGGCCCAGTGCGGCCCAGGCGGTACGTGAACTCGAGGACGCGGCCGAGAATCGGGCGCTCGGGGACGAGGTCTACTCGCCGGGTCCCGGCTGGGGGGATGTCGGCTCCGGCCCGCGGCCCTCGCGGCGCGACCCCAAACCCATCGCCATGCTGCTCAAGCGCGCCGTCCAGGACAAGGGGTGGACCCAGCGCCTGGAGATCGCCTCGGTGGCGGCGCAGTGGCCCAAGATTGTGGGGCCGAATGTGGCGAAAAACTGCGTGGTGGAGGAGTTCACCGAGGAGGGTGTGCTGACGGTGCGGGCGTCGTCGTCGTCCTGGGAGACGCAGATCAAAGCGCTGCTGGCGGCGCTGGACGCGCGCATTGCCGAGGAAATTGGCGAGGGCGTGGTTAAGCAGATCATCGTCAAGGGGCCGGAGAAGCCGTCCTGGCGGCATGGGCGGTACTCGGTGCCGGGCCGCGGCCCGCGCGATACCTACGGGTGACCGCGGCGAGCTCCAACCCGGGCTATGCCACTCGGAGAGGTCACGCTCGGAGGGAGAGGCAACGTCTGGCGCTCGTGACCTCTCCACCAAAACGTGACCTCTCTGGAAACGGTCGGTGGTTCTTGAAGGAGTGACATTTTCGGAAACACGTAACGCATTTTCCATGGGAAAAACTGTCGCGCCTTGCGGAAAACGCCACTCCTTTGGATGGCGCCCGGCGCGGATTGACGACGACGTCAGGCCCGGAACCGAAGACGGCGCGCGGCCCGGACCTGAAGGTGCGACGCTCCCAGGCCTCGTCGTCGTCGAAAATGTGGCGCGATACTGCGGATCGCGACTCCAAACCACTCGGAAAAGCGCGCAATTTACGCTAGAATGGGACGTGCCCTATTTTGTGTGGGGACCTACCAGAACGAGGTTGCGTGAGCCAGAAGGCGAATTTCGCATCTTGTGATTCACCGTTAAGGAGTAGCCGAGCGTGGCTGAAGACGTTTCGAACGTACCTGAGGATACTCAAGACTCACCCGAGCAAACTCAACCGGATTCGCCGGTCGGCCACGTGAGCGAGGTTTCCAAGTCCCAATCATACGACGCCTCCAATATTACCGTGCTCGAGGGCCTGGAAGCAGTACGCAAGCGCCCCGGAATGTACATCGGTTCCACGGGCGAGCGTGGCCTGCACCATCTTGTCTACGAGGTCGTGGACAATGCGGTGGACGAGGCCCTGGCTGGCTACTGCGATCACATCGAAGTGACGATTCTGTCCGACGGCGGCATTCGTGTGGTCGATAATGGCCGCGGCATCCCGGTGGACGATCATCCCACCGAGCATCGTCCCGCCGTGGAAGTGGTCATGACGATCCTGCACGCCGGTGGAAAGTTCGGCCAGGGCGGTTACGCCGTGTCCGGCGGTCTGCATGGCGTGGGCGTGTCCGTGGTGAACGCGCTCTCCGGCCGTATGGAGACCGAGGTCAAGCGCGACGGCTACGAGTGGCGTATCGCCTACGAGCACGGCGTGCCCGTGGCCCCGCTCGAGCGCGGCGAAAAGACGGACCAAACCGGCACCACCCAGACCTTCTGGGCCAACGCGGAGATCTTCGAGACCACCGAATATGACTTCGAGACGCTGCGCAAGCGTTTCCACCAGATGGCTTTCCTCAACAAGGACCTGCGCATCACCCTCATTGACGAGCGCCCCTCCGCGATCGCCGAAGGTGACGAGGTGACGGGTGAGGATTCTGAGAACGACGACGGCGCCAAGGTGTTCCGTAAGGTCTCCTACTGCTACTCGGGCGGCCTGCTTGATTACGTCAAGCACATCAACGCCACCAAGAAGGCGGACATCATCCACCCCGACGTCATCTACTTCGAGGCCGAGGACCTCGAGAAGATGATCGAGTGCGAGGTGGCGATGCAGTGGACCGGCGCCTACTCGGAGACGGTCAACACCTTTGCCAACACCATCAACACCACCGAGGGTGGCACCCACGAGGAGGGCTTCCGTGCGGCGCTCACCTCGGTGATCAACCGCTACGCGCGCGATCGCGGCCTGCTCAAGGAGAAGGATTCCAACCTCACCGGTGACGACATCCGCGAGGGCCTCACCGCCATCATCTCCGTCAAGCTGGGCAATCCGCAGTTCGAGGGCCAGACGAAGACGAAGCTCGGCAACACCGAGGCTCGTACCTTCGTGCAGCAGCAGATGAATGCCAACCTCACCGATTGGCTGGATTCTCACCCGAACGAGGCGCGCGACATCATCCGTAAGGCCACTCAGGCGGCGCAGGCCCGCCAGGCGGCGCGCAAGGCCCGCGAGGCCACCCGCCGCAAGAGCGTGCTCGAGTCCGCCTCGATGCCGGGCAAGCTCAAGGACTGCACCTCGCGCAACCCGGAGGAGTGCGAGGTCTACATCGTCGAGGGTGATTCCGCTGGTGGCTCGGCCGTCAACGGTCGCGACCCGGAGCATCAGGCGATCATGCCGATCCGTGGCAAGATCCTCAACGTGGAAAAGGCTCGCCTCGACCGCGCTCTCGGATCGGACACCATTCAGGGCCTCATCACGGCTTTCGGCACCGGTGTGGGCGAGGAGTTCGACCTCTCCAAGCTGCGCTACCACAAGATCGTCTTCATGGCCGACGCCGACGTGGACGGCTCGCACATCGCCACCCTGCTGCTCACCCTGGTGTACCGCTACATGCGCCCGCTGGTGGAGAACGGCCACATCTACCTGGCGATGCCACCGCTCTACCGCATCAAGTGGACGAACGCGCCGCATGATTACGTGTTCAGCGATGCCGAGCGTGACGCGAAGCTGGAAGAGGGCAAGGCCAAGGGCTACCGTCTGCCCAAGGACGAATCCCAGCGCATCCAGCGCTACAAGGGTCTCGGTGAGATGAATGCCGAGGAGCTGTGGGATACCACCATGGATCCGGCGCATCGTACCCTCAAGCAGGTTTCCATCGGTGAGGCTGCCGCCACGGACGAGACCTTCTCGATCCTCATGGGTGAGGACGTCGAGTCCCGCCGCAGCTTCATCCAGCGCAATGCACGCGACGTCCGTTTCCTTGACATCTGAGGTTGAAAATCCGTGAGTGAAGATCAGAACAACCAGCCCAGCACCTACCAGCACGGGAAGATCAAGGACGTCGATCTCCAGAAGGAGATGGAGACCTCCTACCTTGATTACGCCATGGCCGTCATCGTGGGCCGTGCCCTCCCGGACGTGCGCGACGGCATGAAGCCGGTGCATCGCCGTGTCCTGTACGCCATGTACGACGGCGGCTACCGCCCCGATAACTCCTTCTCCAAGGCCGCGAAGATCGTCGGCGACGTCATGGGCCACTACCACCCGCACGGTGATGGCGCGATCTATGACACCCTCGTGCGCATGGTGCAGCCGTGGGCGCTGCGCTACCCGCTGGTGGCCGGCCAGGGCAACTTCGGCACCCCCGGCGACTTGGGCGCCGCCGCACCGCGTTACACCGAGGCCAAGATGGCGCCGCTGGCCATGGAGATGGTCCGTGACATCAAAGAGGACACGGTAGATTTCGAGCCCAACTATGACGGTTCGATCATGGAGCCGACAGTTCTCCCGGCGCGCTACCCGAACCTGCTGGTCAACGGCTCGGAAGGTATCGCGGTGGGCATGGCCACCCGCATCCCGCCGCACAACCTGCGCGAGGTTGCCGAGGGCGTGCAGTGGTACCTGGCTCACCCCGAGGCCTCCAAGTCGGAGCTGCTCGGCGAGCTGATGCGCCGCATCAAGGGCCCCGACTTCCCCACCGGCGCCACCATCCTCGGCACCCGCGGTATCGAGGACATGTACCGCACCGGCCACGGCTCCATCACCCAGCGCGCCGTCGTTGAAGTGGACGAGATCAACAACCGCCAGTGCCTCGTCATCTCCGATCTGCCCTACCAGGTCAACCCAGACCGCCTCCTCGACAAGATGGTCGAAGGTATCAAGGACGGCCGCCTGCCCGGCATCGCCGATATCCGCGACGAAACCTCCGGGCGTACGGGACAGCGCATCGTCGTCGTCCTCAAACGCGACGCGGTGGCCAAGGTGGTGCTCAACAACCTCTACAAGCACACCCAGCTGCAGAACAACTTCCCAGCGAACATGCTGGCGCTGGTGGACGGCGTGCCGCGCACGCTCTCCCTCGACGGCTTCGTGCGCCACTGGGTCACCCACCAGATGGAAGTGATCCGCCGCCGCACCGAGTACCGGCTGCGCGAGGCGCTGAAGCGCCTGCACATCCTCGAGGGTTACCTCAAGGCACTCGACATGCTCGACGAAGTGATCGCGTTGATCCGCCGCTCGCCCACCGTGGATGTGGCGCGCTCCGGGCTCATGGAGATGCTGGAGATCGACGAGATCCAGGCCAACGCCATCCTCGAGATGCAGCTGCGCCGCCTCGCCGCCCTCGAGCGCCAGAAGATCATGGACGAGTACAACGAGAAGCTCGCGTTGGTGACCGACTACAAGGACATCATCGCCCGCCCCGAGCGCCAGCGCGAGATCATCTCCGCCGAGCTTGGCGGCATCGTGGACAAGTATGGCGACGAGCGCCGCACCACCATTCTCCCGTTCGACGGCGAGATGAGCGTCGAGGACCTGATCCCCGAAGAGGACGTGGTGGTCACCATCACCCGCGGCGGCTTCGTCAAGCGCACCAAGGTGTCCGAGTATCGCGCCCAGCATCGCGGCGGCCGCGGTATCAAGGGCGCACAGTTGCGGGTCGACGACGTCGTCGAACACTTCGACGTGGCCTCCACCCACGACTGGCACCTGTTCTTCACGAACCTGGGCCGCGTGTACCGCATCAAGGGCTACGAGCTGCCCGAGGGCGGCCGCGACGCCAAGGGGCAGCACGTGGCGAACCTGCTGGCCTTCCAGCCCGGCGAGACGATCGCCTCGACGATCACCCTCAAGGACTACCAGCAGGCCGACTACCTCGCGCTCGCCACCGCCAGCGGCCTGGTAAAGAAGACCCGGCTGAGTGAGTACGATTCCCCGCGCACCGGCGGCGTCATCGCCATCCGACTGCGCGAGCAGGGCGACGGCGAAACCGATCAGGTGGTCGCCGCATGTCTGGTGAATGAGGGCGACGATTTGTTGCTCGTCTCGCGCGGCGGCCAGTCGCTGCGCTTCACCGCCTCCGACGAGGCGCTGCGGCCCATGGGCCGCAGCGCCTCCGGCGTCACCGGTATGAAGTTCCGCGACGGCGACTCGCTGCTGACCATGGACGTTGTGCGTGAGAACGCGCAGGTATTCGTGGTGACCGAGGGCGGCTTCGCCAAGCGCACCAACGTGGAGGACTACCGCGTCCAGGGCCGCGCCGGCCTCGGCATCAAGGCCGCCAAGATCACCGAAGCCCGCGGTGAACTCGTGGGTGCCCTCATCACCGAGCCCGGCGAAGAGGTGCTCGTCATCATGGAGTCCGGCAAGGTTATGCGCTCGTCCGTGGACGAAGTCAGCGTCACTGGCCGCAACACCCAGGGCGTCACCTTCACCCGCCCCGAAGAAGGCGACAAGATCATCTCCATCGCCCGAAACGTGGAGAGGGAGTTGGAGGAGGAGATATCTGGCGACGGCGAGGTGGCTCCGGAGGCTGTGGAAGCCGACGGTACTGCGGACTCGAGTGCTGGAGCCGAAACCACTGCTGGTTCGGATGAGGGCGCGGAGGGCGTCGTCGACAATGCAGAAAACTCACAGGAATCCGCCGACGGGACTATTGAACCCGGCGCCGGGAGTGAGGAAAATCGTACTGGGGTTTCGGACAATCCGGAATCGTAGGTTTGAGGGCCGCGGCGAGAAGGCGGGGAGGTGACAACGTGACCTCGCGCAATCTCGCCGCGCAACAGCCCGAGAACAAGGCATACTTCATATAGGAGTTGCGCGGAGGGGTCCGGCCGCAGGCTACGGCTCATCCGCGCAACCTCGCAGCCAAGAAACGCTCGTGCTGTCCAGCCGCGAAAGCTGGGGAGCGCGGGCAGCCTGGGCAAGTCGCGCAGGCGCCCACCGACGGAGAATTATGAGTAAAAGAAAGCCCAAGGCTGGCCAAAACCCGCAGAACAGCACGCCCGGACAGGGTGCGCCCGTGACACTCGCACAGCCCCAAACGGGGAGCGCGGCGGGTGGTTCTGATGTCGGGGCCGGTGGTGGTTCTGGTGCTGGTACTGCTGGTGGTAGTGGTGTTGCTGGTGTTGCGGCCGGAGTTGGAGCGCAGCCTGACGTGAAGAAGCAAGCCGTTGGTATTCGCCAGATCAAGATGACGATCTCCAAGGTGGACCCGTTGGCTGCCCTGAAGCTGGGTTTCCTCATCTCGGTGGTTATCGGCTTCATGATCGTCATCGCCATGGCCATTATCTGGTTCGTGCTCGACGGCATTCACGTGTTTGCCGAGATGCAGGGCCTGCTGGAAACCCTCAACTCCGCGCAACTGCTGGAGATGATGCAGTACCTCGAGTTTGGGCGCTGGATGAGCTTCGCCGTCATCATTGCAATCCTCGACATCGTGTTGATGACCGCGCTCAGTGCGGTAGCGGCGCTGGTGTACAACATTATTTCTGCCCTGGTCGGCGGCCTGCGGATCACGGTGACAGACGAGTAGTTCTCCTGGGGTGCCCGGATGTGCGGGTGCCAAGGGGTCCGGGCATCCAGGCGTGAGCGGTGTGTTGCTGCTCGGTGCGCGGGTGAAGTCGGCTGGCGAGGCTGGTTGTGGCGAAGTTGGCTGGCGAGGCTGGTGAAGCTGCATAAAGAGTGTGGTGTTCGCCGTCGTCGTGCGAGGTTCAAGGGCTTCCGGGAATGTCCAAACGTGATCCCGGTCGCGTTCGGGCATTCCGCTTGGACAATGCTCCGAAGATTGTTGTAATCTAATTCGGCACCCGCAAGGGAGATACCGCAAGGTAAGGGCCTATAGCTCAGTTGGTTAGAGCGCAGACCTGATAAGTCTGAGGTCGATGGTTCGAGTCCATCTAGGCCCACTGGTAACTTTGAGAGGGGATCATGAAAAAGTTCCTGCTCGCCGCGGTGGCTATCGCCGCCGGATATGTCGCATGGCTTGAGATTGCAAAGAATCGTCAGGATCGTGCGGTGTGGACCGAGGTTACTGACAAAATCGCCTGAGGGCGTACATATGGGGCTATGGCGCAATTGGTAGCGCACCTGCTTTGCAAGCAGGGGGTTAGGGGTTCGAGTCCCCTTAGCTCCACTGAGTGATGGGACCCGGCTTCAGCCGGGTCCCATCACTCATTTAAGTTAGGTGGGGCGAGAACCCCGTGAGGGCGCGGGCAGCGTGGGAGCAAGCGGGAGCTTGCGAACTGCCCGCGGGCGAGCGATAGCGAGCGATGTAGCTGCGAAGCAGATACGCGAGTCCCCTTAGCTGGGGTATCACTCCTTTAGGGACGCGAGACACGAAAGTGCTGACGGTCACGGGTAAGGCGGCGGTGATAAGCGACGAACCGGATGATCCGCCCGAGTGGAGTGCAAGCCCGTGCGATGATGGGCGCATGACGTCCGTATTGACGATGAAATTGCTGGAGCTCACTGGGCTACTTCCTGGGTCGCCGCCGGGAATCGTGCCGTTCATTGACGGACGTTCTCTCCTCGATCTTCTGGCAGAGTTCAAATCTCGCAGGGGCTGGAATCCGGCAGTTGATCATGGTGGCCTCATCCCCGAGTACTTCAACTACGGTGACCTCTCGCTTCACTATCTTGGGAAGTCCCCGAATCAGTGGCCCCGTCCGGGTATGGCATGGCTACTTGGCTGTAGTTGTGGCGAAGTGGGATGTGATCCTTTCGGAGCACAAATTGATGTCGACGACGACCACGTCACCTGGAGCAACTTCACGCGGGACCCGAGTTCTACCAGCGAGTACGCGGAGTTTGGCCCCTTCGTCTTTGACCGTGCCCAGTATGAAGCTGCGGTGTACGCCGTCGTCGAAGAGGTTGCTGAGGCTGAGCGCGCCACCGGTTGTGAGTCCTCCTAAGCGGTCTATGCCGTGTGCAATCTTCGTCTGGAGCGACGCATTTCTCTAGAGGAGTAGTTAGGACCAGTAATTCTCAACGTGAATGCTCGGCGAGGAAATCCTTAACTTTGCGCGCTACACGGGGAATGTGGACGGAGAGTATCTGCCAGACAATCTCCGAATCAACGATGTCGTAGCCATGTGCCACAACATTGCGTGCGTCTTTGAGATTCCGTAGCTTGAGTTCCGGATTGTCATCTATGAATGAGGGCGCGGTGCGTGCCAATCGTGCAACCACTTCACCACACCGGATCAATAAATCCTCACCAGCGAAACGCAGCATTTCATCGTTGCTATACGCGGCTTTTCCTCTTGTGACCAGCCGTTCTACCGCTTCGGCTTGGCTGAGTAGATCCTTCAGGGTTTCAGCTGCCGCGGGATCAAATTCGGGCTTTGCTGGCCTCGTCATAGTGGCCTTGCCTCTTCCAATAGCTGTGAATGCTTGGCCTTCAATCCTCGTTCGGATACGAGATCTACGTGAACACCGAGCAGTTCGCTGAGTTGGCGTGGTAGAGAGACGAATGCCCACGCACTCTCCAATGGAACGTCCACGAGTATATCGATGTCACTTCCGGGAGCGTCCGTTCCGCGGGCCACAGAACCAAAGACGCGCGGGTTACGGAGTCCGCTGCCTTCGATGAGGTGGCGAACTTCTGAACGTCGGGCCTCTAGAGCCTGGCTCGGAAGAACCACTGCTTCGGTACTCATGCTTCCAGCATACGGTTTTTGTGGCATTGTCAGAAGCAGTAGTTGAGGTACTTGCCGGGCATGTTCTGTAGTGATCGGCTTAAGTGGGCAGTGCGGTGTAAGCGCAAGGGGCGGCTGTTCCCGTGCGATGATGGGCGCATGACGTCCGTATTGACGATGGAGTTTCTGGAGCTTACTGGACAGTTTCCCGGTTTGCCGCCGGGCATTGTGCCATTCATTGATGGGCGATCGCTCATCGACCTCGTGGCCGAATTCGAATCCAGCAAGCAGTGGCCCCCTGCCGGTAGCTACGGCGGTCTCCTCCCCGAACGCTTCGAACATGACGACGCATTCTCCTACTACCTGGGGAGTCACAGGTTCGAGTGGCCTCGTCCGGAGGTCGTGTGGCTGCTCGGTTGTAGCTGTGGAATTGTGGAGTGCTGGCCGCTCGAGGCACGGGTTACTGTCGACGACGACCACGTCACCTGGAGCAACTTCGCCCAAGAGTGGGAGCCTGATCGAGATTACGCGGAGTTTGGCCCCTTCGTCTTTGACCGTGCCCAGTATGAAGCTGCGGTGTACGCCGTCGTCGAAGAGGTCGCACAGAACAAGGAAATCTGGGCCGAATGGGTGAGAAATTTTGTGGCTACCCGTGCTGCCAAGGGTGAAATAGAGACGCGGAGCTGAAGATGTTGGCTCCGGCAGAGAGATTACGGACTGACTCTCTGGACGGCTGCTGGGTTCGTGTCGGTTGGGCCGCAGCGGGTGTGGGCACCGTAGCGCATCGCCTTCAATGGGCGCGATAGAGCCATATGACCGGATACGTAGGGCAGCACTGGGGAAGGTACTGTGCGGGGTGTGCAAATAGTGGCGTATATGTGACCGCTACGCGTATATACGAATAGCGGTCACCATAGAGGTACGAGTTGCACTACTCGCGTGCTTGCTCCTGCAGTCTTTGATGTGTGGCCAAGCAGGTGAGAATTGAACCTCGGAATACGTCGGAGACCCATGGGAGAATTAGCCGTAGTGGGATGGCACTGACGTATGGTTCGTGATTGTCCCCTTGTTTCAACAACTGTGGGTGGCAATGATTGGCCAAGACAGTTGGCGGTGTCGATGACTATCAGATCGAGGGAGGAGAGGTGATGACGAGGGTTCCAATCAATGGTGAAACGCTGAGGTGGGCGCGTGAGCTGAGCCAAGTCGATTATGACGGGTTGGCCAAGGCTGCGGGGATAAAGGCGGAAAGGATTGAGGAGTTCGAATCTGGTGTCGGTATGCCCACGTTCCGCCAGCTTTCCCTTATTGCCTCTAAACTCGATCGCTCCTTGGGTTTCTTCTTTGCTCCACCCCCGGCTACTCCTGATGTGCCGATGGCTGCTGATTTCCGGAGTCGAGGAGATGGAGATCTTTCAGTGGCGCTTGTACGGGAGATGAAACGGGCAGAGCAGCGGCGTGATGCCTTGCTGGATCTCAATGGTTCGCCCGAGAATTCTCCTCGACTTGGTGCAATTACCTGGGAGAACATTACGGAGCAGGCAAAGAGATTGCGCCGCCACCTCGGCCTGACAGAGGAGTTCACTCCGCAGGAGTCGCAACCGAATCAAGTTTTTAGTTCTTGGCGAGGGGCGCTAGAGAGTCATGGTTTTCTCATCTTTCAAACCACAGGGATTGCGTTGGAGACATTCCGTGGGCTTTCTCTATACCACGATACGCTTCCCGTGATTCTTCTCAATGGGGCAGACTCCGCGAATGGCAAGATATTCACTCTATTCCACGAGGTTGCCCATCTGGCGAACAGAACAAGCGGGTTATGTGTACTCAGCGAGAACTCGGACGAGGAAGTCATCGCTAACAGGTTTGCGGCCAATTTTCTCATGCCAACAGAGGATTTTCTCCGTGCATTGGAGGATGTTGATGTTGAACGAACCATCGACCATCTAGCCGGTAAGTTCAAGGTCAGCCGACTAGCTGTGGGGATCAGGCTGCGTACATTGGGGCGCATTTCGGCTGATGAACTCGCAGCGGTTCGCCAAATGAGTGACGAAAACTGGGCAAAGGTAAGAAATAAGCAAAAGGATAGTTCCGGGCACCCTCCTCACTGGAGGCTTCGTTACCGAGATCTTGGGCCGACTTATGTTGGGGCTGTAGTTGAAGCACTTGATGAAGGGCGTGTTGACATGGTCGATGCAACACATCTTCTCAATGCCAAGGTGCCGACGGTTGAGAGACTTGTGGACGAGTACTACCGTGCTGGTGGTGCTGCATGAGGTTCTTCGACTTCGTTCGTGACAGAGGGTGGAGATTTTAGCGGGGAACCGGCGACGACGGCGCCCTATCGATCGTTTTGCCCGGGCCCAAACGCCCCATATCGGCGACGACGGCGTCCTATCGCCCGCTAGCACCGCGCCGCGGGCCACCCGCCTTACACGCGGGCGCGGTCCCTTCCCAGGGGGACCACCTGCGGGGTACCGACGATGGGATCGGGGACCACCACGCACTTCAGCCCGAAGACTTCCTCCACCAGCTCGGCTGTCACGATCTCGGTGGGCGCCCCCTCGGCCATCACCTTGCCGCCGCGCATGGCAATGAGATGGGTGGCGTAGCGAGCCGCGTGGTTGAGATCGTGAAGCACCGCAACAAGCGTGTGACCTGCGAGATTGAGGTCTGTAAACAGCTCGAGGAGTTCGATCTGGTAGGTGATGTCCAGGTATGTGGTGGGTTCGTCGAGCAGCAGGATGTCGGTCTGCTGGGCGAGGGCCATGGCGATCCATACGCGCTGGCGCTGACCGCCGGACAGCTCGTCCACGAGGCGCCCGGAAAGAGGGGTCACCCCGGTGGCGTCCATGGCCTCCACAACGGCCTTTTCGTCGGCCTCGGTCCACTGCTGGAAGAGCTTCTGGTGCGGGTGGCGGCCGCGTGCAACAAGGTCCGCCACCCGGATACCTTCGGGAGCGATCGAGCTCTGTGGAAGCAACCCGATACGCTTGGCGACGTCCTTGGCCTTGTAGGAGTGGATGTCCGCGCCGTCGAGCACCACCTGCCCCTTGGTGGGCTTGAGAAGGCGGCTGAGTCCGCGCAGCAGGGTGGACTTTCCGCAGGCATTCGGGCCCACGATCACGGTAAACGACTTGTCCGGAATCTCCACGGAGAGCCCCTCGGAGATCGTGCGCTTGTCGTATCCGATGGTGGCACCCTCGACGCGGAGCCGATTCTCCGTCAGATTCTCCACAAGATTGCCAGCCAGATTTTTCACCGGCTTGACCGCATTTTGTACCTCAGGCACGATTCCTCACTTCTTTGATGATGAGCCACACAAGGTAGGCGCCTCCAACGACCACCGTGACCACTCCGACGGGCAGCACGGTGGGCAAAAGATGTTGGGCGACGACGTCCGCCGCAACCAGTAGCAGCGCCCCCATGCAGGCCGCGGGGGCGAGCGTCACGCCGGGCGTCCGTGCAAGCCGGCGTGCGATCTGCGGCGCCGCCAGCGCCACAAAGGCGATGGGCCCGGCGGCAGCTGTCACCACAGCGGTCAAAGCCACCGCGATCAGCATGACCAGCAGTCGTACCGGTTCGGTTCGGGTACCGGTGGCTTTCGCGGCGTCGTCGCCAAGTTCCAGTTGCCGCAGCGACGGCGAGAGTCCGGACGCGGCAATCAACAACGCCACCACGAGTACGCCACCCAGCAGCGCCTGTTCCCAGGTGGTGCCGTTGAGTGAGCCGGCGCCCCACACGGTTGCGCTGAGCGCGACTTCTTGTTCCGCGGTGAGCATCAGCCAGGTGTTGAACGAGCTGAGCATCGCCGAGACCGCGATACCGACGATGATGAGCCGGAACCCCTGCACGCCGCGCTGCCAGGCGAAAAGATACACGGCCGCGGCGGTGAGAATTCCGCCGATCAGGGCGCCGCCGGCAACTTGGAGATAGCCGCCGCCGAAGACGATGATGACGGTGAGCGCGCCGGTGTACGAGCCCGTCGAGAACCCGATGATGTCGGGCGAGGCGAGTGGGTTGCGGGTGAGCGACTGGAACGCCGCGCCCGCGGTGCCGAGGGCCGCGCCGAAGAGAATCGCCGCGAGAACCCTGGGAAGGCGCCATTCGACGACGACGGTGCGCGCGAACCCGGCATCCGGGTCACCTACGAGCGCTGCCCATATCTGCGCGAGGGTAAGTGGGTAGTCGCCGAGAGATAGGGCCAGGATGGCGGTGGCGATCGTGGCCGCCACTATCGCTGCGCATACGACGAGGGAGCGCAGCTGCCAGCGGCCTGCGAGCCCGCCGCGGCGCACGGTGAAGGTCTGGTAGCCGAAGTCGACCCGACGGACGGGCGTGCGGCTGGCTCGAGCTGAACCGTCGCGGGCGGGGGTGGGTGCGTCGTCGTCGATCATGGTGCTCACAGTCCGCTCGCTTTCTGCCGCCGGACCAGGATAATCAGCACCGGGGCGCCAATAAACGCCGTGACGATGCCGACGGGGAACTCGCCCGGCCAGCGCAACACGCGGGCGAGGATGTCTGCGGCGAGGACGAGGCTGGGCGCGAGAACCATCGTGTAGGCGAGGATCCAGCGCTGGTCCGGGCCCACGATCCAGCGCGCGATGTGCGGAATCATGAGCCCCACGAAGCCGATCGGGCCCGCGATTGCGGTGGCGCCGCCGGCCAGCAGGGTGACGGCGACGACGACGATGACGCGTGTGCGCATGACGTCGGTGCCGAGGGAGCGGGCGAGGTCGTCGCCGAGGGCGATGACGTTGAGCGAGCCGCTCGCGAAGATGGCCAGGAGTAATCCGATCGCGAGGAAGGGGAGGACCGGGAGCAGGATGTCCCAGCTGCGGTCGGCGATGCTACCTGCATTCCAGCTGCGCATCTTGTTGAAGGCGCGCGGGTCGATGAGGATCATTGCGGTGACGATGCCGCCGAGTACGGCGCCGAGAGCCACGCCGGAGAGCGTGAGTTTCACGGGATCCGTGGCGCCGGTGCCCGCGGAGCCGATGAGGTAGACCGTGACGGTCACCACCAGAGCGCCCACGAAGGCGAAGGCCACTTGGCCGGAAATTGAAGTGACCCCGAAGGCGGCCACGCCCAGAGCCACGAAGAACGATGCCCCCGCGTTGACGCCGAGGATGCCGGGGTCGGCGAGGGGATTGCGGGTCAGTGCCTGGATGAGCGCGCCGGCCACCCCGAGCGAGAGTCCGATACAGAATCCGACGGCGGTGCGGGGAATACGCAGATCCCACACGATGTGGGCGTTCCCTTCGCCGGTGTTGTTGGCGAGAGCCTCGAGAAGGGCGTTTGGGGGAATGTATCTGGAACCCACGGCAACGCTCGCGAGGACTATCAGCGCTAGGATCGCGATGGCGGCGAGAAGACCGAGGAAACGGCGCCCATTGGAGGAGGCTACGGGTTCGGCAGCGTGGGCTTTTCCGCTGGTGGCGCGGCCTGCTGGGCCGGTTGAGCCCTCGGGGTTCGCGGGGTCAGCGGCGGAATCGGTGCCGTGGCCGGAACCGGGTTCGTGAGAGGCCGCGCGTTCGCCGACGTCGGCAACCGTCATGGGTCCTCCATTCTGTCCAGCGACTTTGGTCGTGCGTTGACACTGAGCGGTCAGGTAAGGCTAACATAACGATTAACCTCTTGATGGACCGATGTCAACATGGGGTTTTACGCCGAACAACACACGCCCCGTGTCGGATGAAGCGGGTCAAGAATACTACTGGGTAACGAGCTCTGACGAACGAGACGAGCCTTCCACACCTTACAAGTTTCCCACGCCCCAACCCATCCGCGGTCCGCCGCAGCACAGAACCTACACCAAAGAAACGGACTCGCTTCTATGCAACTTCGCCGCGTATCAATCGCCCTCCTCGCCGCCGGAGCGCTCGCTCTCAGCGCATGCTCGTCGTCGTCGGATTCGAAGGAAACCACGGCTCCCAGCGGTGACACCGCCGCGGGTGACCTGACCTACCCCGCTACCATCGACACCAAGTTCGGTGAGATCACCGTCGAAGAGAAGCCGGAGCGCGTGGTGGCGCTGGGCTGGGGAGATGCGGAAGTCGCTCTCGCTCTCGGCACCCAGCCCGTTGGTGCTGCTGACTGGCTCGGCTTCGGTGGCGAAGGCGTCGGCCCCTGGTCGGAGGGCCTCTACGACAAGGCCCCCGAGATCCTCGGCACCATGGAACTGTCCTACGAGGCTGTTGCCGCTCTCGAGCCCGACCTCATCATTGACGTGCGCAGCTCCGGCGACAAGGAGCGCTACGATCGCCTGTCCTCCATCGCCACCACCATCGGCGTGCCCGAAGGCGGCGACTCCTGGCTGGCCACCCCGGACCAGCAGGTGACGATGATCTCCGCCGCACTCGGCCAGCCCGAGAAGGGCGAGGAGATGCTCAAGGAGGTCGACGACGCCTTCGCCAAGGTTGCCGACGATCACTCCGATTGGGCCGGCAAGACCGTCACCGTTGCCACCCGCACGAGCGAAACCTGGGGCGCCTACGTCAACGATCCGCGCGTGACGTTCTTTGAGAACCTTGGCTTCAAGCTGACCTCCGAGGTCAAGGACCTGCCCCTTGATGAGAACGGCTGGAGCGTCAGCATCTCCCCCGAGCAGCTCGACAAGCTTGACGCCGACCTCCTCGTCGCCTTCCCGATCTTCATCGACACCAAGGAAATCACCGACGACGCCGGCTGGAAGCTGATCCCCGCCGTGGCCGACGGCCGCTCCATCGTGATCGACGGCGACCTGTCCAACGCCTTCTCGCTCGCCACGCCCGCCTCGACGATCTACGCGATCAACGAGTTCACGCCGCTCATCGAGAAGGCCGTGAAGTAACGCTGAGCTGCCACGTTCATAATTGACGACGACGGCGCCGCATCCGGTTTGTGATGCGGCGCCGTTTGTTTACGCCCGGAATGTTGTGCACGCCCGGAACGTGCCGGGCCAACAACGTCAAACCGTTCAAGCCGAGCGGCGAGTGTTCCACGGGGAACTCCCGCCGCTCACGGCTCTCAGTTCACGGCTCTCAGTTGAGCGTCTTGGCTAGTTCGGGGACGAAATCCTCGAGCAAGAACTGGGTGCCAAGCGGACCCTGTGTAGCGATGGCCCAACCAATGGGGGAGCGGTTGCCGTCGTCGCCGTCGATAATCGTAACGAGACGCTTGTCCTGCACCGCCGAAAGCTTGGCGAACAGTTCGTTGCCCGTCACCTTCTCGAGCTCGCCGTGGCTGGAGTCGTTGAGGATGAGAACATCGGCGTCAACGAGGGCCATCTGCTCGAAGCTGACCTGATCGGCGTCTGCAAAGTTCTTGGCCAGTGGATTGGTTGTGAAACCAAGGGAGGAGAAGAAGTTCTCGGCCGGGGAACCGGGTGTCGAGAAGTAGCTGAGACCGTATGCCGCTTCTCCAAACCAGACGAGGAAGGTGGCGGTCTTGCCCGCGAATTCCGGGTGCTCCTCGCGGACGAGCTTGAGACGGTCATCGTGTTGCGCAATGACCTTTTCGGCGCGGTCGCTCAGGTCGAGCGCCTTGCCGAGGATGCGCAGTTCTTCCTGCCAGGTCACTCCGCTGTAGTAGTCGCCACCTTCCACAGCCTTTTCCGGGGCGGCAATGGGGGCGATCTCCGATATGCGCTTGTAGCTGTCGGTCAAGTCGCCGTCGAATGCCGTGATGAGGTCAGCGTCGGCGGCGGCGAAGGTCTCCAGTGGAAGGTCAGAATCGAACGAGAAGGTTTCGATCTCTGCCGAGCCGTGCTCCTCAAGCCAAGGAGCGTTGACGACAGCCTGGCTGATCAGCACCGGGGTGACGTCGAGTGCCAACAGGAGTTCAACATCGGTGGCGTTGGTGGTTGCCGCGATGATCCGTTCGGGGCGCTCCTCGAGGGTGGTTTCACCCCAGGGCGTCTTGAGAGTGAGAGGGTACTGGGTTTTGCCTTCGGCGGGTGGCAGCAGGCTCGATGCCTCGCCTGATGCCTCGCCCGAGGGCTTCTCTGCGGCAGATTCGTCAGTGCCGCCGCAGGCGGAGAGTGCCAGAGCGAGTGCTGTCACTCCAGCGAGGAGTGCGGAACGTGTGGGTGTCAGGGTGGTCATGTGGTTCTTTCTGTTTGTGGGCGTGATCCAAGATCTATTGGTGGGATCTCTGGGCTTTATGGGGTTGGTGTGAGCAGGTGCAGTTTGGCGCCCCAGCCGACTGTCTCGGTGGCCGCGTTTGTGAGTCCGGCGTCGGCGAACACTTGGGCCAGTTCGCCGTCGGTCCGGTATCCGGAACCGGTGAGTGTCAGTGCGAGCAGATCTGCCTCGCAGGCATGCTCGTCCAGTTCGGTTTCGTCGAGGGTGTCCTCGATGACGACGAGCCGCCCGCCGGGTGCCAACGATTGCGCCGCGCGGCGCAGAATGAGTGCCGCCTCCAGGTCACGATGATCGCTGAGAACCTTGACGAGCAGGACGACGTCGGCCTCCGTCCCGCTCTCGAATAGCGACTGTTCGATCACCTCAATGCGCTCTCTCTGCGCTGCAACCGGCACGGATTGCGGCAGGTCCGCGCGGAACCATGCCGCCGCAGTGGGCAGGGCGGCGATGGTCACGTGCATCTGCGGATGCTTGGAAACGAGTGCGGCGGCGAAAGCTCCGGCACCGTTGGAGTGCACGAGCACGTGCTTCGCCCCCGAAAGTACCTGCGCCTGCGCAAGCGGGGTGGCAAGGTACCTTGCGAACTCGGCGGTATTTTCGAGGAGCTTGTTCTCAAAGGAGGTGTCCTCGCGGAGCGCCGGATAGCTGCGGCCGCTCGCCTTCTCGTAGCTCGGTGCGCCGGAACGCACCGCATCTTCGAGGGCGTAGAACCCAAGCTCCTGCCGCGCGGTGACGCCGTCATGGCGCAAGTGATCGAGCACGTATTCGTTGGTGAGGAATTCGCCGGTTTCGCTGAGCTTGTACTCGCCGGAGTCGCTCTGCTCAAGCAGCTCCAGGGCATGCAGGTAGCGGAGGAACTTGCCGAGTGCCCGCTCATCGGCCCCGGTGGCGCGAGCGAGCGCAGCCACGGTGGTGACGCCGCGCGAGATGTGATCGGCAATGTCGAGATTCGCCGCCACCCGAATTGCCATGGGCGGCAGCAGTTCTGCCATCTCATGGAACTTTTCGAAGGCTGCCTGGTTGCGTTCTGGATCAGGGACGGCGTCGTCGTTTTCAAGGGCGACGACGGCCTGACGCTTCCAGTAGCCGGTGAAATCGATACGGCGCTTGTCGAGGCCGCGCTCCTCGATCAGGTGACGCCGCAGGTCACGGACGGTGGCCTGCTCTCCGGCGATCCAGGCGAAGGCGTCGCCCTCCCACCAGGTTGCCTGGCGAACCGCGTCAAGGAGCAGAGTGGTGGTGCCGGGTTCGGCACCGTTGCGTGCCAGCCAGGTGACGTTGACGCCCTCCAGTTCACGCAGTTCCTGCCGGTGCGCCTCCTCTGCTACCTCGATGAAGACCTGGGCGCGCGCATCCGCGGGCAGCTCCTCGAGCAAGCGCGCGATGGCTGGGATGGCGGTGTCATCACCCGCAACCACGAGCCAGTCGGCATTCTCGGGCAATCCTGAGGAGACAGCGGGGCCGAACACGTGGATGTGGTCGCCAGGCTGTGCTCGATACGCCCAAGTGGTGGCAATTCCGATGCCGTGCTTGACGAAATCGATCTCAAGCTCGCGACGCTCGGGATCATAGGAGCGCACGGTGTAGACCTTTGCCAACAGCTTTCGCTCCTTCGGGAAAGTGATACCGCCATCCTTGATGATGGGCAGTACCGGCTCGGTCTCGCCGGGGTAAGGGAAGATGAGACGGACGTCGTCGTCAAATCCGGTCGACGCGAATGCTTTCTGTTCCAACCCGTCGGGGGTGGTGTGTGCCGCGAGTTGGTGGCCAGTTAGCGTGACGCGGCGCATTCCCGGCGTGACATCCGCGACTCTCAGCACCTCCAACTCGCGAAGCGCCATGGGGTAAACGGTGGTGGGGCGGATATGACGAGGCAAGGGAACTCCTGAATAGAACGCGGCGGAGAGATCTGTTTCCACAAGGTTGGGAGATCAACGCCAGTAAGGGTACCCTAATTCTATTGACGTGCTTTATCGCCATATGCCAACTTTTTACACTCGTTACCATTGCTCCAGGGAGGAGGTGGGATTCCATGGCAGTTCCGCGCCCGCTGGCAGGAGTACCAATTCCACCCATTCCCGCCTGCATTGTGGAAACGATTGTCAATGATCGAGGGCCGGTACTGTTCTGGATCCGTAATGGACGCGCACGGGTGGAAATGCCGGGAACAACAAGGGAACTGTGCGCGAATGAAGCCCTGTGGATCCCCGCGGGAGTGCCGCATCGTATCGTGACTGAGAGCGGTACGGTGGCCTTCCCCATTCTTCCGGAGGTCGTTGACCTGCCGGCCAATCTTGATCGGGTTGTTCAGCTTGCGATTCCCCCAAGTTGGGAGAAGTGGTTGATTGTCCAGTTTGCTCTTGGCCTCGGCTACCTCCGGGAGGAAAAGGGCGGCGGTGTCAATCTGCTTGACCTCATGGCTGATTCTCACGCCAGCTCTGGCCGGGGAGACATCCGCGAGAACCACCCCGCCACACGTGACGTTGCATCACCACCCCTACCCATCTCACCCGCCGCGGCGAAGATTGCCGCAATCTTGCTCCAAGATCCGGGTGATGACACTTCTCTCGACGAGTTCGCGGGACTCCTGAAAACCGGTCTTCGGACAATCCAACGGCAATTCAGTGAGGAAACCGGCCTCTCCTTCAGGCAATGGCGGACCAAGGTGCGTGTCGCAGCCGCGGCCGCTCACCTTGATGCGGGCCGCTCCGTTGGTTGGGCGGGCCGCCGAGTTGGTTTCGCCACTCCGGCCGGTTTCACCCGTGCCTTTCGTCAAAATATTGGTACCACTCCTCGCACCTACAGCCGTACCCGATATGCTCACACCCCATCCAATGGGCGCATGCTCACTAACGAGATTTCCTCGCTTTCCCGTTCCACAATGGATGAGTTGCCGGCACCGCAACCGCCTCCCATTCCCGCAGCGAGGACCTGGGCGCGCGTCAACGATTTCCATATCATTGTGTGGGTCTATCGAGGGACCGCCCGTGTCCGGATTGGGGAACAGACAAGAAAGCTGAGACGCGGCGATGCCCTCTGGCTACCGGCAGGCGTTCACAACAGCATCGATATTGACGCCAATTCGATTGTGCTGCCTCTGGGAGGCAAACCAGGCACTTCCCCGGCTTCATTGCCAACGCCCCACATGGTTCACCTGCCCCTTGCCGCCGAAAACTGGCTGCTCCACAGTGGTGTTGCTGCACACACCCTTGTCCGTCCCGAAGGTTATGAGGAGCCAGCTGTAGTCAGACTGTTGCGTCAAACGTCTCCGGGCGTCGTCGTCGAACCACATGTCGACCCGGTCCAGCGCATCCTCGCTACGGTTCGAAACGAGCCGTCGAACCCGTTTTCCCTCACCGAGTGGGCGGAAAGAATGGGTGTCGCGGAGGCTGAGTTGCGTGATCGCTTCATCCGGGTGACCGGGCAAACGTATCCGTTGTGGCGGGCTGACGTGCGTATGACTGTGGCTCGGCAACTGCTGGACGAAGGCATTCCCTCCGGCGAGGTGGGCCGCAGGCTCGGCTATTCTTATCCATCCGGATTCACCCAGGCCTTCGTTAGGGCGCACGGGATATCACCCCGCGCCTATCAACGGCGGCATGCGGGAGCTTCCCGAATGACGCGCATCCCGCCGCGGAAGGCAAGGCTGAAGGGGTGACGGCGCGGCATCCGGTTTGTGATGCGGCGCCGTTTGTTTACGGGATCTGTGTTGTCCGGGGTTGCCATGGAGTTTCCATGGATTCTGACCGGATCGTGACTCCCGGATACGGCTGTGAGCTCCCATCCAGTAGGGATGTGGGCTCGCCCCTGAGTGCCTCGTCGAAGAAGGCCAACATGTACGTGCCCACAATTCCCGGCGTCTGCGCACCTTGCGGCCCGGAGATGCCGATCATGGCGGCTATAGGGGTCCAAAGTGGCGCATCGGTGAAGTCCACGTGGAACGCGCCGGGGAGCTCGACGAAGTACCTGCCAGGCGCCGTGTTCTTGTTGCCTGAACTATCGTTTTCATGGCCCACCGCCCCATTCTGATCGCCCAAACTGTCCGTGCCATACCCGTCAGCTGGTTCTCCTGCATCTCCTGCTGACCCGCTCTTCTCGAAGGCGGCCCGCATGGTCCCTTGCGTCACCCGGATCTCGTCCTCGTTCCAACCGCCCGACTTCTCCCGTTCGAGCCGCATGAGATCGGCCTCCCTGGTCAGCCACATCGCAGGCTGCCTCAGTCCTGATTGCGCTACGGCAACGGGCATCGCGGCGTCCATCATGAGGCACGCTTTGATGCGCGGGTCGTTATGGCAGGCCTGAGCGCTAGCCATCGACCCAAGTGATGTCCCAAAGATGCCGACGGAATCGAGATCGAGCGCCCCCGTTAATATCCCGTTTTCGCCTGCTATCGCAATATTTTCGCTGGTTATCGCGCCATTTTCTCCCATTTTCCCCACCGGTTCCTCGTCCCCAGCGGCCGGCTTCTCGTCCCCATCCGTCAACTCGGCAGCCGCGACCCCGCCTGCATTGATGTCAGCCAACTTGTCGAGTGCAAGGCTCACGTCCTCGGCCAGGTAAGGAATGATGCCGTCCTCCAGCACCAACCCATTGAGCTCGGGCGCGGGATCCGCCGGCGCAATACTTTGGTCGACGAGCCCCCGCTCCCTCGTCCGGTCCAGCGCCTGCACCACCCGGCCATCGGGAAATGTCACGGCCGCCGCTGTGTATGGCTGGTCCAGCCCCACCACCACGTAACCGCGGGACACCAGCTCCTGCACCTGCACCGTGTTCGTCGAGCTCCAGCCGCTGAACCCGGTGAGATAGATGAGTACCGGATAGCCCGCGTCATTGCTGTCCGCCACGGTTCCGCTGCCCCTATTTTCGGCGACGACGGCGCCTCGAACCGCGTGCGTTTCGACGTACCGGAAGTGGTCGAACATGAAGCTTGGCAGGCGGAGAGCGCCTGAGGCTGACATGTTGCTGGTCAGTCCCTTCGATAGTGCCCGAGCGTCCGAAGCATAGGGCGCACGCTGCGCCCGGGTCCCAATATCCGCGGGATACCACACCTGCGCCATGACTTCGCGCTTCGCGGAGGGGTCCGCACTGAAGATCTCGCGGCGTTCCTCATCGACCCAGTGATAGGTGAGCGTTCCGATCTTGTAGGGGCCGCTTGGCTCGGGGAAGCGGAACACTGGGAATGCGGTGGCTGCCGCGACAGAGGCGGTGAGCATTACCGCGCCCACACCGAACGCGAGATACGTGAGGAGGCGACGCGGGCGTCGTCGTCGTTCAGAGAGTTGTCCAGGATGCCGCTCAGAAACCGGCTGTAAACGCCGGAGCCAGACGCCCGCAAGCGCAACACTGAGACAGTAGGCGGGAAACAGCTGCCAGCGAGCACCCTCGGCTACCACCTGCGCAAACGTAGCAATGAGAGGAGTAATGGGCAAATGCCCAAACCAGCGAAGGGGGCGAGATCTGGGCACAACAAGCACGGCCAGTGCCACGACACTGACCACCACAACTGCCAATTCCAGGGGTCTCATGCTCTGAATCTACATGGCGAATCGTGCACATTAGTGACCCTCGATCGAACGTTGCGGAACTGCCCACTGATCAGATCCTCACTCAAAGGAGTAACATTTTCCGATACACGTAACGCATTTTCCGTGGGAAAAACTGTTGCACCTTGCGGAAAATGACACTCCTTTGTAAGGAAATCTCAGCCGATTGGTACATTCCACAGTGCGGGGATGGGGAGGACATACAGCCACCCGTTCATGGTCGCTGTATGGGTTCCGCCGTGGAGTAGAACTCCGGTGACCTGGCGGTCTTTGAATCGCTCACGGAACTTCTTGAGATTTCCCCAGTGTTGCTTGGTGGGAGTCATGGAGGTCTTGACTTCTATTGCGATGAGGCGTCCGTCGCGGGTCTCGGCCACGAGATCGACTTCCAGCCCGTCGCGGTCACGATAGTGGTAGAGGTCGAACGGCACCTCGGACCATGTTCGTTGCTTGAGTAGTTCGAGTGCTACGAACTGTTCCACGAGTGCGCCAAAGTATTCGCGTCCGCCAACTTGATTCGCATCAGCGGGAGTGAAGCCCGCAAGTGCTGCGCTTAGTCCGGTGTCACACAAGGCGACTTTCGGGCGGCGTACAGCCCTGCTATGAAGCGAACGACCCCAGGTGGGGATCTCAACGAAAAGGTGCATACGTGCCATGAGATCGAGATATGCGGAGAGAGTGGTGGGCGAGATGTCGAGGGCTCGAGCGACTTTGACCTGCACGAGTTCTGAGAGCCCACCTGCGGCGATCGTCCTGATGAGCCGGGTGAAGTGGGCCGCGTACTTCCCGTCGGCGATCTCGGCTGCGTCATGTGTGGCAAGGCGTTCGATATAGGAGTTGAACCAGGCGGCCTGGCGGCGAGGTGTCCGGCTCACCACCAACGGGTATCCGCCGGTGGTGACTGCCTCAGTAGTCAGCGCAGAAAGCACGCTCTCCTGGAGTGAGTCTGGGCGGTTGAGGATGGTCGAAACGAAATCCTCCGGGGATGTCTGCCGAAGTATTTCACCTTGAGATAGCGGCCCCAGGTGGAGGGTCTCAGCCCTTCCCGCGAGCGAGTCACCTACGCCGGGCGTTGTCAGGAGGTCTGCGGACCCGGTGAGTATGAATCGGCCGGGCTTGCGGTGACGATCGACTTCCGCCTTCAAGGGAAGAATTAAGGAGGGTGCTCGCTGGATTTCGTCGATAACGAGCGTCTTGCCCTGCCCTTGCTGAAGGAACCGTACTGGGTCGACGACGGCGTATTCGAGCGTTGCAGGGTCATCGAGCGTCACGAAAGTTGTTGACGTCGCTTCACTCGCCATCAAGGTGAGTGTGCTCTTTCCAACCTGGCGCGCACCTTGAATTACTGCCACGGGAGTGTCAGATCTGATTTCATCGAGCAATGTGGCGGAAAACCGGGGATAAAAGGCCGCGTCCATACGCTTATACTAGTTCAAATTGGAAATCTGCGGCGCTAGAAATGGAAAAACGCGGGCCCCAAAATGGAAATTTGCCGGACCTGTTCTGGTGGCGATTCTTCACCGGAGTGCACCAAGTGATGAGTGCGGACTTAACTAACACACTCCTGTGAAGATTGACGTGGATATTCGGTGGCGTGAGCGCCACCGAATATCCAACCAGCGAAAGGAGCAAGATCTGGGCACGACAAGCACGGCCAGTGCCACGACACTGACCACCATAACCGCCAATTCCAGGGGTCTCATGCTCCGAATCTACAGGCCAGGTGCCGGTGCTTGAGGATACTCCAAAGCAGGTCTGGATGCTCTCAGCCGAAGGCTACCCGCACCAAGTCTGCGACTCTCTCCGCGGTGGCATCGTCGATCTCGTCTATGTACCAAGCACAGGGGCGCAAGGTGCTGCCGGGTTCGCGTTCGACCCTCGCCTTCTCGGAGAGGCCGAGGGACATGACGCCGTCGTCGAGACGGAAGAAAACGACCACCGGTGTGCTGCGCCCGGTTGCGTAACCAGGCATTCCGTACCAGAGACGCGGTTTGAGTTTTGGTCCGGCGCTCAGGATCGTCTCGTGGAGCTGAGCGCCGATTGCCGCATAGGGTTCGGGCATGGTGGCGATCTTGTCCAGAACCGCCTGAAGGTCTTTGGTTGCCTTGTCCATTTTCATCGGGGACATAGTGGGAACCTCTCTCGCGCCGCATCCGCGGCATAGTGAACACAACCACCCTGTTCGGGGCAGTTGCGCAATCTCCACTGTGGACATGTTCTGGCTGATGCCAGACCTCTCCACGAATGTGTCAGACGAGCACTTCGTCATCGACTGCGCGAGGGCACGGGATGTGCCGGAACCATCGTATCGTGATCGCTTGAAAGAGTCACGGGTTACTTGATGCGTATGAAAATGGAAATCCGCGGGCCCCGGAATAGAAATCTGCAGGCGCTGGATTGGAAGAACACGAGCCCCAAAATGTAAAGATAGTGAAACTATTAGGCCACGTGAAGCACTGATCGTAGCTGTCAGAGGAACGCAGTATCACATCTATTGGCTTGGCCTAGAATCAAGGTTTGTGGTGAGCATGTGAGACACAACCAATGTCTGTCTGGATTACCAAGAGCGCTCAGCTCTATTCATCAAGGGCTTCAGGGGCGACCGCTGGAGCAATCTTGTCCGCAATGGTAGCGATGTCATCTTCTCCAGTGGAGAATCCAGCGAGATCGGGAAGAAACCCAGAGTATTCCTTGACATCATCAAAGGTTACGTTGTGCAGAACAGGAATGAGTGTCGGTTTCCCAAGCAGAGCGCCAAGTTCCCGTTGTGTCCAGAATCTTCCGGCGAGATAGGCCGCCGTAAGAACAACCACTCCAGCTCGAGCCTTACGTAGACCGGAGTCCATCTGAAGTGATTGCGACTTGCCTGGTTGGATTGCGACCTGGTCGATCCAGACACGAACTCCGCGAGCTTCCAGAGCCTCAGCGAGAATCTGTGCGGTATCTTCGCCATCGATACGTGCATAGCTCAGAAAGACATCGTACTCGCGACCATCGTCGAAGTTGATTGCTCCATGAACCTGCTCGACCAGTGTCTTTTCTACGGGACGATAGACTACTCTCTGGTTTGTTGAGATTGTAGACAGTCGGCGGTTTAGGTCGGTTATCACCTTCTGGTTGTGCTGGCGTGCGCGTCGATTGTGATCGTCGACCGCTCTCTGGTTGGCACGGTTCGCGTCACTGATTACGCGACGGTTGTGTTGCTCCACTTTGCGGTTGTATTCGTCGACGCGCCGCTTGTTCTCGCGACTCGCCCTGTTAGCTGCTTGCTGACGATCGCGTTCGGCCTTTCGCTGTGCTTCTCGAATACGACGGTTGAACTCGCTTGTGCTCATTGCCATGGTTTGGTCTCCTGAGGTGGTGTGATTGTCGGAACGGGACGGACGATCTCCGACCTTTGGTTGGACAGTATCTCAAAGGTCCGACACGTTTCGGTGACGATTCTTCACCGGAGCGCACTAAGTGATAAGTACAGGTATGGGTGGAGCGGAGTTGGGGGATGGTATAGCGCCTAAGAATGTGAAAGGGATGCCGAAACATGTCGGTGCCGCCAACTACCATGGTCTAGTGGGCGCAACTTGGGTTCGTTTGACTATCACCATCTAGTGGCAGCCAGATGAACTCCGGTTGATGCTCGGTCTACCGTATGTTTCTAAGGATCACTCTTGCCGAACACTGCCATTAACCACGCACGGATCGTTTCGCTGATCTGGGGTATTGCCGACGATGTACTGCGGGATCTGTATGTGCGCGGTAAGTACCGTGACGTGATTCTTCCTTTCACAGTTCTTCGACGCTTGGATAGCGTGTTGGAGCCGACGCGCGATGCGGTGAAGAGCATGAAGGAGACCCTTGATTCGGCTGGGATTACCAATCAGGATGCCCCGTTGCGCAATGCCGCAGGTCAGCACTTCTACAATTACTCGGGTTTCACTTTCAAGGATCTGCGGCATACCACCAATGCGACTCGTCTTCGGCAGAACTTCGAGGCATACCTTGATGGCTTTTCTCCGAACGTGCAGGAGATCATTGATAATTTCGAGTTACGTCACCAGATTCCGAAGCTGACCAAAGCCGATGCGCTAGGAACTCTCATTGAGAAGTTCCTGTCGCCAGATCTGGATCTTTCGCCCTCTGGGCTGGATAACCATGGAATGGGTACCGTGTTCGAGGAACTGGTACGCCGTTTCAATGAGGAGAACAACGAGGAGGCTGGTGAGCACTGGACTCCGCGCGATGCCGTTCGCCTCATGACCCGCCTGATGTTCGAACCAATTGCGGGCGAGATCCCTTCGGGTACCTATCGTCTTTACGATGGCGCCATGGGCACCGGAGGCATGCTGACGGTGGCCGAGGAAACGCTCAGAAGGCTCACCGAACCTGCGGGCAAACAGATCTCCACGCACCTTTATGGGCAGGAGATCAATGCTGAGACCTACGCTATTGCGAAGGCAGATTTCATCCTCAAGGGTGAGGGTTCGGCTGCGGACAATATCAAGGGTGGACCTGAGTATTCAACGCTCTCCAATGATGCCTTTGCTGGGCAGGAGTTTGACTTCATGCTGTCCAACCCGCCCTATGGCAAGAGTTGGAAGTCTGATCAGGATCGTCTCGGTGGCGCCAAGAAGATCCTTGATCCTCGTTTTGTGGTGAGCCACGCCGGTGATCCGGCATATTCACTGGTAACGCGCAGTAGCGACGGCCAGCTGATGTTCCTTGCGAACCTGATTTCGAAGATGAAGCATGGAACTGTACTTGGGTCGCGGATTGCCTCTGTGCACAATGGCTCCTCTCTGTTCACGGGTGATGCTGGCCAGGGTGAGAGCAATATGCGCCGTTGGATCATTGAGAACGACTGGTTGGAGGCCATCGTCGCTCTACCGTTGAAGATGTTCTACAACACCGGTATTGCCACCTACGTCTGGGTTCTCACGAACCGTAAAGAAGAGCGGCGCAAGGGTAAGGTCCAGTTGATTGACGCGACCGGATGGTTTACTCCGTTGCGTAAGAATTTGGGCCAGAAGGGTGTCGAGATTTCCGACGACGACGCCAGCCGTGTTCTTGCAGCCTTCCTTGCTTTTGACGAGGCAGATGACCCGGACCATTCGAAGGTCTTTGACGGCGTTGATTTCGGCTATTCGAAGATCACGGTTGAGAGGCCGCTGCGGATTGTGGGAGTTGATCCGAGCAGGGTGTACAAGGCTGCCGAGATCAAGAAGCTTCGGGAGGAAGGCATTCGTGATGAGTCGGCTCCGCCTATCATCAAGAAGGTGCTGCCTGCTGTAGCCGTGCCCGACCCGTTGCATGGACATTTTGAGGCGGTGATCAATGGACGTACTCGTGTGGTTGAGTATGAGCCTGATACTCAGCTTCGTGACACCGAGCAGGTGCCGTTAACCGAGCCTGCAGGTGAGTGGCAGGACGGCATTGAGGCGTTCTTCCGCCGTGAAGTGCAGCCGTATGCTCCGGATGCGTGGATTGATGCGTCCAAGACGAAGATCGGTTACGAAATCTCCTTCACCCGCCATTTCTACAAGCCGGCGCCGATGCGCACGTTGGCGGAGATTCAGGCAGATATCCGGGCTCTCGAAGCTGAGACGGATGACTTGATGGCCGAGATCGCAGGAGGGAAGTGATGTTCAGCGATCTTCCAAGGTACGAGTCGTATGTGTCTGTCTCGGGCCCATGGATTGGTCTCATACCATCTCATTGGGCTACTACCCGAATGAAAGCGCTCTTAACAGAACGGGTTCAGAAAGGCTATCCAGATGAGCCTTTGCTTGCGGCCACTCAGAGTCAAGGAGTAATTCGTAAGTCCGACTATGCGACTCGGACAGTTACGGTGACCAAGGATCTTCATCTACTTAAGCTGGTCGAGATCGGTGATTTTGTAATAAGTCTCCGCTCATTTCAAGGTGGTATTGAACGGTGTTTTCATCGAGGAATTATCTCACCTGCCTACACGGTTCTCACGGCGAGATCTGACTCTTACAGGGATTATTTGACCTATCTGTTTAAGTCAAAGCCGTTTGTTAGTTCCTTAACGCTTTCTGTGACAGGGATTCGTGAGGGGCAGAATATCGACTATTCGAAGCTCTCAATGGAGATGCTTCCAGTTCCTCCACACGAGGATCGAAAAGCGATCGTCAAGTACCTTGCCCATGCGAATGCGCGCATCGATAAGGTCATTGCGTCTAAGCGCCAACTTATTGCTTTGCTCGAAGAGCGGTACTTAGGGGGTCGTGAGGAGTTTGTTATAGGACAGGGGTGTGACGTACAGGTGTCGACGCAGAATCCCTGGATCCCCTATGCTCCTGGGCACTGGAAAGTCATGAGGCTCAAACAAGTACTCAAGGGGATAGAGCAAGGATGGTCACCACAGTGCGATACACAGCCAGCTAGCCTGGATGAGTGGGGCGTGACAAAGGCTGGATGCTCGAACTATGGTCAATTCCGATCCGAGGAAAACAAAAGGCTTTCTGATGGGCTTGAGGCGCGACCTTGGCTTGAAATCCAACATGGTGACTTACTCGTAAGTCGCGCTAACACGCGGGAACTTGTTGGGTCTGCGGCAGTTGCATTAAATCCACGGATGAAACTAATGTTCTCCGATAAGACTTTTCGGCTGAAAGTCCGGAAGTCACAAGTTGACCCTGAGTTTCTTGTGCTTGCAATGTCTGTTCGTAGTGCACGTGGTCAGATTGAGGCCGGAGCCGTCGGCGCAAGCCATTCAATGCAGAATATCAGTCAGGGTGTTATCGCCGACTTGTGGATTGCATTGCCGCCGATCGATGAACAAGTAAAGATAGTCACTCAGGTGCGACAACTGTATGCAGCTACCACCCATGTCATTGAAAAGAGTCTGCGTGAGATCGAACTCCTTCAGGAGTTTCGCACGCGCTTGGTTGCGGACGTGGTCACTGGACAAGTTGATGTTCGGGCGATCGCCGCGACCTTACCGGATACCCCGGAATCGAGCTTGGATCTCACCGGTGATTCCGATGATGTCCTCGAAGGAATCATGGAGGATCAAAGTGAGTGACCTTAAGCTCTACCACTACCTCACACAGCTACAAAGCGTTACGATTTAGGTAACAGTCGTGGATGTCAGGTTTGGAAGTCGTGACCTTGAACGGCAGTGTACGGACGCGAAGCACATGCAGAAGAAGTTTGGTGTGCAGATGGCCAAGACTCTCAAGTTGCGGCTGAATGAGCTAAATATGGCGAAGGAGATGGCAGGCCTTCTCAGCATGCCGGGGCGATGGGAAGAGCTTCGAGGGGACAGGAATGGCCAGTGGTCTGCTCGCCTGACGAAGAACTGGCGGCTCATTGTGGAGCCAGAAGATGACTCGATCGTGGTCTGGATAGTCGATATTACGGACTACCACTAGCACGAGTGATTGAAGGGGGATGGAGGAACAATGGCTGACAAGCTGATTTACGATGCTCTGCCTGACTATGCTGTTTCACCGGGCGACTATATTTCAGAATGGCTTGACGATCACGGAGTCAAGGCGGCTGAACTCGCGCGGCGCTTGGATGTGACGCCCAAGCATGTATCGGAGCTTCTCTCTGCCAAGGCCACCGTATCTCCAACCGTTGCCCTCGGTTTGGAGCGTGTGACTGGTATACCCGCAAAGTTCTGGAACGAGACAGAAGCCTTTTACCGGAGCGAACTTGCTCGACTTGCTGAGAACAAGAAGCTCGCTGCCCAGTACGATCTGGCAAGGCTCTTCCCATTGCGCTACTTGCGCACCTGGAAGTACATCAAGGCGCCTGTGAGGGACAAGGCCGGAACCGTACGGGAGTTGCTTGAGATCTTCCGGATTGCCAACCTCAATGCCTTTGACGCCTCCTGGGCGCATAGCAAGGTTGCCTACCGCAAGGCCGCTCTAATGAATGACAAGACCTACGAACGCGCCACATGGCTAGCACTCGGAGAAAAGGCTGCCAATATTGACGACCTACCGGAGTTTGATAAGGATGGGCTCGAAGCACTGATCCCCCAGATTCGCGCATTGACAACGCAGCCGAATCCCGTCGCCGCAGTAGGTGAAGTAGAGGAGTGGCTGCGCGGCGTCGGCGTCGCCCTGTGCCTTATTCCGCCCATCCCCGGATTTGGTGTATACGGCGCGACGCGGTGGATCAATGGACACCCTGTGGTGCAGCTTTCCGTGCGAGGAAAGACGGATGATCAACTCTGGTTCACTCTCTTCCACGAACTCGGTCACGTGCTGCTTCATGGTCAGAAGTCCGTCTTCATGCAAGGTAAGGGCATTAGCGAAGGTGCCGCCAGCAAGGATGAAATCGAGGCCGATGACTACGCCTCGCGCACCCTCATTCCAATGGAGTACCGAGCCAAGCTCCCAACCAGCAGGAATATCGCTGCAGTGCGTCAGCTTGCCAGCGAACTGGGAATTGCGCCGAGCATCGTTCTTGGCCAAGCGCAGCACCTCACGAAGGACTACGGTTGGGGCCACAACTTGAAGATCACTCTCGAATGGGACAACGGCGAAAACGAGGAATGACCATGCGGCGACTCAACGAGAAGGACCTCGAAACACTCATCGTTGACCAGATGAAGGAAGTAGGTTGGCTGGAAGGCCAGCCGAGCAAGTACAACGCGTCCTACGCGATGGACCTCTCCCACCTTGCGGCGTTCATAGAGAACACCCAGCCCTATCTCGTTGAGCCTCTCGGCCTCGCCAGCGACTCGACTACTCGACACAGATTCCTCGCGAGATTGCAGGGTGAGATCACGAAGCGTGGAATCGTCTATGTGCTTCGCAACGGTATTGATCACCTTGGCCAGCACGTCGATCTCTACTACCCCACGCCCAGTGCGGGAAACACGAAAGCAACTGAACTCTTTGCTGCCAATCGTTTCGTTATTTCCCGGCAGGTGCACCACAGCGTCAGCAACAGAAGTGACGCCATCGATCTCGTGGCCTTCGTCAACGGCTTGCCCGTGTTGACCTTCGAATTGAAGAACACCCTGACGGGGCAGAACTACGAGGACGCCGTCCAGCAGTATCAGCGGGACCGGGATCATCGTGAGCTACTCTTTGCCTTCGGTCGGATAATCGCCCACTTCGCATTCGACGATCAACGAGTGCAATTCTGTACGCACCTCACAGGTAAATCCTCGTGGTTCCTCCCCTTCGATCAGGGGTACAACGATGGTGCGGGTAATCCACCCAACCCGAACGGGATCAGGACTGACTACCTGTGGAGGCGTATCCTCGCGCCCCGCGGTCTCGCTGAAATCATCGAAAACTATGCCCAAATCGTCGTCGAAAAGAATCGCAAGACCAAGAAGAAGACCAAGAAGGCGATCTTCCCCCGATACCACCAGCTCGATGTGGTTCGGAAGCTGTTGGCCGACGTCGCTGAAAATGGGGCTGGTAAGCGCTATCTCATCCAACACTCGGCGGGCAGCGGTAAATCCAATTCGATTGCCTGGCTGACCCACCAATTGGCTGAGGTGACCCACAACGGACGAGTTGCCTTTGATTCGGTCATTGTCGTGACTGACCGGATCATTCTTGACGATCAGCTTACTCGAACGATTAAGTCATTCCTGCAGGTAAGCTCCAGCGTCGTTCACGCAGACAGGTCTGAACACCTCCGCAAAGCTATTGCTGCCGGTAAGAAGATTATCGTCACCACCGTGCAGAAGTTCCCGTTCATCCTTGATGGCATTGGTGCCGATCATCGTGACCGAACCTTCGCGATCATCATCGACGAAGCACACTCCTCGCAGGGATCGAAGACTTCCGCAGCGATGTCACGAGCACTCGCAGGAATTGACGTCGTCGGCGAAGAAGAAACAGTGGAAGACCAGATCAACCGCATCATCGAAGCCAAGAAGATGTTGCCGAACGCGAGCTATTTCGCCTTCACGGCTACCCCAAAGAACAAGACGCTAGAGATGTTCGGAGAGCCCCTCCCCAACCCACAAGGAGGCACGAGCTACCGGCCATTCCACACGTACACAATGAAGCAGGCCATCCAAGAAGGCTTCATCGTGGATGTGCTTGCCAACTACACTCCGGTGAGTAGCTACTACAAGCTCATGAAAACCGTGGAGGATGACCCGGAGTTCGATGCGAAGCGGGCCTCCAAGAAGCTGCGAGCCTACGTGGAAGGAAATGAGCACGCCATCGCTCAGAAGGCTGAGAGCATGGTGGAGCATTTCCTCGAGCAAGTGATTGCTAAACAGAAGATCGCGGGCCAAGCGCGAGCGATGGTTGTTACCTCCTCGATTGCGCGTTGTATCGAATACTTCCATGCGATTCGGGAAGCTCTCGCAGCCCGCAAGAGTCCTTATCAGGTGATCGTCGCTTTCTCAGGTGAACACGAGTACAAAGGTCACCAAGTGACCGAAGCGAGCCTCAATGGTTTTCCTTCAGGAGATATCGCGGAGCGTTTCAAGGAAGATCCGTATCGGATACTCGTCGTCGCCAACAAATTCCAAACCGGGTACGATGAGCCGCTTCTTCACACCATGTACGTGGACAAGCCGCTCGCGGACGTTCTGGCCGTACAGACGCTATCGAGGCTCAACCGCGCACACCCCGCCAAACGGGACACCTTCGTTCTTGACTTCGCCAACGATGTGGATACCATACGCCAGGCGTTCGAGCCTTACTATCGCACAACGGTTCTTTCCGAAGAGACTGATGCCAACAAACTGCACGATCTCATTAACGATCTGGACAGCTTCGCCGTATATTCCGATGAGCAGGTCGAATCCTTTGTGGAGGGATACCTTCGCGGTGAACTCCGTGACCGGCTTGATTCAATACTGGAAGAGAGCGTCGAAGAATACCGGGAGCAGCTAGACGAAGACGACCAGGTGAGATTCAAGGGTGGCGCCAAGGCATTCCTGCGCACCTACAATTTCTTGTCCTCCGTGCTCCCATACGGCAGCGTGGTGTGGGAAAAGTGCTCGATCTTCCTCGACTATCTGGTGCCGAAGCTCCCAACCCCGGAAGGCGAGGATCTTGCCGCAGGAATCCTCGAGAACATCGACCTGGACTCCTACCGGGCGGAGAAGCGAGCCACGATGAGCATCGTACTGCGCGACGAAGATGGCACAGTGGAACCGATTCCAGCGGCCGGAGGTGGCGGCAAGCCCGATCCCGACATGGAGAGGCTCTCAAAGATCGTCAAGAGCTTCAACGATCTCTTTGGAAACATCGAGTGGAATGATGCCGATCGAGTGACCCGCTTCATCACAGAAGAGATCCCACGACTTGTCGCTGAGGATCCCGCCTATCAAAACGCGCAATCCAACAACGATCCAGTGAATGCGCGAGTAGAGAGCGACCGTGCACTCAAGGATGTGATGCTACGCCTGATCTCGGACGATACCCAGCTCTTCAAAGAATTCCAGGACAACGACAGCTTCAAACGCTGGCTTGCTGACTCGGTGTTCAACGCCACCTACGGAAAAAGCGCGTAGAAATGACGACGGCGGTTTGTTGCCCACTCCGCAACTGGCCGCCGTCGTCACTTTCTGTGAGGCTCCAAATGGAACCTCAACCGGGCGACAAGGGGGCGCGTCCTCACTCCATGAACGCGCCCCCGTGCCCGTCCCTACTCTGCAACCAATCGCGCGATAACCCGAGGTTCGGGTAGTCGGAGCGAGGGGAGAGTAGGAAGAACTGTTGCCACGGCGGTGAGGACAAGCCCGCCGGCAAAAATGGCTGCGAAAACACCCCAGGGAAAATCTGGCATCCACGTCAGGCCCGCAGCGGAGAGCGCGTAGGCCTGAAAGGCGGTGCTGGGAACCACTGCGATGATGGAGAGAAGAAACGATGTCACCGTGATGATGAGTGCTTCAAGTGCGGGTGCCGCAATGCGTTGGGTGGGAGTGGCGCCGCTGATCGCCACGAGGGCGAGTTCGGCGTCGCGCTGCTTGCTCATCATGATGAGGGAGGCCACACCTGCTGCGAAGGCGATGATGAGAGGCAGTCCGAAGAGGTAGGCGTAGCTGGTGAGAGTTGGCGCCTCGAGATCCGGCATGTTCATGTGGACGGCGATGGTGCGCATTCCCGAGTTGCCCAGTACGAGGGCACCCACGCCGATGGTGAAGGTGAACATCACCGGTACCACCGACTTGTAGAGGCGATCGGCCCGGGCGGCCACCGTGGAACGCGCGAGGATCCAGGCGGGATCTCGCGACGGTATGAGCCGAGTCCAGGCGCGTGTCACCGGCCTGACAAGAACAGGGGCGACGACGGAGAGCAGCCCCGCCCACACGAAAATCTGCACGTAGCTCAAGATGAACAGGTTCGAGATCGTCTCCTTGTAGACGTTCTGGACCTGGAAGTTGACCGAGACCCACGAGGCGGCCACCAGGACGAAGAGCAGCGTCGCTTTCAGCCACCCGGCCCACGTGAGCCGAGGATGGCGGGCCGGTGCCTGCGAGAGCCGAAGTGCCTCCACCGGAGGGATACGGCTCGCCGCATGAGCCTGACGGAAGCCCGCTACAATCGATGCGAGCACGCACACCGTCGTCGCAAACAAGATCGGAATCATCGATATGACGGGCTCCAGAAGAACAAAATCCTCCTCGCCCCCGTTCTTGATGGCGGTGAAGGTAATCCAGCTGCGCGTGAATGCCACGGCAATCACGGCGCCCACGATGGCGCTCGCGAGAGACACGGCGATGAGCTGGCTGGTGATGGTGGAGCGCACCTGACGTGGGGTGGCACCCGCGAGAGAGAGGCGCGCCAGGGCTCCTCGGCGTGAATCCACCACGAGTGCCGTGGTTGAACCGATCACAGGCAGCGCAATAAGAAGAATGAAGAAGGTGATGAGGACCTGAGAGATCGTGTAGTAGGCGGATTCCAGCCATTCCATCTGGCCGTTTTGGGTGGCCACATGCCCGGTCCAGTACGTCATTGCCGTCATGGTGAGACTGGCGTTGATCGTAACGAAAACAACGCTGACGCTCAGCCATGCGCGCCACGAGGCCTGGATTTCAGCGAGATGAATCCTCCTCATCAAGATTCACTCCAGTTGAGGCCGGCGAGCGTTGCGGCGATGAGCTCCATGGAGCCGCCACGGATCTCGTTGACGAGAATGCCATCGCGCATGAACAGGACGCGATCGGCCGCGGCGGCCACCTTGGGGTCATGGGTCACTACGAGGACGCAGTGGCCGCAGCAGTGGGCGATATTGACGAGCTCACTGAGCACCACCTCGCCTGTGCGTGAATCCAGGGCACCGGTGGGTTCGTCGGCAAAGATTATCTCAGGCTGCTGAACGAGCACTCGCGCGAGTGCTACTCGTTGCTGCTCACCGCCGGACATTGCCGGTGGCAGCGCGGAGGCTCGTTCAGCGAGCCCGAGCTTCTTGAGGACCTCATCGATCTTGTCTTGCGGAGCCTTCTTCTTCGCTAGCGTGAATGGAAGAGAGATATTCTCGGTGGCGGTGAGGGTAGGGATCAGGTTGTAGGACTGGAAGACGAAGCCAACATCGCTGCGCCGAATCTCGGCGAGTTGCGCTCTGGAAAGCTTGCTCAGTTTCTGATTCCCAATCCTCACCGTGCCGGAGGTAGGCTCCTCAAGGCCGGCTAGGCAGTACATGAGGGTGGACTTCCCTGAACCAGAAGCCCCCATCACCGCTACCATTTCACCGGTTACCACTTCAAGGCTCACTCCGTGAAGAATCTCCACGGAGCTGTCACCAACTTGATAGGACTTTACGATGTTGCTGGCGACGATTGCCGTAGCAACAGCGGTCTTATCAAGGAGTGTCATGATGAGTCTTTCGTGATGGATAGTGAGGTCATAACTATGAAACGCCACGTAGCATGGAACTGAATAGTTCACTTTTGGCCAGAATCGAGGGCCAGCATGATGAATGAGACTTTTTACCGTGATTCCATAGCTGCCCGAGCCATCATTGTGGTGCGCTGGGTTCTTGTGGTGTGGGCGCTGCTTGACGTCTGGAGCTTGTGGTTTTCCCCTCATTCGTCCGAGCGACCGGACATGTACGGCTTCGTTTTTCCGCTCGCCTGGACGAGTGCGATGATTGCCACTTATCGGCCAGCATGGGGTGCTCTTGCCAGCATTGTTCCCTTGCTCGGATCCGTCCTTGTGGACAGCTTTGTTTTCACTATGCCGTTGTTGTATAGCGTGATTGTGGCGGTGTGCGCTACCGCGACATGGCGGGTGGTGATTGCGACCCTGACCGGCTACGTTATCTTTGAACTTGTCATGTCGCTTCCGAAGGCCCAGTCGGACATGACACTGCTCCTGGTTTGGTGGGCACTCCACTTGGTGTTGCCCACAGTTATTGGCCTGACGATTCGGCTATTGTTGGCTCGCAGCCGCCGTATCAGTGGCCAGATTCGAGATCTTGAGAAGGAAGCGGAGAGCCTTCGTGCTACGGAGCGGGCCGCCCTCGGACAGGAGCTGACAGCGGTTCTCGCCACCGGTTTGGTGGGCGAACGTGAACGCCTTTCCAGGGCTCGTATGAACGACGACGTCGCCACGCTCAGGCAAGTTCTGGCGGGGACGGCTCGTGGTGCCCGGCATGCGTTATCCCAGTTGAGGGGCTTGATTGCGACCTTGCGGGGAAGAGAAGAAGGGGCCTTTCGAACACCGGAGGCCGTTGATCTTCTCGCGGTGGCCGAGGAGATGGACGAAGTGCTGTCGGGTTATGGCTTTTGGGTGGAGATTGACTCGTCGAAGATGTCTCGTCAATCCAATGGTGTGACTGCTTTGCTGCTCGGTGAGGCGTTGCGCGGCGCGGTGGATTCGGCTCTCACGCAGGCGGAACCCGGTGCTTTGTGCAAGATTTCTCTTGTCACCGATGAGTATGAGACCCGCGTGGAGTTCGCCTCCTCGTGCGTGGATTCCACCGCGGAACTGAGAGATGTACGGCAGCGAATTGAGGCCGCCGGAGGATCGCTGACGCTGGAGGCGGGTGAGGGCATGTATGCCTCGGTTCCGGTGAGTCCCGAATCTTCGAGGCCTCTGGACAACCCTGCCAGACTGGACAGAGGGGAGAAGCGGTTACAGGTTGTCGTCACGGCGATCTTTGTCCTCGGCGTGGTGATTTCGGCGGGTTTGGCGGTGTGGTCGCCGGATCCCCAGACGCGGACGTCGTCGACCCTGTGGAGCATCGTCTTCGTTGGTCTGGCCGTGAGTGTGTGGCGGCCGCTGTGGGGCAGCGTACCTTTGGCCGCGGTGTACATTGCCGTTATTTGGGCCCTTGAACCCGCTGTTCCCTACGGGTTGGGGAACGTGCCGTACATCTGCCTGACGGCGATGGTGACGGCGTTCGCGCCGCGGTGGTCGCTGACGCTTCTTCCGGTGAGTGTGCTCCAACTTGAGGTGTGGTTTGGCAGGATCGATGAGTACATTCTTGCGGGAGCGTTGATCCACTGGGGTACTGGAGTCTTGGCGGGGTCCGCCGCACACTACTTCCTGGTGGTGCGTGCACGGCAACGCACGCGTTTCGAAGAAGCGAGTACGGACCGCCAGGATGCCCGCACTCGAGTGCGCCTTGAACTTGCCGGGGAGCTCCACGACATCGTAGCCCATCAGCTGACCCTTATCTCACTGCACGTGGATGCCTACCGGGACGAAACTGACCCGGTGGCTCTCCAAGAAGCTATTGACCGTGTGGACTCGATTCTTGCCTCCGCGCAAGCTGACCTTTTGTTCCTGTTCCACGTGCTGCGCGCACCCTCCGGGGGAGTGGCGAACGAAGGGGGGCTGGGACCGGTTGCCGCCGTTGAAGCAGCGGTGGCGGCACTGCGCACCTCGGGTCGCCACGTCGAGGTGAGTGTTGACCCCGCCGTCGACGACGTTGACCCGACCACCCGTCGCACACTCGCCCGAGTTGTTCGCGAGGCGAGTACCAACATTCTGCGATACGCCCCCGACCGCGTGACCTGCACACTCTCTATCCACCGTGACCCGGAGTGGATCCGTGTGACAGTGAGAAATCCGCTTCCGGACAGGGTGGACCCGTCGGAGGATTCGACCGGGCTTGGCCTGGTCGGCTTGGCTGAACGTCTCCGACTGACCGGCGGATCGCTCAGCGCCGGCACGGAAGACGGAGACTGGGTGGTCACGGCACAGTTACCAAACTCTGGCGGCGTAACCCCGCCGAATTCTCTTGCCACTGGAATCGAGGGAACCGTATGACGAAACGTCGTGTCTCACATGGAAAACGCCGTGTTTCACATGAAACGGGAGCCACATTCACAGCCGCACGAACCCTCATGGTTGTCCGTTTGGTGCTCGTTGCCTGGGCCTTGGTTGACCTTATGGTGGTCCTGTGGGCTCCTTCCGTGATCAGAGACCCGCTTCACGAGAACATTATCCTTGGATTGTCTTGGATAGTGGTGTTGCTCTGCACGTACCAGGTGAAATGGGCGGCGCTCGCGGGCGGTGTCCTCATCGCAGCGGCGGCTTTGACAGGTGATATCAAGCCTGCCTTCAACATGTTCATCTTTGTTCCCGTGGCCGTATGTGCTTTTTCAAGGTGGCCCGTTGTCGCTTCCACCATCTTCGGTTACTCGGTGATAAGCGTGTTAGGGCAGCTATACAACGAGCATGGTGCACGATCTACGTTGTCCATTTTCACCATGTTGGCAGGATCATCGCTCATCGGGTTGACTGTCCGCCTCCTTCTTGCGCGCAGCCGGTGGGCGGGAAAGCGAATCCGCAGTCTGGAAGATGCCGCTACTGAACTTCGGGAATTGGAGCGCCAGACGCTCGCGGGAGAACTGACCGGCCTTCTCTCCAAGGAGCTTTCTGACCAGCGCAAACGCCTGGAGGATGCGCGTGGTGAGACGGAACCGGAAGTCCTCGCCCAGCTTCTTGAGGGGACGGCTCGCGGTGCTCGCGCGGCACTGTCCCAGTTGCGCGAGCTTGTGCAAGCTCTGCGCGGGAGGGAAGAAGCATCCCTTCCGATGGAGGCAGGCGTGGGGCTCGTGGAAGCGGTCGAGAGCGTCGATGATTTGCTCACCGGGTACGGCTTCTGGGTGGAGATCGACACGTCACAGATTTCCCGCCCGCCGAGCGCCACCGCCAGTCGGCTTCTGGGAGAGTTTGTTCGGGCCGCCGGGGCGTGCGTTCTCGCGCACGCCCAGCCTGGCGATCACTGCGCACTGTCAGTTTCGAGCGACGACGGCGGCGCCAGCGTCCGATTCGTATCGTCCAGCGTGATAGACAGCCACGACCTTGCCCAAGCGCGCAGTCGCATCGAAGCGATGGGTGGATCGATGCAGACGAGGAGCGGTGGCGGGGTGACTGCTGTGCTGCGAGTCAACCCGATGGAGGGCGACGGCGCACGCAGTGGCGGGGCACGGGGCGACGGCCCCGAGGCCTGGAATATCGAAAGTACCGCACGAGTGGCCCTCACGATGATACTCCTGCTGGCAGGGCTCATCGTTGCGGTGCCTTTGCCGTCACACGATTCGCACAGCGAACATATCCTTTGGGGTTTCTTTCTGATGGCGCTGGGATTGTCCCTGTGGTGGCCGTTGTGGAGCGGGATACTCGCGGCCAATATTTTCCTGGCTGGAGTATGGCTTCTTGAGCCAACCGTTGTGATCGGAGTATCGAACCTGCCGTTTGTGGTTCTTCTGGCGATGGCGACGGTGTACATGCCGCGCTGGATAGTGGTCTTCCTACTCTTGGGGGCGGCACGCTATTGGCTCTGGTTCGGTGAGATCACTGTGGATGTCGGCTTCGCCACGATCATCTACGGAGGTGTGGGAATTCTCGCCGGTATGGTGGCGCGATACTTCCTTTTGCTGCGCGCCAAGCAATACACCGAACTCAGCGATGCGGCGGCCGAGCGTGAGAAGGCCCGGAGCATGGTTCGCGTCGAGCTAGCCGGAGAACTACATGACATTGTGGCCCACCAGCTAACCCTCCTGGCACTGAACATGGATACCCACCGCGAGCAGACCGACCCGCTAGTACTGCGCGGCGCTCTCGATCGCGCGGACACCATCCTCGCCTCAGCCCAGGCCGATCTGGCGTTCTTGCTCTACCTCTTGCGGACACCTGGCGACGAGACTCCGGAGAAGGGGCTTCTGGGGCCACGCGCCGCCGTCGACGCGGCTGTGAAAGCCCTGCGTGCATCCGGCCGTAATGTGGAGGTGACGCTCGACTCCGCCGTCGACGATGTGGACCCCACAACAAGCCGGACGCTCGCCCGCGTGGTACGTGAGGCCAGCACCAACATCCTTCGTTACGCACCGAAGCGTGCCGCGTGTGCTATCTCGGTTGAACAGGACGCCGAGGGGATTCACGTGGAGGTGAGGAGCGAACTATCGGGCGAGGCCGCTCGCGGCAAATCCGGGCGCGCAGCTGATTCGACGGGCCTCGGTCTGGTGGGACTCTCTGAGCGTCTGCGGCTGACCGGAGGATCACTGAGCGCCGGCAAGGAGCACGGGGAATGGGTGGTGAGAGCCCGACTCCCGGTCAGCCGGTGACGGTTCGTGATGGGCAGGTGACGGTTCGTGACTACTTGTGTCTATCAGCCGGTGATGGGCGGTAGCCGCAAGGGATCCACGATTTTCAGCTGAATTGAGCGGACGAGAATCTGGGTGCGCGAGACCACGCCCAGTTTGGTTCCGATCCGCGCCACGTATTGCTTCACCGACCCCTCGGAAAGGTGCATACGCTGCGCGATTTGGGCGTTACTGAGGCCGTGTGCGAGCCACTCGACAAGCTCGACCTCCCTCGGTGTGAGGTCATGCGCCGACGGCGTGGCGGCGGAATCATCAACAATTGAGGAGACAAGTTCGCGGCGCACCGCGGCCGAAAGTGGCATTTCGCCGGTCAGTGCCTGCTTGAGTGCATGGGTGAGATGGTTGGCTCCCGCGTCCTTGAGGAGATATCCCGCCGCGCCAGCCCGCAACGCGGCAACCACATATTCGCGCGCACCGAACGTAGTGATAGCGACGACGACGGCGTCCGGCCAGCGGGTTGTGATCTCGCGGGTTGCGTCGATACCTGAGACGAGGGGCATCTGAATATCCATGAGGACAACATCGGGGGAGTGTTGCTGGTATGCCGCGGCAGCTTGGTTGCCGTCGGTCACTTCGGCAACAATTTCGATCTCCGAGCTGCGCGCAAACATGGCGCGGTAAGCGGCACGGACGTCGGGATCGTCGTCGACCACTAGTACTCGAATGCGTGCTGCTGCCTCCACACCTTAAGCCTATCCGTCCGAATGGTGGATAGCACTATCGGGACGGTCCGGTGGGAATGGTTGTGATAATTCAATTTTTCGGGGAGGTGATGTGGAGTGTTTTCCGAGTTGAGCGGGGGTGTGAGGCCATTATTGACGGAGTGCTCACATTTACGTGTCAAGTCAGAGGCGTTTGTTTGGTTGGCGATGGATGGTGGCGCGGGCGGTGGCGCGGGTGCGGATGGGCGATGTGGATGGGATAAGTGATAGGGGTGGAGGTATTTTGGCGCGCAGGGTACATGTCTGGGACAAAAGTCCCAATGTGTCTTTGTATGTTTTGTTGAATAACCATATGTAAGTACGGATTTGCTGTGAGTTGGCGGAAAATCTATGTGAATATGGACGTTCGGCCACCTATGATGGCAGGCGAATGGGATCTAAGTCACTGGTGAATCTGTTCCCCTTTCACTCCTGCAAGCCAACGCCACCCCTGGAGGGAATATGAAGAGAAAAATACTTGCCGTCTTGACGTCGGCACTGCTGGCCATGACGGCCTTTGTTGTCGCGCCGAACGCGGCCTTCGCGGACACCGCGACCACGCTCGTCAAGTTTGACCTGAAGGATTCGAAGGGCAAGGCTCTGCCCGTAGACGAGGGAGGGGCCTCCTACTACTCGAACGGATGGAAGACCTTCGATCCCGAGGCTGGGGTTGAGCTCGCGCCCGGAACCTATGATTTTGCCGCCGTGTACAACGGTACTCGCCAGCAGAAGAAGGTCACCGTGGTGGGCGATGAGGCCACCCCTGTACAGGCCGTCGATTTCAAGACCTCGCTCGTGAATGTTCAACTCCACGGCGATCACAACATTGCACTTGATCTACGCCAAGGCACGGCGCAATTCTATGCCGGTGGCGCGTGGCGTCTGATCACGGGTGTCAATACCAACAACCCGCGCCTCGTGCAGACGGAGATGCTTCCCGGTACCTACGCCTTTGCCGCGACCTTCAACGGTACGCGTGAGCAGCAGAACGGTGTGGTTGTTGGCGCAACTGCGAAGACGGTTCGATTCCACGCTGCTATCGTGGACGTCGAGTTGATGGACAACGGTGCGGTAGTTCGCGCTGATAGCTACACCGCAAAGTACTACGCCAATGGTTGGCGAGTGCTGGACAACAGTACGGGCGTCTACATGCTGCCGGGCACCTACACCTTCGAGGTGATGATAGGTGGCGAGCGTCTGCGCAAGGAATACACTGTTGTGCGGCCGAACGAGAACAACAACGATCGGCGCAACCAGACGGTTCCGTTCGAGCTCCCGAAGCGCAGCTGATTCTCGCGAAGCGCAGCGTACCTGTTGGCTAGCTTGTCATCTGGTGTATTCCTTCATGGGTGTGAGATCGATGTGTGTGCCGTAGACGGCACGGAGATCGCTGTGGCGCCCAGTTAGGAAACGGTTGCCCGGGTACCTCCTGTCAAGAACAGGAAGTACCCGGGCAACTTCTGTCAGATGTCAGTCCACGTAGACGGTGTATGCCTGTTCGCTACCGTTGCCCAGGATGCGGGTCTCGTCAGCGGGTCCGGCACTGATGCTGTTCTTGACGAAGAAGGTGGCACCGCGGCGCACGATAAACGTGTCCACACCATCACCGTCCCAGTCACCCACCAACACTTCGTCCCCGACTCGGCCATACACGAAGGACAGGTCAGCTGGACCACCAGCAACACTGTTCTTCACATGGAAGGTGTTGCCACGCCGGATAGCGAACGTATCCACACCGTCACCATCCCAGTCACCGACCAGGACCTCGTCACCGACTCGCCCGTAGGCAAACGTCTGCTCGGCTGGACCACCAGCAACATCGTTCTTCACGTAGAAGGTGTTACCGCGTCGGATAGCGAAGGTATCCACGCCGTCGCCGTTCCAGTCACCGACCAGGACTTCATCGCCGGCCCGGCCGTAGGTAATCGAGATGTCTGCTACGCCAGTACCGATGGTTTCCTTGACATGGAAGGAGATGCCACGCCTGACGGCGATCCCGTCAGCCCCTGCCTTGGTCCAGTCTCCGAAGAAGACTTCGTCATCGGCCCGTCCATAGGAGAAGAACGTGGAATCAGCGTCGGGCCGGGTGACTTCGAAGCGGTTGCCGGTGCGTAGTGTGACCCGGTCGGGGTGGCCGATGGGTTCGCGAGGCAGGATGTTTTGGCTCATCTCGCCGGAGAACAGCACTTCGATGTTGTTGAAGGTGATGGTCTTGGACCAGGTCACTGTGCCGGTCTCCCCAGCGGCTTCACTCCAAGTGACCTTCCCATTGCTGATGGTTCCACCAGTGGAAGCGCCCTCGGGATCAACCACCGACCCATCAATATGCTTGAGAACCGGCAACTCGTAAGCCGTGCCCACCTGGACATCCTCAAGGGAGACCCGCTGATCTTCTAGGTGCACCTCTGGCTCGTAACCATTAAAAGTTCCGGTGAAGGGAATGCCTGCGAGAGCAGAAACATCATCAATCCGGTTGCTCTTCAGATCCAGAAATACGAGCTTGGTAAGCCCGGCCAACGGTGTCACGTCACTAAACTGGTTCTCGTTTACACTCAAGACCTTAAGGTTGGTAAGCCCGGCCAACGGCGTGATGTCACTGATCTGGTTGGTATCCAGGTACAAAGTTTCCAGCTTGGTGAGTCCGGCCAGCGGTGTGATGTCACTGATCTGGTTCTCGTACAGATAGAGCTCAGAGATGTTGGTGAGTCCCTCCACCACTGTGATGTCACTGATCTGATTCTCTGATATACCCAGGTACTCGAGAGCCGTCAGTCCTACCAGCGGTGTCACGTCGCTGATCTGATTTGCTCCCACCTCCAAGAATTTCAGGTTGACTAGGCCAGAAAGTGGTGCCAGGTCAGGAATCTGATTTGTGTACAGATCAAGAACTTCGAGGCTGGTGAGACCCTCCAAGGGCGTGATGTCACTGATCTGATTGTCAAAGAGATTCAGGCTCGTCAGCTTAGTGAGTCCAGCCAAGGTCGTGATGTCACTGATCTGATTGTCAAAGAGATCCAGTCTCGTCAGTTTGTTGAGCCCGGCCAGCGGTGTCACGTCACTGATCTGGTTCTTGTAGAGGCGAAGATCTGAGAGTTTGTTGAGCCCGGCCAGCGGTGTCACGTCACTGATCTGATTACCTGACAGGAAGAGATACTGCATGTCGGTAAGGTTCGTCAGCGCAGTGAGATCACTAACTTGGTTGTTGTCCAGATCGAGATGATAGAGCTTCGTGAGGCCAGCTAGGCTTTCAATGTTGCCGATCTTGTTGGCCATGAGTTTCAGCCATCGAAGATTGGCGGCGTATTGCAGCGGTGCAATGTCAGAAATCTCTTGTTTGGTACAGTCCAACGCTTCAAGGGTTGCAAGGTCAGCTTGAGTGATGTCGGCGGCCGGGTCCCGTTGGAGCTTGGTGGCCACGCAAGCTTTAAACTTGGCATCCTTGAATTCGACGACGACGTCAGCGGCCGGCACCGTGAGCGCCTCACTGCCACTCGGTTCCACTGTTTCTGTCTCTTCAGCGGGGGCCACTGCATCTGGCTTGCTGGATGTCGCGGCCTGCACCTGGCTAGGTAGCTCCGCCTTTATATCGTCCGCGGGTGCGGCTACGGCCATACCTGTGGGAAAGAGTAGGGCCAGGGCTAGCAGCCCACCCAGTAGTCCGCGTTGTTTCTTATGGCCGGGAGATGTTGGGCTCCAGCGCCTCTTTTCTCTGTTCAATGTTCACTCCTCGCCGGGCTGAAAAGCTGTGCCAAACAACCCTGTGTGACACGACCAGGCAGGTCACCCCTTCGTGTTAAAAATTAGTTTAACTACGAAAAAGCTGATACGAAGCTAGAAATGTACGCGTTCCAGATAATGGCGTGGCTAATTTGGTGGGTAGCTACCCCTGTAGCCAGACCTGTTGGTACGACCTCTAGCGGCGGAAGAGCCTCCACGACCGAGTTTCTGGTTCGGGAGTGGCGGGTGCTGGAGTGGCGCTGGACAGGATTGACTCAACAACATCTCGAATTGCGGCTTCGTCAGGGATTCGTCCGAGTTCTGAGGCGAATAGTAGGTGTCCGCTACCGGTGAGCGTGAGGGCGAGGGTTTGGACGTCCGTGTCTGAGGCGATTCTTCCGAGGCCGCGTTCGGCTTCGAGGTAGTCGGCGAGAGTATGTGTGGCATCAACAAGCAGGGGCATGCCCTTCTGATGGGCGCCCATAAGGCTGGATCGAAGCTGGTTGCGGGCCATGACAAGAGTGATGAGGGGTAGTCTTACCGGATCAAAGATGTGCGTGAGGCCTGTAACAAGGTTGGAAGCGGGGGTATAGCGACCAGCTAGTTGCATGAGGTCACGTCCGCCTGCCTCCACTTGGGAGATGTGTTCGCGAACGAGCTCTATGAGAAAGCTGTTGAAGTCCGTGAAGTACCGATGCAGTATTCCCTTGGCCACCCCAGCTTCTTCTGTAATTGCGCGGCTGGTGAGCCCTGCAACTCCTTCGCGAATGAGCACGCGTTCGGCAGCTGCTAGTAACTGGGCTCGGGCGTCCTGTAGTGCTACACCGGTTGGCATGAAGCGTCCTGTCTCTTGGTTAACGAGGGAAAATGTCTAAATGGGCGAACGCTCAGTATTAAGTGAGCGTATGACCATACTAGAAATGGGCACATGCTCATATTAGCGCCATTTGTTGATTCAGTGCCAGTTGAGCAGGCTTTTTATGCAACCTTTTCTCTCTGACGCTTCATTGTTGCAAGGCAACACGAGGCGTTGACGCCAAGTTAATCCCCATTTAGCAACTTTGGTTGACAACGGATCGTTAGCAACGTAAGTTGACAGTATGGAATCCATGGACATTGCCACCGCTGCCGCGGATGTTAGCGACCCACGCACGGGCCTGCGTGCTGTTGCCTCTCTCCGTCAGCTCGCTGACGCTCTCGAACTGCGTCAGGTAGAAGCTGGCCTTCGTGCAGGGATGAGTTGGCAGAACATTGCCGACGCCCTGGGTGTTTCCCGGCAGGCGGTGCACAAGAAATATGCCCGGAGAATCGATCCGAGCATCCCTGTTCCGAGGAGAAATTCATGAACAAATACACCGGTCTCGCTGCCACCACCCAGACACTGTCCGTTGCCGCTGTCGAGGAGGCCTCGCGCTTTAGCCAGCGCACGGCGGATCTTGAGCACCTGTTTCTTGCCCTTGTTCTTTCCGATGGGGATGCTGGCCGCGTCTTGCGGGGCATGGGAATAACACTGGAGCGCACACGAAAGGCCGTGGTGACCCTTCACTCCCTGCAACTGGCCACGCTCGGTATTGATGCCGAGATTCCTCAATCGCCCATCAGTGTCCCACAAGGATCTGAAGGCTATGAGCTGAGCCCCCGTGTGCTCAAGCTATTCAACGGCATTGCACCGTCGGCAGGCGTGGACTACTCCGCACTTGTCTTGAAAAGCGTCCTATCCGAGCCAAGCGGGCTGATTGACGAATTGCTCAACCTCCTGGGAACCAACTCGGGTGAGGTCGGGGAGCGGTTGGATGAGTTCGCCGTCGTCGAAAAAAATGAACCGGAACCTGAAACAGACTCTCTTGTTGCTTCCACAACGAGTTTTGTGCCCGGCGGGGTTGACGACGTCTGGGAGCTTCTCACCGACCCGTCACGGATGACCGAGTGGGGACCGAGTTTTGGGCGCGTCGAGTGGTTGGGCGGTGCCGACGAAGCGACCCCCGGTGACACCTGGAACGGATACCTACCGGAGGTCGGACCGGACGGAAAGCTGCTTCGTATCAAACCCGGTGCCAAGCGCCAAGTCGTTGAACTGCTAGAACGGTGCGATCGCGAGCGGATTTCCTGGCGCTTCAGCTACCCGGACATGCCCGACTCGAACACGCGACGCATCTCGATCGTGCTGAACCGGGCACCCGGTGGGACGGAACTGAACATCGAGACGGCATGGGAGCGCAATCTCTTCGTGAGTCAGCGGACCCGCATCGGTCGGGTGCTTCTGGCTCCCGCACGGCCACTCATGCGGCTCTTCCATCGTTGGATCGTGTGGACGCAAGTGACGCAGATCGGGAGCAGTATCGGTAGGGTGTTCCGGTAGGGTCTAGTTTGACGTGATGTCGAGGCGGGTCTGGGCGCTGTTCTCCACTGTCCGACCCACGGTGCACAGGCGCTCAACCAGCTTCTCGAGGCGCACCACCATCTTCTCCATCTGAGCAGCATCAAGGCTTGACAGGTCCGGGGAGAACACGGTGTGGATCTCGTCGTAGCGGTTATCTGGGTCGTTCTTCACGGCTTCGACGGTCAAGGTCGCTTCGAAATCTTCCCCGAGGTGATGCACGAGATTTGCCTCTGCGGAAACGGCCGCGCAGGATGCGATGGCAAGTTGCAGCAGTTCCCCCGGTGTGAAGGCGTGCCGAATCCCACCCTTTCCAATGCGCACCCGCGCTCCCCGCTCATTGCTGGCGATGTAGACGCCGGGTTCGGCACGCTCGGCGGAGAGGTTTGGGATGCTGGTGCTGGTCGCCGGGTCGGGAGTGGCGTTCGTGGTCATGGGTTCTCCTCGGGTTGTGCAGCGGGACTGTTGCGGGTTTGGGTACATCTGTGAGGGGGAACGGCGCGCGGTTGAACAAGGCAGTGCCGGAACGAACAGAAGTATAGCTAGTGGCGTGAGTACACCCACAATACCGCCCAATGTCATCGTCTCGAATACCAGTGGAAACGCCTCCGAAATATCTGCGTGTGAGGATCAAGACTGGTTTCCAGCCAGGGATTTCCGAAGCCGGGAATCCTCCACACAGCAAATCGGCACGGTGAAGACTTATGCGAGAAACTGTCGCAGTGACATCCGAACCCACCTCGGAACAACCTCCGCACGCCACCAGCGGACGATCTGAGATGGGCCAACCTCTCGTCCAACTTGAGAATGTCAACAAATGGTATGGCGAGCTGCACGTCCTCAAGAACATCAATCTGACGGTCAACCGAGGCGAGGTGGTGGTCGTCGTCGGCCCATCAGGATCGGGCAAATCGACCCTGTGCCGGACGATCAATCGCCTCGAATCCATCCAGGAGGGGCACATCATCCTGGCGGACAAGGAACTGCCCTCCGAAGGGCGTGCGCTTGCCAAGTTGCGCGCGCAGGTGGGCATGGTTTTCCAGTCCTTCAATCTCTTTGCACACAAGTCGATTCTCGACAATGTGACCATCGGCCCGATGAAGGTCAACAAGGTATCGAAGAAGGATGCCGAGGCCAGAGCCTTGGAGCTCCTCAAGCGTGTGGGTGTGGATTCCCAGGCGAATAAGCGCCCGGCCCAGCTTTCTGGTGGACAGCAGCAGCGCGTGGCAATTGCCCGTGCACTGGCCATGAACCCGGACGTCATCCTCTTCGACGAACCCACCTCCGCTCTCGACCCGGAGATGGTCAATGAGGTTCTCGATGTGATGACCGAGCTAGCTCACGAGGGTATGACGATGATCGTGGTGACCCATGAGATGGGATTCGCTCGCCGCGCCGCCGATCGAGTCATTTTCATGGATGCCGGGCAAATTATTGAGGAAGCCGCACCGGACGAGTTCTTCTCCAACCCGAAGTCGGAACGCGCCCAGGACTTCCTCTCCAAGATCCTCACACACTGAGTCCTCCCACCGAGGTTCTCACACCGAGCGTGGCACTCACCGCCGCGTTGATATCTCCGGCTGATGAAGCTGGACCATTGAAGGGAATTGAATATGCATCACAAGAAGATTTTTGCGCTCGCGATGGCCAGCGCGCTCACGATGAGCGCCTGCTCGGCCGGAAATGATTCATCTGGCGGCTCCGAGGGTTCCGATGGCAAGGGCACACTGACCGTCGGTATCAAGTTTGATCAGCCGGGTTTGGGCCTTCAGAAGGGTGACGATTTCTCTGGATTCGACGTCGACGTCGCCCACTACGTTGCCGACAAGCTCGGTTACCCGGAAGAGAAGGTGAAGTTCGTGCAGTCCGTCTCGGCCCAGCGCGAGACGATGCTGAGCAACGGCCAGGTGGACATGATCGTTGCCACCTACACCATCAACGATGCCCGCAAGGAGAAGGTGGACTTTGCCGGTCCTTACCTGATGGCGGGACAGGGCCTTCTGGTGGCTGCGGACAACGATTCGATCACCGGGCCGGACAGCCTGGATGGCAAGAAGCTGTGCTCCGTATCCGGATCCACGCCCGCCCAGCGCATCAAGGAGGAGTTCTCCAAGGATGTGCAGCTGTACGAAGCGGCCACCTACTCCGAGTGCGCGGAACTGCTGAACAACGGCACGATTGATGCCCTGACCACCGACGACGACATCCTCGCCGGATTCGCCGCCGCCCCCGAGTACGAGGGCAAGTTCAAGCTGGTCGGCAAGCCGTTCTCCGAGGAGCCTTACGGTATTGGTTTCCCCAAGGGTTCGGAGAACTGCGAGAAGGCCAACGAGGCGATCAAGGAAATGATCGACGACGGCTCGTGGGAGAAGTTCCTCAAGGACAACCTTGGCGACGCCTACACGCCCAACGCCGAGACGAACCCGCCTGTTCCGGGCGGATCCTGCTCCTGAATTCCTGTCGGTTCCGAACTGGCTCCACGTGGGTCTGAAAGAAAGGGAGCGGTATTGTGGGTGACTTTTTCTCCAGTTTCAGCTCACTCGTCACCGATTTTGGGGTGTTGTCCGCATTCTGGGTGACCGTCAAGCTGACGTTTTTCTCGGGCATTTTCTCGATACTCTTCGGTGTAGTTCTTGCCGTGATGTGTGTGGCTCCCGTCCCGTTCTTCCGGCGGGTTGGAAGCGGCTACATCTCTGTCATCAGGAATACCCCACTGACACTCATGATGGTGTTCTGTTCCCTGGTGTTGTGGTCCTCCATCGGAGTTCAGTTCTCTGACGATCTTGCGAGCAACTCGTTCTGGCTTGCGGTGCTTGGTCTCTCGGCCTATACCGCGTGCTTCGTAGCTGAGGGTATCCGCTCCGGTTTCAATACCGTGCCGCGGGGGCAGGCGGAGGCCGCCCGCGCTCTTGGGTTGACCTTCACCCAGACCCTCGGTTCGATCATTCTTCCCCAAGCATTGCGCGGCTCGATTGCTCCCATGGGCAACGCCATCATCGCGATGACAAAGAATACGACTGTGGCGACGGCGGTGGGCGTAGTCCAGATGTCCACCACCATGAACGAAATGCTGGAGAACCGGCCCGATCTTATCGTTCCGATCTTCCTCACCGTGGCCTCGTTCTTTGTTGCGCTGGTTCTTCCCATGGGCATGATTACCACTCACTACTCGAGGAAACTGGCGGTGCAGCGATGAACCAGACGATTTCTGATTTCTTTGATGAGCCGGGGCCGGTGGGCCAGCGCCGGATGAAGATCGTGAGCGTCGGCGGCATCCTTGTCTTTGTGGCAGTCGTGGTGTGGGTGTGCAGCGTTCTTGCCTCGAAGGGCCAGTTCGACGCCAGTAAGTGGACCCCCTTCCTGGAGCCTTCCACGTGGCGGGCGTACTACATCCCTGGGATTGTGGGCACGCTCCAGGCCGCTGCTGTGGCGATCCTCTTCGCGAATGTGTTGGGAATTGTCCTGGGCATGGCGCGGCTGGCGCAGTCGGCACCGGTGCGGGTTGTTGCGGGCGTACTGGTGGAGTTCTTCCGCGCGGTGCCGGTGCTCATCCTCATGCTCTTCTTCTACTTCCTCTTCGCCAATGTTCTCGCCGACCCCTCGATGGCGCCCTTCTGGGGTGTTGTGTGTGGTTTGACCATCTACAACGCGTCGGTGATTGCGGAGCTGGTGGCCTCCGGCGTGAGCAATCTTCCGGGCGGCCAGCGTGAGGCCGGACTTGCCATCGGAATGACAAGTGGCATGACGCTACGGACCATTCTTCTTCCACAGGCACTCATCGCCATGATGCCGTCGATGATTGCGCAGCTGGTTATCGTCCTCAAGGACACCGCGTTGGGCTACACCATCACCTACTTTGAGCTACTCAATCGGGCGAAGACCTTCGGTTCGGCCTACCAGAACTACCTTCCGGCGCTGTTTGTGGCCGCGCTCATCTTCATCGCCATCAACATGGTTCTCGGCTGGCTCGCACGCTTCCTTTCCCGGAAGCTGGAATCGGAGACCGGGCTGACGATCAGGAAGAAGCAGCCCGAACCCCGCGATGACCTGTTCCCCACGGACACCAATGCGGAAATCACCCACCCCGCGGACGATCCGCAGGAGGCGGTGATTGCTCGTCGCCGCAGGCGCGAGGCGGAGGCTGCTGGGCTCGCTTAGCTCCAGATGCCGCCCGGAGCGAACACCTCGTCAACCAGTTCCTCGAACCAGCCGATCTCCCGCGCCACGTCCAGGACGGTGTAGCGGGAGCGGTAGTACATGGCTCGCGGGAAGGTCTTGCGTACGGCTTCGGGGGTGAGGCCGATATCCTCCGGGCGGGTGGGGGCGCCGGCTTCGCCGAGCATGCGCTGGAGTTCCTTGGCGGGGATGAGCTGGGCTTCGAGCCGCTCGCGTACCGCCGCCCAGTTCTCTACCAGCGGCGTGAGGCGCGCACGAATACCCTCGGCGTCCACGTACTTCTCGCGGGTCTCGTTGATGCCCTTGTCGATGAGTGCGCCGCTCATTTTCTCGCGGATATCCGCCTCGATCTGCTCCCACGTGGGCCAGTTCGCGACGATCTGATCCAGATCGATCGCCCCGAGATCGCGCTGCAGGAACTTCTCGTAGAACGCCGTCATGGCGAGGGTCCCGATCGCCACCTTGAAGCCGTGGCTGAGCGGCGGGTCGAGTTCGGCGCCGAGGTGGTCGAGCTCCCACAGGTGGCTGAAGTAGTGGTCCGCGCCCGAGGCCGGGCGGGTGCTATTGGCCACCTGCATCGCCAGGCCGGACATCACCAGGCCGGTGCACAGCCCCTCGTACGCCTCGGGAATTCCGGCGGCGAGATCCTTGGGCCGGGAGAGTGCTTCCTTCACGCCTCCCTGCACGAGATCCCAGGCCAGCTGGTGGATGGGGTCTATGCCAGTGACGTCGGCGAGGATCCAGTCCGCGCCCGCCGGGATTTTGGCGGAGAGATCGCCGTAGCCGGATGCGGCCATCGGCGCCGGAGCATCTGCGGCCACATCCAGATCGAAAATGACGGCCCGCGGCGCCGGGCACGGCATGGTGATCTTCAGACCGTCGAGTGTCATGGGCGCACCGAAACCGGTGTAGCCGTCCATGGACGCCGCCGTCGCCACCACGGCGTACGGCTGCTCTAGCTCCCCGGAGGCCAGCTTGACCAGGTCATTGATCGTCCCAGACCCGATCGCCACCCCGCGCGCGCCCGTCTCGGCGAGGCGCTCGCGGATCTCGATGGCGTGATCGTAGGAGGCGTAGAGCGTGGGATGTCCGGGGTAGATCATCGGCTCGGCCAGCTCCGCCCCGGCCGCCCGCAGGCTCTCGGCCACGGTTTCGCCCGCGGCCGCCCAGGTCCGCTCGTCGGCAACGAGAAGGAAGGGTCCACGTCCAAGATTGTCGACGACGACGCGGCCCGTCTTGCCAATGACGCCCCGCCCAACTTCCATAGCCTTGGTGTACTCAGCCTGTTCCAGGGCTGTGGCGACGATGTTTTCACTCATGGATGTGGACCCTTCGTTCCGTTTGTTCTAATCGTGGCTAGTTCTAGCCGTTTTCCTGTGCCTGCTGGCGGGCCAGATGGTCCGCGACGGCATGCTGGAGTTCGCGCATGGCCGGGTGGATCTTGACATACTGGTCCACCCAGAACTTGTACTCCTCGTGCCGCTCGGCATTCGGCTCGATGGTTTCCTTGTCGTGAACCATGGCGGCCGCTGCCTCGTGCAGATCCGTGTACCTCCCCGACGTTACTGCGCCGAGCATGGCGGAGCCAAGTGCGGGGGCATCCTGCACCTCGGTGATGTTGACGCCCATGCCGGTGATGTCCGCGTGCATCTGGATCCAGGCGGGGCTACGGGTGGCGCCACCGGAGAGGGTGATGGACCCTGGGTTGTAGCCGAGGGAGCGCATGGTGCGCAGGTTGTGTTCCAGCCCGTAGCAGGTGGCTTCCTGAATGGCGTGGTAGACGTGCTCGCGGCCGTGGCTGAGGCTGAGACCGGTGATGGTTCCGCGCGCCTTGGCATCCGTGTAGGGGCTGCGGTTGCCCTGGAAGTATTCGGTGACGACGACGCCGTCGGAGCCCGGCGGGATATCGCGTGAGATGGTGTTGAGGACGTCGAACGCGGACTGGCCGCCTGCCTTTTCCTTCTCGACGAGGTCGATGGCGTGCGTGGCGAGGAACCAGCGCAGCACCGATCCGGCCGAGGCCTGCGAGGCCTCCAGGGTGTACTGGCCAGGCAGGATGGTATCCGTGTGGGCGCCGAACATGCCGGGTCCGAAGATCGGGATGTCACTCTGGGCCAGTAGGCAGTTGCTGGAGCCGGTGATGAGGGCCATCTGGCCGGGCTTGAGCACGCCCATGCCGATCATGCCGGCTTCGGCGTCGACACCGCCCTGCGCCACCGGAGTGCCGGCAATCAGCCCAAGTTCGGCCGCGGCGTCGTCGTTCAAAACACCCAGCTGCTCACCGAAGCCCCGCACCGTGGTGGGCATCTTGCTCATGAGGTCCTCGCCGCCGAGTTTGGCGAAGAAGTCCTCGGGGAAGCCGCCGTGGTCGGCGTTGTGATACATCTTCAGCGAGGCCGACGACGTATTGATGGCCACCTCGCCGGTGAGCTTGCGTCCGATCCAGTCGGGGGCGTCGAGCAGTAGATCTGCCTGCGCCCAGGTCTCGGGCTCGTTTTCCTTGAGCCAGATGGCCTTGAAGGGGAACCATTCGGCGGAGGCGGCGTCCTTGCCGCCGCCGTTGTAGAGGCGGGCCCAGTGGTCGATTCCGAAGGCGCGGTCCGCTTGCTCGGAGCTGCGCACGTCCGACCAGAAGATGGCGCGGCGCAGCGGATTGTTGTTGGCGTCCACGGCTACCACCGTGGCTGAGGTGGCATCGTAGCCGATACCGCGGATTTGTTCGGGCTTCACTCCTGTAACGGCGACGACGGCGCGCACGGAGGTGACCAGCGCCTCCCACCAGTCCTCGGCGCTCTGCTCCACCCAACCCGGGTGTGGGTAGTGGGAAACAACGGGGGAGTCCTTGAATGCGAGGGCATGACCTTCATCATCGAAGAGACCGGCGCGAGCCCCGCCGGTCCCCAGATCTATGCCGAGAAAAACGTCTTTCATGGGATTGCCTCCTTGCAATCGACAGCATTTGTCCCATCCTATTCAAGTTGTTATTTGCTCGCAGTTTATTTGTGAATCCTTTCATTTTGCGGTTTTCGTGGTTGCACGGATTCTCTGTTGGCGGGTGAGATGCAGCGGCTAGATCGGCGGGTGCAGCGGTCTGTCAGCTGACAGTTCCGCCTCTCGGCTTCAGCCTTTGGCGAAGCCCATGGGTGACTCGACAAAAAAGGAGCAAGATAGGGTTGTTGAATTTTTAATTAGAACATCTGGTGGGCGTATGCCACGATGTGCTGCGGCGCCTTCCACGTTGTTCTGAGCATCCGAAAGGGAGAACATGCCTCGATTGATGATCGTCCTCGGTTCCGTACGCGAGGGCCGCACCGGCGCCACCATTGCCGAGTGGGTACGCAAGGCGGCGGAAGCCGATGGTCGCTTCGACGTCGACTTTGTTGATCTGGCCGAACTGAAGCTGCCCCTCATGGATGAGCCGAATCATCCCCGCATGCGTCAGTACACCAAGGCGCACACTGTCGCCTGGAGCGAGCGCGTGGAGTCCGCCGACGGATTCCTCTTCGTGTTCCCCGAGTACAACCACAGCTACTCGCCCGCGATCAAGAACGCACTTGACTACCTCAACAGCGAGTGGAACCGTAAGCCGGTCGGCTTCGTCAACTGGGGTGGCAACTCCGGCGGCACCCGTGCGCAGGTGGCACTCAAGCCGGTTGTGGACGTGCTCGGCATGGTCCAGACCAAGGGCCACATTGAAATCAACTTCCCCTGGGGCCAGCTCTCTGATAGTGGCGAGTTCCAGCCGAATGAGCAGCAAAACGATGTCCTCAAGGCCCAGCTCGACGAAATCCTCAAGCTGGACGAGGCACTCAAGCCGCTGCGCTGAGTCGCATAAGGAAAATCGCCCCGAGTGCCGTGGCTGTCACGATAATCCACAGCAGCCCACCGAGCGCGAGCGGGCGAAGCCCCGCCTTGCGGAACCCTGCCACGTCGGTGGAGAGCCCAATCGCTGCCATGGCGGTAGAGATGAAGAACATGGCCACCTGCGCGAGCGGGGCCTGGGCGGCATCTGGCACCAGGCCCACCGAGCGCAGCACCGAGGCCAGCAGGAATCCGATGAGGAACCACGGGATGAGCTTGAGGGCGCCCATCAGCGAGATGCGGGGCGCTGCTCCGGATCCTTGCGAGCCAGCAGTGGCCTCCAGCGAACCGACCCCCAGCGAACCCGCCTCCTTGCGTGCCTCCAGCGCCGCGAGCCCGAGCGAGATCGGGATGATCATAAGGGTGCGCACCAGCTTGACCACCACGGCAAAACTCAACGCCGCGGAGCCGTAGATTCCGGCGGTCGCCACCACCGACGACGTATCGTTGACGGCCGTCCCCGCGAAGAGCCCGAACTCGTGCTGCGTCAGCCCGAGGGCATGTCCCAGCCACGGAAAGATGAGGACGGCGAGCACGTTGAAGAGGAAGATCGTCGAGATTGCGTAGGCGATGGCCTCGTTGCGCGCCTTGACCACGGGTGAGACCGCGGCGATGGCGGAGGCGCCGCAGATTGCGGTGCCGACGCCAATGAGCACGTTGAGATCGGCATCAATCTTCATCGCGCGCCCGAGCAGCCACGCGGCCAGCAGGCACACGACGAGCGTGGAGATCATGACCGGGAAGGATTCGACGCCCACCTCCGCGACCTGGCGCAGGGAAAGCTGTGTTCCGAGAACGACGACGGCGACCTGCAACACCATCTTGCTGGCGAACTTCAGTCCGGGCGCCCACGAGGCTGGGCGCTTGACGAAGATGGCAATGAGCACACCAATGACGATGGCGGGCATCGCCGATCCGAGAATTGGAAACAGACGGCCAATCACTGTGGCCACTACCGCGATGGCTATGGCGATTCCAAGGCCCGGTAGGGCGCTGCGAGTGTTCGATGCCGAATTCTTCATACCTTTAGTCTGCTCTTCGGCCCATCCCGATGCCGAATCCATTCACACAGCGATTCTGGATCTTTGCACACCAAGCTAAGTCTCACGTTCCAGCCTTTAATGCGCGGAGGGCCCGAGATCAATGACCTCGGGCCCTCCGCGATAACCAGTTGTTCTAACCTCTACGGGTGCCAGAGACCGAGGGCGAACTCGGCGATGACTACTGCCATGAGGAAGGATGCGGCGATTGCCACGATGCCAACGGGAATGATCTTCCAGCCGATGCCCTTGAGCATCGGAAGATCCTTGCCGAGGGACAGTCCGGCTACTGCCAGCAGCATGGTGATGATGCCCATCTGGTTGAGGCTGCCAACGGCACCGTTGATGACATCAGCCCAGGGGAACCACTGGGAGCTGAAGTAGGCACCCACGGTGATGACAATGGCGATGCCGGGCACAATGCCCTTCGTCCACTTGGCTCCGTAGATGCTGAATACGGTGAGCGCGATGAGGATGGCCCAGCCGAACATCATCTGCATGACGTTGAGTGGAATCTCCTGGCCGGTCACGTGGTCAACCGGTGGGCTGGTTACGTGGGCCACGATGGCTACGACGGTACCGATGACGAACAGGATGGACAGGGTGACCCACAGTGGGATCTTCACGCCTGAGGAGAGAACCTGCTTGGCCTTCTGGGCGGCGTCGCCTTCCCCTGTGGTTTCGGCAGTTTTCGATGCTTGGGCGAAATCGGACTTGGTGAGAGCGATGTCCTTCTGACGGGTCAGCTTGCGGTACATCCAGTCGGCCATCGGGAGCGCAACCCAGATACCCACGTACAGTCCGAGGACGGTGGTGATCAGGTTCGACGTCGCCGCGAAGGCCATCACTTCGTCAGTGAGTTCTGGATGCCCATTGGAGATGACAGCGGCAGCCGCGCCCATCATGGAGCCTGATCCCACGCCCGAGCCCATGGCCAGGGCAAGCGGGTGAAAGATCCCGAAGCCCATGGTGACGGAGGTGACCAGGGAGATGATGATAGCGCCGAAGATGGTGCCGAACACGTACATGGAGAGCACGCCCTGGTACTGCGGCGACTGTTGACCATAGCGATCCTGGACCATGGCGAAGGAAGCTTCGCGATCGATGGAGAAGGTGGCGCCGATGGTGGCTGGACCCATGCGTAGCGCTACTGCCAGTGGCAATGCGAGGAAGAGGGTTCCGAAGAGGTGGCCGACTTCTTGCAGCAGTAGGGCTGCGCCAGCGTCGAACAGTGTCGGGATCTGTGGGCCGATGTTGAAGGAGAGACGCGCTCCGAAGAGAAGTACTGCAACGGACATCAGCGTGCCCGCGGCCTCCTGGAGTTGCTTGGGCATGGGCTTCCACGGATTACCCGAGACGAAGCCACCGATGAGGATGGCCCAGATCATCGGCAGGAGCGTGATGGCGACCGTGCCTCCCAGGGGAATATTGACTTCGCCGATGGTTTGGGCCACGACAGCCACGGCGAGAAGCAGCCCGGATACGATCCAGAGGCGCTTGTCCGAGAAGGTCATGGTGATGATCGATGGCGGCGAAACGTCAGATGGTTGGGCCTTGCCAACGGGTGGGGTGGTGCTCATGATGGGTCTCTTGTCTCTATTGGTGGTGGAAATCCCGCCAATGGGCGATAGCCCATTGGCGTTATCTCTCAGGCTTCGAGGGTGATTTGAGTTGCGCCAGCGGGGCGGGCAGCCTGAAGGTTCTGGTAGTGCTTGCGTAGCTCGGGGGTGAGAGCGACGTCGAGCGTGGTGAAGGCGAGTGCGGTGGCGCCGTCGATCGTGGCCTGATCGGCCGCGGGAGTGATGGAGGCACCGGTGAAGTCCCGGGTGTGGGGGACAGCGGTCTCGCCAAGGAAGGCAATCAGGGGGTGGATGGCGGGAAGGGCCTGGGTGACGTTGCCCATGTCGGTGGAGCCGCCGCCGAGGCCAGATACCTCGATGAGATCGCGGCCCAGACCCGTCAGGTTCGCATCCCACAGCTCAGCCAGCTGCACATCCGGGTCAACGGGGGCGTAGGCGTTCTCGGTGGACTCCCACTCCCAGGTGCAATCGGTGGCGATGGCCGCGCCTTCGAAGCACTTGAGGGCACGCTTCTTGACGTCGCGCCAGGTGTCCACTTCGAGGGCGCGGACCTCCATCTGGATCACGGACTTCTCCGCGATGATGTTGGTGGCGTGGCCGGACTCCTCGATATAGGCGTTCATGTTGACGCCGGGCACCATGTGCTGACGCAGCAGCCCAATGCCGTTGAGGGCCAGAACAGCGGCGGAGGTGGCGCTGTGGGCGTTCCACGGGGAGGCGGCAGCGTGCGCGCCGAGGCCATGGAAGGTGACCTTGAAGCGGTCCACAGCGGTGTAGAGCTTGATCTTTGCCGAGGTATCGTGGCCGCTCATGCCGTGCACCATCATCGAAATGGCGGAATCTTCCCAGGCGCCCTCGCGCAGCATGGTGCACTTGCCGCCGCCATGCTCCTCGGCCGGGGTGCCGAGCAGCTTGAGGCGCAGGCCGGACTCCTTGACGAGTGGTGCCAGCGCGATGGCCGCACCCACGCCGATGGTGGCGATGACGTTGTGGCCGCAGCCGTGGCCGATGACGGGCAGGGCGTCGTACTCCGAACACAACGCGACGGTCAGGTCGCCGTCGCCAATAATTGCTTCGAAAGCGGTGTCGCAGCCGTAGACGCCCACCTTGACGTCAAAACCGTAGTCGCGGAGGAAGCTGGCGATGCGCTCGACGGCGCGGTGCTCCTCCCAGGAAATTTCGGGGTCGGCATGGATGGCGTGGTTGAGTTCGAGAATCGCGTCCTTGTGCTTCTCGAGTTCGTCACGGACAGCTTGCTTTGCTTCAGCGAGGGTCATACCGGACATTGGTTACTTCTTTCTGAATAACTCTTGGGAATGGCGTCAGACTATGCCTCTCGTGTTTCTGACATGCTTCGGTATCACTTAGCGGTCACTAGACTTTGGATTTTTTCGCTACTATCGGCGCCATTTTGGGACTTCTGGCCCAAAATCGGGGCTCTCGTGGCTCTTGTTGTGGGTCGACGACGGCGTCCCGGTGTGTGGTTGGTGCCGACGCCCGGCGGGTGGCAGCGCTCGGCGGTGTCGACGACGGCGCCCGGTGCGTGGTTTCGGGGACGCCCGACAGGCGCCCGCAAAGGAGTGGCGTTTTCCGCAACGTGCGACAGTTTTTCCCACGGAAAATGCGTTACGTGAATCGGAAAACGACACTCCTTTGGAAGGGTAGAGGTGTGGCTCGACCGGTGTTAGGGAGCGTCATCCGCCGAAACGGCGGTGGGGCACCTCGTTAGAGATGCCCCACCGTAGTGTTCAGCGTTAAGTGTTACTTGGTCTTCTTCTCGGCCGCGTGCTTGGCCTTGCTGGCGGCTTCGGTTGCAGCTTCCTTGACCTCTTCAGCCTTGTCCTCGGCAGCTTCCTTGACGTCCGCAGCCTTCTCCTTGGCTGCTTCGGCCTTGTCCTCTACCTCGGTCTTGACATCAGCGGCCTTCTCTTCGGCTGCTTCCTTGACCTCTTCGACCTTCTCCTCAACCTTGGCGGCGGCTTCGGTTGCTGCCTCCTTGACGGTATCGGCAGGCTTGGCGGCCTTGACGTCCTCCCAGTAAGCCTCGGCCCACGGATCCTCGACAGGCTGGCTGCGCTTCCAGAAGAAGAACACGGCACCGCCGATTGCGCTGAGGATACCCAGGAATGTCAGTGCCTTGCGGCCACGCTTCTTGGGGGCCGGCTTGGCGACAGCCTTGCTAGCGGACTCGGAGACGGCGAGAGCCTTGGTCTTGATGTCGCCTTCGGTTTCCTTAGCGGCTTCCGCGGCGGCCTGGGCGATGCGCTTGGCCTTGGGGATGTACTCGGTGACGACCTTCTCCTTGGCGTCAACAGCCTTCTCCTTGGCATCTTCCACGTGAGGAGTTGCCCACTCCACGCCCTGGTGAGCGAGAACCTGGGCCTGGTCGGCAAGGTGAGTAGCCTTGACCTGAGCCTGATCGGCGAGCTGGGTGGCCTTCACCTTTGCCTCGTCAACGACGGGGCGAAGCTTCTCGGCAGCATCTTCAACGCGAGGGGTGGCCCACTCCTGCGCCTGAGTGGCCAAAACTTCGGCCTTCTTCTGAGCATCCTTGATGACAGGGCGAAGCTTCTCAGCAGCATCCTCGACGCGGGGGCTGGCCCACTCGATTCCCTGCGAAGCCAGATCCTGCGCCTGAGCTGCCACCTGGGTGGCCAAGGCTGCAGCCTGCTTTCCAGCGGCGGACGCTTGCTCGCTGGCCTTCTTTGCTGCCCGCTTGTTGTGGCAGTCCATACTGACCTCCTAGGTCTTCTTCCCGGTCACAGCCTGTATGGCTGAAACTCATGGGAAAGAACGATAACACCTACTATATTGCCGAGATCACGTCCGGATGTCAGCCTTATCGGCGAAATTTCTTTAACTTACGCGTAGAGCCAACTCCGGGAGCGCACCTTCTCCCCGGGTATGGAATTATTGACCCCATGGAAGCTATTTTGCATACGAATCACGGTGACATCACCGTGGAACTGTTCCCGAACCACGCCCCCAAGACGGTCGCCAACTTCGTCGAGCTGGCCACCGGCAAGAGGGAATGGCTCAACCCCACCACCGGTAAGAAGACCACCGATCCGTTGTACGACGGCGTCATCTTCCACCGCGTCATCTCCAACTTCATGATTCAGGGCGGCGACCCGCTCGGCACCGGAACCGGCGGCCCCGGATACGCGTTCGACGACGAAATCCACCCCGAGTTGAACTTCAACGACCCGTACATCCTGGCCATGGCCAACGCTGGCAAGCGTTTCGGCCGCGGAACCAACGGCTCGCAGTTCTTCATCACCGTGGCCCCCACCCCGTGGCTCATGGGCAAGCACACCGTCTTCGGTAAGGTCACGGACGAGGCGTCGAAGGCCGTCGTCGACGAAATTGGGCTGACCCCCACCGGCCGCAATGATCGTCCGGTCGAGGACGTCGTCATCAACTCGATCACGGTCACCGAGTAAGGATCCGCGTATGGTTCCCTCGGATGCCGCTCCATACGGAGTTCCTGATTCGTCAGCGAATCGTGGGCTGAGCGCTCTCCTGGACAGAGCGCGGCAATGGCTGGGAGTGCGGCCGGGCAAGCAGCCTGTCGTCACGCTGAGCCTGATTGCCATCTGTGTGGCGGTGGCATTTGTGGAACTTTTGACGCAGAAGGTCGTCTCGACCCTCATCTTTGCGCCAATTCTTGGGTACGTTGAGCCCTATCGATTCCTCGGGTCCACATTCCTGCATGCGGGATTCTGGCATCTGCTTTTCAACATGTATGCCCTGTGGCTGGTGGGATCGATTTTGGAGCCGATCCTCGGTCGCGTGCGGTTCCTCAGTATCTATGTGTTGTCGGCGGTTGCGGGCAACATCGCGGTCCTGTTGACAGCCGATCCCTCCGGTCAAAGTTGGATTAGGCCAACAGTGGGCGCCTCTGGCGCGGTCTTTGGCGTGTTTGGGGCGCTGTTTGTTCTCAAGCGGCACTTCGGCTCCGACGCCACCAGCTTGCTGGTGATTATCATGGCCAACCTTGCTTTGGGATTCATTCCGGGGATGAATATTTCCTGGCAATCCCACGTGGGCGGGCTGGTCATGGGCGGTGCGCTCATGGCGCTGATGTCGGTGGCACGTGAGGGATTGACGAAGCGGCAGCGGTACGCGCGCGACACGCTCGTCATGCTTGTCGCTGCGGGCGCTTTGGTCGGGCTGTATTTCTGGGGCTACCGGTAGCTGGGTTGAGGGCTGAGGACCAGCCCGGTCAATGTCGAGGTTCTGAGTAAGTGGTGGGTGGTTCGTGTGTACGAACCACCCACCACGTTTATGTGCACGTCCTATATGTATGGGTGAGAACTTGCCAGTGATGGACCGGTTGTCCACTGCGGAAACGATGTTGTCCACGAGAAATCCATATTATCCACAGATTTATACACAGACTGTGGAATACTTTGCCCACAGCCGGAGGAAGGGTGTGGACTACGGTTCCCGCACCCACTACCTAACGAGTGCGACTTTTCCTCGAGTTCTCGAGGAAAAGGCTTGATTTCAACACTCGAGAAAGAATGACATTCATGTAACTATCCACAGAGATACCCACAGCTGTGGATGGGAAAACCTGTGGATATCTATCGTAGATCGGTGGACAACTCCCTGGCTCGAGTGGATTTCCTACCCGGAGATGCACAAGGGGGCCGGGTCATCCGACCCGGCCCCCTTCGAGCTCTATTACGCCAGCCTCAAGGCATCCACAATGCCTCGACAGTGGCACTATCGCTAAGCTATCTCCACCCCATGGTCATGAGGAAACCAACGAGCATGACGCCGAAACCAACAAAAAGGTTTCCATTGCCGAAGCCCGGGATCGGAAGATTGCCGCTGAAGACGTAAGCGAGAACGACGATCACCAGGCCGATGATCATCAGCGTCACCATGACCGGAGCCCACCACTTGGGCGAGCGCTTGTCCAAGGGCTCAGCCTTGCGCGGCTTGGCAGTCTTGGCCTGTTCCTGCTCCTCGATGTGACGCTTCGTACCCTTGGCGGGCGTCGAGGATTTGCTTACCGGACGCTTGTCAGATTCGGGCATGTCGGTCCTTCCAAATGATTAACTAGCTTAAGACTATACTTTTCCGCTGCAACAGGCGATTCTGTGTGTGCCAGCAAGCATCTTATGTACCGTGTTTTGGAACACCCACCCCGGGTCTCCGAATGTGTGCAGACATGAAACACCGCAGCAAGTCCGGCTATCCTGGAAGTCGTTGCCTGAGGAGGTCCCGTATGGCTGATGTGGACGGTCGGTATCACACCGCCACGCCCAACCGCCCCAAACGTAAGGCGCCGCTGTTCTGGCGCTTCGTCGGCGTCGTCGGCGAATTGTTTATCACAGCTGGTCTCGTCATCGGTCTTTTCGTGGTGTGGCAGATCTGGTGGACGGACATCGGCGCGAATCGCGAGCAGGCCGTTGCCATCACCGCCCAGCGCGAGGCGTGGGTGGATCCGGGCCCGCAGGCCGGAACGCCCCGCACGGATGCTCCGCCTGCCTTCTCGCACACGGACGTGGAGGGCGCCCCACTGGGCATCATGCGTATCCCGCGTTTCGGCCTGGATTACCAGTACCAGATCGCCGAGGGGACCTCGCTGGAGAATGTACTGGATTATGGCTCTTTCGGGCACTATCCGGAGACGGCATTCCCGGGCGAGATCGGCAACTTTGCCACCGCCGCTCATCGCCAAACCTACGGCGCCCCGATGCGGGCAGTCGAGGAGCTCCAGCTCGGCGACTCGATGATCGTCGAAACCGCCGACGCCTACCTCGTCTACAAGGTCACCGAGTCCTATATCGTGTGGCCGGAGGAATCCGACGTCGTCGCCCCCGTTCCCCGCGATCTTGGCGCGCAACCCGCGCAGCGCCTTCTCACCGTCACCACCTGCCACCCGCCATTCGTCTCCAACCAGCGCTGGGTCATCCACGCCACATTCGACCACTGGGTCGACCGCAATGACGGCCTGCCCGCTGAACTGATCGGCGAGGGGTAAGCGATGTTTGATCTAATGCATATAAGAGGTTGTGCCCATGGGTTTGGCCAAGCCCTGTTGGCGGGATCTCTAAGAAAAACGGAGGAAGGAGCGTCATGTACGGACTGATCTGGCGCGCATTACCCGGCCCGAAATGGCTGAAATTCTTCGAAGCACTTCTCCTTATACTTGCTGTGGTGGCCCTCCTTTTCGAGTACGTGTACCCGTGGGTGGCCAACACTCTCCCGATTTTCGACAATACGGTGGGCTAATGACTCGGATCCTCGTCATCGACAATTACGACAGCTTCGTGTACACGATCGTCGACTACCTGCGCCTCCTCGGCGCCAAAACAACGGTGGTGCGCAACGACGTCGTCGATATTGATTCCATTTCTTCGTACGACGGCGTCCTCGTCTCGCCCGGTCCGGGAACCCCGGCCGATGCTGGCCAGGCCATCGCCGCGATCGAGGAATGCGCGCGCACGAACACCCCGATGCTGGGGGTGTGCCTCGGGCATCAGGCGCTCGCGGAGCTGTATGGCGCCACGGTGAGCCACGCGCCCGAGCTGATGCACGGCCGCACCTCGATCATTACGCATGAGCCCGGCGGGGTGTTCGACGGCGTCGAGAACCCGCAGCAGATCACGCGATACCACTCGCTGGCAGTGGAGCCGGAGACGTTGCCGGACGAGCTGCGCGTGACGGCCGAGACCGATTCGGGCATCATCATGGCGCTCGAGCATGTGGACAAGCCGCTGTGGGGGGTGCAATTCCATCCGGAGTCGGTGATGACGAAGGGCGGGCACCGCATGCTCGCCAACTGGCTGGCACTGTGCGGCGACGCCGACGCAATCGTCCAGGCCGAGGGCAAGGCACCACTCGTCCGAGACTGACGTGTTGTGGCAGGTCCGGGACTGACGGGCCGGAGCTAAAACAAGCGAGGGGGCGGGGCATCCGATTGTGGATGCCCCGCCCCTCTCTCGTTTGGTTGTCACGGAATTTATGGCGGCGAGAGCGTTCTATGTGCCAATAATGGCGCTCATCTCGCTCTTGCCGCCACAAAATTTCGCGAGGCCGTAACCAGCCCGTGGACTAGCGAGAGTTCTGGCAACCAGTGAGGGCCTTGACCAAGCAAAATGCTGAGCTGAGGCCCTACGGATTGGTGGTACCCGGGTTCTCCTCGCCGCCGCCGGTGCCCCCACCGCCGTCATTGCCGCCAGTGTTGCCGTTCCCGGTGCCAGTCCCGTTCCCGGTGTCGCCGGTTGGGGTTACTGTTGGCTGCTGCGTTGGCGGTTCTGTTGGCGATGGTGTGGTTGGTTCCTGCGTTGTAGGTGTGGGCGTGGGCGTGGGCGTTGGTTCCGCTGGGCCCGACGAGATAGTGATACTCACGGCTGATCCTTGTGCCACCTTGGAGCCAGCTTCGGGATCAGAGGAGACGATGGAGCCTGCCGGGATGGAAGAATCCTCCACCAGGGTGCTTTCGCCGAGGATGAGGCCTACCTTGTTGAGCTCAGTGGACGCCTGGCCCGTGGTGAGTCCCTTGAGGTTGGGAACCGTCACCTTGCCAACGCCCTTGGAGAAAGTGACCTTGACGTCTGAGCCTGCCTCAATCGCGGCACCCGCCTGCGGATCCGACTTGATGAAGATGCCTTCGGGGATGGTGTCACTGTTTTCGGTGACAACCTCACGCATCTTCAAACCGGCAGCTGCCAAGGCTTCCTGAACCTGGTCACGATTCATGTCCGTGAGATCAGGAACTTCGACCATTGCCACTGTCTCTGACGGGGTCGGGTTGGGCACATCGCCGCCGTCAGACGTGAGAGCGTAGACGATTCCCGCGCCAGCAAGCAGCAGGAAGATGATACCCACCCAGATCATGATCTTGTTGCGGCGCTTGGCCTTCTCGTCCACTGCGGGCTGGATGCCGGTTTGTGGTCCGGTCGGATAACCAGCGGTTGCAGTGGGATAGTCCGCCTGCCCGCCCGGGTACCCGTTGCCAGCGGGATAGGCATTCGGGGAGGTGGCGGTCGGCGCCCCAGCACCACCAGCGCCGTGAACCCCAGCACCACCGGCCCCGACAGCCGCGTGCGCAGCAGCACCCGCAGCCGCACCCTGCACCGTCGTCGCTACCTGCGTGGGCGCGTACGGCGGAGCGATCACCGGCTTGAGGTTCCAGGACGTCACCGACGGCGCGTCCACGCCCTCGCCACGAGCGGCCGCGAGCAGATCCTCGCGGAACTCGGCGGCGCTCTGGTAGCGCTCGTCGCGGCGCTTGGCCAGCGACTTCATCACCACGCGGTCAATGGAATCCGGGATGTCCGGCGCAATGAGGGAGGCCGGGCGCGGCGCCTCGGAGACGTGCTGGTAGGCCACGGACACGGCCGAATCGCCGGTGAAGGGCGGCTGGCCGGTCAACAGTTCGTAGAGCAGGCAACCGCAGGAGTAGAGATCGGAGCGGGCGTCCACCACTTCGCCGCGGGCCTGCTCGGGGGAGAGATACTGCGCTGTACCCACCACCGAGTTGGTCTGCGTCATGGTGGCGGCGGAATCGGCAACAGCGCGGGCGATGCCGAAGTCCATCACCTTGACCTTGCCGTCCGGGGTCAGCATGACGTTGCCCGGCTTGATGTCGCGGTGAATGATGCCCTCGTGGTGCGAGTACTGCAGCGCGGAGAGCACACCCACGGTGATCTGGATGGCCTCGGCGATGGGTACCGGGTTGCCGTCCGACAGCAGGGCCGCGACGGTGCGTCCCTTGACGTACTCCATGACGATGTAGGGGAGGGAGATTTCGCGCCCGATGGCGGTGACAATCTGCTCCTCGCCGGTGTCGTACACCGAGACGATGGAGGGGTGATTCAGCGCGGCAGCGGACTGCGCCTCGCGCCGGAAACGGGCAAGGAACATGGGGTCCTGCGCGAGATCGGTGCGCAGAATCTTGATGGCCACCGTGCGGGAGAGCCGGGTGTCATAGCCCAGATGTACCTGCGCCATTCCTCCGCGACCAATAAGGTCACCTACCTCGTAGCGTTGACCCAGAACGCGGGGAGTGTCACTCACGTTGTGTCACCTTTCTTCATGTCTCAAACCATTGTGCCGCATCGATACGCGCGGCGAAGTTACAGCCCGAGCTTCGCTCGGATAATTTCACGGGCCACGGGAGCTGCTGAGGAGCCTCCGTCGCCGGGATCGTTTTCAAGAATGACGACGACGGCGATCTGCGGATCGTCCGCCGGCGCGAACGCCGTGAACCACGAGTGCCGGTCGGATTCGGCGAGCTCGGCGGTGCCGGTCTTGCCCGCCACCTGGATGCCGTCGATGGCGGCCCTGAAACCGGTGCCGGAGACGACGTCGTCGACCATCATCTGCTGCATGTACGCGGCTGTCTGCTCGCTCATGGGGCGCGAGTACTCGGACGGCTTGGTGGTGGAGAAGGGCTCCAGGTCCGCGGTCAGGGTTTGCTTGACGATGTACGGGTTCATGAGGACGCCGTCGTTCGCGATCGCGGAGGTGACCAGCGCCATCTGCATCGGGGTGACCATGATGTCCTGCTGGCCGAAGGAGTCCATGGCGAGGGCGGCCTCACTTTCGGGGGCGGGGAAGCGCGAGGCGTCCACGGTCAGCGGCGTGGCGAACGACTGTCCGAATCCGAAGGCCTCGGCCTGCGCCATCATCTTCTCCGCGCCCAGCTGCACGCCGCCAATGGCGTAGGCGGTGTTACACGACTGGATGAAGGTCTGGTTGAGGGATGTCTGGCCGGAGCCGTCGCCACACACTTCCTGCCCGGGGTTCCAGATCTCGTGCTCGGTGTTCGGCGGGGTCCAGCTGGTGGGGGCCTCGATGAGACTTTCCGGGGTGAGTTCGGGGTTGTTCTCCAGCATCGCCGTGGCCGTCACCATCTTGAAGACGGAGCCGGGCGGGTACTGGTCGCCGCGCGAGGTGCGATCCACCAGCGGCTGCTCGGGATCGGCGTTGAGGGCCTCCCACGCGGCGCTCGCGGTGGCGCTGTCCTGGGTGGCGATGGCGTTGGAATCGTAGCTGGGGAGGGAGAGTTGGGCCAGGATTGCGCCCGTCTTGGGATCCATGGCGACGACGGCGCCGCGCCGCCCAGCCATCGCCGCAATCGCGGCCTGTTGCACGTTGGCCTCCAGGGTGAGCTCCACGGCCCCGCCCTGCGGCTGACGCCCGGTGATGAGATCCTGCAGGCGCTGGCCAGCAAGCGATGAAGCGGAGCCACCAAGTACCGCATTCTCGGCGCGTTCAATACCCGTCATCGAGTTGAAAACGGTGGAGAAATAGCCGGTGACGTGCGAATACGCCCCGCCGTCGCGATACTCGCGCTGGAACATGTAGGGGCCGTCGTTGGGGGTGGAGACCGCAATCGACTCGCCGCTGACGATGATGGGCCCGCGGTCCATACCGAACTCGCGGTAGAGCGTGCGCACATTGCGGGTATCCGCATTGAGCGAGGGAGCCTGGAAGAACTGGATGGAGGTGGCCGCCACCATGAGCACGAGGAACATGAGGGTGGCCAGCGTAGCCAGCTGGCGAATGGGACGATTCACTTGATTCTCACCACCTGTGTGGGATGTGAGTCTTCAGGGGTGTGCGGACCGGAGGCGGCCTCGTCGTTGTCCAATTCGGGGATGGTGGCGAGGATGTCGCGGGGCGGCAGCGGGTCCGCGGAGGCGGGGCGGCGCGAGGCGTCGGACATGCGCAGCAGCAGGCCGATGATGATCCAGTTGGTGAGCAGCGCCGAGCCGCCATGGGCGAGGAAGGGCATGGCGAGGCCGGTGAGCGGGATGACGCGGGTGACGCCACCCACCACCACGAAACACTGCAACGCGATGGTGAAGGAGAGCCCGGTGGCGAGCAGTTTTCCGAAGCCGTCGCGCAGATGGACTGCGGTGCGCAGGCCGCGCATGACGATGATGATGTAGATGCTCAGCAACGCCAGCAGACCGGTCAGCCCGATCTCCTCGCCGAAGGAGGCGATGATGAAATCGGAGTTGGCGGCGAAGGCCTTGGTGGGGTAACCCTCGCCCAATCCGGTGCCCATGAGGCCCCCGGAGGCCATCCCGAACAGGCCCTGAACCAGCTGGTAGGAGCCGAATTCGGCGTCGTACACCTCGGGGTCGAGGGCGTGCAACCACACCGCGAAGCGTGCCTGAATATGGGGCACCGTCTGTACGATGAAGAAGATGCCCACGGCAGAGAGCACCCCGGCGATCACCAGCCATGAGAAGCGCTCCGTGGCCACGTACAGCATCGCCACAAAGAGGCCGAAGAACAGCAGCGCGGTACCAAAATCCCGCTCCATGGCGAGCACGCCCATGCTGATGAACCAAGCCAGCAGAATGGGTAGGAAGTGGCGTGCCTTGGGGAAACGAATGCCGAGAATCTTGGGACCGGCGAGTGAGAGATTCTCACGCTCCTGCGCCAGATAGGCGGCAAAGAAGATGGCGAAGAAAATCTTGGCCAGCTCGGCCGGCTGGAAGGAGAAGCCCGCCACGTTGATCCAGATGCGGGCGCCATACATTGCGCGGCCCAGCCCGGGAACCATCGGCAGCAACAACAGCACCACGCCAGCAATCAACGAGAGCCACATATAGCCGCGCAGAATCCGGTGATTCTTGATGAGCGCCACCGTGACCACCATGAGCAGCAGTCCCACCGCGGTGAGCACGATCTGGCTGCGGGCAGCATTCGTGCCGTCCGTCAGATCAATACGGTAAATCATGGCGAGCCCGAGCCCGTTGAGGGCGAGCGCCGCCGGGAACAGGATCGGATCGGCGTACGGAGCGAGCCAGCGGATGACCAGGTGCGCACCAAGCACCAGTACAATCGCTGCGGGAAGAATGGTCGACAGCCTGCCCGGCAGGCCTTCCCCATCCATCCCGATATGAACGAGATAGTAGGCCAGGAATCCGGTGCTCAGCGCCAACACCAACAGCACAAATTCCGGCCAGCGCCCCTTGCGGGCGGCTTTCTGAGTTACAACACTCACGAGCTACCCCTCACTGACCTGCGAAGAGTCCGCATCAGACTGTTCTGTCGTCGCGGTAGGATCCTCCACGGAGACGTCCGGCGCGCCAGCTTCTGGCGGCACGGGAGCCTCGGTCGCGGGCGGCGGAGTAGCGGCCGGGGTTTGCGACGACGGCGAAGGGGCCGGCGTGGGCTGCACGTTCAGTTCCTCCTTCTCCAGATTCTCCACATAGCTGCGCGCCTCGGCGAGCGAGCCGCGAGTAATCGGAATTTCCAGCCGCTCCTGGGTGACGGGCCGCAGATCCTTGACCTTGATCTTCGACTTCTCCTCCAGCTGCGACAGCGTCAGAGGCCCAACCTGCTGTGGAATACCGCGATAAATCGCCACATACCCATCCGCCGGGTACACGTAATACTGGCTCTGCGTCCAGCTGTATCCGGCGAAAAGCCCGCCTCCCAACAACAGCAGGACCGTGACAAGCGCGGCGATACGAGGCAGGACGCGAGAACGAGGTGGGCTGGCTTCGTCGTCGTCAATCTGCGAAGTAGGTGGCGTGGGGCGGCTGGGCGCGCTGAGAGCGGCGGCCTTTGCGGCCGCGGACGTTCCCCCGCGGGTCGGTTCGTGGCTACTGATCGCAGCTGAACCGACGACGATGGGTTGCTGGCTGGCTGGGCGCGCGGCTTCGGCGTCGTCGATGACATCCGCGAGAACAACGGTGACGTTATCGGGCGCGCCGGCGGCCAACGCCAGCTCAATCAGGTACTCGCCGCACTCCGAGAGATCCGGGTAGCTGGCCAGGGTATGTTCGATCGTGTCATGGGCGACGACGCCGAACAGGCCGTCCGAGCTGAGCAGCCAGCGGTCGCCGGGGACGGCCTCGCGAATCGACTCATCCAACTGTACATCGGTGGGCATATCGCCCAGGGCGCGCATGATAACGTTGCGCTTCGGGTGATTCTCCGCCTCTTCGGGCGTGAGCTGGCCGTTGTCCACAAGAAACTGGACGAGCGTGTGGTCATGGGTGACCTGAACGAGCTTGCCGTCGCGCAACAGATAGGCGCGCGAATCGCCGATATGGACCATCGCCAGCTTATTTCCCGAGCGCAGGATGGCGATGCAGGTGGTGCCCAAGCCACGCAGCTCGGGGTTCTCCTGGGAGCGGTGCATGAGATCCGCGTGCGCATCCTCGATGGCACTGCGGAGGGCGGGGAGAAGATCGTCGGCGGAATAGACGTCGTCGTCAATGGCGGCGAGGTGAGCGACAGTCACGCTGGAGGCGACGTCGCCAGCAGCGGCCCCACCCATGCCGTCCGCCAGAACGAGAAGGTTGGGCGAGGCGTATCCGCTGTCCTGGTTCGTGGAGCGGATGAGCCCGATGTCCGAGACCGCGGCGAATCGTAGCTGCGTGCTCATGAACGCAACTCCATCGTGGTTTTCCCAACCATGATGGGGATGCCGGGCTGCAACGGGGTGGGCGTGGAAATCTTGGCGCCGCCCACAAACGTGCCGTTCGTGGAATCCAAATCCTCAATCCACCACTGGCCGGCGTTCGCGTAGAGGCGGGCGTGGCGGGAGGAGGAGAAGGTGTCATCCAGAACCAGGGCGCTATCGGGGGAGCGGCCAATGACGATGGGGGTCTGGCCGAGCGGAAGCGTGGTTCCTGCGAGCGGGCCGCCGGTGACAGCAAGAGTGGGGGTGCGTGGCGGGGGTTGCGGGGCCGCGGCCGGAGAGGGAGCCGAGGCAGCGGTGGGTGTGGCGCGGGGTGCGCGGCGGAAGCTGAACCTGCGTAGGGGGTTGGTTTTCTTCTCGGGCGCCGCCTGATTGGGCATGCGGCGGTCGCGAATCTCGGTGCCGTACACGTCCTTGCGGACCGTGAGGACCAACGAGATGACGAAAATCCACAGCAGAGCCAGGAAACCGAGACGCAGCAGAGTGAGTACTAGCGTGGTCATGCCTGCTCCGGGGAATTCCAGAACATGATGTGCGTGCGGCCGATGGTCAACGTGTTGCCATCCACCAGCGTGGCATTCTTGATGCGATGCCCCTCGACGAACGAGCCATTCGTGGAATTCAGATCTGTGGCGATGACGCCGTGCGGGGTGATGCGAAGCTCGAGGTGGCGGCGCGAGACGCCGGTATCGTCAACGGTCACATCACACTCGGAGCCGCGGCCAATCACCGTGATCGCCCCGGTAAGGATGTAACGCTTCGCACCCACCTCAATAATGGGATGCTCCGCGGAAGCCGCGTGAGAAGTTGCTGGAGCCACGTTACCTCGCTTCGTAGAAGCCTCAACCTTGACGGTGCCGGGCTTGCTGGCATCGCTGTGCTGAAAACGGATCTTGATAGGGCCAAGGAAGGCGTAATCCTGATCGGTGGCGTACTCGATCACGGAGTCAATGAGCTCTTCAGTGAGAGCCTCCTCGCCCCACTGCGCCACCTTGTCATAATCCTGGGGATCGAGAGTAATGGTGAAAACGTTCGGGCTGACCGTGCGCTCGCGGCTCATCGTGGCCGCGTGCTCATCCAAAGCCTTCTTCAACGCCGACGCGATCTCGATCGGTTTGAGGTCGGATTTGCCCAACCGGGAGAACGCGTTAGCGACGACGTTACCCACGCTCTTCTCGAGCTTATCGAACTTGTCGAACGCTCCCATTGCACCTTCCTAGAATCCTCAGCTCGGCATTCATCGCGACTCGGCACTGGGCGGGCAGGTTCCCGGACTTCGAGGCCGGGAGTGGTCCGGACCCACAAGACCGGGGCCACGGGCTCTCTGGCCGCAGAGGCCCTCGCCCTGTCTGGTGCCGTAGCTACAAGCCCAGCCCAACGCCCGTATCCGCGCAGAACAACGAATGAATACGCCGGTAAACGCCGACAGCGCTTACTAGTTCACCTTACGGTGTTCGTGCACTTCATGGCATCCCTCTGAAGGAGGTTGTGGGCAATCCCTAAGGATGTGAGCTGTGAGCGGACGATAGCTGGGAAAGTGCTGGACCAATGGCCGGGAGGGGGCTGGACCAATGGCCGGGGAGGGGTGAGAGAGGGCTGGACGATGGGCGGGCGGGTGTGGGGTGGTAGGCCCCTCACTTCCAAAGACCCCCGCTCCCAAACACCCCCACTCCCGCTCCCAAACACCCCCACTCCCACTCCCACTCCCACTCCCAAAGACCCGACCACCCCCGCTCCCAAACACCCCCACTCCCAAACACCCCCGCTCCCACTCCCAAACACCCCCGCTCCCACTCCCAAACACCCCCGCTCCCAAAGAATTGAGGAAAATGGAAAGGGTTGAGCCTGATAGCAGGGTCTCCGGCCTCAATCCTTTCCGAAAAACTCAATCCTTTGTGGCCCTGCCTCGCGCTTGAGGTTTCTCTGGGTTGTGGACGTGGGGTGAGGTGCGGAGCCGCCAGGTCTCCCACTCCTAAACACCCGACCACCCCCACTTCCAAAGACCCGACCACCCCTACTCCCAAACACCCCCGCTCCCAAAGAATTGAGGAAAATGGAAAGGGTTGAGCCCGATAGCAGGGTCTCCGGCCTCAATCCTTTCCGAAAAACTCAATCCTTTGTGGCCCTGCCTCGCGCTTAAGGTTTCTCTGGGGTGGAGACGCGGTGGAGACGCGGTGGAGACGCGGTGGAGACGCGGTGCGGACGTGGTGTGGGGTGGGGTGGGGTGGGGAGGAGACGTGGTGCGGAGGCGCCGTCGTCGTTAAAAAGGGGTGGTGACCTGCGATGACGGAGATAGTTTAATCCGAAAATATGTGGTGAACCCCATGGCCAATTTCCCGAATAGGCCTCGCGTTTGGGAGTTTAGACAGTTGGCAAGGCGTAAGAAGTGAGCTATGGAAAATGGGGTAATTCCAGATTGAACCCGCTGACAGTGAGGGAAATAGTTGAGATTTGAATTAGGGTCATATCAGAAGCTTGGAAAAGCCGATCTGGGAACATAAAACCCCAGGTAAAGGCTTATGGATGCGGTGAATCATGTCCGCGTTTAATTGCTTCACCAGCCGAGTTCCAGCAGTGCTGTGGCCCGGAAAACCTAATACTCCGCACCCACTTAACCGGTGCGTGCGGATACCATGACCACACTCAATGGGAGAGAATCATGCAGAAGATCGTGTACGGCGTGCTGGCGCGGGTGTTTGCCGTTGTCCTGCTGCTCGTTGGCGTCGGCGCCATCGTTGGCGGAAACTTTGCTCACGGTTATGTCACCGATCAGCTCAGCCAGGAAAAGATCGACATGCCCTCGGAAGGCGGCATCGAAGGTCTGGAGTCCAAGGAGTCCCAGGACAAGCTGCGCCCGTGGATCGGCCAGCAGCTCACCACCGGCCCGCAGGCCGAAGCCTTCGCAAACGACTACATCTGGGCTCACATGATGTCCTCTTCCGGTGGCAAGACCTACGAAGAAGTGTCCGGTGAATACACGGGCGCCCAGCGCTCCATGGACCCGGAAGAGTTTGCTGCCTCCGAGGACATGCAGAAGCTCGGCCAGCTGCGGCAGAGTCTCTTCATGGGTGACAGTCTGCGCGGCATGCTCCTCAATGCTTATGGCTGGTGGCTCGTTGGGACCATCGCCATCTGGGTCGGTGGCGCGGCCATCGCCGCAGGTGTTGCGCTGGGCGTGATCGGATTCGGCCCGCTTCGTACCAAGAAAGGTGCTGATATCAGCAAGGCATGAGTGACGAGAGAGTGTTGGGAGCGCTAAACGAGACGGGGAACACGCTGCCCTCGCTTTGAAAAATTCCTGCTCTCCCTATAAGCTCTTACTTGCTGCAACTGGTAGGTACATCGTTGATGTGGCAACTGGTTGAAGTCACTGCTCAAGTGGCGGAATAGGCAGACGCGCACGGTTCAGGTCCGTGTGCCCGAAAGGGCGTGGGGGTTCAACTCCCCCCTTGAGCACCAAATGTTGAAAGAAAACCGCGGATTTCCGCGGTTTTCGTCGTTTCTGGGGTCGTGTTAGAGCCCGTAACTCCAGTGTTCGACGACGGCACTGAGGCCAGCTTAGCCTTTGACTAACTGGGATACCCGTCCGCGTGAGACGCCCATGATGGCCGCAGTGTCCGTTACGGAGAACCCCGCCGCTCGGAGTTTCCGCGCGATTGTGCGGGATAGGAGGGCGGCTTCAAGCTGAGCTTCGACGGCCGACACTGTTGCTGCTCGGGCTTCCCTTACTTCATTCTGGAGTTCAATGTTGGGGATGATGCGGATATCCCACCCTGAATGGTCAATATCCTCGTATGTTGTGTCCAGGTAATCGATGACTTGTTGATGGGCCTTGTCCAGAGTGGTGACCTGAGTATGGTGATCGTCGTCAATCTCCAACTCCCACCCACCGGACCAGGGGGTCGCCTTGACATCAAGTGCGGTCATGAGGTGCTCCTTTCTATTGCTCTCAAGGCATCTCGTACTACTTTGGGTGAGACGACTCGTGCCTGAGTTATGGTCACGGTTACGGCGCCGTTGCGCCAGACCTCGTGATCGCCTTTTCCTTGCCGGGGTGTGAATCCAGCATTGTGTAGGAGACGTGCTAACTCGCGGTACTTCATCGGCTTCGTCATTAGCCTAATTTACCCCCACTAGATAGTAAATGTCTAGAGGGGGTAAATTTGTGTGAGTCGAGACTTCCTGGTGACACAGCGTGACCCGGCCTGAGAACAGATGGGCCTGCATTGGGGTTAGGCGCCCAATGAACGACGACGGCGCGGGTCAGCTGTTGATGAGGTCACGTACGTGAGTGGTTTCGTACGTGAGTGGCGGGCGCCGTCGTCGTTAATTCGTCAATCCCGGAAACCGGGGCCGAAACCGAGCTATTCCGCGGACTTCCCGGGCTCGTCCTGCTGCTCCTCGCGTGCGGCCTTGCGCGCCCGCAACTTCTTCGACAGCATCTGCCAGAAAATGAACGCGAGGTAGAGCGAGAACGCGACGTTGCCCCAGAACGGGTCGATCCAGGCGGCGAACAGCGAGCTGAACGGCACCATCGTGCAGGCGGCCAGACCCACGATGACGGCCGAGCGCAAGTCGACGTTCTGGCGCCGGACGTTGCCGAGCGTGCCCGAAATGGAGCCCGGGATCATCATGACGAGGGAGCTGCCTTTGGCGACGAGGTCGTTGGCGCCGAAGAAGAACATGAGAATCGGGACAACCACGATGCCGCCGCCCACGCCCAATAGTCCCGACAGGATGCCGGTGATGAAGCCGAGGACCACAAGCAGGGCGCCGGATATGAGGCCGAGGGAAATTTCGTCGTCGCGCTGGGGGACAACAAACCACAGCGTCACGATCACCACGAGCAAGAAGCCCAAGAACGCCCACTGGATCGCGCCAACCGGCAGCTTTTGAAGGAGATAACTGCCGACTTGGGCGCCCACAACAACGCCCACAGCGAGGCAGAGCGCGGCAATCCAATCCACGTTGCCCTGCACGCCGTAGCTGATCGCGCCGACGATAGCGGTGGGCAGAATTGCCGCTACCGACGTGCCAGCCGCAAGCTTCTGCTGCATACCGACCCACAAAACGAGGGCGGGGACGATGATCGTACCTCCGCCAATACCGAACATACCGGACAGCGCCCCGGCCGCGATACCGATGAAGATCAACGGTAATGTTCGCGGGCCGGGGGCGTGACGAGTTGAATGAGAGGTCATGCGTCCTTACCTGGAGTTGAGCCAGAGTGGCTCGTTACTGGGCTCTTCGCCCGGATTGTGCCTGATCGGGTTGAATCGGCCGGGCCCTTGGCGCGGGTACCGCTGACCTGCTCGTCGGGCTCGTATGATTCTGGAGCAAGCGTACCGCCAGTGCTGAGGACTTCAGCTTCCGTCTCCTGAATCTGGCGCGGGGGAGCTGCAGCGAGATCGCTCGGATCCTCGGGAGTGCCGGGGAGGAGGACGTTGAAGAAGATGTTGAGGAGTACTGCGACGATAGCGGCCGAGCTGATACCCGAGTGGAAGATTACTACGAACCAGGCCGGGAAGGAGTGCCAGAAGTCCGCCGAGACCACGGGGATCAGACCGAAGGCGATCGATGTGGCAACCACCACCAGGTTGTTGTTGCCCTGGTAGTTCACCTTGGAGAGGGTACGCACACCACTCGCTGCCACTGTGCCGAAGAGCACGATGCCGGCGCCACCCAGAACGGGGGAGGGGATGAGAGCGAAGACCGCAGCGGCCATCGGGGACAGGCCCAGGATCAGCAGGATTGCGCCTCCAGCGGCCACTGCGAAGCGGCTCTTGATGCCGGTGAGAGCAACCAGGCCCACATTCTGTGCGAAGGCGGAAGCGGGGAAGCCGTTGAAGATCGGAGCAATCGCGGTGGAGATCATGTCCGCACGCAGGCCGTCACCGACGCGGCGGGCGTCAACCTTGGTACCGACAACCTCGCCCACAGCAAGGATGTCAGCGGTGGTCTCGACCATGATCACCAGGATGACGATGAACATCGAGATGATCGCGCCCATTTCGAACAGCGGCATGCCGAACGCGAAGGGCTGGGGAAGAGCGACGAGCGACGCCTCAGAAATGGGGGTGAAATCGACGCGGCCAAGAGCGATTGCTGTGATGGTGCCGATCGCCAGACCAAGTAGTACCGCGAGGCGGGAGAGGATGGCGATCTTGCTGAGGATGAGAACGACGGCGAGGGTGAAGAGCGCCAGGCCGATGTTGCCAAGTGAGGCGAAGTTCGGGTTGGGTTGCGCGACGCCGTCGACCATGATGGTGGCCTGGCCGGTAATCCATCCTGCCGCTACTGGCATCAGCGAAAGCCCAATCACCGTAATGATGGACCCCGTCACCACTGCGGGGAAGAATCGTACGACCCGGGAGAAGAACGGCGTAATGATGAGGCCGAGGATACCCGCGGCGATGATCGCGCCGAGTACATGCTGCATGCCTTCCTGGCCGCGGTCGCCGATGATGGCGAGCATCGTGGACACTGCGGCGAACGAGGTGCCCTGCACAAGGGGTAGCTGCGAGCCGAAGAACGGAATGCCGATCGTCTGGAGGATCGTGGCGAGACCGCTGATGAAGAGTCCGCAGGCGACGAGCAGTGCGCGATCGGCGGTATCCAGGCCCGCGGCGCCACCCACGATGAGCGGTACGGCGATGACGCCGCCGAACATGGCGAGAATGTGCTGCACTCCGTAGCCGAAGGTACGGCCCAAGCCTAGGCGCTCATCTTCCGGACGGGTGCTCGCGGGGATCGACTGCGCAGTCGCATTTGCCCCCGGGGAGGAACCGGCGATTTGTCGGGGGGATTCGATGGTGGTCATGGTGCTTCTCCTAGCGTTGGCCCACGTGGTGCGGCCAGATGTCGAGGGTCAGACGAGTTCGCTTCGCAGATGCGCTCTTACGGCGAGCATCGTCGGAGTCCTCTCGATTCGTTAAGCAGGGGCTTAGGTCCTAACCTAGTTCGCCAACGATTTGGAGGGGGTTTCGCTATTGTTACTATTTCGTAAATAGAATTGATCAAGATAAATGGCGTGTTTCCGCCGAGCAGTTTTGTAGGGCGTGGGTCACTTTTCGGCGCGTTTTAGCGGGTTTGGGGCGCGTCCTTGGTGTCCCCGGTGTCTTTGCCAAAGAGGCCACCGTTCCGTGGAGAGGTCACGCTTTATAGACGTGACCTCTCGTTGAGAAGGTGACCTCTTCGAGAGTTGCTGCCTGGTTTAGGGGTGGCGAGGGTGCAGGTCGAACGTTTTCCACCCCTCAGGTCGAACGTTTTCCACCCCTCAGGTCGAACGTTTTCCACCCCTCAGGTCGAACGTTTGTCAGCTGCCTCGGTACGTGGAGTAGGCGAAGGGGCTGAGTAGCAGCGGCACGTGGTAGTGCGGCAGATCGCCAACAGTGAAGGCGATTGTTACCGAAGGGTAGAACGCCTCAGTGCCGGCGGAGGCAAAGTAGGCGCCCGTGTCGAACGAGAGCGTGTAGTTCCCGGATGGCAGTGTCTCGGGTCCGAGTGCGAGGCGGCCGTCCTCGTTCGTGAGGCCGCTCGCGACCACCTCGCCGCTCGCGGATGTGAGTGTCACAGTGACAGCCGCTGCGGGAGTGCCGGTCACGGCATCGAGAATGTGGGTGGTGAGGTGACTGGTCACGTCTGCTCCTTCGATAGGGCCGCCGGCTGTTGCCGGAGTGCCAACGGTATTCTGGGTGGTCAACGGCTGATGGCCGGAAACGCTACTTTCGCCGCATATGCCACGGGTTCATGTACATCAGTGGCGGCGAGAGCGTTCTATCTGGATATATAGGCACATAGAACGCTCTCGCCGCCATAAAATTCGTGAAGCGCTCGCAAGCCTAATCGGGTTTGTACTAGGCGCGGCTAGATCAGCTGGGATCGCCGAGCGCCTGCCGCAACCGCAGTAGAGCAATCTGGCGTAGTTGCTCGACCGCCTCTGCGGCTTCACTAATATTGTCATTGTCGAGCCTGCGGCGAATCTCCGCGAGCATCTCCTCGGGGCTACGACCGGCGGCCCGAATGAGGAAGATGCGCCCGAAGCGTTCTTCATAGGCTGCATTCGCCTCGGCCATGGCCTCCGCAAGTTCCGTGGAGGCGCCGCCCATGGAGGCCTGCTCTCGTCGTGATGCCGCGGCTTCCTGCCCTTGCCCCGACACCTTCTGTCCGATTCGGGGATGATGAGCCAGCGCTGCGTCGAGATCCTCCCCGGTCCAGTCCGAAGCCGCATGCGCCGCCGCAGCTTCCACGGACGCCACATCAGCATACGGGCGACCCGCAACGACGCTATCAACCCACGTCGGAATATCAGCCCACACGCGGACAACGGCGGCCGCCGCGGCGGGCTCTGCCGTATTGAACTCTTCAAGACCCATGGGCCGATAGTAGGCCGTGGACGTTTCGCGTGTGTTACCTCACGCAAATCCCGCGAGTAACATGCGCGAAATATTCGAGCGTTCCACGTGAAACGTTGAGCCGATAGTTTGGGCAGCAGCTTTGACTTGTGAGTTCCACTCGCATGTGTCGGAAGGAACGAGATGTCTGAACGCAACATGACCTTGTACGCCTCGCGCGCCTGGGTGGGAGGGGAGTTTCAGCCTGCTCGGGTCGACGTCGTCGACGGCGTCATCGCCTCGGTTGTGACCGGCGCCGCCGCGTTGGAGGCCGGCGATACCAGCCCTGCTTCAACGACCGCACCATTTATTGTTCACATCAATGAGGGTGCGGTGCTTCTGCCGGGTCTTGTGGATTCGCATGTGCACGTCAACGAGCCGGGCCGCACCGAATGGGAGGGCTTCCGCTCGGCCACGCTGGCTGCAGCTGCGGGCGGCATCACCACGTTCATCGACATGCCACTCAACTCGATCCCGCCCACCACCACGCGCGAGGCACTGGAGATCAAACGCGAGGCGGCAGCGCGTTCCGCCCATATTGACATCGGATTCTGGGGTGGCGCGGTGCCGGAGAACCTCGGCTCGCTCGCCCCCGTACACGAGGGTGGAGTCTTCGGCTTCAAGTGCTTCCTCTCCCCTTCGGGCGTGGACGAGTTCGGTCACCTTGACCGCGAGCAACTGCTTGCCGCAATGCGAGAGATTGAGGCTCTGGGCTCGCGAATCATCATTCATGCCGAGGATCCGGCATTTTTTGGCGACGACGGCGCGCTGGGCCAGGGATATGACAAGTTCCTGGAGTCCCGTCCTCCGGCGAGTGAGCAGTCGGCTATCGACACGATTATTGAGGCGGTACGCCTCACGGGGTGCCGCACGCACATTCTTCATCTCAGCGATGGGCGTGCTCTTCCTGCGATTCGCGCGGCGAAGGCCGAAGGGTTGCCGCTGACCGTTGAGACCTGCCCGCATTACCTGACGATCGTGGCGGAGGAGATTCCGGACGGTGCGGTCGAGTTCAAGTGCTGCCCGCCGATTCGCGAGGCATCGAACCGTGACCTGCTGTGGGAGGGCATCTGTGACGGCACCATCGATGCCATTGTGAGTGACCATTCCCCGAGTACGGTAGAACTCAAGCGTCTGGGTGACGGCGATTTTGGCTTGGGATGGGGCGGCATTTCCGGCCTTCAGCTGGGCCTTGCTGCCGTGTGGACCGAGGCGCAGCATCGTAACATCCCGCTCTCCACGGTGCTTCCGCTGTACACCACGGGTCCGGCGCGGGTTGCTGGCCTTGACACAACCGTCGGCCTTGAATCTGTGGGAACAATCGCCGTAGGGGCGCCCGCCCACTTAACCATTTTTGACCCTTCTGACCAGCAGATTGTTGACGCAAATACACTCCTGCACCGCAACCCGATCAGTGCCTATAATGGGCGCTCGTTCACTGGTCGCATCATGCGGACCTGGCTGGCGGGTCGGACTGTTTTTGATGCGCGATCCGGTGGCGTGGGCGAGGCGCCGCATCTGCGCCAGCCTCCGGCAGGACGGCTACTGGCCGCAAGACGGCAACCGGTTTCGACGCCGTCGACCTCTAGTCTGTTGACAGACTCTGATCAGTCCCAGGCAGTGAGAGGGAGTATCTCGTGACGCATAACATGAGCATTTTGCAACGTGGTGAGGGGTCCATCGCCTCCGATACCTATCTCCCCGCGTCCGCGAACACCGTGCTGTGGGGCCGATTGCCTTGCCGCACGGACGCCCCGGTGCTGACGATCGCGCCGGGCACTTCGGTGACGATCGATACGGTCAGCCACGAGGGCATCCTGGAGGAGCACGGGAAGGATCCGCTGGCCTACTTCACCGGTCACGGAGTGCCCGCTGACTCGGTGCTGACGGACGCAATGGAGATCGCTGCCGAGCTCCCGCACGACTCGGTCACGGACGGCCCGCACGTTGTCACCGGCCCGATCTTCGTGGAAGGCGCCGAACCCGGTGATTTGCTACGAATCACGGTGGAAAATCTGCTGCCCCGCGTGCCCTACGGCGTCATCTCGAACCGGCACGGTAAAGGCGCGTTGGTTGGTGAACTGCCCCGCAGCGAGGGCAATGTCAGCGTCTTTTGCCCGGTGGAGACGCGCGAGGCGGGCCTAGTCGGGGTGCTTCCGACGCATGAAGGCGGCCCCCGACTCATCGAATTCCCGCTGGCCCCATTCCTCGGCACGATGGGGGTCGCCGTCGATTCCGATGAGCGCCCACACTCGGTCCCGCCCGGCGCCCACGGCGGCAACATCGATATCAAACTGCTGGTCGAAGGGGCAGTGCTCTACCTCCCCGTCCAGGTTCCCGGCGCGCTCGCATACGTGGGCGACCCGCATTTTGCGCAGGGCGACGGCGAAGTGGCCCTCACCGCCCTCGAAGCCTCGCTTCGTGCCACCCTACGTTTCGACGTGGTGCCCCATGACGAGGCGATTGCCTCGTTCGGTGAGGTGAACGGGCCGCTCGTTCGGGCTGGTGGCTATCTTGTGCCCACCGGTCTCGATCCCGATCTGGGCGAGGCGATGCGTGCCTGCGTGCGTTCGGCCCTCTCCCTTATTCAAGCGCGTTGGGGTGTGGACGAGCATATTGCCTACGCCTACCTCAGTGCGGCGACTGATTTCAACATCTCGCAGGTGGTCGACATCGTATGCGGAGTACACGCGTGCATCCGCGAGTCTGATTTCAAGGCGGTGCCCCATGACGAACATTCCTGATTCCCAGCGCAGCTCCCAGCTCGCTGAGTGTTCCCTCCCTGACGGCTCGAGTACGCGACTCGGATTCACGGCGGAAGACGCCGTCGTCGCCCCACATATCTCCGAATCCCAGCCCGGTGACGCGAGCGCCCGGCGCGACGTGTGGGGCTCCTCGGAGGTTCCCGACGCGCTGCTGGCCGCCTTCTGGGAGTACGAGCAGGCGATTATGGACGACGATCTCGACGTACTGGATGACTTCTTCGCCGATACTCCCACCACGATGCGCGGCGATGCGTCGGGGTTACTTGTGGGGCACGAGGCGATTTCGGCGTTCCGCAGTGTGCGCGGAGGAGTTCCCTCGCGCACAATCGAACGCATCGAGTACCGCCCACTTTCCGACGAGGCCGCGCTCCTGGTATCGATTTCGCGATACGCCTCGGGTGGTACCGGCCTCCAAACCCAGCTTTGGCAGCGGATTGATGGCCGCTGGCTGATCACTGCCGCGCATGTGACGCCGCGGGCGCAGTCTCTCGATCGTTCCGTGTGGCGCAATGTGGGTGACCCGTTCTGGCATCCGCATGGTGATGGCCCGCTCAGTGGCCTCACCGTGGCGGTCAAGGATCTTTTTGCGATTCAGGGGCGGCGGATTGGCGCGGGTAACCCTACCTATCTGAGCGAGGCGAAACCGGAGGCGACAACGGCCCCGGCCGTCGCGGATCTTCTCAACGGTGGTGCCTCGCTGCGCGGTATTGCCCGCACGGACGAGTTCGCCTACTCGATCGCCGGGGATAATCCGCACTACGGCACTCCGCCGAACGGTGCGGTGCCAGGTGCGTTGCCGGGCGGCTCCTCGAACGGTCCCGCGTCCGCCGTCGCCACAGGGCAGGCGGAAGTTGGGTTGGCCACGGATACTGCCGGTTCGATCCGGGTTCCGGCCTCCTACCAGGGGCTTTGGGGCCTGCGCACCACGCACGGCCTGGTGCCGCGGCAGGGTTTGCTGCCGCTCTCGCAGTCCTTTGACACCATCGGGTGGCTTACCCGGGACTCGGCCACGCTGCAACGTGTCGCCGACTGGTGCCTCGGCTACGAGGGTTCCGAGTCCACCGAGAGCGTCTATGGCCAGTCGAATGACGACCTGCCGTGGCGTTTCCTGGTGGTGGCGGAGGCGCTCGACGTCGTCGAACCTGATACCCGGGTGGCTTTCGGGGAGTTGCTCGTGCGCCTTGCGGAGTCCCCGAACGCCCCCGAAATTGACACCGTGAGTATCGGTGCGTTGGAGGACTACTACGAGGCGTTCCGGGTGGTGCAGGGCGTGGAGGCCTGGCGAAACAATGGCGAGTGGCTGCGCGAGCATCCAGGTGCCACCGGGCCCGCCGTGGCCGAGCGGTTCCTTGCCGCGGCTGCGATCACGCCCGAGAAGGAGAGCGCGGCCCGCGCCACGCTTACTGGGCTGCGGGCGCGGCTGAGAGAAGTCTCTCGCGATGCCATCCTTCTCATGCCCACGGTTCCCGGCCCGGCGCCGATGCGCACGCGTTCCGGCGAGCACGTCTCGGCGGTGCGGGCGGCCACGTTGCGCATGACCACTCCCGCGGCGATCGGCGGTTTGCCCTCACTTTCGGCGCCCTTGCTGACGGTGGATTCGTTGCTCGGCCCGGCGCCCGTGGGGGTGGCTCTGATCTCCAGCGAAGGCACCGACATCGCTTTGGTGCGCGCCGCCCGCCGCTTGGAACAAGCGCTGACGTGAGAATCTTATGGCTCGCCCCTCAACTTGCAGGCCTGCAAACTTGCCGGTCCTCAACTTGCCAGCCTGCGAGCCGATAAACTCGCGAACCTACGCGAATTCTCACGTACCCGTGAGCCCGCACGAGTTTGCTGAACATAGCCAATTAGATGAATACTGCCGAACCAGACAAACACAGCCCGACCCCACCAGACGAACATAGCCCATCCAGAGAGGAACCGGACATGACACTTCCCGGCCCCATTGATCCGCCGCACCGCCTACTCATGGGCCCCGGCCCGATCTCGGCTTACCCGAGCGTGCTGAGTGCGATGTCCGCCCAGCTTGTGGGCCAGTATGACCCGTTTATGACGAAGATGATGGCGCAGACCCAGGAGTTGTATCGGGGAGTTTGGTCGACGACGAACGAGGCCACACTTCTTATCGACGGCACCTCGCGCGCTGGTATCGAGGCCGCGCTCGTGTCCCTGCTGCGTCCCGGCGACCGGGTACTGGTGCCGATTTTCGGGCGCTTCGGCCATCTGCTGGCGGAGATTGCCGAGCGCGCCATGGCCGAGGTGCACACCATCGAGGTGGAGTGGGGCCAGGTGTTCCCGGTCTCCGCCATCGAAGAGGCGATTATTCGGGTGAAGCCGACGCTGCTCGCGCTGGTCCAGGGCGACACCTCCACCACGATGAACCAGCCGCTCGACGAGGTGGGCGAGGTGTGCCGCAAGCACGGCGTGCTGTTCTACACCGACGCCACCGCCTCCCTCGGCGGCAACGAGTTCGAGGCCGACGAGTGGGGCCTCGACGCCGCCACCGCCGGCCTGCAGAAGTGTCTCGGCGGCCCCTCCGGCTCCTCCCCGATCACCCTGTCAGAGCGCGCGGTCGAGGTGATTCGTTCCCGTGGCCGCGTTGAGGCGGGTATCCGCGAGGACGACGACGAATCGGCGCAGGACTTCATTCGCTCCAACTACTTCGACCTCGGCATGATCCTCGATTATTGGGGCCCGCGCCGCCTCAACCATCACACCGAGGCCACCTCGATGCTGTACGCGGCGCGCGAGTGCGCCCGGGTGCTGCTGGACGAGGGCCGCGACGCCGTGATCGAAAGGCATCGCCTGGCTGGAGCTGCAATGTTGGCGGGTGTGCAGGCGCTCGGGCTCGAAGTGTTTGGCGATATCGCGCACAAGATGAACAACGTTGTTGCCGTGGAGATCCCCGGCGGCGTGCCCGGCGATGCCGCGCGCGCCGCGTTGCTCGAGGACTTCGGCATTGAAATCGGCACCTCGTTTGGCCCTCTGCACGGCCGTGTGTGGCGTATCGGCACCATGGGCTACAACGCGCGCCAGGACGCGGTGCTCACCACCCTTGCCTCGCTCGAATCGGTACTGCGACGCTTTGGCGTTGTGGTGCCCAACGGGGGTGGCGTCGAAGCGGCCGCTGACATCTTCCGGGGGCATTAAGCATGAGCCCTCGGCTTGTCGGCGTTGGCCCGGACAGGTTCCTCACCGCGGCGCGCCGGGTCATGGCGCGCTGCGATGAGTTGGCGCGCGTCACCGCCACTCCTGGTGAGGGCATCGAACGCGTCTACCTGTCGCCCGAGCACGCTCGGGTGAACCGGCTTGCCGCCCAGTGGATGCGCGAGATCGGCATGACCGCGCACCAGGATGCCGCGGGTAACCAGGTGGGGCGGATGGCGCCCGCCGACGGCGACCCGGACGCCCCCGCCCTTCTCCTCGGCTCCCACCTGGATACGGTGTTGGATGCCGGGCGCTTCGACGGTATCGCCGGAGTGCTCATGGCATTGGAGGTGGTGCGGCTCTTGCGCGCGCCCGGGGACGGCCCGGTGCGCACCGAGCTTCCCTTTGCGTTGGAGGTCATCGCATTCTCCGACGAGGAGGGCACGCGCTTCGGCAAGGCGCTGCTGGGTTCGGCCGCTGCGGCTGGCGCTTGGCGCGACGAGTGGTGGTCTCTCACCGACCATACCGGCGTGACACTGCGAGAGGCCTACCTCGATTTCGGCCTCGACCCCGCGCGCGTGGGCGAGGCCGCGTACCACCCCGGCAACCTCGTCGGATACCTGGAGGCCCACATTGAACAGGGCCCGGAGCTCGACGAACGCGGAGAATCGCTGGCCGTGGTGTCCTCCATCGCCAGTGCCAAGCGCTTCCAGATCACCGTGGAAGGTGAGGCCCGCCATGCGGGCGGCACCCCCTACGACATCCGCCGCGACGCCCTGCTCGGCGCCAGCGAGGCGGCGCTCGCGGTGGAGCGCATCTGCCGCGCGGAGCACCACATCATTGGCACCGTTGGTCAGTTGGAGACCTACCCGGGCGCGGTCAACGTGGTTCCGGGTGAGGCCCGGCTCAGCCTTGACCTGCGCGGCGAGTTCGACGAGTCCCGCGACAAGGTGTGGAGCGCGATCTCTCGCGAATTCGATGCCATCATGGGAAGGCGCCGCTTGCGCTGGCGCGCCCGAGAAATCCACAGTGCCCCCGCGGTCTTCTGCGCTCCACTGTTCCAGGACGTGGTGCGTGAAGGTATCCTCAGCACGCTGCCCGGCACGGGCGATCCGGCCACCATCTTCAGCCGTGCCGGCCACGATGGCATGGCAATGGCCGAGGTGACGGACGTGGGTATGCTCTTCATGCGCAACCCAGGCGGGATCAGCCACCACCCGGACGAGTTTGTCTCGGTGGGCGACGTCGCCGTCGGCATCCAAGCCCTCACCGAGGCGATTCTGCACCTCGCCGCCGAGAAGTAGGTAGCCCGTTCTCCACCGATTTTCGGACTTTGAGTGCATTTGATGGCGTATATGTGACCGCTATTGGTATATCGCATTACCCGTCACGTATACGCCATCAAATGTTCGGGATCTCTGGACCCTAAAAAATCGGGATCTCTGGGCCCCAAAAAAGAGGACCCCGCCGAGAAACGAGCTGTGCGGCGCTGACGCGCAACTAGCTCCTCGACGAGACCCTCGGTCGTGAAATTTGCTTACGAGGCTGCGCCAGTAGCCCAGCGGCCAGTGCCCAGTAGCCCAGCGCGGCTCCAGGAACCGGGCCACCGCGCTGCTACGCAGCGGCCAGTGCCCAGTAGCCCAGCGGCCACTAGAACCCACCGGCGCAACCCCACGATTACACCAGGATTCCGCCACCCAGGTTGATGGGGCTGCCTTCGATGTTGCCAACGATGCCCTTGATGATCCCGGTACCGTCGGTGCCCCACAGGCTCTTGTACCAGGCGGCGAGGGCGGCCTCGTCGTAGCCGTGGGTTTCCTCGCCGCGCTTGCGGGCGCGCAGTACCAGGTCACCGGCGCGCTCGGCGCGGATCTTCTGGTAGCGCAGCAGGGTGTCTTCCACGCTGACGGTGTTGGCAGCCACGGCGATGGCCAGCGCGAACGCGTCCTCCAGGGCGGAGCAGGCGCCCTGGCCGATGTCCGGGGAGGTGTTGTGCGCGGCGTCGCCGAGAATCGCGACGCGCCCCTTCACCCAGGTGTCGAACGGGGTGATGTCCCAAATCTCCACCCTATTCAAAGAAACCTCGGGGTCAATTGCCCCGATGAGGGCCTGTACGCCCGGCGCCCATCCGGCAAACGCTTCTTCAAGCGGCGCCTTGCCTTCGCTGCGGTCGTAGGGCAGGCCGGAGGGCTGCACCACATCGAACCAGAAGTAGAAGCGATCGCCCGCCACCGGCATGACGCAGGCGCGTTTGCCTTCGGCGACGTAGCTGGTCCACTGGTTCTGTGGGCCGATGGCTTCGTCCACGGGGATGAGGCCGTTGAAGTTGGTGTATCCGGAGTATTCGCGCTCGATGGGCGGTGCGCCTTCGGGGGTGACGTACTCGCGGGTGATGGAGCGGGCGCCGTCGGCTCCGATGAGCATGTCGGCGGTGGCGGTGGAGCCGTCCGCGAAGGTGGCGGTGACGATCTCGCCGTCGTCCTCAATACCCACCATCCGCATGCCGAGGTGGACCTTGTCCAAACCGAAGCGCTCCATGAGCAGGGCCTGGAGGTCGGCGCGCGCTACCGGGTAGGGCTTCTGCCCGGTCTGTGCCGTCACGGGTTCCAGCGAGAACTGGCACATTGTTTCGCCTGTCAGACCATCGACGTACGCCATGTCGTCCATGGAGCCACCCAGGGCCTTCACCTCGTCGGCCAGTCCGAGCCAGTTGAGTACCTTCACGCCGTTGGACCACAGCGACAGGGCTGCGCCAACTGGCTTGTTCTCTTGCATCTGGTCGTAGATGACGACCTCGTGTCCCAGCTTCTGGAGCGCGATTCCCGCGCTTGTGCCGCCAATTCCGGCACCGACGATGATGATCTTCATGTGCTACCTGCTCTCCGACTTTCGTCCTATGCGAGTTATCGTGAAGCTATCAACGAAATGTGGCGGGGCGGTTGCCCTTCAGTTTCGTCCCCGTTTCGCTTGCGACGGCAACGTTTCCGGGTTGTTTAGGGCCAGCTGTTGGGCGCGCTTCTGTGATTTATTCGACGACGGCGGATTCGCGCCCGGATTCTGCTTGCCGCCACCGGTGGGGTTACCGGAACCGTTGGATCCGCCGGTGGGGCGGAAAAGACGGGAGGCGTGGGGACAGTGGGCGGCCGCGCCGTCGTCGTTCATGTAATTAGCTCAGGGCCCAGATGTCCTCAATATCGAACGGCAGCAGGCATCCAAGAACGAACAGGTTAGTACATACATATCGTAAAAAAATCATACAAATGTACTAACTAAGTTGTGAAAATTTGGGTTATTGTATTTTCATAAACTCGTTCTACGATAATTGAGGACCTTATGAGTACGGTGAAATACTCCTGGAGAACTCTGGTGGCCCTATTCGGGGCCCTCATGTTAATTCTGGGTATGGCAGTATCCCCGGCGTCAGCTACGACCCTTGGCGAAGGCTCTTCGTCAAGTGAGCAGACAGCGCCTACCTTGAATGCGGACACTACTGCTCCGGCGGAAGCGACCCCCACTGCGGACGCCTCCCCAACGTCGGCCGCAACAGACCTTTCAAACCCTAATTCCCCTGACGCCACCCACGAGGTGGCTTCCCCCGACCTTCGGGTTCAGGACAATCTCGAAGGGCCCTCCGACCTGGTTGACTCCTCTGACGTACGTCAACTTGAGTCCCCTGAGCCCGTGGCGAATTCCCCCGGCACCGCTACTCCCATGAATGTAACCACTGGCTCGATCTCTGGAACGGTGACCCTACCTGCCGGTATTGATCCGCAGCAAGTCAGTGCTTCCTTGATTAGTGACGCTGGCATCCTGTTGCGTTCGGTGATGCTTTCCTCTTATGGGACATACACCATCACTCGCGTGAACCCCGGTGCTTACAAGATGCGGTTTGAATCCTACGATGACAATGTCGCACCACTTTGGTGGGAGGCGGCCTCTGATTTTGATTCCGCAGGATGGGTGAATGTTGAGAGCGGGCAGGCCGTCTCGGGTATTGATGTAACCATGGAGATGGGCGGTTCCATCTCGGGTGTGGTGACGCTCCCCGCTGGAGTCGATGCACAAGACGGTTATGTGACCGTATACACCACCTCCAATACGTGGGCTGGAAGTGCAGAGCTTAGCCAGGATGGCTCCTACACCGTGGACGGGCTGGAATCGGGCTCATACAAGGTGCAGGCCCGTTCGTACGGGGCGAATGCTTCCCAGCGATGGTGGGATGACGCGGCTACTTTCCAGTCGGCGACACTGGTTGAGGTTCAGTCAGGACAAGACACTCCCGCTATCGATATGACCCTGGGAAATGGTGGTTCGATCTCCGGAACTGTCACGGTACCCGCAGGTACTGATATGGAGAACATCAGTATTTCTGTGTACGACAGCTCAAAGCGATGGGTGAGCTACCAGTACCCCAATGCCGATGGCTCCTACTCCGTGGGCGGTCTGGAGACCGGCTCATACAAGCTGAAGTTTGACGCCTACGGTACGGATGTTGCCTCGCAGTGGTGGGAGAATGCGGCCAACTTCGCCTCAGCCACGTCGATCAGTGTGACGGATGGACAAGACACCGCGAACATCGACATCGCCCTGTCTCAGGGTGGGGCAATCACGGGCGAGGTCAATATCCCGGCGGGTATCAACCCGTGGAACTACTACGTTGGTGTGTATGACTCCAGCGGTGATGAGGTTCGTTTTACTTACCTGAATAGCGCCGGTTCCTACCGCGTGGATGGACTGGCTCCCGGTACGTACAGGGTGCAGTTCGATACGCTTGGAGCAGCTATTTCGTCGCAGTGGTGGGAAAATGCCTCTGATTTCGAGTCGGCAACCCCAATTGAGGTTGCGGCAGGCCAAGTAGTCTCCAATATCAATGCTCTGCACGATGGCCGAGTACATCTTGAGGGAACCGTCCCAACCATCAGTGGCACTGCCAAGGTGGATGATGTTCTCACAGCTCAGCCGGGCGTGTGGACTCCCTATGCCACGTTGACCTACCAGTGGTACGCGGATGGGGTGGCAATCAATGGCGCTACCCAATCGACATTGGACCTGACCACAGCGCAGGCCGGGAAGAAGATCACCGTTAAGGTGACTGGAAAGAAGACCGGTTACACCTCGACGTCGAAGACTTCCAAGGCAACTGTCCGGGTGATGAAGAGCGCGCAGCCGACGATCTCCGGTGCCACCAAGGTGGACAGCACTCTGACTGCTGTACCCGGTGCGTGGAGCACCAGTGTCAACTTCAAGTACCAGTGGTTTGCCGATGGTGTGGCGATTAGCGGTGCCACGAAGTCGACTTTGAAGTTGGCCCTTGGTGACCTCGACAAGTCCTTCAGTGTGGCTGTCACCGGGTCGAGGAGCGGCTACGCCACGGTAACCGAGACTTCTGATCCAACTTATCCGGTCTCCAAGGCTACGTTCTCGGCTCCGGTACCGACCATCTCTGGCACGATCCAGGTGGGCAAGGTTCTCAACTCAGCACGTGGTTTCTGGGGTAACGACGTGACCTTCCAGTACCAGTGGTTTGCTGATGGTGTGGCTATTGATGGCGCAACAAACTGGCAGTTCTTGGTCAAGCCTGAGCAGGTGGGCAAGAAGCTCACGGTTCGCGTGACCGGTTCCAAGCCCGGGTATGTGACCGCGTCGAAGACTTCGGCGGCTACCGTGGCAGTTGCCCCGCGCCCATTGACGGCTCCGGTACCGACCATTTCTGGCACGGTCCAGGTGGGCAAGGTTCTCAGCTCCGCCCGCGGTGTGTGGACCTCTGGCACCACGTTCGAGTACCAGTGGCTTGCCAATGGCGTGGCCATTGATGGCGCAACGAACTGGCAGTTCACGGTCAAGCCTGAGCAGGCGGGTAAGAAGCTCACGGTTCGCGTGACCGGTTCCAAGCCTGGTTATGTGACCACGTCGAAGACTTCGGCGGCTACCGTGGCTGTTGCTGCGGGAGCCTTGACCGCTCCGGTTCCCACACTCAGTGGCACCATCCAGGTGGGCAAGACGGTGTTCTCGAAGCGCGGCGTGTGGACCTCTGGCACCACGTTTGACTACGAGTGGTTCGCTAACGGAGTGCTGATTGAGGGTGCCAAGGGTACGTCGTTGGTGATGACTCCTAATGAGCTGGGTAAGAAGATCACCGTCAAGGTGACCGGTTCCAAGCCTGGTTATGTGACCACGTCGAAGACTTCGGCGGCTACCGTGGCGGTTGCTGCGGGAGCGTTGACCGCTCCGGTGCCGACACTCAGTGGCACCATCCAGGTGGGTAAGACGGTGTTCTCGAAGCGCGGCGTGTGGACCTCTGGCACCACGTTTGACTACGAGTGGTTCGCTAACGGAGTGCTGATTGAGGGTGCCAAGGGCACGTCGTTGGTGATGACTCCTAATGAGCTGGGTAAGAAGATCACCGTCAAGGTGACCGGTTCCAAGCCTGGTTATGCGACCACCTCGAAGACCTCTGCGGCTACCGTGGCGGTTGCTGCGGGAGCGTTGACCGCTCCGGTTCCGACGATCTCTGGCACGCTCCAGGTGGGTAAGGTTCTCAGCTCTGCCCGCGGTGTGTGGACCTCTGGCACCACGTTCGAGTACCAGTGGTTTGCTGACGGTGTGGCGATCGATGGCGCAACGAACTGGCAGTTCTTGATCAAGCCTGAGCAGGCGGGCAAGAAGCTCACGGTTCGCGTCACCGGTTCCAAGCCTGGTTATGCGACGACATCGAAGACCTCGGCGGCAACTGCGACAGTGACGGCGGGTGAAATTGACGCACCTATCCCCACGATTTCTGGCACCGCGCAAGTTGGTTTGTCTCTGGGTTCGGCTCGTGGCTACTGGGGCGAGGATGTGACTTTCGAGTACCAGTGGCTCGCCAACGGTGTGGCAATCGAGGGTGCGACAAACGCCTACTACACGATCAAGCCTGAGGATCTGGGCAAGAAGATCACCCTTCGGGTGACCGGCTCCAAGGCTGGGTTTGTTACCACATCACGGACCTCGGTGGCGACTGCGGAGGTTGCGCCGGCCGAATTCTCAGCTCCGACGCCCACGATTTCTGGCACTATCCAGGTGGGTAAGGTCCTCAACTCGGCGCGTGGTTTCTGGGGTAACGATGTGACCTTCGAGTACCAGTGGTTCGCCAATGGTGTGGCTATCGATGGTGCCACGAACTGGCAGTACACGGTCGTCCCGGAGGATCTGGGCAAGAAGCTCACGGTTCGGGTGACCGGCTCCAAGGTTGGATACATCACCACATCGAGGATGTCGGAGGAGACGGTGGAAGTGGCTGCGAGGCCGCTGACCAGTGCGGTTCCTTCAATTTCCGGTGTTGCGAAGGTGGGAAACACGCTGAGCTCGACGCGCGGCTCGTGGACATCCGGCACCACCTTCGTATACCAGTGGTTCGCTGATGGTGTGGCCATTAATGGGGCGACAGGCACGACGTTCAAGTTGACCTCTCTCCAGCTTGGCAAGAAGATCACGCTCGCAGTGACGGGATCAAAGTTTGGTTACGTGACGACGACGGAGACTTCGAACGCAACGGTTGCGGTAGTCCAGTAATCGGCTCCGCGACCAGCGAATACAGTGACTGAGCAGGGAACTCGTACACCACGAGTTCCCTGCTCTCATGTTGTTCCCCTCCTTGCCCACGGTGGTCACATTCGTCGTTAGAATGGAAGAACGCTCGTGGGAGGGGGTGGCATCGTGACGATTTACCACCTGATGGGAACGCTGCGCGGGACGGATGCCACCGAGGCGTGGGTCGTGGACGGCAGGATCACCTATCGCGCGCCACTTTCGGCCCGCCCACCTCAGCGCGGCTCCTTTTTGGGACGACGGCGGCGGCCCGAACCACCTGTTGTCAGTGACGCAAGCTCGGACGTCGTCGTCGACGTCGCCGGTTTCATCTATCCGGGGCTTGTTGACGCCCACACCCACCCGGGCCTGTCACACCGGCCGGGTGCGGTGACGGACGCGGAGATTGTGCGGCGTTTGACGATGTGTTGCGCGCAGGGCGTCACGCATATCCGGGAGATGGGCGCGCAGCGCGATGTTGGCGCGGTCACCGATCCGGAGTCCGTCGGTTACGTTCCCGGCTTGCCCAAGGTGATCCGCGCGGGGCGGCACATCGCCCGCCCGATGCGTTACATCCGTTATCTTCCGGTGGAGATCGAGCCGCGCCAGCTGCCCGCCGAGGCGCTCCGCCAGTTGGCGCGCTCGGACGGTTGGGTGAAGATCGTGGGCGACTGGATCGACCGCTCCGAGGGCGCCTGCGCCGACCTTCGCCCGCTCTGGCCGCGCGAGATTTTGGTCGACGCCGTCGCCGCGGTTCACGAGGCCGGTGGTCGGGTTGCCGTCCACAGTTTCGCCCGGGAGACTATCGATGACCTGCTGGAATCCGGTGTGGACTCCATCGAGCACGGCTCCGGCATGACCCGCGATCATCTCATCGAGGCCCGCGATCGCGGCATCCTCATCGACCCCACCGCGCGGCAGATGGCCACCTTCCCCGAGATCGCCTCCCATGCCGCAAAGTACCCGGTTTATCGCGAGCGCATGCTGGCGATGGATGCTGGGCGCGCTGAGCACATCCAGCTCATGGTCGATATGGGTTCGCACTTCATCATGGGTTCGGACACCGCCGGGGATGTCGGGGAGCGCGGGATGGCTGTCGAGCTCCAGTGCGCGGTGGGGGACGGCATGCCCGCCTCCGTCGCCATGGCCGCGGCTTCTTTCGAGGGACGACGACGGCTCGGACTCCCGTCCTGGGAGGAAGGCTCCCCGGCCGATCTCGTCGTCTACGATCGCGACCCGGAGGCGGATATCGCCGTCGTCGCCCATCCGGCAGCGGTTTTCATCGACGGTGTGCGGTTCTGACGTGCCGGAACAGTCCGAGGTTGTGAACCTGCCGGTCACGGTGCTACTCTCGTCCACATGCTGTCATTCATTTTCTTTTCGTAGAGATCACGCCAATAGGTCATGGCCTACTACGGATACCGCAGAATCTTGCCCGGCTGCGTTGTCCTCCTCACCGGCACCACCAGTGCCGATTCGTCGTCCGCCTTGCCAGTCAAGCCCTACGGCATCCTCGTGACGGCCGAACCTATTGGCGCAACCTCTTGATCAATTCGCAGGCCGCGCGCGGTCTGAGGGATAACTGCGCCCTGAGTGCGCAGTTGGCGTTGCAGCCCCTCAGAGCCCAAAGAAAATGACTTCTCCATATTCGCACGGTGACCCCGTGCACCCCCTCTCACAGCTCGAATCCATCCAGGTGGAAGCCGAAACATCATCCGGCGATCACCCGGCGACCCTCAATCTGGGCGCCACGACAAGTGATCAGGACGCTGCAATGCGACTAGACAATTCACAAGAGACGCCGGCCAAACCTGTCCGTGTTGGCCCAGCGCCAAGCCGCTGGCCGGCATTTCTTCGCGAGCCCGAAGGCGAGCCGGCGGAAATACCCACCGATCCCAAGGGACTGATGCGCCACGTGTTCGTGGCCAACTGGAAGCCGCTGATTTTCAGCATTTTTCTGGCTTCGGTCTATTTTGTCGCCATGGCCATGTTGCCGTGGGCGATTGGTGAGCTGCTCGATTCCGGCATTGAGAATGGCCTCTCCACCGCGGTGATTCCGTGGGCTCTCGTGTCCATCGGGCTCATCGTGCTTGCCGGTGCCGCGATGCTGAACGAGCCGGTGGCGGTCTCGCTGTGGCTGCACGGCACCTGGGATCCGATCCGGCGCATGTTGCGGGTGCTGTTCCCGCGCCGCTCGGACGTCTCGCGCAAGATGGCCTCGGGCGACATCGTCGCCGCGGTCACCACGGACGGCGACAAGATTGGCGCCGCCATCGCCTTCATGCCCGACGCCATCGGCTCGGCCATCGCCTTCGCGGTGGTGGCTGTGCTCATGCTTCAGGTCTCCCTTCCCCTCGGCCTGTTCGTCCTCATCGGAATGCCGCTGCTTCTTTTCGGCATTTCGCGGATCATCAAGCCGCTGCAGGAGCGCATTTCCGCCCAGCGTGAGGAGCAGGGGCAATTGACGAGCCTGGCGTCGGACGCCGTCGTCGGCCTGCGCGTGCTGCGCGGAGTGGGAGGCGAGGACGTCTACAACGAGAAGTACGTCATCCAGTCGGGGCTGGTGGAAAGCACGGGAATCGAGGCCGCCCGGCCGCGAGCGCTCCTCAACGCCATCCAGACGGCGGGCCCGGCGCTGTTCACCGCGATCGTGGTGGGCGGCGGCCTGTACCTGACGTACAACGGCGTGATGACCCCCGGCCAGCTGTTCTCCTTCTACGGCTACACCATCTTCCTCAGCATGCCGATTGGCGCAATTTCGCAGACCATCCAGATGGGCACCCGCGGCTGGGTGGGCGCCCGCAAGATCTCGCGCATCCTCAAGGCGGTGCCGATGGTGGGGGACGCCGCCGTCGACCCGGAACGTCCCGAGGTCGATTGGCCGCACGCCACCCTCACCGACGGCGCCACCGGCGTACGTATCGAACCGGGCCGGATCACCGCGCTGGTTGCGGCCTCGCCGTTGGAAACCTCCGGTATCGCGGCGCGTTTGACGAGGGTCGACGACGCCGACGCCACCTACGTTGACGGGGTGGACTTGCGTTCGTACCCGCTCGATGAGGTGCGCGATCACGTGGTGCTTTCGGGTGCCGTGGCCGAGTTGTTCACCGGGACGCTGCGTTCCGGGTTGTTGGGCGCGGATGCCCCGGATATTGAGCCGCGTTCGATCTACGAACAGGTGGTTGATATTCAGGCCCCCGGTGGCGAGACCCGTGCGCTCTTCGGTGAGCCCGCAGGTGAGCACCCGGAGGACAAGCGGCTGGTTGCCGCGTTGGAGACAGCCGACGCCCACGACGTTCTCACCTCGGTGGATGGCGGACTCGCCGGGCAGGTTGCCGAGCGGGGCCGTTCCCTCTCCGGCGGCCAGCGCCAGCGCGTGGCCCTTGCCCGCACCATCGCCTTGGACCCGGACATCGCCGTGTTCATCGAGCCGACGAGCGCCGTCGATTCCCACACCGAGGCGCGCATCGCGCAGCGGTTGTCGGCCGCGCGTGCAGGAAAGACGACCGTGCTGGTCACGGCCTCGCCCCTCGTGCTGGACAAGTGCGACGAGGTGGTACTGGTGTCGGGCGGCAAGGAAATCGCTCGCGGTGGGCATCGCGAGATGTTGAAGAACCGGGTGTACTACAACGTGGTGCACCGCGGGGTTGAGGACGACGACGGCGCGAGCGTTGAGGGCGTTGGCGGTGCTGACGTCGTCGAGGTGAGCGGTGCTGACGTGAGCGGTGATAAACCGGCTGCTCAGGACGCCGTCGTCGTGCCCCTGCGGGGACAGTCGACTTCCTCATCCTCGGTTGTGAGTACGAGTACTCACACCGGGGACAAGTCCGCAACCAACTTCCTGGAACTCGGTACCGAGGACACGTCCTCGAACGCTCGTTCTGCGTCGTTGTCAGATTTCGTCGTCGTTAAGGAAGTTGAAGGAGGTGAGGCGAAGTGAAGCTCCCAGTTGCGAGCGGACCAACTGTTGTCCGCAAACTCACGGGGATTCTGAGGCAGTACAAGTGGCAGTTCGTTCTTGTTGTGGTGCTGCAGCTGGCGGTGGCGCTTGTTGCCATCGTGACCCCGCAGATTATCGGCATGGCGATTGACGCCGTGATTGCCGGAACCGAGGCCAGCTACATCCAGGGCTTGGTCATCATCCTTTTTGTGGTGGTGATTGCTCAGGCGATCCTCGCCTACTTCGGCGAGTACCGGGCCATGGTGCTGGGCGAGCGCGTCTTCACCACGCTGCGCAACAGTGTGGTGCACGGTGTGACGCACCTGCCGCTCTCCATCGTCGAGGCGGCCGGTACCGGTGACCTGCTGGGACGCACCACGCACGACGTGGACCGGGTGGCGGGCTTCGTGCAGCGCGGCATCTCGCGCATCATCATCACCGGGTTGACCATCGTGGTGACGATGGTGGCGGCCTTCGCGGCTGATCCCCTGGTGGGATTCATTGTGGTCCTCCCGATTGTGCCGATGTTCTACATCATTCGCTGGATGCTGCGCCGCGCCATGCCGGCATATCTGGCCGGTTCGGCGCTCTTCGCGGGCGGTTCGGGCGTGGTCTCGGAAACCGTGGAGCAGCTGCGCACCGTCGATTCGCTGAGTCTGGGTGACAACCGGATCGGCCGCATGGACACCCTCATCCGCGAGCTGTGGCGCAATGAGCGCTACACCGCGTGGATCCGGGCGCTGTTCATGATGATGATGGTCGCGGTGGTGTACTCGCCGATTCTGCTGTCGGTGCTGTGGGGCGCCTGGCTCATGGGCCAGGGCCTCACCACGCTGGGGGCGGTGGCCACGGTGGCGCTGTATGCGCAGCAGCTGCGTGGCCCGTTGGCCGAACTTGGCTGGTGGGTGGACGAGATCCAGTTCGCCTCCGTTTCTTTCTCCCGCATCTTTGGTGTGGAGGACCTCGTCGAGGAACTCGCAGCCGAAGAAGAAGGGGTGGAAGAAGAGCACCCGGCCGACGGCGAGCACTATAGCGCCGGAACCTTGGACATCCACGAGGCACGCTTCTCCTACCGCGACGGCATGGAGGTGCTGCACGGTGTTGACCTGCGGGTTCGCCCCGGCGAGACGCTGGCGATCGTTGGCCCCTCGGGGGCGGGCAAGTCCACCCTGGGGCGTCTGGTGGCGGGTATCAATCCGCCGTCGTCGGGTGAAGTGACCATCGGTGGCGCCGCGGTGACCCGCATTCCGGAGAAGGAACGGCACGCCGTTGTTTCGCTTGTGACCCAGGAGCACCACGTGTTCGTGGGTTCGGTGACGGACAATCTGCGGCTCGCCCGCGAGGACGCCACCGAGGCGCAAATGCGTGAGGCGTTGCAGGCCGTGGAGGCGGACTGGGTGTTTGACCTGCCGGAAGGCATGGAGACGAAGGTGGGCTCGGGTGGCAAGCTGCTCAGCCCGGCCGAGGCGCAGCAGATTGCGCTGGCCCGCATCGTGCTTCTCGACCCGGGCATGCTGGTGCTGGACGAGGCCACGTCCCTGCTGGATCCGACGGCGGCGCGCTCCCTGGAGCGAGCGCTGGCGCGAGTCCTGGAGGGCCGCACGGTCATCTCCATCGCGCACCGGCTCTACACCGCGCACGACGCAGACCGCGTGGCCGTCATGATCGACGGCAACCTCGCCGAGCTCGGCACCCACGACGAACTCGTGGCCCGCGGCGGCGAGTACGCGAAGCTGTGGGAGACCTGGCAACAGGACTAGCGGGCGGGGCCGGGCCGGGCACGGCGGGGCACGGCGGGGCACGGCGGGGACTAGCCCGCTGGAGCGCGGGATCAGCTCAAAACAATCGCCGACAACTGCCCTTAGCGTTGGATATCGCCGTTATAAGGGCGATATCCAACGCTAAGGGCAGTTCTCGATGAGCGTGACACCTTCGGATGTGCTTCCGTCATGTTTCTCGATGTGGAGAGTCCACACTTTCGGCGATAATCCACGGATAGCGCATGGGTGTAAGTGTGGTTTATCGCGCGAACTGTAGATTCTTTTGTTCCGGCCCGCTGCCTTTGCCAGCTGCATCATCATTGGAGAGGTCACGCTTTTTGTGAGAGGCAACGGTTGTATGGTGTGACCTCTCCATGGAAAAGTGGCCTCTTCGTTCAAGAGTGCCGGGCCTACTGCCACTAACCACGATTAGTGCCCAAAACACGCTCTCAGCGCCAGCACAGGACTAACCAAATCTCGATGAAACAAAGAGAGAGGCCAGAACGCCATTGTTCTGGCCTCTCCCGATTCAGGTGAGCGGATGAAACCGCGAAGATCAGGAGCCTCTCCGCTTCGTAATCTCTACCATTTATCGTAGGGACTTGGGACCTAACATAGACAGGTCTAAAGGTCCCAAACATGCGGTTAAAAGCTGAAAGTCACACGAACTTGCTGGTCACAGGTTCATAGGAAAATCTTTCAGCCCTTGGTCAGCTCCTCCTGGATCTTAATTGTATTGAGTATTAAGTCCAGGGGGTAGGCTCCGGACATGTAGGCGGAGTTGATGAACATGACAGGGGTGCCTGTGAGGCCGAGGGTTTGTCCCGCAAGCACGCGCTCGTCGTCGATCTCCTTCTGGGTGGCCGCGTCGTTGTAATCGGCGAGGAACTTGTCCATATCGCCTACGCCAGCCTGCCGAGCCAGTTCGAGAACCGAATCGTCACTGTATTCCGGGTGGCCGCCGGACTCCGCTGATCCGAAAGCGGCGTCTGCAAACTCCCACAGCTTGCCCTGATGGGAGGCCGCCACGGCACCACGCGCCGCCTTGTCCGAACCGTAGTCGGGGAAGATGACAAAGTTGTGCCACTGCAGCTGGATCTTGCCGTCGCGGGCCATCTGCTCCAGCTCCGGCATCGACTCGATATGCAGCTTCGTACACATCGGGCAGGAGAAATCACCGAAGACGTGGATGCGCACGGCCGCGCTATCCGGGCCCAGGGTGCGGCCGGAATCCGCAGCCGCCTGAGGAATACTCGCAATCACCGTGCGGCCACCCTCGGGCTGGGAAAGAGCGTAGTCCTGGCCCGCCGACAAGCCCAGACGCTCGGCAATCTCGGCCTCGCGGCGCTGGAAATCATCCATTTCGGGTTGCGTGGCGGAACCGGAGGCGGCACTAGGCCCGGCCGCGGCGCCGTCGTCGTTCCCAGAAGCGGCCGAAGATGTGGGTGCTGGAGCCGGAGTCTCGGAGCCGCTTCGATCCCACGGGCGGATAAGTGCGAAAATCAGGGCGACGACGAGGATCGCAACCACCGCGACAAGCGACACCACGAGGGTATTCGTGCGCTTGACGGGCGTTGCTGGGGGCAGCGAGACGCCGGGAAGTTCACCACCCGCGCCACCCGCGCCACTCGCGGGGGATGTGCCCTGCGAAGCGGGCGTGAACGGTGAGTTGTCTTGAGACATGGTTTCCCTTCCCGGCGTCCTACTGGCGCAGTCTCTTAGTCTTCCAACCAGTGGGACAAGGTGTCGATGTAACGGCGAACGTCCTCATCCTCGAAAATGTTGAAGATGACCAGCTTGATCGTGCCCGTGCCATGCTGAGCGAACCAGTTGCCGACGGTGGTCAGCGCAATCTTGGTTGCCTCCTCGAAGGGGAAGCCGTTGCGGCCGGTGGACAGGGCGCAGAAGGAGATGGTGTGGATGTCGCCCTTCTGTACGGCAAGATCCAGGCAGGAGGTGTAGCACGAGGCGAGGGCCGCGCGGTCCGCGTCCGTCACGGTGGTGCCCTGCAGCTTGGGGCTGACCGTGTGCAGCACGTACTTGGCAGGCAGGCGGTAGCCGCGGGTCAGCTTGGCACCGCCGACGACGTCGTCGCTCCCCTGCATCTCGCGGATCTTCCTGCAATCCTCACGCAGCCATGGGCCGGCCTGGGCGTGAATGTAGCTGTCGATGCTGGGCTCGTTGAAATCGCTCCGGCCCTCAAGGCTGGGCAGAGCGGCATTGATGACGGCGTCCGCCACGAGCCCGCGCACGTCACCACGCCAAAGCGCGATATGGCGAGCAGCACTGTAATCCGAGTGCGGCATGGCCTCGGAAACGCGCATGAGGTTCTCGCCGGTGGTCCGGCCGAGTTCAGCAGAGTTGCGATACAGGAGGGTGTTCGTTGCCTCCAGGGCGCCCTCGGTGAGCTGCGAGGAGCTCAGGCCTGCGAGAGCCAGACGAAGGTTCTCCTGGACCTCGACCACGGTGCGCGCCGAGGTGTAGTCCGGGCCGTCCGCAGGCAGGTGGCCTTCGGGCAGGCCCGCCAGCACGGCCTGCAAGAGCTGCTGGTCAGTACGCCCGTCGGTCTTGGGGCGGGGGAACGGCTGGTCAAGATTAATGGCATCGCGATATGCGGACAGGGGCAGCATGAGTGTCTCCTTCACGTAGTACAGAACAAATCTACCGGGCCAGGGAGTTGGGCGCATTGACGAGGCTCACCATGTTGGGGAATGGGAGGTTAATCGCTTGTGTGGTTGGCTGACTGTCGTCGTCGAACATATGGGCGAAGATTTTGTGTCGGAGCGAGCCGGTAGGGTTGGTGACATGACTGAATGGCTTCCCACCGATGAACTTGCTGCTCGCTTTGGCGTCAACTCTTTCGAGCTGCTTGACGCCCTGGCAAAGCTGGGCCTGGCCGCCGGCCCGCGCCCCACGCCGCTGGCGGAGGCGCATGGTTTTTCTAGCAGTGGGTTGAACGATTTTGGGCACATGCAGCCATTGTGGCACCCGGACGTGTGTCGGCTGTTGCAGGGCGTGGGGCTCATGCTGCTTCCAGTCATGCCACGGTTTGGGCAGTCCTGCCTGTTCGGTGAGAACGAGGGCTACGAGGAATCCGGGGAGCCGGGATTGTTCGAGGAGCCGGTGGAGCCGGATCTGTTCGGCGAGCAGGCCCTCTTCGGTGAGCCGGGATTGTTCGAGGTGGCGGATCCTTTCGCAAAAGAGCTTGTTCCCGAGGAGGCCTGGAAGGCGGAGGATGCCAATAGGTCTGGGCAGTTTGCTGATTTCCCAGCTCCGGGGGTTGTTGCAGAGATAGCGGAACCCTTGAAAGCTGCGAAATTGGAAGAGTCGGAAGGTGTTGAGGCGCAGATGAAGCCGGTGGGTAAGATTCGGCCGGGATTTGATCGCATCATCGCAACCGATGGCGCTTGTTCGGGAAATCCCGGGCCGGGAGGCTGGGCCTGGGTGGAGCAGAAGAGCGGCGCTCGCGAGTCGGGCGGGGAGGCCCGCACCACCAACAACATTATGGAACTCACCGCGCTCATCAAGGGGCTGGAATATGTGGGTCCGGAGCCTTCTCTTCTCATTCGCTGCGATTCGAAGTACGTTATCGACGCCATGACGAAGTGGGCGCCGGGATGGCGGCGCAAGGGCTGGAAGAAAGCCGATGGTCAGCCGGTGAAGAACCGGGAACTGGTGGAGCGCTTGCTCAACCTCTACGAAGGCCGCAGTGGCACAACGGAGGTTGAATGGGTGAAGGGTCACGCCGGTGATGCTGCCAATGAGCTGTGCGATTCCCTCGCGGTAGCCCAGTCCAAGAAGTTCTCCCGCTGAGAGTGATTTGTAAGAGCGCGGGCGTGTACCTAGGAGGTCCGGTTGTCGTCAATCGGTTCGCTGTTCATGATCGCGCGCGGGCGTGTACCCAGGGAACCTGGCTCCCAACCCAAAGATCCAACGAGGTCCCCAACCCAAAGATCCAACGAGGTCCCCAACCCAAAGATCCAACGAGGTCCCCAACCCAAAGAATTGAGGAAAATGGAAAGGAATGAGCCTGTGGACACGTCCAGAGCGTCGTTTCTTTCCAAAAAACTCAATTCTTTGGAGAGCCCGGTGGGGGGGGCAAGCCCCCCACCAGTGCGAAACGCCTGCCTGACACCCCAATCCGAAACTGCATAGCAACACGGAAGCAGTAAAATGGTCGCATGAGTATGACGCATGCCCCGCGCGCGCACAAGATCCTCTCCGAACGCCACTTTCATGGTGACGTGTACGCGGACAACTATGAGTGGTTCCGGGATAAAGAGAATCCGGAGCTTCTTGCGCATCTCGAAGCGGAGAATGCGTGGACACGCGAGCGGACCGAGCACCTGGAGCCGTTGCGCGAACAGTTGGTGTCCGAGATCGCGTCGCTGACAAAGCAGAGCGACACCACGCTCCCGTGGCGTGAAGGCCGCTGGTGGTATTACCAGCGCACCTGGGAGGGCAAGCAGTATCCGGCGATGTTCCGGGTGCCCGCCGTGGGTAGGCAGCGCCCCACCGTAGCTGAGCTGGAGAATCCGCAGGACGAGCAGTGCGTCTGGGACGGTAATGCTCTGGCGGACGGGCAGGAGTTCTTCGGAACCTCGGGATTTACTCCCTCGCCTGACGGCAAGCTGGGCGCACTTGGGGTGGACTATACGGGTGACGAGCACTTCCGGTTGCGGATTTTCGATATCGAGACGGGCTTCGTCGTCGACGAAGTGGTGAGTGGGCTGGCCTACGGGCTGGTGTGGTCGGCGGATTCCGGAAAGATTGTCTACTCGCGGGTGGACGATTCGTGGCGTTCCTGGCAGATCTGGATCCACACAGTGGGTACTCCGGCCTCGCACGATCGGCTGCTCTTCCAGGAGAACGACGACCGCTTCGACGTCTGGCCGCAAGCCTCGCGTGACGGCAAGTGGATTGTTGTAACGTCGGAGTCGCGCAACACCAAGGAAGTGCGGCTCTATGCCACCGCGCAGCCGTTCGCGGACCCCATCGTGGTGTGCTGGCGCCAGCAGGGACTGGACTACTCGGTCGAACCGGCGGACGACCATCTCCTCATCATCCACAACAAGAATTACGCCGATTTTGAACTCGCTTCGGCTCCCATCGGGACGTCAACACCCCAGGATTGGATTTCCCTGATGGTTCCGGAACCGGGCGAGCGCATTCTTGAAGTGGACGCTTTCCGTGATTTCGCGGTGATTTCCATGCGGTCGGGCGGGCAAACACAGCTGCGCCTGATGTCCCGCTCGCACAGTCCGGCCCAGCATGGCCATGACTTCATTGGGCTGAATCAGCCGGCGCCGGATTTGGGTATCGACGACGGCGTCCACGGCCACGAGATGATGAACCACAGCAAGTATTACGTGGGTCGTTCGCAGGAGTCTCTGGGCTTGCCCGATGGTGTTTCCTCGTACGCTGAGCCGCATGAGCGCGCCGTGTGGGGAACCCCGGAGCCCATTCCGAGCGAGCCGCTCTCCACGATCGAGCTGTACAACTCGCCCCACTGGGCTGCCACGGATGTGGTTTTCTCGACCGAGTCGCTGCTGACGCCTCCCACGCAGATTGCCTACCGGGTGAGCGAGGGGACGAGCGAGGTTCTCAAGGTACAAGACGCCCCAGGCTTTGACCGCGAGCGGTTTGTCCAGGAGGGCGTGTGGGTGGAAGCAGGGGATGGCACCTTCCTCCCCATGACGATTGCCTACAAGAGAGGGCTTCAGCCTGACGGCACCAATCCGGGCTGGATCTACGGCTACGGATCGTACGAGGTCTCGAACGATCCGTACTTTGCACCGCGGCACATCACGATGCTGGAACGTGGGGTGCTGATCGCCTGGACGCATGTGCGCGGCGGCGGCGAGATGGGCCGTTCTTGGTACGAGCAGGGCCGTGTGCTTTCCAAGAAGAACACTTTCACCGACTTCGTCGATTGCGCGAAGTGGCTGCATTCCAGCGGATGGGTGGCTCGCGATAGGCTCGCCGCCGAGGGTCGCTCCGCTGGCGGTCTCCTCATGGGCGCCGTGGTCAACATGGCGCCGGAGGTTTTCCGTGCTGTCCACGCGGGTGTGCCCTTTGTCGATACTCTCACCACCATCCTCAAACCCGAGCTCCCGTTGACGGTGGGCGAGTGGGAGGAGTGGGGCAACCCCATCGATTCCTACGAGGTGTACGAGTACATGAAGTCGTACTCGCCGGTGGAGAACGTGCGTGAGACGGAGTACCCGGCCATCCTCGCCACCACCTCCCTCAACGACATCCGCGTCCTCTACGTCGAACCAACCAAGTGGGTGCAGGTGCTCCGGGAGAAGGCCACGAATGATCCGATTGCGCGCCCCATCCTCGAGCAGATCGAGATGGTGGCGGGGCACGCGGGCAAGAGCGGCCGCTACGAGAAGTGGCGCACGCAGGCCTTCGTGCTCGCGTGGCTGCTGGACCAGATCGGCGCGGCGTAGTTCTCGCGTAGTTCCAGCGCGGAACTGGTGTCCGCGGCGTAGTTCGCCGCCACCCACTTCTCCGGCGGCACCCTCGCACTCTCCCGAAGAGGCCACCTTTTTCAGGAGAGGTAACGCCTACGAAGTGTTACCTGTCCATACGATCGTTACCTCTCCATACGATCGTTACCTACAAAGCTAGATCTGCGCCTCCTCGGCGGCGGAGCGCCAGGAGCCGAAGCGCTGGCGGATCGCGGCGCCGGAGGGTACTTGGCCCTGGCGCTCGGTGTCCTTGATCCACTGCTGGTAGGCCTTGTAGCTGGGGGCCATGCCGCGCTTGGCGGACCAGGTGGAGAAGGTGCGCAGGGCCTGGACGTAGTCCTGGTCGGAGAACTTGAGGCCGCCGCGTTTGCGGCCGGACTGGACGCGCAGACCCACCTTGGAGAGGGCGTCGTTCCAGTAGCCGTTGAAGCGCTTGATGATGGTCTGTGAGGTGGGGGGCCAGGCGAGCTGGCCGCGCCCGGTGTTCAACCCCATGCGGCTTGTGAGCTTGGCGCGCTCGGAATCGTACTGCTTGGCGGTCAGCGTGAGGTTCGGGTCCTCTTCGATGGCGGCCCGGGCGGCGGCGATGAGGCCGAGCGTGGGGGTGATGAGGTATTCGTGTTCGGTGCTGATGTGGTCGCGGATGGCGTCGCGTAGCGGCGCGGGGACCGTGGTGGGGTCGCCTTCGGTCAGCTTGTTGACGGATGCGAAGATGAGCAGCAGCGCGGCGGTGAGTGAGTCCTCGGAGAAACGCTGAGTGGGGCCGGTGGGGCCGGGTTCGGCGAGGTAGGTGAGGACGTCGATGGCGGCGCGGGCGGAGGCCTCGGACGCGCGGTCGAGTTCCATGTGGTAGTCCTCATCCGCGGAGGGGCCGCACAGGTCGGAGACGCAGCGGATCGAGATGAAGGGGACGTTCCAGGCGGCGCACACCTGGGCGGCCGCGGTGGTTTCCATGTCGGTGGTGAGTGCGTCGGGGAAGTCCTCGCGCATGGGGCCGACGTTCTTCGCGGTGACGAAGGAGTCGCCGGCGAGCATGAGCCCCTTGCGTAGGTCGAGGGTGCAGTGTTCGAGGAGTTCGGTGGCGCCGGTGAAGCGGGCGGGTTGGCCGGGAACCTGGCCGCGCACGTAGCCGAACGCCGTGGCGTCCGCGTTTCCGTAGGCGTATTCCGTACCGACGACGACGTCGCCCACCTTGATATCCGGCGCCAGCCCACCTGCGGAGCCGGTGGAGAGGACTACCTTGGGGGTGAAGCGTGCCATGGCCCATCCGAGCGCGTTGGCGGTGGCCACGAGGCCGATGCCGGTGCGCATGATGAGGATGTTGCCGTGCGTGGAAGCTGCGACCCACGCCGAGGCGATGGGGCAGGCGAGCTTGGCGGGCTTGGTAGCCATGGCGGTAAGAGAGTCGAGAACCGGGCGGATTTCTTCGTCTTGTGCCGCGATGACGATGGCGCGAATGCGTGTCACTTGGCCATCACCTCTTCCCATGAGTTCTTGGCTGCAAGCATGGCGCGGATGGCCTCCTGTGCTGCATCGAGTGAATGATTGGCGCCCCAGCCGCACTGTACTTCGTTGGCGGCGGGCACGGAGCCTGCGGCGAGGATGTCCTCGAATGTCTGCGCTACCAGTTCGATGGTTGCGGTGACGTCGGGTTCGGCTGCGAGGATGAGGTAGAAGCCCGTTTGGCATCCCATCGGTGAGAAGTCGACGACGACGTCGCTATGGTTACGTGCGTATTCCGCGAAGGAGTGCTCGATTGAGTGAACTGCTGGCATCTCCAGATGTTCGCGGTTGGGCTGGCAGAACCGGATGTCGTACTTGGTCAAGACGTCTCCGTGGGGGAGGTGTTTGACATCGGCGACCCTGATGAACGGAGCCGAGACGGCTCGATGATCAAGGTTGAACGACTCAACGTTCATATGCGGCATCCGGGACTCCTGCGATTAACGGGACGATTTCGTGGGTTGCTGGAAGGTGGCGGTTGTTCGCGCCAGGGCGCCGGGCTCGCTTCTACAGCAACTTGTGTCCCATTATGTACTATTCGAACGGCAATTGCACCATGCTATAGCGGACTGGTTACGATTTGGTTACTTTTACCGGTTATCCGGGGAAAACATGTTGGCTTTTAGGCGGTAGACGATCGTCTAGAATGTGCCTTGGCCGTGTCACATTGGCCTCACATTTACCGGTTTCCCTAGGAATTCCCAGCTTACCTCCACTCAGTATGGAGCTTGGCTTGATTTCATAATGGTGTTGGTGATGAGCGAACACCTGGAAATTCAGTCCTGAGTCTCCTGAATGTGTTGTGCGGGTGTGAGTTAGTCATCAATGTGAGGTTGAGCTGGGTGGTGCTGCTCCCTTACTTCAATGAAATAAATCCAGAAGCAGCAGTAAAACGATCAGCTTCATATGGCCGCCGGAGCCCCCTTCTCTCCGAACGGACATCCTGACCGGGCTGCACTGGATGAAGAAAATGGTGGGTGACGATGGGTGGATCGTCACCCACCATTTTATTGTGAGCGCGTTATTGTGTGCGCGTTTTCCTAGCCCTCGGTGGGCTGGCATTCTGGGCAGAATCCCCAGAAGTGGACCTCGGCCTCGTCGATCATGAAGCCGTGATTGTCGGAGGGCTGGAGGCAGGGGGCGAAGCCCACGGCGCAGGGAACATCTTCGATACGGCCACACGAGCGGCAGATCAGATGGTGATGGTTGTCGTGTCGGCTCAGCTCGAAGAGAGAGACGTGGCCCGCGGGCTTGATTTCACGCAGCAGGCCCTTGGCTGTGAGAGCGTGGACGATGTCATAGATGGCTTGCGTTGAAACAGATCCAAGTCTATCGGCGACGCCTGCACGCAGATCTTCCGCGCTGACATGGCCTCCATGCTTGATCTGTTCAAGTGTTGCCAAACGAGGCTCGGTGACCCGAAGGCCTACCTCGCGTAGCTGGTCAGCAAAACTGGTGGTCATGGTAAAAGTGCTCCGTCCGGATCCTTGCTTGTCGTACTCGAATTTCTATAGGTCCTATAACTTTAGCGCGGCTACTGGCTTTGGTCATGGGTATCTGGGCCTGATTTCTGGGATTAATCCATATGACGCCCGTTTGGTTATGTGTGACGCCCGTTTGGTCGTGAAAATATCTCCGAAATCCGGCACCCCGCGTACCCATGACACAAAGGTGGCGGGATTTCGGAGATACATTTTGGTGTGCGCCGAGTGAGTTCCACGCCTCTGCTTTCAAGGATGGAGGTGGGGCGGCGCAGGAGGATAATGCTGTCATGACTTCCTCACCGTTTTCATCGTCGCAGCCACTGCCCTCGCATGACGGGGCCGCGCCGGATCAGAATCAGACCCCCGCACACACGCTCGGGGAAGTGGCGTCCGCTGCCAGTGAGGTGCGGCCCCTATCTGTGTGCGAGATGTTCCGAGTGGGCATTGGTCCCTCCTCCTCGCACACCGTGGGCCCCATGCGCGCGGGTCTGCATTTCGCAGGGCGACTGGCGGAAGTGTGCCGCCGCAACGCTGCCGCGCTCGCGGCTGGTGCGCCGGGAAGCGGTGCGGAGGCAACTGGAGCGGACTTTGCTACGGCGCCGAGCCGCGTCGTCGTCGACCTCATGGGGTCTCTTGGGGCAACCGGGCGCGGGCATTCCACCGATCGGGCCGTGCTCCTCGGGCTCTCCGGTTACCGGCCCGAATCGGTGCCGGTGAACGTGGTGGACACGCTCATGGAGAGGGCGACGGCGGCCGGTGCGCTGGAGTTGATGGGTGTCGGGGAAGTGCCGTTCAACTATGAAACCGACGTGCGTTTCCTGCCTGGGCGGATCCTGCCGTTCCATGTCAATGCCCTGACGATCGTGGCGTTCGCGGCCAGCGGTGACGTGCTATTGGAGGGTACCTACTACTCTGTGGGCGGCGGATTCGTCATGCAGGAGGTGGGCGACGCCGAACGCGACTCCCGCGTCCTTCCCTTGGAGAACCCGGAAGCCGGGCTGGATCCGAAGCCGACCCCCTATCCCTACTCGACGGCGGCAGGCCTGTTGGAGCACTGTGTGGCGTCGGGGATGCGGGTGTCGGACCTGGTGATGGAGAACGAGCAGGCCTTGCGCCCGCGAGATGAGGTCATCACCTATGTGGATAACATCTGGCAGGTCATGGAGGAATGCATCAAGGAAGGCTGCGAGGCGTCCGGGGTGCTGCCCGGTTTCCTGCGGGTGAAGCGGCGGGCTTCGGAGCTCAATGCGGAGTTGGAGCGGCGAGGGCCGTCGAATGATCCGCTGGCTGGTATGGACTGGGTGAATCTCTATGCGCTCGCGGTCAATGAGGAGAATGCCGCTGGGCACCGGGTGGTTACGGCCCCCACCAATGGTGCCGCGGGCGTGGTTCCTGCCGTGCTCTCCTACTACCTGCGGTTTGTGCCCGGGGCGGACATTGATGGTCAGCGTCGTTTCCTACTGGCCGCCGCGGCCATTGGCGGAATCATCAAGACCAATGCCTCGATTGCTGGCGCCGAGGTTGGCTGCCAGGGAGAGGTGGGGGCCGCCAGCGCCATGGCCGCTGGCGGCCTCGCCGAGGCGATGGGAGGCACTCCGCAACAGGTGGAGAATGCCGCCGAGATCGCCATGGAGCATTCACTGGGGTTGACCTGCGATCCTGTGGGTGGGCTCGTGCAAATCCCGTGCATTGAGCGCAACGCTATCGCTGCCGTCAAGGCCATCAATGCTGCGCGCATGGCGTTGTGGGGCGACGGCCGCCATGCCGTCTCCTTCGACACCGTCATTGAAACAATGCGTCAAACCGGCATGGACATGCTCTCCAAGTACAAGGAGACCTCGCGCGGAGGCCTCGCCGTGAATGTTGTGGAGTGCTGAGCGCGGGGAGGGGTCGGTGGCTCGACTCTCCTTCCCTGGTGCTCGTAAATTCCCTCGGTTCCCCTCTCGTAAAGATCTTCCCTTGGTGCTCGTAAAGGATTGAGGAAAATGGAAAGGATTGAGCTTTTTTCGCCCGTCCGCGGCTCAACCCTTTCCGAAAAGCTCAATCCTTTGGGTTGTTAACTCCCGGCTTCGGGCTGCCAGCAACCCAAAGCTGGGAATTGGTAGCCCGAGTCTGTGCCGCGTTTCTCCGGGCCGAGGAGCGAAGGGCGAGGGATGACTACCGTGAGTTACGGGTGGGCTTCCGCGCGGTCCCGACACGCCGAGCCCCAACACGCCGTCGTCGTCAAAAGTGCCGGGGACGAAAATTTACCCTCCCCCGATAGTTCTCCACAGTTGTGGATAAACATGGGGAGAAGATGCACAAAAGTGGAAAAAGTTATCCACAGCTGTGGATGAGTGTGGGGAAATCGCGCGAATCACCCCACGCCCAAGAAGAAATTCCTCGAGTTTCCCCAACCCCCTGTCGCGAAGAAAATGGCGTCAAAATGTGTCGGAGGTGCGCGAGATGATGGGGGTAGTCACCTAGTTGGGTGGCTCCGGCTCACTCCGCTCTCCGCGAAGTGATCCGGCGGGTAGATGTGGACGGCTCGGGGGATATCGGGGCGTCGGTGGGGGCTGTGTGCACAGTCCATCCACCGGGAGGGAAGGTGATTCCACAGAGGTGAATTACACTGGTGTGACTAATCACGTTGAGACACGCCAACACAACCCCTTGTGGTCGATGACGAACCTGACCACAAGGTGTAGTGTCTATGAAGCGACGTTGATAGCGGCGCATCGCACGGAATGTTTCGACAACTGGCGTGTTATCTCTAACGGGAACGAGATCCACCCGGCCCACCAGGGCGCGGTCAGGATCTCAACGTAACCTGGCAAGAGAGGCACCAGAAGGGAGAGCTCATATGAGTATCACTGTTTACACCAAGCCCTCCTGCGTCCAGTGCAATGCAACCAAGCGGGCATTGGTCAAGGCCGGCCTCGCCTATGAGGAAGTAGACCTCACTCTGGATGCAGACGCTCTGGAGGCGGTTAAGGCTTTGGGCTACCAGCAGGCCCCCGTTGTATTTGCTGGCGGCGATCACTGGTCGGGCTTCCGTCCGGACAAGATCAAGGCATTGGCTGTGGCTGCTGAGCAGGGCGCGGTCGTCTCTGCCTGAAAATCAGAGCTTAGCAAACGACGGCCCGAGGCGGTGTTCTCGGGCCGTCGTTCGCAGTTGGGAAGCAAAAGATGCCGCAGATCGTCTACTTTTCATCAACAACCAACAACACGAAGCGATTCGTGGAAAAGCTGGGATTCCCGGCGCGGCGAATCCCGCTGCGCGCGGGCGAAGAAGCGCTCCATGTTGATGAGGAATACGTGCTCGTCGTCCCCACGTACGGAGGCGGAAACCAGAAGGGCGCCGTCCCCAAGCAAGTCATCAAGTTCCTCAATGATGAACACAACCGCTCGCTTATCCGCGGAGTCATCACCGGAGGCAACACGAACTTTGGTAAGGCATACTGCATTGCGGGGGACATCATCTCCGCAAAGTGCCACGTGCCGCATATGTACAGATTCGAATTACTCGGAACCCCGCAGGATGCGGAACGAGTACGTGAAGGGTTGGAGAAGTTTTGGCAGCAACCACGTTGACGGATACCGGCGAAGAGCAGTACTCGGATCCGCGATTGGATTACCACGCGCTCAACGCGCAGTTGAACCTGTACGACGGCGAAGGCAAGATCCAGTTCGACGCCGACCGTCAGGCCGCGCGGCAGTACTTCCTGCAGCACGTCAACAAGAACACGGTGTACTTCCATGACCTGGAAGAGAAGCTCGGCTACCTGGTCGAGGAGGGCTACTACGAGAAGCCGGTGCTTGATCAGTACTCGTTCGAGTTCATCAAGTCGGTGTTCAAGAAGGCGTACTCCTACAAGTTCCGTTTCCCCACCTTCCTTGGGGCGTTCAAGTACTACACCTCCTACACGCTGAAGACGTTCGACGGCTCGCGTTACCTGGAGCGCTACGAGGACCGCGTGTGTATGGTGGCGCTCTACCTCGCGTGCGGTGACGAAGAGGTGGCCATGAACCTCGTGGACGAGATCATCTCCGGGCGTTTCCAGCCTGCTACCCCCACCTTCCTCAATGCGGGCAAGGCCGCCCGCGGCGAGCTGGTGTCCTGCTTCCTGCTGCGCGTCGAGGACAACATGGAGTCCATCGCCCGCGGCATCAACTCGGCGTTGCAGCTGTCCAAGCGCGGCGGCGGTGTGGCCCTCAACCTCTCCAACCTGCGTGAGCTCGGGGCGCCAATCAAGAAGATCCAGAACCAGTCCTCGGGCGTCAACCCGGTGATGAAGCTGCTGGAGGATTCTTTCTCCTACGCCAACCAGTTGGGTGCGCGCCAGGGCGCCGGTGCCGTGTACCTGCACGCCCACCACCCGGACATCATGCGCTTCCTCGACACCAAGCGCGAGAACGCGGACGAGAAGATCCGCATCAAGACGCTCTCCCTCGGCGTAGTGATCCCCGATATCACCTTCGAGCTGGCGAAGAAGAACGAGGACATGTACCTCTTCTCCCCGTACGATATCGAGCGCGTGTACGGCGTCCCGTTCACCGAGATCAGCGTGAGCGAGAAGTACTACGAGATGGTCGGGGACAAGCGCATCCGCAAGTCCAAGATCAACGCCCGCAACTTCTTCCAGACCCTCGCCGAGCTCCAGTTCGAGTCCGGCTACCCGTACATCGTCTTCGAGGACACGGTCAATCGCGCCAACCCCGTCAAGGGCAAGATCACGATGTCCAACCTGTGCTCGGAGATTCTCCAGGTGTCCGAGGCGTCCTCCCTCAACGACGACCTCTCCTACGACCACGTGGGCAAGGACATCTCCTGCAACCTCGGTTCGATGAACATTGCCAAGGCGATGGATTCGCGCGATCTGGGCCGCACTGTCGAGACTGCCGTGCGCGCGCTCTCCGCAGTCTCCGATCTCACGGACATCCGCTCCGTGCCCTCCATCGAGCGCGGCAACGCCATGTCCCACGCCATCGGCCTGGGCCAGATGAACCTGCACGGCTACCTCGGCCGCGAGCGCATCTACTACGGCAGCGAGGAAGCACTCGACTTCACCAACATGTACTTCTACACGGTGGTCTACCACGCGATTCGTGCGTCGATGACCATCGCCAAGGAGCGCGGCGAGAGCTTCGAAGGCTTCTCGGAGTCCAAGTACGCCAGCGGCGAGTTCTTCGACAAGTACACCGATCAGGTGTGGGAGCCCGCCACCGCGCGTGTGCGTGAACTCTTCGAGGGCATCCACATCCCCACCCAGGATGATTGGCGTGAGCTGCGTGCGGCGGTGGCCGAGCACGGCATGTACAACCAGAACCTGCAGGCGGTCCCGCCCACCGGTTCGATCTCCTACATCAACCACTCCACCTCGTCGATCCACCCGATCGTCTCCAAGATCGAGATCCGCAAGGAAGGCAAGATTGGTCGCGTCTACTACCCGGCGCCCTACATGACCAACGACAACCTGGAGTACTACCAGGACGCCTACGAGATCGGCCCCGAGAAGATCATCGACACCTACGCGGTGGCCACCCAGCACGTGGACCAGGGCCTCTCGCTCACGCTGTTCTACCCGGACACTGTGACCACCCGCGACGTCAACCGCAACTACATCTACGCCTGGCGCAAGGGCATCAAGACGCTCTACTACATGCGCATCCGCCAGCAGGCCCTCCAGGGCACCGAGGTGGAAGGCTGCGTCTCCTGCATGCTGTAGGGACTGTTGTGTAGGGGTGTGCTGATTCGACTTCGTCCGGATCTGATCGCTCCAATAACGACGACGAAATACGAGTGTGCGAGCGTTGACGCTCGATACCGAGGATGAGGAAGTTGGCTGTCTCTGACACGACGACGAACCCGGCCTGTGTACTTGCGCGGGCCGGGTTCGTCGCGTCTAGGGTTGCTGAGTTCCTTTGTGGCCTCGAGAGTGACATCCCGCGCCGTATACGGCACGGCTTGCCGCTCACAGGCCATTGCGGAAATGGGGTGGACAAGTCCTCGGCAAGACACCATCCGCAAGGGGCGGGTTGGCCATATAGTGAGTCACAACCAGGCAATAAACGGGCCAGCACCAACCCTGCCAGCCAGTAGCAGACTAACCAAACCAATCCATACAGCCATTGCGGAAATGGGCCTACCGTGAGAGCGTGAGTTCGTTTGCGTACTCATTTGCGCAGCGGGTTTGCGTGGCTCGCTTGTACCGTTTGCGGTGCGATGAGTATGTTTCAGGTATGGAATCAAGCGAAGACCAGCCCGTAGGCATGGCGGACATTGCCGCCGCTGCCTCAGTGGCCATATCCACGGTCTCGCGAGCGCTGAGCGGCGCACCCGGAGTTTCCGCGGCGAAGCGGAAGGAAATCGTCGAGATTGCCCGGCGTCTCGGCTATCTCAGTGGCGAAGGAAGTCCGAGGCGGCTGAGTCACGAGCAGCGCCCCGGGTATGCGGTGGGTGCTCGTCACCTGGTCCAGACGTTGCCCTATCAGGTTGAGGAGAACGCTGCCGCTGCTACAACATCCGCCACGGCAACACTGACGTCCGCAACACCGACGTCCACTGCCCGAACCACTCCTGGCGCACGTCCTGCTTTCCCTGCTCCACAGCTTCCGGAAACCAAGGAACTTCGCATCACCGCTGTGGTCCCCGAGTCCGACCGCTGGATCTTCGGCTCAATCCTCGCCGGCATCCACGACGTTCTGACGCCCGAGGACGTGTCCTTGCAGGTCAAACAGGGCCTCTCCGCCTCCGAGCGGGCCCGATTCCTCTCCAATCCACACCTTGCGAACCAAACGGATCTCGTCATCCTCGTCCCCGCGCCACGAGACATCGGCGTAGAAGAACTGACGCATCTGCCCGTGCCCGCGGTTATCGCCGGGACCGTCGTTCCGGGGATACCTAGCGTGGGGATCGACGACGTCGCCGTCGGCCAGAAAGCCACCAATTACTTGCGTAATCTTGGGCTCACCTCCATCGCATATGTGGGGTTCCTCGATCATGAGGGGACGTCCGGGGTGGCCACTCATCGGCGTGGTCTCGGCTACGAAGAGGCGATGACCAAGGCCGGTCTATCTGTCTGGCACGTCAAGGTTCCGTTTACTCCCAGCCCGGGCCGCGCTGCTGCTGAGGCACTGCTCGCGGGGGAGAATCTGCCGCAGGGTGTCATCTGCTCCTCGGATGAGATTGCCGCAGACATGATGAACGTCTTCCGTCAGGCGGGCGTGAGCATCCCGGACGACATCTCAATCATCGGTGTGGACGACCATCCCATCGCAGGATTCCTTGGGCTGACCAGCATTGGGCAACCCGCGCGGGAGCAGGGGCGCGAGGCTGCGAAGCTCGCGTTGAGGATTCTGGAGTCAGGCAATCCCGTGAGCGGCGACGATGAGCAAGCTGTCGCGGATCGGGATACGACACTTGCGGTTGGAGGAGCCGCAGCTGTCAGCGCTGTTGACGACGAGGCGGCTTCACAGACCATCACTTTGCCCACCCGTCTCATCATCCGCGAGACAACGCGCCGCGCCAGCCGCTGATCCTTCTTGACGCGCAGCGTGACGCTTGGAGATAAGTTGCCGTCGTCGTTCACGTGAATAACCGAGCCTTAACAAGATAGCCGAGGGAAAAATCGCCGGAATTTGGCTCGGCTGTTTCATTTTCCCTCGGTTATTCGAGATTGTTGCTGGATGTCAGCTTGTCATTGGGCAGCGAGGCGGCGGTTGATCCAGCTGATGCACGCTGGGAACCACGCGGCCACATTGGGAACGATGTAGTCGCTGGAGAGTGTTTTGGCGGTGGCGCGCGTTGCCAGGGACAGGCCGTGCTTGCCGGACTCGTAGACGTGGTACTCGAAGGGGACCTTGTGCTCGGCGAGCTTCTGGCAGAAGGCCAGGCTGTTGGCGACGGGAACCAGTTCGTCGTCCGCGGTGTGCCAGATGAAGGTGTCCGGCGTGTTGCCGCTGACCCGCTGCGATGTGTCGTAGTCTTGCGCGTCCTCGATCGGGAACCCGAAATGCGAGAGATCTGCGGGCCATCCGTGCTGGAAGGAGATGACCGGGTAGCAGAGAATCGTGCCGCGGGGCTTGGCGGCTGGTGCTGCCTCCGCCCGGCTCGTCAGCTCATGCCACCGCGTCGAGTAGGACGCCGCCAAGTGCCCACCGGCGGAGCATCCCTGGATGAAGATGCTGTTGGGGTCCACGTTCCATTCGTCGGCATGCTGGGTGATCAGCGCAAATGCGTCCGCTACCTGCGCAACAGCGGCGTCCAGGAAGTTTCCTTCGACGCCATCGGACATCGTCGTTGACCTGAGAACGAACGCCTGGAAACCCTGTGCGAGGAAGGCGAGGGCGATCGGCTCGGACTCGCGGTCGGAGAGGAACTCGTACCCGCCACCCGGGCAGATGACTACCGCGGGCATCGGCGCCGAGTCGAGGAGGGTGTTGTCCCGCAGGTATACGTCGAGGAAGGCGCGATATTCAGAGTTGGGATGTGCCGAGTTGGATTCGACCGAACCTGAATAACCGGAGTCGGACTGGGACGAGTTGGGGCGCGCCGAGTGGGAATCAGCAGAACCTGAATAACCTGGGCGGGAATCGACCGAACCCACATAACCCGAGCCTGAACCGGCAGAACCTGAGTAATCCGGGTGGGAACTGGTCATCTCAGAGTTTGCCGAGTCAAATGGCCCCAATGGCAAAGTCAGTGTCCTCATGATTCCCTTTCGTCAGCGCTGATTACCTGCGCGGTTACGTTCGACAAACTCTGTGGCGGTGAGAGCGAGCTGAGCGCCATATATGGCAGATAGAACGCTCTCACCGCCATAAAGTATCGCACCTCCGCGAAACCCTGCCCTGCACCCCACCTCGCGCCTACGCAACAACCGCCGTCTCTACGCAACAAGCACCTCGTGCCACCGGTTCACTGGCTGCACCCGCGCAACAAACCCCACACCTACGCAACAAACCCGGAATCCACGCAACAACAACGCAAAAGCCTTCCGTATCCCGCGTCACATCCTCTACTTTGGGTTCACGGGACGCCTCCGTTTCCTGAAACCTCGACGGAACGCGGCGCCTCGTCAATCTCGCAGTCAGAGCCGACGGTTCACCCACCCCCGAACCACGAGAACCACTGAGCAAGAGAACCACCGAGCAACCGAGAACCACCAAGCAACAAGGACGTGCGATGAGTTTCCAGAACAAGACGATCTACCAGATCTATCCCCGTTCCTTCCGCGACTCCACCGGCTCCGGCGTGGGCGACCTGCGCGGCATCATCGAGAAGGTCCCTTACATCGCCTCGCTCGGCGTAGAGATGGTCTGGTTCAACCCCTTCTTCGTCTCCCCGCAGCGCGACAACGGCTACGACATCGCCGACTACCGCGCCATCAACCCCGCCCTCGGCACCATGGAGGATTTCGAGGAACTTGTCGCCGCGCTCGGTGCCCATGGCATCGGCGTCATGCTCGACATGGTCCTCAACCACACCTCCACCCAGCATGAATGGTTCCAGCGCGCGCTCGCCGGCGAGAAGGAGTACCAGGACTTCTACTACCTGCGCCCGGCCCGCCCCACCGCGTCCACCACCATTCCCGACGACGACGAATTCCCGGTCACCTCCGATTCTGCCCCCGTCTCCAGCCTCCCCGGCGCCGTCTCGTCCGTCTCCGAACCCACTCCCAAATCGGCCCCCGGCGGCCCCAACGGTGAGCTCCCCAACAACTGGGTCTCCAAGTTCGGCGGCAATGCCTGGGCTCCCTTCACTGCCGCCGCAGCAGCCACCGGCATCTCCGAGAGCAACGCCAAAACCAACGGTTTCACGCTCAATCCCGCAGGTCTGCACGCCGGTAACCCTGATCTTTACTACCTTCACCTCTTCGACATCACCCAGGCCGACCTCAACTGGCATAATCCGCGTGTGCGTCAGGAGATGGCGGACATCGTCTCCTTCTGGCGCGACAAGGGGGTGAAGGGCTTCCGCTTCGACGTCATCAATCTCATCGGCAAGCCCGAGGATCTCCCCTCCGCCCCCGAAGGCACTGATGATCGCGCCATGTACACCGACGCCCCTCTCGTCATCACCTTCCTGCGCGAGCTCGCCGCGGCGAGCTTTGGCCAGGATCCGGAGATCGTCACCGTGGGCGAGATGTCCTCCACCTCGATTGAGAAGTGCATCCTCTACACGAATCCGGAGAACGAGGCGCTCTCCATGGCCTTCAACTTCCACCACCTCAAGGTGGATTACGTGGATGGCAAGAAGTGGAGCCGCATGCCCTTCGATTTCGCTGCTCTCAAGGGTGTCCTCGCGCAGTGGGGCGAGGGCATGCAGTCGGGCGGTGGCTGGAACGCGCTCTTCTGGAACAACCACGACCAGCCGCGCGCCAACAACCGCTTCGGCGACGTCGCCAACTACCCCAACGAGACCGCCACGATGCTCGCCACCACGATTCACCTGCTGCGCGGCACCCCGTACGTGTACATGGGCGAGGAGATCGGCATGACCGATCCCGACTACACCTCCATCGCGGACTACCAGGACGTGGAGGCCATCAACGCCTTCCACGAACTCGTCGCCTCCGGTCTCTCGGGCGAGGAGGCGTTCGCCGTCGTCCATTCGAAGGCACGCGACAACTCGCGCACCCCGATGCAGTGGGACGCCACCCCCACCGCGGGTTTCACCTCCGGAACCCCGTGGCTGCGGCCCACCAACCAGGCCACGGTCAACGTCGCCGCGCAGGAGGCGGGCGGCCGCATCCTGCCCTACTACCGCATGCTCATCGCGCTGCGCAAAGCCCTCCCGATCATCTCTGACGGCGCGTTCGCACCTTACGAACTCGCCCACCCGGACGTCTTCGCCTACCTCCGCACCCACGATGACCAGCAATTACTCGTCCTCAACAACTTCTACGGAAAGCAAACGGAGATCGAGATTCCGCCCGAGTTCGTTGGCGGAACGGTTCTGATTTCCAATTACGACGACGTCGTCGCGCCCGCTGATACTGCCGTCACCTTGCGGCCGTACCAGTCGCTCGCGATACTTGCCTGATTTTTGACCACCACTCACAAGAAGGACGCAATGATGCCTCAAGATCACGATGAGATCCTCAGCCCGTTGGCTGGCAGGGTCGTACCCATTGATCAAGTACCGGATCCGGTCTTCGCCTCGAAGGCGATGGGCGACGGATTTGGTGTGATCCCGACGAGCGGGGCAGTGGTTGCTCCGGTGTCGGGAAAGATTTCCATGGTGGCCAAGACCGCCCACGCTTTTGGTCTGAAGACCGAGTCCGGGGTCGAGATTCTTGTGCACATGGGCATCGACACCGTGGAACTCAAGGGTGCCCCGTTCAACCTGACGATCGCCCGCGGCGACACCGTTGAGGCGGGCGCGCCGGTGGGAACCATGGATCTGGCCGCCGTGGAGGCAGCCGGCAAGTCCACCACCACGATGGTCATCTTCACCAACCAGAAGAAGCATGGCGGCGATTTTGCCATCACCGAGGGTGAGGCTGCGCTTGGCGCGCCCGTCGCCACGGTGGGTCCGGCCAAGCCGAAGGCTGCGGCACCGGCAGCAGCTCCGGCCGCAACCCAAGCGGCGGCCGCGGGTGCGGTGGCGCCGTCGTCGGCAGATGATGCCAAGCGTGCCGGGCTGTCCGGCTACGATCTGCTCGCCTACGACATCATCAAGGGCGTGGGCGGCGCGGAGAACGTCAAGAGCGTTATCCACTGCATCACGCGCGTGCGGTTCTACCTCAGGGACGAGTCGCTCGCGGATGATGCGTTCGTCAAGGATCTCGACGTCATTGACGTGGCGAAGGCTGGCGGCCAGTACCAGGTGGTGATCGGCCCGGCCGTGGGTGACGTGTACGATGCCATCACCAAGCAGCTCGGTGGCACCGGCGAGGCCGTGGAAGCCGAAGAAGTGGAGAAGCCCACCACCGCTGTGGGCTGGTTGAAGTTCGGCTTCAGCTCGCTCATTGGTGTCATCACTGGCTCGATGATCCCGGTGGTTGGTCTGCTGGCGGCCTCCGGAATCCTCAAGGGTATTCTCGCGCTGCTCACGCAGTTCGACATCGTGCAGGCGGGCACCAACACCTACACCATCATCGACGCGATGTCCTCCTCAATGTTCTACTTCCTCCCCATCATCATCGGCTTCACTGCCGCCAAGCGCCTCGGATCCGACCCGATCATCGTGGCGATCATCGGTGGCGTGCTGGTGTTCCCGTCGCTTGCGACGATGTCCAACCCGGACGCCGAGGGCTACCACGTGGTGGCCCAGATCGGGAACACCATCTTCAACGGTGAGTTCTTCGGCATTCCGATCTCGCTGCCGCAGGGCAACGCTTACGCCTACTCGATCTTCCCGATCATCGTGGCTGCCTATCTGGCCGCCAAGATTGAGCCGTGGCTCAAGAAGCACATCCCGCTCGTGCTGCGCTCGATCTTCGCCCCGCTCATCGAGGTGTTCGTGGTCTCCGCGCTGGTCCTCGTGGTGTTTGGCCCGGTCATCATGTTCATCTCCGGTGGTCTCGCCAACGGCATCAACTCGATCCTCAGCTTCAGCTACCCGGTGGCAGGCCTGCTCATCGGCGGCTTCTACCAGTGCCTCGTCATCTTCGGCCTGCACTGGGCGGTCATCCCGCTGGTTGCCGCGCAGATCGCCATTGACGGTTCCTCCCCGCTCAACGCCATCGTGTCCGCCACGATGATCGCGCAGGGTGGCGGCGCGCTCGCCATCTGGCTCAAGGTGAAGAACCCCAAGATCAAGACGCTGGCTGGCCCGGCCACCATCTCCGCCTTCTGTGGCATCACCGAGCCCGCCATGTACGGCCTCAACCTCAAGTACGGCCGCGTGTTCATCATGGCCTCGATCGGTGGCGCGGTGGGCGGCCTGCTCACCGGCCTCTTCGACGTCAACATGTACGGATTCACCGGCGCCTTCGTGGGCTTCCCGTCCTTCGTCAACCCGGCCGGAATCGACGGCGGCTTCACCGGATTCTGGATCGCCTCGATCGCGGCCCTGGTGATCTCCTTCGGTATGACCTACTTCTTCGGCTTCAAGGAGTCGGACTTCGAGACCGCCAAGGAGGTCAAGAAGGTGCGCCTCGGCAAGCGCGAGCCCGCTGGCGCGTGAGCGTTGAATCGCTGAACGGCTGACAATTACGGAAGAACCCGGTCCACGTGGGCCGGGTTCTTCCGCGTGTTCGGGGTTGTGGCTACAACAGAGGGCTTGCCGCCTCTATTGGCGACACCGCCGCTGTGGTAGCCGCACTTATCCGGGGAGTTCTTCCACCCTGGGTAGCAGGGCTTGTGGCTTCCCTAGTCAGTAGACTTGGTAGAAGTATGAGGAGGTCAGCCATGCTGGGAACGAATCCGATGTCCCGCCGCGCCGCACTCGGCGCAACACTTCTCTGCGCCGCACTTGTTCTTTCGGGGTGTGGAAATCCATCCCCTGCACCCACCGGTGATTCGAGCATCATTGTGCCGCCGGAGTCCCCGGAACCGAGCGTCACGGTCGGCGCCCCCGCGCCCGCCGGAGAACTCCCTGAACTGCCGGGCTTCGATCTTCTCTTCTCCACGACTCTCGGGGATTCGCCGACGGCGGCGCCGCCTCACCTATCGCCGAATACTCCGGCCGCTACAACTCCCGCACCCCCCGAAGCTCCTGTCACCTCCGTAATCCCAGCCTTCGACGGCGTCCTTGCGAGCGACGATCATGTTGCCATCTACACCAATGATCTGTCCGCACAGAGCTACGAGATCACCGGATATCGCATCTCCAGCGGCGCCCCGGAATGGAGTCACGAGGGTAGCGGGATCCTTAGCTGTCACGACGGCGACGTGGCGGTATGCGAGACGAGGAGCTACGAGGGCGGCGTCTGGACTACCGAGGCAGCGTGGTTACTTTCCTTGGATTCTGGCGGTTTCCGGGCTGTGGATGTCGGAGCCGCGGGCACTTTCTCGTACGTGGGAAATGACGACGGCGACGCCTACTTCCTTACCTGGGACGGCACACGTTCAGTACACATGACGGGGTTTGATGAGTCCGGGGTGCCCGTCGTGGACAAGAATCTCAGAGTTACCCCGCCCGCTGCTTCCGCGAGTCCCTCCCTCGAGACATGGATGGATGGAAGTCACGCGCTCGTTGGCTTCCCGGGTGAGACCCCGGTTCTCTACGATGCATCGAGCAACCTTGCAACTGAAGTGGATGTGACTACTCCGTGCATCTCTGTTGCGGATGGAGTGGTCTGTACGTCCTCGCAGGATCCGGCGACGATTATCGGGATTGATGATCGTTTGCGGGAATCATGGAGGCATACCACGACGGCGGTCTCTCTACTCGCCGCCGCCTCGGACGAGGTGTCTGTGGAAGATTTCGCGGATCTGTTCCTCATCTCCCAGCCGCCGGTCACACAGATACCCGAGCCCGGCATTGAACCCGGCCCGGGGCACCCCACACCGGCCAAAACAGCGGCGGCGACGCCCGGTACGCCGTCGGCCCAGTTCGTCGTCGCCGGTATCACCGGCACCGTGGGTGCGAAGCCAGCGCAACCCACCTCGCGCGGTGAGTTCCCCGCGGGCCTGGAGCGGCTCTATGCCACGGTGGCTGACGAGGACGCAGTTCTGCTTGCACTCGCGGACAAGGCCCTGTCACTTCCCGGGGACCGTACCGTGAAGCTCGGCGAGCAGCGGGTGGAGTCCGTTGATCTTTCCCAAAAGATCGCCATTGTTCATGTGTCAGCGGCCAATCCAAGCCCGGGAGAAAGCGCCCCCACGCGAATCTTCTCCTCGATTGTGGTGGGGGAGGATGGCGCGATCCTTTCGTCGTTGCCGAGTGCTCGAGTCGCGGAGCTGTTTGCGGGATCGGATGTGCAGGGGCAGCAGATCTTCGCCCATACCTTTACCTGGCAGGACGAACATCTTGTCTTTTCTGACCCATCGCGGGGCACGGTGGCAATCTACAAGCAGAAGTAGACTGAACCCATGGATTCGGTGCGCGTGGATGTGTGGTTGTGGAGCGTCAGGCAGTGCAAGACGCGTTCCTTGGCGACCTCCGAATGCAAAGCCGGGCATGTGCGTATCAACGGTGAGCCCGTCAAGCCTGCTAGTCCGGTGAAGATCGGGGACGAAGTACGCTACCGCTTCCAGGGATTTGACCGCATTCTCGTGGTGAAAGGGCTCATCAAGAAGCGCGTGGGAGCCGCCCAGGCGCAGGCCTGCTACGAGGACCTCACCCCGGAACGTCCCAAGATGTACCTCCCCGTCATGCAGCGCGACCGCGGCACGGGCCGCCCCACAAAGAAGGAACGCCGCGAACTGGATCGCCTCTTTGGTCGTGACGCCAACTTCGGGCACCTGGAGTGAGCTATCGTGACTGGGCCCTTCAGGTTCGGAGCCTCGCTCGAGACTCCGAACCTGGGCGTAGAGTTCAAGCCAGCGTAGGTCAGCGGTCGAGAAGGCTGTTGAAGGCGGCGAGGAAAGCCTCGGCGTCGTCTGCATTATCCAGTAGGGTGCCGACGTTGCCCGTCTCTGCCAGCAGACGGATGATTTGATCGAGGCTGTCCCGGAAAATCTGCCGGCCGTCGGCTGAAAGCGCGAAGAGCATCACCAGTCGCACATTGGACGCACCCCAGGGGATGCCCTTCTCGGAGACCAGGACCGAGATCGCCGTCGTCGTTGCATCCATACGCATCGAATGGGGAATCGCGAAGTTTCCTCCAAACGAGGTACTTGACCGGTTCTCGCGATCCAGCACGTCCTCCAGGAAGTTCTTGCCCACATACCCCTGCTCGCGAAGTCGTTCACTCATGAGGGTGAGCGCCTCTTCCTTCGAGACGGGATGGGTGACGTGGATGAAGAGGGCGGGATCAATCAACCCGATGAGGGATGTTCGGATAATACGACGACGGCTGCGGGCCAACTCGGTGTCCACCGCTTCGTTGATGGCGGCGACGTCGTCGACGGTGAGTAGCGGACTGATGTGTACGAAAGGTGCGCTGGGAACGTTCTCCGGTTCGATACAGGAGACGATCAAATCGCTGGTGATGGTCCCGAAATCCACATTCAGTGTTGTCTCAACGCGTTCAATGATTGCCCGCCCACGAAGTGCCCGCTTGAGGTCCTCGACAATCTTGTCCGTCATGTTGTGATAGGTGGGGATGGCCAGCGTCACTGTCAGGAGGTTGAGTTCTTCGAGGTAACGCAGGTAGGACATGCCCATGTGGAGGGCGAGGTAGGCGAGTTCGGCTTCCGCCACCGTGATGTCGAAACGTTCCTCGATGCGCTGAGCGTAGTCGAGCGCCAGGTCGTGTAGGAAAGGGTGGCTGTTCTTGAAACTTGTGCCCAGCGGGTTGCGCAAAGCCAAGCCCGATCGCGCACGCACGATCAAGTTCTGGACGTGCAGGGTGAGCTTGAGGAGGACCGCCGGGTCCGGAGGTCCAAGAAAATACTTCTCGGCGACGTCGTCGAGAAGCTCGCTGACGATCCCCTGCAAAGTGGGGTCGACGACGGATTGGGGTTCTCCCTCGTGGGTAGCGCGGATCGCGCGCACCGCAAGTACCCCATACAACGCGTCCAATTCCGAGGACGGAAGAGAGATGCCGAACTGGTCCTGGATCACGTCGGCCAAAGCGCGGCAGACGTCAGCAATGGCCTTGTCCTTGTGCGCCAATTGCCAGCTGGAGGTCGGTAATTCGTGTCCGCCCTGAAGCCGTTCGATGGTGACGGCGGTGTGTAGCAGCAGGTCAGTGAGGGCGTACTCGTTGAGTTCCAGATCGGAAAGGGCGATGACACCGTTGATCGAGGACCGAAGCCGTTCAAGATCCAGGTGGGCGTACTCTCGGCTGAACTCATGCCAAGTGGGGAGGATTGTCTGGCCATCCTGACTCACCATTTGGCGAACCAAGCGGCGCCGTGACCGCTCCGATCCCTTGACGTGAATGAGATCGCGATGCTTACTGAGCTGGAGATCGTTCTCCCGCATGACTTCTCGGACACGACCGAGATCAGTCTCGAGTGTTGAATCACTGACGTAGAGCTGGTCAGCCAAGTCATACAAACTGACCGGTTCATTGGATGATGCGAGATATCGGCACAGATATCGTAGGCGCTCATCGGGTGTCATCGCAGGAGACTTTGCGTCATCGCTACCTGCAAGCGCTGCCCACGCTCGCGGATCGAGTGAATAACCGCGATGGGTTGATACAACTATCGATCCGCGAGCATTGAGTTCAGCGACGTAGGTTCGAATTGTCCTCGTCGACACATGCAGATGCTCTGCAAGCTGCTTGCCGGAAACCGGCTGCGAAGCCCCTTTGAGCGCCTCGACCAAGGCGCGGCGCTTGTCAGGGCTCATGAATCACTTGGCGAGGAGCTTCCGGGCCTGATCCATGGCGGTCTTGCCATCCATCATGCCGTAGGCGCGCATGTCGATGACACCGCTGGGAATGCCCTTGGGATCGGCCAGCTTCTTGACTTCCTTCTCCTTGAAGCGGATCTGGGGGCCAAGGAGGATGACATCGTAGTTGTCGATGACAGCCTCAAGCTCGCCGATGGGCTCGGCCTTGACGAAATCGCCTTCCTCGGCGAACTTCTGCATGTTGCTGACGAGCAGGCTGGTGGACATGCCTGCGGCGCAGACGAGTAGAACCTTCATTGGTATCTCCGTATCTTTCGGTAAATATGTTGCGGCAACGATGCCACATTGTGAGTCTGGAGGATGCGACGTGACAGCGTCAACTAAGAAATCCCGCCAATAGGGTATGTCCTAGTTATGGCCTACTGGCGCAACCTCTAGTTCTTCGAGTCTAGCCGGGAATAGAGGGCAATGAACTCTTCGGCGAGATCACGAACGAGCATGGCACCGGTGAGATGATCCTGGGCATGCACGAGGATGATGTTGACATCGATCTTGTTTCCGCGTGCTTCCTGGGTCAGCAGCTTCGTCTGGGAGCGGTGAGCCGAATGAAGATCCTCATCTGCCGCCACGAGAAGCTTCTGTGCTTCCTCGTAGTTTCCTTCGCGAGCCTCAGCAATTGCCATCATGGCCTGCGACTTTGCGTTTCCTGACGATGCGATGAGCTTGAACGCTACTTCGTAACCTTCGTCCATGGGATTGGTAGCCATCGAACCTCCTAGTTCCGTGTGACATTATTCAGGGCATCCGATCGTCATCATTGACGTTGCCAATCGCTGCCGTAACCTTATCAACGCCAGTATGGCCCAGGTTGGGGGAACTTGCCTACTCCTTTGTTCTTCCGCCATGGAGGAAGCAAAACGGCTTTCGTTGCGGGTGCATTCTGGGCGACACTAACGCAAGACTGGAAACCAATGTCGGTTACGGCCACCCACCAGCATGCTGATGGATACGAGCAATGAATGCTCGTCCATCGGTCGTGCGTACCACCCACGAGTAGTAAAAGGAGACCAGACGATGGCATCAATTGGAGATGTGATCAACGAGAAGGTACTTCCTCCGATCCTCAAATTCGTCAATACCAAGCCGATCACGGCACTCAAGAACGGCATGATGTTTGTAATGCCGTTGACCATCGTCGGCTCCATCTTCCTGCTGATCGCCAACTTCCCGATCGAGTCCTTCGTGGCGTGGCAGCAGGAAACGGGCATCTACGACGTCTTCATGCAGATCTTCACGGCAACCTTCAACCTGCTGGGTGTGGTTGCCTGTATCGGCATCACCTACAGCTGGGTGCGTAACGAGGGCTACGACGCCCTGCCGCCGTCCATCTGGGCTTTCTGCTCGATGGTGATGCTGCTGCCGCTGCACATCCAGCCCGAAGGTGTGGATGAGCCCATCGGTGGCGTTATCCCGCTCGACTGGGCCGGCTCGAAGAGCATGCTGGCAGGCATCCTCGTGGCCTACTTCGTCTCCATCGTCTACTGCTGGTTCCTCAAGAAGGACATCACCATCAAGATGCCTCCGGGCGTGCCGCCGAACGTGGCAACGGCCTTCACCTCCTTGATCCCCGGTTCCGCCATTCTCTCGATGATCGCCGTCGTGTTCGGTATCTTCAAGGTCTTCGATACGTCCATGGTTGAGGCAATCTACAGCGCGGTCCAGACCCCGTTGATGGGCGTTTCTGACAGCTTGGCTGGCGTTCTCATCATCACCTTCCTTGGACCCTTCCTGTGGTTCTTCGGCGTGCACGGCACCTCCATCGTGTCCGGCATCATGACCCCGATTACCCTGTCGAATGCACAGGCCAACCAGGCGATCCTCGACAAGGGCGAGGCCCTGACCGTTGCCAACGGTGGCCACATCGTCACCCAGCAGTTCATCGACAACTACATCGCCATGACCGGCGCCGGTGTCACCATCGGCCTCGTGGTCTACATGATCTTCTTCGCGAAGTCCGCCCAGTTCAAGGCTCTTGGCCGCCTCGGTGGCGCCCCGGCTCTGTTCAACATCAACGAGCCGATCGTCTTCGGTACCCCGATCGTCATGAACCCACTCCTCCTGGTGCCGTTCTTCCTGACCCCGATGGTCACGGGAACGCTCACCTACCTGGCGATGTCCGCCGGCATTCTGCCGCTCTTCACCGGTGTGATTGCTCCGTGGACCACCCCGCCGATCATTGCAGGCCTCATCGTGGGTGGCTGGAAGCATGCCCTGTTCCAAGCGCTCATCCTCGCCCTGTCAATTGCCATCTACTTCATGTTCGCCCGCAAGGCCGATCTGGTAGCGTACGCCGATGAAGAGGCTGCACGAGCAGCAGAAGCAAACGCTTAGGAGTATGAGATGAGTTTTCCTGCTGACTTTTTCTGGGGTGCTTCGTCCAGCGCCTACCAGATTGAGGGCGCATCAGATCGCGATGGCAAGGGCCCCAGCGTCCAGGACATCAAAACAGTGCCCGCAGGTCTGCCGGATTTCACAGTGTGCTCAGGCCACTATGACCGTTACAAGGAGGACGTCGCGCTCTTCGCTGAGCTGGGGCTGACGTCCTACCGGTTCTCGATCGCCTGGACGCGCATCGTCCCCGATGGCGACGGCGACGTGAACCCGGCTGGCATTGAGTTCTACAACAACCTCATCAACGAGCTCATCAAGCACAAGATCGAGCCCATCGTCACGGTCTACCACTTCGATCTGCCCGCCGCGCTCGCGGAGCGCGGCGGGTGGGCCAACCGCGCCACGATCGATGCTTTCGTCCGCTTCTCGAAGGTGTGCTTCGAGGAGTTCGGCGATCGGGTGACCTACTGGCAGACGATCAACGAGCAGAACATCATGACGCTGGTGCCCGAGCATGTGCTTGACGCTGCCGGTGGGAAACTGGAGGGCTACCCGCTCTACCAGGTCAATCACCACATGTTCGTTGCGCAAAGCAAGGCCATGGCGGTGTGCCATGAGGTTCGGCCCGAGTGCAAGATTGGCCCGGCCCCGAACATCAGTTACGTCAATCCGGCGTCGTCGGACCCCAAGGACGTCCTTGCGGCCCAGTATGCCGCCGCGGTGCGCAACTGGCTCTACCTGGATGCCGCGGTGTTCGGCGAGTACAATCCGGTGGCGTTGGACTACATCAAGCATGCCGGCTACGCCTTCGAGGTCACTGACGAGGATCGCGAGATCATGCGCAGCGGCAAGCCCGATTTCATCGCCTTCAATTACTACAACACCGATACCGTGGGCTACGTCGAGGGCAAGACGCTGGTGGATGCCGATGGAAACATCCACGGCCCCGGCGAACCAGTGAAGAATCCGAACCTGGCGCACACCCAGTTCTCGGGTTGGCCCATCGATCCGATCGGCTTCCGCACCACGATCAATGAGATCTACAGCCGCTACCGGCTGCCCATGATCGTTACCGAGAACGGGTTGGGCGAGCGCGACGAATTGGTCGACGGCGAAGTGAATGACGACTACCGCATTGACTACCTGCGCGAGCACATCGCGCAGCTCAAGGTGGCCATCGAGTCGGGCATGCCGGTCATCGGATACCATCCGTGGTCAGCACTCGATCTCATTTCCACCCACGAGGGCTTCCTCAAGCGCTACGGCTTCGTCTACATCAACCGCAACAACGAATCAGAGCTCGATCTTGCTCGCATCAAGAAGAAGAGCTTTGGCTGGTACCGCAAGGTCATTGACTCCAACGGCGAGGATCTCTCCTGAGGGTCTCTCCTGACCTGCTGACGATAGAACACTGAAATCCCCGGATGGTCGGGGTAATGAAGCAGCCCGGTGAACTTTCACCGGGCTGCTTCGCGTCTTCCTCTTTGCCGGAGAGGTAACGGATCCCGCTTCTGTGCCACAGAGGTAACGGATCCGTGAATAGTCCACCCATTTCAGGGGTGCTGGATCCGTTACCTGTCCGAAGATCTGTTACCTCTCCGGTTTGGTGCCGGGGCTCCGGCCCCAGCTGAGATTCAGGCTCAGTCCGGGCGGTAGTCGCGGATGAGCTCCACCGCGCGCACCTGATCAAGTGCACGCATATGCGGAATCGGGTTGATCGAGGTGAACTCGACGTAGTCCGTCAGCTGCTCGGTGACAACGTCGAGCAGTTCATCGCGGCCCCACGGCTTGGCGATGTAATGGTCGAGATCGGCATCGTTGACCGCCCGGACCGTGTCCGCGAGATCCGCCTGGCCGGTCACCAGCACCTTCCGAGTGTCCACGGTGTCCTCGTTTTGTGCCAACTCAATGAGGAAATCCACGCCGGTAGTACCCGGGAGCCGGTGGTCGCACAGAGCGAGGGCAAGCAGGTCGCCGTCGTCCAAAATTTCGGCGATAACGTCGCGAGCGTCCTCCACATCCTCGGCCGGTTCGATGCGCACGGTGGGCAGGAGCCCGACGAGGTCGCGTTCGACGGCGTCGCGGACCTCGGGCTCGTCCTCGAGAATCAAAATTGCGAGCTTCATTCTTCCTCCTGGGTTGCCCGGACGGGCAGGTCGACAGTGACGGTTGTGCCCGATGGGCCGGATTCAATGCGCATGGTGCCGTGATGTTTCCCGACGATCGAGCGGGCCACGCCCATCCCGATACCCATCCCGAAGCGCACCTGGCCGGACTTCGTGGTGAAACGCGGCTCGAAGATGCGCGGCAGGATATCCGCGGGGATGCCGGGGCCGTCGTCGATGATCTCGATGCGGAGCCATTCCGGGAACGGCTGGCTGGTGCGGATTTCGATTGTGCCGACGGCGGCGTCGCCTCCAGATAGTGATGACGACCGGACGGCTTCTCCGCCGGCTTCTCCGCTCTCACTCGCCCGCTTCTCAGCCTCCTCGGTGATTGCCTCCGCGGCGTTGGTCAGAAGGTTCGTCCACACCTGGGCGAGCTGGCCGGGATGGCACTCGATCGGGGGCAGATCCGCATAGTTGCGCGTCACAGTAATGCCGTGGAGTTTGTGGGAGAGAAGGCGGACGGCGTCGTCAAGATTTTGGTGGAGATCGACATCCGTCACCGGGTCACCGTCCGGCCGCGCGTAGGAGCGCAGCGACGAAACCAAATCGGCGATACGGACCGAGGCGGAGCTGAGATTACGCAGCTGTGTGCCAATCGATGCCGCCTTCTCCGCTCCCTCCAGCGAGATTCCGCCCCGCCGCCCCAGCCGTTTAGCCAACTCGGGGCTATGGATTCCGGCGAGCACGAGCCGCTGGGCAACCGCCGGATCCTTTGTGATGTTGGTCAGTTCGCGGCGCAGCTGGCGTTCCGCGCGGGTTGAAAGCGCCTGTGACGTGAGACCAGAGTCAAGCGCTGTGAGCGCGGCGGCACTCCATTTGCGATCCGGCGCGCTGCCCAACAGCTCAGTGACATCTTCGCCAAGGTATTCGCTGATGCGCTGGATGGCGGCCATCGGGTTGTTCAGTTCGTGAGCCATGCCCGCGGCGAGAGCGCCGAGCGAAGCGAGGCGCTCCTGGGCCATGAGCTCGGTTCGGGCATCCTCCAGGTTGGCGAGGGCAGTGGCGAGCTGCGCACGTTCCTTGGCCAGCCTAGTCCGTTTCTTCGCCAACTGGTTTGACAGCTCGACATTCTTGATGTGAAGCGACTCCGCCCGGCGCAGGCGTCGATCAAGGAAACGAATGAACAGTGTTGCCACCAGAAGCGAGATTTCCGGATTGCTGTGGATGGCCGAATTGAGCTGCTCCACGGTGAGGCGCACCCCAATCACCTCGCTTGTGGCTACTGCGCGGAGGAGGGCGCGCCGCCCCTCACTCACGGCCAACAATCCGATGATGCGCCCGGTCGACTCCTCGTGCATGATGATCTCACCATGCTCCCCCTCATGAACAAGGGCTACAGATCCACGCAAAATGATGGTGACTTCTTCCACCCACTCGCCCTTGATGGTGAGCTGAGTTCCTTCAGGGATTCGCAGCCGCGGCTGGCGTCCCAGTAGGCGCTCGATGCGCCGCAGGATCTTCTCCATGATCTCTTCGTCAGTCAACGGCGAATCCAAGACTGAATAGCTCGCCAACTGCCGAATATCGGGCGAGGTGCGCTCGCGATAGCGGGTCAGTTGCGCCCGCATGTTCTCCACAAATGCCTCGGCCTGAAGTTCGGGAGCATACCCGATCCAGTCAAGCCGGGCAGCGCCAATAAGCCACTCCACGCCACCCATTTCCTGCATCGTGGACAGCAGTATGAAGCGAGCATTTCGGAATGAGGAGAGCTCGGTGATTGGCCGTAGTAGTTCATCCCCAGTTGGTGTACCGACTCCAACGGTGATCACGAGAAACGCTACCGGAGAACCTTCTGTGGCCGCGACGGCGTCGTCGACCGAAGAACACACGGTGACGTCACACTCGCCGGACATGCAGCTACGCAGAAGAGTGGCGACAGTCTTTGCGTATTTATCCGTGCCGACGACGACGCCAAGCGGCAAGTCCCGCGTACTCGCGTTCATGGGTGGTGGTTGTGACATCAGACCAGCCCCATGAGCTCCCACAGCGGTGGCATGACCAGCGCGAGGAGCAGTGTGGAGACGATACCGACGATCATGCCGAGGATCGCCATGTCCTTCACCGAACAGGTTCCCGTCGAGTAGGCGATGGCATTCGGTGGAGTGGAGATGGGCAGCGACATGCCGAGTGAGCAGGCAATGGCCACGGCGATGGCGATGATTGCGGTGTTGATACCGTCGAGGGAGAGGGCTAGCGAGATCGAGACCGGGACGAGCAGGTTAGCCGCCGCCGAGTGCGACATGACGTTCGCGAAGCCGAGACCCACGAGGCAGAGCACCAACGTGACGCCCACCGCGCCGAGCGCTTGCCAACCGATGGAGCCCACAAGCCAAGCATCCAGCCCGGTGGCGCCGATGCCGGTTCCCAGGGCAATGCCACCGGAAACCAGCCACAGCACCGGCCAGTCCATATTCTTGATGTCGCTGCCATCCATGACGCGCAGGCAGAGCAACACGGCCACCGGGATGAAACCGACGGTATTTGAGGAAACGCCGTGGAGAGGTTCCGTCATCCAGAGCAGGATCGTCAGGGCGGCCACCACATAGAAAATCTTGGCCTTGCCGCTCACATTCCAATTGGTGTCCATCGTGAGTTCAATACGCTCGCTGCGCGGGATGAAGAGCGCGCAGAGCAGGAGCCAGGAGGCGATGAGGATGATCGCGGCGAACGGCGTAGCCATGATCATCCAGTCGATGAAGGAAACGTGGATGCCGTTGCTTTCGAGCGCGCCCACCGCGATGGCGTTGGGCGGGGTTCCCACCGGGGTTGCGATGCCACCCACGTTTGCCGCGAGAGGGATCGCGAGCGCCACGCCAGAGCGTGCCTTGACGTTCTTGATCGAGGAGAGAATAGGGATAACCACCGCGAACATGGTGGCGGTGGTAGCGGTGTTGGACATGAACGCCGAAAGGATACCGGTGATGAGCATGAGTCCGAGCACTGTGGAGCGGGCCGAACCGGAGAACGGCTTGAGCATCACGGCCGCAATGTTCTTATCCAGGCCGTACTTCTCGGCGCCGTCGGCGATCATGAAGCCGCCAAGGAACAGGATGATGACGGGGTTCGCGAGGGCAGCGAAGTAGGAAGCTGCGGGAAGGGCCGCTTCGGCAAGCTCGGGGCTCGCCGTTGTGGGGTCAAATAGTGCCCCCTTAGCAACCAGAAGAACCTCTAGAAGAATGACAAGCACCGCGGTGGCGGTGAGCGGGACGGCCTCGGTAATCCAGAAAACAATCGCCAATAGGAAGATGGAGAGCATGCGCTCGCCAGGTGCTTCAAGATTGGGGATATCCACAAAAAACGGGATAAGGAAGGCGATGGCACCGATAATCAAGCCTGCCTTTTGCAGGGGCTTGAGCGCGGGAGCTGCCTCGATACGTTTGGACTTTGCCGAGGTGCGCTTGGCGGATCGTGTGGGCCGGCGGCGCGGTGCTCCGGAGTTCATGGCGACATTGTCGGAGGGACTCATGCGCCTAGCGTACGGAGAGTTTGTTGGCGTGATCTGGGCCTTTGGGCTGGGAGACTACCCGACCTGCGCCGTCTTCACGCTGACCTTCCACATCAGCCATTCGAGCGGGCCGCGCCGGACAAACTGCTTCAGCAGCGTACACAACACAAGTGCTCCACCCACCAACCAGAAAACCGGCGCCCAACCGGCCTCGCCCACCCAATCCGGAATGAAAGCGAGAACGACGATATGCGAGGTGTAGGCCGTGAGAGCCATCGAACCGACGGCCGCTACAGGGGACAGGATGTTGTGCGCAAGGGGGCTGATGAGAAGGCAGACGCCGAGTACCATGATCGCGAAACCACCCGAACCCACAGCTTCAAACATCGTATTGGTATGCGGCTCAATCCCCACCCACCCGGAAACATGAGGAAATGGATAATCCTGCCAGGCCCACCGGCTTTCCATCTCGGCGCCCTCGATGTACGAACCGTCAAGGGCCTCCGGCGGCGCGCCCACAAAGCGAGCGAGAATCAAGCTTGTTCCGTAACCGGCAATCATGAGCGCGGCGCCGGTGAGGGTCAGGACCAGTTGGGTGAGGCGGTCGGTGATATCGAGGCGCCCGATCCCCATGCCTGCGAAAACGTAGGCCATGTACACGGCGCCCGGGTACATGCCGGTGAAGAAGACATCCACGATAAACCCGTTGGCGTCGCCTGTGCTCCACATGTTGAGGTTCGTGGCGAACCAGATGAAGAGCTGCACCGTGACAGGCCCGAGCAGTGCTGTTCCGCCCGCCAGAATGAACAGCTTGCGCGGACCCCAAGAAGCGAAGGGGAGTGCGGCCACAAACCACGCCGCATAGAACGCCAGAATGATGGCGACAGGAGTCCCGAGCAGTACCACCGGCCCGGCGAGAATGATGAGCGTGGCTGCTCGACCAAAGATACGCAGGCGCGCCGTGCGCATATCCTCCCCGGTGTAAGGGACGTTGCGGCCGGTGAGGATCGCCAGCGACACTCCGGCGAGCAACGCGAAGAGAATCGAGGAGCGTCCGTCAGGGATGGCGTCGAGGACCGTGGCTGCGGTGCCTCCGCCATAAATGTCCGGTGCGACGTGAGCGTAATACATGCCGAAAATGGCGAGCGCCCGCGCAATATCCAACCCTCCGATGCGCCCGACATAACGCTGCGGGGCGGGCGTTGGCTGCTCTGATACAAGCATTGGAGCAGATCCCGCGATGGGTGAGGTAGGGATCGGATTGTGTGCGAGGTTGTTACTCCCGAAGTTGTTCGCGAGACTCTCGTCGGAGGGGACAGTCATGTACTCAAGACTATGTGAGGTTCGGTTGTTGGGTGCTTGGTGACCGTCCTCCCGGAGGTTGAATGCATTTGATTGTCGTATATTGACCGTGCGGCAAATATTTGCCATGCGGTCCATATACGACAACGAAATGTTCCGGATCACCTCAAGAACTGGATTCCGCTGAACCCGCTGCTGTCACTGTCTTGGGTGGCACCCAAGTTCTTGGGGCAGCTCGATTCTTGGGGCCTCCGCACTGTGGCGAATCACCTTGTGGCAAACACCAGGGTGCCCGATCTACTGACTTCGGCGTGAAGGTGAGATGATGGACGGGTATACGCCCGCGACGTGCGGGGGTGCGCTCGCGGCGTCGTCGTCGCCGAAAAGTGGGCGCGAGAACTTCTGGAGGAGAGACATGACGCCACCCAAGCTCAAGCTCGTTGACCGTGTCCAGGCGATCAATTGGAACCGGCTCGCGGACGAGAAGGACCTCGAGGTGTGGGATCGGCTCACCGGTAATTTCTGGCTGCCGGAGAAAATTCCGCTGTCCAACGACATTCAGTCGTGGAACACGCTCAAGCCGCACGAGCAGCAGATGACCACGCGCGTTTTCACCGGGCTCACCCTGCTCGATACCGTGCAGGGGACTGTGGGTGCGGTGTCGCTGATTCCGGATGCGGTCACCCCGCACGAGGAGGCTGTGTACACGAACATCGCGTTCATGGAGTCGGTGCATGCGAAGTCGTACTCGTCGATTTTCTCCACGCTGATCTCCACCGAGGAGATTGACGAGACGTTCCGCTGGTCCGAGGAGAACGAGTACCTGCAGACCAAGGCCAAGATCATCCTCGACTACTACCGCGGCGATGACCCGGAAAAGCGCAAGGTCGCTTCCACGATGCTGGAGAGCTTCCTCTTCTACTCGGGCTTCTACGCTCCGATGTACTGGTCCGCGCACGCGAAGCTGACGAACACCGCTGACTTGATTCGATTGATCATTCGCGACGAAGCCGTGCATGGCTACTACATCGGCTACAAGTACCAGCTGGCCGTGGCCAAGGCCTCGCCCGAGCGCCAGGAAGAGCTGCAGGACTACACGTACTCGCTGCTCATGGACCTGTACGACAACGAAGAGAACTACACCGAGTCGCTCTACGACGAGATGGGCCTGACCGAGGACGTCAAGATGTTCCTCCGCTACAACGCCAACAAGGCCCTCATGAACCTCGGCTACGAGTCGCTCTTCGGCCCGGATCAGACCGCCGTCAACCCGGCCATCCTCGCCGCGCTTTCCCCGAACGCGGACGAGAACCACGACTTCTTCTCGGGTTCGGGTTCGTCGTACGTCATCGGCACCGCCGAGGCCACGACGGATGACGATTGGGATTTCTGAGAATCTGACGTAGTTTGGGGGCGGCTCTGGCGGCGGCGTCCCGGCTCCGGTTCTGATTTGATCCGGCTTCGAGATTGACGACGACGGCGTCCTCGCCCCAACAGGTTGGTGAACGGCCCGGACCTTGCGGTTTACGTAAGGTCCGGGCCTCTTTCTGTCGCCTCGCGTGACCTGAGGGCAGTAGCACTCGTCATATCCGGCCAAAGCCTTGAGATGCATTTTCGCAGCTATACCCAGATAAACCCGCAAAGATCAGCTTTAACCTGCAACCATATTGGTAGAATTGGGAAGTCCGCCCGTACGCGGGTCATCCTGTGTGAGGGAGAAGTGTTGTGACCGAACCTTGGCTGTCCGCAGACGATATCGCTGCCCACCTCGGCGTCACCAAGGACACTGTCTACACCTGGATCGCCAGCAAGGGTATGCCCGCCCACAAGATCGGCCGCCTCTGGAAGTTCCAGGCCAGCGAGGTCGATGACTGGGTACGACGTGGCGGAGCAGCTGCCGAACCGGACTCCAGCAAGGCAGGTGAGTGACTCACTTGCGCATCATCAACAACGTCACGGATCGCTTGGGCGATGACCTCAAGTCAGTGCTTGCTCGCAAATCCAAGGTTCGCATTGCCGCGTCAACCTTTTCGATCTTCGCATACGAGGCATTGAAGAAGGAGCTGGAGAAAGTCGATGAACTAGAGTTCATATTTACCTCCCCGTCTTTCGTCCCAGATGATGTAACTGACAAGGTCCGAAAGGAGCGGCGTCAGTTCTTCATCCCTGCCGGGCACGCTGAGTCCTCTTTGGCGGGGTCGGAGTTCGAAATCCGTCTGCGCAACAAGCTCACGCAGAAGGCCATTGCTAGGGAGTGTGCCGACTGGGTCCGGCGTAAGGTCACCTTCCGATCCAACACGACGGGCAGCCCGATGCAGCAGCTTGCGGTAGTGGACGATCGCGCTGCCTACATGCCTGTTCAGGGATTCACCACAGCCGACTTAGGCTACGAGAGGGGTCCCGCCGTCTCCAACTTGGTTACCAAGTTTGAAGGGCCTGCTGAGACTCAGCAGCTCCTTGCCCTCTTCGATCAGATTTGGAATAACCCGAATCAGCTGCGTGATGTCACGGATCCCGTGTATGAGCACATCGCTAGCGTATATGCGGAGAATTCTCCGGAACGTATTTACTTCCTGATCCTGTACAACCTGTTCGCCGATTTTCTTGACGATATCAACGAGGACGTCCTCCCCAACGATCGCACCGGCTACCAGGACACCAAGGTTTGGAAGAGCCTGTACAACTTCCAGCACGACGCTGCTACGGGTGTCATCAACAAGCTGGAGACCTACAACGGCTGCATCCTCGCCGACTCCGTCGGCTTGGGCAAGACATTTACCGCACTGGCGGTCATCAAGTACTACGAGCTGCGCAACAAGTCCGTGCTGGTGTTGTGTCCAAAGAAGCTAGCGGCGAACTGGACGAATTACAACTCCAACTACACTACCAACCTCTTCCGTGAGGATCGCTTCGCCTACGATGTTCTCGCCCATACTGACCTGTCAAGGCCGAAGGGTGAATCCCTTGGCCTGGACCTTTCCCGGATCAACTGGGGCAACTATGACCTTGTGGTAATCGACGAATCTCACAACTTTCGTAACGCCGATTACGCGGAGGAAAAGGAATCGCGTTACCAGCGGCTCATGCGCCAGGTCATCAAGGAAGGTGTGAAGACCAAGGTGCTCATGCTGTCGGCGACCCCGGTGAATAACCGGTTCAACGACCTGAAGAACCAGCTCCAGCTCGCCTACGAGGGAGAATCGGAGAACCTTGCCAAGCATCTCAACATCTCCACCAGCGTGGAGAAGGTCTTTTCGGACGCCCAACGCGTCTTTAACGAATGGTCGAAACTTGACGCTGAGCTGCGCACGACCGATCGCATCCTCCAGATGCTCGACTTCGACTTCTTCGAGCTTCTCGACTCAGTCACAATCGCGCGTTCCCGCAGGCACATACAGGCCTTCTACGACACCACCGAGATTGGGGCTTTCCCCGAACGCCTGACACCCATCTCGGTGCGTGAGCCGCTCACCGATTTACTGGATGTTCCGGGTTTCAATAGCATCTTTGAGCAGCTTCAGGACCTGACGCTTGCCGTCTACACGCCACTGGAGTATGTGTTCAAAAGCAGGCGCGCAAAATACGAAGACCTCTATAACGTGACTGCAGGGGGCTCCCGTTCGAACCTCGGGCAGGCGGGCCGCGAAAAGGGCCTCAAGCAGCTTATGACGGTCAACCTACTCAAGCGTTTGGAAAGTTCTGTTGAGGCGTTTCGTCTGACGCTCGGTAAGGTTCAAGACTCCATCACTCATACGTTGTCCCAGATCAGTAACTACGGCGGGAGCCTTGCAGATTTTGTCCCAGACATGGCGGGTCAGGACTTCGACATCGACGACGAGGACGACGCCAATATCGAGGCACTCTCGTTCGGGGACAAGATCCGCATCGACCTCGACGACCTTGATATTGAGTCCTGGCAACGCGACCTGTGGAACGACCGCGAGACTCTCGGGCGGCTGCTCGCAGAGATGCGCAAGGTCACCCCAGAGCACGATCTTAAGCTCGTCAAGCTCACGCAGCTCATCCAAGACAAAGCACAACGTCCGATCAACGCCGGCAACCGGAAAGTACTTGTGTTTTCTGCCTTCGCCGATACTGCCGACTACCTCTACCGAGAACTCGCTCCGACTCTCGTCGCAGCGGGCCTCGACGCGGCGGTTATCACCGGCGGCAATCGTGCCCATACCACGCTGGGCAAGGGCTTCGATTTCCAGCAGATCATGTCGATGTTCTCCCCGCGTTCTAAGCAGCGGGATCTGACGATGCCTGGGGAGACTCGCGAGCTGGACGTGCTCATCGGCACCGACGTGATCAGCGAGGGTCAGAATCTCCAGGACTGTGACTACCTCATCAACTACGACATTCACTGGAACCCTGTGCGTATCATTCAGCGTTTCGGACGCATCGATCGCATCGGCTCCACCAACAAGGTCATCCAGCTGGTGAACTTCTGGCCGGACATCTCGCTTGACGAGTACATTAACCTCAAGGAGCGCGTCGAGAATCGGATGGTGATCGCTGACATCGCGGGAACCGCTGACGATAATGTCCTCACCCAGGAGGACCCGGACGCCGCATTCCGAAAGGAGCAGCTTCGAAAGCTCCAAGATGAGGTCATTGAACTGGAAGATGTTCGTACTGGTGTCTCCATCACTGACCTCGGGCTCAATGACTTCCGAATGGACCTGCTCGGCTACATCAAGCAGTTCGGTGACCTCGCTGCGGTACCCAAGGGTCTGCATGCAGTCGTACCTTCCGACCCAGTCAAAGGACTGGTTCCTGGTGTGATCTTCGCATTACGTAACGTCAACGCTGATGAGCACATGAACCGCGGCAACCGTCTCCACCCGCACTACCTCGTTTACTTGGACGAGGAGGGCCAGGTGATTGCCGACCATACCGAGGCCAAGCATCTGCTTGACTTGCTGCGCACCGGATGCCGCCCTTATGGCCAACCCGTATCCAGTGCTGTTCGCGCGTTCAACGAAGAGACTCGCGACGGCGCCGACATGAGCGCGTACTCTCAGTTGCTGACAGATGCGATTCACTCGATGATTGACGTTACCGAGGAACGCGACATCGATAGCCTATTCACTCCGGGCCCCACCACCGCCCTCACCCAAACGATTGCTGGGCTCGACGATTTCGAACTCATCGCCTTCGTCGCCGTCGTTGGCTCTGCTGAGGAGGTCGGTATCGGTGACTGACTTGCTGTACCGATGGCCGAGCGCCGCTCATTTCGGGAAGCGTGTGCCCAAGGAGAAGCTCTACGGATACGGCACCATCAATGCTGCGCTTCGGGACAAGTTTGCCTCCGAGGTGGAACGTGTGATCTGGATGTACGTTCTATCACCAGCGACGGTCAATCTACCCGGCACCGACGAAGTCCCTGATATCGCGGTCGTTCAGGTCAACGCTAAGGACATGGACGTCTCCCAACAGGTGCTTCGAGCCATCGACAAGTCAGTGCCTCGCCCCCTCATATTCGAAGTGTGCCGCGATAGCGCCGCTGGTCGCGAGATTCGCATGGTTGCGGCCCACAAGCAACTCGGCGCTGGCGCCCCGAAACTGAGCCAGTACTTCACCACCAGTTGGCAGTCCGCTGACACCGAACGGCAGCCGTTGCCCACCGCCATCACCCTTCCATCCCTCTACACGGCCCTGCTGGAACCGCTGATGAACGTCTCGGTCCGGGCAGGTGAAGGAATAGAAGTGGTCGCTGCCAGGCTCAAAGCCGTGGGTAAGCTTGAGCGCGAGATCAAGGCCTTAGAGAGCAAGCTTCACGCAGAGAAGCAGTTCAACCGGAAGGTCGAACTCCGCCGTACGCTCAAGACGAAGCAACACGAACTGGAACAGCAGAGGTAACCCGTGGAGAAACTACGCATGACATCGCCTGACTTGACCGAGGCGAACATTGACAAGCTCGCCGAGCTGTTCCCCAGTGTTATCACCGAGACGCAGGGTTCAGACGGTAACCTGCGGCGCGCTGTTGATTTCGACCTACTGCGCCAGGAGTTGTCCGACCACATCGTGGAGGGACCGCAGGAACGCTACCGGCTCGATTGGCCCGGCAAGCGTGCCGCCGCGTTCGCCGCCAACGCACCGATCGCGAAGACGCTCCGTCCTGTACGGGAGGAGTCCGTCGACTTCGACACCACGAAGAACCTGTTCATCGAGGGAGACAACCTCGACGCTCTCAAACTGCTCCAAGAGTCCTACCTGGGCAAGGTCAAACTTATCTACATTGACCCGCCCTACAACACGGGGCGCGACTTCATCTACGACGACGACTTCGCTGAATCAACCGATTCTTTCCTGGAGCGCTCGGGCCAAGCCGACAACGAGGGTGTACGCCTGGTGGCGAACACCGACGCCAATGGCCGATACCACTCCGACTGGTTGAGCATGATGTACCCACGGCTCAAGCTCGCCCGTAACTTACTCAAGGACGACGGCGTCATCTTTATCTCCATCGACGACCACGAGATCGACAACCTCAGGAAGCTGTGCGATGAAGTCTTTGGATTCCAGAACTTCGTCGCACAGATCATCTGGCAGAAGGTGTTCTCTCCGAAAAACTCTGCTCAATGGTTCTCCGAGGACCACGACTACATTGTCTGCTACGCGCGTGACAAGCAACGGTGGAAGCCTAATCCACTTCCACGCACGGCGGAGATGGACGCCCGATACAAGAATCCTGATGACGATCCACGCGGCCCTTGGGCGTCATCAGATCTTGCGGCCAGAAACCGCTACGATGCTGGGCTCTATCCAATCGAAACACCGGGCGGACGAGTCATTCCGGGCCCTCCAAGAGGAAGCTACTGGAGGTTCTCTGAGGCTCGGTTCCGAGAACTTGCCGCTGAAGGCAGAATCTGGTGGGGCAACGGTCCAGACAGCACCCCGCGACTCAAGCGCTATCTATCAGAGGTTTCCGGAGGACGCACTCCGCAGACATTCTGGCCCTACTCGGAGGTAGGGCATACCCAGGATGCAAAGAAGACACTGCTGAAGTATGTGCCGTTTGAGCACACGGAGAACGTGCTTAACTCGGTCAAACCCACTCAGATCATCCAGCGTATTCTCCAGCTCGCCACAGGTTCGGATGCCGGCGATATCGTCCTTGACTTCTTTAGTGGCAGTGGGACGACGCCTCACGCGGTAATGGTACAGAACTCCGTCGACGGCGGAAACCGCCGGTACATTTGCGTCCAGATCCAAGAACCATTGGCTAAGCCCGAGCCGACATTCAACTCTATTATCGGAATGAGCCTCGAACGGCTCAGGAATGTCGCGGCTGAACTCTCCAGCGAACTGAATCCCCCTGATCTCGGGTACCGCCTCGTCGAAATCGATACCACGAACCTGACTGACGTCGCCCGTGAACCAGACTCAACCGACCAACTCGCACTTGATGAACTCGAATCCAGTATCAAGCCGGATCGGTCTGGCGAGGATATTCTGTTCCAAGTTCTGCTTGACTGGGGGCTTGAACTTACCATGCCGATTCGGAAGGAGACCATCGATGGTTTCGATCTTTACGATGTTGAGGAGGGCGCATTGATCTTGTGTCTACGTCCACGTGACCGGAGCGGTTCTCTCTCTCTCTCTCTCTCTCTCTCTCTCTCGGGCTGCCGCGGCCATCGCGGACCGAAAGCCGCTTCGGGTTGTGTTCCTCGATGCGGATTTCGCGGACGACGCCGAGCGCATCAACGTGGAACAGATCTTCCGCGAAAAATCGCCATCAACCGAGGTTAAGGCGATCTGAATGTTGGCGGCGCGCGCAGTACACCGCTCCACAGCGGTCACTCCAATCATCTTCATCATCCTGTGGTGGTGCGGCATGATGGAGAAATTGCGCATGACATCGCCCGATCTCACCGAGGCGAATATTGACAAGCTCGCCGAGCTGTTCCCAACCGTCGTCACCGAGACGCTGGATGCTGACGGCAACCCGCAACGTGCAATCGATTTCGACTTGCTCCGCCAAGAACTCTCCGACCATATCGTCGAGGGGCCGCAGGAGCGCTACCGGCTTGATTGGCCCGGCAAGCGTGCCGCGGCGTTCGCGGCCAACGCGCCTATTGCCAAGACGCTCCGTCCTGTACGGGAGGAGTCGGTTGACTTTGACACCACGAAGAACCTCTTCATCGAAGGTGACAACCTTGACGCACTCAAGCTGCTCCAAGAGTCCTACCTCGGCAAGGTCAAACTCATCTACATCGATCCGCCGTACAACACGGGCCGTGACTTCATCTACAACGACGACTTCGCTGAGTCAAGCCAAGAATATCTGGAGCGTTCTGGGCAGAATAACGAGTTAGGCGAGCGACTGGTCGCTAACTCGGACGCCAACGGGCGTTTCCACTCCGACTGGCTCAGTATGATTTACCCGCGCCTTAAGCTCGCTCGGAATCTTTTGTCCTCTGATGGTGTTGTGCTTATCTCGGTTAATGACAGAGAAGTTGACAACCTAAGAGAGATCACCGCGGAAGTGTTCGGGCGCCAGAACTTCGTTGCGCAGTTCGTCTGGCTGAATGAAGGCAACGTTGATCAGCAGAGCAAAATCAAGGGTGTTCACGAATATGTCCTTGCTTTCGCTAGATCCTCCGAATTTATCCGCCGTCCAACGGTAATCGATCCGAATATTGAGGAGACCAGTAAGCTCTTCCGTGAGCAGATCGAGAATTCAATTACGAAGAATGGTCCGGCTAATCCGCCTTCAGTCGTTGAATTGCCGAGTGGTTTCCCGGCAGCGTTTGAGACTGGACATATTGAGGCCCGTGATGACAGATTTCCGCACATCCTCAATCCGATCGAGGTTGAAAACGGGGTGGTCACTCGACCAGCACAAGTGCGAAGCGGCTGGAGCTCTCGTAACCTGCTTGACCTTTTTATCTCCAACGGACACACCCCGATTGGTGATTCTGAGGGACGTGAGACACGATTTGAACTGCACGACTCGGGCGCGATCTATATGGTGAAGCGACGTTCGGCGGATCAGGGACACGTTCTGTCGGTTCTTCGAAATATGGGGACGACGAAACAGAATAGTTCGATGTTGTCTGGTTGGGGTCTAGAGTTCTCCTACCCGAAGCCGGTGTACCTGATCCAGTATCTTGTCTCAGTGTTCACAAACTCCGGTGGAAGTGACATTGTCCTGGACTTCTTCGCCGGATCAGCGACAACAGCTCATGCTGTAATGTCTGCAAACGTACATGACGGTGGCGATCGCCGGTACATCCTCGTCCAGCTTGCGGAACCAGCTACTGGAGGTATGACGATCGCGCAGCTCGCACGGAAGCGTATTGTCGCTGCGGCCACTTCGTTGAGTCAGAGTCCTTCTAAGAACGCGATTGTGCCATGCACAGATTTTGGCTTTCGAGCACTAAGAATTGACTCAACCAACATGGTTGATGTGACCCGCGAGCCAGACCAGACAGACCAGCTTGCACTCGTCGAGCTCGAGCCCAGCATCAAGAGTGATCGGTCTGGCGAGGATGTTCTTTTCCAAGTACTGCTCGACTGGGGGCTTGAGCTGTCGCTGCCGATCGTTCGCGGGACAGTGGATGACCGTGAGGTGTTCTCGGTCGATGACGATGCGCTGATCGCCTGCTTCGCCCTGTCAGTGACTCCCGAGGTCGTCCGAGCAATCGCCGCACGAGAACCGCTTCGTGCTATTTTCCGAGACGATGCCTTCGAGTCCGACGCTGCGCGCATCAATGCGGAGCAGGTCTTCCGAGAAGTGTCCCCTTCCACCGAAGTACGAACGATCTGAGGAACGCCATGGCGATGACGAACGATGAACTCACTGAACTCCTGAATCGGCTCTTGGTCGGATGGGAGAACGAGGTAGTGGAGTTCAAGGAGGCCACGCGGCAGTTCTCGGCGGACAAAACTGGTGAGTACGTCTCGGCGCTGAGCAACGAGGCCAACCTGCGCGGGCTGACCTCGGGGTGGCTCGTCTTCGGCGTCTCGAACAGTCGTCAGATCGTTGGCACACTGCACCTCACCGAAGTGCAGCAGCGGCAGACTCTCAAGCACCACATCCATCAGTCGATCGACCAAGGCCTCACGATTCGTGAGGTCTACGAGGTCGTCATCGACGGTAAGCGAGTGGTGTTGCTGGAGGTGCCTGCGGCGCCGCGAGGTATTCCGATCTCGTGGAAGGGGGACTACCGAGCCCGCGCAGGCGAGAGCCTCGTTCCGCTATCGCTCGACAAGTTGGATGAGATTAGGCGGCAGACTATCGGAGAAGACTGGACTGCGGTTGTTGTACCCGAGGCAACACTTGGCCATCTCGATCCTGCCGCAATCGCTCGCGCTCGGCAGGGGTTCATCGAACGGTATCCTCGGCTCCGCGATCAGATTGATGTGTGGGATGATTTGCAGTTCCTCGAAAAGGCTCGCCTCACACGCGATGGGGCGCTGACGCGTGCAGCACTGCTCTTGCTTGGAAAGCCCACCTCCACGCATCTGCTGAGCCCGCACATCGCGGAGATTTCGTGGAAACTGGTTGGGGAGGAGGAGGCTTACGAACACCTTTCGATCCCCTTTCTCTCCGCTGCGACCGCTGCGTCTGAGCTGATTCGCAATGTGCAACTTCGGCTGCTCCCTCCAAATGAACTTATCTATCGAGAGGTAAGTAAGTACAATCAGAGAAGTCTGCTCGAGGCGCTCTACAATTGCATTGCCCACCAGGACTATCGGAGGATGTCCCGAATTACTGTGATGGAGCGTGTTGATCGAGTTGAGTTCATTAGCAGCGGGAACTTTTTCGACCGGACACCTGAGGCTTACATGCTGAGCGAGCAGGTTCCGCGTTCCTATCGAAATCCGTTCTTGGTCGCAGCAATGACGGAACTCAACTTGATCGACCATATGGGGAATGGGATCTATCGCATTGCGCAAGATCAGATCCACCGATTCTTGCCGCTGCCAAGCTACGACCTAAGCGACCCGGACGAGGTGAAGCTCACTATCTACGGTGCTGTCATTGACCCGGAGTACACGCGGCTCCTGATGGTACGCACGGATCTTCCCATCGAGGACATAGTGGCTCTGGACCGGGTGCAAAAGGGCCTGCCAATCACCGACGAAGCTGTCGCTCGGTTGCGCTCGGCAAGACTGGTTGAGGGGAGGCGTCCTCACCTCCGGGTTTCGCAGGACATCGCCAAGCTCACTGGGAACCTTCCGAAGTACCTCAGAGAAAGACCGCAACCTGATGCCCACTATGCGAAGCTTGTGCTCGATCTCATCGACACTCTCGGCTCGGCTTCGCGCCGTGACATTGACCTGATGCTAATGCCGCTGCTGCACGACTTGTCAGTTCCCGAGAAGGCTAAGCAAATCGGCAACTTGCTGACGCGCATGAGAAGGAATGGGCAAATCAAGAATCGTGGTTCACGTGCAAAGCCGGAGTGGGAACGCGCATGAGTGCAGAAAGGAGAGCACTCTTGCAGGAACGAACAGGACTCGATCGGCTTCCTGAAACTGCGACATTTGGCTTGTTCCTTGGGATCCTCGCTGTTCGCCGAGGTGGCCCGATACAGAAAGAACGCAGAAAGAAAGATGCTCAATGAAGCTCCAGTTCAAGGTTCAGCAGTACCAGACTGACGCCGTTGACGCCGTCGTCGAAACCTTCGCCGGGCAACCCAAGCATGACGGCATTACTTACCGGATCGATCCCGGCAAGGTTCGCCCCGTAACCGCCCCGGCGTTGTTTGAGATGGAGGAGCGCCCGGACGCGGGCTTGCGTAACGCTGAGATTGCCTTGTCGGGGGCTCAACTTCTGGACAACATACACGCTGTGCAGCGATCACGGAACCTGCCGCTGTCAGCCAATCTTGTTGATAGCAAGGCGGCCCCCGGAGCTCCGAACCTCGATATCGAGATGGAGACGGGAACCGGCAAGACGTACGTCTATATCAAGACGATCATGGAGCTACACAAGCGGTACGGGTGGTCGAAATACATCGTCGTCGTGCCCTCGGTGGCGATTCGTGAGGGTGTGAAGAAGACCTTCGATGTGACGGCCGAGCACTTCCAGCAGCTCTATGGAACCAAGCCACGTTCGTTCATCTACAACTCCTCCCAGCTGCATGAGCTGGAGCGTTTCAGCTCTGATGCCGGGGTGCAGGTGATGATCATCAACATCCAGGCATTTAACGCGACGGGTAAGGATAATCGCCGTATCTACGATGAACTCGACGACTTCCAGTCCCGCCGCCCGATCGATGTGATCAGCGCCAACCGGCCCATCGTGATCATTGATGAACCGCAAAAGATCGGAGCCCCCAAGTCCTTGCAGGCGCTGTCGCGATTTAATGCACTGATGCTGCTGCGCTATTCAGCGACCCACAAGGTCGAGCACACCAAGGTGCACCGCCTCGATGCGCTGGATGCGTATAACCAGAAGCTCGTCAAGAAGATCGCGGTGCGTGGTATCACGGTGAAGGGGCTCGCTGGATCGACGGCCTATCTGTACCTCGAAGCAATTGAGATTTCCAAAGGAGCGAAGCCTCGCGCGCGAGTGGAGATTGAGGTGCAGACCGCCACTGGGATCAAGCGTCAGGTCAAGCGCCTCGATATGGGAGCCAACCTCCATGATGTGTCGAACGGGATTGAAGCCTACAAGGGCCTGTTTATCACTGAGGTTGACGCGAACCGTGACGTGATTGAGTTGAGCAACGGTGACATAGTAGCCGCTGGACAGCTCGCAGATCGCGACGTGACGGAGGAGCAGAAGCGCCGCATCCAAATACGCGAAGTTGTGTCCGCTCATGTGGACAAGGAACGTGAGCTGTTCAGTCAGGGAATTAAGGTACTCTCGCTGTTCTTCATTGATGAGGTCGCCAAGTATCGCGATTACACTCGCGAGGACACCCTCGGTGACTACGCCCGCATGTTTGAGGAAGAGTACGTTGTGATCCGGGATGAAGTACTTGGCGAACTTGCCATCGACACGGCAACGGAGGAGTACCAGAACTATCTTCGCCGCGATGAGGTGCGGCAGGTCCACGAGGGGTACTTCTCCATCGACAAGAAGACCAAACACCAGATCGATGGCAAGGTCTCCGGTCGAGGTGACGACAAGGGGCAGTCCACTGACGCTGACGCCTACGACCTGATCCTCAGAGACAAGGAGCGACTGCTGTCGTTTGCCGAACCGGTTCGTTTCGTCTTCTCCCACTCTGCGCTACGCGAAGGATGGGACAACCCGAACGTGTTCGTCATGGGGATGCTCAAGAAGAGCGACAACACAGTGTCCCGTCGCCAAGAGATCGGGCGCGGACTGCGCCTGGCGGTGGACCAGCACGGGGAGCGGATGGACAACCCCGTCACGGTTCACGATATCAACGAGTTGACAGTGGTGACCGACGAGTCCTACACGGACTTCGTCGATGGACTGCAGAAGGAGATCTCCGAATCCCTCGCCGCCCGCCCACGCAAGGCGTCGCCTAAGTTCTTCCTTGGCAAGACTATCGAGACCTCATCGGGAAAGTCGGTCATTGAGGAGGCCGTTGCACTTGCTCTTTACAAGTACCTGGTCAGAAACGACTACGTGAACGAGGACGACACCATCTCCGAAGCCTACAAGCAGGCCAAGGAGGCTGGGACACTCGCCAAACCCACCTCGGAGTTGCTTATACCCGTCATCGATTTCGTCTGGCCGCTGATCAATGCGCTCTACCTCGATCTGCCGGTTCCGACCGATGACCGTAAGCCGAAGAAGATTCCGCTTAATGAGGCAAACTTCGCGCGCAAGGAGTTTCAAGCGCTTTGGGGCCGGATCAATCACAAGGCGGTCTACCAAGTTGAGTTTGACTCAGACGAACTGATCCGCAAGGCGATCAGGCATGTGGACGAGCACCTCAACGTCGCGTCCATGCAGTACGTCATCCAGTCAGGAAGCCAACGTGACGAGCTGGGGGCCGATGACCTCTCCGCAGGCACAGGGTTCAAGGTGTCCACCACCGAGACTCTGACCGAGACGGTGACGGCAGGCTCACAGGTGAAGTATGACCTGCTGGGTGAGATCGCTGAGAAGACGAAGCTGACCCGCCGCACGGTAGCTGCGATCCTGAAAGGTATCCATCCCGGTACGTTCGGCAAGTTTCGGTTGAACCCGGAGCAGTTCATGACCGAAACTGCGCGGCTTATCAACGAGCAGAAGGCCACCGTTATCGTTGAGCACCTCGCCTACGACGCGCTCGAAGACCGATTTGATTCGGCGATCTTCACTGAGAACCAGACCGCTCAGGACTTTTCAAAAGCAGGCTCGAAGCTCACGAAGCATGTGTATGACTACGTGGTGACGGACTCCGAGATCGAGCGCGCTTTTGTCACCGAATTGGACACCAGCAAGGAAGTCGCCGTCTATGCCAAACTTCCGCGCGGATTCTTCATCCCTACCCCGGTTGGAGACTATAACCCCGACTGGGCTATCGCCTTTACGGAAGGCAGCGTTAAGCACGTCTATTTCGTGGCGGAGACCAAGGGTTCTCTTTCGACGCTCCAGTTAAAAGGTGTGGAGGGCGCGAAGATTGAGTGTGCGCGCAAGTTCTTTGATTCGCTTAACAAGAAGAACAGGGGCGATGTCACCTATGAAGTTGTCACCGACTACAGCGAGCTGATGCAGCTCGTGGGGGCATGAGGACATCGTTCTGCAATCTCGTTTCGAACACTCAGCCGGTTGTTTATGAAGGGCGGTTCTGGAATCTGTTTCCTAATTGGCCTCTGAGCGGCAAGCCGTGCCGTATACGGCGAGGGATGTCGCTGTGGAGGCCATATAGTTTGCCAACCACGGCTTTGTAGCTTTAGCGGCTGGATCTGAATATATTTGCCAATAATAAACAACCGAGGCTTGTGAGGATCGCATCATGATGAAATCCCAGCTCACGACTCCTTCGCGGGAAGCAACGCCCTCAGGGACGACGACGTCGTCCTCAACTCCAGTACGAAACCGCTGGCTTCGGGCGCTCCTGCCGGCGCTCGTCATCATTGTCTGGTTTGCGTTGGCGGGAGTGGGAGGACCTTACTTCGGCAAGATCGATGAAGTCTCGTCGAATGATCAGACGTCCTACCTGCCGGAGTCGGCTGATGCCACGTACGTCCAGGAAAGACTAGGTGACTTCGCCAAAACCAATGCGATACCGGCCGTCGTCGTCCTAGTTGGCGACGAGAAGTTGACCAAGGGGGAGGTGAAGGTGCTCCAGGCAGCGATGGAAGATATTGCTGATATCCCGGGTGTTGAAGGTGCGTCGCCCTTGATTCCTTCGGAGGATGGCCGGGCGCTCGAGGCGTTTCTGCCGATTGATCGCGAGGCCGACATCGGTGAGGTGGTCTCCCAGGTTGAAGAGCATCTGAAGTCGGTGGCTCCGGACGGCGTGCAGACGTATGTCACCGGCCCGGCGGGATTCGCCGCCGACCTCATCGAAGCGTTTTCCGGTATTGACGGGATCCTGCTGGCCGTTGCGCTGGCTGCGGTGTTCATCATCCTGATTGTCGTTTACCGTTCGCTTCTCCTTCCGATCGCGGTTCTCTCCACGAGTGTGTTCGCCTTGACCGTAGCCCTGCTAACTGTGTGGTGGCTGGCGAAAGCGGGCATCCTGCTACTCAGCGGACAAACCCAGGGTATTCTGTTCATCCTGGTCATTGGCGCTGCCACCGACTACTCCCTGCTCTACGTTGCCCGCTACCGCGAGGCGCTGCGGGTGTACGAGGACAAGCTCGCTGCCAGCAAGGTGGCGTGGCGGCGCTCGTTCGAGCCGATCGTGGCGTCCGGCGGAACCGTCATCGCCGGACTGCTCTGCCTGCTCCTCAGTGACCTGAAGTCCAACAGTGGTTTGGGGCCGGTCGCGGCCATCGGAATCATCTTCGCGATGCTCTCGGCGCTGACGCTACTGCCGTCAATTCTTCTGGTGTTCGGGCGTGGCGTCTTCTGGCCGCGCAAACCCGCCTTCGAACCAGAGGTGGTTGCGGCGGAAAGTGGCATGCCCACTCGGGGCATGTGGCCCAAGATCGCCCCGAGTATCCGGACGCGAAGCCGTCAGATCTGGGTTGTCACCACCCTCCTGTTGTTTGTCGGGGCGGCGGGAGTAACCCAGCTCCGGGCCGACGGCGTCCCGCAATCGGACCTCGTCCTCACCACCTCCCAAGCGCGCGACGGGCAAGAAGCCCTCGGAGAACACTTCCCCGGAGGATCGGGAAGCCCCGCGTATGTCCTGGTTCCCGAGGACCTGCTTCAGGAGACCACCGATGTGCTTCTCGCCCATTCCGGGGTCGACGGCGTCGCGGTTCTCAGCAAGGAGAGCGTTGCCGGATCCGCGCCTGTGACGGAGAAGGGGATTGGGGTCGCTGGCCCTCCGGGAACTCCGGTACCGGAACCGACGGTAGTTGACGGGAACGTTATGCTTCAGGCCACGCTGGCCGACTCGGCTGACTCCGCGGCTGCCGAAACAACCATTCGTGAGCTGCGGGCGCAGTTTGCGCTGGGGGTTGGCGATGCCGGGGTTGGCGATGCCGGGGTGGGTGATGCGAGGGTTAGCGATGCCGGGGCGGGCGCGGTGAAAGTTGGCGGGGTGACCGCCACCGCCATCGATACCAAGGACGCCTCCATACATGACCGCATGCTGATTATTCCGATCGTTCTGGTGGTCATCCTGTTGGTCCTCATGATCCTGCTCCGTTCCGTGTTTGCCCCGGTCATTCTGATTCTCACCACGGTGCTCTCCTTCGGCACGGCGATGGGAGTCTCGGCCATCGTCTTCAATCACTTGTTGGGGCTGCCGGGAGCTGATCCCGCCGTGCCGCTCTACGGATTTGTGTTCCTGGTGGCGTTGGGGATTGACTACAACATCTTCCTCGCCACCCGCGTTCATGAGGAAGCCAAGCGGCACGGAACACGGGAAGGAGTTCTTCGTGGTCTTGGTTTGACGGGCGGCGTTATTACGTCGGCCGGATTGGTGCTGGCGGCAACGTTTGCCGCTCTCGGAGTCCTTCCCATCCTGTTCCTGTTGCAGTTGGCTTTCATCGTTTCATTCGGTGTACTGCTGGATACGTTCCTTGTCAGAGCGCTCCTCGTACCTGCCCTGTTCTACGACATCGGGCCAAAGATCTGGTGGCCCTCAAAGCTCGCCTCGCAGGAGTGAGGGAGGGTTCAGATGCGGATGGGATGGTAGGAACCGTGCGGATGGGATGGTAGGAACGTCCGTAACAGAAAATGTTGGAGGCCCGGGCTTGCTGCTGTTGCAAGTCCGGGCCTCTTACCAACATTGGGCGTGGCGAACCAACATCGCCTGGCCCTTGGGTGTGGGTTCGATAGGTCTCCTTGAGGGTTGTGGTTGTTGCTATTGGTGTGATCACTGCTGTTGTTGCTGGGGCCATGGTTGCTCCCCACGGTTGTTGTCGTGGCTACGCTGCTGTTGCCATGACTGTGGTTGCGGTCGTTGTTTATAACTAGTGCTGTTGTGGGGTTTTTGCCATGGACATGGTTGCTGTCGTGGCTATAACCGTCGTGGGGTTGTTGTGTTTGTGGTGGGGGCTGTGTCTGGTGTTGTAGGAAAGACACAGCCCCCAGGTGTTCCCGGTATGTTCCGTGTTTGCGTGGTACACGGGCCGGGGGTGCCTGCCTCGATATCCCAGGGAAGGAACCGGGTTATCTGGTAGGCGGTTGAACTTGTCAGATTGGGCCGCGTGAAGGCCCTGTGTTGGTGTTCCAGTGAACGGGTAGAACACCAATGACAAGTTCGGGGTGCGTGAAGAGGAAAAGTGGGAGCGTGAGGAGGAAAGGAGGGTGTGAAGAGGAAAGTGAGGGGTGAAGCAAACCCGCAAGGTCAGGCTTTAACCAGCACACCACTCGGTGTACATAGTCCTAAGTCTTTGAGATTGTGCGGGGGAAGTTTCTGATTACTTGGTGAAAGCAGCGACCAGGGCCTTGGCGATGACGCGAGCATCGGAGGTGCCGTCGGTGGCGGGGGCGAGCTCGACCAGGTTCATGTCGCCACGGACAACGTTGATGAAGGTGGGGATGATAGCCAGGCCGGAGGTTGCGAGGAAAGCACCGAAAGCGCCACCGGTATGGAAGGAGTACTTGACGAAACCACCCTGGGCACCTGCAACAAGCTGGCCGTCAACAACCTTGCCAGCGCCAGCCTTGAGGATCGCAGCGATCACGGCGGCGGGCAGAGCCAACGCCACCAACACGATGAGAGAAATGACAACATCTGCGATCCGCTTAACCGGGAACTTGACGAGCTCGACCGAGTCATTGATCTGGACAGAAGCGAGGGGAGCAATGGTGTTGTTCATGAGAAAACCTCTGTGGTGTTGGTGTTGGTTATGTTGGTGTTGGTCTCGCTTTCGCGATAGCTATAAGTTAGCACAAACTAAATGTAACCACTCCATTAAGTAATGAACACTTGAATGACAAACATGCAAAACACCAGGTCAATACCAGTGTGGGTATGTAAAGTGTTGTGCATCACATTTTGGTGAAGTATTCGCAGGGCCCCTCCGCCACAAGGAGTTTTGGGGAGTCGTCACTGCCGCTATCGGGCTGTATTGTCGACATATTCCCTGGTCAAGACTATGCGTCTAGTCGAAGTGTTTGAACCCAAGCATCCTTGAACGGTTCACATTCTTTGCGAGGCCTGCTCGATCCCGTATATCTGGGAGCCACTCGCCAGATCGTCTTGACCGTTACCTAAAGCCCTGGAGGGCTTGTTTGCTTATTTCCAGCCTCGTGGGGCTGCCCCTAAGCTGGGGCTTGCTCGGTCTCGAAGGACCTACTTTCATTTTCAATCCCTGTGGGATTGAAGTTGTTTGGCAACACCACACTGCCAACCTGTCTCTTCGGGCACCACCCCGTTGAGACTGAAGATTTCCGACTCTCGCCGACCAACATCTTCTTGAACCAACACCATAACTATAGCCAACCACCCATGTCCTGCACCTCCACCAAAAGTCGGGACTTTTAATCCAACTAAAGTAGGAGAACCCCACAAACTACAGAAGCAGAAACCCCTGCGAGCTATAGAACCTCGCCGACACAGGACGTCGTCGTCGGATGTGGGGTGGGCTGTTGGTGGAGAACAATCTTCACTGGGCCCAGGAATCTGGCTGTGGTCCAAACGTACTTTGATCGCCAACGATTTGCTTGGATGCTTTTCCCATTCAACGAACCAAGGGGCTGTGGCCAGATCGGCGCGGTAAGTGACGGCTAATTCGCGTTAAGCATTTCCTGAAGTCGATTTGCGATCACATTGACCTCCAGGTGGTCGGAAGCAACAGCAATGATCAGTTCGTACCACTGGTCATCACTGACTGCTCGATCACTTATGCCGTTGCTGTTAAGAATCAGGCTTGCGAGGAGAAAGCCCAACCGCTTGTTGCCGTCAATGAGTGGGTGATTCCGTTCGACCGAGTCGAGCAGTGCTGCCACCTTGGTCCAGATAGTGGGGTACATTTCCTGACCCAACAATGTTGTAAGCGGCCTGTCAATGCATGCCGCTAGGAGGCCCCAGTCTCGTGATGCGTACCCGCGGTCGACGAGCCATGCTTGGATGTCGTCGAATTGGGGCCACCAAATGCTCATTGGGCCAAGCGATCAAGTAGCTCGCTTCGATCTTCACTGATCTGGTCGAGGAGCGTGAACGTGTAATTCCGGGCGCGCCTACGTTCCCAAGCCTCGCGGACTAGCGATGCAATGAGCTGGTTCTTGGAGGTTGCATCCTCCTCTGCCAGCTCGTTTAGCATTCTGTCTTCGTCCGGTGAAAGCCGTAATTGCATAGCCATGAGGTCATGGTACCGCAGTGGTACCAGGGGCGGAAGGTGGTGACTAGGTCCTAGATGTTCGACGGCTTGAGGGCCGGATCTTTGGGGTTGCGTGAGTGGGAAAAGTAAAGGTGTGGGGAGGAAGAACGCGAGGAGGGAAGTTTCCGATTACTTGGTGAAAGCGGCGGTCAGGGCCTTGGCGATGACGCGAGCGTCGGAGGTGCCGTCGGTGGCGGGGGCGAGCTCGACCAGGTTCATGTCGCCACGGACAACGTTGAAGAAGGTGGGGATGATAGCCAGGCCGGAGGTTGCGAGGAAGGAACCGAAAGCGCCACCGGTGTGGAAGGAGTACTTGACGAAACCACCCTGGGCACCTGCAACGAGCTGGGCGTCAACAACCTTGCCTGCGCCAGCCTTGAGGATCGCAGCGATCACGGCGGCGGGCAGAGCCAACGCCACCAACACGATGAGAGAAATGACAACATCTGCGATCCGCTTCACAGAAACGACCTGGACGGGAGCGGAAACAAAAACGGGGGAAGCAATGGTGTTGTTCATGAGAAAACCTCTGTGGTGTTGGTGTTGGTTATGTTGGTGTTGGTCTCGCTTTCGCGATAGCTATAAGTTAGCACAAACTAAATGTAACTACTCCATTAAGTAATGAACACTTGAGTGACAAACATGCAAAACGCCAGGTCAATACCAGTATAGGTATGTAAAGTGTTGTGTGTCACATCTTGCGAAACGTTCGTGAGGATCACTGGTAAATGAGGAGTCTTTAAGAACTTATCAGTCCGACTATTCGGCATATTCCCTGGTCAAGGCGGAGTGACAAGTCAGAGTGTTTGAACCCAAGCATCCTTGAACGGTTCACATTCTTTGCAAGGCCTGCTCGATCCCGTATATCTGGGAGCCACTCGCCAGATCGTCTTGATCGTTACCTAAAGCCCTGGAGGGCTTGTCTGCTTATTTCCAGCCTCGTGGGGCTGCCCCTAAGCTAGGGCTTGTTTTCAGCCCCGAAGGACCTACTTTCTTTTCCAATCCCTGTGGGATTGAAGTTGTTTGGCAACACCACACTGCCAACCTGTCTCTTTGGGCACCACCCCGTTGAGACTGAAGATTTCGACTCTCGCCGACCAACATCTTCTTGAACCAACACCATAACTATAGCCAACCACCCCCGCCGGCCACCTCCACCAAAAGTCGGGACTTTTAATCCAACTAAAGTAGGAGAGCCCCACAAGCTACAGAAGTGGGGCCCCGTAACCCGCCTAACCAGGCCACCACGCGACGTCGTCGTCGAATGTCGAACGGGACATGACTCTCCTGAGGGGCTGAGTTATAGAACCGATAGAAGTATGCCTGTGCGTCCATGTGTCGAATAGAAATATGTCGAAATGTATAATAGAAGTGCGTCGAAACGTATACTAAATATGTGTCCGTCTGTTAGGTTGGGGTGGTGGAGTATCAAAGACGTGTTGTGGATAGCCTTCTTGATGAGTTGATGCCCGAGCTTCCGGCCATTGCTATTGAGGGGGCAAAAGCTGTTGGAAAGACAGCCACCGCGAGCCGGAGGGCTTCCACGGTCCTCTCTCTGGATGATCCTCGATTGCGGGAAGTTGTAGCAGCTGATCCTGACATGATTACCCGGCTCGATCCTCCAGTCTTCGTGGATGAGTGGCAGCTTGAGCCGGCGATCTGGGATCGAGTGCGGAGAGGGGTGGATGCCGACCCCGGGGCCGGTGGACGATTCCTTCTTGCGGGCTCCGCGAGTGTTGCGCCAGGGACACGTATTCATAGCGGAGCCGGTCGAATTGTGCGCGTCACGATGAGGCCAATGTCCCTCCAGGAGCGCAACCTTGAACAAGCAACGGTGTCTTTGGCGGATCTCTTCACTGGGGACAGCAAGGTGCAGGGCGGCTCGTCGCTAGAGTTACCGGATTATGTCGACGAAATTCTTGCGTCAGGTTTCCCAGGTATCCGTAGCGCATCCTCTGCAAGTCGAAACCGGCTGCTAGACAGCTATCTTGATCGGATTGTCGATAGTGACATGCGGGAGAATGGAATCGAAGTCCGCAGGCCGGCAGCCTTGCGTGCTTGGATGCATGCGTATGCTGCTGCAACTGCGACGACGGCGGACTACACGGCGATCCTGAACGCTGCGACTGCTGGTGAGTCCGACAAGCCGTCGAGAATCACCGTGGCCACCTACAGGGAACATCTCATGCGACTGTTCATCCTTGACCCTGTTGATGCGTGGACGGCGTCGTTCTCTCCACTGAAAAGATTGACTGTCTCCCCGAAGCACTTCTTAGTTGACCCGGCGCTTGCGGCAAGACTTGTCGGGGTTGGAAAGTCCGGGCTGCTTGTCGGCGAAGGACTCCGGGTTTCTGCGACTACAGGTACTTGGTTGGGGGCATTGTTCGAATCGCTTGCGGCGCAATCAGTGCGTATTTACGCAGACGGGATGGATGCGCGGGTGGGTCACCTCCGAACCAAGAGGGGAGATCATGAAATTGATTTGATTGTTGAGACTAACAATCTTGATTGTGTTGCTTTTGAGGTCAAGCTCAATCCTGTCGTCAATGACCATGACGTCAAACATCTGCACTGGCTGAAGGGTCAGATTGGAGACCGGCTCAAAGACGCCGTCGTGCTAACCACTGGGCCATTTGCGTACAGGCGTACAGACGGAATTGCGGTTGTGCCACTGGCGTTGCTTGGCCCGTAACGGCACTCGCCATGAAGGGCAGAACTCAGGCAGGTGTGGCAATGACACGCAAATGTGTGTCAGAAGTGTGAGTGGCTGGTTCTGAATCGGCGACGACGACGAAGCGAGCTCCAGTTTCCGTTACGTCACCAATACTTGTGTGAGTACGCGAAAATGTTGGGGCCCGGGCTTGCTTCGGGCTGTGTTGTCGATATTTTCCCTGGTCGGGGCGGAGTGTGAAGCCGAATGTTCTTGACTGGTTTACATTCTTTGCGAGGCCTGCACGGTCTTGTCTATCTGGGAGTGGCTCACCGGATCGTCTTGATCGTTACCTAAAGCCCTGGAGGGCTTGTTTGTGTTTGCTTATTTCTAAGCCCTCGTGGGGCTTGCCCCTAAGCTGGGGCTTGCTCGGTCTCGAAGGACCTGCTTTCATTTTCAATCCCGCAGGACTGAAGTTGTTTGGCAACACCACACTGCCAACCTGTCTCGTCGGGCACCACCCCGTTGAGACTGAAGATTTCGACTCTCGCCGACCAACATCTTCTTGAACCAACACCATAACTATAGCCAACCACCCATGTCTGGCACCTCCACCAAAAGTCGGGACTTTTAATCCAACTAAAGTAGGAGAACCCCGCAAACTACAGAAGCAGCGACCCCCGCAAGCCTCCCAATCAGGCCACCACGCGACGTCGTCGTCGGGTGTGGGGTGCTTTCAATGGTGGGTGCCTACGACTCGGTGCCCTTGGAGACCGGTGAAACCATACTGTTGTACCACCATCTTGTAGTACCTTTAGTAGGTACAAGGAGGTGTTCATGGGGACGACCATTACGAGCCGAGAGTTTAACCGGGATGTTTCTGCGGCCAAGCGGGCCGCTGAGGCCGGGCCTGTAACGATCACCGATCACGGGCGCCGTTCGCATGTGCTGATGACGGTGGAGGAGTTCGACCGGCTCACCGCAGGCAAAGAGCTTCTTGGGGATCGGCTCTGGCGGGGACAGGATCCCAGTATCGAGCTGTCGTTACCGGAACGTAGGCTAGAGCCTGCGCGTGAGCTTGACCTGTGAGGTACCTTCTCGATACGAACGTTCTGAGTGATGCTCGCCGGCAGACCTTCCCGGAGCTCAATGCCTGGCTGGCTGGTCAGGTTCGCGCCGATCTGACAATCAGCGTTGTCAGTTTGCTGGAGATTGAGCGGGGTATCCTGCGGGTCGAACGTCGTGATGTGGTTGCGGGGCAGCATCTGAGGGCCTGGCTTGAGTCAGAGATCGTGCCGGCGTTCTCCGGGTTCACTCTCCCCATCGACTCATCCGTGGCACGGACAGCTGCCGGTTTGCATGTTCCCGACCCTATGCCGGAGATGGATGCCCTCATCGCCGCGACGGCTATTATCCACGACCTTACCCTTGTCACTCACAACACAAAAGACTTCGAACGGACAGGCATACGTCTACTCGACCCTCGGCAGAGTGGATGACTTTCACTTCGTTGGGTATGGGTATCGGGGAAATGGTGGAGGCCCGGGCTTGCTGTTGCAAGTCCGGGCCTTTTGACCAACATATGTGGGGCGGGGTGTTCACCAATAAACACCGGGCCCTTTGGGGTTGCGTGAGTGGGAAAAGTAAAGGTGTGGGGAGGAAGAACGCGAGGAGGGAAGTTTCAGATCACTTGGTGAAAGCAGCGACCAGGGCCTTGGCGATGACGCGGGCATCAGAAGCGTTGGCGTCGGTGGCGGGGGCGAGTTCGACCAGGTTCATGTCCCCACGAAGAACGTTGAAGAAGGTGGGGATGATAGCCAGGCCGGAGACGGCGAGGAAAGCACCGAAAGCGCCACCGGTGTGGAAGGAGTACTTGACGAAACCACCCTGGGCACCTGCAACGAGCTGGGCGTCAACAACCTTGCCTGCGCCAGCCTTGAGGATGAGGGCGATCACGGCGGCGGGCAGGGCCAACGCCACCAACACGATGAGAGAAATGACAACATCAGCGATCCGCTTCACAGAAACGACCTGGACGGGAGCGGAAACAAAAGCGGGGGAAGCAATGGTGTTGTTCATGAGAAAACCTCTGTGGTGTTGGTGTTGGTTATGTTGGTGTTGGTCTCGCTTTCGCGATAGCTATAAGTTAGCACAAACTAAATGTAACCACTCCATTAAGTAATGAACACTTGAATGACAAACATGCAAAACACCAGGTGAATGAACCTGAAAATACGGAATATAAGGTACGTCACATTTTAGTGAAAGATGGAGAAGCTCTTGCCCTAGCAAGCTTTACCTCCAGGCCCCGGAAGGCTTGTCTGCTTATCTCTCAGCCTCTTGGGCTTGTCCCTAAGCTGGGGCTTCTTCAGCCCCGTAGGACCTACTATTCTTTTCCAGTCCCGCAGGACTTGTTCTTGCGGTTGGGCAACACCACACTGCCAACCTTGTCTCTTCGGGCACCACCCCGGTAAGACTGAAGATTTCGACTTTCGCCGACCAACATCTTCTTGAACCAACACCATAACTATAGCCAACCACCCCCGCCGGCCACCTCCACCAAAAGTCGGGACTTTTAATCCAACTAAAGTAGGAGAGAGCCCCGCAAACTACAGAAGCGGCGACCCCGCAAGCTATGCGATTTGGGCCTGCGGCCTCCCGCTCGCGACCCCAACCATTTAGTATTGGGACCATGGCGCCGGAACAGACGCAATCAGAGGGACACACCCCTGAATTCGTCGCGAACGCCGTGTCCCTCATGCGCGCACAGCTTGGTTCCGAACTGACAGTTGCAGATCTTGCCGATCACGTTGGTTACAGTCGCTTTCACTTCTCACGGTTGTTTACCGGGGTCACGGGCTTGGCTCCCATGGAATACTGTGCGGCGTTACGTTTTGCCGAGGCGAAACGCCTGCTACTGACAACCGATGAACCGGTGGTTGACGTGTGCGCCGAGGTGGGGTTCACCTCCCTCTCCACCTTCAGTCGCCGGTTTCGTCACGCGGTAGGGACGGCCCCGGCGGGATTACGCCGCCTTGCCGACGACGTCGCCGAACACCCCGTTTCCCCTTTCTCGGTGAGTGAGCGAGGCCAGCCGAGCATTGTGGTGTGGCTGGATCTTGGCGGCGTAGGGCTGGGGAGCGAGGCTTTGCGCCAGCCCCGGCAGACGTGGATCGGCTGGTATCCGCGGCCCGTTCCGGTCGGCCTGCCTGCGGCCGGAGCGTTGGTGAGCGGCACTGACCGGATTGACCTGCCATTATGTGCCGGAAACCCATGGCTTCTCGCGGTGTCTATGCCCGACGACGCCGACCCCCTCGAGCAGCTGGCGCCCCTCATTCCACTCGTCGCAGGTTATCCGGCACCGATTACCCCCGCGATGTTGGCGCAAGGGAGAGGTTTAGAGATCACCCTCAGGTTCGCGCCCGCGGACCCCCACACGGTGCCATTGCTCTCCGCTTTGGCGAGCTTGCGGGATCAGGTGAAACGGGCCGAGAGGTGAGGTGAGAAATGGGGGTGAGGCGCGGACGTCGTCGTCGGGAAAACCGCACAATTGGACAATTCCAGAAACTGTTCCTGCGATAGATTCGAGTCACTATCAACCGGCGGCGTGACCAGCGAATACGGGTGGCGACGGGCCGGTTGACCCGAGAGAGGAGCGCATCATGCCGCAGCCCACTGGAACCCCAACCTGGATCGACCTCGGCTCGAACAAGGCCGAGTCGAGCCGCGCGTTTTACCAAGGACTCTTCGGTTGGTCCTTCGCCGATCAGGGTGAGGAGCTTGGCCACTACGAGATGGTCGCCAAGGATGGCAACATCATCGCCGGATTCATGAATGTCGAGGGAATACCTGGCCCGGATGGCGGCCCGCTTGTCGATCGCTGGGACGTCTTCCTGGCCGTTGACGACATCGCCGCCCGCCTCGAACTCGCGCAAAAGCACGGCGCCACCGTCATCTCTCAACCAATGGCGATGCCGGGGACCGGTTCATTCGCCCTGATCACAGACCCGACCGGCGCCGCAATCGGACTGTGGGAGTCACTCGGTTTCGACGGCTACACCTTCACCGGCACTCCGGGAACCCCGGTCTGGTTCGAACTCATGACCACAGATTTCGACGCGGCAGTCGACTTCTACCGCGACGTCTTTGATTTCGATATCGTTCCGATGGGTTCAGATGCTGGCGACGACGGCGAAGCGGACTCTGCTTTCCGCTACGTCACCAACGGTGCTGGCGAGAAAGCGTGTGCGGGTATCTGCGATGCGAGTCCCTTCCTGCCGACCGGTGTTCCCTCATTCTGGAGGGTCTACTTCGAGATTGAGGCGACCGATCCAACGCTGGAGAAGGTGAAGGAACTCGGTGGGCGTGTAGTAGATGGGCCAATGGACTCGCCTTTTGGACGATGCACTACGGTCGCGGACCCTGCCGGAGCGACATTCCAGCTCAACGCTGGTTCCGAGGCGCAGCAGGGGTGATGGCGTTCGCGGTGGTGCTCGATGCCCAGATGTTGAGTATCTAGATGCAAACAGCCGGTCTGAGGGGTTCGCTATGCAGATATATGCGTATCGAACCCCTCACGGCGATTGCAGCGATCACTCCAGTAGACCTAGGAATGAATCATCGAGAGTCGATATCTCGTCCATCGTTCATGTTGAATCCGTTATCGGTTTCCTGCTTGTAATCGATGTCGTGCCCGTGCCAGAGGTCGGCGCACTCGATCTCGAGTGCGCCCGCGCGGCGAAGGTAAGGGCCGGCGCCGGTGTCGCCGGCCGCGCTGAGCTCAAGTGCCGCCCAATGCTCGCGCCCGATAAGCACTGGATGTCCCGGCTTGCCGCCGTAAACTGCTCGTGCAAGCGATGAAGTTGAGGCCCCTTGCATGAGCCGCGCGCACGCGGCGGCGGGCATGTCGGGTGTATCTACCGTGATCACAAGCATTGCGTCTGCGTGGTTTTTCGCTGGTACCTGCCGTTTTACTTCTGTCGGAAACTGGGGATCCATGCCGTTCTGCGCTCTCGACTTTGTCAGAGTTTTCGTGGGTGTGCCGATCTGTACCTCCGCTAGGTCATCGGTGGAGCTGGAGATGGGATCTGTCCGGACCTCGTCAGTGGCAGACCCCGCGTATCCGCCAGGTTCGCCAAGCCATGTGAGCGCGGTACAAAGGCTTTCCCCGAGTCCTTCGAACCACTTTGTGGCCACCACTGTGCATGCTGGCAACGGGACGAGCGGCGCGGCGTCATCCGACGCCGCGCCGAGAACCACGAGGATCGGCGAGCATCCCGCCGCCTCAAGCCTGCGAACTGCGAGTTCGAGCCACGGTGTGCCGTCGGGTTGCCGGGCGAGAGCCTTCGGCCCGCCGAAGCGAGTACCTGCTCCGGCGGCGAGCACCACTCCGCACACGCGCGGCCGACTGTCGGTTGGATGGACAGCATCACCGTACAAGATGCACCACCCCGCTAGCTACATCACTCACCCCCGCAGCATGCACCGGCCCCGACCGCTCCGACAGAGGCATCCCCATCGCACCATTTCGAACCGCCACAATCTCCGCGAGAATCGAGAGCGCGGTGTCTTCTGGCGTACGCCCGCCAAGATCAAGCCCGATCGGTGAGCGCAGCCGGGCAATATCCACAGCTGAAACACCCGCCTCGGTAAGCCGTCGCAGCCGATCCTCGTGGGTACGGCGGCTACCCATCGCCCCCACATATCCGGCGCTACTCGCCAAGGCCACCTGCAACGCGGGCACGTCGAAGCGCGAATCGTGGGTAAGCACGCAGATCGCCGTGCGAGCATCAATGAGAGCCTCGGAGAGATATTCGTCGGGCCATTCGGCCACCACCTCGGCACCTGGGAACCGCTCGGGCGTTGTGAACACCGGCCGCGGGTCCACCACGGTGGTTGCATATCCCATCGCACCACCGAGGCGCGCGAGCGCGGCCGCGTATTCCACCGCTCCGACAACGATCAACCTCGGCGATTCCCGTTCCGCTTCGCGCTCCTCCAACTCTCGCAGCATCTCACAGGCCGCGTCCGAGCCGGGCAGCATCGGCGTCACGAGCACGTCGATCACGCCGCCGCAGGTGAGACCGATGGCGAACACGTCGTCGTCGCTGATCCCGAATCGGTGCGTGGAGGCCTCGCCGGAGCTGATGGCGCGCTCGCATTCGACCACCAACGCACTCTCGACGCACCCGCCCGAGACATTGCCGAACACGCGGCCGCCGCCGTCGACGATCATCGTGGCGCCCAACTCGCGCGGGGAGCTACCGCGCACGGCCACGAGTTGTGCGGCGGCGAACGGCACGCCGGCGCGGATCCAGTCCGCCGCAATCCGATACACCTCTTGCATGTTCACACCCTAGGAGAGCCGTGTTGCCCCGCGGTTTCGGTGCGCTGATCGGCCGCAACACCGGCGAAACACCCCGGTGCTTTAATCGGACGACCATTCGGCCGCCGTCGGTCGAGGCGGAATTCCGCGCGAAGAGTGAAGGAGGAGCGCATGGATATCACGTCAGTCGGCTCGTACCGATTCGCCCGCACCCGCGCCGACCTTGCGCTCGCGCCCGGCGAAGTTGTGCTCGCGGGCGGCACCTGGCTGATGAGCGAACCGCAGCCGCACACCACCGGATTTGTGGACATCTCGCGGATGGAGTGGGCGCCGATCGAGGTCTCGTCCGATGGATTGAGGGTCGCGGCAAACTGTACGATTGCTCGCCTCGTTGCGTGGTCGCGTGCGAATTGTGACGACGACGGCGCCGCCCAGGAACCTGGCCGTACTCCCGATACGTTTGGTGAATGCGCTGGTTCCTCGGGTAATGGCCGCGATGCCAATGTTCCTACAGCGCCGGGTGCTGCCGCAGCTCCCATGGCCCCAGCGGCCCCCGCCGAGTGGAGGGCGCTGCCGATGATTGAGCAGGCCGCTAATGCCTTGCTCGCCTCCTTCAAGATTTGGAATACCGCCACGGTGGGCGGAAATATTTGCCGCTCGTTTGCGGCGGCGGCGATGACGAGCCTGGCCGTGGGGCTCGACGGTGTGGCAGAGGTTTGGTGCCCGGATGGGAGTGGGAGGTGGTTGCCCGTCGCCGAACTCATCACCGGAAACGGCACAAACTCGCTGACCGAGGGCGAGATACTGCGGTCCATTTGGTTCCCGGCTTATGCCCTGCGTTCCACGGCACGGCTCCGCAAGATTGCGCTCGCCGAACACGGGCGCTCGGGAAGTGTGGTGACCGGTCGGCTTGATGAGGATGGAAGCGCGGTATTTACGATTACCGCGGCCACGCTCACCCCGCAGGTTCTACGCTTCGACGAACTGCCAGATGGGGCGGCTTTGGCGAGCGCCCTTGAACAGACCAGTGGCTATTACACCGACCCGCTCGGCGCCGCGGACTGGCGCCGAGCCACAAGCCTGGTGCTCGCCGAACGCATTCGGGATGAGCTGCAGGATGTGGGCGTTGTAGAGGAAGTTGGGAACGCATGAGATTCGTCGTGAACGGCGAGACCGTCGACGCACAGCCCGCAGCGGGCCAGTGCCTGCGCACCCTGCTGCGCGAACACGGGCATACCGAGGTGAAGAAGGGCTGCGACTCGGGCGACTGCGGCGCGTGCGGCGTGCTGCTCGACGGCGCCCCGGTGCATTCGTGCCTCATCCCAGCTGCCCGTGTTGAAGGAAGCGCGGTGACGACGGCATCCGGACTCGCCCCTGGCAACGACCTGCACCCCGTGCAGGAAGCGCTCATCAAGAATTTCGGTTTCCAGTGCGGCTTCTGCACCCCGGGCATGAGTGTGACTGCATCGACGCTTCACCCAGACGACCTCAACGATCTCGACCGGCGCATGAAAGGAAACCTCTGCCGCTGCACGGGCTATCGGCCGATTCGCGCCGCGATTATCGAGGCGGTCAACGGTGCGCAGGTAGCTGAGAATAAGGTGGCTCAAACTCCCGGCGCCGTCGGCACCTCGGTGGCACCGGAGGCGGGCCGCCGGATCGTGCAGGGCCTCGAACCCTACACCTTCGATCTTGCGGGCGACGATCTACCTTTCGCAGAGACGCCGCTTGTATTGCGGGTCGCGACGAGTCCGCACGCGCACGCGCGTATCCGCGCCATCGATACGTCGAAGGCGCTCGCGGTGCCCGGGGTGGTTGCGGTCTTCACGTACGAGGACGTGCCGCAGTTGCGCTACTCCTCGGCCCGTCACGAGCATCGTGAGGACGACCCGGATGACATGCGTCTTCTTGATGACATCGTCCGTTTTATTGGGCAGCGCGTCGCGGCGGTGGTCGCGGAAACTGCCGCGGCCGCCGACCGCGCGTTACGTCTTATCGAGGTTGATTACGAGGTGATGCCCGCAGTGTTTAGCCCCGATGCCGCGCGAAAATCCGGCGCCCCGCTGCTGCATCCCAAGCTCACCCCGGCCGATCGGGTGGATCAGGCTCACCGCAACGTCATCGCCGCGATGCACGAGCGCCACGGCGACTTCGAAGCGGCACTCGCCTCGAGCCCGGTGTCCGTGAGCGGGACGTGGCAGACCCAGCGAGTTTCGCACGCCCAACTAGAGACGCACGGCTCGATCGGATGGCTGGACACCGACGGCCGACTCGTCATCCGCTCCTCCACCCAAGTTCCGTTCCTGACGCGCGACGAACTCTGCCGCCTCTTCGGCCTCGAACGCGAGCAAGTCCGCGTCTACGCGCCGCGCGTCGGCGGCGGCTTCGGCGGCAAGCAAGAAATCTTCACCGAGGACCTCGTGACCCTCGCCGTGCTGCGCACCGGCCGCCCGGTCGCCTACGAATTCACCCGCGCTGACCAGTTCCAACGCGCCTCGCTCCGCCACCCAATGCGCATCTCGGTCACCCTCACTGCCGATGGCGACGGCCTGCTCACCGGTATGTCTGTGGACCTGTTGAGCGACGCTGGCGCTTACGGCAACCACTCGCGCGGCGTGATGTTCCACGCGCTCGCCGAATCGACCGCGATCTATCGCTGCCCGGTGAAACGAATCGACGCCGAGGCCGTGTACACGAACAATGTCCCCTCGGGCGCCTTCCGTGGCTATGGGTTGGGGCAGGTAATCCTCGCCGTGGAATCAGCAATGGACATGCTCTCGCAGAAGCTGGGCATCGATCCCTTCGAGTTACGCCGCCGCAATGCGGTGCTTCCCGATGAGTTGCTGCATCCCGACGATGACCCAAATTTGGTGTGGGGATCCTATGGTTTCGACCAGTGCCTTGACCTTGCGCAGGCCGCGCTTGAACGCGGCAATGATGTAGAGGCTCCCGAGGGTTGGCTGGTCGGCGAAGGAATGGCCGCGTCAATGATTGCTACGATGGCACCCTTTGGGCATATTGCTCATACCCGTGCGACGCTGCTTCCCGACGGGCGCTACCTGCTGCACGTGGGCACCGCCGAGTTTGGTAACGGTACCTCGACGGTGCTACGCCAAATCGCCTCGACCGTGTTCGGTGTGCCGCACGAGCGCCTGGAGCTGCGGGCCGCGGATACCGATAATGTTCAGCATGACACCGGAGCCTTCGCGTCCGCCGGAATCACCGTCGCGGGCAAGGCATTGCATGCCGCATGCCTGGCATTACGTGGAAAGATGCTTGATGCCGCGGCTCGCTTGACTGATTCAGAGCCCAGCTTTTGCGAGGTGCGGCCCGATGGGGTTTCCACCCCGGAACGCCTTGTGAGGTTCGACGAGATCGTCGGTGTGGGTGAGGATACTGGAGGCGCGGCGGGCGACGTCGTCGTTCAATCTGACGGTACCGAAGGAAATGGCGTACCAGATCCGACTCCCCCAGGACTCTCAGCCGAAGGCTCCGAATATGGCGAGCAGCGATCTCTTGCCTTCAACGTACATGCCGTACGGGTGGCTGTGTGCCCACAAACCGGCTCGGTGCGAGTGCTACAGTCGGTGCAGGCCGCCGACGCTGGCTTTGTGATGAACCCGGCGCAGTGCCGGGGTCAGGTCGAAGGAGGCGTGGCGCAGGGGCTCGGCAGTGCGCTGTACGAAGAGGTCATGATCGGTGACGACGGCCGGTTACTCACCCCGGTTTTCCGGACCTATCGGGTGCCGCAGATGGGCGATGTGCCCGAGACCGAGGTGTACTTTGCCGAAACCACCGACGATCTTGGTCCGTTCGGCGCGAAGTCGATGAGTGAATCGCCCTACAACCCGGTAGCGCCGGCGGTCGGCAATGCGATCGCGCGGGCGATCGGCCGCCGGCCTTTCGAGCAGCCATTCTCGCGGGATCGCGTCTGGCGTCTCTTGCAGGTTGGTGATTGATCCTGCCGCTATCGGAGTGGGGCGAAAAAGATCTCCGTAATCCGGCATCTCGTGTACCTATGCCACAATTGTGTCGGGATTACAGAGATGGATTTCAGGCAACCAGCCTATGAAAGCCGCGAAACGGGTGGGAAACAGCCGTGCAACCGCTTTGCCTCATGTAGTTGATAGTTTCACGACTATGTTTACCCGACGCGCAACCGATCTCCTCAATACCCCAGGCTCCAGGGCCACCGTCTATCGGGGGCATGTGTTCCACATCGCCGGTGCGCCGCAGGTGCATCAGGCTGCAAGTCATCTCGTTTCGATTTCTGAGGGTGCGCTTGTTGTGGATGATGGTGGAATTATCGTGTGGGTCGGTGAGTTTGCCCGGCTGCCTCGAGAATTCGAGAATGCGGCGGTGGTTGATACTGACGGATTCTTGTTGCCGGGTTTCGTCGATACGCACGTGCATTTCGCGCAAAGCTATTCAACCGACGCCTACGGTGGCGGTCAGCTACTGGAATGGCTCGACCGATGCATTTTCCCCGCCGAGGCCCGGCTCGCCGACGAAGAATTTGCGCGCACTATCGCGCGGGATTTTGTACGACGACGAATTGCCGCGGGTACGACTGCCGCCATGGTTTTCGGTTCCGCATTTCCGAGCGCGCAGGACGCTCTCTTCGAAGAAACGCTCGCCGCGGGCCTGCGAATTGTTAGCGGGCGAGGTGTACAGACTGTCGGTCCTGAATCCGCGGCCCCGTTGATCACCGGGGAGGACACGGCGATTGACCTGGTGTCCGATGAGATCAGCCGTTGGCACGCGGTCGATACCGGTGATTCTCGGACATCGCTCGCACAGGTCGCCGTCGTCCCACGTTTTAGTCTCTCGGTCACGCCGCGCACCCTCGCAGGGCTTGGCGAACTTTACGCATCGGTGCGTGATCAGGGTGTTTACTTCCACTCGCACCTCAACGAAAACGACCGCCCGGGCGATGGGGAGATTGCTGCGGTGCGTGCGGTCTTCGAGACCGAGAACTATCTCGATACATACGACGGCAAGTTCTTACCGGGATCTGCGGTGGGCGGCGAGACGCTACTTGGGCGTCGCAGTATTCTTGCCCATGCCGTGCACTGCCAGCCCGGTGAGCTTGCCCGCCTCGCCGAGACCGGTAGCTCTATCGCTCACTGCCCAACCTCACAACAGTTTCTCGGATCCGGCACGATGCCGTGGCGGCGCACGATGGAAAGCGGGGTAAACGTCGCGCTCGGGACGGATGCCGGCGCCGGCGATGAATGGTTAATTCCCCAGGTCGCCGCCGACTCCTACAAGGTGCACATCAGCGAGCCCGGAGAGGACGGCGTTGCGTTGAATCCTGCGGAACTGCTCTTCAGTGCGACGCTTGCCGGGGCGCGCGCACTCGATATGGAGGAACGTTTCGGAAACTTCGACGTCGGTAAGGATGCGGATTTTGTTGTTATCGATCCTTCACGCTGGGAACCGCTCGCGACTCGACTCGAGCACGGCTTGGCCGCGGAGGATGAAAGCCAGTACCGGGATCAAACGCTTTTCACACTGCTGCTTGGTATGCGTGAGCCTGCGGTTGCCGGAGTGTATGTGCGTGGGCAGGCTGTACAAGGGGTGTAAAAAGGCCTAGCCCTACTGGGCCAGGCCTTTTCTACCAACATGGGCGTGACGTGAACCAACAACGTCAGGCCCGTTTATAAGGGTATGTGTTCGATAGGTCTCCTTGAGGGTTGTGGTTGTTGCTATTGGTGTGATCACTGCTGTTGTTGCTGGGGCCATGGTTGCTCCCCACGGTTGTTGTCGTGGCTACGCTGCTGTTGCCATGACTGTGGTTGCGGTCGTTGTTTATAACTAGTGCTGTTGTGGGGTTTTTGCCATGGACATGGTTGCTGTCGTGGCTATAACCGTCGTGGGGTTGTTGTGTTTGTGGTGGGGGCTGTGTCTGGTGTTGTAGGAAAGACACAGCCCCCAGGTGTTCCCGGTATGTTCCGTGTTTGCGTGGTACACGGGCCGGGGGTGCCTGCCTCGATATCCCAGGGAAGGAACCGGGTTATCTGGTAGGCGGTTGAACTTGTCAGATTGGGCCGCGTGAAGGCCCTGTGTTGGTGTTCCAGTGAACGGGTAGAACACCAACGACAAGTTCGAGATGCGTGAAGAGGAAAAGTAGGGGCGTGAGGAGGAAGGGGTGAGGAAGAGGGGTTTAGATCACTTGGTGAAAGCTGCGACCAGGGCCTTGGCGATGACGCGAGCATCGGAGGTGCCGTCGGTGGCGGGGGCGAGCTCGACCAGGTTCATGTCGCCACGGACAACGTTGATGAAGGTGGGGATGATAGCCAGGCCGGAGGTTGCGAGGAAAGCACCGAAAGCGCCACCGGTATGGAAGGAGTACTTGACGAAACCACCCTGGGCACCTGCAACAAGCTGGCCGTCAACAACCTTGCCAGCGCCAGCCTTGAGGATCGCAGCGATCACGGCGGCGGGCAGAGCCAACGCCACCAACACGATGAGAGAAATGACAACATCTGCGATCCGCTTAACCGGGAACTTGACGAGCTCGACCGAGTCATTGATCTGGACAGAAGCGAGGGGAGCAATGGTGTTGTTCATGAGAAAACCTCTGTGGTGTTGGTGTTGGTGTTGGTTATGTTGGTGTTGGTCTCGCTTTCGCGATAGCTATAAGTTAGCACAAACTAAATGTAACCACTCCATTAAGTAATGAACACTTGAATGACAAACATGCAAAACACCAGGTCAATACCAGTGTGGGTATGTAAAGTGTTGTGTGTCACATTTTAGTGAAATATGTAGGGGATTGGGGAACCATCTTCCCCATGTCGAGCTACATTGCTCGCATGCCTCCAGGTCACAGGCTTGTTGTTTGTGATCAACACCTGCGAAGTCCTGTGGACTTACTCTTGCGGTTGGGCAACACCACACTGCCAACCTTGTCTCTTCGGGCACCACCCCGGTAAGACTGAAGATTTCCGACTCTCGCCGACCAACATCTTCTTGAACCAACACCATAACTATAGCCAACCACCCATGTCTGGCACCTCCACCAAAAGTCGGGACTTTTAATCCAACTAAAGTAGGAGAACTCCGCAACCCGCCCAAGCGGCGACCTCGAGTAGAAATAACTGCGGTCAGCGCAACGATGGACACTCGGACCGCGGTAAGTCAGTTGGCAGTGGGCGTACCGCGCGCCAAATGGTGGCACTGAGCGTGACGACGATCAGCGCATGTAAGACAGTGTGATAGACGTCGGGCACGTAGTAGGTGTCCGACTCGAGCCAGTGGAGGGAACCGGCGTCGTTTATTGGCGAACACCCCGCCCCACATGTGTTGGTCAAAAGGGTCCGGACTTACAACAAGCAAGCCCGGGCCTAATCGCGCAACGCCGTGATTGGTACGACGCATACGCCATCAGGCCGCGTATATGCGTATGCAGTCATTCCGCATACGACACATAGGACAGATGGGGGCGTAGCATGCGGGTCACTGACCATGTCGCGTTGCAGCGCCAGGAGTTTCGAAGCAGCTTCGTCAATCTGATGGGCGCCGAGCTTGATTTCAATTGCAGCCCATTGCCCATCGGGAGCCGTAACAACGGCGTCAATTTCACGGCCACGACCATCGCGGTAATGATAGAGCTCACCGCCAGCGGACTGTGCATAAATCCGCAGGTCACGCTCACACATCGCCTCAAACAGGAAGCCAAACGTATTCAGGTCGCTCATAAGCGTATCTTGTGTCGCACCCAAGGCGGCCACGGCTAGCGAAGGGTCAGCTAAATGCCGTTTGGGCATTTTTCCAACACGCACTGAAGAACGCATGTTGGGGTTGAATGCGGGCTGCTCGTCAATCAGGAACATCCGCCGCAATGCTTCGAGATATTGGGCGATGGTGGTCTCATCAATGGTGTCATCGTCATATTCCCGCATATCGTTTTTCAATGTCCTATTGCTGGCAACGGTCGCCTCATTTCGAGCCAACGAGCGCAACAACATCATGACTTTGTGTGGATCACGACTCACCCCATCAACCCGGCTGATATCGTCGTGCGTCACGGCATGGAGGTAGCCGACCGACACTTCCCGGGCATCACTCACCTCCAGCCAGTCCGCTATTTTCCGATATTTAATTAAGGCATTTTCCCTTATTCTACCTACACATTTTCCATAGACTCATCCAGTCATTTTCCCAATGTCAATATCGTCAACAGCTCCCGATTTTTTGGTATTTGTCGACGACGACGTCCTGTGGTGGCGAGGTTCTATAGCTTGCGGGGGTCGCTGTTTGTGTAGTTTGTGGGGTTCTCCTACTTTAGTTGGATTAAAAGTCCCGACTTTTGGTGGAGGTGCCAGACATGGGTGGTTGGCTATAGTTATGGTGTTGGTTCAAGAAGATGTTGGTCGGCGAGAGTCGAAATCTTCAGTCTTATCGGGGTGGTGCCCGAAGAGACAAGGTTGGCAGTGTGGTGTTGCCAAACAACTTCAATCCCACAGGGATTGGAAAAGAAAGTAGGTCCTTCGGGGCTGAAAACAAGCCCTAGCTTAGGGGTAGCCCCACAAGAGGCTAGAAATAAGCAGACAGGCCCTTCAGGGCCTGGGAGTACATCTTGCCAGGTCAAGAGCTTCTCTATATTTCACTAAAATGTGTACGCGGCACTTTGTATACCCACACTGGTATTGACCTGGTGTCTATTGGTGAACCCCACCCCGCATATGTTGGTCAAAAGGCCCGGACTCGCACAACAGCAAGCCCGGGCCTCCACCACGCTCCCGCAACGTCTACGCCAAACACACCGGCTCAGCGGCAACCACCAAACGCACTCGCTCACCGAAGCGCGGACGAATACTAGGTGCATGTTGTACCCAAGCCAACTCGTCTACCTCGGTGCGAACTAAGGTTCTGCGGGAACTGCCCAGGAAGGAACTTTCCTCAACGGTGCCAGTAATACCAACGGCATTGGCCGCTGACCCAACCGCTCCGGCATCGTTCGCCGAGCCAACCACCCCAGCACTCAACCCACCAGCACCCACCCCAGTACCCAAGGAGGAGTCAGCAAACGAGACGTTCTCGGGGCGGATGTACACTCGTACGTTCCCGGTGGCGTCGTCGTCGCCAATTAGTGGAATTTTGGTGCCCCATACGGTGACGCTCGAACCGGACGCGACGCCGCTCACCACGCTTGAAAGTCCCACGAACGACGCGACAATTGGCGAGGCTGGCGCCGAATACAGTTCCTCGGGCGTGCCGATTTGTTCGATGCGGCCGCCTTCCATGATGGCGATGCGGTCGGAGATGGCGAGGGCTTCTTCTTGGTCGTGGGTGACGAAGATGGTGGTGATTCCCAGGCGTAGCTGGATGCGGCGGATTTCGTCACGCAACTGTACGCGCACTTTGGCGTCGAGGGCTGACAGCGGTTCATCGAGCAGGAGGACGCGCGGTTCTGTGACGAGTGCGCGTGCGAGTGCCACGCGTTGCTGCTGGCCGCCGGACATCTGGTGGGGGTAGCGTTCGCTGAGGTCCTCGAGCCCTACGAGGGTGAGGACGTCGAGGGCGCGCTGTCGGGCTTCGGCCTTGCCGACTCCGCGTCTACGCAGCCCGAATGCTGTGTTTTCGAGGACGTTGAGGTGCGGGAAGAGCGAGTAGGACTGGAAGACCATGCCGATGTCGCGTTTGTTGATCGGCAGGTTTGAGACGTTGGTGCCGGCGAATGCGACGGTGCCCGAGTCGGCGTTTTCCAGGCCCGCGACCACGCGCAGCAGTGTTGTCTTGCCGCAGCCGGAGGGGCCGAGGAGCGAGACGAATTCACCCGGAGCGATGTCGAGGGTGATGTCGGTGAGGACTGCGTTGGTGCCGAAACTCTTGCGAATATCGGCGAGGGACACGGGCGTGCCGTTGCTGGGCGTGCCGTTGCTGGACGTACCCTCGCCGGACCTTACCTCGCCGGACCTGGCCAGCGGGCCGTCCTTTACTCCAGCCTCGTGGGCGCCGTTTGGGCGCGGCTCGTGGGTTCCGGACAGACGGGACATGTTAGTCATGAGGTTGCCTTTCGAGAGCCGCCGGCGACGCGGCCGATCAGTAGCAGCAGGAGAAACACGAGCAGCAGCGCGAGCAGGGTGAAGATCGCCGGAACGTAGGGGTCTTGCTTTTGCACGACGACCATGGCGGTTTGGAAGACGTCACGGTTGAGTAGTGACGCGATCGTGTATTCGCCGAGCACCACGGCGATCGAGATGAGTGATGCGGCGAGCAGGCCCTGCCGCAGGTTCGGTGTGAGTACGTTCCAGACGACGCTCGGCCAGCTTGCTCCGAGTGACCGGGCGGCTTCGGCGAGCGTTTTCATGTCTGTTGCGTCGATTGAGGCCTGAATCGAGCGGAAGGCGAACGGGAGCACGGTGATGCCGTAGATGAACGAGAGCGTCCAGGTTCCGGTGCCGAGCGTGCGTCCGATCTGCTGATAGATCGGTGCGAGGCCGACGACGAGCACGATGGCCGGGATCGAGATGGGCAGCAGCGCCACGAACTCGAACAGCTTCCTGAGGTGAGGAAAACGCAGGTTGACGAGGATCATCGTGGGCGTGACCAGGAACAATATGATGAATACTGTGACGACGGCGAGGACCAGCGAGTTGGTGAGCGCCGTCCAGATCGGTGCGGCAACAGAGGCTCCCTCGGCAGAAAATATCTTGGCCCAGTGGGCGAGGGTGAGGCCGTCGTCGCCCCGCAGGGTATACAGCAGTGTGGACGCGAGTGGGATTGCGAAGAAGGTGCCGACGACGACGCCGATAATCCAGCGGGTCAGCCGCGACGGTGCGAGAGTTGTCATGCGCGCCACCTCGAGGCTCGGCGATCAATGAAGGAATACAGGTACATCACCACGCCCACCACGACAATCATGCCAAGGGCCAGTGCGCCCGCGAGATTCTCGCGGCCCAGTACGGTCTCGCTGGTGAGCGCCGTGCGGATCTGTAGCGGTGCGATCTGGGAGCCCTGGCTTGCGAGGGCCGCCGCCGTCGCGAAGGAGGAGAACGCGTTGGCGAACAGCAACAGCAGGCTCGCGAAGAATGACGGGGCGAGCACCGGAATCCCAACGTAACGCCAGAAGCTTGACCTGGTGCCCCCGAGCGTCAAATTCGCCTCGACCCACTGTGGGCGTAGCGCGGACATGGCGGGCATGAACGTGATGACCATGAGTGGAATCTGGAAGTAGATGTAGGGCAGAACCAGGCCCGGCAACTCGTAGATCCAGGCGCCGTTTGCGAAGATATTGACGCCGACGTGGTCCTTCAGGAAGACGGTGATGACGCCCTGAATACCGATCGTTGCGATGAAGGCGAACGCGAGCATGACGCCGCCGAACTGGGCGAGTACGCTGGCCGCGGCGTCAATGGTGGAGCGGATACGCCCGTCGGGTCGCAACCCGAGCATCGCGTAACAGACCAGCGCTCCGACGACGGCGCCAATGAGGGCCGTTAATGCCGACAACCAGGTGGAGTTCCAGAACGTCTGAAGGACCGTGGGGTCAGTGAGTGCCGCGATATTCGACCAGGTGAATGAGCCGTCCTTCGTGAAGAATCCGGTGGTGATGGCCAGCACCGTCGGCAGTGCGAGGAACAGCAACACGTAAGCCGCGAACGGCGCGAGGCCGAGCCACGCGCCGTTGCGACGAAGCGCCGAGGAGGTCACTTGACCACCGCTGCCCATTGCTCGCCGAGCAGCTTGCCGGCACGCTCGTTCTGTTCGTTGGTCAGCACGACCACCTTTGCTGGGGCGGGAGGCAGCGCTTGCGCCGCCTCTTTGTTTGCAGTTCCGTCCGCGATCATTGCCTCCAGGCGTGCCGGACGTGCACCACCTTCGAGCCAAAGGTTCTGCACCTCGTCGCTATACACGTGCTCCAGCCAGAGGCGTGCAGCTGCGGGGTGAGGAGCGTCCGCGTTCACCGTGTAGTTGTAGTAGCTTGCGTAGCCCAGATCGGGGAATAGGACGGTCTCCCACTTGGGATTGTTCTTGGCGAACGCGATGTTGTTGTAATCCCAATCGAAGACCACCGGGGTCTCGCCGCTGGTGATCGTCGCTTCAGTCACGTCAACCTTGAGGAGGTTGCCGGCCTTGTGCATCTGACCGAAGAAATCGATACCGGGCTGGAAGTCATCTGCTGACCCGCCGTTCTGGATCGAGGCGAAGCCGACGGCGCCGAATGCGGCACCTGCCTGGGTTGGGTCACCGTTGAGGGCGACGGCGCCGCGGTATTCAGGCTTGAGTAGGTCCTGCAGGGTTTGGGGAGCTTCGAATCGAGATGAATCGAAGCCAATCGACATGTAGCCGCCGTAATTTCCTGTGAATAGGCCCTCCGGATCCTTCATATCGTCGGGGATCTGATCCCAAGTTTCTACCTTGTAGGGCGTGAACAGATCGATGTTCTGCGCCACGACGCTCAGCCCGATATCGAATACGTCGGGGGAGGTATCAAGCCCCTTGTTTGTCTTGGCGGCACCGACGATTTCAGCACTTGAGGCGTCCGGGCTGGACTCGGTGATCTTGATTTCGGGGTACTTTTCCTTGAAGAGATCGATGATCTTGCCGTAGTTGGCCCAATTGCGGGGCAGACCGATGACGTTAAGTGCGGCTTCTTCTTTCGCCTTGGCTTCGAGATCTGCGAGGGTTCCGAAGTCTGCGAGGGAGGTGGCTGCGGCGGAAGTCTCGTCGCGTGAGCTGGAACCGCCGGAGCACCCGGAGAGTGCAACTGCGGCAGCGGCAAGGGCGGCAAGCCCGGCAGTGAGGCGGGTGCGCGAGGTGCGGTCGGTGTAGCGGGTGCGGCCGGTGTAGCGGGCCTGAGTGGACAGGTGAGCTCGATCGATGAGGCGAGTCATGTGAGGCTCCTTGGATGGACTGGGAAAGCTTATAGTGTTCAATAATAGATCTATTTTTTAAAGATTGAACACCACTGTCCAAGGTGGGTGGTCCCGCTGGTGGTGGGGGTCTATAGAGTCCTCACGTAACAAGAGTGTGGTACATATTACATTCCGGTGAAATGTGTTTATTTATAAGGTCTTTTGCAGCTTTGCCACCAAATTGTTCATTACTTTCTGGAGATATTCCAGTCGGTATGTGTTAACTTAATGTCACTACGAAGGTGACACCAACACCGATATAACCAACACCACCAACACCAACACCAACACCACGAGGTTTCTCATGTCGACGAACGCCGCTCTTTCCCACACTTCCGTTAATGCCCAGATCATTGATAGCAAGGTTGAGCTTGTTCAGCTCCCGGCTTCCCAGATGGTCAAGCGGATCGCAGATGTTGTTATTTCCCTTGCTGTGCTGGTTGCTCTGGCTCTCCCAGCCGCGGTCATTGCCCTGCTGATCAAGCGCGACTCCGATGGTCCGGTCTTGGCGAAGCGCAATGTGATGGGTAAGAACGGGGCGTTTGCCATGTACACGTTCCGAACCACGAAGAACCCGGCCTGGGACACGATTGAGTCTGACCAGACTCGCGTAGGTGGCTTCCTTCGCGCCACCGGACTGTTTATCATTCCTCAGTTCCTCAACGTCCTGCTTGGCGATATGTCCCTCGTTGGCCCGCGCCCCATCCATGCTTCATCCCACCGGATCGTTGCTCATCAGATTCCTGGCTTCACTCGCCGCCTGGCTGTGCGTCCCGGCATGACCGGCCTCGCTCAGGTCAAGGGTGCCGGCGATCTTTCCCTGACGGAAGAACTTGCCTACGATCACACCTACCTTGCGGCACCTTCGTTGGCTGCTGATGCCCGCATTGTTGCCAAGGCACTCACCGCGGCCTTCGCCTCCTGAACTGCCCCCTTCACCTCCCGAACTACCCCCTTCACCTCCTGAAACGCCGCAGCTACTGCCGCTTTGACCTCCCGAAACGCAGCTTTTAGCTCACGAACCTTAGAACTCGTCTCCTTGTGGGCGTGGATGATTCACCCGTTCAATGAATTGTTCACTCCCCTCAGGAGGCCCGCACCGGCCGCCGATGGCGACGAGTTTGTCCGCCCACCAGATGCCTCAAACTTTCCCGTGGTATCTGGTGGTGCGGATCTGCAAGGTCCGGATCTTGTTTTTCGATACACGCAATCGAAGAACGATCCGGACAAGAGCGGGGGCCGTATCGCTTCCTACAACACCTGATACGGCCCCTGCTCGCCCTATGGCCTCCGCAGCCTCCACTTGGGTGGTGGTGACAAAACTGCGGTTCTCCTACTTTAGTTGGATTAAAAGTCCCGACTTTTGGGGGAGGTGCCAGACATGGGTGCTTGGTTATAGTTGTGGTGTTGGTTCAAGAAGATGTTGGTCGGCGAGAGTCGAAGATCTTCAGTCTCGACGGGGTGGTGCCCACAGAGACAAACGTGGTTGGCAGTGTGGTGTTGCGGACCGGACGTGGCGATTCCTTGAGGGTCGCACAGGATTTTGGTAATCCAGGATCCCCCAAGTAAATTCGAACTGGGCTGGCAAGGCTGGCACCGGCGGATATGAGGGCAACGTGGCCCGGTATGGGAAAGCGATTCCCGAGACCTCTCTTTATCACTAAAAAGTGACATAGATCATATTTCTATGAATTGAAGGCATTTATTAGGTGTTTTGCAATTTTCTCACGAAATTAATCATTACTTTCTGGAGACTTTCAATATTCATGTGCTAACTTAGAGCCATCGCCCAGGCGGTACCAACACCACATAACCAACACCAACACCACGAGGTTTCTCATGAACAACGCCACTGTTTCCTCCTCCCAGATCGATAGCAAGGTTGAGCTCGCCAAGTTCCCGGCTAAGCGGATCGCAGATGTCGTTGTTTCCCTGTTCGTGCTGGTCGCGTTGGCTCTCCCCACTGCGGTGATTGCTTTGATTATCAAGATCCAGTCCCAGGGTCCGGTCCTGGCCAAGCAGGTTGTGGCCGGTAAGAATGTGTACTCTTTCCGCACTGCTGAGAATGGGTTTGGTTCTTTCCTTGCAACCACCGGCCTGAACATTATTCCTCGTTTCTTCAATGTTCTTTGTGGTGACATGTCCCTGGTTGAGCTCGTTCCCTCCTACACCTCCACCCACACCAGCCTGCGCACCGATGTGCAGGTCCTGGCCCGCACATTTACCGCAGCCTTCGCTGCCTGAAAATTCACGCATCCTAGAACTTGTTGCTTTGCGGTTGCTGGGTGATCCACCCGTTCAATGGATCGCTCGCAACCTTGGGGTCCGCACCGGCTACCAGTGGCGACAAGTTCATCCGCCCGCCAGATATCACAACTTTCCCTTGGTATCGCGTGGTGCGGATTCGCAAGATCCGGATCGATGTACTTCTCTAAATCACGCAATTGAAGAACCGTCCGGATAAAGGAGGGGGCTGTATTGGGAGGTTGAAAAACCTGCCTGATACAGCCCCCGATTTTTTGGTATTCGTCGACGACGACGTCCCGTGTCCCTCTGATTGCGTCTGTTCCGGCGCCATGGTCCCAATACTAAATGGTTGGGGTCGCGAGCGGGAGGCCGCAGGCCCAAATCGCATAGCTTGCGGGGTCCCCGCTTCTGTAGTTTGCGGGGCTCTCTCCTACTTTAGTTGGATTAAAAGTCCCGACTTTTGGTGGAGGTGGCCGGCGGGGGTGGTTGGCTATAGTTATGGTGTTGGTTCAAGAAGATGTTGGTCGGCGAAAGTCGAAATCTTCAGTCTTACCGGGGTGGTGCCCGAAGAGACAAGGTTGGCAGTGTGGTGTTGCCAAACAACTTCAATCCCTCAGGGATTGAAAATGAAAGTAGGCCTTAGAGGCCGAACAAGAAAATAAGTCCTTCGGGACTGAGCAAGCCCCAGCTTAGGGGCAAGTCCCACGAGGGCTTGGAAATAAGCAGGCAGGCCTTCCAGGGCTTGGGAGTACATCTTGCCGGGGCAAGAGCTTCTCCATCTTTCACTAAAATGTGATGTACCTTATATTCCATATTTTTATGTTCATTTACCTGGTGTTTTACATGTTTGTCACTTGGTGATTCATTACTTAATGGAGTGGTTACATTTAGTTTGTGCTAACTTAGAGTCATCGCGAAAGCGAGACCAACACCAACATAACCAACACCAACACCACAGAGGTTTTCTCATGAACAACACCATTGCTTCCCCCGCTTTTGTTTCCGCTCCCGCACAGGTTGAGTTCGTTTCCGTGAAGCGGATTGCAGATGTTGTCATTTCTCTCATCGTGTTGGTGGCGTTGGCTCTGCCCGCCGCTGTGATTGCTCTCATCCTCAAGGCTGGCGCTGGCAAGGTTGTTGACGTCCAGCTTGTTGCAGGTGCCCAGGGTGGTTTCGTCAAGTACTCCTTCCATACCGGTGGCGCTTTCGGTTCCTTCCTCGCCACTTCCGGTCTGGCTATCATCCCGACCTTCATCAACGTTCTTCGTGGCGAGATGAACCTGGTCGAACTCGCCCCCGCCACCGACGGCACCTCCGATGCTCGCGTCATCGCCAAGGCCCTGGTCGCCGCTTTCACCAAGTGATCTAACACTTCCCCGCACAATCTCAAAGACTTAGGACTATGTACATCGAGTGGTGTGCTGGTTAAAGAGTGGCCTTGCGGGTTTGCTTCACCCCTCACTTTCCTCTTCCTCACCCCTCCTCCTTCCTCCTCACGCTTTTCCTCTTCACGCATCTCGAACTTGTCGTTGGCGTTCTACCCGTTCACTAGAACAACAACCTCAAAGGGCCCGGTGTTTATTGGTGAACACCCCGCCCCACACATGTTGGTCAAAAGGCCCGGACTTGCAACAGCAAGCCCGGGCCTCCAACATTTCCCCTACATACAGATTGGTGAAAATTGGGTTATGTAAGCCCGCACGGATCTTTAGACGCGCATCGCTTACGGCCCCAAACAAGCTACTGAAACCACGTTGACGCCGTCGTCACGCCGATAACTAAAACGTCCTCCGGTAATCACTGTGAGTGAGATAGCTTCCCCATGTCGTTCGGTGTCGACTTTTGAAGAGAAATTGAGTAGCGCTCTTGCGGCTTGCTCTACTGCGGATTCCCCTAGATTTATCTCAAAGGCTGCCCATTGGCCGTCGGGGAGTTCAAGTATTACATCTACCTCGGCTCCTGTTTGGGAATCCCTCCAGTAGGACAAACGTGCTCCAAGCGCTTGTGCGTATACTCGCAGGTCTCGCAGCACCATGTTCTCGAATTGGATTCCTGCCGACTCAAGATCTTTCAATAGATCGTTTACACCACCCCCTAGGGCCGCGAGTGCGAGCGAGGGATCCGTGAACCCAATAATGGGCTTGGTGCGGAGCCTGGTTCGTGAGCGCATGTGTGGGGCCCATGCTGGTAGTTCTTCGGTCAACATGAGGCGATCTAGGGATTCCAGATAATTGTTGAGTGTCTCCATTGCAATGGGCTCGTCTCCGCCCGTGTCAGACCTCAGCCTGCTCTTGTTGATGGGGGCTCCTGAAGTGCGAGCTAGCGAAGTAAAAAGACGCTGCAATCCGTGGGGATTTCTACGGATTCCCATGTCTGGAAGGTCTACTTCGTATACGTTCTGAAGGTAGTCGTGAAGCCAAATGCGTGCTTCGGCTTCCCCTGCCTCGAACAAATCTGGCCATCCGCCAACGACGATTCGGTTAAGCAGATCCGGGATCGTCAACATGGATGGTCTTGCATTTGCTGGTTCGCCTTGAAGTAGAAGTTGCAAACTGACCTCTCCGGTTGAATGCCCGGTTTCAAATAGACTCATTGGTCGCATTCGGACTCGTCCAATACGCCCAGCGCCGGAATGTACGCGAGCATTGTCACGTGGTCGAGCAGAACCAGCCAATAAGTAGAGACCCTTTTGGCTGGAGTCGTCTACCTTGTGGCGCACGAGGTCCCAAATCTCCGGCGATTCCTGCCATTCATCAAAGAGGATTGGTGTGGGGTAGGTGAAAACCTGGTCGGGATGAATATCTAATGCCGCCCGTACCGCTCGGTCGATGTCGAGGCGGAGTATGGATTTTGAGACCTCGGAAGCGCTACGAGTTTTGCCGACAGCCTTCGGCCCCTCCATGAGAACAGCTCCCATTGCTGACATGCGAAGCTGCAACTCGCTGTCGATAACTCTGGAAATATAAGGATTCATGCAAGAACTCTATAGAATGTCAATCTTGAAATCTATATTTTGTCAATAAATAAATCTTGGAAATGTCGCACTTGAAATCTATGGAATGTTGGAATCGTGGGTGGACTGGGTGTTGGATATTGCGTCTCGCCTAGTTTGAACCAGGAGCCCGTCTTCGTTTCGTGTCCAGGTGTGGTGGCCTGGTTGGGGTAGTCGGTTTTGAGGTTTGTTGACGACGACGTCCTGTGGCGGCTGTGTTCTGTGGTTTGCGGGTCGCCGTTTCTGTGGTTTGCGAGGGTCTCCTACTTTAGTTGGATTAAAAGTCCCGACTTTTGGTGGAGGTGGCCGGCGGGGGTGGTTGGCTATAGTTATGGTGTTGGTTCAAGAAGATGTTGGTCGGCGAGAGTCGAAATCTTCAGTCTTACCGGGGTGGTGCCCGAAGAGACAAGGTTGGCAGTGTGGTGTTGCCCAACCGCAAGAACAAGTCCTGCGGGACTGGAAAAGAATAGTAGGTCCTTCGAGACCGAGCAAGCCCCAGCTTAGGGGCAAGCCCAAGAGGCTGAGAGATAAGCAGACAAGCCTTCCGGGGCCTGGAGGTAAAGCTTGCTAGGGCAAGAGCTTCTCCATATTTCACTAAAATGTGACGTACCTTATATTCCACATTTTTATGTTCACTCACCTCGTGTTTTGCATGTTTGTCACCAAATCATTCATTACTTAATGGAGTGGTTACATTTAGTTTGTGCTAACTTATAGCTATCGCGAAAGCGAGACCAACACCAACATAACCAACACCAACACCACAGAGGTTTTCTCATGAACAACACCATTGCTTCCCCCGCTTTTGTTTCCGCTCCCGCACAGGTCGTTTCTGTGAAGCGGATCGCAGATGTTGTCATTTCTCTCATCGTGTTGGTGGCGTTGGCTCTGCCCGCCGCCGTAATCGCTGCGATCCTCAAGGCTAATGGCCCGGTTGTTGATTCCCAGCTGGTTGCAGGTCACCAGGGTGGTTTCGTCAAGTACTCCTTCCACACCGGTGGCGCTTTCGGTTCCTTCCTCCAGGCCTCTGGTCTGGCCATCATCCCCACCTTCTTCAACGTTCTTCGTGGGGACATGAACCTGGTCGAGCTCGCCCCCACCACCGACGGCACCTCCGATGCTCGCGTCATCGCCAAGGCCCTGGTCGCTGCTTTCACCAAGTGATCTGAAACCCTCTTCTTCACACCTTCACTTTCCCTCTTCACGCAACCTCAAAAGGGCTTGGTGTTTATTGGTTCACGTCACACCCCACATATGTTGGTCAAAAGGCCCGGACTTGCAACAGCAAGCCCGGGCCTCCAACATTTCCTCGCAGCGTTTAGGCGGTAGTGAGTCCTTGGATTACGTAATGTCTCTCGATTCCCGCAGTCGCACGGCCCCACTTGCTCTCAGCGACTCTTAACTGGTGTGCTGCGAAGGAATCCTCGTCAACAAAGAGTTCGTCAACCTGCCACACCAAAGGGTTGTCGGTCTGGGAGACCTCAAACGAGATGCACCCGGGTTCCAGGCGTGTCAACTCGATATGGCGTGGTAGCTGGGCGAGAACCGTTGTTAGTTCGTCGTTGTTCTGGCAAATCAACTGTCCACTCAGGGAAACTTGCGGCACTATTCCTCCTTGTTGACATCTTGGTCAGTCTCGGCTGTTCATGTGTGGAACTTCAGTACCTGGTTCGGTGACGTCGTCGACAAGTTCAACGAACGGCATGTGCCCAGCGTACTGGCTGTGGGGATGGTGTCGAGTGAATTGTAGTATCCACAGATTCGCTTCGTGCCGAACCCATCCACAGCAGTTGCTTCTTCTGCTCCGCCCTCTGCCGGATACTGACAGACTTCTAGGTGATAAGACCTTCAAAGAAACTACTTGTTGCATAGAGATGCGTCGGGTTTGCTAGTGGGGGTAGCTCTTGAAATGCGAGGGGTGGTGGCATAGCCTGATGGTGAAAGCTCAAGAGTATCGAGACGTCACTAGATTCTTGAAGAGTGAGGGATGGATCCTGATCCGCTCCGGTAAAGGATCTCATGAGATTTGGGGAGATCCTGCAACAGGTAGACGTATGAGCATTCCTGCCCATCGAGAAGTGAGTGCCGGGATTGTACGGCAGATTATTGCTGAGTTTCCCAGCGCTCCTTGGACATGGCGATAGCTGAGACACCTGACATCGACTAACGAGAAGGACGGAACCGACGATCATGACTACTTACGAAACGACTGCTTATTTTGACGGTACGTGGTGGACTTTTGAAATAGCTAGCCTTACTTCTCCCTCCGCCAGAGGTTCTGAGCATCGCATCGTCGCGATGGGTCAGGCTCGAAAGGCGTCGGCTATAGCGCAGGAGGCCACTAACCTGGCTTCCTTGTGGACGGGCGAGGATTCAGAGGAGATCGACGTCGTCGTGCGCTACAAGGATTTTGGTGACGTAATGCTCGATGTGGATCGGACTCGCGAACTGGAAGAACGAGGCCGCCGATTGATCGATGAGGCGAGTGCGCTGCGCCGAGAAGCGGTCGCAGAACTCCGTGCCGCAGGGCTGAGTCAGGCGGACACTGCCAGCATCTTGGGAATATCACGCCAACGTGTGCAGCAGTTGGAGAATGCTACTGGAGGGAAGCTATCTCGTGAAGCTGTAGCGTGAGGGCCACGAACAGCTCACTCATCGTTGCACTCTGTACCGCGTTGGAGCCATGAGGCAGAATCGCGGGCATGAGTACCGCTACTGAACGACGGTGTCCTGTGATGGCTGTTTGTGTAGTTTGTGGGGTTCTCCTACTTTAGTTGGATTAAAAGTCCCGACTTTTGGTGGAGGTGCCAGACATGGGTGGTTGGCTATAGTTATGGTGTTGGTTCAAGAAGATGTTGGTCGGCGAGAGTCGGAAATCTTCAGTCTCAACGGGGTGGTGCCCGACGAGACAGGTTGGCAGTGTGGTGTTGCCCAACCGCAAGAACAAGTCCTGCGGGACTGGAAAAGAATAGTAGGTCCTTCGGGACTGAAAACAAGCCCTAGCTTAGGGGCAGCCCCACGAGGCTGGAAATAAGCAGACAAGCCCTCCAGGGCTTTAGGTAACGGTCAAGACGATCTGGTGAGTCACTCCCAGATATACGGGATCGAGCAGGCCTTGCAAAGAATGTGAACCGTTCAAGGATGCTTGGGTTCAAACACTTCGACCAGACGCTTCGACTAGACGCATAGTCTTGACCAGGGAATATGTCGACAATACAGCCCGATAGTAGCAGTGACGACTCCCCAAAACTCCTTGTGGCGGAGGGGCCCTGCGAACGCTTCACCAAAATGTGACACACAACACTCTACATACCCATGCTGGTATTGACCTGGTGTTTTGCATGTTTGTCATTCAAGTGTTCATTACTTAATGGAGTGGTTACATTTAGTTTGTGCTAACTTATAGCTATCGCGAAAGCGAGACCAACACCAACATAACCAACACCAACACCACAGAGGTTTTCTCATGAACAACACCATTGCTTCCCCCGTTTTTGTTTCCGCTCCCGTCCAGGTCGTTTCTGTGAAGCGGATCGCTGATGTTGTCATTTCTCTCATCGTGTTGGTGGCGTTGGCTCTGCCCGCCGCTGTGATCGCTGCGATCCTCAAGGCTGGCGCAGGCAAGGTTGTTGACGCCCAGCTTGTTGCAGGTGCCCAGGGTGGTTTCGTCAAGTACTCCTTCCATACCGGTGGCGCTTTCGGTGCTTTCCTCGCTACTTCTGGCCTGGCTATCATCCCGACCTTCTTCAACGTTCTTCGTGGCGACATGAACCTGGTCGAGCTCACCCCCGCACGCGATACCAACGCTTCTGATGCTCGCGTCATCGCCAAGGCCCTGGTCGCTGCTTTCACCAAGTGATCTGAAACTTCCCCGCTTCACACCTTCACTTTCCCTCTTCACGCAACCCCAAAGGGCCCGGTTGTTTATTGGTGAACACCCCGCCCCACATATGTTGGCCAAAAGGCCCGGACTTGCACAGCAGCAAGCCCGGGCTTCCAACATTTCCCACAGCATTTAGGTGGGAATGAGACCGTTTGGCGTCTCGATGAGGAATTCAAGTTCGTCCGGTGTGGGCCAGTCGGGGATCTCCTGCAGGCTGCGCCCGGACATGTCCCACTCGAAGTTTTCCTCGTCGCTCCAATCGGAGCCCGTGTATATGTAGAGGCTGGAAAGCCGCCCCATCTGGGTGCTGAGTCGCACATCGAAGGTGCGGCCATCGATCGGGCGATAACGTCCGATGACTGGAAATGCGCAATCGCCGGGGACCGCGCGGGGTAGTTCTCTTGGAACTTCGAACCCGATGCCAGGGTAGAAGGCGTCCTCGATCTCTCCGTTGGAGAGGAGGGCGCGTGCCTGCGTGAGCTGTTCACGCAACTCCGGTGCCCCGTAGGCGTCAGTTTTCTCGAGTAATGCGGCGACCAGTGCGTGCACGTCCTCGGGGAGATCTACGGTTTCGTCCTCGGCATAGGTTTCGCCCTCGCCGTCGACGACGTCGTCGCCAACGAGTTCAACGAAGGGCTGGCTCTCGTGGCGTCCTTCCCACCAGGCGGCAAATCCGAGTATGGCCGACGCGGCGGCCATGGCGAGCCGGGGTCTACGGACTCCGGCTCGTACGAGGGCGTCGTGAAGTTTCCCGTCGAGTGCTTCGCCGGCCTCGGTGAAGGCTAGAACGAGACCGACGCCGCTCGTCACCACACCGATCTTTGCGGAAAACGGCATGAGTAGATCGTGCTCGGCTCGTACGGCGGTCCACATTGTCCAGCCGGTGATCCCCGCGAGTGCTCCGCGATACGCGATCCGTCCACCCACACCGATACGGCGCGGGTCAACCAAGGTGAGTGCAGAGGTGGCGGCGGTGAGTACAAGCCCGTTCTCGAGTGAGTTTGGATCGTTCAGGCGGCTGATGTTGAGCGGCATACCAAGCATGTCCCCAGCGTACTGGCTGTGGGGATGGTGTCGAGTGAATTGAAATTAGTATCCACAGATTTGCTTCGTGCCGAACCCATCCACAGCGGTTGCTTCTCCTGCCCAGCCCTCTGCCGGATACTGACAGACTTACTCGGAACTAAACCTTCCGCGGGGACGGACGCTTTGAGGCTAATTTCGGTTCCGTTATTGGAGGGTTGCTCTGGAAATGTGGAGGTGGAAGGCGTGATGTGGGCGCTCGAGGTGGAACCAAGAACTGTTCTGCCATCAGATGGTGAGGTACTTGAGGAGTTACGCTCTTTGCGTTCAGTAAATTTACATATTCCGTACGCTACGGAATTTCCATATTATCTGAACATGATGGAAAATATGGCCTTTCAGAGAACTGTAACTAGGCGCATGCTGCTTGATGTCGTGGAGCAGGCGTTGAGAGAGCGCCTTCCTAGTAGCTGGAACGTACGGATATTCCGACAGGGGGAACTGTCTAGCTTTGGTATTGACGTGATATTGGACGTCTCTGGCCCCAAAGGAGACTCTTTGAGGGTCGCGATTGAAGCTAAACGGCTTATTGAGCCACGTGATGTGCCACGTCTTTGGGAGAAACTCAATCCTTCTCGAGGTGATGGTGTCTGGGACACAGGATTGGTTGTGGCACGCTATCTTTCTTCTACTGTTCGTGCGCGGCTCATTGAAATGGGCCTTTCATTCGTGGATGCGACGGGCAATATATATATCCGCTCAGACGCTTTACCTCTTTATATTTCTGATCGAGGGTTGGATCGAGACCCGTGGCGGGGGCCCGGTCGTCCGAAGGGGACGCTCAAGGGGGCGCCATCTGCGCAGGTTGTGCGGACGCTACTCGATGCGCCTGGACCATGGAAAATGCGTGAACTTATTGCGGCTGCGGAAGCTGCAACAGGATCGGTATATCGGGTGGTCGAGTTCCTCGAATCGGAAGGGCTTCTTCTGAGGGATCGGAAGAAAGCAGCCATCGTCGTACCTGAATGGGCGTCGGTCCTGCGCCGTTGGTCAGCGGACTATGAGTTCTTGAGAACGAATGTTGTGTCGAGTTGGATCGCTCCACGCGGAATCGAGAGTGTCATTCGTTCAGCGATTGACACCGAGCTTGGTGAGTATGTCATGACGGGCTCCATTGCTGCCGAGACGTGGGCTCCTTATGCACCAGCGCGATCAGTCATGGCGTACTCTCCCAACGTGCTGAAGCTTGCTGAACAGTGGGGGCTGCGCAAGACGGATGTCGGAGCCAATGTACTTCTGGCGGAACCTGCCTATTCAGTTCTCACCCGGGGAGCTCGCCGCCGTTCGGATGGTCTAATGATCGCCGCACCAATCCAAGTGGCAGCTGATCTACTCACTGGACCTGGCAGGGCACCCAGTGAGGCTGAGGAATTAATCGATTGGATGGTCGAAAATGAATCAGAATGGCGATAGTTCAGGTGACCTCTTTGTGCGAGCGCGCTCGGCGTTGCTAGATGCACTTGAGGCGCTGGAAGAACAGCGAGAAGCATTGATAGTCATTGGTGCGCAGGCTGTGTATCTTCGAACAGGGGAACTCAACGTTGCGCTTGCGCCTGCCACGAAGGACAGTGACTTCTCGTTGGACCCGCGAGTCCTCAGCAATAACCCGCGGTTGGAGCAAGCTATGCGCGGTGCTGGATTCCTTCCAGGAGGACAACCCGGCGCATGGATACGTAGCGACGGAATCCCAGTCGATTTGATGGTGCCGGATCGTCTTGCAGGTGAGGGTCGCCGCAGTGTGCAGATTCCACCACATGACAGGCGGGCGGCGCGGAAAGCCCGAGGTATTGAGGCCACTTTGGTTGACTACGACATCCAAGAAATTGTGTCTCTTGATCCACGAGATAACCGGCGTATTCCGGCCAAAGTAGCGGGACCTGCGGCACTTCTTGTTGCCAAGATCCACAAGATAACTGAGCGTCTCAACTCCCCAACCCGCCTCAATGATAAGGATGCTCACGATTCCTATCGAATTCTGAGTAGTTCTGAGACCTTCGAGCTGAGGGATCGGTTTCTTCTCCTCTTGGATGATGATCTAAGCAGCGAGATAACAATGGAAGCAATTAAGTCTCTAGCGGTCAACTTCGCTGCTGGTCCGCATGCGATAGGTTCTGAAATGGCGGGGCGTGCTGAGACAGGAGTTGGGGACCCTCAGCAGGTGTCCCTTGCAACGGCCTTTCTCGCAGAGGACGTTTTACAAGCTCTCATTGACTCTGGGGCACAGGTTGGGTTCTAAGCTTTGGTCGATTACTGAAGTGGGGCGGTGCCGAATGAATTGATACTTGTATCCACAGATTTGCTTCGTGCCGAACCCATCCACAGCGGTTGCTTCTCCTGCTCCGCCCTCTGCCGGATACTGACAGACTTCTAGGTGATAAGACCTGTTCCGCGTCGGAGCCATGAGGCAGAATCACGGGCATGAGTACCGCTACTGAACGCCGCCGAATTTCCCAACTCCGTATCATCGCCCAACGGCTCGTGGGCGAACCGTGGGAAAGCCCAGCCGAGGCCACCCGCGCGATGATGTGCATGCAGGGCCAGGACTGGCCGGGTGTCCTCGTTTCGATGGCGTTGCGCTCGCGTTCGCGGTCAATCGCGGACGTGCACACCACTTTCAACTCTGGTGAGGTGGTCCGTTCGTGGCCCCAGCGCGGCACCCTCCACGTTTTGCCCGCAGAGGATATTGGTTGGTACCTGCAGCTCACAGCGCTGCCGCGCCTTCTCGGGCAGGAAAAGCGCCGCATTGATCACGGGATTGGGTCGAATCATGTCGACGACGCCCGCGAGCTCACCTACGAACTGCTTCGCACCGGGGAGGTTGGTGAAGTGGTGACGTCTGCGCGGCTGGGTATACCGGGGGATAAAACTAGCCCAGCGGATGCGGCGCAGGATGGGGCACGCGTGGCTGCAGGTGGCGCGGAAATAGGTGTGGATTTCTCGTCGTCGTCAACACTTCCCGTACCGGTGACGGCCGCGAGCCGGGAGGCGCTCATTGGCGCGTGGACGGAGCGCGGCGCCCTCGCGAAGAAGGAATGGGCGTATTACATGCTCCATCACCTGTGTATCGAAGGTGTGCTCGTGCAGGGGCCGGTTGGTGCTGATGGCAATCAGAGGTTCGTACTTGCTGAAGATTGGATCGAGAATCCGCGCTCACTCGATCGTGAAGAAGCCGTGTTTGAGGTGGTTTCGCGTTACCTTGCGTCGCATGGCCCGGCCTCGCGCAGGGATGTGAATTGGTGGTCCCAGCTGCCGCTTCGCGAAATTGATGCGGTGATCGACGCGTTGAAACCCCAACTCGCGGGGATCGTGGTGGACGGTGAGACCTACTGGGTGCACAACTCGGTGCTTGAGCGTGCGGAAACCACGCCGGTTTCACGTTCACTGCTGACCCTCCCGGGGTTTGATGAGTTGATCCTTGGTTACGGGACCCGTTGGATGACGATTCCCGATGAGCATGCTGAGGAACTTGTTCCCGGCAACAATGGTGTTTTCAGGAAGTCGATCATTTCTGGCGGAACGGCCGTGGGTTTCTGGCGCCCGGGCCGCAAACAGCCCACGGTTGAGCTCTTCAATGAACCAACCCCTACCTTTGAGCGGCGGTTGGCCAAGGCTTTCTCCTCGCTGCCCGCCTAACCGCGGCTAACCCCGTAGCATGGACTCATGACTTCAGCATCGCAGCCCTTTGACCAGACCGAACGTGCCGGAGCCGCCATTCGTGCGAAGCTTGCCGAGAACCCGCAGATTCTCGTGGTGTGTACGGGTAATATTTGTCGCTCGCCGATGGGTGAAGTGGTGTTGAAAGCGCGAGTGGAGGAGTTGGGCCTGGGCTACGCGGTGTCCAGTTGTGGCGTTTCTTCGGAGGAGAGTGGCAACCCGATCTACCCGCCCGCAGCCCGGATTCTTCGGGAAAATGGCTATGTGGTTCCGCGGCGTCGGGCTCGCCGCGCCTCGGTGCAGGATTTGCGGGGATCGGGCCTCATTCTGGCGATGACGGTTGGCCACGCCCGATCCCTCAAGCAACTGTGCGAGCAGGCCGGTGTGCCTCTCGACCGGATTCATTTGTGGCGTGAGTTCGATGGAACGGCCACGCCCGCGGCGGATGGTTGTTTCGGCGACGGCGGAGTGTTGTCCGATCCGGGCGACAGCCGTAAGTCACGCCGCGGCTACTCGGACTTTTACTCTTCGGGCGGTGCGCACGACGTGCCAGACCCCTGGTACACCGGTGATTTCGACCAGACCTTCGACATTGTGGAAAAGGGAGCTGCAGGGATCGTCACCATACTGCGAGAAGCACGCTAACGGCAGCAGGCAGCAATCCACAAGTTCCATAAAATGTCCTATCAATTTAATGGAATTTGTAGAACAAATTGCACCTTCCTGGGTATACTGACGCCGATTGGATGACGGTAGTCCTCTGATTTCGACCCGTTTAGTCAGGAGTGCAAGAATGAACGAACATTCACCCGTCCCACATTCCTTTTGTGCCCCCGAATCGTCATCATCTCCTCGTGAATTTCGTAGGATAGGTACCGCAGGCGGAGTCCTTGCACTCGCCGCAGGATTGCTGGTTGTTGCTCCAGTGGAAGCAATGGAAGCGTTGGCCGGACCAACCGCGTCCGTTGTTGAGTCTGCTCCCCGGGTTGATGATGGAACTTTCGAAAGCACTGAGCTGTGGCCCGGTACCGTCGCTGAATCGCCCTACTTTGGTAGCAGGAGCCCGGAAGTCCTGGATAACCGGTCCGCCGCCTCCACCAACGCTTCCACCAACGCATCAACCAAGGCGTCCCCATTGGCTATTTCCCTGGCGAGTTTTCAGCAAGAGGTGCTGCGCCTTGTCAATATTGAGCGAGCAAACGCTGGCGTGGCCGCACTGGTACTCGATCCGGGCCTGAATAGTCTCTCTTCCATGTGGTCTGATTGGATGGCCACCACCGGCGAGTTCGGGCATTTGCCGAGTAAGTATGGCTGGAGCTTGTGGGGCGCGGTGGGTGCTGGCGGCTTGACGGGAGAGAACATTGCCGCTGGATACAGCACGCCCGCGGATGTTGTGACTGGCTGGATGAACTCGACCGGTCATCGCCAGAACATTCTCAATCCGTCGTTCACGATGATGGGATTGGGGTGCTCTGAGTCGGATATTGGCTATGGAATTTACTGGACGCAGCAGTTTGCTGGGAGGTCGGTGACGAAGTCGACCAAGTACCAGAAGATCCCGATTCCGACCTCGCAGATCACCCCTGTGATCACGGGCGATCGTGTTGTTGACAGCGTCCTTACCTTCTCTCAGGGAGGCAAACTTCCTCCGAATACGAGTCTGTCGTACCAGTGGCAGGCGGACGGTAAGGCGGTGGCCGGAGCTACCAAGAGGACTTTCAAGCTGACTCCGGCTCAGTCTGGCAAGCGGATGGGTCTGGTGGCGACGGCGTCGAATGACCCCGTCTTCTACAACCCGACCGTGTTGCCCCTCAGTGCCGATACCCAGGCTGTTACTGGCCCCTCGCTTCCCGGGCCGGTTTCGGAATGGGTCAATGTTGATGGGGCCTGGTACTACTATGGCGCCGACGGCGTGATCCAGACGGGTTGGATTTCGGTTGGTGACACCTGGTACTACTCGGATGACAGCGGTATCCGGCAGACCGGCTGGCTCAGCCTGGGAGGTAAGTGGTATTACCTGGGCGCCAGCGGTGCCATGCAGACTGGCTGGGTGTCGGTTGGCGGCACCTGGTACTACATGAATGCCAGTGGCGTCATGCAGACCGGATGGCTCAACTTGGCCGGAAAGTGGTATTACCTCAATGCCGGCGGCGCCATGCAGACCGGCTGGGTCACGATCGGTGGTACCTGGTACTACATGAACTCCAGCGGTGTCATGTTGACGGGCGAGCAGGTGATTGGCGGTAAGCGTTACGTGTTCGCAAGTAACGGAGCGTTGATCAGCTGAGCTCGGTCGCCTCCGGTGATCCCTGGCCTCGCAGATTTTCGACAAGTGAGGGGCACACCCGCTTTCCCGGGTGTGCCCCTCGTGCTTTGTTATGACGACGACGAATCCGCCCCGCTTACCACAAAGCGTCACCTACGATGCGCGCCACTTGCGTCAAGACGTAAGCGTCACGTCGCCTACTTCATCGCTGCGTTACCTGCGTCCTGGGCAGCCTTGAGGGCTGCGGCGGTGTCTCCGGTCCCGAGGAATGCGTCAGCAAGGACGGGGCTGAAGGCGCCGGTGCCGGCGTTGACGGTGGGTCCGACCGGCGGGCGAGCAGTCGTGCCCTTTGCTGCTGCGATGAACGGCGACACATCGACGTTCTTGTCCCACCAGTAGGACACGAATGCTTCCTGAGCATCCACGGCAGCCGGGAAAGCGATTCCTTCCTCGGCGAGCGGGAGCTGTCCTTCGGAGGAGCCGAGCCATTCCAGCACGCGCACTGTTGCGTCACGGTTCTCGGACTTCTCGTTGCCCACGGCTACCACGCCGTGCACGGTTCCGACGCGACCTTCTGGACCCTCGACCATTGGCGCGATGCCCCATTTGATGTCACCGGCGCTCTCGGCGATGGTCTTCAAGTTGTAGGGGCCGGACTGGAAGAGTGCGAGCTTGCCCTGGAGGAAGAGGTCACGCGTGATGTCACCGTTGGTGTTGGTGTCAGCTGCCGAAGGTGCGACCTTGTGCTTGTTGATCAGGTCGATCAGGTAGCTGAAGGATTCGATGCCCTTGTCCGAGGCGAAGTCGAACTGGTCTTCTTCGTTCTGGAGCTGTGCACCGTTCGAGCCCAACCAGGGCAGGTAGATGGCCTGCATGTCGGCCTGTGCGTTGAAGCCGTACACGTTGGTCGTGGCTGCATCGAAGGCCGGATCGTCGGCGGTCTTGCCTGCTTCGTCCTTCGTCAGCTTCTGTGCTGCGGCGAGCAGGGTGTCGCCGTCGCCCGCGCTGGGAGTCCACTTCAGGGAGTTGACGTCAACGCCTGCTGCCTTGACGAGGTCCGTGTTGTAGTACAGGGCGATTGAGTCCCAGATCTGCGGGACGCCCCACAACTTGCCGTCGCGGGTGTAGAGATCGACGACGGACTGAACCCACGCATCGTGATCGTCACCGAGTTCGGTGGTGATATCGATGAGGTTGCCGTTGTCTGCGTACTGGGCGAAGTTGGAGGAGTTGACCCAGAAGATGTCGGCCATGTCGCCGGAGTTGATGTCCAACGGGAGGCGGTCCCAGTACTGGCCCCACGGCACCACTTCGACCTTGACGTCGATGTCGTCGTTCTGCTTCTCGAACTCCTTGAAGGAATCTTCGTAGGCCGGGGCGGCGACGTCGTCCCAGAGCCGGAAAGTGACGGTGGTTTTGTCACTGGCGGTGGAATCAGTGTCGGTGTTGCTGGACGAGTCGCTTCCAGGCGAGCAAGCAGCCAGCACGAGGGCGAGGCTGGCGGCTCCCGCGGCCATGATTCTGGCCGACCTAACCTTGGACTTCATAACGTCTCCTTAAAGATTCAATTGTGCGGATTTGATGAGTGGGCGAAGAGGCTCGTGGTGGCACGACCTGAATGAAGGGCCCTGTAACTGGCTGAGATCCGCAGAGTTACTTTCCCAGACTAGCGCCAATGGCCGTGAACCGACTAGTAATTCCGGTTTATCGCTACGGGTTGGAGGGGTTTCTGGCGATTTGTGTCGACGACGACGCCTCACTACCTGCCCCACCGCCGAGAGGCCACCTTTATAGGGAGAGGTAACGTCTACAAAGGGTGACCTTTCCATGAAACGGTGACCTCTTCGGTGTGTGTGCCGAGCATTCTGCCCTACTTCAGGCCGGAGGCCCTACTTCAGGCCGGAGATCCCGAGCGACTGCACAATCTGCTTGTTGAAGATGAGGAACAGGATAATGAGCGGGGTGAGGGCGATGGTGGTGGCGGCCATGACAAGGGTCCAGTTGCCGTCGAACTGGGTTTGAAGTGCCGAGGTGGCCACCGTGAGGACGTTCCATTCGGAGGAGGGCGCGATGATCGAGGGCCAGAGGAAATTGTTCCATTGGGTCACCACGGTGATGAGCAGCAGCGTGGCGAGAATCGGACGATTCATGGGCAGCATGATGGACCAGAGGGTGCGCCACTGGCCCGCGCCGTCGAGTTTCGCGGCGTCGAGGATCTCCTGTGGAACGGCCTGGAAGTTCTGCCGCAGCAGGAAGATGGCGTAGGGCGAGCCGAGCATGAAGGGGAGAACGAGACCGAGGAAGGTGTTGCGCAGCTCCATCGGTGCCAGCATCGAGTAGAGCGGGATCATGGTGACGATCGGTGGAACCATGAGGGTAGCCACGTACATCCAGAAGATCGCCTCGCGCCCGGGGAAGCGTAGCCGTGCAAACGCGTAGGCTGCAAGCACCGAGAAGACCATCTGCCCGAGTGTGAGAACGAGGACCACCTGGATTGTGACGGCGATGGGGACGATGAAGTCGTATGTATCCCCAAAGAGCGCGGTGTAGTTGTCGAAGGTAAGTGGGTTGGGCAGGGTGAGCGGATCGGTGGTGTCGAACTGCTTCTTCGTCTTCAAGCTCGTCATAAAGGAGAACAGGAAGGGAACCACCATGATGAGCGCACCTGCGGCCAGGAAGAGGTAGGTGAGGATCACCGACAACCACCAACGTGGCGTGCGATGTGTGTTGGTGCGCAGGTGCGCTGTACCAACAGCCGGTGCGGCACCAACAACTGACGCCGCGCCGTCGTCGTTCTGACGAATCTTCGGTTCGTTCGGCATCTCTCAGTCCAACTCGTAGACGGTGCGTTTGGCGAAGTAGCGCTGTTGGGCCACGGTAATAGCGACGACGATGACGAGCAAGACCACTGCCATCGCGGAAGCTCGCCCCACCAAGTTTCCGCCGGCGAAGGCGGTTTGGTAGATGCGCGCGGCGATGAGGTCGGTGGTGCCGCCGGGGTAGCCGGGTTTACGGCCGGTGAGTCCGTAGACGAGGTCGAACGCCTGGAAGGAGGAGATGAAGGTGGTGACAAGTACGAAGAACGTGGTGGGCCGAAGCAACGGCAGGTACATCTTGGTGACGAGCCGCACCGACCCGGCGCCGTCCAGTTTCGCCGCCTCGATAATCGATTGGGGGATTCCCTGTAGGCCAGCGAGGAAGAACAGCGAAATGTAGCCGACGTTCTGCCACACATACACGAAAGCCACCGCCGGCAGGGCCAGCGACGTATCGCTCATCCATTCGATTCGTTGGCCGAGTACCGCGTTGATGAGGCCGTTGGAAGGGGCAAGCATCCACTGCCACACCACGCCGAGGGTCAGCGGCGCACATACCCACGGCAACACGTACAGGAGCTGCAGGAATGTGGAGCCGGGCAGCCGCCGGTTCAGACCGAGCGCGATAAGAAGCCCGAGAATAATCGCCGTGGGGAGAGCCATGAGTGTGAATACCACGGTGACGAGTAGTGAGTTGACGAAGTCGCTGCCCGAGAAGACAAATGCGTAGTTGGCCATCCCGATGAACGTCGGTGGGTTGATGAGGTTCCAGTTCGTCAGGGAAATGGCGAAGACGAGGAAGAACGGCACGATGAGGAAGAGGCCAACTCCGATCAGCGAGGGGAGCAGCATGAGATAGGCGGTACCTACTTCTTGACGACGACGGCGTGACCCCGCGCGTTTAATCTCGCCCCCGGACCGGATACGGCGGCCGGTGCCGCTAGCCTGCGCATCCTTTTGTCTCACGAGCACCTCGATCCTGCACTTCTCCCCGCACCGTGTCCGACGAAAGGCCACGATATGGGGATTCTACGCGTTGAAGGTGACCTCTGTGCTCTGAGGTTCGTCACTAGTCTAGTCCGCCTCGCACCTCGCAGTTCTCTTGTACCAGGTGAGGACGTAGCGCTCGTCGAATGTTCGCGAGCAGCTGGCGCACGAACGAGTCCCGCGTGGCAGCCGGTAGCGCTGCACCTCGTGCCCGTTTGGGCAGCGCCCCACGTACGGCGCGGGGGCACTCGGCCCTTCCTTGATGGAGGCCCGCGGCGTGGCTCCGATCCTGCGTGCTTCCTTCTTCCACACCTCGTCGTGCCGGTGCCCACTGCCGACCCTCGCGTGCGCAATCTCGTGCAGAATCACATCGCGCACCTGCTTCTCGTCATAAATGCTCATGAGCGGTTGCGAGAGGCTGATGACCCGATCGTCGTACTTCGTCATCCCCGCCCGCTTGCGGGCGCGATCAAACACCAGCCCCCACTGGCGCAACCCGTGGGTATCCATGAGGTCGCGCGCGAGCGCGTGTACGTGCAGAAGATCCATACCTCGAGTGTAGAGGTCACCTCCGACTTAGATCCCACCTCCGATACGCTCCGCACCTGCAGTAACTGCTGTGGATGGGCTGCGCACGAACTGGTTCTGTGGAGAAAAGTGGCGGACTTTCCCGCCTCATCCCCCGGACTTTCGCGCCGTGTTGGGAGCCGATCCGGTAGGTTGGGGCCATGAGGATTCAAGAGCCGCCGCGGGGGTCTCAGCGACGTAGCTTCTCCCGCATTCCCACCGGCGCCTGGATTCCCGCGGTGAGTCCGTCTGGCAACGCCCCCGTTTGGAATCTTGATGGCGCGCGGCAAGTTGCCGTCCCCTCCGCGCCGCGCAACGTCGACGTCTTGGTTATCGGCGCTGGTCAGGCTGGCCTCGCGATTGCGCACGAGTTGCAGCGCCGCGGGTTTTCGGGATACGCCGACGACGACGCCCCGCGCCCCGCCTCCGATGCCTCGGCTTCCGATGCGTCTACCTCTCGCAATGCCGCCGCCAATCGCGGCACCTTCCTCGTGCTGGATGCTGAGAATCGCCCCGGTGGGGCGTGGCAGCATCGTTGGCCCAGCCTGACAATGGCCACGGTCAATCACATCGCCGACCTGCCCGGTCTTGCCGCAGGCCACATTGATCCCACCGCCGAGTCCGCCGATTGGATTCCCAGCTACTTTGCCGAGTTTGAAGAAGAGTTTGATCTGCCGATTCTCCGGCCCGCCCTGGTGACCTCTGTTGTTGATGACGACACCTCGTACGGTGCGCAGCCGCGCCTTCTTGCCCACACCACGGTTGGAACCTTCCGGGCTCGTGCCATCGTCAACTGCACGGGCACCTGGACCCGTCCCTTCATTCCCTACTATCCCGGTGCGGCCAAATTCCGGGGCATCCAGTGCCACACCCAGGACTATCCGGGCACCCGGGCGTTCGAGGGCCGCCGCGTCGTCGTCGTTGGTGGTGGATCGTCAGCACTCTCGCACCTGGACGATCTGGACGGGGTGGCGAAAAAACTTCTCTGGGTGACGCGTACCCCGCCGCGTTGGCACGGCCCGTTCGACGGCGGAAATACGTCAACGACCGGCCCGGACGGGCGCGGTCTCACGGCGGAGTTCGGCAAGGAGGTCGAAAGCGCTGTGCGCCAGCGGGTGGAGTCAGGGCTGGCTCCGCTGCCAGTGGTTGCCACAACCGGGCTCCCCATCAACAACTTCACCCGTTCTCTGCACGCGCGCGGCCTCACGGACCGCAAGCCGATGTTCACCTCGGTGGAAGCGGACGCGGTGGTGTGGCGCGACGGCAAGAGCTGGCAGGCCGACGCCATCATCTGGGCCACCGGATTTCGCGCAGAGCTGCGCCACCTCATGCCGCTTGGATTGCGGGTACGTGGGGGCGGTATCGTCATGGACGGCACGCATGTGGCCCACGACCGGCGCATTCATCTGCTCGGTTATGGGCCGAGCGCTTCCACGGTCGGAGCGCGCTGGGCGTCACGGCGTGCCGCGAAGGACATTGTTGACTATCTCGGGAGCTGAGAGTGGCAAAAGTTAATCTGGTCCAGCAGATTTCTCTGGCGGCGGCGATCCCGGCCAATCGGCCGATCGATCACCTGCGTCGGATGGGGACGGGGATGTTTGCGGGCGTCGTCGTCGGGACTGTTGCCACGGTACTCTTCGGCAGGATCGACCTGAGCAACGGCCGATTCCTTCTTCTTCTCGTCGCGATGGTGGCCATCGCGCTCGCCTTCCTCGTTCCGTGGCTGCTCAAGCCGCCGGCGGTGAAGGGAGTCCCGGTGGTGGCACGTACGCTCGCAACCGATGAGAGCGCCTATCATCGATACGTGCAGCGGGGAGGAAAGAACCAGGGGCTGCTGGTGCCCGTCGTCGTCCATCCGCTCGACGGGAGCTCGAACTTCCGGTCCGTCATTCTTCTCAAGGGCGTGGACGCGAAGGATCCGCAGGATCCGCCGGTGGGCATGCTGCTCGCGTTGCAGCAAACGGAACCGGGGATGGGTGAGCTGTCGAACGTCGATGAAGTGACGCCCGAGCAGGAAAAGATCATCGAGCGGCTGCGTAAACATCCCAAACAGCTCGCAAATGAGGCGCCAATCCTTCCGATGCGGCGCGGCACGATGGAGCGCTCGCCGTGGTGGGCGGCGGCGCAGTGGTGGGGGAGCATTGCCCTGGGCGCTCTACTTGCGCTCGGACTGGTTCTCCTCATCGCGGGATAGAATCGAAGGAACAATCCCGCTACCGTCAGTGACGGTCCTGTTACCGTCAACCGTGAGGAACGGCCATGAACGATCAGTATCCCGCAAGCCCGACCCCCGGCCAGCCTGATCGGCGAGGCTCGCAGCGCAGCGCGTGGCGGGTGGAAAAGAGTTCGTCCGGAAGTTTCGGTAGGTCTGGTGGTCAGGGGCCGAGCAGTCCTTTCAGTACGCCGGAATCCAACAGTGGTCCGTTTAGTAGCGGCGGGACGACGTCGTTGTTTCATTCTGGACGCAAGCAGGCCAAGTCCGCGTGGGGAACCCCCGTTCCGGATGCTCAGGGGCCCGGGAGTAATTACGCGGGGCAGGGCGGATACGGCGGGCAAGCGGCGCCGCGGAACCCAGGTGCTGGAGGCGGTGCTGGGGTTGGCATGGGTGCTGGGACCGGGTACCGAAACCTGAGTAAACCGCGTCCAATGACGGGTGGGCGCTTCGCCTTTACTCTTATCGGGGTTATCGTCACGGTGGTTATCTCGTTCGGGGCGGGACTGGTCTCTTTCTTTACCGACGACGATCCGGAACCTGCCCCGATCCCAAGCTTCAGCATGCCCCCGCTCCCAACCTTCAACGCGCCTGTTCCCGTGCCCAGTGTGGATGGGACGTCAACGCCCAATCCCAATAATGGCCAGAATGAAGACGGTTCGGTAACCGTCGGGGCGTGGCGGGTGGAAAAGGTGGAGTTTCTACCGGATGCGACAGAGCGCCTCAAGGGTGTAGCTGAACTTCCGGAGTTGGACAAAGGTTTTCGCTTTGCTGGCGTGAAGATGCGTTTCACCAATGAGGGAGATGTGGCGAGGAGTCCCGCATACGAGGTGGGGATTACCGCGTACTACGGCCCCGGTGGCGGGGATCGTTCCTGGGAAGAGATGTCCATTCATGATGCCGACTCGGTGCGGGGTTTGGGCGATGTGGAGCCGGGGGCGAGCATCGAAGGATGGTACTACGTCCAGCTTCCCGAGGACTACACGGGTGGCAAGCTAGCTTTCTTCGATTATGAGGGTTCAGCCAATGTTGAGAGCGACATGGAGCTCCCGTAGGTTCGCGTGAGTGTTACACGACTTGGAGATCTCGCGGATAGGTCTTGGCCTGCTGCGCAATCTCTTGGTCAGACCGACCATTTCTCCATTTGTACTGGCCAGTTAATGTTCGGTACTATGGTAGTCATGTCCGGATTTCGAGGGAAATGTAGAATCGATTTGTGATCCACTCGAAATGTGGAATGACTCTATGAAACAAAAGTTGGCAATGGTATAAGTTAGTACATAAACACAAGTTCGGGAGTCACGGCCTGAAATTGTGTGATTGAGCCGGTGAGAGGCCCCCTTCGTGTGGGGATGCTGCTCTGGTTCAAAGTAGTGAAATGCCAAAGCTTTTAAGGCGGGTAACCCCCTGTGGAAGGGTTTCCTGTTGTGCGTACCCTTGCTGTATGCGCATGTCTGTTCAACGTGCGCATACAGCACCACATGAGAACGCTGGCACCTACCCTTTCCGACACCCCTCGTTTTGCTCGCTTTTCCGGCGATTGTTTGCGCTTCCGCGGTTCTCGCGTATTTCACCTCCCATTTTCTTTGGTAGTTGTGTATAAATCAGGCCCAAAACAAAAGCAATGTAATGTGTCTTTGGTCACTAAATTAGGCCTTACGTCCCTATTGTTTTATGAATAAAGTTGTCCATTGGGGAATCGCTGGACCCGACTTTTCCCAGTCGTTTCTAGGTGAAATTGGAGTCGATAAACATTGGAAAGTGAAGGTTTTCAAAAAACAGTACATACTCAAGCAAATATTTGATATGTACTTAGGACTTATGTCATCCGACCGAACTTTAGTAGGATATAAACTGACAAAGTCAATGGCGGTGAGTAGGCGCTGCCATATGGGAAGGAAACACAATGACTATCTTGACCGCATATCTGGTTGGTACAGTCATCTGCTCGCTGGTGGGTGTCATGCGTATGCGTCAGCGCTCTGACCTTGCCCTGCGTCAGGGGGGCTGGCTCCTCGCGACCTGCCACCTGTGGCCTCTCTGGATCGTCTTCTACGCCGTGGTCATCCCGATGGCAACCGTTGCTGATCGCAAGAGCAAGGTTTCGCAGATGACCCCCATGCCCCTCCCTGTGGGTTAAATTGTCCTCATAATTGATCAGATCTTTGCCGTGGGGCCAGGGTGGTAATTCCATCCTGGCCCCACGATCTGTTGGATGCCTGTTCCTACTTTTGTCGGAAGTAATTTCTATACCTTTGGTGGAGGTGTGGGGAACGGGTGAATGTATATAGTTGTGGTGTTGGTTCCCCGAGGTTGGTTGAGTCGCAGTGTGGTGTTGCTGGCTCGCTACCAAAAGACCTTGGGGGTTTGAGGTTGTTGTGTGAAGTCTCGGAAGCGCACGCTACGAAGCGTGCGGCACTGGAAAATAGGGCTGCTACCAGTGCTTTTACCGATACAAGCGGGGTGCGTGCTGCATTTCGTGGTAAATATTCTCTGGTGAATAAATTCCGTTACCAAAGTGTTATGTAATTATAAAATCATTACACATGACCACGAGACCAGTGTGTTTGCAAGATTCTCACTAGGTAGCATATTAATTTCTGGAAACATTCCATTCCAAATGTGCTAACTTATATATCACCAACAACAAACACCAACACCACAAACGAGGTCCATCATGCTGATCGCAAACGATTCTTTCGCCGCCGCTTCCAACGATTCCTTCTCCACCGCTGCTCTCGCTGACGAGGCAATGATGGCAGGATTTATTCGGTTTGATACGCCGGTCCGTGTTTCCGTGGCCAACCCGAAGCGCACTCGCCTCTAGTGATGGGTATTGGCTGTTTCGCAATGTACAGCCCCGGTTAGGGCTTAGCGATGAGCCCACAACGTCACCAGCAGTCCTCAGATATAACATCTCCAGCAATCCACGACGAATTGGCGTGATTTCTTAATGCAACATAAGGCAGAGTCCGAAAGTCAGGGCCGTCAAGTTACACCGTTAACTTGACGGCCCCTTACTTTGCCCCAGACTTCCAATCTCTCAGTCTCTGCGGAAGAGATCCCTGGTGTAGACCTTGTCCTCCACGTCAGCAAGTTCGTCGTACCAACGGTTGGCCACGATGACTGTGCAGCGCTTCTTGAAATCCTCGAGGTCGTGGGTGACCTCGCTACCGAAGAAGTCCGAATCGTTCAGGCTGGGTTCGTAGACGATTACTGGGATACCGTGGGCCTTGATGCGCTTCATGACGCCCTGGATGGAGGAGGCTCGGAAGTTGTCGGATCCGGTTTTCATGGCCAGGCGATGCATGCCGACCACCGGCCTCGATGTGGCGAGCACAGACTCGATGGTTGCGTTGCCGTCGCCGTCGCTGCTCCGCTCAACAACTCTCGCGAGAATCTCGTTGGCGATGAAATCCTTACGGGTGCGGTTGGCGTCCACGATCGCGGCGATGAGGTTTTGGGGAACGTTCTGGTAGTTGGCGAGAAGCTGCTTGGTGTCCTTGGGTAGGCAGTAGCCGCCGTAGCCGAAGGAGGGGTTGTTGTAGTGGCTGCCGATACGAGGATCGTAGCCAATGCCCTGAATGATCTTGGAGGAGTCGAGCCCGCGCACGGCTGCGTAGGTGTCGAGCTCGTTGAAGTAGGCAACGCGTAGGGCGAGGTAGGTGTTGGCGAAGAGTTTGACGGCCTCGGCCTCTGTTGCTGCCATGGTGAGTTGGGGGACGTCGTCGTCGATCGCGCCGTCTCGAAGCAAACTGGCGAACTTTTGCGCGGCCGCAGATAGTTCATCTGTGAAAGCCGAACTGTCTGGGACGCCGACGATGATGCGGCTGGGGTGGAGGTTGTCGAACAGGGCGTGGCCCTCGCGCAGGAACTCGGGACTGAACAAGAACTTGCCGGCCGGGTAACGTGTGACCAGGGTTTGCGTGTAGCCGACCGGGACGGTGGACTTGATGACGATGATCGCCTCGGGGTTGTCCACCAGTACTTGGTCGATGACGTTTTCGACGTAGGTGGTGTCGAAGTAGTTGGTGTGCGGGTTGTAGTTGGTGGGAGTGGCGACGACGACGAACTCCGCCCCCGCATATACGCCGGGCTCACTGACGCGGGCGGTGAAGTCGAGGGTCTTGTGGGCAAGGTAGTCCTCGATCTCGGTGTCCTTGATCGGGGACAAGCCGCGGTTGAGGAGATCAATCTTGCCGGGTACCACATCGATGGCTGTCACGGTGTTGTGCTGGGCTAGAAGGATGGCCAGGGACAGACCAACATACCCGGTCCCGGCAACCATGATGGAACACTTCTTCTCCGACACTTTGCATCCTCCGCTTCGACCCGGGCTCCATGCGTGGAGCCCGGCCAGCCCCAATGTGGAACTCAACGTGGCCCCATCTCCCGTACGAAATAAGACCCACCCGGAGCATATCCAACATGGATGGCTGAATACATCGCGAAAAGGTTAAAAAACGGTTAGCGATTTCTCATGTAAGAAATCAAGCAATCAAGTAAGGGAGATCACTCTATAGGTGCTTACAAATGAGACGATGTCCTAGGTAGTGGGTTGGTCCTAGGATGTAATGACAAAGTCGTGTTAACTTTGGGTCTTGAACGGATTCCCATTTGGGTGTCCGATCGACCGTAAGGGGTTGCTTTGAGTTCCTCCAAGTTTGACGTTGTACAGACTCGGAAGCCCGCGACAGCGAACAAATGGAACAAAAGGTTCGGGATCTGCCTGGTAGTGACAGACCTCGTGATCGTCTCCGTCGTCGTTCTTGGTGCCCAGTTCATGCGGTTCGGCACGGAATTCGGGAACGTCAGCCTGTTGCACCTGGAAAGCGTTAATATCCGGCTGACATACACCGTCCTGTCAATCATTCTGATCATCGGATGGATGAGCGCACTGTCATTGCTTGGCGCCCGTGACCACCGGATTGTTGGGTCGGGGCTAACCGAATACAAGAGTGTTGCCGATGCGACCATTCGGCTGTTTGGGACTGTTGCCATCATTGACCTGCTGCTCAAGCTTGATCTTTCGCGCGGCTACCTGTTGATATCCTTCCCTGTTGGTTTGGCACTGCTGCTGTTGTCTCGATGGCTATGGCGCCAATGGCTCGGCGCCATGAGATCCAAGGGGCAGTGCCTGTATCGAGCTGTCATCGTGGGAGAATCCTTCAAGTCGCGGCATGTGGCCAACCAGATCAACCGTGATCGATCTGCAGGTTTTGCCATCGTGGGTATCGCGACAGACTCCATTGGGGGTGTCGCCTCTGCCGAAGAGCCCATCTTCTTCACCGATTTTTCATCGCAATCGGTGATCGCCGTCGTCGATGATCTGGGAGCGGACTCAATCATCTTGGCAAGCGGTGACAAGCCCGGCCCCCAGGGGCTTCGAGAGATTGGATGGGCTGCCGAGGAGCGCGGGCTTGAGCTGGTCGTGGCGCCGGCGCTCACTGACATTGCCGGCCCGCGAATCCATACCCGTCCTGTCGCGGGATTGCCGTTGATCCATATTGACTACCCGGAGATTTCGGGCCTCAACTACTGGGTGAAGAGGACGTTTGATGTTGTGGGGTCAGCTCTACTTATCGCGATACTTTCGCCGGTGCTTGCACTCGTTGCTCTGACGATCAAGGTGACGAGCCCGGGGCCGGTGTTCTTTGCTCACGAGCGGATTGGGCAGGACGGAAGGCCGTTCCGCATGCTCAAGTTCCGGTCCATGGTTGTCAATGCGGATGCGCAGCTCAAGAAGCTGTTGGAGGAGCAAGGGACGGCTGACAAGCCGCTGTTCAAAGTCGAGAACGATCCGCGTATCACGCCTATCGGTCATTTTATTCGGCGCTACTCCATTGATGAGTTGCCCCAGCTATTCAACTCCCTCATGGGGTCGATGAGTCTCGTTGGGCCGAGGCCTCAGGTGGCCGGCGAGGTGGCTCTCTATGACGACACCGCGTTCCGCCGCCTCATGGTCAAGCCGGGGCTCACCGGGCTCTGGCAGGTAAGTGGGCGTTCCGATCTTTCCTGGGAGGATGCCATCCGGCTTGATCTCTACTACGTGGAGAACTGGTCTCTGACCGGGGATCTGATGATCCTGCTCAAGACTTTCAGGGCGGTCCTGAAAAGCGACGGTGCGTACTAGGTTTTCGGAACGGAGTAAGTAGAGATGCAGATGAAGGATGAATGGGGAACAGAGTTGAAGACGAACAAGGATCGTGTGAGCGTCATTATTCCGACGCTCAACGCGGGTGCGGAGATTGTGCGGCTTCTCGATGCCCTGGATACGCAGTCGCTCCGTCCCGACGAAGTGATCGTCATAGATTCGCATTCCGACGACGACACCCTCGCTTACGTCCGTCAGTTCTCCTGGGTGACGGTCATGGAGATTGAGCGCTCCAGCTTTGACCACGGTGGAACCCGTCACCAGGCGTTGATGGCTTCATCAGGTGATTTTGTTCTTTTCCTGACGCAAGACGCTTTGCCTGAAGGGAGCGACTATGTTGCCAGTTTGCTGGAGCCCTTCGCCGATCCGGATGTTGCCATGGTTTATGGCCGACAGTTGCCGAAACCCGATGCTCGTCGATTCGAGCAGTTGGTCAGGGAGTTCAACTACCCGAAGCAGTCGACAATCAGGGAAGAGTCCGATATCGACTCTCTCGGTATCAAGGCCTTCTTTGCCTCCGACGTCTGCTCGGCATATCGCCGAAGCCACTACCTGGCGGTGGACGGTTTCCCTCGTCCCTGCAACACGAACGAGGACATGCTCATCGCAGCCAAGATTCTTCGCGACAGCAAGAAGATCGCCTACGCGGCCGACGCCCGAGTGTTTCATTCACACAACTTGACGCCAGCGGAACAATTCCGGCGCAACCGGGAAGTGGGAATCTTCCTTGCCCGCAATGGTGATTACTTCGATGGGGTCTCCGAAGTGAGTGAGGGTGGAACGCTTGTCCGGCAAATTTCTCGCACCCTTCTCTCCGAGAAGCGAGTCGGTGAATTTCTGGCCTTCGGGGTTGATTGCGGCGCCCGGCTCATTGGGAATCGATATGGCCGCCTTGTGGCTTCGAGATAGCACAATCTCGTGAGCGCATCGGGTTATCCGATGAACCGAAAGTAAGGAAACGCCAAGTGAAGGAACCACATATGCCCAGAGTGTCCGTAGTTGTACCGTTCTATAACGTTCAGGACTGCGTTGATTACTGCGTGAAGAGCCTCCTGGATCAGACGTACCGCGACTATGAACTGGTCCTTGTGGATGACGGATCAACGGATTCGACGCCGGAGAAACTAGACGCATACAGCAACGAGCCCAACGTTGTGGTGCTGCACAAGGAGAACGGTGGCCTGTCTGATGCGCGCAACGCGGGCGTGGCGGTCAGCTCCGGAGAACTGATTTCCTTTGTCGACGGCGACGATCTGGTATCGCCCGATTATCTTGACGTACTTGTGGGAGCCTTTCCCGAAGGCGTGAATGCTCTGGTGACTGCCCTGCCAGATATTGTTCAGTACTCGGAAGTGAAGTCATGGCAGTGGAGAAGTGCGGCACCTGTTGAAAAAGAGTCGCTGGCTCGTTACGAAGCACTATTGAAGGTGGCGTACGAGGAAATACAGATTTCTGGTTGGGCCAAGCTTGCTCCTCGCTCTGTCTATCTGAGAACGCCATTTCCTCAAGGCGCCTATTACGAGGATGTGTGCACCATTGTGGATGTGATTGCTTCAGTGGATAACGTCGTTGCTCTGAAAGCGCCGATCTACGGCTATGTGATGCGCGATGACTCGATCGTCCATCGCAAGAGTGCCTCGAGGAAGCAAGCGGATGATTACCGGCAGGCCATAGACAAGATTGTCTCGGACATGAACAAGTCGATGGTTGCTCCCGAGGCGATTGTTTACCACAGGTCGTTGCACCTGACGAGGCTCTTTACGTTACTGGACGTGGTGACAGACCGGGCTTATGCACGCCATCTCCAGGCCACGATAGTCCGACGTGTTCGTTCCGACCTGTGGGTCATCCTCAGGAACCAGAGAGCGCCACTGCCGATGAAGTGCCGTTTTGCAGCACTGGCTCTCTTACCGGGAATCTATGGAAGCATCTTCAGATTTTACGAGAAGAGGTTCAAGGGCATTGGTAAGTAGATGTATGTGGCGCATGCGTAATTTGTGTTTTCGTATTGTTCTTTACTGAGATTGGTGGGAAGTATGTTGTTTTCTGTGGTTATCCCGGTATATAACGCGGAATGCTACCTTTCTGATTGTCTGGACTCGCTTGATCGGCAATCTTTCCAGGATTTTGAAGTTGTGCTCGTTGATGATGGTTCTACAGATCGCTCTCGATCGATCTGTGAGGACTATGGGCGAATGCGCGATATGGTGAAGGTGATTAGTAAGGAAAATGAAGGGCCTTTTGTCGCGCGTCGGGAAGGTGTAGCCGCTGCGTGTGGCGAGTACATCGTGCCACTAGATGCCGACGATGGATTGAGGCCGGACGCTTTGGAAATTCTGGGCGCTCTTGCTGAGAGATTCGAGCCGGACATCCTTGCTTTTGGATTTAGTAGGACTGCGGATTTCTCGACCAATGAATCGAGGGTCCAATTGACTCCAGGACTCTATACGGGCGAGACCTTTCATATGGTGGAATGTGCGGCTTGTTCGGGCAACTTTAATACTCTGTGGGCCAAGGCCTTCAGGAAAGAGAAGATTGTATCAAGACAATCTTCTGATGAGATGCGCGGAATGATGTACGGAGAAGACTGGCTGGAAGTACTTGGAATTGTCTCGCGATCTCATTCGCTGTACTTCCTCAACGAGAGCCTCTACTTTTATCGCCCTAATCCCTCCTCTAGTGTCAATACGTACAGGGGGGAATATGTTTCACAACTGTTCACAGTGTTATCAGTTCTGAAAGAACAGTCTCAGCAATGGGGTAGTGAGTGCTGTGTGACAGCGAGAAGCGCGACTTCGGCACAGATATTCAGTCTTCTGTTGATGATCCGCCGATCCCGCGCGTTGAGTGGACGGATGCGTCGGAGCGAGTATAGGCGGGTAAAGGCCTATATGGACAAGTGTGGCGTACAGCCTCATTTCAGCCTCGGTGTATCTGGCTACCGCTATTTGGTCTTGAGAATGATCTCTTTGGGATTCTTCGTGGTGGCGGATTTCTTGCTGCTAATTTTCGTAGCCGTATTGCACAAGTTGAGGGGTGAGTGAATTGCTGGGGCTACCCATGAGCCAATTGAGGCGTGTGAAATCCCAACTTGTTGAATGTTCTTGTTGTCTGAAGGAACTGGTCGCTGGAGCGCGTTGATTATGAAGAAAATACTTGTCATAACTCTGGAATTGGGTCACAACTATGGTGGCATTCTTCAGGCTTACGCACTTCAGCAAGTGGTACGGAAACTGGGATACGAACCAGTAACCTCCTATACGCAAAATCAGGGACCACTGTATAAGCAGATTCTTAGAAGGGTCCCAGGGTTGAAGGCGGTGGCCACGTTGCTGAGACCTTCAGATGCGCCATCTACCGCTGCAACCAGGGCCTTTGTGTCGCAGAATATCCCGACTGTTCCTGTTCCCAAACGTAGGAGAGACTTCGCGAAGTTTGCCATGGTGGTGGTCGGAAGTGATCAGGTGTGGAGGGCTCCGTACGCCTCACTGTTCACCAGCTTTCTCATCCGCGCACCAAGAGACTTGGGGAGAATCGCGTACGCCGCGTCCTTTGGAAAGGACAATATCCTTGAGTACAACTTCATTCAACGGCAGATATGCCGTCGCTTGATCAAGCGCTTCAATGGAGTATCGGCGCGAGAGCAATCTGGTGTGGCAATATGTGCCAATGATTTCGGTGTTGTGGCGAAGCGGCACGTGGATCCGACCATGCTACTGGAGCGCGCTCAGTATCTTGAGCTGGTGGCGCAGGGCGAAGCACTGCAACCTGAGCTGTTTACGTACATCCTGGACGACTCGTCTGAAACAAGACGGCTGGTGGAGGAAGGCACACGGCTTGTTGGCCTTGAACCGTTCGATTTTATAAAGGAATGTGATGAGGGATGTAGCCTGCTGCCGGTGGGCTCGTGGATCAGTGGTATCGCCAATGCCAGTTATGTTCTGACGGATTCCTTCCATGGGACGGTCTTTTCCATCCTGTTCAATAAGCCCTTTCTGACATTCAGTAATCCCGATCGAGGTCAGACGCGAATGGAATCGTTGCTTGAACTCTTCGGGTTAGAAGACCGCCTGATATCGGATCCGGAACTCCTCACCGAAGAGATTGTTGCAAAGCCCATTGATTGGGGGAGCGTCAACAATGTCCTTGAACGGGAGAAGGAACGGTCTCGGGATTTCCTGAGAGAGCATATGGAGGTTGTCCATTGTCCAGCTCAGCCTTGGTAAAAGGAGCACGCGGCGGTGGGACCGTTATTGCGGGAAGGGTTGCACGGCTCGCAATACAGCTCACCGGAACGGTCTTGTTTGCTCGTCTCTTGAGCCCGGAGGATTTTGGCCTGGTTGCCATGGTGGGGGTGTTTACCGCTCTGGGCAGCCTGCTTCGAGACTTTGGGATCTCTCTTGCCGGTATTCAAGCAAAAGATCTGTCCAAGCAGCAAGCATCGAATCTCTTCTGGTTGAGTTCGTTGCTCAGCTTGCTGGTGGCGGTAGGGCTTGTGATCTTGACTCCCGCATTGAGCAATCTGTATTCGGAGCCGAGACTGGCAAGAATTGTTCCAGTACTTGCGCTTTCTCTCTTCATCGATGGATTGCAAGCGCAGATTCAGGTTCAAATTGTCCGTGCGATGCGGTTTACCCTGCTCACCATGTCGGACCTGGGGGCTCAAATCAGTGGATTGATTGCTGGATTGGTTCTTGCTGTACTTGGGTTTGGGTACTGGGCGTTGGTTGTCCAGATTCTTACCGCATCTACAACGATGTTTCTGGTTCGATTTCTTGTTGTCCGGTGGGTTCCTTTGTGGCCACGGCGAGGTTTTGACTCGAGAAGATTGTTTCGAATTGGTGGGGAATTTGGCTTGGCGCAATTGCTAGCCTTTGTGGCGAGCAATGTGGACGCATTGATTGTGGGCTCTCAGATGGGCGCCACAAAGCTCGGATACTACAACCGGGCCTTTCAGCTGTATCAGATTCCTTCCAGTAATATCGGCGATGCATTGACCCAAGTGGTTATACCGACAGTGCGTGGGGCTACGAATGAGGCAAAGGGCGGAGTGAGTGCGGTTCTGCTACGAATCCAGTTTCTTCTCAGCCTCCTCATGACATGGATCTACTTGGTCACCGCTGTGACTGCTGACCGTTTGATTCCGATGGTGATGGGCGATCAGTGGCATGAGGCAATACTTCCCTTCCAAATCTTGGCTTTAGGGGGAGTGTTCGGAACATTTGGGGTGGTTAGCTACTGGACATTCATCCTGACCGATCAAAGCCGTCAACTACTGAGATTGCACTGGATTACGAAGCCGATGATCGTCGTCCTCTTGCTCGTGTCTGTTCCTTATGGAATCTCGGGTGTTGCCTTTGCTTATGTCTTGGGTCAAGCTTTGGCGTGGCCGATCAACTTGATCTGGCTTGCCCGCACCGTCGGGCAGAATTCCTGGGCGTTCTTCCTTCTCGGACTACGGGTCGTATTGGCTGCGGCTTTCAGCTTCCTGGGAGGTTATGCGGCACTGTCGCTGATGCCGCCCGTGAGTTCCGTTCTCTACATCATCTCGGGAATGGCTATTGCTTCACTCGTGTATGTGCTCGGGATTGTGTTGATTCCGGGAGGTAAGCGTCATCTTGCTGACGCGGTGAATATCGGGGTCAAGGTACTGGGGCGCCGATAATCCCACCTACAGGCCATTTGTTAGCACTTGTTCGGAATAAATGTAAGGTATGGGTTATGTGGTTGGTGAAAGGTTGACCTATGTATTCGTCAAAGAAAAATGTTCAGGTCTTGATCTCCCTATTGAAGGCTCATGGTGTGCGGCACGCGGTGCTGTCTCCAGGATCGCGGAACATGGCGATCGTCGCGAGTCTGGAAAATGATCCGGATTTCACCTGCTATTCCGTAGTTGATGAACGTAGCGCCGCTTATTTTGCCATAGGTATTTCTCTTGCCCATCAGGCTCCCGTTGCGTTGAGCTGTACCAGTGCACAAGCGACTAGGAACTATATTCCGGGGATGACCGAGGCCTACTATCGCGGAACACCTCTGGTATTTATCACCGCTGATTACAAGCGGAGTCAGATTGGTCAGGGTGTCATGCAGGCTCTTGATCAGATGTCCATTCCGGCTGATGCCGCAAAGGTTTCTGTGAATCTGCCATTGGTGAAGTCCACGGAGGATGAGAATTACTGTTCACGGCTCGTCAACGAAGCGTTGCTGGAGCTGGATCATCACGGAACAGGCCCCGTGCACATCAACATCCCGATTGAAGAGCACTGGGAAGGCGGGGTGCGTAGTCTTCCTCCTGCGAATGTTATCGCCCGGCACACATCAACGACCTCGATGCCTGATATCAGCGGCCGAAAGATCATGATTGCGGTCGGGCAGCATTTCCCGTTTGGGGGCGGAGAAGCTGAAGCGCTCTCGAACTTTGCGGAGCGCCATGACGCCGTCGTCTACACCAATCACCTATCCAACTATCACGGCAAGAACGCGGTGCAGGCTTCCCTCGTCCTACCGAATGTTGACAATGCTCACCTGAGTGACCTCCGCCCGGATCTCTTGATCACCATTGGTGGGCAGATCGGTGACTATGATTTCGACGATTTCACGCGGAAGATCCCGTTTGAGCATTGGCGTGTTCACCCAGATGGAAAGATCCAAGACACATACGGAAAACTCTCCGCGGTGTTTGAGATGGGTGAGGAGGAGTTCTTCAGATCTTATCTAGATGGGAGAAGTGAATCCTCAACAGGGTATGCGGACTCATGGGTGAAGGCTAGCTCTGAACGGGTTACGCCGAAGAAGCTTCCCTTCTCTCAGGCGTATGTAGCTTCGGAGCTCTCAGCGCGCATCCCCGCCAACTCGTCCATTCACTTCGCGATACTGAACGCATTCCGCAACTGGAGCCTCTTCGAGATGGATCCTTCTATCGACGCCTATTGCAATGTGGCTGGATTCGGTATTGATGGGTGTTTGTCGACGTTCCTTGGTCATTCCGTAGCCACGGAGAAGCTCTGCTTCTTGGTTATTGGTGACCTGAGTTTCTTCTATGACATGGGAGCTGCGGGGATTCGTGGTTTGACGAGCAATGCCCGAATTATTCTCGTCAACAACAATGGGGGCGCCGAGTTCCGTTTGTACTCGAATGCGGCGGAACGTTCCTTCGGAGAAGGAGCTGATAAGCATATTGCTGCTGCTGGCCACTTTGGGTCTGCACGAGCCTGGGTTGAATCAATGGGGTGGGGTTACCGTGCCATCCGGACGAAGAAGGACCTGAAAGCTGGCGCCGAATGGCTGCTCTCTGATTCTGATCGTCCGCTGATCATGGAGGTTTTCACCACCTCCCATGATGATTCTGAGGGCGTAAGGATGATGAGGGAAGCCAATACCGTCCTTTCACTCAAGAAGCGCATTGCGTCCACTCTTCCTCCGGGAGTGAAAAGAACTCTGAAGTCCGTCCTCACACGTCAGGGATGAAGCCGTGAGTGGTTCAAAGGTTGTCATTCTTGGCGGAACGGGGATTATCGGGAGCGAGCTGAGCAGGGCTGCGGCAATGCTCGGGCACGAAGTCACGGTTGTCAGTCGTGGGCACAACCGAGCCTTACGTGAAATGTCCGTGGATATCCCCGGCCTGGAGGTGATTCTGGCTGATGCCTTGGATCAGGATTCCTTGGTCGGGGGAGTGGGCGGACGCCGTTTTGACGTGGTAGTTGACCTGCTGTCTTTCGATGCGCAACAGCTTTCATCGAAGCTCGCAGTGCTGGGGAAGGTCTGCGATCAATATATCTTTGTGTCGTCATCAACTATCTTCGATGGCGGCACGAGTGATGCACCAATTACTGAAGAGTCTCCGATGACGAGTTCGGGATGGTCGTATCCAGAGAAGAAGATTGGGGCAGAGAGATACCTACGGTCTGAGTCCCTGAAGACGGGTCTCCCATTTACCATCGTGCGCCCTTATATTACGTACTCTTCTCAACGGGTACCTTTCGGCTTTTGGGAATCTGACATTGCTTTGCGTTTGCTGATGAAGAATCTCCCGATTCCAGTTGGCCGAGAGTTGAGTGAAACTCCCACGGCGCTGATGCACTCGAAGGACATGGCTTACGCCGTGAGTCTCCTTATTGCCAATCCTGATGCAATGGGAGAGGACTTTAATGTTGCTGCTGAGGAATCGGTGACGTGGGGTGAGGTGTACGCAATGGCGGCATCGATTACTGGAAGCCAAAGTCCGCTTGTTCTTGTTGATGATCGGGAGGTGGTTCGTGTTTTCTCAGGCCTTGAAGGCAAAGCGGCTGATCGTTTGCTGCCTAGAGTCTTCGACACGCACAAGCTCCGAGAAGTAATACCCGGTTATCAAACTCAGGTCTCGCTCCGCGCAGGTCTTGAACGTGTTATACCGCAGCACCTAGCAGCTATGACATGCGATCTGGAGCCAGGTCACCTCGGAAGGATTGATCGACTGGTTGCGGATGCCGGTATGGGCCGAGCGCTCAGAGCGGAGAAACGTGAGCAACTTAAGAAGCTCAGTGCAAAGGCATCTGCCGGATACCATCTGCGATACGAAATGAGTCGGAGCCCCATCTTGTCATCCATGAAGAACTCGATGAAAGCTACCGCCCGACGAATATTGCCCGGTAATAGTCCCTATGGAGTTTCGTGAGATTCTCTGTTCCGCATATTTCACGGCGTGCCCGAGGTGGCGTACCTCAGTTGTCTTGATTCCATGCCGCAGATTCCCTAACCGTGTACCACGTTGATAGAAAGCCGAGACTTTTCAGATGCCCAGACGTCCCCGATCTCGTTGGAAAGATGGTGGACTGCAGGCTGTGCCCGCAAGATTCCCCACCTTTTTCTTTACGCTAGCCGTGTTGGGAATTGGTGGCCGTGGACTCTTCCAGGTCTTTATTGGAAAGAATGCTGCGTACGCTGTCCAGGCGGCCTTGATCCTCGCCTTTATGCTGATCTTGGTTGCGAGAGGGCGCCCTCAAGCTACACGGCATCAGTTGAGAAACCTCTTTCTGTTTCTCCTTTTCTGTGTCACAGCTTTTCTCTCGGCAGTGATAACTGAGGGGCCCTCCGCCACGGCCCTTCTGATCTACATTTCCGTGATGTGCTTCCTGGCTTTCCTGCTCTTCTTCTTCAGTAGTCTCACTTTTAGCTTTCAGGCCACCAATGCTCCCGGCAGGGTACTTGTGGTCTTTTGCTTCGTGTTGGTGACCGTGGCATTCCTGCAGCAGCATCAGTCGCTTGAACTCTTCCCTGGTTCTGACTACGGGACTTTCGGTACCACCGCCCGGCCGTCATCGCTGACAGGTAGCTTCCTGCATTACCCCCTGGTGACATCGCTCCTGACCTTCATTTTTCTTGGCTTGTACGGCCAGCAACGCAACAAGCTCTACTTGATCGCTGGACTTGTAGCCATTGCGGGTACGATCTCTTCCTACTCACGTTCGGGAATGGTGCTCACCCTGGTTGGGCTGGTGGCCGGAACGCTGATGTCCAGAGGGGTGAATAGCAAGATTCGCCTTGTTCTGGGCTTTGCTGCCGGGGTGCCCGCTTTTCTCTTTCTTTTCCCCATTGAAGGACTTGGTGACCGTTTCTTCAGCATTTTTGACACGGAAGGTGCTGGCAACGCGGGGCGTGTGAGCGCATGGCTTGGGGCCTTCGAACATTGGCTGGACTCCCCAATACTCCTGGGGGCCTACACGAGTGCTCATTCCAACATCACCGCAAACCTGGCCGCTCTCGAGCAAGCCGGCGCCGCTGAATCCAGCATTTTTCAGCTGTTGCTCAGCTTTGGACTCTTGGGGCTCCTCGCCTATTACGGCCTTATTCTCGCTTCATTTCGTGCGTGTATTGATATCCCCGTGTGGTTTAGGGCGGGGCTTGTCGGGGCTATCGTGCAGAGCTGCTTCTATCAGTCGATTGAGGTGCTTCCCTTCATGGCACTTCTGGCTTTCATGCCATTCATCTCGTTGTCCTTGGCCGTTCCTTCCGAATTTTCATCCGTGAAGACGAAGGTCAAGTGAATGGGTGAAGTGCAGGGCCGGGCCCACCAACTGATGGACATATATCCTTACATTAGGTTCCATTTGTCACAATGGTGACCTGCAACAATGCAGAGACTTTGATATGCGGTAGATTTACTAAGGTAGATTATTGACATGGGTGAGGGTCTCTTGCCTAGTGATAGAGGTATTGATCTTGGAACTACGTGACTACCTTTTGATAATACGTAAGCGCTGGATAGTAATCCTCGTTGCGTCACTCCTGGGTCTAGGGCTCTCTGCACTGTGGTCAGTAACCCGGGTCCCGATCTATGAAGCGAAGACCCACCTTTTCGTTTCTGTGCGTTCAGGCGAGTCCTCCATCGGAGATATGTCGCAGGGATCGAGCTTTGCACGCCAATCGGTGAGTTCGTACGCTTCGGTAGTCAATGACGCCATCGTGATGGACCGAGTTGTTGATGAACTAGACCTTTCTCTGACTCCCGAAGAACTTGCGGAGCAGGTCAATGCGGATTCTCCTGCCAATACGGTTCTCGTCAACATATCGGTGACTGACCCGGATCCCGAACAAGCGGCTCTTATCGCCAATAAGACGAGCGAAGTCTTTGCGGATGTGGTCTCTAACCGTCTTGAGAGAACCGCGAAAGATGCACCCGCCAGAGTGCAGGTGGATACGACTCAGCCTGCCCGGGTACCGGATGCGCCGATCAGTCCTCACCTCAAGATGAATCTTGCGCTTGGCTTGCTCGCGGGATTGGTATCCGGCGTTGGGCTGGCGATTCTTCGATCTGTTCTCGATACGAAGATTCGTTCAAAGGCCGACATTGAAGCTCTGACTGACCTGCCGGTTGTGGGAACGATTGGCAAGGATCCTGATTCCCAGAAACGCCCGCTCGTTGCGCTGAAAGATCCGCGCAACCCTCTGGTGGAATCGTTCAGAACTCTTCGTACCAATCTCAGCTATCTGAACGTTGAAGATGAAGCCAAGACTTTTGTTGTAACGTCAGCGGGTCCAAACGAAGGCAAGACCACAACGGCGATGAACTTGGCCGTTGTCCTAGCGGACTCCGGCGCGCGAGTAGCTCTGGTGGACGCCGACCTTCGTAAGCCGTCGGTCGCCAAGGCTCTGGACATTGAAGGAGCAGTCGGCCTGAGTGACCTACTGGTTGGTAAGGCCAGCCTGAATGACGTATTGCAGCAGTTTGGCCGCCAGCAGTTGTTCGTGATGCCCTCCGGGAGAATTCCTCCCAATCCTTCTGAACTGCTTGGTCATAGGGCTATGGGCAAGGTCTTGGACATGCTCAGCGCGCAGTTTGATTACGTCATTATTGACACTCCGCCAGTGCTGGCGGTAACCGATGCGGCGATTCTTTCAAAGCATGCGGGTGGCGCGGTCATGATCGCCGCGTCGGGCCGGGTTCGAAAGCAAGATCTCTCGAATGCAATCGATGCGCTGCACACTGTTGGCGGCAAGGTTCTGGGTATCGTGGCGACGATGGTTCCCACTAAAGGTCCGGATGCCTACAGCTACGGCTCGTATTCCTATCAGTACTATGGAAAATCAACTGTGAAGGATAGTGGCCGAGATCTGGAGCTTGGACTTGGCAAGGATGACCTTCCACTGATGGACGGACCGAGAGCGGAGATTTCTGAGAAAAGGGAAGTGCTGTCCTCGTGAACATGTGGTGGCGTGAGCGCCACCACTGGGAAGGCAGAGCGTTGGGTGTCCGTTTGTCGGGCTATTTCGGAGGCTTTCTTCAAGGACTTTCGTTCAGTGGTCTTGCCCTCAGAACGGACGAGGCATTCTGGAAAACGGATTGTGCCGTTATCCTTGCGTTAACGTCTTGCGACAGTAGTATGTCCTCACGATAGGTGGCGACAACGGCTTTCGCGGCCCGGCTGAGCACCCGGCGATGAAGCGAGGTTTGGAATGAGCGAAGAGAATACCAGGGATCCTCTGAACGAAGCCTCGGGCTCGGCTCCCTTCCAACCAACCGAGCCACTTCCGACTGCTTGGCAGTCAGATCCGGCGCCGCAGTTCCCGCCGCCTCCACGGTTCGGACAAAACCAACACTTTGCCCATCCGCAGCAGTTCAACCAGTCGCAGCAGTTTGCTCCACCACAGCCTCCGCCGGGTGGCTACTACGACCAGCAGGGCAACTACGTTCCACCCCAGCCTCCGCCGGGCGGCTACTACGACCAGCAGGGCAACTACGTCCCGCCCCAGTACACCTCGCAGAGCGGACAAGGTGGGTGGAATGGCGGTCAGCCACCCCAGCGTTCCCGTGGCGTCCCGATCTGGGCCTGGATCCTACTGTTTGTTGCACTTTCTGCGATTGGCGCGGGTGTCCTTTTTCTGACGGGCGTTTTCAGTAGCAGCTCTGATGTGACCGAGGGTCCGACGACGGCGCCCGCTTCCGAGCAGCCCACCATCCCGGCTCCGAGTCCCGTCACCACCGCCCCGGGCCCCGTTCCTACGTCACCGGTTCCGTCGCCGACCACCGCTCCGTCGCCGACTACCAGTCCGGGACAGAAGCCGACGGTTGACATCCACCAGGGATCGGCCGTCGTCGGAAATTGGACGCTTGACGTTTCGGAATACAACGCCGATGCCACGGAAGCGCTCGCAAGCGGTTTCCTTCGCTCCACCCCGGCCTCGGGCAACAAGTTCATCGGAGTGGAGTTCACGTTCACCAACAATGGTGACGCGGCGGCGGATCCGTTCACGGACATGTTTTTCACCCTGATGGACGACTCTTTGACAACGACGTATCGGGAGGAGTGGGCTCTCGATCGCGACGACACCGTGGTCACCATGGACGAGGTGGAAGTGGGCAAGTCCGGTTCCGGTTGGGTTTTCTTTGAGGTTCCGAAGGAGTTTTCCGGCGGTATTCTGGAGATCTGGGACTTCTCACTTGACGGTAAGGATGTCTACCTCAAGATTGGCTGAACGGAGCCCGGCGGCGCCGCGTCGGGGATTCGCCCGAGGCACGTTGTTCGCGCATCCGTGCGGTGATCTGCTCGCGGATATCCGACTGTTCGGGATCGAGTGGGTCATACGAATGCTTGCCGCGGATTTTTGCGCCGCTGGTGTTGGAGTGCCCGGTGATGGATGCGACTTTCTCCAGGTAGGGGACGATCACTTGCAGTGCCGAGAGAATCTGGGTGGCTGAGGTGTCGTAGGTTTGTGCGTCGGCTCCGAATGGGTCGACGACGTCGTAGGCTCGCTTATCTTTGGGCGGAGTAACGAGGCCGCGCAGCTGGTGCGCTGCCGCGGCGGGAATCCCGGGAAAGGCTACCCCGTTCGCCATGAGTTCGACGACGTCGTTCTCCTCCACCCGGGAGCTGAGGTGGGCGAACTCTCGGAGCGTGAAGGTGTACTTGGCGGCGGATGGGGCCATACGAACAACACGGCGGCGATGCTGCAAAGTAGCCGTGAGGATGAGATCGGCCTTCAGGATCTGCGCGCGCGATATCTGCTGAGCGATGTGGTCAGTGATGTTGGTGAGTCCGAGGCGATGGGCGATCGCAACTTGAGGTGGGGGTACGTGACCATCCTGGACGGCGTGAGTGCCTGCGCTATGGACGATGAAACGATCGCCGTCGAGTGAGTTCTTGAGGTAATACTCCGTGAGCGCGGACCGGCAAATGTTGCCAGTGCAGACCGCAAGTACATCGAGTGGGTCCATGTGTGGTCTCATATGTGATCTTCCCGGGGTCCGTGGCGGCAATGAAGGACGAATTCCTGTTGTCAGGTGCTTTGTTGAGAATACCTGAGAGGGAGGGAGCTGTCCTGATTCGGCCCGTGAGATCGGTGGCGAAGTCAGTTCCGGGGCGGAGTCTTGGTGATGGACCATGGTCTGCTGGGCGGGAATAGCTGGGTGCTGGCGAGACCTTTGACGTCTGATGTCGTGCCCTCTCGGGTTCATACCCTGTCCGGTATATGGGCATGCGGTGCAAATGTTTCATCAGAACAAACAGTATTTTTTTGGTAGATACAATAGGGTCTTTGGTCCCGATCTTAGTTCGTTGAGAAGTGCTGGGTGATTTGATCGGGGTGACGAGCTGGGGAAACATGTAAATTCCGGCTGATTTGACAGGTGTTTCTAGTGCCTAGCAGTCCTGAATGTTGAGTCATTCTAGTTAAGGGACCTCTGGTTCTATGTACTAACTGGTGAAATAGCTCACGCGGCAAAAAGTAGGCATTGGCGCTCCGGCTCGTTAATGTAATGCCTTAAGTCAAGTGATCCAATCACAATTGATACCCACTCGCTCCTTTTTGTATTGATTGTGTGGCGTCTATTCGGGCATACCCATACGTGTGTGGGTATTTCCGAAGAGTGGGTCTCTTGGCGGGTTTTACAGTCAACCAGTGCGAAGGGGCTTTTCAGACAATGCGAGCGAGGGAAGGTGCTGTGAATCGTCACGATTTCACAGTGATGTGGAGCCGGAGGTTTCTGGCGCTTCTTGCCATCCTGACTCTCTTTGCCTCCACGGTTTTTGGGATGGGAGAGTCTGCACTGGCTTCTCCGGCCGCTGGAGATGACATCGTCCTTGACGAGATCACGGGTACTGCCTCTGATGTTGCGACCTCCTTGATAATCGACGGCGGCACAGAAGCGCCAACGTCCAATGAGGAAGAAAGCGCTTCCTCCGGTGGCGACATGGGCAATGGTGCCGCTAGCTCTGACAAGAACGCGGATGCTTCGCCGTCGGGAAAGACCCCCGTGGATTCGGGTAAGCCGCTGGATGCCAAGAATTCCGCGGCATCGGGCCCTGAGGAACCCGGGATGTCACCCTCTGAGGAGCCCGCAGGATCTCAGCCGGAGGACCCGGATGCGGCAACCCCGAACGATCCAGCGAATTCTGACGAGCCTGAAGAGCAAGACGGTTCTGAGTCCCAGGACAATCCTGGGTCCCGGAATGAATCGGAAGCTCAGTCGGATCCGCAGGAGGACGGGCCACAGACGTTCGCGATCGGTCCCCAGGCCGCTGGTCAAGAGCCGATTGTTCTATTCGAGGAAGACTTCGAGAACGGTTGGGGCAGCGGCGCCTTTCCTCGTACGCTTACTGACTACACGGGCAAATCTGGAACGAAATACACGGCGTCAAGTTACTGGCGCGATAGGAAGTACTGCAACGGCTTCATTACCAGCGCCATGCCGAATATTCCTCTCAACCAGGTGAGATACACATATTGCGGTGTGAATGGTGGAACCGAGAAGGAAGGTGACTACAACGCCGTCCGGAATAAGGCTTTCGTCCTCGGGAAACTGCGTGGGATGACGGATGCTCAAGCGGCGTACAACCATGCCCTGTCCACCAATACCTCCGGTGGAACCCCGGATCACGAGATGTTCAGGACGCAGAATAACAACATTCCGATCGGCCTGCCTCGGAATTCTCGGCGCTTCATCGCCTTCTCCGTTGACTCTGCGGACACACATACTCTCGGCGCCACCAACATGAAGCAACCAGAAATGTACTTCTCCTTGCTTCAGGGTTCGGGTGGTAATCTGACCCGAACCTTGCTCAATTCGACCCCGCTTCCTGTAGGCATAGGAAGCGAGTTCAGTGTGCTTAACCGTCCGCCGGTCAATTCAACCCAGGCGTGGGCATCGCAAGGATTGTATGGAACCTACTACAGTGAGTCCATCCTGCTGCCAGGCGACTCGAACGTGGGCATTCTTCTGGAGAACAAGTCCACTGCCAGTTCAGTGGGGTGCGGCGCGTACAACCCTCATGTGGAAGGGTGGGATAGCGAGTGCCCTGCTGCAAACAAGGGAATTGCCAACGGAAACGACGGCGCTATCGACAACATTCGTGTGCTGGATGTCAGTCCGACCACGGAGAAGTCCTTCTCGCCGAGCAACGTTCGGGTTGGGACGACGTCGACGATGACGATCACGGTGAGGAACCGTGACGATCTTCAACGCAAGGACGGCTGGCAGTTCACCGACACCCTGCCTGCGGGGTTGAAGTTTGCCAACTCAACCGTTGGTGGAACCTGTCGCTCCAATAGCGGAAGCAACATCACCGCCGATGTCAGTACGGGTAGGCTCACCGTCACCCGCGGCATTCTCAACAAGGGCCAGGAAAGCTGCACGATCGTCACCACGGTGACCTCCGATCAGGCCACAACTTTCACCAACGGCGGCCCGAACGGCAACTTCTCGGGCCTCGCGGGAATCGACGCCCCCAATAATGCCCAGGTGACCTTCTACCCGTTACTCACGCTGCAGAAGAACATTGTCAGCAGGCACAATGCCGGCGACCAGTTCACCCTGACCATCACCCCAAGCAACAGTGCTGTCACCGGCGCCTCGGCGACCACCACCGGCAGCACCACTGGAGTGCAGAGCAATCGAATCGCTGGCCCCGTGGAGCTGCGGGCGGGTGTGCAATACACGCTGCGTGAGACCGGTGCCAGTGGTGCGAACCTGGCCAACTACCAGAGTTCGCTGGCCTGCGTGGACACTGTGAACGCGAATGCCTCCATTCCGGTCACACCCGTGAGCGGCACCCCGGGTGCCTACACTCTCGTGTCACCGCAGGTTCCTTCTGCGGGTTCGGTGAATGTGGTGTGCACCTTCATGAATCAGCGCATCCCCGACCCCAAGCTGACCCTGGTGAAGACCGTCGAGAATCCTGCGGAAGGAAGCGGCTACGCCGTCGTCGCCGATTGGACGTTGACAGCTACCGGCACCGGTGACGTACAGGGGACGACGATCTCCGGCAAAACAGGAGACTCGTCTGTTACCGGAGCAACGGTGAAGGAAGGGCGCTATGACCTTTCCGAAACCTTCGCGACAACCCCGAACAAGGGAGCCGGCTACAACTGGACCGATGTGGTGTGCCGGGATGCGAGTAACAACGTCATCAGCACAAGCAAGTCAGAGGACGCGAGTTCCGGTACGAGTGTTGTCACGAACGCAAGTGTTGCGCTTGAGCGCGGCGACGACGTCACCTGTACATTCACCAACACGCCCAAGCCGGGATCTGTCACCTGGACGAAGACAGCCGAAGGAAAGAGTGATCTGCTGGCCAACTCCGAGTGGACCCTCACCGGGCCGGGCGTTACCCAGGGCGGAGCCCAAGTTGAGGACTGCACGTCCGGAGACTGCGCGGCTTTCCTCGACAAGGATCCCGCGGCCGGAAAGTTCAAGCTGACAGGCCTGACGTGGGGCACGTACTCACTCACGGAAACCAAGGCCCCGGCAGGTTACTACCTGCTTGAGGACCCGGTGACGTTCACTGTTGGCGCCGACGGGCAGGTCGACACCTCTCTCGGCCAACTCGTCAACAAGCCACGCGACACTCCGACCCTCCCCCTCACTGGCGGAATCGGACGTGACCATTTCTTCATCGTGGGCGCAGTCGTGGCACTAGCCGGCGGCAGCGCGGCTCTGGTGATACAGATTCGCCGTCGTCGTAAGGAGGTTGCCTAAATCTCCGAGAGTGATGAACGACCATCCGTACCACGCACAGACCATCTGACATACAAGAAATTCGACGTCTCGGCCATGCGCCAGAGACGCAAAGAACCCCTCGGCATTCCCGCACAACGGGCGAGGGACAAGAAAGGAAATGGGAGACCATGACTATGAGGAACACAGTGCGACGGCTCTCCGCCGGTGCCGGGGCTTTTGCCCTTGCCCTGGCTGGCGTTGCCCTCACCGGTACCGTCGCCTCCGCGGACCCCGGCCCGGACCAGGTAGATCCCGGTACACAAGGCTCACTGACCATCCACAAGCGCGTCGGTGTTGCAGAAGGACCGGCGGGAACTGGCGAAGTCATCGCCAACCCGGGTGGTTCGCCGCTTGAAGATGTCACGTTTACGGCCTGGCGGCTGGGTAAGACCAGCGGCGGTTCGTGTGTGGCGCTTGATCCGCGCGACACCAACGTGTGGGACGACGTCCCCACCGGAACTGCTCCCGCTACGCGTACCGGTGTCGAGGCCGAAGGCTTCTGCTTCGTTGATGCCCTCAACGCCAGGCGCACCGGTATGACCAATGCTCAGGGCGAGATCTCTTGGCCGGGGCTGGCCCTCGGACTGTACTACGTGCAGGAGACCAATGCTCCGGAAGGCATCGTGGCCCCGAGTGCACCGTTCTACGTCTCCGTTCCCACCAAGGTGGATTCGGCAGCCACCAACCACGAGTGGCTCTACGACGTACACGTCTACCCCAAGAACCAGAAGCAGGACGTTCCGAGCAAGGTTGTCAACACCGATGCGGAACAGGGTGGATTCGTACTTGGCAGCAGCGTTGAGTGGACCATCACCCAGACTGTTCCGCGCCTGAACGCGAACCAGACGTACGACATCGCTGAGATCTGGGACGTGCTTCCCACCGGTCTCGAGTACGACGACACCACCTCGGTGAAGCTCAACGGCGTCGACCTGAATGCTGATGACTACAGCGTCGACGACGCCGGCGTGAAGTGGACGCTGACCGCAGATGGACGCGCCAAGCTCGCCGCCAACGTTGGCAACACTCTCGAGATCGTCTTCACCACGAAGGTCACTCAGGTGACCGCGGATGGCGCCATCGCCAACCCGGGTAGCAACGGCACCACGCCCGGCTACGGCTCGAAGTTCAACAACATCACCACCCCCGGTGAGGACACCCCGTACACCTACTGGGGTCAGCTGAACGTCACCAAGACTGCCCCGGGCGGCAAGGTTCTCAAGGACGCTGAATTCCAGGTGTACCCGGCCGGCGCCGGTGATGTCTGCGCCCCCACTGTCCCCGCAACCGGTCTGGTTTCCACCGGTGTCTCGGGTAACGACGGCGTCGTCACCTGGACCCAGAGTGTCTCCGGACCCAACGCCTCACCTCTCGGTCTGTGGGTTGCCAACAGCGTGAAGGATCAGCTGGCCAACCCCTCGAAGGTATACTGCCTCTACGAGACCAAGGCTCCTGCCGGTTACACCGGCCAGGTTGGTGCTCGCGCCGTGACCATCACGCCCGGTACCGCTAACGTCCAGGCAATCGACGTGGAGAACCTCCCCCGCGAGACTCCTGAACTGCCGCTGACCGGTGCACAGGGTACCCTCATGCTGACCGTCGGTGGTCTGGCACTCGTCGGTATCGGTGGAGGCGCACTCTTTGTGACGCGTGGCCGCCGCAACGAGACCGCCTGAACGACGTCGTCGTAACTGACAGCGGTTGCGCGCGAACTGCACCTCTGGAGTGCGATGTTTTAGAGCAGAACGTCGTGCACCGGAGGTGCAGTTCTACCATGGCTCAATCGCGTGAAGTGAAGGGTTTATACACAAAGTCGCGGAAATTTGCCGGGGTGTCGTGTACAAACCCTTCACTTGGCGAAACCTCTTGTTAGAGCCCACCTCTTTGAAGGAGCACGATGGGATCATCAACGGATACATCTGGGGATTGCAAGGTTCCGGATACGGTCGGACCTGTTTCCGGCCCGGTTGCACGGCGCTGGCGCATGCCGTGGCCGCAACTGATCGCGTGCCTGGTGATTCTTGTTGGTACAGCAGTGTTCCTGTACCCGCACATGGCCTCGTGGTTCTCGCAGAAGGAACAGTCTCGTGTGCTCGGAATGTCTCATGAGTGGTTGGAACAGCCGCCGAACGACGAGGCGAGTCATCGCGCCGAACAGATCGCAAAGGCTCACCGTTACAACGAGGCCCTCGCCAGCGGTGCGCAACTCAAGGCAAACGAACGCGTACCGGTGGGTGACGGGGCGTCGTCGGACGAAAGTCTCGTCTATGAAAATATTCTCTCGTTTGCCGATAATGGTTTCATGGGGCGGCTGCGCTACGACGCCCTCGAAATTGACCTCCCCATCTACCACGGTACGAGCGAAGACACGCTGCTCCGCGGCGTCGGACACCTGGAGGGAACCTCGATACCGGTGGGAGGAGTGGGTACCCGTGCGGTCCTCACCGCACACCGCGGCCTCCCCACCGCCACACTCTTCAACGAACTCAACCGGGCGGTGAAGGGTGACATTGTTACCGTGGCTGTCCTCGATCAGGTCCTCAGCTATCGGGTGATTGAATCTCGGGTGGTCGAACCGGACGAGACTGAAGCAATTCTTCCCGACCCTGATCAAGACCTCTTGACCCTCGTGACCTGCACGCCGCTTGGCGTCAACAGTCACCGCATCCTCGTGACCGCCGAGCGAATAACTCCCACACCTTCCGAAGAAATCGCTGCGGCCGAAGCCGCCCCTGACCTGCCCGGATTCCCGTGGTGGGCGGTGATTCTCGGGGCCGTGATCGTGTTCGTCGTCGTATATGTGTGGTGGTCCGGGTACCCGCCGAAGAAGGTGGGTGGTAAGAAGGTGGCTGGTCGGAGGGCTGGCGGTGCGAAGTCTGGTGGCGAAGTTGGTGGTGTCGGGGCGACGACCGGAACAAAGTAGGATGTTGCGAGATTGGCCGTGATGAACCGCGGATGCCACGAGAACTGCAACGTAGGAGAAAACGATGAGCGTACCCAACCCCGGTGAGGAATTTTTGGCGCGCGTAGGGCTGGGAGACATGGAACCCGAACTTCGCACGTCATTCCTTGCTTACATGTACGAGTGGGTACAAAGCGAGATCGGGGACCGGTTGACCGAGGGTTTGAGCGAGGAGCAGGTTGCAGAGTTTGAGGCGATCATGGCTGGCGATGCGGCTGTGGTGGACTCGTGGATCGCGGAACACGCGCCCGAGTACCTCAGTGATGCGCGATACCTGCGAATTGTTGAAGGTGCGCCGGACGGGGTCGACGAGGCGGGACTGCGCCAAGAGTATGTGAGCTCGCGTTGGATCGAAGTGGTGCGGCCCGACTTCAAGCTGGTCACCGCGGCGGTGTGGGCGGATGTGACACAGATGATCCGCGAAAACCGCGACGCAATCCTGGCCGCAAGCCTCGAAGAGTAGGCGGACACGGGCTTCCGTTAGACCCCGGCGAGGAGCTTTTCTATACGCTTCGCGCTGACCTTGCCCTGGGTGCCGAGCTGCTGGGCGAATAGCGAGACGCGCAGTTCCTCCAGCATCCAGCGGGCGTCGCGGAGCACGCCCGCTGTGGCTGGGTCATAGGGTTGCCCCGCCGCTTTGTGGCGCGCAGCCGAGATTTTCTCCGAGACATCCTGCACCTGCCACGCCAACGAATCGTCCGCGCTGGGGTTGAGCTGCGCCTTCTCGATGCGCATGGCGGCAGCCTTGAGGTAGCGCACCAGATGCGGGAGCTTGTCCTCGGGAGTGACATACAGGAATCCCGCGGGCATGAGCTCGGCAAGTTGGTTGCGTACGTCCGTTACGGTACCCAGCAGCATGATTGACGAATTCGCCTTGATTGCCTGCTGAACGCGTGCCCACTCGGTGCAGATGTTGGCCGCAAGCTGGGCCAGCAGGAACACCTCATCCTCGTGACGGTCACGCACCCAGGTACGCATGGCCTCCCAGTCGGACTTGGCGCGCAGCTCGCCAAGAGTTGCCCGGTTCTGCGCGCACCACTTATCCGCAAGATTACGGGCCGCTGTGAGCTGCAGGTCCGCCACCAGCGCGGATGTGCCGGGATACGGCGTTCCCGCGAGAGCCAACGACTGCTGCCCGTTCCACCGCGAGGTAATTCGAGCCTCGGGTAGCGCAACGCCCTGGGCGAGCAGCTGGACGACGCCCTGCCGATGCTCACGCACTTGGTCCGTGGGCTCGGCAAGCACCGAGAACTTCACCTGCTTGCCGCCCCCGGAGGTTTGTGCCCCGGATACGCGAGTGTGCTGAGCAGGGGAAGTGGACTTGTTCGGGGTGCTGTTCTTTCCGGCGGCTGCTGAGGCACCACTCGTCACAACAAGGGCCGGATAGCCGCGCACCACCATTCCGTGCGGGCCGGTGGTTTCGATCGACGACGGAATGACGCCGTCGGGAACGTTGGGCCAGTCGGTGAGTGGTTCGGCCGAGGCCATCTGCGCGCGGGCCTCGGCTTCCGCGGCACGAATGGCTGCGCGGGCCTTGTCGCCGTTGGCGGTTCCGGGCGTGGCTCCAGACGTTGTGGAGCCCGCGCCGCCGTCGCCGAGAAGGCCACGCCGGGCCTCGTCAAGTGCGAGAGCGACGGCGCCCTTGACCACGTTCTCCACCGCGGACTTCGCCCGCGGCGCAAGTGAGCGCTGCACGTAGGCGAGGCTGGTGCTCTCCTCCAGGATCGCGCCGCGCTCCGAGCGCACACGGAAGTTCATCTGCAGGTGGGGTGGCAGTTGCGCCTCGGCCCAGTCGGCGTCCTCGATCCAGAAACCACGCAGCTTGAACACCGCGTCGGTGAAGGCCTGGCGGAACGTTTGCGAGCTTGGGTTCGATTCTGCGGCGGGAGTGGGCGCCTCGCCCAGCAGTGGCAGGATCGCACGCGCCACGTCCGGCGCGGGCACCAGCTGGCGCCGGATCCGCTTGGGCAGGGCACGAATGGTGCCGATGACGAGCTCCTCACGCAAGCCGGGAACAAGCCAGTCGAAGCCGACGTCGTCGACCTGCGGAAGCAGGGTGACCGGGATGGTGACGGTGACGCCGTCGCCGTATTTGCCGGGGTTGAAGGCGTATTCGAGGGGGAGGGTGAGGCCGCCCTGGACCCACTCGGTGGGGAAGTCGGCGCCGGATGCGGCGGTTGTGCCGAGCAGGAATTCCTGGGTGAAGTTGAGGAGATCCGGGGTTTCGTGCCGGGCCTTTTTCCACCAGGAGTCGAAGTGGCGGCCGGAGACGATGTTGTCCGGGATGCGTTCCTCGTAGAAGGCGGCGAGGGCGTCCTCGTCCGCGATGAGGCCGTGGCGGCGGAGTTTTTGTTCTGTTTCGGCGGCTTCCTCGAGTGCCTTGGCGTTCTCCTTGAGGAACGTGTGGTGGGTGCGCCACTCGCCCTCGACCAGCGCATGGCGGATGAACATCTCCCGGGCCAGCTCGCGGGCGGAGTCGGTGCCGACGGAGTTGAGGAGGATCTGGCGGTCGGCCACGAGCGTCATGCCGTAGAGCATGACCTTCTCCTTGCACATGGCGGCGCCGTTGCGAGAACTCCAGATCGGCTCCGAGAAGGAGCGCTTGGTCAGATGCTTGGCGAGTGGCTCGATCCAATGCGGCTCGATGGCGGCCACGGTGCGCGCGAAAAGGCGCGAGGTCTCGACGAGTTCGGCGGCCATCACCCAGGCGGGGGTGCGGCGATGCAGCCCGGAGCCGGGCCACACCACGAAGTGCGTGCCGCGCGCGCCAAGATAATCGCGGCTGCGTTCGGACCAATTGCCGAGGTTGGAGAGCAGGCCCACCAGCATGGAGCGGTGGATTGCGCCGGCCTCGGGGGTGTCTGCGGAACGTCCGAGTTCGCGGCACGCTGCGGCCACGGCACCGGAATCCGGGGTGGCGCCGAGGGTGGCGGGTCCGGTCAGGTCCGCTTCGCGGATCTGACGGGAGGAGGGGAGGGCGAGTGGGCGAATGTCCAGTTCCAGGGTGCGGGCCATCTGCTGCAGCTGGGAGACCACGTCCGTCCACTCGCGGTAACGCAGATAGTTGAGGAACTCACCGCGGCACATGCGGCGGAACTGCGAACCGGAGAGCTCGCGCTGTTGGGTGTGCAGGTAGCGCCACAGCGTCAGGTAGGCGAGGAAATCCGAGGAGCTCGCGGTAAAACGAGCATGCAGCTGATCGGCCTGGGCGCGCTTCTCGGTGGGGCGCTCGCGCACGTCCTGCACTGAGAGGGCGGCGACGAGCACCAGAACCTCGGAGGCGCAGCCATTCTTCTGGGCCTCGATGAGCATGCGGCCGAGCCGCGGATCGATGGGCAGGCGGGCAAGCTGATGGCCGGTGCGGGTGAGGCGAGGGCCGCGCTGTTGGCCACGGGTCTCCCGGGTGTCGATCGCGCCGATTTCTTCGAGCAGCTGGGTGCCGGCACGCACGGCGCGCTCGTCCGGCGGATCGATGAAGGGGAACTTGGAGACATCGCCAAGCCCGAGCGAGACCATCTGCAGGATGACCGAGGCCAGCGAGGTGCGCTGGATCTCCGGCTGCGTGAACTCCTCGCGGTGCTCGAAATCCTCCTCCGAATAGAGGCGGATGCAGATGCCGTCCGCCACGCGGCCACAGCGGCCCGAGCGCTGATTCGCGCTCGCCTGCGAGACCGGTTCGATGGGCAGGCGCTGTACCTTCGTCTTGTTGGAATAGCGCGAGATTCGCGCCGTTCCCGGGTCGACGACGTAGCGGATCCCCGGCACCGTGAGCGACGTTTCGGCGATGTTTGTAGCCAGGATGATGCGCCGATTCTGATGGCGCTCAAAGATGCGATGTTGCTCGGCGGCGGAGAGCCTTGCGTAGAGAGGCAGCACCTCGACCGCGCCGGGGACGGAACTGCGGCCGCCCGGTTCGATGTAGCGGCTCTTCAGCTCGTCCTGGAAGGCCTGCTGGGTATCGCGGATCTCGCCCTCGCCGGAAAGGAATACAAGGATGTCGCCGGGGCCTTCGGCCATGAGCTCCTCGCAGGCCTCAACAATTCCGGTGACCTGGTCAATTGCTTCAGCGCGACCGGGAGTTGCGGGTTTGGCCGGTGTGGTTGCCTTGCTCCGGTGGGCTTGCTGAGCTTGGGCAGCGGCCTTCGAGGTGGCGGGGCGCTTCTTGGTGGAGCCGTGCTGGTTGCGCGCGGCGCCGGAGGAGCGGGAGAGATTGTTGGCCTCCGAATGACCGGTGCTCGAGGAGTTGCCGTCGGAGAAACCGGAGGTGGAGTCCGCGCCGTCGCCATCAAAATCGTCATCGAAGAGCGGACGGTAGCGGATCTCGACCGGGTAGGTGCGGCCGGAGACCTCGATGATCGGGGCGACGTCGCCGGGTTTGCCGCCGGCACGGTGCTCGCCGAAGTGGGCGGCGAAGCGTTCCGTATCGATGGTGGCGGAGGTGATGATGATTTTGAGTTCGGGGCGGCGCGGCAGGAGCTGGGCGAGGTAACCGAGGATGAAGTCGATGTTGAGGGAGCGCTCGTGCGCCTCGTCGATGATGAGGGTGTCGTAGCGCAGCAGGTCTGGGTCGGACTGGATTTCGGCGAGGAGAATGCCGTCCGTCATCAGCTTGACCAGCGTATTTGGTCCCACTTCTTCCGTGAAGCGCACCTGGTAGCCGATGGCGCCGCCGAGCTTCACGCCCAGTTCGTCACAGATGCGTTCGGCCACCGAGCGGGCGGCGATACGGCGCGGCTGGGTGTGGCCGATGAATCCAGAAATGCCGCGGCCGAGCTCGAGGCAGATCTTGGGGAGCTGGGTGGTTTTACCGGAGCCGGTCTCGCCCGCCACGATCACTACCTGGTTGTCACGGATGGCGGCGGCAATCTCCTCGCGGCGCGCCGAGACAGGCAGCTGCTCCGGATAGGAGATGTGAGGGACAGCTGCCGTGCGAGCGGCGAGGCGCTCCGGGGAGAGTGGCTTGGGCTGCTGTGGCCGACCGCGGTTTTGGGAGCCGCGGCCGCGGCTCTGCTGGCGGTTCCGGGAGTCAGTGTTTGGCTGGCGGTTACGAGAGCTGGCTTGCTGCTGGCCCTCGCGGTTCTGCTGGCGGTTCTGCCCTCGGCGAGACGGCTGATCTTCGCGAGACTGCCGGTTTGTGCGTGATGGTTGCTCTCCGCGGTTCTGCTGGTGCTCGCGGCTGTTCCGGCTGCGAGAAGTGCTCCGACCGTCCGCGGTGGGGGTGGAGGAATTGCCGCTTGAACTGGAGTTGTGCGGGTTCGTCGAGGAAGGTGTCTGTGCCATACTAACGGCCATTCTTCCACGAATTCTGCGAGATACCATATGGCTGGTCTTAAGGGATGTGGCTATGTGGTGGGGCTTGGCGCCTTTATTGGCAGTGTCGCCGCTGTGGTAGCCACTGAATAGTTGACCCGGCTCGCGCCACCGCTACTTTTCTCCACAGAACGGCTTCGTGCTGAACCCATCCACAGGAGAAGCTGAGTGGATCCTATGATCCACTCACAAATGATGAGATTGCGCATGATAAAACTCCCCGTCTTTCATATCAGTGAACTGGAGAACCTCGAACTCACCAAGGCAGAGCTACGGTCCTCGCTTGAGAAGGGTTCGCTTATTCGAACTGCCCGGGACTGGTATGCGTCCAGCGATGCGCCTGTCGATCTTATACTTGCGACGCGTCAGGGTGTGCGCCTTACCTGCGCCAGTGCAGCCAAGTACCATCAGATTTGGGCCCCTCTTCACTCGCGCTTACATGTCTACATGGTTCACTGTCGACCAGAATCCGTGCAACGCTCTCTTGTTGTTCACCCAATACCGCACCTCAGCAAATGGCCCGATTATCAACCAATTGCTCCACTTGATCTCACTTTGCTTCATGCTGGAAGATGCCTCCCGGTGCCGGAGGCTGCAACTCTTTTTGAATCGGCGGTCAACAAGGGCAAGATACTGCTGGATGATGCGTTAGCGATTATCGAAGAGTTGCCGAAGCATAGACAGGACCAGCTCTCCCGCATTAACCCTCTTGCCCAGTCGGGGACAGAAACACTGGTGCGATGGTTCCTTGAGTCACGACGAGTGAAGGTCCGGGCTCAAGCAGAGATTGCTGGCGTGGGGCATGTGGACATTCTTGTTGGTGAAAGCCTTGTCATCGAGTGTGATTCTGTCACGTATCACACGGACCGAGACCAGTACTACAGGGACCGCCATCGCGATCAAGAGCTGATTAGGCAGGGGTATTTGCCGGTGCATCTGACTTGGGAAGACGTTTGTCTCCGCTGGGAATTAACCCAGCAACGGCTGGAAGGAATTCTCGCAACCCGTAGGCACAGATATCTCCGACCGAACTAGGGCGTGTTGCTAAACCCGATGTGGTGGCGCGGGTGAGGGGTGAGGCCGCGCGCGAGCTGGCGGAGTCGGCCATTGACGGTAATTGAAAGTCATGCGCCCTTTTATCTCGTCCGCGACCTGGGGGAGTCGCGGGTTAGGATGACCTGCGGATTCTCAAGTGGAGCAGCGGGTAGGGTCGACCGGCCTCGTCGGTCTCGCTGCGACCGACGACCTCGAATCCGTGGTGAGCGTAGAAACCCGCAGCCGAGATATTTTGCTCGTTGACATCAACTTCAGTGACGCCAAGATCGTTGATTGCATGGGCGAGAAGCGCGGTACCGATTCCACCATCGCGTTGTGTCGCGTCAACGAAAAGCATCTCCAGTGTTCCGTCGAGTACGCCCGAGAACCCCACCGGCTGACCATCGCGCTCTGCGACGAAGAGTCCAACTGCCGGAAAGTAGATGGACTGCAGTTTGGCTTCTATCTCGTCTCGATCCACTTCTGCAAGGAAGTCGTGTGTAGCGTCCACGGCTCCACGCCAGATTGCAGCGAGTGTCGGATACTCGGCGGTTCCGATCGAGGGCCGAATGACCAAACCGGGCACGGCGGGCTTTGTACGCGGATGCATCGGCCCACCCTATCAGAGGGCATGATGGCGGACGCTGTGCTGTCGGAGCTATGGCTATGCAGCGGGGCTTGGTGCCAATAGAGGCGCCACCACCGCTGTGATAGCCACTTACACGTTCTCTGGGCGCACACCTTAGGTTCTTTCAGACGGCGGGACTATGCTCATTTGCTCCCGAACAGGCAAGGTAAGGAAGGAAACCGACTCCGTGAGACTAACTCCCATGCGACTCTTCTGGGGGCTACTTGCACTGGTTATCTCTCTGGTCTCCTTCGCGACGGTACGTCCCGAACTTTTCGGCATCACCGCCGAATATGCGCTGCGTACCCCCTTTCGCCCAGATTGTGGCACTGCGCGGCTGGCTGGTGGTTGGATTTGCTCTGGCGGGGATCTTGTTCCTCATTGTTGCCGATGTCTGGGGACTCTTTTCCCGGCGTGGCTACTTGTGTACAGTCCTAGACGGCGAGTGGGTCGCGGTGGCCTGCGGAAACCCGACCTTTTGCTTCCCGGCCTTCCGATGCGTTGCCTCCCCTTGTTTCCCTATCTTGCGCTATGTGCTTTCTCAACTCGCGCGATTCACCTTTGAGGGAAGGCCTGCGCCACAGGCAAAGCAGAGAAGCGAGGATCAAACCGCTCCAACCACCGAGCGAGTTGGCGACGACGTCCAGAATTGAGGGAATTCGGTCCGGGAGTGCGAATCTCTGGATGAGCTCGACCCCGGCGAAAAGAATCGGGAAAGCACAGTAGGCGACCCAGCGATACCTCTTTGAGAGGGCCAGACCTAAGAAAAATCCAACCGGTACAACGAGCACGATATTCGCGGCAAACTCCAGCTCGTCGAAATCGAACTTTTTCGTGACTCCAAGTTGGTGAAGATGATTGATGAGTGCGAGGACCTGAGGGCGGAACAACAGATCGAGGCGTGATGGGCTGAGCGTTACTATGGCGACCGCAACAGCGGCTATCGCTAGTCCTGTGATGCCGATTCGCTGGAGCTTGTCCATCAGCCGGTCCTTATCCTTGAGTTTGAATTCCTTGTGGAACTGGTCCTTGTGGAACTGGTGCTCTCTTCACGTGCTTGAAGCGATCCACGGGCGTGGCATCCATCTGATTTATCAAAGTCTGCCCGACCTGTTTCTAAATCGCAGTGTGTGGAGTCACATGTCATCTCATAGCGAATGGTTGGCGTGTGGGTGAGGTCCGTTATCCCCACTACTCTCGTGGCGCACACCCTAGGTTCTTTCAGGTGCCGGGACTATGCTCATTTGGTCCCGAACCGGGAAGGCAAGGCGCACGAGAAAGCGATGTGCCTGACCGGTACAGTACGGCAGAAACAGTACAGATGCCGTACGGCGGGAGCGGCGGATAAGGATCAGCAGGCAAGGAAGGAACTGACTTCGTGAGACTAAGTCCCATGCGACTCTTCTGGGGGCTACTTGCTCTGGTTATCTCGCTGGTCTCCCTCGCGACGGTACGCCCGGAACTTTTTGGCGTCACCGCGCAATACGCGCTACTTACCCCTTTCGCCCAGATCGTGGCATTGCGCGGCTGGCTGGTGCTCGGATTCGCCCTCACGGGGATTCTGTTCCTCATCGTTGCCGGTATTCGAGGGCTTCTTTTCCGCCGCGGCCGCATTGCTCTCACCTTTTCGCTGGCCATGTTGCTGGTGGCAGGTTTGCATGCGGCAACGATGTACTCGCGCGGCATCACCGCAAGTGGCACCGATCAATCGAGTGCAAGCGGTGCTGATGCATCGTCCGTAAGCACACTCGAAGCGAGCGCTGATACCTCCGCCGCTGCTGAGAACCCCGACATCACCGTGCTCCAGTACAACACGCTCGGTGGTTCCGTTGATATTTCCGCGCTCGCGGATCTCATCACGAACGAGAACATCAACGTGGTGAGTCTGCCCGAAACCTCCACTCAGACGGGTGAGGATATCGTCGCCCACTTGGCCGAACGTGGCCTCTGGTTCCAACAGTTTGACACCGGCACCTCCGGCTATGAGGCCGACTATGCCTCGACGGTCCTCCTCGTCTCCTCTTCCCTCGGAGAGTACGTCCAGACGGACATCTTCGAGCCGAGTACTGAGTCCGCCGATTCCGTAGAGACCTCAGAGACCCCCGGGCCCACCGATCCCGTCGAGACCTCAGAGATCACAGCACAGGAGGGTTCGGTCCCGCATGCCGTGCGCGCGGTTCCGCTTGACGGCAACGGCCCCACCTTCGTCGCCGTGCATCCCATCGCTCCCGGTCGCGACCGCATGGACGTCTGGCAGAGCGAGATTCGGGCCGCTTACGGCCTGTGTGGCACGGAACCGAACGCTATTGTCGCCGGAGATTTCAACTCCACCGCGGATCACGAGGCCGCACTGCGCCTCGAAACGCCCTGTACTGACGCCGCCGCTCAGGCGGGCGCGGGCGCGCTGGGTACGTGGCCGGCCCGGTTGCCGGAGCTGCTCTCGTCCCCGATTGACCGCGTTTTGACGACGACGAACGAATACCGCGGCTCCGAGGCCGCCATCGTCAACCTGGGTGGTTCCGACCATCGCGGCGTCATGGTGCGACTCACCCCGAACGCCTGATTACATCGAGCGTCTGATTCCACCAGCCTGCTGGATCAAACCACAACGCAAACCTCTCACACGAGTTTCGCGAGTTCGCCCAGGCACGATTTCCAAAACGCCTTGGTCTCCACTAAATCCACACCCGTAGGGATCTTGGTGTGCGCAATATCCACCCTGGTACGCGGCAAACCATCGGCACCATCGGGCATCACGTAGAGCGAGACGGCGATACGCGAGCCGTCATCGGCTTCCATGCGCAGCGATTTTCCGGGAGTGCGGCTACGCACTTCAAACTCGCAATCCAACCAGGCGCGGCGGGTGTCGTCGTCGTCAATAAACGGCCAAATCTCACCGGGCGGGAGCCGTAGTGATTTGCTGGCGGTGGTTTCGAAGGAGCCGTCGGCGCGCTGGCCGTGGATGCGTTTGCCGCGTGCGTACTCGTAATCGACCGTGACCGACTGCGCCCACCAGCCATCCACCTCGTGCTTGCCGCCGAGCCAGCGTGCGATGCGCTTGTGATCCCAATCCTGGGCGCCGACTTTATCGAGGGCTTTGAACCATTGTTTGCGGGTGCGGCCGGTGGCTTCGAGGAGGCGTTCGTCGCTGATGAGTTTGCGTGTGGGCAGCTGCGAATCAGCCGCCGAAACGGGTTGAATATCTGGTTTCTCAGTCATATTCGCTCCCTTGCGAAGTGGTGCTCCTCTCGACAGTCTAGAGCGTTGAGGCCGCCTCGCGCACCCGAAATTTCGCAAGAAGTGCCTGTAATTCCGTAAGAAAAGCGGGATTCTTGGGGCGTGGGTGAGTGTGGCGCAACCTCTAGTAGAGTTCATACGAAGAACCGTATGGATCGAAGGGACAGCAGACCATGAAGATCAGGACACTACTCTTTGGCGGCGCGATCGGATACGTCCTGGGTGCCCGGGCGGGCCGTGGCAGGTACGAGCAGATCAAGCGCATCTCGGGCAAGGTGTGGAGTTCAAAGCCGGTGCAGGCGGGCCTGGGCAAGGCGAAGTCGAAGGCGGGCGATGCAACCCAAGAACTCAAGGACCGTGCGATTTCGGCCGTGCCTTTCGTCGCCGGTTCGTACTACGGCAAGCGTGCTGACGATCCCTGGGCGGAATCGGCCACGCGGCGTGACGGATCTGACGAAGGAACTGTCAGCGTGAGTGCTGTGGAACTCTGAGGTACCCTCTAGACTCGTCTGCGTGGATTTTTCGGACATTTTTCCCATTGTCTTTCAGGTCTTTGACGTAGGCGGAGTCGTTGTAGCTGGGATCCTCGGAGGAATGGTCGCGAGGGAACGCCATTTCGACATCGTGGGCTTCATGGCGCTCGCGGTCATGGCGGCTCTGGGCGGCGGAATGATTCGCGACGTCCTGCTCCAGATGGGACCTCCGGTGGCCCTCACCAACCCCTATTACCTCGGCGGGGCCTTCACCGGCGCGCTTATCGCTTTCCTTCTTCAGCTTGACGGCAAGTGGACAAACCGTTTCCTCATCGTGGCCGACGCCTTCGTTGTGGGAGCGTGGACCGCCACCGGGGCGCTCAAGGCGCTTGAAGGTGGATTCAATATCCTCCCGGCCGTCATGATGGGCGTCATTACTGCGGTGGGCGGCGGTATGGTTCGTGACGTCGCGGTCGGCCGTGTTCCCGCGATTTTCGGTGGCAATACGCTGTACGCGACGGCGTCGCTTCTCGCCACGGTTCCGGCCATCGTGCTGTGGGAGATGGGCCGGCCGAGCATGGCCACGTTGGCCGCGACCATCGTGGGCGGTTTCGTGTGCATCAGCGCCCGCGCTTTCCGTTGGCGACTGCCCGTCAACAACGATTACTCGCTCCAGAAGTCATATGTGCGGCTGCGTGAAGCGCGTTTGCGTGAGTTGAAAAAGGAAGAGAACTCCAAGGATTCTGGGCTTTCGGCACGCTCGCGCCGTGTCAAGCGCGAGCGGAGCCAGTAGGTCCAGGGTCTGGCGCAAAGTGGGCCGGGACGCCGTCGTCGGATCAGCCGACGTTGTGTCGCCGACTCAGCCGAAGTACTTCTCTATCGCGGCGAGGGCGCGGCCCGCGGCTTTCCCGTCGCCGTAGGGGTTCGTGTCGATCAGCATGGCCTGAAGGGCTGTTTGGTTCGAAAGCAGCCGACTCGTCTCGTCAACGATTCGCTGTGGCGCCGTTCCGATGAGGGCGCAGCATCCCGCCTCGATACCCTCCGGCCGCTCCGTATCCTCGCGTAGCACCAGCACCGGCGTACCGAGGCTCGGCGCCTCCTCCTGAACCCCGCCCGAGTCCGATAGCGCGAGCGTGGCCCGCGCCAGCAGATTGACAAAATAAGGGTAGGGGAGCGGGTCAATGACGTGGATATTGGGGCGCCCGGCCAGGATTGGGGTGACGGTGGCCCGGATCGCCGGATTGGGGTGAACAGGCCACACGAAGTCCACCGCGGGAAATTGTTGACTGAGTTCGACGACGGCGTCCGCGATGCCAGCTAGTTTTCCGCCCCAGTTTTCGCGGCGGTGGCAGGTGATGGCGACGATGCGGCGGGGAGCGCCCGGGGACCCTGCCGCTGATACTTCGGGTGCGGACTTGGGTTCTGGCTTCTTGATGGTCGAGGAGCCAGCGCGATCCATGACTGTTTCGAGCTCGGTTCCCTTCCAGGAGACGTCACGCTGGGCTGTCCACAGCAGCGCGTCGATGACTGTATTGCCAACCTCGGAAATATCGGAACCGTCGACGCCTTCGCGAGTGAGGTTTGCGGTAGCGCCCGGGGTGGGGGTGAGGTGGAGGCTGGCGAGTGCACTGACCGTGCGGCGGTTGAGTTCCTCCGGAAAAGGTGACCATCGATTGCCTGATCGTAGCCCCGCCTCGAGGTGGATCACGGGGATCTGGAGATTGGTGGCTGCGTGAGCCGCGACAGAAACGGTGGTGGTGTCCCCCTGGACGAGCACGGCATCCGGGCGGATCCGTTGCAGGACACCGTCGAGCTGCTCGAAAAGGTGGGCGGAGAGGGCGTTCAATCCGCTTATTGCGGGTGCGGGTGCGGGTGCGGGTGCGGGTGCAGTTGGTGAAGTGGGTGAAGTGACGGGAGTTGATGCAACTGGAGTCGTGCCTACGGGGGTGGTTGCCGCCGTCGTTAAAGAAGCGGCGCGAGGTGCGAGAGTCACATCGGGGGTGATGCCGAACCAGTTGAGGACATCGTCGACGACGTCGGCGTGCTGTGCGGTATTGATCGTGATCGCTTCGATATTGCCTCGTCGCTGCGACTCCAGGATGAGGGGGGCGATTTTGATGACCTCTGGGCGGGTGCCAAAGATCAGAGCGAGTTTCATCGAAGGTCCTTACGTCGTCGCCGTCGCAATCTCTACAATACCTTGATTGTGGTGGTGGGCCCGTTGTCGGCGTCGCTACAGGCTGCGCCAACCTCTTATTTGTCTCAAAAATGGACTTAAGTCTTCGTTTGGCCAAAGAGAGACGGGTATCACATCATGCGCTTAAATCCCCTGTCATTCCCAGTGTATTCCTAAATGGTGTAATACTATATCTTCCCCTGTCTCACTTTCCCTTCGGTTATAGTCGCCAAATTGTTATCAAACTATGGCCTTCCGGGTGGGACTTATGGCTTGATTTCTTGGTATCTTTCTTCTACTTGGACTGCCAAACTACCGGATTTCCTGTAGCTGATTGAATAATCACAATTTGGCTAAACATCTGGATAGTTATTGAAATGAAGCTAGCCATTTGTCTAAAGTTCTGTCATACTAACAATTATTCTGGTGGTGGCACGCGACTATGCGTGTTATGCACCAAAAAGTGCATTTCGGTAATGCTTTGCGTTTAGGGGGAACCGATGGCTCAGGGGGTAGTGACATCCGGGCGATTCGTGCCGATGTCTCGAAGTGTGGTGACTCCAGCGTGGGGTTCCATTGTACGAATTCCGGTGTTGCAGAAAGTGGCTATGGTGTCGATGGACATCGTAGCTATCGCACTGAGTTTCTGGGCTGCCACTGGCATTGCTAGCCAAGTATCTGGTTACACCCTGAGTGATGACGTTTACCTAGCTACGGCAGCGTTCGCGGTGCTGTGGGTCGTGGTTATTGGCATGTTTGGCGCCTACGCCCCTTCCCAGATCCGGACCGCCGTAGCCGAATGCAAGCAGGCAATGATTGCGTCACTTACTGCGGTAGGTGTTGTTAGCATCGTCAGTTACTTGTCCAGCTACGAGTACCCGCGCATGTTGCTTGGCGTATGGATGATTACTGGCGTGATGGTCCTGAGCCTGTCCCGCCTCGTTCGCCGCTACACGATGCAGCGGATGCACAGGCGCAACAAGTTCATCACCCCCGTGCTCATTGCCGGAACTCCTTCTCACGCGGACGAGATCGCAAAGGTTTTCAACCGTGAGAAGTGGGTTGGCTACCAGGTCAAGGGCGTCATTACCGACGAAAAGGTTGCCTCCACCCCCGCAGGTATCCCCGTGCTTGGTTCGCTCGCCAAGCTTCCCACGCTCGTCAAGTCCAGCGCTGCCCCGGCAGTGGTGTTCGCAGAAGGATCCTTCGATTCGCCCTCGAACTTCCGCCGTTTGGCCTGGGAGTTGGAGCAGTCCCGAGTGCAGATGATCCTCGCCCCCACGCTTGCTGACGTGAGTGCGGACCGCCTCGACTTCCGTCCCGTTGCGGGCCTCCCGCTGGTGAACGTTGCCCGGCCCACGGCCGAGAAGTCCCTGCGTTGGGTCAAGCGCTCCATGGACGTGCTTGGATCCGCCTTCTTCCTGCTGATGTCCAGCCACATCCTGCTCGCCGCGATGCTCGCCGTGAAGCTTGAGGATGGTGGCCCCATCTTCTTCAAGCAGCCCCGAGTTGGCCTCAACGGAGAAGTCTTCGATTGCCTCAAGCTGCGCTCCATGTGTGTGGACGCCGAGGCACGCCTCGCTGAGCTTCAGGCAAAGAACGAGGGAACCGGCTACCTCTTCAAGATGAAGGACGATCCCCGCATCACCAAGACCGGCAAGATCATCCGCCGCTTCTCCGTGGACGAACTGCCCCAGCTGTGGAACGTATTCCGTGGCGACATGAGCCTCGTGGGCCCGCGCCCGGCGCTGCCCAAGGAAGTCGCCCTGTACGATTTCGACACCCGCCGCCGCCTGCGCGTTCGCCCGGGCCTCACCGGCCTGTGGCAGGTCTCCGGACGCTCCCGCCTCTCGGCAGAAGAGTCCCAGCGCCTCGACCTCTACTACGTGGACAACTGGTCCGTGGGCCAGGACGTCTCCATCCTGCTGCGCACCGCCAAGGCCGTTGTCGGCTCCGACGGAGCCTACTGATCGGTTACTGAATACGCCTCTCCGGGTACCTAAGACCCTCGGCCGTCACTGCCCCCAGTGGCGGCCGAGTTCTTATGCGCCGAACTTGTGCCGTAGCGCGCGATACTTTGCCAGCAGTACGTGGCCATCCTTACCGGAAATGGCCGGGATCGAGTGCGGCACCTGCGTGGCCGCCTGGGTGTGCGGATCCAAACCAATGAGCGCGCCCTGCGAGAGCACCTTCTCCACCGGATTCAGCTCGCGGATCGCGATGCCCGCCACGTGGTCGCGGTGCTCGCGGGCCAACTCGCTGTAAATGTAGGGGTCGTGCTGGCCGTCGTCGCCCACCAGAATCCAGCGGATGTTTGGGAACGTGATGATGAGATTACGCAGCTGCCGGACCTTGTGCTCCTGGCCCGAGCGGAACAGGCCGGTGGGGGTGGGGCCCCAGTCGGTCATGAGGAGCGGACCGATGGGCAGGTTGTTGGCGTGAATGAAGGCTTGCATCGCTGGCAGCGTATTCCAGGCGCCGGTGGACAGGTAGAACACCGGCGCGTTTGGGTGCTCAGCGAGGATCTCGCGATAGAAATCGGCCATGCCCGGTATCGGAGTGCGGGTGTCGGTGCGCAGCACGAACGAGTTCCATGCGGCGAGGAAGGCGCGGGGAAGCCAGGTGACCACCACGGTGTCGTCGATGTCGGAGACCAGCCCGATCGTGGCATCCGGATCAACCACCACAACAGGCGCCACCGCCGGTTCGCCAACGATCGGGGTGATGCGGGCTTCGTGCCATCCCGGCGCGAGGCCGTGATCCTCAACGAGAAGGTTGATATAGCCGCTCGTGTCCGTGCGCGTCTCGATCTTCTGGCCCGCGATCTCCACCGTGACAGGTAGGAAACCGACCTGGGTGGTGAAGAACTGGCGCCATCCTCGCTGGGCATTCTCAGCGGTGGCGGAAGCACGTTCCACCATGTCATCCACGGTATCGATGGCGCGTCCATGGGCGTCGAGGAAAGTGGAGACCGGGCGGTTGGCTCCCTTGGGAAGCAACCCGTGAGTTGCTTTGGGGAGGAACGGCAAAGTGAAGGGCTGCTCGCTGGCGGGATCGGCCATGACCGCGCGGGCGAAGACATACAGCGAGGTGGCCGAGCCATAACCCGTATAAGGGAAGATTCGCGGGAGCCACCCTTGCTCACGACGGCGCACAATGCCGCGCTTGTTGATGGAGTCCTCGAATGCTCGTGCGATGTCTGCAAATGCCACGGGTTCTACTCTACTGAAAGGTTGGGAGTGGATGGGAGTGGTTGGGCTGGATCTTGTCTCGGCTACTTAAGCCTTGGCGCGAGAAGTTGAACGCTGTGCAGGCGAGTTCGTGCGCTAATGCTTAAACTCGTGAAGAGATGAGGGCGGGCCTCGTTCGAATCACTCGAATAAGGCCCGCCCTCAGCGGTCAAGAGAACCTACCGGACTCAGTCCTGCTGCTCCTCGCTGCGGTCGCCGCTCCACAAGGTGTGGAAGGTGCCGTCGCGATCGGTGCGGTTGTAAGTGTGCGCGCCGAAGAAGTCACGCTGACCCTGGATGAGGTTGGCGGGCAGCTTCGCCGAACGCACGCCGTCGTAGTAGGACAGCGAGGAGGCGAATGCCGGGATCGGGATGCCGCTCAGTGCCGCGTAGGACACGATGAGGCGCCAATCCGAGATGGCCTTGGCGATCTCCACCGAGAAGTACTCGTCTGCCAGAAGCAGCGGCAGCTCGGGGTTGCGCTCGTAAGCCTCGGTGATGCGGTTGAGGAACACGGCGCGGATGATGCAGCCGCCGCGCCAGATACGCGCCATGGCGCCCAGGTCCACGTTCCAGTTGTACTCGTCCGAAGCGGCGCGAATCAGCTCGAAGCCCTGCGAGTAGGCCACCATCTTGGAGGCGTACAGTGCCTGACGGATTGACTCGATGAAGGCGTCGCGATCCTCGATGGGCATCTCGGCGGTGTGCGGGGGAAGAGCTTCCTGCGCGGCAAGACGCTGCGGCACTGAGCCGGAGAGTGAGCGGGCGAAGGTGGCCTCGGCAATACCGGTGACCGGGATGCCGAACTTGGCGCCGTTCTGCACGGTCCAGGTGCCGGTGCCCTTCTGGGAGGCGCGATCGAGGACGATGTCCACGAACGGCTGGTCCGTCTTGGGATCCATGTGCTGGAGAACGTCCGCGGTGATCTCGATGAGGTAGGAGCCGAGCTCGCCCTTGTTCCACTCCTCGAAGACCTGGCCGATCTCGGTGGCGCTCATTCCGAGCGCCTTACGCATGAGATCGTAGGCCTCGGCGATGAGCTGCATGTCCGCGTACTCGATGCCGTTGTGGACCATCTTGACGAAGTGGCCGGCGCCGTCGGGACCCACGTGGGTGCAGCAGGGGACGCCGTCGATCTGAGCGGAGATCTTCTCGAACATGGGGCCGAGGCGATCGTAGGATTCGGGGGTGCCGCCGGGCATGACGGACGGGCCCTTGAGTGCGCCCTCTTCGCCGCCGGACACGCCGGAGCCAACGAAGTGCAGGCCGCGCGCTCGGATGGACTCCTCGCGGCGGCGGGTGTCCTCGTAGTTGGAGTTGCCGCAGTCCACGATGATGTCGCCTTCGTCCATCAGGGAGGCGAGCTCCTCGATGACGGCATCGGTGGGGGCGCCGGCCTTCACCATGATGATGGCCACGCGCGGGGTGGACAGGGCACCCACGAAGTCAGCCATGGACTCCGCGGGGAAGAACTCGCCTTCGCTCCCGTGATCAGCGAAGACCTTCTCCGTCTTGGATGCGCTGCGGTTGTGGATAGCGACCTTGAAGCCCTTGTGGGCAAAGTTGCGGGCCAAGTTGGAGCCCATAACGGCCATGCCGGTGACGCCGATATCTGCGACGCCCTTGGCTGGGGTGGGGATAGACATGCTCTCTCCTTAGAGTCGGTACATGACAATGGTAGGCGTCTGGGACTGAAGTCCGCACTGAAGTCCGAGTTAAGGTTCGCGAGAACGACGACGAAGCCCGAGCGTACGAACGCTTGTGTTTGATATTGAGGGCGAGGAAGTCGGCTGTCGCCGGCACGACGACAGCGCCCTCGCGCTCGCGTTGAAGACGCCGTGCGGCTGACACAGCGGTGCCCGGACCGTCGCGAGACAACCCGGGCACCACTTTCAGTTATTCACTTGTTTCGACGACGACGCCCGAGCATACGAACGTTTGTGTTCGATACCGAGGGCACGACAGCCGGTCGCCATCGAAAACGTGGGGCCGCGCCGTCGTCGTCGAAAATCAGCCGTGTGGAGCCAAATCAGCCGTTCAGGGCCGCCGACACCACAGCCTTCGCTTCCTCCTGGACCTGAGCGAGGTGCTCGGGGCCGTTGAAGGACTCGCCGTAGATCTTGTAGACGTCCTCGGTGCCGGAGGGGCGGGCGGCGAACCAGGCGTTCTCCGTGACCACCTTGAGGCCGCCGATCTTGGCGCCGTTGCCGGGCGCTGCGACCAGCTTGTCGAGAATGGGCTCGCCAGCCAGTTCGGTGGCGGTGACGTCCTCGGGCGAGAGAGCGCCGAGCTTGGCCTTCTCTGCCTTCGAAGCGGCGGCGTCGATGCGGGCGTAGGCGGAGGCGCCGTACTTGGCGACCTGCTCCTCGTGCAGCTGCGACGGCGACTTGCCGGTCACGGCGATGATCTCAGCGGCCAGCAGGTCCATGACCAGGCCGTCCTTGTCCGTGGTCCACACGACGCCGTCCTTGCGGAGGAAGGAGCCTCCTGCGGATTCCTCGCCGCCGAAGCCGAGCATGCCAGTCAGCAGACCGGGCACGAACCACTTGAAGCCCACCGGGACCTCGACCACCTTGCGGCCGATGCCATCCACCACGCGGTTGATGAGGGAGGAGGAGACGAGAGTCTTGCCCACGCCGGCATCCTCGCCCCAGCCGGGGCGGTGCGTGAAGAGGTACTCGATGGCTACCGCGAGGTAGTGGTTCGGGTTCATGAGGCCGCCGTCGGGGGTGACGATGCCGTGACGATCCGAGTCGGCGTCGTTGCCGGTGGCGATGTCGTAAGGAACGTTGCCGTCCGCATCCGGGGTCATGCGCTCACGCAGCGAGGCCATGGAGTAGGGGGAGGAGCAGTCCATGCGGATCTTGCCGTCCCAATCCAAGGTCATGAAGGGCCAGCGCGGATCGGCCTCGGGGTTGACCACGGTGAGGTTGATGTCGTACTTCTTGGCGATCTCGCCCCAGTACTCCACCGACGCGCCACCCATCGGGTCGGCGCCGATGCGCACGCCAGCTTCGCGAATGGCGTCGAAATCGATCATCTCGGCCAGCGAATCCACGTACAGCCCGCGGAAGTCGAAGCCCTTGACCTGCTTGACGGCCTCCTCGTAGGGGACGCGCTTGATGTCCTTCCAACCGGCGGCGATGAGCTCGTTGGCGCGAGCTGCGATCACCGAGGTGGCATCGGTATCGGCCGGGCCGCCCGTGGGCGGGTTGTACTTGAAGCCGCCGTCGCGGGGCGGATTGTGGGAGGGGGTGATGACGATGCCGTCAGCGAGGCCCGCTCCCTCCTGGCGCAGACCCTCCTCGGAGCCGACGCCGTTGGCCACCAGGATCGCCAGCGACACGGCGGGGGTGGGGGTGTAGGAACCGCGGGAGTCGATGCGGACATCGGCGCCGTTGGCTACCAGCACCTCGACGGCCGTCTTCTCGGCCGGCTCGGAGAGTGCGTGGGTATCGCGGCCGATGAAGATCGGGCCGTCGTAGCCCTGGGCGTTGCGGTACTCCACGATGGCCTGCGTGGTTGCGGCGATGTGTGCCTCGTTGAAGGCGCCATCAAGGGAAGAGCCGCGGTGGCCCGAGGTGCCGAAGACAACGGCTTGCAGCGGGTCAGCCGGGTCCGGCTCAATGTCGTAGTAAGCGGAGAGGAGTGCATCGACGTCGATGAGGTCCTCGGGAAGTGCGGGAAGTCCAGCTCGTTCGTTCATGATTCCGATTGTCGCACGTCACACTTTTTTTCGCAGGTCCGTCCCGGTGCGAAACTCGTCTTTCTCGCTCCGTGAACGGAGGTTTGTTCTGTCAACGATGACAGCGCGCCTGCCTCAAGCGTCGCTGCGAGTGAGCACGAGGAAACCGCCCTCGTCGAAAGCGACTTCCCACGTTCCCCCGAATCGCTGCTCCGCCCAGCTTTCCGGACCGGCAGGGTCGTTGGCAGCATCGTGTCCCGGCCCCACCGCGACCGTGTCCACCTGCGCGTCCGCAACCGTCCCTTCCCAGTAGGCCGTGTTGTCCGGCACGACGTACGCCAGCATGTGTAGATCGGCGACGACGGCGCGGCCCGTCCCGACCGCTTCGAGCGCGGCTTGTCCGGCCTGCTGGTCGACGACGTCGAATCCATTGGTTCCACGAAGATAGGTGCCCATGGGGCCGTTCCAGAACATGCCCGCGCTGGAGAGGGCGGTGGCGAGGACGGCTATGGGGATGATGAGGCGCTGCCAGGAAGGGCGAAGACGCGTGGATATTGATGTGGATCTGGTGCGATCGACGCCGTCGAGGAGGGCGGCGTAAGCAATCGGTATGAGGATTGCCGAGTAGTGCCAGGACCAGCCCCAGTAGAACTCCACATTCCCCACGAATCTCCAGGCCAGAGTGGGCACCATGAGCCAGACGAGCGGGCTGCGCAGCCCGATAATGCCCGTGGCGAGCACAAGAAGCAGCAGGGTGACGATCTTTTCGCCGGGGCCGAAAAGCCCGGTGAGAAAGCCAAGGAATCCGCGCGTGGCGTTCTCGGCGTCCGAGAGACGATCCGTGTAGTCCCATCCGCCATGCGGGTTGAGCAAGGGAAGAATGACAGCAATTGAGGCGACGAACCAGAACACTCCCCACACCACCAGGGCGATGCCGGGAGTTGCGGCTTTGTCAGTCCAGGTTGCCCGGAGGCTGCGCCAGGTGCGCAGGGGGAAGGGATAGGGCCTATCCTCGCGCCGTGCGGCAACCTTGCCCCACTCGATCCACAGCAGAACGAAGCCGAAGGCAGCAACCGTCAAGCCAAGATCTTCCTTGACGAAGACCAGCAGACTGATCTCCACAAAGGCCCGCTTCGTGCGGCCTTCCAGCCAATGCACGAGACCAAAAGCCAGCAGTGGAACCGCGAAGGCGATCTCGTGGAACTGGGCGGCGACCGCGCTGAGCAGCCCCCAACTGGCCACGTACCCCACGCCCAGCAGCGTTCCCCACACCTTGCCCAACCTGATGCGCCCCAGCCGGGTCACCGGCACGGATGACCAGGCGAAAAGCAGCCCTTGCAGGATGAGAAGCGTCAGCCCCGAGGGAAAGAGCCGGAAGAAAGGCCCAAGAAGGACGAGCAACGGGTGGAAGTGGTCGCCGAGCAGGTTGTAGCCGGGGCCCTTGATGTCCACAATCGGCACCTGTACATGCGCGTACTGCTGCGCGAGCTGGGTGAAGATTCCGAGGTCCCAGGAGGGGACAAAGAAGCTTCGCCACTGCGCTACGGAATACGCAATGTAGAACGCCGCCGCGATGGCGGCAATAAGCCAAGCGACAAGATCTGGGTGCGGGGAGGCGTGGGACTGCGAGTTCCCGAATAGAAGTCGCCACCGGGATACCTGTGCCGAATGAGCCTCCTGCACCGGCATCACCTCGTGTTTTTGCGAGACTTCAGAATCCTCATCCCATGTTTGTTTCTGGTCTGGTGTCACACGAGGTCTCGTTTCTGGCAGTAGCGCAAGGCGAACCAGCCCAATGGCACGCGACCCCAGAAGGTGAAGAGCCGGTACAGGATCGCGGTGGAGAAGGCGATGGAAGCGGGAACTCCGGCCAGCGTCAGGCCGCCGGTGAGGGCGGCCTCAACAGGGCCGATACCGCCGGGGGAGGGCACGATGGAGCCGACGGAGTTCGAGACGAGGTAGGTGACCGCGAGTGTCACAACCGGCAGGGTGTACCCAAATGCGGCGAGCGAACCGCCGAAGGCTGCCACGAAGGAGACGGTTTGCAGGACTGAGCCGAGGAAGCCGTAAAGAACCCGGCTGGGGTTGGTGCCCAGCCACACCAAGCGCGGCCAAATCTGGTCAATGGTGGGCTGGATCTTTGCCAGAATCCAGCGCCGCGCAGGGCCAACGAGGAACACCACGGCCACAGCGAGAACAACCCCGAGGAACGTCACAACGATTGTGCCCGAGGGCACCGAGAACGATCCGATATTTCCCGTGACCAAACCCAGAATGACGAGCAACAGCACCGTGGTGACGAACTGCGCCACCTGCACCAACGAGACCGTTGCGATGGCCACCGGCGTGGACACCTTGTGTTTCTGGAGGAAACGAAGGTTGAGAGCGGCCGGCCCAATGCCCGCGGGAGCCACCAGCGTGACCACCGAGGCCGCGACCTGCACGAGCGTGGTTGCCTTGAGTGAGATCTTTTCCGCAGTGTAGGCCTTGAGTGTGATGGCAGCGCCCAGGTACGTCAATAAACCGGCCACGAAGGCGAAGATCATCCATCCGGGAACCGCTTGCGCGACGGTCTCCTTGAGCTGTTCAAAGTTGACCGAACCGAGGAGCAGGTACACGGCAATGAGGCCGATGGAGACGGTGATGACCGTCTTTGGCGAGAACCGCCGAAGCTGCGTCGGCTCCACATCGCCAGCCTCGGGAACCATGGAGACCAAGCCGTCACGTACCGCCTGGAGTTGTTTGCGGTCGGAGAGAACTTCAAGGGTTTCGTGCGGCAGGATGGCCTTTTGCATGATGGGGGCCATCGTGATGAGCTGATCCACGGGCAGGCAGCGCTGCGCCGAGGCGAGTGCGCGCTCAACCCCGAGATGGGCCGCCAATGCTCCCATGGCCTGTGCCATGTCGATGCGCCGCGCCACCTCACTGGAGGCCACGGAACCGTTGTGCCAGTGGAGTAGTTCCACGTGATCGTCGTGGACCGCCAGAGTGCCCTCGTGAATATCTCCATGCGAGAGCCCGCGCAGATGGGCTTTCTGAAGCAACCCCCACACCCCGTCGAGGACGGAATCCGATACATCACCGGGATCGAGGAGATTGAGGGCCTTGGCCCCGTTGAGTTCGAACGCCGCCAGCATCGACATGTCCGAGGAGGCAATCCGCACCGAACGATCCGGACACACCTGCGCCTGGGTAGCGGAAAGCTCCATGAGTGCCAGTTGCTCCGCCGAGGCCTCGATAGTTCGATCGGAACGCCGCGTGGTGGTGGTGAGAACGATACGGTTCCACATCGTCGAGAGTATTCCCATGATCTGCTGGTCCGCATCGATGAGGGCCAGGTGATGGGCGCGCCCCTCGCAATCCACCGCTACGTAATTGCGCGCGGTTCCCGGGCCAAGCGGTGGGTGATACTCGGCGAGAAACTTCTCGCGCATCCCGACGGCGTCGATGGACATGTCCATCGTCAGGGCGCTGACCTTGGGTTCAACGAGGTTCTCCCCCAACGTCGCGAGTTCGTCAAGAGTTTCGACGACGACGCCCTCCTCGCCTTCTTCTGGCGTTTCGACGGAAGCACTCGAAGCTGATTGCTTGTGGCGCAGCGCGGCACCGGCGTGATCGATGATGCTCCGGATTTGAGAAAGTCCGTAGCGGTCCACGTAGCCGAGAGGGGATTGCGTGACGGTTCTCCACCCCGCCAGCTGGGTTTCTTCGGGGAGCTCGTCAATGCGCACGATATGGGTGGCGTCAATACCCGATCGCCGTACCAGGTGGATGAGATCCAGATCGGTGGCTCGTTCAGGAAGGTCGCCGGCGATGTAGCGGCCCATTTGCCCGCAGAACACTCCAAGGAATACTGTGATGAGGGCTCCGGGAAGAGTCTGGTTTCCTTGCAGGACTGAGATCACCAGGGCCACCGAGAGAAGCGGCCACCCCCACGATGTAGTTTTTGAGGCGCGCCCTGATCCTGCCACCGTCAGTAACGCGGCGATGACGGACACGTAGGGTAGCAGGTTGATAATCGACTGCTCCGCGAGCGAATCAGAAAGCTGGCCGGTGATCGGCGAGAGAGGGAAATACTGCTCGAAAAGCCAGAGTGATCCATACGAAATAGCTACCGCGGAACCGGCACTTCCCAATGCGGAAGCCAGGCTGCGCCAGCGTTGATGCCAGATGAGATCAACGATGACAGCCAGTGGCACGAAGAAGCTCAGTAGGCCTTCCAGCACAGCGATCGGCATGAGAAGAATCGACTCAAGAATCCCCGAGGTAGCGGTTCGGACATCGCGTGTGACCGCCAACGTTGTGGCGGAACCATACACGGCCAGCAACATCACCAGGGCGATACCGGCGAGGGCAAGAACCGCGGAAACGAGGTCACCAGGACGCCGAACCCAACGCACCACTTCGTCCACCAAAATAACCTCTCGGCGAGGACCTGGCGGCACTGAGTTACTCGACATCTTGACCTCCTTCCAGCGTGAGTGACCACACCAATAGTCCTTGACTTACTGGCGTGATCTCTTCATTTTATGATTCTGCTCCGACAGTCTTTTCAAGCGAAAGCACGAAAATGTTTCCCCGAGTTATGGGCTACCCAGAGGGCTAGCCCACGGAGAAACTACTCCGCCTCGGTGCCCTCAAGCCGTGCCTGCAACCATTGCGCAATGTTCTCCTGCGTGCGAGGGAAGGATTCCAGATCCGCCTGCCATACGTTCGCCGGGACCTGTTCGGCCCAGCGTGGTTCGTCGGTGGTATTAATGGTGAGATTCGCCTGGCCATCAGAGGAGAAGGTGAAGCGGAGAACGAAAGGCGCTCCCACCTCCGGCTTGTACAGCAACTTCTTGAGATGCGCGACGTAGTGCAGGATTGATGTGGGCAGCAGATCGATTGTCACCGGCGTCAACGCTGGCTCCGCGTTGACGTTACCGAAAGCGGACTCGCGCGTCGTGTCGCCGTCGTCGTCGCCCTTCTTCTCTTCCGGCAGCATTGCCGCGGCGGCAAACTTCGCCACCTGGCCAACGAGCTGGACGTAAAGGTTGAGCTGCTTCCAGCCCTGGGGAGCGATGGCCGCCAGCATCCCGAAGATATCGGAGGTGAGCTGGCGCGGATCCTCATTGTCCCGCGGCTTGTTGGGGCGCGCGGTGATGGCCGGACGCTCGGAAATATCCCAGTTCTTCGGGCGACCCTCGCGAGTCGCGTAACCGGTGAGGTCTTCGACGGGGGCGAGGACGGTCGCCGTCGCCGCAGAAAAACGGTTGAAACCAAGAGCCTGGGTGAGCGGCGCATCCAACACCATGGAGGTGACGTGGGCGGCGAACTTGCCGTCCTCGCCCTGAGCCATCCCAACAATCCGAACCGGGATGTTGTTGAAACGCGCGATGCCCTGGTTCTCGAAGATGTTGAGATCGGGGCGATACTCGATGCGCTTGCCCCACAGCCCCGAACCAAGCTGCTCGAAACCCTCCTCGCCGCGCGGCTCCGCCGGCGCAACCAACGTGACCGCGGCAGGCTGATGAGTCTCCTCATCCAACTCCACCTCGACCGGGCACATACCCCATTCACGCTCCATGACCGGGCCCATGTAGACCGAGGGGACAGCCGCCTTGAAAGCACCCGTCTTCACAGTCTCCCAACCCCACGCGATGCCATGGTAAACGCCGCGCAACTCCGGCTCCGTGGACCCGGGGAAGAAACGCCACAGCATCGAACCGGCGGTGAGGCGAGTGGGTTCCACCCACATCAGCGGGGTCTCCACGCCGCCGCCACGAGCCACGCCAGTCCCAGTGAACGGAGGCGGCTCGACGATCCCACCCATAAACGCCTGCTCGTGCAGCGGACCAACCGCCAGGCGAGTCTGGATGAACGGATTCGCCGGCACCTGAAGAATATCCAGCGGCTGATCCGCCGCGAACGGCGTACTGGGGCCGTCAGCTCCGAGCAGCGCCAACAAATCGGCAACCTCGGTCACCTCCGACACTTCACTCGCCTCGACGGCAAAACCGCCAAAGAACTCGAGACCGTTCTTGAGATACGACTCGGCGAGACCCGACGTAACTACCAGCTGATATACGACGCTCACAACTGCCCTTCCCATGGCTGCAGAGAGTAAAACCTGCGAAATTGGTGCGAATCCGCGTGCCGAGGCCGCCACCGGAAAGCGGAGCGAAAGCTAGAACACGAATGCACAATGCTTCTCCCACCCTAGTAGCTGTGGGCAGTCCGGTGAACCAGCCCCGGGTATTGCTCAGCCGGTTTATGCGCTAAGTTCGCGCGCGGCTTAGAGGGTTGGGTAGTTGGGTGGGCCCATTGGCTGGGGTATTGGAGAGTGCACGGCTTGGAGGGCAGGCGTGGCGGTTTATCGGGTTGACTAGCTGCCAGCTCCGCCGGGTGCCCGGTTGCGCCGAACTCGCAGAGCAATCCACACCACGAGGGCAACGACGACGACGCCAATAACCACCTTCGACAGCACACCCACGTAGTTCTCCACCACGTGCCAGTTCGCGCCGAGTGCGTAGCCCGCGTAGATGAGGAGCGTGTTCCAGATGAGGGAACCGGTGCCGGTCAGCAGAGTGAACTTCACGAGATTCATCCGCGTCACACCAGCGGGCAGCGAGATCAACGACCGGAAGATGGGGATCATCCGGCCGAAAAAGACGGTCCACGAGCCGTGCTTGTCGAAGAAGGCTTCGGTGCGGACGACGTCGTTCGGATTGACCAACGGTAGTGAGTTGAGAATCTTGCGGGTGCGCTCGCGGCCCAGTAACGCTCCGAGTGCGTAGAGCACGTAAGCGCCAACGAGGGAACCTGCCGTACACCAGGCGATGGCGCCGAGCAGCGTGAATCCTGCGCCCGCACCCGCTGAGAAGCCAGCGAGAGGCAGGATGATTTCGGAGGGAAGGGGTGGGAAGAGATTCTCGAGCGCGATGAGGAAGCCAGCTCCGGGGCCGCCAAGCGCGTCAATGATACTGATTGCCCAGCCAGCAATTCCGGTAAGTTCTGGGGTTGTGTGGACGATGGATTCGGCAGCGAGTGTCGAAAGCAGGGTCGTTCTCCTTCAGTGCGCGAGAAGGTCTCGCGTGGGTTCGTACGCAAGCCATTGTTTCAAGCGTTCCTCCAAGAATCCTCCAAGAATCTGGCGGCGGAGGGAATCCTTCTTTGTCAGTGCTTTAATCAATGCCTGTGACATGTATGTAATGAATAATACATGGCGTGCTGGTTGTGGGGTATGCGCTGCGCCACGGCTAAGGGATTGCACGATGGCACAGGGCTGCATCAGACAGGGCTGCATCAGAAGGTAGAAAACCTATCCGATGCAGCCCTGTGAGTAATTCGATTGGTTGATTAGCTCAATTCGATGGCAATCAATCGAGGAAATCCACCAGCTCCGGGGCGATACCCACGTAGTTTGCCGGGGTGAGAGCGAGGAGACGCTCTTCCACCTCCGCCGGAATGCCGAGACCCTTGATGAACTCGCGCATATCTTCGGCCGTCACCTTGCGGCCGCGGGTCAGCTCCTTGAGACGCTCGTACGGGTTGCCCATGCCGGTGGCTCCGGCGATTTCAGCCGCGCGCATGGCCTGCTGGATCGGCTCGCCGAGAACTTCCCAGGCATTGTCGAGGTCGCGATCCAGGACCGCCGGATTCGAGTCCACGCCGGAAATGCCGCGGCGCAGGTTGTCGATGGCGAGGAGCGAGTGACCGAGGGCCACGCCCACATTGCGCTGGGTGGTGGAATCGGTGAGATCACGCTGCATGCGCGAGGTGACCAGCGTGGAGGCGAGAGATTCGAGGAGGGCCGAGGAGATCTCCAAATTTGCCTCAGCGTTCTCGAAACGAATCGGGTTGACCTTGTGGGGCATGGTCGAGGAGCCGGTTGAGCCCTGCGCCGCGAGATTCTGGTGGAAGTAATCGAGCGAGATGTATGTCCAGAAATCGGTGGCGATGTTGTGGGCGATGCGGTTGAAATGGGCGACGTCGGCGTAAAGATCGGCCTGCCAATCGTGCGGCTCGATCTGGGTGGTCAGCGGGTTCCACTCCAGGCCCAGGCCCTCCACGAAACCGCGCGAAATCGCGGGCCAATCCACCGCGGGGACGGACACCGCGTGGGCGCCGAAGGTGCCGGTAGCGCCGTTGATCTTCCCGAGGAAATCGGCGGCTGCGATGCGGCGCAGCTGGCGGCGCAGACGCGCCGAGAACACGGCCATCTCCTTGCCGAGCGTGGTGGGGGAGGCGGTCTGGCCGTGCGTGCGTGAAAGCATTGGGCGGTCCGCCTCGGCACGGGCGAGATCCGCGAGCTGATCCGCGAGAGCGGTGGCGGCAGGGAGCCACACCTCCTCGATGGCACCCTTGATGACGAGGGCGTAGGAGAGATTGTTGATGTCCTCGCTAGTGCAGAAAATGTGCACGATCTCGTGCATGCCGGTCAGTGGAGTCTCATGACCGAGCGCATCTGCGGCGCCGTCGAGGCGACGCTTGAGGAAATACTCGACCGCCTTGACGTCATGGCGCGTCTCCGCCTCGATCTCGGCCATTTCGGCGATCTCGGCGGCCCCGAAGGTGACGGGAATACTACGGAGGTAGGTGACGTCGTCGTCGGAAAGAGACGGCGCACCGGGCAAAACCTCGTTCTGGACCAGGTAAATCAGCCACTCAACCTCCACGTGCACGCGGGCGCGGTTGAGGGCGGCCTCGGAAAGGAAGTCGACGAGCGGGGCGGTGACGCCGCGGTAGCGGCCGTCGAGGGGGCCGAGGGCGATCGCCGGGGTGATGTCCGTGAAGGAACGGAATGCGGCGAGCGGGCTCGTGGCGGGGGTGCTGGTCTGGCTGGCGGATCGTGCAGAGCTCATGCGGCTATTGTTCCACGGGCGCCACGACGCGCCTACGATGATCTCATGATGTCTCTCGCGGACAAGATGACGGTGCGGCTGTGGCATGACGGGCACCGCGGGTGGATTCAGGCGGGAAGGTGGATCTAGATCAGTCCCACACTGATAGATGGATCTCGTCTCATCTCCGATGGGCAAGAGATGAGGAGAAGGAGGAGGACGTGCCAGACACTTTCACCAAGCGTGGGTCACGCCGAGCCATCACAGCCGAAGCTGCTGGCCTAGAAGAACTGGGTAGGGCGGCCCTGGCCGGGGGAGTGCCGGTCGTGCGTTTGGTATCAGTGGGCTTGACGCAGACCTCCTTGGAAACAGCGCGGATCTCGCAGGCGGCACCCTCTGCTTGCGCAGCTGAGGAATTTGGACGTGGACTCGCGCGTACTCACGCTTTCTGTCCGGAAGGGACACGAGTTTTTGGGCAGGCTCCAGTAAGGCTGGGCGATACCCTGGCAAGATTAGGTGACACCTCGGCAGGATTGGACCAAGAGTCAACCGGACGGAGCCAAGGACCGAACGGGCTAAACCAAGATCCAACCAGGCTGAGTGAGTCTTTCAAGCAGCCGGACCACTCAACAAATACCCGGCAAATCATTGCTGCCATGGGCGACGCCCCCTTACTTCTTGTATCTGCCGGATCATCCGCCCGGAAGTGGGGTGAGTTCTATGCGCAGGACCGTCTTCTCCCTTATCTTCCGGACGCTCTCCGCAATGGTTCCATCGGTACTGGTGGCCAACGGATTATCGAGCAACTGTGTGAGAAGCTACGCGATGGTGCTTTCGATTCGCCACAGCCCAAGCTCGTCACAACCGATGCTGCCCTCCTCCATGGAGACCTTTGGGCGGGCAATATCTTCTGGACTCGCGATACCTCCGACCTGGATGAACGTGTTCTTATGCGCAATCCCAAGCTCCGGTATACAAGCACTTCCATCGCGTCGAGCCGAGAGGCGCGAGAAATACTCGGCACCCGGAATGTCTCTTATGTGGCCGACACTCGAGAGACGGCCGACAGTAGACGACGGACGGCCGAGGGGCCCGAGGTGGCTGACAGTAGGCGACAGGTGACTGACGTCGTCGCCGTTCTCATTGATCCCGCCTGTCAGGGAGGGCATGCGGAGTCAGACCTCGCACAACTCACGGTTTTCTCAGCACCGTTTACTGAGCGCATTTATCACTCTTACCACGAGGTCTCGCCCTTCGCGGACGGGTGGCGTGAGCGGATTGGCCTTCATCAGCTACACATTCTTATGGTGCACGCGGCTCTCTTTGGAGGAAGTTATGGTGTTCAAACGATAAGCGTGGCACGTAAGTACATCTGAGAGATCATGCCAATAGGGGCCACGAAATGCACGGGTAGGCTCCGAATCGGAGAAGGTGGTGACGCGGTGACTATAAGAACTGCGGCTGGCTTATCGTGCTCTACGCAAGCGCCTTATGGCTTTACGGCTGGCGGCGGTACTGGGCCTGGAGTGCGGAACTACGGCTGGCGGCGGTACTTTTCCGGCAGGAACAGATCCACCACAGTGTTGACAATGCCGATGACGATGCCGCCGAACACCGCTGCCCAGAAGCCGTTGACGTGGAATCCCACGGTGAAGATGTCGGTGATCCACGAGGCAAGCCCCAGCATCGCCGCATTGACCACGACGAAGAACAATCCGAGTGTCAGAATGTAGAGAGGGAGAGCGAAGAGCTTGACGATGGGACGAACGAAGATGTTGACCACGGCAAGCACCACGCCCGCCAACACGTAATACAGCCAGACGTGTTCGGCTGTGCCGGTAACCGTAATGCCGGAGACGAGGTGAACACAGGCCCACAAACCGAGGGCGTTAACAAGGGCGCGGACGAACAGTTTCATGCCTCCATTTTAATAAGCAAACCTGAGACTGAACCCGGAGCGTTGGTTGCCGTTCGATCACAGTCTGAGACAGTTCTATTAAACCTACTAGGTTTATTGCTAGAGTCGAGGCAACCCACTAACAGGGTGGGGAACTGTGAAACAAAGGAAGGGGTGAACCATGATGCTGGATCTTCAGTTCGCTCAGAATCACACCTTGCGCACCGCCGCCATGGGAACCGCTTCTCCTTGTTGTCAGTGTCGAATGTGTTGCGTTAACAGCAACTAATCCGCTGTGAGCCGCGTGCATGAAGGCACCGGCGACGAGTTTCGCGCATCCTCCGCCCACGAAGGTAGAGCAGCACTCCGGCTAACGCCGATCCCGGCCGATAGATAGTCAGCCGCAACATCTCTTGGTTCGCCACACATTCACCAAGAAAAGAGAACTTTGGTGTCCTCCCAACCACTTGCCCCGTCAGCGGTCGAAGAAAATTCGAGCCTCGGTGCGACGCCCCGCCCGGTTAGCACCGGGAGCCGTTTGAACGACGACGGCGCCGCCAACCGCGCTACCCACACCAACGTGCGTGCTGGTGGCGTGGGCGAACGAAAAGCCCGAATCCGCGCAATCGGCCGGTTTCTTTTCGCACGCGTGGTGCAGGCCGTCGTCGTTGTATGGAGTGCCGTCACACTGACGTTCATCGCGGTGCACCTGGCCCCCGGCAGCATCATCGACAACCTGTTGACGGAAGCCGAGCGCGCCAACGCGGAGCTGCGCGCGCAGGTGATTCGCGAGTGGGGCCTCGACCAGCCGGTCATCATCCAGTACCTCGGATACTTGGGCAAGGTGGTGCGCGGCGATCTCGGAACCTCGTACGCCCAGCATCGCAGCGTCAACGACATCTTCGCCGAGCAGTTCCCCTACACCATCCAGCTGACGGTGGCGGCGATGGTGATTGCGGTCGTCGTCGCTCTTATCGGGTCCCTCTTTGTTTCCACCACCAGCCATCCGGTTGTGCGGGCGTTCTACGAGGGCAGCGAGCTCACCCTGCTCTCCACCCCGCCGTTCTGGTTCGGAATCCTGCTCCTCTCGATCTTCTCGTTCCAGCTCGGATGGTTCCCGGTGGCGGGCGCGACAGGCCTCATTTCACTTGTCCTCCCGGCCCTCGCCATCGGCATTCCGGAGGGCGGCAACCTCTCGCAGATACTGCGGCAGGGCATCGGGCGTGGGCTGGACGAGCCGTTCGTTATGACGGCGCGTAGCCGCGGGTTGTCGCCGGGAAGCGTCAAGCGCCGCCACCTGCTGCGCCACGCCAGCATCCCCGCCGTTACCGTGGGAACGATGATGGTGGGAAATCTGCTGGGCGGCGCTGTCATCACCGAGCAGGTGTTCGGACGCCCCGGCCTCGGCCAGATCGCTGTCAACGCCATTTGGGCCAAGGACCTGCCCGTCATCCTCGCGATTGCGCTGGTCAGCTCCCTGGTGTTCGTTGTGGCCTCCACCGTGATCGACCTGCTGTACATCGCCATTGATCCGCGCATCCGCACGGCGTTGGGAAAGAAGAAGTCATGAGCGCCACCTCAGTTCAGGCCACCGCGAATGCGGCAATCTCGCCAGCTTCGGCGAACGCAGCTACCGCTACGGGCGCGCCAACGGATACCGGCGCGCTAGCCGATACAGGGGCGGCAACCGCGCGCGGGAGTTCACGACGCGGCCCCCTCGCACGCATCGCCGGCGCACTCAAGCGGCAACCGGGGGTGGCGCTCGCGGGCGTGTATCTCGTCGTCGTCGCCCTGGCGTGCCTCGTCCCGCAGCTCTTCACGAGCGCGGACCCCATCGCACAGGACCTGTTGATGGTGAACCAGGCGCCGTCGCTCGAACATATCGCGGGAACCGACTACCTGGGCCGCGACCTGTTCGCCCGCATCGTCTACGGCGCGCGCTACTCGATCGGTATCGGCATCGCGGTGACGCTGATTTCGCTGTTCTTCGGCGCGATCGTCGGCCTGTTTGCGGGGACGGCGCGCTCGCGGATCATCGACACCGCGTTCATGCGTGCGATCGACGTGCTCTCCTCGTTCCCGTCGGTGCTGCTCGCCCTCATCATCGTGGGCCTGACCGGCGCCGGAGTTCCCAACCTCATCGTGGCCCTCGGCGTGGCCGGAATCCCCACGTTCGCCCGCATGATCCGGGCGGAAACGAAGTCGGTGGTGCTTTCCGAGTACGTCGAGCAGTCGATCACTTTTGGCCTGCCGCGCTGGAAGATGCTGCTGCGGCACGTGCTCCCGAACTCGCTCGGCGTCATCCCCTACATGGTGACGATCAGCCTCGGTGGTGCCATCATGGGCGTCTCCGCGCTCAGCTTCCTCGGCATCGGCCCGCAGCCGCCCACCCCCGAGTGGGGCACGATTCTTGCCGAGTCGCGCAACTTCCTCCGCGTCGCCTGGTGGAGCGGAATTCTCCCGGGCATCGTCCTAGTTCTCACCGTCATCTCGTTCACCGTGGTGGGCCGCGCATGGCAGGCATCGTTTGAAAGGAAAGACCGATGACACTGATTGAGGATCGCAACCCGCTAGCTGGTTTGCCGGGTTCTGTTGCGGACGGCCTGCTGGATAAGGGCGTGCTGGACAAGGGCGTGCCGGATAACGGAGCTGCTCTGGCTTCTTCGTTTGCCGGTGAATCTTTTGTCGACGACGACGTCCTGGGTGCGCGTGCGGGGGCGGGTGCGGGCGTTGCCCCTCTTGTTCGTGTAGAGAACTTGCGCGTTGGGTTTGACGTGACGGACTCGCGCACGGGTGTGGCGGCCCGCCGCGAGGTCATCACCGGTATTTCCTTCTCGATTGCGCCGGGTGAGACCGTGGGTATCGTGGGCGAATCCGGGTCCGGCAAGTCGGTCACCGTGCGAACATTGCTCGGACTGAACGCCGCGAACCAGACGACGCAGGCTGATCGCCTCGAAGTATTTGGGCGGGACGGGCTGGCGCTGTCCGAAGGCCAGTGGGCCGGGGTGCGCGGGGAGAAGATTGGCTTCGTGCTGCAGGATGCACTGAGCTCGCTCGACCCGCTCAAGACCATTGGGCTGGAGATTGCTGAGGCGCTGCAGCCGCGGCGGAGGCCGCGGCTGCGCAAGTTCGCCGACGCCATCTACCGCCTGCTTGAGGATGTGGGCATTCCTGACCCGGAGCTGCGCGCCCGCCAGTACTCGCATGAGTTGTCCGGCGGCCTCCGCCAGAGGGCACTCATTGCCAGCGCCATCGCGCAGAACCCGGACCTCATCATCGCCGACGAGCCCACCACAGCACTCGACGTCACCGTGCAGGCGCAGATCCTTGAACTGCTGCGCCGCAAGGCGGCCGAGGGGCACGCCATCATCATGGTGTCGCACGATCTGGCCGTTATCGGGTCCGTCTGCGATCGCATCATCGTCATGAAGGACGGACAGATCGTTGAGGAGGGTCCGAGCCGCGAGATCCTCACCAATCCGCGTGAGGCCTACACGAAGCTGCTGCTTGCGGCGGTGCCGTCGGCGCGCTCGCGCGGCTACCGGCTCTCGAGTGTGGAGCGCGTGGCGCTGCCCGCGAAGCCAGCTTCCGCGGAGGGCGGGACGAATGATGCTCCCGTCCTTGTCGCTAGCGGCATCACCAAGGAATTCGTGGGACGCCACGGCTCCCGTATTGCAGCCGTCGATGACGCTCACATTGAGCTGCATCCGGGGCGCACGCTTGGCGTGGTGGGTGAGTCGGGTTCCGGCAAGAGCACCCTTGCCCGTATCATCGCCGCACTGCTGGAACCGGATGGCGGAGAGGTGAGGCTTGACGGCGAAACCTGGTCGCCGCTGCCGGAGAAGGCTCGCCGGGGCCGCCGCCACGAGATCCAGGTGGTGGCACAGAATCCGCTTGCTTCCTTCGACCCGCGCTACACCGTCACCCAGCTCATCGCCGAACCGTTGCGCGAGCTGACCTCGTTGAACAAGGCCGAGATTGCCGCCCGGGTTGAGGAAGTCCTGGACCTTGTGCAGCTTCCCAAGCACCTGGCCAACTCATCGCCGCGCCGCCTCTCCGGTGGCCAGCGTCAGCGCGTGGCGATCGCCCGCGCGATCGCCACGAACCCGCGCATCCTCATCGCGGACGAGGCAGTCTCGGCGCTCGATGTGTCCATTCAGGCCCAGATCCTTGATCTTCTTGCCGATATTCAGGCTCAGACGAACGTCGCGATCCTCTTCATCTCCCACGATCTTGGGGTCATCCACCACATCTCCGACTCAATTGTGGTGATGCGTCATGGGCAGATCGTTGAGCAGGGGCTACCCGAGGACGTGCTGGTCAATCCTGCCCATCCCTACACGCAGCGGCTCATTGCCTCGCTGCCGCAGCTCCCGGAGTCTGCGGCAGCAGCTCAGCTCCCTGTAACGGAAAGGTGAGGTGACGCCGTGATGTCACGCAGTTTGATGCTGAAGGGGTCCGCCTCCTCCCAACTGGATTTCTAGTAGTTGGATTTCCAGCTGTCTGGCGTGAAGTCAGACGCCCGGCGGCCCCCGCAACTCCCCACGCATCCACGCCACAAGCTACTTCATCATTGGATTCATTTCCTTAGTGGCCTCCACAGCGACATTCCGTGCCGTATACGGCACGGAGTGCGGCTCAGCGGCCAGTTAGGAAACACAGTCTCAGCTGACTCCTGACTAGCCGAAGTCAGCCGAAACCACTCACCCGAAAGGCAACACCATGTCTCTTTCCCGCTTCACAGGTCTTCGCTTCAGACGGAGTAAGTCCCTCTTGGCGGCCGCAGCCGCGGCCCTGCTCGCGCTTTCCGCCTGCTCCTCCGGCACCGATTCCGGCTCCGGCTCGCAAGCCACTGGTTCGGGCTCTTCCAGCACCGCAGCCGCTGGCGATCCTGTCACCGGCCAGACCCTCACCTGGGCGCTGGAGAAGTCGCCGGTCACGCTCAATCCGCAGCAGAACAGCCAGGACGGCTTTGTTTTCGTGCTGCGCAACTACGCTGATTCGTACCTTTACTTGAACGAAAAGGGCGAATATGAGCCGTGGCTTGCCGAAAGCTTCACGCTGAGCGATGACCGCCTCGACCTCACTCTCAAGCTGCGCGAGGGCGTGACGTTCTCGGACGGAGAAGTGCTGAACGCGGACGCCGTCGTCGCCAATTTTGACTACCTGGTCTCGGACAAGAATCCGAATCTGCCGAAGTGGAAGGAAGCCCTGAAGGGCTTCGAGAAGACGGACGAGTACACGGTGGTGTTCCATCTGAACCGGGTGGAGCCGACGTTCGTGGACGAGTTGTCCTCGGTCAAGACCTCCCCGATTTCGCCGAAGTCGCTGACGAGCGCGAAGAGCCTGGAGGCGGGCGGCCCGGATGTGGCGCTGGTGGGCGCGTACACGCTCAAGAGCTACACCGAGGGCAACGAGATCGTGCTGGAGAAGAACCCCTCCTACAAGTGGGATGAGTGGGGACCGGCTGCGCTCGTTGAGGCGAATCCGGGTGCTCCCTACGCTGACGAGCAGATCTTCCGTATTCTGCCTGAGGCCGCGACCCGTACCGGCGCGCTGACTTCGGGTCAGGTTGACGTGATTTACGGCGTGCCAGCGCAGGACGTCGCCCTCTTTGACACCGACCAGTACGCCTACGGCCAGGTCCTCAACTCGGGCACGGTCTACTCGCTCTACCTCAACACCACCAAGGCCCCCTTCGACGACATCCGCATCCGCCAGGCCCTCCAGAAGGGCGTGGATTATGATGCCGTCGTCGAGAGTGTGTACTACGGAAACGGCACCGTGGCGAAGCAGTGGTTCTCGCCCGCCAGCATCTTCTCGAACAAGGACTTCGATTCCGCCGTCACCTTCGACAAGGACGCGGCCAACAAGTTGCTCGACGACGCCGGCTGGACCAAGCGCAATGCCGACGGCTTCCGTACGAACGCCGCGGGCGACAAGCTGACGATCGTGGTCAACGCCGACGCCCCCTACATCCGCGACTCCCGCGAGATCCTCTTCCAGGCGGTCGTCGCCGAGGCCAAGGAGAACCTGGGTGTGGACTTCCAGTTCCAGGCTCTCGACCCGGGCACCGTCACCACCTCGTGGCAGGACAACAAGAACGACGGCTTCGACAACTCGATGGGCTCCACCGACATCTCCACCTCGCTCGACCTCCTCATCCCCGCCTGGGATCCGCCGCGCATCTTCATCGGCCAGGACCCGGAGGCCGTCAAGCTGATCGCCTCGGCCAAGGAGGCCCCGAGCGTCGAGGAGCGCAAGAAGTTCTACGACCAGCTGCAGGACTACGTGGTCAACGAGAAGGCCTACCTCGTGCCGCTCTACGTCACCCGCGATAACTGGGCCGCCGACAAGGACATCCAGAACATCCTGGTCTCCGAGATCTCCGGTCACATCTTCTCGACGACGACGGCCTGGCGCGCCGAGTAGCCACGGGTCGGGTTCCGGCGCTCACGTTGGGTGGGCGCCGGGGTCGGGACGTGCCCGGATCTGCGGGCGTGCCGCTGGCCCGCGTCGGCGCCCGCATCCAGCACGGGCCCATCCAGCAAACCCCGCACCCAGAACGGGCCCATCCAGCAAAGAAGTGTCATTTTCCGCAACGTGTGTTTTTCCTAGGGAAAATGCGTTACGTGTTGCGGGAATTGTTACTCCTTTCATCCACTCCCGATTCTCCAGTTACCCACTCTCACCAATTTCCAGATTTTGAAAAGAGCAATCATGACCACGACACAAAACGACGTGTTGGCACAGTCTGACGACGAGGCGACGCTGACCGAAGCGACATCGGCTGAAGCGTCCGCAGCCACAGAGGAGAAGGCTCCCGTCCGCCTCCACAAGGGCGGCAAGCCCTATGAGGAGACGAGCGTCGAGCAGACTCCGGACGGCGCGTTCCGACGCCAGCGCAACGCTTTCACCAAGCGTTTCGGCGACGGCCCCGACGAGGCCCCGGTTGTCCCGGGCCGCTACCGCATCCTCGGTGCTCCGAGCTGCGGCTGGTACCGCCGCCAGCGCATCGTGCTGCGACTCCTCGGCCTCACCGACGTGTTCGCCCCCGAGATCGTCTATGGGCGTGACGACGACGGCTGGAAGCTGAAGGTCACGCCGGGTAGTGCCGCCGAGCAGTTCGGTTACGAGCGTCTCAACGATTTCTACCGCAACACCACCGATCATTTCGAGGGCCGCGGCACCTCCCCGACGGTCGTGGATCTGGAGACCGGCAAGGTGGTGACGAACAACTACCACCTCATCTCCATCGACCTGGAGACCGCCTGGAAGCCGTTCCACAAGGAGGGCGCGCCCGATCTTTACCCGGAGGCGCTGCGCCAGGAGATTGACCTGCTCAACCAGCAGTTGTTCGACGATGTCAACAACGGCACCTACAAGGTCATCTTCGCCACCAGTGACGGCGCCGCCCGCGCCGCCTACGGAGTGTTCGCCGCCCGCCTCGCCGACTACGACTTCCGCCTCGCCTCGCGCCGCTACCTCTTCGGCGACCAGCTGACGGACTCGGACGTGCGCCTCTTCCAGAGCCTCGAATCCTTCGAGAATGGTTACCGTCCCGGCCTCGTCAGCAAGCTGGGAACCGAGGACATCCTGCACATCTGGGACTTCCCGAACCTCTGGGCCTACGCCCGCGACCTCTTCCAAACGCCCGGTTTTATCGACGACGTCGAACTCTACGACCTGGGCTTCGTCCCCGGCGAGGATGGCAAGTATTCCTACGGTTTCGCGGATGAGGACGACAGCCCGTTCGGCACCCCGGCCTTCGAACGCCGCCAGCGCCAGTACCAGGAATGGTTGGAGCCCACGGGCCGCGAGGCATTGGGCGGTTCGCCGCTCTACTCCGGCCCCGGTGGTGGCGGCTCCTTCGAGCTGTGGAACTTCGGCGGCTAATGGTTGACGCTTAACAGCTAAGGCCGATCTATCAGGTGGGCGAGATCCCGTGTTGCGGTGCGTTAGCTTCGTGGCACGGGATCTCGCTTCATATTCCACTCGGTGATTGATTTCTTGCTTGGTGTGCTGGGTGATGTGGGTTTCGGGTGTTGTGGAGGGTGTTGAGATCGAGGTTCGCGCACTAGTCGATGCAAAAGTCCGGGTATATGTTACGGCCGTGCCATATATGGCATGCCGGTGACTTATACCCGGAAATATGCATCAACTTCTTGAGCCATCCCAAGGAATCAATCATCTAGTGCTGCATCTGGCTGGTGGGGCGCATGAGGCGTTCCGCCAGCTCGGGCGGCAGCTGCTGTGCTAGCTCCGGCGGAAGCTGGGAGCCGAACGGATTGGACTCGCGGTACGAACAAACGGAGCACAGGCCGTCATCGTCGGGATTACCGAGGTTGAGGAAGCCACCCGTTCCTGAACTGGCCGCCCCGGGACCAGCAAAAATACTGGAACCTACTATTCCTGGTGCCGCCGATCCCGGCGCATCTACTCCCGTATTGGATGGCCCGGACCCGTCGACGTTTCCACGTGCTCCCGAACCGGCTCCGCCGCCCGGGTAGACCGCGCCGCAGCGGGTGCAGCTGCGCGTGACGACCTGCGTGAGGAGGTCGCGGCGGCCTTCGAGGACGTCGTTAAAACGGTGTTGCGCGCCGGCGGTGATGGCCTGGACCGGGCAGAAGCGCACGCAGGCTTGGCAGGAGCGGCAGCGTTCGGTGTTTTGGATGAGGCTGTGGAGGGTTTGGCCGGTTGCGCCGACGGCGGCCCGCAGTTCCAGGGCGCCGTGCGGACAGGCCTGGACGCACACGTTGCAGGCGGTGCAGCCCGAGACGTGGAGGCGTATCCCTGCGGCGGCGGCCGGGATGTCAGCGATTTCGCTGATCCAGCCGCGTTCGCGCAGGTGGCGGAGGGCGGCGAGGGTGCGGGCTTGGTCGTCGTCGGCGAGGTTGAGGGGGCCTTCGTCGGCCGCCCCAAACAAGACGCGGCGGGGGAGTGGCACGGCGGCGAGATCAATGACGTCGCCGTGGCGGAAATGCTTCTTCCCCGGCACCATTTCTCCCACAAGATCGGGCGTAAGTCCACACCAGATATCCACTATCCGCGCGTAACCAGCCGGATCGTCAAGGCATGGCCGCCACTCCACGCGCGAGACGCCGCACGCGAGAATCTGGGCGGGCAGCCCGATCGGCGCGTGCGAGATGCACCCCTGGAGGACCACCCCGAGTTCACTTTTCGCGGGATCCAGCTCCCGGGCGTGCGCGCAGGTCAGGATGACCTTCGTGGGAAGGTCATGCGCAAGAATCCAGCGGAGGAGCCCGGAAACCGAATCGCACATGCTAATCGCCCTCGGCGAGGTAGTCCGCGAAGTCGGCGAGTTCGGCCAGATATCCCCTGGTCAGGGGGACGAGCGCCCGGTAGGTGACGGTGGTCGCGTGTTTCTCTGCGTCGACGACGACGCCCTGCGCCAGCGGCCCGAGATGGTCCCGGAGAAACTCGCGGAGTTGTTCGCCGAGTGGGGCAAGGCTGGTTCCTTCCCGCCAGGACATGGCGGCCCGGGTGGCGAGGTGGCCGGAGAAGGCGAGTTCGGCGGCGATGTGGTCGGCGGGAGCGTTGTGCACCTGGATGTTGGAGAAATTTTCGCGGGAGTAGAGCTCGCCGAGTTCCTGCTGCACTTCTGGGGCGGTGCCGCGCTGGGTCTCAGTGGGGCGGGCGACGGCGTCGTATCCATAGAGGGAGAGCCAGTCGCTGCGCAGTTCACCCTGGTGGTCGTGGCCGGCGAGGAGGTGGTTGGTGCCGGAGAGGGAGACCTCGTCACGCAGGGGCCACACCGCGAGGAGTTCCGGGTTGAAGAAGTTGTCGATCATGCCGGTGGTGGGGGCCGAGGCGTAGAACGAGGCGATGACGGTTGCCGCGGTTCCCAGGCGCACTCCGCAAGAGACGACATCCTCGCGGGCGGGAGCCTTGGTGGGATCGAAGTTCGCCTGGTTGATGCTCATGCGACCTCCTCCAGCGCTTGGCGCCAGGCGTTGATGGCGCCGCGGGAGAGGAGTTCGAGGCCGCGCATCCATTCCGTGCGGGCCTCTTCCTCGGCCCTGGCCAGTATTTCCGGTGCCCAGGCAAGCAGGTGGTCGCGGGTGAAGTCTGCGGCGATGCGCACGTAGCGCTCGGCGGCGAGGTCTGCGCCCTGCTCCAGCGCGGTCAATGCGCTGACGCAGCACTGGGCAAGGAAATCGAGTTCGAGCCCGATGTGGTCATCGGGCTCGCGGTTGAGCTTGGGTGCTTGCAGGCCGAGGCGGCGGTACTGTTCGCGAACCACCAGTGTTTCTTCGTCGAAAACCAGTCCATCTACTGAACGGTGCACGGACTCGAAAGGCGGAACCTTCGCTCTGGCGGTGATGCCGTAGAGCAGGTCATGATCGCGGCGCACGTCCTTCTCGTCCTCACCGGAGGCGTGGGAAGCGCGCAGGGCTGCGATACCGGCGGCCGTCACGTCGTCGTCGACAGAAATCGGCCACTCATCCAGCAGCGACACCACCTGGGACATGGTCTCGGCGCTTGACGGCTGGACCTGGAGGCGGCCCAGAGTGGTGAAAGCCGCCGCGAAAGCGTCTAGCTGATCTGCATGAAGCACGGGTTCTCGTTTCGGAAGTGAGCGGTGGCGTATCTTGTGGAGCCACGGGAGTGGAGTGGGCGGCGCGTGGGGTGGACGCCGGGAGGTAAAGTTGCGGATTCGTGAGTGGCTGGCGACGGTGGAGTCACTCAAGAGACCTGCCTCTATCGTAATGAATCCGCTGGTAAGAGATACGGACCTATTTCCCAATTGTTGGCAGAGAGAATGTGCCGCGAGCCCGCAATCTATCGGCGGGAGCTCTTGATTCCTGCGGTGACACCAGGAATATGACGGAGAAGGGTAGGAAAATCCGTAGTTTCTCCCACCCTTCTCTTGGTGGTCGTTAGTGTCCGAGGAGGGTTTGGGCGGTGTTGAGTCCCACGTGCCAGAGGCCCTCGTAGTGCATGCCGCGGCCGAGGAGTTCGGTGACGACGGCGAGGGTGAAGGCGCTGGAGATGATGATGGCGAGGTTGCGCGAGGGGGTGGTGTCGTTGCGGGCCCGTACGAAGGCGAAGACTCCGGCCAGGATAACGACGACGGCGAGGAGCGCGAGGCGGATGTAGGAGGCGGGCATGATGAGCCGGTCGGCGACTTCCTGGGCCGCGGCCGGGCCGCCTGCGAGGTAGAGAAAGTAGATGGGGTAGGTGACCAGCAGGGTGACTCCGGCCAGAGACGATGAAAGGGAGATGCCTTGCAGGGCCTTGGTGGTGAGCCGGTTGAGCTCATCGTTCATGGGCTGGTCGGAGATGAGATGGAAACGGCTGGCGAGCTGGTAGAGCCAGCCCCCGGCCTGGCGGGCCTGCATGTTCCAGGTGACCAGGAGGGCTACTCCGACGGCGAGGGAGCCGGTGAGGAGGGCGGAGCCGAAGAAGAAGATCCAGGTGGCGGGGTGGTGCCAGGCGGGGATCGTCTCCACCGAGTAGTAGGTTCCGGCCATGGTGAGGACGAGGAGGAATCCGGCGATGGCGGTGAGCCCGGCGAGGGCTTGGCGGATAGTGCGGGTGAAGAGCCCGAACCATTGGGAGAATGCGAACGTAAACCCGGAGGCGCCGTAGAGGATGCCGGAGGCAATCTCGCGTGACTGCCAGGAAGAACCAATGTGGCGCAGGGTGTTGAGCGCGTTGAACGGGTCACCGAGATGGAAGAAGGCGGCGAAGAAGCCAAGCACCAGGAGCGGTCCGGCGGCGTACATGGCGGTGTTGGTCACCTGGTCCACCGTCTCGGGCGCCATTTTCTTGGAGTAGCCGTACAGGTGGATGGCACCCAGGGCCCAGAAGGCTCCCACCGACATTTGCCCGATGACGGTGAAGAGGATCATGGGGAGTTCATGGACGTTCATCAGATCTCCTTCGGGTTGGCGATCGAGCCGGTCCCGGCGTTCCAGTTTTGGGCGTCACGATGGGGGATCACGACCAGATGGGGCTGGGTGATCGAGGGATCGGGGAGCGGTGCGATTCCGGCCTCGGCGCCATGCTCAGCGCGTAGTTCCTCAATCGGTCCCCAGTCCAGGGCGCGCGAGGGGCAGGCGTCGACACAGGCGGGGTTTTGGCCGCTGTCGCGGTAGTCGTAGCAGAGGTCGCATTTGGACATGTGCCCGGTCTGGGTGTTCATCTGTGGCGCGCCGTAAGGGCAGGCCCACTGGCAGTAGCGGCACCCGACGCACTTGCCTTCGTCCACGTAGACGGTGCCGTCAGCGCGCTTGGTCATCGCCGTCGTTGGGCATACCCGGACGCAGATCGGGTCCTCGCAGTGGTTGCAGGAGATGGAGGTGTAGTAGGAGAACACGTTGGGTGTGAACGTGTTTCCTGACTTCTGCCAGGAGCCGCCGGTGTACTCCACCACGCGCCGCCAATTCACCCCCAACGGCAGATCGTGCTTATCCTTGCACGCAATCTGGCAGGCCTTGCAGCCATTGCACAGGGACTGGTCAAACAAGAATCCGTAACCGGCACCTGACGTGGTCAATGATTCACTCATTTCTCAAACTCCTATGCCTTCTCAACCTGAACCAGGTTGGTGTGCTGGCCGTTGCCCTTGGCCAACGGAGTCGGATGCAGCGAGGTGAGAATGTTGGCTGCTCCGCCGTGGTCGATGCCCTTCTCGTCGAACTTCACCCACGCACCCTGGGGAACCGAGATGGCTCCCGGGACGATGCGCGGCGTGACGAACGCCGGGGACTCAATCCGCCCGCGATCGTTGAACACCTGGATGAGATCGCCATGCTTGATCCCGCGCGCTGCCGCGTCCAGATCGTTGATCCAGATCTTCTGCGGATGGGCCTCCATGTTGTTGGAGAGATTGCCGTACGTGGAATGGGTGCGGCTCTTGTAGTGGTGCCCAATCATTTGCAACGGGTACTTCTTGTTGGTGCGAGCTTCCTCGGCGCTCTCGCGCGTGGCCACGTGCATCGGGATTGGCGTGATCTCGTCGCCAGGCAGCCCCTCCGGGAACTCCCAGGTGGCAGCGAGCTCGGCGAGGCGCTCCGAGTAGATTTCGATCTTTCCCGACGGCGTATCCACCGGATTCGCCACCGGGTCCTTCCGGAAGTCCTTGAGCGCCACGTAGAGCCCGTTCGGGTCGTGGTAGCGGTAGACGCCCAGTTCGCGCAGCTTCTCGAAGTCCGGAAGATGCGGATTCTCCTCGCGGCTCTTGGCCTGCAGCTCGCGCGCCCAATCCTCGGTGGTCTTCTTGCCTTCGGCGAACTTGTCGAGGACGCCGAGACGCTCCGCCAACGCGGTGGTCACGTCGATTGCCGTGCGCGCCTCGTACAGCGGATCAATGGCCTGCTCGCACATGATCTCGTAAGCCATGTCGCCGGTGTACTCGCTCGGAACCAGGTCCCAACGCTCCGACGTCGTCGTATCCGGCAAAACCAAATCGCACAACTTCATGGTGGAGGTCATCTGGTTGTCCATGCCCACGATGAACTCGCACTTGGTTTCGTCGTCGAGAATCTCGCGCGTGCGGTTGATATCGCCGTGCTGGGACGAACCCATCGCCGACCCGTAGAACAGCATGAACTTGATGCCGGTTTTCAGCCGGTCGCGGCCGCGGACGCCGTCGGCAAGGGCAGTCATCTCCGGGCCGCGATCGATGGCGTCGGTCCACTTGTAGCAGGAAATCTGCGTTTCGACGGGGTTCTCGCCGTTGTCCAGCCACTGGGTGACGGGCCAGTAGAAGCCGTCGCGGCCGCCGGTGCCGCCGCCGGGCAAGCCGACGTTGCCGGTCACGCAGGCGAGCAGATAGATCGCGTTGGCCTGATTCTCGCCGTGCGCGTGACGCTGCGGGCCCCAGCCCTGGGTGATGTTCGCGGGCTTGGCGAGCGCTACTTCGCGGGCAAACTTGCGGATGGTGTTCGCCGGGACGCCGGTGATCTCTGCCGCCCACTCGGGCGTCTTCTCGACCTTGTCGTATCCCTTGCCCTCGATGTAGGCGCGGTACGAGGAGCTCTTGGGAGCGCTCGCCGGGAGCGTGTGCTCATCGAAGCCCACGCAGTACTTGTCCAGGAAGGCCTGGTCGTGCAGGCCCTCCTTGATCATCACGTGGATCATGCCGGCGATCAGAGCGGTATCCGTACCGGGGCGCAGCGCGATCCACTCGTCGGCGAGAACGGAAGCGGAGTCCGAATAGCGCGGATCCACCACGATGATCTTCAGCCCGTTCTTCTTCGCCTGCGCCGTGGTGAAGGTGACGCCGCCGCCGGACATCCGAGTCTCCTGCGGATTGTTCCCCCACAGGACGAGCAGCTTGGAATTCTCGATGGCGTCCTCGATGGAGTTCGAGGGCTGCTCGTCGTCGGCGCCGTAGAAGTAGCGGGTGCACTGCGTGATCTGCAGGTATGAGTAGTTGCCGTAGTAGCCGAGATGGCCGCCGAGGATGTTGAAGAGGCGATGCCAGCCGCCCGAGTAGCCCACGTGCGCGTTCCACACGCCCGAGCCGTAGTTCTTGTACATCGCCTCGGGACCGTAGGTGTCGTAGGTGTACTTGATCTTCTCGGCCAGCAGGTCGAGCGCCTCGTCCCAGCTGATCTCCTCGAACTTGCCCTCGGTGCGCTTGGCGCCTTGAACACGCTTGAGGGGCTTCTTGATGCGATCGGGATTGTAGATGCGCTGGCGCATGTTCCGCCCGCGCACGCAGGCGCGGATGGTGCGATTGAGCAGGCTGTCGTCACCGGTGTTGTCCGGCAGCACACGAACGACGACGCCGTCCTTCACCTGCAACCGCAGCGGGCAGCGGGAACCACAGTTGACGATGCAGGCCGACCAGACTGTCCTGTCCACGCCCGCCATGCCTTCGGTGTTGGCGGCCGCGGCGCTGCCGGGCATGCCAAGGTCAGTGGTGGTGGCGACGAGCGTGGCGGCGCCGGCCGCCACGCCGGACCACTTGAGGAAAGAACGGCGGGAGGGGCCGGAGGTGGTGCCGAAGGCAGAGTTAGCGGGACTGCTAGTGGTTGGAGGGTTGGCTGCCGGGGTGTCGGCTGGTAGGGCGCCCCGCGCGGATGCGTGACGTTCGGGTTCCGGTGGAGGCATCTTGTTTTCAAGAACTTGGGTCATTTCTTCTCCTTCAAATGTGAGTCTGAGGCCCGCCATCTACTGTGTGATCTTCGGAGTCTTGGTGGGGACTTCGAGAAGATTCCAAACGTGGTAGATAGTGGGCTGAGACACTCTTCTGACCACCACACTAGGTGTGGTGACACCTGTTCATTAGCCCTAAGGTCCCGAGTGTGACACCTGTTCATTAGAAACCGTTGTGATGGTGCGGAAGCCGATTTTCGTGCCGGTTTTCTCGCATAAATCAACGGGGCTACAGCGGCTCGATTTCCGCGAATTCTGGCGGAAAAATCGGGGTATGTCGTTGAATTTTTAAGTGATTGGATAGAGGAGAGTTCATTGAATTTTCAAGGTGCTCAATGAGGGGAGCGGGGCGGAGAATTTTCAACTTCGTCAGACAGCGTGCAAGTGCCGCCCGTCGGGCATTCGGACCATGCTGACGCCGCAACACCGGCGGCTCTATTGTTGTCTGTGGATGAATTGGTTTAACGAGGAGTTGAGGCGTGGGTAAAGCCGAGCGCAGGCCCGAGGATGACCCTCGTTTCCAGCGCGTGCGCGAACAGTTGGTGCGCGCCGTCGTCGACCTTGCAGCCGAGAAACCGGCCGAGCAGATCTCCGTTTCCGAGCTGACTGCGCGCGCGGGCGTTGCCCGAACCACTTTCTACAAGCATGCGGAGTCTCCCGCGGGGCTTCTGGCGAATCACCTGATCTCCCAGATCCGCCCGAAGATCGAGCCGCTGGCCACCCTTCTCGACGATGCCCGCGAGGACTACCTGCTGCGTTGGCGCCAGATCATGATCGAGTTGCTCGAGCACGCTCGCGAGAACGCCGCGGTTTATGAGCGGGTGTTCACGGCGGACGGGCAGTCGGTGGTACTGGCGATCATGTCGGCCTATTTCGAGAATATTTTTGACGAGTATGTCGAGGGTTTTGTCCAGCACGTCGACGGCGAGACTCCTTCCGAGCTGTGGGTAACCATGGCTATTTCCCAGCAGGTTCACAACCTCATCGCCATTATCGGTTCGTGGCTGCGGACCGGCATGGAGGAGAGCCCGGAGGTGGTGGTCAGCACTTACATGAGTCTTGCGCCGCCGTGGCAGCTCGCCAAGTTCAGCCCATCTGGCCGCACCTCGCTGCGCCGCAATCGGGTGGTCGCCGAGCTGCTGGAGAGTGCCGCCGGGGAATAACACGCCGGGGGATGAAGGCGTTGTCCGACGACGGCGACGCGTTGTTGCTTTTCCTGTGGCTGTCTGTTCCGGCAGGCGTAAATTTCTGTGTGCCGTGTTAGAGGTTACGCCAATAGGTTCCGCCGTGACGAGGATGACGCAGGGCTTGACTGGCAAGGCGGACGACGAGTCCGGCACTGGTGGTGCCGGTGAGGAGGACAACGATGGCAGGCAAGATTCTGCGGTATCCGTAGTAGACCATGACCTATTGGTGTGATCTCTTAGGGCCCTTGATCCGTGGGTGAACCCTGTGGTCGCTGGTACGCTCGCTATCAGACATCTGTTCGCCAGATGTTGCTGGAAGGGGCACTGCCAGCGGGTTTGTGACAAAGGCTCAGAAGGCCTCGACCCAATGGTGGGATATCTGAGTCACGGAGGAGGGCGACATGACACGTCGGGATGATCCGCAGAAAATGGCCGAGATGGCGCGATGGTTGGACGCTGTGAGCGAGGAAGTTGGCCTTGATCGCGAGCTCATTACCACCTATCAAGGTCCGCTCTTGCGACTTATTGGCACGGTTGCCCACGGCCCCTCGCGCCCGGCTGCACCACTGACTGCTTTCCTTGTGGGATATGCAGCCGCGTCGAAGGGAGCCGATCCCAATGAGCTGGTGGCTGCGTTGGAGAAGTTGGCTGAGAATTGGGAAGTTTCGCAGGGGTAGCTCGGGCCTGGGAACAAGGGTCCTAGAAGCATATTGAGTGCCGTGTAATATCGTTGACAATGCCATGCGGGAGGTGAGTCATGTTCTGGTTTAGTGGTGGGGAGCTGCTGGTTATTCTGGTCGTGGCCGCGCTCGTCATGGGTCCAAAGAACGTGGCGCAAGCCCTGCATGGGTTGCGCAAGCTGCTCGACATGGTGCGTGCCTGGAGCGCGAAACTCCGGCAAGAAACCGCGTTCGATCTCTCCTCCTTGGGTATCAATCCCGCTGACGTGGAAAAGCTGAAGAATCTGGATCTCAGCCAATACGACCCGCGGCAGATGGTCCGTGAGGCTGTGCAGGAAGAAATGAACGCGTGGATCGCCGCCACCAATGGTGCTGCGGCAGCTGGGAAAGCGACTGCCGCGGGTGCTGCGGCCGCGATGCCGAACTATCTTGCGACCCCTACTGCTTCGTTGCCTGGGCAGGAAGCTTTGCCAGCGGGTCAACCGGGCCGGGCGGAAACTGGTGGCGGGGCGTCGTCGTCGGACATCATCAGAGACGATGATGGACCGCTTGATCTTCATACAATTCTCAACCGACCTGATTTAGGAGGGTCACGATGATCAAACCATGGCACATTATTGTCCTTATCATCGTCATACTTATCATCTTCGGCGCGGCGAAGCTGCCGGACATCGCGCGGTCGCTGGGCCAGTCCGCGAAGGTTCTGAAGAAGGAGATGCGCGAGCTGCAGGACGACGTACCCCCGGGCGGCTACCCGGTTCAGCCGCAGCCCGGCCAGAATCCGCAGGGTTATCCCGCGCAGGGGCAGCCGGGATATGGTCAACCGGGCCAATATCCACCGCAGGGCCAATATCCACCGCAGGGCCAACCCTATCCGCAGCAAGCCCAGTATCCGTCGCAGGGCTATCCGGCCCAGCCGATTCCCGGTCAGCCCGCTGCGGGCCAGCCGGCTGACGGCCAGTACTTGCCGGAGTGGCAGACGGGCCAGAACGGCGCGCCCGGTCAGGCTCAGCCCGGACAGTATCCGCAGCAGGGTTAGGCGTTAATTCGACGTGTCTGCACGGAGGAAGTTGAATCCGGAGGCTCGCATGAGCATCCTGGAGCACCTCAAGGATCTGCGTAAGCATGTGCTGTGGTCACTGCTGGGCATTCTTATAGGTGCGGTGGGTGGGTGGTTCCTGTACGACCCGGTGATGGACTATATCACCGCGCCGTTGCTTGATATTCAGGACGCGAATACCCAAATCAACTTCCCGACCATCGGTGCGGCTCTCGATCTGAAGCTGCGGGTGTCGCTGTGGGTGGGGCTGATTATTTCCTGCCCGTGGTGGATTTTCCAGATGGGCGCCTTCATCGTCCCCGGCCTGAAACGTAAGGAACGCTGGTACGCATTCGCGTTCGGCGCGGTGGGTGTGGTGCTGTTTGTGAGCGGCGCTGCCACGGGCGTGGCGTTGGTGCCGCGCGCGGTGGAGATTTTGCAGTCGTTTGTGCCGGTGGGAGGGTCGTCGCTGTTGCAGGCCGACGCCTACGTCGACTTCTACACCCGCCTCGTCATCCTCTTCGGGATCTCCTTCCTCATCCCCGAAGTGTTGGTGGCGCTGAATTTCCTGGGTGTGCTGAGCGCGTTGAATATGCTGCGGGCGTGGCGCTGGGCGGTGCTCGTGGCGTTCACGTTCGCGGCGATCGCGAACCCACTCCCGAGCCCGTGGCCGATGATCGTGCAGGCCCTGGTTTTAGTAGCATTGTATCTTTTGGCGGTGTTGATTTCGTGGGTCAACGAACGGTACCGGAAGTTTGGATGGCGGCTGCGCGAGCGCAAGAAGGATGACGGTGCTGCGGTGGTGGTTCCCGGCGGGTCTCAAGGACCCGGTGGATACCCGGTTCCTGTCGATGCGGTCGGGCCAGCTCCGATGGGGCCGGGTGGATACCCGGTTCCTGCTCCGGTTCTCCCGCAGGTTCCAGAATCGGGCGCACCTTCGGAGGTTGGAGTGGCAGCTGAGCAGTTTGGTCCAGTTGTTGGGCCGATGGGCGGGACCGAAGCCCCCATTGTCCCGGTCCAGACTTCAGCATCTGTTCCGGTTTCGACTCCAGTGGTTCAAGCACAACCGGCTGCTGCCACTGCGGCGCAGCTGTGCGGCGTCGTTATTCTTGCTGGCGGGACAGCCAGACGGATGGGTGGGGTGTCGAAGCCGGACGTCGTCGTCGGCGGAAAAACTCTTCTCCTCCGGGCGATCGAGGAAGTGCGAGTGGTGGCTCCGGAGGCGGCCATCGTGGTGGTGGCTCCGCCGCAGGTGGCCATTCCGCAGGGCGTCGCGCGGGTGCTGGAGGACCCGCCGTTTGGTGGTCCGGTGGCGGGCGTTGCGGCTGGTTTTGACCGGTTGACCACGTTGCCTGGTTACCGTCCCGGAGGGCTTGTTGGCCTTCTGACCTGCGATGCTCCTCTGGCGCCGCGGCTATACCCGGCGTTGGAGCAGTCCTATCGGGAGGCGACTGTACAGAGCCTGCGCGAAGCGAATGCTACGGATGGGGGTCAGCCCGCCCAGTTTGTTGGTGGCGCCGTGCCGTTGGTGATCGAGGAGAACACGGCCGGAGCTGCCGAAGATCGACACGGTTCCGCAGTGGCGCAGAAGCGTCGGGATGGTTATGCGGCCAACACTCCACCAGCGAGCGCAGTTTCCTCAACTCCGGGAGTCGGAACATTTGGTGCCGATGGAGCGACTGGTGCTGGTGAAGCGGCGAAGCTGTCTGGGGAGAAGCCGTCGACGTACAGCCAATATCTGCACGGAGTCTACGTTGCGGGTGCTCTCGCCCAGCTTTTTGCAGCGCAGGTGCGTGACCGCTCGGTGCGTTCACTCTTCAAACAGTTGCGGCTCGCCACTGTTTCGGACGACGCGCGCATTGGCATGGATGTGGATACCTGGGAGGATGCGGCGGAGCTGGAGCGTCGGCTCGTCGAGTTTGGGTAGGCCTTCCGGCGCGCCCCGCCTGGCCCAGGGGCTCTCCCATCCCAAAGGAGTGTCGTTTTCGTATACGAGTACGCATTTTCCGTGGGAAAAACTGTTGCACCTTGCGGAAAACGACACTCCTTTGAGTGCGGCAAGGGCGAGCGGACGGGGCTCGGCAAGGGGGAAGGGCCACGGGTAACCCATGGGAACCGTCGTCAGCAGGCAGCCCTTGGAGGATCTACCTCTCGGGCACGCGAACAACCGGGGGATGTTCGGCACGGAACTGGTTGACGACGTCGTCCGACTTGTAACCGAGGGCGAGACCGGTGATCAGCTTGTAATGCTCTGGCACCTCGAACTCGGAGTCGATGGGGTGGCGCCAAGTGGCGAGTTCTCCGAGTGGGACGCTGTCGATGCCGTGGGCCTGCGCCGAAAGCAGGATTGTTTGGAGGAGGATGCCGGCGTCCTGGGCGGAGAAAGGGAGAAGGGCCTCGTGGACGAAAATCCACATCGCGGCGGGAGCACCAAAGAAGGTGAGATTGCGGCGCGCGGCTTCTGTTCGTGCCTCGTGATCGTCGCGGGCGATGCCCATCTGTGAGTAGAGGCCGAACCCACAAGCGCGGGCGCGTTCGCGCAGCTCATCGGGGTAACGGATGCGAGTGGTGAAATCCCCGTCAGGGGTAGCTATCGCGGCGAGTTCCTCGCGTTCAGCGGGGGTGAGATCATCGCCGCTGCTGCGTAACGCAATGGAGGCGTCGAATGCCTCGAGGTAGCGCTCGCCGATCCGCGTGAGCCGTTCGCCCGTGGCTACCGCGACGCAGTAGGGGCGGGTGTTGCTCCAGCTCGGGGTGTGGCGGGCGTCGTCGAGAATGGAATCGATTGCCCCATCGGGGAGCGGTGTGGGGAGGAATGAACGAACTGAGCGGCGGCGTTGAAGGAGTTCGGAGAATTCTGACGCATTCACCCTTTCACCCTAGGAGATTCGGGATCCTTGACCTGAAGGGGGTTGTTGGGTGAGATGGGTATGTTTGCAGCTTGTTGTATGTCTTTCCGATTCACCCAGTCCCTTGCTGGTTTGAGTGTTGGGCAGTGAGAGCGGACGATGTGCTTATTGAGGCACTGAACCTGCTCTCGCCGCAAATGAACGGGAGTGGTGCTCTGTTGGGTGAGAACGGTGCTGCGGTAGCGTTTGCCTGTATTGATCACTATGGACAATTGACGATAAATGGACAATCAACAAAGGAAGAAACTCGCCGTGACTACACCTGATTACGATGCGGTGGCTGTCCGCCACTACCTTCACCGGCACCCGGAACTCTCATTGGCCGAGTACAAGACCACCGCGTTCATCCGTGAGCAGCTGGAGCAGATTGGTGGCATCGAGATCCTGGAGACCGGGCTGGAGACGGGCGTCATTGCAGAGATCAGGGGAGCCACGGAAGGCCCAACGATTGCCTTGCGCGCCGACATCGACGGGCTGCCGATCCTCGAGGACGAAGGCCTCGCGTTACGCTCCGAGAACGACGGCGTCATGCACGGTTGCGGTCACGACCTTCATATGGCGAGCCTGCTGGGCGCTGCGGCGGCGCTGGTGCGCCGCCGCGACGAGATCGCCGGCACGATTCGTTTGATCTTTCAGCCCGCTGAGGAGAATGGCAACGGAGCTGAGCTGGTGATCGAGGAGGGCCTGCTCGACGGCGTTGCCGCAATCTTCGGCTATCACAACTACCCCGGGTTGAAGCCTGGCCAGATCGCCGTCGGGGACAAGATGATGGCGGGATGCGTCCGTTTTGAGGTGGCCTTGCGGGCCAGCGGAACCCACGCGGGTTACCCCCACAAGGGCACGGGGCCGATCGAAGCCCTCTCCACGATCGTCCTGGCGTTGCAGAACATTGTGAGCCGCAACGTGTCAGCGCTTGAACCCGTTGTTCTCAGCGTGACCGAGATTCATGGTGGCCATACCTGGAACGTGATTCCGGCTGAGGCAGGTTTCTCAGGTACGGTTCGCGCGTATTCTCGGGAACTCGAAGAGCTGGTTGAAACGCGTTTCCGGACGCTCGTCGATTCCATTGCTCAGGGCTTCGGCGTCGAAGCCGAGATCGTCTGGGATCATCGGGCCCGGCCCCTGGTCAATACGCCGGAATTTGTGGACGTGATTGGTCCCCGAATCGATGATTATGCCGCGCGGGCAGACTACGAACCCTCCATGGGCGGCGAAGACTTCGCCTCTTATCTGCGCACCACCCCGGGTCTGTTTGCCTTCATCGGCTCCAATGGCCAACCCAACGCCGAGGATTGGCACAGCCCGCGATTCGAGGTGGTGGATGAGGCTCTGCCTACCGCCATTGATTTCTTTGTCGACTCGGCCTTCGCCGCGCTTGCCCACTACTCCCGGGCATAAGATGTTGCGCCAATGGGTTCGGCCATGATCTGTTGGCGCAATCTCTAAGGTGAGGACCGGTCACCTTGTCATTTGTGGCGGTGAGAGCGGGACATGTGCCAATAGTGGCGTTCATCTTGCTCTCACCGCCACGGAGTTCAACCCGCTCTCACTTCCGGGCCGAATGCCGCGCGGCCCGGGCCAGCCGAATTGCTTCCCTCTCCAAACGGCGCTGCTGTAGGGCCGCCTGACGTTGCTGTTTCGTCAGCCAGATGGGGCGGTGCTCGTCCATGAGCTTTCCTTGGATCCACCACAACGCTTCAATAAGCACGGCTCCGATCAACCCGGCGACGGTAGCAAAGCCCATCATCGCCATGTTGGAGGAATCCAGCATGAAGAAATGCTGGGTGATGTCGAGGTTGAAGATGAGACCGTATCCCACCAGCGGCAGGAACACCAGGGCCACCTTCCACCACTCGTACGGCCGCGCCACCACGGACAACACCCAGGTGGAGGTGATGATCAAAGCCAAGAGGGCCGCAGTGGACGCCTGCACATCCGCATTCGGCAGATGATCCTCAACCCTCACGAAGATGAACGTGGTGAATGCGGCTGCCGCCACGATGATGCCGGCGGGGAACCCAAAGGAGAGTACGCGCCGCACGAAGTTGGGGCGCGCCCGTTCGTTGTTTGGCGGCAGCGAGAGCAGGAAGGCCGGAATGCCGATGGTGAACCAGCCGGTGATCGTCACGTGGATTGGCTGGAAGGGGAAGGGCAACGCGAAGGCCAGCACCAGGATCGCGATGACGGACGAGTAGACGGTCTTGGTGAGGAAGAGGTTGGCCACGCGTTCGATGTTGCCCAGTACGCGGCGCCCCTCGGCCACGACGTAGGGAAGCGTCGCGAACTTGTCATCGAGAAGCACGATTTTGGCAACTGAACGGGTGGCGGCGGTTCCCGACCCCATGGCCACACCCAAGTCCGCGTCCTTGAGCGCGAGCACGTCGTTGACGCCGTCGCCGGTCATCGCCACCGTGCGGCCGCTGCTTTGCAGCGCTTCGACCATGGCCCGCTTCTGCTGGGGAGTGACGCGGCCGAACACCTGGGTGTCGTTGACGGTCTGCGCGAAGTTCTCATCCTCGATTGTGCGCGCGTCCACGGGCTGGCCCGAATCCATACCGAGCGAGCGGGCGACGGCGCCCACGGAGTCAGCGTTGTCCCCGGAGATCACCTTCACCTCGACGCCCTGGCTCCTGAAATATTCGAGGGTATCGGCGACGTCGGGACGAATACGCTGCTCAAGCACCACGAGTCCGAGAGGGTCGACGACGCCCGGTGCGGACCCGCTCGTCACGAGTTCCGAACAGCGTCCCAAAAGAAGCACCCGCAGGCCCGTTGCGGCGATCGCGTGCGCCTCAATTCCGGCGGGAGAATCGGCGGGCACAAGTACGTCCGGCGCGCCGATGATGTAGCTGTTCACGGTCGTATCGACAGAACGAGTCTCCCCGGAATTACCGGAGCGGGCCGCGCCGTCGTCGTCGTCAAAGCCACCGAAACCGCCGCCCGAACTACTTTTCCCGGCACTTCCCCGCGTGACAACCGGCCGCTCGAAACTCACGCCGCTCCATTTTTTGGCGGAGGTGAAGGGCTGCGAGGCCACGACGTCCCATGGTTTCTCAGCGACCCCGACGCCCTCGATGATCGCTTCCATGGAGGAGTTGGGGGCGGGGTCCGCGGCCGCGAGTTGGCGCAGTACTTCCAGAGCCTCACCCTCGCGTACTCCGCCCTCGCGCGCTTCGCGCCCGCCCGAGTTCAGCAGAATCAGCTCACTGAAATCCATCTTGTTCTCGGTGAGGGTGCCGGTTTTGTCCGCGCACACGACGTCCACGCGCGCCAGCCCTTCGATGGCCGGCAGCTCGTTGACCAGGGCTTTTCGCCGCCCGAGGCGGATCACTCCCATGGCGAACGCCGTGGAAGTGATGAGGACGAGGCCCTCGGGAATCATCGGGACGAGCGCGCCGGACACGGCGAGAATGATGGAGCGCCAGTCGGCGTGGCCGAAGTTCATCTGCCCGACGACCGTCAAAATGCCGACAGGAATGAGGACCCATGTGATCGACTTGAGAATCGCGTTGATGCCCGCCTGCAGGTCGGAATGGACGAGCGAGAATTTCGCGGCTTCGGCGGTCAACTTGGCCGCGTAGGAATCCTTGCCCACCTTCGTGGCGCGGTACGAACCGGTTCCGGACGCCACGAAGCTGCCGGAGAGGACGGCGTCGCCGGGCTTTTTCGGGACGGCGTCGGATTCACCGGTGAGCAGCGACTCGTCCATCTCCAGGTACCCGGCCTCGGTCACCTCGCCGTCCACCACGATCTGCTCGCCCGGGGTCACCACGATGATGTCACCAAGGACGACGGCGTCCTGATCCACCTGCTGTTCCGCCCCCTCGCGTCGCACGGTTGGGTGTGCTTCACCGACGACGGCGAGCGAATCCAGTGTGCGCTTGGCGCGCAGCTCCTGCACGATACCGATGGTCGAGTTGACGATGATGAGTAGTCCGAAGGCGCCATTGATCCACGAGCCGGTGAGCATGACGGCGATGAAGAGCACGCCGAGGAGTCCGTTGATTCGAGTGAAGACGTTGGCGCGGATGATCTCACCGGTGGTACGGCCCGAGCGTGGCGGGAGTTCATTGCCCTGGCCTGCGGCGCGGCGGGCCTCGACCTCGGCGGCGGTGAGGCCGTGCGCTGGGGAAGCGGCTCGTGACGCGGCGGCTGCTTGTGCCGCGGCGGCGCTGGTTGCGGCGTGTGTACTGCTTGCCGGGTCGTTGCCGACTACAGGGGCGTTGCCCGCTGACTCGTGTGGGATGCCAGAGCTCGTCAAAGACGGCTCACCAGCCGCCGGGGTTTCACCCCGCGGTGAAGTCGTCTCGGAAGATATCGCCATGAGGTAGACGTTAGCAGGCGATTCTGGGAGGCAGAATCCCTCCCGACTGTGGATTTGCTCAAGGCTGTGATGTGCTCAAGAGGGGGATCTGCTTTGCCAAGGGCTGACAGCGCGGCCTCGTGGTGAGAGAACGCGTCCGCTACGCTGGAGGACTATGAGGTTGCTTCTTAATGTCATCTGGGTCGTCTTTGGTGGGTTCTGGCTCTGCCTCGGCTACATACTCTTCGGACTGATCGCGCTCATCCCGATCGTGACGATCCCGGCTTCGCTCGCCTGCTTCCGCATCGCGGGCTACGTCCTCTGGCCATTTGGACGCACGGTGGTTCGCCAACCCGGCGCGGGTGCCGGTAGCGGGTTCATGAACATCGTGTGGTTCATTGTTGCGGGCCTCTGGTTGGCCGTTGGTCATGTAACGACGGCGGCCGCGCAAGCCATCACGATCGTGGGCATTCCGCTCGCCGTCGCCAATCTCAAACTCATCCCCGTCACCTGCTTCCCCTTCGGCAAGATGGTGATCTCCGGACGCGAGGCGCGCAGGCGCGGAATTCCCACGTTCGGCGAGGTCACGCCGTAGGCGCGGGTTCGAGGCGACCGGTTCAGGAAAAGCTGGTTCTCAGCCCCGCAGTAGTTGGCGCGCCATGCGTTGCGCCAGATAGATCTGGAACGCCGCGAAGAGATAGTTGCCGACGCGCGGCTCGATCGCTACGGCGGACAGCACGCCGAGCGGTGAGGTGATGCAAGCTGAGACGCCGAGGATGAGCGCCGCTCGCATATCCACGTTCTTGCGGCGCAGGTTTCCGATCGTGCCCGAGATCGAGGTGGGGATGATGACGGCCAGCGAGTTGCCCTTGGCGATGAGGTCCGAAAAGCCGAAGCCCACGATCATGCCGGGAATGAGGATCACGCCGCCGCCCACACCCACGAGACCAGCGAGAATACCCGCGCCGAGGCCAATCGCCACGAGTCCGGCTCCGGTCAGGGCGGTGATGTCGACGGCGGCGTCGCGTGACGGGATGACGAAGATGAGGCTGATCGCCGAGATGACGAGGAAGCAGGTGAAGGCCCACCTGATCACGGCAACCGGAAGTTTGCTGAGTAGATAGGTTCCGATTTGTGCGCCGACGACGGAGCCCGCCACCAGTAACGCCACCGCCAGCCAGTCGATATGGCTGTGCACAACGTAGGTGATGACGCCCGCGGTGCCGGGAAAGATAATGGCCGCCAGCGAGGTTCCGGCAGCGCGGCGCTGGTCAAAGCCCGCGAATGCGACGAGTGCCGGCACCATAATGACACCGCCGCCCACCGCGAAAATCCCGGATTGGTAGCCGGTGAAGAGTCCGATGAGGATGATGCGCAGCCAAGGGTAGTTCCGTGGTTCCTCTTTTGGTGTTTGCGTGTCTTCCACCAGATCTCCTCGCTGTGGTCGGGTTCGTATTCCCGGCCATTCATCTGCACAAGTCTAGACCTCTCTTGTTCTTGTGTGGTCGCTGCGGTTTTCTGTCGGACATTCCGGATAAGCTGTTAACAGGAACAATTATCATGAACGGAGCAGACATGAAGCCCACGGAGTTGACCGTCGAACTGGTGCGTCAGGTGGACGAGTCGTACCCGATCGTGGTGGGGCGCGGCCTAGAGGACAAGGTCGTTGAGCTGGCCTCACGCCCGGGCTTCGCGAATCGTCGCATCTCCCTCATCACTGATTCCACGGTTGTGGACCTCGTTTCCCCCCAACTTGTCGCGGCGTTTGAAGCTGCTGGACGCGGGGTCGACGTCGTCACGTTCCCCGCCGGTGAAATCAACAAGACGCGCGCCACCAAGGAGCAGATCGAGGATGAACTCATCGCGCGTGGCTTCGGGCGCGACACCCTCATCATTGCCGCAGGCGGCGGCGTGGTGACGGATCTTGTGGGCTTCGTGGCCGCCACCTTCACGCGCGGCGTCCCCTACATCTCCTACGTGACCACGCTGCTCGCCGCAGCGGACGCCGCCGTCGGTGGAAAAACGGCCGTGGACACCCCGCAGGCCACCAACCTCATCGGCGCATTCCACCAGCCCAGCGCCGTGGTGATCGACCTCGACCGTTGGCTCACCCTCTCCGACGCGCAGATCCGCGACGGCCTGGGCGAGACGGTCAAGCACGGCTGCATCGCCGACGCCGAATTCTTCGCCTCCCTCGAGAATGCCTTCGTGACCCGCGGTCTCACCCCGGCCGAATTTGTACGCGACGATGCCCTCGCCGAACTCACCGCCCGCCGCAACTGCGAGATCAAGCGGGACTTCGTGGTCTCCGACGTGTTCGAGGGCAACCGCCGCATGGGGCTCAATCTTGGCCACACCATCGGGCGCGCACTCGAAACCGCGATGGGCTACACCATGAGCCACGGCGAATGCGTGGCGGTGGGAACCAACCTGCAAATGCGACTCGGCGCGCGTTTTGGCTACTGCACGAACGAGGAGCAGCAGCGCTTCGAGACGCTGCTCAAGGCCATCGGCCTGCCGTACGAGTTACCGGAATCGGTCACCGTGGACGGCATCATGGACGCCATGTTGCACGACAAGAAGGGTCTCACCGGGGTAATCCGCTTCGTGTTCCAGCGCGGTATCGGCGACCTCATGCTGTTCGACGGCGGCGCCTACGCCCGCCCGGTGGATGCCGAGGAGATTCGTGATTTCCTGGCGGCGCAGAAGTAGGGGAGTGGTTGTGGATCAACGCCGTTGATCCACAATGAGATCTGAGATTATTCCATTGATTTCGATGGGTTGCGGAAGACTCATCGGGTGAGAGGGTGCCGTTGCAGTTCCTTCGGAGAGCATTTTCTCGATCGGGGAGAGTCTGCCCACTTGGCGAGAATGGGAGGCGGTAGATCTGTCCAGATCGGTGCTGTCTTTCATGAACAGATTCTCTCCGATTCTGGGGTGCGAGAATAGAGGGAATTCAGATGGTTTTGTAACGAGTTGGGTGGGTAAGCGCGTGGAGGATCAGTCCGAGAATAAGGGGATATTGAGCAGCAAGGCAGTGCACGAGGGCAAGACGTTGCCCGAGGGTGTGGACGAGGCCGCGTTGGAGACGGCGTCGTTGCTGTTCAAAGCCTTGGGGGACCCGACACGGCTTGCGATTCTCGCGCATCTCTCGCTCGGCGACCACCGGGTCGTGGACCTGACGAACCACCTCGGGCTGTCGCAGTCCACGGTCTCCGCGCATTTGGCATGCCTGCGCGGCTGCGGGCTCATCACCTCGCGTAATGTTGGCCGCTCCACCGTGCACTCGCTTGCCTACCCCGAGATCATGACGTTCCTGCGCGGCGCTGAGGACCTGCTCGCCCTGACCGGCGACGCCGTCACCTTCTGCCCGGTTCAGCACGGCGAGGGCTGAGCTACAGACTGGCTTGTAATTGTGCTGGTGGGTGCGGCGTCTGGCTGGTGTCGTGCTGGTGGGCGTGCGTCGTCGTCGTGAAATTGTATCCGCCTACTTAAGCCTTAGCGCGCGAACTCGCATGTATAGCCATCAATATCGTGCGCCAGGGCTTAATGAGCTGAATTGGGACCTTAACCTTGTGCGCTAAAACTTAAGGAGCCGGGCAAGAATCGGGCGAGACGGGAGTCCGATAGAGCCCGCCGTGAGCTACAACCCGAGCCGGGCCTCCATCACCCGCACTCCCGCAGCTTCGAGAACTGCCGAATCAAGCGCACCGGAGCGCACCGCCTCCGCGATGCCCGCCACCAGCAGTCGCGCCTCATCCGCGCCACCGGACGCGATGAGCACCAGATCTGACCCCGCCTGCAAGGTCAGCACGGCGTTGGCAACCGGGTCGGCATACTCCGGCAGCCCGGAACCCTGCAGCATCTCCATGGCGTCGGTGACGATGATCCCGTCAAACCCCAGGTCCTCGCGCAGAATCTCGTGCCAGCGCGGCGAGAGCGAGGCCGGCTCGGGAGCAATCTGCGGGAACAGCAGGTGCCCGACCATCACCATCTCGGCGCCCGCACCGATCCCGGACTCGAAGGGCGGCGCGGCCGCTTCCAGCCATTCGTCGTATGTCACCTCGCTGGTAGGAATCGAGATGTGCGAGTCGCCCGCGGACAGCCCGTGCCCGGGGAAATGCTTGAGAGTGGTGTGCACGAGTCCTTGTTCACCCCGTACCGCCGCAGCAACCTGCGAGGCTGCCGCGTCCGGCGTGGAGCCGAGAACGCGCGGCCAAATGAATGAGGAGGTATCTGCGGTGACGTCCGCAACCACTCCGAAATTCGTGGTGATCCCGAGGTTTTCCAGTAGCTGCCCGCGCTCGCGGAATGCAGCTTCGGTGGCTGCCGGGTCGCCGTCGCGCAGCTCGGGCGCGGCGGGAAAAACATCGAGCGCGAGCCGTCGGACGGTACCGCCTTCCTCATCAATGCCCACCAGTAGCGGCGCGCTCGCCACGGCATTCCAACCCGCGATGCTCGCCGCCAACTCCGTCTCGTCCGCCGGCACGTTATCGCCCATGAGGATGAGCCCCGCCGGCTGAATCTCCTGCACGAACGCCGCGATCCCGGCCGCATCGGTGCCGGGATAATGCAGCATCAGCACGCTCGCCACCTGCTGCTCCAGGCTCATCGCAGCCCACCGCTCCTGCGCGGGGGACACCGTCGCCTCAGGAGTGGGTGGGTTTGATGGCATTGACGACGACGGCGAACCGTCACCACTACTCGCCGCTCCGGTACCCGACGCTTCAGTACTTCCTGCTCCACTCTCGGATCCCGTGCCCACACATCCCGCGAGGCTAAGTGCGCACAGGAGTGCCGAGAGGACCGGGACAAGCTGAAAGTGGCGACGGCCCGATCTCCGCGGAGACCTCTGACGTGTGGAGCCTTGCAAGGTCCGTAAACCCGGCAAAGACAACGAACCTGGCAAGGACAACAATTGTTGTGGGTGATAACGGGAGAAGGCACGTGACGAGGCGGTTGAGAGCATGGCCTGAAATTCTGTGAAGGTGTGGGGGACAGGGGAGGCGTTGGAGATGTGGGAGATGTGGGAGAAGAACATGGTGCCGAGACACTATCAAGAATGGGGAGTGCCGCCAAGAGGTAGGACGCAGCTTGTGAAGTCAATAGCTTGTGAAGTCAATAGGTTGGTAGGAGGATGTGACGAAAGGTGTTGTGAACCGAACACTTAAAGGTGTTTGAACTCTCTTGTTATATGCTCATTGGGGTAACTTTCTTGTTTTCCATTCTTGTTTTCCATTTCGGCGTCGGGGTCGGAGTGCGTGTGTTTTGAGGGGCGTCATGAGTTCACAGAAGAGCCGAAGTGTTTCGATCATGTCCATTCTTCGGCTGATTGTCTGGGTTCTGATTGCTGGCGCGCTTGTGAAGATTGCTTTCTTCCCCACGGTTGAGGGAAATCAGAGTGACGGCCTTACGCCTGGCGGAGAGTACGGGCAGCTCACTGTGGTTCCCGAGGTGGCAACGATTACCAACTCGTTGAAGCTGGAAGGCACTGTGCAGTCGGATCCGGTGAGCATGATCAAGTCTTCTGGCAAGGGCACCGTGAATGTCCTGTGGCGCACGGAGGGCGAGTTCGTCAATGAGGGGGATGTGCTCCTCACTCTCGAGGCGGAGGAGATTGTGGAGCCCGAGCCCCAGACGGAGCCTGAGCCCACCCCAAGTCCTGGTACCGATCCGGCACCGACCACGCGCAAGGTGTACACAGATGTCTATGCACCGATCTCGGGAGCTGTGAATTTCACGGTTGTAGAGAACCAGGAGGGCATCTCCGTTGGTGATTCGCTCGGAACGATTCAGCCACCGACCTTCTCGGCTGTTGCGGCGCTGACGCCGGATCAGATGTACCGCATCCAGGACGAGCCTGATTCTGCGACGATCACCATCAAGAATGGTCCGGCCCCGTTCCAGTGCACCAGTTTGGAGATTCTCACCCCGCAGTCAGCCGCGAAGAAGACCCCGGATACAAACGGCACTGGTGGCGGAACTACCAGCGGAATCGAGGCCCGCTGCGTGGTCCCCGCGGATCAGAAGGTGTTTGCTGGCCTTCAGGTGTCGATGGATATTGTCGCAGGTCAGGCGAAGGATGTTCTGACTCTGCCGGCGTCCGCAGTTGAGGGACGCTACCAGAAGGGCTTCGTCTATGCACCCACCGAGGATCCCGATAAGCCTGAGAAGATTGACGTGCAGATTGGTATCACTGACGGCATGAGGGTACAGATTGTCAGCGGAATCGAGGCCGGTCGGGAGGTTCTTGAGTTCATTCCGGGGACCTCCGAGATGCAGTGCAACCCCTTCACCGGAGAAGGCTGCTGACGTGGCTCTCATTGAATTACATGAGGTCACCCGGCATGTGAAACTGCCGTCCGGGGACGACCTCCATATTCTTCAGGGAGTGAATCTTTCCGTCGAAGCGGGCGAGCATATCTCTATCGTGGGGCGTTCGGGAACCGGCAAGTCCACGCTTCTCAACATTATTGGGATGTTGGACAAGCCGTCGTCGGGCTCGTACACGATTGACGGTAAGGATGCTGTCAAGCTTCGCGAGGGGCGGCGTGCGCAGATGCGCGGGGATACCTTCGGTTTCGTCTTCCAGCAGTTCAATATTTTTAATGCTCGTACGGCTCAGGAGAATGTCGAGGTTCCGCTCCTGTACACCACGGGTGCCCTGTTCTGGCGTCGCCATGAGCTCGCCGCGGACATGTTGGGCCGCGTGGGTTTGGGCGACCGCCTCGATTCCTACCCCACCGAGATGTCCGGTGGCGAGCAGCAGCGTATCGCCATCGCGCGTTCGCTGGTGCGCCAGCCGCGCATCATCCTCGCCGACGAGCCCACCGGCGCCCTGGATCCGGACACGGGCCGCTCGGTTATGGGCCTTCTCGAAGAGATTGCCGCGGAGAACAACGCGGCGCTCATCGTCATCACCCACGATCTCAACGTGGCTGTCCGTGCCCATCGCGTGCTCGCGTTGTACGACGGCGTCCTGCACGACGTCGAGAACGCCCGCGAAGTTCTCATCCCCACCGAGTTGGGCGCCGCGTCCCGCCCGGTCGGGGCCGAACTCATATCGGAGGCAACGGATAAGGTCGAACGCACCGATCAGACAATTGATTCGCTGTTCGCCGCCCCCGAGAACAGGGACCAGCCGGTTGCTGAAGAAAGTTCCGTTACCGACGACGACGTCGCCGCGCCCAGTACTGAACTTGCGCAGCAGGACGCCGTCGTCGACGAAAATACCAAGCAATCGTGGACCCAACGTCTGAGGAGGGGCCAGAATGGGAATGCTTAACCAGTTTATTGGCGCGCTCGTTGAAGCGTGGGGCGAGGTCAAGGTTCAGAAGGCGCGCGTGATTCTCTCGCTTGTGGGAGTGACGGCGGCGGTGGCCGCGATGTCTCTCGTGATCGCGATGGGTGACCTGCTGGAGCAGGCGCAGCGCGAGCAGATGGAGACGTGGAGCGGTCGGGAAGTGACGCTGCACGTGAGCGCGTACCAGACCGGCGATGCTGGGCCGGACGGCGCGATGATGTCGGATGGCGCAGCGGCGCTGGATAGTGGCTGTGTCGGGCCCGGATGTGCCGTGGCCGTCGAAGATGCCGCGAAGGCGGATGAGAAAGCCGAGAGCAGCCAGCGCAGGGCCGAAATGGAGGGATTGATTAATGATCCCGTCGGCAATGCCATGGTTACTGTGGCCAACCGCTTCAAGATTGATTACTGGTCGCGGTTGGAAAATGCCGGCGATAACCCTGGTGTGCTGTCGGTGAAGGAGTTTGCCGAGGTCCAGAATCAGGGGACCTTCAAGGGTCAACCGGTGAGTGGACTGAGCACTGACATGGGGTATATGTCGCTGCAATACATGGCGGTGGACCCTGACTATCGGGTGATTTTCCGGCTGAACGTGCTGGAGGGCCGGTGGTTGAAGCCGGGCGACGTCAATCAGCGCCTCACGCCGGTTGTCATTAACTCCACCCTGTGGAATGCCTTCGGTAAGCCGGATATCAACGGCGAACCGGTTCTTCTCACCATGGAAGGGAAGGTCAAGCAGCAACTGCGGATCGTTGGAGTTGTTGATGGTGGCGACCAGTGGAACATCCAAATGTATTTCCCCTACGATTCCTGGCAGCTTCTCAAGCCAGCCGACGCCTCGATGGGTGGCGGCGCGAGCGAGATGCTGGTGTGGGTGGGGAGGGACCAGGTGGAAGCTGCGCGCAAGATGCTCCCCGCGGCTGTCTCCTCCGTACTCGGTGACGGCTGGTCGGCCGAGGCCTACGGCGGTGAAGAATTCTTCGGCGGCATGGGCGGCGAAGGAGGCGAGGACCCGTTTGCTTCCACGCGCGTGACCATCATGGCCATCGGAGCCATCGTGATTTTCCTTGGTGCGCTTGGCCTTCTCAACGTGGCCATTGTGACCGTGCGTCAGCGCATCCGCGAGATCGGTATTCGCCGCGCAATGGGCGCTTCCGCAACGCGCGTTTTCTTCGCGGTGTTCATGGAGTCGGTGGTGGCCACCTTCGTGGCGGGTGTTATTGGCGTGGGTATTGCTGTGATCGCGTTGCGTTACATTCCGTTGGAGACCTTCCTGTACGTCACGTTGCAGGATCAGCCGCCGTTCCCGGTGACTGCTGCTGTAGCCGGCGTGAGTATCGCGACGGCGATCGGTGCCCTCTGTGGCATCATCCCCGCGTTTGCTGCCGTGCGCGTCAAGCCGATCGACGCGATTCGGTACTAGATGATTGATTCCTTGCTTGGTGTGCTGTGGGATGTGGGTTTCGGGTGTTGCGGAGGGTAGTGAGATCGAGGTTTGCGCACTAGTCGATGCAAAAGTCCGGGTATATGTTACGGGCGTGCCATATATGGCATGCCGGTGACATATACCCGGAAAAATGCATCACCTTCTCGAAACATCCCAAGGAATCAATCAGCCAATGGGCTGGCCGAGTGGGTGCGGCCCCTCACCTCTGGCCAGTCAGACTCTTTGGTAGTCATGCCTACCAGTTACCCGGCGTGGGCCGTAGATGGCCGCGACGGTCGAGATTGCCGCGAGGAAGAGCCACGGTAGCGCCTGCGTGACAGTGTGGGCGGCTGCGCTGGTGATAGTTGTTGCGGTGGATGGGGCCGTTGAGGTGGAAGCGGCGGCTGACGTTCCGGTGTCGAACAACGCGCCGGTCGCCAAGCTGGCGAGAAGTACGGCAATGCCGCCCAAGCTGGCCAGCAGTCCGAAATAGGTACCGGTGGGCCCGGCTCCCGCAAACTTTGGCACCGTGCTTTGCGCGGTGGGATGGGCGATGAGATGGCCTGCGATCAGGCATGTTACGCTCACTGCCACGAAGGCTATGTGCCAGGTCCGCGGTGGGGCGGCGACGGCGGCGCCTCCGAGTACCAGAAAGCCCGTCGCCGTGACGAGATATCCGGCGCGCAGCGCCGGGCCAGCACCCACGTGTGCAGCCCAGCGTGCGAGAGGCAGCTGGGCTCCGAACGTGACGATGGAAACCCACACGAACATCATGGCGACGGCGTCCGCTCCCAGGCCGAGCCGGGTTAGCTCCAGTGGCAGGGCGAGATAGAGCTGGTTGTAGGCGACGAGGTCGCTGGCGTGGAGCGAGGCAAATATGACGAAGTTGCGGTCCCGCAAGGCGGGCCATGAAGGGTGCATTGCCGCCCCGGATGAGGAGCTGGGTTCGGGGGCGTGAGGTTGGGCGGCGCGTGGCAGGCGAGGTAGAAAGAGCCAAAGAACAGCGGCGATGGCAACGAAAAACCCCGCACCCCAGGCTGCTACCGCAGCGAATCCCCAGTCGAGGAGCCATGCCCCGATGATCGGGCCGGTCACGGCACCGATTTCACCGGTGATGGTGAGCCAGGCGAAGAGCGTGATGCGCGGTGGACGTTGCGAGGTAGCTATACGATGAGCTTCCGCGGTGGCGATGAGGGTGTTGAGGCTCGGTGAAAACAGGGCGCCTCCAAAGCCCGTGAGCACGGTCCCCGCGATGAAGAGCCAGAGAATGGCGCTGCCTGACCACAGCGAAGCTGCGAGCGTGGCAAATCCCGCAATCCGTACCGCGCATCCGGCCAAGATGACTGAGCGAGCGCTGAATCTGTCAGCCAGAGCACCGCCCAGCAGGAAGAGCCCTTGCTGGGCGAATGTGCGGATACCGAGGACGAGGCCCACGGCGGTTGCGGTGAGGCCGAAGTCGGAGGTGAGTGTGCCAGCTATGAAGGGAACCACCGCGTAGAACCCGATGTTGAAGAGTGTTTGCGTGGCCAGCAGCAGTGGAGTGTGCGAAGGAGTGTTGGGTATTCCGTCTAGTGAACCGGCCGCTGGGCCTTGCGGAGACGTGGAGTCTTCGCGATCGCCACGAGAAGTCCTCATAGTTGCCTCATTCATCCTGTCTGGGAGCCGTCGCTCATTCTATTAGTGGCTATCACAGCGGGCTTACTGCCAAATAAGGCGGCTAGCCCCGTCTCATAGCCACTGACCTCTGTTTCTGTTGTCCACGCCAAAGCTCCAGTTTGCGTATGCCAATATCCATCACTGATAATGATTCGCATTATGGTTCTCAGTTTATCTCAGCCCGCTCTCGTGTCGTTACGTGGAGTCACTGTGAGCGTCAGCTCATCGGGTGCCCGCCGTTCCTTGACGCAGGGTGCCGACTCAGAAGAGACGATCCTTCTCAGCCTCCCTGAACTCGACGTTCACCGCGGCGACCGCATCGTCATCACTGGGCCGTCGGGGAGTGGAAAGTCCCTGCTTCTCAGCTGCCTGACCGGCCGTTGGGCGCCTGGACTCACGTTCCACGGTGAGCGCTACTGCGCGGCCGAACGCATCGGCTTCGTGCCACAACGCGGCCTCGAAGCACTGCATCCACTCATGCCGATCCGGCGCCAGTTGCGTGCGGTGACGGGTGCCAGCCCCGCCCGCGTGGAGGAAGTCCTCGCGGCGGTGGGTCTCGACGACGCGGGGCTGCAACGCCGTCGACCCACAGAAATCTCGGGAGGCCAGGCCCAGCGCGTGGCGATGGCACTTGGCGTGCTTGCTGGCGCACCCCTCATGCTGGCCGACGAACCCACGAGCGCCCTCGACAACGACTCGCGTGACCAGTTGCTCGAACTCCTCGCGAGAATCGTCACGCCCGAGCAGGCACTCGTCGTGGCAACACATGACCTCGTGGTGGCCGAATCCATCGCAACCCGGCATCTCAAGGTGACGTCGGGGCAGGTTGAGGAGGTCGCCGTCGTCCGAAGTGGTGAGGGAACCGGCAGCGAGAACCTGGCCGCGAAGAGCCCAGCCGCGAATGACTCGGCCGCGAAGAGCCCAGCCGCGAACCCATCCCCCTCAACCGCAGGAGTAGTCGCATGAGCACGCCGGTCATTGAAATTCGTGACGTCACCGCGCAGTACGGCCGTGGCGCGAAGGCTCGGCGGGTGCTCGCGCCCACGAATCTGGAGATTTCGCGCGGCGAGTCGGTGGCTGTTGTGGGCCGGTCCGGTGCTGGAAAGTCCACGCTTGCCGACGTCGTCCTGGGGCTGCGCGTGCCCGCCAGCGGCCGCATTACGGTGTGCGGCGAGGAGTGGTGCGCGGCGGCGGGACATCCGCACAAGCGCCCGCGCCACCTCGTTCAGGGTGTCCCGCAGGACCCAGCGAGCGCCTTCGTGCCGCGCTGGACGCTACGCCGTTCGATCGAGCGGGCTGTCCGCAAATTGACGGGGGAGCGCGACGTCGAGGCCCGCATCCGCCGCGCCGCCGAACTTGCTCACCTCGAACTTGAGCTGCTGGATCGCAAACTCACTGAGATCTCCGGCGGCCAGGCCCAGCGCGCAGCGATCACGCGCGCGCTTGCGGCCGGGCCCGCGGTTCTTGTGGCCGACGAGCCCACGAGCGCCCTCGACTCCGCCACCGCCGGGGAGGTCTCCCAGGCGCTGCTGGACATTGTCAAGGAGTCCGACATCGCGCTCATGCTCGTCACCCATGACACTACTTTTGCGGAGCGGTGCGACCGCACCTTCCGCATCATTCCTCCATCTGAAAGGAACCACCAGGAATGAAGCCAAATCGAAGCTGGCGTCTCGCCCTTCCACTCGCCCTCGCGCTGGGACTGGGGGCCTGCTCCTCGTCGGACTCCGACGGCGCCAACACTGGTAGCGCCGGTGCGGCCGAGCGCGTCTCGATCGCCATGTTGCAGCCGCCACGTTCCGGACTCAGCCCGCTGAGCGACGACGCCTTCAAACTCTCGCGCTGGGCCACCGCCGAGACCCTCGTGGTGCTCGACGAGGATTCCAACGCGCTGCCCGCCCTCGCCACCGAGTGGGAACGTGTTGACGCCACCACCTGGTCCTTCACCATTCGCGACGGCGTCAAGTTCCACAACGGGAACGAGCTCACGGCTGAGTCCGTGGTCAACTCGCTCCAGCACGCCATCGACGCCACGCCGCTTCCGCGCATCCTCGACGGCGTGGATATGAAGGCCAGCGTCAAGGACGGGAAAGTTGTTGTGACGACGGCGAACCCGGATCCGCTTCTTCCGCACCGCCTCTCCAGCCCGCAGCTGGCAATTCTCGACGGCGCCGCGTACACGGACAAGGGCGTGAGCCCGGTGGGGACCGGCACCGGCCCGTTCGAGCTGGTGGCCACTGAGGGAATCGTGGGCGCAACCCTCGATCGCTACGATGGCTACTGGGGCGAGCCCGCGAAGGCTGCCGGTATTGACGTCAAGTATGTCCCGGACGGCACTGCCCGCGCAGCTGCCCTGCGCACCGGCGAGGCCCAGATCGTCGAGGCCATTCCTGCTGGTCAGGCGGCTTCGATCGATGAGGATCTCATCGTCGAGGTGCCCATGCCGCGCACCAACACCCTCTACCTCAACACTGAGACCGGGCCGTTCAAGGATCCGGCCGTGCGTGCCGCCGCTCGCGAGGCCATCGATCGCACCGCGATTGTCGAGTCCGTGTACGAGGGGCGCGCTGACGTGGCTGCGGGCCTGCTCGGCCCGGCGCTTCCGTGGGCCGCGGACCTGCGTGGTGACGACGAATACACGACTGTGTTGGAAGGGCGTGCGAAGCCCACGAAGGTCGACGGCGTCAAGATCACTCTCGGAACCTTCACCGATCGCGCCGAGCTGCCCGAGGTTGCAGTCATGATCGAGCAGCAGCTTGAAGCCGCTGGATTCGACGTGCAGCAGGACGTGCGCGAGTACCAGTTCATCGAGGCCGACGCGCTCGACGGCAAGTTTGACGCCTTCATCCTCTCGCGCGCCACCGTGCTCGACTCCGGTGACCCGGTGGCATACATGGCTTCGGACTTCAGCTGCGAGGGTGGATTCTCCATCTCCCAGCTCTGCATGCCCGATGTGGACAAGGCCATCTCTGCCGCTTCCGAAACCGAAGCCGGTGAGGCGCGTCAGAAGGCGATCATGCAGGCGGAAGCCAAGGTTCTCTCCACCGATGCCGCGATCCCGCTGCTACACGAGCGTGTGATTCAGGGCGAGGTCGCAGGCGTTGTTGATGCCGCTCGCGATCCGCGTGAGCGCATCCTGGTGACGGCCCTGACGCATTTGGAATCCAAGTAATCGATATGGGAATGGGCGATGGTAGGAGCAACTGATGCGACACAGTAATGTGCTGGGAATTGTTTCGCGCGTGGTGTGCGGGATCGGTCTGCTGCTGATTGCTGGCGCGTTGCCGTGGCTGTCGCGGCGCGATCCGGCGGCTTCCATTCTGCGTGCGCGATACGCCGAGCTGGAGCCCACTCCCGAGGTTCTCGAATCGATCCGCGTGGAACTGGGCCTGGACGGCGGCCCGATTCCTACGAGTCTGCGTTGGTGGAATGGAATTCTGCACGGAGATTTCGGAACCTCGTGGGTGAGTGGGGCGGATATCGGTCCGGGTGTGTGGAAGGCGTTGCTTGTTTCGGCCTCGCTCACCACATTCGCGATCGTTGTCACGCTGGTCATTGCTGCTGCTCTCGTCGCTCCTGCCGCGCGCCGTGTACTACGCGACGAGCCGCAGCGCGGCTCCGGTCCGGTGGGCGTGGCGCTCACGGCGCTGCCAGAGTTCCTGCTGGCCAGCGCCCTACTCATCGTCTTTGCGGTGCAGTTGCAGTGGTTGCCGCCCTACGGCTGGACGGGGCTGCAAACGGCCATCCTTCCAGCGCTCTCCCTCGGAATTCCCGCCGGCGGCCTGTTCGGGCGGCTCTTGGCCGACGCCGTATCCGGCGTGGCAGACGAACGATGGGTGGCGGTCTGGCGCATGGCCGGGGCACCGCGGAGGGTGATTCTGCTTGGGGTGCTGCGGCGTGCCGCCGCAGCGGTGATCGACCAACTGGGCCTGGTATTCATCGGTATCCTCGGCGGCGCTGTCGCCGTGGAACAGGTGTTTGCCATCCCCGGGCTCGGACGCTACCTGTTGGGCGCGGCCAATTCCCAGGATTTGCCCGCCCTTCAGGCCGGGCTTCTTCTCATGGCCTTGGCGGCCGTGTTGGTGGGCGTGCTCACCGGTGTGCTGCGGCGCATTCTGCGCGGTGGCCCGCTGGCCGCAGGCGCCCTGCCGCCGCCACCCGAATCCCGCAGCGAAGGGCGTGCGGCCCGATGGACGGCCGGTATCGCTCTGGGAGGTTTGATCCTCATCCTTGTTGCTGGCTTGCCGCGCAACCCCTACCTGCTCGACTACCAGCGCCTGACGCCGCCGAGCTGGGCCCTCCCCTTCGGCGCCGACGCCAGCGGACGAGACCTCTTGGCGCGAGTAGCCCACGGCACTCTCGGGACCCTCATTCCGTCGCTGGGAATCGTTTTTCTGGCCATTCTTGTGGGACTGCTCCTGGCCATTCTTGGCGAAGTGGCGCGCGGCCCGGCGGAAATCGCCAATGCCACCCCCACCATCCTCGCCGGAGTGATTATTGCCGCCCTCCTCGGGCCCTCGGTTGGGGGCGCCGCGCTCGCGGTCTTGTGGGTGACGTGGCCTCCACTCACCACGCATGCGGCGTCACTCATCGACGAGGCCGCCGCAGCGCCGCACGTACGCTGGCTGCCTCTGTCCGGCGTCTCTCGTGTCGAGATTTGGGTGCGACACATCCTTCCTTCCACCTTGCTCCCGCTGCTGCGGCACGGCATGTTGCGCTTGCCGGGTGTCGCGCTTGCCCTTGCCGCTCTCGGCTTCCTTGGGCTCGGCGCGCAGCCACCCACGCCGGAATGGGGTCTGCTGCTGTCCGAGGGGATCGACTACGTGGAGCGGGCTCCCTGGACCACCTTCGCTCCGGCCCTCGCGCTCATTCTCACCTCGGTGTTTGCTGTGGCTCTCGCGGGCCTGCGCCGCGAGAAGGGCGGCCCACGGCGCGAGAAGGGCGGCCTGCGCCGCCCGCGCAAGAATGTCGCGGCCGCCGGTTCGGGTTCTTCTCCCGATACTTCGAGTACGGAGGGTGCGGGCGGTGACGCGGACCGTAAGAGAAAACGGGCCGTTGTTGCTGGTTGAAACCGCCAAACCCGCGGCAGCGGATGGGACTTGTTCGATACACTGTGTGGCAGTTTGCACAGGAGGAGAGCACATTGGTCAAGGTTGTCGCGACAGACATGGACGGCACGTTCCTCAGTTCCGCCAAGGATTACGATCGCTCCAGATTCGAGCGCATCCTCCGGCACATGGAATCGGAGGGCATCCGCTTCATCGTGGCGAGTGGCAACCAGTACGCCCAGCTGAGGTCCTTCTTTCCGGGAAAGGACGAGTCGATCGTCTACGTTTCCGATAACGGCACGGTTATCGGTGAGAACGGTGTCTTAAGGTCGACGACGGTGTTTCCCTCGGCTCTCATCGAAGCGATCGTTGAGTTCGCGGTAGAACAAGGGCTCAGCTATCGGACTGCGTCAGTGACGAAGGATAACCTGACGATGATTCTCTCGGGAGTGAAAAGCGCCTACATGCTTGAGGGCACGTCGCCGGGCTTCAAGAAACTTGGGTTGAAGTTTTACTACGAGATGGAGGAAATCTCCTCCTTCGGACAACTGCCGGATGACACCCTGCTCAAGCTGATGCTGGAAGTGGATCCGCAGAACGTGCACGAGGCGATCGATCTCATCAACGAGCGGTTCGGGGACAGAATCACAGCCGTGTGGGGTGGGGTAGGGAGCATCGATATCGCTCTCCCCGGCGTTTCTAAAGGTAGTGCAATCAAGGAACTCTTGGATTCCTGGGGAGTGGACGCGAAAGACCTCGTATCTTTCGGGGACGCCAACAACGATCTCGAAATGCTCGCGATGGCTGGACGTGGCTACGCTATGGCTAATACAACCTCCGAGAAGGTGCGGGCCGCAGCCAAATACGAGGCGCCGAGTAATGACGAATCCGGTGTTCTCGTGGTTCTGGAGAAGCTGCTCGAGCTTTAGGGTTCGGCATCCAGCGGGTTCCGGAGAGAAAACACGCCGATGGATGGATTGCACACCTGATCCAGAAGGATTCCACACCTTATTGGGGGACTCCGGTCCTCCATTAAGGGACTCTGGTCCTAAATTGGGGCGAAAAACACTCTTGGCACGGCTCCTGCTGTAAGTTAGCCTGACCTTACCGTTGCAATGTCGTGCGGGCCGAGTGCCATTTCACCCGTCACGAGCGGGCGTCGCCGAGTCCGCTTCTTGGGGAGCAGTATCGTGACAACATCTTTCGGCCTATTCGATCCCACTACGGAGCACAGTGCCTGTGGTGTCGGCTTCATTACGCGCAAGGATGGCGTACCGACGCACGACGTCCTTCGGCGTGGTCATAGCGCCTTGTGCGCTATCCCGCATCGCGGTGGAATGTCGAGTGAGGGGGTGGGCGACGGCGCCGGTGTCTCGATTGATTTGTCCGTCGAGTTCTTCCGGGCGCTGACCGGCCTTCCTCTTGAAGCACGGCGTTTTGGTGTGGGTAATTTCTTCCTTCCCGATGATCCGGCCCAGCACGAATCCGCCCATGAGCTGGTGAATGAGGCTTTTGCGGCGCAGGGGCTCGACGTGGTTCTGGTGCGCGAAGTCCCGGTGGACCATAGCGCTGCCCGGCCTGCCGCGGCACAGTATCAGCTTCCGATTGTGCAGTGGGTGTTCACCGCGGGTGGCAAGACGCCGTCGGAAGCTGACCATGCCGCCAACCGCGCCCTGTTGGCCATCGAGCGCGAGGCGTACTCGCGGCGCGAGTTGCGCGGGCTCTACCCTCTTTCGGTCTCCACCCGTACCCAGGTACTCAAGGGGCGGCTGAACGCCAACGAGGTGATCCCGTTCTTCACGGATCTGCTCGACGAGCGGCACAGTGTTCGCACCCTGTACTTCCACACGCGCTTTTCCACCAACACCGAGCCGCACCCCTCCATGGCGCAGCCGTTCCGCCTCATGGCCCATAATGGCGAGCTCAATACGGATCGCAAGAACCGGCTTTCCGATGAGGCGCTCGCCCAGGCCAGCAACCGCAGCATTGTGCGCCCGCCGGGCCAGAGCGATTCCAGCCGCCTCGATCAGACGCTGCAGAGCCGCGTCTTCGATGATGATCTCGATATCGTCGAGGCCGTCGTCACCCTCATGCCCCCGGCCTGGGAAAACGACTACATGCTCTCCCAGCCGGTGCGCGACATGCTGGAGTATTTTTCCCTCTACGAGGAGAAGAATGACGGCCCGGCCGCCCTCATTTTCCACGATGGGGATGTGGTGGGTGCGCGTCTGGACCGCCTCGGTCTGCGCCCGCTGCGCACTGTCGAGACCACCGATTACCTCATGGTCTCCTCCGAGGCGGGCCAGTTGCATGTTGCCGACGACGACGTCACCCACCGCGGCCGCATCGAGGCCGGCGGTATGCTCTCCCTCGATCATCGCACCGGGAAGATCCGGCGCACCAAGGAGATCCTCGAGGAGCTCAGCACCCGCCGGGATTACGGCGCGCTGCTTGGTCAGGCGCGCGTCCACATCGATGATTTGGCGGTGGAGGGTCATCGCGGTACCACCACCCTCGGCTATGGCGGTGACTTCTCGCGCGCCGGGCGTTACGTTGCCTACTCGCTCAACCAGGAGAGTTTCCGGTTCATGATGGACCCGATGCTCGCTGCGGGGGCCGAACGCATTTCGGCGATGGGGTATGGCAATGCCATCAACGCCTTGAGCGATCAGGAAGGCGGGCTCGCGAAGTACTTCTCGCAGCGTTTTGCCCAGGTTACCAATCCTCCGCTCGATTCCATCCGCGAGTCGGACAGCATGACCTTCCGCGTGGCGCTGGGCGCCAAGCCAGATGGCACGGGCAGGCCCACGAAGCAGATCGTGGTGGATTCTCCCATCCTCGGCCAGCTGGAGATGTTGCGGCTGCGCGAGCAGAGCGTCACCCCGCTGGGGCGTTTCGACGTGCTCTACACGCCCGATGCGACCGATGCGGATGCCAATGCCTCCTCGCTTGTTGCTGCCCTTGATCGCCTGTGCGACGGCGTCGAGGAGTTCGCGCGCGAGAGCGGCGGCATCGCGGTGCTGACCGATCGCGGGATCGATTCGCAGCATGCCCCGATTCCGCTGCTGCTGGCTATTGCCGCCGTGAATCAGCGGCTCATCTCCCGGGGCTTGCGGCTGCGGGTGTCGCTTGTGGCTGAGAGCGGCCAGCTGCCGAGTTCGCACCACATTGCCTCGGCCCTGGGTTTCGGCGCCAGCGCCGTGTACAGCCTGAGCGCGCGCCTTCGCGCGGAGGAAAAGTACCCGTCGGGTCCAGCGCCGGCCACCGTGGAAACGGATACTGATCGGGCTTTTGCGCGTTTCCGCAAGGCGGCGCTCAAGTCGCTGGGAAAGACGATGGGCCGCGTGGGCCTGTGTACGGTGGAGAGTTACATCGGCGGAGAGTTCTTCGAGCCCAATTATCTTGACACCCGCGATCCGGTGCTGGCGCGCTGCTTCCCGCACATGGCCGCGCCGGTGGGCGGCGTTGGTTTCCGGCGTATCGCCACGGCGGCCACCGAGTGGCACGAGCGCGCCTGTCACGTTCAGACCGAGAAGCAGATTCCGCTGCTCGGCCTGTTCAAGGAGCGCTCGGAGGGCGCGGGACATTCCTACGGCATGACCGCGGTTCGTGGCTTCGCCGGGATGACCGACGAGAAGATCGCATTTGCGGACTCGGCGGGCGATGACAAGTTGCGTTTGCTCACGCTCGGTCAGTTGGATGACGCCTTTGGCCTCGACGACGCCGCCTATCAGAACGTGGGATACGGCGCGCTCAGTCCGGATCGCATCGATAAGTTCCGGATCACCCCCGGCTATCGTGCCTTCGTCGCGAACACCAATGCCGAGCGGTTGCGGCGCCCGGCTGCATTGCGCGACGTGCTGGCGTTGCCTGCTGACGTCACGGGATTGCGTACCTCCGAGGAGTTCGCCCGCGAGCTGTGGCGCTTCTCGCTCGAAGGAAATAATTCGGTGTTGGTGCGCGGCTTGGCCGTGGCGCCGGTTGAGGCACCGGCAGATGCGCTGGGGGATGCGTCGAGTGACGTATCGGATGGTGTTGCGACGGCGATGTGGAAGCTGAGCCTCACCGACGGCACCGGCAGCCGCCACACCGAGCTCGCGCTGTGTATCTGCTCGCGTTTTGGTAGCGACATCGTGGATCTTCGTCTTGTCGACGACGGCGTCCTGCTCCAGACCCAGAGCCGCGCCACCCGTTTCTTCTCGCTGCTGTCGGAAGCGCCCGCGAGCATCGCGGTGGATGAGGTGCAGCCCGCGCATGAGATCACTCGGACGCTGGCTTCGGGTGCCATGAGCCACGGCGCGCTCGTTGCCACGGCGCACGAATCCGCAGCTCACGGCACAAATATGGTGGGTGGCATGTCCAACTGCGGCGAGGGCGGCGAGCACTTCAGCCGCGCCGGAACCATCCGTGGGTCGCGCATCAAGCAGTTTGCTTCCGGGCGTTTCGGGATCTGGGCGGGCTACCTCGCCGACCCGATGCTGGAGGAACTGGAAATCAAGATCGGCCAGGGTGCCAAGCCTGGCGAGGGCGGTCAGCTGCCCGCGCCCAAGGTGACGGTGGATATTGCCGCCGCCCGTGGTGGAACCCCAGGTATCGAGCTGGTTTCCCCGCCGCCGCACCACGACACCTACTCGATCGAGGATCTGGCGCAGCTCATTCATGACTGCAAGGCGGCGCGGGTGCGCGTGGTGGTCAAGCTGGTGTCGAGTGAGGGCATCGGAACGATTGCCGTGGGCGTCGCCAAGGCCGGCGCGGACGTCATCAACGTTGCCGGAAACACCGGCGGCACGGGCGCGGCCGCGGTGACGAGCCTCAAGTACGCGGGCCGCTCGGCGGAGATCGGCGTGGCAGAAGTACACCAGGCGCTGCTCGTCAACGGCCTGCGCGACAAGGTGGTGCTGCGCTGTTCCGGTGCGCACCAGACGGGCCGCGACGTCGTCGTCTCAGCGCTTCTGGGCGGTGACAGTTTCGAGTTCGGAACCACCGCGCTCATGATGCTCAAGTGCGTCATGGCGAAGAACTGCAACATCAAGTGCCCGGCGGGGTTGACCACCAACGCGGAGGCCTTCGACGGCGACCCGCGGGCCCTGGCGCAGTACCTGCTCAATATTGCCCATGACGTGCGTGAGATCCTTGCGCGCCTCGGCCTGTCCTCGCTGCGCGAGGCCCGCGGCCGTGGTGATCTGCTGCAGCTGCTGGAGCATCCGGCGAGCGTCGGCCAACTGGACGTGCGCGCCATGCTCGCCAGCGTTCCGGAGAAGCTTGTCACCGATCCGATATACCTGGAGAAGGATTTCTCGGTCGACGACGATCTTCTCGCGCGCGTTCGCGATGCGCTTGTCACCCGGCGCGAGGGCTCGGTGACCTTGGAGGGCATCGAGCTGCGCAACTGGAACAAGTCGGTGGGAGGGCAGCTCTCGATCGACGTTGAGCGCATGCTCAACTACGAACTGTCCGCCGAGACCATCGCCGAGATGCCTGCGGCCATCCGTGATGATCGGGGCCGCGTGCGCCTGGCCGAGCAGAGCGTGCGGGTGCGCACGGTTGGTTCTGCCGGGCAGTCCTTCGGCGCCTTCTGCAACGACGGAATCGAACTCACGCATACCGGCACTGCGAACGACGGCGTCGGTAAGAGCCAGTCGGGTGGGCAGGTTATCGTCCGCGCGCCCGGCGGCGGCTCGGATGTCTCCGGCGGCAACGTGCTCATTGGCAACTTCGCGCTGTTTGGGGCCACCGGTGGTCGCCTCTTCGTTGAAGGCGAGGCGGGCGACCGCTTCGCAGTGCGTAACTCGGGCGCCACCGCCGTGGTGGAAGGCTTCGGAGAGTTCGGCTGTGAGTACATGACGAACGGCGCGGTGCTCAACCTCGGCGCCTTCGGCAAGGGCCTGGGCAACGGCATGAGCGGCGGATTCCTCTACCAGTACGATCCGCAGGGCGAGATCTCGGGCAAGGTGAGTGCCGACTCGCTCGTCACCTTCCCGCTGACCGAGGCCGAGGCGTTCCACGAGCAGTCCGTGCTGCTACTGCTGGACTGGCACATTGCCGCCACCGGTTCGGCCCGCGCCCGCCGCCTGCGCGAGGACTGGCAGCAGGTGCGCGATCACATCGTGTGTGGCATGCCGCGCGCACTGCTGCTCTACCAGGATGCCGATGCGATTTTGCAGGCGGCAACGCGGCGCGAGCTGCTCGACGAGCTCGCCACCGGCATCGCCACCGATCGCCTGCGCGCACTCAAGCTCGACTACCGCAACCACCGCGTGGTTGCCGGTGGGCGGGTGCCTCGCGGAGGCAGCGTGTCGGATATGTTCTCGCTGCTCGCCTCGTACGCCATCTTGAATGCGGCGCGCGCTCTGGCCACCGAGCGCGTGACGGGCGCGGTGGCTCCGGATGATCCTCGTATCGACGACGGCGTCCGCAAGCTCATTCTCACCGAGGACTTCTTCGTGATGCAGCGGGTGGTGAAGTACGTGCGCGAGGCGTTGGAGAGTCTCGAAGATGCCGAGCTCGCCACGCTGATCGCGGCCAAGCGCCTGGGAGATTACAAGGCTTCACTGGAGCGGCGCAACGTGCGCAGTATCGACGCTCCCGCAACTTACGGATGGATCTTGTATCAGAACCGCAAGAACGCCGCCGTCCTCAATCCGGATCGCTTCGATGAAGCGATCGCCAAGGCCTCCCTCAACGATCTCGTGGCGGGCTGGCGTGCAAGGCAGGTCAACGCATGAACGTAACATCAACAACGAGTGCTCTTTTCACCGCGGAACAGCAGGCCTGGCTCGACGGCTTCCTCGCCGGGATTGATGCCGCCCGCGGCGAGCAGACCAACACGCCCGCACCCACGCTAACCGTCGAGGTGCTCTACGGCACCCAAACCGGCAACTCGGCAGATCTTGCCGAACAGCTGGTGGGAGCCTTGCAGGGAGCCGGTCTTGGTGCCAACGCCACCGAACTGGACTCGGCCGGTTTCGAGCGCCTAGTGAGCTCGAGCCACGTCGTCGTTATCAGCTCCACGTATGGCGAGGGCGAGATGCCCGACAATGCCGAACTGTTCTGGGAAGCACTGATCGACCCGGCCGCGCCGCGCCTGGAGCACCTCAAATATTCGGTGCTCGCCCTCGGAGATAGCGGATACGACCACTTCTGCCAGGCTGGCAAGGATATCGATCTGCGCATGGAACAGCTCGGCGCGCGGCGTCTCGCCGCGCGCGTGGACTGCGATATCGAGTTCGAGGAACCCGCCGAGCACTGGCTCGCCGAGATCACCGCACTGCTTGCGGCGGAGGCTCCCGGGGCTGGAGCTGGGACTGGAGCTGCTGGCGGGGCTGGTGCTGGCGCCCAAGGCGGAACGCCCGCCCGGGCTGCCGCCAAGAAGCGCTCTCCCTGGAACCGACGCACCCCATTCGGATCCCGGGTTGCCGAATCCCGCCTGCTCTCCAAGCCGGGCAGTGCCAAGCAGATCTACCACTACGAGTTCGACCTCGCCGATAGCGGCATCGAGTACTCGGCTGGTGACGCGCTCGCGGTCATGCCCGTCAATGATCCGCAGTTGGTTGATGCCGTCATCGCCCAGCTGGGACTGTCACCGGACGTCGATGCGGACGGCGTCGCTCTGGCGCAGCGCATGACGCGCGAGTGGGAGATCCGCACCCCCTCGAAGGAACTCATCTCGCTGCTTGCGGAACGGGCGCCGTCCAGTGAGCTGGCCGATGTGGTTCGCCGTAGCGACCGCGACGCGCTCGATTCCTGGCTCTGGGGCCGTGACGTCCTTGACCTGCTGGAACTCACCGGCGTGCGGTTGGACGAGCCGGAACTGGCGAGCGTCTTCCGCTCGTTGCAGGCACGTCAGTACTCGATATCGTCGAGCCCGCTGGCCAGCCCGGATCGTATTCACCTCACCATTGCGGCGGTGAATTACGGATCGCCGCGCGTGCACGGCGGCGTCTGCTCCACCTTCCTCGCCGAGCGCTTGGGCCAAGACGAGCTGGTGGGCATCTATCCGCAACCCAACGCGGCCTTCTCGGTGCCCTCCGATCTGTCCAAGCCCATCATCATGGTGGGGCCCGGTACCGGAATCGCGCCCTTCCGCGGTTTCCTGCACGAACGTATGGAGAGCGGCGCGACGGGCGGCAACTGGCTGTTCTTCGGCGATCAGCACCGTGCCACCGATTTCATCTACGAGGACGAGCTGACCGAGCTGAGCAAGAAGGGCGTGTTGACTCATCTTGACCTCGCTTTCTCCCGCGACCAGGCGGAGAAGATCTACGTGCAGAATCGCATGCGCGAGAAGGCTTCCGAACTGTATGCGTGGCTGGAAGAGGGCGCTTACTTCTACGTGTGTGGCGATGCCTCACGTATGGCCAAGGACGTCGAGCGGGCGCTGCTTCAGGTGATTGAGGAGAAGTCGGGCACCGGCGAGGACGGCGCACGCGACTACCTCACTCAGATGAAGAAGGAGAAGCGCTACGTGAGGGACGTGTACTGATGGACCCCGACAAGCGCGAGAATTCGGATGCGGCGGGAGATACCCCGCCACATTGCGAACACTGCGCGATGCACGGTGCCCGTTGCGTTGACCCACAGCTCGTCACCACCGGAATCGACATGGGGATGGCCCTCGTGGGGTGTGCCTCCTTCGAGTGCGTTTTCGCAGTGACCGGATCTGTTGGTGTGGTTCTGGCACAGACGGGTCCATACACCACACTGTCCGAACCGGGCGAAGCATTCCCGCTGCTACCCGGCCAGATCACTGTGCGGCTGCGCCCCGAGAGCTTGCACGCCAGCATCCTCGAGCGTACCGACGGCGATTTCCGGGAACTGATGGTCGAGTTCTCGGCCTTCGGCGGGCACCCCGTGCACCTGGTACGAGTGGCGAGCGATTTCGACAACCTCATCATGGACGGCTTGCTGCGCTCCGCCAGCGAGGGCCTGACCCAGGAGCGCAAGAGCCTCCCGCAGGTCTTCATCCCCTGGGAGGAAGGCGACCAGCTCGGGCAGATTGACGCGATTCTCGACGACGGCGGCGAAACTCGCCGAGAATTGCTGCCGCACTACTATGGCGGCCCCCGCCCACGCTGGATCAACCAGCGGGTCCTCCCGGCCGTGTTCGAGCACCTGTGTACCACCGCGTTGCCGCTCTCTGTGGTGGTCTTTGCCGAGGGTGTGGCGCAGGCCGTCACTGGCTTCGTACATGTGGCGAGCGCGGATGCCAATGGACGAATGTCCATAGGGCTCGGTAGCGCCAGCCTGGACCTCGAACTGTCCCTGGTCCATGAAGCTCTCCTGGTGCAATCACACGGGCCGCTCGGATTGACCAGCGCCATCGAACTCTACGATGATCGCCACCACGTCCTCGCCCTCCTCACACAGATAGGCTCTGTTTCGCCAGAGGTCCATCGCTCCTGGGAACTCCTCGCCGAGTCCCTCCCCGACGCCCAATAACAGAGGACGCTGGATGGTTTCGCTGTCCAGCGATCCGTTACCCCCGGCATGTGCACCACCCACCACTGACATGTCCGGAGAGGTAACGGATCCGTGGATAGTCGACCCCAACGAAGGGTGCTGGATGGGTCACCTGTCTGACGATCCGTTACCTCTCCTGCGCGGATGTCATTCGCCGAGTTCCTGCTGCTGGTATGTGCTGGGCGGCATTCCGTGGAATCGGGAGAATGCACGGCTGAAGCTCGCCAGCTGCGAGTAGCCGACGCGGCTTGCCACCACGACTGGCTTCGCGCCGCCCACAAGCAGATCGCGGGCGACGCGCATGCGGGTGGCGTGCCGCCAGCGCGCGAACGAAAGCCCGGTCTCGTCACGGAAAGATCGCTGGATCTCGTCGGAGACATTGTAGCCATCATCGCCGCGGCCGATGTTGTGCAGGAACTCCGTCGCGAGAGCGCGGGCCCGCGGCTCGCGGGGCATCGGTACGCTCAGGGCACGTTGGATCGCGAGCTGCTCGCGGAACAGATCGAGGATCTGCTGAGAATCGTAGCCGTCGGGCCGCAGTCGAGTGCGCAGGTTGATCGCGCAATGCAACAGGTAGTCGTCCCAGGCGGGCGAGAAGTTGACGCGCAACGGGTTGCTCAGCGGGAGGTTGGCGGGATCGGCTTCGGCGATCGGTAGCACGATCGAGCCCGCGCGTCCCACGCCGGAATGCTCGACGCCGGCAGGGATCCAGACGGCGTCGCCGCGGTTGCGGACATGAGTGTGGTCACCAATGCGCAACTCGTTCGTGCCTCGGTACATCCAGGTGAGCACATGGATCGAGTTGGCGTGGGTATGTGCGCGTGTGGCTGGTGGTTCAGTCTGACCGATTTTTAGGTCGAGGAGAGAACCGTTCTTGATGGCGCGGGCGAGGGTACTGGCATCGTGCGCTGCGACGACGCGTTGGGAGGGTTCGCTCGCAGGGGAGTGCAGGGCCACGAACTCGCGCGGCGTCGTCCCGGTGTACTTTTTGAAGGCACGGGTGAACCCGTTGCGGCTGACAAACCCCACGCGCCGCGACGCGTGGCTGATATCGTCGTCGGCGAGCAGGTACTCGGCCGCGATAGCGATGCGGCAGCGTATACGCCATTCTTCGAACGTCATTGAGGTGTTGCGGATGAACTCTCGGCGCAGTGTGCTCGGACTGCTCGGCGCTGAGCTAGCCCACTCATCGAGGGTCAGATCAAGGGCCGGGTCGAGCAGGAGCTGCTGGGCGACCATCCGTGCAGCCGGGGTTGTCGGCATCGGAGGTGGAGTGGGAATGTCGCTCGGCTGGCTGGTGGAGAGACTGCGTGGGCCAGACGATGGTGCCAGCAGATCGAGGACCTCGTTGTGCTGCGAGACGGGCCGGTCGTTGGGCACGATACGGATTGAGAAGTGGTACATCAGCCAGTCGTGCCACTCGTCGCGGACTTCGAATCGCCGCACGTTGTCCGGCGCCCCGCTGGCGGCATCCGCGCCGACCCGGAGCGGGACGACGACGGAGCCGGCGTCGACCGTCGTTTCTCGGTACGTGCCTGCTGGCACCCACAGTCCTTGACCGGCCGAGAGTTCATGATTCTGCTCGCGTTCGATACGGACCCGGGCCGTGCCGGTGCGTGCCCAGAGCAGGATGTGGTTGGTGCGGCTGTCCGTGCCTGCCGTTCGGAGGGCAGGGATTGCCGGTGGATCCCTCGTGATCGGTACCCCATCCACCATGCTCGTCATGAACACCACCCTATCGCACCATGTCAAGTAGTTGACAGGATACGCACCCCATGGAAGCTAAGGTTAGGCTAACCTGTCTTCCGGTGTGGGTTTGGCTGAAGGCGCAGCCGGCCCAAATTAATCTGCCATCGCTTCCCGATCCGAAGGAGCTGCGTTCCGCATGCCTAAAACCTCCCGCCGCATGATCGTCAATCCCCTCAGTCTTCGAGAAGTCCGCGTTGCCAGGACTGTCGATGTGACACCAGGTATGAAGAGGGTGACGCTCGTAGGTGAGCAGCTGGGCGCGTTTACCTCAGCTAATGGACTGGAGCAGCCGGCATTTGACTCCCCGGCGTTCGACGAGAGTTTCCGGCTGGTCTTTCCCTATCCGGGTGAGACCGAGCCGGTGCTGCCGGTCCAGACCGAGACAGGGCTATCCTTCCCGCGGGAGTCGTACGCGTCGAGCAGGGTCTATACGGTGCGACGCTGGGATGCCGAGGCTGGCGAGCTGGACGTTGACTTCGTCAAGCACGGCATCGGCGTTGCCACCACGTGGGCGTACCGAGCCCAGCCGGGAGATCGAATCCATATGTTCGGTCCCGGCGTCTCGCACGGGATGCCGCAGGGCATGGACTGGTGGTTGGTGGCCGGTGACGATACCGCGCTGCCGGCTATCGGTCGGCTGCTGGAGGAGCTCCCCGAGGATTCCCGGGCACAGGTGTTCATCGAGATGGCCGAGGAATCACACCGGCAGCAACTGCGCGAGCTACCCGGTGTCGAGGTGACCTGGCTGTTCCGGAACGGAAAGGAGCCGGGCACCACGAGCCTGCTGCTGGATGCCGTTAAGAGCACCGACTGGTGGGATGGCAAGCCCTTTGCGTGGATCGCCGGTGAGCAATCAGCGGTGCGCGACATCCGCCGCCACCTGGTCGAGCAGCGTCATGTACCGAAGGCGGATATTGACTTCACTGGCTACTGGAAGCGCAGCAAGGTCGTGCCGCTGACGGAGGATGCGGCGCTGCCTGATGTGAAGAACCATAAGCTTGCGCACGAGACGTTCCACGACCTGGTGGAGCTGTATCCTCCGATTGCGATCCGCACCGCCGTGACCCTCGGCATCGGCGACCTGATCTCCCGCAGCATCACCACCCTGCCCGAACTCGCCGCGAAGAGTGGCAGCGACGAGCGAGCGCTGGGCAAGCTGCTGCGCTACTTACATTCCCTCGACCTGCTCACCGAGACTGCCCCCGGCAACTATAAGCTCACCGAGGTGGGAGAGTTCATGGCCGACGAGCACTGGATCAGCAGCCTGCATGCGGACAGTGCGGGCGCACGGCAGGACGCGGGTATTTTTGGACTGACCGAGGCGATCCACACCGGGAAAGCTTCTTACCCGGTGGTGACCGGGCAGAGCTTCGACGAGCTGCGTGACGAACAGTGGTACGAGGACAAGTACTTGGATGACGTCTCCGGGTTCATCGGCTTCCTCGTCACCGGTGTGGTTGATAGCAGAGCGCTCGACCAGGTGGGTCACGTTGTCATTCACGCTGCTGGAGCTGGCGTGTTCGCCCGAGAGCTGACGGCCGCCTACCCGGACCTGCGGATCAGCATCTGCGCCCGCCCCACCCAAGCGGACTGGCTGCGCCGCGATCTGCCGGAATCCATCCCTTTCGAGGCACAACGCTCTCGGGTGAGTATCCGCGAACAGTCGATCCTCGATCCGGTACCCGAATGCGACGCGGTGCTTTACGCCCAGCCACGGATGCCGCTGCCCGACGCCGAGGCTGTCACCAGCCTGCGCCAGGCCGCCGCGGCGCTCTCGCCTGGTGGACGCGTGCTTCTCATTGAGCACACCTTCGACCTCAATGATCTTGACGAACACGACTGTGAGACCGACCTGCAGGGTCTCACCCGTGACGGTGGCGGCATACGCACAGATGCCGAACTGGAAGCCGTCATTGAACAGGCGGGTCTACGGATTGGCCGGCAGCGCCCGGTCGCTCGCATGTTCACGCTGCGAGAGCTCCTTCCCGTTCAGTCCTAACACTCCCTGGCGAAAGGCCCAGGCTCCACCCGATACCAGAATGAGGTAACACCCCATGTCCATATCCACGTTGAGGCGGCGCAGCGCGACTCTGGCTGCCGCGATGCTGAGTGCCGCATTGATGCTGACCGGCTGCGGTAGCAGTGATAACACCAGCACGCCCTCCGAGTCCAAGTCCTCTGCCAGTACGCCTTCCGAGTCCAGCTCGCCGACCAGCACAGATGGCATGCCCGCAGCAGAGGGGAAGACGCAGTACCCGCTCACTCTGAAAAGCGAATGGGGCGAGACGACTCTGGACGAGCGGCCGCTCAGGATCGCGGCGGTGACCGCAAACGCTCTCGATGTCGAACTCCTTGCATCTCTCGGCGTGGTTCCCGTGTTGGCATCGGCGAGAATCGACGCCGGAGTGTGGACGGTCGAGGCCCTTCCTACACTGCCGGATGCGACGTTCGAGCCCGTTGGTGGTGGGAGTGGCAACGTGACGCTGCCGTTCGAAGAGATTGCGGCCGTCAAGCCGGACCTCATCCTCGCACTCGATATCGACGATGCCAAGTACGACCGGCTGAGCCAGATCGCGCCGGTAGTCGCGGCAGGAACTGCCGCACAACAAGACAGCGATTGGCGGGCATATCTCGACGCCATCGGCGAGGCTGTTGATCTCTCGTCGAAGGCGGATGATGTTGAGAGCTCCTACGACACGTACTTCACGGAGTTCGCCGCGGAGCATCCGGACTTCCAGGGCAAGACAGTCACCCAGCTCGTGTACTTCGGACAGCAATCCGGATTGAACTACAACACTGTGACAGGAGGAAGGGTCGAGAGTTTCTTCCTTTCCCTCGGGTTCGATCCGAATCCATTGGGTGAGCAGTTTGTCGCGGCGAGTAGCGTGAGCCTCGAGAACCTCTCTCAGGTGGATGCCGACGTGATCGTTCTGAGCGCGGTTGTGGGCGGCGACCCTGCCGACATCACTGACAACGAGCTGTGGAAGGGCCTTACAGCCGTCAAGAATGGCGCGGTCGTCATCACGAAGGCCAAGGATGCCTCCAGCTACGAGTTCGACGGCAAGTCGTACGACGGAAACCTCGCCTGGGCGATGGGCACCGCCGGACCGCTCGGCAGGCAGTGGGCAGCGGAGCGTTTGGGATCGATGATCGATTCGGTGTTGAAGTAATGTCCGTCGATCCGGTGTCTTGAGTTGAAGATTGGTTTGAGCTTGTGACTACGGGTCTTCTTTCCCGGGTTGCGCAGGAGAATGCTCTTGCGCAACCCGGTTTATCTACTCGCCGCGCGTTTGGCCTGCTGCTGGTATTGATTGCTCTCGCGGTCGCTGTGTTGGCAAGTCTGGCGTTCGGGTCGAACCCGTTGCCCCTGGACAGGGTATGGCAAGGGATTTGGCATCCCGGTGTCGGCACCGAGGAGTCCATCATCGTGTGGGATCAGCGGTGGCCACGCACCATCATTGGGTTGATCGTGGCTCCGGCGTTCGGGGTTGCGGGGGCGTTGATTCAGGCCCTGACTCGTAACCCGCTGGCTGATCCGGGCATTCTCGGCGTGAACGCGGGGGCGGGGTTCGCGGTGACCCTCGGGGTCGGAATCTTCGGGCTTTCGGGCGTGAACGGCTACATCTGGTTCGCCTTCCTTGGCGCCGCAGCAGCAACAGTCCTCGTCTATCTGATTGGCTCGGCCGGTCGTGGGATGGTCAGCCCGGTGACGCTGGTGCTGGCCGGCGTGGCCTTGGGTGCTGTGCTGAATGGGTTCTCGACTTTCTTGACACTGATTGATGAGGATACGTTCCGCTCGGTCCGTAGCTGGGGACTGGGCTCGATTGCCCGCACGAGTCTGGCGGAAACGGTGTCCGTGGTGCCATTCCTGGTGGTGGGGCTGGTGCTCGCCGTGGCACTGTCGGGTGGATTGAACTCGATTGCACTTGGTGATGATCTGGCTGCCTCGTTGGGTACGAATGTGATGCGTACTCGAGTGCTGGGCATCATCGCGGTGACGCTGCTTGCGGGTGGGGCAACGGCGTTGACGGGCGGGATCGGGTTCGTGGGGTTGATGGTGCCACATATTGTGCGCTGGTTCGTTGGCCCGGATCAGCGCTGGATCATTGTGTACTCCGCGTTGACGTCTCCGGTGCTGGTGCTGGCCGCTGACGTGATCGGACGAGTGGCCGGGCGTCCGGGGGAGATCGAGGTCGGTATCGTCATCGCGGTGATCGGTGCCCCGATGTTGATAGCCCTGGTACGGAAAAGGAAGGCTAGCGGACTGTGAGCGTGATCGATTTCGGTTACCGTGTTGGCATCGTCCGTACCCGCTGGTTCTCGGCACGGGTGCCGGTGAGGTTGCTGGTGGTGTCGATGGCGCTGTTTGTGGTCTCGGTCCTTGCCGCCGTCGTCGCCATCACGATCGGCGACTATCCACTATCACTGGGCGAAGTGTTCCAGGCTATTGACGGTAGCGGCGAAGACTTCTCCCGCACAGTCGTGCTGGACTGGCGATTGCCGATCGCGATCGCAGCCATTGTGTTCGGTGCTCTCTTGGGTATAGGCGGGGCGATCTTCCAGTCCCTGACCCGTAACCCGCTCGGCTCCCCGGATGTGATCGGATTCGACGCCGGCTCCTACACCGCTGTAGTCATCACAATTTTGATGATTGGCTCCACAAGCTATTGGACCATTGCCGGAGCATCAATCGTGGGCGGACTGCTGACCGCTTTCGTTGTGTATCTTCTGGCCTACCGGAGCGGTATCGAGGGATTCCGGCTGATTATCGTCGGCATCGGAGTCTCGGCGATGCTCGGCTCGATCAACGCCTACCTGATCACCCGTGCCGACATCGCCGACGCCATGACCGTCGGATTCTGGGGTGCCGGATCGATCACCCGGGTCACCTGGTCGAGCATGATTCCCGCCTTGATTATCACCGCTCTCATCGTGGTGGCAGCTGCGCTACTGGCGCCCACACTACGCAAACTCGAAGTCGGGGACGATGCCGCGATCACCCAGGGCGCGAGTCCTGGCCGGGCACGACTCGCGCTGATCATTGTGGGTGTAGCAACCACCGCATTAGTGACCGCAGCAGCCGGCCCGATCGGGTTCATCGCACTAGTGGCACCACAACTTGCCCGCAGGCTCACCCAGTCACCAGGAGTGAGCCTGCTCGCCGCCGCCGCAATGGGCGCGACCCTACTCACCTGCGCACACCTCGTCTCACTGGCCGCCAGCCAGCTCTACCGGCCAATCCCAGTCGGACTACTCACCGTCTGCCTCGGCGGCATCTACCTGATCTGGCTACTCATCCACGAAACCCGCAGGTACTAACAACCAGGCTAATAACCACCCGAATCCAACCCCGGAGAAATCTATGTCCACTCCCCAAACCATGAAGCCCGCGAAGCCAGAATCCGAAGGTGTGTCACTGTGAAGCGCTCCGACCCAACCGGACTGAACCGCGGCCGTCTTACCCGCTGGCTGCCGGTGTTGTGGCAGGCACCGGATCGGCCCCCTGCGATGGAGCCGTTCACGGTGACGGCAGATACCAGCACGCGACGTTTCCTGTGGCAGGTACTGTGGTCGCAGTGGCGGCACACCCTGCCCGCCATGGTGCTGTCGATTATCGCGCTGGTTTCTCTGGCGCTGATGCCCGTGGTCGTCGGCGTCGCAATCGATCAGGCTGTTGCGACCAGCGACCCTCGCCGACTCGGGGTATGGCTGGGCGTGCTCGTCCTGATTGCAGTGGCGCGACTGGTTCCGCTGCGCATCAGCGACCAGTTGACGACCTACGCCACCCAAATGGTGCAGCACCAGTTGCGGCTCACCTTGTCCCGGGTACTGCTGCATTCGTCCGACTCGCTCCGGCCCGCGCCGGATGGTGCCGTTGTGTCGGTGATGACCAACGACGTCGCCCGTGTCGGTGCTGTGTGGTTGCTAGTTACGCCGGTCGGGCAGGCCGCAGCAGTGATTTTCATGGGCGTCTCGTTAGTGGCCATTCATCCGTTGCCGGGTGCGCTTGCGCTCGTTGGCGCACCGCTGGTGGTGTGGGGGATGGGTAAGCTGAGCAGCCGTTATGCCCGCGCCAACCGCGAGTACCAGGCGCAGTTGTCGGTCACCGTGGCCCGGGCGGCGGATCTGGTGACCGGCTACCGGGTTATCCGTGGCATCCGTGCTGAAGATGAGGCCACTGCGCGCTACACCGCAGCCAGTCGGCAAACTCTCCACAGCTCGTTGCGTGTGCAGCGGGTTCTCGCTCGTTATCTGGCCACCAGTGGATCGGTGAGCGGACTGTTCATGGTTGCGGTGGTATCGCTGGCGGGTTGGTTTGCCATACACGGCCAAGTGAGCACCGGTGGGCTGATCGCTGCGGCCGGGCTCGCGCAGACGATGCTCGTTCACGTTCAGTTCATCACCGGTGGGGCTGTGCCAGGGCTAGCCGCTGCCTCTGCATCGGCTGAGCGGATACTTGTGGCACTGCAGGAGGGAAGCACCGGTTCGGCTCCGGTGGGCAGGACAGACTGCGTACTAGCGGCACCCTCACCCGATGAGCGCGGAGGTATTGAGCTGGAGCTGGATGGCGGGCGGCTCGCTTTTGGCGGGGATGAACTCGTCGGTGTACGCACCGATGGGAGGACTGCGGCGCGGATCGTTGATGCCCTGCTGTATGTGGACGAGGGCAGTGGGGCCGCAGAGCGGGGAGCGCGGGTGGTGATTTCACCGGATCATGCGATGCTGTTCTCCGGAACCATTGCGGGGAACCTGACCTCGACTGGCGCCTCGGAAGACGCCGTGCGGGATGCCGTGTGGGCGGCGGCATGCGAGGACTTCGTGGACATCGCCGCAGGTGATCTGGAGAAGCAAGTTGGTGAGATGGGCGGCCGACTTTCCGGCGGACAGCGGCAGCGGATTGCGCTGGCCCGCGCCCTCGCCACCGACGCCGAGGTGTTGATTCTGCATGATCCGACCACGGCGGTTGATTCCGTTACCGAGGCCGCTATTGCCACTCGGTTGCGCCGGGTGCGCCGCGGCCGTTGCACCATTTTGATTTGCGCCTCACCTGCTCTGCTGGGAGTCTGCGACCGGATCGTTGACCTCACCGTGGCGCACTCTGACGCTGGAGCGTCGCCTACTGAGCTGGAGGGTATCCGATGACCGCAAGAGAACCAACTAGGCTTCCGGTCGCCGACGGCGGCGCCATCTGGAGGGAGGTGCGCGCGCTGTCGCTGGGGCATCGTGGGGCCCTTGTGCTGGTCGTTGTGACTGGACTTGCCGGAGCTGGAGCCGGATTGCTGATCCCTGCAGCGATTGGCCACTTGGTTGACTCCCTGGTTGCAGGCAGCGCCACCGTGGCGACTTGGGCGTGGGCGAGCACAGTCATGATCGTTGCCTCGCTGGCACTGGCCGGGCTCAACGCGATCAGCGTCCGGCTTGCCGCGCGTGCCTACCAGACCATGCTCGCCAGGCTGCGAGAACGTCTGGTTGCTCGGGCCATGCGGTTGCCACAGTCACAGGTCGAGGAGGCCGGTACTGGTGATTTGATCTCACGCTCCAGCGACGACGTCGCCGAGATTGGTGATGCCGCGCCGCAACTGATCCCCGCATTCACCACCGCGATCTTCGCCACCGTTGCAACTCTGGTTGGCGTCCCCGCCGTCGACGGGCGCTACGCCCTCGCCTTCGTGGGGATGGCGGCTATCTACATGGTCGCGGTGCGCTGGTACTTGCGCACCGCACCACAGATTTACTTGGCTGAGCGGACGGCCATGAGCGGACGGGCACAGCAGCTGATCGAATCCGCGCGTGGACACGCGACGATTGCAGGACTCGGGCTGGCCGATTACAGCCACCAGCGCGTCTTGGATGCCTCCTGGCAGGTCGCGGGACCTGCGCTACGTGCCAAAAGCATGCAGAACATGTTCAGCGGACGATTGCTGTCGGCGCAGTACGCTGGTCTTGGCGTCATCCTTGCCATTGGGTTCTTCATGGTCCAAGCTCAATACTCGAGTGTTGGCGAGGCGACTGCGGCTACGCTGATCCTGCAACGGATGTTCTTGCCCACCACCCAGCTACTGTTGGCAGTCGACACGGTGCAGTCCGTTCTGGCCTCGCTCGCCAGAATCGTCGGCGTGATTGGTATCCCTGACACCCCCGATGGCGTGCGGCACACCGCAGACCGCGGTGTATACGTACAAGATCTCCAATTCGCGTACGCCAGTGGATTTACCGTGCTGGAGGATATTGATCTGGAAATTCCGGCCGGAGGACACCTCGCCGTGGTCGGCGCATCCGGGGCGGGCAAGACCACTCTCGCCGGAGTGATCGCCGGGATTCACCAGCCCGGAGCCGGTATTGTAACCAGGCCTGAACACACCGTGGTGATAACCCAAGAGACCCACGTGTTTTCCGGAACTCTGCGTGAGAATCTCACCCTCGCCGCCCCCGAAGCCTCCGACGATCAGCTGCGTGCCGCGCTGATCGCCACCGGTGCGGATGAACTGGCTGACCTGCTTCCACAGAGCCTCGACACGATGGTTGGCACCACCGGGTACGCTCTCACTCCTTCGCAGACCCAGCAGATTGCTCTGACCCGCGTCTTACTCGCCGATCCTGATCTGGCCATCTTCGACGAGGCAACAGCCGAAGCTGGCTCCTCCCATGCAGGTCTGCTGGACCGCGCCGCTGACGCTGCCCTTGCTGGACGTACTGGACTGGTCATCGCTCACCGACTCTCTCAAGCAGCCGACTGCGACCAGATCTTGGTTATGGCACACGGGCGAATCGTTGAGTTTGGCACGCACGACGAGTTGATTGGGGCCGATGGCACCTATGCCCAGCTTTGGCAGGCATGGAGGCAAGGACAAGCACTCGGCGAGGCCAACGAATCGGGATAATCCATCGCGGCCCATCCTCGGAAATAGAAAAGACCGGACCTTGCGGCCCGGTCTTTTCTAATCCTCTCGGATTTCGTCGGGGTGGCGGGATTTGAACCCACGGCCTCTTCGTCCCGAACGAAGCGCGCTACCAAGCTGCGCCACACCCCGAGGCCATTGCTTTTGACCAAACGATCAATTGCAACCAGATCATCTTAACGGAGGAACACCGGGAAAGTGAAACTGGCTCACGACCCAATTCAGTGACACGAGCGACAGTGCTGCATAAACACACTCGCAACCCGGTGGTCATACCTAGGGCTTGGTCGCTATGTCAACAACCCGGCCATCGCTCCACAACCCGGCTGCCTCAACGCGCGAGGATCGTGGCGCGCTTAAACCAGCGTGAACTCCACGAGCACCGCTTCCGGGCGGCATGCCACGCGAAACGGGGTGAAGGGCGAATGCCCGAGCCCGGTACTGACGTTCACCCAGGCGGTGGGGAAGCTTTCCATGCCGGTGGGCACGGTGGCATCCCCGTGAATGATCTCCTTGCCGGTGGGCGGCCACTGGAAAAGCCCGGAGGCGTACTCGCGGTCGAGGTCGCAGTTGGTGACGAGCGCGCCCACGCCAGGCAGGCACACCTGCCCGCCGTGGGTATGCCCGGCGAACACGGCGTCGCATCCGTCAGCGACCATCTGATCGAGGGGCTTGCGATAAGGGGCGTGTACGAGTCCGAGCTTGAGGTGTGCTTGGCCCCCGGCGGCACCGGACTGATGTGCAGCGTACTGCTGCGCCGCGCCGTCGTCGTCCTTCACACCGCTCCCGGAACCGGCCGCAGAACTACTCCCAGAAGCCAACCCGTCACCAGCTCCAGAACCAGCGCCGTCATCGCAACCACTCCCGACAACCGCCGGGAACTCGTCACGGCTGATATGCGGGTCATCGACGCCCACGAGATCCAGGTTCCAGCCGCCCGTGCGCACGCTCGCGCGCGCGTTGTTGAGGTTGATCCAGCCGCGCGCTTCGAACTCGGCGGTCATCTTCTGCCACGGAAGCTCAACGCGATTCGAGTGTGAAGAACTCGAGTGCCGGGAATGTGGCTTGCTGTTATCGCGGAACAGGTAGATGAAGGGGTTCTTGGGGATCGGACCGAAGTAATCGTTGGAACCGTAGACGAACGCCCCCGGGATGCCCTCAAAGGGCGCGAGCGCCTCCAGCAGCGGTTCCACGGCGCGCTTGCTGGCGAGCTGATCGCCGGTCAGGATGAGGAAATCGGGCTGCGTCTGCGCGAGGCTCTGAATCCACTTGATCCGGCGGCGCTGCCACGGCACCAGATGAATGTCGGAAAGATGGAGCGCACGCAACGGCTTCGGTGCTTGCGTGAAAACGTCGTCGGACGAAGTCCTGTCGGAACCGTCCGGGGCGTCGGCAGTGTGTGCCCGCGTGCCGCCGTCGATCAAAATTGAACGACGACGAAGCGTGTACGCCTGCGCTTCCGTCAGCCCCCAGAGGGCCGCGCCTGCGCCGAGAGCGAGGCCGGTGTTAATAGTCTGTCGTAGCATGTATATTCCGGTCGGACGGCGATTTAGTCGTCAGACTCGGATCCTCCTGTTGTCCCGGATTCTGAGTTCCTCGAATTCTGATTGGACTGGCTTTCCGAGTTATTCGAGCTGTTCGAGTTTTCTGAGTTGTTCGAGTTATTCGAACTGTTCGAGGAGTCTCTCGTTGGGGTGCTATTGCGAGGACGGGTCGTTGATCGCGGCGGGTTGGGGTTCGTGATGACGTTGCGTGCCGGGGAGATGAAGTAGGCGAACGGCTGATCCGCGAGGGCCCGATCCATGAAACCGGAGAAGGTCAGCGCGGGGAAGAGACCGCCGTAGACCTCGTTGAAGTAGCGACCATTGATGACGGAATCGAGCATGGAGATTCGTCCCTCGGTCTGTCCGCTCCAGATCGCTGCAGCAAGCTGCGGGGTGTATCCCACGAACCAGGCGTCGACGTCCAGATCGGAGGTGCCGGTCTTGCCTGCGGCGGGACGCCCGCCAGCGAGCATTGCCCGCTGCCCGGTGCCTCCCGGGGTGACGACCTGCTGGAGTACCTGGGTGGTTTCACGGGCGAGTTCTGGCTCCATTACCTGGCGGCAGCTGGGGCCCTTCTCTGTGATGACAGTGCCATCGTTGTCCTCGATCTTGGTGTAAGCGAGGGGCTCGCACGAGTTGCCCTCGGCGGCGAGGGTCGCTACTGACTGCGCCATCGACAACGGGGTGATCTCGTTGGCACCGAGGACCATGGCGGGAACGTAGTCCCAATCTGCGCCGTCGCCGCGCTTGACGCCCATATCGAAGGCTCCCTGGGCGATGTTGCACAGATCAAGCTGGAGAGCCATACGGACGAACGTGCCGTTGACCGACTGGCGAGTGGACTCCAGGACGGTCATGTTACCGCCGCCCACGCCTTCGAGGTTGAACATGGGCCAGTCTTCACCGGCCAGTGAGTCAGGCGAGCAGGAGGCGGTGAAGTAGCTGGTGTTGAACACGCCGGAGTTGGAGTTGAGAACTTCGTAGGCGGTGTGGCCCTGCCTCAACCATTCGATGAGGGTGAACATCTTGAAGGTGGATCCGGACTGGCGTCCACTTCCACCGTTCATGTCGTAGCCGACGTTGAGGTTGACCTGGGTTGTCCAGCTCCCTGTTTCTTCGGTGCCGATGCCGTAGTCAGTATTTTGGGCCATGGCCTTGATGTGCCCGGTGTTGGGCTCCACGCTGGACAGGGCCATCTTGATGTTCGAGCTGTCGCCCACCGGGATGTTGCCGACAATGGAATCGTAGGCGGCGTGCTGCATGTTCGGGTCGAGCGTTGTGTGGATGGTGAGTCCGCCGCGGTAGAGCTTGCTGGTGCGGTCGTTTACGTCCGTTCCCCACGATTCATCGATGAGGGCCTGCTTCATCGCATAGTCGCAGAAGTAGGCCGAGATTCCGGCAGCCGAGCAACCGTTCTGCGGTTCGGAGAGACGGAGCGTGCTGGCCACGGACTGGGCGACGGCGGCGTCGTACTCCTCCTGGGTGATGTGGCCGTTGTCCAGCATCGTGTAGAGCACGATATTGCGGCGCTCCTCAGCCTCCTCGGGGTGGGCTGCAGGATCGTACTTTGCCGGGGACTGGGTGATGCCCGCGAGGGTAGCCGATTCGACGATGTTGAGATCTTTGGCGTCCTTGGAGAAGTAGCGCCAGGCCGCGGCTTGGACGCCGTATTCGGAGCGTCCAAACTGGGCGAGGTTCATGTAGCCGGTGAGGATCTCGTCCTTCGTCATCGTCTTTTCAAGGGCGACGGCGTAGCGGGCCTCGTTGATCTTGCGCCCGATGCTGCGCTCGGTGGCCTGATCGATGAGCGTGTAATCGTCCGTGATGCGCCCGCGCTCAATGAGCGCGTTCTTCACGTACTGCTGGGTGATGGACGAGCCGCCAGCCACGGAATCGCCGGACAGGTTGCTGACGAACGCTCCGAGCAGGCCTTGCGCATCCACGCCGCCGTGCGTGTAGAAACGCTTGTCCTCAACATCGACAACCGCGTTCTTCATGTGCTGCGAGATCTCTTCGGAGGACACCACGACGCGGTTCATCGCGTAGATTTTGGCGAGTTCGCTGCCGTCGCTGGCCAGAATGACGGATTGCTCGGACGGCTCCGTGAATCCCAGATCCGCAGGGATCTCTTCAAACATCGCTGTTCCGGCATTGATCGCGGTGCCAGCCGCAGTGACTGCGGGCATGGCAATACCAGCCATAAGTGCTCCTCCGAGCAGTATGGCTGAGAACAAAGCCACGACCAGTGTCATGATTTGGCGCGCGGTGGCACCTTGTGGGCGAGAACTCGGCATGGGTCCAGAATACGTGCTGTTGCCGAAGTTGTCCCGAGGCCCACGGCATACTGCGGGCGTGAAGGTGGTCCCACTGGGGGATGAGAGGCGGGGAAATGGGCGTCATGACGCGCAAAACCCCAGACCTATGAGGACTTGGTGTGATTCGCCCACTGTTGGGGGCTTGTGCGTATACCTTGGGGGTCCACGAAATGTAAATATCGCAGAATGTTGATGGGGTCTGCGGGGTATTTGTTGGGAGATTTAGACATCCGCTACGACCTGCAGTTTTATTGCGCTACGCGGTGTTGGGTATGGGTGGGGGCTCCTGGATTGGCGACCTGAGCAGCTAAAAGGTCTCAGCATTTGATCCTGCGAAAAATTGAGATTTGAGTAGTGCCCATCACTTATGCCTAAGATAGTTGCACCAACGTGACGGTAGTCACTGGGAACCTCAAAGGACAACGATGTTCTTGAGGGGAAGGAGTACTAAATGTCGCTGGCAACAGCAGATCAGACTTGGGCAGTAGAAGCTGCCTGCGCCAATACCGATCCAGATTCCCTCTTCGTTCGAGGTGCTGCCCAGCGTCAGGTGAGGCAGGTCTGCTTCTCCTGCCCGGTACGAATCAACTGTTTAGCGGACGCGCTGGACTCCGAAATGACCTTCGGCGTGTGGGGTGGACTGACCGAACGGGAGCGCCGAGCCCTGCTGCGCCGCTACCCGAACGAGAAGGACTGGTACACGAGGCTCTCGAAAGGGACCGACGACGTCGCCGTCGACCTGCGTGACGGCAAACTTCCGCGGTTGGGTACCCGGTTCTGATCTGCTCGTCACGCGCGGTTCCGGGGTCCAGATTCCGGACGTCAGCTGTGATTACGGTTCTGGATAGGTGAGCCCCGGCTGCGATCCCGGCCGTCATGACGAGATTTAGGTTCAATGCACGCCGCTTGGCGTGCATTCTCTATATCTGGCGCTATACCCGAGCGGCGACGGATTCTGAGCCACGGGGAGGCTTGCGAGAGTCCCCTATAAGCGGGCGCCCATTCTAGGTAAGATCGACCCATGCAAAAATGGGAGTACGCAACAATTCCGCTTCTTATCCACAACACCAAGGCCATCCTCGACACCTGGGGTGACGAGGGCTGGGAACTCGTCTCGGTGATCCCCGGTCCTGACGGGCAGAACCTGGTGGCCTACCTCAAGCGCCCACGCGACTGAACGGGAGAGTCAATGACGCTCGCCCCCTCAGCCCGCCTCGCGGAGCTTGGTATCAAACTACCCGCGGTGGCCGCGCCCGTGGCCGCCTACATTCCCGCACAGCGCGTCGGTAGCGAAGTGCGCACCTCCGGCCAGCTTCCCTTCGTTGGTGGCACGCTGGTGTCAACGGGGAAGGTTGGTGAGTCGCTTTCAGCCGACGACGCCTACGGCCTGGCCCGCATCGCCGCACTCAACGCGCTCGCCGCCGCGGCCTCGGTTGCCGGCGGCATCGACGCCATCAAGCAGATCCGTCACGTCACCGTGTTCGTCGCGTCCACTGTTGACTTTACGGCTCAGCCGCAGGTCGCCAACGGCGCCTCCGAACTATTCGCCGAGATTTTCGGCGACGACGGCGCCCACACCCGTTCCGCAGTTGGCGTTGCGGTTCTGCCGCTCGACTCGCCGGTCGAGGTGGAACTGGTGTGTCGCGTCGCTGAGTGAGGCGAATTTCGTCGTCGTGCATCTTCGATGACAGCCGACTTCCTGGAACTCGGTATCGAGCGTGAACGCTCGTACGCTCGTTCTGCGTCGTCGGGCAAAACCAAATACACGAAGAGGGGAGCACTTCAATCGCTGAAGTGCTCCCCTCTTGGCTAAACGCGGGCGTCAGTGCGCGCGGCGCTGGAGGCGGCCGATCTCGATGAGGAGGACCGCGCGGCCCTCAAGGCGGATCCAGTTGCGCGACACGAAGTCGGCGAGGGACTTGTTGACGGTCTCGCGGGAAGCGCCAACGAGGTGAGCCAGTTCTTCCTGGGTGAGGTCGTGGGGGACGTACACGCCTTCCGGGGTGCGCTCGCCGAAACGGTTCGCCAGGTCCAGGAGGGCCTTGGCGACGCGGCCGGGAACGTCGGAGAAGACGAGGTCAGCCATCTGCTCGTTGGTGTGGCGCAGACGGCGCGCCAACTCGCGCAGCATGGACTGGGAGAGCTCGGGATGCGCGGCAAGGAACACCATCATGTCCTTGTGCGACAGCGAGAGCAGCTTCGTGGGTGCAATTGCGGTGACCGTGGAGGAACGAGCCCCAAGATCAAACAGCGACAGCTCGCCGATGATCTCACCGGGGCCAAGAACGGCGATGAGGTTCTCGCGGCCGTCGTCGGACGAGTGGCTCAGCTTCACCTTTCCTTCGGTCAGGATGTAAAGGCGATCGCCTTCGTCGCCCTCGCGGAAGAGCGAATCTCCACGCTTCAGGCTAGTTTCGCTCATGAGCTCGCCCAGTGCATCAAGATCCTCTGGCTCGAGATCCTTGAAGAGTGGAACGCCCTTGAGAACGCTCGTATCCATGTGTTCCCTTTCTAGTAAATGTCAAAAGCTCGGAGGGTTGAGGCGATGTGCCGTGCTGTGTGCAGTTGAACAAAGCTCAACAATATGCCATACACATCACATCTTGCCATCTCACAGGCACTCCTCGCACTAATACTCTGGAGGTATGTCTGCGAAAAACCGACTTCCTTACCGTCCGAGGGCCCTTCGGGACCGTCGCGCGGGTGCCGAACGCATCTGTGAACGCCTCGCTGAGCTGTACCCGGACGCTGAATGCGCACTCAATTTCCGTAATCCCTTCGAGCTTCTCGTGGCCACAGTGCTTTCCGCACAGACCACCGATGTGCGGGTCAATTCGGTGACGCCCACTCTGTTCGGAGAGTTTCCCGATCCCGAGGCGATGGCCGGTGCGGACCGGGAGCGGTTGGAAGAGATCCTGCGGCCGCTCGGGTTCTACCGGGCGAAGGCGAAGTCGTGTCAGCGGCTCGCGGCGTCGCTGTGTAGTGATTTTGGTGGCGAGGTGCCGCGGACCCTGGAGGAGCTGGTGCGATTGCAGGGCGTGGGGCGCAAGACCGCCAACGTGGTGCTCGGCAACGCCTTCGACACCCCGGGCATCACCGTGGACACGCATGTGGGGCGGCTGTCGCGGCGCTGGGGCTGGACTCGCGAGGAGGATCCGGTCAAGGCCGAGATGGATCTGGCGAAGATCCTGCCGCAGCCAGAGTGGACGATCATCTGCCATCGCGTCATCTACCACGGGCGGCAGGTGTGCCACTCGCGCAAGCCGGACTGTTTGAAGTGCCCGATGGCGGACCTGTGCCCGTCCTACGAGCTGATCGTGGGTGCGCCGTACGAGAGATGAGGGCTGGCGCATGGTTGGTGTGGAAGGTGAGCTCCGGACATTCACTCAACATGCACGGCATGCATCTCAACACTCACATGTGCATGTTGAGATGGGTGTTGTGAGTGTTCAGCACTGGCGGCCGTAGCAGCGCGCGAAGGTGCGCGCGAAGGTGTGCGCGAAGGTGTGCGCGAAGGTGTGCGCGAAGGTGTGCAATGAGTTTTCGCGTCGTGAAGGACTCTGGGTCGACTGCACGACGTCGACCCAGACATCCACGTTGTTTATGACACCCTCTCCCCCAAGCGGGTTTATGACTTATGCCCGTGCTGCTTCAAGTTGGGCTCGTGTCAGAGGGCGGTCTGAATAGATCAGACGAACTGCTTCTGGGTCGGGGTTTCCTGCGTCCAAGCACCTGTCCTCTAGGGTGAGTCCGATTCTCTGCGCCACCTGCGCCGACGCGGTGTTGTGCTCCAGTAAGTAGGCGATTACTGGCAAGTCGGGGTTTGTCTCGTTGGCTTTGCGAACTGCTAGTTCTGCTACCCGGCTTGCCACTCCTCGCCCCTGTGCATCGGGTGACAGGCGGTAGCCGAGATTCCAGAACGTGTTGCGCTGAACGGAACAGCCGACCATCCCCAGAACTTGGTTTGTTTCCGTGTCGCGGACAATCCAAGGTCCCAAAGAATGGGTATTCCAGGACTCGTTCCATTCGTCGATTTTTGTCCGTGTTTGCGAGATATCTGTATGCCGACCTGACGGTAGATGAGTCCAGGTACCCGGATTGCTGTAAATTGCGTGAACTGCGTCGAGGTCGCTGTCGGCTCTTGGAATGGTGAGTGTCAGTTCAGTAAGCCTCAGGGAATCTGTCATTTGCACAGTGTATCGGCAGCTCTTCTGAAGCAGGCGTTGTAGGAATGGGTATGTGAGAGACGCCGGAGAGCGGTTTTGGGCTTGGACCCGGCGCTTGGGTTTGCTAAATGGCTATGAGAGCGGCCTTGCCGCCTCTATTGGCACGAACGCCGCTCTCATAGCCACTGGTGATGGGGTGGGTTGGTGGGTTGGTCAGTTGGCTCCCCGGCCACTCAGCACGTGGAGGGGCGCCTTCAGTGCTGGGTACCGGCAGCGCTGGCAAAGGATTGAGGAAAATGGAAAGGATTGAGCAGTTTGACGCGGTCTACCGGCTCAATCCTTTCCAAAAAACTCAATCCTTTGGACGTGTGGAGAGTTCCGTTGGCGTCTGTCTGCCAAAACCGTACCGAAACTGGTACGGTTTTGACACTCAAGGGGGAGTGCAGGATACAGCGGGATACAAACGAGGTTACTGGAAGCTCGATGGCGCATAACGCCAGTTGATTCTGAGAACTGTGGTGTCGTTACTCTGGCGGCCCAGGAAGCCTCTTTGCAAACAGTCATAGACTGGATTCGTGATTGTTGAACTGACCAGATTCCGTGCTCTTCCTGGTACCGAAGCAGTGATTGATGAGTGGATGGATTTTCTCGCTTCGCATCCGAAGGAGTTCAAGGAGACCCTTGAACCGGAGAAGATGTATGTGGAGAGCATCTTCCTCGAACAGCGAGACGGGATTACTTATCTGTACTGGTACAGCGTTCAAGGTGAAGACCCGAAGCCTGTTAGCGAGTCCGACCACTGGTTCGACAAGAAGCACATTGAGTATTGGGAAAAGTGCATCGATGAGACTTTTGTGCCCGAGGACCTGTCCGTTGTCCTAACGGCGATGCCAGATCGAGTTGAGCGTGCGATGCGTCCCCTGGGGGACACTCACTGAACATGCACAACATGCATCTCAACATGCACATGTGAGTGTTGAGATGCATGTTGTGTTGTTCAGTTGGACGGGGAGAGGAGTCTGTAGCGTTGTTTTGGGCTGCGAGCTGGCTCGAGTCGTTCGACGATTCCTTCTGCGACGAGGGAGGAAACGGCGTTGCGTGCTGCTCCAACACTAACGCCTGCGGCAGCAGCCAACTCCCGACTGTTTGCTGAGCTATGGGTGAGAAGATAGTTGAGGATCTGGTCCCTCGATGTGGCTCCTTGTGAAGATCGGCGTTCTGCTTTTGTCATGCGACGACGCTCGAAGGTCAACGAAAACCCGGTGAGGGAGTCCTTGGGGATTGGAGGAGGGAGCATGTCCCGCTCCAGCTGGGTCATGATTTCCTGATAGCCACTTCCTCTGTTCTCGGCGACGAAGCCGCCGCCGGGAAATGCTGTTACTTCAAGCAGACGAGAGAGGTATTGGTTTCTGGTACTCGAAATGCCATCGGTGCCAAGGTTTTCCAGGGTGACGGTGCCAAACAATCCACCGGGGTTCAGAATCTCCAGTCGATCCACGAAGATGTTGAGTTGTACTTGGGTTCCTCGGCCCTGAGGTGAGTAATCTCTGTGCATGAGTGCATTGGTGAGGGCTTCGCGAACAGCAACCAGCGGATAGTCGGCGAGATCTTGGCGGAAAGCACCTTCGACAATTCCGCCCACTCTCATGTTTCGGGAGACAACATGGACACCTTCGGTGACCAGCTCGGGAATGGGTCCAACTAGTGTGCCAGTGTCTTCAAACCGTGGTTTACTTGGTAGGGCTGCCTTCGATGCCCCCGAATAGATCGCGTAGGTGATCGTGAGTCGGGGGAAGAACTCCTGTGGGTAGTCGCCCAACGCCAACAAACCGGCAAGTGTTGGGTGGAGTTGGTCACCCTTTCCTGCGCCAATCACTCGGAGTTTCCTGAGTGCAGTTGTCTCGTCACTGGACGAAAAGATCCGTGGGTGGAGTTGACGTTCTCGGGCGATTACCTGTTTGACTGCTTCTTGGTTCAAGTCTTCTAACGAGGCGTTCTCGACTATTTCCAGATCCCATAGTGGTTGGGTCTGGTTCTCTAGAAGTCGGTCAATCTCGTAGGGGGAGAGTTTTCGGTTTCCGTCGCCGGAACGAATGTAGGAGCCGCCGTAGCGGTTCTGTGATTTGATGTAGCAGGGGCGATCTTGTGGCGCGATAGCGGGGATCTGTGCCACTACTACTTCCCCTCCTTCAAAGGGAAGGACTTGGATCTCAGCTCGTGCGGGTGGTTGGAGCTTGTCGCTGCACAGGGCGCTGAGTGCATCGAAAATTGGACGTGACTTGAAGTCCTTGGACACGGTGAATCCATCGGCCTCGCTCAGGCCGAGAATAATGGTTCCGCCGTTACCGTTGGCGAAGGCGGAAACAGTTTCAGCCATTCTGGTCGGCAATCCACCAACGGCGGCTTTGGCCTCGACATCGTGGCTGTCGTTCTTGGCCAATCTGAGTCGATCAACGATTTCAGAAAGTTCGTTGGGAAGCATACTGCCTCACTTATCTCGATGAAACATGCACATAACATGCACAACATGCATCTTAACACTCACATGTGCATGTTGAGATGCATGTTGTGCATGTTCAGCACTGGCGGCCGTAGCAGCGCGCGAGAACGCGCGGTTTGAGGAAGTTCTCGGGCTTGGGGTTGGCTTCGTCAATCTCGCTATCGGTGGTGCGTAGAACCTTGAGAACGTCGGGGTTCTTCCAGTCTGTGATGCCTCATGCCAGTGTGCCCGCGAAAGTGGTGTCATGTTCTTGTTCTGTGGATATTTTCGTTATACGTTATTTGTATGAAAAAACAAGAGACGATCAACGGTAAAGAAGTCACAGGAGAGCAGATTCAAGCTTGGGCAGATGAGGCTGAAGCTGGCTATGACTTCAAGGAATTGAAGAAACGCGGACGTGGTCGCCCTGGTCGTGGCGCGGTTCCGTCGCAGGTCATTGCAGTGCGTCTAACCGAAGAAGAGGTTGAGCTTCTTGATGCTCGTGCTCAAGCGGAGGGAACCACGCGTTCTGACGTTCTGCGCAAGGCTCTGTATTTGGCAACGGCATGAAAGTTAATCCTTCTGCGCGCAAACATGGCATTTCAGACGCGGACGCAATTTATGCCGCAGAGTGGGCACTTTGGGTTGAGCACTTGGATGAGGAAAGTCCAGCCAGACAGTTCCGGATCGGTTTTGATACCAAGGGTCGACTGATAGAGACAGTGGTTCTCGTCTTCGACAGCGGCAACGAACTGATAATTCATGCCATGAAGGCTCGACCCGGAGCGATTGATTTACTTCCCTATTGAGATGCCTGTAGTGGGTGTTCAGCACTGGCGGCCGTAGCAGCGCGCGAGGATGCGCGGTTCGAGGAAGTCCTCGGGCTTGAGGTTGGCTTTATCAATCTCGCCGGAGGTCGTGTGTAGAACCTTGAGAACGTCAGGGTGCTTCCACGGTCCTTTGTACTCGAGGTCATCAAGAATGTCCTTGACGCTGATCAGCGGCTTATTACTGAGCAACTCGTCCGTGAGGGTTGGGAACATGACGAAGAAGACGGCCGCACGGATGAGAGTGTCATCTTCCTCAGAGTGGCGGACGTGTTTGCGTAACGCGGTGAGCATTCCCCAGGTATTCACCACGCGCCTGATCAGTCTCGGGTTGGCGGGGAGGATCTGGTGGTAGGTGGTTATGAGATGTCGGGTTCTCTCCGCGGTTTCTTCAATGCTTGCTGCGGCCTCGGCCTCATCGGCCTCTTGCTTGACTACCCGAGCTGCTTCGAGTGGATCAGGTTGGCTCGGAACGAATGGTGAGATGCGGGTGTCTTCACCCGGTTCATTCGCGACTGGGTCAGGGCTACTTGGATCTTGATAAAGATCGCCGTCCCCTTCCCTGTCTGGTACGGGCAGAGTCTCGCCAGTTTCTGGCGTAGCCGGTAGCTCGCTAGCGCCTCCACCATTTTCGCCAATCTGGCCCGGCCCCTCATCCGTTGCGACGACGACGTCCCGTCGAGAGGAATCGCCATTGGTTGCGGTAGTTGTCTCGACCGGCCTAGCAGTCTGTCTCGGCCCGGAGGATTGGGTGACATGGTCGACGAAGTCCCACACCTGATCGAGGTTGAGTTCGGGAACGAGAACTGTGTGGTCGAAGAGTTTCTGGATGAAGTCGGCTCCCAAGCGCCTCGACTCATCGCCGAGTTCCACGAAGTCTTGGTACTGGCGTTCGAAAGCTGTACGAACCCAGCGGCCGTCGGCGAGCACGAGCACAACGAAAGGCGCAGGGGTGCGCCAACGAGTAAAGAGCTTCGGGGCCTTACCGGCACGCATGAGGGTGTGAACTGTTTCGAGGTACTCCACGGTGTCCTCGGCGGAGCACCTGTCGAGGTCGTCGATCACCAAGACGATGGGCTTACATGGAGTAGGAACTTCACTCCATAGCCACGAACAGTAGGTGATCACGCCAAGAACGCTCAGAGCGAGCAGAGCCAACAGTCCCCAACCATCCAACGACGAGTGAGATGACGTAGAGTCACCCGACACCTGCGTCGAGATCAAAGTCAGGATTCCAGGTAACCACACTGCAAAGAACCACGCTGCAAGTAATCGGTCCGCGGTCCGCTGTCTTTGCCTCGGGGCCCAGCGGCGGAGCCGAGCGAGGATCTCGGATACTTCTGCCAGTGGTTTGGATTCGGCATTGAGATAGAGTTTGCCGATCGTGGGAGAAGTCCAAAATAGGACCCGTCCCAAAGCGAGCAGAATGACGGCAAAAGCAGCGATGCCACCGAGAACCTTGCCCACCTGGTCCCATTTGCCGATCGTTTCGATTACCTTGTCCCAAGTACTATTGTCAGCGGTGTCGAAAGAACTCCACAGGAGGAACGTAGTGACGGCAAGAATGACAAGTCCGGCGAAGATCTGAGCCTTCGAACGGAACAGACGGGCGAACGTCTCAACAGATCGAAGAAGAAGGCGCGAAGGTAATGCGCGCTCCTTCTCAACCTGGCGTTTGACCTGCGAGATGAGTGTCCACCATCGTGGACCCACCGTGGATTGCTGCCACGCATTGAACCAGACCACGATCGGATCGGCCAGCGGTGGTGTCTCGGCAATGCGATCGTCTGATGCTGGTTCTTCGGTGGCTTCCTCACCAGGTTCTCGCGATTTGCCATCATCGGTCTCTGCGAGGCGATCGGCGGTAAGTTTCGCGAGAACGCTCTTGCCGGAGCCCCAGCGGCCATCGATATTGACGACGACGGTGCCCTGCGTGCGGTCGTCGCCACCCTGAGAAGCAACCAGTTGGTTGAGCACACCTTCAAGGTGGCCAGCCAGAATCTCGCGTCCGAGCAAATCCTCGGTAAGTTCGTCATCACGAGAGGGGAAAGCATGCGTCGAGAGTGGTGGCGCTGGGTCAGGAGGGGAGTCTTCTGGAGAATCTTCCTGATCGATCTCATCCTTGGGCTGGTCGTCGAGAATAGTTCCGTCGTGATGGTTCTCAGTGGATTCGTCGTCGCTTGAAGGAAGACTATCTGTTCGAGGTCCCTCAGCAGGTTTGGGGTAAATGCCTTCTAGGGAGACCTCTTGATTGATACCGGCATCGGGCTGTTCAATGGGGATCTCACTGTTGAGAAGAGTTCTAGTGGCTTTGTCGTCGTGTGAGGAGAGGGCAAGTGTCGAGAGCGATGATGCAGAGCCAGGAGGGGACCCTGGAGATGGTGCTTCCGGTGGCTCTGCAACAGAACCGATTCTCCAAATGACAATACTTCCGTTGCTGCCGCCAGAGGCGAGGAGTGGCTGGGCGTCAGTGGTGATGGATGCGAGTGAGAGTACCCAGCTGGTGTGGCCGGTCAGTTCGTGGATTTGTTTGCCGGTGTCGGGGTTCCAGAGACGGATGGTGCCATCATTGCCGCCGGAGGCGAGGATTACTCTGCCATTGATGGTGGTGAACGCCAGCGAGTGCACCGAGCCGGCGTGGCCGGTCAGTTCGTGGATTTGTTTGCCAGTGGTGGGGTTCCAGAGACGGATGGTGCCATCAGCGTCGCCGGAGGCGAGGAGTGGTCCTTCGGATGTGCTGGTGAACGCCAGTGAGTTCACTGGGCCGGTGTGGCCGGTCAGTTCGTGGATTTGTTTGCCGGTGGTGGGGTTCCGGAGACGGATGGTGCCATCAAAGCCGCCGGAGGCGAGGAGTGGACCATCGGGTGTGGTGGCGAACGTCAGTGAGTGCACTGGGCCGGCGTGGCCAGTCAGTTCGTGGATTTGTTTGCCGGTGGTGGGGTTCCAGATGCGGATCGTGATGTTTTCGCCGCCTGAGGCAAGGATTACTCTGCCATTGATGGTGGTGAACGCCAGCGAGTGCACTGTGCGGGGGTGTCCGTCGAGTTTGCGGATGAGTTCACCGGTGGTGGGGTTCCAGAGACGGATGGTTCCATCAAAGCCGCCGGAGGCGAGGAGTAGACCATCGGGTGTGGTGGCGAATGCCAGTGAGTGCACTGGGTCGGCGTGGCCGGTCAGCTCGTGGATTTGTTTGCCGGTGGTGGGGTTCCAAAGACGGACGGTTCCATCAAAGCCGCCGGAGGCGAGGAGTAGACCATCGGGTGTGGTGGCGAACGCCAATGAGGGCACCGAGCCGGCGTGGCCGGTCAGCTCGTGGATTTGTTTGCCGGTGGTGGGGTTCCAAAGACGGACGGTTCCATCAAAGCCGCCGGAGGCGAGGAGTAGACCATCGGGTGTGGTGGCGAACGCCAATGAGGGCACCGAGCCGGTGTGGCCGGTCAGCTCGTGGATTTGTTTGCCGGTGGTGGGGTTCCAAAGACGGACGGTTCCATCAAAGCCGCCGGAGGCGAGGAGTAGACCATCGGGTGTGGTGGCGAACGCCAGCGAGTGCACTGGGTGGGGGTGGCCGTCGAGTTTGCGGATGAGTTCACCGGTGGTGGGGTTCCAAAGACGGATGGTGCCGCCAGCGTCGCCGGAGGCGAGGAGTAGACCATCGGGTGTGGTGGCGAACGCTAATGAGGGCACCGAGCCGGCGTGGCCGGTCAGCTCGTGGATTTGTTTGCCGGTGGTGGGGTTCCAGAGACGGATGGTGCCGTCAGTGTCGCCGGAGGCGAGGAGTGGACCGTCGGGTGTGGTGGTGAAGGCCAGTGCGTTGACCCAGGTGGTGTGACCGTCGAGTAGGTGGATGAGTTCACCAGTGTCGGGGTTCCAGAGACGGATGGTGCCGCCAGCGTCGCCGGAGGCGAGGAGTGGACCGTCGGGTGTGGTGGTGAAGGCCAGTGCGTTGACCCAGGTGGTGTGACCGTCGAGTAGGTGGATGAGTTCACCAGTGTCGGGGTTCCAGAGACGGATGGTGCCGTCAGTGTCGCCGGAGGCGAGGAGTGGTCCTTCGGGTGTGGTGGTGAAGGCCAGTGCGTTGACCCAGGTGGTGTGGCCGGTCAGTTTGTGGATTTGCTTGCCGGTGGTGGGGTTCCAGAGACGGATGGTGCCATCATTGCCACTGGAGGCGAGGAGTGGACCGCCGGGTAAGTTGACAAAAGCCACAGAGCGCACTGGGCCGCGCGAAGCCATTGGAATCGTGACTAGCTCTGATACCGAGAGTGAATCTGTTGCCATGTTCCAGCCTGACCGCGGTGAGGATATGCCCGGCAACCACTGCCTCGTGGTTGCCTACCAGCGATGGTAATGGATTGCTTTCCGTGCGGCGGTGGAAACCTCATTTGGCGGACCTGTGCCCGCCGTATGAGTTGATCGTGGGTGCGGCGTACGAGGAATGGTGGGGTGCTCGCCAACTCCGGGAGGGTTCGTCGTCGTCACGGTTGCCCCAATTTAAGCGTTAACGCACGAGCTTAAGGATTGTACCGGCCTACTTAAGCTTCCGTGTTCGAAGTTGAACGCTATACATGCGAGTTCGTGCACTAAAGCTTAAACGCGTGAAAACTGAGCCGCGCCACCGCACCTACCCCCGCAGCGCGCGCCCACACCTACACCCACCACTACACCCGCAGCGCTCGCAGGAAGTCCAAGATAATCCGCGTCGACTCCTCCGGCGCCTCCTCTGGCACGAAATGGCCCGCGCCAGGCACCACAATATGTCGGTGGTTGCCCTTGGCGAACTCAGCGTCCTTACGCCAAGCGCGCCCGGGCAGCAGCGGATCCAGCGAACCCTGCACGCTCCACACCGGCACCGTCACAGGCTTCTTGGTGATCTCGAAATACTTGCGCCCGGTCGGCCGCTGCTGCGCGGTGTAGGACCAGCGCAACTGCTCGGTGGCATACCGCGCGGCCTCGGGCAGCCGCATGGCCGCGGCGTAGAGGTGAGCCTGGGAGGCGGCGCCGTCGTTCCCCTTCGCAGACCACTCCACCAGCAACTTCTTGACGTAACTATCGGCCTTGATGGCGCGGCGCGCGAGCGGCGGGATGAAGGTGTTGGCCACGTGACGCCAGGTGTGCAGCGTCAGGTGCGCGCCCACGCGCTGTAGCGTGCGCGGGTGAGGAGCCGAGAATGTGACGATACCTTCCACCAGATTCGGGTCCACCGTCGGGGTCGCCCACGCCAACGAACCGCCGCGCCCGTGCCCCACCACAACCACGCGCGAAGCACCCAACGACCGCGCGATGGCACCGATGTCGTGGGAAAGGGTGAGGGCGTCGGCACCCTCGGGGGTCTTGTCCGAGCCCGCGATGCCGCGCTGGTCGATCGCCACCACTTCGTACCCGGCGGCTGCGATCGGCTCCAGCTGGTGCCGCCACGCCCACCAATACTCCGGGTAGCCGTGCACCAGCACCACGAGGGGGAGGTCGTCGCGATGCTCACCCATGTGGGCCAGATGGAACTGGCATCCGTTGGCCTGGACGAAGCGATGCGTCCACGGCCCGTCCATAAAAACGCATGAGGTATCTGCGGGAGCAGACATACACCGCCCCTTACTTCGCCGCGCCGAGTGCGATCTCGCGCCGCGTCACGATGGACGCGTACTTCTCGCCGCGCCGCCGCGCCGAATGGGAGACGATACCCGTGAGCAGCAGAATCACTCCGAACGTGAGGATTCGCCCGTAGACCAGCCCCACCCCGAGATGCAGAATGACGTTGTTGACGAGCGAGTTGTCCGGGCCGAAGACGTTGGTCAGCGGATCCATCACGAGTGTCTTGGCGAGCGAGGGTGCCGCCACACCAACGAGTCCCGCCAGCGCCAGGAGAGTACCGATCACCATGGCTCCGAGGGACGACAACCGGGCAATAATCCACACAAGGACGACGACGGCGAGGCCCCCCGCCAGTTCCGCCAGCAGCAGCCACGGTACGCCCTCGACAGGGTGCCGTGGGCTCATCGGGCCGAGCTCCAGATTGTAGATCGAGTCGGCGAGCAGATAGTAGCCGACAGGCACGAGCAGCAGCGTGGCGAGGAGAACCCAGGTGTGGGTCCAGCCGCGGCCGCGCGGCGCATCGGGGAGCGGGGGCGCGAAGGGGAGTTCCGGCGCGGCGTCGGCCGTCACCGGGGAAGTGGTAGCCGGAGCCGCCCACGTGTTCATGGGGGCCGGTTCGGACGCCGCGGGAGCAACGGGCGCCACAGGTGCGATAGGCGCAGTCGCCGCGACAGGCACGGCTGCCACAGGCGGGGCGAAGGCAACTTCCGTGGGCGCATTCGCGGGGCTGGCCGTTGGGATCACCGAGGTCTGCTGAGTAGCGACGGGGTAGGTTGCGGTCGCACCGGAGTTATCTTCGGTATCGTCATCGGCCCCGAACGAGTAGTCGATGTCCGAGTAATCCGAGATGACTTCGGTGTGCGCGGCGCCGCCAATACCAGCACCAGCGGCACCGGCACTAGCCGGCGAGTACGCACCCGCCGGCGACTGCGAACTCTCGGGCGACACGACGTCGTCGTCCATCTCGTCGTCGTCGAAAATCGATACCTCGGGAGGCGTCACGGGGGTGACGACGGCGTCAAGCGGGGCGGGGCGCTGCTGATCAAAGGCCGGATCCATGCCCTGGGCGTGCGGGAAAATATCTGTGTCCGTCCACGAGTCGTCAACGTACGCGGGCGGCTTCACCTGCCGCGCCGCGACACTCGTTTCAGGCGAGGCGGCCGTCTCGGGTGGGATGGGCGCGAGGATTTCGTCGTCCTCGAAGGGGCGGCGCGAGTTCGAGCTGTACGGGTCGGTCGGGGTGGGCATGTTGCCTCCTTGATCGGGTCTGTCCTGACGCTACGACAATTGGTGAAGTTTTCCGGGGATATCCGCGGCGAGTCTGGGCGAACGTGGTGCAAGCGACCGGCACCTATAGAACGACGACGACGTCACGCGCCCCAGTTACCTAGTGGGCCAGTTACCGTGGGCCAGCTACTTTTTCCCCTCGATCGTCGAATTGGATCCGGGGATGATGAGCTTGTCGATGTGCTTCCGGCAGGTGGTGGAGGCCTCGGAAACGGCGAGGCGGTCGGGGATGCTCATGACCTCTTCGTCACCTTGGAATGCGATCGCCTGGCGGCCCTCGGGGGAGAGCTCGTTGTAGCTTTCGTCGGCGAGACACTGGGTGTAGTTTTCGCGCACTTCGTCGGTGATTTCGTGGCCGAGTTGGCCCAGGCCGTCGTCGAGAATGGCGACGAAACCCGCCTTGACCTCGGCAACCGTGGGGGAGCCGGCGATGTCTGTGGGCGCGGCGGTTGGTGACTTGTCCGCAGAGTTGAGGGTGACAGTGCCTCCGCAGGCGCTTAGCGTGAGTGCGGCGGCTGCGAGGAGGGCGGAGAGACGGAGGAGGGGGCGGGAGGTGTTGGTGGGGTTGGTGCACCCGCGGAGGCGGGCGGGGCGGGTTCGGGCGCCGGTGATCCTAGAGGTACCGGTGCTGGTAGCGCCGCGAAGGAGGCGCTGGCGGGCGCGGGCTGGCTGAATGGTCGGCTTCGTTGAAGACATACCGATACTCTTCCAAGATTAGGCGCGTTGCGCCAGTCCGAAGCGCTCTACTTCTCCATGCAACATGCGTTTGTATGTTCGTCGTGGTTGGAGTGGTGGCGCGATCTGCAAGGTGGTCGGGGCGCTACTTGTATCCACAGAACGCGTTCGTGCACTCCCCATCCACAGGAGAAGCCGGGCGCCAGCGGGGCGGGCGCAAAAGCGGTAATGCTTGGACCATGAGTAGACGAGAATCCCGCCCAGCCGAGCTGGGACAGCGAGAACCAGGCCCGATGGAACCGGGGCGGGTGGCTATTGCCGCCCTCAAAGCGAGCAGCGACATGGTGCGCGGCGAGGTGGCGCGGCTGGCCGCACTGGCCGGGGTGGAGGTGGCCCATTCGCGGGCCGCCGTCGAGACCGGCGCGGTTCTCCGCATCGTTGAGGTACCGGGTGCCACACCCCAGGTAGAAGCTAGTTTCCACCCCTCCTATGCGCCGTATTTTGCCAGCGGGAAAGTGCGGATTGCACTCCCGGAACAGGCCGAGGACCTGCTGGAATTGATGCTTGCGGCGGGATCCACGCGCCGCGGAGTGATCGTGGGAGTGGTGGGCGCGCACGGTGGCGCGGGCTCCTCCACGTTGGCCTCGTGGCTGGCGCGGGCACTTGGCGAAAAGGATGTCACCGCCCTCATCGACCTCGACCCCCTGTCCCTCGGGATCGAGCAGGGCCTCGGCTTGGCCAAGAATGCGGGATTGCGTTGGGCGGATCTGCCGGAATCGTCGGGGGCGCTTGTTCCCGGGCGCCTCAACGCGGCGCTGCCCCGACTGGGCGAGGTGCGTGTCCTCAGCGCCGACGAGCGCGGTGCCGTTCCTCTTACGGGAGCCTCGGGCGAGCGTGCGATTTCTGCGCTCTCGCAGGTCAACGCGGTGACGGTCCTCGATCTGCCACGCGAAGCGATCGAGGTGGATTCGTCCGCGCGGGGGTGGTTCGAGTGGTGCGATGTGGTCGTCGTCGTTACTCATGCGACGTCGCGCGGGCTTCGCTACACCCGGCGGGCGCTGCAACGGGTGCCGGAGGCGATGGCGTGCGTCGTCGCGATTAATGGGACGAGTGGCGGGGCCGAGACTGCGGCGATCGCGGTGGAGCTTGGATGCGAGCGGGTGGTGCCCCTGCGGCGGCTGCGCAACCTGGAGCAGGACCTCGAACACGGGGTTCGCCTGGGCGACCGGCGGCGCTGCAACACGGCCCGCGACGTCACTCGCATCCAGACGATGTGTCTGGAGCTGGTGTGATGGGCGACGGACCTGTGGTCGGCGGTGTGAAGGCGTCTGGAACGGGAGCTTGCCGTGGTGTGAAATCTGCCGGTGACTGGGTCGGTGGTGTTGGAAGTGGAGCGGGAGCTGTTGCAGAGGGAGTGAAGAAGCCTGCTGGCGACTGGACCGGCGGCGGGATAGATACGGAAGCGAGGTGCGGCCTGTGGGAAGCGCGATGACATCCGGGCGGCGTCAGACGAAGCGGCCGGGCGTGCCCTCGCGCCTCGATGACGTGCAGATACGCAAGGCGCGTCACGTACTCGCGGGCGGCGCCGACGTCGGCGATGCACTCGGAGCGGCCCTCCCAACCGCCGTCGGAATCCGCGACATTCTGGGCGCCGGGCGGCAAATACAGCATGCGGTGGGCGGCGCGGGCCCGGTCCTCCAACCGCTCATCGACGACCCGGCCATCACCGACATCCTCGTCAACGGAACCCACGGCGTGTGGGTGGATCGCGGCGCCGGACTCGAGCTGATCGAGCGGCTAGTCGGCCATTTTTCCGACGACGACGTCCGCGCGCTCGCGGTTCGCCTGGCCGCCAGTTGCGGCCAACGGCTTGATGACTCCAGCCCGATCGTGGACGGGACGTTCGAGGGAGGGCTGCGCTTGCACGCGGTTCTTCCTCCATTGGCGGCGGAGGGCGCGCTGATTTCGTTGCGGACGCAGCGCCGGGTGACGTTCAGTCTTGATGATCTGACCCGGTTGGGGATGGTTCCCGAGAGTATTCGGCCGGTGCTTGATCGGCTGGTGGCACTGCGGGCGAATGTGATGATCTCGGGGGCGACGGGTTCCGGGAAGACGACCCTGCTAGCTGCGCTTTTGGCCGAGATTTCGGCGGGTGAGCGGATTCTGGTGATTGAGGAGTCGGCGGAGTTGCGGCCGCGTCATCCGCACGTGGTTCATCTGCAAGTGCGGCATGCGAATGTGCAGGGAGCCGGAGAAGTGTCCATGAGTGATCTGGTGCGGGCCGCGATGCGTATGCGGCCCGATCGGATCGTGCTGGGCGAGTGCCGAGGGAGCGAGGTGCGCGATGTTCTCTCTGCCCTGAATACCGGGCACGAGGGCGGATGGGGAACTATTCACGCCAACTCGGCTATGGATGTTCCCTCGCGGTTGGTGGCGCTGGGAGCGTTGGCGGGGATGGCGGAGCCGGTGGTGGCGGCGCAGGCGGTTAGCGCACTCGATGCTGTTATTCATGTGGAACGGCATGGTGCGCATCGCCAGGTGTGGCAGATCGCCGTGTTGGAGCGGCGTGGGGGTGAGCTTCGGGCGCAGGACGCGCTGGCGTGGAACGGGCAGGAGTTTGTGCGAGGCGCGGGATGGTCGCAGTTGGCGCGGCGATTGGGGATTGATGACGAAGTGGCGGGGGTTGGTGCCGTGACGGTTGGTGGATCGGTGGGGTCCGGTGATGTGGTGGTGGCTGGTGGTTTGGTGAAACAGAGTGGGGGACAGCGGCACGGTGGTTCGGCGGGACGAGGCGGGGTGTCGGATTTGGGGTGTTCGTCGTGATTGCGCTGGTGATTGTGTCGCTGACTTTGTTTGTGTGGGCGGGATGCCGGGCGACACCCCTTGTCGCGGAGAAACGGGCCCGGATCGTTCGCCGTGCGGCGCGAGAGACGCGGGCTCCGCGCCCGCGAAAGGCTGTGGTTGAGCCAGGGCTTCTGGTATCCGAAGTGGCCACGCGGCTGCGTTCAGGAGCAACCACCGAGGCAGCATGGCGGCAGGCCCTGACGAGGCTGGGATTGGTGGAGGTGGGGGACGCGGAACTTGATAGTGCCGGGGTCCCAGGGGCGTTGCGGCGGTTGTGGGAAATGTCGGGGATGAAACTGCGCAAGAGTGCGGACATGAAGACGGGCATTCCACCCGCCGTCGCCGTGTGCCGCATGAGTTATTTGACGGGAGCGCCCACGGCGGACGTGTTGGATTCGTGTGCGCATGGCGTCATGGAGGCGGCGGAGGCTAGTGCCGGGCGGCGTGTTGCTTTGGCGGGTCCCAAGGCGAGCGCGCGGATGCTCTCTTGGCTGCCTTTGGTGGGTCTGGGGTTGGGCATCGCCATGGAAGCCGACCCCATTGGTTTTCTTACAGGATCAATGATCGGAGTGGTGTGTTTGGTGGTGGGGTTGACGTTTGAAGTGGTCGGAATCCTGTGGGTGCGACGGCTAGCGGCGAAGGCAGAGGAGGTGGCGTTGTGATAGTGCTTCTTATTGTCTTGATTGGAGTGGCTGGCTTCGCGTACTTGCCCGCCCCGAGAGGCGGTCCAGGGCGTCGTCGTCGAAAACGAAAACCCATGGACCTACTCGACGGAGCGATGGCAGCCGACCTGTTGCAGGCGGCGCTCAAGGCCGGGTCCTCGATTCCGGGAGCGCTCATCGCGTTGGATGTGGCGTTGGGGGAGGAAGAGGAGGCCACGGGGCTGCGGGTTGTCGGCCGACTACTGATGATGGGAGCCACCTGGGACGAAGCGTGGGCTGGCGTTCCCGCCCGTTTCGACACGGTACGGGACGCGCTGCAACCGGCGTGGGAGGACGGCGCCGCGCCCTTGCCACTCTTGGAGCGCGGGGCACAGATGCTGCGGCAGAGCAGGGAACGCCAGGCGCGGGAGGCTGCCGCCAAGCTGGGGTCGCAGTTGGTGATGCCGCTTGGGCTGTGCTTCCTGCCCGCGTTCGTCCTCATCGGTATCGTGCCGGTGATTGCGGCGGCGGGTCTTTCTATTTTTCAGTGAGGGAGGGTGTCCAACGTGAGTTTCAGCGCTGGTGATCTGGCGAAATTCGGCGTGCTGGTGTTCTTAGCGGGATTCTGAGTGTGGTGATCTGCCAAAAGCTTCAATGCCGGTCACCTGCTTGAGTGAGGTCACCTCACGCAAGTTGGCAGGTGATCTACCCAAACCCGGGTCTGTGGGGTGCGTAAGCATCTCGCGGGCCCGGGTTTTCGTTGTTCGGTGGGGATTGGGTGGTGGCGGTGCTGGTGCCTCCTCAACGGGTGGGTGGTGACGGTGTTCTGTGACGGTGACAGGCGGTGCTGGTGCCCCGCCCGCAAAGGATTGAGTTTTTCGGAAAGGATTGAGTGCGTGGACGCGTCAAAATGCCTCAACCCTTTCCATTTTCCTCAATTCTTTGTGTGGCGACCCGGTACAGGTGTGGTGGTGCCAGGTTGGTGCGGGTGTGGTGGTGCCAGTTATGGTCTCAAGTTGCATTTTCGTGCAGCTCAAACCCTCTACTTGTATCCACAGATCGGCTTCGTGCAGTGCCCATTCACAGCAGAAGACTTTGCTCAGCGAGGTGGTTGCCCTTTCGTAGATGCTTATGTCACGGCCCCAAACGAGGGCCTCTCACCGAAAGGAAAACAACAATGAATCAGGATTACATGGTCCTTCCCCTCGAAGATGTCAGCGGCGAAGCAGGCATGGCAACAGCCGAATACGCTGTCGGAACAGTGGCGGCGACGTCGTTCGCGGGCATCGTCCTCTGGCTCGTGAAGCAGCCTTGGGTCAAGGATGCCATTGAGTCAATCTTCAAGGCCATCTTCGCCAATTTGACGTAAGAGGTTGCGCCAATAGGTTTGGCCGTCGCGAGGATGGTGCGGGGCAAGATTCTGCGGTATCCGTAGTAGGCCACGGCCTATTGGCGGGATCTCTAAAGCGGATGCAGACACGGTGCCCGCGGTGCTTTGGCACCTCGGGCACCGCATGTCCGGTTATGTGAGAGGCGGGCCAGGTTTCTCGGCCCGCCTCTCAACCACAAGAAGGGTGCGAACCATGAAAGGCCTAGGACATGGAGGAGGACAGATGTTGAGGCACAGCGACATGCGTGGGCCGGCACAAGACGCGGTACGTGAGCTGACACCAGAGCCCAGGGTATGTGGGCAGGCGGTGTATGAATTAGTGCGGGAGCACATGCGTGAGCTCATGCGAGAGCCGGTCTCTGAGGAAGTACGCGGGTCGGGACATAGCGAGGTGCGTGAGCAGATGTTTGGACACCGTGACATGCATGAGCTGGCACAAGACGAGACGCGTGAACACATGCAGAAGCATGAGATACGCGAGCTGATTCGGGAGCAAATGCCTGAAGAAACGTATGCGTCGCAGCGTGATGATGTATGTGGGTCGCGACAGGTCGCCTCGCGTGAACGGCGCGCCACCTCGCGTGAACGGCGCGCCACCTCGCGTGAACGGCGCGCCACCTCGCGTGAACGACGCGGAGGTTCATGTGAACACGGCATGGTCACGGCCGAGCTCGCCCTGGGCCTCATTCCGATTTCGTTACTTGTGATCCTTCTTCTCGCTACTGCATCGTTCGTATCCGCATTTCTTCAGGCCCAGGGAGTGAGCTATGCGGCGGCGCGAAACGCCGCCGTCGGCAAGCCATTCGACACATCGTCGCTCGGTGTTCGTGGCGCTCACCGGACGAGCATCGAGGTAGGAAGCGAGGGCGAATACGTCGTCGTCACTGCCTCGGTCGAACCTGTTGGGGTACTCGGATGGTTGGATGTCACGGCGTCGTCGACCCTCTCGCTCCCTCTGGAACCAGGGGTGACGCTGCCATGAGGGAAGTAAAGGTTAATACACAGGTTGCTAACTACTCGGAGTCAGGGGTGACGCTGCCATGAGTAATTCAGAGTCTCCAGAGCGCGGCTCGGGAACCGTCATCGTTCTCGGGCTGCTTGTAGCTTTCGCGATAGTCATCATGGGAATCATGGCGATTGGCGACGTCATTGCGACGCGCGACCGTACTCAGCATGTTGCCGATGTTTCCGCGCTCGCGGGTGCTGAAGAATTGCGTCGGTCGGGATCGGCGGCCGCCTGCCCCAAAGCTCAGGAGGTTGCGGTACGGAACCGGGGCACTGTGAGCGGGTGCGAGGTGGCGGGGGAATACGTCGTTGTCGTTATTCATGACACGGCCACGCTGACCCGCTACTCGATCAAGTCGCGAGCGCTCGCCGGACCAGCGGACCGACCCCCACGATGAGGTACTGGGCAGGCGAGGGCCCGGTATGTACGCTACTCGCCACTCGTGGGTTTGGCGTTCTGTCTCGGCCCACCGGCAACGCATGAAACTCATGAAGCTCATGGAACTGACGTTCCGGCCCCGACCTTATTCATCGCCTGGGTGAGGGCCTTCAGCAGCAGGATTGCTCCGGATTTCGAGAGCGGCTCGTTGTTGTTCCCGCACTTGGGTGACTGGATGCAGCGCGGGCATCCCGAGATGCACGGGCAGGACTCGATCGTCTTGAGAGTGGCGAGTATCCACTCCCTCCCGGCCTGAAATCCGCGTTCGGCGCAGCCGGAGCCGCCGGAGATGGCGTCGTGCACGATGACGGTTGCCTGCCCGGTACCAAGGTGCGCGGCGGTGGAGAGTCCGCCGAGATCCCAGCGGTCGCAGGTGGCGAACAACGGCAGCAGACCGATCGAGGCGTGTTCGGCGCCGTGGAGAGCACCCGGGATATCGGCCCGAAGGATACCGCTCGCCTTGATTGACTTCTCGTTGATTGTCCACCACGTCGCCGAGGTATGAAGCTGGCGCACCGGCATCGTCAACGGCACCATGCCGAGGTAGAGCCCGTCGCGCAGCCGCCGCACGTCGTAGCCAATAACGCGCGAGGAGACCACCACCTTGCCGCGCGCCCACACGCCCGTCTCCAGTTCGAGCTGCTCCTCCGTCTCCATGATCTCCACGCCCATCTCCTCGCGAGGGTAGGTGCGGATCTCCTCCTCGCGATGCTCATGGACGAGCGCCACGTCTTCGCCGAGCTCCTCCACCTCAAAGGGGACGCCTTGGTGGAGATAGATCGCGCCGGGGTGGACGGTGGTGTCGGCACGTGCGGAGTCGACGGTACCGAGGATGGTGCCGTCGGCTGAGTTGACGATGGAAACGGTGCTTCCTTCGCCGCGGAGACTGACCGTCTGGTGCGCGCTGACCCCCAGCGAGGTATTCCAGAACCACCCGGCGGGGCGGCGGCGCAGTAGACCATCAGTGGCGAGGTCTTCGAAAAGGGAGGTATCCGGTAGCCCAAAGATTGCTGCGTCCTCTGGGCGCAGGGGAAGTTCGGCCGCAGCCGCACACAGCTCGGGGATGAGTGCGTTGGGGTTCATGGGGTCGAAGACGTTCGCCTCGCTCGGGGTCTGCGCGATGACCTCTGGATGATCGAGCAGGTACTGATCGAGCGGATTGTCGCGCCCCACGAACACCGCCAGGCCCTGCCGCCCAGCACGTCCTGCGCGCCCGATCTGCTGCGCGAACGAGGCGTGGGTTCCGGGCCATCCTGTAACAACGACGGCGTCCAGCCCCGAGATGTCAATCCCCAGCTCCAGTGCGCTTGTGGTTGCGAGCGCACGCATATCGCCCTCGCGCAGTTGCTCCTCAAGCTCGCGGCGCTCCTCGGGAAGATATCCGCCGCGGTAGGCGGCCACCGATCCGGCGAGATAGGGGGCTCGCAGATCCAACCATTCGCGGGCAATCTCGGCGACTCGTTCGGTACCCGGACGAGACCGGACGAAGGTGAGTGCACGGGCGCCATTGCTGACGAGGAGCCCCATAATTTCACCGGCCTCGGTGTTAGCGGCGCGGCGCGGGGCGTCGTCGCTGGCGAGTTCGACGTCTGGGTCGGGTGTGTCCGTGTGGGATGTGTGGTCCGATGGACTGCTGGTTGAAGTTGAGTTGGTGCCGGGCGAGGTGTCATTTACGGCGAGGGATTCAGAGTGACGAGCATTGGTACTGTGCGGTGTGGTGTCCCTTGCGGCATCTGATATTGGATTAATGCCTGCTGTTGCCGAGTTGGATGCAACGCCGGCTGTGCTGTTCTTGTCCGTGCTGTCCGTAGCAGACGTATCAGTAAAACCAGTGCTCCACGGGTCGTCCACGGAACCGCCCGTGGGTGCGTCGAAGGTGGGGGTGCCCGCCGTCGTTCCCTCTGCGTCGTCCTTGTCCTCAACCGGGCGGCAGCGCCACAGGACGATCTGCTGAGCCCCGCGTGGTGAACCGTCCTCGGTCACCGCGACGACGTCGCCGAAGGAGTCGCCAAGGAAACGGTGAGCTGATTGCGCCGGGTCGGCGCTGGTGGCGGAGAGGAAAACTACCGTGGGGGAAGCGCCATAGAAGGCGGCGACCCGCAAGATCCGCCGGACAATGTGGGCCACGTGGGCGCCAAACATTCCCTTGTAGTTGTGGAATTCGTCGATGACGATCATCGAGAGTCCGCGCCATAGCCTCGTCCAGCGCTGTTGCCCGGAGAGCATGGCGTGGTGGGCGAAGTCGGGGTTGGTCATGATGATGTCGGCGTGTTCGCGGGCCCAGGTGCGCGCGGGCTGGTCCGTATCTCCGTCCACGGTGGCGACGGAGATACGAGGATCAATAGCGTTCGCGAGTCCGGCTAGCGACGTCATTTGATCTGCCGCGAGGGCCTTGGTGGGAGAAAGGTAGAGGGCCGTGGGTCGCCGATGAATCGCGGCGAGGGACACGCGTCCTCCCCGAGCGTCCGCCAGTGAAGAGAGCATCGGAACCCACGCGGCGAGCGACTTTCCAGAGCCCGTCCCCGTGGCGACCACCGTGTGGCACTCCTCGCGAATCAACCGCGCCGCTTCCGCCTGGTGAATCCACGGTTGCCCTGCCCCAGCCCTGTCCAGCGCCGAGAGAACCGACGCTGGTACCCACTCAGGCCACTGAGTATGGCGGCTTGGGCGTGCCTCGCGCTCGATGATGCCAGCGATCTGGCCGGGAGCGGCGTGGCGTTCAAGAGCGCGAAGGAGGTCGGACACCACTCAAGTGTGCCGTATGGGTGCCATTTACCCCTAGTCGCGATGGTTGATTTCCTGTGTGGCCTCCACAGTGACATTCCGTACCGCATGCGGCACGCTGTGCCGCTGAGAGGCCATTGAGGAATCGCGAGTTTCGTGAATCGCTTGGAAGTGGGTCGAGAAAGACGTCCGTGTGCTTCTGGGTACTCAGTGTGCTCCCGGAAGCACCTTGGCGCTCGCAGGCCACTCAATAGCTACCTCGGCGCTCCCGTGTGCTTTCGAAAAGTCAGCCTCACAAGGGATTCCATTTGCATCCCCGGCGAGATACCGCGGCTTTCTGGAATCACTACAACTTTTCTGGAATCACTACATCTTGTGCCAACACGCCATTGGGCCCACAACATCTAGTGGTCGAGAGGGCTATCTTTGATAGCGCACGCCCGCGAGAAGCGGGTTGGCAAACTACTTTCGAGCCAGGAACGCTTCAACTCACTCCGGGTATCCTACGCGAGTTCACCATGAGAATCGCGTGTGCCCACGGGGCGTAACTGGCCACGTAACGCAAGCATGTGCCGTCGTCGTCACTCACCGTCGTCGACGCGCCCCACAGCGAGGAAGAGGATATGGAAGCTAGCTCCCAGAAGATCACGATTGACGCTATCGCGACCGTCGATGAGTATTTGGACCGTTCCGATTGGCGCGTCAATGCGAACGCGAACCAGGATTATTCGCTCGGTGGTTTGATTCTCAACTCGGCGGGCAAGACGATCGCGAACTACTGGCTGTCGGAGGTTTACTCGCAGGAGGAGGGCCAGGCTCACCGCAACGGCGATTACCACATCCACGATCTCGACATGCTCGCCGGGTACTGCGCCGGTTGGTCGCTGCGTCGCCTCATTGAGGAAGGCTTCAACGGGGTCCCCGGCGCCATCAGCTCCGCGCCGCCCAAGCACCTCAGCTCGGCGTGCGGCCAGATCGTCAATTTCCTCGGCACCCTCCAGAACGAGTGGGCCGGCGCGCAGGCGTTCAGCTCCTTCGACACTTACATGGCGCCCTTCGTCCGCCTCGACGCCATGTCATACAAGCAGGTCAAGCAGCAGATTCAGGAGCTCATCTACAACCTCAACGTGCCCTCGCGCTGGGGCAGCCAGTGCCCCTTCACCAACCTCACCTTCGACTGGACCTGCCCGGCGGACATCGCGGACAACTACCCCTTCATCGGCGAGGAGGTCTGCGATTTCACCTACGGCGAGCTGCAGGCCGAGATGGATATGATCAACCGCGCCTACATCGAGGTGATGATGGAGGGCGACGCCGACGGCCGCGTCTTCACCTTCCCCATCCCCACCTACAACATGACGAAGGACTTCGACTGGGATTCCCCGAACGCCGACCTCCTCTTCGCCATGACCGCCAAGTACGGCCTGCCCTACTTCCAGAACTTCATCAATTCGGAGCTGGATCCGGGCATGATCCGTTCCATGTGCTGCCGCCTCCAGCTGGACCTGCGCGAGTTGCTCAAGCGCGGCAACGGGCTGTTTGGGTCGGCGGAGTTGACGGGTTCGATCGGCGTGGTGACCATCAACATGGCGCGCCTTGGCTACCTTTATAAGGGTGACGAGGAAGGCCTGATCGCCCGCCTCGACTACCTCATGGAGCTGGGCAAGTCCACGCTGGAGAAGAAGCGCGTGCGCGTGATGGAGCTGATGGAGCAGGGACTCTACCCCTACTCGCTGCGCTACCTCGGGCATCTCAACAATCATTTCTCGACTATCGGCGTCAACGGGATGAACGAGATGATTCGCAACTTCACCGGCGATACCAGCGACATCACCGACCCCGAAGGCCACGAGTTTGCGGTGCGTGTGCTGGAGCATGTGCGCGCGCGGCTGGTCGATTTCCAGGAAGAGACCGGCAACCTCTACAACCTGGAGGCGACCCCTGCCGAGGGCACCACGTACCGTTTCGCCAAGGAGGACCGCAAGCGTTTCGCCGATATTTTGCAGGCCGGCACCGCGGAGGAGCCCTACTACACCAACTCCTCGCAGCTCCCGGTGGGTTACACCGAGGACGCCTTCGAGGCCCTGGAACAGCAGGCCGACCTCCAGTCCCTGTACACCGGCGGCACCGTGCTGCACCTGTATATGAACGAGCGCATGACGTCCGCGCAGGCCTGCAAGAAGCTGGTGCGCCGCGCCCTGACCAACTTCCACCTGCCCTACATCACGATTACCCCCACCTTCTCCATCTGCCCGACCCATGGGTACTTGGCTGGTGAACATCTCACGTGCGAGCGCTGCGCCGAGGCCCGTCCGGATGCGGCGCCGGTCGAGTGCGAGGTGTGGACGCGCGTCATGGGATACTTCCGCCCGGTCAAGTCCTTCAACATCGGCAAAAAGGGCGAGTACCACGAGCGCCTCACCTTCAAGGAGGGTGCGCTCGGATCGCGCGCTGTTTCCGCAGGTCAGCTGGCCGATTCCTACGAGGAGTTCCAGAAGGTCCATGCCTGAGGACCTAGCGATTGCTGGGCTTGTGCCGCTATCCAGTGTGGACTGGCCCGATCATCTGGTGGCAACCGTGTTCTGCCAGGGGTGTCCGTGGCGTTGCCCGTACTGCCAGAATGCTGCCATTCTCGATCCGCGGACGCCCGGTATCTTGCCGTGGCCGGATGTCGAGGAGCTGCTGGTAAGGCGGCGGGGGCTGCTCGACGGCGTGGTGTTCACCGGAGGCGAGGCGCTGCGACAGGCGGCGATCGTTCCCGCTATGGAGCGAGTGCGAGAGCTCGGGCTGGGTGTGGGGCTGCATACCGCTGGTGCCTATCCGCATCGTCTTGCCGAGGTGCTTGAGCTCGTCGACTGGGTGGGGTTGGATATCAAGGCCGAGCCCGGCGACTACCGTGAAGCCGCAGGCTTTGCGGCAGGTGTGAAGGCGTGGGATTCCCTGGAGCTGGTGTTGGCTGAGGCCCGGGCGCGCGGCGGAAGCGCAGTGAGTACTGCGGCCGATGATGTCGGTGCGGCTCGTGTGACTGGCAGTGTTGATGATGCCGGCGCCGCTGGCTGTGTGGGTACTGTTGACCTGGCTGGCCCCGCTGCCGCTGGCGTGGGTATCGGAGCTATCGACAACACTGCCGCGCGACTGCGCCCATTTGCCTACGAAATCCGCCTCACTGTATTTCCGGGAGCCCCAGCCGAACGCAACTTCTCGAGTTTTCTTGCACGTCTGCGTGAGATGGGCGTGGAGTACTTTGCGCTCCAGGAGGCACGCACCCAAGGTACGGACGAGATCTTCCAAGCAATGGCCGAACGCTGGGACAAGGCTCGCTGGCGCTCGCGGTTTGAGGAGATGGCGGCCGAAGCCCGCGCCGCTGGATTCGCCTCCGTAGAGGTTCGGTAAGTCGGCGAAATCAGCTGGGCGAACCAGGCTAGGGCTCCCAAAGAAATGAGGAAAATGGAAAGGGTTGAGCCTTTTTAGCGCGTCCGCCGGCTCAATCCTTTCCAAAAAACTCAATCCTTTAGGAGAGTGCCACATGGCGGGGTTCCTGAAGTGCGCATGCCAGTCCAAGCCTGACGGACGCTGACACCAAGATGACGCGCGCTTGTTACGCCCACCGCTGCGGCATCAGTCCAGAGTTGTAACGCCCACCGCTGCGCCGCCACTCTCAGCTGCTACGGCACGAGCCCCAAGTTGCTACGGCACGAGCCCCAGCCGTGCAGCGTAGTAACGGAACGTGGCCTCGGCTTCTTCGGGCGATCCCCCATACACGGCAACTTCGGTGCCGAGGCCTGTCGCGAGCGCGAAGAGAACCCGCGCCTCCCGGTGTGGGTCGAGATCAGCGCTGAGATGGCCCGACTCCTGTCCGGCCGCAATGACGCCAGCACACAAGGCCTTGATCTCGTCGTCGCCGTCGGTAAGTAGCTCGCGAATCCGAGTCTCGTTTTGGGTGCGCGCCCCAAACGCGACATTGACCCTGATGGCGTCACGAACATCACTGTTGCCGCCAAGGAGGAGAAACAGTATGGCGAGCATCAAGCCCTTCGGACTGTCTGATTGCGTAGAGAGTTGTCTCTCCAGTTCGTGTTCGATCAGTAGGTAGGAGTGCTGTACGCCGGCGTAGAGCAGGTCGTTTTTGGTGGAGAAGTAGTGTTGGACCTGGCCCATGGACACGCCAGCTTCGGCTGCGACCGAACGCAGCGACACCGCATCTAAGCCCCGGCCAGCCACCAGGCGCCATACGGCTGAAGCAATCCGAGCTTTGTGCTCGGCAACATCGACGACTCTAGGCATAACACAAAGTATAGCAATGCAACCGCATTGACAAGCACTAGGTCTTTCGTTTTACAATGCGAGTGCATCGTAATAGTAGAAATGAGAGTGTAGTGATGGCTACTGATAAAACGCGTGGCATTGAATCCGCTCAGGGCTTGGTGGCATTTGTGGGGATTACCCTCGGTGTGATTCCCCTGATTCAGGTCGTGTTGGGGCGCCGCCCCGGTCTCTTAACCCTGGTCCTGTCGGAGGGCCCAAGCGCCTCGCATTGGATTGCTCCCCTTGTTGTCGTCCTGGCTGCGACCGTCCTTGTCTTCGTTCTTGAGTTGCGCAAGAACCGGCGCTGACATGAATGAAGAGGAGGTCCTGGGGAGGGGGTGAGAAGATAAAGAATCCCGCCCTCGCACCGACTTCCTGTCGCTACTTGTATCCACAGATCGACTTCGTGCACTGCCCATCCACAGCAGTTGCGAGCCCATGGTTACTCGGGTAGCGCTGACGTAAACTGTTGGCATGTCGATGAATGTGGCTCAGGTTGAGGAAGCGCTGCTGGCACTGGATCGTGCAGATCGTGCAGCGGTTATTCAGCGTGGCTTGCAGTCGCTTGATGCTGACTCTGTTCCCGAGTCGCAAGCCGAGGTTGATGCTGCATGGCGCAGTGAGTTGCGCAGGCGTATTGATGATATCGAGAGCGGCAAAGCGCATATGTTGAGTGCGGACGAGGTGTTTGCCGAAGTCGATGCAAGACTCGCGAAGATGCGCCGGTGAGTCTATCCCTCAGTTTTCATGTGGAGGCCATGTCTGACTTGGCCGAGTCCGTAGAGTGGTACGAGTCAGAACGAGTGGGCCTCGGTGTTGAACTGCGAGCGGCAGCTCGCACAGCACTCAGTGAGATCGAGGATTGGCCGCATCTGGCCCCAGTTTTCCCTGGCTGGAATGAGGAACCTGTCATCCGTATGAAAGCGGTCAAGAGGTTCCCGTATCACGTTTTGTACTACGGGACCGCAACCGAAGTGAAGATTGTGGCGTTCGCACATGACAGCCGTTCTCCCGGGTACTGGAGACATCGTATTTAATCGGTTGGAGAACAGGCTGTTGTTTTCTGATCGACGACGACGGCGCCCCGCCTCGCCTTCGCACCGACTTCCCGTCGCTACTTGTATCCACAGATCGGCTTCGTGCACTCCCCATCCACAGCAGTTCGCCTCCCCAGCCCCTCCAGCCAAACTCCCCGCTATTGTCAGAGGAGCCGTGAGGGGCCAAGCTGAGCGTGAAGGCGTAGGCCCACATGGTGAGACTGTCGGGTCCGTGTGTGGGATCCCCTTTACCCCGCGCGCGGGCCCGACATACCCCCGCAAAACACCCCTATGTCATGACCAATAAAGTTCATATCCGGGCAGGTCAGCGCCACTTGGGGGTGGTGGTAGAAGGTGGCCCGCGTCGTCGTCGTCGAAAGAGAAGAAAAGGAGGTGAAAACGTGACTGTAACCAGCTGGAATCTGTCCAACGTGGTGAGTTAGATCGTGCGCGGTTCAATTTCTCGTCGGGTGGCGGTGTTATAGTCCCGTGGAGAGAACCTCGCCGCCAGCGGCGGGGGACTTGGCGGTCGGGGACAAGATGCCGGCTGTCGAACATGTGTGGAGAAGGTGCCCTCGGGCCCCAACTTCGTACTGTGCACGAAGTACACGCGAGTGCGCTAGAAGGAAGTAACGTGACCAAACTCGTCATTGTCGAGTCTCCTGCCAAGGGCCGGACTATCAGCGGCTATTTGGGCAAGGAGTACGAAGTGGAGGCCTCTATTGGCCACATTCGTGATTTGCCGCAGCCTTCGGAGCTTCCTGCGGATATGAAGAAGGGCCCGTTCGGCAAGTTTGCCGTGGACGTGGAGAACAACTTCGAGCCGTATTATGTGGTCGCGCCGGATAAGCGGAAGAAGGTCGCGGAGCTGCGCAAGAAGCTCAAGGACGCCGACGAACTCCTTCTGGCAACCGACGAGGACCGCGAGGGCGAGGCCATCGCGTGGCACCTCTATGAGGTCCTGAAGCCGAAGGTTCCGGTCAAGCGCATGGTGTTCCACGAGATCACCCCGGAGGCGATTGCCCGCGCCCTGGACAACCCGCGTGACCTCGATACTCAGCTGGTGGACGCGCAGGAGTCGCGCCGTATTCTTGATCGTCTCGTTGGCTACGAGGTGTCGCCGTTGCTGTGGCGCAAGATTGCGCCGGGGCTGTCCGCGGGTCGCGTGCAGTCGGTGGCTACCCGCCTCGTGGTGGATCGCGAGCGCGAGCGCATGGCCTTTGTGGCCGCGTCCTACTGGGACGTCACGGGCCGGTTTGCGAAGCTGGCCGAGGAGTTTTCCGCGAAGCTTGTGTCGCTGGACGGCGCCCGTATCGCCGCTGGTCGCGACTTTACGGACCGGGGTCAGCTGAAGCCGAAGAGTGTCGACGACGGCGTCCGCGCCCTGAATGAGTCCGACGCCCGCGCGGTGCAGCAGGCCCTTGAGGGCGCTACAGCCACGGTTGCTTCGGTTGAGACGAAGCCGTACACGCGGCGCCCGGCCGCTCCTTTTACTACCTCCACGCTGCAGCAGGAGGCCTCGCGCAAGCTGCGCATGAGCGCTCGCGACACCATGCGCACCGCCCAGGGCCTCTACGAAAACGGCTACATCACCTACATGCGTACGGACTCGGTGAATCTTTCCGAGCAGGCGGTGGCCGCCGCGCGCACGCAGATTGTTGAGCTGTACGGCGCCGAGGCGCTGCCGGCAAAGCCTCGCATGTATGCCACGAAGTCGAAGGGTGCGCAGGAGGCCCATGAGGCCATTCGCCCCGCTGGTGACCATTTCCGCACGCCCGATCAGGTGAAGGCCGAGCTGAATCCTTCTCAGTTCAGCCTCTACAAGCTTATTTGGAAGCGTACTGTCGCCTCGCAGATGGCTGACGCGCGCGGCCAGACGGCCACGGTTCGCCTCACCGTTCCCGTTGCGGGTGCCGCGAAGGCCCAGCAGGCCGAGTTCTCCGCCTCCGGTACCGTCATTACGTTCCCTGGCTTCCTCGCCGCCTACGAGGAGTCGCAGGACGCCAAGCGCTATGAGAAGCAGGAGAAGGAAGCGGAGAGCCGCCTTCCGCAGCTGGCAGAGGGCGAAAAGGTGAAGGTCCTCGAAAGCACGGCCGACGGCCACGAGACTCTGCCGCCGCCGCGCTACACCGAGGCCTCCTTGGTCAAGAAGATGGAAGATCTCGGCATCGGCCGTCCCTCCACCTACGCTGCCACCATTTCCACCATTTCGGATCGCGGCTACGTGGCCCATCGCGGCCAGGCCCTCGTTCCCACCTGGACGGCTTTCTCCGTGGTGCGGCTGCTGGAGGACAACCTCCCGCAGCTGGTCGATTACGATTTCACCGCTCTCATGGAGCACGAGCTCGACCGCATCGCCGCCGGCGAGGAAGAGGGCCCGGTATACCTCGGCCGCTTCTGGCGTGGCAACGATGAGCAGAAGGGCCTGGAGAGCCTGGTGGAGGGGCTCGGCGATATTGACGCCCGCGCCGTCAACTCCATTGGCATCGGCGAGGGCATCGTGCTGCGAGTGGGCCGCTACGGCCCCTACATCCAGGAGCTGGGCCCGGAGGGCGAGGAGCTGCACAAGGCTTCCGTTCCCGACGACGTCGCCCCGGACGAACTGACTGTGGCCAAGGCGCGCGAGCTGTTTGTTTCGCAGGCGTCCAACGGCCGTGAGCTGGGTATTGACCCCGCCACGAACCGCATGATCATCGCGAAGGCGGGGCGCTTTGGCCCCTACATCACCGAGGAGATCGGTGAGAACGAGGTGGCGCTGACGCCCACCGGTAGGCCGTCGAAGCGCAAGCCGAAGCCGCGTACGGCTTCACTCTTCCAGACGATGTCCCTGGACACCGTGACGCTGGAGGAAGCGCTCGCGCTGCTCTCGCTGCCGCGCGTGGTGGGCCAGCTTGATGAGGAGGACGTCCTCGCTCAGAACGGCCGCTTCGGCCCCTACATCACCAAGGGCAAGGATTCGCGTTCGCTGACCAGCGAGGATCAGATCTTCAGCCTCACCATTGACGAGGCAAAGGCCCTGTTCGACCAGCCCAAGCAGCGTCGCGGTGCGGTGGCGCGCCCGCCGCTCAAGGAGCTGGGCCTCGATCCGGTGTCCGAGAAGCCGGTGGTTTTGAAGGACGGCCGCTTCGGCCCGTACGTCACCGACGGCACCACGAACGCTTCGCTACGCCGCGACGACGACCCGAACCAGATCACCAACGAGCGCGCCTACGAGCTGCTCGCCGATCGCCGCGCTGCCGCCCCCCAGAAGCCCGCGCGCCGCACCGCCGCCAAGAAGACGACCACGCGTAAGACGGCTGCTTCCAAGACGGGAGCTTCCAAGGCGACGACGGCGAAGAAGGCCACGGCTACGAAGGCTGCTGCTACGAAGGCTGCGACCAAGACGGCCAGCGCGGCTTCAACAACCGAGGTGGGCGCATAGTGACGGGGCTCTTCATCACCTTTGAGGGCGGCGACGGCTCCGGCAAGACCACCCAGGTGAACATGCTCGCCGAGTACCTGCGCGATTGTGGCCGCGAGGTGGTGGCAACTCGCGAACCCGGAGGCACTGAGCTGGGCAGTGAGATTCGTAAGCTCATCTTGCATGGTGAGGACATGTGCCCGAAGGCGGAAGCGCTACTCTACGCCGCTGACCGGGCGCATCATATCGCCACGGTGGTCCGCCCCGCGCTGGCGCGCGGCGCGGTAGTTCTCGCCGACCGCTACCTCGATTCGTCAGTGGCCTATCAGGGCGTGGCACGCGACCTCGGCTTGGACGAGGTCCGTGACCTCTCGCTGTGGGCGACGGACGGCCTCATGCCCAGCCTCACCCTGCTCCTCGACGTCCCGGTCTCCGTGGGCGCTGAGCGTGTGGGTGCCAGCCAGGACCGCATCGAAGCCGCTGGCGCGGCCTTCCATCAGGCAGTTCGGGACGAGTATCTGAAGCTTGCGGGCGAGGATCCGCGGCGCTGGCGCGTCATTGACGCCAAGGGCGGGGTGGAGGATGTCGCCGCTCAGGTACGCGACGCCGTGCTCGTTTTCCTTGAGAATCCGCAGGAACCGGCTGCTGAGAATTCTGGCGCGGTGCCAGGGGCGAAGTAGAACTCGTACCATAGAGCGATGAGTGTTTTTGACGATCTGGTGGGGCAGGTGGCAGTGCGCGCCCAGTTGGAGCGCGCCGCGTTCGCTGCCCGTCAACAGATCGAACACGCTGGTCAGGGCGGTAGGTCGTCCAGCACGGCATCGAGTGGTGGCAGTCTCACAGACGCTCATGAAGCAAGTGCCTCGGCGCCTCGCGGGCTCGGCGGCACCCCCGAATCCGGCGGCACCGAGCTCTCGAGCGCTCGTTCTGACTCGTCTGCCATGAGCCAGGCGTGGCTGTTCACCGGGCCGCCCGGATCGGGCCGCTCGGTGGCCGCGCGCGCTTTCGCCGCCGCATTGCAGTGCACCGGGCCGGTTCCCGGATGTGGGCAGTGCCAGGGCTGCCTCAGTACGATGTCGGGAACTCACCCGGATGTCGAGATCATGGCCACCTCCGGCGTCACCATCACCGTGGAACAAACCCGTTCCATGGTGGGGCGCTCCTACGTTTCCCCGAGCGTGGGCTCGTGGCGCATCATCATTGTCGAGGACGCCGACCGCATGGCCGAGCGCACCACAAACGTGCTGCTCAAGGCCATCGAGGAACCGCCGCCCTCCACCGTGTGGATGCTCTGCACCCCCTCGCCCGACGACGTCATGACCACCATCCGTTCGCGCTGCCGCAACGTCTCCCTCGTCATCCCTCCCGCCGCGGAGGTGGCCGAACTGCTGGTGCGGCGCGACGGCGTCGCCCCTGAGGCAGCGCTCGTTGCCGCGAAGGCTGCCCAGTCGCATATCGGAATGGCGCGCGCACTCGCCTCCAACCCCGAGGTTGCCGGGCAGCGGGACAAAACCCTGCGCGAGGCGCTCTCAATTCGTGGCGCAGGGGACGCGGTTCTCGCGGCGCAGCGGCTTCTCGCCAACGCCAGCGAGCGCGCCGAAGCGCAAGCCACCAAGAATGACGGCCGGGAATTGGCCGAACTCAAGCGATCCCTCGGCGTGGAAGATGGCGGGCGAATTCCACCGGCGGTGCGCGCGCAGATACGCACACTCGAAGAGACCCAGAAGCGGCGGGCCACCCGCGCCAAACGTGACGTCCTCGACCGGGCGATGGTAGACATGTTGTCCCTGTTCAGGGATGTGCTCACCGTCCAGCTCGGTGCCACCGTGGAACTCGTCAATGAGGACTTCGCCCAGGCAATCCACGCCCTCGCTGAAGCATCCACGCCGGAGCAATCGATTCACCGCATGGACTCCATCTCGCAGGCGCGCCAGCGATTGGCTGGAAACGTCGATCCCTTGCTCACGTTGGAGGCAATGATGCTCTCCATGCGTCCGCAGGCGTCGGCGGGGGATACGCGCTTCGCGTAAATTCCCCCAATCGGTTCGGTCGTGACAGCCGGGCCCCGACTGATTGCGGTGACTTCTTGGAACGATCTCCAAGACTCTCAACAGACCCGCTGAGGGTGTTGCGTACGCGCTTCACATAAAACCCTCAACAAGCCCGGGCGAGGGTGTCAGGTACTGGTGGAAGGCCCAGGCGAGAGTTTCGGGTACTGGTGGAGTGTCGCCGTCGTCGTAAAGAAACTTGCCCCACCCCGTACTTGTATCCACAGATCGGCTTCGTGCACTCCCCATCCACAGCAGCTCGGGATGTGCTGCGGTTGGTGAGGACAATGGTCTACGGTGGAGAGGTGAAGATTTCGAAGAAGCTTGCTGGTCTGTTGGCGGGCGCCGCGCTGGCGCTCGGTGCCTGTTCTCCCGCGACGTCTGGGGATGAAGCGTCCGCGTCGCCCACGTTGGCGGCGGGCGCCGTCCCCATTGACGCCCCGATGCCGGCGATTCCGGCGGGACTGGAGGCGTACTACAACCAGAAGCTGGCGTGGAGTCCCTGCGAGGGCGGGCTGGATTGCGCGACGATCACCGTCCCGCTCGACTACGCTCAGCCCGGCGGCCAAGACATCAAGATCGCGGTATCGAAGCGCCCCGCGGAAGGCAAGGCGATTGGTACGCTCGTCATCAATCCGGGTGGTCCGGGGGCTTCGGGCGTGGCCGCGCTGAAGAACGCCATCTACTTCTTTGATAGCGAGATCCGGACCAGTTTCGATATTCTGGGCTTCGATCCGCGCGGGGTAGGTAAGTCGAATCCGATTGATTGCGTGGATGACGTGACGCTCACCGGTCTCCTCGACGGTTCGTACGACACCTCGGTTCCGGGGTGGGAGGCGCAGGCTGAGGCCGACGTCGAATCTTTTGTAGCCGGCTGTTCCGCGAATTCCGGCGACATTCTTTCCTTTATCGGAACGAAGTACGCGGCCCAGGATATTGACATCATCCGGCATCTCGTGGGCGATCCGAAACTTTATTACATGGGGTACTCGTACGGCACGTTCCTGGGGATGGAGTACGCCGAGCAGTTCCCGGGCAACACGGGGCGGCTGGTGCTCGACGGCCCGGTGGACACCACCATCGGTGTCGCGCAGATGAGCCACGACCAGACGATGGGCTTCGAGATGGTACTTCGGCGCTACCTGGAGGACTGCCTCGAGTCCGGGTCCAGCTGTCCCTTCACCGGCTCTGTCGACGACGCCGCCGCGAAGGTTCACGAACTTCTTGTGGCCTCTGTGGATTCTCCCTACCCCACTAAGAACGAGAAGCGTCCGCTTGTTGCGGCGCAGTTCTTCAACGGCATGGTGCTTCCGCTGTATGCGCCGTCAACCTGGAACATGCTGACCAGTGCTTTCAAGGCCCTCATTGAGGAGAACGACGGAACACAGTTCCAGGTCTTCAGCGACTTGTCGCAGGAGCGTCAGGACGATGGAAGCTTCGCGTCGAACAGTGCGGAAGCGCTGCTGACGATCAACTGCGCCGACTATCCGCCCGCGGATCCCGCCGAACTTGAGAGCATGTCTGCGCAACTGCGCGAGAATGCGCCTGTGATGCAGGACATCCAGACCTCGGGTGCAAACATCTGCGCCTACTGGCCCAATCCGCCCACGGAGCTTCCGGGGCCGATCGCGGCGGAGGGGTCAGCACCGCTCCTGGTGGTGGGCACTCGGTACGATCCGGCAACGCCCTATCACTGGGCCGAAGCCGTGCACGAGCAGCTGGAAAACTCCGTGCTGGTGACGTGGAATGGCGACGGGCACACCGCCTACTCGGCCCAGGCCGATGAGTGTGTACTCGACGCCGTGGATGGCTACCTCCTGGGCGGGACACTGCCCGAGGAGGGGCTGGTGTGCGAGCCGTAGGGTGAGTATGTGGTGCCGTGAGTTGGCGGGTTCGTGTTCGTTGAGAGGCGTGGTGAGTGTGTGATCTGTGTTGGACCGGGCTTACCTCAGGGGCGAGTATGTGACCTTGATCGACTCGCGCCCATAGATTTGCGACGACGAATCCCCAATGGGTAGTATTACCAACGCTGCGACAGTAGCGTGCCACCTTAGCTCAGTCGGCAGAGCGATTCACTCGTAATGAATAGGTCGAGAGTTCGATTCTCTCAGGTGGCTCAGATGAGCAGCTTCAGCTGTGGAAACCCCCGCTTCGGCGGGGGTTTTCGCATATCCGGGCACAAATGGTGCTGGAATCCAACCGCCTTGCCCGTCGGGGTGAGGGGTTAATTCATTGGTAGTCACGCCAAAGAGTGATGCTGATGCGCATAGGTCGGAAGCCAGCCACTTAATCTTGCCTCTGAGTCGGTTTGAGACGCTTGGGCCTGGAATGCTCAGAGCGACACCAAGCTCCACTCGCGTCAATCCGTGCGCGAATAAGTATTGCTGGATTGTGAAACCAACAGCTTCATCAAAGCTCATTTTTGAGCTTCCTTGGTCAGTGATCGACATAATTCAATCGTAACATTCGTAATGACTCGCTACAATTAACGCTTTTAAATTCATTTGTTCTGTGCTTAACTGTCGTTATGAACGTATCGAACCGCTACGAAAATAGCGATACGAAAGATTTGTTATCGGCCCGTGAGGTCAGTGAGCAATATCCATGGATCTCCCGTGGCCAAGTTTGGCGTTGGAGCCGTGAGAAGAAGATTCCGACGGTTGAGTTGCCAAGTGGTCGGAAACTCTTTCCTCGTGCGGCTATTGAGAAGATGCTGACGCCGACGATGGTGTCGGGTTCGTCTGCTCCTTCTGCATCCTCTCCCGATGACATTCCCTCTTCCGATGACGCTCATGAGGTCGATGGGGACTTCAATGAGCCTCTTCCAGGTTTTGAGGGGCTGAGCTGATGAGTGCTGGATTGTTTTTTCCTGCGGGCGCATATGCCTTGTGGTGCGCTCAGGGTGCGCCGGTTGTTGATCCTGTGGCGGGTCGGCAGCTCTTCGCGGTGAATTTCTTCCTAACTTGGGATAGGCCGTCTGTGGATGAGACTGGCCGGATTGCGTGGGAGTTCGATAAGGAGCTCCGGTTCTCTTTGGTGGATGATGAGGTCCATATCACTGGCTCGGGTGAGCTTCCACGCTGGGCGGTTAACGGGTTCAGTATTTGGACCGAGGATTGGCGTGAGACGGGTGATACCGGTGAGGAGGAGTTGCCTCACGCTGAGGTCCCACGCATTCTGGAGCTGGTGTGGCCGCGTTTGTCTGATGGTTTCGATGTGAGTCCTTTGGGGCGCCCGCAGTGGCCGCACCTGGACGGCTATACGTCAATCCCGGCCCGTTTTGGCGACGCCCTGGTTTTCGATTCCGTGTCGGTAATCAGTGTCGCTGAAGCCCAGACTCGTGAGTGGGGTTACGACGAGGGGTTGGGGTCGTGACGGATAAGAGTGATTTTTTTGTTGTTCGTCGTGGTGCGACGGGTGTTCCGAATGCGTTGATTCATGACAAGGAGCTGTCGTATCCGGCGTTGGTTTTGGCGATTGTGATGCTGGCTTTGCCAGCTGGGGCTCCGACGGGCTACCGGGCATTGAAGGGGCGGGGTTTTGGTGAGTCCACGACGCGGAAGGCTTTGCGGGAGTTGGAGGAGAAGAATCTTCGGTTTCGGTTCCGGATTCGTCGTGGTGGTCAGTTGCGTGAGTTGACGGTGGTGTCGGATACGCCGTTGACGATTGAGGAGGCTCGGGAGGAGATTCTGGGCCGGATGCGTCTGCAGGCGATGGTGGAGTCGGAGGTTGTGGGGTGTGTATCGCATCCGGAGTTATCCACAGTCCCGGCGCCTGTGGTTCCTGTGGATGAGGCCCGTGCCGTGGAATTCACCGCACGGTGTGACCAGGGGAAACGCGAACCGGTTTCAGGGGCTGAAGGGGGTCACCGTGCCGTGGTTGACCGTGGCACGGTGGACAGTGGCGCAACCTACTACGTAGGTTCCAATGCTTCTTCACTACGTTCAGAAGCAAATTCCATCCAACCAGAGCAAACGATGCCATCACCGGCGGCATCGTCGGGTGTGGGTGGTGTGGATGGGATGGATTCTGTTTCACCGCGTTCGGGCCCTGGCGGGCCTCGCGGTGGGGTGGATTGGGATCTGATTGGGGCGTGTGTGCCTTCCCCGATGAAGGAGTCGTTGGCGGGTGCGTCGGCGGTGCGGGTGAGCGCGGCGTTGGCTCGGGCGGTGGGTCTGGGCTGGAAGCCGGTCCAGATTCATCATCGGTTGAATCATCAGCCGTTGCCGGGCCAGGTGACGAATTTGCCGGGTTTGACGATCCGGCGTGTGGAGGCGTTTCTGGCTGTTGATCCGCCGAATGCTTCATCGAGTCTTCCTGTTTCCCAGGTCCGGCCTGCAACTGGCGGCGATTCTCACGGGCCTGGGAAGCAGGGGTGTCCTCCAAAGGTGAAAGAGCGTTTGGAGAAGAAGTTTCGCCGGTCGGCGGGGAATTCAGTGAGGACGAGCTGATGAATATTTCGATGAAGATCAAGCTCCTGGTCGGGGTCCTGGTTGTGCTGGTGGTTGCTGGTGGTGTAGGTGGCTGGTGGCTGCGTGAGCGCACTGCCTCGGATGCTGATCAGGAAGCGTACTCACGGGCTTGGGACGGCTATGAGAAAGCCTGGGAGGGGCTCTCGGCTGTCCGGACTGAGGCGGGTGATGTCGCGGTTGATTGTCCGGTGAATACGCGTCAGAACACGGTGTGTGACCGTCTGGTGGCTGCGCTGGGGAGTGCGAAGGACCTATCTGAGCTGCATGGGGTTGATCCTGCACGGGTGGACCGGAAGGAGCTCCAGGCTGAAACTGCGAAGCTGACGACGGCGACGAGTCAGGTGGTACAGGTTCAGGGTCAGCTCTCGAAAGAGTTGGCGAGCGCGAACTCTGAGGTGGAACGGGCTGGACGGGACTGGGTCAACAACGAGATTGAGCCTCGCTTGACGTGGGCGAAGCAGGATGTGAAGGCTGCGCGGGCAGTGGTTGAAGCATCTGAGCCGGGCGCGAGTTATGAGGATGCCCGGGAGGAAGCTCTCCGGGCCGCGGATGTGCTCGATGATTTCGTTGCAAAGACGGAAGACGCGATGGGGCGGATGACGATCACGGAAGGGATTGATTACCGAAATTCGTTGATCAATCTCATGGATGACTGTAAGAAGTCGACGTCGTCGCTGACGGCGGCGGTGACCAGGGCGAAGCTCGGTGTGTGATGCGAGTTCAGTGGTTGTGGAAGGCGAAGCGTGGGCTGGGCGCGGCGGTGGGCCTGGTCATCATGCTTGTGTTGATGCCTGTGGCAGTTTATGCGGCTTCAGACGATGCATCTGTTGGCCTGGGTTCTGTTCCGCCTGTTCCGGGTTCTGATGTGGTTGATCCGGTGACGCCGCCGTCGCCGTCTGGCGGGCGGGGCGTGGATGTGGGTGAGCCTCCTGTGCCTGCGCCTGGTGTGGTGGGGGATGTTCCGCCTTCTCCTCGTCAGGAGTCCGTGGCCCCGGTCCTGTCGTCGAAGGGGGCGCAAGATTCTCCGATGTCGGGTGATGACCTCGTGAAGCGAGTGATGTCGGGTCTCTTTGGTACGGGTAAAGAGTCTTCCTCCCAAGGTCCTTCCTTGTCTGGGCGTGAGGCGAGAGAGGTTATGCCTGCGGGTCTGTCTGAGGCTGTTGCTGGGGTTGTGGGCCCGGCACGCAGTGGGCAAGAAGAAAAGTTTGGTGTTTCTCCATTGGTTTCTGAGGTCCAGGACGCACAGTCCGGGTCTTCAGGGGTGTTGTCGTCGACAGCACCTATTGGTGCCTTCTTCGTGGTGGCCGGTTTGGCGGTCGCTGCGGGGTGGGCGTGGTCTCGACATCGGGTCGGGGCTGGTGTGAAAGGAAAACGATCATGATCGATACTGTTCTCAGTTTGATAGGGCGCGGTGCCATTTTTATGGGGGCTGTGCTGGCGTTGTGGGGCGCTATCCAGATCGGGCTGGGCATGAATGAGTCCCAGGGCTCTCAAATCAAGAGCGGGCTGGCTCAGTTGGCCGGCGGAGCCGTGGTTGTCGCCGCTGGCGCGTTCTTTACGACGATCGTGTTCTAGGAGGCCGAGGTGGCTTTCGAAGCCAAAGTATACAAAGACGTTCGCAGATATCAGGCGAAAGTCATTTGGGGGATGTCATGGCGGCAGTTTTTCCTCGCGTTGGTCGGCTTGCCAGCCCTCATTGGTGTGTACTTGGCGTTTTCGTTCAACGGGCATGCGGATCTTGGCTCGTATGTGGTGTTCGTGCTTGCGATGCCACTCGGGGCGTTCGGATTCGCACGCCCGTTGGGCGTGCCTTTTGAACGGTACGCGAAGCATGTGGTGTCCCATTTTCTGGGCACACGCCAGTTCACATTTGATGAGTCCCAGGGGGAAGGAGTGAATGATGAGCACGATGACTCTGCCGAGGCTAGACATGCCTCGCGTCAAGTTGAAGCGGTCAACGCTTTCGAAGTCACGAACTAAGGTGGCTCGACCGCCCACGTCAACGCAGGCACAGATCGGGTATGAGGCTCTTGCTGAATCCGGGTTGTGTTGGCTAGGAGGTCGCCGCTATTCGGCGACGTTGAAGATGGCGGATATTGATTATCTGCTTGCTCCTGGTGTGATCCAGGAGCAAGTGATGGGCCAGTATGCGCAGTTCTTGAACGGGCATCTGGGAGGGCAACATCTCCAGTTCGTGATTCATAACGAGGTGCGGGGGAAGGAGGAGATCCTTGACGATGTCTCCTTCCCGATGCGCGGGGATGGTTATGACCGCGCGCGGAGCGAGTACAACGATCTGATTGCCCAGCGTCTGGAGTCCGGGAGGAAGAATACTCAGTCGGAGATGTCTTTGACGCTCACGATTGAGGCGGATTCTCTGGAGGAGGCCAAGGCAACGATTGCCCGGGTTGTTTCGGAGGATGTTGCGGGCTTGGCAGATGTGGGAGAATGCCGCGCGACTGAGATGTCGGGGGAGGATAGGGTCCGCATGTTGCAGCGGATGCTTCGTCCTGGGTCCCCGGCAACGTTCCAGTATCGGGATCTGCTGGGTCAGCGGCTCACGACGAAGGATTTCGTGGCGCCGATGGCCATCGACACGAAGCAGAGCTCAGATTTCGTGGTGTTGACTGCGGGCAAGGATCGGTATGTCCAGACGATGATTCTGCGGAATCTTCCCGCGTTTGTCAATGATCGTGTCTTGGCTGATCTTGCTGGGATTCCGATTGACCTGACGATTTCTCTGCATTTTGATCCGATGGATCAGGAGGAAGGTCGCGAGCTGGTCAAGAAGCAGCTCGCGGCCATGGATATGCAGCGTCTCGATTCCCACAAGAAGGCTGTCAAGCAGAAGCTTGACGATGAGGATGTGATGCCTCATGAGTTGACAACTTCTCTGGCCGAGGGGAAGGAATTGTTGGCCCAGTTGGAAGGGTCGAATCAGAAGATGTTCACGACCAGAATTCTGGTGGGTGTGGCGGCCTCGTCGCGTGAAGAATTGGCGCAGCGTGTCAAGCAGGTGCGTCAGGTGTGTGGGAGGCACTCGTGTTCGTTGGAGAAGCTGCGGTTTATGCAGTTGAAGGGGTTGAACGCGCTTCTTCCCTTGGGTGCCTGCGATCTTCCAGTATCGCGAGCGTTGACGACATCGGAGATCGCGGTCATGGTGCCTTTCACGACGCAGGAGCTGTTCCAGCCGGATGGATTCTTTTATGGGATTAATCCGCTCTCGAAGAATCCTATCTTTGCTGACCGTCGGACTGGGATGAATTCGAATGGTTTCATCTTGGGCACGTCGGGGTCGGGCAAGTCCCAGCTCGCCAAGTGTGAGATGGTGCAAACATACCTGAAGCGCCCGAACGATGAGGTCCTTGTCGTCGATCCGGAGCATGAGTATGCGCCTTTGGTAGAAGAGCTTGGAGGGACGAGAGTAAAGATCTCGGCCGGGTCTCAGGATTGCATCAATCCACTGTTTTTGGAGAAGGGACTGCGGGTCTCCGACGGGGACCCAGTGCGCGACAAGTGTGCGTTCGTGCGTTCCTTGTGCGAGGTCCTTCTCGGTGGCGTGGAGGGCTTGACGGCCCTGCAACGATCAGTCATCGACCGTGTGACGCTGCGGATGTATCGGGAATACATGGCGTCCGACGCTGCGGAAGCCCCGACGCTGAAGAGTCTTTACGAGGCGCTTCGGGAACAACCGGAGGTGGAGGCAGCGGAGATCGCGGCTGGACTCGAATTGTATGCGACGGGGTCGGCTGCCGGCTTTGCCCAGCCCACCAATGTTGACACGTCGAACCGGTTCACCGTGTATGACATTTCAGAGTTAGGTGATGACCTTCAGACCTTTGGCATGATGGTCGTCCTCGAAGACGTGTGGGGGCGGGTCGCGAGAAATCGTGCCCGAGGAGTCCGCACGGCGTTGTACATTGACGAGTTTCACATGCTTTTTGACAACGCTTTCGCGGCGTCATATTTGGAGACGATTTATGCGCGCATCCGCAAGTGGGGCGGCGGCGTGACGGGCATGACTCAGAACATTGAGCGGATGCTCGGAAATGAGAAAGCACGGCGGATGCTCTCGAATTCGGACTGTGTTTTCTTGTTGCAGCAGGAGGCTAACGACGCGCAAGCGTTGGAGGGCCTATTCAGGCTCTCGCACCAACAACGTGGGTACTTCACCAATCAATCTCCAGGGCGAGGACTCCTTAAATTCGGATCAGTCGTGATTCCTTTCGATAACACGATGGATACGAATTCTCATCTTTACCAGCTTTTCTCCACAAAGTTTGAGGATCAGTAATGATCGACAAGACAATTTCTCCATTGAATCTCCATACCATTGCCAATGATGAAACGCTCCTGACAGATGAGAAGTCGCGACGGCGTCTTCTCACAGAGCTGGCTGGGCATCCGAATGCCTGGCCAGAGTTGCAAGAGTGGTGCACATATTGCTTGAAGACGGGGTTTGGTCCACGGCAGGCCCCTGTACCTCCGGTTCCGGAAGTCTTTTCGGCTGAAGAAGAATCGGGTGTGGTCAAGCCGGATGAACCGGCACCCCTGCCCATCCGGCGTCCACTGGTGAAGACACGATACGTGGTGGGCGTGGCCAGCGCCCTGATCCTGGCGGGCCTTGTGGGAGTTTACCTCGTGAACTCCCACAGCCCAGGGCCGGAAAAAGCCCCAGCTACACCAAGCAGCCCGGCCAGTGCCGCGGTTGCGCCTGTGGGTGATGTGGCTGGTGATGGTTTCGTGTGTTCAGCGTCTGCGACAGGGGTTTCCTGCGCTGGGCAGAATAATCACGGTCAACTCGGCACGGGTGTGGCTGGTGGGCCGGGAAAACACCTGGTGGATTTCCCGGGGACGATGTTCCTCACTGCGGGTGAGGACTTTGCGTGTGTCTCCTCGGGGACCGGTGCGACGTGTTGGGGGGAGAACACGTGGCATCAAGCGGGTGACGTGGATGTTGCCTTGATTGGACCCACTGAGGTGGCGGCGTTGAAAGGAAAGGAAATCTCTTCACTGTCAGCGGGTGATGTTCATGCCTGTGCGACAACGACGAACCATGAATTGTGGTGTTGGGGCTCGGACTACTCTGGCCAGTTGGGATCCGGAGTGAAAGGGGAGAAGGCCAGCAAGGCCCGGAAGATTGAACTCCCGGGTGGTGCGGCGCCTGCGAAAGTGGTGTCGTCTCGTTTCGGGGCGTGCGCGACGACTGTACAAGGCTCCCAGTATTGCTGGGGCGCGAATGATGGACAGAGAGTCACGGCTGATCTGGCCACGATTGTTGGTCCGACGTTGATGAACGAGGGTGATCTCAAATGATTCCCGGTGTTCAGAATCGTGAGGAAGCAGCGGTGATGTATACCGCTGGGAAACGTCGCCATGGCCAGATGGGTGGAGTCCTGCAGGGCGTGAGAGCAGTCGCGAACCAGGATGATGACGAGGATACGACGGCGAAGCTGGGAACGCTAGGGAGGCTGGGAATCAACACGGCCGCGCGGGCGGGTGCTCCCCGTCCGATGAAGCGTGTGACTACGCGGTCTGGTCGTCATCAGGCCCGGGGAGTGAGGCGGTTCACCAACCGGGCCGTGCAGACCGTTCAAGCGGTGTCGCGGCGCGTGGTGAGTGCGGTGGCGATGAAACTGGGCGTCGCCAGTGGTGGTGTGGTGCTCGCTGTGGCCGCCGTGCTCGTGGTGTTGCTTGCTATTTTGTCCTTTCTTCCCTCATGGATGACAAACTTTTTCATCAAGGATGAAACAACATCGTTAATATTTCCGATGGGTGATGACTACCCGTGGGCGAGTCAAGTTCGTGACGTCACGGGCAACCCCACAGACCTGTTCAACACTCCGAATCCGGAGACGAATTACTATTTCGGCAATTGCACGGATTTCGTCTTTTGGCGCGTCAATCGGGATATGGGCGGGGGTCCGGGCCACTGGATTTACACGCATTCTGATCTCACTCCTCATGGAGGCAATGGAAAAGAATGGGGGATGCCCGGGAATCTTCCTGGATGGACAAAGATCACTCGCCTGGAAGATGCAGGGCCCGGCGATGTTGTCTCGTTTCAGCCTGGCACCTTTGGGCACACTCACTGGGCCGGTCACGTGGCCATGGTCGCGAATGTCACCGAGGCAGGCTTGGTGACGGAAAACTATGGCAATGCTGACTACTATGTGGAGACGATTCCCCGGTCGCAGGTCCAGGCGTTCCTGGCGTCAGGGGATCTTGTCATCAAACGTAATCCAGCGTTAGCGGAGCGCGCTGAGGCGATGTGGACTAGTGGTGGGGTCAGTGATGCTGTGCCGCCAAAGTACCGGTCGATCGTTACTCGGGCGGGGTCCATTTGTCCAGAGATTAGTTCGTCGATCATCGCGGCCCAGGTGGAGGCTGAATCCAACTGGAATGAGCGCGCGGGATCTCCTGCTGGGGCTCAAGGGATTGCCCAGTTCATGCCGGCAACCTGGGCGACAGCTGGCCGTGATGGTGATGGTGATGGGCGAGCCGATATCTACAACCCGGACGACGCGATCATCAGTCAGGCGTACCTGATGTGTGGAAACGTGGCCGCAGCGGCGACTCTGAAAGCCCAGGGGAGAGCCTCTGGTGACGTTGTGGATCTCGCGTTGGCTGGGTACAACGCCGGGATGGGTGCAGTGCAGCTTTTCGGTGGTATTCCTCCTTACCCTGAAACACAGGCCTACGTTCCGAAGATTCGCACGCTTGCCGCGACAAAGTACGCGGCAACGGGTCGTGGAGGTACAGGTTCCAGAGCCGCTAGTGGGGCAGTCCAGTGGGCTCAAACGATCATCGGGATGCCCTACGGGCGTGGCCAGGGCAACGGATCAGTTGACTGCTGTTGGATGGTCTACCTGGCCTTCAGGAATGGTGCAGGTGTGGAGCTACCGATGGAAGCACCACAGAATCCTCCATCGATGTCCAAGTGTGAATATGCGATGTATGGGGGCGCGGCGTCGTATGGCGGCCGGTATGTGCCCGCGACAGTGGAATCTTTGCGTCCGGGGGACATCTTGTTCTGGCAGGACCTGGAAGTTGATCCGGCCTACGACAACATCACTCACGTCGGAATTTACGTGGGGAATGGCCAGTTCATTGACTCGATACCGGCCGGTGGCGTGGGAATCCGGAATCTGAGCTATTACAGGAATACTCAGCAGCTGCTTCCTCAAGCTGTGAGATTGGCGGCCTGATCATGACAGATTTGCTTGTGGCCATGCTTCAACAAATCATGGGAAGCGCTTTTGCATCAGGGGCTGACGGTCTCAAACAATCCGTAGCTGGCTATAACGCCGACGTGTACAACTTCGTACAGACAGTGAACGAAGTTGCGATCAAGCCTGTCGCCATGAGCATTTTGGGAATCATGCTCATGATGGAGCTCATTCGGATCACCACAAAGTTTGAGGGTGCGAGAGAGGCTGCCCTCCAGATGGTGTGCTTGTCTCTAGCGAAAACGGCTGTGATTGTGGTAATCATTCAGAACGCATCACTCGTCTTGGAAGGCATGAATGAAGCGGCCGAGGAGATGGCCGGGAAAGTGGATGCGTTGGGTCAGGATGCGGTCGCTGCGGGGTTGCCTGACAGTGTCAAGACCGCGATCGATGGGATGTCCACGATTGACCAGGCCGGCCTCATGATGGTGCTGTTCATCCCTTGGCTGTTGTGCATCGTAGGCGATATCGCACTCAAACTGATTGTCTTGGTGAGGTTTGCTGAGCTCTATATTCTGGCTGCTGCGGTGTCTCTTCCCCTGATCTTCATTGCCAATGAGGAGACAAAGAGCATCACGTTTGGCTATCTGCGGGGATATGGTGGGGTTCTTGTCCAAGGTGTTGTCATTGTGATCATTGTGGCCATCTATTCTTTCTTCCAGGTCGATACGGTGGACCTGAGTGGTGTGGATGGAGACAATATTTTGTCCACGATCACAAACAATATCGATGCTCTGATTCTTGGCCCGGTGTTCTTCCTCGTCTTGATCTTCGGGGCCTCAAAGTTCGCGAAGAGACTGATGGGAGAAGGCTAAGAAGAAGGCATAGGAATGGGGAGGAAGCTCAGGCTTCCTCCCCATTCGTGTTAGATAGCGACGAGGTCAGCGTTATCGGGCAGTGGCTCCCACGTGATGTCGAGGCCGTCGAGGATCTCGTTGATTTCCGCGTCCGGGTCGTACGTGAAGTGCCCGGTGGTTGGAGTATCGAGCTTGCGGGAGAGGAAGGGCGGCACGCCCCGCAGGAGGTAGATGGCCAGCTCGTCGTCGAGCTTGCCGATCTCGTCCGGGGTGAGGAGTTCGCGGCCCAGGGTCTGGTTCTGTTTGCTCCAGGACCCGTTCTTTCCGCGTGTCTCCGAGGTGTTTTGATTTTGTATGGTCTGCTTGCCCAAGAGCTTAGCCAACCATGCTGTGGTGGATGGTTCCTGGCCACCCAGGAAGAGAATGTTGTCGCAGTTACCTTCGATGCTCTCCCACTCGTCCTTGTATTGGGCTTTGCCCTGGGCGCGGTTCTGGAGGATTACGGAGACGGAGATGCCGCGCGATCGCATGACCGCAATCTTCTGGACGAACCCGGGGATTTTCCCGATGTTTGCGAACTCATCCATGAGGGCGTGGATGGGGACGGGAAGGAACCTGTCGTCGCGGTGATCGGCGAGGTACAGGTTGGTCTCGAAGAGTTGTTCGTAGAAGATAGATGCGAGAAAGTTGAATGCTCCGTGTGTGTCTGGAAGGACGAGGAAGAGCGCGGTCTTTTCTTGGCCTACCATGTCCAGGTCCATGGTGTCTTGGCTGAGAAGGCGACGCATGTTGGACATGGTGAGCGGTGTGAGCCGGACGCCGAGAGAAATAATGACGGATTTCTTGGTTTCTCCGGCGCCTTGTGTGTAGGTGCGGTAAGCGGCGGACGCGAAGCGGAGGCCCTCGATACTGGCGATTGCTTCGGCTCCCCAGCCGTCGGGGTCGGCGTCGTATTCGGCAATCAGTGAGACTGCGGCTGTGAAAAGTTGATCGACTTCACTGAGCTGGGTCTCATCCTCCTCGGAGGCCTCCATCTTAGCGAGGAGATCGACGACGTCGAGCAACGTGCCACTGGCTCCCTGAGTGAAGTAGACGTAGGAGGTGAGCGCAGTCAGGAGAGCACGCTCTGCTTTCTCCCAGAAGTCCCCAGAGGTCTGTTGCTTCGCGGAGGAGGTGTTCGTCATGATGTTTTCCACCAGGACGCTGAGCCCCACTTCTGGCTGCTCGGAATGGATATACCGAAGCGGGTTAAAGTGGTTGGACTTGTCAAAGTCCACGAGATCCAAGCATCGAATCTTGTATCCGGCGTCCTTGAGTATGTCCCCGGCCATGGAACGGAGTTCACCTTTCGGGTCGGTGATGATGAACGATTGATTCGTTTGGGCGAGGTTGGGCAGGACATAGCGTCGGGATTTACCCGAGCCGGAACCTCCCAGGACGAGCACGTTGAGGTTCCGGTGTGTCGCGCGCCCGTCTAGACCGAGACGTTCAGTCTTAGTGAAAAGGAGATTCTCATTCGTCTTTTTGCTGGTGAACGGCTTGATGTCGGATGGTTTGCCCCACCGGGCTGAACCATATTCTTCGCCTGGACGGCGTGTGCCTTTCCCGATCGTCATGTAGAGCGCAATGAACCCGCCGACGAGGAGGACACCAAGGCTGGCGAGCAGGTCCGTCTTGTCAAAGGAAAACGAGAAGGGGTTGTTAGTCAGTGCGTTGAGGGCGCGCTCAAGAATCTGGGACAGGTCGAGGCCGGCCTCGTGGTCGGTGCGGACCTGCCAGGAGATCCGGTTGCCTGCCCATACGCCAACGATGGCGAGAATGGCAAGGAAGATGCGTTTAGCTTTCATTGGAGAGAATCCTTTCCCTGGATCGATGTTCTTCACTGAGTCGGCGTCGTTCCTGGCGAACGTGTTCGATCGCGGCTGCGACGTCGGGTCTGGTCTGGGGTTTCCTGCGCCCGATAGGCCTCGGCTCGATGATGGGCTGTGGTGGCTGCTGATCGGGCGCTTCTTGCTCAACGTCGCGGAGAGAAGTGCGGTGAAGCTCTTCCACAGCCGTGATCAACGTTGTGGGGCTGGACTGGGAGGCAAGAAGGATGTTGCGACTGGAATAGACGATGGTGTCTGTGTCGGGAAGGCCCATGCGCTGGAGGAACGGGTCTGGTTCGGTCATAGTGTGGTGCTCAACGGTGCCGAGGCGTTCGAGACTGGTGACGAGAGACTCGTCCCGTGTGGAGCGCGAAAGCACATGAATTCGGGCGGTCATGCCTGACTCCACTCTGGGAAACCATCTCGGCCGAGATGCTCCAAGACCACGTGATAGCCGCCTGTAGGGCCTCCCGTGGGCTCGAAGGTCCCCATGGCCAGCACGTGTTGCCCGGACATGAGAGGCTCCTCAGTGAGCCACACAGCGAGTTCACCAGTAGCTCTCACGGTCACGAGATACGGGTCGGGGTCTTCAACCTTCAGCTCGAACATGACGAGCTCCTGGAGGACCATGGGTGCCGCATTCACGGTCCCCCACAATGCAATACGATCAACCGTATCGTTCATGTTGTGTCTCTCCTATCGAGCGTCATGGCCACGGCGCTGGTTGCGGGTGGGCTGTGTGGAGGACTTCTTGCCCCTGAGCGCTTGAAGACGATCAGCAATCTTTTGGCGCAAATCCCCCCGACTTTGAGGTTTGGAGTCTTTCGCTCGCTCAGAAGTCCTCGTGGACCGGGCCTGAGTTTGTGTGCGGGCCGCTTGACCGCGCGGGCGTATGTAATCCGATTCTTTCAGGGAACTGGCCAGATTCTCGTCATCACCCGCACCCACCACTTCGCCGTCGGGGTCGATCGCGGAGTCAGTCTCGTAGGCCACGGTTTTGTCTACCTTGCCCCGCGCCTTCTGGTGTTCGAAATTCCACACCTGCAACGACTCGGCCAGAGCAGGTTCGAGACGTTGCTGAATCAATGTGGCCTGGTCTTCTGTGATGCTGAGCTGTTCAGCAATGTCACTGGAAGTCAGGGGAGTCGATTGTTGTCCTTGCGTAACCGAGAATCCGTGAGGACCGACTTTGAATTGTATGCCAGGCAATTCCTCGTTTTCTGGGTATGCGACGATGTAGACCCTCTCCATGTCCATTCCTTTCCCAACGAAACGGAACGTATCCCATTCAATGTACGAGGGGATTGATGCCTCGATGTCATCGAGCGCGTGGACTACTGGTTGATTCCAGGCCTCGACTGGACCTTCAAAGCGAACTGTTGCACGGTTGATAGCTTCGACGAAGTGCTCGCGTGCTTCAGCCAATGATGCGAATTCAGGAACTGGCCGGTTCGGGCCAGAGAGTTCTTCTTGGTTGTTCAGCCCGAACCCGTATCGGGTTGGCTCGCCACCGACGGTTTCAGCCATGACATAATGATCCGTCGTCCAATTGACGGCCGCGACGGTGAAGCTGCCTTGGCCTGAGTGCCAGCCGACAGTGTCGACATTGCCTGGTTCTCCGAGAGCTTCTTTGAGGTTGGTGATGAGCGAATCTGAGGATTCGATCGCCGCCAGGTCTGAGGCCATGCGCACCTTGATCTCGTCGAGAGAGAGATCCTCACCAAAAGGGTCTGGCTGGCCGAGAACTGTCATCTTATCCGACGACACCTCATAGCTGCGGGAGACCTCAGCTTGGTAGATATCGGTCTCCGCGATGCGGTTGCCCTGCGTATCAGTGACCGTAAAGATCTGAGTGAGCCGGTTGTCGATGTCGTGGGCTCGGTCAAAGGGTCCTTCGGTGGCCATCGCGGATTCCAGTGCGGCAAATCGTTCCTCTGCCTTTGCTGGCGAGTCTTTGTAGTACTCGTACTCTGTTTGGCGTGGATCGTTGTCTTTCATCTTTCATCAGTCCTTTCATTACCTGGCGCCATGGGCGCGGGTACGCTTAGGGGTTCGGGTCTGGGTCTTCTTGATGGTTCGGGCCCGTTGCTGGATGGTCTGGGTGAGTTCTTTTCGGGTTTGCGGCTTGCCGGTCAGGGCGACGTTGCGGTAGTACGCCGGAGTTTGCTTAGGTGGCGCATCTTGTGGGGCTGCTTTTGTGGGATTCTTCTGATCGGGAGATCCTTGGCTTGGCTGTCCTGGTTCGTGGTTAGTGGTTTTCGGTGGTGTGAGGCCTAGCTTGGCCTCCACCTGTTTGAGGGCGTGGCGAACTGTGTCGACGTCGGCGCCTTTGAAGTGAACGTAGGTGAGGGAGTCTTTGCCTTTTTCGATGGAGAAGTCCACACCACGTTTCTTTAAGTCTTTGATCAGGGTGTGGTAGAGCTCGGGGCTAATTGATTGGGAATGCAGATCGCCGCCAGAGACTCGTTGCAGGTTTTTGATGGTCATCTTGCCTTCCTTGCGACGATCAACTTTGTGGAGAGCGGCGCCTGCTATTTTCGCGACCTGTTTGATCATTGCTTCACTGCCCCGGGTAAGGGCCGCGGTAATCTCAGTTGCGGCTTTCGTCGTGGAGATGATGATTTGTTCGGAGAGTTGTTCTCCGCCGATAACGCTCATCGTGATCCTTTCGATTTGTGGTTGTGGTCTTTGGTGATTTTGTTGTGGACGGCTTGCAGGTTGCGCAGGTCGCGACCTTGGCGGGTGATGGCGGCATCGATCTTGTCGATGTCGGCGCCGTCGTGGTCCAAGAGGTTCTGGCGAGCCAGGACGTCCTGGTTGATGGCCTGGGTTTTCTCGGTGATCTTGGCGCGTAGCTCGGCCAGGTAGCCGGTTTGTTGTTCAGGGGCCAGGGCTGCGTATGTGGCGAGCATGTTGACGACGTCGGCCTCGTCGTGGAGTGCTTCGACGGCAGCGTCCACGCGCTTGAAGTAGCGTTCCTGGGCGGCGCTCTTGCCACGCCTGGTGGTCTCAGGAGCGAGCGTGATGTCACGCAAAATATCGGGCCGGGAAAAGTAGTCGTAGAGGGCAGGGGCAGTAAATTCGGCTGCGATGAGGCCGCGCGAGTTGACCATGGTGAGTTCGGTGGTTTCAGGTAGGAAGAGATGCCAGGTGGCGCCGTGGTCGTTGAGACGGTGGCGCGGGATGACGATGGAGTGGCCACGCTTGCCGGGTACTCGCAGGCGTGCCCGATCCTCGTCAATCATCGTCACCATCTTCTTTTGGACGACGACCTCACACATGGTTTGACGCCCGAGACGTGCCATGATCGCGGCCTCAGTGTAGGGGTAGCCGAGCTTTTTGCCACGCATGGGACGGACCATGGTGGCGGGATCACGAAAGAGAACACTGTTGCCTTTGAGGCTGACCTCGATTCCCATCTCGCCCAGGCTGGCCGCCATGGCCTCCCACGAGAAGGAGGTGCGGATGGCTTCATCGATCTTGGCAGCGATGGTTTGTTTGGTGGAGGCGCCACGGGCCCTGGCGTAGACTTCCCCGATCTGCATGGAGGAACGTGAAGGTTCCTCAATGACGGAGAGGTTGTGTGCCCGGCAGAGATCGTCGGAAAGGTTCCGCATCTCGTAGAGACGTTGGCGCGGGCAGCGGTAGCGCTTCAAGGTCTTGTAGTTGACCGAGTTGAACATGATGTGGTTGTGGATGTGTCCACGGTCCACGTGGGTGGCGACGACGAAGTCGTAGTCGTTGCCGGTGAGTTTCTGTGCGAACTCGAATCCGATGTCGTGTGCTTTATCTTGGTGAACTTCACCCGGCTTGAATGACTGGATAACGTGGTAGGCCAGGATCGTTCCGGGTCGACCGACGCCTTTGGCTTGTTCCGCGCGGCGTTGCGTGGAAAGAAACATCTGGGTGATGGAGTCCGGGTCCCACGGGGTGGGGGTGCAGTTCGTGGAGATCTGCAAACCGCCCTGAGTTTTTTCGGCTTGACAGATGTATCCGATGGCCTTGTTAAGGCTGGTCCGGATCTGTCCTATCTTCACTACTGCCATGATCGCTCCCGAGTTCGCGTGCAACAATTGCGCGAACTTCTGACAGCATCCGCTGGACAGCCATGATCTGCTCGAAGGTGGCAACGTTATCGGTGTTCGCCTTCTTGGCGAGCTGGTTGATGTTGTTGCCGATGGGTCCGAGCTGGCGGTTGATCTCGTCGGCAATGGCTGGCCGATAAGAGATAGTTAGCGGAGCTTGTGTGAGAAGCTCGCGGGCAAACGTCGAGAAGTTAGTCTGCCCAGTTGCACGCATCCGGCGCGCTATCAGTACCATTTCCTCTTCAGAGAAATTGATCTCTCGACGGATCTTGCGCCGCCGATTCGGCACGGGTCGTTGTTCCACGGCACGCGCCTCCTAAAGGGTTTGGGTCCTCCCATGATACCGCACGAGCGGAAGAAAATGTACGTTGTGTACGTACATTTGCTATGCTCGCTAAACTACTCACCTAGGACTTAAGGCCTAGATGTTGGGGCCGTAGTTCGCGGTGGAGAATTGACGCGCACCCCGGGGTGCGCGTTCCTTTTTTTGCGCCACTAGGTGGCGCGGTGGCGTGCCGTCGAGCGGCACGTTGTGCGCGCTGTTCGCGCGCACGGCCGGGAGGAAAGTGGGCTGGGAGTGTGTCAACTTCCGTGGGGAAAATCGTCGATTTTGTTTGTGGAATGTGCACGGGTTGGCGTGAGAAGTGCGCGGGTGATGGGTTAGGATTGGGGTTGAGAATCGTCGCCTTTGGGTGATGAATAAGAGGTCATGTGATGGCTGAGAATAAACCGCGTCGGGCCAGGATTTCGGATGTTGCTCTCGCTGAGGAGCGGGAAGCATTGCGAATCAAAGCGGAAGGGCTCGATAAGATCGCGTCCCTTTTGGCGAAGATTGACGCGCTGATTGGTGACGTGTTGGACGAGCGAAGCAAGCTCGAAGAGGTCGGCATGTCGTCTCTGAAGGTTGTTGAGCTTCTTGGCGCGCAGAATATTAATCGTCGGATTCTGCGCATCAGGCGAGACGAGTGGGCTCTCGAAGTTGGTGCGCAAACCGTGGACACTGCGGAGGTTACAGCGGGTCTTTCAGGTATCGAGGAGACCTCGAAAGAGTCCCCGAAGCCAGTAAAAAAGTGAGCCGAGAGTGAGGTCCTGCCCTGTGAGATGTTGGGCAGGGCTTCACTCTTTTTCGGGGCGTGAATGCCTCCGATTGCGTACTGTAGATGCGGTGCAGGGCATGGACGGTAAGGGGCGGCGTGGGCGAGGTTTTTAGTACTGGAACGTTTGCTATCGCTGTGATAACGACGGTGATGGCGATCTGGTCGCAGCGGTATGGGGCAGTGAAACGGGCGGCAGAGTTTCAGTCTCAGGTCCGTGAACTTGATCAAGAACTGAAGGAAAGTTTCTCAGGAACTCGTGACGAGTTGGCGCTCAAGGTGGAGGAAGTGGAATTCAAGCCGGATGAAGCACGGAGTGATTCTGAGAAAGAGTTGGAGCGCTTGTGGCGTCTTCGCTCGCGTTTAGTTGACAGCTCCGTGAACTTGTTGAAGCCCTGGTATGTGCGTTTGACGCGCCCATTATTGTCTGGCGGGGTCCTTCTTCTTGGCGTTGGGCTTGTCAGTCTGCTGGCGCAATATCTCATTGATCGCATTGATATGGGAGAGCCATACGGGCCAACATTCATTCTGAAGATTGCTGGTTACTGCCTGCTTGCGGGCTTTTTTGCATGGGGTGGCAATGAGTTATCTCAGGCGGTGTCGTTGCCGGACGGGATGCGAGTTCTGCGGCTCGTGGTTGGTCTTTGCCAGGTGGTAGTCGTTCTTTTTCTTGCTCTCCTGGTCGCAGAGCTGATCGGGTTCGTGTTCTTTCTTAGCACTCCGGAAGCTGTCGAAACAGCGGGAAACATGCTCGTTCTCGGTGTGGTGGTGTAGTCGTGGTGCGTCGTGAGCGGCGAGGCCGCGCGAGACGCCACAGACGGGGTGGCGTCCAAACTGATCCTCGACGTGGGTCTCTTACGTGAGAAGGAACCTGGCGAGTTTGTGTGTATTCTTCACGGGTTTCTGGCCTCGATCGTGCTGGCCCTGGGCTGGTGTGGTGCGTCGGGGGTGTAGGGGGTAGGGCGCGCGACTACCCCCTATATCGGAGTGTGAAGGGCTCAATGCCCGTACACACTCCGACTGGTTCGGGCCTCGCGTTGTGAGGCCCGAACACGCAAGTGCCCCGACCAACTGGCCGGGGCACTGATTGTGTTAGCTCACGCGGTGGGGCACGGTTTCCCTGTCGATGTACCATGGTGCTTCGTCATATCCCGGGAGGGACTGGATGCACAAAGCGCGGAGCTTGTTGCAGAATTCCTTGGCGATTGACTCATCCCATTCGAGAGATTCACACGCCTGATAGACAAAGCAGTCAACAGCTTTGAGGATCTCCAGTGGGCTCCATCGGCACAGTGGCGGCTGGTAGGTGTAGGCCAGCAGGACTTCGTCCTCGCGGGTCATGTTGACCGCAGCGACGTTCTCATCGAGAAGCATCTGCCCGATTTTGGTGCGCATGTCCTGGTCCGGGGTGAGGCTGTAGAAGCCGGGCTTGTCGAGCAGTAGCGGGCCCAGACCGTAGGTCATTGGCCCGGTCGCGGCCTCAACAAGAACGTGGATATGTTCGGCATCGACGATGAAACTGGACATGGGGTCCTCCTTGGAAGAAGTGGGCGGGGCTTGTGGAGCTCCCTTCCTGACATGGAGCCGATTCCAAGCCCCGTGCCGAGTGGAGCGTCAACCCGAAGGGCGTGAAGAAGGACTGCGCGGTGATCCGGATCAGAGCGAAGCTCCTTCGTGCCACGCTTGCGTGGTGATCCGGATCAGGGCCAGCAGTCAGATGAACGGCCCCACCTGGTGGGGCTTGCGCGCAGCGAGCAGGGGCGACAATCGGGTGTCAGGAAGGGACATCCACCACGAAAGAAGCGGCGCCCTCCAGGGCGCACCACGTGACTGTGTCACCATGCGGTGTCGGGGCTCAACGCCCCGGCGCCACACCATCAGGCATAGGAAAGGCCCCACCTTTCGGCGGGGCCTCCCGACTACTTTGCTATCGATGCGCAGGACTCCTGATAGGTCTGGATGAGCTGGTCGACCAAGCCTTTGATCTTGTCGGGGCGGAATCCCTGCCAGGCGTCAGTGCCGGTCTTGACGACCGGGAGACCGGTGAAGCCTTGGGACTTGAGCTCGGCCGCGATCTCCTCAGTAACCGGGATCTCGATGTAAAAGAACTTGTGCTGGTCAAGCTTGCGCTTGGTCGCCTTGCACTGGATACAGCTGGAGGTGGTGTAGACGTACATGAGATGTCCTTTCTGGGGTGCTTGATGAGGCCGTCTCGGCCGGCACGGAAAAGGAGCCTGTCAAGGGGGAAAGCCGCGGTGATCAAGCGCATCGCCCGTAGGGTGTGGGGTTGATCAGGGTGGCGGGCCTTGACGGGCGAGTGAGTGCTGGCAGGCTTCATCCTCATGCACACCAGGAAGGACCTCGCATGGCCACAACATGCTCGGTCATGGCCACCGGACCGGGCTTCACGTACTTGGGGCGGAGTGAGGGAGACGCACCGGGCTGTGGGAGCGATGGTGCGTCTCCCTACTTTCTCCATTGATCCAGCGTGCTTCACAGAACCGTCAGCGCGCTGGAGGAGAAAAGCTCGTGCTCTCAATCATTGGTATGTCAGACGAGACAGCGCGCTAGGCGTCGCTTACGTCGAGATTGTCAGCACTACCAGTCTAACCTGCCCGCAGGCCCCGCGCCGCCCACCAATTCGAGACGAAGCACCAAAACGTGTCGGAGGCGAGGGATAGGGTGAGGAGAGCCAAGGAAAAAGGGGGAAGATCATGAGTGTGCTTCGAGGAATCGGCATCGTGCTCTGGGCAGCGCTGCGCATTGTCGCGCTCTTCGTATGGCTGGCCCTCAAGCTGTTTGTGCGCCTCGTCTGGATCATCGTGGTGGGCGTTATATCGTTTACCGTCATGGGCCTGGTCCACATGCTCATCCGGGGATAAGTCACGAGCACTTGCACCAGGTGACGGGGTTGGTGGCATAATAGAAGGGAGCCAGACAGGTGGTACTGACTGGCTCCCTCGGTGGTTTACCTCTGAGGGTCCTTATCCGATAAGGATGAGGACGACTAACAGAGCAGCAAGGGCCCGGATTATCGGTGCGAGGTTTGTGACTACTGCGCACCAGATCCGGGCCTTTTGCTCACCCGTCATCCGGGACTTTTGCCCCGTTAGCTTCCGTCTCTTGCGAGACTTCTTCTTGCCCATTGGTTTTCACCCCCTTCCTCGGTACATCCCTCCACGGCTGTTACAGAGCAGTGTGCGTGGGGGTGTGCCGCGAAGGGCCACCACAGAGCTTACCGGCAATCCAGTAACCACGCGCCCTCAGCCCAGGGCTGTAATTGCCGCAATTGCCAGCAATTACGGCAATACATGGCGTGTGCGGCGCCGTCGGCGCGGTGGTGGGCCTTCACCGCCAGCACGCCATGATCAGCTCCGCACACTGAACAGGCATGACAACGGCTTTCATTTGCGAAATATCTGCCTTTTACCCTGTGATCCCTAGCTGGGCGGCGACAGTGTCGGTGCTTCTGGCGTCTCTGCTTCCGTTCTATGGGGTGACGCTCTGGTTCCTGGCGCAAAGGGAGCGCACGGCTGTGCGACGGCTCGAAGTCCTTCAGGGGAAGAAACTGAAAGAAGAAGCCTCTGAGGTGCGTCGAAGTTGGCTGATTAGGTTGCGGTTTTGGCGTCGCTAGAGCTGGGGCTCGGTGGCGGCTTTGAGCTTCCGCATGACGGGCGGGAGCCCGCTCTTGAGGAGTCGCTGGCCCATGTATTGGCCTGGCAGATCCTGCTGCTTCCAGGCGACATTGCCTGAACGCATTTTGACGTCGTCGATGTCGTATGCCGGGTTCATCACGAACTCAAACGCGAGATTGAGCGCGATCTCCAGGGCATACGCCTCGCTCTTCGTAAGCGTGAGGGTCACATCACCGTCCATAGTGGCGAGTGTAAGGCCAGCCTCCGACAGCTTTTCAGGGTTGTTGTGAGGTGGTCAAAAGGGATCGGTTTCGCCCACCTCCTGTCGTCGTCGCGACGCGCCGTGACACGCCGTGTCAAAAACCCTGCCCATAACTCCCGGCGGGGTGAAACTCGGCTGATAGCTTGTGTCCATGAGGATTGGGTATGCGCGCGTCTCGACCGAGGATCAGAACGAGTCGGCTCAACGCCTGGCGCTGCGCGCCGCTGGCGTCGACCAGATCTTTGTCGATCACGCCTCGGGAAAGGACCTCGATCGGCCGGCCTGGCAGGAATGCCGGCAGACGCTCCGCGCTGGCGATGTTTTGATCGTCGTCCGCCTCGATCGGTTGGGCCGCTCGTTAGCGGACCTGGTCGAGACGATCCAGGCCCTGGGCGTGGAAGGTATCGAGTTCCAGTCCCTCACCGAGAACATTGATACCACCACACCGGCGGGGCGACTGTTGTTCCACATCAGTGCCTCGTTTGCAGAGTATGAGCGTGAGATAACGCGGGTCCGCACCCGTGAGGGCCTAGCGGCCGCGCGTGAGCGTGGGGCCCGCCTGGGCAGGCCCCACGCTCTCACGGCTGAGCAAGTTGCAACAGTGCGCAACCTTCACGCATCTGGTCAGTCAGTCTCAGCCCTGGCTCGCGTATTCCACGTCTCTCGCGCCACCATAGCTCGAACACTCAGGTAGCTATTGGGGCATCGACGTCGTCCGCACACTAGAGAAGCGTGAAATACGTGTGTCAGAGACACCAGAGCATAGCGAATGCAACGACGAGCAAGATAAGCCCAGTGCTGAGCGTGAGCTGTTTCCATTGCAAGAGAGACTGTTCCAGCCGCGAGATGCGATCTTGTGAGTGGTAGCGGTTGGCGAGGATCTTGTTCTTGGCCACCAGCACGGCATCCATATCAATGTTGCTGCGGGTAAACCCTTGTTGAGTCATGATCTCATTGGCCCAGTCCAGATACTCCTGTGTTTCCTTGGGATCTGGACAGGTCTTTGCATGAGCAAGGAGGTACTCGATGCGTTGAGCCCATTGGCGGCGGGAAGTTTCTTCGTTCTTGTCCCTCATGTCCATGATGTCACTCGCCTCATGTAGGAGGAGCTGACCGTTAGCTGTCGACGCGGCTTGTCAAGGAGAAAGTGAGTGGCATGAGCGTTCATAATCCGCTCAACCTCGTCCTGAGAGACATGGAGGCTCGTGAAGATACCTCCACGTTTCGGCTTAGCAGAGAGTGAATAACTGGCAACAAGGAAGCCGTCAGTGAGCCGGTCATCGGCGGTAAAGGTGAAACCAGTGCCCGGCTCCCAGAAGATCGTCAAGAGTCCTGAGATACGTTCGGCGCGGGCATAGTTGACGGGGTTGTGAACAGGATCGATGGGATGGATAGCCGCCAGGTGTTTGCCTGGTGCCAGGGCTTCGAAGATGCCTCCGAAGCGGACCCAGAGTTCCACTCCGGAGACTATGAGATTCGTTGCCTTATCACGGATTGGAGGCCATGAGGTGTTGAGGTTGTAGGCGCACTCCAATTCGTAGTGGACTGGTGCGAGTGACTCATTCGTTGCCATTGCGGATCTCCTTCTGGGGAGCCGATGGGGTCGAGGATTCTTCTCGTGGTCGCTTGTTGGCCCTGAAAAGAAGGTTGACGATCGTCTGCGCAATCGCGAAATTGATCCCCCGAATAAGCGCGAATACGCCAATGACGAGAATGACGGCGAGGATCACGAGCAGGAATTGGACAACGGATGAGCGCTCTATAATCCAGCTCCCGGCCGTTGCGACCCCTTGAGCAAGCCCGACGAGCCACAAACGAACTGTGGAGATGAGGAGGCTGACTTCAACGGAGAAGATGATTCCAACGACGGCCCGAGTGGAGTCGTACGGGTCCCCTTTTCTGAGGGCCATTGCGACCATGAAGACGAAAAAGACAATGCCGAATGTGAAGACGGTGCTTGTGAGAAGGATGGCGGTATCGAGAGACATGGTTCTTTCTTCTTTCTGGTTGCGTGTGGTTAACCGCGGGGTCTGCGGCGCAGATCCCACTGGTTCATTAGGCCAACACCGCCCCGGACAATCGCAACGATCACGGCAGTTGAGAACACGAACCAGGTGGCGTTCGCCACCCTGCCGTGGTCAACCACTTCGCGTTTCCCCTGGGGGTCCTTTTCAACCTGTGTGGCTGGGTGTACGTCAGCTACCGGGGTGATGGCGATTCCCCCTTGCACGAGCGCGGGAGCCGAAGTAGAGGACGTCGCTGCTGTGCGTGTTGCCTCTGACTCGGGAGCCACCGTGCACACGGCAAGTCCAGCGATGAGCAGAGCACCTATGGCGCTCGCTCTGGCGAGTTTGATGTGCTTCATGGTTCTTTCTTCTTTCGGGTTGCGTGTGGTTAACCGCGGGGTCCCCGGGGGACGGTTCCGACGTCCAGGGGTTGGCGGGGCTTGCCACCATTGGTCTGTTCTTCGGAGGCAATGACAGCGGCCTCCAGGTGGTGGCTGGCCCAATCGGAGATGGTGGTGAGACCACTTCCGGAGGCGAGGTCAGCGAGGAAAGCGGCACGGATTCGGCCGAGCAGTTCCTCGTCGAGCCTGATCGTGAGTTTCTTCAGCACGACGGCTTTACCGTAATTGCCGTAATTGCTGGCATTTACGGCATTGCTGGCAATTCCGGCAATGAGAGGGTCCTGGCTGACCCTTTTCGCTGGTTGGGTGGCGCCTTCAATGGCGCCGGTGGGAACACGTAGGGCGCGTGTCATGATCGGTCCTTTCTGGTGATTGCGTGGGCGAGGTCGCGCAGGCATTGCTCGAGCTCGCTGTTACTGGCGATGGTCGCTGCAGGTACCGAGTCGGAGGCGGCTCGGGCGATGGCCTCCCGGTCAGGAATGATGACTTCAAGGACCATGCCTTGGTAAATCTCGCGGACTTGATCGACCCACCTGGCCTGGTCTCGTCGGCCTCGGAGGAAGCGATTGATGACGATTCCCGCGACTTGGAGACCGCTGTTGTAGTAGGCCTTGACGTTGGCGATGGTGGCGAGGATTTCTCCGATCGCCTGCGCGGATTCGATGCGTGGCTCTGACACGATCAGGACTTGGTCCGCCGCCACGAGGGCGTTGGCTGTGAGGACCCCCAATGAGGGTGGGCAGTCGATGATGACGACTTCGTAATCGTCGCGGATTTCCTCGAGGATCTGCTTGAGCTTCATCTCTCGCCCGATGCCCGAGTCTTGTTCGACGTCGGCGAGGGCCCGCTCGGCTGGCAGGCATGAGAGATTGCCCCAGGCTGGTCCTGCCTGGCGGATCGTGTGAAGGATCTGGGCCCGCCGGGGAGCGTCGCCGAGAAGGTCGAACACGGTGTGTGCTTCTGGTTCCTGGTCGATGCCCAGGATGTTGCTGGCCGATGCCTGCGGGTCGAGGTCGACCAGCAGGCAGCGCTGCTCGATCGAGAGTTGGTAGGCGAGTTCAACAGCGAGGGATGTTTTGCCGACGCCGCCCTTCTGGTTCGCTATCGCGGTCACAAGCATTGCGTTTCCTTAGTTTGGTGATTGATACAGTGAGCGTTGTGCTTCCTGATGGAAGCATCTGGGCTGAAATTGTTTCGGCTGGTCATGGGTGAGCAGGCATGTCATACACCAGGTGGAGCTCGCAGCGCCGGCACAATCGGTTAGGATGGTGTGGGGCTTGCTATGGTCGCCAGATCACGACGCACGGAAGCAGGTCCTCGGGAGGTAGTGCGCCCCAGGAGCCGATGGCCTCCCAGTAAGCACCGTCATATCCGGCTCGTTTCTCGGCCACGATGGTGTCGGTGCCGAGTGTGCGGACGATGGCGTCGACGGCGAGTTCGTCGAGCTGAAGAGCTTCAGTGATCACCTGCTGCTTGGAAGACCGGGTTGTGAGGTGGTCGAGGATAGCTAGGGCGTTGTCCACGGCGACGTCGTCGAGCTCCGGGTCAAGGAGATGGCACTGGCCCACCAAAAGGTCAACGTGGACGATGGTTCTGTATGTTTCGGAGGGGAGTTGTAGTGATTTCTGTGCCTTGCTGCGGGCTTCGCACCAGGTCTCGTAGGGGGTTTCCATGATCGGTCCTTTCTAGGATTCGTTGGGGATGTCGAGCCGGTTCACGGCTGACTGTTTCTGGACGGTGGAGATCCGGGTGTAGAGGGCGGTGGATTGGATGGACTGGTGACGCATGAGCTCCTGGGCCACGCGGAGATTCACGTCGGCCTCGATGAGGCTTGTACCGAAAGAGTGGCGGAGCTGGTGGGCTTGGATGATGATGCCGTGGCGCCGGAATGCCCGTTGGATGGCTGCGCCAACCGATCGGCTGAGCATGTGGTCGTTCCCGTGACTGCCGGGGAACCACCAGGAACGGCGCGGCATGTTGATGAGTTCGGCTTGAAGGGAGGAATGTAAGGGGATCGTGGCAACATGGCCCCCTTTGCCTTTGACCGTGAGGATGCCTGTGGAGGGGTCATAGTCGTTCCCGTGGATCTTGGCGATTTCTGACTGTCGAAGGCCGGCGTAGGTGGCCAGGAGGATCATTCGCCTGGTCTGTGGCCGTAGTGGCCCAGCGAGAACGGTGCGGATGTGGACCTCGGGAACCGGCCTGGGCAGGTACTTTGGCCTGCGGGGCGGTTGGATCTGGCGCGTGGGGTTCTTCGTGATCTGCTCGGTCATTTCCAGCCATCGGAAGAATGCCCGCAGGTGAGTGAAGTAGGTCCACTTGGTGATTGCTGTGTGCTTGCCCGCGAGCCATTCGGTGATTTGCTCGGCTGTCAGCTTCTCGGGTGCTGTCTCCAGTTCTCTCGCGATCGTGGCCACGAGGCGGAGCCGGTCCTCGATCGTTCGAGGGCTGAGTGCCTGGGCGCGCATCGCGGTTTCCCAAGACGAGAGAAGGGCTGATGTTGGTAATGATTTGCTCATTACTCAACTCTTGGAGCGCTACCGTGCCCGTCTGGTTGGGCGGTGTGACCGTCTCAAAAGTTGCCGTAATTGCCGTAATTGCTGGCAATTGTCCAAAACAAGTAGAGTTGGTAGCCTGGGCCAGGTTTATGAGCATCCATGCGAACGTCTGAATTAGTTCGTAATGAATAGGTCGAGAGTTCGATTCTCTCAGGTGGCTCAGACGGAAGGCCCGGAACCAATGGTTTCGGGCCTTCTTTGACAAGGAGGACAAAGAAGTATCGAGAAACTGGAACGATGTCTCGATACTTCATAAGGAGGACATAGATGAATTACGACCCCCACTCTCGCGGATCCTACGTACTCGGCATTGTTGTGGGCATTCTGTTGGTGTACCTCGCGATTGTCCTGACGCCGTCGTCGTATAACGTCATTCTTTTTGCGCTGCCCGGCGCGGGCGTGTTCTGGTGGAACTTCAACAAGCTGGTCTGGTCCTATATTGATCCGATTCTTCAGCGTTACCGGGATGGCAAGAAGAAGCGCTGATTCTCTTGGGGTGATCTGATGCCGATTGTTATTGACCTCGACGTCATGCTCGCGCGGCGCAAAATGGGCGTCGCCGAACTGGCCGAGCGTGTGGGTATCACGCCCGTGAACATCTCCGTGCTGAAGAATGGGCGCGCGAAGGCGATCCGCTTCTCCACGCTGGAGGCACTCTGCCGCGAGCTGGACTGCACTCCCGGCGACATCCTGCGTTACGAGCCGGAAGGGTAAGAAGGGTACGGCAGTTGAAGAGCTGCGAACCCGAATATCCCGTCTGGGACCTGTGAATCTGGGATGCATATGGGGTCGCCAAGATGCGTAGAGGATCTCCAGAATGTCTGGAGAGACGCGAGCTGGATGAATGCGGGAACGGTGGAATAAGGAGTAGAGGACGTCCGGAACATGGAGGACGCGTGGGAGGCGTATAGAATCGGCTTCGGACACAACTTCCACCCGGACTCAACGGAAGGACTTCTCAATGAAGAGGACCCGATCACTACTTGCTCTGGCGGCCGCCGCCGCGCTCTCGCTGACCGCTTGCGGCTCAGACTCCGACTCCTCGACGGGCTCGGACGCCGCCTCCTCGGGCGCGAACTCCGATTCGTTCAACATCGCCGTCACCCAGATCGTCACGCACCCCTCGCTCGATGCTTCGATCGAAGGCTTCAAGGCCGCGATCAAGGACGCCGGCCTCGACGTCACCTACAACGATCAGAACGCGAACAACGACCAGACCGTCGTTGCCTCGATCGCTGGTTCGATCGCCTCGGGTGATTACGATCTGGTGCTCGGCGTGGCCACCCCGATGGCGCAGGGCTTGGCCCAGACCGTCAAGGATGTTCCGATTCTCTTCACCGCCGTCACGGATCCCGCGGGTTCGGGCCTCGTCGATTCCCTCGAAGCCCCTGGCGCCAACATCACCGGCACTTCGGACGCCAACCCGGTGAAGGAGCAGATCGAACTCGTCAAGGAGATCAACCCCGACGTCAAGACCGTCGGCGTCATCTACAACTCCGGCGAGGCCAACTCGAAGGTCCAGGTGGAGTGGGTGAAGGAGGCCGCCGCCAAGCTGAATATCGAGGTCAAGGAAGCGACCGTCACCAACACCTCCGAGGTGCAGCAGGCCGCGAATTCGCTCGACGTTGACGCCATCTACGTTCCCACGGACAACACCGTCATCTCCGCTCTCGACTCGGTCCTCCAGGTCGGCGAGTCCAAGAAGGTCCCGGTCTACCCGGCCGAGGGCGATTCCGTCGCCAAGGGCGGCCTGGCCACCTACGGCATCTCCTACTACGATCTCGGATACCAGACTGGCGAGATGGCCGTCCGCATCCTCAAGGACGGCGAGGACCCGGCCGCCATGCCCGTGGAGACCCAGCAGGACCTGCTCGTTTACGTCAACCTCGGTGCCGCCGAGCGCATGGGCGTAACTCTTCCGCAGGCTGTCCTCGACCGCGCCACCCCCGAGACCACCACGAAGTAGCTCGTTGCCCGGAGCAGCAGCCGTCGATTTTTCGTCCTGATAAGAAGGAGCCCGTATGGTTACCGCCGTCGAACTGGGGTTGCTCTACGCAATCATGGCGTTGGGCGTCTACCTCACGTTCAGAATCCTGGAATTCGCCGACTTGACGGTTGATGGCAGTTTCACGACGGGTGCCGCCGTCGTCGCCGTCGCCATCATCAACGGGTACGACCCGATCGTGGCCACCGCGGCCGCGTTCGTGTCCGGAATGATGGCGGGCGCAATTACCGGCGTGCTCCATACGAAAGCGAATATCGACGGCCTACTCGCGGGAATCCTCACCCAGATCGGCCTCTACTCGATCAATCTGCGCATCATGGGCGGGGCGAATCTGTCGCTGCTGCGCGAGGATACGCTGTTCTCCGCGCTGCGCGCCTCGGGCCAGATGGGCACCAACTCGTGGATGGGCCCGGGCGTGCTGGCGCCGGTTGCGATCGTGGTTCTCGCCATCATCATCTGGTTCCTGCACACGGATCTTGGTCTCGCGATGCGCGCCACCGGCGACAACTCCGAGATGATCCGCTCCTTCGGCGTCTCCACCGACGCCCAGAAAATCCTCGGACTCTCCCTCTCCAACGGCCTGGTGGCACTCTCCGGCGGGTTGATTGCCCAGTACCAGGGCTTCGCCGACGTCAGCATGGGCATCGGCATGATCGTCGCCGGCCTCGCCTCGGTCATCATCGGCCAGGCCATCATCGGGCGCCTCACGGTGTTCCGGGCGGCTACGGCCGTCGTTGTGGGCGCGGTTCTCTACCGCGTGGTGATCCAGCTGGCGCTCCAGGTGGGCCTCAACCCGAACGACATGAAGCTCATCTCCGCCATCCTCGTGGTGCTCGCGCTGGTACTGCCGCAGGTCAAGTTCTTCAAGCGCGTCCCGGCCGCCTTCAAGGCACGAAACGGCGATAGTGCCGGTGACGAAGCAACCGGAACCGACGGATCGGCGGAGGGCGAGTCCGCCGTCGTCCTGTCTTCTGTTGTGAACGACGACGGCGCCGCGGGCGAACGTACCTCCGGAAAGGACCTCTAATGCTCCAGCTCACCGGTATCAACAAGACGTTCTTCCCCGGGACAGTCAACGAGCGCAAGGCTCTGGTTGACGTCAATCTGCACCTCAAGGAACGCGATTTCGTGACCGTTATTGGTTCGAACGGTGCGGGAAAGTCGACGCTGCTCAACATCGTCTCCGGATCCATTCGCACGGATGCGGGCACGGTCGAGGTGGGTGGGCGTGATGTCACGAAGCTGACCGACTTCCAGCGCGCGGCCTACATCGGGCGGGTGTTCCAGAACCCGTCGGCGGGTACGGCGCCGCACATGACCATCGAGGAAAACCTGGCGATGGCCTACACGCGTGGCAAGCGGCGCGGGGTTCGCTGGGCTGTCACCAAGGCGCGGCGCGCGGAATTCCGCGAGCAGCTCCTCACCCTGGAGCAAGGGCTGGAGAACCGCCTGGAGGATTGGGTGGGGCTGTTGTCGGGCGGGCAGCGCCAGTCGTTGTCGCTGCTCATGGCAACGTTCACCCATCCGCAGATCCTCCTGCTGGATGAGCACACGGCCGCGCTGGATCCCCAGCGCGCCGCGCTCGTCACGAAGCTGACGGCCGAACTGGTGGAGCGCCACAATCTCACCACGCTGATGGTCACGCACAACATGGAGCAGGCGCTGACGATGGGCAATCGCCTCATCATGATGCATCAGGGGCGGATCATCATGGATGTTGAGGGCGAGGAGAAGGCAGGGATGCAGGTCAAGGATCTGCTCGCGGCGTTCGAGAACATTCGCGGCGCGGAGCTGTCGGATCGCACGCTGCTCGGGTAGGTAGGGAGAGCGAGGTCTAGAACCCCGTGTATTTGCTGGCTACAAGGCATATGCTTGAAAGTGAGTGCGGGCATCGTGGCCCGCACATGACCACCGAATCCGCTAAATCTGCACGTGCGTGGCCAGCAAAGTGGCCAGCAAACCCGCACGTGACCAACGAAAAGGACAGTCATGGACATCGCCGTCATTGGCTCCAACAACGTGGACCTCATTACCTACATCGATCGTATGCCTGCCCAGGGTGAAACGCTCGAAGCGCCGGATTTCCAGATGGGATGCGGCGGCAAGGGCGCCAATCAGGCGGTCGCCGCCGCGCGCCTGGGATCCGAGGTGCTCATGCTTTCCCGCGTGGGTAACGACATCTTCGCCGAGAACACCCTCAACAACTTCAAGTGCAACGGGATCGACACCACGTACGTGCTGCCCACCGAGGCCACCTCGGGTGTAGCTCCGATCTTCGTGGATCGCGATTCCAACAACTCGATCCTCATCATCAAGGGTGCCAACGATCTGCTGACCCCGGCGGATATCGAGGATGCAGCCGAGGACATCGCCAAGTGCAAGCTCATCGTGCTGCAACTGGAAATCCCGCTGGAGACCGTCTACGCAGCCATCGACTTTGGCAACGAGCATGGCATCCCGGTTCTTCTCAACCCGGCCCCCGCGCACCCGGATCTGGACATCGAGCGTGTCAAGGGTGCCACCTACTTCATGCCGAACGAGACCGAGCTAGCCCTGCTCACGGGCCTGCCCGTCGAGAGTCTCGACGAGGTGAAGGCGGCCGCGCAGGTGTTGCTCGACAAGGGTGTGCAGGATGTCATCGTCACTCTTGGCTCTCGCGGTGCACTGTGGATCAACGGAGAACGCGAGACTCTCATCCCGGCGATCGAGGTCAAGGCACGCGACACCACCGGTGCCGGCGATGCCTTCATCGGTTGCTTCAGCCACTACCTCGTGGCCACCGGTGATGTCGAAAAGTCACTGACGATTGCGGCTCGCTACGCGGCGGACTCGGTCACCAAGCTCGGCACCCAGACCTCCTACGCCACCCGCGAGGAGTTCGAGGCCGGCGAGGGGTAGTCGCATCGCGACCTCATAGTCTCCGTTCCTCGTGATTGTGGGCGTGAGGGGTGCAGTGATTTCCTTTGTGGTCGCTACAGCGACATTCTGTGCCGTATGCGGCGCGGAGTGTCGCTCCGAGGCCATGTAGGAAATCTAATCTTCGGCTGGATGTCTGTTAGCCCCGAACTTCGTGGAACTTTACTGCAGAATGGCGGCGCGGGCGGGCTGAGTGTCAATAATGGCATACAGCCCGTCCTTACTCCTTGGTGAAGTGCGCCGCTTCGGCCTCGCTGAAGGCCTCGCGGACCTCCTCCAGGATGCTTTCCATGGCGGCGCGGGCGCCGGGGCCGTCCCCCTTGAAGACAGCTTCAGCCACGGCCTCGTGGCCGTCGAGTGCTTCGGGCTTGGGCTGGGCGGGCATCAATCCAAGCTCGGTGCGTCCTTGAAGGACCACCGCGACCACGTCGGCGAGCGCCGCAAACAGCTCGTTGCCGCATGAGCGCAGAAGCAGGCTGTGGAATTCGATGTCATGGACCAGGAATTCCTTGAGGAGTCCGGCTTCCCCGGTGCGGCGCATCTCCGAGGCGAGGGGGAGGAGCTGGGCGCGGGTGTGAATGGAGGCGAAGCGCGCGGCGCTCTCTGCGGCAGCCGGTTCAACGGCGAGCCGCAGCTGGGTGAGTGAGTAGATTTGGGCCTCGCGGTTGCTGGAGTGGAGGCGAAGGTCGATGAGCTGGGCGTCGAGGACGTTCCAGCTTTCCATGCCTTGGGCGACGAGGCCCAGGCGGCGGCGCGTGCGCACGAGCCCCATGGATTCGAGCTGGCGGGAGACTTCGCGCGCTACGGTGCGCGAAACGTTGGAGCGGGACTGAATCTCCTCCAGCGTGCGAGCGGTCCCAGTCTCCCATACGCCGTCAATGATCTCGATACCGAGGTCTCGAGAAATCTGGTGATGGAGCAGTTCGCTCGCGTCGTTACCCATGGCCCCGCGCTCCCTATTTTCCTGAACGATTGTTTTATAAGCGTACCTGTTGGCAATCTTGGTCACACAATTTGGATAATAAAGACTCTTAATTATCTTTCAGATAATCTCAATTGGGTATAAGATCATCTCAAGCCGTGAGGATGCGGTAAAGAAGAGGGGTCGAAGATGACTGAATCGGTAAGCAAGAACAACTCGGTACAGCTAAGTCCCATCGGTGTCGTCGGAACCGGTGTCATGGGAGCAAGCTTGGCTCGCAACCTTGCGAGAAATCTCAACAAGCCCATCACGGTCTTTGACCTCGACCAGGCAAAAGTCGATGCACTTGTCGAACGACATCCGGAGGCAAACCTTCTCGGATTCTCCAACCTCGAGGAGTTTGTGGCCGCCCTTGAACATCCGCAGGTGGTGCTGCTCATGGTGCCGGCGGGCAGGCCAGTGGACGCCTCGCTCACCTCCCTTTGCGAGCTCCTGGAGCCCGGCGGAATCGTCATCGACGGCGGCAATACCCACTTCAGTGACACCGACCGCCGCGTCACCTTCGCGGCCGAGCGCGGCATCAAGTTCATTGGCATGGGCGTTTCTGGTGGTGAGCAGGGTGCGCTCTGGGGGCCCTCGCTCATGCCCGGTGGGGATCCGAGCGTGTGGGAGGCGATCAGTCCGTTGCTCGAACCGATCGCCGCGAAGGCCGACGACGGCCTGCCCTGCGTTACGCTCGTGGGATCGGGGGCTTCTGGCCACTTCACCAAGATGGTGCATAACGGAATCGAGTATGCCGATATCCAGCTGATCTCGGAGGCGTACACATTGCTGCGTGCTCGCGGCCTCTCGGCAGCTGAAGCTGCCGCCGAATTTAGCAGATGGAATCAGGGTTCGGAGCGGTCCTACCTTCTGGATTCTGCCGCGGAGGTGCTGGCGACGGAGGATCCGGAGACCCACGAGGCCCTGGTGGATCATGTCCTTGATCATGCCAAGGGAAAGGGGACTGGCGCGTGGACCGTTATGGCCGCAGCTGATCATGGGGTGTCCGTCAATGTCATCGCGGCCTCCTTCTTTGCCCGCTCTGCCTCGTCGGCGATCGCTGAAAGGGCGGAGTGGATCAAGAATTCGGCGTCGGTTCCCGCAACGTTTGACGCCAACCGGGAGACAATCCGAGACGCCTACTTCGCCGCACGCCTCATCGCTTATCAGCAGGGAATGTCGCTGCTGGCCACGGCCTCCAAGGAATACGGCTGGGGGATTCAACTTGCCGAGGTCAATCGCATCTGGCGAGCGGGGTGCATCATTCGAGCCGGATTCCTTGACGACATCTCGGCCGTGTACCGGGACAACCCAGAATGCGCGTCGTTCACCGCCGTCGAGCCCTTTAAATCGCAGATGAATGAGCAGATCCGCTCTCTGCGCCAGGTGGTGGCGATGGCTTCGCTTGGTGCCGTTCCGATTCCCGCGCTGGCGGCAGCCCTCAACCACCAGACGATGCTGCGCACTGCGCGGCTTCCCACCTCCCTTGTCCAGCTCCTCCGGGACTACTTCGGAGCCCACACCTTTGAGCGCACCGATGCGCCCGGAAACTTCCATATCATCTGGGAGGGAGACCGCCACCAGGAACGGCGATAAACCGGTGCGCCACGAGAGCTACGAGAGCCGAGGGTCCGCAAGAGCTGAGAGCCCCACGAGGGCCGACGGCGACAACGGCGGGCGGGACTCAACTGGGCCACTCACTCGCGTGAGGTGGGCGTCGTCGTCGACCTGGAATCTTGATCCAACATTCCGTGGTTCTTGGGCCCACCCACATTCCCAGGCCCCACGACACCCACCCACGAGGTGGCGGCCATTAAGATGCCCAATGGCGCAACTAGTTACATAATTTAAACAATTAAGACTCTTAATCTGTATACAGAGAGCCTTAACAGTGTTTAGGATGATCTTAACGTCGCGACGAAGCGACAGAACGGAAGGTCGAAGATGACTACGACGCATCTAGTTGTCATGGGCGTGTGTGGATGTGGCAAATCCACCATCGCCGAGAAAATCGCGGAACGCCTCGGCTGGTTACAAGCCGAAGGAGACGACTTCCACCCCGAGGCCAACATCGCCAAAATGAGCGCGGGCACTCCCTTGACAGACGAGGACAGGTGGCCGTGGCTAGACCTGATCGTCGATTGGACGAAGGACCAGGCCGAAGCAGGACAATCAACGGTCGTCACGTGCTCGGCGCTGCGCCGCTGCTATCGGGATCGTCTTTCTGCTGCCCCCGGAAAGACGTATTTTGTACATCTGGCGGGTGACCGAGAGGTACTCTGGTCGCGCATGAACGCTCGCAAGGATCACTTCATGCCACCCACGCTTCTCGATTCGCAGCTCGCGACCCTCGAGGAGCTCGAAAAGGACGAGTATGGCTTCGTCGTCGATATCGATGCTGATATCGACACGATCGTCAACACGGCCGTCATCCAGCTCGAACAGCTCGGGCTTATCGAACTACCCATCAACAACTAACTAGGAGAACTCATGACGGGACAACTAGTCCTTGCCGCCCTTGCTGGCGTCGCGGCAATCGTCGTGCTGATCGTCTGGGCCAAGGTGCATCCGTTCCTTGCCCTGATGGCTGGCTCTGGCGTGATGGCGCTCGCGGCCGGCGTGAACTACGTCGACCTTTTCGCCAACTTCACCACCGGCGTCGGAAAGACGATTTCCGGCACCGGCCTGCTGATCGTCCTCGGATCGATCATTGGCACACTCATGGTGGCATCCGGAGGAGCGGATGCCATCGTGGACACCATCCTCGAAAAAACTCCGGTCAAACAACTGCCGTGGGCTATGGCGCTCATCGCCTTCGTCATCGGCATCCCGCTGTTCTTCGAGGTGGGCGTGGTTATCCTCATCCCCGTGGTCATGTTTGCGGCGCGCCGCGCCAAGCAGCCGGCCATCCTGGTGGGTATCCCGGCCCTAGCAGGATTATCAGTGCTGCACGCCCTCGTGCCACCGCACCCCGGGCCCCTCATCGCCATTGAGGCCATCGGCGCCAACCTCGGCATGACCCTTGCTTTCGGCCTCATCATCGCAGTCCCCACCGTCATCCTCTCCGGCCCGCTTCTGGCCAAGCCGATGGCGCGCTGGGTTCCGGTGCCCGCCAACGAGGACTTCCTCGGCGCGAAGGGCGCCGCTGAAGGAGCCAAGCGCCCCAGCTTCGGCGCCTCGATCTTCGTTATCCTGCTTCCCGTGCTCCTCATGCTGGCTCGCACCATCATTGAGGTCGCCAAGCTTGACGAAACCGGCTTCGGCAAGGCCTTCGTCTTCGTGGGTACCCCGCTCATCGCCCTGACCATCACCACCATCGTGGCGATGTTCCTCTTCGGATACTCCCTGGGCAAGGACCGCGAGGAGGTCAACAAGCTCGTGGGTTCCGCATTCGGCCCGATCGCCGGAATTATCCTCATCGTTGCTGCCGGTGGCGGCTTCAAGGAGACCCTCGTTGAGTCCGGCATCGCCGAAGTCATCGCCGACGCCCTGGTCGCCTGGAACCTCCCGATCCTGGTAGCAGGCTGGCTGGTTGCGGTGTTCATCCGCCTGGCAACCGGCTCCGCCACGGTGGCCACCATCACCGCCGGCGGCATCATGGCGCCCCTCGCGGCTGGCCTTCCGTCCACCGAGGCTGCGCTGCTGGTTCTCGCCATCGGCTCCGGTTCCGTGTTCTTCAGCCACGTCAACGACGCCGGCTTCTGGATGGTCAAGGAGTACTTCGGTATGACCGTGGGCCAGACCATCAAGACCTGGTCCCTCATGGAGACCGCCGTCTCCGTATTCGGCCTGATCTTCGTCCTGCTCGCCAACCTGGTCATTTAGCGCCACTTTTTCGACGACGACGAACAACCGGCACCTACGTGAGATTACGTAGGTGCCGGTTCTGTTTGCTGTCTTTCCAGTCAAGCTCCGCACCATCCTCGTGACGGCCGAACTTATCGGTGGAACCTCTAACTCGACTGCGTCGGACCTTCAACTTCGTGGGTGATCTGAAAGCCCTCGATTCTGTTTGCCGATGGCACCACGGACACGCCGCTCTAATGTGTGAAAAGCCGGAACTTACCCGGAAACGTGTCAATGAACCTGCCCACCCTGCGGGACGCTGGCGCCACGGGACCTATTTCGGTGGCACGAGGCACGTTGGCCGTGGGAGAATCTACCCATGGCTTACACCCTTGTACTGCTCCGCCACGGCGAGAGCGAATGGAATGCGAAGAACCTCTTCACCGGTTGGGTCGATGTTGCCCTGTCGGAGAAGGGCCGCGCGGAGGCCGCACACGGTGGCGTGCTGCTCAAGGAAGCCGGCGTGCTTCCCGAGAAGCTGTACACCTCGATGCTGCGCCGCGCCATCATGACGGCAAATCTGGCTCTGGATTCCGCTGATCGTCACTGGATCCCGGTTGAGCGCAACTGGCGCCTCAACGAGCGTCACTACGGTGCGCTGCAGGGCCTGGACAAGAAGGCGACCCGCGACAAGTACGGCGATGAGCAGTTCATGCTCTGGCGTCGTTCTTACGACACCCCGCCGCCGGAGATCGATCCCGAGAACGAGTACGCTCAGGATGGCGATCCCCGCTACGACGGCGAGCCGATCCCCCACACCGAGTGCCTCAAGGACGTTCTTGAGCGCCTGCTGCCCTACTGGAACGACGTCATCGTCCCCGATCTCAAGACCGGCAAGACGATCATGATCGCTGCACACGGCAACTCGCTGCGCGCCATCGTCAAGCACCTCGACGGCATCTCCGATGAGGACATCGCGGGCGTCAACATCCCCACCGGCATTCCGCTCGTTTACGAGCTGGACGAGGAGACCTTGGAGCCCGTCAAGAAGGGCGGCACCTACCTGGATCCCGAGGCCGAGGCGAAGATCGCTGCGGTTGCCAACCAGGGCAAGTGAGCTTGCTGAGCCCGGTCTGATCCGGGCTTAGGGCTGATCTGAAAAATCCGGGTTATCCGGAGAGTTCGCGCGGCTTATGATCGCGCAAAGAAGGTGGGGTACGAGCGCTACGGCGCACGTACCCCACCTTCTTTGCGCCCTGGAACACCAAAGGAGCAACGTTTTCCTATACGTGCAACGCATTTTCCTTGGGAAAAACTGACACTCGTATAGGAAAGCGTTACGTGTTCGGAGGCGGGCTCACTATTCGATGGCGTGAGCGCCACCGAATAGTGAGCCCGCACCTACATAGATGATGAGCTATTGGTGCGATCTCTAAAGCGTCTGGGAGTCGCGGCGCTTCCGAGCCAGCAGAATTCCGCCTCCGCCGAGCGTCACGAGAACGAGCGACCCGGCGATGAGTTGAGCGACGTCAGCGCCGGTATTTGGCAGGCGACCGGGCTTTGAGCCAGCCGTGGGAGCGCCAGTTGGTTTCCCTGTTGAACCACCGGTAGGTCCGCCCGTTGCGCCACCAGTCGGAGTAGCACTCGCACTCGATGTCGGCTCGCCGGTCGGCCCAGCTGTCGGAGTCGCGGTCGCCGTCGGCTCACCAGTGGGTGCACCTGTCGGTGACGGACTCGGATCAACAGACGTCGCCGAGACAAGTTCCCAGTTCCGCACGAAGAAGTCTGCCGGGTTGATGACCCCGCGCTCGCGCGCCCACCCGGCCAACAGCGCCCGAATGTCGGCGTCCCCGCTATAGACAACCGGGGCGTCCGCCACGTGCGGGTAGCCGCCCGCGCCGGTCTGACGGAAGTCATTCACGGCAAGGATGAAGCGGTCGTCGTCGCCGATCAACTTGCCATCCGGGTACTGAAGCTTCGTAATGCGTTCCCCGAGCGGCCGACTGACGTCAATCACGTAGTTGACGCCCGCGAGCATGTCGTAGAGGTAATCCGGGGTGCCGCCGGCGTTGGTGATTGCGGCGCCGTCGAACTCAGCACCGGAATCCACGTGGGCGTAGTAGCGCGCGGCGTGCTCCAGGTAGTCGCGCAGTTGCGAGCCGGAAATCTCCACGGCCTTGAGGGTGTTCGGGTAAAGGTACAGGTTGCCGATGTGCCCGGTGGTCACCATGCCTTTGGGGAAAACGCCGGTCCGGGTGAGTGAAGCCGCCGCTGAGATGACGGGCAGGTCGGCGAACTTGCTGGCCTTGAGGGCGTCACGCACCGTCTCCTGCTGCACGTGGTTGATGAAGTCCATGATGGCCGTGTCCTCGTACCCGCTGGTGCGCGAGCGCAGCAGCTCCGTGGACGGCGCCACAGCCTCGAATGCGCTGTGGATGTACGCCTTGGCGGCCTCATGCGGAGCGGCGAGCGCCTCCACCAGGCCCGGGTCCTCGGCGGGAACCTCGTGGGCATAAATGGCCTTGGCGGTGGGTTCGTTGCCGGCGGTCCAGTCCACGTCCCATTCGCCCTCGCGCTGCACGAGCGTCAGATCGACGCGGCTCAAGCTGCGGGCCCAGTAGTAGGGCTGGGTGACGATCACTTGCCCGCCGTCGGGCGCGGTGAACACCTGTTGTGGCTGGTCCTGGTGGGTGTGACCCTGGATAATCACGTCAATCCCGGACACCATCCGCGCAATATTGCTGACCACGTCTTGGTTGAGATCGGCCGGATCGTATTCGGCGTCCGGTATGTTTCCGGCACCGGAATGGGCGAGAAGGACGACGACGTCGGCGCCGGCGCCCCGTACTTGCGGCACCCACGTCTCGGCGGCGGTCACCATGTCCGTAATTGCCAGTCCATCCAGGGCGGCTTTGTTGAATGTCGAGAGGGCGGGGGTGACCAGGCCAAGGACTCCGATGGTGATCTGGTGGCCATCGATGGTCCGGTCGATCAGGGTGTAGGGCTGGTGGATCGGTTCACCGGTTTCGGCATCAACCACGTTGGCGCCGAGCAGGGGAGCGTTGAGATCGTCCTCAAAGGCGGCCAACAGATCGAGGCCGTAATCGTATTCGTGGTTGCCCACCACGTGGGCGTCGTAACCCATGTAGTTGAAGGCGGTGGCCATCGGATGCTCCAGGCCGGTCTGCGAAACCGGCTCGGCCTTGCCGTAGAGCTCGGTGAGGGCGGTGCCCTGGATGGCATCGCCATTGTCCACCAAGAGAACGGATTGTGGGCCGCGCTGAATGCGAATGTCGTCGACCACGGTGGACAGCAGGCCAAGACCCAACGTATCCGCGTCATTGTCCGCGGAGGTTTCGGCGAAATAGTCCCAGTTCAGGGCGTTGCCATGAACGTCGGTGGTGGCGAGAACAGTGAGTTCTAGTGAATCGGGATCATTCGGAGCGGCCAACGCCGGTACCGAGACTGAGGTGACAAGCAGCAGCCCAGCCGTCAATAAGCCGGTACCGCGTGTGATGACTCGTGACATTCAGCAACTCCTAGGACTGTGGTGTCTTGACATGCCAATCCTAGAGTATTCCCATAAAGCAGATGCTGGCGGGTTCACTCACAATAATCGAATAGCTGGTGGCTGGTGGCTGGTGGCTGGTGGCTGGTGGCTGGTGGCTGGTGGCTGGTGGCTGGTGGCTGGTGGCTGGTGGCTGCGGTGCGCTACGCATGATCCCAAAGGGTTGAGCTTTTTGGAAAGGATTGAGCCTTTGGAGGCGTCTGCCGGGCTCAATCCTTTCCATTTTCCTCAATTCTTCAGGAACAGGTGGGGCAACCGCACAATTCTTTGGGAACGGTAAAGGCGCCCGCACCTTCGTGCGGGCGCCCCGCCTAGGCCTCAACCCTCGGCCCGCAAGCAGCAGCCTGCGAACTTCGGTCCGTAACCTTCAACCCAGCATTTCCTCTTCGGTGCCCGGCGTCGAGTCATGTGCGATTGCGATGCCGGTAACAAGGAAGGTCATGCGGCGAGCAACCGACACCGCGTGATCGCCGTAGCGCTCCAGGAAGCGGCCAAGCAGCACCACGTCAACGACCTCCTGGCGCGACAAGCGATTCGTCTCGTCGAGCACCAGGTCGAACGACTGGCGATGGTAATCGTCCAGGATCTCGTCGTCGTCCTCAATCTCCTTGGCGAGAGCCAAGTCCTGGGTTTCGACGAGCTGGGACACCTTCTTGCCCACGGCGGCGGCCTGGTCGGCCATCTTGGTGAGCAGGTCGTAGGCGGCACCATCGGTGGCGGTGTGGGGGAAGCGCCCGCGTGCGATGTAGGCGACGTGGCGGGCGAGATCGCCCATGCGCTCCAAAGTGGCAGCTAGGCGCATGGCCGAGACGACGGTGCGCAGGTCACCGGCAACCGGTGCCTGGCGAGCGAGGAGCGAAATACCCATTTCGTCCACGTTGCGCTCGAGGAAGTCAATATGGTGGTCGGCGTCGATAACAGATTCGGCCAGTGCCAGATTGGCGTCCTTGAGGGAGGCCGCGGCGCGCTTCATGGCGTTGGCCGCCTCGCGCGCCTGCAACTTCAGGGTGTCCTCCAAGAGAGACATTTCCTTACGGAATTCGTGACGCATCCTGCTCCTTGAATCCAAGTTCGTTTCCCGCTTCTAATCGGAATTGCGCCTCGCGTGCGAGAGTCCGTGAGACAGCGTAATGGGTCAGTGGCATCATGCCACCGACTCCTACACCGTAATGCCCAGATGTGAACGTGTCCCGGGCCTTTGGTGAACATTAGGCAAAATCGGCCGCACGATTTGTTGCGAGTATTCTCCAGCATCGTAAGCTGGAACCATGTCATTGGGCGTTCAACTGTTCGCGGCGGCGATCCTCGGCCTCTTCGTGGGGGTCTGGTCCACTGCCGCCTTTTTCCTCTCGGAGCGCGCACGCCACCGCGATATCATCGTTTCCGAAACAACCGAGGAAGAGGTCGCAGCGAACCCTGTTCTTGAGGCGCTACCGCAGTCCCACATCATCGTCGACCGCGAAGGAGTTGTCCTTCAGGCCTCCACCCGCGCCTACTCGTACGGCATCGTGTACGAGGACGAAATTGTGCGCGCCGAGTTTGCCCGCATCGTTGAAGATACCCGTGCCGACGGCCTCATCCATGTCGAAGAAGTCCGCATGAGCCGCTCGATGCTGGAAGAGCGGCTGGAATCGCGCCTCCTCGTACGCTCCGCCCCGATGAGCGGCGGCCGCGTCCTCGTCCTGTTCGAGGACAACACCGCCAAACTCCGCCTCGAAGAAACCCGCCGCGATTTCACCGCGAACGTCTCGCACGAACTGAAAACCCCGGTCGGCGCAATTTCACTGCTCGCCGAAACGATCGAGGACAGCGCCGACGACGCCGAAGCCGTCCGCCACTTCTCCCGCCAGCTTGCGAAAGAATCCACGCGGCTCGGCCAACTGGTCCAGGAGATCATCCAGCTCTCGCGCCTCCAGGAGGGGGACGCCTTTTCCACCTCCGAGTTGGTATCGATCGACGACGTCGTGTCCGAAGCCCTCGACCGCACCCGAATCACCGCTGCCGATCGCGAAGTTCCGCTGGTCTCCGGGGGCGTCAAGGACCTCATGGTGTACGGGGACAAAGCCATGCTCACCACCGCCGTGCGCAACCTCCTGGACAACGCGGTGCGCTACTCGCGGCCCTATGGGCGAGTGTCCGTCGGAGTCTCCACACACGATGGGCTGGTGTCCATCGCCGTCGTCGATCAGGGTGAAGGAATCCCGCAAGAAGTACGTGAGAGGGTCTTCGAGCGGTTCTATCGCGGGGACAAAGCGCGCTCGCGGGAAACCGGCGGAACCGGCCTCGGCCTGTCCATCGTCAAACACATCATCGCCGACCACGGCGGACGCGTGAACCTGTGGAGCGAACCCGGCAAGGGCTCAACCTTCACCATTCTTCTTCCGGAGGCGCACGTGCCCTCCGGCTCCCCTGCGCCAGCTCCGATTGGACCCGCGCGCAAACTGCCGGTTATTACTACTGGCGCTTCGCCGTCGTCGTCGGCTATCGCAAACGGCGCCAACAGACCCCAGACAACCAAGTAAGGACAGACATGCCGCAGATTCTTGTGGTGGATGACGAACCTGTTTTCCGCGATACTCTCGCCTTCAACCTTCGCCGCGACGGCTTTGACGTGGCGACGGCGGCCGACGGGCTGTCCGCTGTGGAGGCCTTCCACAAGACGGAACCGGACCTGATTCTGCTTGATCTCATGCTGCCGGGGATCTCCGGTATCGAGGTGTGCAAGCGGGTGCGCGAGGTCTCCAGCGTGCCGATCATCATGGTGACGGCCAAAGATGACGAGATCGACAAGGTCGTGGGGCTCGAAGTGGGGGCGGACGACTACCTCACCAAGCCCTACTCCTACCGCGAACTGCTCGCGCGCATCCGGGCCGTGCTGCGGCGCGCGAAAGCGGACGTTCCCGCGCCGGAAACGAGCGAGGTGCTGCGCGCGGGGCGCATCGAAATGGATACCGAAGCGCACGTGGTTCGGGTAGCTGGCAAGAAAACCAAGATGCCGCTGCGTGAGTTCGAACTGCTGCAGATGTTCCTGGAGAATCCCGACCGAGTGCTCACGCGCAACCAGATTCTCGACCGCATTTGGGGACTCAACTACATCGGGGACACCAAGACGCTGGACGTGCACGTCAAGCGGATTCGCTCCAAGATCGAGGAGGACCCGTCCAACCCGACGGCGCTGGTGACCGTGCGCGGGCTGGGGTACAAGCTGGTGTCCGTGGCGGAGTAGGCGGTGGTGGCTGCGGTGACTGGGTGGCCGTGGCGGCTGCGGTGACTGGGTGGCCGTGGCGGCTGGGTATCTGTGGGTACTGGGCCGGTGTGGACGTGCGTTGTGTGGACGTGAGGCGCGGACGTGAGGTGCGGACGCCGTCGTTGAATAGGGGACTTACGCGGTCGGAAGGGCAGGTAACCTGCGGTTCAGCTAAAGGCTCAGGCGCGAAAATCTGACCCTATACCGGCCGTGATAGAATATCTGACTAGTACACCCAATCGCGACGAAGGGGCCTAGTCCACATGGCTTTCACAATCGGCGAGACAGTCGTCTATCCTCACCACGGTGCTGCGTACATCGAGGATATTTCCACCAAGAAGATTCGTGGAGAGGAAAAGCTCTACTTGACGCTGCGAGTCATGCAGGGCGATCTCGTCATTCAGGTTCCCGCTGACAAGGTTGAGGATGTCGGCGTGCGCGATGTCTCCAACGATAAGCAGCTGGAAAACGTTTTTAATGTTCTGCGCGCGGAGCACATCGAGGAGCCGTCCAACTGGTCGCGCCGCTTCAAGGCGAACAGTGAGAAGCTCACGTCCGGTGATGTTATTAAGGTTGCCGAGGTCGTTCGTGACCTGACGCGCCGCGTCTCCGATCGTCATCTTTCCGCTGGTGAGAAGCGCATGCTTTCCCAGGCCCGCCAGATTCTCGGATCCGAGGTTGCCCTGGCCCGCGATGTCGAGGAAGAGGAAGCGCTCGCGCTTCTCGATGAGATCCTTGCCGAGGCCATCGGCCTGACGGCTTCCGAGGCAGTCGAAGGCGCTGATGAGGTTGAGGGTTCCGACGAGGTTGAAGGCGTCGAGGCCGAAGAGGCTTAAGTCTCAGGGCTTAGTGCTTAGTGCTTAGTGCTTAGGGCGCGCCGATTCTGAAGGTGTCCCGGCAAAGCTTGATGAGTTGATGGGGTCGGCCCCGGGTGGTAGTTGTGCCACTCGGGGCCGATTTTTTGTCGGTGGCCGGTGGGCGGTGGGCGGTGGGCGGTTGATGCGGGTTGATGCCTCGTCGTGACGAGTAGGCGCGGCGCGCGATCTTCGCATAGTCTGAACGCTATGAGCGTTGTAGCTGTCATCGCGGGTGCCGGGAGCGGCACCCGCCTTGGTTCCCGCAGTCCGAAAGCATTGGTGCTGCTCGGCGGGGAACCGTTATTGGTCCATGCGGTCCGATCCATGGTTGAGTCCGGCGTGATTGATGCCTGCGTTGTCACTGCTCCGGCCGACGACGTCGTCACGTTCCAGGACGTTCTGGAGCGGGCGGGGTTGGAGGCTCGTGTGGTTGCGGGCGGGGTGAGCAGGCAGGCGTCGGTGGCGGCAGGGCTTGATGCCGCAGGTGACGCCGAGTTTGTCCTTATCCATGACGCGGCCCGCGCGCTCACTCCGGTGGAGCAGATTCGTGGGGTAGTAGCGGCGTTGCATGCTGGGCATCCGGCGGTGGTTCCGGCGTTGCCGGTGGTGGACACCATCAAACGTGTGGGGCCGGTTGCGACGGACGGCACCGAGCCGGTGTTGGAGACGTTGGATCGTGGGGCGCTGCGCGGCATGCAGACGCCGCAGGGTTTCCCGATGGCGGTTATTCGTGAGGCACATCGGCAGTTCGCGGCGTCCGCCGCGAACGAGGCTGAGTCCGCGCCAGACGACGCCTTCTTGGTGGAGGCCGCAGGACTTCCCGTGGTGCTGGTACCCGGCAGCGAGTTGGCCATGAAAGTGACGCGGCCGTTGGATCTGCGGATCGCAGAACTGCTGCTGGAGGATCTTTCTCCACGCAATGATGTGGATTAGGACAGTGATTCCGTGGTTCTTTCGAAAGGGCGCTGCAAATAGCCGCCTATATGTTACCGGCCTGCCATATATGGCACGCCGGTAACGCACAGGGCGTTGTTTGCATCGAACAGTGTGAATAGCTGGCTACGAGTGAGAAGGTTGTTGCCGGCGAACGTATGAGGAGTGGATGAGTAATGGATATTCGTGTGGGGACTGGCGTGGACGTGCACGCATATTCGGAGGATCTGGAGCGTGTTCTTTGGCTTGCATGCCTGGAATGGCCGGGAGAGCGGGCACTCGAAGGCCACTCGGATGCTGATGTTGCTGCCCATGCCGCCTGCGATGCCGTGTTGATTGCCTCCGGCGTGGGTGACCTCGGGACTGTCTTCGGGACGGATCGGCCCGAGTGGTCGGGGGCGTCGGGATCGGCGCTGCTCGGCGAGGCGGTGCGCTTGGTGCGCGCTGACGGCTGGGAAATCTCGAATATTTCCATTCAGATCATCAGTCAGCGCCCACGTTTCCTACCACGTAAGGCGGAGGCTGAGGCGGCGATGAGTGAGGTAGCGGGCGCACCTGTGTCCGTTAGTGCCACCACCACGGATCATCTGGGTTTCACCGGCCGCAGTGAGGGAATGGCCGCGATCGCCACGGCCCTCGTCACGCGGTAGGTTCCGTGGGATGCAGCTCCGGGCCCTCGCTACCGGGTTCCAATCGAAGGTGTGAGTCCGCGAACTCGTTCAGCATGAACTGATCATGGGAGATGAGCAGCGCCCCGATACCACGTTCGTGCACCGTGTCTCGAATCCATGCGAGCACACCGCTGGCGGTGTCCTCATCCAGCATGGTGGTGATCTCGTCGAGTACCAGGTAGTCCGGTTGCAGTGCTAGTGCTCGGGCGATGCAGGCGCGCTGGAGTTCGCCTCCCGAAACCTGATGTGGATGCCGGCGCAGGAGTTCGGCGGGCAGACCACACCACGCCGCTGCCTCCTCGCCGCGGATGTTGAGTCCGGCCAGTCGGGCGGGCAGCTCGATTGCCTGAGCCAAAGTCATACGTGGGTCCATAGCTGTGAAAGGCTGCTGGGACACCCACCCGACCCGGCGGCGCACCGCCGGTGCCAGCGCCAATCCGGCGTCGGCCAGCACCTGACCGTCAAGTTCAACGTTGCCTTCGTCCGGGGCTTCTAGCAGCGCCATCATGGACGCCATGGTGGATTTACCCACCCCGGAAGGGCCGGAGAGGCCCACGATATGGCCGCGCGGAATCTCCAGTGAGAGGTCGCGGATGATCTCATAGCCTCCCAGTATGCGAGTCACCCGACATGCCGAGAGCTGTGTCTCGGGCGTTACGGGAACCGTGGCAAATGAGCGGTGGGAACGGCGAGCCGACGGTAGCAGGGCACGCGGATCTCCGTGCGCAGTCACGGCACCATCTGTGAGTACGGTGACCACATCGCCGTAGCGGCGGGCAAGTTCGGCGTCGTGAGTGATGAGCAGGACGGCATGGCCACTGTGGGCGAAACTCGCCAAGGTCTTGACGATGGTGTCGGCTGACTCCGGGTCAAGACCCGTTGTTGGTTCATCTGCGAGAAGAATGGGCGGGTGCCCCACCATGGCTGCCACCAGTCCGAGGCGGCTCAGCTGACCCCCGGAGAGCTGATGTGGGTAACGGCCGAGCCATTCGGGTTCGCCGCCGCAGGTCCAACATAGCTCGCGAAGATGCTGTTCGCGGTCGGCGCTGGTGAGGTGCGGATGGGAGGGCAACAACCTGGGTCCCCGGGTGGAGGCGCGAAGGACTTCTCTTAGCTGCGTGCCGATTTTGCTGGTGGCGCTGAAAGCGGTGACGGATCCTTGAGTGGTGGTTCCGATGATGCGCCCCAGAACCTGAGAGCGAAAGGCCCTGGCGGAGAGCGTGGTGAGATCCCAGCGCTTGGTTCCGCAGAGGAGATCAATGGCGCCACTCACCGTGGCCGATCGTGGGAGGGTTCCGGTCAGTGCATGGATGAGGGTTGATTTGCCTGCCCCGGACGGCCCGAGAAGCACGTGGAGGGTTCCTGGCTCGATGTCGAGGTCCACCCCCGCGAGCACGGGCTTCCCGTCATAGCTGACAGTGAGGTTCTCTACCTTCAGATGCGCCTGTTCATGATCCTGTTCAACCGACACCGCCCCGCGAACCGGCACTGTCTCACCAGCTGATTCCGCTTCGCCAGTCGGCACCGACTGCGCACCTGTCGCCACCTGTCCACTAACGACGGTCTGTCCATCCGCCATAGCGTCTCCACCTATCACGGCGTCTCCAGCCAGCACCGACCGACCAGCCGACGACACCTCTCCACCCGGCACCACTCGTTCAGACGAAGCAACGCGTTTACCCATGATGGGACTCCTTGGAACTGATGATCCCGGTGATCGCCACGGTGGTGGCGACCAGCAGACCCGCGGGGGCGGCCAGCGTCCACCAGTTGCCGGTGAGGAGTGCTTGCTGGCCGAGGTTGACGAGCGAACCGAGGGAGGGCTGATGCGGCGGCAGGCCCAGCCCCAGGAAGGTGAGGGTGGATTCGTGCCAGATGGCATGGGGAATGAGGAGGCCAAAGGCAACGGACACTTGATGGATGAGCCGCGGGAGTGCGTGGTATCGCAGCAGTTGAGTGCGGGTGAAGCCTTGAGAGATGGCGGCCCGGTAGTGGTCGCTTACGGAGATGGAGAGGATTTCGGCCCTCGTCAATCGCGCGCTTTGTGGCCAGTGGGTCAATCCGACCACCATGATGATGGCGAGAAGCGATCCGCGGAAGGTGGCCGCAATGACGATGCCAATCAACAGGTGGGGCAGCGAATTGAAGCCGTCAACAACGCGCATCACCCAGCGGTCGAAACGTCCCCCAATCACACCGCACGCCAGCCCTACGAGCGATCCCAGCACGATGGCGCTCAACGCCCCGGCGAGCGCCACCAGAATCGATATCCGCAGGCCGTAGGCGCAGCGGATGAAGAGATCACGTCCGGCGAGATCAGTGCCGAACAGGTGCGCCAGCGACGGCGCCTGGGCCCCGGTTTGATAGGAAACGTCGGTCAACGGAACCGTGTTGAGGAAGGGCACCAGGCCAACGTAAAGCACCAGGGCAAGCAGCAGAATCGCGAAGAAGGGGCGACGCCACGATCGCGGAAGAAGCCTGCCACCACGGGCAAACACACGAGAACCACGCCGCCAGCCCCCGCGCCACACAACGGGTGCAACACTAGAGCTCACTGGGATCAGTCCTCGGGTCAAGCCAGACAAGTGCGAGATCGGCCAGCAGGCCGCCCACCAACGCCATGGCGGCCAGCAGCATGGAAACCACGCCGAGAAGAGGGAAGTCCTGCGCGAGGGCCGCGCTCACGAGCGATTGCCCGAGACCAGGCCAGGAAAAGATCTGTTCCACCAGAACCGAGCCAGCGATCACCTCGGTCATCCGCGCCCCGGCCACCGCCGTCACCGGGATCATCGCGCCCGGCAGAATATGGCGCGCAAAGACTCTCCATTCGGCAATGCCACGCAGCCGCGCCGCGCGAACACCGGCCGCACCGGACATCTCAACAAGGGCCCGGCGAAGATGCAGCGTCATCCAGGGCATCTGCCCAATGGCCACGGCACTTACCGGCAGCACCAGATGCCGCAGCGTGTCCGGCACACTTGCCGACACCCCCGGCGTCCCCGTGCCGCCGGAGGGTAGCAGGTGCAGGGTCAGCGAAAATACCGCGATGAGGCCCAGCCCAACAAGGAACGGCGGCATCCCCGCAAGCACCCACATGAGCAGGTCGAGCGCGCGTGACACCACGTTGCGTGGATGCCGCGTTGCCGTAACAGCCAGCGGAATCGATACCAGGAATCCCACGGCGAGCCCCACGCTCATCAGCAGGAGCGTCCACGGAAGCCGCACCGCCACCACCTCGGCCACCGGCATCCGCGCGGACATCGAGTACCCGAGATCTCCCGTCACCAGGCCGCCGAGCCACATCAGCCACGTCTGCCACCAGGACTGCTGAAGCACGGCGCCCTCAATACCTTCGCGTCCCGCGCTGGTGATGAACTCGTCGCGCGATCCGAGAAAGGCAGCTGTCGGGTCCACCGGCGAGAGTGCGGCCAGCACAAACACCAGCAGGCTGAGTGCGATGAGTAGCGGGATCAGCCACCCGAGGCGCCGTGCCACCATCCGCAGGCACTCTTGTGAACGACGACGTCGCCCCGCCAAACTCCCCGACACCCTCACCTGGGTGTGGATTGAAGTAGTCGCGCTCATCGCCAGTCCGCCACATTCCACCACGGCCCCCACGCCACGCCATGCTCGTGCGGTTCAACGACGTGTTCAACGTTCGTGTACTGATCGAGCCCGCGTGCCACGTAGGTGTGGTCGACAGCGAACAGGTCGATGCCCGCCGGGTCCGCAATCAGCAGCGTCTGGAGTTCTCGGTAATCTGCGGCGCGGGCGTCGTCGTCGGCCTCACTGCGAGCCTTGTCCAGCAGGGCGTCGACGGCAGGATTGCGATACTGGCTGGGGTTGGAGTAGGGGTCGGTCGGGTCGTAGCTGGCGAAGGAGGAGTGCAGCGTTCCGTAGATCTGGGTGTCGGGATCGTAGGGCACGTCGCCACCACCGAGGACGAAGGGGGTGTCTGCGATTCGTTGCTTGGCTTGCGTTCGGTCCACGGCTGTCAGCTGCACCTGGATGCCGAGTTTGGCCATGTCGGAGGCGAATGCTTGGGCGAGGTCGCGGCGCACCGTGTCTTCGGCGAAGTACATGACCTCGAAGGAGAATGGCGTCCCGTCCTTGGAGCGCGTGCCATCGCTCCCTGCCGTCCATCCCGCGGCGTCGAGTAGCGCCGCCGCCCGTTCTGGATCGTATGCGAAAGTAGCGTCGGGATTGTAGACGGCGCCAAAGGACGGCGTGATCGGAGTGGCAATTGCCGTGCCGTGACCAGCGAGGATGCCATCAACCATCGCCTGCCTATCGGTGCCCACGTTGAGGGCAACGCGCACGTTCGGATCCGTGAACAACGGCGAGCTCTGAGGGAGAGTGATGCCGCGGTAGTCGCCGCTCGGATTGACGAACATCTCCAGCCCCTGCTTGCCGTCCAGCTGCGCGGCGGCCAGTGGGGAGAGCTGGGCGCCGTCGAAATCGCCGCCGAGAAGCCGTTGCGCGCGGGCATTTTCGTCGCTGACGAAACCGATGTAGATGTTCTCCACCGCGGGCTTGCCTCGCCAATAATCCTCCCGGGCCTGCAAGGTGAGGGAGGTTCCCTGCTGCCACTCGGCCAGAACGTAGGGGCCGGTGCCCACGGGTTCGCGGGCCAGCGACGAGTCGAGGATCGATCCGCCCACCTTCTCCGCGGCGGGAATCCCCAGCGTCAGCAGCGAGGGGAAGGCCGCGTAGGGCGCGGACAGAGTGAATGTCACCGTGGACGGGTCGGTTGCTTCGATCCCGGTGACGAGTTGGTAGTCCCCGCGCAGAGGTGAGGCGGTTTCCGGGGCGAGTACTGAACTGTAGGCGGCGACGACGTCGTCGGCATCAAAGTCCGAACCGTCGCTGAACGTGATGCCGTCGCGGAGTTTGACTGTCCACACGGTGAGGTCGTCATTGGCCGTTGGCATCTGTGCTGCCAACTGCGGTTCGAGGCCGTCGGCGCCCACAGCGACTAGTGAGTCATAGAACTTGGAGGTGATGGAAAACGTGTACTCGAGAGGATTGAGTGTCTCGTACTCGTTGGTTTCCGCCAGGCGCAATGTGCTGGTTTCGTGGGTACTCGTCGCCGTCGGGGAAGCCTGACACGCGGTGAGTGTGAGAGCCAATCCCAGCGCGGTGAGTATCGTCGAGGTGCGTACGGCCTTCATTGCGATGCGCATGATGTGGCTTCCTGATGGCGGTATTCAATGACGGCGCCAAGGCTACGGGGAACATGTTTCGCGCGGATTTCCTAATTGTTACCTGCGGCCTGACCTGGTGGTTTCCTGTGAAATGAGGCTGAAACACTACCGCAACAGGCTGCTTGTATCCTCTCTTGAAGCTGCAAGACCAGACAATCGGAACGTTGCATCACTGCTTCGCGCCGTGCCTCCTCCGGACTTGCGCTTTTGCCTACGCGTTAGAGGTGTCCAATGATTCTCAGCCCGCGGGAGCAGGAAAAGCTCCTCATAGTAGTTGCCGCCGACGTGGCTCGTCGTCGTCGGGAACGCGGCCTCAAACTCAACCATCCCGAAGCCGTCGCTCTCATCACGGCGGAAGTCCTCGAAGGAATCCGGGACGGACGCTCGGTGTCCGATCTCATGGCGTTCGGAACCACGATCCTCACTCGCGACGACGTCATGGAAGGCGTCCCCGAGATGATCCATTCGGTCCAGATCGAGGGAACGTTCCTCGACGGAACCAAGCTCGTCACCGTGCACGATCCCATCCGCTGAAGGAGTAGGAATGATCCCCGGAGAATATCGGCTGGCAAACGAGCCGGTCGTGGCCAATCCTGGCCGTCCCACAGTGACCGTCGAGGTGACCAACAGCGGTGACCGCCCGATTCAGGTCGGCTCCCACTACCACTTCTTTGAGGCCAACGGCGCCCTGCTTTTCGACCGCGCCGCCGCCTGCGGATACCGGCTGGACATTCCGGCCGGCACCGCAGTCCGCTTCGAACCCGGCGATGCGAAGACAGTCCAGTTGGTGGCGCTCGCCGGCCGCCGTGAAGTATTCGGACTCTCCAATGCCATCAATGGCCCCTTGGATGACTGAGATAAGGACATATCGTGAGTTTTGAGCTTTCCAGAAAGCGTTATGCGGATCTTTACGGCCCCACGGTGGACGACGCCGTCCGGCTTGGCGACACCGACCTGTTCGCCCAGATCGAGCGCGACCTCACCATCCACGGCGAGGAAGCCGTGTTCGGCGGCGGCAAGGTTATCCGTGACGGGATGGGACACAACGGGCGCGCCACGCGCGACGACGGCGTCCCGGACACCGTCATCACGAACGCCATCGTTGTTGACTACACCGGTATTTATAAGGCGGACGTGGCCATCAAGGATGGCGTCATCAGCGGCATCGGTGCCGCCGGTAATCCGGACATCACGGATGATATTGACATCGTTATTGGTGCCTCAACCGAGGTGATTGCTGGCGAACATCGCATCCTCACCGCGGGCGGTATCGACACCCACATTCATTTCATCTCGCCCCAGCAAATCGGCACGGCGCTTTCGTCGGGTGTGACCACGATGTTTGGTGGTGGCACCGGACCGGCTGACGGAACCAATGCGACCACCTGCACCCCGGGCGCCTGGCACATCGCCCGGATGCTGGAAGCCGTGGAGCAGTTCCCCATGAACTTCGGATTCCTCGGTAAGGGGCATGCCGCCACGCGCGAGCCGCTGGCGGAACAGGTTGTCGCTGGCGCCGTGGGCCTGAAGATTCACGAGGATTGGGGATCCACCCATTCGTCGATCGACGAATCGCTCAAGGTTGCCGACGAGTTCGATGTGCAGGTGGCCATTCACACCGACACCCTCAACGAGTGTGGTTTCGTGGAGGACACTCGCCGTGCCATCGGTGGGCGCGTCATTCACACCTTCCATACCGAGGGTGCTGGCGGCGGGCACGCCCCGGACATCATCGTGCTGGCGGGCGATCCTAATATTCTTCCCGCTTCCACTAACCCGACGTTGCCCTACACGAAGAACACCGCCGAGGAACACCTCGACATGCTCATGGTGTGCCACCACCTCAATCCCAACATTCCGGAGGACGTGGCCTTCGCCGATTCGCGTATCCGCCCCGAGACGATCGCGGCGGAGGACGTGCTCCATGACATGGGCGTGTTCTCCATGACGTCGTCGGATTCCCAGGCGATGGGGCGCGTGGGCGAGGTTATCACTCGCACCTGGCAGGTTGCGGATCAGATGAAGAAGGCCCGCGGGAAGCTTGACGAGGATCCCGAGGGTGGCGACAACTTCCGCATCAAGCGCTACATCTCCAAGTACACCATCAATCCGGCACTCACCCACGGCATCGCGGACACCGTGGGCAGCGTTGAGGTGGGCAAGTGGGCCGACCTGGTTCTTTGGGATCCGGCGTTCTTCGGGGTGAAGCCTGCCATCATCCTCAAGGGTGGTCAGATTGCGCACGCCCAGATGGGTGACCCGAATGCCTCGATCCCCACGCCGCAGCCGGTGTTCCTGCGCGACATGTTCGGCGGGTTCGGACTGGCTCCCGGTTCAAATTCCATCACCTTCATGTCGCAGGCAGCCATCGAGGCCGGGGTTCCGGCGCGGTTGGGCCTGCGCAAGCAGATTCGCCCGGTACATGGCATCCGCACGTTGAGCAAGGAAGACATGGTGTTCAATGACCAGATGCCGCAGCTGGAAGTCGATCCGCAGACGTATGAGGTGCGCGTGGACGGCACCCTCATCGGCTGCGAACCGGCCGAGGATCTTGCCCTCGCGACTCGCTACTTCCTCTTCTGATCATGATCATTACGAAGATTGACGGAAATCTGGAAGATCTCACGGATGAGCAGATCGCTGCGACGCACGTCGAGAAGGTGATCCTTCCCCTCGAGGCACTGCGCAAGAAGGTGCAGCGAGTGGTGACGGATCATGGACGCGAGTTTGGTCTGCGCTTGGATGGGCCGGGGGATCTCCGCTACGGAGACATCCTGCTGCGTGACGATCATGGGCTTGTTGTGGTGGCCGTTGAGTCCAGTGAGGTCCTTGTCATTGCCCCGGAAAGCATCGGGCAGATGGGGGTGGTGGCCCACACGTTGGGCAACCGCCATCTTCCCGCCCAGTTCTTGGGGGCTGATGAAGAGGTTGAAGGTTTGGAGAGTCACGACGGCGTCATGGTGATCCAGTACGACCACACCGCCGAGCACTACCTGGAGCATGCCGGGGTGCGTTACCTGCGCACCACCATGACCATGCCGGTCCCGTTCCATCATGCTGAGCACACGCACTGAGGTGTTGGGTGTGGGGTCTGGTGGGACGGGCGTGAGCTCGGATGTGTTGGGCGTGAGCGCTGGCGGGCCGAGCGTGAACTCTGGCGGGCCGACTGTGCTCTCTGGTGAGCAGGTGCAGTGGGAGCTGCCTGCGTGGCAGCTCCCACTGGCCCAGCTGTGCGACTCCGCTGCGCCCACCGGGGCCTTCAGCCATTCCTATGGGCTGGAGACTTACGTGGATGCCGGGGTTGTCAGTGATGGCGATACTTTCCTTACATGGCTGCGGGCCATGATCAACGCGTCCCTCACCACGAGCGATGCCTACGCCATGAAGATGCTGTATGAGTCCGCTTCGGACGGCTCTGTGGATCCGGCCGTGGTTCGCGATGTGGATAACACGCTCTATGCCCAGATTCTGCCGCGTCAGTCACGCGAGGCCTCCGTGACGATGGGCGGCCGGATGGTGGCCATCGCGCGGATGATCACTCCCTCCGACATGGTCGAGCAGTACTCCCAGGATATTGAGGCACGCAGGTGCCACGGCCATCCGGCCGTGGCCATCGCCCTGGTGGGGATTGATTTGGGTGCGCCGATCTCCGCAGCTTTGGGTGCCCACCTTCAAGGAGTGGCCACGTCCCTCACCCAGAACGCGGTGCGGCTCATCCCGCTGGGGCAGAACGCCGGTCAGCGCGCCCTTGCTGCCGCTCGTGAGGATATCGCTGCGGCAGTGGCGCGTGTCCCGAGCCTGAACCCGTATGAATTCGGTGCAACCGCACCCGGCCTGGAAATTGCACAGATGCGCCATGAACGAATGCGCGCACGCATGTACATGTCCTGAATCGAGGAAATGAAATGAGTACACGAACACTGCGAGTTGGCGTGGGTGGGCCTGTGGGAGCGGGCAAAACCCAGCTAATCGAACGCATTACCCGTGCGTGGGATGGCAAGGTCTCGATGGCTGCTGTCACGAACGACATCTACACGACCGAGGACGCCAAGATCCTTGCCACGCAGTCGGTGCTCCCGCACGACCGTATCGTGGGCCTGGAGACCGGTGGGTGCCCGCATACTGCAATTCGTGAGGACACCTCGATGAACGAGGCTGCCGTCCGCGATCTCATCGCCGCGCATCCGGATCTGGAGATCGTTTTCGTGGAGTCGGGTGGGGACAATCTCTCCGCCACCTTTAGCCCCGAGCTGGTGGACTTCTCCATCTACATCATTGACGTGGCACAGGGTGAGAAGATTCCGCGCAAGGCCGGTCAGGGCATGATCAAGTCGGATCTCTTCATCATCAACAAGATGGACCTCGCTCCCTACGTGGGTGCGGATCTTGACGTGATGCGCTCCGATTCCGTTGCGTTCCGTGGGAATAAGCCCTTCTGCTTCACCAACCTGAAGACGGACGAGGGGCTGGATAAGGTCCTCGAATGGCTCAGCCACGATGTGCTCATGGAAGATCTGTCCCAGTGACATCAGATTCACCAGAGTCTACGAGGTGGGCGGAGTGACAGTGACAGATCGACCTGTGGGTCATACTCAAATCCCGGCGTCTTCCTCGGGCCAGGTACGCCTCCAATCTCCGGTTCCGCGTGGAGCCCAGGCACCTCGTTTGGTTCGCCCACAGGGCTGGCCGGATGAGCTGATGGGGGAACTGAGCCTGCGGGTGGATGTTCGCGGCGCTCGCAGCGTGGCCGTGGAGCAGTTCCACTCGGGAGCCCTGCGTGTGGTGCGCCCGCTCTACCTCGATACCTCCGGTCAGGTGTGCTACACCGTCATCAATCCGGGTGGCGGATACGTGGCGGGGGACGACTATCTCATGGAGATGGACGTACTTCCCGGAGCTTCGATGCTCCTGACTTCCCAGGCAGCCACCAAGATCTATCGCACCGCGGGGCAACCCGTTCGCCAACACACGAGTGCCCGGGTAGGGGCAGGGGCCCTCTTCGAGTCCATCCCGGATCAGGTCATTGCTTACCGCGATGCCGTCTACATTCAGACGAGCACGGTTGAGGTGGATCCGCAGGGAAGCTACATCGCAGCCGAGGTGGTGACGCCCGGCTGGGCACCCGACGGCTCACTTTTCGAGTACGAGAAGATCGTGCTGCGCACGGACATCACACGCCCGGGCCAGTCCGTCCCGGTGCTGGTGGATGCGCTGGTTCTTGAACCTTCCGCCATGGATGTATCGGGTCTTGGCGGGTTGGATTCCCACACCCACTGTGGAACGCTGCTCGCGGTTGACCGCCGGGTGGACGCCGATCTCGTTCGCGAGATCGGCGAGCTTGCCGAGCGTTCCCCTGAGCTTCTCGCGGGAGTGAGTCTCGCGCCGGGGCCTGCTCTGGCGCTCCGCGTGTTGGGCAACAATACCGAGACAATCACGAATCTTCTCCTGGATGTTGACGCCCATCTGCGCCGTCGTTGGTTCAACCAGGATCGAATCGACTTCCGCAAACAGTAATCCTGCAAACACATGGCCCAGTAGTGCGTGACTGAATGCCCACTCGCTTCGTACGGAACGTAGTTAGTTCACACGGAACCTGGTCACCACAGATCACGCTCGCTCACCGAGTACTCACCAGATCCTGTGTCCACTCACCACACCTTGGAGGAATCATGAATACAGTGCCAGCCGCCCGGCCACGACGCCTTGACGCCGCACAGAGCCTGCCACTGGGAGTCAGCCAGATCTATCTGCAGGACAACTGGATGGTCGGCGCTCTCATGATTGTCGGTTTCGCGGTGTATTCGATACCGATGGCACTTCTCGTCGTCGTCGGAACGATCGTCGCGACGGTGTCGGCGCACTTTGTTGGAAAGTCGATTGAGCACGGCCTTCAGGGTTACTGTGGTGCGCTCGTGGGAGCAGCCGCCTGGACCACGTTCGGCGAGCTGTGGCCCGCCTTCCTCGTGACTTTCGTGGGCGCCGCAGCCTGCCCCGCTGTGACCGAGGCGCTCGCGGCCTTCTTCTCCGTTGCGCGGCGCCAAAGCGGACCACTCCCGGTTCTCACCGCTCCGTTCTGTGTGGTCAGCGGTCTCGTGGCGTTAACCGCGCGCGCCCTCATGGAACCTGCACCGGCTGCCGCCCCCATCGAAGCGGGCAACACGGCGCTACAATTGCTCGAAGGAACCCTGGCCGGAATTGGTCAGGTGGTTTTCTGCCAGAGTTGGTTGAGCGGACTCATCCTCCTGGGCGCGCTCTTCCTTGCAGGATGGAAGACAGGTGCGGCTGCTCTCCTGGGCAGCGCCCTGGGCACAGTGACGATGTGGATCGCGGGCATTAGCCCCGCCGAGTTGAGTGCGGGACTCGCCGGCTACAATCCTGCCCTCACAGCGATTGCGCTCGCGGCCGTGTTTCTTCGTCCCGGCCCGCGCGCGTGGGTGATCGCTGTTCTTGGGTCTGTTGTCACGGTCGGTGTCTGTGAACTTCTCAAGCTCACTCCCATCCCCGTGTACACCTGGCCATTCATCCTCGTGACCTGGCTGTGCTTGCTGATCTGGGATGGCGAGCGGCAGTAGCCAGTAATTCAGTAGCCCTGGAATGACAAGCTGTTGGAGTGAGGGACTGACGGTGTGAGGGAATGACGAACTGTTGGAGTGACGAACGGGCAGGACACGCCGTCATTGCCCTGAAACCCTACTTCTTCGCCGCCCGCGCGTGCCGTCGTCACTCTGAACTACGTACTATTGCTGGGTCCTCACCACTCGATAGGTCCCGCGGGAGCGTAAACGTGGTATTTCAATTCACGTAAACGTGGTACTTGAAAAACATCTCCGGAATCCCGCACCCTGTGTACCCATGGCACACGAGATGCGGGATTACGGAGATGGATTTTCCCGCGAACGGGCCGGACGCGCCGTCGTCGTCCCGAAACTCTACTTCTCCGCCGCATGTGCCCTCACCGGGATGAAGGCGAGCAGGCCCACGAGCAGCACCAGTGCGATGCCGAGGATGCCGAAGTAGGCCACCTCGGACTTGGCTACCCCGAAGGCTCCGGCGGCGATGGTGATCGAGGTGGCATACATGAAGGGTGCCATGAAGGAGACGGCACGGCCCGTGGTTGCATACAACCCGAAGAGTTCGCCTTCTTCGCCCGGGGGAGCGATGCGCGCGAGGTAGGTGCGCGAGGAGGATTGGGTGGGGCCCACGAAGATGCACAGGATGAGGCCGAATATCCAGAACATCGTGGTGGAGTCGAGCTGGATGGGTCCGAGGTTGACGCCGGCGTGGAAGAAGAAAATCACCATGCCGGAGAACACCATGAGCACGAGCGAGAGGATGATGACGGCGCGCGAACCGAGTTTGTCGTCGAGGCGCCCGAATACGATGGTGGCGATACCGGCCACCACGTTGGCGGCGATGCCGAAGATGAGTACCTGGCCCGGTGAGAATCCGAAGGCGGCCGCGGCGAGTACGCCACCGAAGGAGAACACTCCGGCGAGGCCGTCGCGGTAGATGGCCGAGGAGATGAGGAACCACACCACCGAGCGATCCTCGCGCCAGAAGCGCACGAGCGAGCGGATGACCTGCCGATATGCCTCGGCAATCCCGCTGGTCTGATCGCCCACGGGCGGGCGGTTCTTGCCCGTGATCATGAGTGGGAGGGCGGAGAGCAGGAACCAGATCGCGGCGATGATCATCGAGACGCGGATGTTCTGGCCGTCCTTCGACGTCACCCCGAACCAGCCGACCTCCGGCGCGATGAACCCCACGTAGAGGATCGCCAACAGCACGATGCCGCCCACGTACCCCATTCCCCAGCCGAAACCGGAGACTCGGCCCACGGTTTTTGGCGTGGAGACGTCGGTGACCATCGAGTTGTACACCACCGAGCCGATTTCGAAGATGATGTTGCCGAGCGCCAGCAGGATCAGCCCGAGCCACATGTAGAAGCCGCCACCGTCCGGTTTGACGAAGAACAGCAGCGCCATAATAACGACGACGCCGACAGTCGCCAGCGTCAGCGACGTATTGCGTTTGCCGGAGCGGTCGGTCCACTGCCCGACGGCGGGCGCGGTGAGCGCAACGAAGATGCCCGCCGCGGCCAGCACCCATCCGAGCAGGGAGTTCGCGTCCGGCCCGAAGAGCTTGTCGTTGGCGAGATAGGTGGCGAACACGAAGGTGGTGACCACGGCGTTGAATGCCGCCGATCCCCAATCCCAGATGGCCCACGTCCAGACTCCACGGTTGAGGAACCCGTAGGAGCGGCGCTTGTCTGTCGAACTCATGGCCACACCTTACGTGGTCCGGCCCGCCCCGGTCAGTAGGTGACCGGGAATTCGCCGTCGTTGATCACGCCGTCGTCGATCATGGGATTCTTCCTGCGTCCATTTCGGACAGGTAACTCTTTCTTGGATAGTCGACCCGGCGGAGGGTGCTGGATCCGTTACCTGTCCGAAGATCCGTTACCTCTTCGGTTTGAGGCCCGGGCTCAGATTCAGGTTCAGTCTGGGCGGTAGTCGCGGATGAATTCGAGCGAACTCCTGATTGACTGCCCCATGCGTCGATACTCGCACCACGGTGGTTAATGCACCGTATTTGGGAAGGACCCCGTCAAAATCGGGGGTTTGAGGTGATTTCCGGTGCGTTATCGGCATCCTGCCCAGTATGAGCCCTGTCCGAGCGGTTCCGGCTGTTTCTTTGCGAGAATCAAGGCTTGAGTGCTTCCGTATTACGTAATACGATTAATGTATGGGTAAGCGAATGATTCAGGGGCACGAAGTTTCTGACGAGCAGGTGCAAGTGTGGGCTGACGAAGCCGAGGTTGGCTACGACGTTGATGAGTTGCGCAAACGGTGGGGGCGTCCGCCGCGAGCAGAGCATGCGTCGCGAGTGGTGCCAACGCGGTTCTCCGACGCGGAGCTTGCTGAGCTGACGAAACGCGCGGAGCGCGAGGGGTTGGATCGTTCCGCAGCGATCCGTGCTGCCGTGCGCGAGTGGGCGAACGCGTGATTGTTTCGCCGTCCGCGCGCAAACACGGGATCAAAGATGACGATGCGATCGCCGCCGCTCTTTCAGTCCTTGCCGGTGGGCCACTTGACGATGAGAATCCGCAACGCGAATTGCGTATTGGACTGGACACCTCAGGGCGACTACTCGAAATCGTTGTGCTGCTCTGGGATGACGGCGAAGTCGAGATCATCCACGCAATGAAAGCCCGGGCCAAGTATCGACGGCTCGTGTTTTAACTTTGTGGGGATTCTTCCTGCGCCCATTTCGGACAGGTAACTCTTTCTTGGATAGTCGACCCGAACAAAGGGTGCTGAACCCGTCACCTGTCTGAAGATCCGTTACCTCTCCGAGCAACGGATGCCCTTCTGAGCAACGGACACCCTCCAAAACCGCCCACCGCCCCATTTGTGCCGACCATATACCGGTCAGGACGTGACACCCAGCCCTTCTTGCCGCCCGATCATGCCGCATTTGCCCGCTTAACGATAGTCTTAGGGGGTGAGCTTGAGTATCTACGATTCCGCCACCCATGTTCAGCGGGAGTTTGTCCCCCTCACCCCGGGGAAGGTCGGTGTGTACCTGTGTGGTGCCACCGTTCAGGGGTCCCCGCATATCGGGCACATCCGGTCCGCGTTGGCGTTCGATGTGTTGGTGCGTTGGCTGCGCCGCTCCGGCTACGAGGTGACGATGGTTCGCAACGTCACGGACATCGATGACAAGATTCTCGTGAAGTCTGCCGAGGCGGGCGAGCCGTGGTGGGCGTGGGCGTACAAGTTTGAGCAGGAGTTCGGCGAGGCGTATCGCACTCTCGGTCTGCTGCCGCCCAGTTACGAGCCACGCGCTACCGGCCACGTGCCGGAGATGATCGCGCTGATTCAGGAGATTATCGACGCCGGCCATGCCTACGTGGGCAACCCCGGGAACGTGTACTTCGACGTCGCCTCGTTGAAGGATTACGGTTCGTTGACGCGACAGGCTGTCTCGAACATGGTGACGGACGAGTCGGATATGGAGTCGGATAAGCGCGGCCCGCACGATTTTGCATTGTGGAAGGCCCCCAAGCCCGGTGAGCCCGCCGATGCCGCGTGGGAGTCCCCGTGGGGCCGCGGCCGCCCGGGTTGGCACATTGAGTGCTCGGCCATGTCCGGCCGCTACTTGGGTGACACCTTCGATATTCACGGCGGCGGCATCGACCTGCGTTTCCCGCATCACGAGAACGAGCAGGCCCAGTCCCGCGCCGCGGGCCGTGAGTTCGCGCGCTACTGGATGCACAACGCCTGGGTGACGATCGAGGGCGAGAAGATGAGCAAGTCGCTCGGCAACTCGTTGACGGTCCGCAACATCGTCAAGCAGGTGCCGCCGGTGGTGCTGCGTTTCGCGCTCGGCACGGTGCACTACCGCTCGACGGTCGCCTATTCGCCCGAGACGTTGAAGGAAGCCGGGGCCGTCTGGGATCGCCTGGCAGGGTTCGTGGAGCGTTCCGTGGCTGCGGTTGGTGAGGTGTCTGCCGACGACGTCGCCGCCCTGGGCCCGAACGATCTTCCGGAGGCTTTCACCGCCGCCATGGATGACGATCTCAACGTTTCCGCAGCTCTGGCCGCTATTCACGAGAAGGTGACGCAGGGAAATAACGCTCTTTCGGAGCGTGACGATCCGGCGATTACCGAGGCGCAGACGCAGGTGCGAGCAATGCTTGACGTGCTCGGCCTGGATCCGTTGGCTGATCCGTGGCGGGCTGCCGCGGGCGGGGCGGACCGTACGCATGAGGCGCTCGATACTTTGGTGTCACAGATTCTTGAGGACCGCGCGGCTGCACGCGCCGCTAAAGATTGGGCGCGCGCAGACGCCCTCCGTAATTCATTGACCGCCGCCGGGATCACCGTTGAGGATTCCGCAGACGGCGCCCACTGGCACATAGAAGGACGCTAATGGCAGATAACAGAACGCATCGCCCCAAGGGCAAGAAGGGGGCCACGGTTGGTACCGGCGGCCATAACCGTCGCCGCCTTGAGGGTAAGGGCCCCACGCCGAAGGCTGAGGAGCGCACCTATCATCCGGCGTACAAGCGCAAGAAGGAGGCCGAGGCGCGTCAGCGGATTGCTGAGCAGCGTGCTCATCAGGCCAGCCACGTGCGCTCGTCGCTGCGCCTGGCCGAGGGCCACGAGCTGATCGCCGGCCGTAATCCGGTGCTGGAGGCTGTTCGTTCCGGGATTCCGCTGACCCGCGTGTTCATGGTGGGCTCGGCGGTGTCCGACGAGCGCATCGGCGAGGTCGTGCGCACTGCCACCGCGCTGGGCGCCCCGCTCGTCGAGGTGTCGCGTACCGAACTCGACCGCATGACCGACGACGCCGTCCATCAGGGCGTCGCCATCGAGGTCCCGCCCTACGTGTACAAGGATCTTGAGGATCTGCTGGAGCGCGCCTCGCGCTCGAAGCGTCCGGGCCTCATCGTGGCCCTCGATTCCGTGACGGATCCGCACAACCTCGGTGCCGTGCTGCGTTCAGCCAGCGCCTTCGAGGCGGACGGCATCCTCATCCCCGAGCGCCGCTCCGCTGGCGTCAACGTGACGGCGTGGAAGGTCTCGGCCGGTGCCGCTGCCCGCGTGCCGGTGGCCCGCGAAACCAATCTGGTCCGTTCACTGGAGGCGCTCAAGAAGGCGGGATACTTCGTCGTCGGCCTTGATGGCGGCGGAGACACCCAGATTGACGAACTCAAGCTGGCCGACATGCCCCTGGTGCTGGTGACCGGCTCCGAGGGCAAGGGGCTGGCGCGCCTGACCCGCGAGACCTGCGACGTCATCGCTTCGATTCCGATCGCCACCGAGCTGGAATCGTTGAACGCCGCCGTCGCCACCGGAATTGCGCTCTACCAAATCGACAGGCTGCGCGTCGCAGCGCAAATCTGACACACAACCAACTCAGCAGAATGAGAATCGAGTCCTGACATGACCATCTGGCGTCCCGTCATCGGAGAGATCATCCGCTTCGACCGCTCTCTCGCCACGATCGAGAGCTTCGAGGAGTATTTCGCCGCCAACCGGATCATTGCGCGCGGCTATGATCGGGGCGATTCGTACGATTTCGAGTTGGCGGTGCGCGGGCGGCGCAAGCGCGTGGCATGTTTGGACGACGACGGCGCCGTGGTGCCGGGTCCGAATCTGGCCGACTTGGTCGAGACGATGGGCAAGGACCTGCGCAAGGTCCAGATCGAGATTGACGGGCATGTGGCCTGGGGAAATATCGATCTGGGCGAGGTGGACGTGACGTGGGACGACGTCGAAGAGGTGGAAACCGCCGAATCTGCGGAGGAGGAAGGCGGCTTCGAGTCCGGCGGCGAGAAGATCGAGGGCGAGCAGTTCCCCGAGGTGCGTGAGGGATCGATGCTTCTCATCTCGGATCTCTCGTTCGCGGAGTTGCCGGGGTACGCCGCGCAGACGGGCAGCCCGATTGCGGCGTTTGAGCTGGGGAAGGCGAAGGCGATCCTCGCCGATGTGCCCCTGCCGCGCCGCAAAGCGTACGTCTCCCCACTCTTTGTCATCATGCTGTCGATGGATCCCAGTGGGTTGGAGCCGCCCGTCCTGGCGATCCGCCAGGACGGCAACCGCGTGGTGTGGCGCTGGGATTACCAGCTGAGTGACGTTCCGTGGGTGGCGGAGAACGAGGCTGCTGCCGAGTTCGCGTACGAGCAGCTGGGCGCTGGCGCGGTGGTGACCCGTATGTGTGCGGATCTTCCCGAGGCCAACGGCGAGCTGTTGCGTGCCGTACTGGTGGGGGAGCCGGCAGCGGTGGGCCGCGATATGGCCGTGGCGCTCGGGTTGCCTGCCGAAGTGGGAGACAGCCTCGACGGATTGTTGGAGGCGCGCCTCATCCCGGGCGCTGTGGTGTTCGAGCCGAAGTCCTTCACAGAGCGCATCCAGACCACTGTGGCCTACGAAGTGGCTGGTCGTGGGCGTGCGAAGCCCAGCTTCTGGAAGCTCTACCGCAAGCTCTACCTGGAGCATCCGCTTGTGATGGAAGGTGTGGCTTCAGCCCAGGCCGGGCTCGGTGTTCTCATGCTTGCCTCCGGTGTGCGTACCTGGAACAAGCCCTCCGGCAAGCTTCTTGCGGGGATCGGCGGCGCTCTCGCGGTGAACTCGGGGACTCGCATCATTGCCACCCAGTGGGTGCAGGCTGCTCTCGAGTATGAGGGGCTCGCTCCTCGGCTTCAGTCGGCCGTGAGCGCTGTCTCGGCGGCGAGTGCTGGAAGTGCAGGAAGTGCCGCTTCGGCCGGAAGTGCCACCTCAGCTGCTGCTGAGTAGATAGTTTTCTTTGCGGGCGTGACTGGATAGACGCTCAGCATCTGAGATCACACTGTCCAAAAGGCTCTTCGTCATACGCGCGTAACGCTGGCGGCTCCTAGTATTGCTCGGGCGCTCGGCGAACCGAGTTGCCTGACCAACATCTTTGGGAGGCATTGCATGGCCAGGGGCTGGAAGCTACACGGAGACGGACTCCATATCGCACCCGGAGAGGTGGTGCAGCCTCACGAGCGTCTCGCGTGGCCGGCCACAATCGGGATTGGTGCGCAGCACGTCGTCGCCATGTTTGGTGCGACGTTCCTCGTTCCTCTTCTCACCGGATTCGATCCTTCAACTACTCTTTTCTTCACCGGAATCGGCACGCTGCTGTTCCTCGGCATCACCTCGGGCCGTTTGCCCAGCTATCTTGGCTCCTCGTTTGCGCTCATTGCGCCGATCGGGGCGGTCACCGGATACGTCATGGGTGGTGGCGAACCGATCGACTCCACGAAGATGGCGCTTGCCCAGGGCGGCATCATTTCTGCTGGTCTGGCGCTTGCTCTGATCGGTGTCATCGTGCATTTTGCCGGTGCGCGCTGGATTGACAAGCTGATGCCGCCGGTTGTCACCGGTACCATCGTGGCGCTCATCGGTTTCAACCTGGCGCCTGCCGCCTGGAACAACGTCAAGGCCGCACCGATCACCGCTATCGCCACGATCGTGGCTGTGCTACTGGTGACCGTGCTGTTCAAGGGCATCATCGGGCGTCTCTCGATCCTCTTCGGCGTGCTCATCGGCTATGCTGTGGCTGTTGTCCGCGGCGAGGTCAACTTCGATGCGATTGCCGGCGCGGGCTGGGTGGGCTTGCCCGCGTTCCACGCCCCCTCTTTCGATCCGGCGCTGCTCGGGTTGTTCGTTCCGGTTGTGCTCGTCCTCGTGGCTGAGAATGTGGGCCACGTGAAGTCCGTGTCCGCCATGACCGGCCGCGATCTCGACGACGTCACCGGCAGGGCCCTCTTCGCCGACGGCCTCGCCACCGCCATCGCAGGCGCCGGCGGCGGCTCTGGCACCACCACCTACGCCGAGAATATTGGCGTGATGGCGGCGACCAAGGTCTACTCGACCGCTGCCTACGTTGTGGCGGCCTTCTTTGCGCTCGGACTCTCGATGTTCCCGAAGTTCGGCCAGATTATCGCCACCATTCCTCCGGGTGTGCTGGGCGGCGCGGCCACCATCCTCTACGGCATGATCGGCATGCTGGGTGTTCGCATCTGGGTGCAGAACAAGGTCGACTTCTCCGACCCCGTCAACCTCAACACCGCAGCAATCGCCATGGTGGTGGCCATCGCGAACTTCACTTGGCACTGGGGTGACATGGTGTTCGAGGGCATTGCCCTCGGCTCCTTTGGCGCCATCATCCTCTACCACGCGATGCGTTCGATTGCCCGCCTGCGCGGCACCTCGCTGGAGTCAGCTTCGCCGGCCTCGGCTCCTGCGGGAACCGAGATTGACGAGAATGCCCTGGTGCGCGAGCACAATTACGGCTGGTGGCGCCGCAAGCACAACCACCCCGAATCCGCCGTGGAGCAGGTTCTCAACCTCGATCCCCCGGTCAAGTAGGGCTGTTCCAGTTGCTCGGGATTTCCTGTTCTTGACGGGGGCTCGGGTAGCTGGTTCCTAACTGGGCACCACAGCGATCTCCGTGCCGTACACGGCACACGCATCGATCTCATGCCCATGAAGGAATCGCACCAGACAACAAGCTAGCCAACAGGCAGATACAAGGGAGGGGTGAAGTCCGAGTTTCGGGCTTCACCCCTCCCTTCGTCATGCTGTGGCGCCAGTATCTGGAACAAGTACATTTTTTCGCTTCATATCGGCTTTTTCGTCGTTAAACTAATTTTTAACACGAAGGGGTAAACCTGCCTGGTCGTGTCACACAGGGTTGTTTGGCACAGCTTTTCAACCCGGCGAGGAGTGAATAGTGAACAGAGAAAAGAGGCGCTGGAGCCCGATATCTCCCGGCCGTAAGAAACAACGCAGACTACTGGGCGGGCTTGTGGCCCTGGCCTTGCTCTTTCCCGCGGGTACTGCGGTAGCTGCGCCCGCTGAAGATGAGGCGCAGAACCAGCTGGTTGCGGACGCCGTCGTCGAACTTCCGAAACCAGGCGAGTTCAAAGCTCTGACACCCAGCATGCCGCCGACGGAAGCACCCGCTGACGACGTACAGAACGTGGAACCGAGTGACAGTGAGGTGCTCACGGAGCCGGCTGCTGACGTCGTCGTCGAATTCAAAGACGCAAACTTCAAGGCATGCGTGGCCGCAGCACTGAAGAAGGATCCCGCCGCCGACATCACCCAAGCTGACATGGCAACGCTCCGTGGTTTGGATTGCCGTCGCCAAGAAATTACTGATATTTCGCCACTGCAGTACTCTCCCGATGTCACATCTCTGAATCTTGACAAGAATAAGATCAGCGACATTTCCGGACTTGCGGGTCTTACCAAGATTTCGTTCCTGGCCCTGGTTGATAACCAGGTCAGTGATCTCACGGCCCTGGAGGGCTCCACCAGCCTGAAAGATCTCTATCTGACCAATAACAAGATCAGTGATCTTGCGGGCTTGGAGGGCCTGCCCAACCTGGAAGGGCTCTATGCGAGCCATAACCAGATCGCAAGCGTCGCAGCGCTGGTAGGTCTTCCCAAACTGAGAACTGCCGACCTGAACACAAACCAGATCAGTGATCTCGCGGGATTGGAGGGCCTGCCCAACCTGGAAGCGCTCTATCTGAGTGAAAATCAGATTACAAGCACCGCACCGATGGCAGGGCTTCCCAAACTGAAAATTCTCGACCTGAGTGACAACCAGGTCAGTGATCTCACGGGCCTGAAGAATCTCACGGCCCTGCAAGAGCTTTATCTGAGCGGTAACAAGGTCGGCGATGTTACTGCGTTGGCGGGACTGACCAGCCTTACTGATCTTTCTCTAGGTGGTAACGAGATCAGTGATGTTACTGAGTTGGCGGGACTCACCAACCTTACTGGGCTCGGTCTGAGCGGTAACCAGATCAGCGATATCACTGCGTTGGCGGGACTGGGCAAACTGAAGGGTTTGGATCTGATGTTCAACCAGATCGGCGATGTAGCGCCCCTGGCGGTTCTCACCAGCCTCGAATCTCTTGCACTGTACACCAACCAGATTTCTGACCTGGCACCACTTTCGAGCCTCGTCAACATGAAATTCCTGGAGGTGGGAGCGAATCAGATCAGTGACATGACACCGTTGGCAGGACTGACAGCCCTTGAGTTCCTGGGTGTGGAAGAGAATCAGATCAGCGACATCACAGTGGTGGAGGGACTCGCCAACCTAGAGTACTTTTATGCACACGTTAACCAGATCAGTGACGTGACGCCGCTGGCCGGGCTCACCAAGCTCATCGCTGTGGTTCTGGAGGGTAATCGGATTGTTGATGTGTCGCCCCTTGCATCAATTCCCTTTAACGAGTCTCCTAGAGGTGGCAAGCCTGAGTTGTATCTGGAAGATCAGCAGGTGAGCCTTGAGGATGTCCAGGTGGGCACCGCCTACGAGCTGCCGGTTCTCAAGCACATTGATGGGTCGGTGGTTGATCCCGAAGGCGCTTCCACTGGTGGAACCATCAGCGACGGGAAGGTCACCTGGAGCCCATTGGCCGGGGAGACTGGCACAGTGACCTGGAAGAAGACCATCACCGTCAACAACATCGAAGTAATCTTCACCGGCGAGATGACCCAAAACATCCTGCCGCGCGAACCCATCGGCCACCCCGACCGGGTCACACTACGCACCGGAAACCGGTTCGAGATCACCCGTCCGGACGCGCCGCCCACCAACTTCGTCTACGGTCGCCCTGATGACGAAGTCTTCTTCGGTGACTGGACCAGGGCAGGGGCTGACGGGATCGCCGTCAGGCGTGGCATCTCCTTCTATGTCAAGGAAACCATCGGTACTGGCGTAGCAGACATCTCGATTACCTACGGCCGGGCCGGCGATGAAGTCCTGGTCGGTGACTGGAACGGCGACGGCGTGGATACCTTTGCTATCCGGCGTGGTAACACTTTCTACGTGAAGAACGATGTTGCTGGTGGTCCAGCCGAGCAGACGTTTGCGTACGGGCGGCCCACTGATGAGGTCTTGGTTGGTGACTGGGATGGCGATGGTATTGATACGTTCGCGATCCGGCGTGGCAACACCTTCCATGTGAAGAACAGCGTGAGTGGTGGTCCAGCTGACCTGTCCTTCGTGTATGGTCGAGTCGGTGACGAGGTCCTGGTCGGTGACTGGGACGGCGATGGTGCGGACACGTTTATCGTGCGCCGCGGTGCCACGTTCTTCGTCAAGAACAGCATCAGTGCCGGACCGTCCGACGAGACCCGCATCCTGGGCAACGGTAGCGAACAGGCATACACCGTCTACGTGGACTGACACGGTAGATTCAACACACAAAGAAGGCGCCCGCGAACTCAGTGGGCGCCTTCTTTTCGCTGGTCCCGCAGCTACTTCCTACTTCTCAGCCGACTTCAGCTCTTCGGTGGGAACGCACCCTTCCACGGAGGTCAGCTTGCGCTCGGGGTTCTCCAGGTAGACCGTCCGCCAATCCTTCACGCCGTCCCAGCCTGAGCCAAGTACCACGGTCAGGACATCGGTGGTCTCATCGGGATTGATAGCAATGACTGAATCTGGGATGTACGGGGCGAGTGAGTAGGCCGCTACCACGCCGCTGGGCCCAGCAATGATGCGTGCCGGTTCCGACATCGAGGAAGCGCTCCAGTTCGACGCGGGATTGGGCACGGAGATTCCCATGGCGGTAAAGGCACCTGATGCTTCGCCGCCAATGCCAGTGCGATTCGTCGAATTGTAGACGTTGACAGTAATCGTCGTGAGTTCCACCGCCGTAGTGGGATCTGTGGGAAGGCACGGCGTGATGGCGCGATTGGGATCGGGTGCTTCGGAGAACTTCCGCTCAAACGGAACCGGCATGATGCCGCTCCACACCAGCATGGCCAGCACAAGTAGCACACCCATGGTGGCCAGGATGCTTCCGAATACGACTGTTTGCCTCTGCTGAGTACGCTTGCGGTACTCTGCCCTGGCGCTCATGTTGCCTTCACTCACACCGATAACGGTAGCGGAGGAACGAACTTTCCGCATGGTCCTGCGGGAGGAATGGGCAACATTTGCTGTGGCGTGGGCGATGTGGAGAAGGTTTGGAGAGCTACGGGCCGTTCTTTTGAGAGTTACGGGCCGTTCTGGGGAAGGGCCTCCTGCTTACTGTTCCGCCAACTGTGCCGCACGCTGTTCCGCCCCCAGAATCTGCCGCCCAGTGTTGTGCCAACTGTGCCGCACGCTGTTCCGCCCCCAGAATCTGCCGCCGAGTGTTGTGCCCACAGAATTTGCCGCCGAATCCCGACCGTGCCCGGAAGATACAGGACTCCCCACGCACCCGCCAGAGCCCGCATACCCTTGCTGCCTTCCGGCCCTGGGGGAGTTTTGCAAGATGACGCCACGTGGGGAGTCGGGGACTAGCTTACGCGAATTGGGTGACAAGAGCCAATTGATTGGAAGGTCGACGACGACGCCCTGCCTCACCCGCGCACCCGCTCTCGCCTATATGCCGCTCCCGGATAAAACGTGCCTCGCATCTCACAGTTGGGATTCGCCAAATTATCTGGCAATCAGCTAAGCTAATTGGGCGCGTTAAGCGCAAGGAGGATTCGCCTAGTGGCCTATGGCGCACGCTTGGAAAGCGTGTTGGGTGCAAGCCCTCGGGGGTTCGAATCCCCCATCCTCCGCAAACGAGAAGGACCCGGTTTCGACCGGGTCCTTCTCGTTTTAGTGACATTGGGTTCGAACCCCGGGAGGGCCGAACCAGCGGGAGAAACATGGGTGTTTCGATCTGGTTCAGGGCGAGTGCGGGCCAGCGGCCCGATCGAGCAGTGTGGACGCGAAGCGGACACGCGAATCCCCCATCCTTCTCATTTTAGTGAACATTGGGGTTCCTCCCGAGAATCCGGGATATTGGGCAAAGAGGCCACTTCTTCATGGAGAGGTCACACCATACAGCCGTTACCTCTCACAAAAAGTGTGGCCTCTCCGATGATGCAGTCCGGGAAGGCAGCGGGCCGGAACAAGAGAATCCACGGTTCCCGCGATAAACCACACTTACACCCATGCCGTAACCGTGGTTTATCGCCGAAAGTGTGGGCTCTCCGAACCGAAGAACATGACGGAAGCGTATCCGAGGGTGTCACGCTCATCAGCGCCCGCTCCCGAACCGCTCCTGCAGGAACTGCCACAGTAACATCGGCCATAGGGGAGACCGCAGTGCATAGTATTTGCCCAGTTCCGCCTGCTCTTTGTCCTTGTCGGCGAGTGACTTGAAGAAGAAGTAGAGGATTCCGAAGCCAAAGACCAGAAGGGTCACGAACAGGTAGAGGGCCAGAATGAAGGTCAGGGCGCGCATGGTTGCTCCGTACTAGCTCGGGGCTCCATTTGGTGTTGGGCGCAGCGCCTCCACCTTGAGCTCCAATGGTTGTGTTTCCTGTCGTCAGTCTACGTCCTTCAAAGTAGACACTTTCTTGCTCTCCGGGCTGCTGTACTTTCTGCCCGCTTTTGCGTAGCCAGGAAAGTTCTCTCACATGTGGCTGATAGTAAGGAGTTCATAAGGCTCCTTGAGTTGAGAGGCCATGAGACAGCCCCTTCTGTCCAGTTCGCGCCCTATTCATATTCCAACAGAAGAATCGCCTCATAGCGTCCCGAATCCGACTTAGGATCGAAGGAATGTGAGATTACGCCAGTAGGTCATGCCGAGCATAGGTCATACTCGGGAGGCGTTGACCTGGTGGTGGAATCTCTTGGGCGTCCGTCCCGGTACCGCTGCGTGCCACGAGGTCGACGCTGTGACATTGGGCGCAGATGCGCCCAAGTTGAGAGGTCGAGGCAAAGGTAGCAGCCGTGGGTCGCATGAGTTTTACGAGCATATCCGAGCAGTCGCACGCTCACTACGAGCCGGGTGTGCCCTACGAGGTTTCGTGTCCACAGGGATCGGTGTTTGAACTTCTGGAGCATTCCGCACAAACCTACCCGGACGCCGTCGCTATTGACTATTTTGGTGCCGAATGGACGTACCAGAGGTTCTTTGATGAGGCACGCAAGGGGGCGCAGGTACTCACTGATCTGGGAATCGCCAAGGACGACGTCGTCTCCTTCGCCCTGCCCAACTGCCCGCAGCACCTCATCGCTTTCTACGCGGCCATGTACATCGGCGCTACGGTGGCCGAACTCAACCCGCTCGCGCCCGCTACCCAAGTCCGCGAGCAGATCGCGCGCCATGGCGGGACCTGGTGCGTGGCGTGGGAGAAATCTGTGGGGACGCTCGTCTCAGCTGGTGTGGATCCTGCCCATATCCTCACCGTGGATATCACCGCGCCCATGCCGCGCAGCCTGCGTCTCAAACTACGACTGCCGGTGGCCGAAGCCCGCAAACAACGTCAAGCAATGCGAGCCCCGGTGCCGCGCCGCTCGCTCTCCTGGGATGGGCTCCTCAAGCGCGCCGGGCTACTCACCGGGCCGGTCAGTAAAACCGGTGGCGGCGACGTCGCCGTCGTTCTTCACTCCTCCGGAACCAACGGGGTGCCCAAATCCGTTCCGATCACGCACGCGAACTTGCGCGCGAACGTCAATCAGAACCTCTTCTGGGTCCCCGGATTGGACCGCGGCGCCGAGACGTTCTTCTCGCTACTTCCGTACTTCCACGCTTTCGGGATGTGCTTCCAGGTGTGCTCGTCGGTGGCGATTGGGGCGTGCCAAGTCGTGCTGCCCACGTTCAGCCCGGCACTCGCGCTGGAGGCCCACCGGCGCCGCAACGTCACCTTCTTCCTCGGCGTTCCGCCGATGTTCGACCGGATCTCCAAGTACGCGGTCGAACACGAGATTGATATTTCCTCTATAGAATTCGCCGTCAGCGGCGGCATGTCCCTCTCCCGCGAGATCGCGCAGCGCTGGGAGGAGAGCACCGGGAATTACATCATCGAGGGCTACGGGATGTCCGAAACCTCGCCCACGCTCTGCGGCTCTCCGCTCTCCGCCGAGCGCCGCCCCGGCTGCCTGGGCCTCGTCTTCCCGAGCACCAACATGCGCCTTGTGGATCAGAACGACCCCTCCGTTGACGTACCCGACGGCGAACCCGGCGAGATTCTCGTCAAGGGCCCGCAAGTATTCACCGGATACCTCAATGATCCAGAAGAGACCGCGAAGGCTTTCGTGGACGGCTGGTTCCGCACCGGGGATATTGGGAGGAACGACGACGGCTTCATCTACCTTGTCGACCGCTCCAAGGACCTCATCATCACCTCCGGATTCAACGTCTTCCCCTCGCACGTGGAAGAAGCGATCCGGAAGCTGACGAACGTGGATGACGTGGTGGTTGTGGGCGTTCCGGATGGAGCGGCCGGGGAGCGGGTCGCGGCCGTGGTGGTGGCACCGTGGAAGAAACCGGACCTCGCGCGCTTGCGAGCCACCCTCGAAAAGGAACTGCCGCACTACGCGCTACCGCGGGAGCTGCACGTGGTGGAGTCCATCCCGCGCAGTCTCATCGGCAAGGTGGAACGGCGCGAGGTGCGCGACCGGCTCATCGCCGCTGGACTCACGAAGAAGGTGACGGATTGGCGGGTGGATGGCTCGTTCCTGGAAGAATCGCGGCCCTAGAGATTCCGCCGATAGACAAGATTCCGTGACAACCGTAGCGGGCCACGGCCTATCAGTGGGATCTCCTAGATCCCACCCTGGCAGGTGGGGCACCAGAAGAGATTTCGGCCCCCGACCACCCGGGTGAGTACTTCTGATCCGCACACCCAGCATGGCATGCCGTGACGCCGATAGACGTAGACCTCGCCGCCGTGGTCATCCACGCGCGGCGGGCGGCCCATGGCTTCGGGTTCGTGTTCGGGCCGGACGGTGTCGATGCGCCCGCGCTCGCGCCCGAGTTCCATGAGGCTCACCATGTCTTCCCAGATCTCGTGGGCCTGCTCGGTGCCGAGGGAGCGGCCCGGCATGCTGGGATCGATGCCCAACCGGAAGAGCACTTCGGCCCGGTAAATATTGCCGGTACCAGCGATAACGGACTGGTCCATGAGCAGGGTGCCGATGGGTGCCCGCGAGCGAAGTACGCGGTCGATGAAGCGCTGCGGGTCGGCGTCGGCGCGCAGCGGGTCCGGTCCGAGGCGGTCAAGGATTTTCTGGACTTCGGGCGGGTTGAGCAGCGCGCACGCGGCTGGCCCGCGCAAGTCCGCGGTGTGCTCGCCGTTGCTCAGGCGCCACCGTACCTGCCCAACGACCGGAGGCACTCCGTCCGAGAATCGCAACGTGCCATAGATTCCCAGATGGATATGCACTTGCTCCGCAGTGGAAGCGAACGAGATGAAAAGGTGCTTTCCCCAGGTTTCGGCGCCGCTGAGCACGTCACCGTTGAGGAGATCAGCACCGGTGAAGCGGCCCTGGGGGCTGGAGGATTCCACCTCATTCCCGGCGAAATTCTCGGTGACGGCATGGGCCAGTCGATGGAGCACGTGACCTTCCGGCATGGCGACCTTTCGTGACTGTCGGCGACACAACGGAACAATTCTAGTCTCCGGTGACGCCTCGTCAGCGCCGGTCTCGCCAAGGTCGGTGGTCTCGCCACGCTCGCGTCCCCGTGTCGCTCTGCGGTCTGTCGCACGGAGGATCGCCTGCTCACGGACTCCTGCTCGCGAGGCCAGCTGCTCGCGGACTCCTGCTCGCGAGGCCAGCTGCTCGCAGTGTCGCACACTCGCGTCCCCGCGTCGCGCTGCTATCGCACCACCGCCACTCCCAGTTCCTCCGAACTTTCCGCTCACATTTACAGGGAAGTTCCAAACTATGGGTTTAGGGTGGAGTGGTGAAGAAACCTAGTTCCAAAATTCTTGCTGCGCTGCTGTGCGGCGCGCTTTCCTTCTCCCTCGTGGCTTGCTCCAACGACGATTCTGATTCGGCGTCTTCCTCCTCCAGTGCATCGGCGCAGGCTGGCGAGGCAGGGTCCACCGAAGCGCCAACGGTTGACCGTGATCCTGCCGGCGAGCTGCCGGAAGTTACGTTCGCGGATGGCAAGCCCACGATGAAGAGCATCAGTGCTGATCCGCCCACGTCGATCTCCGTCAAGACGCTCAAGGCTGGCGACGGCGAGGCCGTCCAGCCCGGCGGTTACGTCACCGTCAATTACGCCGGATTCCTGTGGAAGGACGGCACCCAGTTCGATTCTTCCTTCGATCGTGGTCAGTCCACCACGTTCTCCCTCAACCAGGTTGTTGACGGGTGGAAGTACGGACTGGAGGGCACCAAGGTAGGCGACCAGGTCCTCGTCGTCGTCCCGCCGGAGTTTGGCTACGGTGATACCGATCAGGGTGAGATTCCCGGCGGTTCCACGTTGGTGTTCGTCGTCGATATTCTTGGCGTGGTGAACCCGTCAACGGAGGCGCTCTCCTCGGCCACGGCCACCGGCGCGGAATTGCCCGCGGGTCTGGAGATCGCGGGTGAGATCGGTCAGGAACCGACGATCACTTACGCAGAGGGCGCGGAAGCTCCTGCGGAGGCGCAGGTAGTCGTGCTGGCGGAGGGAACCGGTGCTGCCATCACGGAAACCGATACCCTGATGTACTTGGCGGTCAGCGGCTACTGGGGCCAGGAGACGAGCTCGGCGTGGCCGGATTCCTTCCAGCAGATCGGCCAGGGCGGCGGCGCCGAGATGGTCGGCAAGACGGTCGGCTCCCGGGTTCTGCTCACCTATCCGAAGGACGAGGCGACCGGTGCGGAAGCCCAGGTTCTCGTCGTCGATATCGTGGCTGCGATCCCCGCCGCCTAATTTGATGTGCTCGCGCCACTTTCCCGGCGCAATAGCACATGCATCCGCACATAGCACGGTGCCCCTCTTCCGCCATGGAGGAGGGGCACCGTCGGCTGCGGTGACACTGGCTCTCACGTAGGCTGTCGAGTGTGGATCTCACGGAAGGATCAGATGAAATGAAGTCTGACATGTCAATGAATGATCACTCTGATGTTGCTGATGGGGCGCCTGCTGGCGGGGTTGCGTTGTCTGCTGGCGGGGCGACGGCGGCCTGCCTCAACGAGGCGACAGCGTCACCTACTGACGGGGCTGCGTCGTCGTCCCAACCCCACCCAACTACGCTTCCCGAAGGATTTCTCTGGGGCGGCGCGGTTGCGGCGCATCAGCTGGAAGGTGGTTGGAATGCGGGAGGGAAGGGGCCGAGCGTTGTCGATGTGATGACGGCGGGTGCTCACGGTGTGCCGCGGCGCCTCACGGAGAGAGTCGAGCCGGGCGAGTTCTATCCGAACCACGAGGCGATCGACTTCTACCATCGATATCGCGAGGACATCGCGCTGTTTGCCGAGATGGGCCTCAAGTGCTTCCGCACCTCGATCCAGTGGACCCGAATCTTCCCCCGGGGCGACGAGGAGCAGCCGAACGAGGAGGGTGTGAAGTTCTACGACGACCTCTTCGATGAGCTCCTCAAGTACGGCATCGAGCCCGTCATCACCCTGTCCCATTTCGAGGTCCCGCTGCATCTGGCCACCGAGTACGGCGGCTTCCGCAACCGCAAGGTGGTGGAGTTCTTCGCCCGCTTTGCCCGCGTGTGTTTCGAGCGTTACCACACCAAGGTCAAGTATTGGATGACCTTCAACGAGATCAACAACCAGATGGACACCAACAATTGGCTGTTCCTCTGGACCAACTCGGGGGTGCTGTTGGAGCCCGAGGACAACCCCCGTGAAGTGCTCTTCAAGGTGGCCCATCACCAGCTGCTGGCGAGCGCGCTCGCGGTGAAGATCGGGCATGAGATTGATCCGGATGCGAAGGTCGGCTGCATGATCTCGCACGTGCCGATCTACCCCTACTCGTGCAACCCTGATGACATCATGGCTGCTCAGATCGCCAACCGTGAGCGTTTCCTCTTCCCCGATGTTCATGTGCGAGGACACTACCCCGCCTATGCGCGCCACGAGTTCGAATCGAATGGTTATGACATCGGCTGGCAGGAGGGCGACGACGAGATCCTCGCAAGCGGCTGCGTGGACTACATCGGTTTCAGCTACTACATGTCCACTGTGGTGAAGTCGGACGCCCATTCCGAAGGGCAGCGGACCGATGGTGGACTCCCGAATTCGGTCCCGAATCCTTACATTGGGGTCAGCGACTGGGGATGGCCGATTGACCCGGTGGGTCTGCGCTACACCCTCGCCACGCTCCAGGAGCGTTACGAGTTGCCATTGTTCATCGTGGAGAACGGTTTCGGTGCGGTGGATACCATCAATCCGGACGGTTCGATAGACGATGACGAGCGCATCGACTACCTCCGCCGCCACATAGAGCAGGTCAAGCTCGCCGTTGTGGAGGACGGCGTTGAACTTATCGGCTACACGCCGTGGGGCATCATCGACGTGGTGTCCTTCGGTACCGGCGAGATGAAGAAACGCTACGGAATGATCTATGTGGATCGCGACAACGAGGGCAACGGGAGCATGGAACGTTCCAAGAAGAAGTCCTTCGAGTGGTATGCGGAAGTTATTCGCTCGGGTGGGGCTGTTCTTTAAGGCGGCTGTGCTTCAACGGGATGTTTTCCAGGGCTGCTGTTTTCTCGGGGCGGTTTTTCTTTAAGGCTGCTGGTCTCTAGGGCTGCTGGTCTTTGGTGCGGGGCTTGCAGATTCTTAAGTTCTTCTTAAGTTCGCCTCATGGCTCGCTAGGGTTGCGTCCCTAGAGTCGGGGTATGGAAGCAACAACCACTATTCGAACGGCGTCTGTTACTACGGGGCGGGCGCCGTTCGTCGCCGCCACGACGAGCGGGCGCTCGCTCGTTGTGCCGCGGCTGCGGGTGCCGGGTTTCCGGGTTTTCGGGAGTGGGCAGCTGTCCGGGAGCGATGAGCCGTCCGGGAGTGACCGACTGAGGTTCCGTCCGAGGAACTGGCGAGACTTTATCGGGAGCGAGCGGCTGCGCGCGCTGGTGCCGTGGTTGAAGTTTGTGGCATCCGGAATGTCCACCTGGGTGCTCGAAATGGTGTTGTTCCTGGCGCTGCAGAACGTCATTGGGCTGGTGCCGGCGGTGGTTGTGGCGCGCACACTGGCGAGCGTGGTCAACTTCCTCATCAACAAGTTTGTGGTGTTTGGCAGCGTGTCGCGTGAAGAATTGCGGCGCCAGGCGATGGGGTACGCGACGGTGGCCGGAGGCCTCATGATCGTTAATGCGCTGGGCGTGCAGGCGTTGGTGGGGCTGGGCCTGCCGTCGTGGCTGGCGAAGACGATCATGGACGCGAGTGCTTCAATCATCAACTTCACTTCGCAGAGGCTGGTTATCTTCTCGAAGTAATGAGGGTGCTTCTCATGCGCTACTGAGCAAATATGTAGTCTGCCGCTACCGCGTGGCGTAGTGCGCCAAAATGTATCTCCGAAATCCCGGTACCCGTGTACCTATGCCACATGAGGTGCGGGATTTCGGAGATACATTTTTTGGGATCTGACTTTGAGCCCCACTTCCGGGTCTACAAGACCAGCCTTCACTCGCCTTGCCTCCCGCAGCTCCCAAGGAACTCTCTGGAGCCTCACGGATTATCTCTTCAGCGGCTGGCCTTTTCACCGCTCCCAGAGAACTCCCGGCAAACAAATAAGTTCGTCATAGTTCCTGCCAATGCTCGGCACAAGGTGGCTTCATAACGTCGGGGTATGGACGAAAATACTGATCACCGCCCCTCTCCCGCTCCGAACTCGCGCCCCTGGGCACAAGAACCAGCGAACGCAGAAGCTCTCGTTGGAAACACAGGTTCTCGTGGTTCTACGCCGTCGGGAGGCGGCGGCAAGAAGCGGAGGCGCCGCGTTGTTGCCGCCACATCTCTGGCCGCGGCGCTCACGTTGACGAGCGTCTCGGCGTGGGCGCTCAACCGCTACGTCATCGAACACGTGGAGGTCTCGAACGTCTCTGAGTACGAGGCGCAGCAGGAAAGTTCGGCGGACTCGGCGGACAGCTCGGCAAGTTCCTCGGATACGTACGATAGCTCAGCTGACGTAACGTCCGCGCAGGTCACGGACTCGACCTATAGCGCCTCGAATGCGTCGATCACCATCGAGCAGCACTCGACCGGCTCCGCAGACGACACCGTCACCTACTACGTGGCCACCGTTGATCTCTCGGATGCCACGGCACTGCGCTCGGCCTTCGCCAACGATTCCTTTGGCCAGAACATCACCGAGAACACCTCCGATATCGCAGCTGATCGTGGTGCCATCTTCGCCATCAACGGCGACTATTACGGCTTCCGCGATACCGGCATCGTCATCCGCAACGGCGTCATTTATCGCGACGACGGCGCCCGCGAAGGCCTCGCCTTCTACCGCGACGGCTCGGTCAAGCTCTACGACGAGACCGCCACGTCGGCTCAGCAGTTGGTCGACGACGGCGTGTGGAACACCCTTTCCTTCGGCCCAGCCCTTGTCGAGAACGGCTCCGTCATTTCGGGCATTGACTCGGTCGAGGTGGACACCAACTTCGGCAACCACTCCATCCAGGGCGACCAGCCACGAACCCTCGTCGGAGTGAAGTCGGACGGGACGCTCGTGTTCGTCGTCGTTGATGGTCGGAGTACCGGCTACTCCAAGGGCATGACCATGACGGCGGCGGCCGAGCTCATGGTGTCCCTCGGCTGCGAAACCGCCTACAACCTGGACGGTGGCGGCTCCTCGACGATGTACTTCAACGGCGCGGTAGTCAACTACCCGGGCGGAAGCGGCAACGAGCGCGGCACCTCGGACATCCTCTACATCGAGGACCTGTCATGATCGTCCTCATCCCGTCTCTGGAACCCGACCACCGTCTGCCCGAACTCGTCCGGCTGTTGCGCGGCGAACTGGGAGGCGAGGCGCGTGAGAGTGGTGAGTTGAGCGGAAGCCGAGAGCTGCGCGGCGAGGTGAATGGCGTGCGCATTCTCATTGTCGACGACGGATCCGGGCCCGCGTACGAGGGGACTTTCGCTGATGCGGCGGCGGAGGGCGCCGTCGTTATTGGGTACCCGACCAATCGTGGCAAAGGGTTCGCGCTGCGGCACGGCTTCGAGTGGTGCCTCGCGAACGCGCCGGGCGAAACGGTGGTATGCGCCGACTCGGACGGGCAGCACACGCCCGCGGACATCGCGCGGGTGGCGGCAGAATCTGAGCGGAATCCGGAGGCGCTGGTGCTGGGCGTGCGCGGATTCGTCGGCGACGTGCCGTTGCGCTCGCGGTTCGGAAATGCGATGAGTGCTCTGGTGTTCCGGCTTGCCAGCGGGGTGCGGGTGGATGACACCCAGACCGGGTTGCGTGCCTACGGGGCCCGCCAATTGCCCGAGCTGCTGGAGGTGCCGGGTGACCGCTTCGAATGGGAGCAGAATGCGCTGCTCATGGCCGCGCGAAGCGGACGTGAGATTGTGCAGGTGCCGATTGCGACCGTCTATCTCGATGAAAACTCAAGCTCCCATTTCCGGCCGCTGGCCGATTCGTACAGGGTGTTCCGGTCGTTGCTTGGGGGTGTGAGAGCTGGGGTGATGGGCGGTGCTGGTGGTTTGAGTGCCGGTGTTCGTGCTGGTGGTTTGAGTGTTGGTGTCGGGTCGGGGGTGCTGAAGTTTGCGGGGTCTGGGCTGGTGGCGTGGGCGCTGGAGATGGTGCTCTTCCTGCTGCTTCAGGTGCATATCGGGGTGGTGTGGGCGGTTGTGCTGGCGAGGTTGACGTCGGCGTCGATGAACTTCTTGATGAACAAGTTCGCGGTGTTCGGCGAGCGGTCGCGCGAGAATACGCGGCGGCAGGCCGTGGGGTACGTGGCGCTTGCGGCGGTTCTGTTGGTGACCACGGCCGTTGGGGTGAGGGTGCTGACGTCGATTGGCCTGGCGGCGTGGCTTGCGAAGCTGGTGATGGATGTCAGTGGGCTTGCGGTGAGTTTCCGTGTGCAGAGCCGGGTGATTTTTACGGAGGGGAGTGGGACGGAAGTGGTTTCTGCTAGATGACTATCAATGATGATACTATCTTGAATGATAGTATCTTGAGTGGTAGTTAGGTGACGTTATGTTCGTCGGCAGAACAGAACAGCTGTCCATCCTTGATGGATTTCTTCGGCGCGTTGTGGACGATCGAGATTCCAAGCCGGGGAAGGCGCTACTGATCAGGGGTCGTCGTCGTGTTGGTAAGTCGCGCCTGGTGGAGGAGTTTCTTGACCGGGCCGGGGTGCCATCGCTCTTCTTCGCTGCGACTGGCAGGCCGGTGCGCGATGAACTGGCGCTTTTCGTGGACGAGGTCATGTACTCATCGCTGCCGGGGAAAGAGGTCTTCCGCGGGATTGAACTGACCTCGTGGGATGTGGCGCTGCGTCTTCTTGGGTCGATACTCCCGGATAGTGGATCAGTGGTGGTGTTTGACGAGATGCCCTACCTCATCGATGCGGATCCCCACTTCGAAGGAACCCTTCAGCGAGCTTTCGACCGAGAGCTCTCACGTAAACGAGTGCTGCTCATTGGAATTGGATCTGACCTGGCGATGATGGAAGCGCTCAATGAGTATGGGCGTCCGTTCCACCAAAGAGCCAGCGAGATAGTGGTGCCTCCGTTGAGCCCCTCGGAGGTTGGGGCGATGCTGGGCCTTGGAGCAGCGGACGCATTTGATGCCTTCATGGTGACGGGTGGTCTGCCGCTCATCTGTAGTGAATGGGAAACCGGGATGTCGTTGTGGGACTATCTGAGTGCGGCTTCCTCCAATCCGACGTCGGCCTTGCTGGTCTCCGCAGAGAGATCTCTTGCCGCCGAGTTTCGGGCTGAAATGCTGGCGAGGGATGTTCTGGGGGCGATCGGTAGCGGAGAACGAACGTTCACGAACATCGGGAAGGCGAGCGGCGGGATGGCCCCAACATCATTGACGCGAGCGCTACAACTGTTGGAAGAAAAACGAATGGTGGCTGCGGAGTTGCCGCTGTCCTGCAAGCCTTCGCGGGAACGCCGCTATCGTGTCGCCGACCCTTACTTGAGATTCTGGTTGACTTTCCTCGGGCCACATCTCGCGGAAGTTGAACGTGGACGTGGGGATCGGGTGCTGGCGCGGATACATGCGGGATGGTCATCGTGGCGTGGGCGGGCGATCGAGCCGGTTGTTCGCGAGGCGCTGGAGCGGTTGTCGCTGTCGTTTCCTCTTGGTGATGAGGTTGTGCAGGGTGTCGGGGGAGCGTTGAAGGGAGTGCTAAAGGAAGTGTCGAAGGAAGCGCCAAAGGGAGTGTCGAAGGAAGCGCGTGCGGCGGGTGGTGGTGCCGGTCTTTCTGGCGGCGTGGCTCGTCTTGGTGGTGCGGGTTTTTCTGGTGGCGTTCCGGGCGTCGTCGGCGGCTACTGGACTCGTACGAATAATCCGGAAATCGACATCGTGGTGGCGGATCGTGCTCCCGTGGCGAAACGTATTCTGGCTGTTGGTTCGATCAAATGGCTGGAAAATGCGCCGTTTGATGCACACGATGCGGCCGCACTTCATGTTCATCGATCGCAACTGCCCGGCGCGAGTCCCGAGGCGCAGTTGGTTGCGGTGGCGCGATCGGGGTGCACGGCTGACGGCGTCGTCCATGTTTCTCCAGAGGATCTACTGCAAGCCTACGGCGGATAATCTGCTTCTTTTGCTGTGGTTTTGGGGTGCGGGTACTGCAGTCGTTATTTATTCCCTCAGATTGGTGAGTGTCTTGTTAAAGCTTTGCCGAGTACTACGACCAGCTTTCTGTTACTGCCGGTGTCTTGACCGTGGAAGCGAGCTTGGATGAATTCCTCCCGGAGTGGTGCCATAGGTTGAAAAGCGGCAGTGTTGAGAGCGTAGCCGGCTTGTTCGGCGAGTTGGGAGAAGAAGACGAACTGGGAACGAGTATTCCCTTCCTTGAAAGATGTGGTAGTGGATTGCCTTCATGTGATCGTAGTCAAACTGCCCATGGGTGGGGTTAGTGCTCAGTTCCAGCAGCCTTGATCGGGTGTAATACTCTTCGAGTGCGGTGAGTTTGTCTTGATCGGTTTCGCCATAAGGTTTGGTTGACGAGGTGAACTTGTTCCGTAATACAGAAGTTCCTGGAATGAAGTAGTCATCCCAGGAACGACTATTCTGTCCGAGAGGCGTCATTGTTATTGATGCTTAGCGACCAAGAATGTAGCGACGGCCCAGCTCACGAGCAGTTTTACCGGAAATTTCTCCGCGGGCTTGGCGTAGAGCCAACTCATTCAGGTAAGAATCGGTGATCTCGTGGCCTGCAATAGCCAACGCGGCATCTGCAAATGCCAGCCGATTTGCCGCCTGAGCTTCTGACACGCGGGCAATGTTTGTTGCTGTTGTGGTCATTGTGGTCACCTTCCTTTCACTGTTCCTATTCTACCTGCATGTGTGGACAGCAAATAGGGCGGTTTTGGGGTGCAGGTTGTGTGCGGTTTTGGGGCGCCGGTTGCGGGCAGTGAGAAAGTGCGACTGAAACCTGTCGGAGCGGGCACGTAGACTGTCCGTTGTGAGCATGGCACTTTATCGCAGATATCGACCACAGCAGTTCCAGGATGTCATCGGGCAAGAGCAGGTGACGAAGCCGCTGATGGCCGCACTTCGCGCGGACAAAACGGCCCATGCCTACCTTTTCTCGGGCCCGCGCGGGTGTGGCAAGACCACCTCCGCCCGCATCCTTGCGAAGTGTCTGAACTGTGCGCAGGCACCCACGGATACCCCGTGCGGCGAGTGCGAGTCCTGCCGTGAGTTGGCGCTGTCCGGTTCCGGTTCGCTGGATGTGGTGGAGATGGACGCGGCGAGTCACGGTGGCGTGGATGACGCCCGCGATCTTATCGAGCGCGCCTCCTTCGCTCCGGCTCGTGACCGCTACAAGATTTTCATCATCGACGAGGCCCACATGGTCTCCAACCAGGGCTTTAACGCCCTGCTCAAGTTGGTGGAGGAGCCGCCTCCTCATATCAAGTTCATTTTTGCGACGACGGAGCCGGAGAAAGTCATCGGCACCATCCGTTCGCGTACCCACCACTACCCATTCCGGCTTGTGCCCCCGGATGTTCTGGAGAGCTTCCTGGGAGATATTTGCGCTGATGAGGGGATCGACGTCGGCGCGGGCGTACTTCCGCTTGTCGTCCGGTCCGGCGGTGGCTCGGTTCGTGATTCGCTTTCAGTTCTTGACCAGCTCATGGGCGGGTCTGAGGGCGGCGTGGTGAATTACCAGGATGCCGTGGGCTTGCTTGGGTATACGGACGGCTCGCTGCTTGATGACTTTGTTGAGGCGCTCGCGGTCAATGATGGCGCCACGGTGTTCTCGGTGGTGGATCGCGTGGTGCAGTCCGGGCATGATCCGCGGCGTTTCGTCGAGGATCTGTTGCAGCGGTTGCGCGATCTTATTGTTATTGCGTTGGCGGGGGAGCACGCCACGGATGTTCTTTCGTCGGTGCCGCAGGATCAGCTTGAGCGCATGGTGGCGCAGTCGGGGCATCTGGGTGCCGCGAAGGCCTCGCGTTCCGCAGATCTGGTGAATGATGCTCTGAGCTCGATGGTGGGGGCCACTTCACCGAGGTTGCAGCTGGAATTGTTGTGTGCCCGGTTGCTCATTCCTGAGCCGGTTGGTGCGGTTTCCGTGAATGTTGGTATGGGGGATCGCGGCCCGGGCGAGCGTCCCGCTCGCCCGGCGAGCGCCCAGCGCCAGCAGGGCGCTGGGCGGCCTGGGGTAGGTGCGCAGCCTGTGTCGGCGGGGCAGCCAGTCCAGACGGCGGCGCAGGGCCATGAGGCAGCAGGGCGGCAGGGCGTTGCGGCTCAGTCCGCGAATGTAGCAGGTGCGGCGGCTAGTGGCGATCTAGCAGCCGGTGATGTTCGTGGGCAGGGCGCTCGCGGTGGGCAGGTTGGTGCTGGTGTAACTCAACAGCGTCCGGCAGTACCGGCTTCCAGCCCGATGGTTCCGGGCAGGCAGATCAACCCGGCGTGGGCGGCGGCCGCTGAACGTCCAGAAGAGCAGGCTGCTGCGCAGCAGGCACCGCATGGAACGCAAGGTGCGCAGCAGAGCTCTGCGTTCCCACAGGCACCGCAACAGGTGTCTCAAGAAGGCCAGCGCCCGGTGCAGCAGACCGCACCGCGGCAGGCTCCGCAGCCTCAGCGTCCCGAGCGGGTTTCTACTCCGTCTACTAGCGCACCCCACTCCTTGGCCTCGACCGGTGCAATCCAACCTTCTGCCTCTGTGGGCGGGCCCCAGCCCAAGGATGCGGCTCCGGCGAACGCGGATGCGGCTATCATCCGTCAGCGGTGGAACGAAGTGGTAGCGGCCGTTCAGGCCCACTCGCGCTCCACGGCGGCCCTTATCCAGACGAATGCCCAGGTGGGATCACTGGCCGGGGGCGTCTTGACGCTTGCCTTCCAGACGGCCGGCTTGGCCACCACCTTCAACAACCGTGGCCACGCGCCGCGAGTTGAGGCAGCGTTGCACGATGTTCTGGGTATCCGGGCCACGGTGCAAGGATCAATGGGTGGATCGCAGGCACCGGCCCCTCGTGGTCAGGCAGCCGGAGCACAGACGCAGCGGCCCAACCATCCGGGCCAGCCGGTATCCCAGCAGCCAGAACAAATAGTGCCAGCCGTGCCGGATCCTGAACCAGAGCAGTCTTCGATTTATGTGGCTGCTGACTCGGCACCGGTCCGTCAGGAATCCACGTCTTCGGCTCCGGCTCCAATCGTTTCTTCTCAGGAGCCGACTCCTGTTGCTCCGCCGTCTCCGGTTTCGGTAGAGGCCGCACGACCTCAGGAGCCGGTCGTTTCTCCGGCTTCGGCCGCTCCTGCGCGCGAGGAAGAACCGTGGCCGGTTCCTGTTGCTCCACCGCGTCCTTCAGCACGCCCCACAGGAGTTCCTGCTGGTGCATCGCCGCAGACACCCGCGGATTCCGCAGGCGTTCTGGCGCAGCTGGTGGATAATTCCGTGGACGAGATTCTCGCTCGCAGCACTGTTCCAGCTGGCCATCAAGAATCTCGGGTTTCTGACGAAGATGGTACTCCGGAGAGTGGAGCTGATTCCTCCGCATCGACAGAACCTGCCTCCCCAGCTCCGGCCGAGCCGCAAGATTCAGTTCCCGCGCCGCCGTTCGACGAGAACATGGTTCCCCCACCTCTTGATGAACCGGACGATGAGCCGTTCTATGCGCAGCAGATGCCGGTTCCTCCGCGTCCTCAGGATTTTGGGCAATCCCCGGTCATCCCAGCACCGATTCCCCCGCGTCCAGGTTTCGGTCAGCCTGGGCAATCCACACAATCACCGCAATCCGCTGCGCGCTCGAACTCGATCGCTTCGCGGATTAGGGAGAACCACGGCACCGGTCACGCGCAGAACAACGGATTCGGCAACGGTGGATTGAAGAGCGGCGAATTTGGTGGCTATCGCGCCAACTCGGGCAACTCCGGCTACCCGGGTAACTCGGGCTATCCAGGAGCCTCGGGCTACCCTGGGAACTCCGGAAACGGGGGCTACTCCCCGGCGCCCGGCGCTCAGAATGGCATCCATGACGATGATGAGGTTTCGGCAGACGATCCCACCATCGCTCAGTCGAATCTTGTAGGAATTGACGTTGTCCTTGATACGTTCCACGGAACGGTGATTGAGGAAATCATTGGAAAGAAGGAGGTCTAATGCCCGGCGTGTATGACGGAGCGGTGCAGGAGCTGATTGACGAACTTGGTCGGCTTCCTGGAATCGGCCCCAAGAGTGCCCAGCGCATTGCCTTCCATATCCTGGAGCAAGAGCCGGCCGATGTTGCGGCATTGACGAGTGCCATCGCGCGCGTCAAGGAACGTGTGCATTTCTGCGAAACTTGCGGCAATGTCACGGAAGCCCAGATCTGCTCCATCTGCTCGGACGCACGCCGCATCGACACCGTTATTTGTGTGGTCGAGGAAGCCAAGGACATTGTTGCCATTGAACGGACTCGCGAATATCGCGGCCGGTACCACGTTCTTGGCGGATCCATTAACCCCATCCAAGGGGTTGGCCCCGATGATCTGCGAATCCGTGAACTTCTGGTCCGCCTCCAAGACGGTGTGGTCCAGGAAGTCATCCTGGCAACGGACCCCAATATTGAGGGTGAGGCGACGGCCGCGTACCTCATCCGGCTGCTAGTTCCGATCGGTATCACCGTATCAAGGCTTGCTTCAGGGCTTCCTGTGGGCGGAGATCTTGAATACGCGGACGAGATCACGCTGTCGCGTGCATTTGAAGGACGGCAGAAGATTCACACACCAAGCGGAGCCTTCGCGTAGTCGTGGGAACATTTCCGCAGGTAGGGGCCTATGTGTCCGCCGTCTCATGTCCAACGTACGATACGTTCTCGGAGCGAGTAACCTACCCGATTACGATGAGACAGTCGAAAAAAGGAGCAACCTATGGCACTCGTCGTCCAGAAGTTTGGTGGATCTTCCGTCGCAGATGCTGCGAGCATCAAGCGTGTCGCGAAGCGAATTGCCGAGACTAAACGCTCCGGCAACAAGGTCGTCGTCGTCGTTTCTGCGATGGGTGACACTACGGACGATCTCATCGATCTTGCTAACCAGGTGACGGAAAACCCGCCCGCCCGAGAGATGGACATTCTCTTGACGGCCGGTGAGCGTATCTCCATGGCGCTTCTTGCCATGGCTGTCACCGAGCAGGGGGTCGAAGCACACGCCTACACCGGTCAGCAGGCGGGCCTGTTGACTGACGAGCGTTACGGCAAAGCGTCCATCGTCGGTGTTGTCCCGGAGCGAATCCTGCGCACACTACAGTCCGATGCTGTGGCCATCGTGGCAGGCTTCCAGGGCGTCAACGCAAAGAATGACGTCACTACGCTCGGTCGTGGTGGATCTGATACCACCGCGGTGGCTTTTGCCGCCGCCCTCAACGCGGACGTATGTGAGATCTACACGGATGTTGACGGAGTGTTCTCCGCTGATCCGCGCATCGTCCCCGCTGCCCGCCAGATGCCCGTCATGACCTACGAAGAGACCCTTGAGCTGGCCGCACACGGCGCCAAGGTCCTTCACTTGCGTGCTGTGGAGTACGCGCGCAAGTTCAACGTCCCCCTCCACGTACGTTCGTCATTCTCCGACAAGGAAGGAACTTGGATCGTGAGTGATAACTTCAGCCAGCAGAAGGCGCTGGAAGCCCCGGTCATCACCGGAGTTGCCCATGACCGTACCCAGAGCAAGATCTCGGTGGTTGGTGTCCCGGATGTTCCCGGCACCGCTTCGAAGATCTTCGCGGCAGTGGGTCAGGCCGATGGCAACATCGACATGATCGTGCAGAACACTGCTCTCACGAATCCTGGACTTTCCAATATTTCGTTCACGGTCCCTGAGGCGCAGCTTGAGGACGTCGTCGCAGCCCTTGAGGCGGCGAAGGACGATCTCGGTTTCAAGCAGATCCAGGTGACCAGCCAGATCGGGATCCTTTCCGTGGTGGGCGCTGGCATGCGTACCTACTCCGGTGTCTCGGCAAAGCTCTTCACCGCGTTGGCCCAGCTTGGCATCAACGTGGACATGATCTCCACCTCGGAGATCCGCATTTCAGTAGTTGTGGCGCCCGACCAGCTTGAGGAAGCAGCTCGCGCCGTTCATCGTGCCTTCGATCTCGATTCCGAGTCCGAGGCAGTGGTTTATGGAGGTACCGGACGATGAGTATCACCCTTGCAGTTGTAGGCGCTACCGGCCAGGTTGGCCGCGTCATGCGCGCCATCCTCGAAGAGCGCAACGTCCCCGCGGACAAGGTTCGCTTCTTCGCATCCGCTCGCTCGGCCGGCACGGTTCTGCCGTTCCGCGGCGAGGACATCGTGGTGGAGGATATTGCTACCGCTGATTTCGCGGGTATCGACGTCGCCGTGTTCTCGGCTGGCGCCACCACCTCGCGTGAGTACGCCCCCAAGTTCGCTGCCGCTGGCGCGGTTGTTGTGGACAACTCCTCCGCTTGGCGCAAGGACACCGAGGTTCCCCTCGTCGTGTCCGAGGTCAACCCTCACGTGATCGCCGATCGCCCCAAGGGCATCATCGCGAACCCGAACTGCACCACCATGGCTGCCATGCCGGTGCTTGGCCCGTTGCATCGCGCATACGGCCTCAAGCGCCTCATCGTCTCCTCCTACCAGGCTGTGTCCGGTTCGGGCCTCGCCGGTGTGAAGGAACTCGACGGCCAGATCCGTGCGGGCGTTGAGCAGGATCTCACCCAGCTCGTCACCAACGGCGAGGCAGTGACCCTGCCCGAGCCGAACGTTTACGTGGCTCCGATCGCGTTCGACGTCGTCGCCCTCGCCGGTTCGCTTGTCGACGACGGCTCCGAAGAGACCGATGAGGAGCAGAAGCTCCGCAACGAGTCCCGCCGCATCCTTGAGGTTCCCGAGCTGCTGGTTGCGGGTACCTGCGTGCGCGTGCCGGTGTTCTCCGGTCATGGCCTGTCCATCCACGCGGAGTTCGAGAACCCCGTGACCCCGGATGAGGCTCGCTCCCTGCTGGCCGAAGCTCCCGGTGTTGCCCTGACCGACGTCCCCACCCCGCTGGCCGCCGCTGGCAAGGATCCGTCCTTCGTGGGCCGTATCCGTCAGGATCAGTCGGTCGAGGGTGGCCGTGGCCTCGCAATGTTTGTTGTGGGCGACAACCTGCGTAAGGGCGCTGCCCTCAACGCCATCCAGATCGCTGAGCTCGTTATCGAGGAGCTTGGCGCCTGAGTTATTAGATCCCAGAGGATCAAACTGGCTCAACTCAATGGGGCGGTATCAGAAGGTCTTTCAACCTTGTGATGCCGCCCCATTGTCATTTATCGCTACCAAGTCCGCCGGTTACTTTTCTCGCGGAAGAAACACCTAGGCTGAGCAGGGAACGCGTGTGTAAGGGGAGGGCGGGCCGTAGCCCGCGCTCACACCGCCATCACTCGACCCATACTCTCACTGCCGAGACCCACACTCCGCGCTCACACCGCCGAGACCCGCAGCAGAATCGTCTGCTCGGGCTTGAGGTCGGGGAACCGGAATCCGGCTCCGGTCAGAACAGAGCTAGGCAAGGTCAATCCGTCCGTCCACCAGGGGACCTGCTGCTCATCCCCTGTTCCGGATGTCGCTGAAGCCACGCCCTCCGGCAGCAGCTCGCGCACCCAGTACCTCGTGCCATCTGCTCCGGCACCACCGACACCACCGCCAGCGCCCGCAAAACCCCCGGCACCACCAACCGTCCCAACACCCCCAACCAACCCCGGCAACCGCAGCGGCACGCTGGGCCGTACGGCTGAGGATTGCATCCGGGTCAACGCGTATACCGCGTCTGTGCCGTCTTGCGCCACGACTCCGTGTACCCACCATCCGTCGTCGGGGTGGTCCGCGTGAACCACGCGCCCGCTGTGCAACAAGCCTCGCAGCTCCTTGTGGAGCGCCACCCACGCGGCGAGTTCTTCCCGATCTTGAGCGCTTGCTTGGGTGAGGTCCCACTCGATTCCCATGTGGGAGAACAGCGCGGTGGAGGCGCGCAACGAGAGCCCCAAGGTGCGCCCGGTTGTGTGGGAGGTTGTGGAGGCCACGTGTGAACCCACGAGCTCGGGCGGAAGAAGCAGCGAGGTGCCGGCTTCGATGAGCTTGCGCTCGAGCGGGTCGATGCAGTCGGACGCCCAGACGCGCACGGTCCGGGTCATCATTTCCAGGTCGATTCGCCCGCCGCCGCCCGCGCACGACTCGATTTCCAGCGACGGGTGCACAGCAAGGATCGCGTCCATCAGCGCATAGGTTGCCAAAGTCTGTTGATGATAGGCGGGCAGTCCCGTCACCTGGGATTCTGCCTCGTAGAGATCGCGATTGAAGTCCCATTTGAGGTAGTCGATGTGGTGCTCATCCAGCACCGTCAGCAACTGCCCGAGAACGTGCTCGAAGGCCTCCGGATTCGTCAAATCGATGACCTGCTGCTGCCGCGCCTCGCGCGGCAGGTGGGAAACCGGGCTGAGGACCCATTCGGGATGTGCGCGGGCGGTCTCGGAGTCCATGTTGATCATTTCGGGTTCGACCCACAGCCCGAATTGCATGCCGCGGGCGTGCACGGCGTCCGCGAGCGGGTGAAGCCCGTCCGGCCACACGTCCGCAGAGACCACCCAGTCGCCCAATCCGGAGGTGTCATCGCGGCGCGAGCCGAACCAGCCATCGTCGAGCACGAACCGCTCCACCCCGATGTCCGCCGCGGCATCGACGAGCGGCAGCAACCTCTCCAACGAATGGTCGAAGTACACGGCCTCCCACGCGTTGAGCGTCACCGGACGCACGCTTCGCGGATGCGACGGCAAACCACGCAGGTAGTCGTGAATGCGCCCGGCTGCGGCGTCGAGGCCGTTGCCCCAGGTCCCGACCACCCATGGGCCGGTATAGCTTTCACCATGATCCAGCGTGATTTCCCCGGGATACAGCATTTCGCCGCCCAGAAGGCCCTGGAATCCGAGGATGTCGCGCTCGGCAATAGTCTTGGTATTTCCGGACCACGCGACGTGAATGTAGTGGACCAGCCCGTCCTGCCAGCCCGCGCCCGGTTCGCAGGTTCCGTGGATGGTTGATTCGGCGTGTCCGCGCGCGATCCGCGTGGTCCGCGTGTGCTCCCCGATGGTGAATTCATGGGTTTGGATGTCGCGTTCGCGCAGGTGCCGCCCGGTTTGGTCGAGGACTTGGGTCTCGGCGGCGGGCGTGGGCAACGCGAGGAACAGCGATTCCAGCGCGTACCCGTCCTGCGCATCGTTCGTCACGCTGGCACGCGCCCGCAACACACCGGAACCCGTCAGTTCGAGACGGATCGAGAGAACCAGCCCGGCTTCGTCGTCGTAACAGTGAATATCGGCTCGCGTCCCATTTTTCCCGACGACGACGTCACCGCCCGAACCACCAACACCGTCACCTCCGGTACCGCTCGCGCCCGTGCCGCCGTCGCCAATCGCCGTGACATCCACGCTTTGGGGGCGGAAGGCGGAGAACTGCGAGCGGCCTGCGCGTGACCCGACGAGTCCGGGAGTTCCCAGCCATCCCTCGCTCTGGCTGGGAACCAGGGAGAGGATGGGCGCGATGTCGGCGGTGCCTGAGACGAGCGTGGGAACTTGTGCGGCGGCAAACTCCTTGAGGTCCTGCTCGCTGAGAATTCCCAGGTCAGGGCCCCAGTAGAGGACTTGTGGAACCGTGTCCTCGGCGATGTGGATGATGACGGATGTTCCACCTGCGCGCAGGTGAAGGTCAGCAGGAATATGAGGCATGGTCCTTGCTCCTGTTGGGGGTGGCGGGTTGAAATTTACAGTGCGAGCTGGGCCAGCGAGTGTTCGATGGCTACGGCGGCGGCGCCGCGTGCCCATGCTTCGAATCCGGACTTGTCCACGATGATGTCCAGTGGGGAGGCGTCCGGATCTCGTTGTGCGGTGGCGGCGGCGCGAACTGTTTCTTCGGCGACGTCCCAGAGGCCGATGCCGTCGCCGCTGAGCACTACGGTGGGGTGCATGATGAGGCTGGTGCTGAGGAAGATGAGTCGACCGAGGGCGGTGGCGGCGGCTTCAACGATGGCTCGGGCAACCACGTGGCCTTCGGCGGCCAAGGTGAGAAGTTCCTGGTAGCTGACGTCGCGTCCCAGCGCCACGCGCGCCTGTCCGCACAGGCTGTCGATGGAGAGCATGGCGCGGGCGCATCCGCGGTGGCCGTAGGGGCAGAACGGTCCCGAGGGGTCCACGGTGACGTGGCCGCCCAGTCCCAGGCCGGTGTCTGCGGATTTCACCGCCTGGCCGTGCAGGACGAGGCCGTAGCCGATGCCCACGCCGATGGTGATGAGGGAGAAGTTGGGGATTCCGCGGGCTGCTCCCACGAGGTATTCGGCTTTGGCGAGGGCGACGACGTCGTTCTCCAACGTCACAGGCAGCCCAATCGCCTCTTCCAGCATGCCCCCCAAAGCGACGCCGCGCCAGCCGAGGAAGGGGGCGCGCAGCACGCGGCCGTCGTCTGAGACGCTTCCTCCGAGGCATACTCCCACGTGCAGGATGGGGTGCTCGGAGCGGTCCGCGAGTCCGCGAACGAGGCGGGCGATCTGTTGGGCCACGTCCTCGGGTTTCGAGGACTCAATGGGGGCGTCGGCCGCGGCGACTTCGTGGGCGCGCATGTCGGTGAGGGCGAGATGGACGTGGTCTCCGGTGATTTTCACGCCGATGACTCGCCCGATGTCCGGGGAGACGACGAGGGGGCGCGTGGGGCGCCCCATGGAGCCGTCGCGGCTTTCTTCAAGCTCGATGAGCAGGCCGCTTTCGATATACGGGCGCGCTATGCGAGTGAGGCTTGGGGCCGAGAGGCCGAGGACGGATGAAAGCTCGCTTCGCGCAATTGGTCCGCGCACGAGCACTTCGCGAATGACCTCAACCCCACTGTTCATCTGGGACACCTTACACCTCCTTTGATTCATTTTGACACAAATGGACGTTTGGAATTGGTTTTGAGAGGTGGTTGACCCACCTATTAGTTTCGTATTAGAAATATCTTTGTAGATTGACGTGAGAACGCAAACATGAGCGGCGTAACCTCGCGGCTCTCTTGTTGGGACAACGTCACCCCATTCCGAGCTGTTGGAACCTGGTTCTTTCACTCGAATACCGCCGCCGCGCATGGCTGCCACCCGCGCAACGGCATTGACCAATCGCAAGGAGGCGTATTGGAATGAGAAGATCATCGGCCGGTCTGCACACGAGACTCAGGCGCCGGCCAACACTAGCTGCACTGACAGCGCTTGCTCTCGCTGCAACGTTGAGTGCATGTGGAGGCACCAGCAACTCGGAAGGAGTGACCACCCTCAACTTCTTCCAGTTCAAGGGTGAGGCCCTCAAGGATTTCGAGCAGATCATCAAGGACTTCGAAGCCGAAAACCCGGACATCAAAGTCGTCCAGAACCAGCAGCCGGACGCGGATACCGCCATCCGCACCCTGCTGGTGAAGAACCGGACCCCGGACGTGGTCACCTTGAACGCCGGCGGAAAGATCCGCCAGCTACTCGACGCGGGAGTTTTCTACGATTTCTCCGACGACGACGTCCTGGACACCCTGAACCCCGCGGTTCAGGAGATCATCGCGGACCTTGGAAGTCACGACGGCGAAGTCAACGCCCTCGGCTACATCAACAACGCCGATGGAATCATCTACAACAAGGAGATCTTCAAGGAGCAGGGCCTGGAGATCCCGGAGACCTGGGATGAAATGATCGAGGTCTGTGAGAAACTCAAGGCCGCGGGCATCACTCCGTTCTACGGAACGCTTGCCGATTCCTGGACCACGCTTCCCTCCTTCAACGGCTTGGGAGCCTTCGCCGCGCGCGATGGCTTCTTCGAGAAGATGCAGGAAGCGGGCGAGAACGTTGATCCGGCGAAGTCGCCGTCGTTCTCAGTGGACTTTGCTGACATTGCTGAGAAGCAAAACACTCTGTTCTCCTACGCCCAGGAAGGCTACCGCGGACGTACATACGACGACGGCAATGCCGCCTTCGCACGCGGTGAAGTAGCGATGTACATGCAGGGCATCTGGGCTCTCAACCCCATCAAGGAAGCCAATCCTGATATCGAAGCGGGAATCTTCCCCTACCCGGTCTCCGATGATCCGGACGATCGTGTGTTGGTGAGCGGTGTCGACGTCGCCGTGATGATCGGGAAGGACACTCCCCACATGGAAGAGGCGAAGCGATTCGTCGAGTACCTCTACCGTCCCGATGTCATTGAAGAGCTTGCCAAGTCGCAGAACATGATCCCGGCCGTCACCTCCGCCAAGTGGAGTGACGATCCGGCGTTGCAGGACATCAAGCCCTTCTTCGATGACGGCAAGATTGCCGGATTCATCGATCACCAAGTGCCAGCTGGTATTCCGCTCGACTCCATCGTCACGCGGGGCCTCATGGACAACGACCCGATGAGCGCCCTCGCCACACTCGATAACGAGTGGGCGAAAGTCGCTGCTAGAACCATCGACTAGTAAGGAAGAGTCGAGATGTCTGCAACCACAAGAACGCAGGGAGTTCCGGCAGTAACGGACGCTCCCCGACGCGGCATGAAAAAGGACAGAACCTACCACTGGATCGTGGCACCGATGGTGATAGCCTTCGCCGCCTTCCACACCTTTCCGGTTCTCACCGGCGTGTTCTACAGCTTCACCAACTACGCGGGCTTCGGCTCCTGGAAGTTCGTAGGATTAGCTAACTTCATCAACCTCTTCAAGGACGACCGTGTGCTTGCCGCCTACGGTTTCTCCTTCATGTTCGCCATTTTCGCCACCGTGCTGACCAACGCTTTCTCGTTGGCCATCGCCCTGGCGCTCAACGCGAAAATCAGATTCCGCAACTTCTTCCGCGGAGTCTTCTTCATCCCCTACGTGCTGGCGATGCTCATCATCGGCTACGTCTTCAAGTTCATCTTCAGCACCTCGCTGCCCAGAATGCTCTCCGGAATACCACTATTTGCGGACAACATCCTGACCAACTCCACCTGGGCCTGGACAACCATCGTGCTCCTGGCGGTGTGGCAGTCGTGCGCCTTCGCCATCATTCTCTACCTGGCCGGGCTCCAGACGATTCCGGAGGAGCTCTACGAGGCGGCCTCCCTGGACGGGGCCTCCCCGACCCAGCAGTTCCGTTCGATCACGTTCCCCATGATCTGGTCCTACTTCACCATCAACGTGGTGCTGAGCGTCAAGGGCTTCCTCCAGGTGTTCGATCCGATCGTGGCACTGACGAACGGCGGACCGGGAACGTCAACAGAATCGGTGACGATGCTGATCCAGCGCGGTGGTCTCACCGGAGGCGAGTTCGCCTACCAGACCGCCGACGCCGTGGTGTTCTTCATCGTCATCACCATCGTGTCCTTGATCCAGTTCAAGGGCATGGGTTCGAGGGATACGGACTTCTAATGAGCACAACAACACAGAATCAGACCGCCCCGGCAGCAAGTCCGGAACCCAAACGCAAGTCCGCCAAGATTGGCAAGCAAACCAACTGGTGGCTCACGGCGTTCATCGCCGTGGCATCATTGACCGTTCTGGTGCCGCTCTACCTGGCCATCGTGGTGGCTCTCAAGACGCCCGATCAGTTGCTCAACTCCAACGGATTTGAGTTGCCCACGAGCGTTCGCTGGCAGAACTTCTCCGAAGCCTGGACTGCAGCGGATTACCCCACCACCCTGGCAAACACCGGGATCATCACGGTACTCACGGTCATCTTCACGATCCTCACGAGCTCCATGATCTCGTGGGCCATTGCCCGCAACATGCACAAGAGGTTCTTCAAGTTCTCCTACGTCTACTTCCTGTCCGCCATGTTCATTCCGTTCCCCATCATCATGCTGCCGCTGGTGAAGCAGACGGCCATGCTGGGGCTGGACAACAAGTGGGGAATGATCATTCTCTACACAATCTTCGGTATCTCGATGAACTCGTTCATCTACACCGCTTTCATCAAGTCCATTCCCTTGGAGCTTGAGGAAGCGGCTCGCGTGGATGGCGCGTCTACCTGGCGCGTGTTCTGGCAGGTTATCTTCCCGCTGCTGGCGCCAATGAACGCCACCGTGGGCATCCTGACGTGTGTGTGGGCGTGGAATGACTACATCATGCCGTTGGTGGTGCTGACCGACCCATCGGATCGCACGCTGGTGTTGGCGCAGTCGATCTTCCAGGGGCAGTTCAACATCGACCACACGGTTTCCTTCGCCTCCTACCTCATGGCGATGGCGCCGCTGCTGCTGGTGTACATCTTCTCCCAGCGCTGGGTCATCTCCGGAGTCACCCGAGGCTCGATCAAGTAACGGTAGTTTGTTGATCAAGTAATCGTTAGCTGACCGTACAGAGGGGCAGTATCACAAGGTTGAAAGACCTTCTGATACCGCCCCTTTGGCTTCGGGTTCGTAGCTTGCATTCGTGGTTTAAGAAATTGCATAGTAGGCCAAGACCCATCCGCAGGATCTCTAAGCCTTTGCGTTCGCTGCTATGGCTGTCAACCTGGCGCACGAAAGCTCAAGTAGCACGCACCAACCCGCCACCTGCGTGTTTACCACCCCTACAGGTGTCCCTCCAAGAACTCGATGACTTCCTGCTCCACGGCCACCCGTGTGGGTGGCTCGTTGTGGATCTCGTGGCGCACACCCGGGTACACGACGGTGCGTACGTCGCGGCTGCCATGCTTCCACAGCGCGTTGGCCACGTGGTAGGCGCCCTCGCCGTAGTTTGCCACCGGATCCTGTTCACCAGCGATGATGAGGACGGGGAGTGCGGGGTCCACGCTCTCGGCCCATCCCTCGTTGACGGCGTCGTACATTGCGACGAAGTCCGCGACGAACCGGTTGGACATGGGATCCGCGAGTGCGTTGAGCGGGTCGCCCGCGTGATCAGCGAGGACGTTCGCATCCAATGCGATCCACTCGTTGCCGTTGACGGCCTCGGGGAACCGCTCCACCGCCCCGGCGAACATTGCGCCCATGAACTCCGCGCCGGGTTCTGTGCCGTGTTCGGACGCGGCTACGGCCAGGGCCTCCCGGTCCATCGTCTTCTCGATGCCTTCGATCTGCGCGGCGATGCCGCAGAGCACGAGGCCGGTGAGGTCCGCGCCGTACGCGGTGGTGTAAGCGCGGGCGATCATGGATCCCCAGCTGTGCCCGAACATGAAGTAGGGCAGTCCTGGGAAGGCCTCGACGGCTAGGTCGTGTAGCGTCTTTTCATCGTCGACGACGACCTTCGCCCCGTCCGCACCGGTGTCCATCCACACCCCGGATTCGGTGGCGGTGGCGCCATGACCTGCATGGTCGTCAGCAGCCACGACGAATCCGGCGTCAAGCAGTGCAGAGATGAGATGGATGTAGCGGCGTGAATGCTCGCCGAGCCCGTGCACCACCTGCACGATGCCCTTGGGAGTACTTGCCGGGGAGTAGATCCACGCGTGGATCTGATCGCGATTGTTTGAGGATGGGAATCGAATTTCTCTCAGCGCCATTGCTGTCTCCTTCATCGAGAACGGGATGTATCTCGATTCTAGGACTGTCCGAGCGCGCATGATTGGATCACGTATGAGCCGCACGAACGTGCACATCACCGGTCTTCTCACGCACCGTATCCACGGATCGTCCAGCACTTGAAGGTGTGTTTGTCGTGGGTCCATGGATGTGAATGAGGAGAATGGACAGCAGCCCAGTTCAAACGATGTGAAAGGTGTGCCAACGTGGTCACGTCACCTTCATCAACTCCCGAAGATTCAGTCACGATTCCCTTGTCCCCTCCCAAGACAGTACGCATCACCGCGAAGAACGTGCGTCAGGCGTTTGTTCCCCAGAGCAAGCAGCAACGGTATCTTCAGGTGGAGGCTGCCCTTGCTGAGGCTGAGGGTGTCATCGGAATGATTCCAATGGAAGCGGCGGTTCGCATTTCCGAAACAGCACGCTCCATCACGCTTGACCAGGACAAGCTCGCCGCGCGAGTGGCCGCGCAGGGCCACACCATGATGGCTCTGGTGGAGGAGCTTGCGGAGGCGGTCGGCGACGAGCACGGTGGTTGGGTGCACTGGGGTGCCACAACCCAGAATATCCAACAGACCGGTGACATTCTCATTCTCCGCGACGTGCACAACGCACTCGTCGAGTACGTGGATCAAGCCCTTGTGGCTGCGGCTGACCTCATTGACCGCACCGCTGCCACACCGATGGCTGGTCGGACTCACTGGCAGCACGCGGTCCCCATCACCTTTGGCCTCAAGGTGGCCGCCTGGAGTGATCAACTGCTCCGCCATCGGGAACGCCTCGACGAGATCAAGCCTCGCCTACTTCGTTCCATGACTGGCGGTGCGGCTGGCACCTTCGCTTCTTTTGGTCCGCAGGGCATCGAATTGCAGGCCGAAGTAGCCAGGCGTCTCGGCCTGTTGCCGATGGACGTGCCTTCGCGCGCCGTCGTCGACCATCTCACAGAATTTGTGCTGCTTCTCGGGCTCATCTCGGCCACTGTGCAGTCCGTGGGCCAGGAAATCCAACTACTCAACACGCCGGAGCTTGGCGAGGCGCACGAATCCGTCCCTCCTGGTCAGGTGGGGTCCTCGACGATGCCGCAGAAGCGCTTGGCGCCCAACGTGGGTATCACCGTAATGTCCGCGGCCCACGCCCGCTCCGCTGTTCCGCTTGCACTTGAAGCAATGTTGCAGTCGCACGAGGTGGACGGTACCCGTTCCGTCTTCCTCGATCGGGCACTTGAACAGGCCTGTATTGGAACCGTTGAGGCGATGGAGGCCCTTGTGGATTTGCTGCGCGGCCTGCAAATAGACGAGGAGAGGATGCGAGTCAACCTTGCCCTCACCAATGGTCTCATCAACTCCGAGGCTGTTATGCTCCACCTTGCCGAGACACTCGGACGTCAGGAAGCTCACCACGTGGTGCACCACGCCGTCGAACTCGTCAATACCGAAGCAGTGTCGTTCGCGGATGCCCTGCTGAGCGACGAAAGAGTCAGCTCCCACATGACCGCCGCTGACATCCTCCGAATTACTGACCCGGCCCACTACACCGGACTGAGCGAGGAGATTGCTCGGGCGAGCGCGGCCCGGGCACGTTCAGTAGTCGGGGGCTGATTTACGATCGGGTGAGGGACGACGACGGCGTCGCGATGAGCCGTTGTCGTCCCCTCACCCGGTATCGACTCACTTCGCCGATCAGGAGAAGGTCGCCCTCCCGATCAGGAGAAGTAGGTGGTCATCCCGGCGATACGTTCGGTGTCGGGGCCAAGAACCTGCTCGGCTGTTTGGCCGATGAAGGAGCGCTCGTCGGGCTGGTGGCGCAGCCAGGTATCGATGAAATCCTTGATGGCTGCTTTGCGGGAGACGTCCCGCTTGGCCTTCTCGGACATGTACCAGCGGTGCTCGAGAATCTGGTGGAAGAGTTCTGCCACATCGAACTTGTTGCGCAGCTCGGGCGGGATGGCAGCGATGGTGGGCTCGAAGATGTGGGTCATCCAGTCGTGCGCCACGACGCTCAGGGGCGTATGGGCATACTTCTTCTTTCCACGGAACTGCTGGATGTCGTTGAGCATGCGGCGGGCTTGGTTTTCCTGGACATCCATGCCCGTGAGCCGCATGATCTGGCGTTTGTAGTGCCCGGCATCCACAACCTTGGGCTGGATCGAGACGCGGGTGCCGTCATCGTCAGTGGTCATGGACAGCTCGCCCACTTCGAAACCGAGGTCGTTGAGGCGCTTGATCCGTTCGGCGATCTTCCACTTCTCGCCTGCGGCGTAGGTGGTGGTTTCGGTGAGTTCGCGCCATAGTGAGGTGTAGCGTTCGACGAGGGTATCGCCCACCTCGATGGGATCGAAGTCCTCGCGCAACACCCCGCTGGCCTGCAGGTCCATGAGCTCGCCGATGATGTTGGTGCGGGCTACATCGATGTCGTATTCGCGCTTGCCGTCGGTGATGGCGTCGTAGAGTTCGCCGGTTTCGGCGTCCACCAGGTAGGCGGCGAACTCGCCGGCATCGCGGCGGAAGAGGGTGTTGGAGAGCGAGATGTCACCCCAGAAGAAGCCCAGCAGATGCAGACGCACGATCAACACGGAGAGGGCGTCGATGAGGCGGCGCGCGTTCTCGGGGCTCTGATGCTGTCCGAAAAGTGCGCGGTAGGGCAAGGAGTATTCGAGGTGCGAGGTGATGAGAGCCGCGTTGAGGTCCTTACCATCATTGGTTGCGCGTCCAGTGACGACGGCGACTGGCACCACGGCAGGAGCTCCCAAGCGGCCCAGTGTGCGCAGCATTTGGTACTCGCGGTAGGCGGTGTGCTCGCTGATCTCCTTGATCGCGATGATTTGCTCATCGAGGTACACGAAGCGCACCACATGGCGCGAGATTCCGCGGGGCAGGGCGGCGATAATGTTACGCGGCCAACTGTCGAGAGAAGTGTTCCATGGCAAGTCGAAAAGACTTGGGTTAACTTGCACGGCCATGATCTGGAGGGCGTTTGTCATGAGTGGCCTTTCATCGCGAATCGACCTCACAATACATGTGCTGCCATGAGTGAGGCCAGCTCCTGTCACATATGGTGACGAATACTGGGCGTGGGCATTCGCCCATTCATTCAATGATCACTCGCCCACTAGTGAGTTGCTAGCTTGTGATCTGTTAGATCCCGGGGAGAAGAACAGCTCCCTGAGCCGTCCACTTGGTGGGCGGCTCAGGGAGCTTCTAGTTCAGACCTGTCACGGAATACTCAGTGCGAGGAGCACCGGGATGCCGTTGGGAGATCAGGGCTCCAGGCGGAGGCCGGTGGCTGCGGAGAAGAGGTGCAGCGCATCCAGCGTGGGCTCCAGGTGCATGACATCGCCGGCCTTGGGGGTCGGGAAGGGCTCGATGCGCACGGTGCACTGGCTGGAGTTGTCGCCAGAGCCGAACTTCTCGCTCTCCTTCTCGGAACCTGCAACGGTGCCGTACACGAAGGCGTCCGATCCCAGGTGCTCGACGAAGGTGACGTTGAGTGGGATGGTGGTGCCATCGGGGTTCTGGGTCCACTCCAGGGACTCGGGGCGGAAGCCCACGATGATCTGGTTGTTGTCCGCGGGGGTGAGCTGGCGAAGGATCGAATCGTTCAGCTCCACCTTGGCGTCACCGAACACGGCATGCTTGCCAACGACGCGCCACTTGCCGAGGTTCATGGCGGGGGAGCCGATGAAGCCAGCAACGAAGGCGTTGGCGGGTGCACGGTACATCTCGGCGGGGGAAGCGACCTGCTGGAGCAGACCGTCCTTGATCACGGCGATACGATCGGCCATGGTCAGAGCCTCGGTCTGATCGTGGGTCACGTACAGGGTGGTGATGCCGAGGCGGCGCTGCAGAGCTGCGATCTGGGTACGCGTCTGCACGCGGAGCTTGGCGTCAAGGTTGGAGAGCGGTTCGTCCATGAGGAACACCTGCGGCTCACGCACGATGGCGCGGCCCATGGCAACACGCTGACGCTGACCACCGGAGAGGGCCTTCGGCTTGCGATCGAGGTAGGGCTCAAGATCGAGAACCTTGGCGGCTTCCTCGACGCGCTTGCGGATGAGATCCTTGGGCTGGCCGGCGATCTTCAGAGCGAAGCCCATGTTGTCCGCCACGGTCATGTGGGGGTAGAGAGCGTAGTTCTGGAACACCATCGCGATGTCGCGGTTCTTCGGCGAGACGTCGGTGACGTCACGATCGCCAATGAAGATCTGGCCGCCGTTGATCTCTTCGAGACCGGCGAGCATGCGCAGCGAGGTGGACTTTCCACAGCCGGACGGGCCGACGAGAACGAGGAACTCGCCATCCTCAATCACGAGGTTGAGCTTGTCCACGGCTGGGGTGGTTGCTCCCGGGTAAACACGGGTAGCGTTCTTAAAGGTTACGGATGCCATGAGATATGGTCCCTTCACCGGCAGGTACGTGCCGGACGATCCGAGTGAAAGGTGCCGAGTGCGTGTCGACTCTGACACGGCCTCCCGAGTGGGAAACCTCGTTCATTGTGACACGTGACTCGGTCCTCGTCCAGCAGTTCTCAAAAAGTTTCCCAAAACGGCCGAGGGATGAGACCGGCAAACACGTTGACTTTCGCCGAATCGCGCCTCGTGTTGCAACCGGTGGTTCCTCCTTCGGTGGTTGGATCCCGCCTCGTGTTGTCGCAGGTCAACAGCTCTGTTCAGGATCTCTACCCATTGCGCAAGATCAGCTCTGAACGCTCGCTTCGCAGTGCTAGAACGCCGGTTTGTGCGGCGAAACGCGCTGACGCGACTGCTCCCAGGGAGACGATGTCATTGCCGAGTGTGGAGGCGACGAGCTGCGGGGGCGGAAGGTAGGCCCTGACATCCAGCAGACTTTGGGCGTGCTCGATTGCGTCTGTGATGGCACTGGCGATCTGACCGCACACCACCACGTATTCGGGGTCATAGAGGTAGCTGAACACCTCGCAGCTTCTGGCGAGGAACTCTCCCACGCGTTCGACAATGGGTCGCATGGCGCGATCGTCCAGGCGTAGATGGGGGAGCTCGAGTTCGGCACTGAGCTCATCGATCGGGATTTTCGCGAGGGGATGACTAGCCGGGATAGCTCCCGACGCGAGGCCTTCCCTGACCCATCTATCGATAAGATCCACCAGTCCAGATTGGTGTTCCAGGCCTTTGACCAGGTTGAATACTTCAAGTTCCCCGACTCCGCCGTGTGCGCCGTTGACGATTCGGCCGTCCAGCATCACCCCGCTGCCGAGCCGCCTGCCTGCCAGCAGTGAGACAAAGTTGGGACAGTCGGTCATAGAGCCATGGAGGGCTTCGGCGCGGGCTGCCAGACTGGCATCGTTTTCCACGTTGACGATGGGGAACACTTCTCCCAAGTACGTCTGGAAACCCGGGTTCATGCTCTCCCAGAAGCCTTCTGGGTGGGCGGGGGAGTGGCCGAGTGGGTCAACTGGAGCGGGCACACCAACTGTGACGGCGACGACGTCGTCGACCGTCAACGATAGTTCTTCCAAAACCTGGGTGATGCCGCTCATCAAAGTGAGCCGTCGCCTCTGCGGGAGGGCATCAAGAGGTTCCAGACTGTACTGGGACCGAGCTATCGGTTCGCCACGTAGGTCCGCCGCAGTGATGGTGAGGGATGAACGGCCGGCGTCGATTCCCAGGAGGATTCCGGCATCGGCGCGGAACTCGAAGCGGCGTGCGGGGCGCCCGAAACGGTAGGAGTTGTCCGCGCGCGTGTTGGAGAGTTCGCGGATGAGGCCGAGGTTGATGAGCTCATCGAGGGCGTTGATGGTGGTGGAACGGGTGAGGCCGGTGGCCTTCATAGCATCATCGGTGCGGAAGGCATCTGCATCCCATGCGAAACCAAGGACGGCAGCCGTGCTGGCGCGGCCTTGTTGGAGGGAGAACTTGGAGTTTTTCGCCACGAATTTTCAGTTCCTTTGATAACGCTGGAAATACCCCACGCTACCCATGGGGTTTCTGACCTGCTGAGATGCCTCGCTGCATCTCATTTTGATTTCAATTGGTTTCTTATCCTGAAAAAACCGTACGCGGAGCTCAAGAAATTTGGTACCTTCCAATCAATTGAAACATGGTGTGACTCACATTGGTTCGAAAGTGAGAAAAGTGGCTGCGTTCACTTTTTCAGCTTGACAGCGAATGTGGTGGGCACTAGGTTCGCAACTGTGACTAAATTTGGGCAGCAAATTAAGTCGCAAGAGAATCATCTACGTCCAATGGAGGACGGAATGGACGGTGACGTGTCTATCAAACAGCGCAAGAGAAAGCGCCTTATAGCCGCCGCACTTGGCATGGCCTTGGCATCCGCCGGGCTTGCAGGGTGTGCTGGCGGCAGTGGTGCGACAGAACTTCGCTTCACGTTCAGCAAGCGTGAGGCCATCGACTTCATCAAGGAGGTCGTCAACGAGTACAACGCGGAGCATCCTGATGTGAATGTCGTCCTCGACACCTCGGGTCCTGACGTGATTTCCGGCGGTTTCGTTCGTGGCACGCCGCCAGACATCATGCTGGCGAACTACAACCACGAGATTTCCCGCTTCATCCAGCGCTGTGCCCTCAGCGATCTCGGGGATCTACCCGAAGCGGATCGAGTTCGTGAGGATACCTGGGAGCTCATGACCGCATTCGGTGAGTGCTCCGATGGTCGCGTCAGCGCCATCCCTTACTCGCTGATGCTGAGCGGTATCATCTACAACAAGGACATCTTCGAGCAGTACGATCTGGAGATCCCCACCACCTGGGATGAACTGATCGACTTGTGCGAGACCCTCAAGGAAAACGGCGTGGATCCCTTCTATGCCACCTTCTCCTCGGGAGAGGCATGGACAATTGGCCAGGGCTGGTTCGATGAGGCACTTGTCAGCTCCATTGACGTCTTTGGCTTCTTCAACAAGATGTACGAGCAGGACGAAGAAGGCATCGCGCCCGGTCCGGATTCCGAAGTCTCTTTCGAGAAGGACTTTGCGGAGCCGGTCAAGAAGATGCGTGAGCTGACGGATAAGTACACGAACACTGATTCTCGTAACCGTACCTACGGCGATGGCAACTTGGCCATGTCCCAGGGCAAGGGCGCGATGATGCTGCAGGGCCCGTGGGCTCTTGCTGAGATCCTCAAGTCCAACCCCGATGGTAACTTCGGCATGTTCCCCCTCCCCATGACGGATGATCCCGAGGATGTGAAGGCTCGTTCCAACACCGACTTGGCGCTGATGATTCCCGAAGGTTCCAACCACAAGGAAGAGGCGCGCGAGTTCCTCACCTACCTCTACTCGGAGAAGATGCTCGAGGAGTACAACAAGTCTCAGATGGGCTTCACTCCTACCAAGGAAGCGAAGATGCCCGACGATCCTCGCATTGAGGACCTGGTTCCCTACTTCGAGGATGGCAAGTTCTCCGAAGGTCCGACGAACCTTATTCCCAAGTCGATTCCTGCGCACAACTACACCCAGAACATGGTTCTGGGAGCGGATCCGATAGCGCCGCTCAGGACAATCGACCAGGACTGGGCACGTCTCGCCAAGCGCGGATGACCGGAAAGAAAGAAGGAGCTTACCCATGTCTACCCCTGTCGTGTCCGGTGATGTGACGATCCGTCACAGGAAACGCCGCACAGAACCGCTTTACTACTTTTTCCTCTTTCCCACAATCATTCTGCTGAGCATTGCGATCACGCTACCTGGAGTCGTTGGAATCTTCTTCTCCTTCACCAACTACATTGGTGTGGGTGAATGGGATTTCGTCGGTTTCACCAACTACGCCGCTCTGTTCAGTGACCCGGCGATCCTTGATGCCTACATCTTCACGGTGGGAATCTCGATCGCAACGGTGATCCTCGTTAACGTCATCGCCTTCCTGCTGGCAGTGGGACTGACCTCGAAGATCAAGTTCAAGGTGGCGCTGCGAGCCATCTTCGTTATCCCGATGGTGATCTCAGGCATCATCGTGGCCTTCATCTTCAAGTTCCTCTTTGCCAACACGATTCCAACGATCGCGGGTGCTTTGGGAATCAAGTCTCTCGAACTTAGTATTCTGGAGAACCCTAGCCTGGCATGGATTGCCATCGTTATCGTGACGGCGTGGCAGGCAATTCCCTCCACGCTCCTCATCTACATTGCCGGTATCCTCTCGATCCCTGGCGATGTGTACGAGGCCGCAGATATTGACGGTGCCACCAAGGTACAGCAGCTGACCAAGATCACGCTGCCGCTGGTGTTCGGCTACGTCATCATCAACATCGTGATGGGCTTCAAGGGCTTCCTCAACGCATACGACGTGATCGTTGGTTTGACTGACGGTGGCCCCGGAACCGCTACCCGCTCTGTCGCCATGACCATCATCAAGGGCTTCTACGGTGGCGATTACGCCTACCAGATGGCCAATGCAACGGTGTTCTTCATCCTCTCCGTTGTTATCGCGATCCTCCAGCTGAAGCTCAACCGAAGGGATTCCATCTGATGTCCGCAACTACTTCTGCAAACGCTCAAGTAAAGGTCAAGGCGTCCAAGGACCCGGTGAGCTGGGGCGGCACAATTACCCTCATCGTGTGCTCCCTCACGATTATCATTCCGCTTTTCGTGGCGGTCTCCATGGCCTTCAAGACCTCCCAGCAGGCCGTTGATGGTCAGGCCTTCACCCTGCCGAGTCCGTTCTCCATATCGGGCTTCGTTGAGGCTTGGAATCTGACGAACTTCCCGGTTGGTGCTGGCATCTCGTTCATCGTGACTGCCGGAACCGTGGTCGCAACGATCCTGCTCTCGGCAATGGCGTCCTTCGCCATCGTCCGCAACTGGGATCGCAAGCTCTTCAAGTACTCCTTCTTCTACCTCATGGCCGTCATGTTCATCCCGTTCCCGGTGGTGGCGCTGCCGCAGATCCAGTTGACTGGCATGCTGCACATCGCCAACTACGGTGGCGTGATCTTCCTGGCAACGATGTTCCAGATGGCCTTCTCGGTCATGCTGTTCACCGCCTTCCTGCGGTCCATCCCGCTGGAGCTTGAGGAGAGCGCCCGCATCGACGGTGCAACCACCTGGCAGGCATTCTGGAAGCTGATCTTCCCGCTGCTTGCACCGATGGCTGCAACGGTTGGCATCTTCGCCTTCCTCTACGCATGGAACGACTTCATGATGCCCTCGCTCATGATCTCCGATCCTGAGATGCAGACGCTCCCCGTGCGCCAGTCGTTGTTCCAGACTCAGTTCTCCAACAACTACAACGTGTCATTCGCCTCCTACCTTATGGCAATGACCCCTGCGATCATCGCGTACCTCTTCGCCCAGCGTTGGGTGATGGAGTCCGTGACCCAGGGCGCCGTCAAGGGCTGATACCCTCCCTACCAGATCCGGGCCTCGCGTACATATGTAAGCGGGGCCCGGATTTGTGTGACGGCCCGTTCGGGTGTCCAGTGGAATCGTGCCGGGTCTGGTGGACAGCACAGAATTGAGCGGGCGCAACCGGATGACTGGGTGCAACCGGGCGACATTTCGGTACGATCTCGGACGACGACGAGTTGTCTCACCTCTCGCAGAACCACGCTTTCACCATCTCAACTCCGTACTTCAACCCACAACAGAAAAGGACATGATCGTTGCCTTCTGATCTGACTAATGACGCCGCTTGGTGGCGTCAGGCCGTTGTCTATCAGGTGTATCCGCGTAGCTTCGCTGATTCGAATGGTGATGGGCTTGGTGACATCGCAGGTGTCACCTCCCGTGCCGACTACCTCAAGGAACTCGGTATTGATGCCGTGTGGCTGAGCCCGTTCTATCCCTCCGCGCTTGCGGATGGCGGCTACGACGTGGCGGATTACCGCGACGTCGACCCGAAGCTTGGGACGCTAGAGGACTTCGATGCCATGGTCGAGGCGCTGCATGCCCGTGGTATCCGCGTGGTAGTGGATATCGTCCCCAATCACACCTCGGATCTGCACCCATGGTTCCAGGCTGCTCTTGCCGCGGGCCCCGGATCACCGGAGCGCGAGCGCTACCACTTCCGCAAGGGGCTCGGACCGGATGGCAACGAGCCGCCGTCAGACTGGCAATCCCACTTTGGCGAGAACACCTGGACACAGCTGGAAGATGGCGAGTGGTACCTGCACACCTTCGCCAAGGAGCAGGCCGATCTCAACTGGGATCATCCGGAGGTTCGTGCCGATTTCATCAAGACGATTCGCTTCTGGGCTGATCGTGGCGTGGATGGCTTCCGTATTGATGTGGCACACATGCTCACCAAGAACATGGACTTTGAGGTGCTGCCCACCCAGGCAGAACTGGATGCGATCCTCGTCGACGGTAACCACCCCACGCTTGATCGTGATGATGTCCAGGAGATTTATGCGCAGTGGCGCAAGGTCTTCAATGAGTATGATCCGCCGCGCACTGCGGTGGCGGAATCGTGGGTGGCCCCGGACCGTGTGCCACGCTACGCCAACCCCAATAGCTTGGGCCAGTCCTTCAACTTTGATCTGCTGGAGGCCGATTTCAACCCTCAGCACTTCTACGAGATCGTCACCCACAACCTCGATCTTGCGAAGAAGTCCGATTCCTCGAGTACCTGGGTGCTCTCCAATCATGATGTGGTCCGCCATCCCACGCGCTACGGCCTTCCGGTTGTAGGCCGCACCGAGGACGGGCGCCCGGCGGAACGCCAGGGTGGTGCTTGGCTGCACAGCGGTGGTGTAGAGCCGGAGCTCGATCGCGGGCGCGGCCTGCGCCGCGCCCGCGCCGCCACCCTCTTCATGCTCGGTCTCCCAGGCTCATCGTATCTCTACCAGGGTGAGGAGCTGGGCCTTCATGAGGTGGTTGAGATTCCGCCGGAGGCGCGCCAGGATCCCCGCTTCATCAACACGAACGGCGAGGATGTGGGCCGCGACGGCTGCCGCGTACCTCTTCCATGGAGGGCCGAGGGAGTGTCGCTCGGTTTTGGGAGCGCGGAACCGCACCTTCCGCAGCCTGCCTGGTTTGCGGATTTCGCCGCAGACGTGCAGCAAGGCGTGCACGGCACCACTCTCTCGATGTACCAGAAGGCGCTCGCCATCCGGAAGCGGCTGCAGGCCGAGGAGGAATTGGAATGGGTGGATACCGGCCGCGATGACGTTCTCGCCTTCCGCCGCCCCAATGGTTGGACCGTCGTGACGAACTTCGGCGTGGAGCCCTACGGTTTCCAGTCGGATGAGGTGGCGTTGGTCTCCGGGCCGATCTTCCTCATGGACGGCGTCGTCACCGTTCCCGGCGAAACCACCGTGTGGCTGGAGCCCACCGCCTGACTGTGACTAATCGCCTGCGGCTCCCGAGGAACAAGATGTGAGTTCCTTGGGAGCCGCTTTCGCATCACCCGTGGGTAGGACGACTCCCCACCCGCATTGTCGGAGGCTTCGGGTACGGTTGACGTTGTGTTAGATCGTCAGGAGATTGGCGGATACCGGATCATCCAGCAGCTTGGGTCCGGCGGCATGTCCAAGGTGTACGAGGCCATGGACAGTGCCGGGAATCGTGTTGCGCTCAAGCACCTGTTCGAGCACATCGCGGGCACCCCCGAGGGCCGGGATCGTTTGCGCCGTGAGGTTCAGATGTTGCGCAAGGTGCACGGCCCGTATGTGGCCGAGGTTCTCGACGTGGAGACTGAGGACCGGGATGCCTTCATCGTCACCCGCCTGATTGATGGGCGGACGCTGGAGGAGGACGTCGCCGCCGTCGGCATCTTCACCGAAGGTGAGCTTGTCCGGCTTGCCGAGGACCTGCGCGACGCCGTGCGTTCCATCCATTCCGCCCAGGTCCTGCACCGCGACCTCAAACCTTCCAATGTTATGATGGAAGGCGAGCGGCCAGTCCTGATTGATTTTGGTATCGCCCAGCTTGGCGACGACCCGCGGATTACCCAGGTGGGCCACGTCGCCCAGACCCCCGGCTACTGCGACCCCGAAGTCATCAAGGGTAAGCAGCCCGGCGAAACCGCCGATTGGTGGGCGCTCGCTGCGGTACTTGCGTTCGCTGCTACTGGTTATTCGCCCTTCGGCGACGACGGCGCCCTCCCCATCAACAACCGGGTGATGAACGGCCACGTGCGCCTCCCGAACCTTGAGCCGGAGGTCGCCTTCGCCTTCCGCAAGGCCCTCGCACCCAACCCTGATGACCGCATCAGTTTCAGCGAACTCCTCGGCGTCATCGAGAACCCGGAGATGGTGGAGGACTTTGGATACGATGCGTCGATGCATGGGATTGATTTTGACGACGACGGCGACCCGGCGGCAGCTACCGGAACCTTTGCGTTCGTGGGGCTTCCGGGCGTCTACGGGCAGGGCGGAGCGGGGGTAAATCCCGGGGGATTCGCGGCTCCCGGTGCTCGCACCGAGGTTCTTGGCGCCGGTGGTGAGTCTGGGGGGACTGAGGTGCTCGGATCTGTAGGCAACAACTCAGCCACCGAGATTCTTGGCGGCGCCATTGGGGTTCGTGGATCAGCGGGGAGTGCTTCATCCCCCGAGGTTTTTGGCGCTACTGAAGTTCTCGGTTCGGGTATGAACAGGATTGACACGACCGAGCAGGTTGATGTCCAGCGGACGAGCGTGACGGAACGGCTGAGCGTTGCCGATGCTCGAGCAACCGAGATAATCGACGTGTCTCATCTTTCGCGAAATGCTCGTGCTGGCGGCGTCAATGCGAGCACCCATCAGGGTGAGAATTGGGCTGACGATATGCGTACTCAGATCTTGCCCGGTGGAGGGCAGGAAAAGACGCAGGTCTGGCCTGAGAATGGCGGCCGAGGGGCTGGCGGCCTTCATTCGGCAGGTGACGCGGGCGCAAGGACTCAAGTGTGGCCGGGCGAGGCCAGCAATTCCACCGATGATCCCGCAAAGACCCAGGTGTGGAACCCCGAGGTGACCCAAGCCCGGGATCCGGGAAAGACGCAGGTGTGGCCCGGTGACGAGCGATCTTACGTCGCTTCATCTGCAGACCCCGGAAGAACGCAACGCCTGCCTGCGGTAGATATGGCAAACACAGCAGACGCGGCAAGAACGCAGCGTATTCCGGCAGTCAACGTGGAGCGAACCTCGGTTTATCCGGCGCGCGCAGCGCAACCAGGTGTCGAACCCACGCAATCCTATGGTTCCGCTCGTCCCGCGAGCCAGCCGGGTGTGTCGTCGCACGGTTCGGGCAGACCCCAGCAGTACGCAGCGGGCCCCGGTCAGTGGGGAGGAGCCACGCAGCCTCTCCCCACCACGCAGCCTGGTCCGAATACGCAGCCTGCTTCAACTGCGCAACCGGCCAACGCGCGGGGCTATGCGATACCGCCGGCGCCGTCGTCTCCGATGTATACGCCGCCAGCTCCGCCGCAGGGGAGAACGGCGCCGTCGTCGCCAATGCAGGGGGCGGGGTATTCGCAACCGCCCGGCGCTCCCAACCCGGGCGTCTACGGCCAGGCGCCCTATCCTTACCCGCCCTATTCGCCGTATGGAGTGGGCGAGTATCCGGCGTGGGCGCGAGACCCGGCGCCGCAGCGGCTTCTCATTGCGTTGGCGGCGGCTACGTTTGTGATCGCGGCTCTGAGCTGGCCAATTATCGCGTGCGCGGTCTTTTGTGTGGTGATGCTCGTGGCGGCTACGGTCGGGACGGCTTCTCATGATCTTGTCGAAAGACGCAAGGATCGTGGTGGACCTTTCCCGCGGGAACGGTCGTGGGTGGTCCTCCGTATGCCGTGGATTCTGATCAAAGTTGTGGTGTCGCAGGTTCTTGGGCTTGGTATTGGCGTCGGGTTCGGGGCTCTCGTTGCCGTGCTCGTCGCGCTGCTCCAACCTGCCGACCCGCGAATACCGCTGGCCGCTGGAATGAGCGTGGCGGTGCTCGGATCCTGGCTCATCGGTGGATACGGGAACAAGGCGCGGCCGGGCGCTCGGAGAATTGCCGCAACCTTCGCGCCAACGACGGGATACCGGATCTTCTGGGTGCTGGTGTTTCTAGCAGTCGCGGCCGGGCTCGCCGTGCCAACTTTGACGGGCGGCGTAGCGAACTGGGCTCCGATCACCCCGCCCCAGATCTTCATGGCGTGGTGACCTGGCGGCTGTTGGCGCGCCAGTCGATGCAAACATCCTGATATATGTCACCGGCGTGCCATATATGGCAGGGCGGTAACGTATAGACGAAAATTTGCATCAACTTCTTCAGACATCCCCAGGAATCGATCGTCTGAGTGACGGGGATAGACGAATAGGTGAGCAGGTAACCGGGCTAGAAGACAATTTTGCCCGGAAAGACTGGACAAACAGTGTTTTCCCAGAAGTTTCATTTAAGATTCACTCATGGCATCACGGAATACACCCGGCACTACCGGTGCAAAACTGACAAAAGAGGAGCGGCGGAAGCAAGCACGTGAGGCTGCCCGCCTGCTCCAAATCGAAGAAGCAAAGCGTGCGAAGCGCAACCGAATCATGGTGATTATCGGCGTTATCGTGGCGCTGGCGCTTGTCGCCACTGCTGTTTTCTTGGTGGTGAGCAACGGGAAGAAGGCACAGCAGGCTCCAGATTTCACTCCCGCGGCCAGTGTGTTCGTGGACGGCACTCCCGCCAACGTGAATGACCAGGGTGGAATTTCGGTGGGAGCCGATTTGGTTGCCGGAACGGCGAATGAGGGCGCCCCGACAGTCACCATCTACTTCGACTATCTGTGCAGCTGGTGTAATCACCTGGAGGCCTCTTACGGCGAAGAGCTGACCAAGATGGCCCAGGAGGGCAAGATTACGCTGGTGTACCAGCCCGTGGTGCTCCGGGGCCAGCAATTCTCCAACGCCGGCGCCATCGCCAACTTCTTCTTGGCCGAGAACGCCCCGGACAAGTACCTCGCCTTCTCCAACGCGATCTTCTCGCAGGTGACAGGGCCGCTCTTTACTGACGCGAGCAAGGAGAGTGCAACGGAACCAACCGTTGACCAGCTCATCGCTGTGGCCACGGAAGTCGGTGTACCGGCTGATGTCGTGGCGAACTTGCAGGCTGTTCTGGCCGACGGCAGCTACCAGAAGTGGGTGGATCTGGCCAATAGCCAGATGCAGGCCAACCAGCTGAGTGGCACTCCCCGCGTGATCATCGACGGCAAGGAGCTCGCCGATTGGGACAACGGAAACCTCACCACCTACCTGAATGAGCTCATCGAGGGCTAGACCGAGAGGTTAGCGCTAGGCGACTGGCAACGTTAGGTGGCTGACTACACTACGTGGCCAGCAATGTTAGATGGCCGGCAATAGCGGTCAGCAAACGAAGCCAGATGGCTGGCAATAAGATTAGAGATCCCGCCAATAGGCCACGGCCTATTGGCGGGATCTCTAAGTTGCTGAGGACCGCGAACGGTCGTTGGCTTGGCGGGATGCCCGGGACCTCGTCCCGGGCATCCTTCGTTCACGGCTCTTGACTATCCGTCGTTTTACCCGTAGTTACTCTCTGGTGTAAGTACCTGAGGAAAACGGAAATGAACGAGGGTTTGGCACCGGATTTTCACGCAGTTATTCCATCAAGGCTCGGGTCTTCGGGCACTCCCTATATCTGGTGAGGTGCGCCCCGTGCCTGCTCAAGCACCCAGTGGTGTCTCAAAATGAGCAGGTTATGTGAAAAACCTACCAACCTGAATGCTCTCGTTGTAGTGTGACAAGGGAGACGCGCGATGAGGCTAAACGCTTCAGCGGGGATCGGGAATCGTTTCTTCATGGGTGATGACGATCGAAAATCTCCGTTTCGTCTCGGAGTTCTCACCGAGGAGTTTTCGATGAAGAAAATGAGAGTGCTTCCATCTGCGATGGCATTCGCCTTGGCTCTGGCGGGCGGGATTGGAATGCCCGCTCTTGCGGAGCCGGAAGCCGAATTGCTGCCAAGCGATGTTGTGCTGGCAGCAGACGACAGCAATACGGAACCGAGTGGTGCCGTCCCCTTCACACTTGACGCATATGTCTTGGATGGCGGCCAGCAGGTGGTCTCCCTGACGCTGGACACGTCGGACCGGGCTGTCGATGAATCCAGCCTGGACGCGGATACGTTCAGCGTGCACGCCAAGGGGACAAGCCCGTTTGCGTCGCTGACGGACGTTGCCGGTTTCGATGTGGACCGTGGAGTCACCGGCGCATCGCTCGATTCCGAGGGCGATATCGTCATTGATCTTGGCCACGGATTTATGGTTCCGGGCGCGGACACCCTGGGCTGGTCCAACGAGGCCGGGCGCAACATCCAGCTCGACCTGGAGTACACGATTACCCAGAACAAGCCCATCGCGCTCGCGGACAGCACATCCGTGGAGTTTGCCGAGTTTGAGCAAGGCGCCTTGGTGGATGCCGAAGTGGACGCCTTCGCAGCGGGAGCTTCCGCCGGCCTCAACTATCGCCTCTTCACCCCGGACACTGCTGCTTCGTCCGAGCGCCCGCTGGTCGTGTGGCTGCACGGCGGCGGCGAGGGCGGCTGGGCCGAAGCCCAGGACAACGCCCTGCCCCTCCTCGCCAACCGCGGCGCCCTCGGCTTCATCACTCCCGAGGCTCAGGACATCTTCGGCGGCGCCTACGTGCTGGCTCCCCAGGCCACCGATTTCTGGATGAATGATGCGGCGATGGGCTACTCGGCGCAGCTGAAGGCGCTGATTGACGACGTCGTCGCCACGAATAATATCGATGCCTCCCGTATCTATGTGGCCGGTGCGTCCAACGGCGGCTACATGGCGGCCCGCTTGGGTTCCGACTACCCGGACTATTTCGCGGCCGTGGTGCCGGTCTGCCCGGCGGTGGCCTACGGAAGTACCACGCTGCTGACCGACGACGAACTGGCCGTCCTGAACGACGTTCCCACCTGGATCGTCCAGGCGACCTCCGACGACGTCCTACCGTACGAGACCAACGGCGGGCACATGGCCGATATCGTCTCCAACGCCCTTCTGACCACCTACCCGGACGTCACCGCAGGTGGCGTCACCTACCCGCCGCATTTCTCCTGGATCTACGTGGCCAACAACGATCCGGTGAACGCGGACGGGCAGCACATCTGGCAGTGGATGGCCGCTCAGAAGCTCGCCGAGAATCCGGACCGCCCCATTCCCTTCACCCTTGATGCGAAGGTGCTGGACAGCGGCCAGCAGGTTGTCTCGCTGACACTGGAAACCTCGGATTGGGACGTTGATGGCGCGGACCTGTCGGCCGATACGTTCAGCGTGCACGCCAAGGGGACGAGCCCGTTCGCCTCACTGACGGACGTTGCCGGTTTCGACCTGGACCGTGAAGTAACGGGGGCGTCACTCAACGCGGACGGGGACGTCGTCGTCGAACTTGGACACGGCTTTGGTGTTGCCGGTGCCGAAACCCTCGGCTGGTCCACCTCCGTCTCACGCAACATCCAACTCGACCTGGAATACACCATTACCCAGAACGAAGCGGTGGCGCTCGCGGATAGCACATCCGTGATGTTCGGCGGATTCGAGCAGGGCGCGCTGGTGGACGCGGAAGTGGACGCGTTCGCGTGGGGCGCCACAGGTGACCTCAAGTACCGCCTCTTCATCCCGGAGGAGACTCCTGCGGGGCGCCCGCTCGTCGTGTGGCTGCACGGCGGCGGCGAGGGCGGCTGGGCCGAGGCCCAGGACAACGCGCTTCCCCTGCTCGCCAACCGCGGCGCCCTGGGATTCGCCACGCCTGAATCCCAGGACATCTTCGGCGGCGCCTACGTACTGGCCCCGCAAGCCACCGACCGCTGGTTCAACGACGCGGAAATGGGCTACTCGGAGAAGTTGAAGGCGCTGATTGACGACGTCGTCGCCAATCACTCGATCGATCCCTCGCGAATCTACGTGGTGGGCGCCTCCAATGGCGGCTACATGGCGGCCCGCTTGGGCTCTGACTACCCGGACTACTTCGCGGCCGTGGTGCCGATCTGCCCGGGAGTGGTGTCGCGTGGAACCACGCTGTTGACGGACGAAGAACTCGCGGTGCTGAACGACGTCCCAACCTGGATCGTTCAGGCCACAACCGATGACACACTGCCCTTCGCGGACAACGGTGGGCACATGGCTGACATCGTCCCGAACGCGACGTTGACCGCCTACCCGGACGTGACCTGGGACGGGGTGACCTATCCCGCGCACTGGTCGTGGATTTACGTGGCCAACAATGACCCGGTGAACGAGGACGGGCAGCATATCTGGCAGTGGATGGCCGAGCAGAAGCTCGCCGAGAAGCCGGATATCGTGGTTCCGTTTACGCTCGATGCGAAGGTGCTCGATGGTGGTCAGCAGGTTGTCTCGCTGACCCTGGAGACCTCGGATCTGGACATCGACGCGGCGAGTCTTGCAGCCGATACGTTCAGCGTGAACGCCAAGGGAACGAGCCCGTTCGCTTCGCTGACGGACGTTGCCGGTTTCGATATGGCCCGCGAGGTGACGGGGGCGTCGCTGAATGCTGATGGCGATATCGTCGTCGACCTCGGACACGGCTTTGGCGTTGCCGGTGCCGAAACCCTCGGTTGGTCCAACTCGGCGCTCCGCAATGTACAACTCGACCTGGAATACACCATCACCCAGAACAAGCCGGTCCTGCTGAGCGACACGACATCCGTCACGTTCTCCGGATTCGACCAGGGCAAGCTGGTGGACGCCGAAGTCGACGCGTTCGGTTTCGGAGCCGCGGCAGGCTTGAACTACCGGCTCTTCACCCCGGGCACTGCTGAAACGTCCGAACGCCCGCTGGTCGTCTGGCTGCATGGCCTCGGAGAAGGCGGCTGGGCCGAAGCCCAGGACAACGCCCTACCCCTCCTCGCCAACCGCGGAGCCCTGGGCTTCGTGACACCGGAGGCCCAGAAGATCTTCGGCGGCGCCTACGTACTGGCACCGCAAGCCACCGACTTCTGGTTCAACGACTCGGAGATGGGCTACTCGGCGAAGTTGAAGGCGCTGATTGACGACGTCGTCGCCAAACAGAACATTGACCCGTCCCGCATCTACGTGGTGGGCGCCTCCAACGGCGGATACATGACGGCGCGGCTCGGATCCGACTACCCGGACTACTTCGCGGCCGTGGTGCCGATCTGCCCGGGCGTGGTGTACAACGGCAAGACGCTGCTGACCGACGCGGAGCTGGAGGAGTTGCGCGAGGTCCCGACGTGGATCGTTCAGGCCACAACTGATGACACCCTGCCCTTCGAGGACAACGGCGGGCACATGGCAGATATCGTCACGAACGCGATCCTGACCGCCTACCCGGACGTGACCTGGGACGGGGTGACATATCCGCCGCACTGGTCCTGGATCTACGTGGCGAACAACGCCCCGGCGAAGGCAGACGGGCAGCACATCTGGCAGTGGATGGCCGCCCAGAAGCTCACCGACCCGGTTGATCCCACGCCGACGGATAAGCCGACTACGGGGCCGACGGATAAGCCGACCGGTCAGCCTACTGGTCAGCCGACGACAGGGCCGACCCAACGGCCAACGACGGGACCCACGAGCAAGCCGGTGCCCACTAAGCCCGCGCCCACGAAGCCGGGAACCAAGCTTCCCTTGACCGGTGCGTCGGTGGAAGAGACTGCCTTCGCGGCTCTCGCTCTGGTTCTTGCCGGTGGTGGACTCATCCTTGTTCGAAGGAAGAAGACGCATAGCGAGTGACGCCTATGTGAGGTGACGCCTATGTGAGGTGACGCCTACGCGAGGGGCCGTATCCACAGCAAGGCTTGTGGACGCGGCCCCTCGTTATGTATGGCGTGGCCCCACGGAAAGTGTGGAGTTTCGAGATTCAGTTGGCGAGAGCTGGGCGCTTCTGGCAAGATATAGGGCGCTGCAAGAAATTGTGGCAGTGCTGGCGCGGCTTGTTCGCGCGGCGTAGCAGGTTTGTGGGGCGCGCGTTTCTTCGGAGGATGCAAGGTTTCGCGGACATGCCGACTTAGCTCAGTTGGTAGAGCAGCTGTCTTGTAAACAGCAGGTCAAGGGTTCGAGTCCCTTAGTCGGCTCCAAAAGCAAAGGCCGGTATCTCAACGAAAAACGAGATACCGGCCTTTGTCTATGTCCAGGAACGCCAAGTTCTGGCCGTCGTTCTTCCTTTCCTGAAGGAGTGCTGGCGCGGCAAAGAAGTGATGGTGCGGACGCCGTCGTCGTATCTTCACTGGAGAGGTAACGGATCTTCAGACAGGTGACGGATACAGCACCCTTCGTTGGGGTCGACTATCCGCGAATCTGTTACCTCTCCGAGAGGGCCAGCCCTGTCATGCGACCCTCGGCGTGAGCGATCCCCAGCCAGGTATGGCGATTGTTCCACCAGCACCAACCGAGTTTGGGCGCATTGCGCCTTTCGGAGCCATCACGCCCGGTTCCATTGCTGATCCAGAGTGCAGGAGTGCGTGAGTCGAACCCGGACTTTGCTTTGGGTTTGCGGGAGCCAATGGTCATGAAGCAATGATTTCGTTCGAGAACCTCGGGCTGCTGAAGAAGCCAGAAAATGCCTTCGGTGATGGTCAGGGAAATACGTTCGTTGCCGCTGATGATCGCGAGCGCTTCAGCAGGTGATGCGTTCGAGAACTCGTCCCCACGGCATGGGTCCATGAGTGTGTACCATTCGCCGTCGGGAAGATTGGCGGGTTGAGATTCGGGTCCGCTGACGGCGATGAAGTCTGCGGAATCGGTGAAATCCTCGACCACGAATCCCTTCTTTCCCTGGTGTTCGACCAACTCCATGAGCTCGGTGAATGAACATGTGATCGAGGAAGGAACGAGAAGTGCGTTGCTGCCTGAGCTACTGGCTGAGTGGCTGATCGGGCTGCTGGTTGAATCGGTGCACGTGTCACTGTCGGTGCCAACGAGATTGCTCGCTGCGGGATTATCCTTTGCAGGATTGCTCTCTGAGCGGCGGTCCGCGTCAATGCAGGTGTTGTGGTCTGTCGTTGTGAGAGCTTGGGAAAGCGTAGCTGCCGCCTCCCGAATCGAGCTGGCTGACACCCCGATGATCTCGGGGACTCCCAAACGAATGAGCCTCTCGGCCTGTTCTGTCAGTGATGGAAGTTTTGCGATGATTCCAGTGTTCTCCATGAGGCTCCCTCGTGAGTAGCAGCTGTACCTCGCCCTCAACGATGAACTGCCCTCAACAATTCCCGGTTTTCATTGATTCCCTTTAATTCCCTGAGAACGAGTTCCTGTGAATACTTCGGATCATGGTGAGAGTGCTGAAATATAGCTCCGTCATCAGCATGGGTCTGTGCACTACGTACAGGCCCATGCTGATTCCGAAGCTATAAATTGGGTGTGTTATGTGGAGGCGGCCGACGTAACCAGCTGATATTGCTGATTGCCATAAGTTCGCAAAACACGAACTGCGTCGGCCGACCCAACACCGCTCAACTCACCGTTGGATTACGGGTATTGAGCTGCCAATTCACCCTTGTTACAGGTAAAGGGGCAGGTTCCAGTAATGGGTGTAACCCACCACTGGAAGGGGCGCAACCTACCACCGGAAGGTCGGGCGATCGCTCACCCCACTCCCGCATCACAGATACGGATGAGTGATCAGCTCGAGGTAGTGACCCGAGGGGTCGAGCAGGTAGACGCCTCGCCCGCCATGCTCATGGTTGATCTCGCCGGCACGTGAGCGCTGTGGGTCGGCCCAGTGCTCACGTCCCTGATCTTGGATTTTCTTGTAGGCCCGATCGAAGTGTTCGTCGTCCAGCAAATAGGCATAATGCTGGGGTGGGAACTCGAACGGTGGCGCGGCGAACTGAAGTAGAACGCCATCGTCGATCTGAATATTCGTGAAGGGGCCCCAGGATTCAGCTGGGGTTGCTTCGAGCAGGTCGACGTAGAACGCGGCCATAGCTGCCGCGTCGAGTGATGCGATGATCGTGTGATTGAAACGCGCTGTCATGATTCTCCTTGGGTTGTAGATGATTTGAGGTGCATCTACACCGGGAGGACCGCGGATCAAGGAACGACCAGATCGCCTATCCGGGAGTGGCCAATACGGGCCGGGCTGGTCTTCATCAGGGCAAGCCTACCGCGCTTCCCGTGGTAAACGAAGTTTCCCCAAATTTCATAGTCCGTGGTTAGTGAAGTGGGGGCCTTCTGGATGTGGTGAAAGGGCTGGCTACTGAAGCGAAGTTTCAACTTCGTCAGGAGACCCTATCTGTGCATGATGTACACATAGGGCACGCTGACAGAGTTGAAAATCTGTCGGGTGGCTCGGGAGTGTATTTGGTGATGCATCGGGTGGCCCGGGATGTGTTTGCTGACGTGCTGAACGGCCTGGGGCATACGTCGCTGACGTGCTGAGTGGCCCGGGGCCTACTTGCTGACGTACCGGGTGATAATCTCGTGGTGTCTTTGCAGAGGGAGAAATAATGAGACAGCATCAATCCCCGGCGCCGTCGCCCGGGAAACCGCAGCGCAGCAAACCCAAGTTCATATCCGGCATCATGCTCACCGTTATGGGCGCGATTTTCATTCCCAGCGTTATCACCGTGATCAATAATGCGCTGGCGAGTGGGCAGGATACGGGTTATGTGGTGGGGAGTGTCTTCGGGGCTCTCATCCTTCCCGTGGTCCTGCTGAGTATTGGAATCACGCTGATTCTGAAGTCTCGGCCCAAGCGCTAATAGGTTCGGCCGTGACAAGGATGGTGCGGGGCCTGACTGAGATGCGATGAATGATCCGATCCACTAACCCGAACCCGGTACCTGGTGCCGAACCCTGCGCCAACCCCGCGCCAAACCCGGCCCCAACCCCACACTCAGTACACGATCCCAAACACCCACACCGCGAGGGTCAGGGTCGAGATTGATACCAGCACGAGTGCGATGAGGTTGAGGATGAACCCGCCTTTGACCATTTCCCCGATTTTCACGTAGCCGGAACCGAAGGCGATTGCGTTCGGCGGTGTGGCTACGGGAAGCATGAAGGAGCAGGTCGCGGTGAGTGCCACGGGGATGGTCAGCAGCATCGGGTTGAGGCCGATTCCGAGCGCGATTCCTCCTGCGACGGGCAGGAAGGTGGCGGCGGTCGCCGTGTTGGAGGTGAGTTCCGACAGCACGAGAACTGTCCCGGTAATGATGACGACCACTGCCCACACCGGCAGATTTTCCAGCGCCACAGCTTGAGCGCCGATCCAGTCAGTCAACCCTGATGCCCCGAATTGCGCCGAGAGTGCGAGCCCACCTCCGAAGAGAAGGAGGATTCCCCACGGCAGTTGCACGGCGGTTTCCCAGTCAAGCAGCCTGACTCCGCGGGCTGTCCCCGACGGTATAACAAACAGCAGTATCCCGATGATGACCGCGATTCCTGCATCACTAACCGGCGGAGTCTCGAAGATCAGCGGCACGAAGATCCACAGCGAGGCGGCCAGAACAAATACGGCGAGCACCCGCCGTTCCCCCTTGGAGATCGGCCCCAGGGCTGCGAGTTCGTCACCAATCAGCTCCCGCCCGCCAGGGATTTCCGTGATTTCGGGCCGGAAGATGCCCTTGACGATCACTAGCCAGGTCAGCGCCATGAACGCCACAGAGATCGGCATTCCCACGGCCATCCATTTGGCGAAGCCGATCTGGATGCCGAAGGTGTCGTTGAGGTATCCGGCCAGCAGGGTGTTTGGGGGAGTGGAGATGATGCTCCCGAGCGAACCGATGGATGCCGCGTATGCGATGCCCAACAGGAGCGCGGTGGCGAAGTTGGAGCGGATGATTGGTTCGCCGGATTCGGTGGTGTCGAGTTTGCCGAAGTCGGGGAGGACGCCCGAGACGAGCGCAATCACCGAGATCCCGATGGGGAACATCATGACGGCGGTGGCGGTGTTCGAGACCCACAGGCTGAGGAATCCTGTGGCGATCATGAAGCCTGCGATCATGCGATCCGGCTTGGGCCCCATGATTTTGAGGGTGAGCAGTGCGATGCGCCGGTGCAGATTCCATCGTTGCATGGCCAGGGCCAGCATGAATCCGCCCATGAAGAGGAACATGACGCTGTTCCCGTATGAGGCTCCGATGGTGCTGACTGTGATGGGGCTGCCGTCGAGAGTGCTGGAGAACAGCGGGAAGATGATGAGCGGCAGCAGCGCTGTGATGGGGATGGGGAGTGCCTCGCTCATCCACCACGCGGCCATGAGGACGGCGGTTGCGGCGGTGATTTTCCCGGGGTCCGGCAGGGATTCGGGGAGGAGAAGGTACAGCATCGCGGAGGCCACGAGCCCGCCCACGAAGCCCAACCAGCGGCGCCGAGCGAGCGCCTCGGGTTCCGCGGGCGCCTGTTCGCCCGGCGATTTTTGGTCGACTTCAGTACTGGGGTTACCAGTTGCCTGATCATGACGACGACGGCCTACATCCCCTTGTTTTCGCGGCTCGCCAACTTTCAACTCGTTGGTTTTCGACGCGGGAGGTTTCAGCGGGGTGGGGCGCGTTTCGCAGGGTCTCGTTGTGGGTGGCTTTGCCGCACCAAGCTTTGGCGGGTTGGTTTTCGACCGACCGAATCGGGTAGTGAGGCCGGGTGGCCCGGCTCCTCCTCGTTCCAATGCGCGACGCTCTTTGGGGTCGAGTTCTTCGATGTTCGGTGGGTGCTCCATTGCTCTTTCCGTCCACGGCAGATGAGTGGGAAAGGAACTCCACGTATTGGTTGGGTGGGCGGAGTCTCCTCAACTGCCCGCACCATCAATTTTATGTGAAAAGGCACGTCGCTTGGTGTGATAGGAAAAGGCTGGAGTGGTTCCAGGGTTTGACGACGACGACGGCGTCCGCGACCTTGCGTTGTTTGTGACGTGGCGGACGCCGTCGTCGTCGTTTAAAGCGAATACCCGAGCACGAGCGGCCCGAGCGTCATCGTGAAAATGGTGATGAGGACGGCGCCGATGACGTTGAGCCAGAAGCCGGCCTTGATCATGTCCGAGATGCGCAGGTAGCCGGAGGAGTAGGCGATGGCGTTCGGCGGTGTGCCTGCCGGCATCATGAACCCGTAGGTGGAGGCGAGTGCTACCGGGATGACAAGCATCATCACGTCCACTCCCATGCCGATCGCCACGCTGCCCATGATGGGGAGGAATGCGGCCGCGGTGGCGGTGTTGGAGGTGAATTCGGTGAGGATGACGATGAGGACCGTCACGAGGAAGATGAGCACGATGGTGGGCAGGCCCGCGAGTCCGGAGGAGCGGTCGCCGATCCAGGCGGAGAAGCCGGTGAAGGTGAATGCTGCGGAGAGGCTGAGTCCGCCGCCGAAGAGGAGGAGGACGTCCCACGGGATGCCTTTGGCGGTCTTCCAGTCGAGGACCGGGATGCCTTTGAAGGGGTCGACGGGGATGAGGAAGAGTGAGAGGGCGATGACCATGGCGACGAGTTCGTCGGAGAAGGTGTCCGGGAAGAAGGTCGGGAGGAATACCCAGGAGAGCGCTGCGGCTACAAAGATGACTCCCACGGTCTTTTCGCCGCGGGACATCGGTCCCATTTTGGCCAGTTCATCTTGGATGAGTTTCTTGCCGCCGGGGATTTCGTTGATTTCGGGTTTGAAGATGACGGAGGTGAGGATCCACCAGCCGACGAAGAGGAATCCCCAGCCCAGCGGCACACCGAAGAGCATCCAGCGGCCGAAGGAGATGGTGATTCCGTGGGTGTCTGCGAGGTAGGCGCGCAGCAGGGTGTTGGGCGGGGTGGAGATGATGGTGGAGACGGAGACGATCGAGGCGGCGTACGCGACGCCCAGCACCAGCGACTTGCCGAAGTTGGAGGAGAGGAGTTTCGATGAATCGGCGCCTTCGTAAAGGAGGGAGAGGACGGACATGGCGATGGGCAGCATCATGACGGCGGTTGCGGTGTTGGAGACCCACATGGTGAGCACGCCGGTGGCGACCATGAGGCCGAGGATGATCTGCTTGGGTTTCGTTCCTACGACGAGGACCGTGCGCAGGGCGATGCGTCGATGTAGGTTCCAGCGTTGGATGGACAGGGCAAGGAAGAAGCCGCCCATGAAGAGGAAGATGGTGCCGTTGGCGTAGGGAGCTGCGGTTTTGCCGAAGTCCTGGACGCCGGCGAGTGGGAAGGCGACCAGTGGGACGAGTGCTGTTGCGGCGAGCGGGATCGCTTCGGTGACCCACCAGGTTCCCATGAGGGTCGCGACGGCGGCGGCGATGGCCAGCGCGTTGTCTGTGACTGGGATGGCGGAGTCGACGACGGAGGGGTGAACTCCCTTGGGCATGAGGAAGTAGACGATCGCGGCGAGTACCGGGCCCAGACCGATGCCGAATACTTTCCGGTGGAGTCGCCTGCGAGGGAGGGATGTTTCCAGCGAACCTGGCGCCGTTGAGGTGCTGGGGCGAATCTCTGGCGTACTCATACGTGTGGCCCTTCTTGTCTGGGGAAACTGCTCTGTGCCCGGGCCTGCCTGCTGTCAGTGCCCGGGTTTCATGCCTACTTTATGGGACTTTGTAAATAAAATGGAGTCATTCTAAATAACACGTAATTTTCCTTGTTTTGTGCCGTTTGTTTGGGCTGTTTGCGGGTGTTTTTGCCGCAGATTAGGAGGGATCTAGTGGCTGATTATTGGATGCCCGGCATCGCGGGAAAGTAACGGTTCGCTGTTTTTCGGAGGGATTGACGACGACGGCGTCCGCTACCTTGCGTTGTTTGTGACGTGGATGGGACTGCCGTCTTTGGTGGTTGGCGACTAATGTCATTTGAGGAATGCCAAGGAAGAGGAGTCCGATGTTCGCAGCGCTGGGAAGGTTTACCACACGACGAGCTTGGTTGGTGATTATTGCGTGGATCATTATTCTGGCGGTCGCCGGGAGTGCCTCGATCATGGGATTTGGTCATGGCGGTCTGTTTGCGCGTATGGAGACCAGCGAATACAAGGTTCCGGATACGGATTCCACAAAGGTCATGGATCTGACTCGCAGCACCGAGGAGACCGGGCCTGTTGGAATTCTTGTGGTGACCGGCGTGGATGTTGAGGACTCGAAGGCAGCCGAGCTCGCCAAGGACAACCGGCAGCTGCTGGAGGGAACGCACGTGGACTCGGTGGCGGATGCGTTCGCCGTCGCCGAAGCCCGAAAGAAAGCCGAGGACGAGGCTGCCGCGCAGGTCAAGGAAGAGATCGCGAAGCAAATTACCGCGGCAATGAAGCCGCTGGAGAAGCAGATCAACAAGGGTGCCGAGGATGCCAAGAAGGCTATCCAGGCACAGATTGACGCGGCGGCGGCAATGGGTTCGCAGGCGAAGGCTGCGGCGGAGGCCCAGGCCAAGCCCGCGCTCGCGGAGGTGGACAAGCAGACCAGCGCTGCGCTCAAGGAAGCGAAGGCGAAGGTCACGACCGAGGTGACAAAGGCTGTCAACAAGGAAGCCGAGAAGGCCTCCAAGAGCCCCGAAGCCGTTGCCGCTCGCGAGGAAGCCGAGAAACTGGAAGCCTCGCTGTTGTCCAGTGAAGGTGACGGGTACGCCGTCGTCGTTACTCGAGAAAAACTGGCGGACAAGGCGGAGACGAATGCGTCGCGTGCCGATCTCGACGAGGGCATTGCCGCCTACGAGAAGGCGCTGCGGGCGGAGTTCCCGCAGGCGCGGGTTTCCGAGATGTCCAATGATTCCATTGGGGCGGCGATCAACGAGCAGATTCAAAAGGATCTGGTGAAGGGCGAGGCGCTTGGTCTGCCGGTTGCCGCGCTGCTCATGCTCATCGTTTTTGGTGGTGCGATTGCCGCGGGCCTGCCGCTCGTGGGTGCGCTGAGTTCCATCGCGGCCGGGATGGGTGTGCTGTGGGTGTCCACCTGGGCAACCACGATCGACGCGTTCATTCTCAATGTGGTGTCGATTATTGGGTTGTCGTTGTCGATTGATTATGGGCTGCTGGTGGTGTCGCGGTTCCGTGAGGAGGGGGCGAAGCGGCTGGCCGAGCTCCCCGAGGCGGAGCGGGATCTGTATGTGCCGGAGTCGCGGCGGCGGGTGGTTGCCCCGGCCGTGCGCAAGACTGTGTCCAGCGCGGGGCGTACCGTCGTGTTCTCGGCGGTGACCATCGCGCTCTCCCTCGGCGGTATCTTCTTCATCGATCTGCACATGCTCAAGACCATCGCGTGGGGCGGCATTGTGGTGGCGATCCTGGCGGTGCTCGCGGCCGTGACAATCATCCCGGCGCTGCTGACGCTGTTTGGGCATCGGCTGCTGCGTCCCTCGCCACTCACTCACGTGCCGATGCTCGGAAAGCTGATGACGGCGGTGGGTGACTCGTCCAGCGAACACGGCGTGTTCTCCAAGCTGGCCCATGGCGTGCAGCGCAGGCCGTGGAGCGTCATGCTGGTGGCGGCCGTGATCCTGGTGATCATGGCGCTGCCCGTGCGTGATCTTCAGCTGCGCAACAACTTCACCGATTACATCCCCAAGGGCAGCTCGGTGGAATTGGCTTTTGACACCATCGAGCGTGATTTCCCTGATCTCGCCACGCCCGCCATCCAGGCGGTCGTGGATGCGCCGGTCGATTCTGAGGCTGTCGAGAAGTACTCGGATCGGGTGGAGGCGCTGGATGGCATCACGGGTGTGACGGTGTCCGAGCTCGAGGATCACGAGGGCATGACGCTGGTGGATGTGCGCGTGGACGCCGACGACCAAGCAGGTTCGCAGGTCACCGAGTTGGTGCGGGAGATGCGTGCGTTTGAGGATGATGGCGCGCGGGTCTGGGTGGGCGGCTCGGCCGCCAACCAGCTCGACTTCGTCACCACGGTGACGAGCGATATGCCGCTCGCGCTGGGCGTGGTGGCCGTGGCGGTGATGATCCTGCTGTTCCTCATGACGGGCTCGCTCATTGTGCCGATCAAGGCGCTGATTATCAACGGTTTGTCGATCGTTGCGTCGTTGGGAGTGACGGTGGCGATCTTCGAGAACGGGTGGCTCGGCGTACCGCAGACCCCGGGCCTGGAGACCTTCATCGTGGTGTGCATGATTGCCTTTGGATTCGGGCTTTCAATGGATTACGAGGTGTTCCTGCTGGCGCGCATCAAGGAATATTGGGATGCGGGCGAGTCGAACGACCATGCTGTGGCCAAGGGGCTGCAGCGCTCCGGGCGGATTATTACCTCCGCGGCGGCGATCGTCATTGCCGTATTTGCCGGGTTTGCGATGGGCGACATGGTGGCGATCAAGCAGATCGGTGTGGGCCTCGCCATCATGGTGGCCACCGACGCCACAATCACCCGAATGCTGCTGGTTCCTGCCACGATGACCGTCATGGGCAAGTGGAACTGGTGGGCGCCGAAGCCGCTGGCAAAGCTGGCCGAAAAGGTCGGGCTGCGGGAGTAGAGGCCCGTGTGAAGGCGAGTGGGTGAGCGGGTGGGTGAGCGGGACGAACGGTAGGGGATTCAACCCTCTGTTTGGGAACTCTCAAGATCTATCTCCGTAATCCCGCACCTTGTGTACCCATGACACATGAGATGCGGGATTTCGGAGATACTTTTTCGGAGGTGGGCCAAATAGTTGACCCTGACGCGACGTGAGGCAAGAAGGTGGTCTCATGACAAGTTACGAGGACGATCTTCGCACGGTAGGCGAGGTGTCGGAGCTGCTGGGGCTGTCGGTTCGCACGCTGCACCATTGGGAGGAGCGCGGGCTGGTGGTGCCGTCGGGGCGGAGCTGGGCCAATTATCGGCTCTATTCCGTCGCGGACGTGGCGCGGCTGCAACAGATTATGATCTACCGGGCTACTGGAATGCGGCTCGAGGACATCGCGAAAGTGATGGACGACGGCGACCCAGTGGCGCATTTGACGCGTCAGCGCGACCTGCTCATGTCGAAGGAAAACGAGCTGCACCAGATGGTGCAAGCCGTGGAGCGACTCTTGGAGGATGCAATGGGCAAGAACAATCTTGACGTGAACGACGTGGCCGAGATCTTGGGCGACGCGAACTTCCCCGTCTACCAAGTGGAAGCCGAGGAGACGTGGGGCGAGACGGACGACTGGAAGCGCAGTCAGCAGGCGGCCGCGCGGCTGACGAAGGCTGATTGGGAAGCGATGAAGGAGAAGACGGCGCAGGTCGAGGCTTCGCTGGTGGCAGGGATGCGGGCCGGACTGGAGCCGGGAAGCGAAGAGGCGAACGCGCTGGTAGAGGCGCACCGCGAGCTGATCTCCGCGTTCTTCCCGATCTCCTACGACAAGCACGTGCTGCTCGGGCGCGGCTACGTGGCCGATCCGCGCTTCCGCGAATACTACGAGGCTCGCGGCGAGGGCCTGACGGACTGGCTTGCCGCGGCGATTAACGCGAACGCGGCGGCGAATGGCGTGGACCCCGAGAAGGCCGAGTGGGTGTAGTGGTGGTTGTGGGGCGGGGTGTTGAGAACACTCCGCCCCATTTATCGTGGCCGACGGTATTTGCGATACCGGCTTGTCGGAGGCGCAGTGGCCTCCACCCATCCATCGTTGATGAGTCCCCGAAGTGCATGCCTGAGAGTTCCGACCGAGCGTCCCGTGAGTTCAGACAGTTCGTGGATGGAGAGCTCGTCGCCGGGTTTGAGTACGTTGAGTACGGGATCCGAGGCGTCGGGCGGGAGCGGACTACCTTCCGCGATTGTGAACGTGCCTTTGCTTGTCTCCCGTAGTATTCCTTCGCCTCGCAAGGTTGAGGTGAGCTCTTGAAGATCGGCTGAGTCGTAGCCGAGCAGCTCACGTAGTTTGGCAATCGAGGTGTTTCCGGCTCTATTGATGGTTACCAGCACGGCATCCTCTTCAGGCGTGAGGTTTCTGTCAGTGAGGTTGTTCAGCCAGTTTCGAAGCTCAGGTACTTCCGCTCCGTGGCGGCGAAGGATAACGACGACGTGAGCCGGACTCGCTTTGAACTCCGGTGGCTGCAACGATCCTTCGCTCATCCGATTGATCATGAGGCGGATTCCACTTCCTTGCCCTTCTGCGGCCTGAAATCCGGCGTTGGACGGCACTGACTGGAGAAGGTTGAGGAGTACGGGGTTGCGGGGGATGGAGACGCCGTCGTCGAGGGTATCGATGGTCTTTCCGCCCCAGAGTCCTCCGGGACTCCTGATTTCGATTCGATCCGAGTAGATATCCACATTGATTTCCTGAGACTGAAAGTGAAAGTCATACTCGCGATGAAGGGCGGCGTTCGCGATGGCCTCGCGGATCGCATCGACAGGAACTTCCAAGCGGTCGCTTCGGCCCTCTCCTGTCACAACCGAGAAAGTTCGCAGATTCCGAGAAACTGTTGTGACTGCATGATCGACCATCTCCGGGATTGTTCCTTCGCAGATTTCCCTGTCCAGGAATCGTACTGAGGATCCGGGACTGGACTTTTCAATGCCGGGGTGTGCGGTGACGTCGATGACTAGGCGGGGAAAGAACTGTTGGGGGTACGCACCCAGCACAAGAAGCCCGGAGAGGGTCAGTTCTCCGGAACGAGTGAGAACGTTGAGGCGCTGGAGCTTAATTTCCGTTGAATCGACACCGCTGACTGCGCGACGAGAGCGCTTGTGTGTGAGGAGAGCGTCGACCAACTGAGGATTGAGATCTTCAATGGAAGTCTGCGGAACGGGAGTTCGGTCCGTGTTCTGTGGGCGAATCTCGTTCTGAAACTCGAAGATCTCGAGAGCCGTGAGCGTGTGGTCGCCGTCGTCAATGCGCTTGTAGGAACCGTTCTGGACGCCGCGTGCAGTGATGAAGCACGGGCGGTTTCCGGTTTGATTGGCCTTGATATCGATGATGAGTATGGGGGATTCGTCGATGACCGCGCGCTCGATACTGTAGTCGGGCGGGTTGGTGAGCCGAGCCGCTGTGGCATCCGCACCTCCGATTCCGGAGACAAACTGATCACTGATCCTATCTGGATCGAATCCATCAGCCGGAACGAACCCGGCCTTTTCGTCCAGGCCGAGGACTATTGTGCCGCCGTCGGTATTCGCGAAGGCACTGACCGTCTCCCAGACACTTTTTCCCAGCCCACCAGCGGCAGTCTTGACTTCAACCGTGCTGGTATCGCTCTTGTGGGCGCGCAGGAGAGCAATTTCTTGTGCGAGGTCCAGAGGCATTGCGAGTTTCCTTGGGGTGGCTGGAAGGCGGATTTCAGTTCGTCAGTGAAAGGTCACTTACGGTCAGTGTAACTCAGTGTAATACACTGAGTTACACTGACGGCCGCTTTTCGTACACTGAGTTACAGTGACATTGGCAGTGATGATGCAGTGACTGGCTTTGGCTGGGGTGTGGATGGTGGGGCGTCGCTGGTGTTGACGTTCCGTAAACTACCCCATCTACCTGTGGAATTGTCACTTTGAAGCGTTGTTAGAGAGATGGGGCTGGCCGGTTATGCCTTTTGGAGGCATGGTTTTCTTCAGTGCGGGTCAGTGTAATCAGTGACGTACACTGACGGCCGGTTTTCGTACACTGAGTTACAGTGACATTGACAGTGATGATGCAGTGTCGTTGCAGTGAGGGCCGACGCCGTGGCCAACTGGGTGTCTATTCCGGAGCAGTTTCTAGGATCATGCTGATCTCGCGTAAACCTTGCTGCTCAAACGCCATGTCACCCATCATGTGGGCCCAGCAGGCGTTGGCCACGGCTTGGTAGACGAGTTCGAGTTGCCATGAGTTGGTTCGAGGATCCTCGCCGTATCCGCGGAAGAATGCCTCTTCGAGGTCAGGGCGGCCGTTCCATTGCATGAGCTGGAGTCGGAGGATGTCGCTTTGCGGGGAGCGCCAGTCGAACCGGCCGAAGTCGATGGCCATGACGTGTAGTGTTGCGCCGGAGTCGTCAACCAGCCAATTTCGTGGGTGCCAGTCCCCGTGCGTGGGAACGAGGCGAATTGGCCCGGGTGTGCAGGTGTCGAGTATGGCGTTGATCTGTGCGACCTGACTTGCCGGGATATTGTGTTCGCCGCTCAGCCACCAGCGCGTGCGAGTGACCAGGTTGCGCTCGTAGTCGTCGTCGTAGTTGCCGTCGTCGTCGCTCCGTGTTGCCGAGGCGCTCCCCGTTGCCAAAAAACTCATTTCTTTAGTCGTGGTAGGGCTGAGCGCCGTGGTTGGTTCCTCTTGGCGATCGGATTGAGCGGCTTGGGGTGGCGCAACCTGAGAACCCTGCCGATGAAGGCGTCCGAGCAGTTGGCCCGCCTGGAAGTGGACTTCTGGATCGAACTCGAAATCCGTGCCCTCAACGAGCTTGCCCCGCAGGTACGTCAGAACCAGTATGCCGAGATCGGAATCTCCGGCAACCAACCGCTGAGTATCGCTGGTGCGGCTAAGCTCCCGTGCCGCCGTTTCGTGTGCGCGGATTTCCCTCGCGATGTGCTTCTCCATCGGTGGCCCGGCCCCCTTGAGAATGAGGTTGGTGCCGTTAGAATCGCGGAGGTGCCAGACGCGCGAGGTAGTCGTGTCCCAGCTGAGGTCCCCAACAACCTCAACCGGCCTGACGGTCCCAAGCAGCCACGCGGACTGCTCAGTGCTTAGGTCTGGTTGCTTGGTCCCTGGGTTTGGCTGTTTGGAGTTCGGGTTCGATATGTCTGGAGTTGAGCGCACGCGTTGAGTCTACTGGTGAGGTGGAGAAAGAAGGATGGACGATTCGTGTGTGTGGCGGTGCGTCGCCTCGCGGTCTGCCCCTCCATCCTTCCCGAGCGCTGCTGACCCATGCAAAGATGGAGCTAGCATCGGCGAGAGGAGGATGAGACGTGAAACCTTCAATACTGTTGCGAGAGAACCGGGACGAGGTACGCCGAATCATCGGTTCCTATCGTGCTCGTAATCCCCGGGTGTTCGGTTCCGTGGCACGCGGGGACGACGGCGATGAGAGCGATCTGGACATCCTCATCGACCCCACCCCAGACACCTCGCTCTTCGACATTGGTGGCATTCGGCAAGACTTGCTGGAACTGCTCGGTGTCGAGGTAGACGTGGTGACTCCGAATGCCCTGTCGGAGGGAATTCGGGCGGATGTGCTCGCCGAGGCGGTGCCGCTGTGAGTAAGCATCGGCTGGACGAGTATCTTCGCCACATTCTGCAATCTATCGAGCGAATCGAGGATTACACGCTCCATCTATCGCGAGAAGACTTCCTGACCAACATGCTCGTACAGGATGCGGTTCTCAGAAACATTGAGATTGTTGGCGAGGCGAGTCACAAGATCGAAATTCTGTTCCCGGAGTTCGCCGCTGCGCACCCGAAGCTTCCCCTGAGAGCTGCATACCAGATGCGAAACGCCGTTTCTCACGGTTACTTGGAAGTGGATCTGGCGATCGTATGGAACACGGTTAAAGCGGATCTTCCAGATTTTGGTTCTATGGTCAAGAGTCTCTTGGCAGCGATATCCCCAAAGGAACGCTCGCCGCGATAGCACGTGATCTCACACCAGTATTCGGGAAAGGATGGCTTCAATGATCACTTATGATTTCGTGGTTACCCGAGAGGGTGACCAGTGGCTCGGCGAATGCGTCCAAGAACCTGCCGCTCACACATGGGCAAAGACTCTTGCCGCTCTTCAACGGGAAGCAATTGACGCAGTCATTCTTGCTGCAGACTTGCCTGACGACGCCTCTCCCGTCATCCATCTTGTACCGGGACATGGACTTTCGGAAAGTATGCACGAGGCAATTGAACTCGGGAACTGGCGCGCTCGTATCCGTCAGGAAGAAGCTGATCTAAGAGAACGGACGATTCACGCGGTACGCTCACTTTCCGAAGAAGGATACAGCGTTCGCGATATCGCTGGCGCCGTTGGCCTGACTCCAGGGCGGATTACGCAGATCGCTTGAGTCTGCGCTCTTGGGTTGCGTGGGAGTCACTTTTTTCGACGACGACGACGAAGCCCGGCAGGCCCGAAATATCCTGTCTGTAACGTGATTCGTTTGATATTTGGGTTGAGAGCATATGGCAACACGCTAAAGTTAGATCAATCGTTCAGCCCGCCTCGACTCACGTCGGGAGTGGGCTGGATCTCTTTGTGGGCACCTCACGAGTCTTGTGGGACTCACTTTTCTTCGACGACGACGAAGCCCGGCAAGTCCTTGATTAGCTCTTGCGTACGTAGGGAGACCGTGACGAGTGACTTGATGAGGTCCACGAGGTAGCGCGGGTTGCCGACCTCGCGGAAGTAGTCGTTGGGGTCGTTGACGATCCCGGACTTCTTGTCCGTGGTGACGCTTGATTTACCTGTCGGGTGGACACCAACTCGCCGTTAGCCGACCTTGCTGCTGACCGGGTTAGCGAGGGTCTTCAGGTCCTCCCAAGAGTCGGCCTTCTTGATGTCATCCTCGTAAGCAACCAGATACCCCCAGTCCTGGTCGTCGAACCCGTCCTCGGTGGTGAGGCGGCGAACCAAGGTTTCGGCAGCTTTGCGCTTCGCCTGCACGGTTGCGTCATCTCGACCACGCGCGTCTTTGCCCTCGATGATCCAGCGGACGCCGGTGTCATCGAAAGCCACGAAGTCTGGGAAGTAGCGATCCTTTGAGGTGTAGTACAAGAACGCATCATCCTGACGGCGGAGCCTGTGCCACCAGACGATGTGTGGGTCACGGTTCAACAGGCGGGCCAACTCGTACTCACCCGAGAACGAGTCGAAGGACTCCGCTTCGAAGAGAGACTTTGTCCAACCACCGTAAAACCTGCCCCGAACAAAGGCGCGACCATCATCAATCTGGTCGTGGATCTTCTTGCCCAGCGGCAATGAGAACTCTCCGCCGGGTAGCGGTTTCGGGTGAAGGGTCGCTACCTCTTGGGCGCCCCGCAGCACCGCCAGTGCGTGCGCCTCGACCACTTTGAACAGTTCGGTGCGTGCCGAGTCCAGAGCTTTCAAGCTCCAGGTGTCGAACGGGACACTGCTCATGAACTTGGGAATGAGCTGTTTCTCTGCGTAACGCACGTTGGGTTCGGTTTTGGGCACGAGGTGCATATTGATGACGAGTTTGACGAGCGTATTTCGCGCGTCTTCCTCGCTGACATGGATGGAATCGACCTCAGCACTCTCGGCGTCTCGTTGGCGGATCCCCTTCCCGAGCGCGGCAATGATCTCTTTGCGGTGAAGCACGTCAGCAGTTGAAGTGACTCGTTTCGCGGCGGTCTCAAGGGCACGGTCGTCGATCTCGAAGAGCTGCATCTTCGGCTGGTTCACCTGCACCCGGGTGACCGGGAAGTTGTAGGCGATGTCAGCCAGTTTCTTCGTTCGCTGAACCGTCACGAACTCGATGTCGTCGCCACCAAAATCAATGTCGTCAATTGTCCGGACACCGACCGTTGAACCGGGCTGCGTACCGCCCTGGTTGGCAGCATCCCCTTGCTTGATGCCGTTGCCCGTCCACTCGACGCTTCCTCCGCTACCGAGACTGCCGACGTTTGGTGCACCGGGCATTCCGGGCTGAAGTGCCGAGCCAGTAGTCACGCCAGGTTGTCCAGTGGTACCGGCGCTTGCGGCTTCGTTCTGAGCGGCTTGTTTGATGGCTTCTTCGACGTGCGCTTTGTCTACGCTCGATGCTGCTTCTTCGAGGCCGAACTGGCGCAGCACGTTCTCGGCTTCCAGGAGTTCTTTGAAGGACTGGTGAGAGATGATATCGAGCTGGTCGATCTGCCACGCATCGGTGTATTTCCCGAACGGTAGACGCAAACCGCGCCCCATCGTTTGCTGCGTCAACACCTCAGAGGCCATCGCCCGCAAGGTCACCACGACGGCGATGTTCTTGACGTCCCAGCCCTCTTTGAGCTTGTTGACACTCACAACCGTAAGCACAGGCGATTCTGGTTGGTCAAGGTTTTCCAGGCGGCGCTGGGTCAGATCGTCATCGTGTTTCGAGTCAACCTGCAACACAGCTTGTTCCTTACCGAAGAACTCCGGTGTGCGTAGTAGCTGAGCGACCTGTGTTGCGTGGTTAACGTCGGAACATACCACGAACATGATGGCATTCACCTTCGGTTTCCTGTTTTGCCCTGCGAACGCGTCATAGTGGGCCTGTTTGATGCCTCGCAGCTGAACAGCGTCTCGTAGCCGTTGCTCCTCGGAAGCGACGTCTTCACCGTAGCCGCCCTTGCGGAAGGCAAGCACCGGGCTCTTGACGAACCTGTCACTGATCGCCTGATACAGCGGATAGGTAAACACCACGTGATCGGACGGGTCGGGGGAGGCTGTCAATCCAACTGTGAGCGCCGGATCGAGTTCTTCCAACGCCGCCCGGAAGGCCACCGCACTGGTGCCGTACAGGTGTGACTCGTCAGCGATCACAACGAGGTCGTCAAGCTCTTTGAGGTAGTCGAACAGCACGCCAGCGTTCTCGTCGAACTTGCGTGGTTTACGCCTAGCCGCATCCACCCCAGAACCGTGAGTTTCGCCCTCTTCGTTCTTTGGGGCGATGAGCTGTTGGATGTTGAACACGAACGCCAACACCGGTATCTCACGACCGTGCGCCATCAACGCGCCACCATTTTGCCGTGCCACCCACGGAGCATAATTCTGCGGTGTCACCACATCGGGCGGCACCGCGCTACCGGCGATATAGCGGTTCGAGCCTGGCGAGAAGTTCTGCACCGTTTTGCGTTGCACCACCTTGCCCGGCGTCACGATCATGACGTTGCTGACCCCCTGACGGCGCAGATACTCAATGAACGCTGCCATTAGGTAGGTCTTGCCGACACCGGTGGCAAGGTTCAGAACCTGCATCACTGCCGGGTCGTAGTCGCCGCCGTCGAGCATGAAGATCAGCGCTCGTAAGGCATCACGGTTTGGCTTACGTAAGTCAAACTGCGAGCTCATTGCTTCCAGCAAGTCGGAATCGAACGTGACGTTCAGACGCGCGCTCATCACTCGGCTCCCTTCGAGTAGTTGAACATGTCATCCGGGATGGCAACGACTAGCGAACCTTTGCGTGCTTTACGCAGATGCTGCCGCACACCGTCCATCACGCTGGTCGCCGCTAGCACGAGCGTCTCGCCCGGCTGCAGCTCTGAGACGAGTGAATCCACCACATCGGTTGTCGCGAGACCATCCATGACTTTCAGCAGCGCCTTACCACGCTGCCCGTCAAAGATGTGGTCGTCGTCGGGGTGTAGCAGTGTGAACCCAAGGTTTGCGGACACCGACTTGATCAGTTGCTGCCCGTAAGCATGCTCGGTGAGAATCACACGGTCGAGAGTCTCGTCGTAGTCAAAGCAAGCAGGCGAAAGATGTGCTACATGGAAACCGCCGCCGCCGCGCCAGTTGATCACCGTCTTCGTGTGCTGCGTCTTTGAGGCAGCCTTCAACGCCATCACCTCAGCGCTCTTCTTCAACTCAGGATCGTCTGCGATGAGCTTGTTCAACACGCTCGTGAACTTGACCGCGTCCTCGGGCGACACTCCCTGGGGCAGTTCAACGCCAGCGGCCTCCACGCGCTTACCAACGGTTCGGGTGATGCCACCCGGATCCTCACCAAGCACTACCTTCTCAAGGCGTGGTTTCGTGAACGTCGCGAATGTCGACTTCAGCAACTCACACGTCACCCAACGCCGCCCCATCTTCTGTGCGACGGCGGCCGTTGTGCCCGACCCCGCAAACACGTCGAGCACAATATCGCCGGGATTCGATCCAATATGGATGACGCGCTCCAGTAGTTGCTCAGGTTTCGGTGTGTCAAACACTGTCTTGCTGCTGTGGAATAGCTTGAGTAGATGCTTCTTCGCGTTGTCGTTCTCACCGACCTCATTCGAAAGCCACAGTGTCTCTGGTACGAGGCCCTTTGCTTCATTTGCAAACTGTTTGATTCTGGGGCGCCCATGTCCGTCACGAGGGAAATATACTCGATTGTCGGCGACATATGAGTCAAATGTGGAGCGGACAGCACCCCAACATCGTCCCTTAGGAGGAACCAATATCTCGCCGTGTGGATTGACGATTTCGTACATTTGATTGGGGCGCCATCCTGGGGCTGTGAAGGGGATCGAACTCCAAGGTCCGCGGAGGTCACTGTCTGGGTTTGCTAGCTCTGTGCCCCTTTGAAGCCGATTGCGTACATCTCTCCAGCCCACTTTCTTGGCGGGGGAATACAGCAGAATATGGTCATGGTTAGCGCTTACAGCTGCTCGATTTTCACGTGTTGTTCGCTTCTGCCACACAAGTTGCGAAATAAAACAGTCTGAGCCAAATATTTCATCCATCAGCAGGCGCATCCGGTGCACCTCAACGTCATCGAGGTGCACCCAGATGGAACCGTCGTCGCTCAGCAGTTTCTTGAGGTGGATGAGTCGGTCGCGCATCATGGTCAGCCAGATGGAGTGCTCGAGATTGTCCTCGTAGGAGGCGAAGGTCTGGGCGGTGTTGAAGGGAGGGTCGATATAGATCAGCTTGACCTTGCCAACGTACTTCTTAGCCAGCTCGGGTACTCGGGTCAGGGCTTCGAGTGCGTCTCCGGATTCACCGACAATCAGCAGGTTATCAGTCTGCGGCTCGAAGTCGGCACGCTCGGAATAGTCAAAATCGTCTGTCTTGGCAGTCTGATGGCCCTCAACATACTCGTCAATGACGAGGGTGCGGGTTTCGCAGTAGCGCGGGTCTACAGGGTCCACCCATGTGTAGCCATACTTCCCAGTTTCGGTTGGGATGAGAGCTTTGTCCTTGTTATACCAAGTGAGCTGGAGTCGTTGTTGTGTCATCTAGCTGATCACCCCTGTTGGGGTGCCGATGGCCTTGACGCCTGCGAGGAGTTTCGAATTCATTGACGAAGTGAAGGCGTTTTCTGTACCGGTTTCTGCCGAGAGGAAAAGGGGGCCGCCGTTGGTAGAACGGTTCCTATGTTGGGCTTCATTGGCTCGTCTGAAGTCAGACATTCTAGGGTGACACTCCACGGATGCAGGGATTGTGAATGGCGGAGCATGTGATTTCAGTACGAGCTTGCCATGCAACTGCTCTTAGTACCGGGTATACCCCGCAAAAGTCTTACGGAATACATGGTATACCCCGCATTGGCCTGCGTCTTGTTCAAGCGATGGAGTCCCGATGGTCCCTGGTTTGGGAAAGTGGTTGGTTTTCGTGGGCGAGAAGTGGCACTCCTGTGTGGGTAGTTGGTCAAGTTCCTTTTGGCGTAATACGTACCGTGTTACATTTGGCTCGTGGAAGGAGTGGAGCTATGAGTGACATTGAAAGGCTTCTCAAGGAAGAAGCTGAGTACGCCGAAGCACATAAGGATGAACCGCTGCGTGGAGGTACGAGCATCATCAGGCGTGGTCAGAAGTCGAAGGTTTATACTCTCCGGCTTACTGAGTCCGAGTATGCGAGGCTTGAAATCGTGGCTGAGAAGGTGGGGTTACCGCCATCAACGCTGGTGCGTACATGGATTGCTGAGCGTCTTGCGGCTGAAGATCCGGAACGTGCAGATTTCCAAGCGATGGCGAGCACTCTTGAGGCCATTAGCATACGACTCGCTGCCGTTTCTGCCCGCGAGCGGCTTGCCCGGCTTTCGACTCTTGAGGAAGTTGCTGAAGCCAACGGAGTTGAACTTGGTGACCCGGACATGTCTTTGCTGGACGATGTTCAGTGAACCTGGCGCTACGCTTTGTTCATGAGTAACGAGAGATTTGAGCATCGGCGCCAGGGCGACGGGGAACTTCTGGGCTGGATTGAGGAACGAGGCGAGGGGTTCGTCGCTGTCGACCATTTCGGTTGGGAGCGCACCGGCGTCGTTGATTGGTTTGATGCGGAAAGCGTGCTCGATGATCTTGGACTCAGCTACCTCGCCGAGCGTTACGTCTACTCAGCCGACGACGGCCGAGTACTGGACGTGAGGATCGCGGAGGTGCGCGAGGATGCCGTCGTTATCAAAGAAGAAGACGCGGGAGCCATCGGAATGCCGCAGATTTTCTATACCCTCACAATCCCCGTCGATCCAGAGGTGCTTCGCCTGCGGTGAGGTGTGGTGAACGTGCGTCGGCGTTGGTTCCTGTTAAGTTCCGTATCTTTCTGACCAGCAGAAGCGCGAACATGCCACCTAGCTTCCCACATAACATAACAGGGTGGTGAGTTAAGTGGTATGTTGGGTGGTGAGTTGCTTAGGGGTGTTTGGATGGAATCTGTTGAGCTTGACGCCGTCATTGCGAATCTGAGGCTTGTTGGTACTGACAGGCAGCGTGTCGAAGTGAAATCGGGTCTCGGTAAGTCGGTCTTGGAAACGCTCAGTGCCTTCTCCAATGGTGATGGGGGATTGCTGATTGTTGGACTCAACGAAGCTGATGGTTTCACGTTGGTGCCTGGTTTTGACGTCAAGCGCGAACGGGACAGGTTGGTTCAGTATTGCTTGAGTCTAACGCCCATTGTTCGACCTTCTATTGATTTAGTTCCCTTCGAACAGGCGGCTCTGCTGGTCGCAGAGATTGATCCGATGGTGTCGCACGATAAGCCATGCTACGTAACCGAACGAGGGCGTTACGGTGGTAGCTATATCCGCACCGGTGATGGGGATCTGCGTCTACAGAAGTATGAAATTGATCGTCTTATTGAAGAACGGACTCAACCCAGGTGGGATGCTGAGGTGATTACTGAGGCTTCGCGGTCCGATCTTGATGAGGACTTGCTTGAGAGCTTCGTTCAATCACAGAAGAAGCAACGCCCGAAGACCTTTGCTGATGGTGACTCGGTTGCGCTGCAGCGCTTATGGGTGATGAAAGAGGATCACCCAACTCTGGCCGGATTGCTTGCTATGGGAGCGTTCCCTCAGGAGTTCTTCCCGCGACTCAATGTTACTTTCTCCGAATTTCCCGGAACCTCAAAAGGTGACGTTCTCCAAGGGCTGCGGTTGCTGGATCGAGCCACATTTGAAGGACCTATCCCAGAGATTGCTGAGAGGGCTGTAGAGAGAGTGCGGTCAAATATGCGGACGGCGGGGCAAATTAAGGGAATCTATCGAAAGGACTTGCCGGATTATCCACTTGTTGCTGTGCGTGAAGCGATCGTAAATGCGCTTATGCATCGTGACTATTCGCCTGATGCTCGTGGCACGCAGGTTCAGGTGAACATGTTCGTCGATCGGCTGGAGATTACAAGTCCGGGTGGGTTATACGGTGCTGTGACGCTACGAACGCTTGGCGAAGCAGGGCTGAGTTCTACTCGCAATCAGCGTTTGGCTGCATTGCTAGAAACGGTCAGCGTCCCCGGAGGTGGTCCGGTCGTGGAAAACCGGGGTACAGGTATTGCTGTCATGCAATCAGAGCTCAGTAAATCACTCATGCCCCCACCTGAATTTCGGGATGACCTGGTGAGTTTCACGGTAATTTTCCGGCGCCGGAATGTGGCTCCATCGGAGCATTACATGACCGCTCTTGAGCGTGTGCGGCATGAACTGTCGAGTCGTGAAACTGCGAGTACATCTGAACTGATGGAGATTCTTGGGCTGAGTCGTACAAGCGTTCAAAATGCAATCAACAAACTTATCGGTATAGGTGTTGTTGAAGCGACCGAGCCTCCCAAGAGTCCGCTTCAGAGATATCGCTACGTCAGAAACTAATGCTGTGGAGGAGAAATGGTGCGTCGGCGCTGACCTCTGCTGCGCTCTATATCTTTCTGACCAGCAGAAACGCAAACATACCACCTAGCTTCCCACATAACATAACAGGGTGGTGAGTTGGGTGGGATGTTAGGTGGGAAGCTGGTGTGGTGCTCCATGCGTGGGTACCCAGTTCTGCTTCCGCAGTGTCCCCAACCGCCCTACTCCGCTTCGAAGCGCATCTCCACGGCAGCTGACACAACAACCGGCTCCGGCCGGAACCTCAGGTCACTCCCGTCTGAATACGCGGTGCTGCGGGCCATCAACGCCGCCACCGGTTCCGCCGGCGAACCTTGGAGTAGGCCGACGTCGGCGATCTGAACGGGTGTGACTCCGCGCCTTCCCACTGCGGCGGCGTAAGTGGAAGCGCGTTCGATTGCGTCGGCTACCGCCTGCCCAGCTGTTTCGTGCTCGATCCGTTTCCGAGTCGCCGGCATCAAATCCCAGGTGATGCCGCCAATCTTCACGCCCTCGCGCTCGGCAATCGCAGAGACCCAACCCGAGAGTTTGTACAGGTCCGCAAACACTACCCGGAGTGCCAAGGAGGCCGTGTGGACAAGGGGGAGCTGTTCGCCGTCGCTACTCCACGGCCGCGAGGACCAGACGGTCAACTGGTCGCTCGACCACTCGGACACGGTGCCGTCGTCGGCAAGCTGCTCGATCTCGCCGCGGACCACCTCGCCGAGCCGTAACGCGCGCTCCATGACCTCCGCGCGATCCGTCCCGTCAAACTCAACGCTGACGTGGATGGTGGCGATCTCGGGTGCGCTGCGCGACTCGGCCTGGCCGCGCACAGTAATAACGACGGTACTCATACTCGACGGTAACACCTGCGCCTGGAAGGTGCCCAAGAACCGGGCACCTAAGAACCGGGACCTCTTAAGCAAACACCACCGTGGAGCTGCCGTTGAGAAGTACGCGATGCTCGGCGTGCCAGCGCACGGCCCGCGTCAGTACGCGGCGTTCCACGTCCTGGCCCTGTGCGACCATGTCCGGCACGGTGTCCGAATGCTTCACTCGAACCACGTCCTGCTCGATGATCGGCCCCTCGTCCAGATCCGGGGTGACGTAGTGGGCGGTGGCGCCGATGAGCTTGACGCCACGGGCGTGCGCCTGAGCGTACGGCCGCGCACCCTTGAACGACGGCAAGAACGAATGGTGAATGTTGATGATCCGCCCCTGCATCGCCGCGCACACCTTGTCGGAAAGAATCTGCATGTAGCGGGCGAGGACCACCAGTTCGGCGTCGTGTTCGGTGATCACGTCCATGAGGGCCGCCTCGGCCTCGGGCTTGGTGTCCTTGGTGACGGGAATGTAGACGAACGGCACCCCGTAGAACTCGGCGAGCGGGCGCAGCACCTCGTGGTTCGCCACCACGGCCGTCACCTCGATCGGAATCAGCCCTTCTTTGACGTTGTAGAGCAGGTCAGAAAGGCAATGCGCTTCCTTCGACGCCATGATGACCGTGCGGAGCTTGCGATCCTTGCGATTGAGTTCCCACGTCATGTCGAGCGCCTCGCCCATAGACGTCATCCGGTTGCGGAACCCCTCCGGGTCCGCGATCGCCTCGGTCTCCACGCGCATATGAAAATTCCCGGACGTGGGATCCCCGTACTGCTGCGACTCGACAATGTTCCCGCCCAGCTCCGTGATGGCGCCACTCACGGCGCGCACGATTCCGGATCGGTCGGGGCAGGTCAGCTTCAGGATCAACGCATCAGACATGGAGTGAATAATAGCAACGACGACGGCGCGCGCCGCACGAGAGTTCATTCTCGCGATGTCGTGTGGTTACGTTGCTTGTTTTTGGGACGATGACGGCGTCTGCCCTCGGGTGTCCGTAACTCCCGGACGTCGCCGGCCTGGTACTAGATGGTTGATTGCTCGGTGTGCTGTGGGTTTGGGGTGTTGCGGAGGATTGTGAGATCGGGGTTCTCGCACTAGTCGATGCAAAAACCCGGATATATGTTACCGCCGTGCCATATTTGGCATGTCGGTGACATATACCCGGATATATGCATCAACTCCTCGAGACATCCCCAGGAATTAATCATCTAGACGGCGTCAGGAAAGAAGATCTCCTCGATGGCGCATCCGAAGGTTCGCGCAATTCTGAATACGAGGGGGAGGGAGGGGTCGAAGCGGCCCTTCTCGATGGAGATGACGGTTTGGCGGCTCACGCCGAGTTCGTCGGCGAGACGTTGTTGGGACCAGCCTTTGGAGGCGCGGAGATCGGGGAGTCGATTCTCCATGTTCAGCGCCTCCTTTCCCAGAAGTAGGCCACCGCGAAAGTGACGACCATGAAGTAGCAGACTCCGAGAAGCGTGAACGAGACCGCCGATGAGTCCTTCAGTGCGAACGCCGCGATCGCGGAACCGATGCCTGCGGCTGCGAAGGTGAAGTGGCCGGTTGTTGCCGCGGCGTTGGTCAACCACGTGTTCTCCACGTTGTATTCGGGAGACTGATCTGCCCCGCGAATGGTCTCGCGATCGACGATGGCTATCCAGATTGCCATCACGCACGGCGGAAGCATGCACGCGAACATGATGGCGAAGGCCCCTGCCCAGGTGAGCCGCTGGAAGTCGGGCCCGATAGAGGTGAGGACTGCGCTGATCGCGGCGGCCAGGGCGATTCCGCCTGGCACGGAGATGGTGAGGGCCGAGTGCTTACGGCTTCCGAACTTGGCCACGCCGAAGCGGAACCTGGTGTCTTTCTCCTCGTCCTCGACTGCGTCCAGGTCCTCGAATATCTCGCCCGAGTTGATGCTCTTTTCTGTTGCGAATTCCTCGCGGAAGTTCTCATTTTCCCGGTTCATGTTGCACCCCTTTCCGGTGAAGTACTCAACTGCTTGTAAAAGAGACTTTACAAGTAAAGCAAGCTTGACGTCAAGCATGCTTTACAAGAAGTGTGGTGTGGATGCTTGTGAGGGGGCGTCGAAGCCCGGATTTTGGAGTGGTTGTCCCGCTAGCGAGGGCAACCTTTTTCTAAGTGGCCGCCACAGTGACATTCCGTGCTGAATACGGCACGGCTTGCCGCTCAGAGGCCACTTGGGAAACCGGTGCAGAGATTGGGGCCTGTAAACCCCTCAACAATGCTGGCGAGGCGAACCTACGGCAGCTGCCAGTCGATCGGCTCGGCTCCTTGATTCACCAGCAGTTGATTGGCAGTGGAGAACGGCCGCGACCCGAAGAATCCCCGGCTCGCGGAAAGTGGCGAAGGGTGCGGCGACATCACCACGGGCGTCTCACCCAGCAGCGGCCGCAATTCCTGAGCGGGCCGCCCCCACAGGATCGCTACCAGCGGTTTCTCGCGCGCAGCGAGCGCCCGGATCGCGTGCTCAGTCACCTTTTCCCAGCCCTTGCCGCGATGTGCCCCAGACTTCCCCGGCTCCACCGTCAGCACCCTGTTGAGCAGCATGACACCGCGATCGCACCACGGGGTGAGGTCCGGTGTTGAGGGCATGGGCGTCCCGACGTCGTCATGCATCTCCTGGAAAATATTGACGAGTGAGCGCGGGAAGGGGCGCACGTGCGGATCTGCACTGAAGCTCAGGCCCACCGGGTGCCCCTTGGTGGGGTACGGGTCCTGGCCCACGATCAGCACTTTCACCGAATCCATCGGGTAGGTGAAAGCGCGCAGGATGTTCTTTCCGGCGGGCAGATACTCGCGTCCGGCGGCCAGCTCGGCGCGCAGGAACTCGCCCATGTGCCGAATGTCGGGCTCGACCGGCTCCAGTGCCGCTGCCCACTGTGGATCGATGATCTGAGAAAGAGGCTGCATGGGTTCAAGATTACGCGGCTGCGCGAGGGAACGGGCGCTATCTCGCGGACGTTCTCATGTGGGCTGGATGGCTGTGGCCGTTCGCTGGCGGGGGTGGCGTAGTCAGTGTTTGAGGTGCTCAGGTAGGCTTGCTTCCTATTCGGTGGCGAGGTGATGAAGGGGAAATGTGGACATGACTGAATCGGTACCTGGGCTGGATCCCACCTCCGCGAACCCTCCAACTCCTGCGACCCCAACCGGTGAGCCCGCCCCAACCAACGAGCCCGCCCCAACCAACACTCCGCCCGCCCTCACCTCCGAGGAACTCGCGATCCTCGATTTCGAGCAGAATTGGAGCGGCCGCGCCGCGAAGAAGAATGACGCGATCGCAGCCCTGGGAATGACGCCGGCGCATTACTATCTGGTGCTTGGCCGCGTCGTCGACAAACCTGAGGCGCTGATGGAGAATCCGGAGTTGGTTCGGCGGTTGCGGCGGCTTCGTGCTCAGCGTGCGGGCGAAAGACATGGCGATCGTAACTCTTGGTCGCTTGGCGGCGACGCCACCGCAGGTGACGCGATAGGCTAACGCCGTGGCAGAGAATCAGTATCCCGCAGATGAGTTTGACGAGCTGGCAGCTACCCGCACGGTTCGTGGGGCGCATCGGCGCAAGGAGTCGAACGCGAAGTGGTGGGCGGCCCTGGCGGCTATCATCGTGATTGCCCCGCTGGTCGGCTGGGGTGCGATTCAGCTGGTGGGGAGTACCGGTTCGTCGCTGCCGAAGGTGACGGCTACTCAGTCGCCCGCGGCTACGAATTCACCCACGACCCCGTCTGTCACCGAGACTCCCTCCGAGCCTCCGAATTTTGATCTTCCGGTGGAGATTCTCAACTCCTCGGATGTTGAGGGTTACGCGGCTGTCAACCAGGAGATTTTGTGGGACGCGGGCTTCACGGATGTCGCGACCGGCAATTATTGGGGCGACGACGCAGTTGCCACCCAGGTTTTCTATCCCGATGAGGCTTTCGCCGTGACCGCCAACGAGGTCGCCGGAACTTTGGGGATTCCGCAGGATTCCGACTACGTGGTCATGGGCGGCGTGGCTGAGGGCGGCGCGGCGATCGTCGTGGTTCTGGCGGGAGAGTTCGGCTAGGCGCCGTCTGTTGTGGGTGGGCCCCGGTTCTTGAGTGATCAGGAAGTCGGGGCCCATTTTTTGTCGACGACGACGCCCTCCCGCCAGCGTTCCGTCGTGGTTGCGTTGACCCGCCCAGTACTTGCTCTGGGTTGGTCGTGGGCTGGTTGTGCGCCCGCGGTGAACATGGGTGGGAAAAGGGTGTATTACACACTCTTCTCATCTTGCACTCTCTGGCCGAGAGTGCCAAACTCTAGTTAGCACTCTCGCGGTGAGAGTGACAGAGTCTCACAGTTGGTGAGGCGCCGCGCTTGTCGGGACGTGACCGGCGGGTGGGGCGTCGTCCGTCGCGGGCACCAGCTGGCGATCTACCGTCCCAATGGGAGGAACTAGAAGCTATGGCAAAGACCATTGCGTTCAACGAGGAAGCTCGTCGCAGCATGGAGAACGGGCTCAACCTTCTCGCGAATACCGTGAAGGTGACCCTTGGCCCCAAGGGCCGCAACGTCGTGTTGGACAAGAAGTGGGGCGCCCCCACCATCACCAACGATGGTGTGTCCATCGCGAAGGAAATCGATCTCGAGGATCCCTACGAGCGCATCGGCGCTGAGCTGGTGAAGGAAGTCGCCAAGAAGACCGACGACGTCGCTGGCGACGGCACCACCACCGCTACCGTTCTGGCACAGGCACTGGTCCACGAGGGCCTGCGCAACGTTGCCGCCGGCTCCAACCCGATCGCCCTGAAGAAGGGTATTGATCGCGCGGTTGCCGCTATCACCGAGCGTCTGCTAGCTGACGCCAAGGAGATCGAGACCGAGGAGCAGATTGCTGCTACCGCGTCCATCTCCGCTGGCGATCCCGAGATCGGTGCTGCCATTGCCGAGGCCATGACCAAGGCTGGCAAGGAAGGCGTCATCACCGTCGAGGAGTCCAACACCTTCGGCCTGGAGCTGGAGCTCACTGAGGGCATGTCCTTCGACAAGGGCTTCCTCTCCATGTACTTCATGACCGATACCGAGCGTCAGGAAGCCGTCCTGGAGGATCCCTACATCCTGCTCGTGGACACCAAGGTCTCCAACGTCAAGGATCTCCTGCCCATCCTTGAGAAGGTCATGCAGACCGGCAAGCCGCTGCTGATCATCGCCGAGGACGTCGAGGGCGAAGCCTTGACCACCCTGGTCGTCAACAAGATCCGTGGCACCTTCAAGTCCGCCGCCGTCAAGGCTCCGGGCTTCGGCGATCGCCGCAAGGAGATGCTGCAGGACATGGCCATCCTCACCGGTGGTCAGGTCATCTCCGAGACCGTTGGCCTCAAGCTTGAGACCGCCGATCTTGACCAGCTCGGCCGCGCACGCAAGGTTGTTCTCACCAAGGATGAGACCACCATTGTTGAGGGCGCTGGCGATGAGGCTCAGCTCGAAGGCCGCAAGGCTCAGATCAAGACCCTCATCGAGAACTCTACCTCGGAGTACGATACCGAGAAGCTGCAGGAGCGTCTCGCCAAGCTCGCCGGTGGCGTGGCCGTCATCAAGGCTGGCGCTGCTACCGAGGTTGAGCTGAAGGAGCGCAAGCACCGCATTGAGGACGCCGTCCGCAACGCGAAGGCTGCCGTGGAAGAGGGAATCGTCGCTGGTGGCGGCGTTGCTCTGATCCAGGCCGCTGAGGATGCTTTCGCTGACCTCGAGCTCGTGGGCGAAGAGGCAACCGGCGCTCAGATCGTCAAGATCGCCATCCAGGCTCCGCTCAAGCAGATCGCAGTGAACGCTGGCCTTGAGGGCGGCGTCGTTGTGGAGAAGGTTCGCAACCTGGACAAGGGCTGGGGCCTGAACGCAGCAACCGGCGAGTACGTCGATCTGCTGGCTGCTGGCGTCATGGATCCGGTCAAGGTGACCCGCTCCGCGCTCCAGAACGCTGCCTCCATCGCTGGTCTCTTCCTGACCACCGAGGCCGTCGTTGCCGACATCCCGGAGAAGGCTGCTCCGGACGCCGGCGCTGGCATGGGCGACATGGGCGGCATGTACTGATCGAAAGATCGGTCTAGCCTTAAGAGCTAAGAGGTCCCGCTGATAGGCATTGTCCTATCAGCGGGACCTCTCTATTACCAAGCCCGCTTCTGCGCTGGAGCACCGCGTTTTACTTTGAAGAGGTCACCGTCCCGTGGAGAGGCCACACCTTCTTGGCGTTACCTCTCCATCTTTTCGTGACCTCTTCGAAGGAGAGTGCGGGGCAGACGGCGGGGTGTAGGAAGTGCCGGAGGAACTGGCCCCTAGCTCCGTGCTAGAGATTGGGTTCCTTCTCGATGCCGTGGGTCGGGACGTCGAGAATGCCGGTGGCTTTCACATCGTCGTCGTCCGTGAAATGGGGGATGCCACGAACGAGGTCATCGGTGCGCAGGCGGGTCTCGTGGTAATCGGAGGGGTCGTCGTCGATCCATTCTGGCGTGTTGGCAGAAAGGGGCGAGTCGTTTAAGCGCTCCCAGATGGACACGCGATGCGGTGAATCCGCGGTAGCTGCGGAAGGTGCTGGCGCGCTGCCAGCTGAGTGCCGCGGAGGAACTGGAGCAAAGGGCAAAGGGGAGTCCGTCGCGGCAGCTTCCTCGACAACTTCGGGGCGTTCCGTGTGTGAAACATCGTGAGCGCCGGGTGCAATCGGCGCAAGTTCGGCGGTGTCCGTGGCGCGCTCCGCCTCCTGCAACCGCTCCGCCTCCTGGACGCGTTGGAGGCGTGCCGTATCCGCGGCCCGATGGCGTTCTTCGATGCGCTGGCGCATCTGCTCGGCGATTTGCTCGCGCCTACGCTGACGCTTTTGTTCGGGGGTCAAGGCGGCAGATTCTTTGACGCCGGGATCGAACTTGTCGGCGCATGATTCCAGACTCGACAGCGTATCTTTGCGGCTCAGCTGGCTCGTTGCCTCCGACTGGAGTTGGGCGAGCCGCGCGGCTTCCTTCGCTGCGGCAGCGCGCTCGGCGGCCTCCTCGTTCTCGGAGGCACTGAGCAACGAATCGATGGCGTTGGGCTTGGCAGAGGACGCGGACGTTTCGTCTTTGAGAATCTCGGAGGGCTCGTGGTTCGCCAGGGCCTCGTTGAGTCTCTGGAGCTCGGCGGCGAGGTTTTCGCGGGCCGACTGATCCCACTGGCGCGCCAGTGGAGTGACAAATAGCTGGCGGCGTGCGAGGAGCTTGGTGATGATGGCGTGGCGTGCGCGCAGGAAATCTTCGCGAGGAATGTGTTCGTATTCCTCCCTGACAAGTTCCAGGTAGCGCTTGTATTTCTGGGGCTCGACGGCCAAGGTTCCGAGGTGGGCGTCGCGCAATGCCTGTTCGTCGATGTCGATCGCTTGGAATCGTGACGTCTCCGTGGGAGAAGCCGTGGGTTTGATGCGCATCGATCTGATGAGGGTGGCAACGCGTCGTGCCTTCTCCGGATCTACGCCAAGCTCGTACAGCTTTGCCTCGGCGAAGAGAGCCGAGGCTTCTTCGTTCTCGCCGCCATTGTTGGTGTACGTGGCTTCTGCGGATGTGGAGAAGCAGACTCCATGGAACCATGCAGCTAGGCGAACCAACGCGGGATCGCCGGTCTCTGGCAGGAGAGTCTCCACGCGAGTGAGCAGCTCCACCACGTGGTGAAGGCCGTGATACTTTCTGTCATCGCTCGACCAGGCTTCGATGAGATGGTGGCACGCAGTCGCCAGTTGCTCTTTGGACTCGGTGGATCCAGCGGCCTGGGCAGAGCGCACAAAAGCTTGAACAAGCCACTGCGGCACATCCTTGTGCATAAGATCCCCTCAATTCTCCGCACCATAATGTTCGTCTGTTCTACGTTGCACTCCCACCCAACGTTATAAGAGATCACGCCAATAGGTTTTGGCCTACTGCGGATACTGCAGAATCTTGCCTGACTGCGTTGTCCTCCTCACCGGCACCACCAGTGCCGATTCGTCGTCCGCCTTGCCAGTCAAACCCCGCGTCATCCTCGTGACGGCCGAACCTATTAGCGCAACCTCTTAGAGATCATGGCCTATTGGCGCAACCTCTTAGCTCTCGCGATTCTAGTACTAGGTTCGTTTATTCCAAACCGCCCGTGATTCCTGTGATACACGACGACTTCTCTCATCTCGAGAGTATCAACACTTTTTGATCAAGCATTTGGGACTTTTCGTTGATAATTCAGCAATTTTCGGTGTTGTCACAGGAGATGCCCACACGAAGGTCCCCTAACTCTCATTCCGAAACTGCACGAAATCGCACGGCGTGGGCCTGAAGTGAACTAACGTAGTTACGTGAGAATCTCCAAGAACAGTTCTGGTGCCTCCCCGTTGCATGGGCGAGTGCTCATCACTGGTGGTACATCAGGCATTGGCTTGGCGTTTGCCAAGGCACTGGCCGCGCGCGGCTGCGCCCTGGTTCTTGTGGCGCGCTCGCAGGATCGGCTGGAATCAACAAAGAGCGACCTCGAGTCTCGGTACGCCGTCGAATGCGAGATTCTCCGGGCGGATCTTTCCACGGAGCAGGGCATCGCGGATGTGACGGAGCGCTTGGGCAGCTCCCATTCTCCGATTGAAGTGTTCGTCAACAACGCCGGTCAGGGGCTCTACCATAAGCTCGCCACCACCGATACGCAGCCGCTCATCGACGGCATTGACCTCATGGCCACCACTCCCGTCCGTCTCGGCGCCGTCGCGGGCGCGGCGATGAAGGAACGCGGCCACGGAGTCATTATCACCACGGCCTCGGTTTCGGGTCTGGTCTCGATGGGCCTCTACTCGGCGATCAAATCGCTGGTACGCGTGTGGTCCACCTCCTACGCCATCGAGCTCGCCCCCGCGGGCGTCCAGGTGGTGACGTTCATGCCGGGGTGGGTCCGCACCGAATTCCACGAACGCGCGGGAAAGAAGACGTCCAGCCTGCCCGGCTTCCTGTGGCTGAACGCGGAACGTATCGTAGCCGAGTGTCTCGACGACGTCGACCGCGGCAAAACGTACTCCGTTCCCTCCAAGCGCTACAAGGTCATCGCGGCGCTCATCAAGTTTGCGCCACGCAAGGGTGTTGACGCGGTGACCAAGCGGATCAACAAGAGTCGAGACTGAGTCAGATGGCTGAGAACTTGGAGTCACTCGATCCCTATTTGAGTAAGGGACGGGCAAGGCGTCGCCGCTGGGTTCGCCAGTTGGTCACGCGTCCCCTCATTTCCACGGTGGTTCGCCCCACCGTGTTGGGCGAGGAGAACGTGGCGGACCTGGAGGGTGGGTTCGTGATGATCCCGAATCATTCCTCCCACCTGGATGCTCCCATGGTGTTTTCGCTGCTCCCGGATTCGTTGACGGAGCGCTTGGCCACGGGCGCTGCCGCCGATTATTTCTATCGCCGCAAGTTCATCTCCTCGTTGACCTCGCTCTTCTTCAACACCTATCCGATCGAGCGCAAGGGCAAGCGTGGCCCAGCCGCCGGCATGACGGGCCGTCTGCTGCGCGCTGGTGTTCCGATCCTGGTGTTCCCCGAGGGTACGCGCTCGCGCGATGGCAAGATGGGTACTCCGAAGCCCGGTGCCGCAGCGTTGGCGATCAAGGCCGGGATTCCGTTGGTTCCGATTGCGATGTCGGGTGGGCACGAGGCCATGCCCGTGGGCGCCGCGTTCCCCAAGGTGGGCAGCGAGGTGTTCCTCTTTATCGGCAAGCCGATGTACGCACTGGAGGGCGAGGAGCCCGAGCACTTCATGGACCGTGCTTTCCATGCGATCACACTGATGCTGGAGCAGGGCACCCCGCACCCGGTGGAGGAAGACGGCAGTTCGCCCTTCGACCCGCCCGCCGCCAACTAGCAGCTACTCCGCCCGAGGATCAGCCCGCCGCCTGAGCTAGGCCGAGGCCTAGTTTCTCCCGCCGCCTGAGCGCCTCTACGCCCCACTTCACTCCTATACGAGTAACGATTTCCGCAACGCGCGACAGTTTTTCCCACGGAAAATGCGTTACGTGAATACCAAAACGTTACGTGTTTAGAGGTTCCGCCGAACCTATCGGCGGAACCTCTTAGAAAAGCTACTCAGCCTTCCGGCCCATTGACGGCACCCGCAGCCCTCGCGTGGGCGGCTTCGCCGGCGCTTCGACCACCTGTACCGGAGGCTCAGGAGCAATCCCCGTGGGGAAGGTGAGGCGCACGGTCAAGCCGCCACCCTCGGTGGGGGCTACGCGCGCGGTGCCACCGTGTGCAGCCATGATCGCGGCAACGATCGCCATGCCCAAGCCGGAACCGCCCGAGGCACGCGACCGCGATGCATCAGTCCTGTAGAACCTCTCAAAGAGATGCTCGGCATCCTCCATCCGCACCCCGGGCCCGTGGTCGCGGATCTCGATGATTGCTTCTGCGGGGGATCCCATTCCCACGGCGATCTCGGTGGGGGTTCCGGGCGGGGTGTGGGTCAACACGTTGCCGAGGAGGTTGGTGACAACCTGGGTGACCTTGTCCTTATCGGCCAGAATGACGACGTCGTCGGCCTGCCCGCCATCCAAACCAATCAACGTGGGTTCGCGCGTCAGGTCGCGCGCGTGCATGTCGGAAAGCGCGTTGCGGCAGACAGCCGTGATGTTCACTTCGTCGCGCTGAAGGGCCTGGCCTTCGTCCAGGCGGGCGAGTTGCAGCAGGTCCTCAACGAGCCTGCTCATGCGTTTGGCCTCGGATTCGATGCGTCCCATCGTGGGGGTCATCTGCTCGGCGGGAACGCCGCCGAGGCGATACAACTCGGCGTACCCGCGCACAGTGGCGAGCGGGGTGCGCAGTTCGTGTGAGGCGTCGGAGATGAACTGGCGCATTTTCATCTCGGAGCGCTCCTTGTCCGCGAAGGCGTGTTCGATCTGCGCCAGCATGACGTTGATGGAGTCGGCGAGCATGCTCACTTCGCTGCCCTCTTGGCCCCTGGGCACGCGCTGGGAGAGATCGCCGGCGGCGATGGCGTGGGTGGCGTGCTCAATGCGGCGCAAGGGCCGCAGATGGTGACGAACAGTCAGCCAGGTCACCACTGTTCCCACAGCCACAACGGACAGCCCCACGAACAGCAACAACCGCGTCATGAGGGTGACGGCGTCGAGAACCGGGGTGAGGGGGCGGGCGATGATGACGGCGCCGATGGTCTGTTTGAGATCCAGCAGGTTTTTCTCGGCAATGGGAAGGACGATGACGCGCCACTGCTCGCCCGGCACGGTTCCCTGAACCGTTCGAGGCGTCTTATCGAGCGTGGTGAGGAGCTGATCCGGGTTTGCGGGGGCTCCGTGCCGCTCGAGAATCTGTGGGGCGATGCGCTCTTTGCTGATGTAGCTTTGGTCGACACTTCCCTGCAGTACAGCCTTGATGTAGTAGTCCGAGAGCATGATGTTGTCATTGGCGCGATCGCCGGAGCGCCGCAGATCGTCAATGATTTGCACTGCCACCACGCGTCCTGAGACGGCGAGCGCATCGTCAATACTCTGAACCATGTAGCGCTGATAGAGGGTGACGGCGATCGAACTGACCGCTGTCACCACGATGATCATGAGCATGACGAACGTATAAACCAAGCGGAAGCTCAGCGTGCTCGTGGTGCGGGGACGGAAATGAGGAGGCATGAGGCTGGGGTTGCTTACTTCCCGGAGCGCAACACGTATCCGATTCCACGTTTGGTGTGAATGAGGGGCTCGATGGTGGCCGCCTCCTCCTTGTCCGTGATACCGAGGGCCTCGGGGGAATCGATCTTGCGGCGCAGGTAGGAAATATAGGATTCGACGATGGAGATTTCGCCGTCCCAGTTGTAGTCCCATACGTGGTCAAGGATCTGCACCTTGGACACGACGCGTTCGGCGTTGATCATGAGGTAGCGCAGCAGCTTGAACTCGGTGGGGGAGAGATCGATGAGGTGACCGGCGCGATGCACCTCGTAGGAATCCTCGTTGAGTTCCAGATCCTTGTAGCTGAGAACCGCGGCGTCCCCTTCGACGGGGCGGGTGCGGCGGAGCACGGCGCGGATACGAGCAACAACTTCTTCGAGGGAGAACGGCTTGGTGATGTAATCATCCCCGCCCACGGTGAGGCCCTGCACCTTGTCCTTGATATCGTCACGCGCGGTGAGGAAGAGGACCGGCAGCTCCGGCGAGCGCTCGCGCAGCCTGCGAAGCACTTCGAATCCGTCCATGTCCGGCAGCATGATGTCCAGCACCACGAGGTCCACCTGGCTGCCCGACTGATGATGCAGCGCCTCGTGCCCATCAGCCGCCGTGAGCACGTTGAACCCGGCGAACCGGAGCGAGGCGGACAGCAGCTCGCGAATCGACGGCTCGTCATCGACAACCAGCAGGGTCGCTTCAGGGGTATTCGACTGGATATTCATAGGCCAATTCAAATCGGCGAAGCTGGGAGTTGGCTAGGAATTTGATGAGTAGAAGATTTTTCTTACGGGTTTGGTCGGGCCCATTGGCGGGATCTCTTCGCGATGTGGCCGCGTTTTTGCTATTCGACGACGACGAACCGGCCCTGCCTACGTGACGGCCACCGTCCGATCCGAGGCGAGTACTTCGAACGACGACGGCGTACAAGAACAGCCCAGCCCGACATCGCTGTGGGGCTGGGCTGTTCAGGAGTTGAGAGATCCGACGCGACTAGAGACCACTTAGGCCATCGCGTCGTCGAACTCAGTAGGCGGTGAAATCCTTGGCCTCGATCTGGGCAGGAGTGCCATCGATCTTCAGCGCGGCGAGGCGCGCCTCGATCTCCAGGGTGTCCGAATCGACTTCCAGAGCGGCGAACTGCTCATCGAGTGAGGACGCAGCAACCTCGGCCTTGCCAAGTGCCAGGGCTTCCTCGCGGCGCACCTTCTCCTCGTAACGTCCCAGCTCGGAGGTGGGATCGAGAACGTTGATGGAGGCAATGGCGTCGTGGACGCGGTTCTGGGCGGCTGCCGACTTCTGGCGAGCGATGAGCTGATCGCGCTTGGTCTTCAGCTCGTCCAGCTTGCCCTTCATCTGGTCGAGGCCGGTCTTGAGCTTGGCCACGACCTCTTCCTGCGACTGGATCATGGGCTCGGCATCGCGAGCCTCCTTCTCGAAGGAGAGCTGCTTGCCGATGGCAACCTTGGCCAGGTTGTCAAAACGATCAGCTTCCACGGGCTTGCCGAGGGTGCGCATCTCGTCCGCCTTGCGGGAGGCTGCCAGTGCCTTCTGGCCCCACTCGCGGGAGGCCTTCACGTCCTCCTGGTAATCCTGCTGGGCCAGGCGAAGGTTGCCGACCGTCTGGGCCACCGCGTTCTGCGCCTCAGCAATGGAGTTCGTGTAGTCGCGGACCATCTGGTCCAGCATCTTCTGGGGGTCCTCGGCACGATCAAGCAGCGCGTTGATGTTTGCCTTGGCAAGTTGGGTCATTCGACCGAGGATGGTCTGCTTCTCAGCCATGGAGAGCCTTTCGTGTTGTTGTTTTTAGGTTATATCTAGGTCTAATTTATAGTCCGCGTGGTGCGGATGGAACGGGAAGGGCCTGAATGGTCCTGCGGATTGCACAGTTCCGGGCTCCGCATGGCTCCACAGCGATGGGTTAGAACGAGCCGCCGGAGCCTCCGCTGCCACCAAAGCCACCGCCCCCGCCACCGAAGCCGCCTCCGCCAAAACCTCCGCCGCCGAAGGATCCGGAGGAGAAGCCGCCCCTGTTGCCGGAGTTGCCGCCGGAGAGGATGGAGCCGATGATCATTCCGCCGAGGATCGATCCCATATCTGAACCGCCTCCGCGGCGCCCGCCATACCCGTTGCCGTAGCCGCTGTTGTTGCCCCAGCCCTGATTTCTGCGCTGCTCTTCGTCACGTACCGCCTTCTCGGCGATGTTCTGGGCGGTGGTGGCCTGGCCGCGTGCCTGATCGAGGAGTTGCGCGCGCTTCATCATGTCCTTCGCGGCGAGTGCCTCGGCGTAGTTGCGGCGCGCGGCTGCCAGCTGGGTGCGGGCGTTGGAGGGGACGTAGCGCGAGTAGCGATCGATGTAGGCATCGGCTTCATCCATGGCGCTTTGCGCGGTCAGTTGGTTGCGACGCACCATTTCCACGGCCCGCTTATGATTTTCTTCGGCCGAGCGCACGCCCGCGAGAGCTGCGTCCAGGGCGTTTTCCGCGGCGGTGAGTTCGTTGACGGCTCGCACCGGGTCGACGACGTTGCCCGTCGCGTACGCCAGCGCCTTCTCCGCGGCTGCCTGACGCGCCCCGATCACCGAGTCGCCGCGGCCCAGCCGCTTCGCGTCCACCACATCTTGGCTGATGGAGGCGATGCACTCCTGCATTCGTGCGCGCGCCTGCTCGAAGTAGTCGCGTGCATTGGCGATCTGGGAGGCGAGGCCGCGCGCCTGGCGGAGCGTATCCTCGCCGAGCCTCGCGTAAGGAACTGCCTTGTTGTTTTCACCCGCGGCGGCGAGTGCGCGGCCCTCCTTGACGGCCTCTGCGACGGCCCCGAGGAGGGTGAGAATCTGCCCGGGGTAGGTACGTAGTGTTGCCAGTGCACTCTCGGAGTAGGTGAGTGCCAGCGAGTTGAGCTGCGCATCCGCGTTGTTCAGTTGCCCGGCCAGTTCGGCGGCGCGGGTATCGAGTTCGTCGAGATGCTGTTCCACCGTGGCGGCCATGTTCCGCAACTCCTGGAAGCTCTTCTCCTGGGCAGCAATGGCCTTCTGCGCGTCGGTTGCGAGCGCGACGATCTGCGAGTTCATCTGCACCTGCTGCGCGGGAGTCTCGGGGATGTCATCGTCGAGCAGTTTGCGGATTTCGAAGGCCTGCTGCAACGACTGCCTGGCCGAAGCGAGGACCTTATCGAACGACGACGTCGCCTCGATTCCGAACTCAGCCCGTGCGAACTCCAGCTCACCGGCTGCTGCGCGGACGCCGTCGTCGGCGCTAAGAAGTTGCTGGGCAGCCTCTTTCTCGAGCCTCTCGATTTCGGCAGCGGTGGCGGCTGCGGCCTTCGACTTGCGGCGCTTGCTGGCCACAGCCATGGCACCGGCCGCGCCACCGACGATAACTACGCCCGCGCCAAGCGGGACCCAGTTGAACTTTCCGGCATCTTCCAGGTTGTCGGCGAGCAGCAGGGCACCGCCGGACCAGTCGCCGTCGCCCCATTTGGCGAGTACGTCGGAGTTGATGGCGTCGAGAAGTTCCTGCTCGGTGAATCCCTTGCCGCCTGCGGCAACGGAATACTGGCGGGTATCGGTGGCGACGGCGACGACGGCGTCGAGATTGCCGAGACCCGAAAGGTTGCCTGTTTCCTTGGCCCACTTGTTGGAATCAACAGACCCGAAATCGTCCGTGAACACGATGCGCAGGCTGTTGCCGGACTCGGTTTGGAGGCTGCGCAGGCGCTCCGTCACTTCATCGATACCAGCGACAGCGCCGGTGCTGTCGGTGACCGTGGTGGTGATGGGGAATGGATCGTCGGCCATGGCTGCGGGCGCAAAGAGGAGGCCCGCGACCACAAGGGAGAGGGCGCATCCGGTTGTACGAAGAATGCTCACAGTTAGATGATCACCTACAAGCGCGAAGGAAGCTAGTAACAAACCGGGGAAACATCCCCGGGCCATCCATGGCCTGAGGCCATGGCATGTAGTTCACGCTAACAAATCGTGAGACGCGAGGAGGTGAGATTGCGCCACAAGCGCACGCTTTCATTTAGTCTGTCCGTTTCTACCGGGTAGACTGGATGGCAGTATCTGTGCTCGCGCCTCTCTGAGGCGCTTCATTCATTCGTCCAAAGAAAGTGGTGCGCCGTGCCAACGGGTAAGGTCAAATTCTTCGATGAGAAGAAAGGTTTTGGTTTCATCGCCGGAGATGACGGGGAGCAGGTTTACCTGCCATCCTCTGCCGTGCCGGACGGCGCCAAGCTGCGTCCTGGGACGCGCGTGGATTATGGCGTTGCCGAGACTCGGCGTGGCCCCCAGGTGCTCAACCTGACCGTCGTCGAGAAGCTTGAATCGCTCGCGCGTAAGAACCGCCGCTCCCCGGAGGAGATGGTGGTCATCATCGAAGATCTCATCACGATCCTCGATTCGGCCTCCACGAAGCTGCGTCACAACCGGTACCCCGATGGCGGGCACCGCATTGCGCAGGCACTTCGTGCTCTCGCGGACGATTTTGATGCCTGAGCGTCCACGGATCAAGCTGTCCGCCTCGGCGGGGCGCGAGCGCGTCCTGGCCTCGGCGGTTGATCTGGCACGGGAAGCGCTGAAGGATCTCACGCGTCCCGTGAACGTGGGCGCGCATGTGGGCGTCGTCGTCGAATCTGATCGGGTGCTGACGCACTGCTTCGAGTGCCTTCTTCCGGGTTATCCGGGTTGGTTCTGGACGGTGACGCTGGCGCGTATCCCGCGTTCCAGCAGGCCGACGATCGACGAGATGTCGCTTCGTCCTGGCCCGGACGCCCATCTGGCGCCGGACTGGGTTCCGTGGGCGGAGCGGCTGGAGCCCTCGGATATTCAGCCCACCGATCGGCTTCCCTATTTGGCCGACGACGAGCGCCTGGAACCAGGTTTCGAGGACACCAGCGAGGATGCGGATGAGATCGCCGAGTTCGAGCTGGGCCTCGGGCGCCCGCGTGTGCTCTCTGCGAAGGGGCGCGCCTCGGCATTCCAGCGCTGGTACGACGGCGAGAATGGCCCCTCGAGCCCGGGCACTCGGATGGCGAAAGCCACCTGCTCAACCTGCGGATTCCTCATGCTCATGGGAGGCTCGGCGCGCACCATCTTTGGCGTGTGTGCGAACGAGTGGTCCTCGTATGACGGCAAGGTGGTCTCGTTGGATCACGGCTGCGGCTCGCATTCAGAGACGGACAGCCCGAAGCAGAAGAAGCTGTGGGATCCCAGTTCCCCGGTGATTGATGAAGCTGATCTTGAGGTTGTCGAGGCGGCTGAGTAAGAGGTTGCGCCAATGGGGTCGGCCGATAGTCGGACCTATTGGCGGGATCTCTCAGAGATTGCGCGGCCAGGCCATTGCTTACCGTTGGAATCTCGAAGTCGGAGATGGCGATTGCTCGTGGAAGGCACGGGTGCCGCGCGCCCGGAATTGAAGTGGTGGCTTGAGGAATTCGGCTGCGTGGGAAGTGGGCCAGTAGATGGAGCGTCTGCAGGGCAGAGCGCGTGATTACAGCTGGGGTTCGCCGCAGGTGATCCCCGCACTGTTCGGGTACCCGCCGGCACACATGCCGGTGGCCGAAGTGTGGCTGGGTGCCCACCCTGATGACCCTGCTCGCGTGGGGTGTGCGGATCATGCGCCGCTTTTTGATCCCGCACAGATCTATCCGGGGAACACTGGAACTGATCACTTACCGACGCTCGCGGAGTTCATCGCCTCCGATCCTTCCGCGATTCTGGGCGAAGATGTGGTGGATAGCCTGGGCGATCAGCTTCCCTATCTGCTGAAGATCATTGCCCCGGCAGAGCCGTTGTCCTTGCAGGTGCATCCTTCCCTGGCGCAGGCGCAGGCTGGGTTTGCCGCGGAGGAGGCTGCGGGTATCCCGCGCCGTGCTCCGAATCGCAACTATCGCGACCCCAACCACAAGCCCGAGCTGGCTTACGCTCTGACCAGGTTTGAGGCACTCGCCGGTTTCCGTGCGCCGCGGCGTATCGCCACGGTACTCCGAGGCTTGAATACCCCGTTGACCGACGCCGTGCGTGGGATTGTTGTGCGCGAGGGGGTGCGGGCGGCTTTTAGTTTCCTGCTGGCTCCCGAATCCCGACCCGATGCGCAGGCGGTGGCCGAGGTGGTGGAGGCGTGCGCGCGGCGCGATCCGGAGGAGTCGCCTTCGCGGCGCGCGGACGCGGCCGTGTTGTCCCTGGCTGGGTATTATCCGGGGGACCCGGGGGTGGTTGCCTCGCTGCTCATGAACCCGGTGACCTTGCACCCGGGGGAGGCACTTTTTGTTCCCGATGGCACGGTTCATGCCTATCTTTCCGGTGTGGCCATCGAGATCATGGCGGCCTCCGATAACGTGCTGCGCGCAGGGCTCACCCCCAAGCACCTGGAGGTCCCCGAGCTCCTGCGTGTGGTGCGGGCCGATGCGGCGCCCCCGGTTCGTATTGCGCCGGAACGTAATAATGCGACGACGTCGACCTTCTACGCGCCCGTTGACGATTTCGAGTTGTCGGTGGTCACCTTGCGCGATACCAGTGAATGGGTGAAGCAGCCGGGGCTGGGGCCGCGCACCCTTGTATGCCTGGAGGGCGCGGTGCAAGCCGAGGCGAACGGCGAGGTTCTTGCGATGAATTCCGGGCAGGCGATCTTCATTCCGGCGTCCGATGGGTGGCTTTCGCTGCGCGGCTTCGGCAAGCTGGTGGTGGCGGGGGTTCCGTAGGCCCGAAGGATCTGGGGTCCAGGATGCTGGTGATTGGTGACCGCTGTGGAGTGCCGATACGGCAGGATTTGGGGCGGCGTGGGTAACCTCTCACTTGGTGCCTGGCGGTAGCTTTGAGCCTCAGAGGTGGGCGAGAATAAGTACCTCCTCCCGGATGGATACGGCCGGAAAGTGGCGGAATTCCGGGGAAGTGACGTCGTCGTCGTTCGAAAAACTTGGGGCCGGTGGCGGTGAACCGTCCGGTTACTAGTGCTCACGAAGCGAGAAACCGAGTGTTCACGATGTGGACGCCTGTTGGCCGCGCACTGTTCGCACTATGAGACTCGGTTAGGTGATTGACACGATGACTCCACCGGCCGTCGAAAAAGCCGGAATGCTCGAGAAGCTCTTCCACCTGTCGGAGCGCCGCTCCTCCATCGGCCAAGAAGTTCGCGGTGGCATAGTCACCTTCTTCGCAATGGCCTACATTTTGGTCCTCAATCCCATCATTCTTTCTGGCCCGGATTCCACCGGCGGCTTCCTTGGTGGAGGCACCGAGCCGAACCAGGCTGCTATCGCCGCTGGTACCGCGCTTGTCGCGGGTATCATGACCATCCTTATGGGGGCGGTGGCCAACTTCCCGCTCGCGCTCGCCGCAGGACTCGGCCTCAACTCCATGCTGGCCGCCACCATCGTCCAGATCCCCGGCATGACCTGGGCCGACGGCATGGGCATCATCGTCCTCGAAGGCATCGTGGTGGTGCTGTTGGTGGTCACCGGCCTGCGCGAGGCGATCTTCCGCGCCGTACCCAAGTACCTGCGCACCGCCATCTCTGTGGGCATTGGCCTGTTCATCACCCTCGTTGGCCTCGTCAACGCGGGCATGGTGACCCGCGGTGAAGGAACCCCGATCACGTTTGCCGTGCACGGTTCGATCTCCACCCTGCCGCTCGTCATCTTCATCCTGGCACTCTTCCTCACCGCCATCCTCATGGTGCGTGGCGTCAAGGGAGCGATCCTCATTGGAATCGTTGTGTCGACGCTGGCTTCCGTGGCGCTGGAGTCCGTGGCCAACCTCGGTCCGGCTTTCGCTAACCCCGGTGGTTGGGCGCTCACCGTTCCCGCACTGACTGGTTCGCCGATCCAGGTACCCGACTTCAGCACCCTGGGTCAGTTCTCCATCGTTGGCCCGTTCCAGAAGCTCGGAGTCATCTCCGTTGTGGTGATGGCTTTCTCGGTGATGCTGGCCGACTTCTTCGACACCATGGGCACCATGGTTGCCGTGGGTAGCGAAGGCGACCTCCTTGATGAGGACGGCAACCCCGAAGGAACCAGCAAGATTCTGCTGATCGATTCCGTCGCAGCCGTTGCCGGTGGTATCGGTGGTGTCTCGTCCAACACCTCGTTCGTCGAGTCCTCCGCCGGAGTCGCAGAAGGTGCTCGCACCGGACTTTCCTCCATCGTGACCGGCGTGGCTTTCCTGCTCGCCACCTTCTTCGCACCCGTCGTTGCCATGGTTCCCAATGAGGCCGCCGCTCCCGCTCTCATCGTGGTGGGCTTCCTCATGATGCAGCAGGTGCGCGACATCAAGTGGGACGACCTCGTCATCGCCATCCCGGCATTCCTCACCATCGTGATGATGCCATTCGGCTACTCGATGACGGTTGGCATCGGCATCGGCTTCATCGCCCACGCGGTTCTCCAGTCCGCCACCGGCAACGCCAAGAAGATCCATCCGCTGCTCTGGCTGGTGGCCGGACTCTTCGTGCTGTACTTCCTCATGGAGCCCATCCAGATGCTCCTCGCGGCCTGACGCTCCAAGCGATCACATCCTCGTGATCGTAGTTCGTGACCGGTGGTCAGCGGAAATCCGCTGACCACCGGTTTTTCTTGGGGTAGTGCGTGGGACGTGGTTTCGGTGCCACGCACCATCTGCGCCGACAACTGCCCTTAGCGTCAGGTATCGCCCTTACTACGGCGATACCTGACGCTAAGGGCGATACCCAGCGCTAAGGGCAGATATGGTTGGGATTCAGGCGCGCATCAACGAGGCAATACCGCGGGCCTGAGGCGATCGAGCCCTTACTGATTCTCGATCGCCCACTCTATGCAGCCGAGCAACGCCTTGACGTCCTCGAACTCGACGCTGGGGAACGTGCCGATACGGAACTGATTGCGGCCCAGCGAACGATACGGGTCAATATCCACCACGCCGTTCTCGCGCAGCAGCGCCGAGATCGCCGAGGTATTCACGGACGTATCGAAATCGATCGTGGCCACCACCGGCGAACGGTACTCGGGTTCGGCAATGAAGGGGCTTGCATCGGCACGATTCGACGCCCACTCGTATATATACGACGACGACGCAGCGGAGCGGCCGGCCATCGCCTCCAGCCCGCCCTGCTCCAGCATCCAATCCAGCTGGGCCTCGATGAGGAGAAGCGTGCTGAGCGCCGGAGTATTGAGCGTCTGATCCTTGAGCGAGTTATCCACCGCTAGTTGGAGGCTGAGAATATCGGGAATCCAGCGCTCGCGGCTCAGGCGCTCGATGCGCTCCAAAGCCGCGGGGGAAGCAAAAGCGAGCCACAGGCCGCCGTCGGCACCGAAACACTTCTGAGGAGAGAAGTAGTAGAGGTCCGTTTCGGACAGATCCACGCGTACGCCACCGGCGGCGGAGGTGGCGTCGATGACGGTGAGGGCGCCGTCGTCGCCAAAACGACGTACCGGTGACAGTGCGCCGGTGGAGGTCTCGTTGTGGGCGTACAGGTAGGTATCGATGCCGTCCGTGGACTCGCAGAGGGCCACGCCGCCCGGCTCGACGCCGCGGACGTCGACCTCGGAGATCCATGCCATGTTCGAAAGCGGCTTGACGGGCTTGCTGGAGAACTCGCCAAATACTGCGGCCTGGGCGCGCTCCTCGACAAGACCGAAGGCGATCGCGTCCCAGAGCAGCGAGGCGCCGCCGTTACCCAAGATGACCTCGTAACCTTCCGGAGCTTCGAAGAGCTCACGGAGCTGGGTGCGAATCTTACCGACCATCGCGCGAACCGGGCGCTGGCGATGCGAGGTACCCATGAGGGAACCGGCGTTGGCCAGGTGGGCGAGCTGCGCGGGCCGAACCTTGGAGGGCCCCGAACCGAAACGTCCGTCGCGAGGAAGAAGATGGGAGGGAATCTGCGTGGTCATGGGTCTATCTTGCCGTGCCGAGCGGGACGGTGGTGCGGCTGTCTCGGAGACGGGGAGTTGGAGGTGGGATTGGAGGTGGGGAGGGGGAGTTGGAGGTGGGGAGGGAGATTGGAAGCGAGATTGGAAGCGACGCGAGAAACGGTCGAGAGAGTGTTGCTGGGTGAGTAAAGGGGTGTTGGTGAGAGAACAACGGGGATGATGTTGGAATAATTGTGGAACTCTTTGTGCGCATAAAGAGATTTGGGGTGCCTCGCCTGATCTATCTAGATAAGGTCAAGTAAGGTAGTGACCTAGGTAATGAGATTCGGGCAGTGCGGTCAGGAGCAGAAATGAGTGGCGACCTCGTCGATACGACTGAGATGTATCTGAAGGCGATTTACGAGCTCGAAGAAGAGGGTGTGCCTCCTCTGCGGGCACGTCTTGTGGAGCGTCTCGGACAGTCCAAGCCCACCGTGTCGGAAACGGTAGCGCGATTGGAGCGCGACGGCTTGTTGACGATCGTTGGCGCGCGCAATATTGAGCTGTCGATCAAGGGACGGAAGCAGGCCACGACGGTGATGCGCAAGCATCGCTTGGCTGAACGGCTTCTGATTGACGTGATCAAGGTTCCGTGGGTGGACATTCATGAGGAAGCGTGCCGTTGGGAACATGTTATTTCCGACGACGTCGAGGAGCGTATCGCGACGTTGCTTGGCGGAGTCGTGGAAGATCCGTTCGGTAACCCCATTCCTCCACGTGAGGCGTTGGGGCCGGGCAGCCAGGCTGCGGGCCCATCCGGACTCAAGCGCACGGTGGACTTCCTCAAGGAGAATCCCGAGGGCGGAGAATGTGTCTTGGCGCGGATCGGCGAGCCGCTTCAGACGGATATTCCTCTCTTGTGTGAGTTTGAGGCGGCGGGATTGCTGCCCGGGACGATCGTGAACATGTCGAACGAGGATGGGGTGTGGATCCTCAAGGCGGCGAAGGGGTCCATCGAACTGACGCCATGGGTGCAGGGGCACCTGGTGGTTCGCTCCTATTGAAGAGCAGAGGCTGGAGATGGCGCCGATGTGCAAGACTTTGTACCACATGTCGTAGATCGAGACTCGGCGGGATCTCCGGTGGAGCCTCTGGGGTGGGCGCGGATTGTCTTGGGGTGTGATGTGTGGCATGGCGAGTGGCGCGAAATCCTCTGAGGTCCCGGGCTGAATGTGACGACGTGATCTGTTGATGGCCGCCATATGGTTACCGACAGGTCACAAAAACATATGGTTGTGCGTCACGATTCTGGCAATATTGCCGTGATCTGCACCGCCTTTACCGGCTGTGTAAATCGGTAAATCGTTGGAATTAAGCGGATAGGTAGTTAATGTGACCTGCGGCATACGTCGTTATCTAAACGTGACATTCTTGTAATGAGTCGTTATTGTCTTTCTTGGCAAGAGTTTCACATCGGCCTCACCGATACGAAACGAATGACATCCACAAGGAGTAAACCCAATGACCGGACGCCATGCGATCACCCGCGAGGCTGCGCTCACCGCACTTGACACCCCGGCAGGCCGTGGCCTGATCGCCGCAATGGCTTTCGGCACCGCCTTCGGTGTTGCGCTGCCAGCAGCCAACGCGACTGAGCAGACCTCCGACAAGAAGGTTGCGGGCATCCTGTCTGTATCCCAGACTGAGGCACCCACCGTTTCCAGCACGGAAGCGGTCACCGCTCCTGAAGATGCAGAATGGGGTGTCACCCAGGTCTCCGTCAACGAAGGTCGTGGCGTTGAAGTCTCCGCCACCGTGACCATCCCAGAGCCCGAGCCTGAGCCGGCACCGGTTGCTCCGGCAGCCGCTCCCGCCGCTGAAGAAGCTCCGGCCCCGGCCGTGGAAGAGCAGCCTGTCACCGATGTCAGCGCTTCCGACAGCTACCAGACCACCTCAGAAGTTGCGGCTCCCGCAGCTCCGGTCGAGGCGGCCCCTGCTCCCTCTGGCGCCGGCTCGTCGGTGCTTGCCACTGCGCTTGCTTACCAGGGTTCCCCCTACGTCTGGGGTGGCACCACTCCCTCGGGTTGGGACTGCATTGGTTTCGTGCGTTACGTCTACGCTCAGCACGGCGTCTCCATCGGTGGATACACCACCTCGGTGCTCGAAGTTGGCCGTCAGGTCTCCTACTCCGAGGTGCAGCCCGGTGACATCCTGTACTGGCCCGGCCATGTTGCCATCTACTCGGGTGACGGCATGAACGTTGGCGCCTGGAACCCGGATATGGGAACCACCACGGGTCCGAACTCCTGGCTCGGCACGCCTACCGTCATCCGCGTATTCGGCTGACGTGAAGAGGCCGCCAGTAGGCCCTGACCTTTGGCCAAATTAGCTTTCATTTGCTGGCCAATAGTCTTTCGTCGAGTGGCGCTAAATCTAAACTTGAGACTTCGAGGGATCAACCATGGGTTGGTCCCTCGAAGTCATTTGGAGCTAATACCGAATGCAGCCCCCGCTGTGGTGTAAGTCATGCCAGAATTGGGTTAGGACAATCGTAGGAGGTGCCTGCCATGCCATATCGTCACGATAACCTCGTAGTTTGTGGTGTTGACGGATCTGAAGCGTCATTCAATGCGCTGGAATGGGCCGTACAAGAAGCCGCTACCCGCGGTGCTCATCTTGATGTTCTCTGCTGTTTCCAGCAGCCCGGTTACACAGGGCGTCCGATGACGGAAGAGCCGGCCGGACCATTGATGGAAGCAGGCGCTCGCAAGATCCTTGAGGCAGCCGAATCCCAGATCAAGGGGTACGGCGTTGATTATGCCCTCAACCTCTCCGACGAAGATCCCATTACGGAACTGCTTGAACGCTCCAAGCGCGCCGCCAGAGTAGTGCTCGGCGCCCGCGGAGGATCAGGCGGCTTCGCCGATCGCCTGCTGGGCTCGGTAACGAACGCCGTATCGTCGCGAGCCTACTGCTCCGTCGTCGTCGTTCCTACAAGCCCGGTTTCGGAAGTCTTGCCCGTCAAACACATCGTGTGTGGATTCGACGGATCGGAATCCTCGCGCGTGGCGCTGGCGCTGGCCATCCGCGAGGCGGCCCGGTGGCGTGCGAAGCTCTCGTGCGTGAGCGCGGTGAACTTTGGCGGATCCATGTGGATGCCGGGGGCTGGCTATCATCAAGAGGTCCTCGACGATGTGCGTGCAGGACTCCGTGAGGCCGTTGATGAACTGAGCCAGGGCTACGACGTCGATATCCACTGCCACGCCATCGAAGGCAATGCGTCCTCGCTCATGACCGAATTCTCCACCGCCGTGGATCTCCTGGTGGTGGGCTCGCGTGGTCGCGGTGGCTTCGCCGGGCTGTTGCTCGGCTCCACCAGCCAGGCAGTGATCCAGCACGCCGTGTGTCCCACGATCGTGGTTCCCAAGCGGACGCGCCGTAACGAGGACATGGGGCCGCAGGTGCCGTGGGAGCGTCCGCGATAGTTGGTTGCTGAGCCCTGTTTCCGGGGAGGTTCGGGTGGGGTTCTCTGCCCGGAGTTCTCTGCCCGGGGCCTTGGGGTGGTCCCTTGGCTTGGGCAGGTTTTGTCACTCGCCCGGGCGGAGGCCTGTGATCCGAATGGTGGTCCGTGGAACTTAAGGTGTGAGGTCCAGCCAATCCGAATGGTGGTCCGCCCACGTTCGCGATTCGGCGCGCGCCAGCAAAGTGGGTACACTATCTAGGTGCGCCCTCGTAGCTCAGGGGAAGAGCAACCGCCTCCTAAGCGGTAGGTCGAAGGTTCGAATCCTTTCGAGGGCACAGAGGGACTTTCGCTAGTAAATTACTAGTGAAAGTCCCTCTTTGTGTGAGGTGTAAATACCGCTCGAAATTACGCCCAGACACACTATTGGGCACACGTAGAAGTTGGTGCCTGCCGAGGCGGGGTCTAGGCCAGGATTTGGTCGAGGACGGCGAAGTGCTGGTCGGCCCGGCGTGCGAGATCTTCGATATCGACCTGAGCCCCTGTCGGCAGCGTCGCCCATCCGTGACGATCTACCCGGGTGGCAGTGACGAACTCCTTGACGCCCAGGCCCAACTCGCCCAAGCCGAGGTCGTCCAGGGCGTTGGCCGTCTTGTCACTGTACTCCACGCACCTGACGCGGCAGCCAAAGGAGAGACCCAGCACCATCGCATGGAATCGGGTAGCGATGACTGTTTCGGTCCGTCGCAGCAAGGTGAGCGCGGCATCGATGTCGCCACGGTAAAGGTGTGTCTTAACCGAGCCGCGCGCGGATGGCGACACCAGCGAGGTGACGCGCTCAACGGCCAGTTCGTCTCCCTCCACAGCGCAGAAACTCATCAATGTGACCTGCTGGCCGTCCTTGACCAGGTCCTCGGTGAGTTCGGCCATAGCGCGCTCATATGCCTCGCGCTGATGGTCGAGCCCAGGTCGGCCTTCAAGATTGATCAGTGAGATCACAACGCCGTTCCGCTCGGTCGCGTCGCGTTCCGACGACATGGTGAAGATCATGTCGGGAGCCATCCGGAGTTGGGGAACGGCTGCCAGTTGGGTGAGTGACCTCTCGTCTCGTACGGTCACATCACGGGCTTCGGAAAAGATGTGAACATAGGTGGCCAAGAATTCCTCAGTCCGCCACGGTCCGAAGTTCCCGTTGAGATAGACGGCTCCGCCCGGGCATGCCAGCAACCCCAGATCCCGCCGAACGTTCTCGCGCCACTCGCCCTTCTCCATGTACAGTGAACCGCCCAGTCGGACTGCGAGCCGGGAGCGCCGGACCATCGAGTCGCGGTAGGCTTCGTTGAGGCTAAAAGGGATCCGCAGCCGACGCAGTACGCCATCCAGGTAGCGTAGCCGGCGTAGCCGGCGCACGTTCTTCAGTTTGAACTCTGGCGAGGTGTGATGCTGTCCGATGTAGCTGAACCGGACGTGAGGGTAACGGTGTGCCAAGGTGAGGAACAGTAGATCGTCCCCGAGGTTCAGATAGTCGTAGAAGTCGACAAATACTTCGCGTTCTGCGCCCATGATTAATGCTCCCTATTTTTTCACTCGAGGGGCGTACGTGAGATCCGTGATCGGCCTGGAGTTGGAAGCCCGATTCGAGCCCCCTCTTGTATGTGGACATGACGCCCACGCTTGGAATGCTGATTCCTCCAACCTGGCCTTTCGGTCCACCGCATGCAGAGCTTCGAGTTGCCACCAGAGTTGGCTGCCTCTACCCGCTCCACCGCGCCCCCGCGTGCTGAGCATGCCATGCTACCAGAAAGTTAAAAGACGCTCCGAGAAGGCTGGATGTATGGGAGCGACTGGGTGGCGGCCCGAGGATCGTGCGGATGTGGGTGTGCTGGTATCATGGCGCATGCAGGAAATGCAGGAGCCTCGTTGGAGGCGCCACGGAATTATGGGCCCGGGGGTGCAATTATGTCAAGAGTGAGCATCATCATGCCTACCTACAATGCTGGTGCGCGGATCGGGGCGGCCATCAGCAGTGTGTTGTCCCAGAGCCACCCAGACGTGGAGTTGGTGGTGGTCGATGACGGCTCGACCGACGACACGTATCGCATAGCGAGCGGGTTCGGGGACCGGATCACTCTCTTGCAGCAGCGCAATGCAGGCCCCAATACCGCCCGTAACACGGGGATCAAGGCGGCCACCGGCGAGATCATCGCATTGTGCGACTCCGACGATGTCCTGTTGCCGAACTACATCGCCAAGGCTCTGGCCGTCCTTGACACATCGCCGCCTCGCACCTGGGTGACCTGCGCCGCCATGGCGCTCACCGATGACGGGCTGAAGGACTACGGAGTTTCGCCGTTCGGTGAGATCCCGGTGGATGACCAGCGCGAAGCGATCCTGCAGATGAACTTCGTCTCCATCTTCTCGGTGTTCCCGCGCCAGATGGTCGATGAGATCGGACCGTTCAGCGAAGAGCTGCATCGGTGTGAGGACTGGGAATACTGGGTGCGCGCGATCCTGTCCGGCTGGCGGGTGGCTTTCCAGACCGAGGAGGCCGCCATGTACCGGAAACAGGGCCACAGTCAGTCGGCGGATGCGACCGCGATGCTGGACGCCGAGGACGAGCTCTTTGCCAGCCTGGCGACGCGCTTCGCCGACACCCTCACCGAACGTGACCGCGAGCTGCTCGCGGCCCGTGTGGCCCATGGTTCTCCGCCGCGGCAGCGGCTGGCGGCCAAGCAGGCCTGGGCTGATGGGCACTTCCGCCAGGCCGCCTCGCTACTGCGCACCGCAGCCAAGGACTATCCGCACTATCCCGGCCTTCGATCCAAGGCGATGGCGACCGGCGTGGCCGCACCTGTCCTGGAGTTGATACCTGAACGAGTGCCGCTGCTACGACGGGTGAAGGAACGTCTGTGACCGATGCGAATCTGGGCCCCGCCCACTCCGAAGAGACGGAAAGTCAAACGGACAACGATTCCAGCGCCACCCGTGTCCCCCAGGAAGAGCCCGTCGAACCAGGTGAGGCTCCAGAGACTCCGGTGTCCAAGCCCAGTCTGCTCCGGACGCTCGCCCGCGGCACGGGCTGGCAGGCGCTCGCCCAGATGTCACCGCTGGTCTTCAACCTGGCGTTGACCCCCTACCTGATCCACGGATTCGGGATTGGGATCTACGGTGCCTTCCTACTGATCTCGGTGATCCAGCAGTTCATCGGCAGTTTCGACGGCGGTGTGGGGGCGAGTTCGCGCCGCTACTTCGGGATCTACACTGGACGCGGAGAGCGTGCCGCGATGACTTCGCTGCTCACCTCTCTTTTCGTCATCATGGTCATCTGGACGTCGCTGCTCTGCACTCTGTTGCTGCTGGCTGCGCCAAAGATCATGGCCTTCTTCCCTGTATCGACGGCGGATCCGGACGGCGCCGTCTACCTGCTCCGCGTGATGATCGTTCTCGCCGTGATCTCACAGGTCCGTGGACTGTTCACCCAGGTGTTGCTCACGTCGAACCTGTTCCGGTTCACTGCTCTGGGTGACCTGCTGGGCTTCTTCGCGTATGCCACGGGGATGGTGCTGGCGGTGCAGAACGAGCTCGGGCTTGAGGGAATCGCCTGGGCGTTCATCGCCCAGCAGGTATGCCCGACGGTGATGGTGCTACCGGCCGCGCTGCGTCGGCTGGATTGGAAGGCGGTGCGGTTCGTTCCGTGGAGCCTACTGAAGGAGTTCTTCGGCTACTCCTGGAAGGTCCAGATCTCCGGTACGTTGACGTTGCTGTCCGACTACGGTGACTCGTTGTTCGTCGGCCGGTTCGCGGCCGCGCAGATGACCATGTTCGGAACCGGTGCCAGCTTCGCCAACACGTTGCGCGGGATACCGTTCAACGCGACTGTTCCGATGGACTCCAATATCGCGCGCGCGATCGGAGAGTATGGACCGTCCGGCGCAATCAAAGAGGTAGTGAAGATCCAGCGGCTCTGGGTGCGCCTGATTGCCGGGTGGATCGGTGTTGGCGTGCCCGCTGCCGGTTTTGGTGTCACGGTGTGGCTGAACCTTGGCACCGAGCTGCCGCCCGGTGTGGTGTCTTCCGTCGTGCTGCTGGCCTTCGGAGTGACCCTCACCATGCTGGTTCAGCGGCTCTGGCTGAACGGGCTGGGTAGGTCGGGCCTGACCCTCTCCTGTGACGTCATCAATATGGTGATCAACCTATCGCTCACCTTCCCGCTAATCCTCTCGTTCGGTGTGGTGGGGACGATCAGTGCCACCTTGATCGCGGCGATCTGCTCCGCGATGTATCTGACCTGGGTCGGTCAGCGACGGGTGGATACCCCGCTCCCGACGCCGTGGCGCGAGGTTCCGTGGCTCTCGGTGCTGTTCGCCAGCGCGTTTACCACGGCGTCCTGCTGGGCGGTCTCACACTACGTGGTGGGCACCATCGTGCCTCATGGCCCCTTGGCGCTGTTGACTGTGGGAGCGGCGGCGGCGCCCGCGCTGCTGGTTTATGTCCTGCGCATCGTGGGGATCAGCCGCCTGCGTGGCTTGTTTACTCAGGCCCGCGCGAAGCATAAGGCCTGAGCACGAACGTGTTTCCACCGGTTGGAGGAACGTGTTTCCACCGGTTGGAGGGGTGCTCACCTCCGTTGCATTCCTCACAATTCTTGGATGATTCTCAGCTTTTAGGCTGGTGCTGGGGGAGTGGTACCAGAAGCCAGGTCATGGTCGACGGATGGGGAACTGACAATGGGTGACGCTGGTCCTCGTGCGAGCCAGGTGGCGGGTTTCGGTGATTGTAGTGAGACGGTATCGACCGGTGAGGTTTCAGAAGACCCCCAGTTTGTATTAACCGTTTAGTACGTTATGTATTTACTTTTAAGTCTTTCGTATTAAGGTTTAAAAATTAAGCTTTGAGGGCGTTTTATATTAAGATTTGATAACGTTCGGTAACGTCCGGTGCATACCCCTTGACAATATCTCGGGGAGTACCCGCTCACACCTCTTACGATTGGACGCTCTCTCATGCCTAAGCTTAGTAGAGTTGCTTTGGCGGCCCTCAGTGCTGCCGTACTCGCGTTATCTTCGCCGCTTCCGGCTGCTGCCGCCAGCAACTCTGGAACCGATAGTCGGCCTGTTTCTTCGCGCATCTTCGCGTCGGACTCGCCCTTCTACCAGAAGCTGCCGGCAAACACCCCGGCAGCCTCGGACTCCAAGGCGCTGGTGGCAAGCCTGAAGGCTCAGGCCCACAAGTACTACGGAACCCCGACCACACCCAATGTGACTGTCAACACCACCAAGTTCTCCCCGCCGTTGTATGTGGCCCGTAACTCCGATCCGGTCTATGACATCACTGCGTGGAACTGTCAGAGTCACACGGCCAGTGTTGCAAAGTACCTCAACGCGGAGCTGATGAACGTTCACATCCCCAGTGACCTGGTGCCTGATGATTCCTCCGATGGCAGCGTGTCGATCTACAACCCTGACAGCAAAGAAATTGTCGAGTTGTGGAAGGCTCGCAAGAATGGCAACAAGTGGGAAGCTTGTTGGGGAGGCAAGATCACCGAGACCGATAAGTCACTCGGTTCGTTCAAGGGTACCTTCGGAGCGGCTGCTAGTGGCTTGTCCTTCTGGGGCACGATGATTCGTGAGCAGGAGTTGCGCAATGGTCGTATCGATCATGTTGTCAGCTTGGCTATCCCTCACACCAAGAAGGGCAGTATCTCCTGGCCTGCAGTCCGCACCGACGGATGGATGAATGGTACCGAACTTTCGATCGGGCAGATGTTGCGCTTGCCAGCGAGTCTGGACATCGACTCGATGAAGCTCTCACCGACGGCGAAGACCATCGCCAAAGCTGCGCAGGAGTACGGCATCATGGTGACTGATACGTCGGGGGCTGTCAGCTTTACCGCGGAGAACCCCATCTCACTCAAGACCGATAACTATGATTCGATCTTCCGTGGCCGCTGGAGCTCCCAGGAGATGGCCGGTGACGTGAGCAAGGGCGAGGTGGGCTTCCCACTCGACAAGCTCGTTGCCCTTCCCATGAACTACCGGGCGCCAGTAAACGCAGACACCACCCCACCGAAGCCCTCCGTCCCGCCGGTAGCGCCCGACTCATCGCCCAGTAAGCCGTCCGATACCGGTTACCCGGCCGCAGTCAAGGCTGCCAAGCCCTCGCTCTACTGGAGACTGTCCGATAAGAACACCACCGTTGCAGACTTCAGTGGCAATGGTCGCACCGGAACAGCGCGTAAGGTGGGCACCGGCGCGACTGGGGCTATCAAGGGTGATACCGCGATGCTCACCCACGGTGAGTGGGGATCACTGGTGGCTAGTGCTGAGCCCACGACGCCGTCCACTTCAGTTAGCGTGCAGCTCTGGTTCAAGACCACGACGAAGACCGGTGGTAAGCTCGCTGGTTTCGAGAACTCCAATACCGGGAGTGGTGGGTCCTATGACCGGTCGCTTTACCTGACCAACGCAGGCAAGCTGGTTTTCGGTACTTACTCCGGCAAGGTCTCCACCGTGACAAGTTCGAAGTCCTACAACGATGGTGCCTGGCACATGGCCACCGCGACCCAGGGTGCCGATGGTACGAAGCTCTACGTCGATGGCGTCTTGGTTGGCAGCAATAATGTGACCAAGGCCCAGGATGGGACTGGCTACTGGTTGCTTGGTGGCGGCAGCCTGAATGGCTGGCCAAGCAAGCCCAGCACCAACTTCGTGCAGGCCTTCGTGGACGAATTCGCCGTTTACGATAAGGCACTGGACGCGAAGACCATCACCGCACAGTACAAGGCAGCTTCCTGAGCGGAGACACTAGAAACCCCGGCGGTGTTGGCCAATCAGGCCAACACCGCCGGGGTTTGTCATCTCTGAGCTCAGCGAGGGACTGCATACCGAGCAGGTCAGATCCTACGTGGCCAGCCGGGGCGTTGTGGATGCCAGCCGGGACGTTGTGGCAGCTTGCCCTTCCAGTCCGGCTAGCGGACCTTGAGTGTCAGGGCTTCCGCTCTCCAACTTGGCGTGCCGGTGAACCGACCATGATCGCGTTCTCCGGCACCTCTCCGCGAACAACCGAGTTGGCGCCGATGACGGCGCCGGAACCGATCCTGGCGCCGGGAACGATGATGCAACCTGCCGCGATCCAGACGCCGTCGCCGATCTCGACTCCGGTTCCCGACCAGTCCTGGTCGACAATCGGTACTCCGGCCTTGGTGCCATGGTTACTGCCGACTACGGTCACGTTCTGTGCGAGCAAGCAGCGGGCGCCGATACTGATCGGGGCACCCGCTGTCCGGATGTTGCCGAACTCGCCGATGTAGGTCTCGTCGCCGACCTCGAGCCGAGAGCCGGTGAGGCCTCCTCCGTCGTCGACGACGATGCTGGTGGGGCCGCTGATACTTACCCTGTCCCCCAGCTTGATCCGGCTAGGGTCACCCGTGATGGTTACTCGTCGGCTGATCACCGCCGTGGGGTGCTTCACTCGCAGTGCTGTGCGGGTTCGGACGGCATGGACATCCGCCAGTAGGTCGCGGGCAACAGCCTTGGCCAGCGCGATCGACGATCGAGAAATGGAGGTCACCTTCAAGATGGTAGCAGCGCGCCGTTCGAACCACCGGAATCAGCGATCGAGCTGTTTATCACATCCCACGAAATGGTACATTCTTGTCCCACCTCCGGTCGTGCGCGCATACTGGTGAGGTCAACACTCTAGGTCCTTCGGCCCTAGGGGGAAGGGTCATCGTGGGATAGAGCACACTTCGTGCACAGTATCCAGAGATGAGTTTGACAGAATATTTATGAGGTTCAGTCCCGATCGAGCCTCAAAACGACAGGAGCCCACTCATGACTGACGCCTTCCCAGCGGTTGTGCCACCATCGGCCAAGTCCCTCATGATCTGCTCCACAGGCGGCCACCTCGCGGAGTTGCTCCGTCTCGATCAGCGTATAGGTGTCAACCCTGACTCGCTGTGGCTGACCTTCGATACGCCGCAGGCTCGGCAGGTACTGCAAGGGCGGCGCGTCCACTACCTGCCCTACATCGGGCCCCGCGATCTGAAGGGGACGCTGACCGCGATTCCCCAGGTGTATCAGCTCCTGCGCGCCGAGCGCTTCGACACGGCGATCAGCACCGGGGCCGCAGTCGCGGCGGCGGGCCTTCCCGTAGCCGCCGCGCTGGGTGTCCAGTCTGTATACGTCGAGAGCGTATGCCGAGTCCGCGGGCCATCTACCACAGGTCGCATCCTGCAGAAGATTCCCAAGATCTCCCTTTACACGCAACACTCTGCGTGGGCTGGGGGACGCTGGGAGGCATGTGAGAGCATCCTGTCAGCCGTGCACAGCGAACCCAGCACCACAGTGCGTCGGCCGGAGCGACTCTTCGTGACCTTGGGCACGATTCAGGGCTACCGGTTCGATTCCGTGATCGATGCTGTGCTGGCCAGTGGATACGCCAACGAGCAGACAGTGTGGCAACTCGGGGATACCAGCCGGGCCGACCACCTGCCCGGGACCGTCCACGACTATATGGAGCCCAGCGAGTTCCTGGCCGCTGCCCGCTCGGCAGATGTCGTGGTGACACACGCTGGCGTTGGCACCCTGATGGAGTTGCTGTCCATGGGCATTTATCCCGTCATGGCAATCCGGCGGGCGATCCGCAATGAGCACGTCGACGATCATCAGACCGAGATCGCGGAACTCGTCAACGGTGCTGATCTCGGCATCGCCGTCGACGGCCCAGACCTCACCTCGGAGGTCCTGGAAAAGGCCGCCCTCCGGCGCGTGATCGACGGCGATTCGGTCACCTTTCACTAAGCGACGCTACGGTCAAGCCTCACGCGGCACGGGCCCGGCGCCACGGACGCAGAGAAAGCCGACCACAGAAGTTCAGCTACACTCGTGCGGGGCGCCCAGGCGACGCCTTATCAACCAAGCCCGAACAACTTGACGTAACACGGTCCCCGCATCGGGGAACTTAGGGGGAATAAGTGAGTAACAGCGAATATCGTGAGAGCGAGCCGTTTTCCGAGACGGCAATAGGCCCGCTCACCGCCTGGCGCCGACATTGGGTTGCAGGCACGATAGCCGCCCTGGTCGGTGCAATGCTCGGTGTGGCCGCAAGCTTTGCACTGCCGGTGTCATATACTGCGGAGGCCCGGGTGGCCGTCGGCTCAGGCGATCTCACCTCGGGCGCGGTGGCTGGTTTCCCGCTCGCCGCCTCCGGACTCGCCTCCAACTACGCACGTTATGTGAATGACCGCGGGGTCGCACAGATTAATGTGCCCGAGGGAGTCACGCTGTCCGGGTCCCAGATCCCGGAATCCAATGTTGTTCGGATTGAGGCGGTCTCAGCCGATTCGGCGGAGGCCACTAAAGCCGCAAACGCCGCGGCCGAGGAGCTAGTGAATCTTGTCAACACCGGCGGGCGGAAAACCGTCGACGAGGTGTTCGCCGAGCTCACCAAAGTCTCCCAGGAGGATGCGAAGAACCAAACGCTGGCGGCCGCCGCGCAATACGATTTAAACCTGCTGCTCAACCAAGAACAAGACGAAGAGGAAGAAGCACCCTCTAAGTCGACCATTCAGGCTGCTCGCGACAAGGTCACGGAAACAACAGCGAATGCCGCCACCTCTTCTGCGAAGGCGGCGGCACTGCGCCAGAAGTATGTCAACCTGGTGGATGGCGGGAACACCACCGCGAATCTCCAGCTCATCCGCGTCTCTAGCGATGTCACGTCTGATCTGATGAGCCGGATCTCCCGGTTGGGCCTGCTGGGCCTCATGGCTGGAGCGGCCGCCGGCCTGCTGATCGCCGTCGGTATTGAGCGACGAGGTACGTCGACTGGACGCAACGCGAATGAGAAGGCGACCGGACGCAACGGTGAGTGACGTGTCCTTGGCTGCACCACGCGGCGCGCTGACACAACACGCCGCACCCCGGACCGGTTCATATGAGCCCTCCTACGTCTGGCTTCTGTTGGCGGGCCTGGTGTTCACGATGTTCACCGGCTACAGCGACCTGATGGGGCTACCGATTCCGTTGGACCGGCCCCTGATCGCTCTCGCGGGGCTGCTGTGGTTCCTCGATCCAGCCCGTGATCGTTTGAGGGTGCGGGCCTTCTATGTGGTCGCCGGCGCCACGATCGTGTGGACCTTGTTGTCCTGGATGTCCATCTGGCCGAACAGTGATACTCAGCCCGCCTTTGCGTTGCTCGACCGGATTATTGTCCCGCTTCTGATGTTCCCGCTTGGCGCCGTGATCTTCTCGACCGAACACCGCAGGGAACTGCTGCTGCGCATGTTGGCGCTGATGGGGATCTATACCGGCTTCACCGCCCTCATAGAGTGGGGCGGCCCGCGCTGGTTGCTGTTTCCCCGCTATATCGCTGAGACACCCATCGCGACCGACGTTTTCCGGCCCGGGGGCCCTTGGCTGTCCCCCGAGCCCGTTGGCATGGTCTCGGTGCTGACGCTCTTCGCGGCTGGTCTGCTTGTATACGTCAGTCAGCAGTGGCTGTGGCGCATCATCGGTGCCGTTGGAGTGATCTTCGGGATGATCGGTGCGGTCGCCTGCCTCACCCGATCGAACTGGGTCGCCGGGATCCTGGCCGGGCTAGCCATCGCCGCCCTGGTTCCTCGGCTGCGACGTCGTCTGGTTCTGATCGCCGTGCTATTTGTGATTGCCGGCGCGGTGACACTGATCCTTCTCCCGGAGTTCCGCGAGCAGCTGCTCGCTCGGCTCTTCACCGAGCGCTCACTCTATGACCGCCAAAATACCAACGCCGCGGCGATACGGATCATTCAACAACTCCCTTTGTTCGGCATCGGCTGGGGCCAATTCATTCATGAGAACGTGCTATGGGTGCGTCAGGCCGACACCTACCCGGTGACTTCCGTGACCATCGAGGTACACAATGTCTTCCTTGCACGCGCCGCGGAGACCGGCATTCTAGGGGCCCTGCTCTGGGGGCTGTGTTTCATCACCGGGCCGTTGTTGGGGCTGATCGCGAAGCCGGGCACCGCTTGGTCGCGCCACTGGAAGCTGCTCGGCGTAGCTGCCTTCTTCGTCTGGATCGTCCCTACGATGGCCAGCCCGAACCCCTATCTGACACCCAACTATCTGGTCTGGCTTATCTGGGGGATCGCCGCCCGCGGCATCCTGATCGATCTGCCGCGCCGCCCGGCGCCTCTACCGGCTGAGGCCCGGTAAGGATCCCTCGCGGAACTCAGAGATCAACCCCTGGCGGTGTTGGCCTGATTGGTCAACACCGCCAGGGGTTGTCTTCGTTTTAGGAAGCGGCCTTGTACTGTGCGGTGATGGTCTTTGCGTCCAGTGCCTTACCGTCGTAGATGGCGAATTCGTCCACGAAGGCCTGCACGAAGTTGGTGCTGGGCTGGCTTGGCCACCCATTCAGACTGCCGCCACCAAGCAACCAGTAGCCAGTCCCATCCTGCGCTTTGGTTACGCTATTGCGGGCAACCAAGACGCCATCGACGTAGAGCTTGGTACCAGCAGCACCCTGGGTCGCTGTCACCATGTGCCACTCGCCATCGTTATACGTCTTCGAACTTGTCACGGTGGAGACCTTGCCGGAGTAGGTACCGAAAACCAGCTTGCCAGTGTTGGTCAGGTAAAGCGACCGGTCATAGACCCCGCCACCACCGGTCTTGGAATTCTCGAAACCGGCGAGCTTACCGCCAGTCTTCGTTGTGGTCTTGAACCAGAGCTGCACACTAAACGAAGTGGACGGTGATGTGGGCTCGGCACTGGCCACCAACGATCCCCACTCACCGTGGGTGAGCATCGCGGTGTCACCCTTGATAGCCCCGGTCGCGCCGGTGGCTATGCCACGCGCTGTTCCGGTGCGACCATTGCCACTGAAGTCCGCCACGGTGCTGCCCTTATCGGACAGTCTCCAGTAGAGCGATGGCTTGGCAGCCTTGACCGCGGCAGCGTAGCCGGTATCGGGCTCCACCGGCGGGGTGGAAGGCTTTGGAGTAGGGGTCGCCGTCGGCTTCGGAGTAGGGGACACAGTCGGCTTCGAAGTAGGGGTCGCCGTCGGCTTCGGAGTGGGGGACACAGTCGGCTTCGGAGTAGGGGTCACCGGTGGGGTGGTGTCTGCGTTCACGGGTGCCCGGTAGTTCATGGGAAGGGCAACGAGCTTGTCGAGTGGGAAGCCCACCTCACCCTTGCTCTTATCGCCGGCCATCTCCTGGGAGCTCCAGCGGCCACGGAAGATTGAATCATAGCCGTTGGTCTTGAGCGCGATTGGATTCTCTGCGGTGAAGCTGACAGCGCCAGAGGTATCGTTGATGATGATGCCGTACTCCTGCGCCGCTTTGGCAATGGTCTTCGCCGTCGGTGAGAGCTTCATCGAGTCGATGTCCAGACTCGCTGGCAACCGCAACATCTGCCCGATCGACAACTCAGTACCCTCTACCCATCCGTCAGTGCGGACCGCGGGCCAAGAGATGCTGCCCTTCTTGGTGTGAGGGATGGCCAAGGCAATGACATGATCGATACGACCATTGCGCAACTCTTCCTCACGAATCATCGTGCCCCACATCGACATGCCGCTAGCCGCAGTTCCGAAGGTGCCTTTGAAGACGCCAAGCGACTTATCGGTCTCAGTGATCTTGCCTCCCCAACAAGCTTCCCACTTGTTGCCGTTCTTGCGGGCCTTCCACAACTCGACGAGTTCTTTGCTGTCGGGGTTGTAGATCGACACGCTGCCATCAGTGGAATCATCAGGCTGTACATCGTCAGGGATGTGAACGTTCATCAGCTCTGCGTTGAGGTACTTGGCGACACTGGCCGTGTGGCTCTGACAGTTCCATGCAGTGATGTCGTAGACCGGATCGGAGTCGTGGGCCACATACAACGGCGTAGAGAACTTAGTGGTATTGATGGCGATATTGGGTGTGGTCGGGGTTCCGTAGTACTTGTGGGCTTGAGCATTGAGGCTTGCCACCAGCGCCTTGGAGTTCGAGGCTGCTGGGGTGGTTGCCGGCAGCTTCTGGTAGAAGGGCGAGTCCGGCGCGAAGACACGCGACGAGACAGGCCGACTATCAGTTCCAGAGCTACTGGCGGCAGCAGCTGGAAGCGATGAAGATAACGCGAGTGCGGCAGCACTGAGGGCTACGAAAACAACTCTACTGAGCTTGGGCATGAGGGAGCGTCCAATCGTGAGAGGTTGAGTGGGTGCTCCCCGAGACATTGTCAAGGGGCAAGCACCGGACGTCCTCAAGCTTAATACATAATGTCCTTACAAGTAAGTACATTAAGAACTAAAGCTCAATACAAATGAGGGTCTACTGAAGCCTTGTTAACCGATTCTGAACTACCCACAAGTGGTGAGGGCTCTGTTGCCGGATCTGGGTTTTGGAAGCCGAAGCGAGAGGGCTGCGTAAGAAGAATGAGATTCTATATGCTACAACGGCGCATTTCGACAAGGTGGAGTTCGACCACCTATGCAAGTGATTGCTGCTTTTGTTGGCCGGTGTGGGGAGCGATGTACCGTCGAACAACTGCTTTGAGGGTTGGGGGTCTATGCTACTGTGTGGGACCGATTTCCACCCACCGCGCGCCCGACACCCGAAACTTGGTGTCGGGGCGACCTGGTGGAGAGTGACTTCACCGCGACGGCTCCGAATTAGCTCCAGGTTGCCGACATCACTAATGTGAAGACAATTCATATGTTAAGACAATACCGGCCTGGGTGTATGTCTCTTTCATTCTTGATGCGTACTCGCGCAAGATTGGGGGCTGGTAGACCTCGATCCGCATGTATGCCGACCTTGCTTTGGATGCGTTGGATATAACCATCCATAGCCGTGACCGTGCCAGGCACAGTGTCGGAACCTAGCGCCCGATTCCATCCAGGAACTGCTGCTGCGCCAGCGCGCAGGCGTCGAGCGCGAACCCGGCGATCACGTCCTCGCGGGCTGCGACGCCGAGCCGCTCCCGCAGCTCGGGGTCGGCTGCCAACTCGGCCAGGGTGTCGGCCAGCAGATCAGCACGGCCCGGTGGGACGAGATAGCCGTTGCGGCCGTCCTTGACGAGCTCCGGAATTCCATTGATCGGGGTGGTCACCACCGGCATGCCGGTGGCCATGGCCTCCATCAGGACCACGGGCAGACCCTCTTGGAAGCTGGGTAGGCAGAAGACGTTCGCCCAGTGGTACTCGGCCAAGATGTCGTCCTGCCCGACCGGACCGACCAGGGTGACGCGGTCGGAGAGGCCGCGAGCCGCGATGGCGGTGCGTAGTTCGGCGTCGAGTTCGCCGCCTCCGACCAGCCGCAGTTCGAAGTCGACGCCGCGCTCGGCGAGGCGGGTGGCCGCGTCCAGCAGCACCGGCGCACCCTTTTCGGGAACCAGTCGGCCGACGTCGAGGATCCGCAACGGGCCGTCCGAGGGGCGCGGTTCAGTAGGTGGTACGTAGTGATCTGTGTCGACGCTCATGTGCACGATCTTGAGCTTGTCCCAGTGGCTGGGGTTACTGAGCCGCATCAGCTGGCTGCGGGTGAAGTCAGAGATGCAGGAAACTCCGTCGGCGTCGGCGACCTTGCCTGCGAGATCGTGACGCTCGACCGACTCGAACTCGGTTGGACCATGCATGGTGAACGTCCAGCGCCAGCCACCATCGGGATCGATGCTGCGAGCATAGGCGATGGCGGCCCTGGCGATATCGGCGCCGTTGTTCGCGAAATGGGCGTGGACATGGCGAATGCCAAGGCGACGCATCTCATCCACCAGCCGCATGGCCTCGCCGGCGTAGAAGAGCTGCCAGATTCGGCTCTTTGCTCGTGCCTCACCGGTTCGCAGACCGCGGCCCAGCGCCTTCAGTACGGCGGCCGGATGCCTGAGGGTCTCGCGCACCCCTGCGGTGGCGATGGCGCCCATCGACTCCTGGAGTACGATGGTGCGCTCGGCTTCTTCGCGCATGGTCTCGCTGAGTAGTGCACCTGGCGGACGGACGGTGAACGTGTGCACGGGCGTGCCCATGCGTCGCAGTCCGAGGATCTCGCGCTCGACGAAGGTGTGCGAGATCAGTGGGTACTGGCTGACCAGGTAGGCAACAGGCTCGTGGGAGCCGGTCGCGAGAGTGGCTGCCGTGGCGTCGTCGGCGATTGTGCGACTGGAGTCGTCGCGGCCCCAGTGATCACCCTTACGCTTGGCCTGGATCTTTGCGGCCGCGGTGGTGCCAGCGTAGACAAAAGCGGACGGGGCGAGCGAGGGCTTTTCGGTGACCAGAGAGACCAAGCTGCGCACCGACGAAGAGGACGTGCGCGAGTAGTCGTGGCCGGATTCGAGATTGTCGGCGGCCGCGGCCATCTGGGCATTGCCGCTGTCAATCCGGGTCCGCACCTTCACCAGGTCGGCCCAGCGCCGCGGCGTCCGCACCACGAACTCGCCGGGAGTTCGGACCCGCTCGGCAGGATCGAAGAGACGCTGGATGTAGAGATCGTCGGCCATCAGGTCGGGGAATCGCTCGAAGCGCGCACGACCCAGCTCTGAGACACCGTAGACGCCGAGCCCGACGAGGTCCTCACCCATGTAGGGCATCTTCTCAAAGACGCGATAGTAGTCGCGCACCCAGCGGTCGGCGCCGTCGAGATCGAAGCGGATGGCAGGGGAGCCCACGACGGGTGCGTCCACCGAGAGTGTGGAGACCATTCCTTCCAACGCGCCCGGCCCGAGCACGATGTCGGCGTCGAGGAAGATACGCGGGAACGCCTGGGCCGCCTCGTCGCCGAGATTCAGGGCGTTGGCCTTGCCTGGGGTTTCGGTGTCGATCACCGTGAGCAGCGGAAGCCGGTCCGCGAACCCGCGGGCCGTTTCGGCCGTCGAGTCGGTGCAGGCATTGGCCACCACGATGACCTCGATGGATGCCGCCAACGGATCGTCGGCGATCCGCTGCAGTGTTGCCGGCAGGACGGCGGACTCGTTGTGGGCAGGGATGATCAAGCTGGCGACTGGCAAAGGGAACTCCGTGTGGAACTGAGGTGGAGGTGGCCCCGGTTTGGTGGACACCCCTTTGTGCTCTTGTTAAGCTGCGATCTTCATGATAGCAGCGTGGTTGGTTTTGTAGCTAGCGGTACAAAGATGGCCGAGTCCACTGTGGCTACGTCCGTGAGTTACCTACGCCCGTGTGTTGCCCGGCCTCCCCATACTGAGAACCCGGGGTCTCAGTGAAGGGCCAATCGTTATGTGAGTTTTTGGCGGCACGCCCTTGTCCGCGAAGAAACTACTCATCAATGATTGTCGTAATCATTTCCCGCAACTGTCAAAGAGCCACTGTTCCCACGTTTCCGATCTGGACACTCACTAGCGATGTTGTAACTGAGCGGATGTGCCGACACTGTGCTACTGATTTTACATTCTGCGTTCCGGAACACCCTAAGTAGCAAAGCCCAAAGAGAGGATCGTTGGTACGGTTGGAAGGTGGATTTCCAAGCATTGCGTGCCTTGTTCCTCGACCATGCCAACCCCGAGAAGGCCGAGGGCATGCGCAGGTACATGCGTGATCAGTTTGAATTTATTGGTATTCAGACACCGCTTCGTCGGTCGCTGACCAAGAGTTTCCTGAAGCAGTACAAAGACTCTTCGGAACTTGACTGGGACTTCGTCCACCTTTGTTGGAACGACCAATACCGGGAATTCCAGTACGCAGCAGTGGATTACCTAAGGTCCCGGCAAGCGCTTCTGGAAGCAGACGATTTGTACCGACTCAAGGAACTGGCTCAGAAAAAGTCGTGGTGGGACACGATTGATGGGTTGGATCAGATAGTCGGGGGCATTGCGCTGGAGTACCCCGAAGCAAATCAAACCCTGCTTCAGTGGAGCACCGATGATGATTTCTGGCTGCGACGTATCGCAATAGATCATCAACTGGGCCGGAAGAACCTCACGGACACCGGGCTTTTGGAGACGATCCTGCTCAACAACCTCAATCAGACCGAGTTCTTCATCAACAAAGCCATCGGCTGGGCTTTGCGCGAGTACTCGAAAACCGATCCTGACTGGGTGTGCCGCTTCATTGAACAGCACAGGGGAAGCATGTCAAAGCTGAGCATAAGGGAAGGTTCGAAGTACATCTAACGGTTCGGAAGGGCGGGTTGACTCTTCGAGAATCTGTTACCTGGCCGGTGGCGTGGCCCGTACCTCAGGCGCCACGACCGAAGGCGAAACGCACGATGGACGGCATAAGTGCGAACGGCATCGTCAGATGGTCCTCGCCGTCCACTTCCATGTACTGGACGTCCCCGATCCCGCGCTCCTCAAGGGCCCCGCGCATGTTGCGCGCGGCATCCAGCATGGCTGCGGAGCGATCGGGATAACCGGGCAACTCGTCCGAGGCGACGGCCAGAAGTACCTCGGGATTGGCGACGACGTCGGCGCACATCACTTCGTCGACGAGCCGCTGATTTTCCCACCACAGTGCTGGACTGATGGCAGCGTATTTCTGGAAGAAGCCGGACGAATTTACCAGGGCGTGCAGGGCGAAGTATCCGCCAAGCGAGTGACCGGCGAGGGTGTGGCCGACTTCCCGAATTGGGTACCGTTCCCGCAGTGCGTGCCTCAGCTCGGTGGTGATGAAACGGAGGAACTCATGGGCGCCGCCGGGCTCCGCTCCCAGAATGCGTATCTGCTCTTGTGGGAGTCCTTTGGGTTCTGGCAGGAAGTCGCGGGTGCGTCGCACCTGATGTAGCGGGGAAGCGCCGGGGTAGCCGATGCCGACGATGAGTAGCTGGCTCGTACCGCCGGGGCCCAGTTGTGGGAAAGCCGACTGCATCTGCAGGAATCCGGCGGCGGCCTCGAAATAGGCGTCGCCGTCGAGCAAAAAGAGCACACTGTACCCCTCGGGAGGAGGCGCGCCGAGCGAACGGGCGACGAGTATGCGGTACTCGCTGCCTGCCGCGGAACGCAGGTCAAACTCGCAACGGCCGTCTGTCATCTCAGGTGTGGTCACGGCAGGACTCTCTTCTCATGATGTTCCTTATTTTCTTGGGGGCTTCTGGGGTGATGCGAATGTGGCCGGGCAGCACCCGGACACCTCGTTGGTGATTTCCGCGGTTAGCTCGGGAGAGGTAACTGATCTTCAGACAGGTGACCCATCGTGCACCCTCTATTGGGGTCGACTATCCAAGAATCTGTTACCTGTCCGGAGCGGCATTGGAGTGGCATCGGAGCGGAATGGGTCAGCGGATTTGGCCAGCTTCGAGACGTAGTACGCGATCGCTCATGTGCCGGATCACGTCCTCATCGTGGGAGACGAAGAGATAGGCGGTGCCGCGCCGCTCCTGGACCTCGTCGAGCAAATCGAGGACCCGCGCCTGGACGGTCACGTCGAGGGCCGAGACCGGCTCATCGAGCAGCAGCAGTTCGGGGTCGCGCGCCAGCGCCCGAGCGATAGCGACGCGCTGGCGCTGACCGCCCGAGAGCGTTGCTGCAGGTTGTTCGAGTTGCGCGGGGATGAGCCCCACCTCGGCGGCCAATTGCTCTGCGCGGGCGCGGCGCTCCTTGGAGGGGACGCCTGCGGCGCGTAACGCATCGGCGAGGATGGCGGCGCCGGAGGCGCCGCGTGGGAAGGAATCGAGAGGGTCCTGGGGAACGAGAGCGATTCGCCGCAGCAAGTCCCGACGCTCAGTGCGAGAGAGCGCCTCGCGCGAGACGCCATCGATCTGCACGTCACCGGCGTCCGGCTGATGCAGGCCCAGCGCGACTCGTAGCAAGGTCGTCTTCCCCGACCCGGATTCGCCAACGAGCCCCACCGTCTCACCCGGGTTCACCGCAAACGATGCACCGCGGAGCACCTGGACAGCCCCGGTACCGCGCCCGAAGCTGACGTCAATGCCCCGCAACTCGAGCCTTGGAGTAAGTGCGGAGGCGTCACCGCTTGCTGCAGCTTCCAGGACTGAAGCACGCAGACCCTCCGGAACCGATGCGAGGAGGCGCTTGCCGCGCGGCTTGCCCGCGGGGGAAGCCGCGAGCAATTCACGGGTGAAAGGGTGTGTGGGAGCATCGAGCACGTGGGCTGGCTCGCCCTGTTCGACGATACGACCATCGCGCATCACCAGCACGCGATCGGCAACACCGCGCACACTCGCGAGGTCGTGGCTAATTAGGAGCGCACCGGCGCCGTCGTCGACCCGTCGGCGGATTTCGGAAAGTACCCGACCGCGGTGACCGGCGTCGAGGGCGGTGGTGGGTTCGTCAGCGATGATGAGTTCGGGCTCGGCGATGAGCGCGGAGGCCACGAGCGCCCGCTGGCGCAGGCCGCCGGAGAGTTCGTCGGAGCGCCGCCGCAGTTGCCGCGTGGGCTCGGGCATACCGACGTTCGCGAGGGCGACGACGACGCGTTCCCGACGTTCCGTACCACTCGCGAGGCAGTGCAGCCGAAGCGGGTCGCCCACCTCGTGTTCGACGCGGCGCAGCGGATCGAGCCCGCTCAGAGCTTCTTGAGGCACCAGCGCAACCCGGGTGCCGCGCAGCGCGTTCCAAGCCGACGAGCCGCGGCGCGGAGTCGGAGCGCCCGCCAGGTACACGGCGCCCTCGACCCGGGCGGTGCGGGGGAGCAGGCCAAGAAGAGTGCGGGCGGTGAGAGTCTTGCCCGACCCGCTCTCACCGACCAAAGCCACGCACTCGCCAGCGACGATGGTCAACGAGACGTCGTCGACCGCGGGCTCCGTACGGCCCGGGAAGGAAATACTGAGGCCCTCGATGCGCGCGAGTTCGCGGGTGTTCGCGAGTTCGCGGGTACGTGTGGTGGCGTGCGTAGGTTCGCCGACGCGCGTGGGTGCGGTACCGGCGAGTCTGCCGGTTCGCGTGGGTTCGGCGGGCACGGGTTCACCGCCAGGAGCGGTGCCGTTGGCGAGTTCGCTCATGCGTAGCTCCCTCGCCGTTCGAGGGCGCGGCCCAGCACCGTCGTCGCGATGCCGACCGTCAAAATCGCGAGGCCGGGGAAGAAGGTGAGCCACCACGCCCGCATGAGGTAGGGGCGGCCCGCGTTGAGCATCGCGCCCCACTCGGGCGCGGGCGGCGGGGTGCCGAGGCCGAGGAAGCCGAGGGCTGCCGCCAGAATCACCGCGTGCCCCACGCCGAGTGTGGCGAGCACGAGCACCGGGCGCATCGTCTCGGGCAGTACCAGTCGGGACCAGACGCGGACGACGCCGTCGCCCTGGAGGCGAGCTGCCTCCACTGGGCCGGAGCCGAGCATCTGGCGCACGCCGCCGCGCACCATGCGCGCATAACCGGGCGCGGTGGAGAGGGCAACCGCCACCACAACGGAAACGACGCCCGGGCCGCGCACTGAAATGAGCAAGAGCGCCAGCAGCAGGCCCGGGAAAGCGAAGAGGGCTTCGATGAAGCGGTCGGCGACAAAACGGAGCGGCGCGAGTGCCCGCGAGGTGCTGCCACCGGCCAGCGCGCCGATCAGCGTGCCGAGGCTGAGCCCCGCGAGGGTGGCGATGAGTCCAATGGTGAGGGAGTCGCGAGCCCCGTGGATGACGCGCGAGAGGACGTCGCGGCCGGAGTCGTCGGTGCCGAATGGGTGGGTTGCCGAGGGCGCGGTGAAGGCGTTCGACGGCGCCACGGCGAGCGGCTCGTGAGGGGCGAGCAAGCCCGGTGCGAGCGCGCACAGAACCAGCACCGCGAGTATGGCCAGCGAGATCCAGCCGCTGGCACCCAGGCCGTGGCGATAGAACGAGGAGGCGCGGTGTGTTCGTGCGAGGTGACGTTTTGCCGGGGACCGTCTCTCCAGGAGTCTCCCCGGGTGCGGCCCCGAGCGTTCCTCGGAGTGCCGCCCCGACAAGCCCGCGCGCCCCGGCAAAGAGCGAAGCCGTGAGAAGCGAGGCGACCCGGAGGTTTGGGACTCTCGGGAAGCCGCGCGATCAACGCGTTCAGGCCGTTCAGACACGGGGCACCGTCCTTTCCAGCCGGGCCTCGGTGCGCGGATCAACACGAGCGATCACCAGGTCGGTGATGAGGGCTACCACCACGTAGGCGAAGGCGGCAAAGAGGACGACGCCGAGCACCACCGGCACGTCGCGCCCGGTCACGGCATTGACGAGGGTGCGGCCGATGCCGGGGCGGGCGAAGATGACCTCGATGACGGCGGTGCCGCTGAGCAGCGAACCGAGCGTCCAGGCGCTCATGTTGAGTCCCGGAACCACCCCGTGCCGTAGCAGATGCCGCAGCCTTACCCCCGCCTCGCTCTCGCCGCGGGCCCGGGCGCTCTCGACGAAGGGTGCCCGCCGCGCGTCCTCGATACCGGCCCGGCAGACCTGGGCGATGAAACCCGCCGTCGGCAAGGCAAGGGACAGCGAGGGTAGGACGATGCCCCGGAAATCGTTGGTGCTGACCGGTGGGAACCAGCCCAGCACGCTGGCAAAGAGCAATACCAGCATGCTTGCGAGCCAGAAGTTCGGCATCGCTGCCGCAACCAGGTCGAGGGCCCCGGCAACCGCGCGCCCCACCCGCGACGGTCCGCTCGCCACGTACACGCTGACAAGGGCGAGTATCCAGGCAAGGAGCAGTGCCATACCTGCGAGCGCCAGAGTTGGGCCGATGGCATTCGCGAGCACCTGAGAAACCGGGATCCGCTGCGAGTAGGAAACTCCGAGGTCGATGAGGACGAGACGGCGCAAGAAGTCGAGATACTGCACGAGAAGTGGGCGATCGAGCCCGAACTCGGCGCGGGCGGCCTCAAGTGCCGCCGCGCTCGCCTGACTGCCTGGGCCGCCGAGTGCGGCCTCGGCGGGATCGCCCGGAATGAACTGGAGGGCTATGAATGCCAGCGTGGCCACCGTGAACAGCACGACGAGCGCCCCGCCCACTCGGGGCAGGGCGCGTCGTAATGCGGCCGGGACGGCCATGGCAATTGCCTTCACACCAGCCATGTTAATCACTCAGAATCTCCAGTCGGCAGTCAGTCGGCCATCTCAAGGAGGTCAGAATCTCTAGATGATTGATTCCTTGCTCGGTGTGCTGTGGGCTTCGGGTGTTGCGGAGGGGAGTGAGATCGAGGTTCGCGCACTAGTCGATGCAAAAGTCCGGGTATATGTTACCGCCGTGCCATATGTGGCATGCCGGTGACATATATCCGGATATATGCATCAACCTTTCGAGAGATCCCCAGGAATCAATCATCTAGTGGACACCCAGCCAGCAATCAGCCAGCGACGACGTTGCCGAGCCACGGCGTGTTCACCGTGGGCAGCGAGCGGAAGTTCGCCAGGTCACCGCGGTAGAGGAAGTGGTTCTGCTGGTCGTAGATGGGCAGGATGAGCGAGTGCTCCGCGATCCATTCCTGGGCGGACTTGGCGGCTGCGGCGCGCTTCGTCTCGTCACTTTCGGTGCCGATCACATCAAGCAAAGCGTCAAGTTCGGGATCGCGAACCATCGAGTGGTTGGCGAAGTAGCCGGACGGTGCGGGAACGGTGGCGTCAGAGTGGAAGAGGAAGCGCAGCACGTCGGGCCCGATCTTGGTGTAGGGGGCACTGACGAGCTCGTACTCGTGGGCGCCGAGTGCGCCGTACCAGGCAGAGAGATCAAGCGGGGTGATCTGCACGTCGAAGCCGACCTCACGTGCGCCAGCCTGGATCTGCTCGAAGAGCGCGATCTCGGCCTGCGTGGACTGCGAGCCGGTGATGGGGAAGCGTACGGTGAGGGTCTTGTCGCCCTTGGTGCGGATGCCCTCGGCGTTGCGCTTGTCCCAACCAGCCTCGTCGAGCAGCTTGTTTGCACGCTCGACGTCGTACTTGTAGAACTCCGGCGACTGCACCGCGAGCGGCTCAATCGAGGAGAGCGCGCTGTAGGAGCGGGTGGCGTTGCCCTCGAACAGGGCGTCGATGCCGGCGGTGACGTCGGTGGAGGCAATGAATGCCTCGCGCACGCGCTGATCATCGAAGGGCGCCTGGCCGCTGTTCAGCTCGATGCGGTTGCTGGAACCGGGGCGCGGCGCGTCGAGGTGGGCGAGGGTGTCGCTGTTCTCGGCGTTGATGATCTGATCGGGCAGCGGGTTATCGATGACGTCCACCTCGCCGCTCTCAAGCGCGGCAAAACGGGCTGTCGCGTCGGGGATGAAACGCCAGGTGAGCTTCTGCACCGCATCCTCGGCGGGTGCGTCGAAGCCGTCCGGCGAGGTGGTGTAGGCAGCGTTGCGCTCAAGTTCGATGCGATCCTGCTTCACCCAGTCCGTCACCACGAAGGGGCCCGAACCGATGGGCGAGAGGCAGTTCTCGTCCTTGCCGCGTTCCATACCGGAGGGCGCCTGGATGGCAACCCACGGCTGCGCCAGCGATTCCAGCAGGGCCGCGTCAGGGCGGGTGAGCTGGAAACGAACCTCGGTGGGGCTCACAACCTCAACCGACTTGATCTGCTGCACCGCGAGGTATCCGGTCGAGGACCCGGTATCCGGATCCTGCAGGTGTTCGATGTTGGCCTTGATTGCCGCGGCGTCCACCGGGGTGCCGTCGCTGAACTTCGCCTCCGAATCGAGGGTGAAGTCCCACGTCAGGCCGTCATCGCTGGCCTTCCATTCGGTGGCGAGCCAGGGCACGATGACGCCGTTTTCGTCAAGGGCAACCAGCGACTCAAGAACCTGCGTGGCAAGCAGGGCCTGCGGGAAGTTGCCGCCCACGTGCGGGTCGAGGCAGGTGGGCTCGGCATCGCCGGTGGCGTACACCAGTGCGGTGCGCGCGGCGGCGGTGCTATCGCTGCCCGCGGCGCGATCGTCGGACGCGGAGGAACAGGCGGTGAGAGTGAGGGCGAGTGCGGCGATGGCGGATCCGGCTACTCGGACGGTGCGGATCGGCGTGCGTTTCATTGGGGTGGTCACGGGCACCAACTTTAGCTGATTGGACTCGTTCAAGTAAGGGTGCCCTTAGTCGCATCCGCAACTACCGCCCACGTCCGCACGTCGCGTCCGTACGTTGGGTGGTTGCCACCCCTTTCCCGTCCCGCGCAACCACCTACTCCTCCCGTCCGGCCCAACCACCTACTCCTCCCGTCCGGCCCAACCACCTACTCTTCCCGCCCACCCCCGCAATCGCCTCCCACCACCCCCGCAATCCCCGTCTCGTTTTCGGCGCAAACGGCGCGGACAGTATCAAGATGGCGCCGTGCCCGGTAACGTGGACATGTGACTCCCTTCTTTAAGCGCAATCGACGTCGAGGCGATGAGAGCGAGACCGTCCAGGTTTCCCCGGCCTCGGCACCTGTGGCATCGCCAGTTGATGAGGGCACCGAAATTTTCGGCGGCGCTCGCGAACCGGAACCAGCCCCGGTTGAGCAGTCGCCGGTCGCGGTTTCGCCCGCGGAGAGTGTGGATTCCGAGTCCCGGCCTGCCGCTCGCCAACTTGTCGCCGAGGCGTACGAGGAGTGGCGCGCCTCGCTTTCCGAGACGGCCCTGAAATCCGAGCCCGTACTTGACTTGAATGACCCGACCGTCATCAACCTGTCGAGTCCGCACCCCACCGGCGGCGCGTATCTCTACGCCGGCATCCCCACCCTGCTCTCCTCGCTGATCCGCGAGGAGGGTTCGCTCCGGGTTGCGCGCGAGCGCCTCGCCAACCTCACCCGCCAGGTCCGCGAGATGTCGGAGAGCTACGGCTACGTCCCGGTCACCTTGGCCATCGGTGAGGCCTGGTGGACTACCCTCGCCTCCCCGGCGGCAGATATAACGACGACGGCGTCCTCCACCTCACCTGGTTCCCCGTCCAGTCCGGCTGGCACGTCCGAAGATACGCAAGCGGCGGGTACGGAAGCTTCTCCCGGAACGGCGGGTGACGCCGTCGTCGTCGAATCTTCCGAATCATCGGAGCCGGCTCCTCATAGTCCCGTGACGCGATCCGAACCGGTGCTGTTGCGTACCGTGCGTTTGACGCCCTCGGGCGAGGATGACGTACTCATTACTTTGACGGCAAAGTGCGAGGTCAACCCGGTTGTGCTGCGGGCGTTGCGGGCCGGCGGAGTCGATGCCAGCGAGATCGCCGACCTTCAGGAGATGGCTTCCAGCCCGGTGTTTGAGCAAAAGACGCTGGCGCGGATCAGCGATCTTGGGCGCTTCTATCTCCCCGATTTTGGCTACGAGGCGCGGGTGCTGCTGGGCAGTTTTATTCATCCGTCGCAGGCGTTGCTGGCCGATTTGGAGGCGATGAAGCCGTATATCGAAAGTTCGGGGGTGATGGCCGCGCTGGCCGGTGACGAAGCGACGAAGCGACTCTCTGCCGCGCCGTTGCCTCCCGCGAGCATGACGGACCGGGCGCCCGAGGCGGAACGCGGGGCGGGGGATCGGGACGTCGCCGAACTTGCCGTGATTGAAGCCGTGGCTTCCGGGCGGTCCCTTGCCATCGATACTCCGCCGGGGTCCGAGAAGGTGGGCACGCTCGCCGCAATCGTGGCCGATGCCGCCGCCTCCGGGCGTTCTGTGCTCTACATTCCGCGCGGCGCGTCCGAGGGGCGGAGCTTCATCGAGCAGATGCACGAGCTGGGCCTGGACGATCTCGTCCTCGATTTTTCCGATATGGAACAGGTGCCGATGCGGCTGCGGACCGGCCTGCGGCTGCGCCACGACGAGCCGGAGGACGAGCACGTCTACCAGCTTCGTCAGCGGTTGGCGGGCACGCGCCGTGACCTGGGTGAGTACGTCGAGGCGCTCCATCGCGTCGATCCGGAGTGGAACGAGTCGGTCTACTCGCTGCTGGAGCAGCTCGCGAAACTGACGGCGGTTGATGGTGGCCCGTCGAGTCGCCTTCGGCTCTCCGATCAGCCGCTGCGCAATCTGCGCGGATCCTACGATGAGGTCGAAGAGAAGCTCGGCGAGCTTGCGCGCCTGGGGGCGTTCTCGCGCTCGCATGCGAATTCGGCGTGGGCCGGGACGAATATTGACACCGCCGAGGCGGGCGAGGAGGCGCTGGCGCGCGCTACCAGGATCGCTCAGGAGACGCTCCCGGTGGCGATGGCACAGTCCCAGCGTGTTGCCGGTGAGTGCCAGCTGGCGCGCGCAACCACGCTCGACGAGTGGATCGAGCAGATCAGAGTGCTCAACGGGATCGCGAAGACACTCGATATTTTCCTTCCGCAGGTCTATGAGCGCAGCGTCTCCGACCTGGTGACGGCCACTGCCACTCGGGAATGGCGTGAAGCGCAGGGGATTGCGATGCGATCGAGTGAGCGCCGGAGGTTGTCGCGCCAGGCCCGTGAGTTTGTCAAGCCCGACGTGACCGTGGCTGACCTTCACGGCGAGCTCGTGAAAGTGGAGGCATTGCGGGTGGTGTGGCGCCGCTACAGCACCGAAGCCAGCTGGCCCGAGCTGCCCGAAGGCATGGCGCAAATCAAGGCCACCGCCGCCGACGTGTACCGCGAGGCGGAGTCCTTGGAGCGGGCGCTGGTGCCGGGCACCGATGTGTCCGCCATGCGTTTGGAAGAACTGTTGGCGCTGGTCAAGCAGCTGGCTGCCGAGAAGGCGGCGATTGCGATCCTGCCGCGCTGCAACGCGCTGACAGCTGAACTCACCGCGCTGGGGTTGGCGCCGCTCCTGGAGGACTTCACCAAACGTGCCGTGACCGCGCTGGAGGTGCACGCCGAGCTGCGCCTCATCTACGTGAACTCGGTGTTCGAACAGTTGGTGGTGCGTACCCCGACGCTCGCGAACGTGGGCCCCGCCGACCTCAAGAACATGAGCGATCAGCTGCGCATTCTCGACAAAGAGCACACCGCCACCCTGGTGGGCCCGGTGCGCCGCGCGGCGGTGCGGGTGATGCGCGAGACCATCTCGAAGCGCCGCGAAGAAACCATGGAATTCGACGACCACCTGGCCCGCTACGGCTCCGGTGGGCTACGCGACGCCGTCGTCAATCACTCGCGTTTGGTGCAAGTAGCCCGCCCTGTCTGGACCATTCCCTCCATGATGACAGCCGAGTTCGTTCCGCCCACGCCGTGGGTGGACCTCGTCATCATGGACGAAATGGACGCGGTGGGGCTGCCCAGCGCGATCTCGCTACTGATGCGCGGGCGCCAGGTCGTGGTGATGGGAGATCTGCGACGGGCGTCGGGGAAATCCGCGATGGCCCACCTCGCCCGGGTCCTCCCGGTATGCGAGCTACCCACGCTGCGCGCGGCCCACGACGAATCGACACTCCGGAGCCTGCGCGAGCAAGGCTACGTGGACGTGCTGCCGCTGGTTCCGGTTGTTGGTGGTGTTGGTGATGGCGGTTCTGGTGAGGCTGTCGTTGGTGACGGTGTTGATGGTACTGATGGTGACGGCGGTTCTGGTGCTGTTGGCGACAGTGCTGGTGAGGGTGTTGTTGGTGGTGCTGACGCTACTGTTGGCAACAGTGCTGGTGTTGTTGGCGCGGCTGCCGGAATGACGCTCGCCGAGGCGGCTGAGAGGGCGCCGCTGATCGCGGACTTGGCCAGACGCTTGCAATCGGCAGGCTGGACTGCCGCCGCATATTTCGGTTACGACGACGGCGTCCGCATCCCACTTGTTGTGGGAAGCCCGCGTTTGCCGGGGACCTGGCGTGTGGCCGTGCTGCTGGACGATGAGACCTACATGGCCGAGCCGTCGTTGCGGCGAAGGGAACGCTACTGGCTTGACCGCCTGGAGAAGCGTGGTTGGCGTGTGTTCCAGACCTTCTCCACCTCGCTCTTCATTGACCCCGAAGGGCAGGCGAAAGAGGTTATCAGTATTCTTGAGGCGGCCGAGGCTGCCGAGTTGGGTGGTGCCGCGCCTGGTTGGGACGGCGAGGGCGGCAATGTCGTTTCCCAGTCAGCTGATACCGCCGAGATTCCGGTGATCCGAGATCCCAAGCCGCGCGGCCCGCGCCCGCATTTGACTCCGGGCCTGCCGCTCGCCGCCTACACGGATGACCAGCTGGACGAAGTCATGGCGTGGATTATCAGTGATGACTTGCCTCGCAGCCATGATGAGCTGGTCCGGTGCCTACGCGAGGAGTTGGATCTGCATCGCCGCGGAGCGCAGGTGGACGCAGTCCTCAACAACGTGGTTCGACGTTCCGTCAAGCTCCATGCTTCTGCCGAGGAAGAGGCGGGCGAGGAGGTCAGTTCGCCCGTGTCTTTGTTGGACGTACTGGACAAGTCAGACGTGGTTTCTGGAGCTGCGAGTGGTGTGGTGAATGCAACTGCACATGAAGCGGCGAACGGAGCCGCAGGTGGTGCGGTGACTGAAACCGTGGACGGCGCGGTGAACGAAGCCGTGAACGCCGTGAGAGGATTGGCGAATGAAGTGGCGGATGGAGCCGTGAGTGGAGTGCTAGCTGAGCCGCCTGATTCGTCTGATTCGTCTGGTGGGGAGGGGAACAAGCAGTGAATGCCCCTCGCAAACACAAGGCTGTGGTGAGGTTGTCGCGCGTGGATCAGGAGCGCTTGGAGCGTGGCGAAATCTCGAATGCTACTGAGGCGCTCCACCTGAACGACCGCCGAGTAACCGAATCGGAACCTGCCGCGGTGGAGCCAAGCGTTCGCCCGCGCGACGCCAACGAGCAGCGGCTCTTGGCGGATAGGCCCCCGCATTTCGGGAAGCTGTAGAGTCGCGGCTCTGTTCCGTGGTGCGTCTGGACACGGGGCGCGTTTGAATGTGCGTGCAGTGGTTCAGTGAGGTTTTCTGCGTTCAGTAAGGTATGTGACCATGTCAAAACCCTGACTGAACGCCACAACCTTGACTGGTCCGGGCCAGGCCACTGGTTAAGTGAGGTCGCATGTGGGTATCACCCCAGCAACTGGCAGGGGCTGTATTGGAAGGTTACTTCGCCTTCCAATACAGCCCCTTAGTTTTGAAGTTTCCAGGTTGATGATGCTGTGAACTGCTAGGCAGCCAACTTGAGAAGTTGGCTGCCTCTTATCTAGCTCTTCGACTTCTGGGCGAGCAGGTCGCGGATCTCGGTGAGGAGCTCGGTGTTGGCGTCCACGCCTTCTTCGATGGACTCATCAGTGCGATTGATTCGCTCGTTGAACTTGTTCATAGGCGCCACTACGAAGAAGTAGAGGGCTGCTGCAACAAGAAGGAAGTTCACCAATGCGGTGAGGATGAGGCCCGGCTGAACGTTGGAGCCGTTGATGGTGAACTGCAGAACGGTGTCAAATTCAGGAGATCCAACGAGGCCTGCAATGATGGCCAGAAGGAACTCGCTGATGGCGGTGACGATGGGAGTAAAGGCAGCACCGATGATGATGCCGATGGCCATATCGATAACATTGCCGCGCATGATGAAATCGCGGAAGCCCTTGATCATGTGTTTTCTCCTTGCGTGACGAGCCACGCCAGTAGGTTGTGGCCCACCGGCACAGACTCTGAGGAACTCACTAACCGAAGATCGGATTGGTGATGGTTCTGTCTTATCAAACGAAGACGGCATGATCAATGGGTATTGAGAACAACCCGCATGGCCGTCCTCGCTCCATAACCAAGGATCATCGTAGCAGCATCATCGGGTACTGCAAGGAAAATTACCCGAGTATTATCAGAGTCACCCAATAGGCCACCACTCTCTGGGAGCTTCCCGTGGCCCACTACCGTAGCATGCTCTGCCACAAGTATTGCGGCGGCGTTTTCGGAGAAATCGTCGGGAGGAGCGTAGACGGATACGCTGGTGCCGGGTTGAGCAAGATCTTCGGTGCCATCACCGATGATGGTGACAGAGACGATGACTTCTCCTGGTGGGGCGAGCGCCAGGAAGTCGGCAGAAAGCAAGAGCTGGCGGGGTATGGGCATTCCGCGCGGTAGCGCGCTGACGAGTACTTCGCCCGCGGCGTCCGACGGATTGGTGAGAGCGCCGTCGGGCACGAGCTCGGTTGGCATGTGGGCGATGACGAGGTCATCGCCCACGAGGGCCTTCCCTGCGGGGAGCTGCTTTGCGGCGACAACAACCGCCGTCACTGCAGGCTGCATGCCATTGATTGCCTGGAGGACAGTGGCCAAGGCGGCGAGGAAAGTGACGGCTATCAGGAGGTGGCGCATCCTCCACAGGAGTGCTCGTATTCGCGTAAGAGTCATGCCCCCACGCTAGAAGATTCCGTGCCGCCTTCAGCTTCCCACCGCAACTGCTGTGGATGGGGAGTGCACGAACGCGTTCTGTGGATAAAAGTAGGGGGTGCGCTCGCCAGAACGAGCGGTCAGGTGTCAGGCCGAGCGGCCCGGGACGGAGGCGACGGGCGCCGTCGTCTTCGAAGAAGAAGCCGAAGGAGAGGCAGAACCACCGGAACTCTTTGCCGAATTCTTCGCGCTGAGGTTCGCGGAGGACTTCGAATCGGTGCGGTAGAAGCCGGAGCCCTTGAAGATGATGCCCACGGAGTTGAAGAGCTTGCGGAGCTTGCCGCCACACTCCTCGCACACGGTCAGGGGATCGTCACTGAACGACTGGCGAATGTCGAACTCGTTTTCACATGCGGTGCAGCGATACGAATAGGTAGGCACGCGTCATCCTTCCGTTGCGACTTGAGCCATCAAGACTCAAGTTATTGGCACTCAAAACTTCCGAGTGCCAACTTTACTCGGGAGAGAGGCTCCGGAATAGATTCGTTCGCGGCAAGACAGCAGAATCACATTCGCGGCTCACGCGACGGCGTCGTGCTCCATGAACTCGCAGGGAACCCAGCTGTCGGGGAGAATTACGTAATGTACGGGCCGATCCATCGGATCCTGCGGGAGAATGGCATCTACAAACTCCTCGGGGTAGACCATGGCACCCACCTTCGTGGTGGGACCGATCTGCTTGAGGACCCTGTCATACCAGCCGCCGCCCTGGCCGATTCGGCGGCCTTGCCGATCGACCAACGTTGCGGGCATGAGAAGTGCGCCCACCTCGGAAAGAATATCTGAACTGATCGCCGGACCGGAGGGCTCCGGTGGGCGTCCGGGAGCTCGGACGGAAAGATCGTCGGCGCCTCGATACCATGCCCATTCGCGGGCCAGGCCCGGCCCTAACTTGGGAAGGAGAAGTTTCCGGCCGCTCCGGGCAATTGCCTCGCACAACGCGTGCGTGGGCGGTTCGCTCTTGACGGAGACGTAGCAGGCGACGGTATCGCACTCACCAATAAAATCGAGCGCGGTGGATACCCACTGCTCGCCCAGCTGCTCGCGTGCCGCTGCGGGCCTGCGTTTTCGTTGAGCGCGGGCTTCGGACCTGAGGGCCTGTTTGGCGTCTTCGACATCCAGGCCGGCGACATCAGGAAGTGTCACCTTGTGTATCTGCATGGCCCCATTCTTTCATGTGACAGAAGCCATGTCAGTGCCCCTTGGTCCGATTCAGCTAGGTGAGAATATCGGTACTCTGGGAATCTGACTTCCAGGGATCTGGGACGTTGTTACTAGGAGGATGTCGATGAGAAGTGTCGCGGCCCATCTTGAGGAATGCCTTGAGCTTGCCCAGTCGTTGGAGCGATTTGATGCGGAACTGTCCGACGCGATGGGGTGCGTCCTTGCTGAGCCGGTGCGCTCAACCATTGATGTACCTCTGGCGGATATCGCAGCATGTGACGGCTATGCGGTGCGGGCCGAGGACGTCTCCAGGGCCGACGACGCGCGCGCATCCGAACCGACGAATCCAACGCGACTACGAGTAACCGACGAAATTTTCGCCGACTCGGTGGAATCCTTCCCGCATGTGGAGGGCACGGCGATACGAATCGCGTCCGGCGCGCGAATGCCCCGGGGTGCGGACGCTGTTGTCCCACTGTGGTCCACGGATCAGGGCGCCGCGAACGTCACCATTCATCAGGGCGTTTGCGCAGGTGAGAACGTGCGCCGACGCGGCGAGGACGTGGTTGCCGGAGACGTCATTGTGGAGGCCGGGACCCGCCTGAGTGCCCGGCATATCGCGTTGCTTGCGAGTGCTGGATGGGGCGGGGTCGTGGTGCATCCGGCGCCGCGCGTTGTGGTGATGAGTATTGGAAACGAGCTGGTTGCGCCCGGTCGCGCGGTGCCGCCCGGCAAGGTCTACGACGCCAACTCGCACGCGCTCGCGGCCGCCGTGACCAGCGCCGGTGCGGTGCCCTACCGGGTTCCAGCCGTGCCCGACACGCGCTCGATTCTGCGCGAAGCCATCGAGGACCAGGCATTGCGCGCGGACGTCCTCATCACCACCGGCGGACTGTCCTATGGCGGCGGCGACACCCTCAAGGACGTGTTGCTACCTCTCGGCTCGGTACGATTCGACAACGTCGCGATGAACCCGGGCCACCAAATCGGCGCCGGAAAACTCGAGGACGGCACCCTCATCTTCTGCCTGCCCGGCGACCCGGTCTCCGCGCTCGTCGCCTTCGAGGTGTTCGTGCGGACGTCGCTGTGCAAGATGGCCGGGTATGTTGACCTGGGGCCCGAGACTGTCACGGCCGTTGCGTCGGGCGAGTTTTTGTCCGACGACGGCGTCCGCGATTTCGTCCGAGTCGCGCTCAGTCCTGACGGTGAGCGTGGGTTCACGTGTGCGCCGGTTCCGAGAGGCGACAAGAATCTGTTGTCCGGGCTGGTGAGTGCTGACGGGCTGGCCATCATTCCCGAGGGGGTAACCACGGTAGCGCCCGGGGACGAACTGGAGTGTTTGGTTTTCCAGGCTTAGAGGTCACGCGCTGAACTTGGTGGACTGTTCGGTTGATGGTTATGGGACTGCTCTATGGCGGCTCGGCCGCTTCATGTGGGTTCTTGTGACAGTGTGGGGTTTCTGGGCGTTGCGTTGGGTGCCGAGGTGTGGTGGTGACACCGTGAGGTGACGGATACTGGGGTGGCGGATGCCGTCGTCGTCGGGAATTTGACCTAGACAAAAGTATGGGAAGTTCCAGACGTGTGGCAACACACGGTGACATTACTAGGTGATGGCGGACACGGCCCGCTACCTTGGTTATGTGGACTTTCAGGGGATAGCGCTCGGTGTGGCTGCGATACTGCTCGTGGCTTATGTCGTGCCATATCTCTACCGGCGTAGGGCGGTTCTTGCGGAGGCGAGAATCGAGGAGCGGTATGCTGAGAACCTGCGGATTCTGGAGGTTCCGGAATCTCGACAGAACCAAGCAATCGCGCACCGAGAAGGTCCGCATGGAACGGTATTTTTTCGCCAGCCGGAGGTCATTATGAGCCAGAGCGACAAGGCGCAGTTCAAGAAGGCTGCGGCGGCACAGTCCGCTAGGTCGAACGAAGTGCGCGCTCTAGCCAAGGAACGTGCTCGGCGGCGTGCACGCATTTCGAAGCGTCAGGCCAACCGTCAGCGCGGCATGCTCGGGGCAGGTCTGCTCGTGGGGCTGTGCATTACGCTGTGGGTTCTTGTGGGAATTACGTCGCTGTCGGCTATTGCTGCGGGCGTTTTCACGGGCGTTTCGGTGGTTTATCTTGCTGGCTTCGGCTACATCCTCAACGCGATGGCCACCGCCACGGCGCAGGACGAAGAAACCATCGAGACGATCAATGAGCGGTTGAAGTCCAATCGGGGATCCGGGCGGATGACGCAGTCGCGCGGTCCTGGAGGGGCTGCTGGTCGTGGTGGTGCCGGAGGGGCGCGAGGCGTGAAGCGGCCGCAAGATCGGGCTGAGACTGAGAAGTCTGCTCGTCCGGGAGCGGTTGCCGGTGATGTGGCTGCTGGTGCTGTGGGTGCTGGTGAGGCTGGCGAGGCTGTCAGTGGTGGCGAGGCGTCGGTTTCTGGTTTTGATTACCGTGCCGCTGGAATTGACCGCGCTGCCGCTGCTCGTGTCGAGGCGCTGTTGGGCCGTGAGGCTGAGCAGGCCTCGCAGATGAGGATCAACGCGCAGTGGCCGCGCCCGACGGGCTATGGGTCGGACTCGAATGGCGCATCCGAGGGAGGTGCGGCAGCGGAGGCGAGTGGGTCATCGGAAGTGAGCGGGTCATCGGAGGTTCCGGTGCGGTCCGGTCTCGTGATGTCGCTCGAACCCGAGATCATTGAGGACTCGATCAACGTTGACGTGATTTCCTCGAATGGCGCTGGGCGTGCCCATGAGGAGCGTACTCGCGAGGAGCGTACGTACGCGGCTCCATCGGCTGCTGATGAGAATGCTGCAAGTGGGGTCAGCCAGGATGCGTTCTGGGACTTCTCTGCGGACGAGACTGAGGCTGATGACGCGGCAGGTGACGCGGCAGCTCCTGTTGCGGGCCTGGCGCCTGTGGAAGTCTCTCCAGAGAAGGTTGAGGCTGTGGCGGCGCCGTCGCCGAAAGTAGTGGCACCTGTGGTGGAGCAGCGCGTTGTTGCTGATCCCTACGCTGTCGGTGCTGATTATTCTGCGGCGTCCACGGGCGAGCTGGATGGTGCTGTTGACGCGGAGGTTGAGCTTCCGAGCTACACCGCTAAGCCGCGTGCGATCGAGCGCCGTGTTGTCACTCCTTACGAGGCCCCGGCTGAGCCCGAGGCTGCGGTTCCGTATCGCCCGAAGGAAATTGGCGAGCGATTTGATGACGAAGCCGAGAGCGGTTACTCCTCTGGCAAGGTCGATGGTCTGCTGGGTGGCAGTTCGTTGGATGCGCTGCTTGATAGGCGTCGAGCTTAGGGGCGATCTGCATAATTGGATGATGGGCGTGCGCTTCAGTGGTGAGGCGCACGCCTTTTCTATGCCCTCTCAAGATGCGACGAGTTTTTGATGGTGCTAAGCTATTGGAGTCCTGGGGCTATGGCGCAGTTGGTAGCGCGTTTCGTTCGCAATGAAAAGGTCGGGGGTTCGAATCCCCCTAGCTCCACAAAATGAAATCGGGCCCGGCAAAAGCCGGGCCCGATTTCATTTCTTGAAGTTGGGATTCGAACCCGTGAGGGCTGGCCCAGCAGGAGAAAGCGGGAGCTTTCGATCTGGGTCAGTGCGAGGGAAGCCCTGAAGGGCTGAGTGAGCGGTGTGGACGCGAAGCGGACACGGAATCCCCCTAGCTCCACCGGAGATATCGTTGGTTTGAACAACGAGATCTCCGGTTTGACGCCCAGATTCCGCGATCTGGCGTTGCCGCTTGACCGCGATGTGCGCTGCACGCCGGGGTCGCCGTCGATGGTGTTGTCGCCGGCGGCGGTGATGAGTTCCCGCAGTGCGGTGACGATCATCGGTAAGCTGTGTGTGGGAAAACCACACGCACGGATTGAAAGGGGATGGCAAATTGACCATCAATGCCGTAACTTTCGTCGTAGCGGATCCATCCAGCGTTGCCCGTGCGATGAGTGACGCATTTGGCTGGATGTTGTCGCAAGACCATGGGACATTCGCGGAAATTGTCACCGGATCGATCGTTATTTGGCTCAATGGGCCATCGCAGGAAACGTCTGCCCTCGCTGAGGGGGTCGTTTTGCATGTTGAAGTCGACGATGTGCGTCAGGCGACGGAACAAGCTCGGAAAGCCGGTGCAAGTATTCTGCGAGAGCCGACGTTAATGGATTTTGGGGTCGAATCTGCGTATGCGCAAGTTCCGGGAGGACCGGTTATCGACCTCATGAGAACCGTGACCGATTAGAGATCACGCCCTTAACCTATTGGCATGATCTCTTACCCACTGCGGATAGGTGAGATCCGCTGTAAACAGGGGCTTCTGCGGGTTCCCAATCGCCGGTCTCGTAAGGTGTGGCCATGACGTCGAGGTCAGCCTCGCTCAGATTGTGCTTTTTCATGTACTCAGCAACGCTCATAGCTATCGCCTTTCGAACTCACCACCCGCCAACCAATCTGATCATATACACGTCACATCGCCGTATGACATGAGAGAAAACGATCCAGTGGATATAGCGGTACAACGATTGCCATGCTTGAGTCCATGAAGATGGCAATATCGGTGCCAGACAGAGAGTCCAAACGCTTCGATTAATTGGCTGAACGGCATGGAATGAACCGATCAGAGTTCTATTGCTCTGCGGCGCTTAGTTTTGCTGAAGTACTCGAAGATCAGGCTTGCCTCACATTGATGGCAAACGAGGCTCTGGCAGAATCTGAGTAACCATCGGAAGGCGGCTTATTCCTTCGTGAACCAGAACGGAATATCGCCGAAAGCGCGGCGAAGAAGTGATGGCGCGGACGCCGTCGTCGTATCTTCTTTGGAGAGGTAACTGATCTTCAGACAGGTAACCGGTCCAGGACCTGCCGTTGAGGTCGACTATCTTGGGATCTGTTACCTCTCCGGAAACCGAGCTACTCAGCCCGCTTGCGCGGGTTGGGTATGGCGCAGAATCGGTGGAAACGGACCGTTCAGGAAACCGAGCTACTTACCCCTCGGCACCCTCAGCCGCCAACTCGGCCAGTTTGCGTGGGCGCACCCGGAACCAGTACCAGATACTGATGATGGCGAGGAACGGGATGCCGAAGACCAGCGTCATGTTGAAGGATGAGTCGGTGAAAGCGGTAGTCAGCAGGATCGCTGCCATCAAGATTGCGCCCGCCCAGGTGCCGACCGGGTAGAACCGCAGCTTGTACTTCAATGGGATGCCCTGCTTGGCCAGGGCGCGGCGGAAGAAGATGTGCGAAACGAAGATCATCATCCAGGTGAACATTGCCCCGAACATCGAAATCGCCATCATGACAACGAAAGCCTGCTCCGGATTGATGACATAGACGATGGTGGCGATCGCGATGCCCACGGCGGACAGTACCAGCGCATTCACCGGAGCCCCGTTCTTGGCGACCCGACCGACGAAAGCCGGCGCGTCCCCGCCGCGTGCCAGGCTGAAGGCCATACGCGTTGAGGTGTAGAGCTGGCTGTTCATGGCGGACAACGCGGCGACAATCACCACGAAGTTGAGGATGGAGTCGGCGAACGGGATGTTGAGCACCGTCATCACCGTGACGAAGGGGCTGCCGCCCGCGAGGATTTCGGTCACCGGGGCGATGGCCATAATCAGGGCAAGGGTGCAGATATAGAAGAGGAAGAGGCGCAGAATCACGGTGCGGAAGGCGGACTTGGTGGCCTTCTCCGGGTCTTCGGCCTCGCCTGCTGCAACAGCGATCATCTCAATGCTGAGGTAGCTGAAGATCGACACGATCACCGCCACCCAGGTGCCCCACAGCCCGTTGGGCATGAAGCCGCCGTCGGCGGTGTAGTTGTGGAAGCCGAAGTCGGGGCTGAAATTGCCGAAGACGGCCACCGCGGTCATGATGATAAAGGCGATGATCGCGAAGATCTTGATCGACGACAGCCAGTATTCCAGCGTGCCGAAGGCGTGCACATTGAACATGTTGACGCCGATCAGGGCGGCAGAGAAGCCGAGAATCCACACCAGGCCGGGCACGCCGGGCAACCAGAATTTCATGTAGGTGCCGATGGCGGTCACCTCGGTACCCACCGCCAGCACGATGCACGACCAGTACGAGACACGGACGAGGAAACCCGCCATCGGACCGATGTAGTGCTCCGCGTAGGCGCCGAACGATCCGGAGGTCGGGTGCTGAATGGTCATCTCGGCCAGCGCCGCCATCAGCAGCAGCGCAATCACCGCACCGATGGCGTAACTGATGATGACGCTCGGCCCGGCGTAACTGATCGCGAACTTGGACCCGAGAAAAAGCCCGGTTCCGATAGCGCCGCCGAGCGCGATCATGCTGATCTGCCGAGAGGTCAACGCCTTGCTTAGGCCTTGCTCTCGCTGTTGGATCTTGTCGAAGCTGCTCATGCTGTTCCCTTGGTATCTGGGTGGGCGGAAGTGTGGAAGTGAGGTGACTGCGCCGGTTGGTTGGGGCGACGGCGTCGTTCCTCGGTGGCTACTGGATGATTGATTGCTCGGTGTGCTGTGGGATGTTGGTTTGGGGTGTTGCGGAGGGTAGTGAGATCAGGGTTCGCGCACTAGTCGATGCAAAAGTCCGGGTATATGTTACGGGCGTGCCATATGTGGCATGCCGGTGACATATACCCGGCAATATGCATCAACTTCTCGAGACACCCCAAGGAATCAATTGTCTAGCCGCGCCGCGCTACGTGACCGCGCCGCGAGTTCGGAATTCCTGGGTGTCCCAGGCGCGAGTATCGAGAATGTCGGCGAGGATTTCAACAGCATCCCAGATATCTGTGAAACCTAGGTAAAGCGGGGTGAGTCCGAGCCGGATCACCTCGGGTTCCCGATAATCGCCGACGACGCCGCGCGCGATAAGCGCCTGGACCACCGCATAGCCCTCGGGGTGCAGGAAGCTGATATGGCTGCCGCGACGCTCGTGCTCGCGCGGAGTGACCAGCGTCAGCGGGTGACCGGCGCACTTGGTTTCCACCAGGTCGATGAGGAGGTCGCCCAGTGCCAGCGACTTGCGGCGGATCTCGCCGAGATCCGCCGCGGCCGCGATGTCCAGACCGCATTCGGCGATGGCCAGGGCGGTGACGGACTGGGTGCCGCACAGGTAGCGGCCAATGCCGGTGGCCGGGGCGTATTCCGGAGACATGTCGAAGGGAGCATTGTGCCCCCACCAGCCTGAAAGTGGTTGCCAGAACCTGTTTTGGTGCTGCTCGCTGACCCAGATGAATGCCGGTGCGCCGGGACCCGCGTTCAGGTACTTGTAGGTACAGCCGACGGCGAAGTCGACTCCACAAGCCGACAGCTCGATGGGCAATGCCCCCGCGGTATGGCAGAGATCCCAGATGACGAGCGCGCCCGCGTTGTGGGCTCGAGCGGTAACTTCCGCCATGTCGCGGAGTAGTCCTGTGCGGTAGTTGACGTGGGAGAGCGCCACTAGCGCGACGGACTCGTCCAGAAGGTCGTCAAGGTGTACCTGGTCGTCGTCGATCAGCTTGATCTCGTAGCCGCGATCGATGAAGGTGGACAGCCCTTGAAGGATGTAGAGGTCGGTCGGGAAGTTCTCCCGCTCGGAGATGATGACCCGGCGCCCGGGACGATCCGCTTCTTGGATGGTCAGCGCGGCGGCGACGGCCTTGAAGAGATTGACCGACGTGCTGTCGGTGACCACAGTCTCGCCAGCCTGGCCGCCGATCAGCGGAGAGACCATATCTCCCAGCTTGGCAGGCAGATCGAACCAGCCCCGCGTATTCCACGCACGGATCAGCTCGGTGCCCCATTCCTCGGTGATGACCTCGGCTGCCCGGCTTGATGCAGTCACCGGCATCGGGCCAAGTGAGTTGCCATCCAAGTAGATGACGCCTTCGGGGAGAGCAAAGCGGCTGCGGAATCCTGCCAGCGGATCGTGTTGATCTGCGCGGATGCAGTCGTCGCGCGTGGTGAGAGTGTTCATCACATGTCCCTTCGAATCGATGAACCTGGACGCGGATCTGGCTATCGGCCCGGGCGTGGACCTAGTCCCGGATCTGGACCTACAAGCGGACCCGGACGTGAATGCGACGGCGCATCAGACCCAGTTCCTGGCGAATGGCAGCATCCTGCATGATCAACGGCGAAACTGCTAGGATTGCCGAATATTAACCCAATGGAGGCGAACATGTCCGGATTTGATTTCGAATTATTGGAGATTCGCCAAATTGAAACGAACAATCTTCGACTGGATTCAGTGGACATCTCGCTCTTGCAGCAGCTCTCCGAAGATGGCCGCCGCCCCAATAATATGCTCGCCAGCAAGGCCGGGGTGGCTCCCTCGACAGCGCTGGCTAGAGTACGTCGCTTGGAAGATCTCGGCGTGATCAAGGGCTATCACGCCGACCTCGATCTCTCGCTGCTCGGTTTCGGTATTCAGGCGCTTCTCTTCTTGCAGGTGCAGGCGCATGCCCGCACCAAGATGTTGGCCGTCGCCCGCCGCCTGCGCATGGAACCACAGGTTCAGCAGGTTTTCGTTGTGGGTGGCGATCGCGATCTGGTTGTTAACGTGATCTGCAAGAGTACCGCTGACCTGCGTGATTTCCTCAATGACAAGATCGGATCGGACCCCGATCTGGGATCGTCAAGCACCAGTCTGGTGTTGGAGGCACTGTGACGTGGAGACTGCACGAAACGAGTTGAACGTCGCTTACGGACCAGATCCGGCACAGGTCTACGATGTCTGGTTACCCGATGCGGACTTCCCGCCAACAGGGGCGCCCCCGCCAACCGAGATGGATTCCCCATTACCCATTGAGGACTCCTCGCCAACTGGGGCGCCCCCGCCGACGGTCGTCGTCATCCACGGCGGCTTCTGGCGCGGCATCTGGGACCGGAGCCATGCCACTGATCAGGCTCGGCGATTTGCCGAGACTGGCCATCCGACAGCCGTCCTCGAGTATCGGCGGGTAGGCATGCCGGGCGGAGCCTACCCGGGTACCTTGCACGATGTGCGGGAAGGCTTGGCAGCCATCGCGGCCGATCCACGGTTTCCGGCCCCGCGGGTTCTGGTGGGCCATTCCGCCGGAGGTCAGCTGGCGTTGTGGGCACTGGACGAATGCGAGGGGTTCGCCGGTGTGGTGGTGCTCGGCGGTTGCGTGGACCTCGGGCTGGCCGCCGAACGCAATCTGGGCAACGGCGCGGTGTTCGACTTCCTCGGTGGTTCCCCCGATGAGGTGCCTGAACGCTACGCGGACGCCGACCCCGCCGTCCGGCTGCCGCCGTCCGCCCCGGTGATTTTGATCCACGGCATCGCCGACGACGAAGTGCCCTTCGAGATCAGCGAATCGTATCTGGCGAAGGCCACCGCGGCAGGATCGCAGGTAAGCCATATCCGGCTCGACGGCGTCGGGCATTACGAATTGATCGACCCTGTCGATCCCGCTTTTGACGCGGTGCTCACCGCGATCGACGGATTCGGCGGCCAACGGAAGCGCTGACCGACGTACTGACCGACGTACTAACCGCCGCGACGCCGTCGTCGTTCTTCGGGAAGAGGGGAGATGCCCAGCTTCGTGACCCGTCATGAACGGGTCTCCCCAAACTCGACCAACTCCCTTATAGTTAGGTGACCCTAACCCTTGGGAGGAACATGTCTGACGCACGCATCACCGGAGCCGAACCCCTCGCAACCGGAAGTCCAGCCGGCCCATCTACAACCGGTGCCCGTCCCGGCGAATCCACAACCGGCGAACCCATGCCCTTTGTGCGCAAGGGCCTGCTGCGCCTGAGTTGGCCGCTGCTTGTGGTCACGGTATTGACACTGCTCGCGACGTTGGGGAACGTCATGTTGCTGAGTATGGCGTCGCCGGAGCTGAACGCGGCGGTGTCCACGTCGAATCAGATTTTGGGCGTCATGTACGACATTTCCGTCGTGTTCAGTATCGGCGCGCTCGTCGTGATCGCGCAGTTGCTTGGTGCGGGCTCGTTCGCGGCGGCGCGGCGGTCGTCGGTGATTGCGCTGCGGGCGGCCAGCATCCTCGGGCTGGGGATTGCCGCTTTTATCGCGGCGTTTGCGCCGATGCTGCTGCGCCTGGTGAACACTCCGGACGAGATCTACTCCGACGCCCTCGCCTACCTCTGGGTGGTCGCGGCCGGGCTCGCTTTCAACGCGTATATCGTGACGGCGTCGGCGGTGCTGCGCGCCTACGGACGAACGCCGGCGCTGCTGCTGCTCGGAATTATCGTCAACGTTTTCGACGTCCTGCTCCTGTTCTTCTTCCTCCAGGTGATGGAACTGGGCGCGGTCGGCGCCGCGCTGCCCACACTGCTCGTGCGCGGCGCGGGCGTACTCGTTCTGGCCCTGCTGATTCGTAGCCGCACCGGTGCTCGTTTCTTCGGAAAGTTGGTCGACGACGACGTCCCGGCCGCCTCCGTTGACTGGGCCAGAGGACGTGGCGGTGTTGGGTCGATGGTGCGGCTCTCGATCCCCACGGTTATTGAGAACGGGGCGTACAACCTGGTGATCGTGTTTACGGTGTCGCTCATCAATGTGCTGGGCACCGACGCCATCAACGCGCGCTCCTACACGCTGACCCTAACGGCGCTGGTCACCGGCGTGATTCTTGCGTTGGCGCAGGGGAACGAGACCATTGTCGGGTGGGACGTCGGTGGTGGGGCGCGGGCGCGCGCACGGCGTCAAACCGTGCGCGCGATGGTCTGGACGGCGGTTGCTTCGGCGGTTCTGGCCCTTGCGCTGTGGTTCTTCGCGGACGCCGCGCTGTCAATCTTCGGCGTGAATAACGACGTCCTGGAACAGGCGCGGGACGCCTTGTTGATCAGCGCGTTGCTGCTCCCGCTCTCCGCGATGAGTGCGACGCTTTTTGGCGCGCTGCGCTCCGCGGGTGATGTGCTGATCCCCATGGGGATGTCGCTGTTTGCCAGTGTGGTGGTGCTGTTGCCGGTCTCGTGGCTCTTTATTGCGCAGTGGGAGATGGGCGTGCGCGGGGTCTTCTGGGCGCTGGTCATTGCCGAGGCCGTCAAGGCCGGACTGCTGCTGGCGCGCCTCCTGGGGGAGCGTTGGCTGGCGAGTGATTCATCGACATCTGCCGTTAGCGCTGGGTATCGCCCTTATAAGGGCGATATGGAACGCTAAGGGCAGATCTCGGCGGATTTCGGCGGATCTCGCCCAGCTATGCGGCAAGTCCGCTGCTACGCCACCTCGAACGGCACGATGAGCAGGTCTTCTGCCCGCGACGAACTGCCGAGCAACAGATGGAACTTCCCGGGTTCCACCACGCGCTGCTCGCGGGCGTCCACGATGGTGCAGTCGGAGACGGGAATCTCGATCTCAACCCTCGCCGACTCGCCGGGCGCGAGTGACACCTGCTTGTAGGCTTTGAGCTCCTTGTCCGTCCAGGACACGGAGGTGACGAGGTCCGAAATGTAGGCCTGCACGGTTTCGATGGTGGGGCGCTCCCCGGTGTTCGTCACCGTCACGTGGCCGCGGATCGTGCCGTCCTGCGGCAACTGTGATTCCGCCACGCCCGCGTCCGAGTACTCCACCGTGGTGTAGGACAGTCCGTAGCCGAACGAGTAGGCCGGGACCTGGGTGAGGTCGGCGTACCTGCGCCCGTGCTGGCCGCGGATCTGGTTGTAGTAGGTGGGCTGCTGCCCCACGTGCACCGCGAATGAAATCGGGAGGCGTCCGCTGGGCTCCGTTGCGCCGAGGAGGATCTCGGCGATGGCTGTGCCGCCTTCCATTCCCGGGTTGGCCGCCCACAGCAACGCTGCGGCGCCGCGCGCGGATTCGGGCAGCACCAGCGGCTTCGACGCCATGAGCACGATGACCAGCGGCTTTCCGGTGGCTGCGAGGGCATCGAGCAGGGCCACTTGGCCGCCGAGCAGTTCGAGGGTCGCGGTGGAGCGCGCCTCGCCAACCACTTCGATATGGTCACCAACAACAGCGACGACGACGTCCGCCGCCTGCGCATCCGCCACCGCCTGGGCGATCATCTCCTCGTCAGGATCAACGGGGATGGCGATGGGCCAGCGTGGCTGGCCGTCGGGCCAGGTGTCGCCTTCCGGATCTGGGATGAGGCAGACGATATCCGCGCCCTTCGAGTACGTCACCTCCCAGCCCTCGGGTACCTGTGCGCGCAGGCCATCGAGCACGGTGGTGATCATGTCGCGCGGTTGGCCATCCAGCATCCAGTTGACCTGACCGGAGGACCCAGCCCAGTCGCCCAGCTGAGCCTGGGCGTCATCTGCAAGGGGACCGACCACAGCGACCCGCTTCGTCTTGGAGGCGAGGGGGAGGACGCCGTCGTTCTCGAGAAGAACAATGGAGCGGCGGGTGACGTCCAGGTTGACGGCGCGGTGCTCGGGGGTGCCGATGCTGTGGGCGAGAAGCGCGGGGTCGGTGGCGGGGCGGCGGCGATCCTCGAACAGGCCGAGTTCGAACTTGGTGGTGAGGATGTGGCGCACCGCGTTGTCCAGCTCGGACTCGTCCATCATGCCCTTCGCGATGGCGTCGAGGGTGCCCTCGAAGAAGGTGGGGGTGGTCATGATCATTTCGTTGCCGGCGCGCACAGCGGCCACTGCCGCGTGGGTGATGTCCGGCTGGATCTGCTGTTCCCACACCATGCGGCCCACGTTGTCCCAGTCGGTGATGAGCACGCCCTCGTAGCCCCATTCGCCGCGGAGCACGTCGGTGAGGAGCCAGTCGTTGAGAACAATGGGGACGCCGTCGGTGGTTTGGTAGCCGAGCATGAAGGTGCCCACGCCTTCGTGGGCGATCTTCTCGAACGGGGGCAGGAACCAGGAGCGAAGCTTGCGGTGGGAGATGTCCGCTTCGGAGGCGTCGCGTCCGCCCTGGGTTTCGGAGTAGCCGGCGAAGTGCTTCGCCGTCGCCAAGATCGCGGTGCGATCGGTGAGGCCCTCGCCCTGGTAGCCGCGCATCATGGCGGTGGCGAACTCGCCAATCAAATAGGGATCCTCGCCGAAGGTCTCGCCGACGCGGCCCCAGCGCAGGTCGCGGGCGATACACAGGACGGGGGAGAAGGTCCAGTGGATGCCGGTGGCGGCCACTTCCACGGCGGTGACGCGGCCGACTTTCTCGATCAGCTCGCGGTCCCAGGAGGCGGCCATGCCCAGCTGGGTGGGGAAGATGGTGGCGCCCTCCCAGAAGCTGTGGCCGTGGATGCAGTCGTCGGCGACGAGGAGGGGGATGCGCAGTCGAGTCTCATCGGTGAGGTCGTGGGCGCGGATGACGTCCGCGGGAGAGGTGTGCAAAATCGAACCGACGAGGCGGCGCAGCACATGATCCTCCAGGCTGTCGCGAGCATCGAGCTGAAGCATCTGCCCGACCTTCTCTTCAACGCTCATACGGGCGAGGAGATCGTCAACGCGATCCTTGATCGGGAGGGTGGGATCTTCGTAAGGAAGAAGGGTGGGCACTGGATTCTCCTTGGTGCGGGGTGGGTGTGCGGGCTGAAGCCGGGGACTGGGGGTGCTGAATGCGAGGGGTGGGGTGTGCGGGCTGAAGCCGGGGCTGGGTGTGCTGAATGCAGTGGGTGGTAGGTGCTGAAGCTGGGGACCGGTGCGGGGAGCTGAAGGTCGGGGACACGGGAACTCTACACAGCTTATTCGTTTGCCCGGATCAAACGCGTGACTCGGTCGTATAGTCGATCCGCGCTACTTGGATGAATCCAGACGGGCCTCGAGGACCTGATTCTCGTTGGATCGATCCGCGCTACTCGGCCGAATAGCACGAGGGGGTCCGGAGCTTTCACTCCGGACCCCCTCAGACACTAGCGGCATCGAGCGGTGGACTCACATAGGCGAGCCTTGGTTCGTCGTCGCCACCGTCGACCTTACTTCGCCGCGGTTACTTCGCCGCGCGCATCCAGACGGTGGTGGCGCCGGGCAGCTGGCCATCGGCCACCGGGCCGCTGCTCAGCAGCACCTCGCCAGCCGGAAGCTCAACGGGCTCCGAACCAAAGTTGGTGACAACGAGCCAGCCGTTCGGACGAACGAAGGCCAGGACGTCGTCGTTGGAGATGTCCTCCAGCCATTCCAGCTGCTCAGGAGCCTGCAACTCGCGGCGCAGATGAAGTGCGCGCTTGTAGAGGTTGAGCGGCGACTCGAGATCGCCTTCCTGCTCGGAGGCGGACACCTTGGCGAACCAATCGGGCTGGGGAAGGTGCGAAACCTTCTCGCTGAAGCCGTAGGCCGGGCCCTCGCTCGTCCAGGGCAGCGGAACGCGGCAGCCGTCGCGGCCGATGACGTCGCCGTTGTGGCGGAAGAAGGTGGGATCCTGGCGCTCGTTCGGCTCGATCTCGACCACTTCGTGCAGGCCGAGCTCCTCGCCCTGGTACAGGTAGGACGAACCGGGCAGGGCGAGCATGAACAGGGTGGCGGCGAGGGCGCGCTGAATGCCGGCGTCGCGGTCGAGTTCGGGCGTGGCACCGCCGCTGAGCAGCCAATCCTGCTCCGGGCCGGGGACGTTCATGATCTCATCGCTGTCATGAGCGGCCTTGGGCAGGCCGTAGCGGGTGGGGTGACGGACGACGTCGTGATTGGAGAACACCCAGGTGCTCGACGAACCGGAACGCGAAGAAAGCTCCAGGTTGTGGGAGATGATCTTCTTGTACTCGCCGGCGTCGAAGTTGGCCTTGAGCAGGTCGAAGTTGAAGGCCTGGCCGAGGCTGTTCTGGCTGGCGTAGAGCGGGATGCGATCGGAGTGAACCCACGCTTCGGCCACGGCGGTGCGGGCCGGGGTGTACTCGTTGAACACGGCGCGCCACTCGGCGTAGATGTCCTGGACGTCGTCGCGATCCCACATCGGGTGGTTGCCGTCCTTGGGCATGGCGTCCATCTCAGCCTCGGTGGGCAGCACCTCGGGGAGATCCTTGGCGAGGCCGTGGGCCACGTCAATGCGGAAGCCGGCGACGCCACGATCGGACCAGAAGCGCAGGGTGGTGAGGAAATCCTCGTGCACCTCGCGGTTGTTCCAGTTGAGATCCGGCTGCTCGCGGGTGAAGTAGTGGCAGTACCACTGGCCGGGGGTGCCGTCGGGTTCGGTGACCTGGGTCCAGCCCGGGCCGCCGAAGGTGGACTTCCAGTCCGCCGGGGGCAGTTCGCCGTTCTCGCCGAGGCCGTCGCGGAAGATGTAGCGGTCGCGCTCGGGGGAACCCTTGCCTGCCGCTACGGCTGCCTTGAACCATACGTGCTGGTCAGAGGTGTGGTTCGGGACGATGTCCACAACCACCTTGATGTTCTTGGCGTGTAGCTTGGCGACCATCTCGTCGAACTCGTCGAGAGTGCCGATGCGGGGGTCCACGTCGCGGTAATCGTCCACGTCGTAGCCGCCGTCAGCGAGCTGGGAGGGGTAGAACGGGCTCAGCCACACGGCGTCAATGCCGAGGTCTGCGAGGTAATCGATGCGGGAAATGATGCCCTGCAGATCGCCGATGCCGTCTCCATTAGCGTCGGCAAAGGAGCGGGGGTAGATCTGGTAAACCACTGCCTGACGCCACCAATCGGCGTCCTCGACGAGAAGATGATCGGGACGCGAGTTCGCGTCCTGCACGGCGAAAGAGGTCACTGCCTGTCCTGTCCAAAGTAGTGTGATGGAGCAACGGGGGTGTTGCTTTAGAGTCCATACTAACTACCTTTCCGGCGCGCGTCTATGCCCTCAAGGTAAAGTGACAAGCGTGTCTGATCTCCCCGCCAACTCACCCCGCATGATGCGACTGCTCAACTGCGAAGCGGTCCTCCGCCATGCCCTCGACGCCGACCAAATCACCGCCGGCGAGATCATGGAGATCACCGGTTTGACCCGCGCTACGGTGCTCGGCGTGTTCTCCGACTTAGTGGAGCAGGGGTGGTTGCGGGAACGGTCCGAACCGGGGCCGGTTCCCACGGTTCGCGGCGGGCGGCCCGCCAAGCTCTACCGGGTTCCGAGTGCAGCGGGGTTGTTAGTGGGCCTCGACGCCGGCGAGCATCGCATGCGCGCGGCAGTCACGGATCTACGTGGCGAACGCCGAGTGGTGCGGCAGGTGGTTCTTGACGCCAGGATCGTGACTGGTGGTTCCGGTGTTGCGGGTGCTGGTGGTTCGGGTTCTGGTGATTCTGGCGCTGCCGGTTCTGATGCGGAACGCTGGGAGGCGAATTGGGATCCGCAAGAAGTTGCCAGACAACGGCGTGCTGTCGCTGCCACGTTGGTCGCGGAACTCCTCGACGAGATTGGTGCGCGCCCCGAAGATGTCCTGCTCAGCGTGGTGGGCGTGCCCGCCCCGGTTGACGTCAACGGCCATTCCCCCACCGGCGACAAGGGTTTCTGGGCCGCCATGAACCCCGGTTTTACCGACGTGCTGCCGGGTCGCGTTGTTGTGGAAAATGACGCCAACCTCGCCGCGATTGCCGAATATTCCTGGATTCTGAAAGAGGACGACGACGGCGTCAGCGCCACTGATGACGGCGGCTCCGATAGTGACGGCGGAAGTGGTCGCGGTGGCGATGTGGGTGGTCACGAGGGCGTGGGTGATCATGAGGATGTGAACGGTCACGAGGAGGAGAGCGGTCGCGAGAGCGTGAGCGGCAATGTGGCCACGCTTCTTTCCGGTGAGCGTCTTGGAGCGGGACTCATCGTGGATGGGCGGCTGTTGCGCGGCGCTCGCGGCGGCGCGGGTGAGCTGCGCGCACTTGACCTTATCGGGGATGCGGGATCGTCCTACGGCTTCGGCGCACTGGCGCGCCAGTGGGCCCAGGAAATGGTGGCGGGCCGTGATTCGGCGGCCGGTCGCGGTGTGAGCGGAGATCTTGAGCTCGACCAGGACGGCACGCCGAGAGAGCACAACGGCCCGTTCTTCCCGCTTCCCGAGGACGGCCGCATCGGTGCCGAGTGGGTTTTCGAAGCGGCCACCCACGGAGATCCTCGCGCCCAAGAGATCATCGAACGTCTCGGACAACGGCTCGCCACGGTTGCTCTCGTCGTGGGCACGCTTCTCGACGTCAGCAAGGTCGTCATCGCTGGTGCGCTCGCGGATGCTGCCGAGCCCGTCATCCAGGCGGCCCGCGAACAGGTAATCGGCAAGCACTACCCGCCGGTACCGGAGATTGTTGCGAGCCGGTTGGGCGGCGACGTCGTCGTCCATGGAGCAATCGAACAGGCACGCAACCTGCTGCGAGCAAACCCCCTGAGCTTCACCCCCGCAGGCGGGTAAGTTCGTGGACATGGTGGCTGTCAGCCACGGCTGGAACTTGGAGGATGCTGACGGAAGGAGCATCTGGTCTGTTCGTCGGGAGGATGGAGGCTGCTTCCCAGTGTTCTCTGCAACTCGTGGAACGGGGAAACTCCCGCCGCGGGGAGAACTGGAGATGATGACGCAGGAGGCGATTGCGGACCTGATGATGTCGGCTGGGATCGTGGACGGGAACGGGTGGCTAACGAGGAACGTTTCAGCGGCACTGCTCTTGGCGTCCTGCGAGATCGATTCATGGGAGGGGGAGGAGTGGGCGATTGAGTACGACCATGAGGGGCCGATCGAGTGGGCGATACCATCCGATCCGCGAACTCCCTTTGATTGGATACGCGGAAAGGGACGTGACTACGAATCCGTCATAGAGACCTATCAGGATGACGCATTTTTCGGTCTGTCGTTCGTTCAGAGTTCCACCTCGGGTTTGCCTCCGAGGGTGTTGTGTACAACTGTCGAAGGTTCTCGGCGTCCGCGTCGGGCCATACCGATAGTCACGGGGTATATCAACATGGTTGAGGTCGTAGTGGATACGGTGCTCGAGGGTATGCGGGCTCCGGGACTGATTAGTGAGGTTTTGCTTCATGGCGAGGCGTCGTCAACACTCCTGATTGCAGCTGACGCCTATTCGCGCGATGAGTGGCATCTTTTCAGTGAGTCGGTCGTGGTGCTGGATGGCCTCGCAAGTGCCGATTCACTCGAGTGGTATCCGGCCCGGATGCCGTGGCGCTCACGTACCTTGCGGTGAGGCGATGTCCGTGAGGTCGAAGATGAACCACTGATCCTGCACGAACAGGTTTGATTTGCTCCCGCGGCAAATCGGCCGTTCTGATGGCGTGGATCCGTCCGGCAAGAGTAGGTGCCATTCAACGGGATCGGTGAATTCGATGAGAGGGCCAATCCACATCGAACCGTAGTTGCCGTAAGCGCCGATGATCGCTGCGGTTTCGTTGTGGACGAGGAGGCCATGTGGGCCACTCGGACCCTGCGTGGGATGGATACGGGCCTGTCCGTTGTTGATTGCCAGGATCGGGAAGCTGCGGTAAGGGCAGGCTGTGACGGTGTCATCCGTAACGTTGAGTGTGTAGCAGTCATCGATTTGGTAGTCGCCGCTCTGGTCGAACTCCCAAATGGGTTCAAGGCGTGGCGACCACTTGATGATGCCTGCGCTGGCGATGCTTCGCCCGAACACGCCTTCGTCGTAATAACCCACCCAAATGTTGCCGACGGAATCTGTCATGAGATGTGCGATCGCGTCCCCGATTGCTCCAGTGTGAACGACCTTTCCGGACGAGTCGATGAGAAGGGCATTGTATTCGTACTCTCCGTTCTTCAGGTATGAACGGGGGAAGGCGACGAGGAATCCATCATCCGGCATGGGTTGGATGAGGTTTTCTCCGAGGCAGGGAATGATGACGGTTTGACGGGGAGAACCATCCTGATTGTGGCGGACAAGGGCGTGCTGTGGGATGGAGGGTATGAGTGAGGTGACCGCACTTGGCTCCAAGTCGCCCATGTTTGCCTTGTTCGTCAAGGCTGAGATCTCGGTTTCAAAAGAGGAGTTGCTCCATATAGCAGCTGGCAGGCCGTCCGGACCGATGCTTGCATTAACGAGCCTGTTGAACCCCGGTGGGGGTTGAAGCGTTGCTTGATGCTTGTAGTGAGCCACGTTTATTGCTCGGTTATTGCCCGTCATTCAACCTCCACCGTGACTTGCTATGATCCGCCGAGCGGGGCGTGCACGCATTTTGATGTCTGTGTACGTATCCGGTTGCTGCAGCTCGTTCTCGGCAATCGTGGACTCACACCTCTTCGAATGAGAGTTCAATCCCCGTTGCCATCTGCTTTGTATTGAATGCCCAAGTCAACCCTGGTAGTTCAGACACACTACTGAAGAAGTCAGGAAGTTCTTGCTCCATTGACCGCAGACTGTCCGAGCCGAGGGCTTCCGTGATTTCGCTTGGCTCCCAGTACAGTGAGCAGTGGAGCTGATACATTTCGCCGTCGTCGCCTGACTCGATGAACTGGCGCGTCAGATCAATGGAGAACTCTGGTTGGCCCCGGAAACTGTAGGTGCCGTATTCGATGAGAATCGCATCCCCGTCTTCGTCAAGCGGAGCGGTTCCCGAAAAGGGAATGTTTGCGAACTCTCGAAATGCATCGAAGGCAGCAGAGAATACCTCTTCGGGTGATGTCTCATCTGTGAGGCGCTGATGAAGGAGATCTTCGAGGACTTTTCCGGCCTCCATGAAGTGTGCGGGCTGTGCCATGTGATGAGTCTAGTTGCCTTGGTCGCCGAGAGTCTGGCGGATAAAGGACTGAATCAGCTTCTGAGTGACTCATTGATGGGTCATTGGAAAGTAATGGCTGTATTTGATCGACGTGAGGGGTTCGCTGTGCGTACATATGCACAGCGAACCCCTCAGGTGGGTTATTTGCATGGGGATGTTTAGAGGCCGCGCCAGTCGGCGACCACTCGGTCCTCCGGAGTGATCTCGCGGAGAATACGCGCGGGCACACCGGCGGCGATGGTATTCGGTGGGACATCCTTGGTGACGATGCTGCCCGAACCGATAACGCTTCCTGCGCCGATCGTCACGCCGGGATTGATGGTGACGCCGCCGCCAACCCAGACGTTGTCCCCGATGGTGACAGGCTTGGCGATGCAGGCGCCGAGGGCACGGTCGAACGGATCGAGAGCGTGGTTGGTGGTGTAGACGCTGACACGCGGGCCAAACAGCACGTTGTTGCCGATGGTGATACCGCCGCCGTCGAGCATGACGCAGTCGAAGTTGGCGTAGAAGCCGTCGCCCACCGAGATGTTGAAGCCGAACTCGCAGCGGAAGCTGGGCTCGAAGAATGCGCCCTTTCCAGCGTGACCGAGGAGTGCCGCGAGCAGTTTCTCGCGCTCGGCGGCAGGCTTGCCATAACTGGCGTTGTAGGCGTTCGTGCGGTGGACGGCTTCTTCGCGTGCGTCGATGCGCTCGGTGGTGAGGTCGTCGTACCAGTTGCCCGCCAGCATGTGGGCATTCTGCTCCTTGATTCCCATGAGGGCCCCTCTCGTCGTGGTTTATATAGAGGCTATAGGAACATCGTGAGTTCTGCACTCTTAGGATTCGGAAGGCAGAAGAACTTTTTCGGAAGGCAGGCAAAGTTTCAACTTGGTGAGAAGACCCTATGTGTGTAATACGTACACATAGGGCACGCTGACGAAGTTGAAATTCAATGGCGTGATCTCTGGGCCCGAAGAACAAACAGCGGCCAGTTCCGATCGTTCGGAAACTGGCCGCTGCGCGCTACTTGCTGCTTGTTACTTGCTCACGCCGTGTTACTTGTTTGCTGCCTCGGTTGCGCGGCCCAGCTCAATGAGGTGGAGGTCGCTGACGAGGGGCTTGGTGGCGCGAATCTCCAGGCCCACCTCCGACGCCAAAGCGGCATATTCGGCGAGGGTTCGTTCGCCGCCACCGAAGGTGGCGAACATGAGGAGATCAAGTTCCGCATCGTGGTCGTGCGCATCGGCTCCGGAGACCCGCTCGACGATGATGACTCGACCGGCCCCAACAGCTTCCGCCACCCGCGAGAGGATGAGGCGTGCTTCGGCGTCCGGCCAGTTGTGCAGTACCTGAGCGAGGACGTAGATGTCGCCGCCACTCGGCAAAGCTTCGAAGAAGCTCTGGGGTGCAACGTCGAAGCGTCCGCCCAATCCTCGTTCGCCCAATTGCTTCTCGGCTCGCGCCGCAGAAGAAGGAAGCTCCACCAGCGTGCCACGCACCCCGGCGGCGCTTTCGAGAAGATTGCCCAAAAGTTCGCCAGTTCCGCCGCCCACGTCCACCACGTGCTCGGTGGTGAGCGCCAGCGCGGATGCCACTTCGCGGCACCAGATTCCCGACCACTGGCTCAGTGTGAAATCGAAGGATTCGCCGAGCTGGGCATCCGCCCCAAGCGTGTCCCACAAGGATTCTCCCACCGCATGCTCATAGCCGGATTCGCCGGTGGTGACCGCGTGGTAGAGCCCGGGCCAGGCGTCGTCGAGGCGGGCGTAGCCGCTGCGGCGATCGAGATGGGCGTGGGCGAAGTCTTCGGTGAGGATGTGTCCGAGCTTGCCAAGTTTGACGGAATCGTCAGCGCCCAGTTCGAACAATCCGGGGAAGGTGAGCAGCTTGACGATCTTGCGCACGCCAGCCACGGTAGCGCCCGCAGCCTCGGCGAGGGCGGGGATGGTGTTGCGTCCGTCGGCCACGTGTTCGGCCAGATCCAAGCTCACGGCCACTCGTGCCGCGTAGGGCAGCGCCAGCGAGACGGCATGATCGAGGCTGTGTGCGGCCTCGCCCATCTCGGACTGCGAGGCTCCCTGACGCCAGTATCCGGCGATATCCGTGTGAGTGCGCGGGACCTGCTTGACCTCCTTGAGCCAGCGGCGGATCGGACGGAGCATCCCGGCTTCGCCTGCGGCCCACGCGTACACGGTTCCTTCGTGCCACGGGGCCTGTTCGAGGGCCTCCATGACGCGCACGTCCCAGGCCTCGCCGCGCGGTGCGCGGTCGCGATGAATCCAGGTGATGTGAAGATCGGTCTGGTGTTCGAAGGTTTGCTCCTCACCAGCGTTCGGCACCGTGACAATGGCGGTTACCGGAGTGCCTGCGGGAAGCTCTTCAATCCGGCGGGCGATGGCGGGCAGTGCGGTTTCGTCGCCCACCATGAGGTACCAGTCGATGTCCTCGGGGAGCACGGTGGTTCCGCGCGGCCCGGCGATGAGCACGCGCTCACCGGGCTGAACCTCGTCCGCCCAGGTGGAGGCGACGCCGCCCTTGTGGCGCACGAAGTCGAGCTCAAGACGTCCAGTTTCGGGGTCAAAGCGCCGCGGGGTGTAGTCGCGCGCACGATCCAGTGCTTCGCGCGACCAATCGAGGTGTCCGTCCTGCTGCCCCGGCACGGGGAAATCAACGCCGGGTTTCCCGACCACGACCTTCACATGGTCATCCGCATTCTCGGTGAGGAAGGGCCCCACCTCAATACCGTTGTTGACGAACGGGGCGAGTTGTTCGCCGGACACCACGATCCTCCGCATGAGCGGGGTGACGTTGAATGCCTCAATGACCTCCAGGTCACGGATGACGATCGGGTAGCTCTTGTTTCGGCGTGACGCCATTGCGTGTCTCCTCGGGGAATGTTGGTGGGGTGCGAGTGGAAGCCCAGAAAGGTAGAAGTTGGTCGGGCCCATAGGTCTATGAAATGTGCAGGGTTTGCACACGGCACCATGGCTAGAAGCCATTAACTTCGTGAACAAACCCTGCACCTGGGGATTAAGGGAGGTGCATCGCTTCCATGCGACCTCCCATCACCCAATTACTTCGCTTCCGCGAGTGCCTTCGCAGCTGCGCGGATGTCCTCGACCTGCTTGGCGGCACCCTCGAAGGTGTAGATGACGCCGCTGGTGACCGGGTATTCCTTGCCTGCTTCGACGGCGGGCAGGCGCTTGTAGGACTCCAGAGCGCGCAGCTCGTCGGTGCCGAGAAGCGGCTTGCCCTCAAGATCGACCTGGTAGAAGATGGCGGACTGATCGGCGAGATCGGCGATGTTCTCGGCGGTGATCTCGGTGACGTAGCGCTCCGGGTTATCGGTGTAGGTCTTGTTGTAGGCGAATCCGGCCTGCGTCAGGCGCTCGTACACGAGGGACTTGCTGGTGCTGACCCAGATTTTGTCCATGGAGGAGTTGATGACGGTGACGGGCTTGTCGGCCAGCGCCTCGCCGTACTCATCGGCGATGGAGTCGAGTTGCTTGTTCAGATCGGCAAGACGCTCGTCGTAATCGGTTGATTTGCCGACGACGGCGGCCACGGCCGGGTAGTTGCGCCACACGTCAGTGGGCTCCGAGATGGGGAGGATGACGGTGGGGGCGATCTCCTGGAGCGGGGCGTAGTCGATGCTCAGGTTGCCGTGATCCATGCCGATGATGAGGTCGGGGTCTGCGGCGATGACCTTCTCGATGTCCACGCCTTCATAGCTGCCCACAGTGGGAACGTCCTTGACGGCCGAGTACAGCTCCGCGCTCAGTTCGGTCTCGAGGAACTCCTGCTCGAGGCTGGCAACGGGGATGACCTCAAGTTCGGCCAGCTCGTTACCGGTTCGCCACAGTGCGAGGACGCGCTTGGGTTCGGCGGGAACATCGGTGACACTACCGAGGAAGGTGCCGTCGATGGTGCGTGTGCCGTCGCCCTGGTCGGTGATGGTGAGGTCGCCGATGGTGACGCTTTCACCGGCTGTGGACTCCTTGGTCTCGGCGGGAGTCGTCTCGGGCGCTGCGGACGCATCCTTGGATGCGGTATCGTCTTGCCCAGAACAGCCTGCGAGGGCCAGGAGCGAGGCAGCCGCGAGGGCTGCGAAGGACTTACGAAGTCGTGACATGTTGTCTCCCATGATTCGGATGACGTAGGGGTATATCAGTAAGGATAGGCTATCCTAACGGCGTGACTTCAACACCAGCTCAAGTGCGGCGGCGGAGGTTGCCGATGCCCGCGGCTGCCGCGATTCTCCTTGCGTTTCTTGCCATTGCCGTCATCGGAAGCCTTTCCGTGGGCAGCCGTGCCATCCCACCTTCTGAGATTGTCGGGGCGCTATTTGGTGGCGTGGACAGCGACAATGCCACCGTCATCACCACCCAACGGGTACCGCGCACACTGCTGGGTATCGCCGCCGGAGCCTGCCTTGGGTTGGGTGGCGCACTGATGCAGGGGCACACGCGCAACCCACTTGCAGACCCGGGCCTCTTCGGCGTCAACGCGGGCGCCTCGCTCGGCGTCGCCCTCACGGTGTTCATCATGGGGACGGTCTCCTCCTCCGCGATCGTCATCGCGGCGTTGGTGGGCGCTGGCACCGCCGCCACCATCGTGTTTGCCTTCGGTCTACGCGACATCTCCAGCTCGGCCCTCGTGATGCTGGCGGTTGTGGGCACCACCCTGGCAGCACTGCTGAGTGCCGTGACCAGCATGCTGGTCCTCATGGACGCGAGCACCCTGGACGTGCTGCGTTTCTGGGATGTCGGTTCCCTGGTGCGCCGCAACCTCGACCTCGCGGGTCTGCTCGCACTTCTCATGGCGGTGGGAGTGCTGCTCGCCCTCCAGAGCGCTTTCTCCCTCAACGCGCTTGGCCTCGGCGCCGACGTCGCCACCACCCTCGGCTCGCGCGTCGCTCTCAGCCGTATCGTCTCCATCGTTGCGATCACCCTGCTCGCAGGTTCCGCCACCGCATTGTGTGGCCCGATTTCCTTCCTCGGCCTGGTGGCCCCGCATCTTGCCCGCGCCCTCGCCGGCCACGATTATCGCAAGATCGTGCCTTTCGCCGGGATCATCGGCGCCGCCCTCATCCTCGCCGCGGACACCATCGGCCGGGTGAGCGTCCCGAACGGCGAGTTGCAGGTGGGCATTATCCTCGCGGTTCTTGGTGGCCCTGCGCTTCTTGCCATTGCACGACGACGAAGGGTGGTTGCGCTGTGAGGACTCACGTCTGGCACTGGCGCCTTGGCCCCCTCGGCGGCGCCATGCGCCGCCGCCTTGCCATCGGGGTGGCCGCGCTCGTCACGTTCATCATTCTTCTTGTGGCACTCGCTGTTTTCACCGGAACTCTCCCGATTCCCGTTGACAGGGTGTTGGCGGCCTTGGGTGGCACCGCGTCGAAGCGAGACACCCTGGTGGTCATCGACTACCGGCTCGCCCCCGCGCTCGGTGCTCTTCTCGTTGGCTTCTCGCTCGGATGTGCGGGAGGTTTGACCCAGACCATCACCCGCAACCCCATCGCCAGCCCGGACATTCTCGGAGTGACGGCGGGTGCGGGCGCCGTCGTCGTCTTTATCCTCACCGGGCCACTCGGTGCCGTCACCGCGGGCGGCTACTCTCCCCAGACCCTCCTCGCGCCGGTGGCGATCGCGGGCGGAATCCTCACCTCACTCCTCGTGCTCGCGCTGTCCTGGCGCGGCGGATTCGACGGGCTGCGCCTTGTGCTCGTGGGCCTGGCCATCAACTCGATCGCGCTCGCCGCGACGGCGTGGATGCTCACCCGCGCCGACATCATCGAGGTGCAGGTGGCGGCCCGCTGGCTCACCGGTTCGGTCCTCGGCATCACCATGAAGGACCTGTGGCTGCTCGCACTCGCGGCCGCGGTTGCCGTCCCCGTGTGCATTCGGATGGGGCGAGACCTTGGCGCGCTGCGACTCGGGCGGGACGTGGCGGCCGTCGTCGGTACTCATCCGGGGCGTGTGGAACTCGGCGCGCTGGCGCTGGCCGTGGCCCTGACCAGCATCGCAACCGCCGTCGCCGGGCCGATCTCGTTCGTTGCCTTCGTTGCCCCACAACTCGCGATGCGCGTGCTGCGCACTGCTGGCCCACCGCCACTGGTGGGTGGCCTCATGGGAGCCGTCATCCTGCTGGCCGCCTCCCAGGTCACCGCGCTGCTGCCGGGCACCCTGCCCGTGGGCGTGCTCACCCCGCTCATCGGCGCCCCTTACCTGCTCTTCCTCATGCATCTGAACGTCCGGAGGTCTCATGTCTGACACCAGCGCCTACCCGCTTGAAGCGGCCGGTATCCACGTCGGTTACGGGGGTGACGACGTCCTCCACGACGTCAGCCTGCGCATCCCGGAAGGGAAAATCACCACCATCATCGGGCCGAATGGCTGTGGCAAGTCCACCCTGCTCAAGTCCTTCTCCCGGCTGTTGCGCCCGCGCACCGGATCCGTCACGCTGGCGGGCATGCCGCTGCACACCCAGCGCCCCAAGGAGATCGCGCGCAAACTCGCGGTATTGCCGCAGCGGCCGGTGGCGCCGGACGGCATGACCGTGACGGAACTCGTGCGCCGCGGCCGCCAACCGCATCAGCCCTGGTACCGGCAGTGGTCTGCCGAGGATGAAGAGATCACGAACGCCGCGATGCGGGCCACTCGAGTGGAGGATTTGGCCGACTTCCCCATCGACGAACTCTCCGGCGGCCAGCGCCAACGCGCCTGGATCGCCATGACCCTCGCCCAACAAACCGACGTGCTCCTCCTCGATGAACCCACCACCCACCTCGACATGGCGCACGCCGTCGAGGTACTGGAACTGGTGACGCGCCTGCGCGACGAAACCGGCCGCACCATCCTCACCGTGCTGCACGACCTCGCGCTCGCGGCCCGCTACAGCGACCACCTCGTCGTCATGAAAGCCGGCAACATCGTGGCCGAAGGCGTGCCCGCCGACATCCTCACCGATGCCCTCCTCCTCGACGTGTTCGACCTGCGCGCCCACGTGTTCCCCGACCCCTTCGACGGGCTGCCCACCGTGGTGCCCGTGCACAGTCCCGTCCGTTGACGATGAGTCGCGTGCGGAATGAAGGACAACGACGGCGCGAGCCACGCGGACGTGTGGAGAGCCGGGCTGGTGCGTTCGAGGCGCCGTCGTCGCCCCCAGCGAATGAACTGCGGATTGATCCGAACTGGACCCCGCGGCAACTGAGCGCCGCCCTGATTCGGCGCTGCTGGCCGTGGGTGGTATCCGGTGCGCTGTTGCTCATGTGCTTCAACGTGGCTGGCATGCTGATGCCGGTGGCAGTGGGGCGGCTGGTGGACGCGGTCATCGCGCCACTGGGATCTGGTGTTCCGTTGGAGGAGCTGCGTGGGGCGCTTGTGCTGTGGGCGAGCGTGCTGGTGGGGCTCTATGCGCTGATGAATCTCGGCTACCGTTTTGGCGGCAGGCTGGGGTGGTATGGGGTGCAGCGCTCCCAATTTGAGCTGTCGCAGATGATCCTTGCGCGGGTGCTCGAACCGCGCGGAATGACCGGGCCGCAGAGGTCACCAGGGAACCTCCTTGCGGTGTCGACCGGAGATGCGCGGCGGGCATGCACCGTTCTGTATGTGACGGTCTATCCGCCGGGTGAGGCGATTGGCCTGATCACGGCTGCCGTCATTCTTTTTGCCGTTCATCCCGGGCTGGGCATCGGGGTGGTGGTGACGCTACCACTTGTATTGCTTCTCATGCACCGTGCGGCGGGCCCGCTACGGCGGCGCAGCATGACCGAACAAGCGGGGCTTGCCGACGCTGCTGCCGCCGCCTCCGATCTTGTTGCCGGGTATCGGGTACTGCGCGGACTGCATGCGCAGGATGTTGCGGCGCAGCGCTACGAGCAGGTCAGCCAGAAAGCCCTGCACTCGACGCTCCTGGCCCGCTATGCACGAGCGGCCTTTGATGGAATCAGCAAAGGGACAGCCCAGTTCTACGCCGCCGCGTTGGCGGTGGCCGCGGCGCTGTTGGCACTGAAAGGGCAGATCTCGGCCGGGGACCTGGTAACGGTCGCTGGTGTGGCCGTGGTTCTGGTGGGGCCGCTCGATGCGCTGGCCGGAACCCTGGGAGCCATGTGGGCGATGTCCCAGGCCTCCGCGAAGCGAGTGCTCGACCTGCTGGCCGTGGAGTCGAACCCGGCGAGCGTGGGGGAGCGGCAGGTGGCCGGTGCTGGTAGCGGTGCGAGTAATACTGGTGATGTGGCCGGTGTTGGTGATGCTGGTGGCGGTTTCGTGGCTGGGACTGCTGGTGACGGCGCGGGCGCGAGCGTCTCAGTGGATATGGGCGTGCTGGAGTTCAACGGACTCGAATTGCCAACGGGTGGAGAGTTGAACGGGGTGGCTTCGCCGGGAGAATTTGTGGTGCTGGAACTGCCGCAAAGTTCGCATGCCTTCCTTGGGGAAGTGCTTGGCGCACGGAGGATTCCCGAGGCTGGGCAGGTGAGACTCGCGGCAGTTGCGTTGCACCAGTATGCCCCCGAAGCCTTGCGCGAGGTGGTCATGGTAGTGCCGCACACCGCAGGCATCCTCGAAGGAAGCGTGTTGGACAACGTGCGGGCCACGGGCGATACACCTGTGCCAGTTGCTGCCGCCGAGGCGGCGTTGCGAGCCGTCGCGATGGCACCCAGCGAACTACCCGATGGATACGAGACCCGTGCGAGTGATAGCGGATGGGAGCTCTCGGGCGGCCAGCGCCAACGCGTGGCCCTCGCGCGTGCCCTCGCCGCCGGGCCGGAGGTTGTGGTCCTCTTCGAGCCCACAAGCTCTGTTGACGCCGTCACCGAACAACGGATCGCCGCCGGAGTGCGGGCCAACCGGGCGGGGAAGACGACGATCGTAGTGACGTCGTCGTCGGCATTCAGATCGGTGGCGGACCGGGTGATTTCTGCGGCGACGCGAGGGGAGGCGTGCGGTGATTGATACTTCTGAGAACCGGGCCGCGCTGCCGGTGGCATCCGGGCGCGTTGTCGCCGCATGGCTGTGGCAGGAACTGCGCGGCAAGCGGCTGCGAGTGATGGGCGTGCTGGCGCTGTTTCTGGCGGAAGCAGCGGCGGCGCTGATCTTCCCGGTGATCTTGGGATTCCTGGTGGACACGGTCGCAGCGGGCGTCAGTACCGGTGGCGGTAGTGCCGGCGGCGGTTCGGGAAGTGGGCAGGTGCCGGCGCAATTCTGGTGGCAGCTTGTGGGGCTCGGGGCCGCGGCTGTGGCCTCGGGACTTCTCGCGTGGGCGGGCGGAGCGGCGCTGGCCAAACTCTCGGAGACGCTCATCGCGCAGCTGCGCGAGGCGTACGTGAAGGCCGCGCTCAACCTGCCACGCAGTACCGTGGAAGCCGCCGGTTCGGGAGACCTCGTCACCCGCGCCTCCGACGACATCTCCGAAATATCCACCACCCTGCCGCACGTGCTGCCGCGGGCGGCGGTCTCGGCGTTTACGGTGCTGCTGGTCGCCACGGGGCTGGGCGCGATGAACCTGTGGTTCCTGGTGGGCTGGGCGCTCACCATTCCCGGCTACGCGCTGACCCTCATGTGGTACTTGCGCACGGCGCCGCCCGTCTACGCGTGCGACCGTGTGGCGCAGTCGCGGCGCGGGCAACGCATTCTCGGGACGCTCACACAGATGCCCACGGTGTCCGCACACCGGCTCGAAACCCGCACCCTCGGCCAGATCGAGAGCGCCACCTGGGAGACCGTGCGCTGGTCGATGCGCACCCGCATCATCCAAAACCGGCTCTTCGGGCGGCTCAACGTGATCGAAGCGATTGGGCTGCTCACCGTGCTGGGTGTGGGCGTGTGGCTTGCCTCGCGAGGTTTGGTGAGTACCGGTGAGGCGACGGCGGCCGCGCTGCTGTTCCTGCGAACCGTGGCTCCGATCCGGGCGCTCATGTACGTCATGGACGATATGCAGCTGGCACTGGCGTCGCTGGGTCGGTTGGTTGGTGTGATTGCTGATGTGGGCGATGGTGCTGGTGGTGAGGTAGCTCGTGCTGGTGGGGTGGCTCGTGCTGGTGTGGGCGGCGGCGAGGCGGCTCGCGCTGGTGGGGTGGCTCGTGCTGGTACAGACGCCGTCGTCGCACTTGAGTCCGTTCACTTCTCCTATCGCGGGGACACTCCCGTGTTGCAGGACGTGACACTGGAATTGCGGGCGGAGGAAGTGACGGCGGTAGTCGGTGCGACGGGGTCGGGGAAGTCCACGTTGGCGTCCCTGATCGCGGGAGTCCATGACCCGCTTCGTGGTGAGTTGCGCCGGAACGTGCCAGCTTCGCGGGTGATGACGGTGAGTCAGGAAACCCACGTGTTTGCCGGAACGTTGCGCGAGAACCTGTCTCTTGCGGCGCCTGATGCGAGCGACGTAGAACTGGTGAAGGCCTTGCGACAGACGGGTGCCCAGCACCTGCTCGATGAACTTCAGGACGGACTCGATACCGTTGTGGGGAGTGCCGGGCACCAGCTTTCACCTGCGCATGCCCAGCATCTTGCGCTCGCGAGACTGGCCCTGGCTGAACCCGAACTGGTGATTCTTGATGAGGCGACTGCCGAGGCCGATTCGGTGGATACCGCGGTGCTTGACCAAGGCGCCGAGGAGGTGATTCGTGGCCGTGCCGCGCTCATCATCGCGCATCGGCTCAGTCAGGCGGCTGCCGCGGACCGTGTGGTGGTGCTGGAGGCCGGGCGAATAGTGGAGGTCGGGCCGCACGATCAACTTGTTGTCGCGGGTGGACCATACGCCCAGCTGTGGCAGGCGTGGAGCGAGAACCGCCAGCTCGGCTGAGTCCCAAAGCGTTGAAGGATCTAAACCACCAAGCTGTCTAAGCTCAATGCCGTTAAGTTAAGGAAGGTGTGAACCTCGTTTGTCCCCCAAATCCCCAGGTCAGATGGCAGTTCGGGAAACTGACTTAACAGCATTGCATCTAAGCCGATTGAGGATTCTTGTTGGCGCACTATGTCGGGCGTGGAATGAGCATGGTTTGTGAACAGCCGATCTTTGGTGAGGCATGGCTGTTCTCCCAATTTTTAGTTCTGTGTCCCGGTGATTCGCCAAACTCAACATTGCATGTAGTTTCAACTTCGTGAGAAGACCCTATGTGTGCAATACGTACACATCGGGCACGCTGACGAAGTTGAAATTCACAACTTCTTGGCCGAAGCTCCGTCACGGATATCGATCTGTCTATTTTCGAAGGATATGCCGTCGCTTGCGCACCTCATTGAGGATATGTTGCCTTGTCTCTTCCCATTCGAGTCCCCATATCTGCGGATATGCGAGCCGGATATTCTCGTAGCCGAGGGCTCGTAGGATGAGATCACGCTTGCGATCACGCAGTTGCTCTTCTGGCGTCGAATGATGCTTTTGGCTGTCGCATTCGATCACCAATCGGTCCCCAACAACAAGATCTACGCGACCACCGAGCCCAGAGATAGCTACTTGAACTCTCACCGGAATTCGGTGCATTTGAAGGAAGAGTCGGACCCGTGTCTCGGAGCCGGATTCGGCATAGCCCAGGTGCTTATGTAATTGTTGAAGCTTCTTCGTTGAGATACGTCCTCTGCAATTCTCCACGATCTCAATTGCCATATACTTGGATATCCGTCCGTTGTAGATTGCGGATTCTAGAACGATGAGACAGGTTTCGACATCGTGATGGCGAACGACTTGTTCAAGACAGTCCTCCAAAGGCCATACAGCTGAGTTTGGTTGAGGCTTGGAGTACTCGTGAACCTGGTATGAGCTCTTTTTGACTGGTTCCACCCCGGCACCGTGAACAATGTGGAGGCCACAATATTCAGGTACCCAGATGCCATAGAACGCACATCCTGACAGGCAGCCCAAACGACAGTGCGCTTGCACGGCTGTGACGACACGCATGTCAGCTCCGGCGGTGGCAAACCAACCTCGGTCAATTCTTCTGAGATTACCTTCGGCCAAGGAACGTTTCAGCAGCTTGTTTGAATAGCCCAGATCGCGCAGTTGTTCCAACGAAAAGACACCTTGAATTTCCATGATCTGAGTGTGTCTTGAATGGTGACGTGCTGAAGTCTCTCGGGCAGCTCCTGTGGATGGGCGATGCGCGAACCGGTTCTGTGGATAGCAGTAACCGGGCCTCATGTGACTCTTCCAGAGAATGCGATGTGAGAGGAGTGGCTCTTGAAGGTACAAGTTGTAGCTAGCTGTGGTTGCTGTCGTGCCGGATGTAGTTGGAGTGGCTTTCAAACGCAGTGGTTATAGACGAATCTTCAAGATAGTTTCGTGGACTGATGCTACGCGCGCTCTAGCAGCTGTGGCCCCTGTGGGGATCGAAAACGAGAGTATCCATGCCTACTGAGCGATCACTCACGCACTAGTGATGATGAGTGAATGCTGGAGAAAATGACTCTGCGCAACCTAGAGAACGTGGGTGAGCTTTGGATAGTGGTGTGGCGTATTTTCAACTTCGTGAGAAGACCCTATGTGTGTAATACGTACACATAGGGCACGCTGACGAAGTTGAAATTTAGATGGCCTCTACAATCTTCTGATGCTTTGTCCCTTCGTGTCTGGTTTGCTAGTCTCCTGCTTGCTTACCTCTGAGTCTCTAGCTTCCGGCTCGTCCGCCGTGGCCGCTGCCACCGCAGTTTCTTACTCGCTGGCCGTGGCTGGTGCCACGGCCAGGATGAGAAGAACCGCGGCGATGATCGCCAGTCCGATCCAGCCCACGGAGTTGAGCCGTTCGCCCACGATGACCACCGCAAGGATCGCCGCGATCGCGGGCTCCGTCAGAGTGATGGTGGTGGCGGTGCTGGCGGGGACCTTGGTGAGGCCGTAGCCGAAGAGCACGTACCCGATGAACATCGGAACCAGCGCCATGTAGCTGGCCACAAGAAACGCCTGAGATGTGGCGACGAGTGGTGCACCGGTGAGGGCGAGAACAGGCATGAGCAGTGTGCCGCCTCCTCCGAACACCGCGCCCATCGATGCAGCACGACTGATCCCCTCGCTCATCAGTCGGTGTGCAACCCAGGAGTAGGTGGCATAAGTGGCGCCAGCAACCAGTCCGAGTGCAACGCCGACCGTCACTCCCGGCGACGTAGCGGGTTCGTCCATCTTCGACACGCACAACAGAACTGACCCGACAATGCCCAACCCTGCCGAGACCATCCACCAACGGCTCAGCCTCTGTCCCTCGACTACCCGCTCCAGCACGCCCGACGCGAGAGGCGCCGACGCCAGCGAAACCACAGATCCAATGGCAACGCCCGCCAGATGCATTGAACTGTAGAAAGCTAATGGATAGATGGCGACGGCAACAGCTCCCAAAACCACCAGTCCGATTCGCTGCCGCAGATTGGGCCACGCCTTGCGCAGTGACGGGAGGGCGATGACCGCCTGAAGCAATCCGCCGATTCCTAGGGCTGCGGCCCCGATGGCCAGCGGCCCGGCGGCCGGTGCGAACGTTGCCGCCGTGCCGGTGGTTCCCCACAGAATGGAGGTGATAGTAATGGCGACAATTCCCGCAAGCCGTCCGCGTCCCGGTGCTGATCCTCGGCGGCTTGAGGTATCCGTCGTGACGTCGGTGGAGGAGTGCGCAACATCCGTAAGAGCAGCTGGGTGACTAGTAGGGGAAGGACGGGAGGCATCCGTGGTTCCCTTGGTGCTCACAACAGTTTCTTTCGCTTTGTCATCTACGGTCACAGCGACTGCTCCGCCGCAGACTCCAGTAAGGACTCGGCGAGCTTCCGCGCATGCAGAATTTTGTCTGGTTGCCCTTCCAATCCCGCGCGGCTCATTGCGCCTTCGAGAAGGAAGGAAAGGTGCTCTGCCATACCGCGAGAATCCGCCGCGCCAGCCTCTTCCAGGTGCTTAACCAGCAGCGACTCCACTTCCTCCTTGTGTCTGCGAACGGCTTCGCGCCCGGGTGCTCCGGCAGGAAGTTCGGCGGCGGCGTTGAGCAGGCCGCAGCCGCGGAATCCGTGGGGATAGGCGGCCTCGGCGTGGTCGAGGTAGGCATCGAAGACGGCGAGCACCCCCGACTTTCCGGCGAACACACCAGCTTTTCCGGCGAGCACCCCCGCTAGCCTCGCGCGATACAACTCCAACCATTCCTCGTGGCGCTGTTCAATGTAGGCGCGCACCAGTTCATCCTTCGAGGCGAAGTTGTTGTAGAGGCTCTTTTTGGCGACGCCTGCTTCCGCGGTGATCTTGTCGATCCCGGTGGCAGTCATGCCGTCGGCATAGAAGAGCGTTGCTGCGGCGTCGAGTAGCCGCGAGCGTGCGGATCGCCGCGTTGCTTTCGCTGAGGTTGAAACGGTCGCCGAGCTTGCGGTCGACGAGCTTGCCGTCGCCAAGTCAGAATTGAAATCCATAGAGCACCCCTAAGTAGGTAGACCAGTCTACCTACTTAAATCCACTTATGCATCCCAACCCTTGACCAACTACGGCGATTTTCTTTGTGGTCAGCGCGCTACTTTTCTCCGGTCTCCGGTCTCCGGTCTCCGGTCTCCGGTCTCCGGTCTCCGGTCTCCGGTCTCCGGTCTCCGGTCTCTGTCCTCCGAGAATGAGTGCGAACTGAGGGAAACAGAATCAGGGAGACAGTCAGCGCGCACCGCCTCCCCGTACCACCACGGCGTTGCTCGCGACGATGAGTACGATCCCCACCCACTCGTTCACCTCCAGCATTTGCCCGAGTAGCAGCCAGCCCGCCAACGCCGCCCACACGGGATTGACGCTGGTGAAGGTCCCGAATATGTGGGTTGGGACGTAACGCAAGGCGGACAGGTCGGCCACGTAGGGAACGACTGACGAGAGGATGCCGCAAGCTACCGCCAGTGCGAGCGCCGTCGCGGTCACCCCGTGGCTTGCGAACCACCACGCCGCCACGGGAACCCACGCCACGGCCGAGACCGTGCTTGCCAGCGCGGGCCCCTCCAAACCCGGCAACTGCTGCCCGATTGATCGGTTGAGGAGGATGTAGCAGGCCCATCCGGCTGCGGCGATGAGTGCGAGCGATATTCCGACGACGTCGGCGCTCGGCCCGGGATTCGTCAACACCACCACTCCGATTCCGGCGAGTAGTGCGCATGCGTAGTCGAGTCGGCGGCGTGAGCTTGCGATGGCCACTGCCAACGGGCCGAGAAATTCCAGGGTGACGCCGAGTCCGAGACCGATCCGTTCGACCGCCGCGTACAGGCAGAGATTCATCACGCTGAAGACGACGGCGAGCCCGGCCACCAGCCACCACCGCTTCGCACCCAGCCCACGAAACCTCGGCCGAACCAGCGGCACGAGCACGGCCGCGGTGATGAACTGGCGGATTGCCACAACGCCCACCGGCCCGATCGTCGGGAATGCCATGGCACCGAAGGATGCGCCCACCTGATTTGAGATGGAGCTGGAGACCATGAGTGCGATGCCGGAGCGGAGCCGTGGTCGGGACGGGGTCGTCTCGCCGGACTCGGTTGTTTCTGAGTCGCGGGTTGCCTGGGTTGTCGTCTCACACGCTCTATTCATGCGATCAAGTAAAACTCTGCTTCCGCCATAAACCTAGTGCATCTTTTTACGATGCCATACGCTACGGTTATGGATTGGGATTTGCGAGAACTTCGTTTCTTCGTTGCTGCGACCGAAGCTGGATCATTCACCGAGGCTGCCGCCCAGCTCTACGTCTCGCAAGCAGCCGTCTCCCGAACCATTGCGCAGCTGGAAAAGAAGGTGGGTGACCTGCTCCTGCGGCGAGTGCCGCGCGGCTGTGAACTCACCCGAACCGGGCAGCAGGTTCTCCCGTACGCGCGGCGCGTTCTTGCCGAAGCCGCCAGATTCGACGAGTTCCTTTCTCGTCGCCACGGCACGCTACGGCTCGGCTACGCCTGGGCTGCGCTGGGGAAATACACGGCGCGCCTGCAACGCGACTGGGCCAACACCCACGAGTCAATCGATCTGGAATTGGTCCGCTACGATTCACCGACGGCGGGGCTCGCCGAGGGGATGTGCGACGTCGCCGTCGTCCGAATTCCGGTGGACGAAAAACGCTTCGAATCCGTCGTCGTCGGACTGGAAAAACGCATGGCCGCGTACTCCAGTGACGACGCGCAGTGGGCGCGGCGGCGCCAACTGGCGATGGCGGAGATTGCGGAGCGTACCGTCGTGGTTGATTTGCGGGTGGGCACCACGCGCAGCCAGTTGTGGGGCGCCCAGACCCAGCCGATCCAGACCATCGAGGTGCCGAACGCGGACGCGTGGTTCGATCTGATTGCTGCGGGAAAAGGGGTGGGGACAACGTCGGAGGCGACGGCGCATCACCATCCGCGGCCCGACATCACCTACCGGCCGATCAAGGATGGCCCGCGTATTCCGGTGCGGCTCATCTGGTGGCGCGACCATCGCCCCTCCGGGCTGGACGAGCTGGTCAGCGCGGTGACCGAGCTCTACGCTTCGGCGTGAGGACGAGAACGGCAAGGTTGTTCGGCGAGGGCTAGGTTGTTCGAACAGGTAACGTCAGCTCGTCGGCGCGGCGAGGTGGCGATGGTTCCACCACTCGCGCCATTCGTCCTCGTGTGGATGGTGCGCGAGGGGAACATCCTTGCCGCGATCGGATAGTACGGACACCGGCGAGATCCCGTGCAGCGAGTTGAGGAACCACACCGCGCGGCCCGCCAACTCCGCGACCGAGACGTCCGCGAAGCGCAGCGGAACGCCGATTTCTTCGAGGCGCAACCGCACCTGTTCGGCCGTCACGCCCGGAAGCAGCTGAGTTTGGCGCTCGGGAAAGACGGCCGCGTCGCCATCCCACCACATGAGGTTTCCGGTGCAGGTTTCGAGAACGCTGCCGTCGTTGGCGCAGATCAGAAGGTCGTCGAATCCCCGCGCCACCGCCTGCTCGCGCGCCGCGGAAAGCCGCGCGAGGTCGGGCCCCTTGATCCGTGGGTTGTGGCGCGGGTCGGGAATGGGCGCGTACAGCAGCCGAGTGGCCCGGCGAATCGCTGGAGCCGGGCGCACGTCGAGGACAAGCTCCGGGTGACGAGACGAAGGCGAGTAACTATCAGGGGCCTGGAACGAAGGCCCGGTAGCTTCGTGGCGTTGGGACGACGACGGCGCCGCGGCCTCACCTGAGAGCGTGGGAACCAGCGAGGTTTCGGGAACGTCCGATCCACTGATGTGTGCGTTGTGTGCCTGGCTCCGCAGGCTGACCCGTGGAAACAATTCGGGATTTCCGGAGCTGCGATGTGCGCGTTGGATGATGGTGGTGACTCCGCCCCAGAATGCTTCCCATCCGACAGTGAGGGTAGGGGGCTGGCTCGACTCGGCCACGACGGTGGTTGAATCAGTGGCGCGTCGATCACCGAGAACTGGATCGGGCAGAGAAGTATCAGAGGTAATGGCCGCGCCCGGCTCGGTGGCGATAACACTCGCCACCGAGCGCTCGAAGCGCTGCCGATGTGCTTCGAAAGCAGCGACTCGTCCGTCAGAGCTGCGCCACGAATCGGCCACGAGGAGAGGTCCGCTTGGTGCCTCATCTGTACGCACCCACCCGGCCGCTGACCAAATATAGCTGGTCGAGGTGCTGGCGCTCATGAGTGTTCTCCTTGTTTGGTTGGCTTGGAGTGGGGTTCCTGATCGGGAAGAGTGGGCGGCTCATCCACTGCATCCGACACGTCGTCGACCATCCCAGATGTTTCGTTGCTGACGCTCCTGCCTGACCCGTGCCTTCCTGGTACCTCCGGCTGTCCCCGCGCGGCCGACATGTCGCGCAGTACCCGGAGCAGCTTGTCCGCCTTGAGGTTCTTCTCCTCGTGCTCGGCGTCCGGATCCGAATCGAGCACGATAGCTCCGCCCGCCCCCACGCTCCAGTGGCTACCGTTGCGCACCAGGGTGCGGATGGCGATGTTGAGATCTGAGCGCCCGTCAAAACCGAGGTAGCCGATCGCGCCGGAATAGATGCCGCGAGCGCCCGCCTCCAATGCGTCAATGATCTCGACGGTCCGCGCCTTGGGAGCGCCGGTCATCGAGCCGCCGGGAAAGCAGGCACGAATCGCGTCGAGGGTGCTGACATCCGGCCGCAGTTCGCCGCGGATCGTCGACACCAACTGGTGCACCGCCGGATAACTCTCGACCTCCATCAGCCCGGGTACGCTGACACTGCCCGCTCGGCATACCCGGCCCAAATCGTTGCGAAGCAGGTCCACGATCATGAGGTTCTCGGCCCGCGTCTTGGGGTCCTCGCGCAGCGCCCGGCTGAGCACCACATCCTCCTGTGGGGTATCTCCGCGTGGCGCCGTTCCCTTGATCGGTTTGCTCTCCACGACGCGATGGCCATCCACGGTGAGGAAACGTTCGGGTGAAGCGGAGGCGATCTCGACGTCGTCGTCGAACTCGGTGAAACGGAAGTAGGCGGCGTAAGGTGCCGGGTTGGCGGCGCGAAGGACGCTGTAGTAGGCGAGGGCGTCGAAGGTGCCGGTTCCGAGGAAACGGTCGGTGAGGCAGACCTCGTAGCTATCGCCGGAGTGGAGTTGCTGGCGGGCGCGCTCGATTCGATCGAGGTAGTTGGAGCGGGAGAGGCGCCAGCCGCCTGCGAGTTCGCTGCCGAGCGCTGACGTGCTTGGTTCAGGTTCCGAGGAAATGTTTGCGGGTGCTTCCGAGACAGAATTTGTCTCTGGTTCTGAGGTGCTTGGTTCAGGTCCTGAAAAGATATTCGAACCAGGTTCTGGTGGGACAGCTACCGGTTCGGTCTGGGCTGGCGGAGCACCCTTGGTTGCCAGTCCGAGTGCCAACCCGGACTCGGTTGCAGGCGACACCTCCCCACGCAACACCTCCTCAAGCCGATCCAACGTTGCCGCCGCGGCTCCCGACTCGATCGCCTTCTTCGGACCGAGCCACAGCAGGTGTGTGGTGCGCTCGCGGTGGTCGTACACGACGAGGGATTCCGGGCGCAGCCAGTAGGCATCGGGGGTGTCGGCGCGATGCGCATTGGGACCGAGCACCAACGCCTTCAACTCGTATCCGAAGTAGCCGACATAGCCTCCGGACACCGGGAAATCCTCGGGCAGCCCGGTCACTTCGGTTGCTTCAATCAGGTCGTTGAGCAGCTCGAATACGTCGATATCCCGTAGCTCCTCAACTTCTTCGCCGGTCCGAATCAACGCCGCGCGCTCCTCCACCCGGTAGCGGATCGTCTGTGAATTCGGCCCGCTGGCCGCGCCCATCATCGAGTAGCGCGAGCCGTGCCCGGAGGCCTGGTCCGGGTCGAGCCAAAAGAGAGGAGCGCCAGGATTCCGGGCGGCGAGTGCGTGGAACGTAGCTTCGGTATCAAGGACGACGGCGAGGCTGCGCACCTGCGCATGAAGCTCCAGCTTGTCGCGGTGTGGGTTGTTACTCTCGATGCTTGGGTGGCTGGATGGTTGGTGCAGACTTCCGGACGTGAGGGCTTGGGTGGAGAGTGAGGAAGGCGGCGAAGAGGTGGCCACTACCGGAAGTTGTTCGGCTGATACGGCAACCACCGGTGGCGCCAAGGAGACTGGAGAATCGGGGTGGGCCGCCGAGTCAGAGCGTACCCAAGAGTCAGAAAAAGACAACGAGGAAGCCCGTGCAGAATTGGGGAGTGCCTGAGAATCTGACGACGATGGGACTCGAGAAGAATCCGCCGAGAGTTTCAAGAAGTTTCCCGCCAGCTCGCGTCCGTACTCGCTGAGAATGGACTCCGGATGGAACTGCACGCCCCAATGCGGCTGTCCCGCAACCTCGACCGCCATGACCAGCCCGTCCTCAGAGCGGGCATGAACTCGGAGAGCGTCCTCGTTGACCACGTGAAGCGAATGGTAACGAACCACCTGGAAGTCCTGCGGAATCCCCGCGAACAACCCCTCGCCGCTGTGCGCCAATCGGCTGATGTACCCGTGACGGGCGCGGGGCGCCCGCACCACCTCCCCACCGTGCGTCAGCCCCAGCCCTTGATGCCCGAGGCACACTCCGAGAAGGGGAATGCCATCCGCTGCTTCAATCACCGCCTGCGAACCAGCAAAGTCGAGCGGCTGGCCGGGATGTCCCGGCCCCGGTGAGATCACCACATGGCTGAAGCGCCCCTCGCGCACAAGCTGGGGAACGAGGTTGGCCTCCGCGGAAGGTGAGGCGATCTCGGACGCGGGTATCACGGCGACGTCGTCGTCCGTCAACCCGGAAATCAGCTGATAGAGGTTGTAGGTGTAGGAGTCGGCGTTGTCGACCAAGAGAATCATGGGTTCGCCTCGTACCCTACGCCATCGTGCGAGGCCCGGTTCCATGCTCGCAGGGCGCGCTGGAGCCCGCGCGAGAAGACCGCGAAACCTGTGACGATCAAGAGCAGGCCGGCGGCCCACGCCACCACAACCCAATCGGCCGAGCCGAACTCGCCGATGTTCCAGCCGTCGTGGGACTGGGTGCTGATCCACTCGCGAACGTGAGAAAACCGCAGCCCCTCGCCGAAGAAGATGACCAGAGCGCCGCCCGCCACGATCATCGCAAAACCGTCGAAGACGTAGGCTGCCGTGTTGCCCTGGCCCGTCAGCGTGAACCCGAAAACCTCCCGGCGGCGCAACGCAACGACCGGGAGCAGGATGAAAATGGAGGCCATGAGCCCCGCGAAACTCGCGATGACAAGCCCCATCAACCCGGTGATCAACAGCTGCTCGCCCAACGGCGCGGTGCCGGTCTTGATGATTGCCGACCCCAGCGTTTTCGACCACCAATAGTGGGAGGCGCCGTCGAGGAATGCGCGATTGGCAGGGACGGACCACACGCCGGCGACGGAGCAGAGGATGCTGGCGATTAATGGAATCGGGACGTATAGGCTCGCCGACAGCAATCGGACGAGAAGTGAAGGCAGCGTCAGCTCTCGCTCGAACGCGCCGCGCACCGCCCACCACACTGAGAGGACCGCGGGCGCGAACATCGGGAGGGCGCCGAGAAGATAATCGCCGTGCACGTCACGGATTCCATCGGCCGCGCCAGCCGCTGCGACCGCCATCAGGAATATCGGAAGCAGTAGCGCGGGAAAACGGTAGGCGCGGCGGGCATCGGTGAACGCGAGGCGCCATATGGACGGGTCGCGCGGCTCGGGGGTGGCTGCGGTTCCGGGGGTGGGCGGGGCGTTGGGGTGGTCGGGAGTGTTGAGGTAGTCCGGTGAGTCGAGGTGGTCTGAAGTGTTGGGGTAATCCGGTGAGGCAGGGTCATCCGAAGTGCTGAAGTGGTCGGGTGAGTCGAGGTGGTCCGGAGCGCCCGGGTAGTCCGCCCAGTTCTTCTCATCCTCTTGCCCGATGAGGTCTTCGTCGTATTCGGCGTACTCATCCTCGCCGCGCGCGTACCCTCCGCTGGGAATCGTCATGTTGCCCTCCCGAGTGTTGCCGATGACGTTGTCTTTCTTATATCACCCACCACCGACACAGTATGCTGTCCGCATGAATAAGAGATTGCACCATCCTCGTGATGGACGAACTCATCGACACAATCTCTAGGCGGGCTGACGACCGCGATCAGGTGGACCAACCAAACGTGCAGGAGAGGGGAGACGCGTGAATACCACGAGTTCATACCCTGCGCAGAGCTCTCCGGTGACCTGTGGGATTGCCGCGCTTGCGGCCGTCGCCGCGCGCTACCAGTTCCCCAACTATGTGCTGGCTCCAACTCCCGAAGTTGCCGCGATCCAGGCGCGCCTCCATCGTATTGCTGCCCGTACCGGTTTGCCGTGGCCGCGATGTTTGGGGACGTCCCCGTGGGCACTGGCTGCACTGGTGGGGAAGCTGACGGGCGAGCGCTACGAGACGCGGGTCTGGGCGTCGTCGTCGAATAATTTTCGCTTGCTTCGGAACTTTCGCTCGGACTGGAACTGCTCTCCGGTCCGTAATTTTGGTTTGTTCTGGAACCTTCTCTCGTTCCGGAACCACAGCTCACCGCACAACCACAGCTCACCTCGGAACCAGGCCTTGCATGCCGTACTCCAGGCGGTGGAGGCAAACAAGGACTGTTTCCTCTACGTGGGTGGCCCATCGGGCAAGCCTCTGCAAAGTTGGATTCCGCGGCATGTGGTCGCCGTGCTGGGTGCCGAATCCACCGAAACGACTCTCACGATCTTCGAACCGTCCTCGGGCAGAATTTTCCGGGTTCTGACGGATAGTCTTCTCGCATCGTCCGGCAAAGCGCGCCCCGAGTTTGGGAACTGGTGTTACCCGCTGCTTATCGTGGTGCCGGCAGCGGCACCGGCAGTGGAAAAAGAAGACCGGGGTAGGACATTCTCGGCCGAAGCAAACAGCACCGCCGAAGGTTAAGGACGGTGGCGAACGGTAGCCGAAGAAAAGAGTGCAGACGAAGGTTAAGGACGGTGGCGAACGGTAGCCGAAGAAAAGAGTGCAGACGAAGGTTAAGGACGGTGGCGAACGGTAGCCGAAGAAAAGAGTGCAGACGAAGGTTAAGGACGGTGGCGAACGGTAGCCGAAGACGGGGTGTTTTAGCGGCGTGTCGTGGTTAGTGTGGGCGTCCTGCTCATCGACAACTGCCCTTAGCGTTGGGTATCGCCTCTATAACGGCGATACCCAACGCTAAGGGCAGTTGTCGGCGGTTGGTTTATGTCGGCGGGCACATACGAAACCCACGGACCTACGCACCCACGAAACCCGGCGGCTACGACTCCCGCCCCGCCAGCCTCTCCGCGATGAAGCGCATCGCGTCAACGGTCTCGACTTCGTCCTGCTCGGTCCCGTGATCACTCAACTTGACGATGACGGTGCGCGCATCCGGATCCACGTAAATGTACTGGCCGTACACGCCGATGGCGGTGAAATCGCCGTCACTATTGGGGGAGTGCCACCACTGGGCGGAGTAGTTCCAGTCGCCCAGCTTGAGCCCGGAGGGGGTGGAGATGCGCTCGATCCATTCGGCGGGAACCACCTGGGTGTCCCCGACCCGCCCGTTATCCAGCACCATCTGCCCGATCTTCGCGAAGTCGCGAGCGGTGGCGTTGAGGCAGCAGAAGCCTTTCTCGGTGCCGCCTTCGCGGTCGAGGTTCCAGGTGGCGCCGGACTCGGCGCCGAGGGGAGTCCAGAGGTCGGTGGATGCTACTTCGGAGAGTGGGCGATCATTCACTTTCGCGACGATCATGGCCAGCAGTTGGGTGTCGACGCTGCGGTATTCGCCCTGGCTGCCCGGCTCGAAGGCGAGCTGCTGGTTCTCGGGCAGTGATAGGTAACCGGGAAGGTCAGTGCTGAGAAGGAGCCGCGCGGTTCCGTTGACGGGCCACCACGGGTTGTAATTCTCCGAGACGTCGATGCCGGAGGCCATGTCCAGCAGGTCGCGCACGGTCACTTCGTCGTAAGTCGCCACGTCGTAAGTCGCCACGTCGTAAGTCACCTCATCGTAGGGAGTTGGGCTCGCGGCGCTGCCCGCGGGCCCTTCGGCGCGGGTCCGCAGCTCGGGCAGGACGTCCACGAGCAGGTCGTCTTCGGAGAGGTCGCCGCGGCCGATTGCCTGCCCAATCATCAGCGAGACCACCGACTTCGCCACCGACCACGACGAGAGCCCACTCTCCCCATCAACTCCCTCCGAGTACCACTCGTACACGATCTTCCCGTCGTGCACCACGAGGAAGGCCCGAGAATTGGTGACGTCCAGCATCTCGTCGAGGGGGATGTCCGAACCCTTCCACGGGACAGTTCCGGGAATCTTGTCACCTTCGCTGCTTCCATCTACCTCGCCCGGCCCGCCACCTTCGCCCGGCCCGTCGGCTATACCCGGACTGCCACCGTCACTTTCGCTGCTTCCGCCACTTTCGCCGTTACCGTCTACCTCGAACGGCCTCGCCTCGCCAAGATTCTCCACCGGGCGCGCGGGAAAGACCTGTCCCTGTTCGGAGGGCTGAGTTGTGAAGAAATTCGCCCACTGATGCGGCGGGGGCACCCGCATCGTGGCGGTGATTCCGTACGCGAGGGCAGTGATGGTGAGGACAGCGGCGAGGATGCCCGCCAGCCAGGTACGCCAGCGAGGTCGGGGAGTGATTGCCATGGATCAGTGCTCCTTCGGAATAGCCGCCTGCACGGCCACCCACAGCGCGGAGAGCAGGGTTTCCAGGACGTCGTCGTCGCTGACGGCGGCGAGCGCGCCGGAGTGTCGGGCGATGCATGGGTGGGTCTCGGGCGAGAGCATCGCGTACGCGCCCGCCCACGCCTGATGATCGTTGCGCCGCAGCTCGGCCGGCAGCAGCGCCTGGGCCGCGCGCATACTCGCGTAGCTGAGAAGGGTGTCCGCGATCATGCGCTGCTGCGCCGCGATGAGCTCGTCCGGAACCCCGGCTTCGTGGAGGGCCCGTAGTGTAAATTCGACGACGGCGAATTCCCCGTCACCTCGCGTCGTGCGTCCGCCGATGATCATCCCGATGGAGGGGTGCGCGGTGAAAGTGCGGACCAGTGCGCGAGCGAGAGTCATCATGCGTTCGTGCGGTGGCAGATCTGGTGAAACTTCCGCGAGTGCCATCTGTAGCAGACGATCGCCCACTGCCCGCAGCAGTGCGTCCTGGTCCTTGAAGTGGCGCCACACAGCGGAGCGATCCACCCCGAGTTCCTTGCCGAGGGTACCGCCTGTCAGTGCGGTGGCGTCTTTCCGGGCCGTGATGGCCAGGGCCGCGTCCACGATGGTGGCGGGTGTGAGTGTCTTGCGTGCCATGTAATCAATGATGTCATCACTGATGACTTTTGTCTAGGAGAGTGCCGCACGACATTTGATGACGTACATGTGATCACCGAAGGCTAAGGACCTGGGCGCACCAGGAACCTTCTGGGTCTCAATGTTGAACAGATTCCTATGTGGCCTCCACAGTGACATGCGCTGCCGTATACGGCGCAGTGTGTCGCTCAGAGGCCACATACGATAGTGGGGGTGGCGAGAAACCTCGCCACCCCCACTCATCTCATGGTTCTGCCAATCAGCCGGTGTTCTGAAGTCCGGCTGCGACGCCTGAAACGGAGAGCAATAGCAGCTGCTGCCACTCCTCCGGCGCCGCATTGGTGCCGCCTTCCTGCTCACGCAGTACGCGCAGAGCGCGCAGCTGGAGCAGTGAGAGCGCATCCACGTAGGGGCTGCGCATCTTGACGGCCATCTGCAGCACAGGCTTGTTCCCCAGCAGACTGGTGCCACCGGTGATCTTGATGAGCCACTCGCGCGTCAGCTCCATCTCGTCAATGACCATCTCGGTGAGGTCGGGGCGATCGCCGAGATCGAGATAGCGGCGGGCGATGCGCGAATCGGCCTTGGCCAGGCTCATGCCCACGTTGTCGATGATGGTCTGGAAGAGCGGCCACTCCTCGTAGGCGCGGCGCAGCAGTTCCTCGTCGCCCACCGCGGCCAGCGCGGTGCCCAGTCCGAACCAACCGGCGAGGTTGATGCGGGCCTGCGACCACGCGAACACCCACGGGATGGCGCGCAGGTCGGCGAGCGACTCGACGGACAGCCCGCGGCGTGCGGGCCGCGAGCCGAGCGCCAGCAGTCCGATCTCCTCCTGCGGGGTGACGGTGGCGAACCACGGCGCGAAGCCGTCGGTGTGCACCAACGAGTCGAAGCGCGCCCGGGAGGCGTCGTTCATCGTTTGGGCGACGACGGCGTAGCGTTCCGCTGCTTCCTGGTTGCGCTGCTCGATCGAGGGAGCCACAGCCAAGAGAGTGGCGGCGGCAACGCGGTCGATGTGTCGCATGGCGATGGTGGGATCGCCGTAGCGGGCGAAGACGACCTCGCCCTGCTCGGTGACCTTGAAGCGCCCCTCCACCGAATGCGGCGGCTGGGCGAGGATGGCGGTGCTGGCAGGGCCACCACCGCGGCCCAGGGCTCCACCGCGCCCATGGAAGAGCGTTAGCTCGTAGCATTGTTCCCGCGCCCATGCGCCGAGCTTTGCCTGAGCCTCGTAGAGTGCGAGGTTCGCGGCGACCGGGCCCACGTCCTTCGAGGAGTCCGAGTAGCCGAGCATCACTTCGAGCTTGCCGCCGGTTTCTTCCAAGCGTGCGGCGAACTCGGGGTAGGTCACGGCCTCGGCCAGGATGGCCGGGGCCGCCTGCAAATCGGCATAGGTCTCGAAGAGGGGGATGACGTCAAGTGTGGGAACCTTCCCGACGCTTCCCACGGCGTAACGCGCCAGCTTGAACACTGTGGCCAAGTCCTGTGCGGACTGGGTGAAGGAGATGATGTAGCGGCCCGCGGCACGCGGGCCGTAGCGCCGCTGCACCTGGGCGATAGTGCGGAAGACTTCCAGCACTTCCTCGGTCTGCTCGCTGAGTTCGCCAGCAACCACACCGGCGCCAACACCGGCAACACCGGCCCCTGAGCCCGCACCAGCACCACCAGCGCCACCAGCATCACCAACACCAGCCGCAGCCTCACACTCTGCCAACGCCTTGGCATGCACGGCGGAGTGCTGACGCACTTCCAGTTCGGCGAGGTGGAAGCCGTAGGTCTCCACGCGCCACAGCAGTTCTTGCAGCGAGCCGTAGGCCTGGCGGGGAGAGCCCGCCTGAACCAGCGAGTTCTGAACCACGCGCAGTTCGGCGACCAGCTCCGAGGGCTCCGAGTAGGCGAGGTCCGCGTTGCGGCCGCGGGTGGCCTTGATGCGCCGTGCGATGAGCATCAACACGCGCTTGTGGGCTTCGTCGGGGGCGCGCTTGATGGCATCCTTCGCGCCCTCTTCGTCGGCCACGGCAAGGTTCTGCCACAGCGAGAGGAGTTCGCGGCTGGGCGGGGTGGTACCCGCGGCGAGCGTCAGCTTGCGAGAAACCCGCTCGGAGGTGCGCTCCAGCCCGCGCAGGATGTGATCCGAGGCAATGGCAACAGCCTTATGGGTCACCGAGGCGGTGACGAACGGGTTGCCGTCGCGATCACCTCCCACCCAGGTTCCGATGCGCACGAAGGGCTTGACCAGCGGTTCGCGAGCGCCCGAGTGCGGGCCCTGGAGGGCGTCGTCGACCTTGCGATACACCTTGGGAATGGTGGTGTAGAGCGTCTCGTCGAAGACGGCCATGATGGCGCGGACTTCGTCCGTGGGGCCGGGCTTCTTGGGGCGGATGGGGGCGGTGCGCCAGAGGATGTCGATTTCCTCAAGCAGCAGGCGTTCGATTTTGCGGGCTTCGGCGCGGTTGCGCGGGGCGGTTTCCCATTGCTCCAGCAGGCCCGCCAACCGGCGAATCGAGGAGGAGACGGCACGGCGTCGCGCCTCGGTGGGGTGGGCCGTGAAGACGGGATGGAACTCCAGATTCTGGAGGTGACGCAGCGCCGCCTCGCGGCCAATTTCGTCGCTCAGCTGCGCAAATGCGCCGGAGAGCGTCTTGGAGCGGTCCTCGGATTCGGGTTCGATCTGGCGCAGTACACGCACGCGCTGGAATTCCTCGGCGAGATTGACGAGGTGGAAGTACACGGTGAAGGCGCGGGCAACTTCGTCGGCGCGGGAGACCGAGAAGGACTCGGCAATCTCCACGGCGCGGTCGAAGGCCTCGGACGATTCGTCCGCGTACGCGGCGATGGTGGCCTGGCGGAACCGCTCGACGTCGTCGAACAATCCCGGTGAGCCGCTCTCGCGCAGAACGTGGCCGAGCAGCGTGCCAAGCAGACGCACGTCGGCTCGCAACTGCTCGGGCAGCTCTTGTTCGTTGTCCATACGTCCGCCGAGGGCGGCCGCAGGTGTTGTGTTCGCTTCGGACATGCCGCCATCATAACGAACCGGTGATTGGGACAAGAGTCCCACGATAACGACGACGGCGAATCGGCTCACCTCCGTCATCACCCTCGCGGCCCGCCTTCACCGATGGTCAGACCGAAAGTCTTTCGGGAAGGTGGGGAACAAGGGGGTTCTCCGGTAGAGCCGGTTTTTTGGTCTAAGCGGTAGGTCCACCTCGTATGGGAGAGTCATCACGCTCCCATGAAATGCCTAACATTTTGCGACAATCGCACAATTCGTGCGCCACAACATCGGGCCATCCAGCGAGTACCTGCACCCGTTGGGCGAGTGCGGCACCTGTCACTGAGACTCGCCTCTCGTCCACATTGATGCACAATTGGTCTCTTGCACGGCACAATTAGCGCATGCCGAAATCTCATACCACGAGGGTTGTGCTCGCCTGGTCCGTGCACGCATTCACTACCACGGGCCTGTTGTGGGCGTGCCTTGCCGTAGTGGCGTTATTCGATGGCAACATCAAGGGCATGTGGCTGTGGCTGGGTATTGCGCTCATCGTCGACGGCGTCGATGGCACCATGGCTCGCAAAGCCAACGTCAAGAAGTACACGCCCAACTTTGATGGAACATCGCTGGATGTGCTGGTGGACTACCTGACGTGGACGTTCATTCCGGCGCTCTTCATGTATCTGCACATCCCGTTCGGATCCCAGATCCCGGCGATGCTGATGTTTGCACTGGTGTGCGCGTCCTCGGTGTTCTGCTACTGCAATCTCGGCCTCAAGACTTCGGACTACTACTTCCGCGGATTCCCGGCCGCCTGGAACGTGGTTGCCATCATCATGTGGATCTTCGATACCTCAGCCGTAACAAACGTTGCCGTGACCATCGTGCTCTCGATTCTCACCGTGGCACCTTTGACCTTCGTGCATCCCTTCCGCGTCAAGAAGTTCATGTGGGTGAACATCACCGCGTCGGCCGCCTGGATTGCTACGACAGTGGCGCTGGTTGCAACGCAACCTCATCGTCCGTTGGTAGCGGAAGCCCTATGGTGGGTGTCGGGAGCATGGCTAATGCTCCTGAGTGCAGTGCGCACGGTGCAGGAAGTGCGCGAGCGGCGCGATACTTCCGGCGCAGTCGCTTCTCCTGAATAAACTTCGACGCTTCGAGGGCGATACTCGCCAGAATCATCGCGGCAATGACCACCCACACGTATATCGGAGTGGCATGCCCGTACCACCAGAAGTAGATGTAGGGGGCCAGGAACGTGACCACCGTGGTCACCATTCCCCAGAATCGCGTGGAGCGTTTGGTGGCCGTCACCATGGCCAGTACGCCCCAGGTGTAGGGGATGGCCGTCACCATGTCGATGGTCCACAGCACGGCAACGCTGCCCGCAAATCCCTTGACGAACATGACGGGCAGAGCGCGCAGCGCCGAGTAAATGAGAACCATCGTGTACACGTAGAACTGGGGGTTGCGCAGCAGCCGCGAGAGCCAGTTGCGGCGCTTGAGCGGAACCTCGAGCGCCTCGAGCCCCTGCGCCAGGTCCACCGGCAAGCAGGCCGAGTCAATCCCGGCGAGGGTGTGTGCACCTTCCGGATGATCTAGAACCAGGAAGCGCGCCAACTCCACCACGTTGATCCCGTAGGCGGCGCGGCCGTTGCTCATCCGAGGACCGAGGGCGTGAACCTGGCCCGGAAAGGCGAGTTGCAACTCGGTGAGCGTCAGTTCGTCGTCGACGGAAAATACCCACATCCGGCAGCGCTTCTCCAGCGAACGGCGCAACTCCCGGGCAACAAACCCGCGGTCCATGAGGTACTCGGCGGACAGTTCGCGGACGCTATCGCCCCCAAGTTCGGCCAGCCGAGACACGCGTGCCACCTGAAGAACGGAAGCCGGGTCGAGCGGAAGATCGCGAACAGTGGGAAGATTCAGGACCGTGCGAGGGTCGGGAAGAAGAGCATTGCGCGCGCTACGAATCCAGGCCGTGGGGCGCGGGGACAAGGAGATGCTCACGAGGGGAAGGATATCGCGAAACCTTGGAAATGCCAGGAAAAGAGTGGAATTACTCAGAAATAGAAGCGATCCCGAGCAATCATCACGGCGATTCGTGGTGAAATATCACCCGACAGCGTGATGAGAGCGGGGTTGAACCCGGCGTTTTAACCCTCCGGTACGGACCCGCGCCCGCGAGTTATGGGGGCCCGGCTCGACAAGCAAGAGGGCTCGGCTCACCAAACAACATGTCCGCGTCCGTGGGACAATCGTGAAAATTCATCCCGCTGTAACAATTAACCTAGTAAGGTAACGGGGTAGGACGAACCCGGCAGCGTAGCCGGACCCATTGACGGACTCATCGGAGAGGCCGCCGTCGTCAAATTTTGAGGAGTTCACATGAACCACCGTGATCGTACAGTCGTGGAGACACGCTGTGGCGCGGTGCGTGGAAGTGGCACGAACTCCGTCGCGTTCCGGGGGATTCCGTACGCGGAGGCACCCGTGGGCGAGTTGCGATTCGCGGCGCCGGTTCCGCGGAAGCGCTGGGAGGGCGTTCTCGACGCCACCGCCTTCGGCCCCACCCCGCAGCGGCGCCCGTTCGACGCACTCGATGTGATCCCCGAACCCAGCATTTTCGGCGACGACGTCCTCAACCTCAACGTTTTCACCCCCGCCCCCAACCTGCCCTCCGCGAAGCTGCCGGTCCTGGTGTGGATCCACGGCGGCGGCTACATCGGAGGTTCGCCAGCGAGCCCCTGGTACGATGGCAAGTCCTTCAATGCCCGCGGCATTGTCACGGTGTCCATCGGGTATCGCCTCGGCTTCGAGGGCTTTGCTTACATCGAGGACGCTCCGGCGCCCGCCAACCGTGGACTACTTGACCAGATTTTGGCGCTGCACTGGGTGCGAGAGAACATCGCACAGTTCGGCGGGGATCCGGATCGGGTCACGATCGCGGGGCAGAGTGCCGGTGCTGGCTCGGTGTTGTGTCTCATGGCGAGTCCGCGCGCGCGTCGCCTCTTCCATCAGGTGATTGCGCAGAGCCCTGCTACGTTGGAGACGCCGGTCGAGAAGGCCCTGGAGCGCTCCGCAGAGTTCGCTGCGCGCGCCGGGGTGCCCAATACGGTGGCGGGGTGGTCGAGCCTGCCGAGCGAGCGGATCGACGAATTGGTGGCCGAGTTCCCGCTCCCCCTGGAACGCGTCCCCGACGTGCCCACCGTGATGGCCAGGCAGTTCGCCAGCGTCAGCGGCACCGCAGGCGTCCTGTCCGCACTGGTTCCGTTTTCCCCTGTGATCGACGACGACGTCCTGCCCACCTCTGTTGACCGGGCCCTCGCCAGCGGGGCAAGTGCCGAGATTCCGCTACTCATTGGGTGTACCCGCAACGAACTCACCGCCATGCTCAAACCGATGCGAGAGATGTGGCGAAGCTACGACCCGCGCGCCGTGCTCAATGCCGCCGGGTTCCCGAAACTGGCGGCGTGGTCCTTCGTTCGCGAACACCCGGAGTTGCATGACGACACGGCGCTGGTGATGGGCCAGCTGGCCACGGCCGGAATCTTCCACATGCCGATGATCCGGCGGGTCCAGGCGCGCCTGCGGGCACGAGTCGCGGTGGCCTGCGACATCGAAGCCGGCGTGACGGTCGGGGTGAAGAAGGCTCCCACCTGGGTGTACGAGTTCGCCTGGCCAAAGCCAAGTACCGGGTTCGCCGATCACTGCGCCGAAATCCCCTTCGTCTTCAATTGTCTCGACGATGCCGACGTTCCTCGAATCATGGGGACGAACTCGCCTCCCTTGATCCTCGCGGCCACCATGCACTCCGACTGGGTGCGCTTCATTACCACCGGGCAGCCGGGATGGAACTCGTGGAGCGAAGGAAACCGCGGGCGAATCTACGGCGCCGATGAACAGGGGACCGTGCGCACTGCCAAGCCGATGCGGTTGGAGATCGCCCTGCTGAAGTCGATTCGGAGGGACTAGGAGATTGCTGGGCGCTCGGCGGTGACTGCTAGGCGGGGCGGATCTCGCCGCTTCCTCGTTCGAGGAGGAGCGTGGGTACGATGATGTGCTCTGGATCGACGAGTTCTCCGTCCAGTTTCTTGAACATCCTGGCGGCTGCCACGCGTCCGATCTCGCGGGGGTCCTGACTGATGACGGTGACGGCGGGGTCGAGAAGATCGGCCAACTCGATGTCGTCAAATCCCACCTGCGCCACGCGATGCTGGAGGCCGCGGCTGTGGAGCGCTTGGAGCGCGCCGATGGTGATGAGATTCTGTGCGCTGAAGACGGCGGTGGGGGGATTGGGGGAGTCGAGGAGGTGTCCGAGTGCTTCGGCGGCCTCGGCGGCGTTGGAGACTCCGATGACCACGTCGGCTTCCCCGGTGGGGATGCCGGCCTCGCCGTAGGCGTCGAGGAATCCGAGGTGACGCTCGGAGGCGGTTTGGATGGCGGGACGTTCGGTGAGCAGGGCGATGCGGCGATGTCCGTGCTTGATGAGGTGACGGGTTGCCTTCGCGGCGGCTTCGCGGTTGTCACTGGTGACGCAGTCGGCAACGAGCCCGGGTGGGCGGCGGTCGATGAAGACCATCTGCATGCCGCGCCCCATGGCCGAGCTGAGGTGGGTGACGTCCGCCGAGGTGGTGCCAATGATGATGCCGTCGAGGCGGCGCCGGATGAAATCCTCCACGGCGTTGACCTCATGGGCGGGATCCTCGTGCAGGCTCACGGCTAGAACGGCGACGCCGCGCTCGGAGGCAACGTCCTCCACTCCGCGGTGGATTTGGCCGGCGAAGGGGTTGTCCACGGTACTGATGAGGAGGCCGACGGTTTTGGTTTGGCCATTGATCCTACGCAAGCTGCCGGCGCGCATATCAACCTGGTAGTCGAGAGCGTGGACGGCGTCCCACACTCGCGCGGTGGTCTCGGGGGTGACGCCCGGTTCGTCGTTGACGACGCGAGACACCGTTTTGGTGCCTACACCGGCCAGCGCAGCCACCTGTTTCATGGTGGCATTTTTCTTCATGGTGGGAGGGTGAACTCCATCGGCGGCAGACGAGACCATTAACCCCAAATTTCCATTTCGCGTTGACAAACAATTTCCGACAAGTCTAGCATTGCCCTAATTGATGACAACGATGTCATAACGTCGCAATGGACGCGATGGGGGAACCACAACGAAGGTGGGGAACCGGACATCCGAAGTCACCACTATTCCGGTGGGATCGGAGAAAAATGAAACCAGATCAACTGCGTTTGTACATGGACGGCATATCCAAGTCTTTCCCAGGTGTGCAGGCATTGAAGAATGCGCATCTGGAGCTACGCCCTGGAGAAGTGCACGCCCTTGTGGGAGAAAACGGCGCGGGCAAGTCAACGCTCGTCAAGATTATTACCGGCATATACTCCGATTTTGGAGGGACCTACGAGTATCTCGGGCAGCCGGTGAAGTTCCGCTCGATTGCCGAAGCGCAGGATGCGGGAATCTCCATCGTGCATCAGGAACTCAACATGATGAGTGACCTCACGGTGGCCCAGAACATTTTTATCGGGCGCGAATCGCGATCCTTCCGGATTTCGGACAAGGATCTCAACCGCCGCGCACAGCTGCTCATTGATGAGTTTGACATCGGTGTCAAGCCGGGGACCCTTCTTCGGGACCTCAGCGTGGGCAAGGCACAGATGGTGGAAATCGCCCGCGCGATGTCCTACGCCGAAACCAAAGTCCTCATCCTCGACGAGCCCACTGCCGCCCTCTCCGAGGGCGAAGTGGTGGAGCTTCTGGAGAAGGTCAACCAGATGCGCGAGCGGGGTGTGGCGGTTGTGTACATCTCCCATCGCATGAACGAAATCATGGAGATCTCGGACCGCGTCACGGTGCTGCGTGACGGTGAGTACGTCACCACCATGGAAACGAAGAAGTGCACGGTTGACGACATCATCAAGGCGATGGTGGGCCGCGAGGTGAGCAACCTGCAGAAGGAACACAGCGATGTTCCCCCTGACGCCGAGATCGTACTGCGCGCCGAACACCTACAGTCCTACGACGTCCGGGATGTCTCTTTCAACCTCCGCAAGGGCGAGATTCTCGGATTCGCCGGGCTGGTTGGTGCGGGCCGCACCGAAACGATGCACATTGTGTGTGGCGCTGACCGCCATGCCAGCGGTGCGATCCAGATCAACGGCAAGGACGTGCGTTTCAAGCATCCCAAGGATGCCATCGACGCCGGCATCGCCTACCTCTCCGAGGATCGCAAGCGGTACGGCCTGGTTCTCAGCCTCTCCGTCACCGACAACACCGTGCTGGCCTCCTACGACGCTTTGTCCACCGGAATCGTCATCAAGGAAGGCGAGTGCCGCAAAGAGACGCAACACTACGTCGATGCACTGCGGATCAAGACGCCGTCGGTCAGCCAGATCGTCAAGAACCTCTCGGGTGGAAACCAACAGAAGGTCGTCATCGGCAAGTGGCTGTTGCGCGACGTCGACATTCTCATCTTCGACGAACCCACGCGAGGCATTGATATCGGTGCCCGCGCGGAGATCTACGAGATGATGCGCACCCTCGTGGCCGACGGAAAATCCATCATCCTTGTCTCCTCCGACCTCAACGAGGTACTCCACCTCTCCGATCGAATCGTCGTCATGTGCGAAGGCCGCGCCACCGGCGAACTCGACATCTCCGAAGCCACCCAAGTCAAAATCATGGAACTTGCCACCCAACACCAAGCAAAGGAAGAGCGATGAGCGAAGCCGTCACCAGCAGGTTCAAGATCACAGTGTCTGGGCCTGCCATGCAGCAGATTATTGCCCTGGCGGCCCTCGTCGCCCTCTACATCTTCTTCTCCATCTTCGGTCAACGCTTCTTGACCGGGGATACCTTCCTCAGCATTCTCAGCTCCTCCTACTACATCGGCTTCCTTGCCATCGGCATGACCTTTGTGATCATCACCGGCGGTATCGACCTCTCGGCCGGAACCGTCATGGTGGGATCAGCGCTGGTGGGAGGCGTGGCATACAACGTCTGGGGGTTGCCCATCTACGTGGCGCTCCTCGTCGTCGTCCTGACCGGAACACTGTTCGGAGTGGCCAACGGAGTCCTCGTGGGCATACTCGGACTCCCGCCCTTCATCGCGACTCTCGGCATGCAATTCGTGTCGCTCGGACTGTGCTCCGTCATCGCCAAGGTGCAAACGCAGACCTGGCCCTCGCTCGGCACGCCCGACGGCGGCTTCAAGAACATCATCTACAAATGGGGCAACATCCCCATGGGCGCCATCTGGCTCACGCTGTTCTTCGTCCTCGCCTGGTTCCTGCTCACCCGCACCAAGCTGGGCCGCTACACCTACGCCATCGGCTCCAACGAAGAGGCCGTCACCCTCTCGGGTATCAAGGTCTCCAAGTGGAAGGTGTGGGTCTACGTCCTCAACGGCTTCTTCTGCGGCCTCGGCGGCGTCATCTACGCGGCCACCTTCAGCTCCATCACCCCGCAAACCGGTAACGGCCAGGAGATGTATGCGATCGCCGCGGCCGTCATCGGCGGCGTTTCGCTCGCCGGCGGCATCGGCTCCCTGTGGGGAACCATCATCGGCGTGTTCGTCATCTCCGTCCTCAAGACCGGCCTGCTCTCCATGGAGCTGCCGGTGCAGTGGCAGCAGGTGCTCATCGGTGTGGTCGTAATCCTCGCGGTGCTGCTCGACGTGGTGCGAACCAGGCGACTGCGCAAGTCGTAGCGGCGTGGGGCCGTGGACGTGACCACGGAACACTCGACCCTGTGGCGACGTCGTCGTTCCCCGAGAACCAACGCAACAACTCAACAACTGGATTTCCAACTATTCGCAACAACCCAAAGGAGAAACAAATGAGGTCAAGAAAACCCCTCGCAGCAGCGTTTGGTGCGCTGATGCTCATGGGCAGCCTGGTCGCGTGTTCGGGCGGCGACGACGCCGGTTCGGATGCGAGCGGCGGCGGCTCCGACGGCGCAACCAAGGTCATCATCATCTCGAAGAGCTACCAGAACCAGTTCTATCAGGCGGCCTTCGCGGGCGCTCAGGCGGCGGCGGACGAGCTCGGCGTCGAGCTGACCACCAACGGTCCGGATGCCGAAAGTAACATCTCGCAGCAGGTCGAGCAGCTGGCGTCGGCCGTCAACCAGAAGCCGGCCGCCATTGCCCTCGCGGCAAGCGACCCGGACGCCGTGCAGGACACGCTCGCGCAGGCGAAGTCGGCGGGGATTCCCGTCATCGGCTTCGACTCGGGCGTTCCCGGGGACAAGTCGGGCGCCGTGGTCGCCACCGCGGCAACGGACAACGAAGCTGCGGGCGGAAACGTGGCCACCAACCTGGTGGGCAACAAGGACGTCCAGGCAGCCCTCGCGAAGGGGACGGAAGCCAAGCCCGCCGTCGTCGCAGTGCTGGCGCAGGACTCCACCTCGGGCTCCATCGTGCAGCGCGTTGATGGCTTCGTGAACACCGCCAAGGCAGAAATCGAGAAGTTGCCGGGCCTCGAAGGAGCCGTGGACGTATCGGGCCAGCAGAAGTGGACCCAGCCGTCCACCAACCCGGCCAAGGTGAAGATCGTGGTGACGGTCCCGCCCACCACCAGCCAGTCCGACATCCAGGCGGCCGCAGGCACCATCCTCTCCACCGAGGGACTGGTCGCGGTGTTCGCCGCCAACCAGGACGGCGTCAACTCGTTGATCTCCTCCACCGGCGATGCCACCGAGCTCAACCGTGAGACCGGCAAGTACAAGGGCATCTTCGTGGTGGGCTTCGATGCGGGCGCATCGCAGAAGGCGGCCGTCGCCTCCGGCGCGTTCCTCGGCTCCGTCAGCCAGGACCCCTACCAGATGGGCTACCAGGCAGTATCCATGGCCGTCGCCGCATCCAAGGGCGAAGAAGTCAAGGACGTGGACACCGGTTCGAAGTGGTACGACGCCTCGAACATTGCTGATGATGACATTGCGATCCTGCTCTATGACTGACGATCACATGGTGCCCGCGGCTGAGGCCGCGGGCACCCGCAGCAAGTCCGAGCCGCAACTCGATCACGTGGCCCTGGTGGTGGCCTCGCTTGATCGGTCGGCGGCATTCTACTCGCAGCTCCTGGGGCTCGACATCCTTCACCAGGTGCGACTCGCCGATCACACCCTGCAGTACCTCAGCAGCGGGAGCTCCGTGCTGCTGGAACTCATCGAGTACGACGAGCCGCGGGGTGCGGTGGGTGACGATGCTGGTGTTCGGGATGTCGGTGTTCTGGACGTTGGTGTTCGGGACGTTGGTATTCAGGAGGCCCGGGATGCCGGCGTTCAACAAGCGCGCGGCGATCATCATCTGGCCTGGAATGTTGCCGACGCGGCGGCGGTCGAGGCCAAGGTGGAAGCACTCGGGGGACGCGTTGTGGCCACTGGCCGGTACGTGCCCGAGCTCGACTTCATCTCGCTGATGGCGCAGGATCCGGACGGATTCCTCGTCGAAATAGTCCAGCGCGAAGGAGCCGCGTAAGCGGTTGGGTCCGGTGTTCATGGATGGGCCCGCTAGTTCGGAGTTCATGACCGGGCCCGCTCGTTGCTGAGCCAGGAGATCACAATTGAAGTACCGATGGAGGGATCACAAGATTCTGCCAGGTGAGGGGTTTGTACACGATGTCGCCGATATTTGCCGGGGTGTCGTGTACAAACCCCTCACTACGTCGGGAGTCGGTGTGGGGAAGGCGGGTTGGTGGATACGAACGGCGAGCGCTGACGTCGTCGTCGATCATGATGCAATGTAGCGGCCCGGGCGGTGATTCGTCGCGAGAATGAAACCGACCATAAACGCGCCTGCGCCGGACAGCAGCACGGTGGGCAGCGAGGCGTAGGTGAGTGCGGTGGCGATGATGACCAGGTCGATGGCGAACTGGACGTAGCCGGCGCGCCAGCCCAGTCTTTCTTGGGCGAGCAGGGAGATGATGACGGTGCCGGCGGGGCTTGCGTCGTGGCGGACAAGGATGAGGATGCCGAGCCCGAGCAGGATATTGCCGACGATCGCGCCGTAGATGGGCGAGACGTGCAGCGGTCCCAACGCCACCGGCACCACGTACGAGAGGCCGGAGATCATAGCGACCGTGAGGGCGCTGCGCAGCGTGAAGAGCCAGCCCTTCTGCCAGAGGCCGAGCCCATAGAAGGGGAGGGCGATGAGGAATATGGCGGCGCCGAGGTCGAGATGAAGTGTGTGGCTGAGCAGCAGCGCGATGCCGTCTGTGCCTCCGGTGGCGGCGCCCGCTGACTTCAGGATGTACAAGCCGAGGGACATGACGGTAGCTGCGGTGGCGATCGCGGCGAGGTTCTCCCAGTGGGTGTGCTGGGTGGTGTGTGGTTCGGGTTGCCTAGCTGGAGGTGTGGTTGGCGCGGTGGTCTGGGTCTGGGTCTGGGTCTGGGTCTGGGTCTGGGTCTGGGGCTGGGGCTGGGCTTGGGTGGAGAGAATGCCAGTCTGCGCCAGGGGTGCTGGGCGTGTGCTGGTGTTTTGTGTGTTGGCGGGTGAGCTGGAGTCCAGTCGGTCGGTTGGTTTCGGGGTCGGTTGGTGTGTTGTGGTTGATGGCGTCAGAGGCTGCATGATTCGATGATGGGGAAACGCGAGATGATCGCGCAACCGCCATGGCTTACGATGGGATAAATGCTCACTTAAGGTATGGAAGACTCGTAATAATGACAAGCAACAAACAGTTTGACTCTATAGATGCCCAAATTCTTGTGGCGCTCGACGATGATCCAAATGCCTCTATCACCCAGATCGCGAAGACGGTTGGGCTCTCGCGCAACACGGTGCACGCGCGGCTTCAGCGGCTTGAGAAGGACGGTGCGTTGGAGGGGTTTAGCCTGCGGGTTTCGCCAAGGTCACTGGGGTTGCCAATGCTCGCGTTTGTTTCCTTGACGATTCGTCAACGCGAGGAGGAGGTCGCCGTCGAAGGATTGAAGAAGATCCCCGAGATCGTCGAAGTTCACTTCACTACCGGCGACGCGGACCTCTTTGCCCGCGTCGTTGCGCGCGATACCCAGGATCTCCACCGCGTCATGGGCCTGATTCTCAACACGCCGGGCGTGGCGCGATCGAGTACTCGAATCTCTCTTGGCCCGGCAATGGATTTCCGTGTCCGCCCCTTGCTGGAGCGCGCGGCTCGAGAAGGTTAAAGAAATGAAACGTTGCGCTCTAGCACATCATGTTTTATTTCTTTTCGCAGGCGATGCCGTCTCCATCACCATCCAGATGCTTGGCGTACCCAGGATCCCCAGCGTATAGAGGAGCGGCACCAGCAGCGCGCACTTCAGAGCAGTTCTTGTAGTACACGTTCTGTGCAGGCTCCGGTGCTGGGTCAACAAATCCTTGCGGCGTAGAGCTATTTGATTCGCTGGATTCTTCAGAGGTAGTTGTTGAGGAACCTGCGGCAGCTGACGTGCTGGCCAAACTTGCTTGGCAGGTGTCCCGTTCAGATGTCAGAGTGGCAATTTTTCCGTCCAGCTCGGCAATCTTTGACTCTTTCTCTTTAGCTGAGGCGCTTTGATCTATCCATTTGCTCCGTTCGGCTTCGAGAGTCTTCTTCGATGCCTCTAGCTCTTTGATAGTGGAGTCCTTCTTCTCAATATCCTGTTCGAGTTGGGCGATGGAGGTCTTCACACTCTTCAAGTCAGACTGGACTGCGTTGTAACTCGCGTCCAGTTCTTTGTATTCGGTGCTGTCTGCAGGGGAGTTACCACCCGATGTGCCAATGACGATGCCGACAAGCACGAGTCCTGCGCCTCGGAGAATTCGCCATTTGTTGGCGTTGAAAAAGTTGAGATGTCTGGGTAGCGGTGCCGTGCTGGGTGCAGGATCTTCCATAGGAATCTCGATGGTTTGATGGACGGAAGCCTTCTTGCGGGCTTTACGGGAAAAACTACCGAGATTCGGGCGCGGCATTGCATAACTCGATTCTTAAAGCAGGGGGACTTAGACGAAGCTTGAGTATATGACAAGACAAATCGCGTATCCCAAGACGTTGGTCTTAGGGTCTGCGGACCCTAAATAGATGCGAGCCTGGCGGCGCAAGCCTCGATATAGTTCGTGTAGTAAACAGTGGGTCCTGGAGACGTGGTGTGCGTGTAGCGTCTACACCTCTCACTGGGTAATCGTTGATGGTGGAGGAAACATGTACGTCAAGGTGTGCGGACTCAAGAGCGCTGAGATGGTCGAGGTAGCTATTGAGGCTGGCGCTGATGCTATCGGCGTGGTGCACGCGCCGGGCAGTCCGCGGCACTTGGAAGTGGCCGAAGCGCGGGAAGTTGTTACCGCTGCTGGTTGTTCCTGTGTGGACACCGTGCTGGTTGTCGCGACTACCCCGGTAGCTGAGGCGGTGACGCTGGCCGAAGAGATCGGAGTGGCGGTTCTACAGTTGCACGGCAACTACTCGGCCGAAGATTTCGCGTACGCCACCTCGCATTTTCCTCGGGTATGGAGGGCGACCTCGCTTCAGAAGAACCCGGACCTGCACGTAGGTGCCCAGGGTGAGGAGCTCATCCTGCTCGACGCCCCAAAAGCGGGCGGGGGAGAAACATGGGATCTTAGTGCCCTCGTTACTTCGCACCCGGACGGAAAGTGGTTGCTGGCCGGTGGACTTAGCCCGGACAACGTTGCCGAGGCTATTGCGGTGGCCCAGCCGTGGGGTGTGGATGTGTCGAGCGGTGTGGAGTCGGCGCGCGGTGTCAAGGACGCGGAGCTTATTCGGCGGTTCGTCGCTTGCGCTCGCGGTGAGTAGGTCAGTGGCAAGTCCTGGTTCCGTCGACATCTGCCCTTAGCGCCTGAAATCGCCGTAATAGGGGCGATACCCAACGCTAAGGGCAGATGTGGGCGAAGTGATGGGACAGGCTAAAGAAACGCACCTTCCTGATGCTCAACAAGCCGTGCCGTATTCGGCGAGGGATGTCACTGTGGAGGCCATTCCGGAAACCAACTCGGGCACATCGGCTGGTCGTTACTGCTCAGCGCGGGTAGAACGGGCCTTGGTGCTGCACTCCCGATGGCCCACGCCCCCAGTTCTTGCCACGCTCCCTCTTGTTTTGCCGTGAACCCCGATCTTGCTTTCCCCACGGGTTTGTTCCGGACTGCTCTGGCACGCTTTGCGGATGCGAATTATCTGGTCCACCATGCCCCTGGGCCTTGACGAGCTGCACTTGTTGTTCCTGGGCAGCGGGAACTCCGCGCTGTTCCTGCGATTCTGGGGATAACCGCTGCTCTTCAAGCCAATTGATTTCTTCAAGCAAGACTCCCGGATCGAACATCAGCATGTTGAGATAGAGGACGGTGCCGTCCGAGCTCTTGACCGTCAGAAGTTGGTTTCCGCTGCTCGACTTGATGCGGTACGCGACAATCTGCGAATACCAGATTGTCTTTACTCGCTGTCCGATAGTTCGAAATATCACCCGATCCTGGCGAATGTCGACAAACCAGTTGGCATAGAGATGGAAGAAGAACACCCCTCCGAAGATCATGCATGTCCCAGCCACTATGGGAACGGCCGCAGAGCCCGGAAGAAATAACCCGGCTGCAAGTGTGGGTATTCCAAGCGCGATAATGAAGGTCCCAATCCACATGATGAAGCGAGGCATACGAATCTGGCGGGGATCTTCCTTTGCGTGGTTTGGATGGGCGTTAGCCTGTTTAGTCGCGCGCCCCGCGAATACGATGAAGACGGTTGTGAGGAGTGCTGCCGGGACGATATGTGCGAATCGCAGTGAAGTTCCCTCCAAGCCGGCCCTCCAAGCGAAAGTCACAGCGAAAGCTGTGAGAGCGGCCATTCCCACGGTTTGAGTGAGTCTGAGGAGATTGCCTCGCAGGCTTTCCCGTACAGCAAAGTACACGATACTGGATGCAATTGCTGCCAAGCCTATAAGGTCGATGAGTGGCATCATGCCTCCTGTGGATTGTTGCTGCTCCACGAATTACATCACAAACCCCGACTTCTCAGTCATCATTTTCTGTGCATCCTCCCATGCTTAGATACCGAGAATCCAGTCGTATCTACTGCAAGGGGCTTCGCTGGAATGGGCCTACGTTCTAAATGGCCTCTCAGCGGCAAGCTGCGCCGTATTCGGCGAGGGATGTCGCTGTGGAGGCCATAAGAAATGAATTGCTGCCTAGCCGGAACCGGTTAGATTGTCAGATCGATCCAATACCGCCGGAAGTGGACTCCGTCGTCACCGAGACGGATGCTTTCCAGAATCCCACCATTCTTCTCGATGGTGCGGGCTGATCCGATGTTGGTATCGTTGCAGGTGACAAGCACACGGGAAAGCCCGTGGTCCCGAGCAATTGGTCGTATCTGGGCCAGCGCCCACGACGCGTACCCGAGGCGGCGAGCACTCGGTCGAATTCCGTAGCCGATGTGTCCACCGCGCTCCGCGAGATACGGGGTCAACTCGTGTCGCAGTGCAATGGAACCGAGATAGGTGTCTCCACTGACAATCCAGCGGTATGTGCATGTGACGAGGCCCGGTTCGCTCTTAGTTTCTGATCGCACCAGATACTCGACTACCTTGGCGAAGCCATCTTGGCTCTGAACTTCTGCCCAGTCTGGAAGGCCGGCACCATCCTGATGCTTGCCATTCCACTCCCGATTCGATTCGGCAAAGGATGTGAAGAAGCGCAGATCGGGAGCAACGAGTTCGAGCGGAAGTTTCATGCTCGCCAGTCTAGGACATGTCTTCTGGATCTCTGCCCTGCTGCGCGATGGAGTGTGGATATTTCGCCCTACTGTTTCAATACTGCTCAGTGCGGGTAGGACGACCCTTCGTTACGGTGACGCCTCAGCGCGTGATGTTCCTGAGTTCGGTACCCCAGTGCTCGACCACTTTTTCGTCTTCGCAACGGATCGTCTCAACGGTCTCGCGCTCAATGATGGTTCCATCGACAGCTTCGCTAAACCATTGTAGAACCGCAATCTCCAACTGACCGCACCGGTATGGCCCGCCGATCACCCTCACACTGAGGTTTGGAAGAGAGGCTCGTGCGCTCTCAACGATCGCGATAAATTCGGCTGGCCCGTCATACGTGATCCAGTCTGGCTTCTGGTGGTCGCGGTAGTTCTCCGCAAAGATTGCATCTGCGGTACGCACGTCGCCTGATGAGAAGATCTCCGCGATCTTCTCCAACCAGGTATCGGCTGTAGTCATGCCATCAGTGTAGTAAGGAACCGTCATCATAACTAGGGCCAGCACTAAGTACGACACGGTGCCATCGTTTCCTCGCTTCTGCGCACACAAACGGGTAACCAGGATGCAGATCTCTGAATAGGCTGGTGCAAATCCTAAATGGCCTCTCAGCGGCAAGCCGTGCCGTATTCGGCGAGGGATGTCACTGTGGAGGCCATTCCGGAAACCAACTCGGGTACACAGGCTGGTAGGCACTACTCAGCGCGGGTAGAACGGGCCTTCGTGAGGGTCGCTGGGCGGTGACGGCCATGTTCCCATTCCCGATTGGCTGTTCTCCGAGCCATGATCGCTTCCATATCCGGTAGCCCATCTCCCCGACTGGCCAGTTTCTGTGCCACGAGTCCACTCACCATCGCGACCATCATTGGGTGAGCTACTCCCAACCTCACCCTCAATGAACACTGGTTTCTGCGAAGGCTTCACAGGCTCGCCAGCACCCTGACTCTCCTGCACAGGACGCAGCGGCTGCTGCCCCCACGCCCCGCGTTGCTCCTGTTCACGCGCGGCCTGCGCCCGAGCCTGCTCCTCCAACCACGCAATGTATTGCAGCAACGGCCCGGCGTCGAACATCGTCACGTTGAGGTGAAGCACGGTTCCATCGGAACTCTTCACCATAAGACTGCGGCGCCCATTAGCATCCTCGATACGGTACTTGACGATCTGCGAGTACCAGATCGTCTTCACCCGCCGCCCAAACCCACGGAAAACCACCCGATCCGGACCCACGTCCACGAACCAGTTGGCATACAGATATAAGAAGAAGGCTCCGCCAAGAATCATGCACGCGCCAGCCACAGCTGGTCCGATCTCCGACTCTGGCATAAACAGTCCGGTTGCCAGCGTCGGCAACCCGAGCAGTGCAATGAGCGCGCCGATGAACACGATAAACCGAGGCAGCCGGGTGCGATTCGGATTCTTCTTCGCACGATTTGGATGATTGCGCGCACGCACGCTCGTCCACCCGGCGAACGAGATGATGATCGCGGTCAGGATTATCGGTCCCACGAGTTGTATCAGCCGCATCATTTCTCCTTGTCATCCGAATCGACATCTGCCGTTAGCGTCAGAAATCGCCGTAATAAGGGCGATACCCAACGCTAAGGGCAGATGTCGGCGAAGTGTGGGCGGAGCGAATAAAGAAAAGCGCCCGCGCCGCCGCACCTTCAGCTAACCAACACCCTCAGCGAACCAACGCCCCCGGCCGGGCATCCACGCGCCCGCCATGTTCGGTGCACGTCTCTCCACGCTCGTGTTCCGCGCATGCCACGAAGCGCGCCCGGCAGCTGGGATCCGCGCAGTTCACAAGCCTCGACGACGCCTCCCCGCACACCCCGCACCGCCCGATCACCTTGGCCTCGGGAGCGAAGTCCATCGCCTCCCGCCCGTCAAAGATGGCGAGCGAGCCGTCCCAGAGGCCGTCGTTGCCGAAGGCTTCGCCGTACTTCACGATGCCGCCGTCGATCTGGTACACCTCGCTGAAACCGCGCTCCTTCATGAGTGCCGAGAGGATTTCGCAGCGCACGCCGCCGGTGCAGTAGGTGACCACGGCCTTGTCCTTGATCCCGTCCAGCTCGCCGGATTCGATGGCGTCGATGAAGCCGTGCGTGGTGGAAATCTCGGGTACGATGGCGCCTCGGAAGCGCCCAATCGCGGCCTCGAAGGCGTTGCGTCCGTCGAAGAAGACGACGTCGTCGCCGCGCTCCTCAACCAACTCGTTGACCTGCTGTGGGCTGAGGTGAACGCCGCCGCCGATGACGCCGTCGGGTCCCACCTTCAGCTCGTCGGGCGCACCGAACGCGACCAGCTCGTCGCGCGCTTTGACGGACAGCCGCGGGAAATCGACGACCTTCTTCCACGGCACCGTCCGATCCTGGCCGTGCTGAATCAGCGGTGCCTCGTCTGCGAACCCGGTCCCGTCGCTCCACTTGACGAACTCGGGCAGCCGCGCGAACGGCCTGTATTCCTTCGTCCGTTTGATGTACTGCTTGCAGGCCTCCAGCTCGCCGCCCACGGTTCCGTTGATGCCATGCTTGGATATGATGATGCGTCCGCGCAGCCCCAGCGAGTCGCACAGCTCGCGTTGCCACAGCCGCACGGCCTCCGGATCGGCCACCGGCGCAAAAACGTAATACAGCAGAATCTTGGGAATGCTCACGGGTCCATCGTAGTGGGCAACGGCGCCGCCCGGGCTGTGAAGCTGGCCCGATTAGCGCGATGGCGTATTGGACGACGACGGCGCCCCGCTCCAGTTGTGTGTCGCGCGGCTTGGATGCGTTTGCTGGCCTGGGTTCGCCCCTCGCACGTGGGGATACGACACGAATGTCAGGGCGTCAACGGGTACCCCTAAGGTTCGTCCCTCGCACGTGGGGATATGGCGGCCTGACTACACCTCCGCCCGAGTAAACCGCCTCGCGTCCCTCGCACGTGGGGATATGGCGGCCTGACTTTCGCGGAGGTTGTCATATCCCAGTTCTTGTCTGAGATGTCAGACGCGCCACCACCGCTTGCCTCGTGACGAGGGTGTTGAGAAACTATCTGAGGCTTCACGGGAGGTCGCGCCGAGGTTCAGACTGATCGGCACGGCCCAGCAATCAGTGAAGCCCCACGGCGGGACGACCCGCGGTGCGCAGCTCAAACGGGACGGCCCAGGAGGTATGCACATGTTGTCGTGGGTTGTTCTCGCGGTGTCCGGTTTGTTCGAGGCGGTATGGGCGACGGCGCTCTCCCGCAGCGAGGGATTCACCAAGCTGGTCCCGAGCGTAGTCTTTATTGTTGCCGTTGTGATCTCGATGGGTGGCCTGGCATGGGCGCTCAAGGAGATTCCGGTGGGGACTGGTTATGCCGTGTGGGTGGCCATCGGAGCCGCCACCACTGTTATCTGGGCGATGGCCACGGGCGCCGAACCCGTGAGCATCATCCGCGTGCTCTTGCTGGCCGGGCTGATTGCCTGCGTGATTGGACTAAAACTCACCGCGCACTGACATAGGTTTCCAGCAGAATGAGCAGTGGGCCCCGACCAGTCGGGGCCCACTGAGGAACTCAAATTGAGTAGGCTTCATTTCCGGCGGAAGCTACTTATCTGCGGGATCCTCGTTCACGATCTCGGCCTGAACGATGGAGTCACCATCGGCGCTGGAGCCCGCCGGATCGTCGGTGCGCTCGATCTCGAGAGTCACCTTGGTGACGAGCGCGGTGACTGCCGCGATCGCTGTGATCATCGGGGCCGCGAGCACTGCGACTCCACCAATGGCTGCGCCAGCCGTCATGGGGACAGAGATGAGCTTCTTGCCGTTGGACTTGCGGAGCGTCACACGGCGAACGTTGCCCTCTGAGACGAGCTTCTTGAGGGTGTCGATGACCTGCTCGGAAGCGACTTCGATGCGCTCGGTCCACGAGCTGGAGTCCGAGGACTCAGCGCCCGTGGACGAACCAGCGCCACTTTCGGAGGATGCGTTCTCGGGCTGAGTCCAGGTGTTGTCTTCGGGATTGGTGTTGGGCTGCTCTGACATGATGGCGACCTTTCTAGTACTGGGAAATTTATGGTTTCAGGAACTGTGTTTGAATCATTAGATCTGTAAATCAGCCCGACCCCGGACTGGCCAAGCTGCACATCTCATTCGCGTGATGATCGAACCGTGCGGCAATAGCAGCCGCGAGTTTCGCTCCTTCCATTATCTGGCGGCACCTGCGCCAACGCGAGAGATTCGGCCCGTGGCTTGAGGGCTGTGCTCCCCATGATGCTCGTGCGGTATCACGAGGTTCCCCAGGTGAAGGGTTTATACACAAAGTCGCCGATATTTGCCGGGGTGTCGTGTACAAACCCTTCACTTCGCGGCTCCAACGATCAACGAAGTGGCACGTAGGCCAGAAGCCTCTTCGGTCCCTGGAAAACCGCTCACAGATACCTCCCTCAACCCGCCGTCCACCTTTTCGGCTGGACGCATGATCTCGTTCCCTGGTTGGCACCGGCGCCTGCCACCTGCGTACGATGGCTGTCATGCGTGGACCGGTTGAGTTGGTGGGTATCGTTGGTGCCCCAACATTTACGCGCGGTTCCACGTACGCCAGCGAGGGCCGCACGATGATTGTGCGTTCGGAGCCCGCCAATCCGGCCGCGAGGGAGCCGTATCCCGGCCAGCGTGACCGCCGCGTCACCAACTGGGTGTCGGGAGTCTCGCGAGGTGCCCGCGGTGAAACGTACTCGGTTGAGGTCGATTTCCAGATGTCCCGCAACGGCGTGGTCAAGCAGATGCGCGGCCTGTGCAGTTGCCCGGTCGGCTGGAATTGCAAGCACGCGGTCTCCCTTCTCATCCTCGAACTGGAGGCGCGCAAACAAGGTGACGCGCCTCGTCGTCGTCCTGATGAATGGAAAGAAACCCTCGGCAGCATCTTCGGCGAAACCGACGAGTACTTGCGTATCGCGCTCGCGGTGGAGTTGGAGGAGCCGCGCAGCATCGACGACGGCGCCCCTCGCCGCGCCGTGTTCTCGCCGTCCGGGCGTTGGGAGTTGGGGTCGACGGGCAGTGTGCGCGTGCGGCCGGTCAGCCCGGGGCGGCGTTCGGCGTGGATCACCACCGAGGTGACGTGGAAGAAGCTCATCAATTCGGGCGTCTACTCGGCCGACCCGCGGCAGGCGAATGCGCTGCTGGATCTTGTGTCGTTGCAGGGGACCACCGCAGCGTACGGTTTTGACGGCCAGTGGATCCGGATCTCGGATATCAGTAGCGCGGCGCTGTGGCCGACGCTGCGCGAGATCGTGGAGTCGGGCGTCCAGCTCATCGAGAACAAGACCTGGGAGCCGGTGGAGTTGGAGCCGGAGGCGGCGCGCGCCGACGTCACCATTCGCGAGGATTCGACGGGTATCGACCTGCTTGATCCGTCCGAGAGCACCGAGTTGGTGCGAGGCGGGTCCGGTAGGGACGACGACGGCGTCGGCTCTCACGATCGATACCGCTCAGGTAGCAAGCACGGCTCTGACCAGCAACCCGGCTCTCCTGACCAACCCGGCGCCCACAAGAACGGGCTGACGATCAAGGCCGAACTTTTCCATCCGGCGTTGGACGAGGGGAGCGGGGCAGTCCGTATCGGCCATCCCTTCCATGGCCTGGCCTGGCGCAAAGACGGAGTTATTCGACTGGCGCGCCTGGAGGCTCCGGTGGCGGCGCACTGGTCGCGGCTGTCGAATCAGCGCGACGGCGTGCACGTGCCTGCCGAGGACCGGGCGCGCTTTGAAGAGGAGTTGTTGCCCCTCATCTCGCGGGTGGGCTGGACCTCGCCGGGCGAGAGTTACGTGCCGCCGCCCGCCAAGGACGCGAGCTTGAATCTCGCGGTGGCGTTGACTGCGGGCGCGAAGGCGGGCGTGGCGCCGCGCGCGGTGCTGCACTGGTCGTGGGGGCGCGATGCGGCCGCGCTCGACGTGCTGCGCGCGGGCGGTTCGATGCTTCCCACGAAGCTGCCCGCGCTGTCCAAGGTGGGGCCGGAGTTCTCGCAATTCCAGCCGATTCTTCAGGCGATGGAGAACGAGTCGGAGCGCGCACGCAAGGAGCAGGGGCGCCAGAAGAAGCGCCGCCAACTGATCCCGGATCCTCGCGAGACACGCAGGAATTTCGTCGAGGAAGCTATGCAGCTGGCGCAGGTCGGCGAGGTACTGGGCGCGATTCCCGGCACCCTCGACGAATCGCCCGCAGCCTCGTGGGCAGCCCGCGACCTCACCCTCGCCAAGGGCATCGTCACCGTCCGCTTCCCGCGCCAGGACTGCGAACTGCTGGGTATCGATGTGGTGCGTTTTGTCGACGACGTCGTCCCGCGGCTCGCCGAGTTGGGCGTCACCGTGGAGGAAATCGGGGAGATTCCGCGGTTCCATGCGGCGCCTACGCCGTCGGTGCAGGTTGATGTGGGGTTGGGCGAGGGCGGCACGCGCGACTGGCTGGATCTCAATGTCACCATGAAGGTGGGCGATCATGAGATCCCCATGCCGGTGCTGCTCACGGCGTTGACGAAGGGCGACGAGGCGCTGTTCCTTCCCTCCGGCGAGTATGTGCGCCTGGATATTCCGGAGCTGGCGCGGTTGCGAGAATTGCTGGCTGAGGCCCGGCTTCTCAATGATCGCAAGCGTTCCGGAATTAGGGTGCCGCGTGTGCGTACCTCCTGGTGGGAAGAGCTGCTCACCCTCGACGTGGTGGAGAGCGCCTCAAACGCTTGGTTTGACGCCATCAAGCGCGCGGTCACTGACCCGCCGAAACCCGCGCCGATTCCCTCCGGTCTCATTGCTCAGCTGCGTCCCTACCAGAAGTCGGGATTCGAGTGGCTGGCGGGGTTGCGCCGCTCCGGGCTCGGCGCGGTGCTGGCCGACGACATGGGTCTCGGCAAGACTGTCCAGACCCTCGCCATGATTCAGGACGAGCGGGAGCAGAGCGCGTTGGCCCGGGCTGAGGCTCGGCGTGCGGGGGCTTCGTCGCGTTCGGGTTCGCGATCTGGTGCGGGTTCGGGTTCGCGTGAGGGCAGGTTCGCGTCACCTGATGATGCTGCGTTGACGGTGTCCGGCGGTGCTTTGGCGCGGTCTTCTGACTCTGCGAATCGTGGCTTGAACGCAACCGGCCAGGGAACGAGCCGCGCAACCGGCCAGGGAAGTGGGCCGTGGCTCGTCGTCGCCCCGACGTCCGTCGTCGCCAATTGGGCTGCCGAGGCGCGCAAGTTCACGCCCGGTTTGCGCGTGGCCACTGTGGACGCGACCCGCAAGCGGCGTGGGGCCGAGCTCGCCGCGCTCGCGCACGACGTGGACATTCTTATTACCTCGTACACGTTGCTGCGGCTGGAGTACGAGGATTATGCGGCGCTGCGGCCCGTGGGCATGGTGTTGGATGAGGCGCAGCAGGCGAAGAATCCGGCGTCGAAGACGTTTAGTTCGCTGATCAAAGTGGGCGCGCCCGTGGTGTACGCGATCACCGGCACCCCGATGGAGAACAATCTGGGCGAGCTGTGGGCGATGTTTGCGCTGGTTGCGCCCGGGCTGCTCGGCAATGCGAAGCAGTTCCGTGAGAACGTGCAAAAGCCTGTGGAGAAGGGCGCGAGCGATGCCGGTCAGGCTCTTGCGCTGCTGCGCCGCCGCATTGCGCCGTTCCTGCTGCGCCGCACGAAGCGGGCGGTGGCCTCCGAACTGCCGGAGAAGCAGGAGCAGATCATCGAGATCGAACTGGCCCCCGCGCATCGGCGCCTGTACGACAGGCAGCTGCAGCGTGAGCGGCAGCGGGTGTTGCACCTGGCTGACGACCTCGATCACAACCGGGTGGAAGTGCTGTCCGCGCTGACGCGGCTGCGGCAGTTGTCGATTGATCCGGCGTTGGTGGATGAGGGGTCGAGTGCGCCGTCGTCGAAGTTGGAGACGCTGCTTCCGCTACTGCAGGAGGCCAGCGAGGAAGGGCACCGCACGCTGGTGTTCAGCCAGTTCACTCGCTATCTGCGTTCGATCGCCGCGCGGCTCGAGGAAGAGGGGATTGCGTACGCGTATCTTGATGGGTCGACGACGAATCGGAAGGCCGTCATCGAGGGGTTTGCCGAGGGCGATGCGCCGGTGTTCCTCATCAGCCTCAAGGCCGGCGGTGTGGGGCTGAACCTCACCATGGCCGACTACGTTGTCATCACCGACCCGTGGTGGAACCCGGCTGTGGAGGAGCAGGCGGTGGACCGCACGCATCGCATCGGACAGACGCGCGCCGTGCACGTGTACCGGTTGGTCTCGCAGAACACGATTGAAGAGAAGGTGCTGGCGCTGCAGGATTCCAAGCGGCAGCTGATCGCCGGGGTTCTTGCGAGTGATGATGTGGCTGGTGCTGGTGCTGGTGCTGGTGCTGGTGCTGGTGCTGGTGCTGGTGCTGGTGCTGGTGCTGGTGGTGCCGTTGGGGCAGGCGCCGCTGGTGTTTCGGGCGCCGCCGAGAGTCCCGCCGCCCCCGATCTGCCCACGGCACCGGTGGTTGGCGGAGCAAGACTCTCGGCCGAAGACCTGCGAATGCTGCTCAGTTGATGCCCGCAAGGCGATAGCGAAATTTTGTGGCGGTGAGAGCGAGTTGAGCGCCAATAGTGGCACATAGCCCGCTCTCGCCGCCATGAATTTCTAGAAACCCTGGCTTCACTCTCTGACCCACGGGAGTTGACAACGCCCAACTACACACGGGCCAGATAATAACCAACTAACCCAATAGGTTGTCCAAGTATTGGATTGTCTTGGCAGGTCGAGAGCCGCCATGCCTAGACTGCCAACATGAGTTACACGATGACCCCTGGAAGTGCTGCTGCGATGCTGCCTAGCCGCTCCATGCGTTGTCGAATGTGTATGTAACGCTTGCCGCACCTGTAGTTGGCGCCTCTCACTCCTAGACGGCAACCAGCTACTCCCAGTCTGAGTGCCGCTCTTGGCTCGAGCGCCATTGTTGGTTTGCGTGCCTTCTCGAAACCGGAAGCTAGTTCGGCGAGAAGAAGATCAGTGCCGCGAAAAGAAGAGTGCCACGGCTAGAAGAAGACCAACACTGCTCTTCCTCTGGGTCACGCCTCCTCGGACTCATAACATCCACGCCTTTCCTTCAGTGCACCCAAAAATCGCTATCAGCCAGCCAGAACCACACGCCGGTCCTGGCAGAACCGTCAATCGGCACCGACGAACACCACGAACCAGTACCGAAGAACACAGCGAACGGGCCTGATAGTCCCACAAACAGGCTCTGGCAGAACCGCCAACCAGCACGGAAGAACACAGCCCCCACTCAGCACCGAAGAACAACCACCCGCCCCGCAACATCGCCCACTCCCAAACCGCCAGAAAAGGACTCACATGCGTCTCAACTCCAGGCTCATTCACGGTGCCGGCCATTCACCGGACGGCGGAGTGGTCCCTGCCATCCAGCTGTCCTCCACGTTCCTTCAGCCCACCGACGGCTCGTTCGGCGAATTCGTCTACCAGCGCGGTGGCAACCCCACGCGCAACGCGGCAGAGAAGCTTCTGGCCAGTATCGAGGACGCCTCGCACGCGGCGCTCACCTCCACCGGAATGGCTGCCACGGCCGCGGTGTTTTCGCGCCTCAAGCCGGGCGACAAGGTGCTGCTTTCGCGCAGCCTCTACGGCGGCACCTACCGCTACGTCAGCCGCTACTTCCCGCAGCAGGGCATCGCGTTCGATTTTCTTGATAACCCCAATGGGCTCCGTCCCGAGGATATTGACGATGACGTCGCCCTGGTATTCATCGAGACGCCCGCCAACCCCACCCTTGAGGTCTTCGATATTGCGCATATCGCGCGGGTTACTCATGCTCGGGGCGCGATCCTCGCCGTCGACAATACGTTCATGACCCCACTACTGCAGCGGCCGCTGGACGAGGGCGCGGACGTCGTCGTCTATTCGGCAACAAAGTATTTGGGCGGGCACGGTGACGTGTTGGCCGGGCTGGTGGTCACCAATGACGCCGCGATCCACGAGGATGTCACGTTCTTCCGGAAGACGTTCGGCCCGTCGCTCAGCCCGTTCGACTCGTATTCGCTGCTGCGCGGGGTGAAGACGCTTGACGTACGGCTTCAGCGCCAGCAGGAGACCACCGCGCGTGTCATCGATTTCTTGCAGGGCCGCAGCGAGGTGACGGCGGTTAATTTCCCGGGCAGTTGGAGCGCGGAGCAGGCCGAGATTCACGCGCGGCAGGCGCGCGGTATCGGTGCGGTGATTTCCTTCGAGCTGGCTCCCGATCTTGATCGCACGGCGTTCCTCGACGCGCTCGGATTCATTGGTTACGCCGTGAGTCTCGGCGGCGTCGAGTCGCTGGTTTGTACTCCGGCGAATATGACTCACGAGTCGTTCAGCGCGGAGGATCGGGCGGCCGCCCGCATCCCCGACGGCCTGCTGCGACTGGCCGTGGGCATCGAAGATTCTCGCGACATCATTGACCTCCTCGCCGCTGGACTCGCGGCAGCTTCACCCACCAACTAAAACCCAAGGAAACATCATGAAGCACAACAGATTTGCCACCAAGGTAGCCGCCCTCGCTGCCGCATCCGTCCTGCTCGTCGGGTGTAGTTCCAGTAACGGCGGCGGCGCGTCCGCGGGTTCGTCCGCTGCCGGTTCGTCGTCGGCCTCCGCGGAGACGGCCTGGGAGCGCGTTGAGCGCACCGGCGAGATCCGAGTGGGTCTCGAAGGCGTGTTCCCGCCCTACTCGTTCCATGACGATAGCGGCAAGCTCGTGGGCATCGAGGTGGAGATTGCCGAGCTGATCGCCAAGGACCTGGGCGTGACGCCCGTGTTTGTGGAGACCAAGTGGGATTCCCTCATTGCCGGTGTGGACGTGGACAAGTTCGACATCGTCATCAACAATCTTCACCCCACCGAGGAGCGCCTGAAGAAGTACGATTTCTCGACGCAGTACGCTCGCGCGGTGACGCGTGCGGCGGTTGCCAAGGACTCGGACATCCAGACCCCGGCGGACCTCAACGGTAAGCGCAGCGCCCAGACGCCAACCTCGAACTACGCCACCCAGGCCAAGGATTTGGGTGCGGAGATCGTGCCCACGGGCGGCTTTGCGGAGTCGATCGAACTCGTCACCTCTGGCCGCGCCGACGCCACGCTCAATGACGTCATCTCCTTCACGCTCTACTTTGAGCAGCATCCGGACGCGGGTGTCCGCCTTCTTGACGAGGAAATCCCCACCGAAGATGGTTGCTGCTCCATCCTGTTCGAGAAGGGCGACGACGAGCTGAAGAGCAAGCTCGACGCTTCCATCAAGAAGCTCCTGGACGATGGAACCGTTGACGAGATCAGCAACAAGTACGTGGGAATTGACATCTCACCGAAGGGTTAAGACATGGCTCACGCTTGGGAACTTTGGGTTCAATCCTTTCCGCAATTGCTCGCGGCAACGATCAAGACCACGATCCCGCTCGCACTGATTTCCTTCGCCTTGGCGCTGGTATTGGGGACGCTCGTGGCACTCGCGCGGTTCGCGCGAGTGCCCGTGCTCAGCCAATTGAGCTGGTTCTTCGTGTGGATCTTCCGTGGCACTCCGCTGCTGGTGCAGCTCTTCATCGTGTTCTTTGGTTTGCCCAAGGTCGGGGTGGCGCTGGATGCCTGGAGCGCGGCGATTGTGACGCTCAGCCTCAATACCGGGGCGTACGCTTCGGAGGCGATTCGCGCATCGATCGCTTCCGTGCCGCACGGCCAGTGGGAAGCCGGGTACACGATGAATCTCACGCAGGTTCAGGTGTTCGGGAAAGTCATTGCGCCGCAGGCATTCCGGATCGCGCTGCCCCCGCTGAGCAATGATTTCATTGATCTCATCAAGGGCACGTCGCTCGTCAGCACCATCACGATCACGGATCTTTTCATGACCGGCCAGCAGATTGCTTCGGCAACCTACGAGCCGCTCATCCTGTACGTCGAGGTGGCTGCCATCTATCTCCTCATCTGCACGTTGTTGTCCTTCGTGCAGAGCAAGCTCGAAGCGAAGAGCTCCCTGTATGTTCAGCGTTAGGAATCCCCATGCTTGAGCTAAAAGATGTCACCAAGAGTTTCGGTGCCTTGACCGTTCTCGACAACGTCAGCGTAGCTTTTCATCCCGGTGAGACGACGGTCATTCTTGGCCCTTCCGGTTCGGGAAAGTCCACCTTGCTTCGCTGCCTCAATCTCTTGGAGGTTCCGCAAGCTGGAACGTTGTCAGTTCCGGATATCACCGTCGATTTTTCGCGCCGCGTGGGCCGCACCGCAGTTGCCCGGGCGCGTTCCCATTCCTCCATGGTGTTCCAGAACTTCCAGCTCTTCCCGCATCTGCGAGTGACGGAGAACGTGACGCTTGGCCCGATCTCCACGGGTAAGGCGAACAAGGAGGAAGCTCGCCAGAAGGCGCAGTCATTGCTGGAGAAGGTCGGATTGGGAGATCGCGGGCATAGCTTCCCGGCCCAACTCTCCGGCGGTCAGCAGCAGCGCGTGGCCATCGCCCGGGCGCTTGCCATGAACCCGGATTACTTGCTGTGCGACGAGCCCACCTCCGCGCTCGATCCCGAGCTGGAGTTGGAAGTGACAGCCGTTCTTGACCAACTCGCGCGCGAGGGCCATTCGCTCATCGTGGTCACCCACAACATGGGCTTCGCTCGCAAGACCGCGGACCGCATCCTCTTCCTCGAGGGCGGCCACATCGAGTTCGACGGCGACCCGGAGCTCTTCTTCTCCGCCCCCACCCCTCGAATCAAGCGCTTCCTGGAGTTCTTCAGCGCGGTCTAGCCGTTCGGTGCGACGTAAGTGAGTCGGCGGCGCCGTCGTCGTTCCAAACGAGTGATAGCCCGGCAAAGAAATGATGGCCCGGACAGTGTCCGCGCTATCAACCCTTTGCCGGGCTATCAATTCTCTGAAGCTGCTCTTTAGATCTGCGGTGGTGCTTCCTTCTTGCTCGTTCCTGACTCGAATCGGATTCTGACAAGCCTTTGAGCGGTTTACAGGTCGTAGTCCAGGTAGACCACGTCGGGCCGGGTGTTCCATCCGCGCTTCTTCCAGAACTCCTGACCTTCGACGTTGTCAGTCACCACCAGGAGCCCGATCTTGACGATTCCGATCGCTTTGAAGACGTCAAAAATCCGCCCCACGAGCGTGGTCCCGATGCCCTGGCCGCGCCACTGTTCGTCCACGGCCACGTGGTAGAGGTATCCCTTGCGGCCGTCGGTAGAGCCCAGAGCGGTCGCGACCACGGCGCCGTCGTCGTCAATCGCCACAAAACAGCTGTCCGGATTCTTCGACAGCAGCAGGGCAATCCCGCCGTAGGTGTTGTTCAGCGAGTGCAGATGCATGCCGGGCGTGCGTGTCCACAGGTCATAGGCCTGTTCGTAATCTTCGGGTTGCATGCGCCGGATGCGTGCGCGTGACTCCATGTTTATCCCTTCCAAATGGTTTCGTGTTCGCTAGTGCCGCCCGGTGGCGGTGCGGAGTTGCCAGTGAGTTGGGGTTTGGGGCGCTATCGTCGGTTATTCCGAAACGAAAGTGCGCAGCCGGTTGGCTGCTTCGCCGAGGGTGGGTAGGTCGGCGGCGTAGCTGAGCCGGACGTACCGGGAGGGCCCGCTGGCGAACGCTTCCCCTGGGATGCCCGCGACCTTGGCGCGCTGGGCCATGAGCCGTGCGTACTCGTAGCCGCTGCCCGCAAAGTGATCGGGCACCTGCGCGTAGAGGAAGAATGCGCCGGTGGGCGGGACCACCGTCAATCCCATGTCGGTGAGTTCGCCGAGGAGGAAGTCGCGGCGGAGCCGGTACTGCTCGACCATGCGCTCGATTTCGTCGTCGCCCCGCTCATAGGCCGCTTGCGCGGCATCCATCGTGAAGGTGGCGGCGGTGGACACGTGCGCCTGATGCACTTTCGCCAGCAATGGGCTGAGCGCGTGCGGCGCCGCGAAGTAGCCGAGGCGCCAACCGGTCATCGCGAAGGCCTTTGACGTACTGTCCACCACGATCGTCCGCTCCGGCGCGAACGTGCTGATGGAGGGCGCGCGCCCGGTGCCGTACGTGATCTCCGCGTACACCTCGTCGCTCACCACGGTGACGCCGTATCGTTTGACGACGACGGCGAGGTCCGCCAGTTGCTTCTCGTCCAGCGTGACGCCGGTGGGGTTGGAAGGCGAGTTGAGGACGAGCACGGCGTCGCGGCCTTGAACTGTGCGCAAGGCCTGCTCCAAGATGTCCGGGTGCAGCGCGAATCCGGTAGCTGAGGTATCCAGTTCGATGGCTTTGGCACCTCGGAGCTTGGCCATGGTTTTGTAGAGGCCGAAAGCGGGCGTGGGATAGAGGAGCACGGCGTCCGGGTGAAGAAGGGCGGTGAGCACGCTGGAGATTGCCTCGGTGGCGCCCTCTGTGGCGATGATGTCCTCCGCAGGAAAGTGCAGGTCGCGGCGGCGCGCAAGGTAGTCGCTGATGGCTTGGCGCAGCCCGGGTGTTCCCGCATTCGGAGCGTAATGGGTGCGATTACGGCTCAGCGCCTCCACCGCTGCCTGCCGAATGAACTCGGGTGTGGGGAAATCAGGCTCGCCGAGGGTGAGCTTGAGGATACCCGGAATCGACGAGATCTCCTGGTCAAACGAGCGAATGACAGAGGCGGTGAGCGAGCGGACTTGGGGGATCACCTTGAGTGTGGGGTCGGAGGTGGGCGTTAGGGCTGTTGCGGTTGGGGCCGGGTCGCCCACGTTGGTGTGGTTCATGCTGGATTTTCCTCCGATTGGCCTAAACGATTGATTCCGAGGGATGAGAAGTTGATGCATATTTCCGGATATATGTCACCGGCCTGCCATATATGGCACGGCGGTAACATATAGCCGGACTTTTGCATCGACTAGTGTGCGAACCTTGATCTCACTACCCTCCGCAACACCCGAAACCCGTATTACACCGAGCAAGGAATCAATCATCTAGGTGAGACTTGTGGACCGGCAAGGTGTTCCCTACGGCTTGGGCATTCGAGGTTTGAGTATCCGCCGTTGAAGAGATTTCCGGCGCGGGCAGGCCCAAGCGCTCGGCTATCGACCGCAACTCCTCGTACGTTGCCCGGTCTACGCTCAGAGTCTCGGTATGGAGCGCTTCATGAGCGCGTTCCTTATCCCCGGGGATGATGACCGGTTGGCCATCGGAGGACGGCAGGGCACGCAGTCGATCAAACAGCTCGGCCAGCCGTTCGGCGACGGCGTCGGCTCCTCCGAACGCGTCTAGCTTGACGGCGGTGAACCAGTGGCAGACCCCCTGCCCTTTGAGGTCGAGGGACGAGATCCCTGCTGAGAGAACGCTGGTGAGGATTTCGACCATGAGGCCCAAGCCGTAGCCTTTGTGCCCGGACTCGATCTCTCCGACTCCTCCCAGTGGAGTCAGTCCTCCCTGCTCTGCCCGGAGGATAGTGGCCAGGGCGGCGCCGGCGTCATGCTCAAGATCTCCCTGTTCATCGACCGCCCATGCTCCAGGGATGGGCTGCTTGGTTTTGGCGAGGATTTCAATTTTCCCCAGAGAAACCGTGCACGTGGCCGCGTCGAAAACGAACTGGTTGTCCCCCGATCCCACCGCGAAGGCGAGGGGATTGCTGCCGAGGGTGGGGACGTTGGCGTGGGTGGGGACAACCAAGGCGAAACTGTTGGTGGCGACGACGCCGATCAAACCCTGGTCGGCTGCCATACGCGCGTAGATCCCGGCCGCGCCAAAGTGGTTGGAACCGCGTACCGCGACCATACCGATCCCGTATTCGTTTGCCTTACGGATAGCGAGATCCATGGCATCGCGTGAGATCAGCTGCCCGATGCCATCGTGGCCATCGATCACCGCGCAAGCCAACGCTTCGGTGGCAATCACCGAGGAAGCAGCCGGATCGATGGTGCGCTGGTGAAGCTTGTTTTCATACAAGGCCACCCGCTGCAACCCGTGGGAAGCGATGCCGCGGCGATCCGAGTCGAGGAGGGTCTCGGTGATGAACGCGGCGTCCTCATGCGGGAATCCGTAGTGTTCGAACATCTGCGTGAGGAAGGTGTCCAGCGCACTGATCTCGATGATCACATGGTCAGTCATGGAGGGAACTCTATAGTTCACGGGAAATGGTAGGGCTAAGTTCCGGATCATGAGATACGTAGTAGGTTAATGGGTTTTTAAAATATTGCTGGTCCGCGGGGGTTCCGAGCCATAGTGGTGCTGCCGAGGATAGTGATGCACAAAAGCCCATTGGCGCATGTTTGATTTCAAACATAATTGCCCCAAAATTGACTTGAGAATAATTTGGGACCTTTGGTTCATGACTTCTTGGCAATCAATGCTACCCGATATTGCAGTATGTACGAGAACGTATTCTAGGAGATGAGAGGCCATTTCGCCTATGTTTTTCCCAGAATTTCCTCGAAGTAAACGTCCTTTTTCTCAAAGTTTGAAATAGAACTTTTCTTTCAAATTACCGTTGCTTAACGAACATTGCATTGTTATTATCTAAACATGCAACTCGTTCAGTTGAGTGGCATGCAGTAGTTAATGTCGACGAGGGAGTCGTTCATATGCATAACCCACCGATGGTCACGTGCGCAGGCGTGATCACCATAGATGTCATCGCTCTCGTGAGCTCCTTCCCGGAGCAAGAGGGCCGCATGGAGGCCGAGAACATCCTCATCACGGGTGGCGGCCCGGCTTCCAATGCCGCCGTCGTTCTAGCGAAGCAGGGAATACCGGTGGCCATGGCCGGTCGTGTTGGCGACGACGAAGCGGGCCAGCAGGCTGTTGAGCTTCTGGCGGGCTACGGAATTGACGTATCCGGCATCGAGATTGATCCGACGATTTCCACCCAGACGTCCTGCATCATTGTGGATCAGTCGGCCGGGACGCGCTCGATCGTCACCACCAAGGCGAATCCGCCCAAGGGTCTCAACCGTAGGGCACAGGAACTCATCGCAAAGTCGCAGTGGGTTCACACGGATCACCTGGGCTACCGGGCCGTTACAGAAATCTGCTCCACGCTGGAGCGCCCACCGCTGGTGTCGCTGGATTCGGGCAACGCCCCGATTGCGGATCTTGACCTCTCCCGGGTGCATCTGTTCATTCCCACCGTCGAGTCCCTCAAGGACCTCGTGGGGGAGTCCGATCTTGAGGCGGCAGCTCAGAAGGCGCTCAACCTGGGTACGCACGCCGTTGTCGCCACTGATGGATCGCGCGGCAGCTACGGCTGGTGGGATTCCAAGGGGGCTGCTTACGGCGCGGCGGTGGAAGCCGGCTCCACCAAGGCCGACGCCTATTCGAACATCAATGTGGTCTCCACTCTCGGTGCGGGCGACGTGTTCCATGGTGGCCTTGTCGCCGCTTTGATGCGGGGTGAGGAGTGGCGGCAGGCGCTCATGAGTGCCAATGTCACGGCTGCACTTTCCTGCGAGGGTCGCGACGGGCGGGAGAACGTGCCCGCCCTCGAGCGGCTCACGGAAACGCTGGCCTTGCTGGACTAACGGCTGCTTCCTGCAACTGCGGCCCAGTCCGCTAGCCATCAACACCCCTCCTACTTATCTCAACCCACAACTTCCCCTACCCGTTCCAGCTGGTCAACCAGCTGACACTTCGAAGGAGACACCCAATGTCCACTCTTTCCCTGAACGCGATTGCCCGCGAATCGGGCGGTCTGGCGATGCTCGCCGTCGATCAGCGCGAGGCGCTGCGCGGCATGCTCAAGGCTTCCCGCGGCGCGGCCGCCATCACGGATGCCGACATGTTGGAGTTCAAGGCAACCGCCACGCGTATCCTTTCGCCCTACGCCTCGGCCGTGCTGATTGATCGCGAGTTCGCACTGGACGCCGTCGTCGAGCAGGGTGCGATCGCCGATAACTGCGCCCTCATCGCTTCAGCCGACCAGTTCCATCCGGGCAACGGCCTGCCGGTGGACCGCGTGACGATCGACGATCTGTCCACCCCCGAGCACGCTGCCGAGCTGGGCGCCAAGGCCATGAAGCTGCTCGTGCTGTGGCGCAGCGACGAGGATCCGGCCGAGCGCAAGGCAATGGTGGACGAGTTCGTGGCTCGCTGCCACAGCGCCAACCTCCTCGCGATCATCGAACCCGTGGTCCGCCCGCCGCGGGCAAGCGCGGCATTCGACAAGGAAGCCTCAATCCTGCTGGCCGCCGAGGAACTTGGCAACACCGGCGCCGATCTCTACAAGGGCGAGATGCCGCTCGGAGGCAAGGGAAGCGACGCCGAACTGCTTCAGGCCTGCCGTGAACTCGACGCTCGCGTCACCACCCCGTGGGTCATCCTCTCCTCCGGCGTGGACCCGGACCTCTTCCCGAACGCTGTGCGCCAGGCCGTCACCGCTGGCGCCGTCGGCTTCCTCGCGGGCCGCGCCGTCTGGTCCTGCACCCTTCCGTTCGCCGACCCGACGAACGCGCTGCGCGACCTCGCCGTGCCCCGCCTGGAGCGCCTCGGTCAGATCGTCGACGACGCCCTCGCCCAGCGCTAAATGCTTCGGGGTGCTGTGGTGCCGTGGAGCCAAGGGCGCTGCACCGCCAGTGCAGAGGCGCCACCGCGATGAATGTCACCGTCGCAACACCACAGCACCCCGCTGTAACGCCCGATACCCCAACAACTCACCCAACCCCAACAACCCAACCGCACATCCCAACACAACTCCTCAACACAACGTAGTGAAAGGACCAACAACATGAATTGGATCGGACTGCCAGCGCACACCCGTTGGCTCGAGACCGAACTTGATCGCATTCTCGAGTTCGGGCGCCTTGGAAAGGTCAGCAACGGCTTCGGCTGGATCTCCAACACCGGAGGCCTGCGCGAGGAGCAGGGCGTTCAGCTCTGGATCACCGCGCGCATGGTGCACACCTTCTCCGCTGGATACCTCATGGGCCGCCCGGGCGCCCGCACCATGGCCGAGCACGGCGTCGGCTGCCTGCTCAACGGCCTGCTGCGGGACAAGGAACACGGTGGCTGGTACGCCGTCGTCGCCAACGAAGGTGATGAAATTCTTGATCGCAAGAAGGAAGCGTACGCGCACGCCTTCGTGGCGCTCGGAGCGGCCAGCGCTCGCGCGGCCGGAATCCGCGGTTCGCAGGAGCTGCTCGATCTCGCCATTGACGTCTACAACAAGCACTTCTGGTCCGAAGAGGAGCAGATGTGTCTGGACAACTGGGACGAGTCCTTCACCCAGTGCGACGACTACCGCGGCGGCAACATGAACATGCACTCCGTCGAGGCCTTCCTCATCCTGCATGATGTGACCGGCGACGACGTCTGGCTGGAGCGCGCCATCTCCATCGCCTCGCTCATCATCCACAAGGTGGCGCGCAACAACAACTACCGCGTCAACGAGCACTTCGACGCCAACTGGAATCCGCTCCCGGACTACAACAAGGACGCGCCGGGAGATCGCTTCCGCGCCTACGGCGGCACTCCTGGCCACTGGGTCGAGTGGGGTCGCCTACTTGTCCAGCTACGCGCCACGTTGCTGGCCGAGGGCAAGGACGTTCCTGAGTGGCTCGTCGAGGATGCCGAGGGTCTCTTCGCCGCCGGTGTGCGCGACGCCTGGTCAACCGACGGCGCTCCCGGCTTCGTCTACTCGGTGGACTGGGATGGCAAGCCCGTCATTCGCTCGCGCGTGCGTTGGGTGGTGGTCGAGGCTATTGGCTCGGCCTACGCCCTTTACCGCGCCACCGGCAAGGAAGAGTACGCCGAGTACTACCAGGAGTTCTGGGACTACTGCCGCGACTACCTGCTGGACTACGAGACCGGCTCGTGGTGGCAGGAACTCGACGAGAACAACGAGGTCACCACGCTCGTGTGGAACGGCAAGCAGGACATTTACCACCTGCTGCACTGCCTCCTCGTGCCGCGTCTGCCGCTGACTCCGGGCATTGTCCCCGCACTCGCGGCTGGACTTCTCGACACCGAGTAGTTGCGTAGTCCTCGACATCGAGTAACACGCTGCGAAACAGCCGCGGACTCCTCGACACGGAGAACGCACCACGAAGCAATCGCAGGCTCCTCACCAGGGAGTAACCGGAGACTAATACACCCCGGACTCCTCACCAGGGAGTCCTGCATCGAGAGACCGGGAGAAGACGGCAAGGGCAAGTTGCCTATTCTCCCGGTCCCCGCCTCACAGAGCACGCGCTTTTATCGATCAGAGCTTGCTACGAGGCGCCCCGCAGGAGGACGAATCCTTCTGCTCTCGGTAGAGATCGGGCCCATTAAGTAGACCATATTTCGCCTTAGTGGGGATTTTCGTTCACGGAAATTTCACGGAGATCAGGCTGGTGCGGTGTTCCGCCGTCACCAGACGCTCCCGGTCTTTGCCATATCACTCGGAATTCACAAAGAAGTGAGAATAATGGCTACCACAGACAACACGGCGTCGACCGACTACGTGACACCACCGCCGGTCCTCAGCCTGCGCGAGAAGATCGGCTACGCTTCGGGCGACGTCGGCTTCAACTTCCTTTTCGACATGGGCCAGTTGTACCTGCTCATGTTTTTCACCGACCAGCTGGGGCTCAACCCCGCGATCGCTGGTTCGGTGTTCCTCGTGGCGAAGGTGTGGGACGCCTTCGCTGACATTACGGTGGGAACCTGGGTGGATAACCGCACCAAGATCGGCAAGCGCGGCCGCTACCGGGCCTTCATGTTCTGGGGCACGGTCCCGCTGGCTCTGCTCCTCATCGCCAGCTTCTACGTGCCGGACTTCAGCCTCACCGGGCGCACCATTTGGGCCTACGCGATCTACATGATCTTCGGCACCGCCTACTCCATCGCCAACATTCCTTACGGCTCGCTCATCCCCGCGATGACGCGCAACCCGCAGGAGCGTTCGGTGCTCGCCTCGCTGCGTCAGGGTGGCGGCAGCCTCGGCCTGCTCATCGCGACTGTGGCCTTCTGGCCCATCGTCAACGCCTTCGGTGATGACATGCAGAAGGGCTACATGGTTGCTGTGACGGTGTTCGCCGTCGCCGGATCCGCTCTCATTCTCTTCAGCTACTCCAGCGTCAAGGAACGCTACGTCCGCGACGATTCCAAGTCGGACAAGCCGGTGGAGAAGGTTCCGCTGGGCACCCAGTACAAGCTGCTCTTCCGCAATCAACCGCTGCTCGCCCTCTGCCTCGCCAACCTCGTGGTGTTCTCCGCGTTCAACGTGCGTCTTGCGGTGCAGGTCTACTTCACCCGCTACATTCTGCACGACACCTGGGCGCTCTCCTTCATCGGACTGTTCTCCATCGCCTGCGTGTTCCCCGGCGTGATCGTCATGCCGTGGCTGACCAAGCGCATTGGCAAGCGCGGCACCTACATCCTTGGTTGCAGCATCTGGTTCGTTGCCGATCTGCTGGCCTTCTTCGTGGTTCATGACACCGTTACCCTGGTGGTGCTGTCCTGCTTCACCTTCTTCGGATCGGCGCTGCCCAACTCGCTCAACTGGGCCATGGTCTCCGACTGCACCGACTACGGCGAGTGGAAGTCGGGCGTGCGCAACGAGGCCCTCACCTACTCGGCCTTCACCTGGTTCCGTAAGGTGTCTCAGGCGCTGGCCGGATTCATCCCCGGCCTGGTTCTGGGCATCGTGGGATACGTGGCCAACTCCGAGATCCAGACGGATGCCACCCTCTTCGGAATCCGCGCTCTCATGTTCCTCTACCCGCTCATCATGTGCGCGGTCGCCATTCTCGCCATCCGTTTCATCTACAACCTCACCGATCAGAAGTACGTGGAGATCAGCGCCGAACTCGACGCCCGCCGCACCGCCGCGGGCCAGGCCTGAGGCTCCCCAACGAGAAGAAAGTGACGTTCTTGCTATGACAACGCATTTCATCCCCAAGTACGTGGGGAACATTCAACAGGCCGACGACGGCGTCCGCTTCGACATCCAGGGCTACGAGGCCACCCGTCTGCCTCACACCCCGGGGTGGTTGACGGGCGAGACTCCCGAGGACCAGGGCATCGAGACCGGCATGCCGAACCTTCCCCAGGATCTGCAGCTTCCCGAGCTCACCACCAACTCGCTCCAGGCGCAGGTGCGCGTGCTGGGCCCGCAGACCATACGCTTGACGGTGGCGCCCGCAGGGCACCAGCTGTGGAGCGAGCCCGCCATCTGGCCGGGGATCATGGTGAGCGAGACCAACGGGGCCACCGACTTTACGGTGAACGAATCCGAGGACGCGCTGGAGATCGCTGCCGCCGGTGCCACCTTGCGCATTGGCCTCAAGCCCTTCACCATCTCGCTGCATCGTGACGGAACCCAGCTGCTGCGCACCGGCGAGAGGCTGCGCCAGGTGGCTGGATTCCCCATGGCTCCACCCATGCTCTCCACCGAGGGCGAGATCTCCCTCAACCTGGAAATGGGTATTGGCGAGAAGATCTATGGCTTTGGTGAGCAGTTCTCCAGCCTTGCCAAGAATGGCCAGCAGCTGAGGCTGTGGGTTGATGACGCTCTCGGTACCGGAACCGGCCTGGCCTACAAGCCGGTGCCGCTGTGGCACTCCACGGCGGGCTACTCCGCCTTCGTCAACACCGGAGCGGTGCTCACGGCCGATGTGGGCCACGAGCGCCCGAGCGTCCTGGGAATCACCCTGGACGACGAGGCGCTCGACCTCATCCTCTTCGCAGCTCCCACACCCAAGGAGCGGCTCTTCGACTACACCGCACTGACAGGCCGGGCCTCCCGCCCCGAGCTGTGGGCCTTCGGGTACTGGATGGGCCGCTGCCGCTATGTCTCCAGCGAGCAGATGCTTGAGGTGGCCCACTCGATGCGTGAGCACCAGGTTCCTGCCGACGTGCTGCACCTCGATCCGCACTGGCTCATCGTGGACCGCCTCCAGACCGACTTCATCTGGAACGAGTCCCGGTTCGGCAACCGCAAGGAGTTCATTGACGCTCTCAAGGAGAACCAGTTCCGGCTCTCCATGTGGCAGATTCCTTACCTTGACCCGGCTTCCCCGATCTTCGACGATGCCAAGGAGAAGGGCCTGCTTGCCACCATGCCGGACGGGGAGCTCGCCCACATCCAGGGCACGCCCACTCCGGATGGACGCTTCCGTGCACTCTACGACGTCACCAGCCCGAAGATGGCTGACTGGCTGGTGGAGCAGGAGATTCCCTTCTTCGAGGACGGCCTGGCCGTCATCAAGACGGACTTCGGCGAGGGCTGCCCGGCGGACGCCGTCGTCGCCGATGGAACTCCCGGAAACTACATCCACAACCTCTACACGCTCAAGTACAATGGGCTGTTCTACGACACCATCGGCAAGGTGACGGGCCGCACCCCGCTGGTGTGGGGCCGCTCCGGCTGGGCCGGCTCGCAGCGCTACCCTGGCCAGTGGGGCGGGGACGCCGAATCAACCGTGGTGGGCATGCAGGCCACGCTGCGCGGCGGACTCTCCTACGCGGTCTCGGCGCCCGGCTTCTGGAGCCACGACATCGGCGGCTTCTACGGACCGGAACTGACCCCGGGCCTCTACATCCGCTGGACCCAGCTCGGCGCTTTCTCACCGCTCATGCGTGCGCACGGCCTGCGCCCGCGCGAGCCGTGGGAGTTCGGCGACGACGCGCTGGAGATCTGCCGCGAGTGGATCCGCCTGCGTTACAGCTTGCTGCCTTATATCTGGCAGGTGGCCGGCGAGGTCGAGGCGGAGGGCCTGCCCTTCATCCGCCCGCTGTGCCTGGAGTACCCGGACGATCCGGTGGTTCTCGACATCGACGACGAATACCTCTTCGGCTCCGACATCCTCGTGGCCCCGGTGTTCGACGATTCGATGGCCGCCCAGAAGCGCCGCATCTACCTGCCCGACGGCACCTGGTACGACTTCTTCACCGACGAGAAGATCGAGGGCCCGGTGTTCATCGAACGCGAGGTGTCCATCAAGGACATGCCGGTGTTCGTGCGCGAGGGCGCTGTGGTTCCGCGCGTGGTCGTCTCCGAGGAGACACGCTGGACCGACGATCTGCAGAACCAACCGTGGACCGTGCACGTGTGGGGTGAGGTGAACGACGACGCCGTCGCCACACTCGATGGTTTCGACGGTGCGCCCGAGATCAGCGAAGTCGTTCGACACGGCGAGGCAAAGGCGTAACGTGTTCACACCATCTGCTACAGCATCGGATGAGTTTGCCAGCAAGCTCGAGCGGCTGAGCGAGGTTGCCCGGGCGGCGGACGTACACACCGTTGTACTCCGCCGCCAAGGCGCACTGAGCTGGCTCTTCGGGGCGCGCAGCCACGTTCCCTACACCCTGGAAAACAATTGGTTCGAGGCCGTTGTGCACGTGGGTTCGGGCGCGAGCACCGGATTGTCTGCCAGCGTTCCGCAGGTGACGATCGTCGTCAACGGGATTGAAGGACCGCGGCTGCGGGACACCGAGCTGGCTGACTTCGACGTCGACTGGAAGATCGTGCTCTGGTGGGAATCGCGGGAGGACGCGCTACCTGACGGACCGGGCGTTGGCTCGGACCGGCCCTATCGCGACGTCGTCGACCTCAGCGCTGACATCGCGCGGATGCGGCGCACGCTGACAAACGCGCAGGTAGCCGAGCTACGGGACGTGTGCGAGGAGTCGGCGCTGGTGGCCACGCAGGTGGCCGCGCGGCTTTCGCCACGGATGACCGAGTACGAAGCTGCCGCCCTCATGACCGAGGGGCTGCTGGCGCGCGGCATGGAACCGGTGACGATTCTTGCTGCCGGTGGTGAGCGCGGCGGGGCCCATCGCCACCCACTTCCGCTTGATCGGCCGTTGGGGGAGCGCGCGATGCTGGTGCTGTGTGGTCGGCGGGCCGGGCTGATTTCAGCTGTCACCCGGATCGTCTCTTTCGGGGCGACGACGTCGGCGCAGCAGGACAGTTACCGGCGGCTCCTGGAGGTGGAAGCCACCTTCCTCGACGCTACGCGGGTGGGCGCAACCATCGGGGAGGCGTTTGCCCGCGGCATCGCCGGATACCAGGAGTTCGGCTTCGCGGCCGGGGAGTGGCACCGGCACCACCAGGGCGGATTCAGCGGCTGGGAGTCGCGCGAGTATCCCGCGTACTCGACGCACACGGACGTCATCGAAGCGAACTCCGTCATCGCGTGGAACCCCACCGCCGACGGACTCAAGGTGGAGGACACCATCGTGGCGCGGGAATCGGGACCGGAACTGCTGGTACACGATCCACTCTGGCCGATGGTCGAAGTGAGGGGCCGGATGCGGCCCGCAATTCTGGAGCTGTGATGGGAACTGCGACGCTCGTGGGAACCGGTGTGGTTCTCTTCCTCGGATCGTTGATTCAGCGAGTGACGGGTATGGGCTTGGCGCTCGTGGCCTCGCCGCTGCTTGTGCTGGTGCTGGGCGCCACCACCGGGGTGCAGTTGGTGCAGGTGGTGGGGCTCGTCGTCTGCGCGGCGAGTGCGTGGATGCTGCGTCGCGACATCAACTACGGGCGCGTGGGAATCCTGCTGGCGGCGTCGCTCTTCGGTATCGTGCCGGGAAGCTGGATGGCACGCTCCCTGCCATCCAGCTGGCTGATGATCGTCATCGGCTGCATCACCCTGGTGGCGCTGTTTTCCACACGAGTGTTGCAGCGCTCCAACGTCTTTACCGGGCGAAAAGGGACGGCGATCGCCGGGGGACTCTCCGGCTTCATGAACGTGGCGGCGGGTGTGGGCGGGCCGCCCATGGTCATCTACGCGAACTCCACAAACTGGCTGTACTCCGAATACGTGGCCACGGTGCAGCTCTTCTTCGCGGGAGTCAACGTGCTCTCGCTGGTGGGGCGCGGTTTCCCGGTGGTCACCCACACGGCCTGGATCGTGGTGGTTGTTTCTGCCGGTGCGGGGCTGCTCATTGGGCACCTTGTGGGGCACCGCATCAAGGACGACTTCGCCCGCAAAGCCATCTTCGTTATCGCGTTGCTCGGCTCGCTGGCCGCGGTGGTGCGCGGCGTGATGGCGCTCTAGTGCGGTCACGAACGTCCGGGACTCACGAACTATGGAGCGAAGGGCTTCTCAAGCTAACGAACTTCTAGGTCCCAGGACTCTCGGAACTTAAGAACTTTTGGAATCCAAGAACTTCACGAAAGGACAGATCAAGATGATCAAGAAAATTGCCGTGATCGGCGTGGGCCGGATGGGCGGAGGCATTGCGCGCAACCTGTGCCGCGGCGGCTTCGAGGTGACCGTCTTCGATTTCAATCCGGCGGCTGTCGAACTGTGCACGAAGGAGGGGGCCTCTGCTGCTGATGGCGTCGGCGCCGCCGTCGCCGGTCAGGATCTTGTGATCACCAGCCTGCCATTGCCGGAGACGGTGACGAGCGTGTACCAGGAGAACCTGGAACTCTCCCGCCCGGATGCCATCTGGATGGATGTCTCCACCATCGACCCGACCACCGCGCGCCAGGTGAGCGACGCGGTGCAGGCGAGCGGGCGTGAGTTCGTGGCCTGCCCGCTGGGTAAGGGCCCGGCGCAGGCGGAATCTGGCACACTGCCCCTCTTCGTGGGCGGCAAGGAAAGCGTTGTGGAAGCGCTCGTCGAGGTGTTCGCCTGCGTCGGTGAATCCACGCACTACCTGGGAACCGTCGAAGGAGCCACCGGCTTCAAGATCGTCTCCAACATGATCGGGATGGCCAACCTGTCCGCACTGGCCGAGGGCTACGCGCTGTGCCGCGCCCTCGGAGTGGACGACGACGGCTTTGTGGCCGCGCTGCGCAACACCGGTGCGTGGTCGGCGCAGGCAGATCTGCGCTTGCCGTGGATGATCGCCGGGGACTTCGAGAACCGCTTCGGAGTGGACCTCGCCGTCAAGGACGTGCGGCTGGCGCTGGATGCCGCCGCCCGGCAGGGGATCGCCGCCCAGGTCGGCGCTGCGGGACTCATGAACCTCGTGGCAGCAAGTGCGCACGGCTTCGGTGGCGAGGACGTGGATGCGGTGCTGCGTGTCGTCGACCCGAAGAGAAACGGGGCCTCTGGCCAGTAGGTATGGCCGTCGGCTAGTTGGTAAGAACCGGGCCGCCGACTAAGTTAGTCGGGGCAGAATACGTATCTCCGCTCACGCAGGCACAGGGCGTGGGCGGAGATACGGCATCAGAGCAACGATTTTTATAGATGAATGTGGGGGACGATCAATGGATCTTCACGCATTCACCCGAGGGAACTCCGGTACCCTGTTCGATATGAAACAGGCTTCACTCGAGGACGACACGTCACCGGTAAACTCCGCGCTCGCGCGCCAGCAGGAGATCCTGCGGCTTGTTGACGAGGAAGGCTTCGTCAGCGTGAGTGATCTCGCCTCCCGTTTGGACGTCTCGGACATGTCGATTCGTCGTGATGCTGTGGTGCTCAACGAACAAGGCTTGGTGCGAAAGGTACGTGGCGGGCTGCTCCGCATTGCCGAGGAAGCTTCGTCTGGTCCAGCTTCCGGGGCGGAGTCAGTGAGCGCGGCCCAGCAAGCCATTGCTCGGCGAGCGGTCCAGCTGGTGGGGGATACGGACGTCGTCGTTATTGATGCGGGGCGGACGGCTTTTGAGTTCGCCAAGACTCTTCCGGAGTCCTTCCATGGGACAGTCATCTCCCACTCGCTGCCGGTACTGGACTACATGGAGCATCGCCCCGCCATCACTACGATCAGCCTGGGCGGTGAGTTGTTCCGCCGCAGCAGGGCCTTCGTGGGCAGCTCCGCCATCAATGCCACCAAGGAGTTGCGCGCTACCACCTTCTTCATGGGCGCGGCAGGGGCCGACGCCTCGGGAATCTATGCTTCGCTCGATATCGAGAAGGAACTCAAGCGCGCGCTTGTGGGCATCGCCCAGGAGGTGGTCTTGCTCGTGGAGCACTCGAAGTTCGAGGTGATGGCCCCCGTCTTCCTCACCGACTGGGACTCGCGATTCTCCGTGGTGTGCGACGAGCTGCCGAATCCCAAAGAAGTGGCGGCGCTCGAAGCCAAGGGCGTCACCTTCTACACCGCCTGATTGAAATTTTGTGGCGGCGAGAGCGGGCCATACGCCATTATTGGCACACAGCCCGCTCTCGCCGCCTTGAAATCACAGGGAGCGGAAAAGTATCGTAGCCCGTCCTGCAGCCAAATACTCGCCGCCTTGAAATCACAGGGACTGTATTTACTGGTCATCCAGCTGCTCGAAGATGTGGGGGAAGAGCGGGCACACGACGGCCAGCGAGTCCTTGACGCCGCCGCGCGAGCCGGGCGCGTTGACGATGAGCACCCCGCCCGGGCCGCGATGGGTGATTCCCACGAGCCCGCGGGAGAGTGAGGCCAGCGGCGTCACGGTGAGGCCGTGCTCACGAATCTGCTGGGCAATGCCGTCCATACGCACTTCCAGAAGGGACGCCGTGGCCTCCGGCGCGATATCTCCCATGGAGATTCCGGTACCGCCCACGGTGACGATCACCCGCGCGCCCGCCGCGATCGCAGTCTCCAATGCGGCTGTCACGTCCTCCAGGGTTTCGCGGCTGTGATAGAGCCGGGTGTCGGACACGTACACACGGAACTTTCGAAGCAGATCCGCCGCCAAGGGTCCGGCGCTGTCCTCGCGTGTGCCGCAGATGATGTCGTTGTTGATAACGACGACGGCGCCGAGGAGGTCGCGGTCCATCTGGCGCATGGGACGTTCTTGCTTAGCCATTAACTGCCTTTGGTTGTGAGAGCTGCCGCCACATAGGTCTTGGTCGAACCTATGGGGGGTGGTGGGTGCGGGTGAGATTAAGGGATCGCGCCAAGAGGTCTTGGCTGAACCCATTGGTGCAACCTCTTGTTGGCCCAATCTCGTTTATCGGTGAAATCCCGTTGTTTGTTGAGTGTGGATGAGTGTGAGCTGGGACTTCCGTCCGTGCTTGACGAGCCCGAACCATGCCTGTGCCTGCGGATACGCAGGAAGTGAGAGGAACGGCCCAGGTCCATCAATTACGGAAAGAAACTCTCACGTAATTACACGGAAAAAGTCGTAAATAAAGATGATTTCCAGAATGGATTCCATCTAGTCTGAGAATAGCAAAAACAAACCAAATGCCGTGTTAATTAATTTGAATCGCATAAGCAAGTAGCTGTGGACAGAACTAAGCGACGGATGTCGTCAGTTCGGGCGTGTTTGGTTCGGGGTTGTCGCCCGTTCGAGGGCGTCGTTCGTTCCGAACTGATCGTCCGTCCACGGTTCGCACCGCAGTCCGAACCGCCACCAGCATCGATCACCCACCCACAAGAACCTCGCCACCCGCCCCGCCCCGCTTGTCCACAACAACACACCCCGCCCGGAACGTCACCCCACAACCCACCCACCCGCAGCCTCACCACAAAGGAGTCCTCATGGCAGCACCGAAAGACTCATCGCTTTTCGCGTTGGGTGCCCACCTTCGCCGAGGCGTCGCCTCGGAAGATGCGCGCCAGATCTTTCTTAGTGGCGGTCGCGAGGCGGACGTCTTCTACCGTCAGCGCTTCAGCCATGACAAGATTGTCCGCTCCACTCATGGCGTGAATTGCACGGGTTCGTGCTCGTGGAAGGTGTATGTCAAGGACGGCATGATCACGTGGGAGTCGCAGGAGGTGGATTACCCGACCACCGGCCCGGACATGCCCGAGTACGAGCCGCGCGGCTGCCCGCGCGGCGCCGCCTTCTCCTGGTATGAGTATTCGCCCACCCGCATCCGCCACCCCTACGTGCGCGGCACCCTGCTGGACGCCTACCGTGCCGCGAAGAAGCGCACCGGCGATCCGGTGGATGCCTGGCACGAGGTGATTTCCGATCCGGCGACTGCCCGCGCCTACAAGTCCGCCCGCGGCAAGGGCGGCATGGTCCGCACCACCTGGGAGGAGGCGGTGGAGATCGTGGCCGCCGCGCACACCTCCACCATCAAGGATTTCGGCCCGGATCGCGTCGCGGGTTTCACCGTCATCCCGGCCATGTCGATGGTTTCCTACGGCGCCGGTTCGCGCTACATGGAGCTCATGGGCGGCCACATGCTCTCCTTCTACGACTGGTACGCAGACCTCCCGCCCGCCTCCCCGCAGGTGTTCGGCGACCAGACGGACGTCCCCGAGGCCGGCGACTGGTTCAACTCCGACTACCTCATCATGTGGGGCACCAACCTCCCGCTCACCCGCACCCCGGACGCCCACTTCATGGCCGAGGCCCGCTACCACGGCCAGAAGGTCGTGGTCTGCTCCCCGGACTTCGCGGACAACACCAAGTTCGCCGACGAGTGGCTACGCGTCCACCCGGGCACCGACGGCGCCCTCGCCTTCGCCATGGGTCACGTCATCCTCAAGGAGTTCCATGTGGAGCGCCAGGAGGAGTTCTTCCTTGATTACATGAAGCGCCACACCGATTCGCCCTTCCTCCTCACCATCGAGACGGAGCCGGACGGCCAGCTCACCCCCGGCAAGTTCCTCGTCGCTTCCGATTTGAAGGACGACGACGGCGCCGCGGCCACCAGTACCCCCGAGTCCAGTAGCTCAGCCCCCACCCCCAACGCTGCGGCCACCGGCAACCCGCTCGCCGAGTCCGAGCACGCCGACTTCCGTTTGCTCGTCATGGACAAGGACGGCACGGTCAAGGATCCGGGTGGCACCATGGCGGACCGTTACGGCCCCGATGGTGCGGGCAAGTGGAACCTCGACATGGAGGGCGTTGACCCGCTCATGTCCTTCTACGAGGACGGCTGCGAGAGCGTTGAGATCTCGCTGCCCCGTTTTGACCTCGTGGGCGAGGTGGGGCCGGGAGCGATTGGCGCCGGCGTCGTCAAGCGCGGTGTCCCGGTGCGCCGGGTGGCGGGCAAGCTCGTGACCACCGTCTTTGATCTCATGCTGGCCCATTACGGTGTGGAGCGCGCTGGCCTGCCGGGCCAGTGGCCCACCGGTTATGACGACGCCTCCGCCCCCGGCACCCCCGCCTGGCAGGAGGAGCTCACCGGAGTTCCGGCGGGTGCCGCCGAGCGCATTGGCCGCGAGTTCGCCGAGAGTGCGCTGGAATCGGGTGGCCGTTCCATGATTCTCATGGGCGCGGGCACCAACCACTACTTCCACTCGGACACCATCTACCGCACCATGCTGGCGCTCACTAACATGTGCGCCACCCAGGGCAAGAACGGTGGCGGCTGGGCGCACTACGTGGGCCAGGAGAAGGTCCGCCCCATTACCGGTTGGTCGCAGTACGCCATGGCTCTCGACTGGCAGCGCCCGGCACGTCAGATGATTGCCACCGGATTCTGGTACCTCACCACCGACCAGTGGCGCTACGATCCCGGCCGCACCGAGCGCATCTCCTCGCCGCTGGCGCGCGGCGATCTTCAGGACACCACCTTCGCGGACACCCTGGTGGATGCCACCCAGCGCGGCTGGATGCCGGGATACCCGCAGTTCAACAAGTCGTCGCTGGATCTGGCGGACGAGGCCGCTGCCTCGGGTCTGGCTCCCGGCGCCTACGTGGCCCAGGAGCTCGCGGCGGGCCGCTTGGAGTTCGCCATCCAGGATCCGGACGCCTATGAGAACCACCCCAAGGTGCTCTTCAATTGGCGTACCAACCTGCTGGGTTCCTCGGCGAAGGGAACCGAGTTCTTCCTGCGCCACATGATCGGCGCGGATAACGACGTGCAGGCTGAGGAACTGCCGGAGGGCAAGCGCCCGGCCACCATGCGCTGGCGCGAGGAGGGAGCGCAGGGAAAGCTGGACCTCATGGTCACGGCGGACTTCCGCAACACCTCCACCACGCTGCACTCCGATGTGGTGCTTCCTGCCGCCACCTGGTACGAGAAGCACGACATCTCCTCCACGGACATGCACCCCTTCATGCACACCTTCAATCCGGCGATCCAACCGCCGTGGGATTCCCACACGGATTATGAGCTGTTCCAGGAGTTGGCGGATCTGGCCTCGCAGCTGGGTGCCAAGCACTTGGGCACGCGCACCGATCTGGTGGCCGCGCCGCTCAACCATGACACCCCGGACGAGCTCAACACCCCGCGTGGTGTGGTTCGCCCCCGCGAGGAGATTGGCTGGGTCCCCGGCGTCACCATGCCAAAGATCATCCCCATCGAGCGCGACTACTCCAAGATCCTGGAGAAGTTCAACGCCATCGGTCCTCTGCCGGAGAAGCTGGGCATGGCCACCAAGTCGGTGCCGTTCCAGCCCGCCGAGCAGATCGTGGATCTGGGCAAGCGCAACGGCCTCATCGATACCTCGATCGGCAAGCGTCCGGCTTTGGACGACGCCGTCAAGGCGTGCGAAATGATCCTCACCCTCTCGGGCACCACCAACGGCAAGGTGGCGGTGCAGGGCTGGAAGAACCAGGCCAAGCGCACCGGGCACGACGCCTCCAAGCTCGCCGAAGGCGACGAGGAGAAGCTCATCAAGTACTCGGATATCGTGTCCGCCCCGGTGGGTGTCATCACCTCGCCGGAGTGGTCCGGTTCGGAGCACGGCGGCCGCCGCTACACCGCCTTCGCCGTCAACATCGAGCAGTCCAAGCCGTGGCACACCCTCTCCGGGCGTATGCACTACTTCCTTGATCACGACTGGATGCGCGAGATGGGTGAGCAACTGCCGGTCTACCGCCCGCCGGTGGACGGCATGCATCTGTACGGTGAGGCCACTCCGGGCCAGCTCCTGGAGGACGGCCGCGGCCAGACCGAGGTGGCGGTGCGCTACCTGACGGTCCACAACAAGTGGGCCATTCACTCCCAGTACTACGACAACATCCACATGTTGACCCTCGGCCGCGGTGGCCAGACGGTGTGGATGAGTCCGCAGGATGCCGAGAAGGTTGGCGTGCGGGACAACGAGTGGATTGAGGTGCACAACCGCAACGGCATTGTCACCGCCCGCGCCATCGTCTCCCACCGCATGCCCGAGGGCACCGTGTTCATGCACCACGCGCAGGAGCGCACCATGAACACCCCGCTCAACGAGCACACCGGCAAGCGCGGCGGCACCCACAACTCGCTCACCCGCATCCTCATCAAGCCCTCGCACCTCATCGGTGGCTACGGGCACTTCACGTACGCATTCAATTACATCGGCCCCACCGGCAACCAGCGCGACGAAGTCGCCCTAATCCGCCGCCGGAGCCAGGAGGTGACGTTCTGATGAAAGTCATGGCACAGATCGCAATGGTCATGAACCTGGACAAGTGCATTGGCTGCCACACCTGTTCGGTCACCTGCAAGCAGGCGTGGACGAACCGCGAGGGCACCGAGTACATGTGGTTCAACAACGTGGAGACCCGCCCCGGCGTGGGCTACCCCAAGCGCTGGGAAGACCAGGACCACTACAAGGGTGGCTGGGTTCGCAAGGACAATGGCAAGCTCGTTCCCCGTCAGGGTGGGCGCCTCAAGGGGCTCGTCAACATCTTCGCCAACCCGAACATGCCTCAGCTCGACGATTACTACGAGCCGTGGACGTACGAGTATGACAAGCTGCTCTCCGCCCCCAAGGATTCGAAAGCACTCCCGGTGGCGCGCGCCAAGTCGCAGATCACCGGCGAGTACATGGATGCCCCGGCCTGGGGCCCCAACTGGGACGACGACCTCGGCGGCTCCATGGAGACCATGCATCTCGACCCGGTCACCCAGAAGTCGGGCGCGGTGGTGAAGGCCGAGATCGAGAAGGCCTTCATGTTCTACCTGCCGCGCATCTGCGAGCACTGCCTCAACCCCACCTGCGTCTCGGTGTGCCCCTCCGGCGCGATGTACAAGCGTTCCGAGGACGGCATCGTTCTGGTGGACGAGGACAAGTGCCGCGGCTGGCGCATGTGTGTTTCCGGCTGCCCCTACAAGAAGGTCTACTTCAACCACTCCACCGGTAAGGCGGAGAAGTGCACGCTGTGCTACCCGCGCCTGGAGATCGGCGAGCCGACCGTCTGTTCCGAGACCTGCGTCGGTCGCCTCCGTTACCTCGGCGTTCTTTTGTACGACGCCGACCGTGTGGGCGAAGTTGCCGCCACCAAGAACGATGAGGACCTGTACGAGGCCCAGTGCGAGATCCTTCTCGATCCGAAGGCCCCGGACGTCATCGAGAACGCCCTACTCAACGGCGTACCGCGCAACTACATCGAGGCGGCGCAGGCTTCCCCGATTTACAAGCTCATCCACGACTACAAGGTGGCCCTGCCGCTGCACCCCGAGTACCGCACTCTTCCCATGGTGTGGTACGTGCCGCCGCTCTCGCCCATCGTGGACGAGGTGACCGCACACGGCGCCGACGGCGAGGATGCCAAGATCCTCCTCACCGCCATCTCCCGTATGCGCATTCCGCTGGAGTACATCGCCACGATGTTCACCGGCGGAAATCTGGCCGCCGCGGAGCGTTCGCTGCGCCGCCTCGCCGCCATGCGTTCCTACATGCGCGACATCCACCTGGGCAAGGATCCGCAGGAGGAGATCGCGGCCGCCGTCGGTATGAACGGCGAGCAGGTGCAGGCCATGTACCGCCTCCTTGCCATTGCCAAGTACAACGACCGCTACGTCATCCCCACCACCCACCCGGAGATCGAGCGTTCCCTCGACGACTTCCGCTGCTCGCTTGACGGCACCGGCGGCGTGGGCATGGGCGGGCCGCGCCCGCAGTATTCCGGCCGCAAGGTGATGATCGAACTCATGCCGCGCAGGCCAAAGTAAGCGAGGAACGATGGCTTATCGCAACATGGGGCCGGGCAGGCCCCGCTTCACTCACCGCGGCCCGCCGCCCGAGGTGGTGCCCGTCGCCGTCTCGCGTCCCCAGCGCCAGACGGTATACATGGCCGCCTCGCTCTGCCTCGACTACCCGCGCGAGGGTTTCGAGGAGCGCCTGCGCGCCGTGTCCGCAGTAGCCACCGAGTTCCCCGAGCCGCTGGCCAGCGAGTTCGCTACGTTCTGCGCATGGGCACTGAGCACCGGCCGCCGCGCCGTCGAAGAAACCTACGTGCGCACCTTCGACGAGCAGCGCCGCTGCGCCCTCGAACTGTCCTACTACGCGGTGGGGGATACCCGCCAGCGCGGCCAGGCACTGCTCGCCTTCCGTGAGCTCCTCAAGGCCGCCGGCTTTGAGCAGGCCGACGACGAACTCCCGGACCACCTGCCCACGATCCTGGAGTTGTGCGCGAAGTCCGACGACGTCGTCGTCGACAATGTCCTTCCCTCCCACCGTGAGGGGCTGGAAGTGCTGCGCGCCGCGCTCTTCCAGCAAAACTCGCCGTGGACCGGCGTGGTGACGGCGATTTGCGAAGTCCTGCCGCAGATCGACGCGGCCACCCGCGAACGCTACCAGCAACTCATCCGCCAGGGGCCGCCCGGAGAACTCGTGGGTATCGCGGACCTACCCTTCCCAACCGTTCAGGAGGTGCTCTCGTGACCACACTCGACACTTTTATCTGGGGAATCTTTCCCTACATCTGTCTCGTCGTCTTCGTTGGAGGAATGGCGTGGCGCTGGAAGAACGACCAGTTCGGATGGACCAGCCGCTCCTCCCAGCTGCACGAGTCGAAGATCCTGCGCTGGGGCTCGCCGATGTTCCACATTGGCATCCTCATGGTGTTTGCCGGCCACGTCCTGGGCATCCTCGTTCCGAAGTCGTGGACGCAGGCGGTGGGCATCAGCCAGGAGGCCTACCACCTCATGGCCACCATCCCCGGAGCCTTCGCGGCCGTCCTGACCATCGTGGGATTCACCCTGCTCATGATCCGCCGCTTCAAATACGGTGGCGTGCGCCGCAAGACCACCCGCAATGATAAATTCATGCTGGTAGCGCTGGCCATCCCCATGCTGCTCGGCGCCTACGCCACCTTCCACCATCAGGTCTTCGGCGGCGATCACGGCTACGACTACCGTGAGACCATCTCCCCATGGCTGCGTTCCATCTTCCTGCTCAACCCCAAGATCGAACTCATGGCGGACGTACCGCTCGACTTCACACTGCACGTCATCGCGGGCATGCTGCTCATCGCCGTCGTGCCATTCACCCGCCTCGTCCACATGTTCTCGGTGCCGGTGGGCCACACCACCCGGCCCTACGTGGTGTACCGCTCGCGCGACAAGTCCGTTTCCTCGGCGCCGCGCGCTCGCGGCTGGAATCCGGTGAACCAGGTGCGTGCCCATGATAGCGAGCCATCCGAGGGGGCCTAGGGAGGGCGCCGTCGTCGTCCTGTATCCTCGAAACCGTCCATGCGGACGGGAGTGTCTTTAATCGGAGGGCCGCAAGACAGTAGCATCGTAAGCGACACCCGTACTTCAGTCCTATAGTGGTACGTCGTAGTGGCGCTACGATGACCGCAGCGGTTAAAAGCACGACAAGGAAATTCGAGGAATCAGATGGCTGTGAAGAAGTCCCCAACCATCCGTAAGAGCTCGGTGGATTCCTTTGCCGGGCTCACCGCTGGCCTCGCCAACCTCACGCCCAGCCAGCGCTCCATGCTGTTCGTGCTGTCGGATCTTGGGGAACCGGCCACGATCCAGATGCTCAGCGAGCGAACGGGTCTGCACGCCAACTCGGTGCGAGAGACGCTCTCGGTGCTCATGGAAGCCGGATTGGTGCGGCGCAGTCAGGTGCCTTCGGCTAGCCGCGGGCGCCCCGCCTGGGAATACGAGACTTCCGTGCCCGCCGATATTTCCGCGGTGATGAAGGAATTCACCGGCTTCGCGAACTCCGTGTGCCAGTATCTTCGCTCCACCACCGACGATCCCATCGCGCACGCGCACAGCATCGGATGCTTCTGGGGAGAAGAACTAGTGAGCGACCTCGGCGACCACGGTGGGCGCCACGAGGACGAGATCCTCGGCATGAAGGACACCGAGGCGCTGCGCCACCCCATCGCCAAGCTGCGTATCCTCTTCTCCATCCTCGGATTCGGGGCGGTCGCCGGAAATGACGAGCGGAGCATCAGCCTGACTGTCTGCCCGTTCTCGCGGGACGGCCGAGCTCCGGACCCGCTCATCTGCCACATGCATTCGGGGATGCTTTCCTCCATGCTCAAGAAGTTGACGGCCAACCATATCGACGCCGACTTGTACGTGGGCTACCCGCAGGAGCCCTGCATTGTGGCGCTCCAGCCGCACCATCTCAACGACTTGGACGGCAGGGCGGAGATCCACCCGCACGGGCACTCCGCCTGCGTGGTGTCGGAGTAGTTTTCTCCCGGTGGCCGGTGGCCGGTGGCCGGTGGCCGGTGGCCGGTGAGTTTGTGGTCCGGTGGCTAGCGGCCCGGCGGCTGGTGCGTAGTGTCTCGTGGGTCGGTAGTCACGGCTTCCTATTGACGGATTGACGACGACGGTGTGGGCTGATTCTGAAGTTTCTGGAATTGCGGATGTGTTGGCTCCACAATTCCGCATACGCGGTTTCTAATGTGATTTAATGACCGCAGGTGCGGTAGTATGTGGGGCATGGTTAGCTACCGTATTTCCGAAGTTTCACGCCTGCTGGGAGTGTCCGACGATACTATCCGGCGATGGATGGATAGTGGGCGACTTAAAGCCGTTCCTGACACCTCACCCACCCGAATTGACGGGGCCTCGATTGCCAACTACGTCAAGGAAACAAATCCGCACGAGCCGGAAGGCCGCGTGTCTACTCGCAACCTCTTTGAGGGCCTCGTCATTGAGGTCATCAAAGATAAGGTGATGAGCCAGGTGGTCATGCAATGCGGGCGCTACCGAGTGGTGAGCCTCATCTCCACCGAGGCGGCCAATGAACTTGGGCTTGAACCCGGCGTCGTCGCCTCAGCTCAGGTAAAGGCCACCAACGTTTCCATCGTTATCAAGGACTGAGAGGTTGTGCCAGTAGTCGATGACCTGTTGGCGGAACCTCTAACTCCCGTGCGGATTCACGCACCCGCGGGTTTGGACTGATGAGTAGGTCCCAGTTTCTTGATGACACGTGTGGAGCCCGCGCGGTTCCGTTTCTCGTCGCTCACGAGCGGCGGCTCAATAGGTGGATCTGCTCTTTGGTGTCGATGTGACGCCGAAAGAAAGGTCCATTCCCTCCTGAGCACTGGCGCTCAGGACTCATGAAAGGTACACAATGAAGAATTTCCGTCGTGCCGGAATGGCACTGGTTGCTTGTCTCGCGCTTGCCGCATGTGGTGGCAACACTGATAAGAGCACCGAGCCCCCCGCTCCCGAAGCAAGCAAGGCCGCTGAGGCGACCGAGTCCGCAGCTCCCGTTGCCGAGTCACTCGGCGAGATCAGCGTGTTCGCCGCGGCCTCCCTCGTGGATGTGCTGCCGGAGATCCAGACCGAGCTGGAAGCCGAGTACCCCGGCACCACGATTACCTACAACTTTGGTGGTTCCTCCGGCCTCGTTGATCAGCTTGCGGGTGGCGCCAGCGCCGATCTGCTGCTGACAGCCAATGCCAAGACGATGACCAGCGCCGAGGAGAAGGGCCTGGCCGAGGGCTCGGTCAGCTTCACCTCGAATACCCTGGTTCTGGTTGTTCCCGCTGGTAACCCGGGCAAGGTGACCGGCCTGGAGGATGCCTCCACCGATGGCCGCAAGCTTGTTGTGTGCGCCGAGGAAGTGCCGTGTGGTTCCGCCACCAAGCAGCTTGAGGAAGTTTCCGGTATCACTCTCACCCCGGTCTCCGAGGAGCAGGCCGTGACCGACGTTCTCGGCAAGGTCACCTCTGGCGAAGCCGATGCCGGCCTGGTCTACACCACCGATGCCAAGGGGGCCGGCGACAAGGTTGAGGTCATCGAGGTCCCGAACGCCGATGACATCATCAACGACTACCGCGCTGTTGTCCTCAAGGACGCCAAGAACGCCGAGGGTGCGCAGAAGTTCCTGGATCTCATCCTTTCGGAGAACGGTCAGAAGACCCTCAAGGACTTTGGCTTCGGAGCCCCGGTCGTCAAGTAGTTCAATCCACCTCCGGAGAGGTCACGGCACAAACATCGCAGCTCTTGGTGGTAATGCCAGGTTCAATCCATCTTCGGAGAGGTCACAGTCTCGTGGAGAGGTCACGTGTGGAAACCGTGACCTCTCCATAGCTGGGTGACCTCTCCAGATTGGTTATTCCCGGCCCGTCCCGTGCGGAGTCGGCGAACGTTGAAGAAGTAACATTTTGCGGAACGAGTGACATTTTCAGATTCACGTGACGGTTTTTCCCGCGGAAAACCCGTCACTCGTTGCCGATTTCGTTACTTCTTTGCACGTATTGGCGCCTATTTGCACGAATTAGCACCTATTGGTACGTATTGGCACCTATTGGTACGTATTGGAACCTATTGGTACGTAGTTGCATGTATTGGCATGTAGTGGAAGGTCAGGCATGGCTCGTCGTCGTTTCTCTCGTCCGGAAGGCCCGGCTCGTCGTGGTTCGTCTGGCAGCGGCCTAGCATATGCTCCGTGGCTGCTGGTGCCGGGGCTACTCGCGGGGCTTTTCCTGGTTGTCCCGCTCGTGACGATTCTCGTCCGCACTCCCTGGACCGACTTCTGGAGCCTGATTTCCACTCGCGAGAGCTTGGACGCCCTGTGGCTCTCGATCCGGACGTGTCTGATAACGACGGCGTTGTGCGCCGTCCTTGGCACCCCGCTTGCGGTTGTTCTCGCGCGCATGCCGGACGTGTGGTGGGCGCGCGGAATCCGCACGGTCACGTCGCTGCCGATGATGCTGCCGCCGGTGGTGGCGGGCCTCGCGCTGCTCATGACCTGGGGCCGCAACGGTCTGCTGGGCAAGCACCTCTCCGTGCTCGGCATCGAGGTGGGTTTCACCACGATCGCCGTTATCATGTCGCAGATGTTTGTGGCGATGCCGTTCCTCGTCACCTCCCTGGAGGGCGCGATCCGCACCCGCGGCTTCCGCTACGACGAGGCGGCGCTCGCGCTCGGCGCCTCGAAAACCCGCACGTTCTTCCAGGTGAGCCTTCCCATCATGCTCCCGGCTTTCGTCTCTGCCACGGCCCTCGCCTTCTCCCGCGCCCTCGGCGAGTTCGGCGCAACCATCACCTTCGCCGGCTCGCTGCAAGGCGTGACGCGCACGATGCCGCTGGCCATCTACCTGCAGCGCGAGTCGAATACTGACCAGGCCCTCGCCCTCGCTGTGGTCCTCATCGTGTTGGCGATCGTCGCCATCATGGGCGCCAACGCACTTGCCAGCCGACTTCCCGGCGGTAGTTTGGAACAGAGCAGTTCCGCCACCCCGCAGCATCACGAGAAGGACGACGACGGCGCCGCCTTCGGTAGTGCCGGTTCGGACGGCTTGGATGTGGGGGGCCTGGATGACGCTGGTGGTTCTGATGCGGCTGGTAAGCGTGGCACGGATAGCTCGCATTCTGGAAATGCTGATTCCCGTGCTGCGCAGGAGGGGAATGAAGCCAAGCGTCTGACGTCCTCTCGCGTTGGTGTGGCATCCCCTCGGGGCGCCGTGAAACCCGGTCCTTCCATTGACGTGGACGCCGAAGTGGCCGAACGCGGGGTGTATTTGAAACTGCGCATTCCGGGAGGGAAGCTCACCGCCATCATGGGGCCGAATGGCGCGGGCAAATCCACGCTGTTGGGTTTGATCGCGGGAACTCTGGCGCCGTCGCGTGGAACCGTAACTTTTGATGGCAGTGCGGACCCGCGGGTGGTGATCCTGCAGCAGAATGCCCTGCTTTTCCCGCATATGACAGCCAAGAAGAACGTGGAGTTTGCGCTGCGCTGTGCAGGATTGAGTAGGACAGTGGCGCAGCAGCGTGCGCTTGCCGAGCTCGCTGAAGTGCGATGCCGTGACCTGGCGGAGCGTCGCCCGGACCAGCTGTCCGGAGGCCAAGCCCAGCGTGTGGCAATTGCCCGCGCAATGGCGGTCACCCCCGACGTGGTGCTCCTTGACGAACCCATGGCAGGCCTCGACGAGACCAGCGCCAACCGGGTCCGAGCGTTGCTACGCGAGCGGCTTGCCAGCTCGGGCGCAACGGCAGTGCTCGTCACTCATGACCCGGTTGATACCGAGGAACTCGCAGACAACACCGTGCTCATCCGCCACGGCCGCGTCCACGAATCCCGCCCGTAATCGGCGCAGGCTGCTAGCGTTACCCCTTCACACCACGAGCCACGCGTAAAGCGATGAGCCATATGGTGATAGGTTTGCCGCCGCCACGCACGGCGTACATCAACCTTCCGCCAGGTGCAGGGTTTGTACACGACACCCCGGAAAATAACGGCGACTTCGCGTATGAACTCTTCACTTCACCGATGGCAAGAATGCGCAGGTGGGCCCCGGAAAATTCCGGGGCCCACCTGCGTGTGCTTTGCCTGCGATTGCCGCTACCGCTGCAACTCGCTAGTTCACCGTGGATTCGGCGAGAGTCACCTGGACATCGCGCTGGCTGCCGTCTGCTCCAATGACGGTCAGCGTGACGACGTCGCCCACCTCGTACTTCTTCACCAAACCGGAGAGCATGCTCGAGGTGGTGATGGGGGTGCCATCGAGGGCAATGACGGTGTCATCGGGGACGATACCTGCTTGCGCAGCTGCGGATCCTTCGAGAACCTCGACGATGCGTGCACCGGCCGTGGTGTCGTTGGCGACGGTCACGCCGAGGGCCGGGTTCTTGCCGATGCGCACGGTGTCGCTGGGCTTGCCGGACTTGATCTGGTCGGCGATATCGAGAGCGGTGGAGATCGGTACCGCAAAGCCGTTGACCTGGTCAGAGGTGGTGCCGCGCGAGGCGGCCGTGGTGACACCCACGACTTCACCCTTGCTGTTGAAGAGCGGGCCGCCCGAGTAGCCGGGTACCACGTCGGCATCGGTGACGATGAGATCTGTGAGCACTTCGCCGTCGGTCGGGGAAGCAGCATCGGCAGCGGTGATTGTCTCGCCCAGGGCAAGAATGGAGCCATCAAGCTGGGTGAGATATCCCTGGCCGGACCCGTTGCCCACGGCGGAGACTTCATCTCCGACCTGCACCTTCTTGGTGTTCGTCTTGACCGTGTCGAGATCCTTGGCGTCATCGATCTGTAGCAGCGCGATGTCGTGGGTGACGTCGTGGCCGATTACGTGCGCGGTGTAGGTCTCGCCGGTGTCCGAGATGGTGATCTGGACTTCCTCGGACCCGGACACCACGTGGTAGTTGGTGATCATCAGCCCGTCGGAGGAGATGATCATGCCGGTGCCCGCGCCTGCTCCGTAGTAGAGGTGCGTGTTGACGAGAACCACGCCGGGAGCCGAGTCGACGACGGTGCCCGCGTCCAGTCCGTCCGTCTGCTGCTGACCGGGCAAGTTCTGTCCGGTTCCGGGATCCGCCTGGGGGGCTTGAGGGATCTGCTGGGGCTGGCTCTCCTGGGTTTGTCTGGGAGAAGCCTCGACACCGAACATGGTGTCCAGCTGGGTTCCGATTACTCCACCAAACAACATGGAGAAGGCGGCGGTGAGACCGAGGAGCGCGGTGGACCAGCGTCGCTTCTCACGGCGAGGTTTCTGGATTATGCCGCCGGGAGGAACCTGCCCGCCGTTGGCATTTGCCCACGGACCGGCGTAAGCCGGATACCCGTGAGGGTCGGAAGCGGGATAGGCGGAGTTAGCCGCGGAGCTTTGGTAGGTGGACGTCGGAAAAGCGGAGGTGCCTGCGGAACCCGGGTATCCGGCCCCACCTTGACCGGCATTTTGGCCCGTTCCCTGACCTTGGTAGCCAGCGGCGCCCTGCTGGTAGCCAGCGGCGGGGTAGCTGCCGTAGAAGTTCGTGCCGGATGATGCCTGCGCGCTATTCGAGGCGGGGTAGCCATTTGTCGACGACGTCTGCGCACTATTCGTAGGGTAGCCGCCTGCCGACGCCGCCTGCGCGCCGTTCGACGTTGGGTAACCGCCCGTTGAAGTGGGGTAGCCCGTGCGGGGGTACTGCTGTGTGGGCTGCTCGCCAGTTGCCGAGGGGAACCGCGAGGTATTGGGGGAGGGCGCCTGACCATAGTTGATTCGGTAGGTGCTCTCAGTTTCGCCGGAGTTCACGCCACCTGTGCTCCCCGCGTTACCCGAGCCGCTGTTGCTCCCGGCGCTAGATCCGCCGGCACTATCGTTGCTCCCGGCGCTCAACCCGCCGGCGCCGTCGTCGTCGCTCCGGCCAGCGGCCTGGTGAGGCGCTCCGGACTCCTGGTATGAAGGCCCGTCCTGTTCGCCGAATGGACGGCGTTCAAATGGGTCATTGGTTGTGTTTTCGTTGTTCATGACACGCTCCCTGAGAACAAGGTTGTCGCAATTTCTGTAAACGATCAAACACTCTCTCGTGTGGCGAAAACAGGAAGTTCCCTGTGAATCATCTGAACGCCCGAAGGTGTGGGATTGACGCCTCGCAACGAGGTGTTGACGCCGAGCATCCCGGGGTCAAGACTTGCCGACGCTGGATTATGAGCCAGAGGAGCGGTCGTGACAGGAGGAGGTGGCATCCTGAAATATCAGTGTGTATCGCGAACTGTGGCGGATGGTCGTGTACGAGAAAGTTGCCCGCAGAGGGGCGAGGGAACAAAAGGACACGCAGGCTGTGTGGGCTAGAGAAAGGGCCAGCACGCACGAACGCCATTGTTCGAGACGTGCTGCTCATCACACTATATGTCGTATTTAGACTTTTTCCAAATTGTTTCGTGAGGTGGGCACCGTCGTCGTTCTTCCGTCACAATCCAGGGTTCGGAAGGAGCGGGAACGGCGTGTGACCGATGCTCGGGCAACCACGCAACAACCCCGCAGAAATCTCGCGAGAACCAGCAGAAATCTCGCGAGAACCGGCAACAACCTCGCAACAACCCGCACCCGACCCGCCGGACGCCCCGGGCATGCCGACGCAACGTCAACATACCCGGAGCATACCCGCAGCCATGACCTCACGGCTTGATGTAAGCGAAGCCCTGTCCCTGCCACTCGACGATCGCGGCGACACCCTGCGGAATGATGGTAATGACATCCTCGGGGATGTTCTCCTCGGGAATCTGGCGGTTGTGGAGCGAGTTTCCACAGATCTTGAACTCGACACCCGCTTCATAGAGGGCAAGCATGCGCTTGCCGTGCTCGGGGTGCACATCGAAACCGTTGAATGAGCGCACGGCAGCACCGTTGATCACCACGATGACCTTCGACTCCGAACCATAATGGGCCGAGTAGTACTCCAGGTTATTGAGGAGCTGATCCCAGCGTGTTTCTTCGTCAATGTGGAACACGACATCCGTCATGTTGCCTCCTTCGTGCTTGTCAGAGATCGGTAGGAAGTCCTAAATTGTGAGAACACCTGAGACGTAGAATACATCTTTTGTGTATCGAGAGGATTTCGCTTCCCGGGCTTTGACACTTTCGGCGCTAGGCTACTTCGACGCCGGTTGCTTCGACGCCGGTTGCTTCGGCATCGCGTCACAATATTAGATCCAGGGGTTCTTAATCCACATGTGTGCGTACCAGAAGTCGTAACTCACCGTGCTGCCCCACCACAGCGGCATCCAGAATACCGCCGCCGCGATGACGAGTCCGCTCACCACGCCCGCCGTCACCAGCGCGCGCTTTGCAGGTACCGGCGGCTGCCACCACGGCGCCTTCGGTAGCTCGATCGGTTCGGGGATGAGTTCGTCCTCGGCGAAGAGGACGTCCGGATCGTAGGGATCTCGGGTTTCGGTTACTTCTTCGACGACGATGCCGTCCACCACCTGCGCCCACGGCTGCGGTTGCGCTCGTGACGGGCCGAGTATGCCGGTGAGTTTGGCGAGCCCGTAGCTGAGGGCGAGGACCACGAAGGGGAGGAAGGCCACCGCGTAGAACTGGAAGATGGTGCGGTTGGTGTACATCAACCAGGGCGCCCACATGGCGAGGTAGCCACCGATGATGGCCCAGGCGCGCCAGTCGCGTGAGATGAAAGCGCCCCACAGAACCACCGCCAGTCCAAGGACAGCCAGCCACCAGACGATCGGATTTCCCAGGGAGGTGATGGCCTGCGCGCAACTACTTGTGGGGCACAGTACGGCGCGTTCCTCTTCGCCGAGCCAGTAGAACGAGACGGGGCGAAGCTGGAATATCCACTGCCAGGCTTGCGATTGGTAGTCGTGCGGGGAGGAGAGGCCGTTGTGGAAGGACCACATCGACTCGTGGTAGTGCAGCAGCGAGCTGAAGGCCCTTGGCCCCCAGGGCAACGGGATGCTCTCGCCTTGTGCGATGGCTCCCTCGGCCCACTGCCTGTCGTATCCATTCGGGTTGCGGAACCACGGGTACCAGGTGGCGAGGTAGGTGACGAGAGCCGTGGGAACAAGGCAGATAAAGGCGGGTATGCCCTCCTTGAACACCCCCGCGCCGAACCAGAGGCGAACGCCGACGGTTCGGCGCGCGCTCACTCCCCAGAAGAAGGCCAGAAGCCCAAACACGGCAACTGCGTAGAGTCCAGACCACTTCACCCCGCAGGCGAGCCCCAACAGCACACCGGTGGCAAGCATCCAGGGGCGGGCAAAAACGCGAGGTCCCCAGGCATCTGCGGGGCGGACGCCGTCGTCGACAAATTCTCCGGACGCGACCGCGCGAGCAAGCCGCTTTCGTGTCCAATCGCGATCCACCAGCAAGGTGAGGAACGCGGCGAGCACGAAGAAGGCGAGGATGTTGTCCAGGATGCCGATGCGGCTCATGGTGATGCCCATGCCGTCCAGGGCCATGGCGAGGCCCGCGAAACCCGCGAGAAGTGGGGACCGGAAGAGCCGCAGGGCGATGTAAACCACGAGAAGAACGGATACCACCCCGAGAACGGCGGTGGTAAAACGCCAGCCCACGCCGTTGTCGGAGCCGAAGAGGGCCTGGCCGATCGCCATCAGCCACTTGCCGAGCGGGGGATGGACCACGTAGTCGGGGTTGGTGGTGAGGGCGGCCGAATAGTCGCCGTTCAAGAAGTGAGTGTTGGCGTCCTCACCCTCCCAGGCGCCCTCGAAACCCTGCGTGAGGAGCGAGTAGGCGCCCTTGACGTAGTAGGTCTCGTCGAAGATCAACTGGCGGGGATGGTTGAGATTCCAGAAGCGAGTGAAAAACGCCAGCAAACCCGCCACGAGTGCCACCAGCGCGCCACGAAGGCGCAGTGTGGTGGGAAGCGGGCCGACCACTCCCAAACGCGAGAGAAGTTCGGTCTCCCAACGCTGGGACTCATCGGCTGTGAGCTTGCGGCGGGGGCGGGTTGTCTGATGCAGTGTCTCGGTCACGTCGCAAATTCTACCGACCTGTGCGAAAGTGGGAAGCATGGCTGGAAAGATCATCCTCGCAGCGACCCCCATTGGCAACGACGCAGACGCCTCCGCGCGGCTGCGCACCGAGATGGAACAGGCGGACGTTATCGCCGCCGAGGACACCCGGAGGTTCTTCAACCTGGCGTCGCGGCTGGGGGTTGAGGTGCGCGGGCGAGTGCTTTCCTACTACGAACACAACGAGGCCGAACGGGGCCCCTACCTGCTGGAACTCGCGCGCAGCCAGCGTGTGTTGATGGTGAGCGACGCCGGCATGCCCTCCGTTTCCGACCCCGGCTACCGGCTGGTGGCGCGCGCTCAGGCGGCCGGTGTACCCGTGACGGTGGCCCCCGGGCCGTCGGCGGTATTGACGGCGCTCGCGATCTCCGGGCTGGCCACCGACCGCTTCAGCTTCGAAGGATTTCTTGCTCGCAAGCCCGGCGAGTTGAGCTCGCAGTTGCGCGCGTTGGCGTCTGAGCAGCGGACCATGGTGTTCTTCGAATCGCCGCGACGCCTGCCCGCGACTTTGGCGGCGATGTCTGAGGCGTTTGGGGCCGATCGTGAAGCGTGCGTGTGTCGCGAACTGACGAAAACGCACGAGGAAGTGGTGCGCGGGGCGCTGGGGGAACTCGCGGCACGGTTCGCGGGAGACGTGCTGGGGGAGATTGTTGTGGTGGTTGCGGGCGCTGAGGGCGAGGCTGCGGATCTCAAGGCCGCGGTGGAGGAAGTGCTCGCGCTGGACGCCGCGGGGCTGCGTCTCAAGGACGCAGCCGCGCACGTTGCCACGCGCTCAGGGCTGCGCAAGAAGGATCTCTACGAGGCGGCACTCGCCGCACGATAATTGGTTGGCTTGGTTGGCTTGGTTGGCTTGGTTGGCTTGGTTGGCTGGGTTGATGGGTTGATGGGTTGATGGGTTGCAGCGTGGTCACTTGATGGTGCGCGCCGCGGCGAACATTTGAATGCATATGGAGCTCGGGGTGGGCTAAAATCGGCCCACCCCGAGCGCCATATGCAGTGATATGTTTCGGTTTCCTTGAGAGGAGTGGTCGTGAGAGATCTGGATGATTTCGCGGGGCTACTTGCCGGGCTTGAAATCGATGTCCGAGAAGTCGAAATCGTCGTCTGAAGCATCGCCGGAGAAGTCGAAGCCCTCGTCATCGAGATCGAAATCGTCGAAGTCGGCGAGGTCAATGTCCTCATCTGCGGAGGCGGTGCCGGTGCGCTGGCTCATGGACGAGATTCCGGCGGTGATGAAGTTGCCGAGGTCGAAGTTCTCCTCAAAGTCGTCGTCGGTCTCGTTGTTGGCGCCCGCGTCGTCGTCGTAATTATCTTCGTCGTCGTACGAACCGTAAGCATCGTAGGAGTCCGAGCCTCCGTCAGAGTCGTAGCCGTCGTAAGAATCCGAATCGCCGTAGCCGTCGGAGTCGTAGGCGTCGTAAGAGTCTGAGCCGTACTCGGAATCGTCCAGGCCGCCCTCGGAATCGGCGAGTGAGGCGGTGTCCCCGGGGATCTCGGCGTCCTCGCCCTCCTCGTAGAAGCCGAAGGCCTCGCCGGAGTTGATCTGCTCGATGCCGGCCTCGTCCATCTCCTGTCGCGCCTCTTCACCGAGTTCCTCGCTGACGGGAACGGTGAGGTCGGACAGCACGCGCACCGGCCAGCCAGCCCTCAATCCATCGAGGGCCGTCTCCTTGACGCAGTGTGATTCGGCGATGCCCACCACGTCGATGGCCTCGATCTCAGCCTCGCGAAGTACGTCCTCCAGCGAGCGATCCTGCCCGTCCACGCCCTCGAAACCGGAGTAGGCGGCGGCGTACTCGCCCTTCTTCACCTCGACGTCGATGGGGAGGGAGGCGATGGCCTCGTGTAGTTCAGCCTCCGGGGTTCCGGCGACGCCGTGCGGCGGCCAGGTATCCACGAAATCGGGGGTGCTCGAGAAATGGCTGCCGGGATTGATGTGCCAGTCCTGGGTGGTGACGATGAGGGCGTACTCGTCGAGGTTGTCCTGGACGAAGTCAGCGATCTTCTCGGCGACGGCGTTACCGCCTTCCACGGCCAGCGAGCCACCCTCGCAGAAGGTGGGCTGGACGTCCACGATGATGAGCGCGCGAGTGGTTTCCTCCATGGGGACTCCTTTATGAGCGGTGTTATGGGTGGTCTTATGAGCGGGTTGATGAGTGGCTTTGTGGGCGGTGGGACGGGTGGTGGATTGGGACGAAGATAGAGCGTAACCAGCAAAGATAGAGCGTAACCAGCAAGCAACTGGCCGATTGTGACTTAGGGCCGCGGGGTGACCAGCGAATGTGGAGTACCGTGACCTTGTCCCTGATAGGTTATCGCTCCTCTTCCCATGATGAGAATCGTCTGGAATAGTGAAATCATCAACTGCATGCACCTCGATCGGGTTGAGCCCGGTGGGTGTCAGAAGGCGATCGGGGTTGCCACCAGCGAGGATGCTGCCAATGTGGGAATTGTGGATAGTAAACCCAAAACCCACATAAATTCACATTATAAACCTGTGGGAATTTATTGGGTTCCGGTGTAATGTTTGGACCAACGGCGGGTCGACGATGGCCGCTGTGCGGAGGACGGATCCGATATTCGTGTTCCGGACTTTTGTCGGTCGCCCATGAGCACGGAAGCTCACGGGGTGGATGGGAGTCGAGTGTACGCAGAACAACGCCACCAGTTGATTCTTGATGAGTTGAACGAGACCGGGCGCGTCTCGGTGACTGAGCTCGCCGAAAAGCACGGTGTCGCGACGGAAACCATCCGCCGCGATCTCGACCATCTGGGGAAGCTGCGCGCTCTCAAACGCGTCCATGGGGGAGCGATCCTCACACCTGCGGGCGTGAACGAGCCTGATCTCCTCACCCGCTTGAAGACCAACATTGCCGCAAAGAGGCGTATCGGGCGAGCCGCTGCAGGAATTCTGGAGCGACGCCCGGGTGCCACCATCATCATTGACGCTGGCTCCACCACCGGAGCCCTCGTCCCCAACCTGCCCCGCGGGGCAGGTCCGATCGTCACGGACGCCTTGGCCATCGCCCAGGCTGTACTCGATCGGGGACATGAGGTCTATCTACTGCCCGGGCATCTACGGGAGCTCTCCCACGCGGCCGTGGGAGCCACGACCGTTGATGCCCTGCGTGGCTACCACCCGGACATCGCCTTTCTCGGTTGCAACGGGATGGACGAGGCAGGGTTTACCACCCCTGACCCGCAGGAAGCGGCAGTCAAGACAGCCATGGTGAAGCAAAGCGATCTGTGCGTGATGCTCGCCGATTCTTCCAAGGAAGGCGCTCACCACTTGGCGAGCTTTGCTCCACTCGAGTCAATCGACATCGTGATCAGCGATACCGATCTCTCCGCGGGCTACGTCAAGCACCTGCAAGATCATGGAATTGAGGTCATCTGCGTATGATTATCACCCTCACAGCCAACCCGTCCCTGGACAGGACGGTGACGCTGCCATCCGAGTTGGTCCCCGGAGGGGTCCACCGGATCGAAACGGATCGTATCCAACCGGGCGGCAAGGGCATCAACGTTGCTCTTGGCGTGCAGCAAGCGGGCTTGGAAACACTTGCCGTGTTCCAGGCTTCCAAGACAGATCCCCTTCTTGACCTGCTCAAGAAGGCCGGGCTGCCCTGCCGCGTCAGCCCCATCAACGGACGTGTCCGCACCAACATCACTGTGTTGGCCGGCGGCGTCACCACGAAGATCAACGAGCCCGGTGAGCCGCTCTCCGAAGAGGAGATCGCCACCCTTGAACGCACGTTGGTCGACGTCGTGAGCGACGGCGACACCATCATGCTGTCGGGTTCACTCGCCCCCGGTTTGCCGGTGGACGAATACGCCCGGCTGGTGCGCGAACTGCGAGCCAAGGGAGCATGGGTGGGCGTGGATACGTCCGATGCCCCGCTCGTCGCCCTCGCCGAGCAGTTCGAGACATCTGCCCCCGACTTCCTCAAGCCCAACGCTGAGGAACTCGGCCAGCTCACCGGACGCGACGGCGTCGAGCTGGAAGCGGCTGCTGGCCGCGGCGAACTCGGGGCGATCAAAGACGCCGCCCTCGCACTGCGTGAACGCGGTGTGGGAGAGGTGCTCGTGACGCTCGGCGGTTCGGGCGCGGTCCTGGCCACCGAGGAGGGCATCTGGTATGCGCCGTCCCCGGATGTCGAAGTGGTCTCCACTGTTGGCGCGGGTGACTCCGCCACCGCCGGATACCTCATCGCGCGAGTGGGAGGGCTAACCCCGCCCGAACGTCTCGCGTACGCCAACGCCTACGGATCGGTTGCCGTCTCCCTTCCCGGGACCACCATTCCGCGGCCCGATCAAGTACACCCAGAAGTCGACGCCGTCGTCGCCCTCTGAACAACGTAGAACACTGTAGTTTCAGAAAGGACAACCCCTATGTCCAACGACATGATGACTCCCGAACTTGTTCGGCTCGGAGTCACGGTTGACGGCGATAAGCACGCCGTCATCGCCAAAATGGCGGAGGTGATTGCTGCAACCGGGCGCGCCGAGAAGGCTGGCCTGGAGCAGGCGATGCTCAACCGCGAAGCCCAGTTCGCTACCGGTATGCAGGGTGGAATCGCCATTCCTCACTGCCGTACCGCGGCCGTGAATACGCCGTCCCTGGGCTTCCTGCGCCTGGCCGAGCCGGTTGACTTCGGCGCCAAGGATGGCCCGGCCGATATCGTCATCGGCATTGCCGCTCCGGACGAGTCGGGTTCGGCCCACATGAAGCTGCTCGCACAGCTCTCGCGTGCGCTGGTGCGCAAGGGCTTCGTGGAGTCGCTGCGTGCAGCCAAGGACGAGGCCGAGGTTGCCGCGATCATCATGGATGTCATTGCGCCCAAGCCCGCGGCCGCGGCACCTGCAGCTGCCCCGGCCGCTGCTGCGGCTCCGGCGGCTTCCGACAAGCCCACGCTGCTCGCCATCACCTCCTGCCCCACGGGCATCGCCCACACCTACATGGCGGCCGAGTCCCTCGAGGGCGCTGCCAAGGAGATGGGCGTCGAGCTGATCGTCGAGACCCAGGGTTCCGGCGGCATCGAGCCGTTCAAGCCCGAAGATATCGCCCGCGCTGGCGCCATCATCATTGCCGCCGATGTTGGCATCTCCGGGCGTGACCGCTTCGTCGGTATGCCCATCATCGAATCCGGCGTGAAGCGCCCGATGGCCAAGGGCGAAGCCGAGAAGATGATCAACGAGGCCATCGCGGCTACCAAGGATCCGAACGCCACTCGCGTTCAGGCCACGGGTGGCGGCGGTTCGTCCTCCTCCGGTGGTGGAGAGGCTGACCTCGGCTGGGGCAAGCGCATCCAGCAGGCCCTCATGACCGGCGTGTCCTACATGATTCCGTTCGTCGCGGCCGGTGGTCTGCTCACCGCGCTCGGCTTCCTCTTCGGTGGCTACGACGTGGCGTTCGTGTCCGCAGATGTTGTGGGCGGCTACTCGTTCACCAACCTGCCGGATCAGATGCCCTACGTCCAGAATGGCGTTGACATGCTGACCGAAAAGTCCGGCATGTTGCTCTACATTGGCGCGGTACTGGCCTTCCTCGGTGGTCAGGGCATGAGCTTCCTGGTGGCAGCCCTCTCCGGCTACATCGCCTTCGGCCTCGCTGGCCGTCCCGGCATTGCTCCCGGATTCATCGGCGGCGCCGTCTCCGTGTTTGTGGGCGCTGGCTTCCTCGGTGGCCTCGTCACCGGTATCCTCGCGGGCCTCGTGGCCCTGTGGTTCACCAAGCTCAAGCCACCGCGCTGGCTCGCTGGCCTCATGCCCGTGGTGATCATCCCGCTCTGCACCACCTTCGTGGTGGCTGGCCTTATGCTCGTTCTCCTCGGTGGCCCACTCGCCTCGCTCATGACCGGCCTGCAGGATGGTCTCAACGGTATGGCTGAGAATGACCTGGGCGTGCTGCTCGGCCTCATCCTCGGCCTCATGATGTGCTTCGACATGGGTGGCCCCGTCAACAAGGCGGCCTACCTGTTCGCCACCGCTGGACTGTCTGCCGGTGTAATCGGCTCGAACGAGACCCCGTTCCAGATCATGGCCGCCGTCATGGCCGCCGGCATGGTGCCGCCGCTCGCGATGGCATTGTCCACCACGATCCGCCGCAACCTCTACACTGCGGCCGAGCGTGAGAACGGAACCACCGCCTGGCTGCTGGGTGCCGCCTTCATCTCCGAGGGTGCCATCCCGTTCGCCGCTGCTGATCCGGCACGCGTCATCCCCTCGATGATGGCCGGTGGCGCTGTCACCGGTGCGATCATCATGGCTCTGGGCGTCGGCTCGCAGGCCCCGCACGGCGGATTCTTCGTGGCATTCGCGATCACCAACCTCTTCGGGTTCATCATCGCGATCGCTGCAGGCACCGTGGTGGCAGGTCTGATCGTCACCTTCCTCAAGGGCCGTGCGGCCGCCAAGCAGGAGGTCGCTGCCTGAGGGCAGTGACACTGAACTGAACAAGAGATTGCGCCGATGGGTTCGGCCCTGACATTCGCAGTAGGTCAGGACCCATCGGCGCAGTCTCCAAGGGGATACCGGGCGCGCGGCGCCGTCGTCGTTCAATCGCGGTTGGACTACAGCGGTGGCGCCGCCGGAACCCTCCGGAGCAGGTGTAATGCGTTTCCGCGCTCAGCTGATCCCATCCACAAAGTGGACACACTCCACTGAAGTTGCTGAAATCCGTCCATTTCACAAATAAACTCAAGCTGTTGGTCTAGCATGTAACGCGAGACCCGAGTTCAAAAGGAGAACACTATGGCTACTCGTACCGCTGTTGTTGGCTCGCAGGTTGGCCTGCACGCCCGTCCCGCATCCGTGATTGCTGAAGCTGCTGCTGATTTCGATGACGAGATCCTGCTGAGCGTTGACGGCGATGAGGGCATCGATGCCTCGTCCGTCATGCTCATCATGACCCTCGGCGCCGAGAAGGGCACTGTTGTCACCGTCGAGTCCGAGAACGCTGAGGCAGTTGACAAGATTGCTGCTCTCATCGAAGCGGATCTGGATGCCTGATCATCTGAACCTCAAGGAAGATCTGCGGCACCGATGCCGTTGATTTCCTGAAGAAGGGCCCCGCACCATGACGGTGCGGGGTTTTTCTTTGCCCGGGATTGCGTACGAATGTGCCCGGAATCGCGCGGGGAAGTATTCTTGTACCCATGTCGCATATTCTTTCCGCAGTTGCCTGGCCGTACGCCAACGGCCCCCGCCATATCGGCCACGTTGCCGGCTTTGGTGTGCCCTCCGATGTTTTCTCCCGCTACATGCGAATGCGTGGCGACGACGTCCTCATGGTCTCCGGGACCGATGAGCACGGCACCCCGATTCTGGTGGCGGCTGAGGAAGAGGGCGTCACCCCCAAGGCGCTCGCGGACAAGAACAACCGCATCATCGTCGAGGACCTGGTGGCCCTCGGCCTCTCATACGATCTTTTCACTCGCACCACCACCGTGAATCACGAGCGAGTTGTGCAGCAGATGTTCGAAGTGTGCCGCGATAACGGCTACATGATCGTGCAGGACACCGCTGTGGCTATTGATCCCGTCTCCGGAAATACTCTCCCCGACCGCTACATCGAGGGCACCTGTCCTCTCTGCGGTGCGGACGGAGCTCGCGGCGATCAGTGCGACAATTGCGGCAACCAGCTCGATCCCAAGGAACTGATCAACCCGGTCTCGAAGGTCTCGGGCCAAACCCCCGAATTCAAGGTCACCGAGCACTACTTCCTCGATCTTCCCGCGCTTGCAGAGTCGCTCGGCGTGTGGCTGGATGAGGTGGAGGCCACCGGCGAATGGCGCCCCAACGTCATCTCCTTCTCCAAGCATCTTCTTGACGACGTCCGCCCGCGCGCCATGAGCCGCGACATCTCCTGGGGTATCCCCGTCCCGGGCTGGCTCGACCAGCCGAACAAGCGCCTCTACGTGTGGTTCGATGCCGTTATCGGCTACCTCTCCGCCTCCGTGGAGTGGGCCCGCCGCCGGGAGGCGGCGGGGACCGGCACCGCGCAGGATTGGCGTGCCTGGTGGAACGATCGGGAGGCCCTGTCCTACTACTTCATGGGCAAGGACAACATCGTCTTCCACTCCCAGATCTGGCCTGCCGAGCTCCTTGCCTACAACGGCAAGGGCAACAAGGGTGGTGCCTTCGGAGATCTTGGCGAACTCAACCTGCCCACCCAGGTGGTGGCCTCCGAGTTCCTCACCATGGAGGGCAAGAAGTTCAGCTCCTCCAAGGGCGTGCTCATCTACGTGCGCGACGTCCTTTCGCGCTACCAGCCCGATGCGCTGCGCTACTTCATCTCCATCGCGGGCCCCGAGACCTCCGACTCGGACTTCACCTGGTCCGAGTTCGTGCGCCGCAACAACTCCGAGCTGGTGGCCGCCTGGGGTAACCTCGTCAACCGCACCGCCGCCATGATCGCCAAGAACTTCGGTGAAATCCCGGCCGCCGTGGAGCTTGAGGACATTGACCGCGAACTGCTCGATGCCGTGCGCACCGGCTTCGAAACCGTCGGCGATTCCATCGCGCACCATCGCCAGCGCGCCGCCCTCGCCGAGATCATGCGCCTGGTGGGCGAAGCCAACGCCTACGTCACCCGCACCGAGCCCTTCAAGCTCAAGGCCCCCGAGGTACGCGACCGCCTTTCCACCGTGCTCAACACGCTGGCCCAGGTGGTCTCGGACCTCAACACCATGATGTCCGTGTTCCTGCCGCACTCCTCCAATGCCATTGATGTGGTGCTCGGCGGCGCCGGCGATCTTGCCCCGATGCCGCGCCTCGTTGAGGTAGAGGATCTCGACGGCGGCGATCCCTACCCGATCATCACCGGCGACTACACCAACCTGCGCCCCTGGGCCTCCGTCCCGGTTGTGCCCGGCACCCCGATCTCCAAGCCGAAGGGCGTGTTCCAGAAGCTGGACGAGTCCGTGGTGGAGGAAGAACTGGATCGCCTGCGCGGCACGATTGCGGACGAGGATTCCGACGATGCCGAAGATAAGGCTGAAGGGACCGGAACGGTTGAAGGGTCCGAGGGCACTGAGGCTAAGGACACCAAGGACGCCGAGCCCGAGGGGCCCGACGCCGAGTCGAAGGACAAGGGCAAGGACGCGGTTGAAGAAACCACCGGAGATGACGCCACGAATAACGGCTCCGAAGAGAAGTAACCGATGATCGGGGCTCGCTGAAGGCTCGGTTTTGACCGATGATCACAGCTTGTTGAGGGTCCGGTTTCTGTTTCATAGACGGCGGCCACCGCTCACGCAATCCACGGGTTGCGTTGGGTTGGTGGCCGCCGTCGTTGTACGGACTAGCTGAGTTTGTTCATCGATAGCTGCCCTTAGCGCTCGAAATCGCCCTTATAAGGGCGATACCCAACGCTAAGGGCAGATGTCGGCGAAGAGGATGAGCCAATATGGCGCTTACGCAGCGGAGAGCCTAAGGTGTGAGGGGTTCAGATCACCGAAGAAGAGGGGTTTCAGTGGGGAAGAACAGGAAGAAGCGGCACGTTTACCCGGATGTGCCGGAGGTGTTGCCGTTTCCGATCGTGGATAACCACACGCATCTGCCGGTGCGCGGCGACCGCGACTACGATTTCGGCATCGACCCCGAGGAAGGCAACGGCAAGCCGCTCTCCATCCCCGGCCACCTGGAGCGTATGGAGCGTGCCGGGGTGCGCCACGCCATCACCTGCGGCTGCGAGGTTCCCACCTTGTTGCCCACGGTCGAACTCGCGCAGGCTTTCCCGGCCCAGCTCTCGGCCGCCATCGCCATTCACCCCAATGATGCGCCCCTGCACTGCGGGATCACCGAGGAGTCGCCGGACGGCATGACTCACGGTTTGGATCCGTGGCACCGCGAGTACTCGTTGAACGACTCCGTCGCGCTGGTTGCGGATCTGGCCCGCCAGCCCGGTGTGGTGGCCATTGGCGAAACCGGACTCGACTACTTCCGCACGGCCGATGCTGGCAAGCGTGCGCAGGAAGAATCCTTCCGTATGCACATTGAGCTGGCGAAAGATCTTGATCTGCCTCTCCAGATCCATGATCGTGAGGCACACGCCGACTGCATCCGTATCCTGCGCGAGTGCGGGGCGCCCGAACGCACGGTGTTCCATTGCTTCAGCGGAGATAAGGAGATGGCTGAGATCTGCGCCGAGAACGGGTGGTACGGCAGCTTCAGCGGAACCATGACCTACCCGGCGAACGAAGAGCTTCGTGAGGCGTTCCGTGCCTTTCCGCGCGAGCTCATTCTCATCGAAACGGACGCCCCCTATCTCACCCCGGTGCCGTGGCGTGGGCACCCGAACGCGCCCTTCGCGGTCGCCTACACGGCCCGCTTACAGGCGGAGCTGTTGGGAATTGCGTTGCACGAGTGGTGCCAGCAGATTGATGCAAACACGCGCGGGGTCTACGGGGTCTAGCTGATTGATTCCGTGCTTGGTGCGCTGTGGGATGTGGATTTCGGGTGTTGCGGAGGGTAGTGAGATCGGGGTTCGCGCACGAGTCGATGCAAAAGTCCGGGTATATGTTACGGGCGTGCCATATTTGGCATGCCGGTGACATATATCCGGGAATATGCATCAACTTCTCGAAACACCCAAGGAATAATCATTTGGGGAGGCTTGCGTTGTCTTGTGAGCGTCGCGGACTGACCCCGCGCCAAACGCAACCGCTTACTACGCAACCGCCGGCCGCCATCGTCGTTCATGAGCAATAGCGCCGGAAACGGCGTAACCCACACCTCAAAACCGCCGGAATCGGGCGTGTTTGTGCTCATATTTAGGATTCAAGTACCGTGGCCGGATCGCGGCGGAGACCCTCTCTGACTTTGGGTTTTACCGAGAACGCATCCTCACCGCTGCGGGCGCGAAACGTGGCGATCTGACACATGTGCGTTAAACCACTAGCCCCAATGTTACGCAATCGTTACACTCGATATAGTTTCGTTATAAAGCGGTGATTGTGATGGATGTGCCGCGCGACCCAACAATATTGTGGAGGCGTCTGTGGGAAGACATCGTGAAGTGAAAGAAAACGTTGGTATGCGTCCCTCGCGTATTGCCGCCGTGGTTGCTGTTGCCGCAGCGTCCATGTTCGGAGCTACTGCGGTGTCGGCTGATACCGGCGCGGCTTCCAGCACGGATTCTTCGGCCAAGGCCCCCAAGATCATCACGGCTCTCTCGCTGACGGACACTCAGGTGTCTCCGTCGGCGTCGGCATCCCCGACGCAGGCCGCCAAGGTCACGTTCTCGGTCACCGTTGATGGCGCCACGCGCAAGATCACCACGACTGAGCCGACTCTCGGCGAAGCTTTGGCCACCGCCGAAGTTGTTCTTCACGCTGAGGACAAGGTGTCCTCGCCGCTGAACAAGCCCATCGCCGAAGGTGCTTCCGTCACCATCGTTCGCGTCTCCACCAAGGTAGTTTCCGAGGAGACGAAGGACGCGCAAACCAGCAGCGAGGTCAACGATCCGGAGCTACCCAAGGGCGAGCGCGTCGTTGAGACCGAGGGCGTGGATGGCGTCACGGTGAACGCGTTCAACGTGGTCCTTGAGAACGGCACCGAAGTCTCCCGTGAGAAGACCATGACTGTCGTGAAGGCAGCCCGCGTTGATGAGGTCGTTCGTGTGGGTACGAAGGAAGCCGCTCCGGCTCCCGCGCCTGCTGCGGCAGCCTCAGGTTCCACGTCGGCGGAATCTGGCTCCGGTTCGACGTCGACCCCGGCTCCTTCCACTCCTGCCGTCGCTGCGCCCGTGCCCAGCGGCGATGCCCAGTCCATCGCCCTGTCGATGATCGGCAACTACGGCTGGGGTGGCGACCAGTTCCAGTGCCTCGTCAACCTGTGGCAGCGCGAGTCCAACTGGAATCACCTGGCCATGAACCCCTCCTCTGGCGCGTACGGCATTCCGCAGTCGCTGCCCGGTGAGAAGATGGCGAGCGCCGGCGCTGACTGGCAGACCAACCCGGCCACCCAGATTGCCTGGGGCCTCGGCTACATTGCGGACCGCTACGGCACCCCGTGTGGCGCGTGGGGTCACTCCGAGTCCGTCGGCTGGTACTGATGCCGCAAGGCTCGGGCCACAGTAGTGGTCTACTCACTCCCAGTGACATTCGCGAGCTGGCAACGGCGCTGAACAAGCGCCCCACCAAGACTCTCGGTCAGAATTTCGTCCATGACGCTGGGACCGTGCGCCGAATTGTGCGCGACGCCGGTGTTCAATCCGGCGACGCCGTCCTGGAGATCGGCCCCGGCCTCGGTTCGCTGACGTTGGCGCTCCTGGAAACCGGAGCCTACGTCTCCGCCGTGGAGATCGATCCGATTCTTGCGGGCGCTCTTCCCACCACGGTGGCAGCGCGCATGCCCGAGGCGGCACCCCGTTTCGCCGTGCAGCTCATGGATGCCATGGAGGTATCCGGCGCGCAGGTTTTGGCTGTCCCGGAGGCGTGGGGCGGCGAGCGCGGCGACTCCAGCGAGAACAGCGACGACGGCGAGCACAGCGCGGTTTTCGAGCCGCGCCGCCTGGTGGCGAATCTGCCCTACAACGTTGCCGTTCCGGTGATCCTCACCCTGCTGGAAAAGCTGCCGAGCTTGGAGACCGTGCTGGTGATGGTCCAGGCGGAGGTAGCGGACCGTCTCGCTGCGGGCCCCGGCTCGCGCACCTACGGTGTTCCCTCGGTGAAAGCCGCTTGGTACGCGGACGCCGCGCGCGGCGCAAAGGTTTCGCGCACGGTGTTCTGGCCGGTTCCCAATGTGGATTCGGCGCTTGTATCGCTGACTCGGCACCCGATTCTCACGGACACCCCTCGTGAAGAGGTCTTTGCCGTGGTGGACGCGGCTTTCGCTCAGCGCCGTAAGACGCTGCGAGCAGCACTCTCTTCCTGGGCCGGATCCCCGGCCCTTGCCGAGGAGATTCTTGTGAGCGCCGGTGTGAGTCCGCAGGCCAGGGGCGAGAAGCTTGGTGTTGAGGAATTTATCGCCATCGCGGACGCGGCACGCCGCCTCTCGAAACCTGTCGGTGGTGGCGACTACTCTTAGAGCGAGGTAGCAAGCAGTCCTCCGCTTCCCTGACAATGGAGGAAGCGCAGGAAGGGGTGCCATGGATCAGGAAATGCACCGCTGCTGGCTTCTTGCCGAGCGCCGCATTGATGCCTCCCTTGCGGGGATTACTTTCTTTGTCCTGTGGTGTCTGGCCATTCCCATCACGGTGGTGCTCACCGAGCTTTCGTGGAGTTACCGATTCTCGATAGCGCTGGTTGCGGCGATCCCGTTGGCGGTTATTCTCGTGGGCGTCTTCCTGTCATCGCTGCGTGTTGTTCACGCGATCGAAGAGCGCGACGAGGACGAAATTGAGCGCTGGCGCACCACCGGTGTTCTTCCGCGGGAACCGAATCTCTTGCGGGCGCGGCAGCGGCGCGACCACTACCCGATGCTTTTCGTCATCGCTCTCGTCAACTTTTATGTGACTATTTTGGCGGCCACGCGCCTTGGTCACGCCAGCTATCGCGCGCTCTCCGACTTTACTTTCGGGGTTCTCCTGGTGAGTCTCGGCATCGGCCTGTGCGCCATCGTTCTGGCAACGTCGCTGACCCCGCGCGGCAAGACCTGGGCGTTGATTCTTGTGGGATGGCCGGTGCCCGCCGGAGTATTCTTCTGCGCCACCGCGCTGATTCTCGGCAGTAACGAGATCTCGCGCGAAGTCCTTCTCCCCACCATGACCGCCATCGTCTACGTCATTTTGGGGGCGATCGTCGCGCTGCTCGGGCTCTCGGTTTTCGCGCTGTGGGTTGCATGGTTGGTGCGCGCGGTTAAGGGGGACTACCTCTTCGCCACGCTGCCGTCGTTTGAGCTGGCGCGCATGGTTCGTGGTTCGGGCAGCAATCTGCCGAACTACGATGTGCCGCTACACGGCGATGCGGGGCTGGGAAGCGGCGGCTCCGTTGTAGTAGAAGAGGGCCCGAAGAACGACGACGACGCGGCGTCAGTCAGTACTCCACCCGGACCGGTTGGTGGGCCGGGTACGTTTCTTGCGCCTCCAGAGTTCGACGAGGTGGACGTGGAGATCGTGCAGGAGGCTCTGAGATTCTCCCGCACTGATATGCTGCTGGCGCTTCTTATCCTGGTGAGCACCGCGGTGATCCTGGTACTGTCCCAGATTGGTTATGCCGGGACTGCCTACCACGGCGCGGTAGCTGTCCTTCTTTTGGGTGCAACGCTCACGTACGTTTACCGCGTCTGGCAGGTGTTCTGACGCGAGCGGTGACGTACGCGGGTGTGGTTCGTCGTCGCTGCCGTCCTCGCCCTACTTGGCAGTCAGACGGTCGGGATTCCGTACCGTAATCGTGGTGGATACGAGGAAAATACCCAGCGCTAGCAGCACGCCCGCGGGTAGCAAGTCGCTAAGCAACCAGCTTGCCGAGATCGGCAGGAGTCGGCTCTTCTCGTCTCCTGAGTAGGCATCGCCGCCTGCGGGGAACTCGGGTTCGCCATCCTCCTTCACCGTGACGGGAATCGAAATTTCGAGAGGGGCGCCGTCGGCAGCCTCCGCCCGCGCGATGAACGTGTACTCGCCCGGTGTGAGTCCTTCCGGCCACTCTTCTTCGGAACTTACCCAGCGGTCATGACCAACTCGTGCCCGCATGACTTCCTGGCCGCCGGGTTCAATGACAACGACAACCTCGGAATCGCGCTTGAGATCAGATCCCCAGAGACTAAGTGCGGGATCGATGGTCATTGGGCTCCCGACCACAGGCTCCACGGACTTGGCGTGGTTGTCTGGGAAGTTGAATGTGGTGAGAGACAGGCTGGGTGACACGTTGAGCTGGTAAACGGCCGATGTAGCGTTGCCGAGAGCCATACTCGTGACAACGAAGGTGAACACCACCGTGAGTACGAAATTCAGATGCCTCGCGCCCCGTACCACGGGCGCGGAGAGATCGCTCGATTCGAGACTACGGCTGGCGAAAACCGTACCAGCAAAGACGCCGGTACCAACGATGACGAAAATTGCCACCCAGATCCACCCTTGAAGGGATGTGCGGGTGAAGTCGTAGATGATGAGCCCGAGGATGAGTGCGAGCGCTATTGCCACAATTGGGACGGCATAGGCAATGCCAGCGGTGAGCCGTCCTGTCAGAGCTTTGGCACGGGGCTTCGGACCGTGTTCGTTTGTGGAAACTGCGGGCGCGGTTTCCTGTGGGATCTCTGAGGAGGATACCTCGGGCGAGTAAGGTGCGTTGGAGGTGTGAACCTGATGCTTCGACGGCGCTGGCACAAACACGAATCCCGCGAGAATGATGCCCACAACGAGAACCGTGTAGGCCACGATGGGGAGGTAAAGATTCATCGTGCGCACGAGGGGGTCGACCGCGTCAGAATCAACGTTGAGGCCGTTCATGAATGTCATGAATACAGTCCAGGAGGCAAGAACTGCGGAGATGATAAGCATGAGGCTTGCAAGAAGAGACACTGAATGGACTAATCGGCTGCGTGGTTCAGTCGAGGCACGCAGCGGCGCAAGGATTCGTTTGGCTACCAATGCGCCGAGCCCCAAGACGATGATCGCCGCGAGGGTAACATAGTCCGCTGTTCGTACCTGCTCGGGCTGACCGTGCCCCCACATCGAACCGGCTGAATTCACGAGTCCAATATATTGGCCGACGACGAAGAGTACCCAGGAGACCGCTGCTGCCCCCATGATGAGGCTAAGTGTGCGTGTGGCGGTGCGCCGAGAGGCAGCAATCAATGTATCCATACCCCATCATATCGGGTGAGGGCAGGGGAGGAGCGGGACAGGGCCCGAAGGCGCCTTCGGACCGGGACGTCGATGGGTGAAAGTGGCCACGTCTATGCTGGTCCAGATGAAACGTGATGTGACCTCGTGTCCCATGACGTGGCCTCGCTGAGAGCTAATACGAGCCGTCCCCAGAACCAAGTGGGCCTTGGTGAAACGGTGGGTAGTTCGTCGTCGTCCTCCTCCTAATCGTTTGAAATACACAGAAAACTGGGGTCGTTCCAGAAAATCTGGTGTGAACGAACGGAGACATGGGCGATAGGTGACGGGTGTCGCTAACAGCGGGCTCGTGCCGCGAGCGCTCCAAGGCGGCTTACTGACACGAGAATGTGGTGCGCAGCCCTAATCGCTGAAGGGTGACCTTTGGAGTCTGTGCGGTGAAAAATGGGCGGTACGCTAGAAGACATGGTGAATTCGTCAGCAAGTTCCTCGGCAGCCGCACGCCCCAAAGAAGTGGAAGCGCCAGTTGTGGACCGTCGCCCAGCCGTATTGCTCGTCAATCTTGGCACTCCGGACGAGCCGACCGCGAAGAAGGTGCGTCCCTATCTTCGCGAGTTCCTCAGCGATCGTCGCGTCGTCGAAACGCACCCGGCATTGTGGCGCCCAATTCTTGAGGGGATCATTCTTCGGGTGCGTCCCAAGGACTCCGCCGAGAAGTACGCCTCCATCTGGCTGGAGGAAGGATCGCCGCTCATGCACTGGACGCAGCGTCAGCGCGATGAGCTGGCACAGTTGCTCGGGGGGGATGTCGAGGTGCGCATCGCGATGCGCTATGGACAGCCCGCGGTGCAGGACGAGCTGACCCGACTGTACAAGGACGGTTTCCGTCACGTTCTGGTGCTGCCGGTGTATCCGCAGTACGCGGCGTCGTCGACCGGTACGGTCATTGACGAAGTGGCGCGCTGGATCCTGAACTCGCGTGACCAGATGGAGATCCGCACCATCCGATCCTTCCCGGATTCGAAGGTGTACATCGAGGCGCTCGCGACCGCGTTGGAGCGTTCGTGGGAGGCCAACGGGCGGCCGGATTTCGCGGCCGGAGACAAGGTTGTGACCAGCTTCCATTCGATTCCGGTGGCGATGCACGAGGCGGGGGATCCGTACCGCTTCGAAGCTTTGGAGACTGCCCAGTTGCTGCGTGAGCGGCTCGGGCTGGAGGAGCCGGACCTGCTGGTGTGCTTCCAGTCTGTCTTCGGGCGGGCCGAGTGGATCGGGCCTGCCACAATCGACACCGTCGAGCAGTTGGGTAAGGAGGGTGTGGGGCGCCTCGACGTGATCTGCCCCGGCTTCATGGCCGACTGCCTGGAAACTCTCGAGGAGATCAACATCCTCAACCGCGAGACGTTCATCGAGGCCGGGGGCCGCGAGTTCCACTACGTGCCGTGGGCCAATGATTCCGAGGGTTGCGTGGCGACTCTGCACGAGCAGGCCGCTCGTGGAATTGCCGGCTGGGTGTAGTTGGTTGGCTGTAGTTGGTTGGTTGGTCGACGACGACGCTAGCCCTGTTTAGGTGCGGCTTCGGCACCTCTTTTCCTCTCTGATTTGACGTGACCTCTTAATCTCCATTAACCCAAAGGACCAAAGTCCCGGAGGGTGTGTAACAATGGGTGCGATGGAACTCACACTCGGTGGAGCTTGACTTCGTGATCCGATCTCTCGAGTTGCTTGATTGTGAGTTAACGACGATGAGTTTGATTGGGGAGTTGACGTCTCATGGCAGAAATGAATGGACTACCACCTTGTGGAATCGAAGCATTCCGTGACAATTCGAGAGACTCTGAGGAGAGTCGAGCCGCGCAGCTGATAGCGATGGCGGTATACGCGTTTGGTACCGAGGAGCAGAGGCTTGATATTGGCCCTGATGCAGATGAGTTGGGAGTGCCGAAGATACATCGGCTCGGCCCCTCGATTCTCGCGGAGGCTGTTCCTGCAACCCAGCAAGAGTTGGACAATCTAACCTTCGATATTATCCCTGAACTGGGGAATGAAGTACATGCCCTCGGGTTTCAAGAATCAGGAGGGGATCGAGTCGATGTCCGAATGAAGCTCTGGGATGAGGTCCGGGAGAAGGGTTCCACGCCGCATCTTCTTGCCCTTCTCAACTTCGAACAGCATAGTCCGGAGGAACTCTCGCGGACGGCTGCTGCTGCGGCACTCGAGGCGGCAGGGTTACCTCATTATGCGCATGCTAGGGGCGTCCTTGAGGTGAGCGGGTTGTCGACCGATCCACGGGTTGTGGAACTCGTGGAGGCGGCAGCCTCGGCTAGGCCCCAAGCGGAGGCCGATCATTACGGCGGATTGAGGGCATGGGAATCCCGCGAGGGGGAGACTCGATTCGCGCTACCTTCGGTGGAGGCGATGAGTGTTGCTGTACATGGAACATGGGCCCGCCTGGATGAAACATCCTGGTACGCCCCGAAAAGCGCTCTTTCCCAGCTCATTCGTTCGCGGAGCACGCCGAGCCTGTATGACAACCAGGATCATTTTCGGTGGACCGGTGGCTATTCGGAAGGTGAACGGCGGCAAGGAGGTAAAGACCTCAAGAAGTGGCTTGGCAAACGCCAGGCATCCCGGCTCGATACGGTATTTGCGCACAGTCATGGTGGAAATGTGGTGCTTGGTGCTGCGGCTGAAGGGGTGTCGATCAAGCTGCTGGTACTTCTTCATACACCCGCTATTCCTCGACCCGGGGATGAATGGGCCAAGATCAGAGCCTCGGTGAGCCATACGGTTGTGCTCCGCACCCGCCTTGACCGGGTGGTGATGCTTGATGGGCTCAGAACGGGAAGTAAGCAGACCTTCGATCAAGCCCTTCTGCCGCACCGGGAGATCAAACCCCGCGCTACAGATATGCGGGGCTGGTTCAGTCACAGTACTTACGTGGAGTATGGGAACTGGAGCGAGTGGGGTATTCCGGAGGAGATCAGGTTTGAGTACTCGATGGCATGAGTGCAACCTAGCTCGAATGACAGAGGGGGGAAGTCCAAAAATTTGGACTTCCCCCTCTATGTTCTTCGGGCTTCGCCTGTCAGGTTTGTTAGCGAATCCGATCTGTGTGTCGCAAGAATTCCCGCCTCCAAGGACTCTCAAGGTGCCAAAACTGGCGAAATCTTGCGCGTGAGCGCCACCTTTCCCGGATTGCTCTGAGTATGGATGTATCAAAGCGGTAACGCGCTGCTCTTTCATTGTGATCGCAACAAAGAGGGTGAGAACCAGTGTGATGGCTTCTTACTTGTGGTCGGCAGGGTGTTCTGCCGGTGGTTCGCGATCAGTGAGCAAATCCGACTCGTGAAAGGGAAGAGTCATGTCTATCAACTCGACTTTGGGGAGTATTGACCCCAAGGGCTTGCAAATTCGTCCGGTGCCGTCGGCGGGTGGGCACTTCGATGTGTTGGAGCACAGTGAGCTGCGCAAGATCGCCGAATCGGTGCTCGGTGGCCTCAAGTACTCGTTCGCTGCCGCTGCCGCGGACCCTGCTGCGAGTATCGCAGCAGGAGGTGTAGGTGCCAAGATGGCTGAGGTTGTGAAGGACCTCGATTCAGGCCGTCAGGAACACTACGCTAAGGTTGCATCAGGCTTGGTATCTGCTCCGGAGGCTGCGCGAGTGGCCTTGTTTGGTGCTGCCGGGGAACTGGAAGCGGAGGCATTTGTTGCCAAGGGTGGTTTTAAGGAACTCGCCACCAATGTCACGCTTCCCAAGATCAACAAAAAGCTGTTCGGTTTTGACGATGAACCGCCGGTAAGTGAACTGTTGGCGGCGGATGAGGAGACCGTTCAGAAGATCGAGCAGCGTGTTGCCGAGGCGGAAAAGGCCCGCCTGGAATCCGGCGTCTTCGATCATGTACGCCTTGCGGACATCTGGGGTGCACGAACTGAGGTCGATCCTTTCGAGGGCGCGGCTCTTGGCGAGAAAATTCAGGCATCCTCGGAGCCCAGTAATCTCGGGTTGTGGATCACTGAGATCAAGTGTGTTGATGAGACGGACCCCGAGTTTTGGGGTGACGATGAGATCGCTCTGGCCGGTGTGGAGATTGATGAGGACGGAGACACCCGTCCCATCAACGAGATCTTCATTGGTAAGGGGTTCAGGGATCGAACCAGCAGGACCTATCCGAACTGGCGCTATGTCTCCTTCAGCATGGATGAGGGGCAGTACTGGCCCAAGCGATACACCGTATCCTTCCTGTTGGCCGAAAAGGACAATGAGGGCTTGCAGAAGTGCCTCAATGACATTTGGGGACAGATTCGTGACAAGGTGAAGATAGCCATCACGGCGGCAGTTGGCGGAGCCGTGACTCCTGTGTTGGGCCCCATCATCGGTGCCGCGATCGGATGGGCTGTTGCTTGGGTTGTCGACCAATTCGTGAGGTGGATCATCGGCCTGTTTGGCGACGACATCTTCCCGATTCAGACGGTCAGCATGGAGATGCCGAGCAAGTCGGCCCGGTGGTACTACTCGGACGGCCAGTGGGGTAACCCCGCATCTGGAATCGGAACTGCCAGTTTCTATGGGCATGGTGGGCACTATCAGCTCAAGTACCAGTGGAGGGTGCACGGTTAATAGTGGTCGCCCTGGAGATCTTTGAGGGTGTCCTGGCGGTCATTGCACCGCCGGGACACCCTTTTCTAAAACTCAAGCCCGTGGGCTTGGTGGGCAATCATTGAGGGGAGGAATTGATGCTTCACGGTATTGATGTTCATGCACAGTATCAGAGTGGTCTAAACGCTGCGTCGTTACCGGGCGTGGATTTTGTTATCACCAAATGTACGGGTGGGGACAGTTTAGTTATCGATGGCTGGCGAGATATGCTCTCCGGGATGAGCCTGACCGGTATCTACCACTTCGCGCAGGACAGGGGGTATGGTGGCACCGCGAAAGCGGAAGCGGCGCATTTTGTCTCGCAAGCCCGCCATGCACCCCAGGACGCTTTGCTTATTCTTGACTGGGAGCAGCGCGATACGAATCTCGGTGATACAGCTTGGGTGTTGGAGTGGTGTCAGGCAGTTGAGGCGGCTCTGGGTCGACGCCCAGTCATTTACACGGGTCATTCGGTCCTTGTTGAACATTCCGAATGGGCGAGGGTAATTGCCGGTCATGGGTACTTTCTGTGGTATGCCTGTTATCCCACGAATGAGCATGTCGGCTGGCTTGATTGGGAAAAGCCCGATGTTCCGAACTGGCCATCCGCGCAAGTTGTCATGTGGCAGTATTCCCACAAGGGCCGGCTTTCCGGTTGGGACGAAGATATTGATCTCAATATCTTCTATGGGAGTGCCGAGGATTGGTGTGCCCTCGCGGGGGCGAAACCCCTGGTAAATCCAGCCGTTGCTGAGCGAGCGAGAGTTGCGGAACTTGGTCGCTCCCTGCTTGGGGCGCTCGATTACAACAATGATCGCCAACAGGTCACTCTTTCCGAGTTACGCAGGCTGGGGATGGGTGACTGTAGTGATTTCACGTTTGCCGTGTATCACGAGGTCGGTCGTGACATTGGTGGGATGTCAAGGGACCAAGCCCATGCCGGAGTTGAAATAGCGTCGTGGGAAGGTGATCCATCCGAATCCATCGCCGAGTTCAACAAGGTTCTTCATTTACTGAGGACCGGCGACCTCATTGTGATGGCTAACTTGGGCACCCGTGAATGGACCCATGTTGAACTCAACTTGTATGACGGTATGGCTCTCGGGCACGGCGGCCCGGGACGTGGACCCACCGAGCATAATCTGGGAATCCCTGGACTATTGCCTGACTGCATGCGCTGGACTGTCCGCCGTATCATCCAGGACCAATTTGTGAAGACCGTTGTGGTTGAAGAGGAGATTGAAATGAAATTTGCACGCGCTTATGACGGTAGTATTGCGGCGATTGTTGACGACGTCGCCGCTATCCCACTCAATGGTATGTTCGAGTACGACGGTCTCAAGAAGATAGCTGATGCCTCCAAAGGCGCTTTGGTTCAGGTCACCGACGCAGAGTATTCGGGTATTGTCGCCGCTTATGAGCGGCTCAATCTTGCCCGCTCTCGGAGTGAAGTGTCCTGATAGTGCTGGGACTCACCGCCTTGGTGTGTGTTGTTGTTGAGGCGGTGTCCGGTGGCCGGTGCCAGGTCCTGCTCAGTGGTGAGATGTATTCCCGCTATGAAATGTAGTAGTTATGCTATATTCTCTTATGTAGCATAACTACTACATGGGTGGGGTGTGAAGGTGCTGCGGCGGGAGTCCGTGGGCGTCTTCTTCGCAGCCCAGAGACTGCTCGATTGGGAGGGCCACATGGCAGTGATTGACGCCAGCGGCATACGCAAGGCGTACGGGAAGAACACGGTGCTTGATGGCGTCGGCTTAACGCTCGAGGAAGGGGAGTCCGTCGCGATTCTCGGCCCGAATGGCGCTGGAAAGACAACCACAATCGAAATCCTTATGGGGTTTCTGAGCCGCGATGCTGGCGAGGTGTCCGTGCTTGGAGCGGATCCCTCAAAGTCCCAGCCGCCGCAGTGGCGTGCGCGGATTGGCATGGCAATCCAGACCGGTCACGATCACCCCAAGTGGCGAGTGATTGAATTCCTCAACTGGATCCACGCCCACTATGACCCCAGCCCACAGCTGCGAACCGTGGATGAAGTCCTTGATCTCTTCGACCTCGCCGAGCATGCCAAGAAGCCCCTCCTCAAGCTCTCCGGAGGCCTACGCCGCCGCGTCGATCTCGCCGCGGCGGTGATGAATCGCCCCGAGCTCCTTGTGCTAGATGAACCAACCACCGGGCTTGACCCTGCGGCCAAGCGGGCAGTCCACGACGTCGTCGCCGATCAGATGGAGGGTGGAACCTCGCTGCTTCTCACCACTCATGATCTGGCCGAAGCGGATCGGCTTGCGAGCCGTATTCTCATCCTCGACGAGGGCCGGATCATCGCGGACGGCTCGCCGCAGCAGTTGCGCGAACAGGTGGAGTCAATGGTGGAAGTGACGTGGATGCAAGGCGGGAGCCGGCACCTGCACGTGGCGGCTGAGCCGGAGGGCTTCGTTCGGGATCTACTGGTCGATCGCGATGTGACCGGTTTGGAAGTCAGGCGCACCTCGCTGGAAGACGCATACCTGGCGCTCGTCAACCGAGAGAAGAACCGGCCGAGCGCGTGGATGGATCAAAGCCTCGCGGGGCACGACTTGGCGAGTGATCAGAAACGTGACGGCGCGACGGCGTCGTCGGGAAGGGAGTGAACCATGTTCCCAACACAGGCGGCGCGAGCGGCACTCATGCAGGTGCGCGCGGAATCGCGAATCAGTTTTCTGACCCCGGCCTTTCTCGCGACGATCTCGGGGCCAATCCTGCTGATCTTCATCGTCTCCACGGTCATGGGTGACATGAGCTTCGACGGCGTTTTTGCGTCCGCGGGCGCATACTCGCTGGCCGGGCTGATTGGTGCGGCGGGCACGATGTCCGCATTCCAGGTGATGTCCGAAATGCAGCAGGAACGCACTGAAGGCACGCTGCTGCGGCTGCGGATGCTGCCAGCTGGTGCGTCGGCGTGGGTGCTCGGCAAGACAATCACCTCCTTCGGCTACCTCCTCGTGACGGGCGGGCTGTCCGTTGTGGGCGCGCTGATCTTCTTCCCCGACCTCAGACCCGAATCGGTGGCGGGGTACCTCGGGCTGGTACTCCTCCTTCTGGCGTCATTCTTTGCCTTCTTCCCGTTCGGGATCGTGCTCGGGACGCTCGTACGGAACACCTGGGCGATGCTCATTGCCATGGTGGTATTCATGGTGGTGTACGCGGGAGCTGGCACCATGATTCCCCTGGGATGGTACCCGGGATGGGCACAATGGCTGGTGGCAGCCACGCCGTTCTACTGGGTGGCCCACCTCGGGCGGTGGGCGCTGCTGCCCGCCGAGACTGGCATCGCGGAGATCGGTGGCGTGTTCCAGCCGCTCCTCGGAGTAGTGATTCTCGCCGTCTGGGCGATCCTGGGATACATGCTGGCACCGCGGTTGCTGCGCAGTAGTCTGAGCCGAGAGACAGTGGGAAGCTTCCAAGCTACCCGCGAGAAGATTGCAACAAGGGGATATGTGTGAGTCCAAAGCAGGAGCGCGGTGGTGTGAAAGGCCGGGGTGCTGGTGTCCGCGGTAGTGCTGTTGGTGGTGCTGTTGGTGGTGCTGGTTCTGGTGGTCGTAGTGGTGGTGCCGGAGGGCGTAGTGGTGGTGCCGGAGGGCGTAGTGGTGCGGCGAGCCGGGGAGATGAAGCCGTCTTCAATCGGCTCGCCGTGCTGCGAGCTGATCGCGGCCTGACCCGGCGCGAACTTGCCGACGCCCTCGGGATTCACTACCAAACCATGGGCTACCTGGAGCGCGGCGAGTTCTCGCCCTCGCTGCACCTAGCACTGCGGATCGCGCGCTACTTTGAGGTGCCGGTGGAGTCGGTGTTCAGCCTGGATGGGTTCGCGCCGCTGGGGTGAGCTGGCGGTCTTCGCCGAGAACTGCCCTTAGCGTTGGGTATCGCCGTTATATGGGCGATACCCAACGCTAAGGGCAGATGTCGATGTGGGCGAGTGCGGGCGTGTGTAGGCGCGTGGCGCTGCGCCCGGCCTCACACGCTGCGCCCACGCGCCGTGTCCGGCCCCACGCGCCGTGTCCGGCCCCACGCGCCGGGCAGCAGCGTTTGAGTTCTCGAAGCCAACGTGCGTTGGCGCGAAACCTACGCGCGCTTCTCCATCGCCATGTCCACCAGCGCGATGACCAGCGAAGCCACCACGAAGAAACCGATAAGGATGTAGCCGGCATCGAGTGCGGCGGCATATCCGTTGTCCAACCGGTGGAAGAAGATACCGGTGACGGCGGCGGTTCCCACGGCGGTGGCGATGCGCTGGCCGGTCTGCATGATGCCGGCGGCGGTGCCGCCGTTGGCCACGGGCACGTCACGCAACGTCAACGACTGGTTGGGTGAGGTGATCCAGCCGCCGCCGAAGCCGAGCGGAAGTGTGGTGAGGGCGAGCAGCCAGATGGTGGCGCCGTCGGCAATGAGGACGCTGGCCCACGCGGTGAGGCCGAGTCCAAGAATGTTGAGAAGGAGCCCGTACACCACGACCTTCCGGCCCCACTTCACCACAAGTTTCCCAGCCAAGGGTGCGGAATAAATTGAGACAAGCGCGGCGGGCAGGCCAAGCAGGCCGGAAACGAGCGGGCTCTGCCCCATCCCGTTCTGGGCGAAGATTGCGATGAGAACCCAGATCGATGTCGAACCTGCGAAGAACACCGTGATCATCGAGGCGCCCATGGCGAAGGTGCGGATGCGGAACATCTTGAGATCCACCATCGGGGCGCGGCCGCGGGCGCGATAGACGCGTTCCCATGCGAGCCAGCCGACGAGAATGACGAAGCCGGCGGGGAGGAACCACCAGGCGCGGACGTCGTCGCTCGCGATCATGAATGGAAGCATGATGAGGAAGACGGACACGGCCAGCAGCAGTGCACCGATGGGGTCGAGATCCTGTTTCGGGCGTGCCTCGCGCGCCAAGCGTGGGGAGCGGGGGAGCCAGAGCGCCCCGAGCGTCACCACGATGAGCGCGAAGGGGACGTTGATTCCGAGAGTCATGCGCCAGCCGATGTCCTGTGGGAGGGCGCCGAGTACCAGCCCGCCGAGAACCGGCCCGATAGCCACGGCGGAGCCAACCACGGCCCCGAACATCCCGAAGGCGCGGGCGCGTTCCCTGCCCTGGTAGTGCTGCTGGATGAGCCCGGAGACCTGTGGGCTGGAGATTCCCGCGCCGATGCCCATGACCGCGCGCGCCAAATTGAGGATCAACGCCGTGGGAGCGAAGGCCGCCAAGGTGGACGAGATGAGGAAGATCGTCGTTCCGATGAGGAAAAGGCGCGAGCGCCCGAGAAGATCGCCGGCTCGGCCCGCCGCCACCAGCACCACGCCGTACGCCAACGAATACCCCGAGAGCACCCACTGCAACTGGGTCGAGGAGGCCCCCAACCCCTGCTGGATAGAAGGGAGGGCGACGTTAACAATGCTGACTGTGATGAGCGAGAGGAACAGCGAGGACAGCAGCACGATGAGGACTCGCCTGCGTGCTGCTCCGGTGAGGGCGGCGGATTGATCGGAGACCGGCTGGGCACTGTTGGGGTTCGCGTCTGCGTTTGGCTTGTCGGAGGTTGGTTGCTCGGGAATTGGCTGGTCGGACATGACAAACAATTATGGTCCGCTCACGAGCGAAAAGACATGGCCGAGCGCAGATGGTTCCCAAGCTCACCGTCGGGCGGCGGCCCGCGTGGCAGCGCCCTCGCCTCGCCCACTACACTCGTACCCGTGCGCATAATCGTCTCCGCCCCCGCCAAGGTCAACCTCGCCCTGCGAGTCGGCCCCCCTCGCCTCGACGGCTTCCACCCGCTCGATACAGTCTTCGAAGCCTTGGATGTGTACGACGACGTCCACGCCTCACCTCTTGCGCCCGGTCAGGTGGCTGATCCCAACCAACCAGCCGATCCCAACCAGGTCACCGCCCCCAACCAACCAGCCGTCACCTTAACCATCACCGGGCTGGGCGAAGACCTGCCCACCGACAGCTCGAATCTGGCCGTGCGCGCCGCTGAGCTGCTGCGCGAGCGCTTCGGTGTGAAGGACGGCGTGGCTCTCCATATCACCAAGCGCATCCCGATTGCCGCCGGAATGGCGGGTGGTTCCGCCGACGCCGCCGGCACCTTGGTTGCCTGCAACGAGCTGTGGGGTCTGGGCCTGTCCACGGAAGAACTGCTGGAACTCGGCGGAGAACTCGGCTCGGACGTTCCTTTTGCGATGATGGGCGGCTTCGCGCACGGGGTGGGCCGCGGGGAGCAGCTCACCCCCATCGAGTCCGCCATCGCCCACCACTGGGTGCTACTGACCAGCTCCGAGGGGCTTTCCACGCCATCCGTGTTCCGCGAGTTCGACGCCCTCATGGGCTACACGCGCGTCCCCGAGACGTTGGTCGCGGACACGACGGACCTGCGCGAGGCGCTCGCGGCTGGCAACGCCGCCGCGCTGCCCCCGCTCATGATCAACGATTTGGAGCAGCCAGCTCTCTCCCTGCGCCCCGACCTGCGCGAGACGATGCGGGCGTTGCGTTCACGCGGACACTTTGCGTTGCTCTCGGGGTCTGGCCCCACCATCGCGGTGCTCGCCTCGTCGGCGGACGAGGCCGATCAGCTGGCCGAGGGGTTCCGCGAGCTCTTCCCACAGCACGGCGTACTGCGTGCCAACGGCCCAGTTGCGGCAGCGCGGGTCAGCGACCCGGCGGCCCACGTCGAGAAAACTCACGTCACGGATCCGCCTGCATCCCTCGCTAACGATGCAACCGCCCACGTCACGGAAGTCAAGGAAGAAGCATAACGATGGCACACCTTCTCGGAACACAGCGCGCGGGCATCACCCTCGGCAACCGCCCGATCCTCGGCGACGTCTCGGTGAGCCTGGAGGACGGCGACCGCATCGGCGTCGTCGGCCCGAACGGCGGCGGAAAATCCACCCTGCTGCGCATCATGGCTGGGGAGTTGATTCCCGACGACGGCGCCGTCACCAAACTTGGGTCGGCTCGCGTCACGCGGCTGTCGCAGGCCGATAATTTTGATGACGGGCAGACGGTCCTCGACGCGATCCACGGTGGCGTCGCCACGCACGAGTGGGCGAGCGATGCCCACGTGCGCCGCCTGCACGAGGGGTTGCTGCCGGATATCGGGCTGGATGCCAAGGTCAACGAGCTGTCCGGCGGGCAGCGTAGGCGCGTCGCGCTCGCGGCCACCTTGTGCGAGGATGCCCGTATTGTCATCCTCGACGAGCCAACCAACCACCTCGATGTCGAGGGCATCACCTTCCTCGCCGGATACCTCAACGAGCGCTTTGGCGGGCCGCGCCCTTCCGGCGCTCTTGTTGTGGTGACCCACGATCGCTGGTTCCTCGATGCGGTGTGCACCAGGCTCTGGGAAGTGGTGCCGGGCAACGACGGCGCCGGCGGGCGCAACCCGGTGCCCGGTCACGTGGAAACCTACGAGGGTGGATACGCCGCCTACGTGCTGCAGCGCGCCGAGCGGGAGCGCCAGAACGCGCTCGCCATCGAGAAGCGCAACAACGCCCTGCGCAAGGAACTTGCTTGGTTGCGCCGCGGCGCGCCCGCCCGCACCTCGAAGCCACGCTTCCGTATTGAAGCCGCCGAGGCTCTCATCGCTGACGAACCGGCCCCGCGTGACACGCTGGAACTGACGAAGATGGCGACGACGAGGCTGGGTAAGGACGTCGTTGACCTGGAAGAGGTGACGTTCGCCTACCCGGGTGGTCCGAACGTGCTGGAGGATGTGACGTTGCGGCTGGCTCCCGGTCAGCGGCTGGGAATTCTTGGTGCCAACGGTGCTGGAAAGTCCTCGCTGCTGGGTTTGATGTCGGATGAGTTGCAGCCGACCGCGGGCCGGGTGAAGCGCGGCAAGACGGTCAAGCTCGCCACGCTGACGCAGGCCACGAACGAGCTTGATGCCATCGGTGAGAAGCGCGTGGTGGAGTCCGTGCACGAAATCGCCGCGCGCGTGACCGTGGGCAAAAAGGAGATCACCGCTGGTCAGCTGGTTGAGCGGCTGGGCTTCACGCGCGAGCGGGCGTGGACGCGGGTGGCGGAGCTGTCCGGTGGTGAACGCCGCAGGTTGCAGCTCATGCGTCTGCTCATGAATGAACCTAACGTGTTGCTTCTTGATGAGCCGACAAATGATTTGGACACGGATACGCTAGCCGCTGTCGAGGATCTGCTGGACTCGTGGCCCGGCACGCTGGTTGTGGTGTCGCACGATCGTTACCTGCTGGAGCGGCTGACGGATCGCCAGATGTCGGTCATGAATCAGGGATTGCGCGATCTTCCCGGTGGAGTGGACCAGTACCTTGAGCTGCGCGATGCGCAGAAGGCCGCGCAGGCTGATGCCGCTGGGGCTCGGGGCGCTGCTGGAGCTCCAGGAACGAGCGGTGCGGCGGGAGCGGCCGGTCCGGTGGCCTCAGGCGAAGGTGAGGCTGCTTCGCCGTCGTCGGTCCTAACGGGTGCCGAACTACGTGCTGCGCAGAAAGAACTCGCGGCGGTGGAGCGGCGTATGGACAAGGTCGCGTCGAAAATTGACGGTGTCCACGCCAAGATGGCCGACCATGACCAGAGCGACTTTGACGGACTCATGAAGCTGACCGAGAAGCTGCGCCAGCTGGAGGCGGAGAACGAGGAGCTGGAGGAGCACTGGATGGAGCTGTCCGAGGCGGTCGAGTAAGCGGGCCGCAACAGCCCTGCTATCAGTAGCCCGCGAAAGCGTCTGTTTGAATACGGCGGGCGTGGGATTTCAGGCCGCGGCGGAAGTCCGCGACGAATTGTGGGCCGCCCGAGATGTAGACGTTGCGTTGCCCGAGATCGGGTAGGAGAGTGGCGACGCGTTCGCTGTTGAGGCGTTCGGGTCCCGCCCAGCTCTCGTGGGAATTCAGATGCGAAGGTTCGTCACGGCTGACGAGAACCACTTGAGCGCCGAGATCGCCGAGTTCGTGTCGGAAGTGGGCGGCCTCGGGGTCGCGCACTGCCCACACCAGCACGGCCTGCTGTTGGTGACCGCGTGACCGCGCCTCGCGCAGCCAGCTGATAAACGGCGTTACGCCGATTCCGGCGGCGAGCATCAGCACGGGTTGGTCGTTGGAGGGCCGAGTGAAGTCGCCAGCGACGCCGGTTGCTTGCAGCTTGTCTCCCGGCTTCATGCTCACGAGTTGTTGCTTGGCCGCACTGGGATGCTCCGGCAGCATGAACGCTACTCGCACCTGCGAGCCGTCGGATGGTGCGGATACCAGGCTGAAAACCCGTCGGCTTCCACCGAGATTCCCAAGCCCGACGCCAGGAACGTGCAGTTCAATGGCCTGCCCAGCTTGGAAGCTGATGGGAGCGGCCGCCTCGAACTCCAACTCCACTGTGCCGTCGGCAGAGCGTCGTGTTTCGGCAAGGGTGAGGCTGACGGCACGGCGTTGCCCGAAGGCGAAGCCGATTAGATTGCCCACCAAGAGCGCCAGCTGCGGGCTCATGCTGAAGACACCCAGCGAGATGGGAGCAGCGAAGAGTACTCCGGTCACCACCGCCACGACTAGCCGCTGCCATCGCCGCGGCGGCAACGTGAGAGGTTCGGTCACCATGAACGCCGCGAAGAAGACCAACGCCGTCGAGGCCACGCCCATCTGCAGTGCCTCCAGTGCCCCTGAGCCCCAGGTCATCGCACTGACCATGTAGACCGCGATGCCCGCGAGGACCACCACTGACGCAACCAACGTTTGCCGCAGCCGAATAACGACGACGGCCGCGACCGGGACCACCACCCACACCAGGAGAGAGCTGCCGATCCACCAGTAGCTCGCGCCAACCCCTGACACCGTCACCACGAACGCGCCGAAGGCGGCAGGGTTGAGCAGATGCCGGCCACGCCACGCAATGACGAACTTCGACAGGGCCGCGGCGCTCGCCCCGATCACTGCCGCGATAAGGTCGCCCGCTTCGAGGCCGGGTTTGAGGATGAAGAAGAGCAAGAGTGCGGTGATCAGCGACGACGCGTCATGCGTTTCGGCGCGCCAGATGCGAGCGGCCAGGCGCGAGACGCCGAGAGTGACAACGAGTACCACTGCCAGCGGGGCAGCCAGTTCGGCGGGGGAATAGTACAGCCAACCCGCCACAGAGGCGACGAAGGATGCACCCGCCAGCACCGCCAGAGCACACAGCACGACGTGGTACATGGGGGCTCGACCGATCGCGGCCCACGTCCGGGCAATCATGCGAACACCTTTCCTGGGAAGGCGAGCGTGCGTTCGATCATGCCGTCGCTGGTCATGCGCACGCCGTGTACACCGAAGCGTTCCCATAGTTCGGAAGGGGAGAGAAAGAACAACGCGGTTGCGGCGCCGTCGGCGAGCATCGCGGTGTCCGCCAGTGCCCAGGTGGCGACGACGTCGTGTACCGGCTGCCCGGAGCGCCCATCGAGGATGTGGTGAAGTCCGTTTCCCCAGGTGCGACGGTTATCTGCCGAGGCACAGATAGCCCCTTCGGAGATCTCCACCAGGCCGACCGCGCGACGCGGGTCGCGCGGGTGCTCCAAAGCGATGCGCACGGGCTCTGCCGCACGCCGGATGCGCAGGTCGCCCGAGGCATCGACGATGGACGACCCTGCGCCAAGCCCATCGAGAACGTCGCCAACCAAGTCCACCAGCAGGCCCTTTCCGGCCGCACCGATATCGATGGTGACGGGCCGCGTCGTCGTCACAGTACTGCCGTTGACCTGGGCCACTTCCTCCCAGGCAGGTGGCGTTAGCGCAGGTAGCGTCGCAGCCGGGCCGTAACCGAGCGCCGCCAGAGTGTCGCCGACGAACGGCGTGACGCCACCGGCAGTTGCCTCATAGAGCGCGCGGTAGAGCGCGAAAAGCCGCTCCGCCTCGTCAGGGAATCGGGTGGTGCCCGCTGACCCCGCCGCCAACGCAACCAGGGAATCATCCCGGAAGCGCGACCAGACCCGGTCGAAGCGTGCGATCCGCTCGCGCACGGCATGCTCGCCGCCAGGGGCGAGCAGCGGGAACGCTTCCACCCGCCACGGCACGCCGATGGCGTCAAAGTGCAGGTCAAGGGCTGAGGAAACCGCGGATGGGGAGGGATATTCGGTGGTCAACAGGGGCATGGTGGCGTCCTCAGGCCCGGGCCTCGGCGGCGATCTGGCTGACCGCGTCGTTGAAGCCGGCGCTGGTGAGCGAGGAGCCGGCCACCTTCGAGACGTCGAGGTCGTCGATCGCGACGCCCTCCACCTGCGAAGCGATGTTCTCGATGAACTCCGACTGGTAGCGCAGCGAGTCGCCCTGCTCGGCGCTGCCGTCGACGCTCACGGCGCTCACGACGTCGTCGGCCAACGTGAGGGTGACCGTCACGGACTCCCGGCCGCCCGGGGTGGTGTACGCGCCGGAGGCCGTGTACTCCCCGTCTTTGTAGGTGGAGGATGAAGCGGCGTCGGTGTTTTCGGTGGTCTCGCCGGTTTCGGTGGTTTCGGTGGTTTCGGTGGTTTCGGTGGTTTCGTTCGCCGTGACATCGGAGCTGGTGGCGCTGCCCGCGGCTTCGGCGGCTTCTGCGTTCTCGTCGGTGGATGCGCCACAGGCGGCAAGTGTGGTGGTCAGAGCGATTCCGGCGAGGAAAGTGCCGAGAACGGGGTGGGGTTTCGATGCCATGGTCGATGTCCTTCGTAATTCGTTGAAAGTTCAAGCGTTCGCAACGATACGGAGGGTGACTATGGTCCCGCTTTGAGTTTTCTGTGAAAAAGATGTGAAGTGGCGTGGACCACCTGGCGTCGAAGGTCGACGACGACGTCACCCGGCGTCAGCATCGAGCCAGGCAAGTTCGTCGTCGCGTAATGGGGTGGTGAGGTCTTGTCCGATCTCTTCTTGTTCGCGCACTCGCGCGGCGTCTATTTCTGTGCCCCAGCCATTGAGGACCTTGGTCGAAACAGGCTGTTTGGTCTTGGGCTTCAACGTTGCCAGAAGGGTGACCAACCGGGATTCCATTCGTTCATCGCTCATCGTTCATCGCTCAGTGCGGGCAGCCACAGATTTGCGGTACTGGCTTGGTGGTGTCCCATAAAAGCTGGTAAATGCGCGACTGAAGCTGCGTAGATGGGTGTAGCCCACGCGGCGTGAGACGTTGTCGGGTCTTGCGCCGTGCTCCAACAGGTCACGGGCAACTTGCATCCGAGCGGCATGCTGCCAGCGCAGGAACGTCATCCCGGTCTCGCGCCGGAACGCTTCGTGAATGTCGGCGTCGAGCACAGTATCGCGGGCTGTTCGCATTTGCTGGAGGAAGTGGGTGGCGACGGCGTGCGCGCGTGCGTCCTCGGGCATGGGTATCGTGCGGGCGCGTTGGGAGGCGAACTGTTCAAGAAACAGATCGAGGATGTCGAGCGGGTCGAAGCTCTCGGGACGCAACGGTGTACGGGTTGCGACCGCTCTATGTAGTAGGTACGTGTTCCAGTTCGGAGGGAAGTGCGCGCGCAGCGGCTCGGTGATCCGGGTGTGACCCGGAGGGAGCCAGCAGATCGGCAGTGCGATGGAGTCTTCCAGATTGCCTGCCTGATGCTCGATGCCAGCGGGGATCCAGATGGCATCCCCCGTGTGGCGTGGGTAGTTGGACTCGCCGATGTGCAAGTAGCTCTCTCCGCGATAGGTCCATGCGAGCACGTGTACCTCGTTGGTGTGCCAATCGGTATGCGTAGCAGGCAATGGGGGTGGTTCTGAGGGCAGTGTGGCTGTCTGTGTGAGAAGCCGTCCGATCGCGCTGGTGGCTCGCTCGGCGGCGACGCGAGGTGATGGCGCGCGGGATGGGTCGATGGTGTGAGCGGCGTAGTCGCTGGGGGTGATGCCATAGTGCTCACGGAAGGCTCTGGTGAAGCCGTTGCGGCTTGAGAATCCGACTTGAATCGCCGTCTGCTCGACGTCGTCACCGGCGGCGAGAAACTCGCACCCTACCGCTAGGCGGATGAGGGTGCGCCACTGCGCGAAGGTCAGACCGGTAGCGGCGAAACCGCGCCGCAGCGTGGAGACGCTGCACGCTACCAGCCGCGACCACTCTTCGATGCTGTGGTCGAGCGCGGGATTCGTGCGTAGTCGCTGGGCCACCAGATACGCCCCTGGAGCCGTTGGTAGGTCTGGCTCCTTACCGGGGATGAGGGACTCTCTCTGCACAGGCTTCTCACGTGCCGAGGGTGGTGTGCTCTTACCTGCGAGGAGATCGACCAATGAAGACGGCGAGTAGCCGAACTTGCCGTAGCCGTCGTTGGGCCACTGTACGGCGTGCAGGATCAGCCAGTCGTGCCAGGAGCTGGGAACGTCGAAATGGGCCGGGCCGGATGGTGCTCTGGGCGCTGACTTTGGCGTAATGGCGTAAGGAAAGGCGACCGATCCTGCATCAAGGCTTGCCCGGCCGGGCAAGCCGGCCGGCACCCAGACCCCCTCACCCGCTGACACCCGGTAGGACGACCCGTCGTCCAGGTCGACTTGGGCCGACCCGGTGTGCACCCACAACAGCAGGTGCATGTCTCGTAACCACCCCGCCTCCATCCGCGAGGCAGGGATGACTGGGGGCTCGTCTGGCCCGATCGACTCTGCGGCCGCCACCGGCGGACTCTGCTCGGCTGAATCCGTGGCAATCTCTATCACAAGTGAACTTTATGATGCTTTACGCACCTTCTACAAGGTAAGGAGCGGCTAACCTTATTGGTGATTTAGGTGCCTGTGGATCAAGGTTGCCTCCGATCTAACCGTGACAATGATGAAGGATCAACGTGCCAAAGACCTCCCGCTGCACCACCGTGCACCCGATGAGCATCCGCGAAGTGACCGTGGTCCGCGTTGCCGACGTCACCCCAGGAATGCGACGCGTGACCTTGAGCGGTGAGCAGCTGGGCGCCTTCGTTTCGACGAACGGATTTGACCAGCCAGAATTTGCTTCGCCCGGTTTTGACGACGACGTCCGGCTGTTCTTCTGTCGTCCCGGCGAGAGCGAGCCGGTGCTGCCGATCCAGAACGGACATGGGATCACACCTGTGAAGGATCCGCGGCCATTGGGGCGGGTGTACTCGGTGCGCCACTGGAATCCGGTGACCAAGGAGCTGGACGTTGACTTCGTCAAGCACGGAGTTGGTGTTGCGACGACGTGGGCCTACCGCGCCCAGCCGGGTGACCGTATCCACTTCCTCGGAATCGGCGCGTCGAAGGGGATGCCTGAAGCCGATTGGCTGCTGGTCGCCGGGGACGACACCGCGCTTCCAGCGATCGGTCGGCTGCTCGAAGAGCTGCCCAAGGATGCCCGGGCGCAGGTCTTCATCGAGGTCGCCAAAGACGAGCATCGCCAGGAGTTGCGTGAACTGCCCGGCGTTGAGGTGACCTGGCTGGTTCGCGACGGTGTCGAGGCAGGCACAACGGCTCTGCTTCTCGACACGATCAAGAGCGTGGCCTGGTGGGATGGCAGACCGTTCGCATGGGTTGCTGGGGAGCAGGCTGTTGTGCGTGATATCCGCCGTCACTTGGTCGAGGACCGTGGCGTGCCGAAGGTGGATATCGAGTTCACCGGGTATTGGCGGCGCGGGCAGGTCACTGCGTTGGAATCGGATTCGGCAGTGCCCGACCCCAAGCGCAACACTGATGCGTTCGAGAGGTTCCATGATCTGGTCGAACTGGTCCCACCGATTGCGATCCGTACCGCCGTCACCCTCGGGATCGGTGATCTCATCTCCCGCGGCGTCACCGGGCTCGCAGAACTGACCGCGAAGAGCGGCGCAGACGAGCGCGCACTGGGCAAGCTCCTTCGCTATTTGCATTCCATCGATGTGCTGCGCGAGACCGAGCCCGGCCACTACGAGCTCACCGAGATCGGCGAGTGGATGACCCATGATGTTGTGCTCGACATACTGCACACCGACGGCGTCGTTGGCAGGCAAGTGGCCGGTATCTTCGGCCTCACCGAGTCCATCCGCACGGGTCAGGCGGCCTACTCCTCGGTGACGGGCCAGTCGTTTAGAGACCTGCGTACCCAGCAGGAGTACGAGGACAGGTTCTTGGAACGGGTGGCGCGATTCCAGCCGACTCTCGCCGAGCCGATCGCCACCTCGGATCTGCTCAAGGGTGTCGAGCACCTGGTGATTCACTCAGGAGGGGCGGGCGCGCAGGCGCGGGAGTTCGTTGCGGTCCATCCCGATCTGCGGGTGACGATCTGTGCCCTGCCGGCCCAGGCTGACTGGCTGCGCCGTGACCTGCCGGCCACTATCCCCGATGACGACCAGCGCGCCAGAGTGAGCGTGGTCGAGCAGTCCATCTTCGAGCCTACCCCGACCGCCGACGCGGTGTTCATCATCCGCGCCCTCGGCCCCCTCCCCGATGCCGATGCCACCCACGCGCTGCGACGAGCTGCCGAGAACCTTCCCATCGGTGGGCGCGTGTTGCTGATCGAGGACACCTTCCGCACCGACGACCTGGACGAACATGAGGCCGAGGCCGACTTGCTCGCCCTCACCCGCGACGGCACCGGCCTGCGCACCATGACCGAACTGAACACCGTCATTGAGGCCGTCGGCCTCCACCGCGCCGCCACCCACACCGTCGGCTGGGGCACAGAAATCTATGAACTCGTGCCAGCAACACGCTGAGCACAAACCCCTCCGACCCTTTATCCATCACTAGAAAGAGGAATCCCCATGACAGCAACCTTCCTACGACGCGGTGTAGCAGCGGTGGCCGCCACCCTGCTGAGCGCCGTCCTGCTCACCGCATGCGGCAGCAACAGTTCAGAGTCCGCCGGAGACGCCTCGTCGGGTGGCAGCGATCCGTCGTCGAACGACTCGGCGAGTTACCCGGTCACCGTGATTAGTGATTTTGGTGAGCTCACGCTTGAGTCGGAACCGCAAAGAATTGTTGCTCTCACACATCTGACCTTCGACACGTTGCTGGCTCTTGAGATCGAACCCGTGGGTGGTCTGGTGCCCACCGTCGTCATGAACAAGGACGCACCTTGGTACGAGGGAAAGCTCGATGACGTGGCATCAATCGACGGGGGCAATCGCAAGGAGATTGACTATGAGGCGATCGCGGCGCTGAAGCCCGACCTCATCCTCGCAGGTGGTGGGTTTGCAGGTGAGGATACCTGGGACAGGTTGAATGAGATCGCCCCAACCGCAGGCGATTTCAAGGTGCCCGGCGAAGACAATTGGGTGTCGACCTTGAAGAACATTGGCGTGCTGACCAACAACGAAGCGAAAGCGGAGAGCGTTCTAAGCAGCGTGCAGAAGAAGATCGACGATGCCACCGCTTCCTTCAGCCTTGAAGGAAAAACAGCGCTGTACGCGACCGCCTACCAGGGAAACTACATGGCCTTCATCAGTCCAGATGACAAAGTCAATCAGATCTTCGCACAATTTGGCATGTCTCTACCGGACGGCCTAGAGGGTCAAGATCAAGCGGCCATCAGCATGGAGAACTACCAACTATTGGATGCCGATATCCTGTTCTTCGCAGCATCGACGGTAAGCGAGGCGACAACTCTTGATCGAGTTCCTGCCGTTGCGGAAGGTCGGGTCGCCTACGTCGACGACACGTATGCGCTTGGACTTGTCTCTCCGTCAGCCCTCAACCTTCCCGTGCTGATCGACGACGTGCTCGTGCCAGCCTTTAAAACGAGCTGACCATGCCACAGCCGGAAAGCCCATCGTTGAATTCGGTGGGAGCAATAGTGCAACAAGGTGTGGGCTTGGGGCCGGATGTGTGCCCATCCGGCTCCTGACGAAGGGACACGGGTGACGATCTCTATAACGCCTTCTCGTCAGCCTTCCACCGCTGGTCCCGGCGCCGAAGACCAGTCACAGGCGACGCGTTCGGTGCGGCGAGCGGTGGGGCTGGTGGTGGCTTTCGGGTGCATGGTGGTGTTGATTCTGCTTAGCATTGCGCTGGGATCGAAAGGCATTCCGCTCGTCGATGTATGGCACGCGTTGTTCACTCCCGACGGCAGCGAAAACGACTACATCATTGAGACGCTGCGTATCCCGCGCACCATCGTCGGGCTTGTGGTGGGCGCCGCGCTCGGGCTCTCGGGGGCGTTGATTCAGGCCCTGACCCGTAATCCGCTGGCCGAGCCGGGTATCCTGGGCGTGCATGCCGGGTCCGCATTCTTTGTCGCCCTCGCGATCGGACTACTCGGCGTCACTGACATTACTGGCTACATGTGGTTCGCCTTCACCGGTGCACTGTTGGTGACGGTGATGGTGATGCTGCTCGGCTCGACCAGAAACGGTAGCTCACCCATCATGATGGTCTTGGCCGGAGTGTCCATCGGCGCCATCCTGGGCGGAGCAACCTCCGCGTTGACATTGACGAACCCGGACGCGTTTGATCAGATGCGTGGCTGGAATGCCGGCTCCATCGTCGGACGACCCCTGGAGATACTGTGGCCGATCCTGCCCTTCCTGGTCATCGGGATGATCCTCGCCTTCATTGTGTGTGGACCACTGAACGTCATCGCGTTAGGTGATGACCTCGCCGTCGCCCAAGGCGTCCACTTGGCCCGCACCCGCCTCCTCGCTATTACCGCTCTGACTTTGTTGGCGGGCGGGGCCACCGCCATCGCCGGACCGATTGGCTTCGTTGGGCTCATGGTGCCGCATGTGGCTCGCTGGATTACCGGGCCGGATCAACGCTGGATCTTCACCTACAGCATCCTCCTCGCACCCTCCCTGCTGCTGGCCTCCGACATCATTGGACGGATCATCATGCGCCCCAGCGAGATCCCCGTCGGGATCATCACCGCCTTCATTGGAGCCCCCATCCTCATCCTCCTGGTACGGCGCAAGAAAGCAAGCGCACTATGACCACACACCCCACCACACCACGTCACGATGCGAGACCAGGAGAGCCTGGGCTGGGTGATGCTCTGCCGCACCCAGCCCGCAAGGATTCCCATTCAGCCCGCACGGATTCACCACCTTCTTCTGGGTTTGCTGGTGGTGTGGATTTCGGGTATCGGTCCTGGGTGATACGCCGCGGCCCACTAGCGGCCCGTGTGCAGGTGCGTAGTGTCATCGTGTGCTTGGCCTTGACCATCCTGGTGGTCATGGTCGGACTGCTAGCTCTCGCTACTGGTTCTTACCAACTCTCCTTGGATCAAGTATTTGCTGCTTTCACCACTGATCAGGGTGGGATTGAACGCGATATCGTGCTCGACTGGCGCCTGCCCCGGGTCATTGCCACCATTGTTTTCGGGACCGCTCTGGGAGTCTCGGGGGCCATGTTCCAATCCCTGACCCGCAACCCGCTCGCTTCCCCGGACGTCATCGGGTTTTCTACCGGCTCCTACACCGGCGCATTGATCACCATCCTCCTCATCGGTGGCTCCTATACTGTTACCGCGATCGGTGCCCTAGCTGGTGGTATCACAACCGCGTTACTGGTGTATCTGTTTGCGTATCGGGGTGGGGTACAAGGCTTCCGCCTCATCATTGTCGGGATCGCTGTCTCGGCCATGCTCGGCTCCCTCAACACCTGGATGATGCTCAAAGCCGATCTGGAAGTCGCGATGGCAGCCGCCGCCTGGGGTGCCGGGTCATTGAACGCGATCACTTGGGAGCAAGTCATCATCGCCACCGGCGCTGTCACTGTCCTGTTAGCCACGGCCGGGTTGTTGTCGCGTTCGATGCGGCAACTCGAACTCGGGGATGATGCCGCCACCTCCCAAGGCGTGCCTGTCACTCTCATCCGTCTGGCTCTGGTCGTGGTGGGTGTGGCCCTCACTGCCACTGTCACTGCCGCCTCAGGACCGATCGCGTTTGTTGCTCTTGCCGCGCCCCAAATCGCTCGCCGCCTCGCCCACACCCCGGGTATCACCCTCGCCCCCGCCGCTACCACCGGTGCCCTCCTCCTCGGCGTCGCCGATTTCATCGCCCAACACGCTGGACCCACCCCGCTCCCCGTCGGCATCATCACCCTCATCATCGGAGGCTCCTACCTCACCTGGCTCCTCTACCACCACGCCACACAACACTAACCACACACTCCATGCCGATCCCATGCACCCACGGTGATCGCCGCCCCGCCCGGTATTACCGCAGGTGATAACGTTGGGCCGGGAGTGTCTGCCGCCACCTGGAGAAGGGTATTCTTGATGACCGATTTCTCGAACACTGAAGCAGAAGAGCCGCTGGCACAAGTTGATGCCGCGGAACTACGCCGCCAACGCGTGGAGTACGCTCGCAGCCGGAAGGGGACGCAGTCAAGCCCGGCGCTGGATGCCGCGTTCGCCTCCCCAGCCGCAGCCGAGGAACTGTATCAGCGTTTACGCCGCGAAGGTGCTCCCCTCATCGAACCAGCCAGTGATGACGAGCACCGGCTGGTCACCTTGCTTCATCGCGCTCCCGCAGATTCCACGCACGTGAACGTCGTCGGAATGCTCGCTCACAACGGCGAGCGCTACGCTGCGCCCCCGGCTTTCGCTCACCCGATGCGTCAGATTCCGGGCACAGACTTGTGGGGACTCACCGTCGTCGCCCGAAAAGACCTGCGCACTACTTATCGCATCTTCGCCTGGTCCTCCACGCACGAGCCGGATTTTCTCACCTTGATGAGTGACGCACGGCCGGACCCGTTGAACCCGAACAGGTTCGGCGGCGGCGAGCGCGAGCCGTCACGCATCAACCCTGCGAACGATTCTGAATCGATCATCGAACTGGAGGACGCCCCCTACGCGGATATGGGCAGGACTGGCGCCGCAGCTGAGCCGTGGAACCGGCACTGGTTCCACAGCGAACTGATGAACAACACTCGCCGCATCTGGTCGTGGCAGCCGAACGCCGCACCCGCCGGGATGCTCATCCTGCACGACGGCTGGAACTGGACCCAACAAACCCGAATCGCCGCGATCCTCGCTGAGCTGATGGATCGTGGAGATATCCCGCGGCTGTTGGTCCTTGCGGTGGAAGCACTGCGCGGCCTGTCCGCAACCGAGTTGGGTTGCGATGATGATTTTACCGACGCCGTCGCTACCGAGATTATCCCCTGGGCCAGAGCGCACTGGTCGCTTCCGCCGGGGCGCGTCATCCTGGCCGGGCAGAGCTGGGGCGGGCTGAACGTCGTCTATTCTGCGCTGCGCCGTCCCGAAGTAGCGGAGGGGATTCTGAGCCAATCCGGATCATTCTGGTACTCGCCGGATCATGATCCCGACGGCTACGGCAAGCACGGCTGGCTCATCGAACAGCTTCGCGACGCCGCCGTCGTTCCCACACGATTCCATCTGCAGGTGGGCTCTCTCGAAGGTGACATGGTCACCGTCAATCGGCACCTCCGCGACGTTCTCATCGCCAAAGGTTACGAGGTCAGCTACGCCGAGAGCAACGACAATCACTCCTGGTATTCGTGGCAATTCACCCTCATCGACGGCCTCCGTTCGCTCACTCGTGATTGGCAGCCAATCGCGCTCGGACATGAGATCAACACAAACGGGACGCGCTCGTGAGGCCAGCCGATCCAGCCGATCCCGCCGGGCTCGGCCGCGGCCGGTTGACCCGGTGGATGCCCGTGCTGTTGCAGGCCCCGGCCGCCCCGCCCTCTGCCACACCTTTCGAGTTCGACGAAACGACAACACCATCCCGCTTCCTCCTGCGAGTACTGTTCTCGGCCAAGCGGTTGACGATCCCGGCGATGGTGGCATTTATTGCTTCTCAGGTGGGCCATTCGGCGATACCGATGGTGATGGGGATCGCGATTGACCAGGCCATCGCCACCGGTGACGTGGCCCGGCTGGTGTTGTGGTTGGCCGCGCTTGCGGGGGTATTTCTTGTGATCGCGACCGGATCCCGGTTCTCCCAGCAGTTGGTGATGATGGCCAGACAGGTGGTGCAGCACCGGTTGCGGGCGACACTTTCCGCGTGGGTGCTCCATCCGCACGGCAGCAATCACAAGCCCGATGGTGGCGTGGTGTCGTTGATGACCAATGACGTGTTCCGGCTTGCCGGTATGGGGTTGGTGGTGTTCCCGATTGGTGAGGTGGTTGCGATCGCGTTCATCGCGGTGTCGCTGCTACTGATCTACTGGCCGCTCGGCCTCACGGTGCTGATCGGTGCACCGCTGGTGGTGTGGTGCATGGGTGCCATGAGCGGCCAGTACGCTCGCAGCACCCGGGCATATCAAACCCTGCTCGCGGCCTCGGTTGGTCGTGCCGCGGATCTGGTGGCTGGGTACCGAGTGATCAAGGGAGTGCGCGCCGAGGCCGAGGCCACGGCCCGTTACCGGCAGGCAAGCCAGGAGGCGCTGGCCGGGGCGCTCGCCAACGCGGGACGGCTTGGCCGCTATCTCGGCGGGAGTGGAATGGTCAGCGGCGTGTTCGTCGCGGCCGTGGCGGCGCTGGCTGGCTGGTTTACCCTGGAGGGGCAGATGAGCATCGGCGAACTCATCGCCGCGGCTGGGTTGACGCAAGCACTGATTCCGCAGATGACGATGGTGACCAACAATGCTGTCCCGGCATGGGCGGCAGCCAACGCCTCTGCCGGGCGGGTTCTTGACGCACTGCGCGAAGCCGCCTCCACGCAGGCATCAACGGCGCGCGTGACAGAACTGTCAGCGATGCCGACGCTCGAGGTCACGATACCCGGCCACGGCAGCATTCGGGTCACGCCCGGCCAGATGATTGGACTCTCGGCGGGCGACGCCGTCGCCGCCCAGGTCGCCAACGCGCTGCTGGATCCGCGCGCGGACGAGGCGCTGCCTGTGCTACTCGACCAGGTTCGCGCCGCTGAGGTGGAGGATGCGATCTACCGGTCGCGCGTGGTGGCCGCCCCGCATGCCGGGACACTGTTCAGCGGCACCATTGCCGACAACCTTGAGCCTGCCGGTGCTGCTGGGGCCGCCGGGTCAGCGCAGCTACAGGCCGTCAGGTCAGCGCGGCTGCAAGCCGCCGCACTACAAGCGGCCTGTTGTGACGACTTCGCGACCGACACCCGGCTCGTTGGCGAAGCCGGCAGTCGGCTCTCCGGCGGGCAGCGCCAGAGAGTTGCCCTCGCCCGCGCTCTGGCCACCGACGCCCCGGTACTCGTCTTGCACGACCCGACCACCGCCGTTGATTCGGTCACCGAAGCCCGCATCGCGCACCGACTCCGCGCCCTGCGCAAGGGCCAGTCAACACTGCTCATCACCTCCTCCCCGGTACTGCTGGGCGTGTGCGACCAGGTCATCAAACTGGACCCGACAGTAACGCCCGGCGGCGACGGCGTCGTCGTCGAAGAGGCCGAAACGAAGGCCAGTGCCTCATGACTACAGACTCAACCCAGATGCTTCCCGTTGCTGATGGACGCGAGGTGCGCCGCGAACTGCGCGACGTCTCGCGCGGCAACCGGCTGCGACTCCTCGCGGTGGTGGTGATCGGCCTGGCCAGCGCCACCGCGGCACTGGTGACCCCGGCAGCACTCGGCCGCCTCATCGACCAGGCGGGCAACGGCACCGCCGACCTCGCCGCGGTCAGCTGGACCGCAGTGGTGATGATTGCCGCCGCGATCATTGGCGCGGCCGGGAGTGCAGTGACCACCATCCTTGCCGCCCGCGCCTACCAGCGGATGCTCGCCACCCTGCGCGAACGCCTCGTGGCGCGCGCGATGGCGCTGCCGCAGAACGTGGTCGAGCGGGCCGGGACAGGCGACTTGATCGCGCGAACGAACGACGACGTCACCGCGATCGCCGACGCCGCACCCCAGCTCATCCCGGCCTTCACCCGCGCCGGATTCACCATCGCCGCCACCCTGGCAGGCATCACCCTGTTGGACTGGCGCTACACACTCGTGGTGGCAGCCGCGCTCCCCGTCTGGGCCTTCACGGTGCGGTGGTATCTGCGCACCGGGCCGGCCGTGTATGCCGCCGAACGCTCAGCGATGAGTAGCAGAGCACAACAGATCACCGAATCAGTTCGCGGCTACTCCACCATCCAAGGACTCGGCCTCTCCGCCCGCAGGCACGAAGCGGTACTCGACGCGTCCTGGGGCGTGGCCGAGCACTCGCTGCGGGCCCGGACAGTACAAAACATGTTCTTCGCCCGCCTCACCTTCGCCGAATACCTCGGTATGGCCGGAATCCTCATCGCCGGATTCTGGCTCGTCGACGCCGGCGCCTCCACCATCGGCGCCGTCACCACAGCAATGCTGTTCTTCATCCGGTTGTTTGGCCCCATCAACCAGCTGTTGTTCGTTATCGACATCCTGCAATCCGCGCTCGCGTCGCTGGGCCGCATCGTCGGGGTTATTGCTTCGCCGCTCGCGGATTCGCGGCTCGCGGAGTTGTCGCTTGCGGAGTCAGGTTTCGACGACGCCGGCGTGTCAGGTTTTGCCGACGACGCCGTCGCGACGGGCGCCGTTTCCGCGAGAGGTGACGCCGTCGTCGTCGACAATGTGACGCATCGTTACCAGCCGGACGGGCCACCCACTCTGGACAGCGTTTCCCTCGCCATCGCAGCCGGAGAACGGATCGGGGTGGTCGGGGCGTCGGGGGCTGGCAAAACCACTCTCGCCGCAGTTATCGCAGGCATCCACCAACCCAGCGCGGGAAGCGTCGTCCGGCCCGAACGGACCGTGGTCATCACCCAAGAAGCGCACGTCTTTACCGGTACGCTGCGCGACAACCTCACCCTCGCCGCCCCCGATACCGACGACGAGCGCATCCACGCCGCCCTCGAAACCATCGGTGCGCAATCTCTCCTCGACCAGCTCGCCGACGGACTCGACACCCGACTCGGCCACCATGCACACGAACTCACCCCCGCCCAGGCGCAGCAAGTGGCCCTTGCCCGCCTCCTGCTCGCCGACCCCGAACTAGCCATCCTTGACGAAGCCACCGCCGAAGCCGGCTCGACCCACGCGGGGCTGTTGGACCGCGCCGCCGACGTCGCCCTGGCCGGGCGTTCCGGACTCGTCATCGCCCACCGCCTCTCCCAAGCAGCTACCTGCGACCGCATCCTCGTCATGGAACACGGCCGGATCGTGGAAACCGGGACACATCAGGCGTTGGTTGCAGCCGACGGCGTGTACGCGGGGCTGTGGGCCGCCTGGCAGGAGGGGCAGGCATAGAGATCCCGCCAATAGGTCTTGGCCTACTGCGGATGTCACGGAATCTCGCCTAGCTGCGTTGTCCTCCTCACCTGCGCTCTCGGTGCAGGATCGTCGTTCGCCTTGCCAGTCAAGCCCCGTACCATCCTCGTGACGGCCGAACCTATTGGCGAAATCTCTTAGTTCAGAAGGCGGGAGCGGTTAGTTCAGCGACCAAAATCCGTTGAGGAACTCGGCCAGCGGCTCGGCCTCCTGCATGGGCAGCGAATGGGTGGCGTTGGGCCAGACTTGCACCGTGGCGTGGGGGAGTAACTCGCGTGCCTTGTCCGCGCCGCCGTCGCCGCCGGCCAGCGAATCTCGGCCGGCAATCGCCACATAGACCGGCATCGTCAGGGCTGCGGCTTGCTCTTCCGAGAGTGGCGACGGCGTGGGTAGCTCCGCGGAGAAGTGTGCCGTTCCGGATTCAATCATGAGGGCCATGGGATCGTCGGATCGCTCGTATTTCTCTCCCGCGATCTTCCCCAGGGCGTGCTCGCGGACTCCTTGTGGAATGCCAGGGAGGGACGCGACGGTAGCCCACCACATCATGCTCGCCGACGGGTAGGAAAAGGTGAACACCGGCTCCAGCAAGGTGAGCGTGCGAACGCGTTCCGGGTGAAGCCGCGCGTAGACGGCCGCCGTCGCCCCTCCGAACGAGTGCCCGACGAGGTGCACGCCGTCGGGAGCAAGTTCGTCGAGTACTTCGTCGATCCATACGGCCTGGTCTTCAAAGGAGTCCATGGGGACGGTCTGGACGGACATGCCGGCGTCGCCGAGGGCGTCGAAGGCGATGACGCGGTGCGCCGAGGAGAAGCCTTCGAGGTTGGACTGCCACATCGGGACGCCGGAGGATCGCCCGGGGATCAGCACCACGGGGGTTGTGTTCTCGGTTTCCGGCGTGCTCCACTCGTAGGCCCGCACGATGCCGAAGCGGGTGTCGATGTCGTGTTGTTTCGTGGGGATGGGCAGGGTTGTCATCGCTTCGTTGTAGTGCGTGACGTATTCGGCTCGCCCGTCGGCGCTGCGGAAATAGCCGACGTCCGGTGTACCCGCGAAGGTCCTGTAGATACTCGCTGCGCCGGTAACGGATAGAACGACGACGAACAGCACTCCGATTCGCCGCGCCCACCTACGCCAGCGCGAGCGTTTGTGATGGGTGTCCTTGGTGGCGTGGTTATTCGATGGTCTCCGGGTGTGCTCGGAATGGGGCGACGTTTCTTCGGATGGCTGGAAGGGGCTGCGAGTTGGCCGCGTGGCGTCCTGAGAATCTCGTGCGTTTCCTTGTTCGACGGTATTCATGAGAGCCTCACTGTTTCCAATACGCCTATACTGTATATTTTCACAATATGGATGTACTGTAAAGATGTGCCGAAGATAGTCGATCACAACCAACGCCGTGCGGAGATTATTTGGGGACTCTGGGCGGTCATCAGCGAACGCGGTATCGAGGGGGTTACCTTTCAGGCCGTCGCGCGGGCTGCTGGCATTTCAGTAGGACGTATTCAGCATTACTTCGCGTCGAAAGATGAGCTCGTGCTGTTCGGATGCCAGGCGATCGTGGATGGCGCTTCGGTGAATCACGAGGAGCGCGTTGAAGGGCTCGATACCTGGGAGATTCTCGCCGAGATGCTCATCCAGCCGATTCCAAAGACTCCGGAGTTCCGGATAGGTGTTTCGGTTTGGTATGCCTACTTGGCACGGGCCGTCGTCGATCCTCGCATTGGGGAGATCATGCGATCTGCCATGCGCGGCACGCGGGAGGAAGCGGAAGAGTTGCTGAAGCGCGCGGGCGCGTCAACAGCCCACGGGCCCCGGCTCGCCGCCCTCAGTGAAGGACTGACGCAGCAGGTGCTCATTGGTGCCATGGATCCGGACGAAGCGGTGGAGATTCTTAGGGGCGAGGTGGACGCCGTGCGGTCCGGTTCGGCGGTGATCAATCGGCCATCCGCAGTGAGAGAATGAATCAACCAGCCGCCAGATCAACGGAGGAACCATGCCCATTTCGATTAACCACGCCGCACTCTTCGTGAAAGACCTCGAAGGTGCCCGAACCTTCTATGAGACCTATTTCGACGCCGTCGCCAACGAGTTGTATCACAACCCACGAACGGGACTGCGCACGTACTTTCTCACTTTTGGCGGTGTGTGCCGTCTGGAGATCATGGAGCGACCAGACGTCCAAGAACCGCCGACCGCCGGTGAGACAGGTTGGAACCACGTGGCCTTCTCGCTCGGTTCGGCGGAAGCTGTTGATCATCTTGTGGAGCGCCTGCGTGCGGATGGGTTCACGGCAAGCGACCCAAGGACCACCGGAGACGGTTACTACGAATCGGTGGTCCTGGATCGTGAAGGGAACAGCATCGAGATCACGATCTGACTGTCCGAACGAGTGTTGTTTTACCGATCCCCGTGCAGAACGCGGTCCGACGGGCCTCTGGATTCCGCGGGCATCGCTCCCTGATGCCAGTGCGGGTAGATGAGCGGCATCGCGCTGACCTCGTCCAACGCCGCACGTTCCTCGGCGCTGAGCTGGATATCCGCCGCTCCGAGTGTTCCTGCAAGCTGCTCTTCCGTGCGCGCTCCAATGATCACAGACGTCACTGCCGGGCGCCCCAGCGTCCAGGCCAGCGCGACCTGCGCCGCCGGAACGCCACGATTATCCGCAATCTCCACAAGAACGTCGATGATGTCATAGAGCTTGTCGAGGTCGTGAACCGGCGGCTCCGTGCGCTCCTCCAGGAAGCGCCCCTGCTCTGGCCTGCGATCGCGCCGATACTTTCCGGTGAGCAGTCCTCCCGCGAGCGGGCTCCACACCAGCACACCAAGCCCCTGGTCAACCGACAATGGCAGCAGTTCGAACTCGGCGTCGCGCCCCTGGAGCGAGTAGTAGATTTGGTTGCTGACGATCCGCTGGAAACCGCGCAGCTCCGAGACGGACAGCGCCTTCATCAGCTGCCACGCCGTGAAGTTCGAGACGCCAAGGTAGCGCACTTTGCCGTCGCGCACCAGCGTGTCGAAGGCGTGCAGCGTCTCTTCGAGCGGCACCTGTCCGTCCCACTCGTGGGCGTGGTAGATGTCGATGTGGTCGGTCTGCATCTTGCGCAGGCTCGTCTCCACCGACCGCAGAATATGTGCGCGCGAGAGACCGCGATCGTTGGGGCCGGGGCCGCTCGGGAAGCGTACCTTCGTGGAGATGAGCATCGAGTCGCGCTTGCCCTTGAGGATCTCGCCGATGATCTCCTCGGACCGCCCACCTGCATAAACGTCCGCGGTATCAATGAGGTTGACTCCGGCGTCGATCGCTATGTCCACCTGCCGCCGCGCCCCGGCGAGATCCACGTGACCCCACGCGAGATCACCCTCGTTCCCGAATCCGCCCGTGCCCAGCGTAATTGTCGAGACGCGCAGCCCCGAGTTCCCCAGCAGTCGATATTCCATGCCCGCGTCTTCTTTCTTCTCGGAACCGGTTTGTGGGACGACGACGTCCGTGTGTTGCGTACTTGTGGCCACCGTAACGGTCCCTGTCACGTACCTGCGCGACGCCGTCGTCGTACTGACTCAATCCTCCCAGAAATGGAACGTATGCAGGGCAAATGACTCGGGTTGATCTTGGGTGGTTGTGGGCGTTCACCACGCGAGGGACATGACGGTGTCGTCGAGGGCGTCCGAAAATAGAGAGGCTGCTCGTTCGAAGTCTTCACGAGTGGCTATTTTGCGAGGCGTCTCGTTGTGGGTTTCGGAATCGGTCATTGCCAACACCTCCAATCTTCCAAGATTCTACTGGGGTGTGCTGGCGTTGCCACGCTTTCTGTCCTGGATCTTCCGGCTCCTCAGGATTCCGCAAAAAGGTGGCGCAGGAAGCGCTCGGGTGCGTCGAGGAAAAGGCGCCAGTTCCGGACCATCTCTAGGTCGTTGTAGCTCGATGCCCGCATGCCCCACTCGCCGAGTTCGTACAGCTTCGCTCCCGGAAGTGAAGCGAGAAGCGGGGAATGCGTTGAGATGATGACCTGGGATCCTCCTGCCAGTAGCTCGTGGATGTGGGTCATGAGGGTGAGGCAGCCGTTGAAGGAGAGAGCGGATTCGGCCTCATCGAAGATCCACAGCCCTTCGATGCGAGCGCGTGCCGAGAAGAACTCGATGAACGACTCGCCGTGGCTCTGGAAGTTGTGGCGCCCCGCCATGCCAAGTTCGTCAAGATAGGTGAAGTGTCCGTGCATCGTCTCGGCGCGGAGGAAGACGCCCCTCCGGCTGCCCATCCCACGGACCAGCTGGATATGTTCCGAGAGCGGCGACTCCGTCCGTTGCGTACTGTGTAGTGCGTTGTGAGTCCCGCCCTCGACGCCGAGTCCGAAAGCCTCGGCAATCGCTTCCATGATGGTCGATTTACCGGAGCCGTTCTCGCCCACGAGGATCGTGAGTGGCGCGAGGTCGAGGCCGTCGTCGAGTAGTTGACGCACAGCGGGCACGGTTGCTGGCCAGACGTTCCGGGGAAGTGGCGCCAGGGAATGCTCCTCGACCCGACGCAGTGGCACTCTCTCGAACAACTTGTCTCCTCGCGTCGCTGGTCAGATGTCACAGGCGCATGGCCGTCAGATGTCACAGGAACAGATCCTGTTGTACATGACCACCTGCTCGCCCTCCCAGGCCCAGGCTTCCGCCTCGTCCACGGACGTGAAAGTGCGTGGAGCAAGCTGGCCGTTGGCCATGAGGACACCGATCTCGATCTCGTCGCGCGGGTCTGCCCAAGCTGTCGCTGCCGCAGAAGTGGGGGTGATCGGCGGGATCAGGGTTGGTTCTTTGGTGGACTTGGCTTGCGGTGTCGTTGTGCTCATCGGGGACCTCACTAACAATTCGCCGTTACCTGAATAACCACGGAAGAAGGCGTTTTATTCCGGTGAGTGCTTCGTTCTGTGGGTTATGCGGGTTCTGTAACGGCCGCCCGATCGCCGCGCGGATACCTTACTCCTTCTTCTCCAATACCTTGAGCATCTGGCGAGCAACGCGCGCACCAGCCGTAAAGATCGGAACGCCAAGGGCGAAGAGGACGGTCTTGTTTGGGCGGAACCGGATCGTGCCGCCGTCGCTGACGTAAGCGCCGAGAGGGATGGCGACGCCGCCGCCTCCCTTTCCGCGCTGCGGCGACTCGCCGTCCTCCCTACCTTCGCCGAAGCCGCCGGCAATGTAGAAGACGTGCTCGATTTCGTGGCCGTCAACCGAGGACTTGTTGCGTACGAGCCGCGAGACGAAGTTGAACTGGGTGTTGTCTTGATCGTTCATGTCTTTCACACTATCGAATAGAATGAAACCAATCGACCCCCTCCCAAGCCTCTCCACGATGCTCACATGGGAGGGGCCGCTTTTACCGGGCGCGTGGTTCGCGGCCCGCCAACGGAGGTGCTCCGTGAAACCGAGTCCGAGCTGGGAGGGTCGGGTGGCCCTGCTGATCGCGGACGGCGTGACCGTCGCGGACGAGCCCGCCTGCGCGAAATTCCTCGCCGCCAACAATTACCAGCGGTTTCACGACTACCTGCGCTACTTCCAGCGCCCCGGCGGCTCGTCGGGCCTCAAGTACTGGTCGGGAACCACGTTCGAGGAAATCCGGCAGATTTACGACGACGACGCCGCGCTCCGGCTTCTTCTTACCGAACCGTTGGCGCAGGTTGAGTTGTTGCTACGGAGTCATGTGGCGCGGGTGATCGCGGATGAATTTGGGGCGGAGGGGCGATATGTGCAGGCCGATTTTTACGCGGATTATGGCGGGGATCGGACGTTCCCCTCGTTGCTGCGGGACATCGAACGCAGCAAGGAGCCCGAGGTGCTTCGCTACACCTCGCGGGGAACGAACCAGCAGGAGCTACGGAAGCTGCCGGTGTGGGCGGCGGTGGAGGCGCTGTCCTTCGGGACGCTGTCCAAGTGCATCGACCGCGGCGGCTACGGCGGCCTCGCGGACTTGGTGGCGACGAGCCTCGGAGTGGCCAAGGCTGGATTTGGCTCGCGCGTGAAGGCGTTGGTGTATCTGCGCAATCGCTGCGCGCACCACAACCGGTTGTGGAACCACTCGGTGGTCGATGCCGGCGCCACCCCAAACAACGTGCGATACAAAGCTCGGAGGCTGGCGGGTGGTTTTGAGCCGCGGTCGGTGCTGGATGTGGTGGCGTCGCTCGATGATGTGCTGGTGCGTGGGCTGACTGGGAGCGGCGGGAGCGCCGGGAGTGCGATGTTGCCCTATCTCGCGGAGGAGTTCGGGGTTGGGTCGGTCTTTTGGCAGGGCATCGCCGATCCGCAGAACCCCCGCGACTACCAGGGGTGATTGGGTTGAGGCCCGGCTTGTGGTTTGTAGGGCGTAAATCCTCGGCCCGTGGGGTGTTGTTCTTGGTGAATCGGGGCCCTTGCGGGGGATGAGTTTCCTGTGTGGCCTCGAGAGTGACATACCGTGCCGCATAAGGCGCGACTTGCCGCTCAGAGGCCATGTAGGAAATCGGAGAGGCGTTCTTGCTCCGGTGGTGGCTCGTCAGTTCGGTGTAGGTTTCTCGCCGGTGTGGGAGGGTAGGAAATCCTGTGCTTCACGAGCTTGTTGGCTGACTCGCGATAGGTCAGCAACAGTGTTCTCATATAATTGATGATATTATCCATTATATGAGAACTGAGGCTCCGCTATTGGCACCGATCTTCCGATCGGACGGTCAGGCGCGCATTCTGAGTGAACTTCTCATTGGAGGGGACCAGCTGAGCGTCACCGAGCTTGCTGCTCGTGTAGGACTGGCCTATCCCACTGTTCACCGTGAGGTTGGACGATTACTTGACGCCGGAATCCTTGTGGAGAAGAACGTTGGTCGCACCCGTGTGGTGCGGGCAAACTCTGATAGTCCGCTCGTTCGGCCGCTCACAGAGATACTTATGGGTGTGGCCGGGCCTGTTGTATTACTGAGACAAGAGTTGTCCGATGTGGATGGGATCGTCAGAGCATTCATTTTCGGATCTTTCGCTGCGCGATCAACCGGAGTTCCTGGCCCGGCCCCTCACGACATCGATCTTATGGTCATCGGTACCCCTGATCCGACGGTCATCTACGATATCTGTGACCGGGTGGAGGAGAGCGTTCATCTTCCGATTAATCCCACGATTCTGTCCTTAGAGGAAGCCTCTCAGGATTCCGGGTTCCTTCACGAAGTCAGAAACAATCCCACGTTGCCAATCATTGAGGAGCGGTCATGAGAGCACTCACGGATCAGCAACTCGAAGGAATCAGCGCCCTCGTGTCTGCTCGTAGGATTGAAAAGGTTCTTCCAGATCAGAAACGTAGTAGGGCATTCCTGAATGCCGCCCAGGAGCGGCTCAGTCAACTTCCATTACTGACGAGTCCGGCAGTCATCTACGACATTGCTTACGATGCAGCACATGATGTAGGAGAGGCTGTTCTCGCCGCCTATGGATACCGAACAACGAACCGTTTAGGGCAGCACGAAGCTCTTGGTAGGTTTCTCCGCGCTGTCTTTGACGCTCCTCCTGGGCACTCTGCCGCCCGTCGATATGATCGGCTACGCCGGGCTCGCAACCAGAACCGTTACGATGCTGCGGTTGTGGGACAAGCAGAGGCAAAGTTTGCTTCAGATACTGCGCAGGCACTCTATACTGCGGCGGTTGAACGGGACATTGGAGAATTCTGAAGCCAGGTCTGGGTATGGCGGCCTTTCTTCGGATGAGTTTCCTATGTGCCTTGAGAGTGACATATCGTGCCGTATGAGGCACGGCTTGCCGCTCAGAGGCCACTGAGGAATCGAGAAAGTACTGTGGACCTGCTTTTAATCAGTCACTGCGGCCCGTTGGACTGGCCACTAGGTCCAGCTTGATAGGCTGCGGTCCATGACTTCAATCGATGCCGCCCGTGCCCACGTGCTCAACCATTTCCGCTGGATTGATGGGCATGCCGATACATGGACGATGCTGCGTGATGCCGAGGGTTTGCGTGAGATTTCCGAGGCTCTCGCCGAGTTTCTGCGCGACGAGCAGATCGATGTCGTCATTGGTATCGAGGCGCGGGGATTCGTTCTCGCTCCGATGGTGGCTCGTCAGCTAGGTGTCGGTTTCTCGCCGGTACGAAAGAATGATGCGCTGTTCCCGGGTGAGACCGGCAGCCGATTAACCACGACTGACTACCGCGGCAGGCGTCAGAAGCTGACCATCCGCTCGGATCATTTCCTGCCGGGTCAGCGGGTAGCGCTGGTTGACGACTGGATCGAAACTGGGAGCCAAGCCGCCACGGTGGCTGAACTCATCGCGGAGATGGGTGCGAGTTTGGTTGCGATTGCCGTCATTATTGACGAGACGTCAGCTCAGCTGAAGGAGTCCCTGCCTGCCATTCACGCCTTGGTAGTTGGCGACGACCTGCCGTAGAGGTGTGTGCTCTGCTCATTGTGATTGCCCTGTCAATGGATCCACTTAGCTGGAGTGATCTCGATTTCTGGAGAACCATGATCTGCGATCCATCGGAAGATATCGGTCAGGTGTTGCTGGGCTTCGGGAGAATAGGCAACCCTATACTTCACGAGTTGTTCTCAGATTCATAGCTGGTTCGAAGCCCCAGTAGATATGCACGCATGTCCTCCGAGGTGATTGCGCGTGAGGGGTCGTTTCTCATTGCCTCAACTGAACCAACGACCTCGGTACGCAGCCATGCTTCGCCCCCGAGGATTCGGTGTAGCTCGGCAATGTGTCCCCTGTAGGCCTTGATTCCGGGGGTGGTGAGGCTGAGCCAGGTCTGTGCGTGGCGACCTTGGCGGGTTTTCCTTGCACTGACGTATCCGACGTCCATGAGGTACCTGATGTGTTTGCTTAGTGACGAGTCTGAGATGCCGAGCATGTCGCGGAGGTTAGCGAAGTCGACCGCCTCGGACTCGGAGAGAATCGTGCAGATCTGGAGGCGATTGCGAGGATGAATCGCCTCATCGAAAAGAGGTTTGACCACTCGGTTATGCTCCCTCGGTCGGGCGTGGGAGTGAGCTGGAGCCGCTACTTCGAGTGAATCCGCCAACCTGAGTCGGACCGTCGCCCCGCCGCCGGTGGGCGGCATCAATCCGGCGTTCCATAACAACGGAGATGGCGCAAGAGACAAGGCCGCCAATCGCCACAATCCACGGCTGCTGAGTCTGGAAATAAAGGATCGCCGTTACGGCGAGGATGGCCGTCAAAATGAGCCAGCGCTTTGTGTCCCATCGAAGGGTGTAGCGCCCAACGCCGGTTCTACTCTTGCGGTTATACGAGAAGATGTTCGGGCTGAGAAAACCGCCGACGACGGCGAAGGCCACGCCAAGTCCGTAGTTCGGCGCTGTAACTTCTCGTCCCATGAGGAAGAAGAGTCCGGCGTAGAGGAAGGCCAATTTGGGAATCGCCCCGAGCGAGTACCACCATGGCGTCATGGCTCGTTCGGAAAGCCGTGCGCGCGCATTCTCAACGTCGTGAAGAGCCTCGAATGCGGCGTCTTTGCTGAGTTTTCGACTACTTTCCATACAGGAAATCTATCAACTACTTTCCTCTAAGGCAAGCAATTATTCCTTCCTGTTTAGTCGACGACGACGACCTCCACCCCGGCGTCACGAATCCGCTCGATGTCCTCGGTGGAGGTGAGTGAATCCGTGATGACGGCCGTGAAATCGGTGATGTCCACGAAGCGATGCAGGGCCGTGCGGACGAACTTGGAGTGGTCCACCATGAGGATGCGGCGTTGCGCGCTGTGAATCATGGCGCGTTTGGTCTCGGCAACCGTGGGGTCTGGGTGGTAGCAGTGGGTGCCCCGGACAGCGGTTGTGGACATGAGGCAGACGTCGATCCCGAGGCTCTCAATGTTGCGTACCGTCATGGGGCCGAAGAAGGCATCCGCCCAGTTGAGGTAGTTCCCGCCTAGATGGATAAGGCTCATGTGTGGCTCGTTGATGAGCAATTCCTCAATGAAACGAGCGTTTGTGGCAACGGTGATGGGCGAGAGATTACGCAGGCCGGGGATGAGGTGGGCGCTGGTGGTGGAATCGTCGAGAAGAACAGCATCCCCGCGGCGCACATACTTGAGGGCAGCCTTGGCGATGCGATCCTTGAGCTCGCGGTTCGTGCCGAGGCGGAGCTTCGAGGAGGATTCGGTGAGTGAGGACGAGGCCGCTGAGACTTCACCGTAGGAGCGAGTAAGGAGGCCTTGATCCACGAGTTCTGAGACATCGCGGTAGACCGTCATGCTGGAGACATCCAGATTGTCCGCCAGCCACTCGACCGTAGTGACACCCTCTTTGCTGACCAGCGAAACGATCTTCCGCAGGCGCGCCCGCCTGTTGCGTGGGGAGCGCTTGGTGCTCTCGGCGAGAAGGGCCTCGACAGGGGAGACATGCTCGGGCGCGGCTTCCGCGACAGAACGCTCGGCTGGTTCTGGTTCGGCTTCAGCTTCTGCTTCGATATCCGGCGAGGTGGTTTCGGGCGTGGCAGCGTCGAGATCGGACGGCTGGCTGGTCGACTTGGCTGGCACGTGTACACCTTTCGAAGCGAGGCGGCACCTCGGAGGGAACGAGGCTGGAGCCTCGGGAACTGAACTCGGGAAGCGAGCTGTGGAAACAAAGTGGGGGACTCGCGTCCCCCACCCGTTGCTGTTCTGTTGTGTTTACTGCTTGATCAAGGGCGGGCGGGCGGGAAGTACCGCGGCCGACAATGCCGACTTCACGTCTTCCACTTCTCCCTTGAGGATAGCGTCAATTGTTGCCAACAGAGGCAGTTCGTCCGTGATGTCACTGGCGCGCTGCTCCACAAGCTTGACCGCGAGTCCCGTTGCCGGAACTCCCTCTACCGTCTGCTCCAACCGCTTCATTTCCTCCAGCGCTTGTGCGGGTGTCTCGCCGCGGCCGATACGAACGCCGTAGACCTTGTTGCGTCCGGACAAGCCGGTCACTTCGAGATCTCCCACTCCGGGTAGTCCGTAGGCTGTTTCGGGACGGGCGCCGAGCTTCACGCCGAGCAGTGACATCTCGCGAATGGCCTGCGCAAATGCTGCCGCCTTGAGGTTGTGGTGAGGAATTCCGGTGGCTTCCTGGAGTCCGTCGGCGATGCCGAGGGCGATCGCGTAGACGTTCTTCATGGGTGCACAGATCTCCACGCCCACTTCGTCATCGGTTGCCGCGATGGCGTAGACATCCGTCCTGGCGCTGCGAGCAGCATCCTTGGAGACCTCATGATCCAGGCAACCGTAGATCGTTGCCGTGGGCATTCCGGCACCACACTCGTTGGCCTTGACGGGACCGGCGACGGCGACAATCGGTGGCAGTTCCACACCCAACTCGCCCGCGATGCGGCGCAGGGTGTCCGGAAGCAGTTGGATGTTGCCCTCCGGGTCCGGGGAGAAACCCTTGGACGTCATCCACATCGCCTTGACATTCTTCATGAGGGGGAGAGCGAGCTTCGCCACCCCGGGAACGCCGTCCGAAGAAACGGACATGACAACCACATCGGTGCCGTCCAGCGCTTCCGCCAACTGATCCGAGCGGAACGTCTTCACCTTGTCTGAAATGACCACGTCGATGCGCGGGTGTGGTGTTCCTGCCTCGATGGCATCGATGAGGTGGTCATCGAGCCATGTGCCCCAGAGGCGGACATCCCAACCAGAATCGATGAGGGGCCGGGTGAGGCCGGAGCCCATTGCTCCGGCGCCAAGTACGGTAATCGACGACATGTGTTCCTGCTTCTTTCTGTTTGCCGGAAAGCCCGTGGCTGGCGCGAAACCAGCCACGGTCCATCGTAGGTTGAGAGGGCGTGCTGAGAGATTCGAGCGTCCAGGAAACGGAATCTAGTTCGAATAGCCTGAACCTCCTGAACCCCACGAACCTCTCAGTGCCGCCTTTTTAGAGTTCAGCCTTGGGGGACTCGGGCTTGGTGGATGGGTAACGCTCGGCGATCTCGTGCAGATCCTCGAATACTTCCTTGAGCTGCGGGTACAGGCGCTGCTGCACCTCTGCAATCTCCTTGTAGCGCTCGTGCATATCCATATCCGGCTCGATGGTCTCGCCGAAGTGGGCCATGGCTCGGGCTGCTGCCGCAACGTCCGCGACGCCGTCGACAACCGGCGCGTGCGTGCCGAGAGCCGCGAAGGCGAGCACAGCGGCACCGAGGGCGGAGATCTCGTCCTCCACACAGACGGTGATCGGAACGCCGGTGGTGTCAGCCATGATCTGGCGCCACAGCATGGAGCGGGTGCCGCCGCCCATGGCGCGCAGCGAGGTGAGCTTCACGCCCGTGCCGCGCTCGATGGCGTTGAGGTTGTTGCGCATCTCGAAGCCGATCGACTCCAGGATGGAGCGGTACATGTGGGCGCGCGAGTGGGTTCCGCGCCATCCCACCACGGCACCGCGTGCCACGGAATCCCAGTAGGGCGACTGCACGGCGTTCCAGTAGGGCAGCGTGACGAGGCCTTCGGAGCCCGGCGGAATCTCTGATGCGGCCGCATCCAGTGCGGGATCGGGCTCGCCGAGGAGCTTGGGATCTCCGAGGGTCTGGCGGAACCAGCCTGCGAGGTAGGAGCCGGAGGACTGCAATACCTCGAACACGTAATGGCCGGGGATACCCGAATCCAGCGTGCGAAAGATCGGATCGTAGATGTAGTTGGCGGCGTCCACGCCCGCGTTCACCGCGGTGCCGAGGTTGAGGTAGGCGACATTCGGATCCACGGCAGCGGCGCCGATGCCTGCGGCCTGGCCGTCACCGAGGCCGGACACCACGACGACATCGGCCGAAATTCCCCACTCCTCCGCGAGTTCGGGGCGAACGTTGGAGACGATGGTGGCCGGAGGTACGAGGTCAGCCATCTGCTCGCGGCGTACACCCGCGATCTTCAGCAGCTCGTCAGACCACTCGCGCTTCTCGATATCGAACAGTCCGAGCGAATCGGCGCAGGCGGTGGACGAGACCCACTTGCCGGTGAGGTTGAAGGTGATGGCACAGGCGACGTCGACAATCTTGTCCGCCTTCTCGAAGTACTCGGGCTCGTTCTCCGCCACCCAGGACATCTTGTAGATGGCGGGCGTAACGCCGGCGGGCTTGCCGGAGAGCTCGTGCACATGCTCGTTGCCGTACTTGCGGATCTGCTCGGTGGCGCGGCCGTCGAGCCAGAGGATGCCGGGGCCAATCGGGGTGCCATCGGCGAGGAAGGGAGCGAAGGACTCGCGCTGGTGTGTGATACCAACGGCCTGAACGCGTGCGCGATCCTCGGGGCTCAGCGACGCGAGCGCCTCGGTGATCGTCTCGTGCGTGGTCTCCCACCAGCGAGCCGGATTGTGCTCGTAGAAGTCCATCGCCGGGGTGTGTAGCTGGATGTTGCGCTTGGCAGTCACCAGAACTTCACCCGAGGCGTCAACGACGATGGCCTTGGTGGATGTGGTGGAAGAATCGATGGCTACGACGAGCGGCCCGGTTGCTGGATTCACGGTTTCTGTGGTCATGGTGTCTCTCTTCGACGTTGAAACGACACTACCCGGAGCGTCCCTGCCCCGGGCGCGGCGCCGAACTGCGCCACTAACAAAAAGTATCAACGAAAACGTTGATTTCCACAATGAAACTGTGAAACTTGCTCGTGAAAGTATTCTCAGAACCAAACTGAAATGTTTCTCAGGAACCGCGCCTCTACACTGTGTACGTGAAGGATTTGCAGGAGCCGGTTACGGTGGAGATTCCAGCCGAGCGCTGGTCCAGCCGGGCGCGCGAGTGGCTGGAGAGCCGCCGCATCGATCGAGTCGTGGCGTTCGACGTCCAACTCACCACCATGTTCCGCGGAGTGCGCGCACGCCGCGGAATTCTGCTGCACGGCCCCGGTGGCTGGGGCGAGTGCGCACCCTTCGCCGAATACGACCCGGCCGAATCCGCACTGTGGCTCCGCAGTGCCGCGGAAGCCGCGACTCACGGAATCGAGATTCCTGCGGCCCGCGAGTCCGTCCCCACCCGCGCCGCCGCCAACTCCGTCCGTACTACTCGCGAGTCCGTCCCCGCCCGCGCGGCCACGCACCCCTTCAGCCCGGCCCGCGATTCCCTACCGATCTTCTCCTCCCGCGAGTCCATCCCCGTCAACGTCACCATCCCCGTGGTCCCCCCGCAGGACGCCGCTGCCCGGGCCCGTGCCGCCCACTGCGCCACAGCTAAGATCAAAGTCGCCGACCCTCGCTCCACCCTCCGCCAGGATTGGGACCGGATTCGCGCGGTCTCCGACGTTCTCGCCAACGAGTTTGGGGAGGCAGCCCGCGTCCGCATTGACGTCAACGGCAAGTGGACGCGCGACGAAGCGCTCGCGGCCATCAACTTCCTCGCCGAAGCCGCCGCGCCGGTGGGAGGTTTCGAGTACGTCGAGCAGCCGTGCATGGCCGTCGAGGATCTCGCGTGGGTGCGCGCCCGAACCTCCATTCCCATCGCTGCGGACGAATCGATCCGCCGCGCCGAGGACCCCTTCCGGGTGGTCGAACTGGAAGCCGCCGACGTCGCCGTCGTCAAAGTCGCCCCCCTCGGCGGAGTCCGCCGCGCCCTCGAACTCGCGAACGAACTGCCGATCCCCGTCGTTGTTTCGTCAGCCATCGACACATCCATCGGACTCGCCGCCGGGGTTGCGCTCGCGGCGGCGCTCCCGGCACTTCCGCACGCCTGCGGGTTGGACACGCAGCGGCTCCTCGTCGGCGACGTCGCGGGCCCGCTAGTTTCCTCCGCTGGCGCACTGAGCCTCGCGGACGCGCGCCGGATCGCTGCGGGAGAGTTGTTGGGTGGTCGGCTCGTGGGTGACGAAATGCCGCCGTCGTTCGACGCAAACATTTCGAACGACGACGGCGCCACCGCCCCAGGTACTCGGGTCGGCTCAGGTAGTCGACCCGACCCAACTACTCGCCCCGCCCCAGCTGACCTGGTCGACGCGTGGGTGGCGCGAACGGAAGCGATGATGAACCAGGATGTGGCGTGAGTACCAAAAACGTGAGTGCTGACAACAGGAGCGCAGAGGACTTGGGTACTGAAGAAACGACCGGCCGCAGGAACGCGAGCAGCGCAACCGGCCGCAGGAACGCGAGCAACAGGGGCAGTGACATCGTCCTTGAAAACCCATCCATCGTCCTCGCGACCACCATCCTCACCTCTCTCATCAGCGAGGGCGTGCGCTGGGTCGCCTACTGCCCCGGCTCCCGCGACGCCCCCTTCGGTTACGCGCTCGCGAACCTGGAGCGGGCCGGCCGCGTTCGTGCCGCCGTCTTCAGCGACGAACGCAGTGCCGGATTCTGGGCCGTCGGGGCCGCAAAAGCACGGCACGAACCGGTCGCCATCGTAACCACGTCCGGCACCGCCGCAGCAGAACTCCACCCCGCGCTCGAAGAAGCCTGGTTCCAGTCGCTGCCCATCGTCGCCCTCACCGCCGACCGCCCGCACGAACTGCGCGGCGTCGGCGCCTCACAAACCACCCACCAGGTCGGAATTTTCGACCGCAGCGTCGTGGTAAGTGACGAGTTGCCCGCCGAATTTCTCTACGACAACGGCACCCTCGCCCGAGTAGTTGGCCGCGTGCGTCGGATGGTGGCCGCCTCGCGAGGATTCCTCGGGCAAGCCGGGCCGGTGCATTTGAATGTGGCTTTTCGCGAGCCGTTGGTGCCTGCGGTGGGTGCGTTGGTACCCGCGACAGGTGCAATGGTTGATACAGCGCGGGCGGATTCCGGGGCACCTGACTCTCATCATGTGAGTTTGTCGGGAGGTGTCCTTTCTTCTGGTGGTTGCACTTCTCAAGGCCCTTCTGACGGATTGATGGATGCTGTTTCTGGGGCGCAGGTTGTCCCGCCTGCGCAGCTTGGTCAGCCCTCATCGGTCATTGCGTCCCGGGTGCGTCATCCGATGTGGGACGAGGTGGTTCAAAGTGGGCTGCGGACTTTGGTTGTCGCAGGCGACGGAGCCTACTCGGAGGTTGTGGCTGTGGCGGCGAAACGGGGAATTCCGATCATTGCCGAGCCCAGCTCGAATGCGACGGCTGCCCAGACGTGGATTCCCTACGAGCAGTGGATTGTTCCGCAGCTGGGGGATCGGGTGGAGCAGATCGTGGTGACCGGGCGCCCGACTCTCTCCCGTCCGATTACCCAGCTTCTTGGTCGGTCGCTAATTCGCAAGATCGTGGTGGCCACGCATCCCGAGTGGGTGGATGTGCACGAGACCGCCGATGTCGTGGTGGCCGGGCTGTCTGATGATGCCGGGTTTGACGGTTCGGTGGCCGCTGAACGTCGTGACTCGGATGGGAGTAACAACCGGCAAGGTGCCCCGGGAATCGTTCAACATCACGCCCCGAGAGTCGCAGAAGGTTGCGACTCCGCGGCTCCGGATGCGAACTCGTGGCTGGACGTTTGGCGCGCGGCGGCAGCTTCCATCGATGAGATTCTGGGCGAGTCGGCGGACATGACTGATTCGTTTACTGTTGCTCACTTGCCAACGAGCAATGCCCGAGCCGAGAGTGGTGAACCTATGGGGTCGGCTGCTCTATCGGGTGACCACACCTCTAGCGATCTCACCCTGCTGTCGGCCTGTCGTGCTGTGTGGCGCCACAGTGATTCTGCGCTGCTGTGGCTCGGTGCCTCGAACACTGTGCGCGGGTTTGACCTGGTAGCCAACCGCCCCGGGCGGGCTGATGTCCATTCGAACCGCGGGCTGGCAGGGATCGATGGAACCATAGCGTCGGCGCTCGGCCTCGCGATGGCGAGCGGGCGCCCGGTGCGCGCAATCATGGGCGATATGACCTTCGCCTACGATCTCTCTTCCTTGGCCCAGCGCCCGGAGCTGCCGGATGCTACTCCTGCGGCTCTTGGTAAATCTGAGAGCACTCCGCAAGTTACTCGGACGCCGGGCGTGCATGCTGCGCCACAAACAACCACCTCTGGCGAATCGAGCTCCACCACCCCCAACATCCAGGTCATCGTCCTCGACGATTGCGGCGGTTCGATCTTCGCCTCCTTGGAGCACCGCGATGCGGAGCCGGCCATCTACGAGCGCTTCTTCGCCGCCGCACCCAATGTGGATCCGGTGGCGGCCGCTCGGGCCTGCGGCTGGGAAGCCCGCAAGATCGAAACCCTTGTAGAACTCCATGAAGCGCTCGTGGCCCCCATCATGGGCCGCTCGCTGCTCCACCTCAGAATCCCACGCCCCTCCGCCCAGCTCGATGCGGCCCGCACGGCCGCTGCCAACGCGGTTGCCGAGGCCCTCGGTCAGATCTCGTAGCTGCCCTTGTCTTCCTTCTCGCGTTCGAAGCTGAAGATATCGAGGAACTTCTGGGCGCGCTCGGTCTTCGGCGCCGCGAAGAACTCGGTGGCCGGCCCCTGCTCTACGATCTTGCCAGCGTCCATGAAGATGACTCGGTCAGCCACAGCGGCCGCAAACTGCATCTCGTGGGTGACGATGAGCATGGTCATGCCTTCCTTCGCCAACCCGGCCACCACGTCGAGAACTTCGCGTACCATCTCCGGGTCCAGTGAGGCGGTCACCTCGTCGAGGAGCAGCACTTCCGGCTGCATCATGAGGGCGCGCACGATCGCGACGCGCTGCTTCTGCCCGCCGGAGAGCTGACGCGGATATGAATCGCCGCGGTCTCCCAGCCCAACCCGCTCCAACAACTCCTGCGCGCGCCCGCGAGCGACCTCGCGATCCTCTTTGAGGACCTTGAGAGGCGCGAGCAGCAGGTTGTCCATGACGCTCAAATGCGGGAACAGCTCGTAGCTCTGGAACACCATGCCCACGCGCTGGCGCACCTTGTTCCACGCCTGCGAGCCGGATACCGCATCACCGGCAATGACCTGCCCATCCAGCGCGATGTTCCCGCCCTGAATCTCTTCGAGTCCGTTCACGCACCGCAACATCGTCGACTTACCGCACCCCGACGGCCCGATGACGGCAAGAACCTCACTCTTGGACACGGACAGGCTCACCTTGTCCAGGACCAGGCGGTCGCCGTCGTAAATCTTCACAACGTCCTGCAACTCCAGAACCGTGAAATCCTTCATTGAAACCTCCCTGGTTTCGTCATTGCTCTCGTCATTGCTCGCTTCAACTCATCGACATCTGCCCTTAGTGCTGGATATCGCCCGTACGAGGGCGATATCCAGCACTAAGGGCAGTTTTCGACGACGACGTCGCCCCGCCAGCGTCCGCAACCCCGCCAGCGTCCGCAACCCCGCCACCTAAGCCGCCCACTTCTTCTCCAACCTGCGCGCGGCGAGTGCCAGCGGGTAGCAGATGATGAAGTAGAGCAGGAAAATGACGCCGTAGATCCACAGCGCAGCGTCCGGTACTTCGAAACGGTTGGCGTCGATGATTTGCTGGCCCACCTTGAGCGCCTCGACCACCCCGATGAGCGCCACCAACGTGGTGGTTTTGATCATGCGCGTCGCCAGGTTGATGGAGAGCGGTGCCAGCCGCCGGATGGTCTGCGGCAGGATGATGTAGCGGTACTGCTGCGGCACCGATAACCCCAGCGCCGCCCCGCTTTGATACTGATGCGCCGGAATTGAGGACAACGCCCCACGCACCAGGTCGCCCATTTCGGCGGCGCCCCACAGCGAGAACACCACCACGGCAGACACCTCGCCGCTGAGATTGATCCCTGCGCTGCGCGAGAGCCCGAAGAACACGATGAAGAGCAGCACCAGCTGCGGCATGATGCGGATGAACTCCAGGTAGAAGCGCATCACCCAACGCACTACCCGGTTCTTCGACATCATCGCGATACCCACGAAGACCCCGAGAATTCCGCCGAAGAGCAGCGAGAGCCCGGCGATACGGATTGTCACCCACAGCCCGCCGAGCAGACGGACGAAGTTCTGCCCTTCGAACAGGACGCTAATTCCCAAATCCTGCATGGCGCATCCTCCTCTCGATGCGTGCCGCGATCAGCGAGATCGGCAGCAGAATGATCATGTAGAACACCACCAGCAGCCCGAGCGCGTACCACGTGTTGTAGTCGGAGCCGATGATGTCCTTGGTGACGAACATCAGGTCCGGCAGCGCGATGATGGACACCACAGACGTCTCCTTGATGAGGAAAATGATGTTCGCGGTGATGCCGGGCAGGGCGGTCGCGAGCGCCTGGGGGAGGAGGACGTACCGGATCGCGGTCGACGTCGTCATTCCCAAACTCAGCGCCGACTCCATCTGAATCTTGTCCACCGCGTCGATTCCCGAGCGGAACGCCTCGGCCATGTACGAGCCGCCCAGGAACGTCAGACCGATGATCGCGCACAGTTCCGAGGACCACACGATCCCGAGTTTGGGCAGGCCGAAGTAGATGAAAAAGAGTTGCACCAGCAGCGGCGTGTTGCGGGAGAGTTCGATAAAGAGGCCGACGACGGCGCGCGCCACCGGTACGCGAAGATACTGGACGAGCGCACAGAACAAGCCCAGGACCAGCGAATAGACGATCCCGAAGGCGGCGATGCGCAGGGTCAGCCAGGTGGCGTCGATGTAGAGAGGAACATACTCTGCGATGAGGTCAAAGTTCATGGGTGCCGTTTCTGGGACACGAGGAGTTCGGACGTGAGACGCGGGCGTAGGCGAGCGCCTGGCGCTGCCCATTTTTCGACGGGCTTAGAGAGCGCGCCCACGACATGGCAGTTGCCCACCGCGCGCGGGGCAACGGTGGGCAACTGCCATGATTCTCAAGCGTTACTTCTTAACGACTCCGCCTTCAACGACGAGTTCGTCAGGGTTGACATCCTCGCCGTAGACGGGCTTGAGCGTCTTCTCGTAGGCGTTGTGGAAGAAGTTCTCCGGTGCCAGCTCGGTGAGCTCGTTGTTGAGCCAGTCGAGCAGCGAAGTGTTGCCCTTCTTCACCGCGGCGGCAATGGTGTCCGGGTCGCCGAGCGAGGTGATTCCGGTGGTGAAGCCGGGATTGGACTTGGCCCAGGCGAGAGCCTCGGTGTTGTCGGTCAGCCAGGCGTCGCCACGGCCATCCAGCAGGGCGCTGGTGACTTCGGTGTACTGCTCGTACTTCTGAATGTCGGCGTCCGGGTAGTTGGCGTCCAGGTAGGACTCGGCGGTGGTGCCGCGTACGATGAGGAGCTTCTTGCCCTCGAACTGGTCGGCGGAGGTGATGAGCGCCTTGTCCGGGCTGACCACGCCGAGCGATACCTGCATGTATGGGTTGACGAAATCAACCTTCTCGGCGCGTTCGGGCGTCACGGTGAAGTTGGCGAGGATGACGTCCACCTTGTCCGATTCGAGGAACTCGACGCGGGCAGCGGCTTCCACCGGAACCCATTCGACCTCAACGCCCAAGTCCTCGCCGATGCGCTTGCCGTACTCGATGTCATAGCCAGCGTACTCGCCGGAGGAATCGACGGAGCCGAAGGGGGCCTTGTCCGAGAAGACGCCGATGCGAATGGTGCCGTCTTCCTGAATCTGCTCGACGGTGCGGCCGGCTGCGGCGCTTCCTGACGAGGCGGAATCGGTGGAGCCCGAGCTGTCGGAGTTGTTGGAACCGCAGGCGGAGAGGGTCAGAGCGGCGGCCGCGAGGCCGGCGGCGATCTTGGTGAAACGTGGCAGAGCCATGAATGATCCTTGCGTAATGGGTGGGCTGAGGTCGTGGTGTAGGCATGGGTGAGTATGCGGGCACCAGTAAGTTTTAGGTTACGGATCTAATTCACCTAATCCAACTAGGTTTCAGTGTTTGAGACCTGTATCTACCTGCGGGCGCGGACATTATGGGCTCAACACTTCGCCGTGAAAGATTGCCCGACACCTCTCACATGCCGCCGCATATACTGACCATGCACCCGTTTACTGGCCATGCACCCGTTCAACGTTGGCGAGGAGTATCGGAATCCACATGACACATAGGTTCCAGGTTGATCTTTCTGGCATGGTTGATCTTCTGTCACGCCACCTTTATTCGGGGCCACAGGTCTACCTGCGTGAACTGCTGCAGAACGGTGTGGATGCGCTGGCAGCGCGTAACGCGATAGATCCCGGTGCTCCGGCGCGCATCAGGCTGCGTTGTGGGGTAAGCGGTGATGGCCTCCCCACGCTCGAATTCAGGGATACGGGATCTGGGCTCACTGCCGACGAGGCGGCGGATCTGCTTGCCACCATCGGGCGCTCCTCGAAGCGTGACACCTTGCTTGGTGAAGGGCGAGCGGAGTTTATCGGGCAGTTTGGTATCGGATTGCTTGCCGCCTTCATGGTGGCTGAACACATCGAGGTACGGTCTTGCTCCGTTCGGCCCGGTGCCGTTCCCATCTCGTGGGTAGGGCACTCGGACGGCACTTTTGACGTCACCGAAGAACCCGAGGCAGAGCGGGAAATCGGCACCACCGTTCACCTTGTGGCCCGTCCGGATTCGGCTCATTGGCTCGAACCCGAGACTGTCGTGGGCTTGGCACAGGAGTATGGCTCACTGCTCCCGGTGGATGTGTCCGTGGAGGTTGTGCTTCCGGATGGAACGAAGGAGTGGCGTCGACTCACAGAGCCGGAGCTTCCCTGGCGCACGCACGCGAACGACCCGCGCGCACTGACGGCCTATTGCGAAAAGACCTTCAGATTTACACCACTTGGTTACATCGACCTGAATCTCCCTGCTGTGGGAGTCTCAGGCGTGGCTTTTATTCTTCCGCAGGCCGTTTCGCCAGGATCGGGGCAACACCGTGTCTACGTGAAACGCATGCTGCTTGGGCCGCGCATCGATCAGCTCCTGCCGGAATGGGCATTCTTTGCTCGCGCCGTGCTCAATACGGACACTCTTTCTCCCACGGCCTCGCGCGAGCAATTGCACGACGACGAGATGCTGCTCTGGGTACGCAACGCTCTCGCTGACCGCATCAAACAATGGGTGTGGGAGAATCTGCGGCAGCCCACTGCGCTGGCGCGCCGATTCATTTCCACTCATCACCTCGCGTTGCGCGCATTGGCGCTGACAGACGCTGATCTGCTGGATCTCGTTGCTGAGATCCTGCCTTACGAAACCACCGATGGCACCCATACCCTCGCCGAACTCAACGCTGACGGGATCCTCTACACCTCTACGACGGAGGCCTTCCGGAGTGTGGCGGCGGTGGCCCGGGCGCAGGGCGTCGTCGTCGTGAATGCCGGATATGTGTACGATGCGCAGCTGCTCGAAACCCTCAGTCGAAGGCCGGGAATGACGGTGCGCGAGTTGGCCAGCGACGATCTGGTGCAGATTCTGCGCGAGCCGAGCTGGGAGCGTGAACTGGAGCTAGCGGCCGGGAGGAGCGCAGCGCGCCAGCTCATGGAACCGCATGATTGCGAGGTGATCGTGCGGGGATTCGCTCCGGACAACGTGCCGGCAATGCTGCTGCGCGAGTCGGAGGGAGAGCGCCGTCGTGAGCTGGATCAGGAGCGTGAGGCCGCTCCGGAGCGTTGGGGCGGACTGCTTGACGCCTTCGCGGCCGCCCCCGAACGCCGCAGTCGCACCCTTGTGCTCAATGATGATTCCCCGCTCGTCTCCAGGTTGCTCACGGCTCCGGACTCCGAGGTGTTCGGAGCGGGGCTCACCGCCGTGTATCTCTCCGCGGTGATGTCGGCGGGCGAGGGGCTGCGTGCGCGAGAGTCCGCCGCGCTCACCGAAGCCCTCGACACCCTCCTCGACCACTCACTTTCCCCGAACCGGGAGACCCCATGAACTTCATGCAAGAACTCAATTCCATCGCCGCGATGCCTCACGGACCCGCGCGAACTGCCGCCTCGGAATCGGTGGTGCGCCGGGTCGAAGCGGAGGGCGCCAGGGATGTACTCGCCTGGGCACTGTTGGAACTGGTGTCAGCCTATGTGCACGACAGCCGCAGCGATCAGGCGTTCGTCGTTTTCTCCAAAGCGCTGCGACTGTGGGATGAGAGCCCCGAGCTCTTCGACGATCGGGACACCTACGTGTTGTTCTGGCAATACAAGTGGATCGCGGACGCACTGGCCGATTATCCGCAGATCTCGCGGGCGCAGGGGGAGGCTTTCCTGGACGATATGGAACGCCGTTTTGTCCTGCAAGGGCGCGGTTTGTCGGCAGTTGTGGTGTCGCGCTTCAACTGGGTCCGCCGCGTGGGGGATAGGGACGCCGACGATTGGTGGCGTACGTGGATCACGACCCCGCAGGACCTGTTCAGCGACTGCAAAGCTTGCACCATCGGCAGCCAAGTTGATTTCCTGGTGGCTGAGCAACGCTACGATGAAGCGTTGGAGCTGGGGCGCACGCAGCAGTTCACATGCTCTGTGGAACCCGCCGGTACCCACTTCAACCTTGCGTACGCGGCGCTCATGGCGGGTTTGCCATGCGACGCCGTCATTCACTACCGCCGCGCGTTGGCCACCTACAATGGGGACCCCGGAGAACTGGTGATCAATCTTGGCCGAAGCGTGGAGATGTTGGGGCGCGGCGGGCACGTCGAGATGGCACTGCACGCTCTGCGCAACGATTACGTCACACTGCTCACCGACGCGGGCAACCCGCGCGCGCAGATGGGATTCTGGTTGGGTGTGTTGGCGGCGTTGTCCACGAACATGGACCATGGCGGCCTTCCCACAGGATTGGCGGGGGTAGGGCAGGGAACCGTCGCCGAGTTGCACGGCTGGGTACTGTCCCGGCTGCGTCCGCTCGTTGCACGATTCGATTCGCGCAACATGAACTCGTATTATTCCGAACGAGTTGAGTGGGCACTCGCGGCCTCACGTTCGCCGGAGCTCCTGGATTTCAGCGTGAGGATCGACGACGGCGACACCGCCCCGAGTACCTCTCACGTTTCGGATGTGAGTGGTCCGGATGCTGGCGCCGATGGTGATCACGATGCCCGTTCGGACGGACGCGAGGGCTAAAGCTCTGCGCCTTCCAAGGAGGTGTCGTCAGAATCGTCCAAACCCAGAGCATCGAGCACCGGACGCATCTTCGCGTGCGTCTCCGCGAGCTCCACGCCGGGGATGGAATCTGGCATGATCCCGCCGCCGGCAAACACCCGGATGTCGAGATGATCGGGAGAGAGTTGGCCGCAGCGCAGCGCGATTCCGAACTCGCCAGCCCCGGTTCCGTCCACCCATCCGACGGGCCCGGTGTAGCGCCCACGCTCGGTTCCTTCGAGCCGTTCCAGCAGGTCAAAGGCAAGTTTGGTGGGCGTGCCGCACACGGCGGCGGTGGGGTGCAAGGCGCCAACGATGTCGAGAACGTTGGACCCGGGAACGTGAGCGGTCACCTCGGTGGCGAGATGGGTGACGTTGGGCAGCCTGAGAAGGAAGGGCTCGGTGGGAACGTCGAGGCTCTCCGCGAGCGGAGCGAGCGCGCGCGCCACCGATTCGACCGCAAAGTGATGTTCCGTGCGATTCTTCATGGAGGAGAAAAGATCCGTGCCGTTGTTGGGAGCGGCAGTTCCGGCCAGAACCCGAGACGTGACCACACCTGAGTCCAGCGCCGCGAGCATCTCGGGCGTCGCGCCGATGAGTCCATTGACCGCAAAGACCCACGTGGAGGGATAGAGCTGGCGCAACCGCGCCGCGAGAAAACGCTCGTCAATGGGGGTGTCCGAGGAGACGACGATGTCGCGGGTGAGAACCACCTTGGACGCCGCCCCCTCATTCAACGAGGCAATGAGTTCGTTGACAGCCGTGCGCCACTGCCCCTGGGTCATGCGCCCGGGTTTGGTGAACATCGCGCTCGGTCTGCTGACAGGAACCGGTTTGCCGAGGGACGACGACGGGAAGATGGTCGTGGAGTCGGAGCCGCGAGTTGAGTTGGGATCCGCGCCGCGAGAATCCGAAGGCGAGTCGAAGGTGCCACCCAACGTACCGGAGCCGGTGGCGGAATCGTGACCGGACGCCGTCGTCGTTACAACAACAGCCTCATCTCCCCGCCGCACCAGCGCGACAGCCGGAACGATGAGGAACCCCGGGGTGTCCGCGGCGAAACCGAAGGAACCCAGCGCGAAAGGCGCGCGAGAAGCCCACTCGTAGGGCGAATCGTTGGTGACCTGAGCCGCCGCGACCAGCGCGTTCCACTGTGCGGAAGCCTCGCGAATGGCGTGATCGCCCTGCACTTCGATGCACGCGGCCTCACCCCAACCGACCACCTGCTGTTGCGCACCCAGCCACGTGAGCAGCCCCGACGGCTGCGGAGCCAGCGACAGCAGGTCGGCACTCGCGGAGGAGTCAAGCGCGCGAACGCGAACAATCAGAGCCTGCACGCTGGGACTGGACCCATCGATGCAACCTCGTAGTTCAGGCAAATTGGCCACGACCGCAAATCTCCTCACGTCGGTGGTGACGGCGCAGCTGGCCGTACCCGGATATCTTAGCCGGAAGGGTGGCATGAGCGTATTCGGGCCCTATTTCCAGCGTCGACGACGACGCATCCGAGCAAGATTCCGCAACTTCTTGCGGAAACTATCTTGATGTCGAGTAATCTTGCCCTATGACTACTACGGACGGATTGCGCGATGAGGTCGATGGCATTGTTGCGGCATGGGGGCGCGAGCGACTGGACTTCGATCCAGAGCCGCTCGCGGTGTTCTCCCGTCTTCTCCGCCTGGAGCGGCACATTGACCGGATGCGGCGCCAGACGTTTGCCCGGCACAACATCGAACCGTGGGAGTTCGAGATGCTCTCGGCGCTGCGGCGCCAGGGCTTCCCGTATCAGTTGACGGCCGGGCGGCTCATGCAGGAGACGCTGGTGTCTTCGGGAACGGTCACCAATCGAATCGACCGGATGGTCGCGCACGGATTTGCCATGAGGCTTCCGGATATCTCCGACCGCCGGGTGGTGCACGTGCAGATTACCCAAAAGGGGCTGGATGTGGTGGATGCGTCGATGGCGGATCTGCTGGACGTGGAGCGCCGCCAATTGAAGGACATGGATCGGGAGTCGCAGCGCCAGCTCGCCGACCGCCTGCGCGAACTTCTTTCCCACTTCGAACGCGAAAGCTGAGCTGGGTGAAATCCTAAGTGGGCACCACAGCGAGCTGCGTGCCGTGTACGGCACGGACATCGCTCTCGTGCCCAGTTAGGGACTGGTGTCCGCGTAGAAACTCATGCCCAGTGAGGAAAGTGGGCCTTTTTATCCTGATTATGGCTCGCTGCTCTCGGGACCTTATTCCCACATGGCACGATGTTGTGCTGTCGCGGTAGGGAGAAGTCTCGATGTCGGGATCACAATCTCCCAAATGTTGTCGGAAGGGCTTGCTACGGTCATGGGAACCGGGCGTTAGTAATTGAACTACGCCTTGGGGCAACGTGAAATTAGCGGGAGGCCATTGTGGTAGATGTGAGAAGTCCTTGGAAGGTGCTGGTGGCGCTGTTCGGCGCTTTTGTGTTGGTACTCGGGATGGTGGTGGCGCTGCCATCGATTGCGGTGGCGCAGGAGCACCCCGCCGGCGCTGACGAATCGGCGTTGGTGACGGGGGAGATTGAGGTCTCTGCTGACGGAGTTGGCGAGGAATCTGGTTTCCTTGCACAGGCGCCTGAAGTGGTCGAGCTGGATCAGACTGCAAAACCTGAGCTCGAGGGAGCTGGTGTTGGTGGAGAATTTGATGGCGATGGCGATGGCGATGGCGATGGCGATGGCGATGGCGATGGCGCGGACTCTATAGTCTCAGAGCTCACGGATGGTGCTCGTTCGAATGTGAGAGTCTCGCCGGCAGAAGGTTCGGAGACGGCCGAAGTAGCGTCGGATGTTCAGCCGGGCTCGTTCTCTGGCAGAGTGACGGTACCTGTAGGTGTAGATCCTGCAAATATCAGCATTGATATTTGGAATGAGGCTGGCTCACTGCAGTTCTTTTACATCACTAGTTCTGATGGGACGTATAAAGTAGATGGGCTGTCTCCGGGGAAATATCGAATGAGGTTCTTCTCGGGCAAGGCAGATGTGGCGCCTCAGTGGTGGAAGGGCGCTCAGGACAAAGAATCTGCAAGATGGGTGACTGTAAAGTCGGGCAAAGATGCTTCGAATATTAATATTTCCTTGACCAAGGGAGGGTCAGTTTCGGGCAAGCTGACTCTTCCTCCGGGAATGGAACCCAAGCAGGCTGTTGTGATTGTCAACAACTCCGTCGAGGTTGCTGAGACCTGGCCGTGGGAGAAGCGGGTTTCTGTTGCGAGTGACGGTTCCTACACCGTTGGAGGGCTGGGAACTGGGAACTACAGAGTGAGGTTTGTATCCTCCGAATTGGGGGTACTTCCATATTGGTGGAGAAACTCGCCGGATATGGCTAACAGCGAGCTTGTCTCCGTCGTTGCGGGCGAGAATACCTCAGGTATTGATGGCGTGTTGGTACGCGGTGGCGGTATTTCCGGCAAGGTAACGATACCCAAGGGAACTTCTCCTGAGCAGGTTGAAGTTATTGCCTTTGACAAGTCCCAAAAAGTTGCTGGACGTGCTACTCCATTTGCCGATGGTAGGTACATGGTGACTGGACTGGACACTGGAGAATACAGGGTGCAGTTCGTATTGAGTACCAAGGAGGGAGTGTTCTCCGATTGGTATGCCTGGCGCGGCACGGCTCCCAGTTTCGACTCTGCCTTAGGTGTTTTCGTTGAGGCTGGAGCGTTCAAGAGCAAGGTCGACGTGACTCTGCGAGTCAAGATCGGCTGGGTGACTGAAGGCATGGTGGACTGGGCCTTTTATGTCAAGGGCGGAGTTAGGCATACTGGCTGGTTGAATGATCGCGGTACCTGGTATTACCTCGACAAAGAAGGCATTATGGTGACCGGTTGGCTCCGGAATGGAGGAAAGTGGTACTTCCTCAAGGGAGACGGGGCCATGGCGAAGGGCTGGCAGAAGGATGGTTCTGGTTCCTGGTATTACTTGGGTAATGATGGTGCGATGCGTACCGGTTGGCTCCAGCTCTCCGGCAAGTGGTATTACCTAGACCCTAGCGGACATATGCATATTGGTTGGGTGCCGATCGGCGGTAAGAGGTACTTCTTCCATCAGAACGGTGAAATGCACGTTGGCTGGCTCTACAACGATTCTTCTTGGTTCTATTGCGACTCCAACGGAGCGGCGGTCACAGGACAGCGTTGGATTAACGGTGTGCTACATGAATTTGGAGACCGCGGGCGCTGGTTTGGCGAGGTTTACTGAGCAGCGTGAAATTCTAAATGGGCTCCACAGCGATGTCCGTGCCGTACACGGACATCGCTGTGGAGCCCAGTGAGGGACTGGTGCCCAGTGAGGGACTGGTGTCCGCGTAGAAACTCATGCCCAGTGAGGAAAGCGAAACGCCCGCCGGTTGGAATTTTCCGACCGGCGGGCGCCGCATTGTTGGGTTTGAGAACTCACAATTGTTGGGGTTCTACGTGTTGCGAAGCAAGAGGTTAGCGGAGTTTCTTACCGCTGCCTGCGTGGGCCCAGGCTCACGCAGGCCACTGCTTACGGAGACTGACCTGCTGCACTTGCGCGGATTTGGGAACCGCTCACGCGAGTCCTTCTGCCGTCCTCGCGCAAGCAGTTCCACCACTCACGCGGACCTGGAGAACACCTTCGTGAGCTTGACTCGCTCGCCCACGTGGAGGATGGACCGCTCGTAGATCTTTCCGGCCAGCGCTCCCAGCAGCGGGATTGCGATAAGCGACAATCCCACGGCCAGCCCCTGCTCCCACAGTGGCACGTCACCGATTGCTGTGCGCATCGGCATGAGGTAGGGCGAGAAGGCGGGGATGTAGGAGAGGACCTTGGTGATCGTTGCGTCGGGGAGGAAGGGAACCAGGTACATCGCCACGTACATGGGGATCATCTGCATGAAGATGATGGGGGTCTGTACGGCTCCCAGATCCTCCTGGCGCGACACGGTGGCCGAGAGTCCGCCGGTGATCGCCGCGAAGGTGAAGTATCCGAGAACGATCCACATGAGGACCATCGGGATGTAACCCCACACGCCGAGGGCGCCCAGAGCATCAAGAACAACGCCTGCGCCTTCGAGCAGTCCGGAAATCCACAGCCCACCGAATATGCCAGCAATGTAGATGATGAAGATGACGAGCATTGCTGATCCGATACCGAGGATCTTGCCCAGCAGCAGCGTTCGCGGGCGAACGGTGGTCAGGAGAATCTCCACCACTCGGCTCGACTTCTCCTCCACCACTCCGGCAGAGAGTGTGGAAACGCCCATGATGGTGATCATCATGAGGATGACAACCGAGATCATACCCACGCCATATCCGATCGGGTTGTCGTTGATGGCGTTCTCAGTCACGTCCACCACGCGGATCTCGGTGACGGCGTGTAGCTGTTTCGAGAGCTGTGGCGTGAGTGCCCCGTTTTGGTCCACCAGGTATTCGGTGGCTGCCAGCACTGCGATTTCTCGCACCGGAGTGTCCTGGTTACCTGAGGAAATGACGGGGCTTTCAGGGTCGCCCGAGATGATGGCATCGAAGTCTGCGCCCTCGGCATTGTAGGCCTCGCGCGGATTGGCGTCACCGATCTCGGTCACGTCGTCATAGGGGGCCAAGTCAAGGTAGGGGATGAGTGGCACGGCTTCGGTGGTGACACCGATCAGCATGCCCTGCGGCCCACCCGAGTCGGCGTCGTCGTCGTTCAACAAGAAACGACCAACGAGTCCGGCCACCAGGAACAGCAGGACCAGTACGGTGGTGGAGATCTTCATGGCTTTCGAGCCCAGCAACGTGCTGAACTCCCGTTTAATGACGAGACCTAGCATCACTTCGCTCCTTTCTTGCCGAAGGAGAAGAGGCCCTTCTTTTTGGGTTTGTTCTCGGGTCCGTCCTCGTCGGCAGGAGTGACGACGACGTTGTTGAACAACTCGGACAGGTGCGGGCGGCGCGGCGCGAACTCGTGTACGGGACCCGCAGTGACGGCGGCGCGCAGGATCTCCTGGTCCGAAATACCAACCGGCTGGGTGAAGACCAGCCGTGTGATGCCCTCGCGGCGGGGCGCCTCTGCGGTGCCCTCCAACGGGTCGGCGGCCAGCGTGATGCCGAGCGGCAACAACGCCTGCTGCACTGACTGAGGGTCACTGCCCACCGCGATGGCGAACTGCTGGTGCTCGGTGGAGCGCAGCTCGTTGACGGTCCCTTCGGCCACCATGTGACCCTGAGAAATGATGCCGACGCGATCACACAACCTCTCGACCAGATCAAGCTGGTGCGAGGAGAACACCACGGGCGCCCCGGTATCTGCGGTCTCGCGCAGCACGCGGCTCATGACGTCCACGGCGGTCGGATCCAACCCGGAGAACGGCTCGTCCAGGACCAACATCTTCGGGTCGTGGACGAGGGCCGCGGCGAGCTGCACGCGCTGCTGGTTTCCGAGGGAGAGTTTCTGGACGTTGTCCGCGCGGCGCCAGGCGAGGCCGAGCCGCTCGGTCCAGTACTCCATCCGGTCGTGTGCGCTCGCCTTGTCGAGTCCGTGCAGACGGGCGAGGTATTCCAGCTGCGCCCCGACAGCCATCCTCGGGTACAGCCCGCGCTCGGATGGCATGTAGCCGATTTCGCGGCGCGTTTCGAAGTCGAGGGGCGTCCCATTCCACGTGACGGTGCCGGAATCGGCGGACATCACTCCCAGCATGATGCGCATGGCGGTTGTCTTGCCGGCGCCGTTGGATCCCACGAATCCGAAGATCTCGCCGGGGTTTACGTGGAAATTGAGGTTGTCGAGAGCTTTGAGACTACCGAAAGACTTGTTGAGTGCATCGATGCGTAGCATCGGTTCCTCCTTGTTCGGTGAAATTGTGATATCACTTTATCAGAAGACTTGTTTTAGAACGACGACGGATTGTGCTCACGTGCCGGGGAGTTCTCGCCAGGACGTGGGTTGCGTGGTTGACGTGAGCGCCGTGCACGAATTCTTTTCCACGGAATTCGTGGCGCAAGGATGCCCAACCGGGCATGGGGCGCCACCTGCCGTTATATACTTCAAGACGTGTTGATTGTGGGAACAGAGCGCCCCAATGTTGGGGTGTGTTCCTGCGAATTTCACTGTGTCAAGCAATAAGGATACGCGCGCGTTCGATGGTGGAGTCGTGTCGGCGCGCGTGGGGGAGTGTCAGCCTTACAGCAAAGGACCACTCATGTCAGTTCTGTCTCCAACGCAGCGAACCGCATCGCTTCAGGCCATGCGGGATACAACTTTTGACGTTCTCGTAATCGGTGGTGGTGTCACCGGCGCGGGTATCGCCCTGGATGCCGCTTCACGCGGATTGACCACCGCCGTTATTGAAGGGCAGGACTGGGCCTCCGGTACGTCGTCGCGATCGTCGCGCCTCGTTCATGGTGGCCTGCGCTACCTGTACAACCTTGATTTCAAGCTGGTGGCTGAAGCACTCACGGAGCGTGGGCGCCTGCTCACCACCATTGCCCCTCACCTGGTGTCGGCCCAGCCGTTCCTGTGGCCGCTGAAGATGCCCGTCATTGAGCGCACCTACTCGGCGGTGGGCGTGGGTATGTATGACGCGCTCGCGGTGATCGGTGCCGGTGGGCGCAAGACCGTGCCGATCCAGAAGCACCTGTCCAAGAAGGGCGCTCTCAAGCGCTTCCCCGAGGTGAAGAAGTCGGCCCTCACCGGCGCCATCGAGTTCTACGACGCGCGCGTGGACGACGCCCGCCTTGTCATCACCCTGATTCGTACCGCCGTGAAGTACGGCGCGCAGGCAGCGAGCCGCGTGCGCATGACCGAGATCCTCAAGGACGAACGCGGCCGCGCCACCGGCGTCAAGGCTGTTGACCTGGAGACCGGCGAGGAATTCACCGTCAAGGCCAAGCGCCTCATCAACGCTACCGGCATCTGGACGGAAGAGACCCAGGACATGGCTGGCGGCACCGGCGGCCTCAAGGTGCTCGCTTCCAAGGGCATCCACATCGTCATCCCGCGCGAGCGCCTCAAGGCCCAGACGGGCATGTTCCTGCGCACCGAGAAGTCGGTGCTCTTCATCATTCCGTGGCAGCACTACTGGGTTATCGGAACCACGGATACTGCCTGGCACGAGCAGCTCAAGCATCCGGTACCCACCTCGAAGGACATCGATTACGTCCTCGAGCACGCCAACGAAGTGCTGGAGAAGCCGCTGACCCGCGACGACATCATCGGCACTTACGCGGGCCTGCGCCCGCTGCTGCAGCCGAAGGTTCTGGACGAGTCGAAGTCCACCAAGGTGTCGCGCGAGCACACCGTTACCGAGGTGATTCCGGGCATGGTAGCGATCGCGGGCGGCAAGCTCACCACCTACCGAGTCATGGCCGAGGACGCCGTGGACTTCGCGCTCGGCAAGGAGTTGGCCGCCAAGAAGCCCTCCGTGACGAACCGCCTTCCACTCATGGGTGCCGCCGGATATGAGGCGACGACGAACCGCTCCGCCCAGTTGGGTGCGAAGTACGGCTTCGACGCCGACCGCATGAAGCACCTGCTCTCGCGCTACGGCGCCGAGGTGACGGACCTGCTGGCCACCATTGACGAGGATGCGAGCCTGGGTGCTCCGCTCAAGGCAGCACCGCAGTTCCTACGCGCTGAAGTTCATCGTGCCTGCGCGGTGGAAGGTGCCCAGCACCTGGAGGACATCTTCGTGGCGCGCGTCCGCCTCAACTCCGAGGCCCGCGACCGTGGCGGTGCCGCGGTGGATGAGGTGGCGGAGATCGCCGCGTCGGTTCTCGGCTGGGACGAGAAGCGTGTAGCTCGCGAGAAGGAGAACTACCGCGCCCGCATCGCCGCCGAGCTGGCAGCGGAAGAAGAACTGACGGATGTTGCGGCCTCCGAGGCACGCATGAAGGCCACCGACATCGTCGGATGATGCTGGCGAAGGTGACACGGTTGTAGGCGAGCGCCGGACGTCGTCGTCGACCAAGAGATTGCGTCAATAGGTTCGGCCGTCGCGAGGATGGTGCGGGGCTTGACTGGCAAGGCGGACGACGAGTCCGGCACTGGTGGTGCCGGTGAGTGGACACAACGACGAAATCCGAAACCACGAGTGCTTGCACTCGATGGTGAGGATGAGGAAGTTGTTAGAGGACGAAGTCCTCACACCGCCAGGCAAGATTCCGTGACATCCACAGTAGGCCAAGACCTATTGACGTGATCTCTATCGTCACCCAACCCCCATACAACGCGAGGGCCCGAAGAACAGATCAGCTGTTCTCCGGGCCCTCGCGCGGTCTCTGGATCAATCCTCGTCGGGGGTGAGCGAGACGAGGCGGGGGTCGCGCTCCATCCCGCGCAGGCCCATCCACAGCAGGTTGATGACGTGGGCGGCTGTCTCCTCCTTGGAGGGCGCGCGCTCCTCCACCCACCACTGGCCGATGCGGCCGATGGCGCCCGCGAGAAGCTGGCCGTAGATCGGGGCGTCCTCCGGATCCAGACCCTGCTCCTTGAGGACCGGGGCGAGGAGGTCGGCCACCTGTTCCGCAACATCGGCGATGATTGTGGTGAACGTCCCTCCCGAGAGCGCGGTGGGTGACTGATGCGACAGCAGACGGAAACCGTCCGCGTTCGCTTCAATGTAGTCAAGGAGCGAGAGAACGATGTGCTCGAGCATCTCGCGCGGGTGTAGACCGGGCTTCATCTGGGACGAAAGCATGTCGGACAGGACAGTGATCTCGCGGTCCACGATGACTTGGTAGAGGCCCTCTTTCCCGCCAAAATGCTCATATACCACCGGCTTTGATACCTCGGCCGCGGAGGCGATCTCCTCGATCGAGACGGCGTCATAGCCCTTCGCGCCGAAAAGTTCGCGGGCGATACCGATGAGTTGCTCGCGGCGCTGGGCACGCGTCATGCGCACCCGCTTGGGCGCGGAAATGTGATTCAGGGGTGCGTCTTCATTCATGGAATCCATTATGACAGTTGACGATTCGCCGCTAGAATCATTCCGTTCACCAATCCGCCTTGGTGTAATGGCAGCACAGAGGTCTTTGGAACCTTTAGTCCAGGTTCGAGCCCTGGAGGCGGAGCCAGGCCGCGTTGAACGCGGACGTTGTGTAGGCGTATCTCAAATAAGAGAGAGGGGTCCACCGTGCAGGTGACTCGCCCGGCAGCAGTTGTAGTTCTGGCCGCGGGCGCTGGTACCCGCATGAAGTCGGAACTCCCCAAGGTCCTCCACAAAATGTGCGGACGCTCCCTCCTCGGGCACGCAATCGCCGCGGCTCGCGGACTGAACCCGGAACATCTCGTGGTGGTGGTTCGCCATCAGCGCGACGCCGTCGCCGCACACGCCCTCGAATGCGATCCGGACGTCATCATCGCGGATCAGGACGACATCATGGGTACCGGCCGTGCCGTGTGGTGCGGACTGGAGGTGCTGCCGAAGGAGCTGGAGGGCGCCGTCGTCGTCATGGCAGGAGACGTTCCCCTCCTCGATACCGAATCCCTCGCCGAAATGCTGGCGCGCCACGGGGACAACGCCGTGACGGTCCTGACCACCAACATCCCCGATGCCACCGGTTACGGGCGTATCGTGCGCGGCGATTCCGGGGCGATCGTGGGTGTGGTTGAACATCGTGACGCAAGCCCCGAGCAGCTTGAAATCACTGAAATTAACACCTCCACCTACGCGTTTGATGCGGCGTTCCTGCGCGAGAGCCTCGCAGGGCTCGGCACCTCGAACTCGCAGGGCGAGATGTATCTGACCGACGTGGTCGCGGACGCATCGAACTCCGGCCAGGGCGTCGGCGATTACGTACTGACGGATTCGTGGCTCGTCGAAGGCTGCAACGACCTTGCCCAGCTGGCCACCCTGCGCGCCGAGATGCAGCGCCGAATCAATGAGAAGTGGATGCGCGCTGGGGTCTCAATCATCGATCCGGCTGCCGTCTACATTGATGTCGACGCCGTCCTGGAGGCGGACTCGGTTGTGCTCCCCGGCACATCACTGCACGGCTCAACCCGCATTGAAGCGGGCGCGATCGTGGGTCCGGGTGAGTTGACGGACACACTTGTGGAATCTGGTGCGAAAGCTAGCCACGTTGTGGCCTACGGTGGTGTCGTACCGGCGGGAATCACGCTCCCGCCATTTTCGGTTTTCCCAGCGGTCGACGTGACCGCTGGTGGTTCAGACGTTAGCGGCGAAGTCCCCGTCGCGCGGCAAAACTGACAGGGAGCCTTCCATGACAGGAATGCAAGTATCCAACGACAAGCGACTCAAGCTGGTATCGGGCCGCGCCCATCCTGAGCTTGCACAACACATCGCTGACGAGCTGGGCATTGAGTTGCTCCCCGTCACCGCCTACGACTTTGCCAACTCTGAGATCTATGTGCGCTTTGACGAGTCGATCCGCGGCGCGGACGTCTTCATCGTGCAGTCCTACCCGGCGCCCATCAACAAGTGGATCATGGAGCAGCTCATCATGGTGGACGCCGCCAAGCGAGCCTCCGCCAAGCGCATCACCGCTGTCATGCCGTACTACCCGTACGCACGCCAGGACAAGAAGCACATGGGCCGCGAGCCCATCTCCGCTCGTCTCATGGCCGATCTGTTCCGCACTGCTGGCGCGGACCGCATCATGAGCGTCGACCTGCACGCCGCGCAGGCACAGGGCTTCTTCGACGGCCCGGTGGATCACCTGTGGGCCATGCCCACGCTGGTTGAGTACGTCAAGACGAAGATCGACCCGGACGAGACCGTGGTTGTTTCGCCGGACGCCGGCCGCATCAAGGTAGCCGAGCAGTGGGGCAACCGCCTCGGCGGCGTTCCGCTCGCCTTCGTACACAAGACGCGCGACATCACCCGCCCCAACCAGGCCACCGCCAACCGCGTGGTGGGCGACGTCAAGGGCCGCACCGCCGTGATCGTTGACGATCTCATCGACACCGCCGGAACCATCTGCGGCGCCGTGCGCGTGGTCCTTGAGGCTGGCGCGAAGGACGTCATCATCGCCGCGACGCACGGTGTGCTTTCCGATCCGGCTGTCGAGCGCCTGCGCGCCTCCGGCATGAAGGAACTCGTCGTCACTGACACCCTGCCCATCGAGGAAAGCAAGCGCTTCCCCGAACTGACCGTCCTCCCGATCGCGCCCGTGCTGGCCAAGGCCATCGACGCCGTGTTCGAGGACGATTCGGTTGCGAAGATTTTCGACGGCGACGCCGGGTGAGGTAGTCCGAGTGCCTCGGGGTGATGTCATCCGGATGGCTTCGGGTAATGTCATCCGGATGGCTTCGGGTAAGAATTGAGGAAAGGGGCGGACCGCCGTGAGGTGGTCCGCCCCTTTCTTCTTGGTGGCTGTCAGATTGTTGGTGGCTGCCAGAGTATCGGAGCAATAAGCCAGAAAGAGGACCCCTTTCCCTTCGACATACTCCGACGGCGGTTTATGTCAGCCCCACCGTTGAAGGACTTTTGGCTCAGTCCTCGCTGGCGTGGGTGCGGGACCAGTCGCTCATACTCATCGAGTAAAGGACGCAGTCCTTGTAACCCTCGGGAAGAGTGGGATGGGTGAACTCGGTATTGAGGCGGAGCCCCACCTTCTCCATGACGCGGCGGCTCGGAGCGTTCTCGGCCGTGGTGTAGGAGCCGAGAACGGGGAATCGCTCGATCCCGAAGGCATAGTCTCGGGCGACCTTCGCCCCCTCGGTGGCAAGCCCCTGACCCCATGCTTCCTTGGCGAGGCGCCAGCCGATCTCGTAGGTGACGGGCGTGCCGTCGGTGAGCGCGGGGACGTCGTCGTCCATCTTGTGGATGCCGATGAACCCGATGAAGCTATTCGGCGGAAGCAGATTCGGGCGCTTGTTGGAGTCGAGGTAGGCGATCGCCTCGCGCGTCTCCACGGCCCACAAGCCGAAGCCGTTCGTGACCAGTTCTTTTTGATATGCGATGGCGTGTTCGATGGCGGTCTCGGGAGTCAGCACGTCGGGGAAGAAGTGGCGCACGTCTTCGTCGGCGTTCATGGCCACCCAGTCGGCCAGATCGGATTCGTGCCAGCCGCGCAGGAGAAGGCGGTCGGTCTCCAGCATGAAGACTTCCTCATCCTGATCAAAGAGGTTGTTCATCGTTCTCCATTCTTCGGATTCGCGCGTCAACCCCAGATGTTACTCGCGATCGGGTGGAGGTCTCGAATTTTTCTCGCGCTCTCGTTGCCGCGATCCCGGCGCATTCTTCGCCGACATCTGCCATTAGCGTTGGGTATCGCCCTTATAACGGCGATACTGGGCGCTAAGGGCGGTTCTCGATGGTGTGAGATCGTGGAGACGCCCAAGCTTCCATCGAAGACGGCGGCCAGGGGCATAGGCTGGGAACGTGTGGGAATATGTGGCGCTCTTTGTGGCGGGTATTGCTGCCGGGGCGGTCGGTTATCTCATGGGGCTGGCGTCACTGGTGAGCTACCCGGCGATGCTTGCCGTCGGGATCCCGCCCGTGCTGGCAAACACCTCGAACACGGTGGCGCTACTCGGGTCCGGTCTTGGATCTGTGACCGGGGCGCGCAAGATCATTCGCGACGTCAAGGTCTACCCGCTGTGGCCGCAGCTTCTCGTTTCAGTTATTGGTGGCATCGCGGGAGGACAACTTCTTCTCCATCTGGACCCGAAAACCTTTGAATCGGTGGTTCCCTGGCTCGTTCTCGGGAGCACCGCATTGGTTCTCGCCAGCCCGATGATTCGGCGGCTCAACGCAGACCGTACACTGCCGCTGTGGGGCTTCCTCTTCGGACTTCTCGCCATCACCACTTACGCGGGCTACTTCGGTGCCGGTGCCGGTATCCCATTCTTCGCGCTCTGCCTACTCGGCACACCGATGACAGTTCACCAAGCTCTCGCCGTCAAGACGCCCATGATTCTCATGGCAAATCTGTCCGCGGCAATCCTCTTCATTATCCAGGGGTCGGTGGTGTGGTGGGCGGCCCTCACCGTTGGTGCGGGCTCCTTCATAGGTGGATATATTGCGCCGGTCATTCAGCGGTTTATCCCCGAGAAGGTCCTGCGTTGGCTGGTGGGCATCGGCGGCGCTGTGCTGACAGTGTGGCTGCTGGTGAGATAGCTGTTTGGCTGCTGGTGAGGTGAGCGATCGGCTACTGGGGACGTGAGCGCGCGGCTGTTGATGAGGTGAGCGATCGGGTGGAAGTCTCGAACTCTTCTCGCTCTCTCCTCGCCGACATCTGCCCTTAGCGCCCAGTATCGCCCTTATTACGGCGATACCCAACGCTAAGGGCAGTTCTCGATTAGTCCGGCGGTGAGACGAGCGTGCGGCGGCCTATGACGTGAGCGGTGAGAAACCGGTGGCGGAGGGCGTCGTCGTTCCGTAGGGGAACGTGGGGCCAGCCAACACCTATGAAGTTCGCAACCCGTACGTCGACGCAGTACGCTGGTGCGCTGGTAGGGCGCCCAGCCGCAACCAACGTCACCGGCGACGTACGCAACCCGTGCGATTTGCGGCACCTTTCTCAGCCACCCATTGGCGCCCCAGAAAGCACCTCGCTACACTGGACGGGTTGCCTCGGCGAGGGAGTTCGCGTCCGCGAATCTCCGTTATCGACGCGGTGGGTCGATCCTAGCGATCTGTGCCTGCGGTCTGAGAGGACAACATTGTTCCGCCGCTTGGTGGAGCATCGTACAGAGATAGGAGATCCACTATGGTCAACAAGCTTTCCGCTGTTGCACGTACCAACTTCGGCAAGGGTTCGGCTCGCCAGGCGCGCCGGGACGGCCGCGTCCCCGCGGTTGTTTACGGCCACGGCGCCGAGCCGGTCCACTTCACCGTGGACGCCCACGAGCTGTTCCTCGCCATCAAGGGCCAGGCCAACGCTCTGCTTTCCATCGAACTGGACGGCGAAGCGATCCTGGCACTCGTCAAGGACATTCAGCGTCACCCGCTTTCCCGCCAGCTCGTTCACGCCGATCTTCTGCGCGTGAGCAAGGGCGAGAAGGTTGACGTCGAGGTCCCCGTGGAGCTCGTTGGCGAGTCCGCCTCCGGCACCATGGCCAACATCGAGATTCAGCACCTGCTGGTCAAGGCTCCGGCCACGCACCTGCCCGAGGTCATCACGGTTGACGTGACCGGCCGCGAGGATGGCCAGCACGTGACCGTCGCCGATCTGGCTCTGGCAGCCGACGTCGAGTGCGAGCTCGACGCCGACGCGGTCGTTGTGGTCATCTCCGCCGAGGGCTCCGAGGAAGAGCCGGCTGAGGCCGCTGCTGAGTGACTTCAGTAGCATGCACGGCTAGTTGAGTATTGTCGACGACGGCGTAGCCCTCCGGCCTGCGAGTTTGCTCGCGTGGCTGGGTGGCGAGTAGTTGTTAATGATCCTCAACAACGTGCAACAGCGATGACGTAGTGTGGCGCCTTTCGGGGCGCCACACTCTTTTCACATCTGGACAACATAGGGGGCCGCTTCGAGCGGTTCCTGTGGTGGTCCGCTTCGAGCGGGCCCTACGGTGCCACTCCAACCGGTCTCCGCACCACGGGTGCGAACAGGCCGCCAACCCATCCATCAACATCACCATCGGCCTGACAAACCGGGCCAGTGCGGGCGCGAGGCGCCGGGAAAGGAAGCGATGTACGCCGTCGTCGGCCTCGGAAATCCGGGGGAGAAATACGCGCAGACTCGGCACAACGCGGGGCACATGGTCCTCGACGTGTTGGCGGGCAGGGTGGGCGGCAAGCTCTCGGCGCACAAGGCGTCGCGGACGCACGCGATGTCCGCGCGCATCGGCCTGGCGCCCGGAAATCCGGGGGAACGGCTGATTCTCGCGACCCCCGATTCGTACATGAACACGTCGGGTGGGCCGGTCAAGGCGCTACTCAACTACTTCGACGTGGAGCCCACGAACCTTATCGTAGTTCACGACGAGTTGGACCTTCCCTTTGGCACGCTCAAGCTCAAGCGCGGTGGCGGCGAGGGTGGGCACAACGGGCTGAAGTCGATCAGCCAGTCGCTCGGGGAGAAGAACTACATTCGTCTCCGCTTCGGTATCGGACGCCCGCCGGGCCGCCAGGATCCCGCGGACTACGTGCTGCGGGCATTCTCTGCGGCTGAGCGCAAGGATCTGCCGGTGCTGCTGGAGCAGGCTGCGGATGCGGTCGAGGATGTGCTGGCCAACGGCCTGGAAAAGGCAACGATGAGGTTGCATACCGCGGGGTGAGTGTGGGGCTTTCTTACCTTGTATGACGCACTTTGAATCCTAACTGGGCACCACAGCGATATCCGTGCCGTGTACGGCATACAGATCGCTGTGGTGCCCACTTGGGAATGCAGAACGCCGTTACGTGCCGTGAATCCGGCAACCGACCTGTGAATCCGGCAACCCGCGCGTGACACGGCGCGCCCGCGCGGGTAAGTTGGCAATTCCGGTCGAAATGACTGGATTGGGTTGGCCGGACGACGGCAGCGACGCGTTCACGTATCGGATCGTTAATCGTTCGCGTGTTGGACCGTCAGTTTCGATGCGTCCACGGCGCGACGGCCCAGTCCAAGCCCAACCCAACGACCGCCCATTTCTCACCGCAAGCTGGAGACCTTTAGGAATTCATGGATCTGCGCCCACTTCTCTCACTGATTTCCTCCGACCCCGCACTGGCCGAAGCGCTCACCGACGGCGGTCGGCAGCGCGATATTTCCATGCCGCGCGGCTTGGTTCCTCCGGCACTGGCGTTGCTGGCGTCGGGTTCTGTTTCGACGACGGCGTCCTCTCCCACGTCCGGTAAGAGGTCGCGTACGTCCGGCCGGGCATCGGACTCGAAAGAATTGGGCTCGAAGGCATCAGGCGCCGCGTCGAAGTCCGTACCGCTCCACGTCGCTGTGACCGCCACCGGTCGTGGTGCCGAGGAACTTCAGGGCGCTCTTCGCGCTTACCTGCCCCGAGACTCCGTGGAGCTGTTCCCTTCCTGGGAGACGCTGCCGCATGAGCGGCTGTCGCCGCGCTCGGATACTGTTGCCCAGCGGCTTCTGGTGCAGCGCCGTCTCGCCCACCCGGAGGAGTTCGCTCCACTATCTGTGCTGGTCATGCCAGTGCGCGCGCTACTCCAACCGATTACCGAGGGCCTTGGTGAGCTCCAGCCCGTCCGCCTGCGCGTGGGTGACATCGTGGATATTGAGGACCTGGAGAGGGACCTCGTCGGTGCCGCCTACTCGCGTGTGGACATGGTGGAGCGGCGCGGCGAGTTCGCGGTTCGTGGTGGCATCATCGATATCTTCCCGCCCACCCAGTCTCACCCGTTGCGTGTGGAGTTCTTTGGCGATGAGGTGGACGAGATCCGCACCTTCTCTGTGGCCGATCAGCGTTCGATGGAGCCGGTGAGTGAGGTCTACGCCCCGCCGTGCCGCGAGATTCTCCTGACCGAGGATGTGCGCGAGCGCGCCCGCAACCTTATGGCCACGTTGCCTGGTGCCACGGACATGCTTGCCAAGATCTCTGAAGGCATCGCGTCCGAAGGTATGGAATCGCTGGCTCCGGCCCTGGTGAGCAAGATGATCCCGGTGGTTGCCACGCTCCCAGCCAATGCGCGTATTACTTTGGTGGAGCCTGAGCGCGTGGATCAGCGCGCGGATTCCCTCATTGCCACCACCGAGGAGTTCCTCGCGGCGGCGTGGTCCGCCGCCGCAGCCGGGGGCAAGGTCCCGATCAACGTGGATGCCGCATCCTTCACCACCCTCGCGGAGACCCGCGAGCAGGCCCGCCGCCGCGGCCAGGCGTGGTGGAGCCTGGGTGGCTTCGCGCGGGATTCCGGGCTCTCGGACTTCACCGCCGGAACACCGGAGCTAGCCGCCGGCACCCTCACCGCAACCCCCGCCGGAACATCCTCCTCCAGCTTCATTACCAGCGATTTCGCCGCCTCGGTCAAGGCGAAGGAACCGCAGCGCTACCTCGGCAAGGTGGAGGACGCACTCCGCGATATCAAGACGTACTCTGCGAGCTCCTGGCGCCTCGTCCTCGCCGTCGAGGGTCCCGGTCTCGGCCGCCGCCTGCGTGAACAGCTGGAAGAGGCAGGCGCCCCTGCCCTCTACGTGGACGATCTTCCGGCCACCCTCGAACCGAGTATCTGCTACGTGACGGCCGCCCCGATCGCCTCTGGATTCCTCATGGAACCCGAGCGCCTCGCCGTCTACGCCGCGGCGGACATCATGGGCCGCGGCGGCTCCTCCACCCGCGACATGCGCAAGATGCCCGCCCGCCGCAAGGCGAGCGTGGACCCGCTCTCCCTCAAGCCCGGCGATTTCATTGTGCACGAGCAGCACGGTGTGGGCCGCTTCGTAAAGATGGAGAAGCGCGCGATTGGGACGAATCGTGAGACCCAGCGCGAGTACATCGTGGTGGAGTACGCCTCCACCCGCCGCGGCGCCCCGCCGGATCAGCTGTGGGTTCCCACCGATTCGCTCGACCAGATTTCCAAGTACTCCGGCGGCGATTCCCCTTCGCTCAACAAGATGGGCGGCGCCGACTGGGAGAAGACGAAGGCCAAGGCCAAAGCTGCCACCAAGCAAATCGCCTCGGAGTTGGTGCGCCTGTACGCCCAGCGCCAGGCCACGCAGGGCTTTGCCTTCTCGCCGGACACTCCGTGGCAGCGCGAGTTGGAGGATGCTTTCGCCTACGTCGAGACCCCCGATCAGCTGCATACCATCGAGGAAGTCAAGGCGGATATGGAGAAGCCGGTCCCGATGGACCGCCTTATTTCCGGCGACGTCGGCTACGGCAAAACCGAGATCGCCGTGCGCGCCGCCTTCAAGGCCGTCCAGGATGGCAAGCAGGTGGCGGTTCTTGTCCCCACCACGCTCCTCGTGCAGCAGCACTTCGAGACTTTCCGTGAGCGCTACTCGGGCTTCCCGGTCAACCTCGCCGAGCTCTCGCGCTTCCAGTCCGAACGCGAGTCGGAGGAGACGATCATCGGTCTCGCCAAGGGCAGCGTCGACGTCGTCATTGGAACGCATCGCCTGCTCACCGGCAACGTGCGCTTCAAGGATCTCGGCCTGGTGATCATCGACGAGGAGCAGCGCTTCGGCGTCGAGCACAAGGAGACGCTCAAGCAGATGTACCCGAGCGTGGACGTGCTGTCGATGTCCGCCACCCCGATCCCGCGCACGCTGGAGATGGCGGTGACAGGTGTGCGCGAGATGTCCACGCTGGCCACGCCGCCGGAGGAGCGCCACCCGGTGCTCACCTACGTGGGCGCGCGCGAGGACAAGCAGATCGTGGCCGCGATTCGCCGCGAGCTGTTGCGCGACGGCCAGATTTTCTACGTGCACAACCGCGTCAGTGACATGTCCAAGGTGGCCAAGCGCCTGCAGGACATGATCCCCGAGGCGCGCGTGGGCATGGCGCACGGCAAGATGAGCGAGTCCCAGCTGGAGGGCATCATCCAGGCGTTCTGGGAGAAGGAGATCGACATCCTCGTCTGCACCACAATCGTGGAGACGGGCCTCGACATCTCCAACGCCAACACGCTCATCGTGGAGAGCGCGGACAAGTTCGGCCTCTCGCAGCTGCATCAGTTGCGTGGGCGGGTGGGCCGCGGCCGCGAACGCGCCTACTCCTACTTCTTCTACGACCCGGATCGCGCCCTGACAGAAACGGCGCTCGAACGCCTGCGCACCATCGCCTCCAACACCGACCTCGGCTCCGGCATCCAGGTGGCCATGAAGGACCTGGAAATCCGCGGCGCCGGAAACATGCTGGGCGGCGAGCAGTCCGGCCAGATCGCCGGCGTCGGCTTCGATTTGTACGTCCGGATGGTGTCCGAAGCGGTGGCGAAGTTGCGGGGTCAGGCCCCGGAAAGCGACGACGACGGCCCCGCCGACGTCCGCATCGAACTCCCGATCGACGCCTTCCTCCCCGAAAGCTACGTGCCCTCCGAGCGCCTGCGCCTGGAGGTGTACGGCAAGATCGCGGCCAGCGCGGACGAGACGCAGCGTGACGAGGTGCGAGCGGAACTGGTGGATCGTTACGGTCCCATCCCGGTGGAGGCCGAGCGCTTGTTCAAGATCTCCCACCTGCGTGAGGTGTGCCGCCGAGCAGGCATCTCAGAGGTGACGCAGGCGGGGCGAAACATCCGTTTCGCCCCGGTGCAGCTCCCCGATTCTCGTCAGGCACGCCTTAAGCGGCTCTATCCGGGTTCGATGCTCAAGCCCGCGATTCGTGTGCTCATGATTCCGGTGCCCACTGTTGGTGGGCGGCGCATGGGCGAGCAGAAGCCGCTGGAGGGCGAGCACCTGCTCGACTGGGTGGAGCAGGCCATCAGCTCGGTGTTCCTCGCGACCATCGGCGTGCGCTAGGTACCAACATCTCACACCCGCACCCACCAACTCCCCGTGCGCTAGAAAATAGCTTCGGAATCAGCACCGGCCTGTGCAATGTGCACACCCCGCCCCTGATTTCGACGCTGTTTTTCCCGAGATGCACAAGTTCCCAGTTTTAGTGGTTAAGATGATCGAGGCTTGGAGGTTGTGGCGGTAGCTATGATCTTCGATGGAGAGAGCAATTCATCTGGCTTCGCGGCCCACTCATCGGAGCGCGACGCTGGAGGAAATGAGGGGAAATGACGAAGAAGCGCGCTATCGGTGCAGTATTGATCGCCGCGGGATTGCTGGCCGGATGTTCAGCTCATCCTGGTACGGCGGCCGTCGTCAATGGCAAGGAAATCAGCGAAAAGAGCCTTGAGCAGATGGCTCAGAGCATCGAAGTGGATACGCAAGGGCGAAGGGCTGTCCTGTTGCAGTGGGCGGTTATTGCTGCGATCACGGAACCTGTTCTTGAGGCTCACTCCGATCTTCTGACCGCTGACGCTCAGACCGCACTTCTGGCGACGTGCACGGAAGGTTTCGGCATTGGCGAGTTCAATGCGGAGACTCCCGAGACGCTCAAGAATTACTGCTATGTCGCCACTCTGAGCCAGCAGGATCCCGCTATCGGCGAGGAGTTGTCGGCGGCGATGGAGGCTGCCATCAGCAATGAGAAGATTGAGCTGAGCCCGCGCTATGCGTCGACGCTCGCCGAGTTCCCCGGCTACGAGGGACCGCTCAGCTACGTTGACGCTCGCGACCGTTCACTCCAGGCCCTTGGCCTCAGTCCCGCGGTTGGCTGATAGGTCACGACCAACTTTCGGCAGGCAGGACACTCATCACAGGTGTCCTGCCTGCCGTGTATCCGGTGAGAGTCGCGGGCCTTCGTGGATAGCCCGGCCTACTGTTTGCCTGACGACACCGCGATAACGACGACGACGTCGCCTCTCGCCTCTTTCACCACGGCACCTTTGCCACGCCGTCACCTCTTGCACCACGACGTCGACCTAACGCCGCCGACACCCACTGACCTTTTCGTCCAACCCCACGGCCCAACCTCGTGCCCGGCCACCCGGCCGCTAACCACTACCCGGCCACCACGCCGCCGTCGCCCCACGGCCCAACCCCTTGTCCGCCCGTCGCCATACCTTGCCTCGCTGCCACCCGCAAGACTCCCAAAAAAGTGCCCGCATGTCGGACAATTGACGAAGTCCAAGGAAACTCCTTCTTTCCGTTCGGTACAGAAGTCCCGATCAGGGGGTTAAATCGACACGCTTGGGGCGAAATCTTGAACCAACTTGTGATCTAGGCTGACGGAGAGGCCTCTTTTGGGTCACAATAGGTAACGGCGGGATTCGTCCCGTGCAGGTATGGCCGCGCCGCGGCTGTGTAGTTGAAACCAAAGGAGTACCTGTGGCCAGCATTGAGGCTGTTGCTTCCCGCGAAATTCTCGATTCCCGTGGTAACCCGACCGTTGAGGTTGAGGTTCTGCTTGACGATGGCACCTTCGCACGCGCGGGTGTTCCTTCGGGCGCATCGACCGGCGCATTTGAGGCCGTCGAGCGTCGCGATGGCGTGAAGGATCGTTACCTGGGCAAGGGCGTTGCTGACGCCGTTGCCGCCGTTTCCGAGGTCATTGAGCCGGAGATCGTTGGCATGGATGCCGAGGATCAGCGTTTCATCGATCAGACCCTGATCGATCTCGACGGCACCCCGAACAAGGGCAAGATTGGCGCCAACGCCATTCTTGGTGTTTCCCTTGCCGTTGCCAAGGCCGCAGCTGAGTCTGCTGGTCTTCCCCTGTACAAGTACCTCGGCGGCCCGAACGCTCACGTTCTTCCCGTCCCGATGATGAACATCCTCAACGGTGGCTCCCACGCGGATTCCAACGTTGACATCCAGGAGTTCATGATCGCCCCCATCGGCGCTCCCACCTTCAAGGAGGCCCTGCGCTGGGGTGCAGAGGTTTACCACACCCTCAAGGCCGTCCTCAAGGATCGTGGCCTGAACACCGGTCTGGGCGATGAGGGCGGCTTTGCCCCCAACCTGGACTCCAACGCTGCGGCTCTGGATCTGATCGTTGAGGCCATCGAGAAGGCTGGCTACAAGCCGGGCTCCGATGTTGCTCTCGCTCTGGACGTTGCTTCCACCGAGTTCTTCAAGGATGGCAAGTACCAGTTCGAAGGCGAAGCTCGCGACACCGAGTACATGGTGAACTACTACAAGGAGCTCGTTGCGAACTACCCGCTCGTCTCCATCGAGGATCCGCTGTCCGAGGACGAGTGGGGTGCTTGGATCGCCCTGACCGCCGAAATCGGCGACAAGGTCCAGCTGGTTGGTGACGACCTCTACGTGACCAACCCCGAGCGTCTTCAGCGCGGCATCGACGAGAAGGCCGGCAACGCCCTCCTCGTCAAGGTGAACCAGATTGGTTCGCTGACCGAGACCCTCGAGGCCGTGGAGAACGCACACCGTGCGGGCTTCAAGACCATGACCTCCCACCGTTCCGGCGAGACCGAGGACACCACCATTGCGGATCTCGCAGTGGCCACCAACTCGGGCCAGATCAAGACCGGTGCTCCCGCCCGTGGCGAGCGCATCAACAAGTACAACCAGCTGCTGCGTATCGAGGACGAGCTGTCGGATGACGCCGTCTACGCTGGCCGCAGCGCCTTCCCGCGTTTCAAGGGCTGAAATCCCTAACGCGTAGGCGGTCGCCTCACGGCGTCCGGGCTAAGCATGGGGCTCTATGAGTCCCGGGCCGGGAGTATCGAGTGATCGATACTCCCGGCTTTTGCATGTTGTGATGAACGACGACGGCGTCGCCCCGTCACCTTTCTGTTCGCCCCTTGTGGACAGTCCACGGTTCAAGCGATAAACCACACTTACGCCCATGCCTTAACCATGGTTTATCGCCGAAAGTGTGGGCTCTCCAAACCGAAGAACGTAAGGGACGCATATCCGAGGGTGTCACGCTCATCGACGTCTGCCTTTCGCGCCGTTTTCACCCGCGGCCCGGACGTTGGGAACAGTGCCGATTATCAGGGTGAAGAGGTCACAGGATCATGGACAGGTCATGGCTACCAGCCGTGACCTCTCCCTGAAAGCGTTACCTCTTCGGGTGGGGACCGGCCACGATCTGGCGGCTTCCATGAGACCTTCAGATAAGGGCAGTAGACTTGTCGGCATGAATGCCCGCCGCACCCCTCCTTCAGGTTCCCCGCGCCGTCCACCGGGACGTTCCGCGAGCCGTGATGGAAAGTGGCGTTCGAGCCGCCCGGAGAATGCTCCGAGTAGTGCTAGCCCGGATGTCACCGGCGGTGAGAGGCTTCGTCGTTCTTCTGCGCGCCCAAAGCCGGATACGCTCCCGAAGCAGCAACGTGGTGAGCGCACGGAACGGAAATCGTCGCGTGACCGAATTTCCACCAGGCGCCAGCTCGTCGTCGACGGCGGACGTGGTACAAGGAAGTTCTCGTTGCGGATCCTCGCCGTCGTCCTCACGGCTTTTGTTGCGATGATTATCGTCTTTCCGACGGTGCGGACGTATTACGTGCAGCAGCGCGAGTTGTCGGCGGCGCGTTCGGAGCTCGCCGATTTTGAGCAGCGCAACGCGGATCTGGAGAACGAGCTTCTCTTGTGGAAGGATGAGGCGTTCGTGCGTGCCCAGGCGCGTGAGCGACTGGGATACGTGATGCCTGGTGAGACCCTGTATGTGGTGAATGATCCGTCGAAGGGGAGTGCGCAGCAGCAGTTGGAGGAACGGATTCGGGATGCCAATCGTGAGCGCCGTGCCGCTACCCCGTGGTTCATGACGATGTGGGATTCCATCGAGATCTCGGGCCAGAGTATCTCCGAGTTCGATAATCCCAACAATGCTCCGGTGATCACACCGAACGAGGGTGGTTCGTATGCGCCCCCGAATGACGACAACCCGATACCGGGAATGACTCCCACGCCCACAGGGTAGGAGGATTCCTCGGAATCCGTGGGTGTCGATGGTTCGGCGGATGGTACGTTACAGGACGAGAATTCAGCCCCTTAGGGCTACGTGAAGGCAGAGAGACGAAAGTTATGAGTGAGACCGAAAGTGTGCGTGCGCCCCGGGAGGCCCGTCCGGGTTGGATCCTGGCTGAGTCAGAGGTGAGTGCCGATATCCTGGCGAAGGTGGCCGTGAATGCCACGCCGCTACGTGAGGGTGACCGTGAGACTCTGACGGAGCAGCTGGACCGGTTGCCGCGCGGGCTGGTGGGCGTTGGCGCCCGTTGTGCGTGCGGTACTCCTGCCGTGACGGTGACGCTTCCGCGCCTGCCCGAGGGTTCGCCCTTCCCCACGGTGTTCTATCTCAGCCTGCCTTACCTGGTGCGAGAGGCTTCGCGGCTGGAGGCCAACGGCGTGATGGCCGAGTTCAACGAGATGTTGGCAGATAACGACGAATTGCGTGCGGCCTACGCCCGCGCCCACGAGAGCTACGTGGAGCGCCGGGCCATGCTGGGCGATGTCCCCGAGATTACGGGCATTAGCGCCGGTGGCATGCCCACGCGCGTGAAGTGCCTGCACGCGTTGGTCGGTTATTCGATCAGTGCGGGACCGGGCGTGTGCCCGATCGGCGACAAGGCTCTTGAGATGATTGGTTGGGATCCTTCGGTCTGCCACTGCGCGGAAGCGTAAGACTGTAGAATCGCGCGCAGAAGCGGTTGCCCCGCCGCACAGAAGCGGCGCGATCTCCAAAGGTGTCGGACTTTTCTGGCGAGAAGTCTCGGACAAAGAAATTTCTGACGAAAACGTGTCGGACCTCTATGACAAGGTGGATCCATGAGAGTTGCTGGAATTGACTGCGGAACGAATTCGATCCGCCTCCTGATTGCTGACATCCCGGGTAAGGACGGCGCGCTAGATGACGTCGTTCGGCTCATGGACGTGGTCCGCTTGGGGCAGGGTGTGGATCGCACCGGCCAGTTCGCGCCGGAGGCGTTGGCGCGTACCCTGGACAAGACGGCCGAGTACGCGGCGCTGTGCAAGGAGCACGGCGTGGAGTCGATCCGTTTCGCGGCCACCTCGGCCACTCGCGATGCCAGTAACCGCGAGGAGTTCCTCCAGGGCGTGTTGGAGCGCCTCGGTGTGCCCGTCCAGGTGTTGTCCGGCGACGACGAAGCGAACACCAGTTTTTCTGGCGCCTCGTCTGCGATGGAGGAGGGTGGGCCCTCGCCCATTATTGTTGTGGATCTTGGCGGTGGGTCTACCGAGCTCGTTCTTGGAGCCGTGGGAAGCGGCGTGATCTCCGAGCATTCGATGGACGTGGGCTGTGTGCGTATGCACGAGCGCCACTTGGTGTCGGATCCGCCCACCCCGGAGCAGGTCGCGGCTGCACGCGTGGATGTTAATGCTGCGCTGGACAAGGCTGAGAAGCTCATTGATTTCGGTGCCACTGAAGGTCTTGTGGGCCTGGCCGGAACCATTACCACGCTGACGGCCAAGGCGATCGGCCTGGAGAAGTACGATCCTTCGAAGATTCACGGCGCAACGCTCACGGTCGATGAGACCATCGAGGCCTGCGAGTGGTTTATTGCCTCCTCAAAGGAGGAGCGCGCCGCTCTGGGATTCCTGCATCCGGGCCGCTCGGACGTCATCGCTTCGGGCACGCTCGTGTGGGAGGAAGTGGTCAAGCGCGTGGCGCAGCGGATGGCCGAGCGCGGGAAGTCACTGGATACGGTAGTCACCTCCGAGCATGACATCCTCGACGGCATGGCGCTCTGGGCGGCACGTGAGCCGCAGCGCCCCACCTGGGCGGAGTGACATGAAGAGCCGCCGTTACCGTCCCCTTGCCGCGATCGTAGCCCTCTTGCTTGTCGCGTTTGGACTCGCCGCTTGTGGTTCCGAGGAATCCGGAAACCAAGGCGGCGCCACACAGTCGCCTACTGCCGCTGCTTCAGAGTCGCCTACCGAGCAAGAGACGGCAGAACCTGAGCCGTCTCGGACGCCGGAACCCACGCCGTCGTCGACGGCAACTGAGCTGACACAGGACAACTATCTGGAGCGAACCAACGCGGCCATGCTCAAGGCGAAGTCCTATCGTGCGGAAATGACGAATGCTGGCCCGACGATGAGCCGGACGAGCGTGACTGATGCCATCTCGGATCCTGATCCCGCGAAGAGGGCGTTTCACATGACGGGCCCGGCCGAGAACGACGGTACGCGCACGTCCGTCATTGCCGTCGATGGCATGGCGTATGTGCAGCTCCCCAACTATGCCAAGGGCAAGTGGGTCAAGGTTGATGGGTCGGCGCCCGAGGCGGGCACGGCCGAGGAGTTTCTCGGTGACGTCGACTTGCTCAACATCGTGGCAGACGCCGAGAAGATGAAGGCGGCGATCACCAACTTCACATCTGAGGCGAACGCCGAAACCATCGATGGTGTGGAAACAACCAAACTCACGCTTCTTCTTGACGCGACGAAGTACCCGGGCGGTGACCTCGGCCCCGATGCGGGGGACACCGTGACAGTGAGGTACTTCGTTGGTCCTGACGATCTGCCGCGCCGGATCATCACCCAGATTGGTGTGGGCAGTCAAACCTTGGAGCTGTCGCGCTGGGGTGAACCGGTGGAGGTAAAGGCTCCGAGCGACGAGGAGATCATCTCCCCCGAGGAGGCAAGGGAACTGGAGAAGCAGGGATAAGAGGCTGCGCCACTAGGTGTGGCTGTGGCATCCGCGGCAGACCGGGGCCTGTTGACGGGATCTCCCGTGTCGAGTCCCGCGAGTCATCGCGTATATCGGGCTCTTTATGGCCCCACGAGATTTTGTGGCGGCGAGAGCGAGCTATGTGCCAATATTGGCGTTCATCTCACTCTCGCCGCCATTTCGTTCCACGCACCGGTTTGACGTAGCGGGGAGTGGCCGCCGTCGTCGAGTATCTTAATACCTCGCAAATTTACTTCTTTGACTCTTTTAACTAGCTAAAGTGCGCTACTACAATGAACTCATGGACAAGACGCAACGCGAACGAGAACAGCTGGGGAGTTTCGTTCGCCAGCAGCGGGTCGGGCGGCGACTAACCCAGGAGGAGCTGGCATTCGCGGCCTCCGTTTCGAAGGATACGATTCGTCGGCTGGAGCAGGGAGCTTCCTCGACACGCCTCGACAACCTCTTGGCAGTACTTCGTGTGTTCAATCTGGATAAGAAAATGGTGCAGTCGATCAATCCACTTCTTGATCCGGACACTCCACTCAACTCCCTGCGTGCCCTGGACATGCAACGGGTACGCAGGCGAAAGGATGAGTGGTGAGTACGCAATCCTTCGAAGTCTGGGCAACCAGCGCCACTGGTGAAACCACCCAGGTCGGCAAACTTATTACTGACACCGGGAGCTATGGGAGCTTTCTGACGAGTCGTTTTATCTATCATCCGCAGTGGCTGGAACACGGATACGAGATCTCTCCAGATTTGCCATTGACTCGGCTTGGCCTCGTCTTCACGGATAAGAAGCCACTGCCGGGAGCCCTGGCGGATACCACGCCTGATAGTTGGGGTCGGCGTCTGATTAGGCGGCAACACAAGGGCGCATTGAATGAGCTGGAGTACCTTCTCCGCGTGTCAGATGAGACGCGGATGGGAAACCTGAGAATCAAGATGCAGGGTGACAAGCATTTTCTGCGAAATGACGATGCCCGGCCACTTGAGATGGAGGAGATTCCAAGGTACGCGAAGCTCGCTGCGATGATTGATCGATCCGAATCGATGACACAAGAGGAGCTGCAACAAGCCGCTGACATCTACGCCGCAGGTACAAGCGCTGGTGGGGCGCGCCCCAAGATCACCACGTTCTATGACGGGGCGCTGTGTCTCATCAAGTTCAAAGGGAGGGATGACGATTATGACCATCTCCAATACGAGAAACTCGCGCTCGAAATCGCTGCCTTGTCCGGAGTAAGGGTGCCACCCTCGCGATTGGTTGGCAACGACGCGCTCGTACTAGAACGTTTCGACAGAACGGCATCGGGGCGTCTCGGTTACATTTCTGGGCGAACAGTGCTCAACTTGGACGACGACGAGGAGACCCCGCCCTACGAACTGCTTCTCGATGCCATGCGTTCACGGATCCTGGTGGATAAGACCGATCTTCACGAGATGTTTAATCGCGTCGCGGTCAACATCGGAATCAACAACGTGGATGACCACTCTCGCAATCACGGCTTCTTGCGCAAAGGTGGCCATTGGAGGCTTTCTCCTGTTTTCGATCTCAACCCTGAGTATCGCCAGACCGAACCCGGCACTCCTCTTCGAGAGGGCAACGATCGCACCTTCGAGAATCTCCTTGCGATGAGTGCGAGCTTTGGGCTGAGTCTCTCCCAAGCAAGAGAACGATTGGCTCAGGTGGAGCTAGGGTTGAGCAAATGGCGGGATGTTGCGCGGGAGATCGGAATCGACGACTACGAGGATATGGCTGGGGTCTTCGACACTCAGCTCGAGGAACTGAGGAGAGCGCTTCTCCATTCGATACCGGTAAGTGAGTGATTTTGGAACGACGACGGCGGCCCGGCACCGCTATGTAAAACCGGCACCTACGTTAGTGAATACGTCGGTGCCGGTTTCAACTATCTGCGGTAGGGCGTCGTCGAAAAGAAATTGGTGGGGGTTACTCGCCGTCGCGGAGGCGCTGGGACTGACGCATGCGTAGTGCGATCGCACCGGCGATCACGGCAAGGAAAGAGCCGAGGATCACGGCGACGCGGGCGTGGGCTTCGTGCGGATCAGTGGGGGCAAACGAGAGCTGGGCGATCAGCAGCGAGACGGTGAAACCGATACCGGCCACCAGCGAAACCGGGATGATGTCCTTGATCGAGAGTCTGTCACCCAGCTTGAGTTTGAAGAAGCGAATCATCAGCCAGACGCCGCCGGAGATGCCGATGAGTTTGCCGAGGGGGAGGCCGAGGTAGATGCCGATGGCGACTGGGTCGCCGAGCATCCCGAGGAAGCCGCCCGAATCGATGATGTTCACGCCCGCGGCAAAGAAGGCGAAAATCGGGACCACGAAACCGGCGCTGTAGAACTCCATGGTGTGGGCGAAACGGGCCGTGAGCGACTCGGATTCGCCTGCGGCGGCGCGTGCCGGGACCACCATGCCCAGGGCGACACCCGCGATGGTGGCATGAATACCGGAGCCGTGCATGGCGTACCAGGCGAAAATTGCGATCGGCCACAGCAGCCACCAGTAGGTGATGCGCTTCTTACACAGGAAACCGAAGGCCGCGATGGCGGCGATGGCGGCGGCGAACCAGAGAATATCGATGCCGTCGGAGAAGAAGATGGCGATGACGATGATGCCGCCGAGGTCGTCGGCGACGGCGAGAGTCATGAGGAAAGCGCGCGCCGCGGCCGGTAGACCCTTGCCGAAAATCGAGAGGATGGCGAGGGCGAAGGCGATGTCGGTGGCCACGGGGACGGCCCATCCGCCATAGCTACCCGAGCCGCTGATCAGCTGTACAAGCACGTAGACGAGGATTGGACCGGCCATTCCACATACTGCGGCCAGGATCGGGACCGCAGCCTTCTTCGGATCATGGAGTGACCCGGTGGTGAATTCCTGCTTGAGTTCCAGGCCCACCACGAAGAAGAATACGGTGAGGATGCCGTCGGCGGCCCACTGGGCAATCGTCAGGTCCAGATGCAAGGAGTGCGGGCCGACAACCGTGTTCGCGATTGCGAAATAGGATTCCCGGATCGGAGAATTGGCCCAGGCCAATGCAATCAGAGCGCCTGCCACCAGAAGCATCCCGGCAAAGGACTCATTGTGAAGCGCCTTGGCGTACCGTCTCATTAAATTCATGCTGCCGCCATTTCTTCGTTGGAGATCGTGCTGCGTGGAGGCGTGGCACCTTCACGTATCTCCTTGATTGTATGCTGAGGCGGCGATGTGGTTGTTTGAGTGGCCGTGTACTGGGAAGCCTGCGGCATGCTTTAGAATTGACCTCGGTGTTGGCGAGCGTGATGACGTGAGCTGGTACAAGGTGTTGGCGAGCGCATTCGCGAGAGCCAACACTGGGTGTTTACGAGAGCGGGCGCCGGGTGATTGTTAACGCAACTATCGGGTGACTGCGCGTGCCAACACCGGCGGAGTTTCCGCTGCCCCCATAGCCCAATCGGCAGAGGCAGCCGACTTAAAATCGGCACAGTGTGGGTTCGAGTCCCACTGGGGGCACTGGTGTTTATCGTTGCTATGTCAGCGATTTACGGTTACATGGCGAGGCTATTTGGCTGCACTGCATGACGTGTGTGCAACGGTGGAGAGAGGGACAGCTTCTTTTCGTTGGCCGTTCGCTTCCATACCTGGAATGCAGCACTTGTGTGTTCTCAAGAAGTCCGCCAACTCCCACTAAGAAAAGCAGTTTGCGCCCTACACTTCATTCATGCCCATGAACAGTACGGCAGAACTCGCCGAGCGCTTCGACAACGCGGTCACTCGAGCCTTGGAATTACTCGCCCGGCGCCGGCCGCTCTTCCATTCTGAGGCGGATTTCCAGTTCGAGTTTGCATGGGAGCTGCGTTCTACTCTGCCGGATTGCGAGATTCGGTTGGAGCGACCGGTGCTTATTCCTGATGGCAGGACCCTCTATGTCGACATTATGCTGGGACTCGCTGGGCTATGGTTCGCCGTCGAACTGAAATACATCAAAGCGGGGCTGGTCACCGAGTTCAACGGCGAGGACTACGTACTCAAGACTCAGGGAGCACAGGATCTCAGCCGATACGGAATTCTCAAAGACATGTTTCGCATTGAATCTTTGGTGGCAGCCGGAATAGCCGTCGGCGGTTGCTCGCTCACGTTGAGTAATGATCCGAGCTTGTGGAAGGAACCGGCCACTCCATATATGGGTGCCCAGGTGTCCAACGATGATGCATTCCGAGTCCACGAGGGGCGTGTCATCTCCGGTGCGCTCGACTGGTGTCAACCAGCACAGCCTGGGACATCCCATCCGCCCTCAGGATTTCATCTGACCGGAACCTACACCTCACGCTGGCGGGACTACTCATCCCTTCCGCAGCATCGCAACGCAGACTTCCGCTATCTCAAGCTCGCGAGCGCGTTCGACGAGTGAGGGTCTCCACCCACTCCGACCCCACTGCCCACCAAAGGAGTGACGTTTTCGGATACACGTGACGCATTTTCCCAGGGAAAACCTGCCGCTTCTTGCGGAAAACGCCACTCCTTTGGGCGGGATGAAGCTCTGCGCCGCGCCCAGTCACCCCAGCTCGATTCCTGCTTCCTTGAGCATACGAATCGCCTTCGGGCCGACGCCGTGCAGCGCCAGCAACTCCTTCTCGGCCCAGCCCTCCAGATGGCTCACCTTGGTAATCCCGACCTCCGCGAATGCGCTAGCAGCGGGCCGACCGATGTAGGGCAGTTCGTCTCGCAACTCGCGTGTGCGGTACTCGATCACCCGCTTCACAAGATCCGTTGGAAACGGCTGGTCCAAGGGAAATTGCACCGACCCCTTGCCCTGCTTGTAGGCGGAAAATTCCTCCGCGAACGCCTCGTGACCGGTCGGCGTCGCGTACAGTCCGACGTGCTTGGTGAACCCACCCACGTACAACAAAGGTTTGCCACGGAGTTTCCACCCCACCATCCCATAGGCCAGCGTTTCTTCCGCTTCGGGTGCGATATCGACGACGGCGTCCCGCACCAGATTGATACGTGCCAGCGTTTCGCCGCTGAACTGGGAAAGGTACTCGGAAACTGATTGCACTGCCATTGCCCCATTCTGGCAGCATTCGGCGCCCGTGGATATGGGAGATGAGGTCGACGCAGAGACGTAAACCGATATTTATGCCACATAGTGCATTTATATGCGCTTTCGTTGCGGTCTTCAGGTCTAGAATCCAGGTGAAAGTACTAGGCCGCTGCACGGGAGGCGAGGATAACTCAGGATCTTCGCGGTGTAGGCGCCCATGTCACAGCGGAGAGGAACCCTCGATGTCGCAGTCACATCCCACCCCACATGCCTCACCTTCGGCGGCCCCACCTACCCGCGTCGTGGGCCGGTTCCTTATCCCGATGTTTATCGCTACAGAGTTTCTCGCGGGACTCATCCAGGGATGGATCATCCCATTGCTCAGTGAGATTGGCTCGCACTACTCGGTGGGCGACGGGCCCCTGAACTGGGTCCTCACGGTCGGCCTCCTTTCTTCTGCGATCTGCGTTCCCTTTATGACCATGCTCGCGGATCGTGTGGGCGCCAAGCGCATGCTTGTGGTTTCGGCCGCAGCCACGGCAGTTGGCTCGCTGCTCATCGCTCTCGCTCCTAGCTTCCCTCTCCTGCTGCTTGGCGCTGCGGTGCAGGGCCCGGTGGCCGTGCTGCTCCCGCTTGAAATGGCGACACTCAAGGAGCATCGCCCCATGACGGCAAGCCGAAACATCAGTTTCCTCGTGGGAATGCTGACGATTGGTGTTGCCGTCGGTTCGATCGGTGCCGGTTCGGTGATGGAATGGACCGGTAATCTTCTTCTTACACAGGCGATCCCGGCGGTTGCCCTGGTGCTTGCCACGTTGGCGCTCATCTTTGCCGTCCCCGCCACTCGCGTGAACCCGAACCGCAATGTCGATTGGTGGGGTGCGGTGCTGCTGGGTCTGGCCGTCGTCGGTCTCATGTACGGACTCTCCAACGGGCCCACCGTCGGGTGGCTTTCAACAAGCGCACTACTTCCGGCACTTTTCGGACTCATCGCTCTTGTGGCCTTCATTGTTGTTGAGCAGCGCGTCACCGATCCGCTTTTCGACATCAAGTTGCTGCGCCGCGTGCGTCTCGGTGTGCCCCTCGTTCTCGCGCTACTGGCGGCCATGGTGCTCTTCGGTTCGCAGACTCCCATGGTCGTTTACCTGACCGCGGCGCCCGCGGAGGTGGGTTACGGTGCGGGCGTGTCACCGGCCGCCGTCGGCATGATCTTTGCAATCACGGGAATCGCTTCGAGCCTCGGATCCTTTACCGCGTCGGCACTTCTGCGTGTGGTCTCAACGCGCTACGCGATCCTGACGGCTGCCCTGCTGATCACCGTCACCATGGTTTTCCTCTCGACTGGCCCCAGCATGGCCGTGCTCGCCACTGCGGTGTTCGCCGTGACCTGGTTTGCGCTCGGAATCCTGCTCGCGGTGCTTCCCGGCGTGGTCGTTGAGCGCGTTCCCGAGGAGGTTGCCGCGTCGGTCTCGGGCATCTACAACACCGCACGTACCATCGGTGGTTCCATCTCCGGCGCGATGGTGGCAACCATCATGACCATGCTGACCATTTCGGCTTCCCCCGAGGGTGCAGCGCTCGCGGACGTATCGGCTCCCTTCAGCGCCTTCAGGGCCGTATTCCTGTTGTTCGCCGCGCTCGGTGCCATTGCCGCTGTCCTGGCATTCACGCTCCGTGATGAGCGTTCCGTCCCGTCCGCAGCCGAGGAGGTCACCAAATGAGTGAGCAGCTAGACCTGGTAGAAAAGAAAATCCGTGACGTTCTCCTCGAACGCCACGACGACCTGCTGCGTCTCAGCCACGAGATTGCCGCCGACCCCGAACTTGCGTTTGAAGAGGAACGCGCAGCAGCACGGGTCGCGGGCACGCTGGAGGACGCGGGTTTCACCGTGGAGCGTGGAGTCTACGACCTGCAGACAGCGCTTCGGGCAAGCTACGGCACCGGCGATGTGACGGTTGCCATCGCCTGCGAGTACGATGCCTTGCCCGGCATCGGACACGCGTGCGGTCACAATCTTATTGCGACGGCGGCGGTCGGAGCGGCTCTCGCCCTCGCCCCGGTGGCTGATGAACTAGGAATCCAGGTGGTGCTGCTCGGCACTCCTGCGGAAGAGGCTGGCGGAGGCAAGATCCTCATGCTCCAGCGCGGAGCCTGGGATGACGCCACATTCTCTCTCATGATTCATCCCGGACCGGCGGGGCAATTGCCCGCAAGTGGGCTCGTTACCTATGCCCTGGAAGGGATCAGGGTTGAGTTCACGGGACGTTCGGCGCATGCTGCCGCTGCTCCTGAGCGGGGCATCAACGCCCAGGATGCTGTCACGCTGACCCAGGTGGGTATTGGTCTGCTTCGTCAGCAGCTTCCTAAGACGGTCGTCGTGGCCTATTACGTCGTGGAGGCCGGACGAGCCGCTAATATCATTCCGGATCGAGGAGTGCTCGAACTCGATATCCGCGGCACCGACGACGCCGACTGGCGAGATGCCCGCGAACGAGTCCGCAACGTCGCTCGAGGAGCGGCCCTCGCCACGGGATGCGAAGTTGAGATTGAGCAGATCGAGGCCCCGTACAGCCCACTCGTGTCTCATCGTGGATTGGCTGAAGCTTGGGACACCGTACTGAGTGGGCCGCTTGGTTACGAGATTGGAGAGCTGCCGCAAGGGTTTGCCGGTGCCTCCACAGACATGGGCAATGTGTCCCAATACCTGCCTTCGATCCACCCGGTACTTGAGTTGCAGGGCTTCGATGTCTCGCCGCACCACGCAGACTTTGCAGCTGCTGCCGTGACAGCGGCGGGTGACAAGCTCGCCCTCGATGGAGCGCTCGGCATGGCACTGACGGTTGCCAACGTGGTCCGGGATCCTGAGCTTCGATCTGAACTCCTCGCCGCCCAGGCAGCCCGGGCACCTTTCTCGGCAACTTCGTAAAGGGTAGAGGCTACGCCGATCGGTCGTGGCCTACAGGCACAACCTGCCGACGCAACCTCCTAACCCACTTCTTCTCCGGGCCGTGGCGTGTTAGCAAACGATCACGCCACGGCCCGGCAAGAGTAAAACTGCCCTTGGAGCCTTGGAGCCTTGGAGCCTTGGAGCCTTGGAGCCTTGGAGCCTTGGGGTCGCGAGGCCAGAACTGCGCTATATTGTTGTGTTTCCTTGCCAGCTAAGGGGACAATCGTTGCATGCTTGACGCACTCCTTGGCCTGATCATCTTGTTGTTCGCCTCCATCATCACCACGGCAATCATTCGCCGCCTTCTGCTCGGAGTCGGATGGGTGCGTTCCTTCGTGGTCTCGCTGGTGGTGTTCAGTGTCAGCATCCCGGTCACCAATTGGGCTGCCAGTGTCTTGCAGATCCTCGATGCCAACGGCCAACTGGTCGTGGATTGGGGAGTGGCGCTGCTCTTTATCGTGCTGGTTTTCCTCTGGGTCTTCGTTCTGTCGCTTGCCGCACTGGTGGTGATGGAGCTGATTGTCCCCTCGGGCGCGATCCCCGGCCCGGTTGAAGCTCTTCAGGGAATCCGGCTGTGGGCTCGCAGAAATCGACGTTACGTTTACTTGGCGTGGATCGTTTCCAGCTCCGGTTTGGGCCGGGCGCTGCGTCGCGGCCCGGAGTCGCGCGAGTTTGGCGAGGCTCTGGTCCAGATGCTCAACCGCTCCGGGGTGACCTTCGTGAAGCTGGGGCAGATTCTCTCCACGCGCGCGGATGTGCTGCCTGCACCCCTCGTTGAGTCTCTGGCGCAACTCCAGGCAACCGCCGCTCCCGCCGACCCGGAAGAGATTCAGAAGCTTTTGCGTGAGGAGTGGGGTAAGAGTCCGGACGAGGCGTTCGCCGAGTTCGAGACCGCGCCTTTTGCGGCGGCGTCCGTGGCACAGGTTCACCGGGCGAGGCTGCACGATGGGACGGACGTCGTCGTCAAAGTGCAGCGGCCGGGAGCGCGCGAACAGGTGTACGTCGACTGCGACATCTTGCTGCGGTTTGCGCGCACCGCCGAGCGCCGCTTTGCCTGGGCGCGGTCCATGGGAATTGTGGCGCTGAGTAGCGGCTTGACGAAGTCGCTCACCGAGGAGTTGGATTACCGGCGCGAGGCCCAGAATACGTTGGCTGTCGGCAGCGCGCTCGCGGCGCATCCGGTGCTGGTGGTCCCGGAGATCGCGCGAGATTTGTCCAGCGAACGAGTGCTCGTCATGAGCCGGATGAAGGGCACCTCGGCAGCCGCCGCGGCCGACCGCCTCGACCCCGAGACCCGCGAAACCATCGCCCACGAACTCCTCGCCTCCACCATCGAGGCCGTCGTGGTACACGGCGTCTTCCACGCCGACCTGCACCCCGGCAACATCATGTTGCTCGACGACGACCGGCTCGGCCTCCTCGATTTCGGCGCCATCGGCGTGATCGACGCCGAAACCCGGCAACTACTCGCCACGCTACTGTTGGCCCTAGTCAACGACGATAACGTCTCCGCCACCACTGCGTTGACCATGGCTTTTTCTGTCGACGACGGCGTGGACCGCGCCCAGTTGCAGCGCGACCTCGGCCGTGCCATGACCCTTCTCGTGCAAACCCAGGAGGCCACAACAGCGGTATTCGGCGGATTCTTCGCCGTTCTGCGTGACTACGGAATTGCCGTTCCCGGGGACGTGGCTGGAGCGTTCCGCACGCTCACATCACTGGACGGTACCCTCCGCGCCTTCGACCCGGATTATGGACTATTCCAGGGTGCCAAAGACGTACTGCCGGACGTTGTGAAAGCGATGGCGAATCCTGAGCGATTGCTCAAGCTGACCGAGGCGTCGGTGTTGACACAGGCCGTCGTCGCCCGCCGAGTTCCGGCCCGAATCGAGCAGATTTCGGAGCAGCTTGCCCGCGGGGAACTGACGGTTCGTGCCCGCTCGCTCTCTCACCCCGCTGACAGGGTGTGGCTGCGAAGGCTGATGGACAATGTGGTGTCTGCGCTCTTTGCGGTGGTGGCGATCGCTTTGGCGGCGGTCTTTATGCTGGTGCCTGGCGGTCCGCAACTGACGCCGATGTTGACGGCATGGGACCTGGTCGCGGCGCTCCTCGGGTTTATTGGCCTGGTGCTTGCGTTGCGGCTGGTTATTGGCTTGTTTGCGAGGGAATAAGCCGGATCGTTGACCTTCCTTCGGGCGGTGGGAAGCTCTTTGGTTGTGTGTTCGCTGCTGGCGCTCGCAGTGATGTTCTTTACCCCTCGTGGATATATCTCCCATTAACCGATAACATCGTTAAATAACGATGAATCGAGGGGTGTTGGAGCGATTGCTGCTAAGCGCCCACACAAGGAGTCGCCATGGGAGCTGGGCACGATCACGGGCATAGTCACGCGCACACTCACGGAGCCGAGGGTGGGCCGCAAGACAACCGTGTGCGGCTGTGGCTGGCATTCGGGATCACGAGCGTCATCGTCGTCGCCCAACTTGTTGGTGCGATCGTTACCGGAAGCCTCGCGCTCCTGACAGACACCGCGCATGCGATCACCGATGCCTCAGGCCTGCTTGTTGCCCTCATTGCCGCCAATCTCATGATGCGCCCGGCCACCGCAAAGCGCACCTGGGGCTTCCGACGTATTGAAGTCATTGCGGCTATGTTGCAATCCGTCCTGCTCCTTGTGGTAGGAATCTACGCGGCGATCGAAGGAGTGCGCCGCCTTGTTGAACCGCCCGAGGTTCCTGCCACGGAGTTGCTGATCTTCGGCATCATTGGCCTCGTCGCGAACGTCATTGCGATCGCGATTCTCTCCTCGGGCCGTAACTCCAACTTCAACATGCGGGCCGCGTTCCTTGAGGTTCTCAACGATGCACTCGGCTCCCTTGGCGTGATTATCGCCGCCATCGTCATCGCCACCACCGGGTTTCAGCGTGCGGATTCCATCGCGGGCCTCTTCATCGCCGCCCTTATCGTCCCGCGCGCCTTCAAGCTCATGCGGGAGACGGCAAGCGTACTCATGGAATTCACACCGGTCGGGCTCGATCTTGATGAGGTTCGCTCCCATATCTTGAACGTCGATCATGTCCGCGAGGTCCACGATCTGCACGCCTCAACCGTGGCTACCGGACTGCCCACGCTCACCGCCCATATCGTCGTCGACGAGGAGTGTTTCCGTGACGGGCACGCCGCCGAGGTTCTAGCCAAGGTCAAGCAGTGCGTTGCGGAGCACTTCGACGTTCGTATCCAACACTCCACCTTCCAGATTGAGCCTCCCAGCATGCGGGAACACGAGCCGGAATCCGTGTGTCACGAGTGAGAGCTGGGGATGTGGTTTCCGCAGTGGCCTCCACAGTGACATCCTGCGCCGCATACGGCACGGCTTGCCGCTGAGAGGCCACTTGGGAAGCGGCCCTCCCAGTCGCGGTTGTCCACGCGAGCAATCGGACGGCGTACGCGAGCTAGCGACAATTCCCGCGGCGCCGCCCTCGTTCTACGTTGCGACTATGCCGTAATGAGGTCGCGGCGTCGGAACCCCACCACTCCCACCGCCACCAGCCCGGCCGAGAGTGCGGCGAGAACCGCGAAAGATCCCCACGAAATCTCCGTGCCGGGATACTCTCCCACGTGCGAGAACGGTGAGAAATCCTGCCAGGGAGACCCAAGTTGGAGCATCTGACCAAACAGGCTCATGAAAGCGCCGTAGCCAAACAGTGCCCAGGCCGCGCCCACCGCGCGCGGCAGAGATCCGTAAAGTGCTACGGCGAGGCCGAGCAGCAGCCACACTGGTGCTACCTGAATCGTGTGGCCGAGTACGGTTTCTCCGTAGAGTTGCCAGTCGCCTACGCCCGTGATCGCAGCGCCGATCGCGGTGCCCGCCCCTGCCAGCGCCATCAGAACAAGGGAACCGCATGCGCTCACCGCGGTCCAGGCCCCGAGCCACTGGCCACGCCCCACAGCCGCCGCGAGAATAGGCTCAGCGCGCGTACCCTGCTCCTCGGCTTTGAGGTACTGGATCGAGAGGATGGCGTAGACCGCCACCATAATGCCGAAGTAGAGCGCCATGAATCCGAGATAGCCGTCGAGAACACTGCCGGATCCGCCCATGAGCTGGGCAATCTCCGGCGGCAGATCGTCCATGGCCTCGAGCATGGGCTGGGAGAATGCGCCGAGGATAATTCCCAGTAGGAAGAGTGAGACGGACCAACCAACAAGAGACGGACGCTGCAACCGGTAGGCGAGTGCCAAGGCGTTTCCGAGCCACCGTGGTGCCCGCGCCGATCCAAACCGTTCAGAGAAAATACCCGAACCGAGATCGCGGCGATCAAGCAGCCGGTAGGCGATCGCGATGAGCACAGCCGTCAACCCCAGCGAGTAGAGCAACGGCCACCAGCGATCGAACACAAGCGGTGCCGTCTGCTGGGACCACCCGAGAGGGGAGAGCCACGACATCCAGGTGAGATTGCCGTGCTGGACGGCGGACATATCTCCCAAGCCGCGAAGAACAAACGCCATGGCAAGGACAATTCCCGCGATACCGGAACCGGTCCGGGAGTACGGAGAAAGTTGCGCGGTAATAGCGGCAACTCCACCGAACACAAGTCCCACGGCTCCCACGCTCGCACTGAAAAGCAGCACGGGAGCAAAAGAATCCGGCCGCGCTCCTGAGAAGTAGAACGCGCCGGCGACGGCGCAGGAGGCAAGGATATTCATGGCAGTAACCACGATGAGTGTCGCAGTGAGTTGCGCGTGCCGCCCCACCACATTGGCGCGCACCAGCTCGCCGCGCCCGGTTTGCTCCTCAATCCTTGTGTGCCGCGAGATCGTGGTAATGCTCATGAGTGCGGTGGCGAGCATCATGTACAGCCCATAGACGCCCACAATGATGATGGGGACGCTGATGTTCTCGAAGCCGTATCCGGGCCCGCCGATGAGTCCCATAATGGGATTCGATGCCATGATGGCAAAGCTCTGCAGTGTGGCGTCATCGAGGATGAATCCGATGGCGTTAGCGACGTACACCACCAGCATCATGATCCCGAAAATCCACGCCGGAAAACGAATTCGATCGCGGTGCAGGATGAAGCGAACAAGGTCCAGTGTGCCCGTAAAAGCATTGGATTGAGCTGACGATAGGGCCGAGCTCGCCTCTCCTGCGCTCAGCCGCGGCGCCGTCGTCGTACTCATGAGAGGTGACCGTTCAACTCGTCGCCGTAGTGACGTAGCAGCAACTGTTCGAGAGTTGGGGGAGTGGCGTTGATGGCATGGATGCCGCGGCGGGCCAGCTCGCGCATCACCTCGGGCAGCTGCGCCGTATCCACATTCAGGCTGGTCTGCTTGCCTTTGGGGTGCAGGTCGTGAACACCTTCCCACCCAGCTAGATCAGTGATGGGCTGCGCCGTCGTGACGGTGACAGTGGTGCGGCCCAGATGACGCAGGTCGGTGAGCGAGCCGGTCTCAACGATCTTGCCCTTGCGGACGATGGAGATACGATCGGCGAGAACCTCCACCTGGGCGAGAATGTGGCTGGAGAGCAGGACGGTGTGCCCGGCCTCCTTCACCTCACGGATGCACTCCTGGAATACCGCTTCCATGAGTGGATCGAGGCCGGCGGTGGGCTCGTCCAGGAGAAGAAGCTCGACGTCGGAGGCAAGCGCCGAAATAAGCGCCACCTTCTGCCGGTTGCCCTTGGAATAGGTGCGGCCCTTCTTGCGCGGGTCGAGATCGAAACGCTCAATGAGTTCGTCGCGCTTCTTGACGTTGACTCCACCGCGCAGCCGCGCGAACAGGTCAATCGCCTCCCCGCCGGTGAGATTCGGCCACAGCTCCACATCGCCCGGAACGTAGGCCAGGCGGCGATGAAGGGCGACGGCGTCGTGCCACGGGTCTGATCCGAAGAGCCGAACAGTGCCGCCGTCGTGGCGAAGAATCCCCAACAAAATACGGATGGTGGTGGATTTTCCAGCGCCATTGGGGCCGAGGAAGCCGTGCACCTCGCCCGGTTCGATGCGAAGATTGAGGCCCCGAAGCGCCTCGACTTTGCCGAAGTTCTTGGTGACATCCCGCAGATCAATGATGAGTTCGGAGTCTGGAATCGCTGCATGCTTGGGCATGGGATGCTTCTTTCGTAGCAAGAAGGTGCGGTTGAGCAACTGCTCTGTGACTATTGTGCTCCTTCGATTGCCTGCGCGAGTAGGTGCGCGTGAGATCTCCCCACGTCTTTCGCGGCGATGAGTAGCGTGACCGTGCCTTTGCGCGCCTTCTCGGCAAGAGCGACGACGGCGGGATTACCCTCCAGTTCTGCCGCGTAACGTGAGCGAAACTCGGCATCGTCAATATCGCCGTGATGCCAAGCTTTCCGTAACTCGGCGGAGGGAGAGGCATCCTTTCCCCATTCGTCCATGACGAGGTCCGACTTGGCTACTCCACGCGGCCAGAGCCTGTCGACGAGCACGCGATAGCCATCCTCGGGAGTGGCCGCCTCATACACGCGCTTAATCCTGATGGTCATCATCCCTCCCGGAAGAGCAGTTCTTTCTCCGATCCTGCCACCGATCGTCAGGTATATCGAGGGTGCTGATGGATTGGTCCGGAAGTCGTGATCCGGTGACTGGAAAACTCACCCGATCCGGTGACTGGAAACTGGTGACTGGAAAACTAAGTGGCCTCCACAGCGACATCCCCTGCCGAATACGGCACGGGATGTCGCTGTGAAGGCCACCGGGAGATCCTGCCAGTTGGCCGAACCTATTGGCGCAACCTCCTAGCGAGTAGCTTCAACTAATTCCGCCCGTTGCCCCAGGCGCGGCCAATGGCGGAGATGACTCCGGCGAGCGCCGCGGCGATGGGCCAGACGATCCAGGAGATTCCCCAGGCATCCCAGCCGAAGCTCCAGATGAAGAACACGAGCAGCGTGAGGGGCCAGAGAACCGCATTTGCCACGCGGATGGGGCGGGGGAATGACTTTTCCACTTCCTCTTCGCTGGGCTCGGGATCGCTGAGGGTATCAGAGACGGAGGCGGCCCAGTTGGCGGGGAGGAAGATGAACAGTCCGAGAGCCACGATGATCAGAGTGAGTGGTACTCCGACGCCTGGCAGCTGCTCTCCCCAGGCGCCTGCCGATTCGCTCAGCAGGCCGGAGGCGAGGGTGGGAACGGCGGCGAGAATCCACAGCGTGATGGCGATGACCAGTGCTCGGGTACGCCCGCCTTCATAGAGCGATCGCTGCTCCTCGGCCCAGGCGGTGACGGTCGAGTCGGGTTCGAAACGCCCCTCGTTGATCTCCTCAAAGGTGCGGAATGCCTGCTGGCGCTGCATGATGAGCATGACGCCGAGTGCCACCACCACAAGGAGGATGACGAGGCCAATAAGGGATCCCACTGAATCGCTCACCGGGAATCGAGGATTGCTTCCGAGAACTGAGAGGAAGATGAGGGCCGACGGCGAAACCGTGAAGAGTGCGACCGCAGCGCCCAGCAGGTTGCGGGTACGGAACATTGCCTCCGAGTAGGCCATCGCCTCCTGCATCGTGATGGTCGGATAGGAGGAATGTGACGGGTTTGCATAGGCAAATTCGTCGTAGCTCGATCCGGCAGCACCGTAAGTCCCGCCACCGTAAGTCCCAGTACTGCCGTAACCGCCATACGAATCCGCCGGAGAAAACCCTCCCGCAGGGGAAGTCGAGCCGGCTTCGGGGTAGGGTGGCGGCGCCGTCGTCGGGCGAATATCGGAAGCAATTCCCAGCACCGGGGCGAGTTCGTCAAGGTTTCCGAACTCGGTGATGACCTTGCCCACGGCCTCGTTGTTGGAGCGTCCGGCCGCGATGGCTTCGTTGTAGGCGTCCTCCATCATTCCGCGGAGATCTTCCTTGGCTTCAAGAAGTCGGGGAGTCTGCGGGTAGGGCGAGAACATGGTCTCCAGATAGGCATTGATGACGTCCATTTAGAGGATTCCCTTCACAAAGCGGTCAACGACAGATTTTGTCGCTTCCCATTCCTGGCACTTGGAGACGAGGCCATCGTCGCCAACAGGAGTAAGTTGATAATACGTTCGTTGTTTTCCGGACTCCGAGACGCCGGGGAAAGATTCCACCCAGCCGCTTGTCTCGAGCCGCTTGACTGCTGAATACAGTGTGGTCTGTTTGATGTTGTACTGCCCATCCGAAAGCTCGCCGATGGTTTTGGCTAGCTCGTAGGCGTAGGAGGGGCGTCCCCGCAGGATCGACAGGATCATGATGTCGATGTAGCCGCGGATTGCGTCTGCGCTGATCATGTTCCTCCTTCCGGTTGTCTACGTTCAGCGTACTACGTCAGACGTAGTACGTCTAGTGGAGCGTAGTGAACATCTCTGGGATATTTCCGCAGACCCTTCTAGGATGGTCGGGTGCATCGACAAGATGCCAAGAAAGGACATGCGCGCAGTGGACTCTGCTAAGAACAGGTACGTGCCGGGAAAGAAGCTGATCTTCCTGGACTTTGATGGAACGCTCTCCGATTGGGAAGGAGTTCCACCCGGGCATGTGCGGGCGTTGCAGGAGTTGCAGGCCAATGGCCACCTTGTGTTTTTGTGCACGGGCCGTCCCCTCAGCGGGGTGAACGAGGACGTCCGAGCCCTGGGCTTCGACGGGCTCGTGTGTGCGGCGGGCGGCTTCGTCTTCATTGACGGCCAGATTCTTGCCGACAGGCGCTTTGATCAGGACGTGGCCACTCGCGCCGTCGACCTTCTCAATGAGCACGACGGCATCTACATCCTCGAGTCACCGAATCACGTGTACGTGCGGGCCGAGGCCGAAGCGCCCCTGCGCAGACTGTTCCGAACGCACTTGGACATGCTGGAGCGGCTCCGAGTCCGCGACGACCTCCACGGAGTGTCCTTCAGCAAGATCACCGTGATCCACTCGAAAGCACGGATCGTTGACCTCGCGCGGGAGATCGGTGACGCCGTCCAGGCCCTGCCCAGCTCCATTCAGGATCGGGGAGAGTCCTCGGGCGAGATCCAGCCGAGCGATGTGAACAAGGCGGTGGGGATCGACGTCGTCGTCGACTATCTGGGTGCCGATCTGGCGGACACCATCGCCTGTGGCGACGGGCTGAACGACGTCGAGATGCTGGCCCATGCCGGAGTTGGGGTGGCCGTTGGTTCGGACCAGCGCGTGCTCGACGTGGCCGACATGGCCGTTCCGGGCCCGGAGAAGGAGGGCCTGCGCGTCGCCTTCTCCGAACTGGGCCTAATCTGATCTGGCCGATCTAGTTTGGACGGGGTGGCCCGGCTGGTTTGGCTGGGCCGCCCCGGTCCAGTTCGACGTATCTACTCCGCGTAGAGCCCGAGTGCGATGATCTTCTCGCGAAGTTCGGCGTCACTCGGCTCCACCTGGAAGGTACCGTCCGAGAAATGAACCACCGGGATGCGCATCTGGCCGCTGATCTCCTGGGCCCTCTGCGGCGCACCTTCTTCGGTTTCCAGGTCGTGATAGGTGTAGGCGACGCCGAGATTGTCCAGCAGTTTCTTGGACCTGCGGCAGTCTCGGCACCACAGCGCACTGTAGAAATCGATCGTTGCGGTTGTTCCGTCCGGCGCTTTTTCACTCATGGGTTCACCCTATGTGATTGGTTGGGATATCGGAACGGCGTGAGTCGGCTGAACGCCGGTAGCGAACGTATCCGGTCTTTTTGACGACGACGGCGCCCGCCCGCTCGCCTAAGTCTCGCGTCACCTTCGGTGGAGAACTCCCCACCCATATTGTGCTGTGAGCAGACCCCGGGTTACGGTGCCTCGTCCATCTCCACTAGAATGACTACAGAACATTGCTCTGTAGTTTTGCTCTGCAGTGCTCGACCGTGCTCATCCGCCTAGGAGGAATTTTGAGCAACAACCCAGTCATGAACCGCAATCCCTATTTCAGTGGGAACGCGACTACCCCCACGATGCCGCAGCAGGCCCCTTATGGTCAGCAGTACGGGGCGCCGAATTCGCAGCAGTTCGCTCCGCCGCCGCCCCAGGGTTACTACCCTGACCAGCAGGCCCAGCAGTACGCTCCTGCGCAGGGTGCTTTTGAACCGCAGGCCCGCTCCGGTGGCATGACGTACGACGACGCCATGGTCAAGACCTTGATCCTTCTGGCCGTGGCCGTGCTTTCTGGTGCTGGCACCATGGCGTTCCTGCCGCTGGAGATGGTGATGCCGGTGGCTATCGGCGCCTCCCTCGCAGCCTTCGTGCTCGGTATGGTGGCCGCCTTCCAGCGTATGGTCAAGCCTATCTTCGCGATTGGCTACGCACTGCTTGAGGGCATCGCCCTCGGCGCTCTGACCGGCGCCCTGAATTTCTTCTACCCGGGCGTCGCCATTCAGGCGGTTCTCGGAACCGCGGTTGTTGTGGGCGTTGCTGTGGCTTTGCACATGTCTGGCACCGTCCGGACAACACCCCGTGGCCGCAAGATCGTCATGGTGGTGCTGATCTCCTACATGATCTTCGGCATCCTCAACATGGTTCTCGTCTGGACCGGCGTGATGAGCGGCTTCGGTATGCGCAGTGGCTCCTTCGGGATCCTCCTTGGTCTCGTCATCATCGCGGTGGCTGGCTACATGCTGATCGGCGATCTTGAGACCGTCAAGCTTGCGGTTGCCAATGGTGCTCCCAAGGAGTTCGCATGGACCTGCGCCTTCGGAATCGTCATGACGATCCTGTGGATCTACGTTGAGGTCCTGCGCATCGCCGCCATCCTGGCATCGGATCGATAGTCAGAGGTTGCGCCAATCGGTTCGTGAAGAACCGAGAAGAACAATAACGAAGGGGACATCCGGTTGCGGATGTCCCCTTCGTTATTGTGGTCGGTTTCGACTACTTCATTCCCAGAACGTCGACGACGAACACGAGCGTATCGGTGCCCTTGATGCCGGCTCCGGGGTGGCCATTACGGCCATAGCCCTTCTCCGGCGGGATGGAGATGAGCAGGCGCGAACCGACGTTCTTACCCACGATGCCCTGATCCCAGCCCTGGATGACCATGCCGACCCCGATCGGGAAGGATGCCGGAGCGCCACGAAGGAAGGAGGAGTCGAAGAGTCCGCCGCCCCAGATCTGGCCGTGGTAGTTGACTTCGATCTCGCGGCCAGCCTGAACGGTGGGGCCGCTGCCTTCCTTGAGCACGGAGACGTGCAGACCGCTGGGAGCGGGGCTCTCCGGGAATGTGAGTACCGGGTTCTCTCCGAACTCGCCGGTGACCTCGGGAAGTGTGACTGCCATGAAAATCCTCTCGTAGATGATTCCTCAAGTTTAAACGCAGGTGCTTGATAGTGAGCACTGGGTTCTCGCAGGGGAGAGTTTTATGCGCGGGTAACGAATTGTGGTTCTCGTTCAGGCAAGATTCTTGTGCTTGCCCAGGTAAGACTCTTGTGCTCCTCGTCGGCTCTCGAGTACTCTCGTTCCTCTGGTCTCGCATCAGCGAGAACGGAGTACTAGAGATCCCACTCCATGGGCTACGGCCTGAGAGTGGAGCCTCTCGACGAGACAAGGCGGGCACTTTGCACACTCAGACAAGCGACAACCTCCTGCCCCTCGCCGATCGTCACGACACCATCAGGGTGCGTGGAGCGCGCGAGAACAATCTGAAGAACATCAGCGTGGACATTCCCAAACGCCGTCTGACGGTGTTTACCGGGGTCTCGGGCTCGGGAAAGAGCTCGCTGGTGTTTGACACCATCGCCGCTGAGTCCCAGCGCATGATCAATGAAACCTATTCGGCATTCGTCCAGGGCTTCATGCCCACTCTTGATCGTCCCGAAGTGGATCACCTGGAAGGGATTACCACGGCGATCATCGTGGACCAGGAGCGGATGGGAGCCAACCCTCGCTCCACCGTGGGAACCGCCACCGATGTGTATGCGATGCTGCGCATCCTCTTCTCCCGCCTCGGAAAGCCCTATTACGGTCCGCCGCCGGCGTTCTCCTTCAACGTTCCCACGGTGAGCGGCACCGGCGCTTTCAAGGTGGATCGCGGGGACAAGACCCAGCCCATGAAGAAGAGCTTCGTCTCTCTCGGTGGCATGTGCCCCGAGTGTGAAGGCATGGGCCGCGTCAACGATATCGACCTCACCGAGGTCTACGACGCCACGAAGTCGCTCAACGAGGACCCCTTCAAGATTCCGGGATACAAGAAGGACAGCTGGTACTGGAAGATTTACGCCACCTCCGGCCTTCTCGATCCGGACAAGCCGATCGAGAAGTACGGCAAGCGGGAACTCCACAATTTGCTCTATGCCGAGACCCAAAAGGTCAAGTTCCAGGACATGAACATCACCTATGAAGGCCTTATCCCGCGCCTGAAGAAGTCGTTGTTCTCCAAGGAAATCGAATCAATGCAGCCTGCTAGCCGGGCCTTTGTGGAGCGCGCGGTGACATTCAAGACGTGCCCTTCGTGCGAGGGTACTCGCCTGTGCGAAGGGGCGCGCGCCTCGAAGATTGCTGGCATCTCGATTGCCGACGCCACCTCGATGCAGATCAGCGATCTCGCCGAGTGGATCAAGGAGATCGAGAATCCGAAGGTGGCGCCGCTGCTCGCCGGACTCACCGACATCCTTGACTCCTTCGTGGACATCGGCCTGGGCTACCTCTCCCTCAACCGCCCGGCCGGTTCCCTATCCGGCGGCGAGGCTCAGCGCACCAAGATGATCAAGCATCTGGGTAGCTCCCTCACGGATGTCACCTATGTGTTTGACGAGCCCACGGTGGGCCTGCATCCGCACGATATTCAGCACATGAACGAGCTGCTCCTCAAGCTGCGGGACAAGGGCAACACGGTGTTGGTGGTAGAGCACAAGCCGGAGACCATTGCCATCGCGGACCATGTCATTGACCTTGGCCCGCGCGCCGGTAGTGGCGGCGGCGAGATCTGCTTCGAGGGCAGCGTTGAGGAACTGAAGCGGTCGGATACCTTGACCGGCAGGCACTTCGCCGACCGCGTGCAGCTCAAGGATCGCGTCCGCACCGCCACCGACTACCTGCATATCGCCAATGCCACCACCCACAATCTTCGTAACGTGAGTGTGGATGTTCCTCTCGGCGTGCTCACCGTGGTGACGGGCGTGGCTGGTTCGGGTAAGAGCTCGCTCCTGCACGGTTCCCTCCCCAAGGGCAGTGGAGTGATTTCGGTGGACCAGACCGCCATCAAGGGCTCGCGCCGCTCGAACCCCGCCACCTACACCAGCCTGTTGGAGCCGATCCGTAAGGCATTTGCCAAGGTCAACGGGGTCAAGCCGGCGCTCTTCTCTGCCAACTCCGAGGGCGCCTGCCAGAACTGCAAGGGCGCCGGGCTCATCTACACGGATCTCGGAATGATGGCGAGTGTGAGCACCACCTGTGAAGTGTGCGAAGGACGCCGCTTCGAGCCGGACGTACTCAACTATCACTTCGGTGGCAAGGATATTAGCGAAGTTCTTGAGATGCCGATTGATGAGGCGCTCGAATTCTTCTCCGCCGGTGAGAGCAAGATTCTGGCGGCTCAGAAGATTTTGCAGCGTCTCCACGATGTTGGTCTCGGCTACCTCAGCTTGGGCCAGCTACTCACTACCCTCTCTGGAGGCGAGCGCCAGCGCCTCAAGTTGGCCACTCACATGGCCGAGAAGGGTGGGATCTACGTGCTTGATGAGCCGACGACGGGCCTCCACCTCGCCGACGTCGAGCAACTGCTTGGACTCCTCGATCACCTCGTGGATTCGGGCAAGTCCGTTATCGTCATTGAACATCACCAGGCTGTCATGGCCCACGCCGATTGGATCATCGACATGGGTCCGGGAGCCGGGCGTGACGGTGGCCAGGTGATCTTCGAGGGAACACCAGCCCAGCTGGTGGCCGAGCATTCCACTCGAACTGGTGAGTACCTGGCGCGTTACGTGGGAGCTGCCAAGTAGAAATTAGAGTGGGCACCTGGTCACTCGGCGATGTGGAGTGACCAGGTGCCCACTTGTGTCATTTCGGTGCTGTTGAGCAAGAGGATTCGCCAGTAGTTTTGGCGTTGACGAGCGAGGCACGGCTTTTTTCTGGCAACGCACTCACTAACAAACGAAAGGGACCGACGACGACGTATGGTGGCGTCGTCGTCGGTCCACTTTATGTCTCGCGCCGGTAGTTGCCCGACGCGTTGAATGTGTGACGGGCTACTTGGCGGTGCCGAGCGGACCCGAACCCGGTAATGGGCAGGCAACTCCTGTGCGGGCGTGGCACTGGTAGCCGTTCGGGTTCTTCTCCAGATACTGCTGCTGGTAATCCTCGGCTGGGTAGAAGGGGCCGGAGACCAGAACCGAGAGTACCTGGGTGACAATCTCGCCGTGTCCGGCTTCGTTGAGAGCCTTCTGATAGCCCTCGACCATCGCGTGTGCGATATCTTCCTGGGACTGGGTGGTGGTGAAGATGGCCGAGCGATACTGGGCGCCGACGTCTCCACCTTGACGGTTGAGACTCGTTGGATCGTGCGATTCAAAGAAGGCTTGCAAGAGCTTCTCGGTGCTCAGCTTCGAGGGAGTGTAGAGAACGCGGACGGTCTCAGCATGCCCGGTGAGCCCGGTGCACACCTCCTCGTAGGTGGGATTCGGTGTGAATCCACCCATGTAACCGGCAGCGGTGGCGTCCGCCCCCAGCTCCCACGCCAGCTTTTCAGCTCCCCAGAAACAGCCCGAGGCAAGGTAGATGACTTCCTGGCCCTCCTGAGGATCGGCAAGGATGTTGGTTCCCAGAACGGGATGGGGGCGCGGGTCAGACAGAATCGGCGTATCGCGGCCCGGAAGAGCGTCCTCCAGAGCGACCATCTTTGACTTTTCTGATTCTTCCCAAATGAACATGGTAGCTACTCAGCCTTCAAATGCTTCGATCTTGATAACTTCAACGGGAATGCTACGGCCGTTGGGGGCCTTGAACGAGGTCTTGTCACCAGCCTTGAGACCCATGATGGCCTTACCCAGCGGCGCGCCCTCCGGGTAAACCTCGATGCCCTCAATATCCTCAGCGGCCTCGCGCGAGCCAAGAAGGAAACGCTCCTCCATCCCGGCGATGGAAGCAGTAATGATGGTGCCGGGGCCAACGGCCTCTGCGCTCGGCGGCTCGGAGACGTGAGCGTTCTCCAGCAGGTAGGTCAGCTCGCGAATGCGTCCCTCAAGCTTCGACTGCTCTTCGCGGGCGGCCTGGTATCCGCCATTCTCGCGGAGGTCACCCTCGGAGCGCGCGGCTTCAATCTTCTGAGCGATTTCTGCGCGGCGAACCGTGGTCATCTCTTCCAGCTGGGCCTGCAGGCGGGCGAACGAAGCCGGTGAGAGCCAAGTACCCTGAGTGTCCTCTGCCATAGGATGCTCCTTTGACGTTGTGGGGCCGCTCATGCGGCACCTAAGCAAAAGAATCATGCCCGCAGCGACGGGCATGCTGTTCTGCTGGCTACGATACCAGCGGAGAAGTATTTTATTAACCGGACCTATTGCGCGGCCAGTGAACGGGGCTTCTCGCACCACATCCTAGCGGATGACTCCGGATTGGGGGTGGGTCATCGCCCGAAGTGAAGGGTTTGTACACCAGGTGCAGGGTTTGTACACCAGGTGCAGAGATCTGACGCCAAGTGAGGGGTTTGTGCACGACACCCCGGCAAAAAACCGCGATTTTGTGTACAAACCCCTCACTTTGTGGAACGTCTTACGCGACGCTCATCACCGCCATCCACACGGCCACCGCGTGGCACGAGTATCCGACAAGCGTTCCGGTGTGGAAGAACTCATGGAATCCCCACACTCGCGGCCACGGGTTGGGCCAGCGCAGTCCGTAGCACACAGCGCCCAACGTGTAAGCGATACCTCCGGCGATGATCAGCCACACGATCGAGGGGCTGCCCGTCTCCCAGAAGGTGGGAAGGAACCATACGGCTACCCAGCCCAAAGCAACGTACATGGGCGTGTACAGCCAGCGTGGCGCCGTCGGCTTGAACACCGAAAGAAGAATGCCTCCCAAGGCACCCGACCACACAATCGTGAGAACGAGGGCTGCCGTTCGGCCCGGCAACAGGGCGACAGACAGCGGCGTGTAGGTCCCGGCAATGAGCAGGAAGATATTCGAGTGGTCGATGCGGCGAAGGATCGAATGGACCTTCACGGACCAACGCCCCAGGTGATAAACCGCAGAGTTTCCGAAGAGAACAACGGCAGAGATGCCAAACACCACGCACATCGCACGCAAGGTGGTTGTGGGAGCCATGACGACGAGAACGATTGAGTTGGCCAACGCCAAAGGGGCCGTGATTGCATGAATCCAGCCGCGTGCCTTCGGCTTGGGCAGTGAATCCAAGCGCGCCTTACGGCTCGCGATCTTATTGGTGGATGAGGGATGTTCATCCTGTAAGCGTTGTGATTTATCGACAGATGCGGACATCTCGTGCTCCTCAATGGTGACGGTGCCACTCATATTGGCTACTAGCAAGCACTATTCTACGTACCTGTGCGTTCTGTAAGGGAAGAGCCAATGTGGAGAGGTAGGCGAGGTCACGCGTAGGTGAGGGGAAATTCGTCGTCGTTGATAAACTTCCGGATAATTTTTGAACTAAAAATAGCGAAACTCCACACGTAATGTCATGATATTGCTCGCGAACCGCTAATCTGAGGTGACAAAGACGAGAGGGGAGAACCGTGAAGGTTCCGTCATTTCTTTATCGGCTCTATGAGCGTCGGCTAATTGGCGGGCTTTCCTCGACCAAAGTGCCGAATCATGTCGCGATCATGCTTGACGGTAATCGGCGGTGGGCGCGCGAAATCGGCCAACCTGCCGCCTACGGGCACCGAAAAGGCGCGGACAGGATGTCTGAGTTCCTGGAGTGGTGTGACGAATCCGGGATCAAGATTGTCACGCTCTGGCTACTCTCCACCGACAATCTCAAGCGGGACAAGAAGGAGCTGCAGGAGCTGGTCGGCATCATTTGCGACGCCGTCGAAACCGTCGCGGCCACCGGTAAATGGCACCTGACCATGGTGGGAAACCTGGGCATGCTTCCCGAAGTGGAACGCGAGCGGCTGCGCCGGGCCGAGGAGCGGACGCGGGAAGTTGACGGCATGCAGGTCAATATCGCCGTGGGATACGGGGGCCGGCAAGAGATTACCGACGCCGTCCGTGAGCACCTGCGCGAGGAAGCGGCGGCTGGTCGCAGCATCACTGACGTCGCCGAATCCATCTCACTTGACGACATCACCGATCACCTCTACACCAAGGGCCAACCCGACCCCGACCTGGTGATTCGCACCTCCGGCGAACAGCGCATGAGCGGATTCATGCTGTGGCAGTCCGTGCACACGGAACTCTACTTCTGCGAAGTGTTCTGGCCTGACTTCCGCCGCACCGACTTCCTTCGCGCACTGCGTGACTACGCACAACGCGACCGCAGGTTGGGGCGTTAGGGACTGGCATTCGAGACTCGGGTGCCAGAACTTGGCCGGTAGGTGCCGGACGTGAGCGGCTAGTACGCCCGCGCCCGCATCCCGGTGACGCCACTCGTCTGATACAGCTCATGGTGGTCAATCAGTTCACCGCGAGTAGGTAGGCTGGCGCCCGCTCGCGACACGGTGACCGCTGCCGCCGTGGACGCGTAGGCGATGAGCGTGTGCAGGCTGGCGTCGCTGATATCCCTGAGATATTCGCGATTGTGGGCGCCGTCCATTGAAATACGCGAGATTCCGTCGATGAGAGCGGCGAAGAACGCGGCCCCTGCACCCACAGTATCCACCGTTGCAACACGCGGGGCAGGCTGGTTGAACACTCCACCACGTGCGGAATACACATCTGCACCATCGGAGCCGCGAGTGATGATGACAAGAGCCGGCCCGAGCGCAAGCCAGCGCCGAGCAACCTGCGCGGGGTCAACGAGCTGACCGTACAAAGCGCGAAGATCTGTCAGCGAGGCCTTGACGATGTCGGAGAGAGCCACGGATGAATCGACGATCTTGCGAGTCTCCGACAGGTCACCAATCAGTGCCTCACGGATATTGGGATCATAAAAGACCGTGGCGGTCTCCCGAAGCTGCTCAATCCAATGCCGCACTTTGGAAGCGCCAGGCTCGATGTGGGTCGAGAAAGAGCCGAAAGCCACCGACTGTGGGGCAAGGACTTCCAAATCAAGCTTGCATGCCGCTGAACTCGGGGTGTCTTGGATGTCCCACGTGAAGTCGAAGTCGTAGGCGAGCGTGCCATCTCGGTGAAGGTCCACGCGGGCGGCCGATGTGGGGCTGGTGCGCTCAGTGTCCGACCGCAGCCACAACTCCAAGCCGTTGGATGCGGCGTATTCGGAGAGCAGGGCGCCGTCGGCATCCAAACCGAAATCCGTGACGAGCCGGACTGTGCGCCCGAGCTTACGTAACCCAATCGCCACGTTGAGCATCGACCCACCGGGGTGGCGGGACAGGGTGCCGTCGTGAGATCGGATGATGTCCACGAGGGCCTCGCCAATTACCAAGCAGCTCACGGTATCTCCTCACTGTCGGGGTGGTTAGCGGTGGAGGAGTCCGCGGGTGTTTTGGGTGAATGGGAGCCGGTTGTAGTGGAGCCGACCGTAGTGGAGTCAGTTGTTGTGGAGGGTTGTACTGACGCATCGGGAGTGGCCGACGCGTGATCCTGGGCGGCCTGCAGGCGCTTGCGGGCGCCGTCGAGCCATGACTGACAGTGCCGTGCCAAGGCCTCGCCCTGTTCCCACAGGGTGAGCGATTCTTCCAGCGAAATTGATCCCTGTTCCAGTCGCGTCACAATCTCAACGAGACGCGAGCGGGCTTCCTCATAGGAAAGCTTGCCAATGCCGTTATCGGGGTTGTTAGCGATGTAATCAACCATGGCGAACTCCTTGACTGGCTGAAGTGACTGGGGAACCAGCTGATGTGACTGCCGGGTGGGCGGCAGGGGTGGTGGACTGAGCCGGGTGGGCGGCGGTGGCGGCCGGGCTGGCTGACTCGACTATGACGCCGAGGGAACCTGACGCCAGAACCGCTCGCAATGATTCACCAGGGTGCGAGGATGCCGCGTTGCTAACGATGCTGCCGTCGGTTTTGTGCAGGATGGAATATCCGCGTTCCAACGTTGCCTGTGGTGACAGTGCCCGTAGCTGGGAGAGGGCCGTGTCGATTTCCGCGGTGGCGTTGTTGAGCCGGGCCGTGGTGTGGTGGACGAGCCATTGGCGAAGCATGGTGAGGTTGTCCTGGCGCATATCCACCATGACGTGGGGGCGGGCAAGAACCGGGCGCGCCCTGAGCGAGTCAAGATCCCACTGCGCGGAATCGAGCCGGGCGACGACGGCGCGGCGGCCACGGCCCAGCGCCTCGGCTATCCCGGCAAACTCTTCGGCGACGTCCGGGACGATGCGTTTGGCGGCGTCGGTGGGCGTGGAGGCGCGCAGATCCGCAACGAAATCCAGGAGGGGGTTGTCGCCTTCGTGGCCGATCGCGGACACAACCGGGGTGCTGGCTGCGGCGACCGCGCGAATGAGGCGTTCATCGGAGAAGGGGAGAAGGTCTTCCACACTTCCGCCACCACGGGCAAAGACGATGACGTCCACCTCGGGATCTGCGTCCAGTGTGGCGAGCGCACCAAGGATTGCCTCGACGGCCCCGTTGCCCTGCACCTGGACCTCAAGAGTGGAGAAGGAAACAGCGGGCCAGCGCCCAGCAGCATTGACCTCGACATCCTCTTTGGCCTTGGTATTTCGGCCGCAAATGAGGCCGATCTTGCGGGGGAGGAACGGAAGCGGAAGCTTGCGGGCCGGGTCGAAGAGCCCTTCGGCCGCCAGCTGCTTCTTGAGAAGTTCGAGGCGAGCGAGGATATCTCCCAGCCCCACGGGGCGAATTTCTTCCGCCCAGAGCGAGAGAGAGCCGTTGCCCTCGTAGAAATCAGGTTTTGCACAGACCACGACGCGGCTGCCAGACTGCACTGAATCGGGCAGCAGGAACGTCATGATCTTGACGGTGATGGAGTTGTTGACTTCCAGGTCACGGAGCGTCAGGAACTGAACCTTCGCACCGGGGCGGCGTTGTAATGTAATAACTTCACCCTCGACCCACAGGCGGGACATGGCTGCCACATATTCCTTGATTTTCGCAGACAACAGCCGCAGCGGCCAGGGCCGCTCCGGGGAGGTTGCTGCGGCCTGCTGTGGAAGGTCAGCAGGCACTGGAATCTTTGACGCCATGCAACCATATTGACATTACGAAACCGAGAAACTCTGTGCCCTGCGTCCTAGCAGGGTGAAATGGTGATCTTCTTCGCGAAGACGGAGTCCTTCCATTTAGCCCGGACGGCGCGGGTGAGTGTTTGGAGAGTAGTAGGCGGCGACCTGGAGTGCAGGAGGGGCCTGGGCGCCGTGGTTGGCAGGTGAGTGTGAACTCTGAGCGAGGTGTGCGCTGTTGCTCTCGCGTTTTTGGAGTCATCCCAAGTACTCTGAGGGGGTGACTGCCCTTGAATCCGCTGAATCCACAGCTGCCTCCGGTTTCTCTGCTGGCCCCACCATTTCGTTGGCGGGTGCCTCGGCATTTCCTTCGGACGTTCCGTCGAGTCCTTCGCTGGACGGGCGCCGGATTCTGTTGGCGACTCCACGCGGATATTGCGCCGGCGTGGATCGAGCTGTCGACGCCGTCGAGAAGGCCCTGGAGTTGTATGGTGCGCCGGTGTACGTGCGCAAGGAGATCGTCCACAACAAGTACGTTGTGGAAACGTTGAGTAGGCGCGGTGCGATTTTCGTGTCGGAGACGGACGAGGTGCCCGAGGGCGCTCGCGTGGTGTTTTCGGCCCACGGTGTGTCCCCGCAGGTTCATGCGGAGGCTGCGGCACGCCAGCTGGAGACGATTGACGCCACCTGCCCCTTGGTGACGAAAGTACACAAGCAGGCTGTTCGTTTCGCCAAGGACGATTACGATATTCTCCTCATCGGACACGTTGGCCACGAGGAGGTTGAGGGCACCCAGGGCGAGGCACCCGAGCACATTCAGGTGGTCAATGGTCCTGAAGACGTGGACAAGGTTAGCGTGCGTGACCCGGATAAGGTGGTGTGGATTTCCCAGACCACCCTCTCGGTTGACGAGACTCTCAAGACCGTGGATCTGCTGCGCGAGAAGTTCCCGAATCTCAACAACCCGCCGTCGGACGATATTTGCTATGCCACCCAGAACCGTCAGGGCGCCATCAAAGCGATGGCTCCCGATTGCGATGCGGTGATCGTGGTGGGGTCGGCCAATTCCTCGAACTCGGTACGCCTGGTGGAGGTTGCGCTGGAGTATGGTGCCAGCGCTGCTTACCGGGTGGATACCGCGGATGAAGTGGATCCGGCGTGGCTTGAGGGCGTCACGACCGTGGGTTTGACGTCCGGCGCCTCGGTTCCTGAGATTCTGGTTCGTGAGGTGGTGGAGAAGCTCCGCGGCCTCGGCTACCCGGAAGTTGACCTTGTAACGACGGCGACCGAAGACATCCGTTTCACCCTTCCCAAGAACCTGCGCGCCGACCTCAAGGCCACCGGCGTGCAGCCCGATCGCCCGGTCAAGGCGCGCGAGCGCCGCGCGGCCCGTGAACGCCCAGGCAGCGAAGGATAACTATCTCGTGTGGCGCGGCGCCACACTCTATGACGAGCGCCGTACCAATCACGAAGTCTGGTTGCGCTTACAGGCAGACGTTCCTGTAGATAGCCATTCCTGCGGGTGAACTGCTCATGCTTGATGATCGGTCACCCGGCGGCTTTCTCACCCCCTTCGGTGCCTTCTGGACTCAGCAAGCCCGAGGTGAAATGGCGAACCTGCCCTTTCTCCGAGCTGACTTCCTTGGGCGTGACCAGTGGGGAATCGATGGACTCGAAGGAGCGCGCGGTGACCAGCAAGCGAGACTCGATCGAGGCCACGGTGCGGTTGTAGGCAGTGACAGAACGCTGAAGCGAGGATCCCAGGGAATCAAGGTGCCCCGCAACAGTATTGAGCCGCTGCACGAGAGTACGCCCGAGATACATAATTTCCTGCGCCTCTTCGCTGACCTGCGCAGAGGCCCAGATCGTTGCCACCGCACGGAGAAGCGCCAGGAGTGAGCTGGGGGAGGTGGGCGTGATGCCCAATCGAAGAGCATCCTCCAGAAGAGCGGCATCGGCGGCCAACGCCTCCGAGAGCAGGGACTCAGCAGGCAGGAACATCACTGTGAACTGTGGAGATCCGGGGAACTGTGCCGGGTAATTGCGCTTGCCCAGTTCGTTGATGTGAGCGCGCATGGCCTTGGCGTGCTCAGACATAAGCTCTGCTCGTGCCCGACGTGATGCGGCATCCTGCCCCGTGATGTCCTGGGCGCGAAGCATGGCGCTCAAGGGAACCTTGGCATCAACGGCAAGGTGGAAACCCCCGGGCAGATGCACCGTGAGATCGGGGCGCGAGGCCGAACCTGACTCGGAAACCTGGCCCGTGGCTTGCTGAAGCGAGAAATCCACGTGGGGGAGCATGCCAGCGGCCTCCACAATTCTGCGCAGCTCGATCTCTCCCCAGGTGCCGCGCGCAGAGTTTGAGGTTAAAGCAGTGCGCAACGAACTCGTTTCGCGAGCCAGCTCGCGCTGCGTGCGGTTTGCCTGCCCAAGTTGCTCTTGCAGCTCAGCGCGCTGTGCCACCTGTGTTTCCTGAAGGCCCTGGACACGCCTATTCATGGTGTCGAGCTGTTGGGCGAGGGGAGCAAGCGCCCGCAGGATGTCCTGATCGGAGCGCGCCCGGTCAATGAGGGCGTTGTTCTCCTCCTCCAGGCGCTCGGCCCGTGCCGTAGCGGCAGCGGCATTCGACTGTATTCGGGCCAGTTCCTGCGCCTCCTGCCCCGGAGCACGAGCCATCCTGACCTGCGCAAAGAAGTACCCGACGGCCATGCCCAGAGCAACGAGCACGACCGCCAGCAGAAAGAAGACAGGAAGCGAAATGTTCATGGCTCTAGTTCACCACGAGCCTCCGACACATTTTGCCGCCGGGCCGGATTTCCACCCAATACAGATGGGCTACTCCGGTCTCCTCCTCAATGCGGACGAGCTATACGTCAGTCGATGAAGTTGACGATGTCGATGCTCCTGGTGCGGGGCGGCGAACCCTACGAACAATAACGAAAACCACCGCGGCGAGGACAAGAATAATAACCGCTACCGTGCTCCACGACACCGCGAAATCGGATAGAGACACAGCAACCTTCTCCGGAAGTGGCGTGGTATCCGAGCCGATCGACACCGGTGTCACCGTGAGTTCCCCGCTCAGCCGGATGAGGGGGAGCGCAGCAATCTCCATCGACTGGGTCACCGTGTCTCCGGGAAGAAGTTCAACGGGAGCATCTGTGACGCCCGAGGCGGCTCCAAGTCCAAACGGCCCCTGGGTGTGCCCGCTGATGACCGCGCCCGTACGCACGTTCCCCGTGTTCACCAGCGTGTACGTCATGCGTGCGGTGCCCTGAGCAAACGGTACCGCCGACGGTTCAAACGTCAGCTCACTCGACGTGATCTCCAGCGCGGGTGCGATATTTCCGGTTACTTGAAGATGGAGCCGAACACCCACACGGTGCGTGACGGTGACGCCGTCGCCCTGCTGACTCAGCGCCACGACGATACCGGCTGGGTGATCGCCGGGAACCGCGTCGCCCGGCACCGCAATAGAAACGGGCAGCACCCGGCTCTCACCGGCTGCGAGAGTGAGGGCGCCGTCGTCGAGACCGTCGACCGTGATCCACGCACCGGAGTCTTCTGGGTCGCCTGCTGCGATGTCGAACGCTCCGTTTGCTCCGACGACGCCGTCGCCCGCGTACACCTTGAAAACGCCTTCCGTACTTCCCGTGTTGCGTACTTCGATAGCGTCGCTCACCGTGGAACCGGGGTCCAGTTCGTGCCGCAAGGAAATGCGCCCGTCAGCGCCGTTGGCGTCTGTGGGAACAACCGTCCACTCGACGCTGCTGGCGGTGGGCGAAGCGGACATGACGGAGACGGGAGCTGCGACAGGAAGAGCGGAGGCGACACTTGGTGTGAGCAGCGTGAGCGCCGCCGAAATGGCAGCGCTCAGAAGATTGATGCGGCGAAAGTGCATGGAATGAACTCCAGGACGTGATTGGGATAGTCGGGCGAATAGAACAGGGGTGATGTGATCAGGCAGCCGAATGGGGGCCGAGACGGATCCCGGCCCCCATTCGTCAGGTCAGTCCTGCGCGAACAGTGAGAGTGTGATCTCGCTGCCGTAGTTGCCGGCCTTGGCGTCGGCGGGGACGGTCAGGGCGAGATCCGCGCCCACGACGGTGCTGCCCACACGCGATTTCAGGTCGGCGCTGGCGAGTACCGCCGGAACCTCTAGTGTGGAGGCCACGCCACTTGAGGCTCCGTTGTCGCTCGCAATGATGCGGGGCGTCCAGGAGAGTGCGTCGGCACCGAAGGAACGGTTTCCTGCGACGAAGTCGCGTGCGGTACCCGAAAGCGTCCAGCCGTTGCCCTGTGCCTGCACGTCGTTGCGGGAGTCGAGCACGGTTGCTTCGGGCAACTCACCCGCGAGGGTCGAGCTGTCACCAGCTAGAACAACAGGGGTGCTCGCTTCGACGGAAAGGCGCAGGCTGCCGGCGGGCACGGCCTCGCGAACGACGGCGGCGTTGATACCGACGGCGTTGAGATCGCCGCTCGCGCTGTGACCGAGGAAGTCGAAGATGACCTCGCCGATATCAGTGTTATCGAGGTAGGCTCCCCGCACGTTGTCCCAGTTGACCGCGCGTGCGGCAAGGATGTCCGATCCGGCGCCATTGGCGAAGATCGGGACGAGGGAATTTGTGTGGTTACCCGAGTGCCAGCTGACGCTCGGAAGCTCGCCAGCCTTGCCCTCCAGCGGGGTCCATCCGGTCTCGGTGCCAGCACCGGTGCCAGACAGGAAGCCCGTCTCGTGATCGGCGGTAACGATCACGAGAGTCTCATCCCAGCTGCTGTTGGTCTCCACCCAGTCGCTCACAGCTTCGACGGAATCGTTGAAGCTGACCTGCTCTTCGACGAGGCGGGTGGTCTGGTTGGCGTGGCCAGCCCAGTCAACGGCGCCGCCCTCGATCATGAGGAAGAATCCATCCTCATCCTGTTCGAGTACGTTGAGAGCCGCCTTGGCGGCGGTCTCCAGCGAGGGGACGTCGGTGTTGAGCGGATCCGAGAAAGGCAGCACGTTGTTGTTGGTCTCGAGTCCGGGACGGTTGTACTGAAGAGTCTCGGCTACGCGTGCGAGGCCGAAGAGCTTGTCAGGAACGTTCTCGCCCGCAGCGATCTGTTCGAACTGGCTCTTGCTCTCGATGTAGGTGAAAGGCGTCTGACCAGAGGAAACGCGCTCGAAATCTGCCTGCGAGATCCATGAGCCCTCACCGTAATGGGACGTGCGGGGCTTGTTGGCGTCGGTGTAGTTGGGGTGACCGCCGCCGATCACGACATCCACGCCGGAGTCAATGATCTCGTTGGCAATGCCGTGGTTGTCCCAACGGTCAGGGTTGTGGGCGATGAATCCCGCGGGAGTGGCATGGGCGAAGGGCACCGAGGTGACGAGGCCGACTGCCTTGCCAACTTCCTGGGCCTGCTCACCGAGCGTGAGCAACTGATCGCCCTGCGGGGTAATGCCCAGGATGCCGTTGTTCGTCTTGACTCCGGTGCCGAGTGCTGTGCCAGCCGCTGCGGAATCGGTGGGGCCTTCCTTGACCCAGTCGAATGAACCCCATGCTTCGTTCGTGTCGTAGTAGCCGCGGCCGCTTGCCGAGTAATGAGATTGGCTGAGCTGGACCGGCCACGTCTCGTAGACCTGTACTGGCTCGCCAGGAATGTTGGTGATCGCGCCAGTCTTGGGATCAACGGCGACCTGATGGCTGGCCTGGCCGGATTCGTAGATGCTCGCGATGTCGTACTGGTTGTAGCCAGCACCGTCGGCAATCAGGAGGATGACGTTCTTCGGGGTGCCCGAGGAGTTGGTGTCGGTGGTGGTCGCGAGGGCTGGGACGCAGGTCACCGCAAGTGTGGTGGCCGCACTTGCAGCGATGAGCGTGAACTTGCGCCGAGGCGCCGCTCTCTTGGACATGTCTGTCTCCGCTTCATTTCGGAAATAAGGCATGCGGGAGGCTGATGCACCCGCTCTTTCACTTTGCTTGAAAGAAATGAAGCTCAACCGTTCTGTACCCAAAATTCCGGTGAACGCTCACGGGCGCTCTGGCAAACAAGCCAATGTGTGTATCGCAGCGTTCTCCGTGCCGTCCACGGCATACGGAACGCTGTGGTGCACAGTTTGGATTCTTATCTTCTTTCTCATTCTTTCTCGTAACAATCCGGCCATAGCCGGTTACGGTTTGGTTGAGTCAGTCGCCGGTAAGCGCTCCACAACGTAGCGTTGACGTCAAGAGATCCAGCCAATAGGTCGTGGTCTATCAGAGCAATCTCTACGTGGCGAGCTATCTCACCCCGCCGCTAGAGCCATGACGAAGGAGTCATCATGTCATCCCGATCAAGAGATCACGCCAATAGGCCATGGCCGAACCCATTGGCGCAACCTCTAAGCAAGAGTTCCCAATTCCTCCAACGTTCCGTCGCGGCGGTTGCCGTGGCATCACTGGCGTTCTTCGCCGCCGGATGCAATGACAAGACTGACGATCCATCCTCCACCCCGACCACTCCCACCACCTCGGCCCCCACGTCAACCGAAGCGGCGACCGCCGCGCCCGGAGGAAATACGGGAGAACCCGCGCCGTCGTCGTCAAAGCCGGTGGCCCTGGCCATTGACTTCGCGAGTGGGGTGCGCGAGGCGTGGGTCATTGACGCGTGGCGTGTGGTGGACGTGAACGAGACCTATCTTCTGGTGGAGGACGAATCCAATGTCGTGAGTGCGTACGACATCACGGGCGAGGAACCGGAACTGCTGTGGAAGAAGATGGATGATCCCAACGCCAAGATCAGGTACCTTTTCTGGGGCAATTTGGCAGTCACCAACAGGGCCCAGGCCTTTGACCTCCACTCCGGCGAACCCGTCCCGGTGGACTGGTCGGATGACGATTGGGGCAGCAATCCGGATCTCGCCGTCAGTGGTGACACGCTCGTGGTGTGCGAAGCAGTCGGCTGCAGTGGGTTTGCTCCGGACGGCACCACGCGCTGGAGTGATCCGGACCTGACTTGGACGCAGCTGCGTGTCAACGGAGAAGGAGCCGTCGCCGGGTTGGTCAGCATGGCGAACGCTCCGTCGCTGCCGAGCGCCGTCATTCTTCCCAGTGGCGAGACGGTCCTCTTTGCCGACGGCATACGCGACGCCCTCGCGAAGGACGGATGCGGCGTTGCCGAGGATGATCTGCTGGCGGCAGCCAACCTCGGTGGGCTGAGGCCTCTCTCCGATGGCTGGCTGGTCACGGTAGCATTCGACGCTGACAAGCTGGAGGGCGAGCCACCCGCGGAGGGACGCGTCTACCACGTGCTCTTCTCCTCCGACGGCACCCTCGTCAACTCGTTCGGATTCGACGGGAATGATGCGCTCCTGCCCAACGTCGCCATCAGTTCCACGAGCACGCTCCTGCCGAGCGTGAAGGACTGGGAGAACCAGTTCCAGAACCCGGATCCGTGGCTTGTTTGCGACGGCGCCACCTGCACAATCAACGCAAATCCCATTGAGGACTTCACCGCCGTCAATTCCGCAACGGCACTCGGTGAGGGCGGGACGCTCCTTCTTCACAGGAACCCCGGTCAGTACGCGCCCGGTCGGATCGCGGTGGTGACCGCGGAAGGCGACACCTCGTGGGACCTGGAGCTGTCGGGCGAGTCCATCTACGCCCCGCGCCCCGATCTCATCATCGCCGCCGGCGTGAACGGCACCCGGACGATCACCGGGGTGGCCCCGTAGCTCCGATGCGGTGATGAACGACGGCGGCGCTGCCCGGCGAGTACGTGGGCGGGGCGCCGTCGTCCTTCCGTCACGAACGAGTGATAGCCCGGTTAAGGAGTGATAGCGATGACAGCGTCCGCGCTATCAACTCTTTGCCGCGCTATCACTCCTTTGGATACAGCCTCCCTGCGGGGTGACGCCGTCGTTCACAACCCGATCCTTTCGACCGCGTTCCTAACTGGGCGCCACAACGATATCCGTGCCGTCTACGGCATACGTATCGCTCTCATGCCCAGTTAGATTCTGATCTTCCCCGCATAACAATCCGGGCATACTCACGTAACGTTTTGGTTGAGTCGGCCGCCTGAAAGCGTCCCGGCATGTAGCGTTGACGCGGATTGAGAGGTCGGCTGGAGATGCCTGCCTCCTTACCCTGCCACGTGTGCCGCGACGAAGGAGCCACCATGCCACGCCGATTGAGCAGAAGTACGCGTTCGTCAACGTTTTCTATCGTTGCTGCGTGCTTCGCCCTGGCTCTCGCGGGCTGCGATGGCTCCGCGGATGGATCGCAAGCTACTACCCCGGCACCTTCTGCAACCGAAACGGCAACCACCGGGCCCGAAGGGCATACGGAACGGGAAGGAAACACGAAACCCAAAGAAAATGCGGAAGCCTCCGTGCCGTCGTCGAACCCTAATATCCAACTTTCCCCCGACTGGATTCACGGCGCGCGTGAGGCGTGGACGATTGAGGCCTTCAATGTGGTGGATGTGAGCGCCGCGTACCTGCTGGTTAACTATGGGCACAGAACTGTCGGGGCCTACGACATCTCCAGTGAGCAACCGGAGGAGCTGTGGGTCCGAGGGACTGAGGACTGGACGGGCGGAGTGATCTGGGGAGACAAGGCGGTCAGTAGAACCGGAACCATGGTGGACATCCGGACCGGCGACCTTCTGGAGCCACTGTGGGATGCATCGGAGCAAAAGGAAGTACCTGTGCTCGTCGTTGTTGGAGACACTCTTGTTACTTCGGATCGATCCACCATGACGGGTTATGGTCCCGATGGAACGATCAAGTGGAGTGTTCCGGACCTGCGATGGTCCCGTATTGCCGTCAATGGTGAGGGATACGTGATGGGCTTTACCTACCAGCCTGATACGAAGGAGATGGCAATCGGGCTAGTTTCTCCCGATGGTGACATAACATTCCCGACGCCGCACAGAGCCGACGGTGCTACCCCGAAGGACGTTCCCGGATGGGCTGGGGTTATAGGGCAGAACAGCGGTTTCCAACCGCTCTCTGATGGATGGCTGGTCACGAGCCACACCATGACCGCCGGGCCTGATAATCCCAACGAGTACTACTATTTCCTCTTCAGATCGGATGGCACGCCCGTGGCTGTCAATACCCTCGATTCCGCCCGGTTCATGGCCAATTCCACTGCGGCCATCAGTTCGGAAGGGACTGTGCTGCCGAGCGTGAAGGACTGGCAGAATCATCTCCAGAACCCTGATCCCTGGCTCGCGTGCGACGGCGCTACCTGCACAATCAACGGGAATCCCTTGGCTGACTTCAGTTACGTGGTCTCCGCGACGGCACTGGGCGAGGGTGGCAGCCTACTGCTGCGCAATGCCAGCTCTCTCAATGACATGAATTGGAATCGGATCGGCGTGGTCACCGCCGAGGGCGAGACGCTATGGACAGTGGACACGTCGGAGAAATCGTTCAACGCTTCCCGTCGCGACCTCATCCTCCTGGAAGGAGTGGGTGGAGATTCGACAGTCTCCGGTCTGATCCCGTGAGCCATGATCCCGCGGTGATTGATAGCGACGACGACGTCGCGCGGCTGGTTCGTGGGTGACCCGGCTGGTTCGTGGGTGACTTGGCTGGTTCGTGGGCGGGCGCCGTCGTCGTTCACGACGATCATCGGGAGCCGAACTAGCATCATCTCTCCCTCTACTTTCAATCTATAACACGAGGGGGCTCTTGCCGCAAGACCCCCTCCATACGGCAGAATGTGGCCCTCTCACACTTGTTCGCGATCGGAGACGCCATGCCCACGCCACTCGAATCCTCCATGTTTGTCCTTCCACAGCGGCTTGCGGGGAAGGCCGATCCGCGGTTTACAGCCAGGGACGAGCAGCAGTTCGGCGCCATCGCGGCCGCTATTGACCATCAGAAGGAGGAGGTCGCGGGCCTCCTGGATGCTCGGCGAAAAGCCGGGGCCCATTTCGGAGGGGAAGTGGTTGAGAGGGACCAGGAGATTCGCCGTCTCAGCTCTCAGCTGGCATTTCTCCAGCGTTTCGGGGTGGATCTTTGCTTGGGACGGATGGTGACGGAAGCCCAGACGGACCCCGTTTATATTGGCCGCGCCGGACTCCGTTCGAGCGACGGCGAGCAGCTTCTCATCGACTGGCGAGCTCCGGCGGCCCGGCCGTTCTTTTCCGCGACCCGGGCGGATTCGATGGGGCTCGCGAGCCGTCGTCGTTATCGCTGGAACAACGGGAAGGTCGCCGACTACTGGGACGAAGTATTCGCCGCGGGCAATTTCGGCGACGCAACCACGTACGACGACGAATCGGCCTTCATCGCCAGCCTGGGCGCCGATCGCTCGCCACGCATGCGCGATGTTCTCTCCACGATACAGGCGGATCAGGACGCGATTATCCGGGCGTCGTCGTGGGGAACGCTGGTGGTTGACGGCGGTCCCGGGACCGGAAAAACGGTGGTGGCACTGCATCGCGCCGCCTACCTGATGTACGCCGAGCCGCGCATCTCCGACGCTGGCGGAATCCTGTTCATCGGACCGAATTCTTCGTATCTGAGGTATGTCGACGACGTCCTGCCCGGACTGGGCGAGAACAACGTCCAGTTGGCGACGCTGCGCGATCTCGTTCCTGAAGGGGCGGGTGCGCTGGCGGCGGAGGTCACCGAGGACGTTGTGGAACTGGAGATTGCCGCGCTCAAGGGAACGGCGCAGATGGTTGCCGCGATTGATGCCGCGGTGCGTTTCTATGAGGAGCCGCCTCGCGAGGCGATCAGTGTTGAGACGGCGCGCGGAGAGTTTGTGGTGGAGTCCGCCGACTGGTCCGAAGCCTTTGGCGCAGTCGGCCGCGACACTCCCCACAACGAGGGCAAACGCGAGGTACTCGAATCCTTGGTGGAGATCCTCGTGGACCGGCTGGATATCGACGATGAGGACGACGACGAACTGGCTCGCGCTCGCGATGAACTCGCCCGGAGCTTTGAGCTGAGGAGCGCGGTGCGGAAGGCGTGGCCGATTCTCGACCCGGCCGAGGTGGTGGGTGACCTGTGGAGTGTGCCCGCTTACCTGGCGATGTGCGCGCCGGGTTTGAGCGGGGACGAGGTGAAGCGACTGCAGCGTTCCGATGCGCAGGCATGGACTACCGCTGACCTTCCGCTGTTGGATGCCGCGCGCTTCCGGATTGGCGATCCGGATCAGGCTCGGCGCGAGGAGCGGCAGACACGAGAGCGGGCCCGGGTGCGGGCGGATATGGACGATGTCGTCGCCGACCTAATAGCCAACGATGACACCGAGCTGAAGGTGATGTGGATGTTGAGCGAACAGGATATGCGCGAGGCGTTGGAGTTTGATGAGGTCCGGGAGGTCAGCCGGAGCGAGCGGTTGGCGGGGCCGTTTGGGCACGTCGTCGTTGATGAGGCGCAGGAGCTCACGGCGGCGCAGTGGGAGATGATAACGCGCCGCTGCCCGTCGCGAAGTGTGACCGTGGTGGGGGATCGGGCTCAGGCGCGGACAGGTTTTGCGGAGTCGTGGGAGGAGCGGCTCGGGCGGGTTGGGCTGGCTGGGCTCGCTGGGTCGGTTGGGTTTGGTGGGTTTGGCGGGTCTGCTGGGTCGGTTGGGTCTGGCGGGTCTGGTGGGCAGGGAGGGGTGCGCGTGGCGACGCTGCGCATCAACTACCGCACGCCGGAGGAGATCATGGCCGAGGCAGAACCGGTCATTCGAACCGTGTATCCGCAGGCCAACGTGCCGGTTTCTGTACGTTCTGGAGGTTGTCCGGTCGAGTATGTGGAGGCGGGCGAATGGCGAGAGATCCTTACGCGGTGGTTGGTGGAGCGGACGGGTGGCACCGCGTGTGTTGTGGCGCTGCCGAAGCGGATCGACGGTGTGCGTGCGGATTTTCGTGGTGTTGTGGGTGCCAAGGTGGTGCCGGGTGGCGAGGGGTTGCCAGCTGGGGCCGAGGCAGTGCGGGCTGGCGATGCTGTTGTTTTCTTGGAACCCGTGGACGTCAAAGGACTGGAGTTTGACCTTGTTATTCTCATCGATCCAGAAGCCTGGGGAACGGGCGTCACCGCAACCGTGGATCGCTACGTCGCGATGACCCGGGCGACTAAGCGCCTGGTGATCGCGGGTTCGTAGAAGACGTCAGGCTGCATAGAGATCCTGGGCTGACCCGAAGGCTGACTTCGCGAAGTAGGGGTTTCTGATTGAGTTCGCGAAGACGAGATCGACTGGGCGCCCGACTATCAACTCCAGACTTTCACGAAGACCGAAATAGTCACTGAACAGATCGCCGCGTTCTTCTTCGAAATCTACAAGAAAGTCGACATCGCTGGATTCAGGGTCGAAACGATCAGATACTGCTGAACCAAAGATCCGGAGTCTGGACACACCGAACTTGCTGCACGCGGCTCTGATTGCGTCCAGGTCCAAGTTCAATGCGGCGACTTCCGTCATATCTCGATGCTAACAGCCGAGTTGGTGAGGCGGTAGGGAACAACTTAGCTGGCGGTCGCCGTCGTCGTTCCGTCGCGAACGGGTGATAACGACGACGGCGACGCGTGGCCAGTACGTGGGTGACCCGGCTAGTACGTGGGCGGGCGCCGTCGTCGGCTTTGAAGGAACTGAACCGCGGAATCGGGCCAACTCCACATGGGCGGGTGCGGAATCTGTGGGCGCTCGCGGCTAGACTTGGAGGCGTGTCGTTAACTATTGGTATTGCTGGGCTCCCCAACGTGGGCAAGTCGACCCTGTTCAACGCGCTGACGCGCGCAACCGTCCTCGCCGCGAACTATCCGTTTGCGACGATCGAGCCGAATATCGGTATCGTGCCGCTGCCGGACGAGCGTCTCGACGTACTGTCCGAGAAGTTCAATTCGCAGCGGACGGTGCCCGCCACGGTGTCCTTCGTGGATATCGCGGGTATTGTGCGTGGTGCGTCGAAGGGCGAGGGACTCGGTAACCAGTTCCTCGCGAATATTCGCGAGGCGGACGCGATCTGCATGGTGACGCGCGCGTTCTCGGACCCGGACGTGGTGCACGTGGATGGCCGCGTGAACCCGCTGGACGATATCGAGACCGTCACCACCGAGCTGATCCTGGCCGACATGCAGACGCTGGAGCGGCAGATCCCGCGTATCCAGAAGGAAGTGACCGGCAAGAAGACGCCGAAGGAAGTGCTGACGGTTGCTCAAGAAGCACTGGCGCTTCTCGAGGAGGGCAAGGTTCTCTCTGCCACAGCCGGTGCGCTGGATCAGGACGTCCTCAAGCAGTTCCAGCTGATGACCACCAAGCCGTTCATTTACGTCTTCAATACGGACGAAGATGGACTTGGCGACGACGACATGCAGGCCAAGTTGCGTGCCGCCGTGGCGCCCGCTGACGCGATCTTCCTGGACGCGAAGTTCGAGGCCGAGCTCGTTGAGTTGGACCCGGACGAGGCACAGGAGATGCTGGAGTCCACCGGTCAAAGCGAGTCGGGGCTGGATCAGCTGGCCCGCGTCGGCTTCGACACGCTGGGTTTGCAGACCTACCTGACCGTCGGCGAGAAGGAGGCGCGCGCCTGGACGATCCACAAGGGCGACACCGCTCCCAAGGCCGCTGGCGTGATCCACACCGACTTCGAGCGCGGCTTCATCAAGGCCGAGATCGTGTCCTACGAGGACCTCATCGAGTACGGGTCGGTGGCCGACGCGAAGGCCGCGGGCAAGGTCCGTATGGAGGGCAAGGACTACGTGATGCAGGACGGCGATGTGGTGGAGTTTAGGTTCAACGTCTGATTCTTCGGATGACAGATTCTTTGGATGACGAACCGAATTTGATGAAAAACGTGTCGGAGCCGGTCGATAGGCTGATGAACATGACTACTAGTTCTCTTATTCATCGCCCAGACCGGGCCTCCGCAGTTGTGTAGGCACAGACTTTTCCTCGAATCCGTTACATGGGTTCAAAGTACAGACTGCTTCCGCAGCTTGCTGAAGTATTCGAATCAGTGGGTGGACACACTGCCCTTGATGCCTTCTCTGGTTCGGGAGTCGTCTCCTATCTACTTAAGACTCTCGGATACTCGGTGACGTCAAATGATTTCTTGACGTTCCCTTCCGTGATCACCAGAGCGACTGTAGCCAACTGGTCTGAGACTCTGGATGAGGCAGAGGTGGACGCGATCTGCGGTCCCGCAGTGGACGATCGAGACTTCATTCAGTCGACCTTCGAAGGGCTCTATTTCACGCCGGAGGATCTGCGCTTCTTCGACTCTGCGTGGTCGCATATTGACAGCATGGTTGGGCACAAGCGAGATATCGCGATTGCCGCATTGGTTCTCTCGGCAGCCCGCAAGCAACCGCGTGGAGTCTTCACGTTCACCGATCCCACGAAGTATTTTGATGGGCGGAGGGATCTACGACTGACGATGCGGGAGCACTTCCGTGAGGCGGTACGCGATTACAACGCTGTGGTGTTTGATAATGGCGTGGTGTCTGAGTCTCTGTGCGGTGACGTGTTTGATGTGCCGTTGATCGATCCAGATATTGTTTACTTGGATCCTCCTTACGCTCCCAAGAAGGATGACGCCGACTATACGAAGAGGTACCACTTCTTGGAGGGGCTGAGTGTGTATTGGCAGGGGATGCCGATCATGGAGAACACCAAGACGAAGAAGATTGAGAAGCGCCATACTCCCTTTGCGAGTAAGCGAACTGTCGACGACGCCTTGGTGCGAGTTTTCGAGCAGTTCAGTGACGCGGGTGCCATCGTGATGTCCTACTCGTCGAATGCGTTGCCCGAGTCTTCGCGGATTGTTGAGCTACTCAAGACCGTCAAGAAGGACGTGCAGGTGACAGCAGTGGACTACCGTTACAGCTTTGGCACTCATAGCGCCGCTTTGAAGACCACAGCACAAGAACTTATTTTTGTGGCGCGGTGAGAATATGAGTGCGCGAGTTATTCCGGAGCGAACAAGCTATAACTCTAAAATTGTTAGAGTACTTTAGAGTAGCCGCCGGGTGGGACTCAATGTGGAGCCTTAAGTTCGGTACTCAATCGACGTTCCTGCTGGTAGTGGCGCCATTCCCTATCTTCATGTAAGCTCTAACACCTACTCTAACGACTCTAACATTTTGGCGTTAGAGTCTTTATAGTAGGTGCTCTGACGCCTCGCCAGCCGGCGTCTTGTTCACAACTCCCGCAAACTCGAGGCGTCGTCGTCACTCCCGCCGTTGCGGAATAGACCATGCAGGTTCTAGAATCTTCTTATGTGGGTGGTTGATGTCGAGTTGATTGAGGAGTGGCTGGACTCGCTAGACGCAGTCTCATGGAGGCAAGTGATGGCCGCTATTGAGATACTGCAAGAGGTGGGGCCGAGATTGGGACGCCCGCTTGTTGACACATTGACAGCGTCTCGTCACAGGAACATGAAGGAGCTCAGACCAGGTTCTTCTGGTCGATCCGAGTTGCGAGTCCTGTTCGCATTCGATCCTGAGAGGTCGGCCATCATGCTGATCGCGGGGGATAAGGCTGGAAATTGGAGTCGCTGGTACAAGAAGAACATTCCTTTGGCTGACGATCTGTTTGATCGTCATCTGCGGGGATTGAGGGGAGAATGATCAAGATGGCACTCAGTTACGAAGAATACTTGGCGAAGCATCCCGTGACTTCTGCAGAGCGCGCGGAGATTGACGCCCACAAGAAGCGGATGGCCTCTGAAGTTCGTGCGTATCGGTTGCGTGAGTTGCGTGAACAAGCTGGGCTGACTCAAGCCCAACTTGCAGATCGAATCGGCGTTGGGCAAAGGCAAGTCTCTAAGATCGAGACGGGCAATCTCGACAACGCGAAGATTGGCACGATTCGCAGCTATCTTGAAGCGGTCGGCGGCAGTCTCGCTGTGGAGTACGTCGTCGGCGACGAGCGGGTGCAGGTAGCCTGAAAATCGTCGAGAATGTCGGTGATCGAGTTCCAGTAGCCGGTCGAGTCTCCCTCACCTTGCTCTAGGCGCCCTGATCCGACCGACGACGGCGTCACCTCGGAACCTTGTTCACAACTCCCGCGAGCCCGCGGCGCCGTCGTCGTTAATCTGCGAGAGCCGTAGATGCAAGAGATGTGTGACCGATCTGCGCATGCTGACCTGAGGGCTTCGGCAACGCGGAATCGGGGCTATCTGCCGCGAGTTCTTCCGGATTCTGAGCGCTGGCATGTCTGGGGTGTCCATTGCTCTGATTCGGACGCGCTGATTGCCCCACGCGGTTGCTTTGATCCCAGTCGAGTTTAGATTTGACGTCAAGCTTTCGTGACGCGTTGAGTTATATGCTGGTCGTGTGATTAGGTCGTTCGGGAGTGTGGATGCCGAATGCATCTGGCAGGCGCACTCTGTCAATGGCGTCGATCAGCGAGTTCAGTGGGAGCGCTGCTGATGCGGCTGTCCGGCTGACGTGTTACTTCGGTACCTAAGAAGGGGTTGGGATGAACTTTCAGTCGAACGACGAACTACGAGTGCAGCGCCGGGTGTTGTGGGACAAGTTTGCCGAGATCGCACCGTTGAAGGTCGCTTAGCGGTGCCGATCGAGTTCAAAGTCTCGGCGGCGGTCGACGACCGGGAGTTGTCTGCTCTGCATCATCGTGCGTTCGGCAAGGGAGCCGAGCAGGTTGTTCCTTGGGGTCAACGGCTGAACCGATGCAGTATTTTCTGGGTGACCGCGGAAGACGATTCGGGTCTTGTTGGATTCGTGAACGTCGTTGGGGATGGCGGAGTTCATGCGTTCATTCTCGACACAGTCGTCTCCCCGGAGAGACAAGGTGAAGGGATCGGAAGGACTCTGATTCAGGTAGCTGCTTCTGAGGCTCGCGATCGTGGCTGCGATTGGTTACACGTCGACTTCGAACCGGAACTCGCGAAGTTCTACTTCGAGCACTGCGGTTTTCGTTCCACGCAGGCCGGGCTGCTCCGACTCTCAAACCCCTAACCGTGACGTCATGCGGTTGAATTGTCCTGAGTTCGCTCCTCGCTCCGGGTACCCCGACCCGACCGACGACGGCGTCGCCTCGGCACAACTCCCGTGAGCCCGCGGCGCCGTCGTACAAGTTGCTCGCTGAATCCGCAAAGTCTCTGGACGCAATGTGTTTCTGCTTGGTAATAGCATCAATCCGATGCCCCAATAAATAAAGTGAATAGAATAAATACGGTTTCCAGAGTGCGGATGGCACCACAGATCCTCCGGCAGACTTGACTCTGACACCGTGGAAGATTGGAGAGTAGGTACATGCTTTCCATTGGAGCTTTCGCGCAGATCGGCCAGGTGACCCACCGCCAACTCAGACACTGGGACTCGGCCGGGTTGCTCGTACCCGCGCACGTGGATGAGTTCACCGGCTACCGTTCGTATGATCCGTCGCAGCTCAAGCAGCTGCACCGGATCGTCGCTCTGAGGCGACTTGGTTTCGGAATCGACGATATTGCGGCCATGCTCGACGAGGGAGTCGACACCGACTTCCTCACCAAGCAACTGCGTATCCGCCAGGCCGAAGTTGAGCGTGAGCACCGGATTGCGGCAGCCAGACTCATCGACGTCGAGCGACGGCTCCACCTGATCGAAACGGAGAATCACATGTCCCAGATAGAGCTTGTCGAGAAGTCACTACCCGCACTTCGCCTTGCTGCTCGCACTGCCGTTGTTGCCGAGCAACCGGAGATTGCGGGCGTCGTCGGCCCAATGTTTGATGACATCGCAGCCATCATCGGTGATGTGCCCGGTACCCTTGATACGCCGGTTGCGCTGTACGAGTCGGTTGAGGAAGGCATGCGGGTCACGGCTGGTTACGTGTACAAGGGCGAGGCTCGCGAGGGCTTCGACATCGTGGAGATTCCTGCGGCCGGCGCCGCGATTTGTGGAGTCCACCTAGGTTCAATGGATCGCATCGGCAACAGTTGGCAGGCGCTGCACACCGATCTGCTCGCGCGTGGTTACGTGCCCTCCGCGCCGTGCCGCGAGCTCTACGTTCGTTCATACCCCGAGGATCAGACGGACTGGGTGACCGAGCTCCAGCAGCCGGTCGAGCTGCCCTGAGTCTGTTCACCGGCATCCCGTATCGGCCGATGATGTCAGTTTGGCGCCTTGTTTAGGACTCCTGCGAGCCGGTGCCGCCGTCTATTTGCGAGAGCCTGACGACGGGCTTGCCAGTAGAGCGGGCGTACTCGATTTCGTGGGTGGTTGGCTTGCCGATGTAGCCGCCTGGGTCGACGACGAAGACAGCGTCGGCGAGGTCAATCTTCCTCAGATGAAGCTCGTCGAGGAGCTGCTTCTGTTCGTCGGGATTGTGTCGCCACTGTGCTGGAACAGCGCCGGGGCCACAACAATGATTCCCGCGAGTGTGAGGTGTTGATTGGCGGCCGCCATCTCATCGCGGAAGCGGGTGGAGCCACAAATGCAGACGATCTGCGGCTGGTCTGCGCGCGCCAGCCCGAAGATCGCGGTCATGTCCGGTTACGCGATGCGTGCGCCTCTTTCGGTAGAGAAGAGTGGGCGGATCTCCGTCACTTCCCGTCCAGTGTGAGATCCTCGGACCCGGCCCGGCTCGAACGGGCTGCCACCCTCACCGATGACGGGTAGGGCGCATCCTTACCGGGTAGATGCGCCTTGGGCGGGCTCGTTGTCGATCGTAGCAGTGAGAGGTAAGCTCCGGAGATTCAATTCTAGGTCGTGCCGAGTTTCTGGCTTCCTATGGCGGTGAGAGCGTTCTATCCGGTTATATATCCAGATAGAACGCTCTCACCGCCATCCGTGTAAAGTTTGTTGTCAGAATTTGACAGGGTAGCGGCCTGTACCGAGCTAAGCTTCAACCCCACGCAGTGGCACGAGGCCACGGTTCTTGCGGATGTCGCGGTAGTTCCACTGGATTTCACGCACTTCGGCGAGCCAGAGGCTGAGCGCCTCGACGTCCACCTGGTCCGGTGCGGTGTAACGCAGTTCAGCTGCTTTGAAACTGCCTACGGCTTTCAGCCCGGGTTCGTGGAACGACTGACCACTCCAGAACATGATGCGCACCGACGCCTTGAGTGGGCTGTATCCAACAACAGGATTCCCGTCGAAGAACCAGACGGGGTGTGCGTGCCAGATCTTTCGCGAAGCATCGGGAAGTTCACGTTCGATGACCGAGAGGAGGAGATCGCAGATTGGTCGGGCTTCGGGGTCAAGTTTCGCGTGGAAGTCCCGGATATCTTCGGGTACTGCTGCTATGGTGGCCTCCGGTTCTCGTATTGTTTCCTGCCGGGCTAGTCTCGACTGGACTGTCCCCGCTCAGTCCGTTTCGGGACTCCGCCGGTCCCTGCCTAGCTCACCCTCCACGTTGCGCGGGGATCCTTCGGAGAATCACCTTCCCAGATAACGAGGCCCGCATCGCGGAGAGCGTCGAGGTGGCGTAACACGGTTGGCCGAGCAAGATCAACAAGTTCGGTAATCTGGCCGGTTCCCAATGGACGTTGTGCCAGGCGCAAGGCATCCAAAACTCTGATTGCTCCGGCACCGAGCGATGTCATAATGGCTTCTGGAACTGCGTTGCTTGCGAGCAAGGTTAGTCGGACTGTCTCGGTCGTCTGAACGTACATGGGATCAGCCAGACCTACGCGCCGCATCTCGCTGAATATACGGCGGATGCCTTCACCGAGTTCCTGTGTGATTCCGAGGTCAGCGCAGACGCGTGCAATACGAGGATTCCTCGCATACCGGTTGATTGACTCCGGATGCGCAGGATTGGCCATTCCGGGGAATCGGCCAGGGCTAGTAATCTCGATACGGTTCGGAAAAATCTCGACCCTAATATGATCGCCGCCGATGCTGTAGGAGCGATGCACGACGGCGTTGACCAGCCCCTCCAGCCACGCATCGGTAGGAATCATGGGGATGCCCTCGAACCGTCCAGAATCTCCCAGCGCTTGGCGCCGGGGGAGAAGTTCTTGGATCACATGCATTGCCTGAGTGATCTGTTGCGGAATGGAACCCTCACAGCGCGTGTCTGTGCCTTCTTCGAGAGTGTGAGTACGGCCGGATCCGCGTTCGATGTCGGCATACTTAAGAACTCGAACGTGGGCGCTCGGATAGATGATTTGCGGGCGGTCGGCAAACAGAAGGTAGGCGGCAACCGTTATTTCGTTATCTCTTGTCAGAAGATCACGGGCTCGGAGGGTGAGTTCGGGAGACGCTGATCCCAGAGCCTGCTGGTATGCCGCGAGTTGAGCAGCACTGAGATCGGTAATGTCTGTCGACGGAACCGCAGTGCCGTCGAAACGGGTAACTCCTCTATCCCATTCAAGTTCTTGCCGTTGAGCGAAAGTGAGTCGCCTCGACTCATCGCCAACTCGTTGGAAGCACTCGCCTTTCTTGGACTCGTGTACATGATCGTCCGGTCCCACACGAAAGGCGAGGATGCGGCCCTGACTCGTCAACAGTTCCTCTACGCGAACCCGAACAGTGGGCACAGTGAAATCGATGGCTGCTTGCCGTAGATCGTTGTCAGCCTTATCTGAGACGGGGACTATCTTGCCGTCAGAAAGTCCTGCGACGACGACGCCACCTTCCGAGTTAGCCATGGCGATAAGGGGTACTGCGAGATCTACTGGTTTGATGATGCCTGACTTGCGCTCAAACCACTGGCTTTCGGGTAACTCCAACAGGTGTTTGACGGCCTCATCAGGTGGAAGGCCGAGCGCTTGATCTACAGCTGCAGGAAACATGCTATAACTCTAACATTTTTATAGTAGTTTAGAGTAGCTGCTCGGTGGGGTTGTGATTGGTGTGTAAGGCCCTGTTCTTTTCGTAGCGTTTTTGCTGGTAAAGGCGTCGTTGCCAGGGTTTGGGTATTGCTCTAATACCTACTCTAAAGACTCTAACATTTTGGCGTTAGAGTCTTTATAGTAAGTGCTCTGACGCCTCGCCCGCCGGCGTCTTGTTCACAACTCCCGTGAGCCCGAGGCGCCGTCGTCGTTAATCTTGCTGAGCCTGCAAAATCTCTGGGCGCAACGCGTTTGCCTGGTACAACATCAATCCAATATTCAAAAATAAATAAAGTAAATAAAATAAATACGGTTTTCTAGGTATAATTGACATTATGACTCGACGTGAGAACCTTGGACCCAGCCCGTTTAGCCCGGGGTATGGGAGGCGTCCACTTGTGTTCGGAGGTCACAGCGAAGAGTTTGCGGAGATCTCCGAGGTATTCGAGACGTTGGATTTCGGTGAGAATCAGTCGATCCTGATTTCAGGTCTCCGCGGTGCTGGAAAGACGTCGATGCTTGCGAAACTGCAGGATGCTGCCAGGGAGAATCAATGGCTTGTCATCAGCGACGATGCAAGTTCTGGCCTGATGGATCGTGTCATGGAGACGACCATTCCGGCGCTTCTGGGCACGCTGTCACCTGATACCCGGTCGCGACTGACGGGGTTGGGGATCTGGCAACTGGATGCTCAATGGGAATATGTAGATAGGCGTAGAGAAGTCAAGCCACTGCTCCGCCGTGATCTTGTCGCGCTTTCAAATATTCTTCAAGAATCAACGCCGCATGGTGGAATTCTGATCACTATAGACGAGGTGTCGTCGGGCAAAGTTCGGTTGCGGGAGCTTTCGAGGTTTGCGTTGGAGGTCTCTCACGCGATCAGTGAGGGTGCGAACATCATGATTGTATTCGCAGGGATCAAAGTAGATCTAGATGCGCTCGTTGAGCAGGACCACACGACATTTCTGCGGCGTTCGCGTGAGCTTGATTTCCGTAGGCTTACACCGTCGCAGACGCGTTATGTCTTGGCTGAGACCATCCGAATCGGTGGGCGGATTATTGAAGATGACGCGCTCGAGCTCCTGCTCTCCTTCTCCCAGGGATACCCCTATTTGGTTCAGCTGGCTGGAGACTATGCTTGGCGCCATAATGCCTCGGCTGAGGAAATCAGCCTTGATGATGCCAGTGCCGCTCACAGGCGTGCGATTACAGCGGTTGAACGGCGTGTTATCAGTCGCGTATATCAGGATCTATCCGATAAGGATCAGCAGTTCATAGCCGCTATGGCAGTGGATAATGGGCGGAGCAAGATCTCCGACATCGTCGAAAGGATGGGCGTTTCCGCCCAGTATGTTCAGGTCTATAAGAAACGGCTCATTGAAACTGGTTATGTCCAAGCGGACGGGCGCGGTCACGTAGTGTTCTCGCTTCCCTACTTGGGAGACTATGTCCGCGCCATGCTGGAAGAAGATGAGGCACCCCGCAAGGACGGGTGGGAAGACGTCCCACCTCCTCGGGCTTCCGTAGATGGATGAGGGCGGAGGCAGCAAACTCACTGAAAAGCGAGATTAGGCATCGTCGCTCCTTGATTCGTTGAACCCCGGCCCCTAATATTCCTCCGGCGGACTCAACTCTGGCACCGTGGAGATTCCGGCAGTCGACGACGGCGTCACCCGGTACCTTGGCCACAACTCCCGTGAGCCCGAGGCGCCGTCGTCGTTAATCTGCGAGAGCTGTGGGACAGGCGTGCCGGTGGATCGGGCGTACGCGATGCCGAACTTCTGACATTTGGCCAACCGGTGCCTAGAGTCGGTGGCGCAGGTGATTTGCTGTCACATCGCCTATGTCGGGATAGCGTTTCTTTGGTTGGGACCTATTGGTGGTACACCTCAGACACTGGTGGTACACTCGGGTATGACTACTTCTCTGCCACGTATTCAGGTCACGGTGACGGAGCCTGTTGCCAAAGCACTGGAGGTCGCTGATGAAACCTGGCCAGGGTTGCAGCGATCCCAGCAGGTTGCCAGGCTCTTGAGTGAAGGCGCGCGTTCTTTGGCCTCGGCTCAGAAGTTGAGCAAGGAAAAGCGGCGGGAAATTCTTGAGGCCACGCGAGGAATGGTTGCGTATCAGGACGGCTACCTTGATCAGCTCCGAGGTGAGTGGCCGGAATGATCGTTCTGGATGCCTGCGTCTTGATCTCGCACTTCGGTTCAGGCGACACTCACTCCGATCAGGCGCTCGAGATTCTTGTTCATGAAGAAGAACTGTTGGTGCATCCGTTAACGCTTGCTGAGGTGTTGGTGGGTGCAGTGAAGCAAGGTGTTTCGGGGCAGCTCATCGAGGCACTTGGGACTATTGGGATCGAGCAAGCTGATGTGAATGATGTCAGTCCACTGGAGCTGGCGGCGTATCGAGTCGAAGACGGACTCAAAATGCCGGACTGCTGCGTGCTTGGCCTTGCGGTGAAACATGGCGCGACGCTGGCAACATTCGACGCCAAATTGGCCAAAGCTGGCCGAAACCACGGACTGGAAGTCATGGGAGCATAGGTGGCACTGAGTCTGTTCACTGGCACTTAGCATCGGTCGACGACGACGGCGTCGCCTCGGAACCTTGTTCAGAACTCCCGCGGGTCACAACTCCCGTGAGCCCGCGCCGCCGTCGTTAATCTGCGAAAGCCTGACGACGGGCTTGCTGGTGGAGCGGGCGTAAGCAATCTCGCGGGTGGTTGATTCCCCGATGTAGCCGCCGGGGTCGACGACGAAGACCGCGTCGGCGAGGTCGATCTTGCGCAGGTGAAGCTCGTCGAGGAGCTGCTTCTGTTCGTCGGTGATGACGTCGCCGCTGTGTTGAAACACGGCCGGGGCAACGACGATCTTGCCCGCGAGAGTCAGTTGTTGATTGGCGGCCGCCATCTCGTCACGGAAACGAGTCGAACCGCAAATGCAGACGATCTGCGGCCGATCCTCGTACACTGGCCCGAAGATCTCGGTCATGTCCGGGTACGTCATGCGCGGGCCTCTTTCGGTAGAGAAGAGCGGGCGGATCTCCGTCACTTCCCGTCCAGTGTGAGATCCTCGGACCCGGCCCGGCTCGAACGGGCTGCCACCCTCACCTATGACGGGTAGGGCGCATCCTTACCGGGTAGATACGCCTTGGGCGGGCTCGTTATTGATCGTATCAGTGAGAGGTAAGCTCCGGAGATAATTCTAGGTCTTGCCGAGTTTCTGGTTTTCTATGGCGGTGAGACCGGGCTAAGCTTCAACCCCACGCAGTGGTAGGAGGCCACGGTTCTTGCGGATGTCGCGGTAGTTCCACTGGATTTCGCGCGCTTGCGCGAGCCAGCGGCTGAGCGCCTCGACGTCCACCTGGTCCGGTGCGGTGTAACGCAGTTCGGCGGCCTTGAAACTGCCCTCAGCTTTCAGTCCGGGTTCGTGGAACGACTGACCACTCCAGAACATGATGCGCACCGACGCCTTGAGTCGGCTGTACCCAACAACAGGATTCCCGTCGAAGAACCAGACGGGGTGTGCGTGCCAGATCTTTCGTGAAGCATCGGGAAGTCCACGTTCGATGACCGAGAGGAGGAGATCGCAGATTGGTCGGGCTTCGGGGTCAAGTTTCGCGTGGAAGTCCTGGATATCTTCGGGCACTGCTGCCATGGTGGCCTCCGGTTCTCGTATCGTTTCCTGCGTGGTTAGTCAGATGACCCCTCGCGTGCCCGGTTCGTGAAAGTTCCAGCGGTTAAGGCCGCGAACGAAGCTGTGACGATCTGTTCGAGTACACCGAGATTAATCTTCTCCAAGTCGGTGAGGTAGAGACAGCCGACGCCTCCTCGGTAGGGCCCAAGCTGAGCCAGCAACTCTTCGTGCGACCCCAGGCCATCGTTGAGATAGACCGACATTGCAGCTTTGCGCGGCGCGAACGCGGCGGCGGGTGCCGTACCCTTGCGGCCGCTGTCATAGTGATAGTGGTACTCGCCGTACCCGACGATTGTGCCCCGCAGTTCAGGCTTCAGACCGGTCACCTTCGTGAAGAGTGCAAGCAGTGTTTCGGCGTCGCGACGCCGTTTGGCCGGGGTAACCTTCGCGATGAAGTCATCAATTTCGCTCGACATGCTCAGAGTGTATCCCAGCGTTTACGCAGGCAACACTACGACGGGAGATACGTAGATATCCCGGATGCTCTTGCGCCTCTCAACTACTCCTGCGCCTCTCAACCGGCGCAACCCGTAACCAGGGAGGGATTGCATGCACCGAAATCTATCTCCGAAATCCCGTACCTTGCGTACCCATGACACACGGGTAGCGGGATTCTGGAGATACATTTTGAGAGTTCACTCCGTATCGGGCTTGCGCCGGTCCCGTTTGATGCTGGATCGCCGCTTCTTGGTTTCGAGTCGACGACGTTGCGACGCCCGCGTTGGTTTGGTAGCTCGCCGGGGTACCGGCGGAATGATTGCTTCCCGGATAATCTCGGCCAGACGCTTCCGTGCGGCTGCCCGGTTGCGATGTTGAAGGCGCTCGGTGGACACGGTGACGGTGAGGACGCCGTCGGCCAATCGAGAGGAGAGCCGGTCGAGAACGCGGGCGCGTTGAATTTCGTTGAGCGACGTCGTCGTCGAAATATCCAGACTCAACTGGACGCGCGAATCGGAGGTGTTGACGCCCTGCCCGCCGGGGCCGCCCGAATGCGAGAATCGCTCGGTCAGCTCAGCGGCGGGAATTGTTGTTCCGTGCGGTGCGCCGGGGCCCGGAGGTACCTGCAAATCATCCATACCCTCAAGTGTGCCTTACGTGAGAACCGACTGTGGACGTGTGCGGTAGTCTCGGCTTCATGGCCAAGTCGCATCCCCACATTGATAGTCCCACGGCTGAGCAGCTCCGAAATCTGGCTGAGGGGCGTCCACAGAAGATTGTCGACGCCTATCTTGCGTTGCACGAGATTGTCATTGAGACGCTTCCCGAGCTTACGTACTCGGTCGACGAAGTGGATGGGTCGGTCGGATATGGCCCTCACCAGTATGGATACAACGGATGGGGGATCGCCGCGTTGACGCCATACGGCAAATGGGTGTCGCTGACGCTGCTACAAGGTGCGCGTCTCGCGGACCCGAACGGGCTGCTTCAAGGGAACTCCACGATGAGGCATGTGAAGTTGAGTGGTCCGCAGGAGGTTGAATCGAACCGCGCCGCAGTTGTGGAACTCCTCCGCGCGGCGGTGCGTGTCAATGAGTGACATCTACCGTGAAGGCGACTAATGTACGTCGATAACCGCGTCCATCTGCACGGATAATCGTTCTGATCCGCGTTGATAACCGCGTCCATCTGCACGGATAATCGTTCTGATCCGCGTTGATAACCGCGTCCATCCGCCATTTTATGGTCTTGATTATTGGGATTTAACGTGTTTGTAACTTTCATCCCTGTAGGTTAAAAGCGCGTCAGGCCCATGTTTCAGACCGTGACAAGCCCACCGGCAGTAACCGTGTCAGGCGTGCCATTCTCCGTTGAATCCAATGAGGGAATTCTGAAGACGAAGTACGGTAGCGAAAATGGAGGGGTTTATGGAGGCATTCGAGTCGATTCTCGATAAAGTTGCAGGAATTATTTGGGGGCCGTTCTTATTGATCCCATTCCTGCTCGGAACGGGCATCTACATGACATTCAGGTTGGGGCTTGTGCAGTTTCGCGGGCTCGGTCCGGGCCTGAGCCTGGGGCTGCTGCGGCGTTCCGATGAAGGGTCCAGCGGTGACGTGACGCAGTACAAGGCGCTCGCCACGGCCATGGCCGCTACGGTCGGCACGGGCAACATTGCGGGCGTGGCTACTGCGATCGCTCTTGGCGGTCCGGGCGCTATTTTCTGGATGTGGGTCAGCGGCGTGTTTGGTATGTCGCTCAAGTACAGCGAGTCGTTCCTCGCCGTGCGTTTCCGGACCATTGACAGGCGTGGGGGCCGCAATGGCGGACCACAGCATTACCTGCAGAAGGGAATCAAGGGTGGGGTCGGGGTCTTCCTCGGTTGGTTCTTCACCATTGCCACGATCGTGGCTTCCTTCGGTATCGGCAACATGGTGCAGGCGAATTCGCTGAGCGAAACCATGGAGTCAAACTTCTCGATCGCGCCGTGGGTGACTGGTCTCGTGGTTGCCGTTGTCACCTTCTTCGTACTTATCGGCGGTGTACATTCCATTTCCAACGTTGCGGCCACTGTCGTGCCTGTCATGGTTATTTTCTACATTGCCGCGCAGCTGTGGATCCTTATCGCAAATGTTGGTGATCTGGGCGGCGCCTTCGCGGCGATCTTCCACGGCGCCTTCAACGGCACCGCGGCAGCCGGCGGTTTCCTCGGTTCGCTTGTTATCGCCGCGATCCAGTTTGGTCTGGCTCGTGGTCTCTTCTCGAATGAGTCCGGTATGGGCTCGGCTGCCATCGCGGCTGGTGCTGCCCAGACCAGCCACCCGACACGTCAGGGTCTCGTCTCAATGACCCAGACCTTCATCGACACCATCATCATGGTGACCCTCACCGGTCTCGTCATCACCATCACCAAGGCGTACGAGATGGTGGACGCCTCTGGCAACGCTCTCACCGGCGTGAACCTCACCTCGACCGCGTTCAACGAAGGACTCGGTGTTGGCGGCAACGTGGGAGGCGTACTCGTGGCCATTTGTCTCGTACTATTTGCGTCGACGACGTTGTGGGGTTGGTCGTACTACGGTGACCGCGCCATCGAGCGTGCTCTTGGCACAAAGGCAATTCTTCCGTTCCGTCTCGTCTGGGTGGTTATGGCCTACATTGGCGCTACCATTCCGCTCAACGTGGTGTGGCTTTTCTCTGACATCGCTAACGGCCTCATGGTGATCCCGAACCTCATCGGTATCCTCATTCTCTCGGGTCTCATCGCCCGCGAGACGAAGGCGTACCTCTCTTTCGATCCCAAGTTGTTGGCTACGCAGGCCGAGATCGATGTGGCTCTCAAGGATGAGCCAGGCTACCAGTCGTGGCGCGTCGAGGAGAAGCGACTTGATAAGGAAGCTGAGATTGTTCGGCAAGAGCGCGCCGCCCGCGGGAAGCGCTAATGTGCTCAGACTAGCGACGGATGCTCACTAATCGAAGGCTTTCACTGACTGATCTGGATGAGCCGCTGACCTAGAGGCTAGTTCGTGACGTGAAAGAGGGTGCCCGGACCTTGTTGGCCCGGGCACCCTCCATTCAGCTTGTCTCACTCATGCTCGTGGCCGAGTTGTACTACTTCTTCGCTGCCTCCAGGGCGTCGGCGAAGGTGTTGAGGAACTTGGTGTAGGTCTGAATTCCCTCGTTGATGTAGGTGTCGTTGGGCATGTAGAGAACCTGGCCCGACTTGACGGCGTCGACGTTCTGCAGAGCCTCCGAACCTTCGATGATCTCGGCGGCGGGCTTAAACTCGGGGTTGTCCGAATCGATGGCGGCGGAGCGATCCATCACCAGGATCCACGCGGGATTGGAATCTGCGATTGCCTCGACGGAGACCTCGTCACCCTCGTGGTTATCGGTTGCATTCTCGATCGTCAGCGCAGGTGTCAGCCCGAGCAGACGCTGCAGCTCGCCGAGTGTACGGCCGTGATCGGGGGAGATGAAGCCGATCTCGCCACCGGAAACGTTGACGGCGATGACGCTCTGAGCGGGATCGTATGCGGCCTTCACTCGTGCGACGGCGGCGTCGAGATCGTCGCCCAGCTTCTTGGCCTCGGCCTGCTTGCCGAAGATGTCACCCAGGACGGTGGCCTGGCGCTTGAGCTCGGCGTCGAAAGGCTGATCCTCGCGCGGATCCAGCTCGATCACGGTGGCGTCGGGAACCAGCTTGATGATGTCCTCGTAGTAGCCGCCGAAGCGCTGGCCGGTGACGACCAGATCAGGCTTTGCGGCGACAAGCAGTTCGAGGTTGGGCTCGCGGTGAACGCCGATGTCCACAATCGAGGAATCCTTGGTGTAGTCAATCGTATCCGGCATGAGGGAGACTGCGGCGGCCGAGAGCTTGATGTCCCAGTCAGAGAGGGTCTGGAATGTGCGGTTGTCGAGCGCCACAACCGAGGTTGGCGGCACGGCGAGGGTATGGCTGCCGTGATTATCCTCGAACGTCAGTTCTTCGGGAGCGGAGGGTGCTGACGATTCTTGAGCCTGCTCCGAGGTGCTTTCGGTGCTGGGGGTGTCCTGTGAGCCACAGCCTGCGAGGGCGAGGGCTGCGGAAAGGGCGAGGGCTGCGGGAGCCCAAAACTTCTTGCGATGCATGTGATTGATTCCTAGTGCGCGGCGTGAGGCAATCTGGCGTGAAGCCGAAGCCGTCGAGCGTGCCGGGCAGATGGTGGTAGGTACATGGTGTCCAGGTTGTGGCATCGAAGTGTTCCTCAGGGTGGTGGATTTTTCACGGACGCCGACAGTCATTAGGTTAGCCTAACCTAATGGGTTGTGGCCGTGAGAGGTGAATTTTTTCAGTATGTGGAAGGCCGTTGGCTGTCGACTACAGTCAAACCATGAGCAATGACGTTTCCAGCGACCTCTGGACTGAGGATGATCTTGAAGGATTTGTTCGCGGCGACGAGTGGATGATGCGAGTACTTCGTGCCGCTGAGACGGTCGCGTTGCCAGACTGGTGGATTGGCGCCGGATTCCTACGAAACGCGATATGGGACCGGTTGTCTGGAAGAGAACCTTGGCACGACGCCGACGTCGACCTTGTTTACTTCGATGCCGCCGACACGACTGCGCAACGGGACTGGGACCTTGATGCTGACCTCCGGCAGCGCTTCCCGTTTGCGACGTGGGAAGTCCGGAACCAGGCGAGAATGCACGAAAGAGATGGTCTGCCGCCCTATAGCTCCACGGAGGATGGCATTGCGCATTGGGTGGAGACAGCGACGTGTGTTGGAGTCCGGTTAACCTGCGGCCAACTGAACTTCTTGTTCTGCCACGGTCCGGAGGATTTGTTCGGCCTGATCGCGCGGCCGATTCCCGAATTTCAGAACCCGGATCGGATTGAGGTCTTCCAGCGTCGCGTTGTTACGAAGGGATGGAGGCAGAGGTGGCCGAATCTACGGGTCGAGGATGCTCAGGAATTCTCTGTCCTCGAATGACATGTTGACAGGAAAGAAGAGACACGTGACGAAGGAACAAGAACTGTCAGGTGGAAATGCCAGTGGGCATGTTGTGCGTATAGGCGGAACAGTTCGTAAACCTTGGACAGCAGCCACTCCGAGCGTGTTTGCGTATATGGAGGCACTTCGGTTGGTGGGAGTCGAGCTACCTGCGCCGATGGGTCGAGATGAGCAAGGGCGTCAGGTAACGGAGTTTGTCGAGGGAGAACTCGCTATGGGCGGGGAACCCTTGACCCTTGTGGAACTTGCTGAAGTTGGTGCGCTCGTTCGCCAGATTCACGACGCCAGTGCTGGATTTTCTCCCGCGAGAGATGCCGTATGGGAAACAGCAATTGAGGCTCCCGGCGATGAGTTGATTTGCCACAATGACCTTGCGCCATGGAATCTTCGTCGTGGTGAACGCTGGGTTTTCATTGACTGGGACGCGGCGGCACCGAGTACTCGACTGTGGGACCTGGCCTATGCGGTGCAAGCTTTTACGCTTACTGACCCGCAGCAAACCCCGAAGGTTGCAGCCGAAGCTCTCTCATCTTTCGTCTCGGGATATTGTGCGGACGCACAGCTTCGTGTGGAGTTACCTGAAGCGCTCGTGGATCGAGCATGGGCGATGTTCAGTATGCTGGAGCGGTCGTACCGGGAGGGGTGTGAGCCGTGGGCGACGATGTTCGTCGAAGGACATGGTGATCACTGGCAAACGGTCGCCCAATATGTTGAGCGAAATCGGGAGGTTTGGCGTGCGGCCCTTAGTGGGGCTAGCAGTCAGACTGATAACTCAGACTGCTAACCTCGTCCCACCTGCTGTGTATCCAGCCCCTTTGGTAGCATCCAGGCATGGCCATCAAACTGAACAACGTGGGTATCGCCGTCCGTGATCTCGAGGAGGCCATTGCTTTCTTTACGGACCTCGGTCTCACCGTGCTTGGACGGGACACTGTGAGCGGAGAATGGGCCAGCACCGCTGTCGGCCTCGATGGCAACCACGCCAAAATCGCGCTGCTCCAAACTCCTGATGGAAACGGCCATATCGAACTTTTTGAGTACATCCATCCCGACGCGATCGAGACGGAAGCGACCCTTCCCAACGAGATTGGTATGCACCGTGTCGCCTTCCAAGTGGACGACATCGACGAGTCGATCGCGATTGCCGCAAGGCACGGCTGTTACCCGCTTCGTGGTGTCGCAACCTACGAGAACATCTACAAGTTGACGTACCTGCGCGGCCCGAGCGGAATCCTGGTCATGTTCGCCGAGGACCTGACCGTATCGTCCACTCCAAAAGACTGAAGGGATCATGGTGACCATGAGTTCATCGCCAAACAAAATAGTAGGGACGGTTGTCTGCTTGCCCGTCCGTGACCTCGAACGATCATTGCGCTTCTACCAAGCTGTTTTTGAACTTGCGGACCTTGAAGCGAATGAAGGAATGGTTGTCGTCGAACTTCCTAACCTTTCACTCTTCCTCCTCGAAGAGAACGTCTTTGCGGACTACAGTCAGAAGGTAGGGCGTCAAGTGGCTTATCCAGATGGAGGGAGCTCAGTCATCCTCAGTTGCGCGATCGATTCGAGAGAATCACTGGACAGCATACTGGAGGCGGCTGAAGTATCGGGTGGCACCGTCCCCAAACCTGCGGTCGATGACGAATGGACGCGTCTGTACATTGGTTACTTCTTCGACCCAGATGGCCATCACTGGGAGCTTGCCCATTCGGATCAGCAAGGTTAAACCACCGGACCTATTTCCGCTAGTTGCTGTCTATTGCTCCTGTCAGTTGCGGTCTATCGGTTTGACTCCGCGCCGTCGTCGTTCTTACGTGGCCACAGCTGCCCGCGGCGCTCCTCGGCCTTCTCATTGAAGCGACGCATCAACGTGGCGAAGGCGCGGACGTCGTCGTCGCTCCAGCCGCTTGTGATTTCAGTGAAGGTTGCGTGCCGGGCTTCGAACTCTTCCTCAAGCCGTACGTTTCCCTCCTCGGATGGTTGGTGAAGCCAGGCCGCGCCGCCTTCTGGGTCGCGGACTTTCTCGATGAGTCCGTGTTTGGCGGCGGCCGCGAGTTGCCGGTGTACGGTGGAAATGTCGAGTCCGAACGCCTCGGATAGCTGCGCAACCGTCATCGGCCCCTCGGCTTTCAAACGAGCCAGAAGCAGCGTCGCGCTGCGGTCGAGATGTGCCTGCCTGCCGTAGGGTCCGGTGCTGTGAACCACGTGCCGTTGCATGAGCATGTGTTCGTAAAGCAGGGAATCGAGTGGGTCGGACATTATTTCTCCAGTCGGACTGCGGTTGGCTGCTGGGCAATTTGGGGCTGTCGGGTTATTTGTGGCCCCGGGTGTTGGTATTCGAAGTTGTTGGTGTGCGAAGTTGTTGGTGTGCGAAAACTTGGGCTTCCAGTTGGGGTAAGGCTACCGAATAGTCGTGAGAGAAAGCCGACATGGGGCGCCCTGTTTCCTTCAAAACTGGTGGTCAGGATACTTATGTGAGCGAGAAGACCATATTTCTCTCCTAATTGCATGATACAAATTGCATCATACAAATTTCTAGGTGAAGGGTGAAACCTGCTGTGCTGACAGCGTCTGACGAACAAGAATTAGGCCACGTTGACCGCTCGAACGGAACGACTGGCGTCACAAGCGATGCGTGGATGGTCGAGGGTGGTGGGAAGACTGCTAGCGGGAGTGGGAAGACTGCCGACGGCGGCGCAAAGACTGCCGAGGGCGGTGCAAACCAAGCCCGGCTCATGACGCCGGCCTTCGTACTGGCCTGGGTTGTGAATTTCTGCCAGTACCTGGTCTTCTACGTCCTCGTCACGACCATGGCCTTGTACGCAGTCAAGCAATTCGCCGCCTCGGACGCCGCAAGTGGCCTGGCCTCCAGCGCCTTCGTTGTGGGAGCAACGTTCGCTCGCGTGTTCTCGGGTTACCTTGTTGACACGTTTGGCCAGCGCAAGATCCTTGTTGTCTCGCTTGTCGTGGTGGTGATCGCCTGCGGTCTGTACCTCCCGGCGGCCTCGCTATCGCTATTGATTCTGGTTCGCATGCTCCACGGCATCGGGTACGCATTTGCCAGCACGGCCACGATGGCCCTGGCGCAGTCGGCCATCCCCGCCGACCGCCGCGCTGAAGGAACCGGATACTACGCCCTCGGCTCCACCCTGGCCACGGCGATCGGGCCGGCAATCGGCCTCATGATCGTTAACGATTTCAGCTACTCAGGGCTTTTTTGGACCTCTCTGGCGACCGCTGTTGTTGGTCTACTCTTGGGCCTTGCACTTCACCGTTTCACGCGCCAGCCCATCCCCGATGGGGCCGACGCACGCGGCTTGGTTCTGGACGCCGAAACCTCTGCTGGGTCCGCTGGATCCACCGGAGCCGTGTCCGCTAAATCCGCCAACTCTGCTGGGTCCGGCGCCAAAACCGCCGCCAAGCCCGGCATCGAAACCGCCGCACCGACCGAGACTCGCGAAAGCTTCTCTCTTCGCACCATCGCCCACCCGGCGGTTGTGCCGATCGGTACCTTCATGCTGATGGTTGGCCTGTGCTACGCGGGCGTCATCACCTACCTCAATGCGTACTCCGAGGAGCGCGATGTCGTCTCCGGTGCCAGCATGTTCTTCCTTGCCTACGCCGCCGCCATGTTCGTCATGCGTTTCGTGCTCGGCAAGTTGCAGGATCGCCGCGGCGACAACGTCGTCGTTTACCTTGGACTCGTGTCCTTCGCGATTGCGCTCGTCATCCTCGCCATGGCAAATCAGGACTGGCAGGTTATCGTTGCGGGTGCTTTCACCGGGCTTGGTTACGGCACGCTGATGCCAGCCTCCCAAGCGATTGCCGTCCGCATGGTTCCTGCTCACAAGCTCGGCACCGGCATCTCCACGCTGCTCCTGCTCACGGATCTGGGCATCGGTCTCGGCCCGATTTTCCTCGGTTTCCTTGTTGCGAAGACCGGCTACGGCTCCATGTATGCGCTCTTGGCCATGCTTGTGGTGCTCGCCGCGATCTTCTACCACCTCGCCCACGGCCGTAAGGACATCGCGAAGCCGAACGCGTAGTACTAGGCGTTGGTTCGCTTGTCCCTTTTGCGTATTCCTTGCCCAATGGCGCGGTTTGTTTCGGCGCTCCACTAAAGGAGTGATAGTCCGGCAAAGGAGTGACAGCGCGAACGCTGTCGTCGCTATCACTCCTTTGCCGCGCTGTCATTTCTTCCCGTGTGTCGGGCAGCCCATCTTTCCGTGTGCCTGGCAGTCCAAGACGGTTGCCGGACATGTGTTTCTTCATCTTTTGTTCCCTAAGTGGGCATGAGAGCGAGCACTGTGCCGTATGCGGCACGGATATCGCTGTGAAGCCCAGTTAGGGCGACGGCGCCACCTGCTCCAGTTCGTCGACGCTTCCGGCCATGATGGTCCGAACGTGCGTGGTGATGAGATCAAGCGGCCAGTCCCACCAGGCGAGGGCGAGCAGGCGGGCGATGTCGCTATCGTTGAAACGCTGACGGATAACTCGCGCGGGATTTCCACCGACAACGGCGTAGTCCGGGACGTCATCGACTACAACGGATCCCGACGCGATGATCGCGCCGTGGCCGATACGGACGCCGGGCATGATGGTGGCGCGGTAGCCGGTCCAGACGTCGTTGCCCACAACTGTGTCCCCGCGGCCGGGAAGGCCGGTGATGAGGTCGAAGCTGCTGGACCACGCGCCGCCCATGATGGGGAACGGGAAGGTGGATGGGCCGTCCATGCGGTGATTCGCACCGTTCATGATGGAGCGAATGCCTTCGCCGAACGCGCAGAACTTACCGATGATGAGCTTTTCCGGGCCGTAATGGTAGAGCACGTTGCGGGTTTCGAAGGCGGTGGGAGCGGTGGCGTCGTCGTAGTAGGAGAAGTCGCCCACTTCGATGAGCGGAGACGTGACCAGCGGCTTGAGGAGCACGACCCGGGGCTGTCCGGGGATCGGATGGAGGATAGTCGGATCCGGTGGAAGGTTCGGGTCCAACGGGGGAGCAGAGTCTGGCAAGAGAGCCGAGTCTGGTGGGAGATTCTCGTTCATGGTCACCGCTTCATGTTGCTGGGATTGTTCTCGACCATAGCTGAGTAGGTGACTGCGCGGAAAGTGTTCGAGAGCTCGGGCTACTGGAACAGTGGGTTAGTGCCGGGTTTCGGGCCGTGTCGTGGTGCTGTCCCTGATACGACGTGAGGAACAGAAAATGGTAGCGTGGCGAGATGGTAAATGGTGGTGTGAGAAGTACCGGGGCTGTCGTCTCTCTGGTGGTCCCTGAGATGGGTCACGCTACTGAACTCTTGGAACTCGTTAACCGAAACCAGGAGCATTTCGCGCCTGGTGAGCCGCTGCGGCCGGATTCTTATTTCACGTTGGACGCACAACGCAAGGTGATCCGAGGCTGGAAAGCGGCGCGGGAATCGAGTGATAGTTATGCGTGGTTGATCGAGTACGAAGGGCAGATTGTCGGGAGAGCGAGCCTGAATATTGTGATTCGTGGGGCGTTCCAGTCCGCGAGCGTTGCGTACGCGGTGGATCGGGAGGCCACGAGACGCGGTATTGCCACTGCCGCGCTGCTCCAGATGGTCGACTTCGCGTTCGCCAAACTTGATCTCCATAGGCTGCAAGGCGAGACGCTCCTGACGAACCACGCCTCGCAAGCCACGCTGCAACGGTGTGGATTCGTCCGGTACGGAACTGCGCCGGACTATCTTTTCATCCAGGGACGGTGGCGCGATCACGTCCTGTTTCAGCGGCTCAATCCGAACCATTCGTCGTTGCAGAGCGGGTAACAGATTGCAGGTTGGCGACGGCTTGAGGGCAAGGGGGATGTAACGTCTAGCGTTATTAACGGAAGGCGTTATAGTCTGGATGGATGATTAACAAGATAGATCCAATACATCCGGGCGAGATCTTGATGGAAGATTTCATCAAAGGATTTGGTATCACGCAGAACAAACTCGCTGTGTCGATTGGGGTTCCGCCTCGCCGAATCAATGAGATCGTGCATGGCAAGCGCGGAATCTCGGCAGACACAGCAATTCGACTAGCGCGATACTTCGGAACGTCCGAAGAATTTTGGATGAACTTGCAGTCGTACTACGAATTGAGGGTTCAACGGCAAGCTTTGAAAGAACAGATCAAAGCGATCGAGCCTTTAGCTGCTGCGTGAATTTTATGGCTGGGTGGCCTGTAGTGGAGTGTTTGCTGGGATTACCTTCCGAACATCAGGTGCTGGGGCTTGGGAATCGGGAGGTCCCACTCAACTGCGTTCCACGGAGAGCTCGGATCTGAGGTGAGAAGATTCTGGGCGTGGAGGTCGTGTCGCATGCGCTCGGCTGCCTCCGCGCCATTGTCTGCTGTCCAGTACCAGCGGCCACGAAGAAAATTGAGACCCATGTCGGTCCACGAGGGATAACGTTCCTGGAGCAGCTTCGATGCGACGAGCGCGGTATCCACGGCTTCTTCCTCACGGAGAAGACCTGCCGCCACTCCCGCCCGGCACAACATAATGGCGCGCACGAGATCCCACGCGAGGAAATCGATGCTCGTGGCGTCGTTCGTGTTCGATTGGACCCACTGGAATCGAAGGAGGCTCGCTACCGCCTGAGGGTCAATGTTCGCCTGCGCCCTGAGAACCTCGAAGGCCACCTGCCTGTCAGAATCACCAAGCTCGGACCAGCGCCGACGTTCGCTATCGAAACTCTGACGGTTACCGGTGTAGAGCAAGAAGTAGATCTGCTCGCGAAGCTCAGCTGGCGTATGAGCGCCCCACACCGTTGCGAGCATCTCGGCTTCTACCTGCGGTTCCAGGAAGGTAAAGACGTCTACCGGGGCGGAGCGGCACAGCGCGTACGACGTGCTCGCGACCATCGGCCATGCCGCGGGATCGCCGTGCAACTGCGCCGGGCTGTTGCGCCAGTGGATGGTGTGGTGCGCGTCGAGCTCGGCCTGTTCCTTCTTGGAAAGCTTCGTGGGAGCAAGTGCGCGGGCTTGGCCTGTGCTGTCCGCACCCGCGCCTGTGCTGCCTGCACCCGCGCCCCCGATCCCCGCACGGTCTTGCGCCGTTCGTTGCTTGTTGGCACGTATGCCAGCCCATCCGAGAACGATCAACACGACAGGGAGCGCAAACCCAAGAATTTCAACAATACTCACCTGTTGAGCCTACGTCAGAGTGTTCATACGAGCCACCTGTTTCGCGGGCGAATCAAGAGATCGTGCCTTCGCCACACCCCAGTTTCCACCGAGATATTTCATGGATGGCGGCGAGAGCGCTCTATCCGGTCATATATCCAGATAGAGCGCTCTCGCCGCCACGTATGTCGTTGGATGAGGGAAGCCTGCCGTATTGGATGAGGGAAGCCTGCCGTGGTCGCGGTTCAGGCGGGCCGCTTCTCCTATAGTGGATGGTGAGAACGTGCATCAAAGGAGAAGCGCCCGCATGACAACCACACCAGATTCCGCCCGCCCTGCCAGTGCCGCACCGGACAGCATCCCAGTGTCGAGCGCCCCAGCGCTCAGCGGCAATCTCGCCCGCCCTGCTGACTCCACGGGTAAGTACCAGCACGCCGGTTTCTATAACTTACGCGAGGCTGGCGGGCTGCCCACCGCCAACGGCAGAATCCGTACCGGCCGCCTCCTACGCTCCGATTTTCCAGCAATGATCAGCACCGACGCAGCAGCGTTCTTCCGCGAATTGCCGCTGGCTGCGGTCGTCGATCTTCGGGACCCGGACGAAATCGACACCAACCCGAAGGCGTTCTGGGATGCCGGTTTCAGCGTTGTGGAGCGCCCGATTTTCTCGGGTTCCATCGCGTCGATGACTACCGGGGTGCCAGCCGTTGAGGAGCTCTACCTCACCATGTTGGAGCGCTTCCCGGTCCAGCTCGCGGCGGCCGTCGGCGACATCGCGGACTCGGTGGAAAGCGGCGCGGTCCTCGTCCACTGCACGGCGGGCAAGGATCGCACGGGCATGGTCATCGCGCTCATCCAGTCACTGCTCGGCGTCCGCGACGACGACGTCATCACCACCTACGCCCGTACACAGGCCAACCTCTCCGGCGAGTGGCTGGTGGGGATGTATCGAAAGCTCCGGCACCTCGCGGCGAACGATCCCAGGTTCGCCAACCTCGACGAGCGCGATCTTGACCCGCTCCTTGTTGGGTCCCCGCCGGAGGCGATGCGCTCGGCCCTTGACTGGATTGACCGCACTAGCGGCTCTGCGGAAACCTTCCTCCGCGACAACGGCTTGGAAGCTGATCAGGTGGGCGCCCTGCGCGAGGTGCTGCTTGAACGCTAGGGGGCTTGAACGCTAGGGGGCTTGAACGCCAGGGGTGACTGATCCGTTGCCCCTCGGCCGGACACCCTCAAAATCTATCTCCGTAATCCCGCACCCTGTGTACCCATGACACACGAGATGCGGGATTACGGAGATGTTTTTCAGGACACCCCGATCCGGCTCAAGAAATTCGCGGAGCCAGCTACAGCAACGCCTCCGCGAGCAGCTGCAACGTGCGCTCGCGCTGCACCCCGCGATCCAGCGCATCGCCTGCATAAGCACCGGCGACCGGGCTGACCATCACCTCGTCGGCGCCGAGCCGCTTGGCAAGACCAACAAGCCCTTCGGCCACCTTCTCCGGCGTGCCAACAAACATCGAATCCGGGTTTGCCGCCGGAACCATCAGCTCGCGGGCCGTCCACGCGTAGTCTTCCATCTCCTCCACGGTGCGCTGCGGCACGATCTGTCCGCCGCTGCGCAGCCGCGCCGTGGTGAGCTTCTGCGGCAGCGCCAGCTTGCGCGCTTCTTCCTCGGTTTCAGCGACGACGGCGTTGACCGGCACCAGCGTCTTCGGCTCCGGGAATTGCTCGGAGGGCTGGTAGTTGTCGCGGTAAATCTTGAGTGTCTGATCGATGCCCGGCATCCCGAAGTGGTTGGCGAACACGTAGGGGAGTCCCAGCATTCCGGCGGCTTCGGCCGAGTACGCGGAGGATCCGAGCAGCCACATCTCTGGCACCGTGGTCATGGCCGGAGTGGCACGCAGCTCGAAGAGCCGCTGCCCAATCTCCACCGGAAGCTTCTCACCGAGCGGGTTCTCTCCGAGGCCAAGGAGCTCCCGCACCAGGGTGACGTCGCGAATGTAGTTCTGGACGCCGTCGCCGGGGAGGGCCTGCCGCAGCACGGCTGCTGTCAGCTGGTCGGAACCGGGCGCGCGGCCCAGCCCCAGATCGACGCGTCCCGGCAGCATCTCGGAGAGCAGCGCAAACTGCTCGGCCACCGCAAAGGGCGCGTGGTTGGCGAGCATGACGCCACCGGAACCGAAACGAATCCGCTCCGTTCCCTGCGAAAGGAAGGGAATCAACACCGCAGGAACCGTCGAAACAATCGCGTCCATGTTGTGATGCTCGGCCACCCAGTAGCGCGTGTATCCGAGCCGGTCAGCCTCGCGCGCCAGCGCCTGGCTGGCAACGAGTGCGTCGCGGCTGCTCTGGCCACGACGCAGGGGAATCAAATCAAGGACGCTCAGCAACAGATCACTCATGCACTCACGCTATCGCTGAGGAGCAAACTCGGCCAGTAAAAAACCGGGCGCTCGGCTATGGGCGGAGCGACGCCGTCGTCGTCGAAGAAGTGGATGTCGAACCCGCCAGCTCACCCCATCCGGACGAAAACCCTGATGGGGTAGCTGAGGTCGCGGACTTCGATGAAGCCCATCGCCTTGTAGAAGGCGCGCTGGGCGGGTTCGCCGTCGGTCATGAGGACTTTTTGGCGGACGTCGGCGAATGGCTCGAGTACTCGGGTGAAGAGTTCGCGGCCGATACCGCGGCGCCGGTGAGTGGGTGCGACGAGGATGTCCTGCACGTACGCGATCGTCAGCCCGTCACCGACGACGCGGGCGAGCCCCACCACCTCACCGCCGTCCCGGGCGACGACGACGGCGAGTGACGCCCGAACCGCCGCCGCCAGCCGAGCCGGATCTTTGCTGTAGGCGGTCCACCCAACCGAGTTGTAGAGCGCGACCAGTTCCTTCTCGGGAGGAATGTCTGCGGCGGAGTATGTCATGGCCATGGGTTAAGCCTATGTGTGGGGAATCCCGTGTGGAGAATATCGGCAGCATCCATCGCATAGACTTGTCCACGTGTTAGCGGTGGCGCGGCGAAACTGCGCGAGGCGCTGGCACCCGGTACTCAAAGAATCTCACGTAAGGCGCAAGGTGGGCACGAACGCATCATGGATGTCCTCTCCTGACGACATTCAGGGCCGAAACGCGGTGGAGGCCATCTTTGAGGACATCCGCCACGCGATCGAGCGGGGCGATGTGGAGCTGGGGCAGCGCCTGCCGGGGGAGAATGCGCTCGCGGCGCATTATGGGGTGAGTCGGCCGGTGGTGCGGGAGGCGTTGCGTTGCGCGGCGACACTCGGATTGACGACGACGAAGAACGGCTCCGGAACGTATGTGCGTGCGCGGAGTCCCCGTCCCGAGTTGAATTTTGGGGATTTTTCTACGCGTGATCTGATGGAAGCGCGTCCGTTTATTGAGCCGCCGGCGAGTGCGTGGGCGGCTATTCGCAGGTCAGAGTCCCAGATGGAGAGCATTCTTAGCCTCTGTGAGCGGATGGAATCCGAGTATGACCCGGAGAAGTGGGTTCAGCTTGACTCGGAATTCCATGTGTTGATTTCGGTGGCGTCGGGGAATCGTGTGTTTTCCAGCATTATCAATGATGCGCGGGAGGCGCTGGAGAAGCAGTCGCAGATTGTTAATCTGGTAGCTCATGGGCGGGAGGACTCCAATGTGGAGCATCGGCGGGTTGCCGAGGCGATTGACCGCCAGGATTCTGATGCGGCGCGGCTTGCGATGCGTGCGCATTTGCTGCGTGTCGAAGGTGTCATGCGGCCGATGATCTTTGAGGGATAGCGCAGGCTGGGATAGCGCCGACTTTTCGGGGAAAATCCTTGGTTAGCTGCGCCTAGCGAATATCTGTCAGACAGGTTTGCTTCGCTCTGATTGATATAAATTGCTTAAATTACATCGGTAATTCCGTATTTCTTTGCGCCATGATTTGCTAACCTGTCTTACAGGTTGCTTGAGAGGGTGACCGTCTTCCATCGTCAGCGTGGAGGAACAGGACATTGAGCTCCGCCCACAAAGTGGTGGTCGTGATGCCTCAATCTGACGGATAGGTAACGGCTATGGCAGCAGACACGACTGAAAGCGGGGAGCCCCACGGCGCTCCCCGCGACGTTCTCAAGAATGAGGACGAGGGCTACCACAAGGTCCTCTCCTCGCGACAAATCCAGATGATCGCCATCGGTGGATCGATCGGCACGGGCCTCTTCATGGGTGCCGGTGGGCGCCTTGCGATGGGTGGACCGGCGCTCGCCTTCATTTACGCACTGTGCGGCTTCTTCGCCTTCCTGGTGATCCGCGCGCTCGGCGAGCTCGTCATGCACCGCCCCTCCTCCGGCTCCTTCGTCTCCTACTCGCGCGAGTTTTACGGCGAGAGGATGGCGTTCACGGCAGGCTGGCTTTACTGGCTGAATTGGGCGACGACGTCGATCGCGGACGTCACCGCAGCCGCCCTCTACATGAACTTCTTCAAGAACTATGTTGAATGGCTGCAGCCGGTGCCGCAGTGGGTGTTTGCGCTGGGCACACTGGTGATTGTGCTTGCACTCAATCTGGTATCGGTCAAGGTGTTTGGTGAGCTGGAGTTCTGGTTGGCCCTCATCAAGGTGGCCGCGATTGTCACCTTCCTTCTGGTGGGTATTTACTTTGTTCTCTTCCGTGTGCCGATCGAAGGAACCGTTCCCGGTTTCCATCTCATCAGTGAGAATGGTGGCTTCTTCCCGAATGGCTTGGCCGCATCCTTCGTTATCATCCAGGGTGTCGTATTCGGATTTGGCGGTATTGAGCTGGTGGGAACTGCCGCTGGTGAAGCTGACGATGCCAAGACGGTGATGCCGAAGGCCATCCGCACGGTGATCTTCCGCCTCGTCTTCTTCTACGTGGGTTCGGTACTGCTGTTTGCGCTGCTTCTTCCCTATACCGCGTACCAGACCGGCGAGAGCCCGTTCGTCACCTTCTTCGGCAAGATTGGCGTGGATGGGGCGGACCTCATCATGAACATGGTGGTGCTCACTGCGGTGATCTCCTCCCTCAACTCGGGGCTCTACTCCACCGGCCGCATCCTGCACTCGATGGCTATTGCTGGCTCGGCGCCGCGCTTTGCAGCCCGCATGAACCGGGCCGGTGTTCCTTACGGCGGAATCGTTATCACCGCCGTGGTCACCGTGTTTGGCGTGGTTCTCAACGCTTTTGTTCCATCGCAGGCCTTCGAAATCGGTCTGAACCTCTCGGCGCTCGGCATCGTCAGCGCGTGGGCGATCATCATGCTGTGCCAGCTCCGTCTGTACAAGTGGTCGAAGGAAGGGAAGATGGAACGGCCCGAGTTCCGCATCTTCGGAGCGCCCTACACCGGGTACCTCACGCTCGTCTTCCTTGGTTTGGTTCTGGTGCTCATGGCCTTCGACTGGCCGGTGGGAACCGGAACGATGGGCGCTCTCGTTGTGATTATTGTGCCGGCGCTTCTTATCGGCTGGCGCATGGCCAAGGTGCGGATTGCCCAGATCATCAAGGAAGAGGGCGAGATCAAGGAGATTGATTTCTCATGATCGCCGTCATCACCACGGGCGGAACCATCGCGAGCCGCAAGACCGAAGGCGTTGCCGAGCCGGTTCTGGACGGCGGGGATCTCCTTGAGGGTGTAGCTCATCTGGCTCAATTCCGGGTGCGTAACCTCATGATGAAGGACTCGGCCACCTTGCGGCTGGCGGATATGCAGGCGATCAGCGATGCAATCAAGGAAGAGTTCCGCACCCCGGACATCCGCGGAGTGATCGTTTTGCACGGAACTGATTCGATGGAGGAGACGTCATTCCTCGTTGAACTACAGCAGAGGGATCTTCGCCCCGTTGTGTTCACGGGCGCCCAGTTCACTGCGGATCACGAACGATCGGATGGCCCCGCGAACATTCAGCTCGCCGTGCGCACGGTGCTCGACTGGTCGCCGGAGGACGATTCCAACGCCACGGGAGGGAATGTGCGCGTGGTGTTCGGCGATTCGGTGTTCGTGCCGCGGGGACTGTACAAGGCGAGCACGGACAGCGAATATGCGTTCGCCCAGTTCAATCCCGGTGGGCCCATGACTCGGCTGCCTGATTCGGATGTTTCCGGAATCCGCGTGGATGTCGTTGCAGTTCCTCCGGGTTCCGACTCGGTGCACATTGACGCCAGTATTGCCGCGGGCGCGCGGGGTATTGTCCTGGCCTGTCCGGGTTCGGGCAACAGTACGCCCGAGGTGGTGGATGCGGTACGTGGGCACGTGAGCAACGGGATCGCCGTGATTGTCACCAGCCGCGTACCCCAAGGGCTCCTCAGTCCCATCTATGGCGGCGGCGGGGGAGGGCATGACCTCGTTGAGGCCGGTGCCATCTACTCCCATTTCCTGCGTTCATCGCAGGCACGCATCTTGCTTGCCGCGTTGCTGGCATCGGATGCTGATCGAGAAGAGATCCGGCGCGCCTTTGGGTGAGTGACACGTGTGAGTGGCGTGGATAAGTGAACGAATGCCGGTTGACAGCTGACGGTTGCTGATTGTCGGTTGCGGGCCGGGTAGTTGGTGGTTGAAAACCACCGGCTACCCGGTCCGTTGCTGTGCGACCATGGCGGCCGGTGCCAATACCGCAACAATTTCCATTACCGTGGCCGGTGTCAGTGCTGTTCCTAGCCTCAGCCCCGTACCCGCTCCAAGGTGGGCCCGATATACTCGGCGGCAGGGCGTCGTCGTCGGCGCGGTGACGAAATGTCGCAAACTACAGGAGCTGGCCACGGCCGGCCCAACCGGATGATCGGGGAAAATATGGTCCGCATCGGCATCGTGGGAACGAACTTCATCAGCGAATGGTTTGTGGCGGGAGCGCGGCGCACCGCGGGACGGGTTGAGCCGGTGGCGGTGTACTCGCGGTCCGCCGAACGTGCCGAGGCTTTCGCGCAGCAGGAGGGGATCGCGCGCGGCTTCGGTGATTATGAGGAGATGCTGGACGCGGTCGACGCCGTGTACATCGCCAGCCCCACCATCGCACACCACCCGCAGGCGATGGCGGCGATCGAGGCGGGCAAGCACGTGCTGGTGGAAAAGACGATCACCCAGTCGCTGCCCGAAGCCGAGGAGATCTTCGCGGCGGCCGAGAAGCAGGGCGTGGTGGCGATGGAAGCGATGCGTCACCTGCACACGCCCGATTATCGGCTCCTGCAGGATGCCATCGGGCGCATCGGCACGATTCGTTACGCCAACATTCAGAAGTTGCAGTACTCCTCGCGCTACGATCGCTTCCGCGCCGGCGAGGTTCTCAATGCTTTCAAGCCGGAGCTCGGGAATTCCGCGATCGTGGATATTGGTGTGTACTGCCTGGAGCCGGCGCTTGACCTGTTTGGTGTGCCGATTTCGCACACTGGGCACAGTGTCTACCTGCACAATGGCTTCGAGGGCGGCGGCAGCATCCAGTTCCAGTACGAGCAGATGATTGCGGACGTTACGTACTCGAAGATCATCGGTGGTGTCGCTCCGAGCACCATCATTGGCGAGGACGGCGCGGTGACCATCGACATGGTGGGTGAGCCGTCGCTCATTGAGCTGCACGGGCGGGACGGCAAGGAGACGCTGTTGGAATGCGCGCCGGTGCACCCCTCCGACACCATGCAGCACGAACTGCTGGTGTTCGCCGATCAGGTGGAAAGTGGCGTGACGGATCCGCGCTGGAAGAACGTCACGCTACAGGCGCGGCGCATCATGGACGAGCACCTGGCACGGACGGCGCCGGCGAAGTAGAGGAGGGGACTGGGCGGTAGGCCAACAGTGTCGGATCTTCGTTCGGACTATGCGGCAGCATTCGCTGAGCAGGAATTGGGTCCTGTGTTGAGTCGCAATGGTTGAATCTGGCAACGGAAATGATGATGTTCAACGCGAGCGCTGACAATCCCAGGCAATTCTGACGTTCTCAAAAATATCGTCTACATGAGGGGATCGATGCGGCAATATAACCGCAACGATCCCCTCAGCGCAGTCAAATTTTTGAGCTAGCCCTCCACGGCAATTCCGAGGTGGTGCGCGAACGCCTCAGCGAGCACAACAACCTGTCCGCGGCTGAGCGTTACCCCGCGCGCACCTTCGAGCCCGTTGATGATCCCGATCTCTGCCCCGCGCAGGTCCACGTTCTGCAACCGCGTCCTGCCTAGGCTCACGGTATCGATGACGCACCCCTCGAAGGCCACCCGCGCGGCGGTACATCCATCAAAATCGACTTCCCCGATGCGGCAGTTGCGGAACACTACGTTGGTCAGTTCGGCCGCCCGCAGGTTGAGGAAGTCGAGTTTGCAGGAGTCGAAGAGTGTTGACTGGACATCCGCGTTGCTCGCCTCGACCACTCCGAGTCGAGAATTGATGACCACGACGTCCCGAAAGCTCGCCCTGTCCGTGCGAAAGACCGGTGCGGTCATCCCGTCGATGCGGGTTTCGCTGAAGCGGACGCTGCGGAACTCGGTGCCGTCGGCGACGGGCCGGACGAACTCGCATTCCAAGAACACGGTACCGGAGAGGTCGCGGTAGGAAAGGTCGGCGTCGACGAACCTCATCGCATCGTAGCTGCGTTGTGCCGTCAGCAGCTCGGGATCGGTCTCGTCCAATTCAGGCAAGATGAGTGGCGAGATAGAAGGGGCTGGGTTCTGCTTCCTGCGCTGTGCGGCCATGCGTCCCAGTCTTCCACAAGCGGGACGACGTGGATCCGACTGTTCGGGAACTCTGCCAACCATCCGCCAGCTCACTGTCAACCATCGGCCAGCCCTGTCAACCATCAGCGCCCGCCCCGCCGAATCCGTCTCAGCAGGAGAACACGTAGGCAACGCCACCTCGCTTTCTTCGACCCATCGGTAACCAGCGCAAGGCCTCGCTACCAGCGGTTTTACTGGAACTGTTCCAGGCGTCGCCGTCGCCCCCGGTGCCCCTACAGGACAAAAGCACCTCCTCAGCGCCCCGCCTCCTCTGACACAATGAAGCCCATGACAGCCGACCAGAGCAAACTCTTCCCGGGATCACAATTCATCTCGACAGTCCTCGACGCCGCCGACACCAAAGTGAACATGACGAAAGCGATCACTCGCGTTTACCTCATGCGCGCGGCGATGGCGGGATTCCTTATCGGACTTTTCTACCTTGCCAACTACGCTGTGATCGCGGCGTTCACGGCGATCTCCCCGGAGATTTACGACGCGGGTCGCTTCGTGGGTGCCATCGTGTTCGGGTTCGCGCTCGCGTTCATTTATTTCACGAAGTCTGAGCTGCTGACGTCGAACATGATGATCGAGACGATCGCGCTGTATTACAAGCGGGTCAAGGTCGGACGCGCGTTTACCGTGCTGCTGCTGTGTTTCGCCGGTAACATCATCGGCGGTTTGGTGATTGCGTTGCTCGTCAACGGCAGCTCGCTGCTCGACGGCGCCGCGGGCGAACTCGTTGCGCACACGGTGGAGGCCAAGCTCGCGTACGTCACGTCCGGGGCGGGCAGCATGCTCGACCTCTTCGTCCGCGCCATCCTCTGTAATTTCATGATCAACGTGGCGATGCTGCTCACCTACAACGGCCACGTCAAGGCCGACGGCGTCAAGGTGATCGCCATGAACGTCTCCGTGGTGCTGTTTGCGTTCCTCGGTTTCGAGCATTCCGTTGCGAACACTGTGCTCTTCATGATTGAGGGCCTCCATGGCGGTATCGATGTGCTCGCGGCGGCTGGAAATGTGGGCATCGCGCTCCTCGGCAACTACGTGGGCGGCGGCTTGCTGATCGGCTGGTATTACGCCTACGCGAACGACCCGAGCCACGGCCTGGCCCACTCCTCGGTGGGAGTGAAGGGCTAGTCCTTTCACGCTTGCGAACGAACGCTGCCCGGTTGGAGTTGATTCCGACCGGGCAGCGTTGTTTGTTCAGTTGGTGAGTTGTTCAGTCCGTGCGGACGGGGCACGTGGGTTCTGGGGCTGTGCGTCCTCCAATGACGACGACGTCGTCCTTCGGCCAGTCCCGCACTTCCGTCTCCTTGGGGGCGAGGTTCTTCGACTGGTTGAAGAAGATCGGGCGGCCGTAGGGGCTGGCGATGGCGTCGTGGACGGGCAGGGCGAGGCGCGGCTTGACGTCGCGCAGGAAGTCGATGGTTTCTTCCATCTTGCTCCAGGGGGCGACGACGGCGAAGGCCAGCACGTCGATGCGGCGGAAGGCATCGATGGGTTCGAGGGAGTCGCCGGTGATGCCGAGGCGTGGTTCGCCGATGGCTTCGAGGACGATGCCGGTGTTGCCCACGCGCGGGATGTCCGGGTGAATGACGGCGTGCAGGCCGCCGTAGCCGCGGATGGTGACGTCGCGGACTTCGTGGACGTCGCCAGCGGCGAGCTCGATGATGGGGTGGCCCGCGGCGGGGGAGTCCTCGGCGGTGAGGATGGCGGCGGTCTCGGGCTCGGCGATGACGGGGATGTCCGGGTTGTCCGCGAGGATTTGTGCGAGCAGGCCGGGGTGGATGTGATCGGGATGCTGGTGAGTGATGAGCACGGCGTCCAGCCCGGTGATCGGTCCGTATTCCTTGATCTTCTCCACGCTGAACGCACCCGGATCTACAAGGATCCGGGTGCCGGCCATGGTGACCAGCAGGCACGAGTGGTTGAGGTGGCGAACTTCCATTGGTCGCGGTCCTTCCGACGAAGTTGGGCTTGCCTATAGGTTGAGGTTTTCCGACGAGATGAGCTCTTCTGAATCTACCGCACTGCGGCGGTCGAGTGGCAAGGCGACGCTGTTAAATGTCAGGACTGAAAGGCTCGGTGGGGCGAGGTTGCGGCTCGGTGGCAGGGCGAGGTTGCGGCTCGGACGTCAGGCGAGGCTGCTGCTCAGTCGCAAGGCAACGCTACTCAGTCGCAAGGTCAATGAAGTCCTGAACCTGGTCAGGTACGAGATAAGGCAAGGAAGTCCAGCCGTACCAAGGATGTCCAGAAGCAAGCCAGATCTTGCCGAGTCGTTGGGAAAATATGTCTTGTATTTCTGGATCTCTCAGGTTGGAGGTGAGTCGCGCGGCGATGTAGGCCAGCGCGTTGTCCTTGTCAAAATCGTCGGTGATGGTTTTTGCGATGGCGAGGGCTTCGTCGATGACTTTGCCTGCTTTGGCTGGATCGGTGGTGGCGAGTTGTTGGGCGATGATGGCCAGAACCGAGACCTTGCCGTGGTCGTAGGTAATGGTTCTGGCCGTGGTGAGGGCTTCGTCGGTGACTGTGTTTGCTTTGGTTGGGTCGGTGATGGCGAGTTGCTTAGCAATGTTGTCCAGAGCCAAGACCTTGTCATACTTGTTGGTAATGGTTCTGGCCGTGGTGAGGGCTTCGTCGGTGACTGTGTTTGCTTTGGTTGGGTCGGTGGTGGTGAGGCTTTGGGCGATGTTGGTCAGAGCCCTGGCCTTGTCATAGTTGGAGGTGATGGTGCTGGCGGCTTCGAGCGCTGTGGTGGGATTGGTGCTGCCGAGCGAGAGAGCTCGGGTGGTGAGGGTATTGGAGATGTTGGCCAGCGCCATGCTCTTGTCGTTGTCGTTGTTGATGATCGAGGTGGCGAGGGCTTCGTCGATAACTTTGCCTGCTTTGGCTGGATCGGTGGTGGCGAGTTGTTGGGCGATGATGGCCAGAACCGAGACCTTGCCGCGGCCGTTGGTAATGGTTCTGGTGGTGGTGAGGGCTTCTTCTGCGACTGTGTTTGCTTTGGTTGGGTCGGTGGTGGCGAGTTGCCCAGCAATCTTGGCCAGAACGCTGGCCTTGAGGTAGTCGTTGGTGATGGTTTTTGCGGTGGTGAGGGCTTCTTCTGCGACTGTGTTTGCTTTGGCTGGGTCGGTAGCAGCGAGGCATTGGGCGATGCTGGCTAGAGCCTCAGCTTTCAGGTGGTTATCGGTGATGGTACTGGCGACAGTGAGGGCTCTAATGGGGCCGGTGGTGGAGAGACTCTGGGCGATGCCAGACAGTGCCCGGTCCTTCCAAGGATCGTTGGTGATGGTTTTTGCGGTGGTGAGGGCTTCGTCGGTAACTTTGTTTGCTTTGGCTGGATCGATGGATATGAGGCTTTGGGCGATGTTGGCCAGGGCCCTGGCCTTGTCATAGTTGTCGGTAATGGTTTTGGCGATGATGAGGGCTTTGTCGATAACTTTGTTTGCTTTGGTTGGGTCGGTGGCAGTGGTGAGGCTTTGGACGATGCCAGTCAGCGCCCAGACCTTCGAGCTGTTGTCGGTGATGGTTTTGGCGACAGTGAGGGCTCTAATGGGATCGGTGATGGCGAGGCTGTAGACGATGTCAACCATCCTCCCGGCCTTCATACTCGCGTCGACGATGGTGTTGGCAATGGTGAGGGCTTCTTCGGTGACTTTGCTTGCTTTGGCTGGGTCGGTCCTAGCGATTTGCTGGGCGATTCTGGCCAGAGCCCCGGCCTTCATAAAGCTATCGGTGATGGTGTCGGCTGTCGTGAGGGCTTCTTCGGCTGTCCGAATCGAGGTGGCGTGGTCGGCTACGTTATCTAGGATCGGTGTTAGCTTGCTGAGAGCTAAAGCTCTCCTGGATGGATCGGGGATGGCCCTTGCAATGCCAATCGCTCTGCGCAATTGTCCAAGCTTGGCAAGAGTGGCAGGAAGACTTTCGGTTACATTTGCATACTTCTGCTTGAGAGAATCCGAGTAGGTTAGCGTTTTTGCTAGTTGCAGGAGGTTCAGGTGACCATTGGTCCAGTGATCCAGCAAATCTTGTGAGGCATTTCGGAGTTGCGAGAGGGCTTCGTCATCGGCCCAATGCTTCCGGGCAAGGAGATCCTTCCGATTGTCGTCCGTGACGATTTGAACGCCCCGATCCTGCAGATCGGGGTCTGCGCAAAGGAGCGACACGAATGTAGCTGATACAAGGTATTCAGGTGTGCTGTCCGGCCAACCTTTGGTTGCCCACTCTTGACCCCAATCGGCGATCCTATGCCTCCATGGCCGTAAGGCTGCCTGGCGTTCAGCTTGATAGCGGGTGCGATCAGCGTTTGCTTGTTCTTCAGTTACACCTTGGTTAACGGAAGGAGGCTTGACGGGAGTATCCAGGAACTTTGTGACAAGAATTTGGTCGAGCATATCGTGGCCGAGGGTGTATGCGTATTGACCATCGGGCAACTTTGCAACATTGAACGAGCGCCCGTCGCGTGAAGCCAAAAGCTCATCAATGACCCACCGAGGTTGACCTGTCAGTTCTGATAAATCCTGTGCCGTAAGGGCGGCACCGGAAGCGGCAAGAAAAGCCAGAATGTCCCGGCCATATCTATCTTGGCCGTTACTGATTCGGAGAATTACCCGGAGTTCAGCGATTGCTCGGTCTCTTGCCGCCACAGCGGCAGGAGATTCTGTGAGGAGATGTTGTGGAATCGCTCGAAGTGGATGCCCCGGAGGGACCTCATCCGGCAAAGGTGGATTTCCTCGCGAAGCAACGAGAATCCGAACATTGACGGGGACTTCTGCGGGAAGGCTGTATGCGACTGACTGCTTCTCGGGTGGTGTTCCTTGATCCTCGTCTAGCCCATCGATAATCAAGAGAATTGTCTTGTTGTCCATTTGGGCACGATAGGAAGCGATCCGCAGAAGTCGGTTGAACTGAGTTCTCTTTCCTGCCAGATCAGTTGGTTTCTCGTAGTAATCAAGCCCAGCGAGTAGCGCCAGCTGTGGGAGAAGGTGTGAGTAAAAGGCATCAGAGTCCGCGTGTACCACTTGGCGGCCAATTATAAAGAGATAGGCAACACGGACGCTTGGAAGCGCATCTTTTGCAATCTGTGCCATGAGCGTGGTTTTTCCAGCCCAAGGCCCTGCTGTCCACCACCACCATTGCTCATTTCCCGTTGCACGAGCAAAGCTCTCAATCTGTGCCAGTTCCTCTTCACGTCCACTAAAATCGACGCGAGTTAACGACTCCAAGACCTCTTTTCTGTATTCGTATACGCTGTCTTTGGCGCTAACTCGCCCGATGCTCTCATTAGTTAGTCTTTCGATGACCGTCGATAGTTTCTCAATGTGTGTGGCGAGTTCTGCTCGTAATGCCTGATCGGCGGCTGTTTGTGTAGCTTTATTGATTGTGCGTTGGAGCGTCGCGATTCTGCTATGGAGGATCTGCTCGGGGAGACTCTGTTGGGAAAGGATGACAGATGTTCCGACCTCAGCGAGATCAGCCCCGAGCTTCTGAGCTACAGATGGATCGCAGCTTTCGAGAATCTGATTCCATGAGGCTTGCGTCCGCGTCAGCGTTGTTCCTGACGGCGCCACAACGAGGTTAACGATCGCTTTCTCATCGACTAGATTGAGGAGCTTCTCTTTCGTGTCAGGCTCCAGCGCCGAGTCCGCTATGACTCCACGAAATGCATCGGAGACCTTGCTGCAGGTGACTGAATCGACCAGATAGTCCTTGATTGACCCTGTGCCTTCTCCGACAACCCCACCAACACCAATGTTGATGAGCTCGACAAGATCGAATACCAAGGACACCGGATCGCACCTACCTTCGTAATCGAGCATGCCTTGTCAGGAATGCCAAGGGATCTCTACTCAACGTAACACCAATGATCCTAGACGAATTAATGGCTCCAACGGCCCGAAATGATTCCACGAAACATGCTATGACTGAGAGACAGCTTGGATTCTTGGAGGGGATAGCTATGACGGATCGTGGATCAACGGCAGCAGTGGGAACGAGGGCGTGCCCTGTCCGGCTCACGAGCCACGAGGACGTGGTGGCCGCGGCCACCGATCCCGAGCGGTTCTCCAGCGCCATCTCCTCGCATCTCCACGTCCCCAACACGATGGACGGCGAGGAGCACCGCGAGTTCCGACGCATTGTGGACAAATACATGTCGCCCGAGGCGGTGGCCGAATTGGAACCGGTGCTTGCCGCGGTTGCTGCGAAGGTGGTGGAGGAACTTCCGCGCGGCACCGCCATTGACGCCGTCGCCGATCTCGGGTCAATCTTTGCGGTGAGAGCCCAATGCCGCTGGCTTGGTTGGCCGGAGGAGCTGGAAGCCGAGTTGCTCGACTGGATGCGAAGCAACGAGGAGGCCGCCAGAGCGGGCGATCCAGAGCGCAACGCCGCCGTCGCCAAAGCTTTTGACGCAATCGTGCGGCACCAAGTTGACGTGCGCCGCGAGGCCACGAACTCCGGCTTCCCGTACGACGACGTCACGGCCCGCCTCCTCGACGAACGAGCCTTCGGAAGGCCAATGGCGGTTGAGGAAATCGTCTCGATGCTACGCAACTGGACCGCCGGTGACCTGGGTTCTCTCGCTCGCTGCGTGGGAGTTGTGGTGGTGCGGCTTCTGGACGATCCGGCTCTGCTTGCCCGTGTGCGGACACTCGTTGAGAACTCGTCTGATCAGCCCGCGGAACGCCATGGCCGTTACGAGGCCGAATTGGACGCCATCATTGATGAGTGTCTGAGGATTGTGGATCCGTTCCCCTCGAATGGTCGCGTCACTACGTGCCCCGCTGAATTGCCGGGTGGAGCCACCCTCGACGAAGCGACCCACGTATCGCTGGAATGGGCAGCCGCGAATCGTGACCCTGAAGTGTTCACAGGTCCGGAAGGTCCGAACACCTTCGATCCGCAAGCAAACCGTCCCAACAATCTTGTGTACGGCATCGGCGCGCACGTCTGCCCTGGCAGGTTGCTTTCCACCGTGGAATTGCGCATTGCGCTTAGTGCCCTGCTGCGAGGAACACGTTCGATAACTCCCGCCCTGGATTCTGCGCGCGTGCCAGCGGAGGAGCCGCTGCTGGGGTGGGCGAAGGTGCCGATTGTTCTCTTCTGAGGCGAAGGTTGCAACGCGAAGATCCCGCCAACGGGTGGGCCATTGGCGGGATCTTCGTGATGACCGAATTTCTCGGCAGTTAGCTTGCGGCTGCTGCCACGATATGGCTCTTCGTGGTCGGTGCGGGGCTGGCCCCCACGCTAGCCTTCGATGCTGTTGAGCGAGGTGTCATGTCGACGTCGACGCCCACGGCCTCCGAGATGTTGCTGAAGCCGTCGCGCTTCAAGAACTTGACCAGGTCGCGGTTGATCTGGCCGATCACCTGCGGGCCCTCGAACATCATGCCGGTGATGAGCTCAACCACGGTGGCACCGGCGCGGATCTTCTCGTACGCGTCCTCACCGGAGAAGATGCCGCCCACGCCGGCGATGATGAAGCGGTCACCGAAATGGCGATAGGTGTGGCGGATGAGCTCGACGCTTTGCTCGCGCGTGGGCACACCGCTGAGGCCGCCCTTGATATCGTCGCTGAGCGGATCCTTCAATGGGACACCCTCGCGATCCTTCACCAGGTTGGCGATGGTGACGCCCTGGACGTTGTGCCGCGAGAGCACTTCCAGTAGTTCGTCGAACTTCTCCATGTCCTTCAGGTAGGGCATCTTGGCGAAGAATGGCACCGTCCGGTCCACCTTGTCGAGCTCCGTCATCAGCTTCTCAAGCAGCTCCGGTTCTGAGAACGGCACCGAGCCAACATTGGGGCAGGAAATGTTGATCTCGACCATCTGCGCAAGATCATTGTTGATGATGTAGGTGGTGGCATTCTTCGCGTCCACAATGGCTTCCTCAAAGGTGTGGAAACCATTCTGCTGCGGCGCTACTGCCACGGAGATCGACAGCGGCATGCCATGCAGCTTCTTCTGATTGCGGCGCAGCTCGGGCGTCATCGAGATCAGCCCGTGGTTGGCCATGCCCGCGTACACCACCAGGGAGCCAGTTTTCGGCAAGCGATGGAACCAGGGGCGCGGATTGCCTGTTCGCGGCGGCAGAGTGACGGAGCCAGCCGTCTCAAACCCGAAACCAACGCTTTCGATGAGCGGTGTCAGCTGCACGTTCTTGTCGAAACCGGCGGACAATCCGACCGGGTTCTTCAGGGTAACGCCAAGAATCTCCTGCTGCAGAGAAGGATGGTCGTAACTCCACATCTTGCGGAGCGCGTACCGCACCGGCGGAATACTCTGCGCGACGCGTCCGGCGCGAACCGTCATGTTGTGCGCGGTGTCGGGGGAGAAACGGAAGAGGATGGGCTTGACGTACTTCTTGTACATTGACATTGAGGTTTACCACCGTGAAAAAGGTTGAATGCTGCTGTGATCGAAGCCGAATCTGCTTTGTCTGTTTGTCTCTCCGAAGAGTGGTGACTCCCAGCCGTGCTTTATTCGGCGTAATTGAGCGTACAGAAGATTTACCAGCAATAATATGCGTCAAAAGTCCCGTGTTTATTTGGTTGAATGGTGGATTCGTTCCAAAATATGTTGGGTGAAACAGCTGACTTTGGCGTGTGAGCAGGCAATACGATGGTCCTGAGACCAGGGAAAATGACTTAGAAAATCGTCCGTGTAAAAAGGTGGTGATGATCTCTTGTAAAAACGGTGAAAGCCGGTAAAAAGCTTGACGCGATGTCGGGTTTCGGCGAGAGGCTACTTGTTCTCGCTGCGCTGAGCTAGGGCTTGCAGGTCGATACCGCGCAGGTTGGCGAAGTCCGCCGTCGCGCCGGTGATGAGGAGGTCTGACTCCCTGAGCGCATTGAGATCGTCGGCGCCGATGAGCGTGAGGAGTGAGCGCACCTGCTCCTTCCATGCCTCCAGCTCACCGATCAGAGCATCCAAGCCGTTCTCAAGAAGCACGTGCAGGAAGTGTCCGCTCACGCCGACAGCCCGTGCGCCGAGAGCCAAGGCTCGCACCACATCCATGGGATTACGCACCCCGCCGGAGGCAAGAACCTCGACGGACTGTCCCGAGAAGAGTTGCGCGGCTTGTGGAGATGCTTGTGGAGCGGTAGCCGATTCTGAGTGGCCAGACAGCAAAGAATCGGTGCCCGTTGAATCTGCTTGGGTTGGCTGGGCACTGGTGGAACCAGCCACACCAACGCCATCAGAACCAGCCACGCCAGCATCGCGGTGCAGCGCCTCCAACAAGCACTCAATCGTGCTCTGACCCCATCCGGCGAGGTAGCCGTACTCGCGGCCGCTGCGCCGCTGGTTTTCGATGGCGGCGAAGTTGGTGCCGCCGCGTCCGCTGACGTCCACGGTGCGCACACCGCGCGCCGCGACCTCGGCGATACTACGAGCGCTGAGCCCGAACCCGACCTCCTTGACCACCACTGGCACGCCCATCTCACCAACTGCGTCAACGATCTCTTCGATCCTGTCGAGCCAGCCGCGGAAGTCGCGGTCGCCCTCGGGCATGACCAGCTCTTGGGCTGGATTCACATGGACCTGCAGGGCGTTGGCATCTAACAGCCCCACGGCCTCACGAGCCTGCTGCGGGGTCACACCGGGGCTGACATTGGAGAAGAGGAACGCCTCAGGTGCGTTCTCCCGCACTACTCGGAACGTCGGCGCCAACGAAGGATCTCGCAGTGCAACACTGACGGAACCGCTGGCCATCGCCACACCGGTTGCGGCTGCGGCTCGGGCCAGATCAGCGTTGATCTTCCCCGTCATCTCGCTGCCGCCGGTCATCGCGTTGATGTAGAACGGCACCGGCCAGGCGCGTCCGGTCACAGTGGTGGAAATATCCACGCTGTCGCAGGCAAGCTCGCCAAAGGAATGGTGGAGGAATCGGACGTCGTCGAATCCGTTGTGCTGAATCCCGCGCAGCTCCTCAGAAATCCGAACGTGCTCGTCCTTGCGATTGCTGTTGCGTTCGTTGTCCATTGTTGCCCCCACCTGCTCATCGTGACACCTTCCATCGTGTCACGAGATGATTGATTCCTTTTACTGATGCACGTACAGGTTGAGGATCCGGATGTCGGCCCTCTCCCAGGTCGCGAGCAGGCCGTCGATGTCGGCGCCGTCGTCGATCAGGACGATGCCGCAGTCGCCGCCGCCGGCGCCGGACGTCTTCGCCGCGCCGCCGCGTTCCTCCGCGCTCTCGATGAGATGGCGCAGTTTCGGCGTTTCGATGGTGATCCCGGTGCGTTCGCCGAGCTGCCGCAGCAGTTCCCGGTTGCGGCGGATTCCGGCCAGAATGCCCTCGCGGTCGCCATCGTTCAGCGCCTTGACCAGCGCGTTTACACAGCGACTGCTCTCGGTGAGGAACTGTGGATAGTCCATGATGCCGCGCGCTTTGCGCGACTGCACGCCACCCACCAGCCGCGACGTCGAGGCCGGAGAACCCGTCCATCCCACCAGCAGCCGCAGCCCGTCCGGGGGCGCCACGCGATGCACCGACAGCCCGGGCCAGTCCATCTGGAGCAGCTCGACCAGCGACCGCTTGGCGCGCTCACTACGCGCCCAATCCCGGTCGAACGACGTGTAAGAGATCCATCCGCCGAACATGCTGGCGGCGATGTCCCCGCCGGAGCCCGACCGCTGCACCTCAATACACGCCAGCAGCGCCAGTTTCAGCTGCTCCATCCGGTCGAGATCCAGCCCGTAGTGCGCACAGAGGGCGCGCACCGTCGCCACCGTCACCGCCGCCGACGAACCGAGCCCAAACTTGCGGCCCGAATCGTCCACGAGTTCGCTGGTGATGTTGAGATCGAAAATCTGCAGCGGTTCACCGAGCCCCACCACGACCTCTTCCACCGTCCGCATCGCGGCCAGCACGAAACTGAACGGCGTCTCGTCCGGCTCGATGACCATGTCAGCGTCGCGCCGGTACCACTCCAGCTGGCTGCCCGCGTTGAGATCCGAGGTAATACGCCCGGTGTCCGCGGCGTCGCGCACCCGCACCGTCACGTACCGGTCCACCGCGATCAGTACGGCAGGAAAACCCGGTTCGACGACGGCGTATTCCCCTGCGATGTACAGCTTTCCAGGGGCTTTGACTTCAGTGGTCCACGGCCGGTTCATCGAGTCACCTTCAATCCCAGTCCCGCATGGGTAACGATGGTGCGGAAGCCCGGAACCACTCCGTCAAGCCTTTCACGGAGCCAGACATTGAGGGTTTCCGCGTGTTCGGCGCTGGTGAGCACCTTGACGTTCGGGCCCGCGTCCATCGTGGCCCAGGCTGGGAATCCGGCGGCGCGAGCGTCACGGACGGCCTGCAGCGCCGCGTGGCTTGCTTCGGACAGATAGTTGACCGACGGCGTGGAGGCGCGCATGGCTGCGTGCATCCCCAGGGCGTTGGCTTCTGCAGCCTCGCCGAGTCGGGTGAGATCACGTTCGGCGACGGCGGCCTGTGCCTCGGCCAGATGGTCGGCGTGCTTCCGAATCCAGGGCTCGTACTCCGGCGACGTCTCGATGGTCAGACGCATCGCCTCGCGACTGGAAATGGACTTGGGGCCAGCGTTGAGGACGAGGACGATGAGGGCGAGCTCGTCGGCGAATGAGCCGCGTTCCACTCCAGCTTCCAGCGGTTCCGCGTAGGAAGATTCATCATCGTGTCCGGCATTCCAGATGGCCAGACCGCCAAAGATCGAGCGAGACGCCGACCCGGATCCTCGGCGGGCCAACCGTGAGAGTTCCCTCTTGCTGAGGTCGAGACCCGCGGCGGCGGCAGCGGCACCGGCGAGCGCCGCAAAACCGGAGGCGGAGCTGGCGAGCCCTGCCGCGGTGGGGACCGTGTTCAGCGAGGTTACCTCGGCGGGAGCATTGATCCCCGCGCGCTCCCGAACGATATCGAGCAGCGCGGAGATACGTTCCATGGGGCGCCCGGTCACGGGTTTGCCGTCGAGCGTGGCCCGGTCCGAATGAGCTATGGCTACCACAGCGGCCTTGCCGCCAATAGAGGCGTCTAGCCCCGTCTCATCGCCACTAAGGAACCGCACCGTGGTTGTCGTGTACAGCTCGTCCAGCGTCAGCGAGAGGCTGGAGGTGCGGGGGATGATGAGTTCGTCGTTCGCCTTGCCCCAGTACTTGATGAGCGCGATGTTGGCATGAGCGGTGGCAGTCGCTTCCCGGCCGCTCACGCGAGTACTCCACGGGCGAGCGGCGCGTGCGTCCAGGCGGCATGGGCACCAGCGGCAACCATGGCATCCTCGATTCGGCGAGCATCCTCTCCGCTGCGGGCAAGTGCGATAACGCAGCCACCGCCACCACCGCCGGTGAGCTTGCCACCAACGGCTCCGGCCTCAAGAGCTGCCGAAACGAGCCTGTCGAGCTTCGAGATACTCACGCCGAGCTCCCCAAGCAGGCCATGTGCCTCGGTCATCAGGGCACCCAAGCCCTCGATGTCCCTGGTGCGAAGACCCTCGATGGCCTCCTCGGTGATGGCACCCAATCGATCGAGCCGCGGGCGAGTGGTGTCGGGAGAGGTCTCATACATCGCCCGCACGTTCCCGACGGTTTCCCGAGTGCTGCCTTCAATCCCCGAATCGGCGATGACGATCCACGCAGCCAGATCAAGATCCAGCTTGGTGGTCACCCCGGCCTCGAAGTGGACGGGGGAGTCCGCGGAGGTGGTGACGGCGTCGAGCCCGGAGGGGCGCCCGTGCGCAATACGCTCGGCCTCCTGCGTCAGGTCAAAGAGCTGCTCGGGGGAGGCCGAAACATCGTAAGCATCCAGAATCGCGCGGATAACCGCACCGGCCGCCGCCGCCGAAGAACCAAGGCCGCGCTGCTGCGGGAAATCCGACGCGGTGGTGATATGGATCCGAGCACCTGGATGGCCCACAAAATCCAACGCAACATCCACCGCCCGCAGCACGCTTCCGAAATGAGCCGGAGCTTCTCGCATCGGACCAGACCAGCCGAGGCTCGTCAGGGTACTTTGAGCAGCAGGCTCCATAACACTCATAGCACCCGCAGCTGAGCCGCCAACGACCGAGCTACCGGGCCCACCAGCTACTGGACCCGAGGCGCCGTCGTCGACCCGTTCAGCCTGGGCCGTCATACGAAGCGAATGCAGCGGCATGGCGATGGCCGGGTAGCCGTACACCACGGAATGCTCGCCGAAGAGGATGATCTTGGCCGAGGTATGGCCGTGTCCGATGTGGGGAGTCACGAAACTCCTTCTCATAGCAGGTTCTGAACGATCCAAGGAGAAGCATATAGCGTCATGAACTGTACGCCGTAGCCCACACCCAGCTTGTTGAAGGTACCGCAGGCGATACCCACGAGAAGAACGCCGAAAATGTTGGCCACACCGGCGTCCAGGTAGGCCAGCAGCAGGATGAAACCAACGAACAGCCCGAGTACCGCCTCGTGAGGAATGTAGCGCATCACGAAGTAGGTGATCTGGTAGGAGTAGCGGACGGCGATGATGTAGGTGGCCACCAAGGCGAGCGCCGCACCGAGAACCACTGCCGTGATGAACTGACCGGTGGAAAGCATGTGGTGCAGGTTGTTCTCCAAGGAGAGCACCGGCGGGGCGTTAAACAGGGCCTGAGCAGGGCCGATAGCCACGGGGGAAAGCGGGATTCCGATGGCCAGCAGCGGAATGATCGTGCCCGAAAGATAGGTGGAGTGCGCGAGCCCGTTCATCGCCGTGATCGAACGATTGGCCTTGGTGATGCGGTCTCCGCTGCGCCCTTCGGCGGCCTTGCCAAGCAGGAATACCAAGCCGACCGGGCTGAGGAAGAACAACGGCGTGGACACCAGGGACCAGAACGCGGTGCTCCCAGCCTCGCTCTTGGTGAGGATCTGGTTGGGGACGAGGGACTGCCCGGCCATGTCTTGGCGCGAAATGTCCAGCTTGACGGGCTGGCGGCGCGGCATCGCCTCGCGGCTCTTGCGATTGAGAAGGGCCAGGATGGACACCAGCATGGGGCCGATGGTGATACCGAGGAAGAAGGAGACGGAGATGTTGCCGTCTTCGGGGATGACGCCGCGGTCGCGGTAGAGCGAGAGCAGACCCTGGAACAGCAGGGACATGGGGATGATGGCGAGGAGGGAGAGCAGGCGGTTCTTGCCCAGCAGGGAAAGAACGATAGCGCCGAAAACGAACAGCAACGCGCCGTACTGGCGCAGCGTCTCCGCATACGGGGTGATCGCGGTGGCGATGGCCAAGCTGACCGGGATCGCCACGATGGTGCCGATGGCGCTACCCGCAGCCATCTTCTTGATGGTCTCGGCGGCCCTGCCCTGGCTCTTGAGATAGAGCGCGTGCTCCATCATCGGCGTGGACAACACTCCGCCCGGCAGGCCCACGAGGGCCGTGGGAATGGCGTTGGTGAGATCGAGGGTGACGATCGCCGCGATGAAGAACGTCAGTACCACGATTGGGTCGACGCCGGCGAGTACCAACGCGAGAGTGACCGGCACCAACACACTGGTCTCGTCCGTACCAGGAATGAAGCCGATGAAGGTGTAGAGCAAGATCGCGGCGATAGCCGCGATCGGCATCTGGAGAAGGAGAGGGATGTCCATTAGAGCGCGGCTCCAGTCACGGCGTTCGCATCAGTTCCTGCATTCGTGCTGAGCTGCGATGCGGCCAGTGCCGAATCGGCAGAACTGTCGGCTACGGAACTATCGGTTGCAGAACCGCTGGCAGACTCACCTGCCTCAATGATTCGCACCGCACGCTTGGGGGAAAACACCACCGCGCAGATGATGAAACCTAGGACGGAACCACCCAGACCCCAGAAAAACAGACTGGCGGAGAGGAAGGTGGCAATGAGCAGGGCTGCGACGGTGGAGCCACCACAGATGGCAAGCGACCACGTCAGGTCGCGAGGCGACACCAAATCGTTCCATACTTCGATGTACTCTTCGCTGGAATCGACCTGGCGCGCACCAATAACTTCGGCTTTGGACATGGTTACAAAGGGTAGTAGTCAGAAGGGCCCTTGACAATGATGTACAAGGCCATCTCGACACTTGACAAACTATGTACCGGAAAGTATCAAAGATCGATCCTGCGAGGCCAGAAGCTCCGACTTTGCAAATGTCTGCATGTAGCTCGCAGTGAAGTCACAATAAAATGTTGTGGACGCCACGCTTGGCCCGCTCGGGCATCGCGCTCGGTTGCTGTGGCTGCCAGATCAGCTGGCCGCCCGGTTGTGCGCTAGCCAGATCACGCAGGCGCCAAGTTACTTGCTCCCGTGATCGCCCGGCTGGCCCGCGCCCGATTACTTGGCCGCCAGATTGCTCGCTCCCGCGATGCCCTGCACCTGGCCGCTCCTGGCGCCCGCCGAGCTTGTCGGTGCAACACCTAGTCAGTCTCGTCGACTGCCCTCCAGAACTCCGCGCGCAACTCCTGCCGCGCCCAGAGCGGGATGTCGTAGACATCGCACGTATTGGACAGATCGGCGAGCAGAATACGGTCGATCTCCGGCGGGATCGAGGGCCTGTCGCGGGCCAGATCGAAGATGTCCTGATCCGAGGCGGTGCGGTTCCACACGGTGTATGTGCGCCGCGCAACCTCCTCAATGGTCTCGTGTGGAATCTCCGCCGAGTAGGCCTCGGGAATATCCTTCGGATCCCACGTCGAGGAGTAGACCAGCTCGTGCGAGGTGATCGGGAGGGGAGCTTCCTTGCGCGGCGGCAGCGGAATCGGCGTCACCTTCGACGATCCAGGCAGACGCGGCTTCGCCAGCACCGCCGGAGTGGGCTTGGACGCCTTCATCGGAGCCTCGGCCACCCGCTTGGTAATAACGCTCGGTGCCTCGGTTACAGATTCAGAAATGTACTGCGGATCGATGAGAAGAACACCGTCCGCGGCAAGGGTCAGATTTTGGGCCACGGCGAACGGAACCTCATCATTATCCGCCTGCGGAACCGCCAAAACCTTGACTCGTAGACCCAACTGCTGGGCGTCTTCAACCGCTTCGGTGAGGTCGTCGTCGCCAGAAATAACGTAAGCAAACTCGACAGTGTGGTTGACGGCCATGAGGAGAAGATCGAGGCCGAGGCGAAGATCGACGCCCTTCTGCTCACCATACGTGTTGATACGGCCCATGCGCAGTTTGACGCCGTTGAGGTTGCCGATACGGCGCTGGTCGGAATCGGGCCGACCGTCGCGGCCGCCGTCGTACCACAGGACACGCAGCAGGCTCGCGCCGCACTCGGCCTCCGCCTGTTCGAGCAGACGCCCGATCAGCTTCTCCTCGTCAACTTTCACGGCGCCGCGGTACGACGACCCGGATATGCGGGTTGCCAAAGCGGCATAGAAGTATCCGGCGTCCACGAGCACTGCGTATCTCATAGTGGTCAAGTCTATTGGTTGCGGCTGGATCGTGCGGGCGCATCGCCGTCATCGCCCGAAATCGACGCTATCGGCGAACGGACGACGACTGTGTGGCGATTGGTTGTATGTCGTGGGTGTGGGTGTGGGTGTGGGTGTGGGTGTGGGTGTGGGTGTGGGTGTGGGTGTGGGTGTGGGTGTGGGTGTGGGTGTGGGTGTGGTCGGGTTAGATGCGGTGGGCTGGGTTGGGTGAAGCGGTGCGGAGCGCGGAGCGGGGCGCTAGGCTGAAGTATGCGCATTGCTCACTTCAGTGACAGAGGGGCCGCCCAGTTCGGCCTCGTAACGGATGATCTTCTCAGTATCGAAGTCCTTGTTGGGGACCCGCTGCGAGGCGGCGTGGCGAGGACCGGTGAGGTTCTGGCTCTGGAAGACGTCCGGCTTCTGCCGCCGGTTGCCAATCCGTCGAAGATCATTGGCATCGGGAGAAACTACGTCGCGCACATCGAGGAGCTCGGGAATCAGGTGCCCATCGAGCCGATGATCTTTCTCAAACCTGCCACCTCGTTGATCGGGTCGGGAGAATCGATTGTGCTGCCGCGCTGGTCCGAGCACGTGGACCACGAGGCTGAGCTTGCTGTGGTGATTGGTCAGTGCGCGAAAGATGTGGCTGTGCAGGACGTGGATCGTGTGGTGTTTGGTTACACAGCTGCCAACGATGTCTCGGCGCGCGACATCCAGAAGCGCGATGGCCAGTGGGCGCGCGCCAAGGGATTCGACACCGCCTGCCCGCTCGGGCCGTGGATCGTCACGCCGGACGGGCTGGCGGAGGCCGGGCTCGATGTGGCGGACCTGCGTGTGAGTGGCAGCGTCAACGGGGTTGTGAAACAGAATGAATCCACGGCGCTCATGATCAACTCGGTGCGCGAGCTGATCTCCTTTGTGTCCAGCGCATTTACGCTACTTCCGGGCGACATCATCCTCACCGGCACGCCCGCGGGCGTGAGCCAGCTGAGCGGTGGCGACGTGGTGGAGATTGAGGTTGAGGGCATCGGGAAGCTCACCAACCCGGTAGCGGGGCCGATTTTGAAGTAGCCGCAACATTTGGTTGCTCTATATGGACCGCGCGGCAAATAGTTGCCGCGCGGTCCATATCCGACAATGAAATGTTTCTGAAGGCTCTGAGGTTCTGAAAGTTCTGAGGTTCTGGGGCTTCCTGGACCCGGTCTCTCGGTTGCTTTAACGTCCGTTCAGATTGCCCAAGCAGGCCGAGCTAACCGAGCTAACCGAGCAGGCCGAGCTAACCGAGCTAACCGAGCAGGCCGAGCTAACCGAGCAGGCCGAGGTGCTCGAATGCCTGGTAGAGCCCGTCGTGCTCAACGTCTGCGGTCACGTAATCCGCGATCGCCTTGATCTCATCGGAGCCATTGCCCATCGCGATTCCGACGGCGCAGTATTCGAGCATGGGGATGTCGATGGCGGCGTCGCCGGCGCCCACGGTGTCGGCCTTGGATGCCCCGAGATGCGCGAGCAGTACATCGATGGCGTGGGCCTTGTTGATGTTGGCCACGCCGAGATCTCCGAAGAGCGCCAGTTCGTCGCGGCCGCCCCATGTGCCGGCCTTGAGCTGCGGGAATGCTTCCTTGGCGTCGAGGTAGTCCTGGTAGCTGGAGAGGACGAAGCTGATCTTGTTGATGTCGTCGCGATAGAGATCGGCGCCGTAGATCATCTCAGGGAATACTTCGTCCACATTGACGGTGTCCGCGTCCGCGCGGCCCTTGCCTGCGGAGTAGGCGCGGATCGCGGGCAGGGCTCCGGTGAGGAAGTCGGGGCTGCCGTACAGTCCCGAGTTGGCTTCGAGGTAGAACGCCAAGCCGCGCTCATTCAGCCAGTCCACGATGGCGGTGCATTCGCCCCGTGTCAAGCTCTGGTGCATGACAACCTCGCCATCATCCTCAACGTAGGAACCATTGCCGCCGATCATTCCATCGATGCCGATGTCCCAGAGTTCCTGGTACATCTCGGCGCGGCTGCGTCCGGTGGTCAGGTAGACGCGATGGCCCGCTTCGCGCGCGAGGCGGATCGCGCGGACTGCGGACTCGGGCAGGTTGTTCCTGTAATCCACGAGTGTTCCATCGACGTCGAGGAAGATGATGCGTGGCATGGTGGTTCGCTTTCTCTTGGGGTGTGAAGTGGCTGGGGAATGCCGGGAAGGTGAGTCGTATGTGAGTGGTGACGTACGTAACGAAGTGTATTCGGACGAAAGATCTGCGGGGCGAGAACGCTGTTAGATCTCCCGGATGATGCGCGCGGGATTCCCGACGGCGACGACGTTGGCCGGGACATCCTTGGTCACCACAGCGCCGGCACCGATGACGCTGTTGTCTCCGATGGTTACTCCGGGGCAAACGATGACACCACCTCCGAGCCAGACGTTGTTGCCGATCGTGATGGGTTCGGCGGCCTCCAGCTTGTCCCGGCGAGGTTCGGGATCGATGGGGTGTGTGGGTGTAAGAAGCTGGACATTTGGGCCGATCTGGCAGTCTTCACCGATCGTGATCCTAGCGATGTCGGGGGCCGTCAGATTGTAGTTGATGAACGTGCGAGCTCCCACAGAGATGTTCTTGCCGCGACTGACATACAACGGAGGTTTGATGTAGGCGTCGTCGCCGAGTTGGTCGAGAAGATCGGAGAGTAGTTGACGGCCTCCAGCTAAACCTGCGACTTCCACGCGAAAGTAGAACTCGGATAGTTGCCGAGCGCGGAGCGATCGGCGCTTGTTCTCGGGATCGTCTGCGATATAGAGGTCTCCGGCGAGCATGCGTTCCCTGTTGGTGCGCGGGTCACCCGCAAAATACTTGTCACCCATACGACTAGCCTAATGCTTATAAGTACGTTCGTACGTACGTATTGTGTGATGTGGCCGTCACTTTTAGGAGGAGTTGTTGCGATTCACTCTCCGCCAGATTGTGGCACCGTGGCCTTCGAGGGGGTGGTCCGTGTCCTGTCGGGTGCGAGACCGACGATACGGTTGACGGCCTCGACGACTTCTTGCGGGTTACGTTCCTCCACGTCGAGAGCGCGGTGGATGGAGAGACCTTCCGTCATTGCGTCGAGTATTTTGGCCGTCTCGGGGTCGTTTCGCCGTTGCCTGCGTGCTCCTTGAGGTCTTTGGGCTGCTGGATTCGTCATCTTTATGTCCCCGTTGAGTGTGTCTTGTTGGAAGCTGCTGGTGAGAGTGCTTGCTTTCCTTGTTGTAACAGTACCAATCAAAACATGTGGACGTACGTACTAATAGTTATGTACGATCGTTCTTATGGGTGGCGGTTCCGTCGGAAGGGGATCCCAGATGACCCGCGCCCTCATCTCCCGGCTAACCGCTCCTCCACATCTCCTCGGATTCCTCAACCTATCTCTTCCCAAGACCGTCATCTTTCCCAAGACTGTCTCTTCCCCACAACCGTTATTCGGTTTCTCAATCACCAACAAGATCTCCTCTCAATACCCCTGCCTCCGAAAGGTCCTCTCTTGCCTCAGTCCACCTCTTTCCGCACGCCACTCCACGCTCCATCTGCTTCGGATGAGTGGTGGCGCAGTGCTGTCATCTATCAGGTTTATCCGCGTTCCTTCGCCGATGCCAACGGTGACGGAATCGGGGATCTCCCAGGTATCACGTCGCGCCTGCCATACCTTCAAGATCTTGGGGTGGACGCGATCTGGATCTCGCCGTTCTACCCGTCCCCGCAGGCGGACGCAGGTTACGACGTCGCTGATTATCAGGGTGTGGATCCTATCTTCGGGTCGCTGACCGATGCTGAGGCCCTTGTGGCCTGTGCCCACGAACTTGGCTTGCGCGTCTTCGTCGATCTGGTTCCTAACCACACGAGTGATGAACACCCTTGGTTCCAGCGAGCGCTCGCAACTGCACCAGGTTCGCGTGAACGCAGTTGGTACATCTTCCGTGACGTTGATCCGGCTCACCCGGATCAGCGCCCCAACAATTGGGAATCTGACTTTGGCGGCCCCGCATGGTCCAAGACTCCGGATGGCAAGCAGTGGTACCTGCACATGTTTGACACCAAGCAGCCCGATCTCAACTGGGAGAGTCCTCAGGTTCGCGAGGCATTCCTCGACATCCTGCGCTTTTGGCTAGATCGCGGTGTGGACGGGTTTCGCGTCGATGTCGCGCACGCCCTCATTAAGGTGCTTGGCCTGCCGGACTTCGCGAACACTCGGGAGGATATTCTCTCCGGTGCGATTCCCACATGTGCCTGCCCCTACTACGACCATGATCGTGTTCATGAGATCTATGATTCCTGGCGCAAGGTCCTTGACTCCTACCCAGGAGAACGGGCGATGGTTGCTGAGGCGTGGGTCCAGCCATATGAGCGGCTTGCCCGTTACGTCCGGCCTAACGAGTTCCACCAGGCCTTTAATTTCGCCTTCCTACAATCGTCCTGGGATGCGAGTGTACTCCGGCAGGGAATCGTCGATTCCTACCGCTCGAACGACATGGTCGGAGCTCCCACCACTTGGGTGCTCTCCAATCATGACGTCATTCGGCATACCACCCGATTGGTATTGGGCGAGCTCGACGAGCCGGGGCTGCATCCGGGTGGGCCCTACCCTGACGGCGCGCTCGGCCTGCGCCGGGCACGTGCCGCCACCGCCATGATTCTCGCTCTGCCGGGGAGTACATACCTTTACCAGGGTGAAGAACTTGGGCTCCCCGAAGTGATCGACCTTCCCGCCGCCGCCCGGCAAGATCCCACGTTCCGCCGCACGGGTGGAGCACGCATCGGCCGCGACGGTTGCCGCGTCCCGATCCCGTGGAAGAAGGATGCACCCGCATTCGGCTTCAACGAGACGGGTGAATCCTGGTTGCCGCAGCCCGGCACCTTTGGAGGCCTCGCGGTCGACCAGCAGGAGGGCGTGGCCGGTTCCACGCTGGAGTTCTACCGTCTCCTCTTGAACCTCCGCCGCGAGCGCGCACTCGGAACCGGTGAGCTGACCCTCCTGGAACTCGGCGACGACGTCGTCGCGTTCGACGTTCGAACCGAAGCTGGCACCACCCGCGTGGTGACCAATCTCGGGGATGAGCCTTGGCCGATCCCCGCCGATGCGGACGTGATTGCTTCCAGTGTTTCGGGGGTGGTTTCTGTCGTCCCGACCGATGTGACCGTCTGGCTGTCGCGATAGAACACACTCGGTCCAGACGAGTCACTTCCTCGGCGTAACGAAGGGGGAACCCCTTTGGCGTAACGAGGAATTGGTGGGGCGCATGCTGTTCGTGCGCCCCACCCTCACGCCAGGATCGACTTCGGCCCCTCGTATCAGGAGGAGACTCGTGACGCGAGGGGCCGAAGTGATGTCAGCGAGAAGTTACTTCTTCTGGCCCTTCTCGATGTAGGACTCGTCGTTGAAGGACTTCAGTTCGAACTCGCCGTCCTTGTACTCGATGATGGTCACGGAGGCATTCTTCACGCCGCTGGCCTCGGGCATGTCATCGCCGAACAGGTGCTTGAGCATTGCCATGATCGACAGGCCGTGGGATACGATGAGCACGTTTCCGTCACCCTTGGCAGTCTCGGCCTCGACGATGTCCTTGATGCCTGCGTCAAGGCGAGCAACGATGGTGTCGTAATCCTCGGCGGGCCAGTTGCCCTCGGCCTCGGGGCGAGCCTTGTCCAGCTTGGCTACCGTGTCAGCGAACTCCTTGGGATCGACGTTCGCAAGGAACTCTTCCAGGGTGACGCCCTTGTCGTCTGCGATGTGCTGCCACATCGTGTGGTTGAGGTCACCCTCGTAGGTTCCGAAGTTGAACTCGCGCAGGCGCTCGTCCTGGATGATGGTGAGATCGCTGGACTTCTCGCTCTCCTTGAGGATGAGATCAGCGGTTTCGTAGGCTCGGCCACTGGTGGAGGAGTAAGCGGACTGGAACTCGACATCGGCCAGGCCGCGTCCGGCGGCTTCCACAACCTCGACGCCGGCGGGGGTGAGTGGTGCGTCCGCCCAGCCCTGCACGCGATCGGTGGTGTTGAGCATCGTCTTGCCGTGGCGAACCACGTAGAGCGTTACTGCATCGGTGTCCGCAGCTGCGGCCTCGGATGCTGCTGCGCTCTCCGAGGGGGAGGAGGAACCGGAATCGGCGGCGTTGGAGCAGCCGCTCAGGGCGAGGGCGGCGGTCAGCAGGCCTGCGCTGAGCGCGGCAAATTTCTTCTTCATGTACTTGAGTCTTCCGTTTAGCTTCGTTGCTACGGTGCCCACTGGATCGTGGAGCAGCCGGTGACTTGTTGATGGAATTTTTATCACTTGTGTTGCGTGGGATGGGGCAACGGTTCGGAGACTAGACGGGGATTGTCCGGATTGTCAACCACCTAAGTTCTGTTGACTTGGGGCATCGTGAGGGGTAACCTCACGCGATAGGACTTCGGTTCTACAGGGTTGTTACTCCTATGAGGCAAGACCTGAGATCGCTGGCGCACTCGCGCCGTGGCGGGCTCAGGTCTTTTTGTCTTTTGTAGACCTGAACCACCTGTAGCATCGGAGAACAACATGTACTCCTGGCTGGAGAACCCAGTTCTCTGACACAGATGATTCGAGGAGGAATCAATGGCAAAGGTTGATTACCAAGATCTTGCAAAGAAGGTCTTGGTCGAGGTGGGAGGCAAGGACAATGTGTCCAGCGCTGCTCACTGCATCACCAGGCTTCGTCTGAAGCTCAAGGACATGGACAAGGTCAACAAGCCTGCCATCGAAGCGATGGAAGGTGTCATCACGGTCGTGGAGGCTGGTGGCCAGTTCCAGGTCGTTATCGGTGACGATGTGCCGATCGTCTACGGTCACTTCACCGATCTGGCGGGCATTGCTGCCTCGGCCCCGGTTGATGCCGAGGAAGAGAAGGGTAACCTTTTCAACCAGTTCATCAACATGATCGCCAAGATCTTCTCGCCGATCCTGTGGACCCTTGCTGGCACCGGTCTCATCAAGGCGCTTCTCGCCCTCTTGACCACTTTTGAGCTGCTGGATCCGTTGGGGCAGAACTACGCGATCATCAACGCGGCGGCTGACTCCACCTTCCACTTCCTGCCGATCATGCTGGCTGTGACCTCGGCGCGCTTCTTCAAGGCGAACCAGTTCACCTCGATCGCTATCGCCGGTGCGCTCGTCTACCCTGCAATCGTCGCTCTCAATGACGGTTCTCCGGTGCACTTCCTCGGTATCCCCGTGGTCATGATGAGCTACGTCTCCTCGGTTGTGCCGATCATCTTTGCAGTGTGGATGCAGGCGCATCTGGAGAAGTCGATGTCCAAGCTCCCGGGCATGATTCGCAACTTCACCATTCCGCTGATCACCGTTCTTGTTATGGTTCCGCTGGTTCTCATCGTCGTCGGCCCAGTCACCATGACGATCGCCGGCTGGATCTCCACCGGAGTCAATGGCCTCTTCCAGTTCGCGCCGTGGCTCGGTGGCGCCGCAATGGGTGCTCTCTGGCAGGTCCTCGTGATCTTCGGAATGCACTGGAGCTTCGTGCCGATCATGGTGAACGATCTTTCCGTCCAGGGCTACTCGCTGCTCTCCGGCCCGCTCCCGGCCGCTGTTCTGGCTCAGGCTGGCGCAGGCCTCGCCGTCGTTATCCGTACCCGTTCGGCGAAGCGCCGTCAGGTTGCCGCCCCGGCCTCCATCTCCGGCATTCTCGCTGGTGTGACCGAGCCGCTCATCTACGGTGTCAACCTCCCGATGCGTCTGCCGTTCTTCTTCGGCCTCGTCGGTGGCGGTATCGGTGGTGCGATTGCTTCCATGGGTGGCAGCGCTTCCAACACCTTCGCCATTCCTTCCCTCATTGCTCTGCCCACCTACCTCAGTGTCGGAAACTTTACCCTGCAGGTCATCGGTATCGTGGTCGGTATCTCGGTCGGCTTCCTCCTCACTCTGTTCTTCGGTGTCAACAAGAAGAATGATCAGCCCGATGACGCTCCCGTAGCAACCCCCGGCCCGTCTGCTTCCGCCACCCCGGCCCCCGCCGCCGCGGCTCCGAAGCCGGCTCGCCACCTCGCTGTCGGCACCCTGGTCAAGGTTGCCTCCCCGGTCAAGGGCCAGCAGGTTGCGATCTCCGAGGTCGATGACAAGGTCTTCGCCTCCGGCGCCCTCGGCGCTGGCGTGGGCGTTGTCCCCGAGGAGAACACCGTGGTCTCGCCCGTTTCGGGCACCGTCGCTACCGTGTTCCCGACCGGTCACGCCTACGGCATCAAGACCGACGACGGCGTTGAGGTCCTCGTCCACATCGGCATCGACACGGTTGCCATGAAGGGTGATGGCTTCGAGGCTCAGGTGAAGAAGGGTGAGACGGTCACGACCGGTCAGCCCCTCGCCGTCGTCGACTTTGACAAGGTGAAGGCCGCTGGCTACGACACCACTGTCATCGTCGTCGTCACCAACACGAAGAAGCTCGCCTCCGTCACCCCGGCCGCTTCCGGCCCGGTCGTGGCTGGCGATGCCTCCATCGACATCGAGATCTAATATTCCCCAGGGCGGTGCTTCATGCGAGGCACCGCCCTGTTCCTTTGAAAGGACACTCATGCGTCATCAGAATCTCAAGCCATTCCCGCAGGGCTTCCTGTGGGGAGGTTCCACCTCCGCATACCAGGTTGAGGGTGCGTGGGATGAGGACGGTAAGGGCCCCTCGGTACAGGACGTGCACCCCACTCCCGAAGGCGTCTCGGATTTCAAGGTCACCTCGGATCACTATCACCACTACCTGGAGGATGTGAAGCTCTTCGCGGAGATGGGGCTGAAGTCGTATCGCTTCTCCATTGCCTGGAGCCGTATCATTCCCGACGGCGACGGCGAGATCAACCAGGCCGGTATCGACTTCTACCACCGCCTCATTGATGCGCTCATCGAGCACAACATCGAGCCCATCATCACGATGTACCACTTCGACCTTCCGCTCGCCCTCGACAAGAAGGACGGCTGGGAGAACCGCGCCACCGTGGACGCTTTCGAGCGCTTCGCCAAGGTGCTGTTCAGCGAGTACGGCTCCAAGGTGACCTACTGGCTCACCATCAACGAGCAGAACATGATGATCCTCGTTGGTGAGCTCATTGGCACCGTCAAGCCCGGCAGCCCGAAGCGTGCCATCTACCAGGCCAATCACCACATGCTCCTGGCCCAGGCCAAGGCCATGATCGCCTGCCACGAGATGCTTCCGCAGGCCAAGATCGGCCCGGCTCCGAACATCGGTGTGGCCTACCCGGCTACCTGCAACCCGGAGGACATCCTCGCAGCGGACAACTTCAACGCCATCCGCAACTGGCTCTACCTCGACGCCGGCGTGTATGGCCGCTACAACTCGACGGTGTGGGCATGGCTGGAGTCGATGGATGCCACCCCGGTCATCGAAGAGGGTGATATGGAGATCCTCAAGGCCGGCAAGCCGGACTTCGTGGCCTTCAACTACTACGTCACCGCCACGGTGAAGATGCCCGATGCTTCGATCGCGGACGCCACCCGCGGCGACCAGCAGATCATGTCCGTGGAACCGAACATGTACGAGCCGGTCTCCAACCCCTACCTGCCCAAGACGCAGTTCGGTTGGGAGATCGACCCGGCTGGCTTCCGCGCCACCTTCCGTACGCTCTGGGACCGCTACCAGTTGCCGCTGCTCGTCACCGAGAACGGCCTGGGCGCTTACGACAAGCTGGAAGACGGCAAGGTCCACGATCCCTACCGCATCAACTACCTGCGCGATCACATTGAGCAGATCCAGCTGGCAGTGAGCGACGGCGTCGAGGTGCTCGGTTACAACCCCTGGTCCGCCATCGACCTCATCTCCACCCACGAGGGCATGAAGAAGCGTTACGGCTTCATCTACGTCAACCGCGACGAGTTCGACATGCTCGATCTGGGCCGCTACCGCAAGGATTCGTTCTTCTGGTACCAGCAGGTGTGTGCCACCAACGGCGAGAATCTCGCGGATATCGTCTGAGATTGACGACGACGTCGCGCGGCCCAGTTCGTGACGACGACGTCGCGCGGCCCAGTTCGTGACGACGTCGTCGCACGGCTAAGTTCGTGACGAAGCCCGGTTCCGGTGGCTGGCAATGGCTACCGGGCCGGGTTCGCGTCGTTGCAATGGGATAATGTCATGTGTAAACAGCGAAATGTAGAGAGGGGTGATGCATGAAAGTCCTCAGGGTGTTCAATAACAACGTTGTGATGGCTGACGATCCCCACCGCGGTACCGTCATCGTCACCGGGCGCGGCATCGGCTTCTCTCGCAGGGCTGGCGACTCTCTCGACACCACCAAGATCGTGCAGGTTTTCGTCCCGGATGCAGAGAACGACATCAGTTATCTGAGTACCTATTTGGTGGATGTGCCGCCGGAGTACATTGAAGTTGCTCGCGAGATTCACACGCTGGCTGAACGCGATCTCGGGACCTCGCTTCCTCAAAGCGTCATCATCACCTTGGCGGATCACATCGCCTTCGCGGTGAAGCGTGTACGTTCCGGCATTGAAATGGGCCACCCTCTCAAGGCCGAGGTTTCACATCTGTACTCCAAGGAGTACGAGGTGGCGCGCAAGTCCATCACCCTTATCCGGGAGTTTTCGGGCGCCGCTATTTCCGACGACGAAGCCGTCGCCATCACCATGCATCTCGTCAACGCCCTGCAGTTCGAGACCGGTGATCTTTCCAAGACCTTCCAGATGACGGAGATCTTCACCCAGATTTTCGAGGTGTTGAGCTCCGCGTTTGATCGCGAGTTCGAGACGGATTCGCTCAACGCTGCCCGATTCATTACGCATCTGCGCTACTTCTTTGTCCGCGCCCACGCGGACAAACAGCTCAATGACCAGCCGCGCCGCCTCACCGCCACCATTCGTGACGCCTTCCCCGAGGCCTTCCAGGCGGCACTGCACATCCAGGGTTTACTGGAGTTGCGTTTGGGAGTTCAGATTACCGACGACGAACTGTCCTACCTCACGCTGCACGTCGCCCGGTTGACGACCGAGTGACGGATGACAAGCGCGTGACGACCGAGTGACGGATGACGACCGCGTAATCCCTGAGCACGGCAAAGGCTATTTAACACGTTTATTTCCGTGTATTTAAGACCTATATTTTCAATCACAAAAAGCTGTGAGAGCACTGGAAAAAGGGCAGGAAGTCCCGGTTGGGGCATGGGACTATTCACCCCCAATTAGCTATTAAGCACGGGCTTTGACATGCGAAGATACTTGGTGAAACAAGAATTACTCCAGATTGGGAATATGATGTCCAAACTCTTGGCAACGACGGAAGCATCCCGCCGTAACTACCCTGTGGCACTGCTCGTCGGCCTCATCGCCGGTGCGTTCTCCGCGATCGTCAAGTTCGGCTGGGAGGTTCCGTTCCCTCCCCGTACCCCCGAGCGTAACGCTGTGAACCCTCCGCAGACCCTGCTTGAGCAGATCGGTTTCTCCGAGGACATCGCCCGCGCGACCATCAACTTCAACGGCTGGGATCTGCCCATCGCCTCGTTCATCGTGCACTTCGGATTCGCCATCTTCTTCGGCGTCTTCTACTGCATCGTTGCTGAGCGTTACCCCGGAATCAAGCTGTGGCAGGGCGCCGCCTTCGGTATCTTCCTGCACGTCTTCTTCCACGTGCTGCTCATGCCCGCCATGGGCACCGTGCCCGCGCCGTGGGATCAGCCCTGGCAGGAGCACTTCTCCGAGCTGTTCGGCCACATGATCTGGCTGTGGAGCATTGAAATTGTGCGCCGCGATCTGCGTAACCGCATCACCGGCCAGCCGGATGCCGAGGTAGCGCTCAAGGCTGCTACTCGCTGATGTGCTGACACCGCGTTAACAGAAGGCCCCCTCCAAGTGTGTGGAGGGGGCCTTCTGTTGCATCTAGTGTTCGCCCCTTCTGTCTCCAGTGTTCACCCCTTCGGAAGAGGTGATGTTTCCCGGGAGAGGTAACGCCTGCCAGACGTGACCTCTCCACCGGGCCGTGACCTCTTCACAAAGAGAGCAAAGCGAGCAACGAGAGAAGCAGCGAGGAAACCTACTCTGCGCTGGTAGCCGAGCCTGCTTCCTCAGGATTCGAATCGATCACGCGTGCGCGGCGCGAAGCGATGAGCGGGGTCTCGCCCACGATGGCGCTGTGGCTACGCGACATGATGTACTTGACAGCCAGGTTCGTCATCGCGGAGAAGCGGTTACGGTTGGACATGAGCTGCTGGATGTGCAGCGCCACCCAGATGATCCACGCCGGGAATCCCTTGAGACGGGGCAGACCCTTGATCTGGGCGATTGCTGAGGCGCGGCCGATGGTGGCCATCGTTCCCTTGTCCAGGTACTTGAAGGGCTTGGGCTCGGGAGTGCCTTCGACGCTCGCCTTGATGACCTCGCCAGCATGCTTGCCACCCTGGATCGCGGGCGTGGCGAGCTGCGGAAGAGCGTTGTCCGGATTCACGGAGATGTCACCAACGGCAAAGATGTTGCTGAAGCCGCGAACACGCTGATGCTCGTCAACCTCGATACGGCCACCGCGGCCCTGGGGCAGACCCCAGTCCTTGACGGCGGCAGGTGCGGCAACGCCGGAGGCCCACACCACGATGGGGGCTTCGAGGAATTCCTGCTTGCCCTTGTGCTCCACCAGGGCACCGTCGGCGCGAACTTCCTTCACTGCGGTCTCCAGACGCAGCACAACGCCGCGCTTGCGCAGCGACTTCTGTGCGTACTCGCGAAGATCCTCGTGGAAGGGGCCGAGGACGCTCGGGCCCATCTCGACCAGGGTGATCTCGATCTTCTTGGGGTCGATCTCGGGGTAAGTGACAGGCATGTCGTAGTTGCGCATCTCGGCAAGCGCGCCGGCGGTCTCAACTCCGGTGGGGCCACCGCCCACGACGATAATACGGAGGTAACGGTCATCGTTGTTGACGGCCGTGTCCTCCAGCTCGGTGAAGAGCTTGTCGCGCAGACGCAGCGACTGCGAACGGCGGTAGAGCGGCATCGAGAACTCCTCGGCACCGGGGATGCCGAAGAAGTTGGCGGCCACGCCAGTGGCGATAACGAGGTAGTCGTACTTGACGGTAATGTTCGAGTCGAGTTCGATGAGGCGGGTGTCATGGTTCATGGAAAGCACGGTTCCGCGCAGGAAGCGGACGTTCTTCTGGCCGGAACGAATGGCACGCAGGAACCAGGTGACGTCGCCGGGGTTCAGGGCCGCAGTGGCAACCTGATACAGCAACGGCTGGAAGGTGTTGTACGTGTGGCGATCGATGAGCGTGATGTCCACGTCGGCATTCTTGAGCTTGCGAACAGCTGAGAGGCCGGCGAAGCCGCCTCCGATTACTACGACGTGAGGCCGCTTCGAAGCGGAGTGTGTGTCATGCATGTTTCTAAGACTAACGTCCTAGGAAACCTGTGACTATCCGTGACCAAAGTGTGGTGAATCACGGCGTCACGAAGGTGCGGGATCTCTAAAGTCCGGGTATCAGTGATTGGCGGCTGAACGGCTCAGTTGCCTGTGGCTGTATGCGATCGAGGCTCCGTTGATGGCCAATAGCGCCGCGGCAAGTGGTGGGGAGAAGAAGGATGTTATAACGACGACGGCGCCACCCATCCAGCCCGCTGTCACTCGCCTGATGATTCCCACCGGAATGGGTCCGAGTTCGGGGGTGTTGATGACGTCTTGCCCCTCGCGCCCGGTGGCGCTTCGTAGCGCGGCGACGCCGCGTGCCGCGAGAACATAGAGGGGAAGAGTGGGGGTGATGAAGGCCCAAGCCAGCCATGACCAAGGGGCGGTGAATACCGTGGCTGGAAGCTGTGTGGCAAGGACGGACACGCTTGCCACCAGGAACAGCGTGGGCCAGAGCGCCGATCCAAGAAGAACGGCAACGCTGCCCCTTCTTCCCAAGCGAGCAAAACCATGGCGTACCCGCGGCTCCGACAGCCAGTCACACCACGGGCCAGCCGCCGCCACCGCGAAGGAGATGGCTGCTATCAAGACAAGAATCATGGTGAAACTCGCGGGCCCCCAAATGACCGAAAGAACCGTGAGCCCGGCAAAGGAAGCGAGGCTCGCACCGATTTTCCCCAGCGTGCGGCGCGAAGTAATGGTGAAGAGACGTATCGCGGGTGAAGACGAACGTGCGGTGAGGCGCCGTCGTCGTCCTGAATCACGTAAGTCGGCAGCGAGGCGGAGGGCGGAACCGTCCAGGGTCAAGACGCTCATGAGGGCGCCGTTGACGTTGGCGTCCGCGCGCAGCAGCCGCCAGCGCGGAACAGAATCGTGGTGGCCACGCTGGAGCGCGGCGCCCAATCCCAGGGCAATCGGGGCCGTGAGGACGAGAGCCAGGGCCAAAACTGCCATCTCGGCGATGGACCAGCCGAGATAGTGGGCGAACGTGAGAATCGGGCTGCCCACAAGGAAGGCAACGAGCAGGCTGATACCGAAGATCTGCAGCAACTGCTGGGAGGGTCGGGTCTCGTGGGTGCGCCAGGAGATCTCGGCGTGCGAGGCGCGCACCGGACCCGCGAACCGGGTGAGCTCGCGCAGCCCCATGAGAAGACCAATGACGATAATGATCGCGAGACTGTAGGAGTGGCCCATATCCCGCTCCAGCAAAAACGCGGCGACAGCAGGGCTCAAAGCGTTCGCGGTGCTCACCCACAACGACGCCAACACCGTGAAGCTGAGCAGCCAATACCAGACGTCGCTCCAGCGAGACTCCCGTTCCATACTCAGCGCACCTTCCGGGCGCGAGGTGCCGGGCTGCCGTCCAGGTGAAGTACCTGGGTGACGGCGCTTCCCAGAAGCGGGGCGGCGTGGGTGGCGATGATGGCTGTGCGCTCGCCGAGGTAGCGGTTCAGGATACCGGCGAGAATGCCCTGATATTCCTCGTCAAGGCGCTGCTCCGGTTCGTCGATGAAGAGGATGTGCCACGGGCGCACGAGCAGGGAGGCGAGAGTGACGCGGCGAAGCTGGCCCGAGCTGAGGGAGTGGGGCATGCGGTCGGCGAGGTTGAGAACGCCAAATTCGGTGAGGGCCTGCTCGGGATCGCAGAGCGAGTCCGCCTCGTGGAACACCTCGAAATGATCGCGCACCGTCATGCCGCGCAGCCACATCCACTCGTCCATGACGGCGTAGGTGACCTCGCGGTGCATGTCGGTTTCTGGCGTTGCCGGGGCGCCGTTGATCGTGAAGGAGGAGCACTCCATCGGCTGGAAACCGGCGAGGCCGCGCAGCAGGGTGGACTTTCCTGCGCCGTTCGAGCCCGTCACCGCGACCACCTCCCCGGGGCCCGCATCCAGATTCAGGCCGTCAATGATGACGGTATCGCCATAGCCGATGCGGATGTTGCGGACGGAGAGGAGAGATGCCATGGGTCACAGTTTAGTCCGCGCCATGGCGGGATGGCCGGTGCGGAGCCGAAAAAAACGCGTGGAGGACTCCCCGCCGTATCCGCGGAAGCTGTGAGCCGGGGATGCTGGACTTGCTGAACTTGCTGTTCGGGGTGGTATCGATCCTAGATGGGCGCCACAGCGATCTCCGTGCCGTCTACGGCACGCAGATCGCTCACATGCCCACTTAGGAAATCCCTACGTCGATACCGTGCCCTACATCGACGCCGTGAGGATCTCGCGCACCTCGTCGTAGGTGAGCACGATGGGATTGCCCTTCATGGAGCTGGCCGCCATCGCGCCCCTGGTCGCTTGATCGAGCTGCTCCTCGGCGAGTCCGAGGGAGCTGAGCCCGCCCACGCCAAGGAGGCCGACTGTGTCGCGCACCCAGGCCACGCCGTCTTCGGCGCTGGCCGCGGGGTTGCCGGTGAGAAGCCGGGCCACCTCGGTGTAACGCTCGATTGCCGGGTTGTCCGGGTCGCGTTCCTTCATGGCACGTACGTTGACCTCGCAGCAGGTGGCGAGCACCGCGGCGCACACATTGCCGTGCGGCGCGCCCGTCATGCCGCCGACGGGCGCGGCGATGCCATGTGCTGCTCCGAGCTTGGCGTTTGCCAGGCAGATTCCCGAGAGGAGCGAGCAGAAAGCCATGTCCTCGCGGGCTTTGAGATCGTTGCCGTCAGCGTAGGCGCGGCGCAAACCGGAGGCGGCGCGCCGCAATCCTTCGGCGGCGAGAATGTCGGTGAGCGGGTTGGCCTGGCACGAGGTGTACGGCTCGATGCACTGCGTCAACGCATCCAGTCCAGACGAGGCTGTGACCGCAGGCGGGCAGGACACGGTGAGGTCAGGATCCACGATGGCGACGGCGGGAATCATCGCCGTGGAGCGCAAGCTCGCCTTGACCTTGTGTTCAGGGGAGTAGATGACCGCGTTGGCAGTGACTTCTGTGCCGGTGCCGGAGGTGGTGGGAAGAGCAACCACGGGCACGGACGCCGGGGCGAGCGGCAGGCCCTTGCCGACCACCTCCAGGTAGTCCATGAGGTCGCCGTCGTTGCGCAACAGGATCCCCACAGCCTTACCGGTATCGATAACGGACCCGCCGCCGAGCGCGATGATGACATCCGGGGCGAAATCCTCTGCTGCGGCGACGGCGGCGCGAACGCCCTCCACTGACGGCTCGCCCTTGGAGCGCCAGATGGCAATATCGGGGGAGAGGCCCGCGAGCGGTGGCGCCTTGGCATCGGTATGGCCGCCGGTGATCACAAAAACGCGCTGGCCGTAGTGCTTGATGACCTCCGGGAGCTGGGCCGCGCTGCCCGCACCAAAGATGATCCGACCGGCTGTGCTGAAACTGAATGACATGTAACTCTCCTCGAATGCGCCGTTGCGAGTTGCTATGGGGGCCTGCTGATGGGGCGATCAGTGAGCCATCTGGGACCTCTTCTCAAGGTTGGCACACAATGCTGCCGAAGGCGACTTTTCTGCTGTTTCGACGCTCCTCGCGCACTCCTCCTGTCTATTTTTCTGCATGGTGAAGAAAAATGGTTGACGTGTTCCAAGTCATCTGCGTATATTTCATTCAGAATGAAAAGAAGGGGTCGTAATGGCGCGAACCAAACTACCCAAGGGCGGGTTGGCAGCTCTCCAGGAACTCTGCCGCCACGGTGAACTTACACGTCGGGAATTGCAGGGACTTCTCGAAGTCAGTGGTCCAACGATCACTCGAGTCGTCTCCCACCTTGACGAACTTGGTCTCATCAGTGCTGCTGTGATTGGAGAGGGCTCTCTCGGAAGGCCTGCCGCAGCCATCTCCTTGAATCCGCAGGGGCTCGGTGTCATTGCCGTCTCACTCAATTCCACGGGCACCACAATGGTCCTTGCTTCCATCGGAGGCACTCCCATCAAGGACGTGACGGTGGATGTTAGCGCGGATGTTGAGTACGAGACAGCAGTTGAACGCCTATCGGAAGCTGCGCGGGGGCTGTTCTCCTCGGCACGCACGACTTTTCGAGCCATCGCAGGCATCGGCATTAGCTTTGGTGGGGCAGCCAGTTTCGACGAAGGACGGCTCACCACACCGAGCGGTTTCCCCACCTGGCACGGGCGAGCACTGGCGGCGGACGTGCGGGAACGTACCGGACTGCCAACGTTCATCGACAACCAGCCGGTGGGCCACATCCGCGCGATGCGCTGGTACAACGATCAGGAGATGGACAACCGCTACCTCTGTTTTGCCGACTGGGGCATCGCTGGCTGTTCCAGCACCGGGGATCCGCGCCGTGACAGGGGAGTATCCACGGGAGGGTTCGGCCACATGGGCGGACGCCTGATAGGCGAGCGGCCATGCTGGTGCGGCCTTTACGACTGCCTGAACACGCGGGCATCGTTGCGAGGACTGCATTCGTGGGCGGTTCGCGATGGACTTGTCCCCGAGGACCTGCCGATGTCCGAGATTGTCGGTGCCCTGGAAGCGGATTCGCGCGGGCGTGAAGCACTGGAGAACGCGGCGAGGGAACTTGTATTCGCCGGTATCGATGCCTGCCGTGTGCTCGGAATCCAGGGCTATATTCTCGCGGGATCACTCTTCGACTCCTCGGAGGTGGCTCGCTCTACAGCCGCCCAGTTCCTAGAGGACAACAAGCGCCTGGTCGCTGGTTCATTCCTCCCACCAAACCTTGCGCAGAGAGGCGCCATGCTGTCGGCGATCGCCATTGCCGCTGATGGCATGGCCCTCGAAGGCCGCATCGAAACCATGCCCGCACACACCGACTAACAACCCGCCACTCGCAGCCTTCGATTCAGCACTCACCAACCACTCGCCAGCTTCCGCCAACCACTCACCACCCACCAGCTTCCACCACATCCCATACCGAACACCATGCTCGACTGGTTCCCACGAGAGCGTACTCAAACGCACCCAAATCACGAACAATGGCCGCCGTCGTGTGCCTTCTCGATCGCTATCGCGGCGTGGCACCCATACACAGATTTCGTCAAACAATGAAGTTCACGAAGAGGAGAACACTCATGAAACATCGCACGCGTAAAGGAATGGTGGCGGCATCGCTCGCCACAGCGATGCTGCTCTCGGCCTGCGGAGGAGGCGGCGATTCCGGCTCATCCGCGGATGTCCAAGACGGCAGCGACATGGATGCGCTGATTGCCGCGGCCCAGGAGGAAGGCGAACTCGTCGCCTACTGGCACTCCAGCCGCGTCGAGAAGGCCGGCGAGGCCTTCGAGGCCAAGTACGGCATCAAGGTCACCGGCACAAAGCAGACAGACACGGAGACCACGGAACGTGTGGTCCGCGAAGTCGAGTCCGGTAACGTCCTTGCTGACATCATTGGGTACGACGACGGCGCCCGCCTCGCCAACGATCTCATCCCCAACAACATCATCTCCAACTACGTGCCGCCGGCACTCAAGGACGAGATCCCGGCCGAGTACCAGAATCCACTCATCTACCTGTTCCAGGTGACAGTGTGGGGATACAACACCGAGACCTACCCGAATGGGTGCCCCATCTCCAACATCTGGGAGCTCACGCAGCCCGAGTGGAACAAGAACACCCACATGCTCGATCCCGCCCTGCGCACCACCCAGATCCAGTGGTTCGCGGAGTTGGAGAATCACTCCGACGAACTCGCCGCAGCCTACAAGGATCTCACCGGCGAAGAGCTGAAGCTGACCGAGGAGAATGCCGGGCTCGAGTTCATCAAGCGGCTTGCGGAAAACGATCCGATTCTTCACCAGGGCGATGAGGAGATCGCGCAGGCGGTTGGCGTCAAGGGGCAGGCCAAAGCTCCGCTCGGCCAGTACTCGTTCGGCCGTCATCGTGATAATGAGAAGCTCGATCACGCTCTCGCCTACTGCGATTTCACCCCCTTCCCGGCCTTCAACCAGCCCTCCTACGTGGGCATCGTCGAGGGAGCGAAGCATCCGAATGCAGCGCGACTCTTCATCAACTTCCTTTTGACCGATGAAGGGGTGTCACCGTGGACCGCAGATCCGGGCGCCTACTCCGTGGTTCCAGGCCTGCCCAACAACGAGCAGAACCCGTTCGATTCCATTGACGGTTGGGGCGACCAGATCCTCAACCTGACGAACACGGAGAACGTGGGAACGCGACGCTCCGAGCTCGTGGACTTCTGGACGCGAGTCAATGGCTAAGACGGCAACGACGGGGAGAGCCGAGGCGATCGACTCTCCCCGTCCTCCCCTCAGTATCAGGATTCGCTCGCGTCTGGAGTCTCTGTGGCAAAACCCCACCTGGGTCATCGCCATTCTCCTGGCCGTCACGCTCGCCTACACCGTCCTTGGACCGATCCTCTCGATCGTTAGCGACGCGTTCAGGCTCTCCACCATGGATGCCATCAACAGTGGTGGCAGCCCCGGTGCTCTCACGCTGGATCATGCGAAGAAGGTCTTCTTCTCCGAGACCGGCCAGCAGACCTTCTGGATTCCTCTCGGCCACACCTTGACCGTCGGATTCTTTGCCACGGCGTTGGCGTTGATCTTCGGCCTCTCGCTGGCCATGCTCGTGGCTCGCACCAATATTCGTGGCCGCGCCGCCCTGGGATTCCTGCTCATGATTCCCTACATGCTGCCTTCCCAGGCCTTCGCCACGGCGTGGTCCACGCTGTTCCGAAACCGCCGCACTGGCGGCGCACTCGGAATGATGGAGGCCATCGGTTTCACCCCGCCGGACTGGCTGGCCTACGGCCCGGTCCCGATCGCCATCTGCCTCTCGCTCAACTACTTCCCCTTTGCCTTCCTGCTCTTCTCCAACGCCCTCAACAAGATTGACATCCGCTTGGTGGAGGCAGCGCAGGCCTTGGGCGCAAAGCAGATCCACGTGTGGTTGAAGATTCTTCTTCCACTTCTCATCCCCACGACGATGTCCGTGCTACTGCTGACGGTTGCACGAACCCTCGGAACGTTCGCCACCCCGTTCGTGCTGGGAAGCCCGGTGGGTTACCGGCTTCTCTCCACGTCGCTGTATGCCAACATCCGCTCCGGCAACGCGGGCGTGGCCTCCGTGCTCGCCATCATTCTCGCCACCTTCGGCATTCTCATGGTGGTTATGGACACCATGATGATTCGCAACGCACAGCGCTTCGTCACGGTGGGCGGCAAGGGCGGAGGTGCAGCCTCAATGCCGCTCAAGGGTTGGCGCCTTCCGCTCACGATCTACGCCTGGATCGTGTTCGTCATCGCGGCCGTGGCCCCGTTGATCGTCATGTTCCTTTCTACGATTACCAAAACACCCGGTGTGCTGCGGGCTGGAAACTTCACCTTCCAGTATTGGATGCCGGGCAGCGAGGAATCGGTATTCGGTAATAGGGCCATTAGTAGTGCGCTCGTCAATACCCTGCTGATCGCAGGATCGGCAGCTATCATCTGTGGAATTCTCGGACTGTTGGTGGGCTACGTCGTCGTCCGACTCCCCGGAACCTGGATCTCGGCGTTCCTGCGCCAAATCTCGTTCCTGCCCTACCTCATTCCCGGAATCGCCTTCGCTGCGGCCATGTTGACGTTGTTCGCGAAGCCGCGCGGTCCCATCCCGGCGTTGTATGGAAGTATCGTGCTGCTCGTCGTCGTCATGGTGGTGACGTATCTGCCGTATGCGTCCCGCTCCGGAATCTCCTCAATGATGCAGATCGGCGTGGAACCGGAGGAGGCCGCGCAGGTTCTCGGCGCCGGCTACTGGCGGAGGCTGCTGCGCATCATGCTGCCGTTGCAGAAGAGTGCGCTGCTCACGGCCATCGTCCTGCCCTTCATCTCCGGCATGAAGGAACTGAGTCTGGTGGTCATGCTGGTTACTCCGGGTACCGAAACGCTCACGACGCAGTCGTTGCGTTTCCTCGACACCGGCTCGCCGCATCTGGCGAACGCCACGATTCTTATTATCGGCCTCGTCGTGATGCTCGCTGTGCTCGTGGTACAGCGGATCACCAAGGTCAACATCGCGAATGGATTGGGAGGCTGACATGCCCGACGTAGTACTGCAACACATTGTCAAGAAATATGACGGGGCGTCCGAACCGACAATCCGCGACCTCAACCTGACGATTCCCGACGGCGAATTTATCTGCTTGCTCGGCCCCTCGGGTTGCGGAAAGACCACAACGCTGCGCATGATCGCGGGCCTGGAGCACCCCACCGGCGGGAAGATCACCTATGGTGACAAGGTGTTCTCGGACGTGGCGGCGGGCGTTTTCGTTCCGGCCGAGAAGCGCGACTTGGGCATGATGTTCCAGTCGTATGCGCTGTGGCCGCACATGAAAGTGCGCGACAACATCGAGTTTGGCCTCAAGATGAAGAAGGCGCCGAAGGCCGAGCGTGACGCCAAGGTGGCGGAGATGGAGGTGCTCTTCCGTTTGGAAGGCATGCTTGATCGCTACCCCTCCGAGCTCTCCGGTGGACAGCAGCAGCGCGTGGCGCTTGCGCGTATGCTCGCCGTCAACCCCAGCCTGCTTCTCCTTGACGAGCCGCTCTCCAACCTGGACGCGGCGCTACGCCTGGAGATGCGCGCCGAACTCAAGCGGCTGCACAAGGCGCTTGGTTGCACGATCATCTTCGTGACACACGACCAGTTTGAAGCGATGAGCCTCGCCACCTCGATTGTGGTCATGGCCGATGGTGACATCATGCAGATGGCTGCCCCGCTGGATGTTTACCACAAGCCCTCCGGGCAGTTCGTGGCGACCTTCGTGGGCAACCCGCCCCTCAACGTCTTCTCGGTGAAAGAGCACCCGAAGGTGGCCGCGTGGGCAGGTGCGGGTAGCGGAACGCACAATGTTGGCATCCGCCCGGAGGCGTTGGAAATCCACGACTCTGAGGGGCCAGGACGCATCGAAGCAACCATCGATTCGATCCAGCCCAACGGAGCAGACTGCATCACCACCGTCATCGCCGACGGCATGACGTTGTTCGTTCTCTCCACGGAGGTGCCGTCCGCGCCAGAAGGAGGGAAGGTGTGGCTCGCAGTGTCCGCGCACGGAGTCCATGCGTTCTCGGAGGAAGGCGCCACCATTGAACCCTCCCGCTGACGAACGGGATGAAACCTGCGCCTACGTGGCCGCCGGCCCTGATTTTTGCATCGAGAACTCCGTGTTGGCACATCTTTTGGAACTAGTTGGAACTGAGGAAAAACACTATGAGTGAGCCATCCACGACAGGATCTCTGCTGGCTCTCTGGGACATTGATGGGACTTTGCTGTCACCCGCGGGCGGCGGCAATGAGGATTACGAACTTGCTATCGCGCGAGTGTTCCCCGATGCCCAGTTGCCCGATGTACACACCCACGGAAAGACCGATCGCCAAGTAGTCGAGGAGTACTTGGAGGGAGCGGGCCTGGATAGGGCCGACGCCCCGCTCGTCTTCGAACAGCTTGACATCATCTCTCAGAAATATCTCACCGATGGGGGTCGGATTCCTGCGCTTCCCGGTGTTGAAGAGGCGCTCGAGCGGCTCACCGCCGCAGGATTCTCCAACGGGCTGCTCACCGGAAACACCCCCGCCCGTGCCATCAACAAGCTGTCCGGAGCGGGCCTCGACACCACGAAGCTCTCGTGGGCGGAGTCCTTCTTTGGTATCAACGCTCCCCGCCGCCCGGTGGTCACGGCAAACGCTCGCAAGCGTTTCCCCGGCCGGACGATCGTCATCATCGGTGACACCCCACTTGATGGGGAGGCCGCCAACGCCGCCGGTTTTGCCTTCATTGGCGTGACGACGGGAATGTTCGATGCCGAATCCTTGCAAGAGGTTGGGGCACACCTTGTTATCGATGATCTGGTGTCGGGGATAGGCGCTCTCGAGGCTGCGCTTCTCGAGCTGAGTGCCTGAATAAAATGGAGCTGAGTGCCTGAGAAAAAATATGCGGCGGTGAGAGCGAGCTATGCGCCAATAATGGCGCTCACCTCGCTCTCACCGCCACAAAATCACACGACCCCCATTACTTGTTAATGCCCCACCCTAGCCCGCGATCTGTGATAGTTGTTGCAGGCGGCGCAATCTTCAAGCTGTACGCTCAGGTGTCGCAGCACGGAACGGAATGCCGAACGAGCGAAAGGTGGCGCTATGGCAGTCTGGAAGAGGGACTCCGGGTGGATGACGCTCCGCAAGAGAGTCGTGGAATCCCTGAGTGACGGCGAGCGGCAGGTTGTCAACGGTGACGGCGTCGTCGATCTTCGCGATACCGACGACGACGCGGCGTCACCTGCTGTCGAAACTACCGTTTCCGCACCAACGATTATTGACGACGACGGCGCCGAACTTGCGAACGCCCCGCTCGCCGCTCCGGTGCCGCAAACACCCGAGGCTTCATACGGTGGGGTCTCCGCGGGGCTGACCAAGTATGGGCTCTCGGCCTGGTACCTCATCGGTATTGGACTCGTTGTTGGGTTCGTCATTTTTGCGACGGCCAAAGTGCAGATGGTCTTTATCGCGGTGTTCGTCGCCTTCGTGTTGACCTCCCTCCTCAACCCCGCTGTACGGCTGCTTTCGCACTGGATGCCGCGGGCGATCGCCACCGCGATCTCGCTCTTGGGGACCTTCGTGTTCTTTGGTGGTCTGCTCTTCTATGTGGGGTATTCGGTCTCCGGAGAATGGAATGATCTCAGCGACAAGTTCTCCATCGGCGTCGCGCAGATCTTTGATTTCTTGGAGCGGAGCCCGATTCCTCTCGGCATCACGCACAAGGAACTCAACGAGAGTATCCAGGACATCATTGCCACGGGTGTGCAGTGGGTACAGGACAACGCGGGCAGCATCGCCACCCAAGCCGTCAATTCTGCGGGAACGGTGGCGCTGGTCTTCACCATGCTCGCGCTCGCGATTTTCACCGCGATCTTCTTCCTGCTCTCGGGCAGCAAAATGTGGCTGTGGTTCATCAATCTGGTGCCCGCGAAGAACCGTGTGAATGTGCACCGCAGTGCAACCGCCGGATGGAAGACCTTCTCGGGTTATGCGCGCGGAACCATCATCATCGCAGTGACTGACGGGCTGCTCGCCCTCATCTGGCTGCTCGTCCTAGCGATCCCGCTCGCCGCCCCGCTGGCGGTCCTGGTGATGATTGGCGCGGTTATTCCACTTGTGGGCGCGCCCGCGGCCATGGTCATCGCCATGATCGTGGCGCTCGCGGCCGAAGGAATCTGGAAAGCCGCCATTGTAGGAATCGGTATTGCTCTCATTGGCCAGTTCGAGGGGCATATCTTGCAGCCGCTCGTCATGGGCAAGCAGGTCTCCATTCACCCGGTCGCGGTGGCCGTGGGAGTGGCGGCAGGAACGTTCCTCGCGGGGCTCATTGGAGCCATCATTGCCATCCCGATCATTGCGGTGATCTGGGAGGTGTACAAGACGCTCCGGCGGCCATCCGTGCCCGTCACCAACCTTGCTGAGCTGGAGGCGCGAATGCCCGCCGGAGGGTAGCAGGTTAGAAGTCCCGCCAATAGGCCGTGGCCCATTGGCGGGATCTCTTAGGCCAAACCCCACTTGATCGGGGTGACGGTGCCGTGCTTCCAGTCGCGACGCAGCACCGAGTAAGCCACGCTGGCCTTGTCCGGGGCGTCGTCCTCGGTGGGCCACGCCTCGCGATAATAGGCTTCCTGGACCCACCCGGCACTTTCGAAGATACGGCGCATCGGGATGTTGTCCTCGCGGGTCTGGCCTTCGAGCCGTGTCACATTGGGCATGGTCTCGAACACATGGTTCGCGATGGCGCGCAGGCTTTCCAACCCCAGCCCCTGGCCGCGTACGGCCTCGGACAGGCGTAGGTCAAAGAGCGGAGCATCATCGGAGAGATCTTCGAAGATGACGAGGCCGATGCGCCCCTTCCATTTCTCTTCGAGCCAGTAGGTGCGGTGGTCGTCGTCGTCATAACCACCGGCGGCGATGCGTTGGACCACCTGCTCGCGCGTGGGCTGGGCGTGGACGTGATATGGGAAGTAATTGTCGACCATGAAGTCCACGAGCGCCTCGCAATCGGCGGTATCAGTGGGGTCGAATCGGACGAGTGAGACAGACATGGCGAAATTGTAGCAAGGGTCACACTCGCATGTGCTGTCAACGCACGGGAAGTGAAAGATTGCGTCGATGGATCGGGCTCAACGGCTCGCGCCGAACTGGGTTGGGAGCGCGGGAACCTGCAACCGACTCGGCTGAATCACAGGGACGTCGATATCTGGGTTGGGGTGCAGAAACGTCCCTACCCGATTAAATAGCGGGAACGTCCGCGCCGCACTGGGCGGCGAAGGCGTAGGCGATGCGGCGCCCGTTGCGGGCAACACGCTTATCGACAGCCTTGAGGACGCTGTAGTACGGCTCGGCGTCGTGTCCTTTGCCGACGTGCCAGTCTCGCAGCAGTTCCGGGCTTGCCTCGGGATGGAACTGGAGGCTGATGGCGGAGCCGTAGCGGTAGATCTGGTAGTTGTAGGTGGTGGAACTTCCGAGGAGCCGGGCGTCCTGGGGGAGGCGTTCCACGGCGTCTCCATGCGACTGATATCCCATGAGGACCTGGCCGCGCGAGACCGGGCCGATGATCGGATCGTCGACGGCGGCCTCGGTGAGAGTCATCTCCACCGCGCCCCCTTCGAAGCCGTGCGGTCCGGGAACGGCGACGTGCCCGTGCAGCGCCTGGCTGAGGATCTGATGCCCGAGGCAGATGGCCATGACGGGAATGTTGCGTGAGATTGCTTCGGCGAGTAGCCAGCCAACCGGCTCGATCCACGGATGGTCGATGCCGTCGTGGGCGCTCATGTGGCCACCGAGGAGGATGACGCCGTCGGCGAGATCGTCAACTGACGGGACAGGTTCTTCCCACAGGCGAACCGTTTCCATGCCGAGTCCGCACTCGCTGAACCACATCCCGAAGCGATCGATAGGGCAGTCGGGATCGGGTTGCAGGATGGTTACGCTCGCCATGTTGTTAATTCTCTCAGGATTATCACCACAAGGCCGCCTTCCAGAGACGTGAGACTGCTTACCTGCACCTATATCTCCTGCTCAGGAGCGGTGAGTATGTCAAGGTCACAAACATTGAATGTCACGTTGACCTTGCATAATCGATTGATCAAGTGAAGATGGCCGGTTGAGGCGAACCAAGCCGCGGGTACTGACCGGGCGAGTAGTTGGGTACTGACCAGGCGGGCGCTCCGGCAAGGAGACGCCGAGTACGCTGCCGACCACCGAGTTAGTGCAGGTCCCTTGCCTCGACTCCCGACTCTCGGTTGAATGAAAGCAGACTCGCGCGGCGATACGCGCGATAGGCGGCGTGGGCCCCGAGGAAGGACTCCAGCATGAGGTTTGCCCTGGTTTTGGGATCGGGTGGTGCGCGCGGTTTCACCCATATTGGCGTGATTGAGGAGTTGAAGGCGCGCGGGCATGAGATCGTGACGATCTCGGGTGCCTCGATCGGTGCGCTGGTGGGAGGCTTGGAGGCGGCGGGAACCCTCGACGATTTCGCCAAGTGGGCCTCCGGTCTCAATCAGCGCACGGTGTTCCGAATGCTTGATTTCACGCTGGCGGGCTCGGGCTTGGTGAAAGCCGACCGCCTTCTTCAGGAGCTCAATCGTTTCGCTGCCGGTGTGAAGATCGAGGACCTCCCCATCCCGTTCACGGCGGTCGCCACCGATATCACGGCGGAACGCGAGGTGTGGTTTCAGCGCGGCTCGCTCATCTCCGCCATCCGCGCCTCGATCGCCATTCCCGGCTTCTTCACGCCGGTCATGATGCAGGGCCACGTGTTGGTCGACGGCGGCGTGTGCAACCCGGTTCCGATGGAGCCCACGCTCGCCATCCCGTCCGACGCCACCATCGCGGTGTCCCTTGCCGGCGGCTCGCCGGTGGTGGAGCCGCGCCTCTCGCTCCCCGACGCCAACGAAGTCTCCGAAGGGGAAGAGGTGCGCGGCTCCTGGTTCGAGCGTAGTTTCGAGGGCCTCCGCAACTCCGAGCCGGTGCGCTCGCTTCACTCCCTTTTTGCGAGCGCGGTTGATGTGAATCGGGACGACGACGGCGCCGCGGTCAAGAGTGCGAGTGTGGCTGAGTTGGGTGCGAATGCACTGGGCACGGAGCCGAAGGTCTTGGAGATGGGCGGGGTGGATGGGCGCCCGGGGATGCCACCGGTGACGATGACTGATCTGCCGGGAAGTGCCGATCTGGTGAGGCCGATTGATATTGATATCTCCACCACCGAGGTGGCGTATCAGTCCATTTCCACGATGCAGAACATGATCGAGCGGTATCGGGCGGCTGCCAGTCCGGCCCAGATTCAGATCACGGTTCCTCTGGTGAGTGCGGGAACGCTTGACTTCCATCGCGCCTCCGAGCTGATCGAACTGGGGCGTGAGCTTGCCAAGGACGCTTTTGATCGTGCAGGAATATAATGAAATACGTATGACTATTCGAGGCCGTGAGGTGCGGTGAGCCCGGCGACGTAGCATGAGTTTTCTCCCCGAATGTCTCAGAAGGAGCCGCACGTCATATATTGTGGGGCTGGGAGTTGGGGGTGGTGAGCAAACGCACCATAGCAGGGGTTCAAAGCTGGCTCGCACACCAGTAATCTAGCTAATCGTGCTTGCAAACTACTCCGATATTCTCAGACTCCACAATGCCTGGAAATTCTCGCTGGCGGGCTTCATCCTGCGCCTGCCGATGTCGCTCGTGGGCATCTCGACCATCCTTCTGGTGAAGGCCGAGTACGGCAACTACACCCTTGCCGGTGCGGTGAGCGCAGCGAACATGATTGCCCTGGCTATTGGTGCCCCGATTCTTGCGCGCCTTGTTGACACTCGCGGCCAGCGCAAGGTGATGGCTCCCGCCTTGACGATCTCCGCGCTATCGCTGATCGGCCTCGTGGTGACCGCGGTGTCCCATGGTCCGGCAGTGCTGCTCTTCCTTTTCGCCATGGCTGCCGGCGCCACCTGGGGTGCTCCGGGCGCCCTGGTGCGTTCTCGCTGGATGAAGACTGTCGATTCGCCGCGCCAGCTCACCACCGCCTACGCGCTGGAAGCGGCGGTTGACGAGTTCACCTTCATCGTTGGCCCCATCCTTGCCACGCTACTGGGAACGCTCGTTCATCCTGCTGCGGGACTCATTCTCGCAATCACCTTCCTCAGCGTGGGCGGCTTCCTTTTCCTCTCGCAGACCGAGTCCGAGCCCGCGCCTACGCCGCGTGTCAAGGGTGAACCCATGCCCTCGGTGATGCTCAACCCGGTGGTTATCGCACTCGCTCTCACCTATGTGGGTGCCGGTTCCATGTTTGGCGCCATTGACGTGTCCGTCGTCGCCTTCACCGAGTTCCACGGGGTTGCCGCCTTCGCTGGCTCGCTCCTGGCACTTTTCGCGCTTGGTTCACTCACCGCCGCTCTCATCTACGGCTCGCGCACCTGGCGCCAGCCACTGTGGAAGCTCTTCGGTATCGGCATCACCCTGCTGGCCCTCGGCGCCACCGCGCTTCTCGCGGCCGCCAACGTCTGGCTGCTCGGCCTCATCCTGCTCCTCACCGGCCTGACCATCGCCCCCACCATGACGAATGTCAACATGATCGTTGCCAAGGTGGTTCCCAAGCGTCAGCTCACCGAGGGACTCACCTGGATGTCCACCGCCATGAACATCGGCACCTCGCTGGGTGCCGCCGCAGGCGGTCGCGCCATCGATGCCTCCGGCGCCGATGGTGGATTCCTCGTGGTTGTGGGAGCCGCCTGGCTCATGGTCCTCCTCATGCTGGCAGGCTTGCCGCGCCTGCGCCGCGACACCGTGCGAGTCGAGACCGCCGAGCGCAACGAACGCCTGCGCGAACTCTTGGGAGAGGAACAGAAGCGCGCTGAAAATACGGTGGCGGCGGACGTCGTCGTCGACAAAAATGCTGGTGACGGCGCTACTCTCGTGAGTGATCCGCGCAACCTGGACGGCGATTCCCGTGAGCGTTCGAGCGCCGCCGCGCCGGTCTTCGTGGCGGGGAGCTGAACCATGGAATCACGAACGCACATGAGCGATGCCGGAAATATCCAGAAGGCGCGCCGCCGCGATATTCCCGCGCTCGCGAAACTGCTCACAGAAGGTTTTGCCGACGACCCGCTGCTCGCCGAGTACGTAGCGCGCTCGCGCGACCCGGAGCTGGCCCTCGAACGATTCTTCACCACCGAACTGGAGAAGTTCTATATCCCGCGCGGGGTGGTGGACGTGGTGAAGCACGAGGGGATCCTCAAGGGTGCGGCGCTGTGGGTGAGTCCGGATGCGCCGATGCGGCGCCGTGACGAACTGCGGATGCTCCCGGGCCTGGTGCGTGCGCTTGGTCGCAGCCTGCCGCGGGCGATGCGCATTGATATGCATGACGCCGCAGCGGTGCCGGGTTTCCCGCACTGGTACCTGTACACGATCGTGGTGTCGCCGCGGGCGCAGGGCCAGGGCATTGGGGGCATGCTGCTCGATCACGGGATTGAACGCGTGGGCGACTACCCGATCTACCTTGAATCCACCACGCCCGGCTCGCGCAAACTGTACGAGCGCAAGGGATTCTTCCCGCTGGGCGTGATTCCCTCGCCGAGTCAGTCGCCGGAAGTGGGGATGTGGCGTCCCGGGCGGATCTAGTAGCTCTCGCCGTGATGTGTGTAATGCTCGTTCGGAGCCTCTAAATCACAATCCGGGTGGAGATTTCGGCGGTGCGCCGGGGCGGCAACTTGACCGTCCAGGGTGGCGAGGCGCTGACGTGCGTGAGCCACACAAAGACGCGCTTGCGCCAGATGGACATCGTCGGCTCCGGTCCGGCGCACACGTTGAGATGCGACAGCATGAAGAAGGCGCTGTCGAGTTTCCAGGAGTGCAGCCCGAGGGCCGCCTGGCCCTCGGCGAGAGCTTTCTCCAGGTCGCGGTTGTCCATGAAGCCGAAGTTGAGCGTCAGATGGAAGACGCCCGGCAGCGGGGTGGCGATCTTGTCGATGCACATGCGCTCGTTCGGCGGAACGTGCGGGGTGTGCTGGGTTTTGAGGGACACGATGACCACGTGGTCATGCAAGGTGTGATTGACGGCGGTGTTCACCTTGAGGGAGAGCGGCGTTGTGGTGATCATCGAATGCGGGTAGATGGCGGTGCCGGGGATACGGCGCGCGGGTTTCTTGGCGAGTGCCTCCAGGAAGTCGTGAAGCGTTCCCTCCTGATCCATGCGAGCTTGTTTGACCAGGTATTCGCCCTTGTTCCAGGTGGTCATGAGGAAGAACATGAGGAGCGCGATGCCCAGCGGCAGCCAGCCGCCGGTGAGAATCTTCGTGACGTTGGCGGCGAACATCGGCCATTCGATGGCTGCGAGTGCGATGAACAGGGCACCGGTCGCCCACGCGGGCCAGTGCCACCCCACGCGGGTGAGGAGCACGAGGAGCGCCGAGGTGAGGACGAAGTCGGTGGTGACGGCCAGGCCGTAGGCGCTGGAGAGGCGGTCGGAATCCTGGAAGATGATGATGACGGTGGCCACCGCGGCGAACAACAGCCCGTTGACCGCCGGAAGATAGATCTGACCCGCTGCCGATTCCGAGGTGTGCACGATCTTCAGATGGGGAAGATATCCGAGCCGCGAGGCCTGCCGCGAGATCGAATAGGCGCCCGAGATGACGGCTTGCGAGGCGATGAGGGTGGCGAAGGTTGCCATCACCACGAGCACGATGGTCATGGTGCGGGGAACCAGGAGGAAGAAGGGATTGGTGAGGTTGGCTGGGTCATCGATGAGGAGGGCGCCCTGCCCGAGGTAGTTGAGGATCAGGGAGGGGAGCACGATGGCAGCCCAGGTAAGCTGAATGGGCGTGCGCCCGAAGTGTGAAATGTCTGCATACAGGGCCTCCGCACCGGTGACTGCCAGTACGATCGCGCCGAGGGCCACGAATGCGGCGGCGGGATGTCCGAGCAGGAAACCGGCTGCCTCGCTCGGCAGAAGTGCCACAAGGACGTGGGGATTCGCCAGAACGTGCGGGATTCCGGCCACGGCCAGCGCGAGGAACCACAGGGCCATGATGGGGCCAAAGATGCGCCCCACCTTGGAGGTGCCGGAACGCTGCACGGCAAAGAGCGCCGTGAGAATCGCCAGCGAGATGGGAAGCACCATGTCGGGCATCGAAGGGAAGGCCACGTCGAGGCCCTCAATCGCAGACAACACCGAGATCGCGGGAGTAATCACCGAGTCCCCGAAGAAGAGAGCCGCCCCAAACACTCCGGCGAGCGCCACGGCCACCGAGAGCCGCTTGCCCGGCGGAAGATGCTCGCGAACGAGAGTCGCAAGCGCCAGGATGCCGCCTTCGCCGTCGTTATCAGCGCGAAGAACAAACGTGACGTACTTGAGGGTGACGATGAGGATGAGCGTCCAGATAATGCAGGAAATGACGCCGAGGATGTTCTCCTCCGTCAGTGCAATGTAGCCGTCGTTGATCGTGAAGACGGTCCGCAGCACGTAGAGGGGACTGGTGCCGATATCGCCAAAGACGACGCCGAGGGCACCGAGCCCGAGAAGAGCAGTTGTGGTGGCTGAACGGGCGGCGCGATGTGGTGCCGCGCCCACGCGACTGCCTCGCGTGGCCGAACCCATGTGGATCATGGAGTGAAATCGTACGCCCGACGACACCAAAATCCACTAGCTAAATGGTCTGACTTTTGACCTGTAAATCACTGTGAATCGGGAGCTTTTCTAGGACCATTGGCCAGATGGAGGTGGCGTGGCGAGCGCCCGATGCGCGGGCGGTCCGGTTGAGCCTCACACATCGGTTTACACTTGGTGATTATGCAGATGGGAAAACAAGACAACCGTGAGGCAGCGCCGGAGCTGGATTACGCGAAGGATCTCGCGGATTTCATCTCGGCGTCGCCGTCGAGTTACCATGCAGCGCGCGAGGTGGCGCGCCGGCTGGAGGCAGCCGGGTACCTGGAGCAGGACGAGGGGGAGGCGTGGAACGCGGACCCCGGAGGACACTATCTTGTCCGCGATGGGGCGGTCATGGCGTGGTGGGTTCCGGCCTCGGCTTCCAGCGCCAGTGCTTTCCGGATCGTCGGTTCGCACACGGATTCCCCCGGGTTCAAGGTCAAGCCCGCTCCCGGCTCGGAACATCATGGATTTTCGCAGGTCAACGTGGAGACTTACGGTGGGCTGCTGCGTAACTCCTGGCTCAATCGGGAACTGGGGCTGGCTGGCCGCCTCGTGACGATCGACGGCGAGGAGCACCTTGTGCGCACCGATGCGCTCATGGTGATCCCGCAGCTGGCGCCTCACCTGGATCGTTCCGTCAGTGAGAAGCTCACGCTCAACCCGCAGAAGCACCTGCATCCGGTGTGGGGGCTCGGCGGGGGAGACGTGTTCGAGGTGTTGGCACAGGCGGCTGGGGTTCCCGCCGACGAAATCGCCGGCATGGACGTGTTTGCCTACGATTGCCAGGGCCCCGAGATCGTCTCGGGTACTTTCCTTGCCGCGGGCCGTCAGGACAATCTGGTGTCGGTGCACGCCTCGCTGCGCGCCCTGCTGGAGGCGGAGTCCACGGAGATCGCGGTGCTCGCTGCCTTTGACCACGAAGAAGTGGGGTCTTCCACGGCCACCGGTGCCTGCGGCCCGATCTTGGAGACGGTGCTGCGCCGTACCGCGCTGGCGGTGGGCGCTTCGCAGGACGAGTTCTTCCAGATGATGTCACGTTCCAGCTGCGTCAGTTCGGACGCCGGTCACTCCATCAATCCGAATTACGCCGAGTTTCATGACCCGGACCAGCATCCCGTCATGGGCGACGGCCCGATGGTCAAAATCAATGCGAACCAGCGTTACGCTTCTGGCGCGAAGGGCCAGGCGCTGTGGCTCCAGGCTTGTTTCGAGTCCGGCCAGGCGACGCAGGAATTTGTGTCGAATAACGCCGTGACCTGCGGTAGTACCATCGGTCCGCTGACGGCCACACGGCTTGGTATCGAGACGGTCGACGTCGGCGTGCCCCTTCTGTCCATGCATTCGGCCCGCGAACTCTCATCCATCGCGGACTGCCACGCTCTGTCTCTCATCCTCCGGGGGTACTGGAACCTTGCATAAACCTCCGATTTTCAACGCTGCCCGGGCGCTCGATCAGGCAGCTTTCGCTCACCCCACGCGCCCCTCGCTGACGTACGGGGACACCGTGCTCGCCGTCGCCGACGCCGTCCTCATGTCCCGCAAACTCGCCCAACTGCTCGCGCAGGCTGGCGTAGCGCGCGGCGACCGCGTCATGATCGCCTCGCACAACTCGCCCTACCACTTCATCGCCTACATCGCCTGCGCCCGCCTGGGCGCCGCGTTTGTCCCGGTCTCCTTCCGCCTCACGCAGGTGGAACTCCAGCAGCTCGTCGATTTCTGCGGGCCGCGCGCCATCATCTGCGAACCGGAGATTGCGGCACGCGGGTCGCTCGCCTCCACCGGCACGTTGCTTCAGTTTGTTATCGACGACGACGTCCAGGCGGGCCCGCTTTCTTCTGGGCTTGCGAACGGATACTTGGCGTTGGCGGCGGCGATGAGCCCCTATGACGGTCTGGTGGTATCCGATACCCGACACGAGGGTATTGAGGGCCTCAACCAGCAGGGCTATCCCGATGGCTTGGCGGCGATTCTCTTCACCTCGGGCAGCGCGGGTGCTCCCAAGGCAGTCAAGCTGACGCACGCGAATTTGTGGTGGGCGGCGCGCGGATTCCGTGACGGATTCGAGTATCACACGGACGAAACCGTGCTCGCCGTCGCCCCTCTGTCACATATTGGGGGATTCAACGGGACCGCGCTGGACGTCTTCAGTAACGGTGGGCATGTGGTGATCCAACGTAACTTCGAGGCCGGGGAGACGCTGCGGCTCATCGAAGAGAAGCGGATCAATATCGCCTTCGGTGTTCCGACGATGTACATGGCTCTCATGGCGCACGCCGATTTTGCCACCCGCGATCTTTCCTCGTGGAGGCTGCCGCTGGTGGGTGGCTCGCAGGTGCCGGCGCCGCTTCTGGGGCGTTTGGCGGCGCGCGGGCTGCGTCCCCTCAACGTGTGGGGGATGACAGAGAATGCCGGGGCAGGATCCTACCTTCCCTTCGAGCACTGCCCGGGGCATCCCGGATCCATCGGCAGGCCCTTCGCCTACCTGGAAATGCAGATCATCGATCCGCAAACCTTGGAGCCGGTGCCCGCCGAGACGGTCGGCGAAATTGCGGTGCGTGGCCCGAGTGTCACCTCGGGATTCTGGCATGGAGAGCACTACAACGAGACCGCGTTCATCGACGACTGGCTCCGCACCGGCGATCTCGGGCAAGTGAGTGGCGATGGCTTCGTCACCATCGTCGGGCGGCTCTTCGATCGGATCACCACGGGCGCGGAATCCGTGTATCCGGACGAGATCGAAGAAGTACTGCGGCAATACCCCGGCGTTTCCGAAGCCGTGGTGTGTGGCGTGCCGGACGAGATCTGGGGAGAAACCGTCGTTGCCGGAATCTCGGTGGAACCCGAGACGCCCGAGCCCACCCTCGTGGACGTGCAAACATTCGCCGGGCAAGTGTTGGCGCGCTTCAAGCTTCCACGCTACCTGGCGGTCTTCCCGGAGATGCCGGTCAGCGCCGCGGGCAAGATTGACCGCGGCGCCGTGCGCGAGGGAATCATGAACCTCATGGCACAAAGCGGAGCGACGCCGAGCGAGCCCGCGCAGTAGCTGCGGGGCAGGTGACAACCGCAAAGCAACGGGGAGGGGCTGGGAACGTACGCGTTCCCAGCCCCTCCCCGTAATCGGTACTTACGCTACACCCGCGCGAACTGCGGGTGCTTGGCGATGAGCGAGCTTGCCTCCTGGCGGGCGGTGCTCGGCTTGGCGAGATGGCGCAGGTTCTCGGGGATCTCCCAGCCCTTCTTGTCCATCGCCATGCCCCAGAGGCGGCCGGCGCGGTAGGAGGAGCGCACGAGTGGGCCGGACATGACTCCCGCGAAGCCCATCTTCTCGCCCAGTTCCTTGAGTTCCACGAACTCGTTGGGCTTGACCCAGCGGTCGATGGGGTGGTGCAGGGGAGTGGGGCGCAGGTACTGCGTGATGGTCAGCAGATCGCAGGAGTTATCGCGCAGATCCTGCATGGCCTGCTCGATTTCCTCGCGGGTCTCGCCCATACCAAGGATGAGGTTGGACTTGGTCACCAGTCCCTCTTCGGAGGCCATGGCGATGATGTCGAGGGAGCGCTCGTAGCGGAAGGCGGGGCGGATCTTCTTGAAGATGCGCGGCACCGTCTCCACGTTGTGCGCGAACACTTCGGGGCGGGACTCGAATACCGCCAGCAGCGCGGCCGGGTCGCCCTTGAAATCGTCCACCAGCAGTTCCACGCCGGTGCCCGGGCACATCGCGTGGATCTGACGGCAGGTCTCGGCGTAGATCCAGGAGGCGCCATCCGGGAGGTCGTCACGCGCCACGCCGGTCACGGTGGCGTAGCGCAGCCCGAGCTGCTTGACGGACTCGGCCACGCGGCGCGGTTCGCCCCGGTCCAGCATCTTCGGCTTACCGGTGGCGATCATGCAGAAGTCGCAGCGGCGAGTACATTCAGCGCCGCCCACGAGGAAGGTGGCCTCGCGGTCCTCCCAGCACTCATAGATGTTCGGACAGCCCGCCTCCTCGCACACCGTGTGCAGCGTGGAGCCGTGCACCAGCGACTTCATGTCCTGGTACTCGCTGCCCACCGTTGCCGTGGTGCGAATCCACTCGGGCTTCTTCTCAATCGGGGTCTGGGCGTTGCGCGCTTCGACGCGCAGAAGCTTACGACCTTCGGGTGCTAGAGACATCAGTCCTCGATTCTTTCGGGGCGTTGGAACTGCTGGTAGGCCTGAGCGAGTGCGGGGGCGAGGGCTGCGGCGACGTCGTCGAGCGAAGCGTCAATACCCAACTCGGCGAGGGAGGTGACGCCGGCGTCCCTGATCCCACACGGAACAATAGTGCCAAATTTGGTGAGGTCGGTGGTGACGTTCAGGGCGAGGCCGTGCATGGTGGCGTCGTCGGCGAATTTGATGCCGATGGCGCAAATCTTGCGGTTCATCTCGCCCGGGCGCAGCATCCACACTCCGGAGTGGCCCTCGACGGTGCTGGCGTGGACGCCGAATCCGTCTCTCAGCGCGGCGATAATCGCCTGCTCGGTGGCGCGCACGAAGGCGACGACGTCCTTGGGCGCCTTGACCTTGATGATCGGGTACACGACGAGTTGGCCGGGGCCGTGGTAGGTGACGGAGCCGCCGCGGTCCATGGGGATGACGGGGACGGTGGGGTCGGGGATGTCCTCGGGTTTGGTGCGCCGGCCGGCGGTGTAGACATCCCGCGCCTCCCACATGAGGAGGGTGTCGGGGGCCGCGAGTCGTGCAACGCTCCCATGAAGTTCGCGCTGAAGGGCGTCGACCTCCATGTAGTCCCTAGGACCAAGGTGTAAGAGGCTGTTGATATGCACCCCTTGAGCTTAGGGGATTCTGGGCCGCAATGAGTGATGAAAACGCGTTGCCAAGGGACGAGGGTCCTGATGATGAGGGTGGCAGGTTTGCTGCTATTGAGAATGGCTCTCGCTTTGCATGATATGACGGAGTGACGACGACGGACTGGCCTCACCTACGTATTGCGTCACTTACCTTACGGTGCCGTAAGTTTCTTCTTGTAAAGTAACTGAACAAACTGGGTTTGGGGGTGTTGTCGACAATGTTATGGTGCCTTGGGTAAGGTGTGTGGTCTAGTGCACAATATTCTGGGTGTGTGGTCGAAAGTAGAGTATTTGCGCGGGAATTGGTGGGGCGAAGTCAAAATCTGTGGCGGTGCCAGAGGCTTCGGCAAGTCAGATGATTTCCGGGTTGACAACCAAGCCCCTATATTCGTCTCTAGAACTCTGTGTGCACGTGTGGTTAATGGCTGTTGCTTGCGGATACTGTGCATGAGGTTAGAGCCAAGGGTGTAGAAGCATTATCGGTGTGCAGTGACGGGAGTGCGACGGAAATGAGAGACGTATGTTGAGATATCTGTTCCGACGGTTGGCCAACTATCTGGTCTTGCTGATGGTCGCGGTCTCTCTGGCTTACATGCTTGCTGGCACGCAGCTTAATCCTCGATCAATGCTCATCGAGCAGGAACTGACCAAAGGACAGAAGGTCAGCTACGAGGAAGTGGTGGCCTCGGTCGATACGCGCCTGACCAAGTGGAACATCAACCCTGAAGACTCGGTGTTCACGAGATTCTGGATCTGGTTGCAAAACATCTTTCTGAAGTGGGACTGGGGATACTCACCACGAGGCGAGAGCGTCACGGAAGAAATCGGACGCCGTGCGATGGTATCGCTCCAGTTGGTTCTTCTAGCCTTCATTATCGGCATCGTCGTGGGTGTCATAATCGGTGCCTGGACTGCCGTGCGGCAGTACTCGGCATCCGACCGTGTGGTGACAGCAATTTCTATTATTTTGTTGTCTACACCAACCGTCGTTATCGCCGTGTTCCTGCAGATCGGCGTCACCAAGCTCAATCAGGAGCTGGGATTCCAACTCATCAACTTCGTTGGGCAACGATCAGCTATCCAACCAGACGGTACGATCCCTCAGCTCCTCGATCGACTCAACCATCTCATTCTTCCCACCATCTCGATGTCACTCGGCAGTATCGCTTCCTACTCGCGTTACCAGCGTAATCTCATGCTGGACACAATCGGGGCGGACTACGTGCGGACGGCTCGGGCCAAGGGGTTGCGTTACGGTACCGCGATTCGTAAGCACGCGTTGCGTACTTCGCTCATCCCGATGGCTACGTTCTTCGCCTTCGGCATGACCACCCTGGTGCTGGGTGCGGCAATGACAGAGCAGGTGTATGGCTGGCAGGGCATGGGTATCTACTCTATTTCCACGATTTCTGGGCAGGATATCAACGGAACTGTTGCCGTGGTGGCGTTCTCTGGTGCGGTAACGCTTGCTGGAGCGTTCCTATCCGATGTTCTCGTCGCGATGATCGACCCGAGAGTAAGGGTGAAGTGATGTCGACTCCACAAGAGGGGAACGCAGTGAATGAATCGGCAGTGAAGGTTGGGGTGCCAGCCGGTGCCAAGCGTCTGACGCGCAGGCAGCTGATCCTGCGTAGATTTCTTCGCAACCGTTCGGCTGTGGCAGGGCTCATCCTTTTTGCGATTATCGTGTTCGTGGCCCTCTTCGGTAACTCACTCAACCAGTGGAGCTATACTTCGATCGATCCAGGTAAGTATCTCAGGCCACCGGATGCGGACCATTGGTTTGGTACAAACAAACAGGGCCGCGATGTCTTTGCGATGACGGTCGAAGGGCTGCGCAAGTCGATTGTGATTGGTCTGGCTGTGGCAGCCATACAGACGAGCATTGCTGCGATCGTGGGCGCTACGGCGGGATACTTCGGTGGTTGGGCGGATAAGGTAGAGACCTGGGTCATCGATCTTCTGCTCGTTATTCCTTCCTTCCTCCTCATCGCCATCATCTCCCAGCAGCTTTCCGGTGAGACATCCTCGACATTCATGTTCATCATCCTGCTCTCCATCTTCAGCTGGATGATGACGGCGCGTGTGGTGCGTTCGTTGACGTTGTCCCTCAAGGAGCTGGATTACGTGACAGCTGCGAAGTACATGTCCGTGCCTCCACTGACGATTATCATCCGTCACATTCTTCCGAACATCTCCTCGCTGCTCATTGTGGACTTCACCTTGGCCGTAGTGTCCGCGGTACTGTCCGAAACATCGCTCTCCTACTTCGGTTTCGGAATCAAGGATCCGCAGGTGTCCTTGGGGTCTCTCATTGCTGCAGGCCAGCCTTCAGCGCTGACGTACTCGTGGCTCTTCATTCCGCCGGCACTCGTCCTGGTGGCGCTGCTGGCCTCGATTAACTTCATCGGCGATGGTCTCAGAGACGCCTTGGATCCCTCGTCGCAGTCAGGAGGAAAGGCATGAGCCGCAAGAACCGCATCGAATTCGAGTCCGCGGATCTCCCCAATCCCGCGAGCGGACACCCACTGCTTGAAGTGAAGGATCTCAACGTCACGTTCCCATCCGAGGATGGCCGTGTACACGCGGTGCGAGGAGTGAACTTCACTCTCAACCGTGGTGAGATCCTCGGTTTGGTTGGCGAATCAGGTTCCGGAAAGTCCGTTACTTCCATGTCCATCATGGGATTGCTGGATAAGTCCGCGTCGGTCGAGGGCTCCGTCAAGCTGTACGGCACGGAGCTCGTCGGGCGTTCTGACGCCTACATGTCACATATTCGCGGTGGCCAGATCGGCATGGTGTTCCAGGATCCGCTCTCCTCTCTCACACCTGTGTACACCATCGGTGAACAGATTATCGAGGCTCTTGAAGTACACCAGAACATGAGGCCTGCCGAGGCTTCGGCGCGTGCGCTCGAACTGCTGAAGATCGTTGGAATTCCCAACGCCGATATTCGCATCAAGAATTTCCCGCACGAGTTCTCAGGTGGTATGCGCCAGCGTGTCATGATCGCGATGGCAATTGCCAACAACCCGGATCTCATTATTGCGGATGAGCCGACTACGGCGCTCGATGTCACAATCCAGGCACAGATCCTTGACGTGCTGCGTACCGCGCAGAAAGAGACGGACGCCGGAGTCGTCATGATTACCCATGATCTGGGTGTCATCGCCGGTATCGCAGATCGCGTCGCGGTAATGTATGCGGGGCGTGTTGTTGAGCAGGGCGACGTCAGTGATATCTTCTACCACACAGCGATGCCGTACACCATTGGCCTTCTGGGATCGCTTCCACGCTTGGATGAACGCAAGGAAACGGCTCTGGCTTCGGTGGAAGGAAACCCACCTTCCATGCTGGTCGAGCCTAGAGGTTGTCCTTTTGCGGCACGTTGCCCGATTGTCAAGGATGCGTGCCTGAATGGAGAGCCGACTCTGGTGCCGACGGCCGACTCAAATCATTACGCCGCATGTATCCGGGCCAAGGAGATTCGCCAGGGTAACCTTCATTTCTCAGACATCTATCCGGCTCCGAAAACCATTGCGCTGCCATTCCCCGGAGTTGACCGTTCTAATCGCAAGGAAGTCCTGCGCCTCAGTGGTGTCAAGAAATCCTTCCCGCTTATGAAGGGTGCGGTTTTCAAGCGCCAGGTGGGCTGGGTTCACGCTGTGGATGGCATTTCATTGGACATCCGTGAGGGCGAGACCCTTGGTTTGGTTGGCGAGTCCGGCTGCGGCAAGACCACAGCTCTCATGCAGGTACTGGATCTGATTCCTCCGCAGGAGGGCACCGTTGTTGTCATGGGTGAATCCGTGGCAGATATGTCAAAGAAGGACCGGCGCCGAGTTCGCGGCGAGATGCAGATTGTCTTCCAGGATCCGATGGCTTCTTTGGACCCGCGCATGCCGATCTTTGACATCATCGCGGAGCCACTCAAGCATAATGAATGGCCGAAGCAGGATATCCCTCGTCGTGTCGAGGAACTCATGGCCCTTGTTGGCTTGGAGCCAGCGCACGCCAACCGATACCCTCGTCACTTCTCAGGAGGACAGAAACAGCGCGTGGGAATTGCACGTGCTCTGGCGTTGGAACCCAAGCTGTTGATCTTGGACGAGCCGGTCGCGGCACTCGACGTGTCGATCCAGGCGGGAGTCATCAACCTGCTTGATGAGCTGCGCTCCACCCTTAAGCTCTCCTACCTGTTCGTGGCACACGATCTTTCAGTTGTCCGGCATATCGCTGACCGTGTGGCCGTCATGTACCTCGGTAAGATCGTGGAGAGTGGTGATGTGGACTCGGTGTTCGAAGCTCCAAGGCACCCCTACACGCAAGCGTTGCTCTCCGCGATCCCGATTCCGGATCCGGAAAAGGAACGCACCAGGCACCGTGTAGTACTCAAGGGAGACCTTCCTTCGCCTGCGAATCCCCCGAAGGGCTGCCGCTTCGTCACCCGCTGCCCCGTGTATGAGGGATTGAATGCGGAGGAGAAGAAACGCTGCGAGGGGAGTCATCCGGATCTCGTAAGCGAAGCGATGGATCACGACGTGGCCTGTTACTATCCGCGAGCACTGCAGATTATCTAGAGCTGATCATCAGACAACCGAATTCTTGGCCTTCAACGGAACTATCAGGACTAATGGCGGCCGCGTGACCTTGTTACACATATGTAGGATGGGTCACAACACCACAGAACAATCCCATTAGCCATCCGGGCATGGGTGAACACGGAGGGAACGCATATATGCGAACAACCAAGCATATTCGTAGGGCTGGCATGGCATTGATGGCCGTTGCCGCTCTCGCCCTGAGCGGGTGCTCAAACAGCGGCGACAGCAACTCGGACGGTGGGTCCTCCTCGTCCACCTCGCAGGAGCTCCCCGGCTCGGACTACACCAAGGCGGAGCGCGATAGCGTTCAGGACGGTGGTACTCTCCGTCTCGCCATCACTGCCCTTCCGACTAGCTGGAACGGCGACAGTGCACTTGGTAATAATTATGATCTGAACTCCTTGATGGCTCCGTACATCCGTCCCCTTAACTGGATCTACGGTGAGGATGCCTCTTTCGAGCCGAACCCGGCATACGTCACGGATTACACCATGTCCGATGATGGCTTGGATCTGACGATCAACCTCAACGAGAAGGCCGTGTGGAACGACGGCACCCCGATCACGGTTGACGACTACATCGCCACCTGGAAGGCCAGCAGTGGCACCCAGGAAGGCTATGAGGCTGCGTCCACCGATGGCTGGACCCAGATTTCGAAGATCGAGAAGGGCGATTCCGAGTTCCAGGTGAAGGTTACCTTCTCCGAGGCATACCCGGATTGGTCCGCTAACTTCTCCACCGTCTCTCCCGCAGCTGGTCTTGCGGATGCCAAGACCTTCAATGAAGGTTGGGGCGACGGAATGGAGGTCGTCAAGTGGTTCACCGGTCCGTTCAAGGTGACTGATATTGACAAGTCCGCCAAGCTCATCACCATGGAGAAGAACCCGAACTGGTGGGGCGAGGAGCCCAAGCTGGACAAGGTGACCTTCAAGGCGCTCGAAGCTGCAGCTATGGCTCAGGCTTTTGCCAACAACGAGCTTGATGTTGTCGACATGATTATCGATGCCGACACCTACCAGCTGGTGCAGAAGCGCACTGATGCGAAGCTCTACATGTCCACCTCCGTGCAGTGGCGTCACTTCACCTTCAACTCTCGCGCCGGTGCGCTGGAGGACAAGGCTCTGCGCCAGGCGATCCAGAAGGGTATCAATACCGCTGACATCACGGCTTCCGATCTCGCGGGCCTTCCGACGGCCGAGATGGATATGCACCTTGGTAACCACTTCTTCATGCCTAACCAGGAAGGTTACGTGGACAACGCTCTTGACTTCGATCCGGAGGGTGCAAAGAAGGACATCGAGGGCCTCGGCTACGAGCTGAACGAGACTTCCGGCTATTACGAGAAGGATGGCAAGGAGCTTGCCTTCAAGTTCCTTCGTCTACCTGACACCCCGACCTCTGCTAATGAGGGTGCAATGCTGCAGAACCAGATGAAGGATATCGGCGTGAAGATCACGTTCGATGACACCACTTCTGAGGACTTCTTCACCCGTATCACCGCCGGTGAGTTTGAGATTGTTGCCTTCTCCTGGCAGGGTACCGCGTACCCGATGGCGAATGTTGGTCAGATCTACGGCGCCCCGGGCAGCAATTCTAATTTCTCGGGCCTTTCCGATCCGAAGATTGATGAATACGTCAAGAAGATTGCCACGGAGACGGACCGCGAGGAGCGCGTCAAGCTGACCAACGAAGTGGATAAGGTCATCTGGGACAACGTGATGACCCTCCCGCTCTACTACCGCGCGAACATCACCTCTGTTCCGGCGAACCTTGTGAACTATGGCGCCACCGCGTTCGAGTCGTTCCCGGCTGAGAACATCGGTTTCGCCAAGTAGTTCGGTCTTTCGTCGCCATGAGCGACTACTGACTACCTAATGTTCAAAGGAGGGGTGAGCCTCCGGCTTTCGAGCCGAGGTTCACCCCTCCTTTGTATATCTAAGGTTCTAGAGTGCCATGAGCATTGCGGCGAGAACCGCTAGAACAGAGAGCGCTCCCAAAGGAATGAGATGCACGGTCATAACGGTGGCACCTTGAGTTGGTGCAGTGGCCTTTTCGGCACGCAACTCCGCCGCACGCATCTCGATGATGGTTGCAGCTCTGTCGGCCGTCACTTTGAGGTTCTCTGTTCCGGAATGCTCATCCCACACCACAGCCTGCTCTACATGCGGTTTCGCGAAGGAGTCACTCATGCCTGCGCGCCCGGGGATCGCCCACACATGGATGGGCTTGTGCTCCCGCGGCGTTACCTGTAACCCCCATTTGCCGGAGGCTGATTCCACGGCTTCCCATGGGACTTCGAAAGTGCGTGACGGATTGATGATCGTGACGCCGTCGTCGTTCAAAATGACTCGTGGATTCCAGTAACACAACCAACCAACGAGGGCGAGAACAGTAGATACCAGAGCGGTGGCGGCAAACGCGCGAACGCCGTATCCGAAGCTGGAGATAACCGCGACACCAGCCAGCGCCCACAGAAGGTATGCGTAGAGGCGAGTTGCGGGGCCGCGAAGAATGTAGGTGGCAGTGTTCATGACTTCCATTCTCGCACTACCCAACTTCAATCCCGATCAGCCACCGCGCCGAGAATCCAGAAGGCTTGGTACGTGAAAGTTGGGTCGTTGCGCGTGCCTGTCTCGTTGTTCGTGGCGGTCTGCTCGTTGGTGTGGGCTTCCTCGTACTCGTCCATCAGGTTTCGGATCTTCTGATGCAGCTCCTTGGCCTGCTCAGGGGTGAGGCTCAGCTCGGCTTTACTGAAGGCGGCGGGCCAGGGTCTGGCGTCATCGAAGCCGGGTGGAGGTGTTCCGAGCGTTCTGGCTACTGATTCAAGGAGATTCTGCATCATTGCGGACCCAAGCTGATCACTCGGTTGCATGGTTAAGGCAGGAGTTCTGCTTGTAGCAGCCCAGGGCCGTTCGCGTCCGTCATCAGACTGAAGGGGCGTGACGAGCCCCGATTTTGCGAGGTGGCGCAGGTGATAGCTGGCCGCTGAGGGGGTGATTCCGGCGAGTTTCGCCGCTTGGGTGGCAGTAATGGAGCGCCCTGAGGAGAGCTCCTCAATGATCATCCAACGTGCCGGATGTGCCATGGCTCGAAGCAGTTCAGGCTGGCTCACTTCAGTACTCATGGGATGAGTCTAGTTTGACCACAGGAAATGTGAAGCATACTCTTCATAGTTATGAAGGAAATCCTTCATAACTGGGTCGGTGAAATCGGAGGGTCGTGAACCATGGCTGAACCCGTACCTCTGGGAAAAAACAGACAGTTCCAGCTCCTGTGGATTGGTTCCGCCGCGTCCTCACTCGGATCGGAACTGACGCGAGTAGCCGTACCACTGTTGTTGATCGCGAGCACTGGCAACGCAGCTCTCGCTGGCATGGTGACATCGTTGCTTGTTGCGTCGATGATAATCGTGCAGATTCCTGCGGGAGTGTGGGTAGATCAATGGGATAGGCGAAAGATCCTCCAGATTTGCCAGTTCTTGCAACTGGTGAATTCCGCGGTGCTCACCGCTGTGCTCTTGATTTCAGGGGTGCACGTTGCAAGCTTTGTGGTGTTCGCCGTCATTGACGGAGCATGCCAGGCATTTCTCCATCCAGCCCGAGATGTTGCTATCAGGGGAGTGGTGCCAGGGGTCCAATTGAGAACGGCATACTCTCGGGAAGAAGCGCGGCAACACGGAGCAAGGCTCCTTGGCCCTGCGCTGGGTGGAGCTCTCTATACCTTGAACGTGTTCCTACCTTTCATCTTCGACACAGTTAGCTTCTTCGTTGCATGGCTATGCACCGTAGGTGCACGAGTTCCCCGCCGACCGATCACCCCAACCAATACCGAAGCGGAGGTGCGGGAAGATGAGCCGCGGGGAATGGTCTCCTCTGCTCACGCGGCCTTCATCTGGTTGGTGCGAAAGAAAGGCCTGCGTGAAGTCATCCTCGTCATCATGGGCATGAACCTTCTCGGAGGGATGTCCTACATTCCGATGATTGCCCACCTTGGCTCCCTCGGAAGCGATGCCTCCACAACCGGTTTTGTGCTGAGCGCTATCGGTGTCGGAGGCCTCATTGGGGCGTTGGCTTCGGGGCGATTGACGAGCCGCATACCTCCGGGAATGCTCGCGATCTCCGTTCCGGCGGTATTCGGTGTTTGCCTACTTCTGGCTTCGCTTCCGCTACCACCGATGGTGGTTGCCGTGCCTCTCGTCGTCTTCTCCGTAACGACCCCTGCCCTCAATATTGCGAGTCAAGCGGTCACCGCCGAAATGGTGCCTCATGACATGCTCGGACGAGTGGGCGGGTTGATCACCGTTGTTGCCAGAGGACTTGCGCCAATTGGGCCCCTCGTCGGTGGGATCCTCACTGACCAGATCGGTGGAGGGCCAACATTGGCCATCGCGGGAGCGGGTCTCGTGCTTCTCGCCTTTGTGGCCCTATCCAGCAGGGCGTTGCGGGAGTTTCGGGGCGGAGAAGAGCAAGAGCCGCCTTTGTAGTGCTCGCGGGCTGACGGGGTGCACCGCGAAACTACTGAGCGCCGGACTCCCACAGTGCGGCGATCGGCACGGCGATGTTCTTCGGGCCAAATGCTAGAGTCTCGGTTCCTGTGTACAGGACGACGCCAACCACGAGATCGTCGCCCAGCCGCGTGGCTAGATGATTGATGCCACGGAAGTCGTCGGGGCGGACTGTGGATGAAGCCTTGACGTCGAAGGCGACGACCCTTCCTCGTCGGTCCTCCAGAACGATGTCTACCTTCACCTTGTCCTTGGTTCGATAGTGGAACATCTCGGCACGTGTCTGCGACCACGTGAGCTGACGAGCTAGTTCCATCGAGACAAAGCTTTCGAGAATGCCGCCAAAAGGAGAATCCGGCCTGGCAAGACCACGTATATCCTGCCCCAAGAGGTTCGCCGCGATTCCGGAATCAACGAAACATACCTTGGGGGTGGATATCGCCCGAGAACTCAGGTTGCGCGACCAGGCAGGAACACGCTTGATGAGGAAGACTTCCTCCAAGAGGCCGAGGTAGCGATCAATTGTTGGTCTCGTTAACCCCAGATCGCCGGTTAGGGAACCTGGTACCAGCAGCCCGCCGGCCCGCGCCGCCAGAAGGCGAACAAGGGTCCGCATCTGAGGGCCACGTTCAATCTCCGACAGCTGGATGACGTCCCGGTTGATGATGTCCGATACGTAGTTGTCGAAGAACGCCTCACGGCGGCGGCCCTGCCTTGCGACAGCTTCGGGAAACCCGCCTCGTATGACCCGATCAATATATCCATGCCGGTCCTCGGTGCTGCGATGCCGAAATTCGGGCCCAAACTCAAAAATGGCATCAATGAATCCGTCACCGCTCCCGTCAATTTCTCCCTGCGAAAGAGGCCAGAGTTCTATCGTCTCCACCCTTCCAGGTAGAAGGTCTGGGACTCCTCGCATTCCCAGTAGGCGAGCAGAGCCCGTCAACAAGAACTGCCCGGGGTGCTGGTCCTCGTCTACGACGCTCTTGATCGCGAGAAGTAGCTCCGGAACGCGCTGAATCTCGTCAATAACGAGCATTCCTGACTCCCGCACGAAGGTTTCTGGATCGAACTCGGCCGCTTGCCTAACAGTTGCCTGGTCCAGATTGCGCAGGATAGCGTCCTGACCTGATGTCACTTGACGAACCAAAGTACTCTTCCCGCACTGGCGCGCTCCGACAATCAGCACAACACGCGTGTCTTCCAAAGCCTCTTCTATCGCATTCTGAGTGTGGCGTGGGAGAAACCTTCCTAGGGGAGTTTGTGTTGCATTCATAAGGAAATTATCGCATCAATATTCGTTTGGTCGCTAGGTTGCCTTTCGTTTGGTCGCTAGGATGCTTTTCGTTTGGTCGCTGTTGGCCCGAGTCCATTCACTTGCGAACACCAAGCTCCTGACAACAAAATCCACAACGGAACTCAAACCTAAATGGGCACCACAGCGATCTGTATGCCTTATACGGCACGGAGAACGCTGTGGTGCCCACTTAGGAACGGGAAGCCCGTGCATTCTCCTCGATACGACGAACCTGGCCAGCGCTATACACGTAATCGGGATTCGTCGTCATCCAAGATGACGCGAGCGAGGCAATGCGCCACCATCTGGCCGCGCAATTGTCGCATCTCACGCTCTCCGGAGGTTCTCCGCGGCCCGCCACGCGCGTAAACTTGCCACTTGCGGCGCATGAGCGCCCGTGCAAAGGAGCGCCTCAGGACAGTTTGCGCTTAGATTGCGCTTGCGTGGGGTGCCAGACCCCTAGGAATTCATCTGTGAGCACCCGCAAAGATCTACGTAACGTCGCAATCGTCGCCCATGTTGACCATGGAAAGACGACCCTCGTTGATGCCATGTTGTGGCAGGGAGGGGCCTTCGGCGAGCGCGCTACCGTGGAGAAGACGGGCGAGCGAGTCATGGATTCGGGCGATCTGGAGCGCGAGAAGGGCATCACCATTCTCGCCAAGAACACCGCAATCCGTTACATGGGCCCCTCGGCCGCCAAGTTCGGCGCGCCCGACGGCGTGACCATCAACGTCATCGACACCCCCGGCCACGCCGATTTCGGTGGCGAGGTCGAGCGCGGCCTCTCGATGGTCGACGGCGTCGTGCTACTCGTGGACGCCTCCGAGGGCCCGCTCCCGCAGACCCGCTTCGTGCTGCGCAAGGCGCTCGAAGCCGGCCTGCCCGTCATCACCGTGGTCAACAAGGTGGACCGCCCGGACGCCCGTATCGACGAGGTCGTCAACGAGGCGCAGGACCTGCTGCTTTCTCTCTTCTCTGATTTGGATGAGCAGGACGATGACGTCCTGGACAACCTTCTCGAGATCCCGATCATTTTCTGCGCCGCCAAGGCTGGTTACGCCGATACCGTGCGTCCCGAGGACGGCGGGCTGCCCGCCAACCAGAACCTGGAGCCGCTCTTCGAGGCGATCCTCCATTACATCCCGGCCCCCGAGTATAACGAGGACGCCCCGCTGGTTGCTCAGGTGACCAACCTTGACGCCTCGCCGTTCCTTGGCCGCCTTGCGCTCACGCGTGTTTACTCGGGCGAGCTGAAGAAGGGCGCTTGGGTGGGCTGGCATCGTAACGATGGCACTGTCACCAAGGTGCACATCTCCGAGCTGCTCGCCACCAAGGGCCTGGAGCGTGTTCCGGCGGAGACCGCGCATGCTGGTGACATCGTGGCCGTGTCCGGAATCCCGGAGATCACCATCGGTGACTCGCTGGTGGATCCCGAGGATCCGCGCCCGCTCAAGCCCATCCACGTGGATGATCCGGCCATTTCGATGACCATCGGTATCAACACCTCGCCGCTCGCCGGCAAGGTGAAGGGTCACAAGCTCACCGCACGTCAGGTGAAGGATCGTCTGGATGCCGAGCTGGTAGGCAACGTGTCCATCCGCGTGCTGCCCACCGATCGCCCGGACCAGTGGGAAGTCCAGGATCGTGGCGAGCTCGCACTGGCCATCCTGGTGGAGCAGATGCGTCGCGAGGGCTTCGAGCTGACCGTCGGCAAGCCGCAGGTTGTTACCAAGGAGATCGACGGCAAGCGCCACGAGCCCATCGAGCGCACCACCATCGACGTCCCCGAGGAGTTCCTCGGCGCCGTTACCCAGCTGATGGCCGCCCGCAAGGGCCGTATGGAGACCATGGCAAACCACGGCTCGGGCTGGGTACGCATGGAGTTCATCGTCCCCTCGCGCGGCATGATTGGCTTCCGTTCGCAGTTCCTCACCCAGACCCGCGGCACTGGCATCGCTTCCTCCATCGGCGAGGGCTACGCCCCGTGGATGGGCGAGATCACCTCGCGCGCCACCGGCTCGCTGGTGTCTGACCGTCAGGGCCAGGTTACGGCGTTCGCGCTGCAGCGCCTGGAGGACCGCGGCATCTTCTTCGTCGAGCCCGGCGCCGAGGTGTACGAAGGCCAGGTTGTGGGCGAGAACCCGCGTGACGAGGACATGGACGTCAACGTGGTGCGCGCCAAGGAAATGACGAACATGCGCTCGGCCACCGCCGATGTGTTCGAGCAGCTCAAGGCGCCGCGCAAGCTCACCCTGGAAGAGTCCATCGAGTTCGCCGCCGAGGACGAGTGCATCGAGGTTACCCCCGAAGCCGTGCGCATCCGCAAGCTCATCCTCAACCAGGTGGAGCGTTACCGCGCCGCACGCGCCAAGAAGTAAACTTCTGGCCATGCGAGCACTTCACGTCCTTATCGGTGTAGTTGTGGGACTCCTTGTGGGAGTCCTCGGCTGCGTCGTCTACCCAGGGCCGGTTGACCTGCCCTGGGTGGGACTGGTGCTCGCCGCAGCCATCGTGGGATCGGGCGCTTGGTTCCTTCTTGAACTGGGCAAGAACAGCGTGTGGCTCGGCTACGCGCTGGCCGTGACCATCGTGACTTTCTATCTACTCTCGTCACCTCCGCACAACGACACCGTGATGTCCGTATATATGTGGGCTTCCCAAGCCTGGCTCATCGCGGCGCCGTTGTGCACGCTCGTGCCCGCAGCTTTCGTGCGGGCACGCCCGGGGCGCGGGGCGCGCAAGTAGACGGGTGCCACCGTTCTGCTTCCTCACGAAAACGTTTAGCGCACGTTCTCGACCTCTGTACAGGCGAGTTCGTGCGCTGAGGTTTAAGTAGGCGGCGCCGTCGTTAATGATGACTAGTCAGCAAAGCGTAGGTGCGAGGTGGGCAACCCCACGTGTGGTGTGTGCGCTGGGCCGCGGCCCGCAACCAACCCGCGCCGGTAGAATTGTGAGAACTTGGAGACTTCGCCGATAGGGTATGGCCCCGTCGGCGAAGTCTCTTGTTCAGGAACGGAAGGGTGACCGTGTCGCAAGATCCAACAGGTTCGCAGAGTGCAGCTCCTGAGGAGTTGCCCGAGACTGTGAACAGTGACGATGCTACTGAAACGCAGCCCGAGGAGGCTGCGCCGGCCGTCGTCGTCGCCGAAGCTACGGTGCCGACCACTGAAACGACGGCTCTAGCAGCCGAAGCTGCCGCGATTCCAGCATCGGAAGCAGCAGCAACCGAAGCAGCCCCCGAAACGCAGGGCCGCAAGCGCTGGCCGTGGGTGAGCGCGGGGGTGGCGGCCGTCGTCGTCGGAGCTTATCTGGGCGGCGCATACTACTTTGCGGATCGCGTGCCGGCCGGGACAACGATTGCCGGTGTGGACCTGGGTGGCCTGGACCGCCCGAGTGCTATCGCCGCGTTGGAGGAGGGTGTCGCGGACCTGGCGAGCGCTCCGATCAAGGTTGTCGCGTCAGCTGACGGTAAGGAACGGGCGATTAACCCTTCCGATTACTCGCTGGTGATTGACAAGGAAGCTTCTGTTGACTCGGTTGTCGGCTTCTCTCTCGATCCCGGCCTGCTGTGGGCGCATATTACCGGCGGCAAGGCCGTGGACCCGGTCATTAGCTACGATGAGAAGCAGCTGGCGAGCGTTGTAGAAACTCTCGCCAAGGAATCCGACGTGGCGCCCGTCAATGCCGTGCTCGCCTACAAGGACGCGAAACCTGCGGTGACTCCGGCCGAGAAGGGCACGAAACTCAAGGTGGACGAGGCTGAAAAGATCCTCTCCACCGAGGTATTCTCGCTGGCTCAGCCCATCGCGCTTCCCGTCGAGGACGTGGAACCGACCATCACCACCGAAGCCGCGGAGAAGGCACAGAAGGACCTGGCCGAGCCACTCATTGCTGATAAGGTGACCGTCAAGATTGACGGCCATTCCGTCGAACTCACACCCGAGCAGCTGGCAGCCGCCGCCACCTTCGCGGAGAAGGACGGCAAGCTCGCACTCAATGTGGATGGGGCCAACCTCGGCGACATCATTCGCAAGGCCGCTCCGGAGGTTCTCAAGCCCGGCGTGGACGCCACGATCGCCATCGTCGATCACACGACGCCCACGATCACTCCCTCGCAGGACGGCGTCGGGATTGATGACGCCGCCCTCGCGGCAAGCATCGCCGAGAAGGTGACGGGCAAGGACCGTACGGTGGAGATCGCCCCCACCGCGGTTCCCGCAGCATTCACCACCGCGGACGCCGAGGAACTCGGCATCAAAGAAGTGGTGTCCGAGATCGAGACCCCCTACACCTCCGACCCGGTCCGCACAACGAACCTCATCGTGGGCACCGAGAAGCTGACGAACACGCTGGTCAAGCCGGGGGAGACCTTCTCCCTGGAAGATGCGCTCGGCCCCATCGAGGAGGAGTACGGGTACGTTGCTTCGGGCGTCGTCGTCAATGGTTTCAACAGCACGGCGATGGGCGGCGGCCTCTCGCAGCTGTCCACCAACATGTTCAACATCGGCTATCTGGCCGGCCTCACTGACGTCGAGCATCAGCCCCACACCAAGTACTTCGACCGTTATCCCATGGGCCGCGAGGCCACCCTGTGGGAGGACACCATCGACATGCGCTGGACCAACAACACCCCCTACGGCGTGATGATCGACACCTGGGTGGACGACGACGGCTACGTCCACTCCCAGCTCTGGTCCACCAAGTACTGGGACGTTGAGACAGAAACCATCGGGCCGTACGGCGTCGTCCAAGCGACCACCAAGAACAACCCCAACTGGGATTGCGAGCCCTCGCCCCCGGGCAACCCCGGGTTCAGCGTCACGGTGAGCCGCACAGTCTCCCACGACGGGGTTGTCAACGAGGAAGAATCCGGCAGCTACGAGTGGACCTACGAGCCGGTGTGGGGTGTCACCTGTAAGAAGTAGGTGCGGTTCCCGTATCGCTGAAAAGTATCTCCGAAATCCCGCACCTCGTGTGTCATGGGTACGCAGGGTGCGGAATTTCGGAGATGGATTTCGTGAGTGTGTCGAATCGGCGTGCGTGACGGGTGGTTTGGCCCGGGTGAGCGCTCTCCGCGTGAGACGAGCGCCATGCCGTACGCCACTGCGCAAGGTGCGCACGCGCACCGATTTAGGGATAACGTATTGGTGAACAGGAAGGAAGTGCCATGACCTACATCATCGCTCTGCCCTGCGTGGACGTGAAGGATCGCGCCTGCGTGGACGAGTGCCCAGTCGATTGCATCTACGAGGGTGATCGCACGTTGTACATCCACCCGGACGAGTGCGTGGATTGCGGAGCTTGCGAGCCAGTGTGCCCCGTCGAGGCGATCTACTACGAGGATGATGTTCCGGACGAGTGGAGCGTTTTCTACGACGTCAACGTGGACTTCTTCAAGGATCTCGGCTCCCCGGGCGGCGCCGCGCGCACCGGTGCCACCGGCACGGATCATCCCTACATCACCACACTTCCTCCCCAGAACGCCGAATAACCGAGCAACCAGGTAAGCCGAGAAACATGCCCCTTTACAGCAACGATTTGCCGGATTTTCCTTGGGATCTGTTGATTCCCGTACGTGAGGTTGCGGCCGCCCACCCCGGTGGCGTCGTCGACCTGACGATCGGCACTCCCGTCGATTCGGTTCCCGCCTTCATCCAGGACGCGCTGGCCGAGGCCAGTGACGCCCACGGCTACCCGCTGACCATCGGCACCGCCGAGTTGCGCGGGGCGATCGGCCGCTGGCTCGTGCGTTACCGCGGTTTGCCGGAGGGAGCGCGGGTCGGGATGCTGCCGACCATCGGCTCGAAGGAAATGGTGGCGTTGCTGCCCGCTCTTCTCGGTTTGGGTGCGGGTGACACGGTTGCCTTCCCGCGTGCCGCTTACCCCACGTACGATGTCGGCGCGCGGCTGGCCGGTGCGCGCCCGGTTGCGGTGGACACCGATGCGGATCCTTCCACCTGGCCCACCGATGTTTCGCTGCTGTGGATCAACTCGCCCGGCAACCCGGACGGCCATGTTCTAAACGTGGAGCAGATGCGCGCCGTGGTGACGTGGGCGCGAGAGCACGGCGTTCTCGTGGCCTCTGATGAGTGCTACGCGATGCTTCCCTGGGACGTCGACGATGTCCCGTCGATCCTTGACGCGCGCGTGAACGACGGCGACCTGACGGGCCTGTTCTGCCTCTACTCGCTTTCCAAGCAGTCCAACATTGCTGGCTACCGTACCGCCTTCATCGCCGGTGACCCCGAGCGGATCGCCGCCATGACCGAGGTGCGCAAGCACGCCGGATTCCTCATGCCGAACCCGGTGCAACACGCCATGGCGGTGGCCTTGGACGACGAGACGCATGTGGCCGCGCAGCGCGAGGTGTACCGCCAGCGCCGCGTGGCTTTGCAGGGTGTGTTGGATGCCGCGGGCCTCGTCAATGACGAGAAGTCCGTTGCTGGCCTCTACCTGTGGGTCGCGGACCGGGCGGGCAAGGCGAGCGGCTGGGACCTGGTGCACGCGTTCTCGCGCCTGGGCATCGTCGTGGCTCCCGGTGATTTCTATGGCGAAGCAGGCAAGGGCCGGGTGCGGATTTCTCTCACCGCCACGGACGCCGCGATCGCCGAAGCGGTCAAGCGCATGCCGGAGCTCCAGCAGCAGCTGTAGGTGGCGCAATGCGTGCATTCGTAATTAAATGCCACCGCAAGAGCGGTGCCTACGAGGTGTTTCCTTTCGAGGACTCATTCGATGGTCTGCGAAAGCGGTTCGCCTTGGAACGCGAGAACGAAGACCCGGACGTCGAGATCGTTAGCATTACTGCCAATAGCCTAGATGACGTCAAGAGAACTCACTCTCGCTACTTCATGAAGGACGGCTCCGGACTTTCGGTGTGATCATCCGGCGCGATCACGCCTCATCGCCACCGCCATCGCCACCGGATACCGCGCTTGCTGTAGGGCCCCGTTCCCCGGGCGGTTTCCGGAAAACAGTGAGCAAATTACTTTTGTTACGACTTGATCGAATTTGCGCAGACAGCGGACATTTCCCTATTTTCGCTGCTCAGAGGCCCATTCACCACCACTCCGGGCTGCCCAAAACCGCGAACTGAAACGCGGGGGAAACGCAATTCGTAGTATCTTGACGTAGAGAGAAAGTGTGAATGGGCGCACGATCAGACCCAACACACGTGAATCCCCACAGGCGCAACCGCCTGCAGAAGGAGGTTTCAGTGACGGAAAACGCTAACATTGGCGCTGCGGAACTGACCGTAGATGGCACGACCCTAGAGCTTCCCCGCCACAAGGCGAGTATCGGCATGGATGGTTTCCGCATCGATAAGATGCTGTCGTCCACCGGTACGGTCACGCTGGATCCCGGTTTTACGAACACGGCGTCGTGCGAATCGGAGATCACCTACATCGATGGCGATGTCGGCATTCTGCGCTACCGCGGATACCCGATCGAGCAGCTGGCTGCCAACTGTTCGTTCCTTGAGGTTGCCTATCTTCTCATCTATGGTGAGCTCCCGGATCCGGAGGCCCTCGCGCTCTTCACTCGCCGTATCAAGCGGCACACGCTGCTGCATGAGGACTTCAAGGCGTTCTTCACCGCGTTCCCCGCGGGCGGCCACCCGATGTCGATCCTGCAGTCCGGCGTGGCTGGCTTGGCCACCTACTACGATCACACGATCGACCCCAAGGATCCGGCTCAGCTGGATCTGGCCACCACCCTGCTGCTGGCCAAGGTCCCCACGATGATCGCTTACATCGCCAAGCGCGCCACGGGCCTTCCGTTGCTCTACCCGGATGCTTCGCGTTCCTTCACCGAGGACTTCATCCGCATGACGTTCGGGCTGCCCTACCAGATGCAGGAGATCGACCCCACGATTGTCAATGCGCTGGACAAGCTCTTCATCCTGCATGCCGACCACGAGCAGAACTGCTCCACCTCCACGGTGCGTCTGGTTGGTTCCTCCGAAGCCAACATCTACGCGGCTGTATCCAGTGGCGTGGGCGCGCTCTCCGGCCCGTTGCACGGTGGCGCGAACGAGTCCGTGCTCAACATGTTCACGCAGATCCGCGATTCGGGCGTCCCGGTCAAGACCTTCGTTCAGCAGGTCAAGGATAAGCAGAACAACGTCAAGCTGATGGGCTTCGGCCATCGCGTGTACAAGAACTTCGATCCGCGCGCCAAGGTTGTCAAGGGTCTGGCTGACGACATCCTGGATCGCCTCGGTGGCGACAACCAGCTCTTTGACATGGCGAAGGAGCTGGAGGCTGCGGCACTTTCGGACGATTACTTCGTCTCGCGCAAGCTCTACCCGAACGTCGACTTCTACACCGGCCTCATCTACAGCGCGATGGGCTTCCCCACGCAGATGTTCACGCCGTTGTTCACGCTTGGTCGCCTGCCCGGCTGGATTGCCCAGTACCGCGAGTTGGTCGCTGATCCCGCGCAGAAGATCGGGCGCCCGCGCCAGGTGTACACCGGCCACGTCGAGCGCCAGTGGGTTCCGCGTCAGCAGCGTGAGAAGCAGTCGATGGTGGATATCTCCTTCGATCTGGATAACAAGCGCCTGTAGTTTTAACGACGACGGCGCCGCACCACAAGTGGCTGGCCGCTTGCGTCAGGGAGGGCCCCGGTTTCTGAACGTTCAGAAACCGGGGCCCTCCTTTGTCTGGATCGGTGTCTGTAACAGCGGTTATGTTCATCGAGAACCTTCCCGCAAACCCTCCCACATATTTCTCTTCCGCCATCAATGGGGATCGCGGAAAGAAAGCTATTGGAAGAGCCGGGAGGGAAATTCGGATACTGGAGATGCGGCAGCGCAGGAATAACGTGCAGTCGCATAACTCATACGGAAAGTGGCAAGGACGCACCTTTACCTGTGTGGACGGAGAAGTCGGCACGATGGAACGGTCCTGTGCCAGAAGGGACTGACATGGCAGCACTTTCGGAGCTCGTTACGGACGACAGGGTGATTCTTCATCAGGTCGTTGGGGATTGGCGCGAGGCAATCTCAGCAGTGGCGGCCCCTCTTATTGCCGATGGATCAATCATGCCAGCGTATGTGGATTCAATGATCAAGGCAGTGGACGAATTCGGACCCTACATCGTCTTGGTTCCGCACATCGCCTTGGCTCATGCCAGGTCAGATGGGGCTGTGAACCGCCAGGCCATGAGCGTGATGACGTTGGCTGAACCGGTCTATTTTGGCCACGCCGAGAACGACCCGGTGTCGGTTGTCTTTTGTCTGGCGGCAACGGACAACCGATCGCACATGGACGCCTTGAAAACGTTCGTCTCGATCGCTTCGGACTCGCAGCGGGTCGCACGGCTCGCAGCCGCATCCACTATTGCGGAATTTCAACAGATCTTGCGCGAAGTAGCCTGACTCGCCCGGTGGCGAGCAGAACGCGCACACTCACAAGGAGAACAACATGGCTAAGCGCCTAACAATCTATTTCATTTGCGGTGCGGGCCTTGGCAGCAGCCTGGCGTGCCAGATGGAGGCCGAGGAAGTCCTCCGCCAAGCCGGTGTCAACGCCAACCTGCAGCACGAGGGAATTTCCTCCGTGCCCGGTGTCAGAGCGGACATCGTGGTGTCGGCGGAGAACTTCAAATCCCAGATCGACAAGTACGAGCTGGACCCGTCGATTTCGTTCGTCTATCTGCGCAACATCGTTGATCAGAACGAGATTGGGGAGAAGCTGCTGCCGGTCGTGAGGCAGAAGGAGCAGTCAGCATGAGTGTGGTCAATTGGATCATCTCGAACGTCTTCACCCAGGCGGGAATCGTTATCGCTCTCATTGCGATGCTCGGTTTGCTGCTGCAGCGCAAGGGCACCGGCGAAGTCATCATCGGTACCTTCAAGACGTTGCTGGGGTTCAGCGTTCTCGCCGCGGGCTCAGGAATTCTCGTCCAGACACTGATCATCTTCGGGAGGATGTTCGAAGCCGCCTTCAATATGACGGGCATCGTCCCGAGTATCGAGGCAGTCAATGGATTCGCTACCAACGATCTTGGCCTGGGAGGCCAGATTGCGTTGGCCTTCCTAGGAATCTTCGTCGTCAACATCCTGCTGGCGCGCTTCACCAAGTGGAAGTACATCTTCCTCACCGGTCAGGCGATTCTGTGGATGGCCACGATGACGGTGGTATTCGGCTACGCGGCTGGCCTGCGCGGTGTGTGGCTCATCGTCACCGCAAGCATTGTGGGCGGTATCTTTGCCGTGGCCATGCCGGCTCTCGCTCAGCCGATCGTGCGAAAGATCATCGGCAACGATGCGATTGCGCTGGGACACTTCTGCACCGTCGGTTACCTCTTTGAAGCCGGGGTGGCCTGGCTGGTGCGCAAGCGCAACGTGGAGAAGCAGCCATCGGTCGAAGAACTCAAGCTTCCCCGCTCGTTGGAGTTCCTGCAGGACACCTACATGTCCCTCGCCGTCGTCATGATTCCGCTCTACCTCATCACCGCCGGATTCGCGGGCCCCGAGGTAGTTGCCGAGGACGCCGGAAGCCTCAACTACATGATGTTTGCCTTCCTGCAGGCTATTCAGTTTGTTGTGGGTGTGTACGTGCTCATGGCCGGTGTACGGCTCCTCCTGGGAGAAATCGTCCCCGCCTTCCGCGGCATCTCGATGAAGCTTGTGCCCAATGCCAAGCCCGCACTCGATTGTCCGGTGCTGTTCCCCTACAGCCCGAATGCCGTCATCGTCGGTTTCATCACCACAACGATCGGTTCGGTGATCGCGATGTTCACGCTGCCGCTCATCGGTTTCGCGGTCATTGTGCCGGGCATGCTGACGAACTTCTTCGCCGGCGGTACCGCGGGAATCTTCGGAAACGTAGTCGGTGGCCGACGCGGAGCAATCATCGGCGGAGTTGCGCACGGTCTCTTCATCACGCTGTTGCCCGCCCTGCTGGTGACCACGTTCCTCAACCTGGGCTTCCCCAGCCTGTCCGCAACCGACTCCGACACCATCGTGGCCGCGCTGTTCTTCGCCTACGTCGTCGGTCCCATCATGAAGGCCTTCTAGGGAGCAAACAATGGGATTCTTCAGAAGGAAAAAGCCTGCTGCCACGCCACAGCCCGTTGATTCGGCGCCGATGTCACCTCTGGTGAGTGGCTCTGAGATTGACGACGACGGCGCCACGCCCGGTGCACCTACACCAGCCTCACCAACACCCGCCGCAGGTGACCTCACCCCGGAAGATCGCGCGGATGAGCTGGACAAGCTCGCCGACGAGGCGCAAGGCCGCGGCGAGATCGACCAGGCAATCGCGTACTACGAGGAGAGCCTCGCGGTGATGGAGCGGTTTGGACCTGCCTACAACGGGCTCCTCACCCTCTACAACACGAAGCTGTCTGAGAGTGCTCACGCGAAGGACAACGCCGCCATCGAAGGCTGGACCCGAAAGCTGGACCAGCTCATGGACCTGTCCAAGCGCATCATGCGGTCAAAATACTGAAAGGACGTACCTATGTACCAATCAATGATCCCCATGCTCGCGGAAGCGACGCGTCTGGGGTACACCGTCGGCGCATTCAACGCTCATAACCTGGAGATGGTTCCGGCCATGATCGGTGCGGCTCGCGATTTGGGCGCTCCCATCATTATCCAGATTTCACCGGGAACTGCCCGTTATGTGGGGATGAAGAATCTGGTGGCGGTGTGCCGTTCCATGGCGGAGGAAGACATCGTTGATGTGGCCCTTCACCTGGACCACGCAACGAATCTCGATGATATTCGCGACGCGATCAACGCCGGATTCTCGTCGGTGATGTTTGATGGTTCAGCTCTTCCATTCACGGAGAACGTGGCGATTTCGCGGCGAGTCATCGAGTTCGCGCATAAGCGGGGCGTTTCCGTGGAGACCGAGATCGGAACCATCGGCGGAACCGAAGAAGGCATCAGTCACGAGACCGGGAGTTACACCCAACCCGAAGAGGCGTTGCGTTTCGTCTCCGAGGTGGACTGCGATGCGCTCGCTATCAGCATCGGCACGAACCATGGCCAGTTCCGCGGCAAGACCAAGTTGAACTTCGAGTTGCTCTCCGAGATCAATGCGGTCATTGACAAGCCGTTGGTGATTCATGGCGGAACCGGTGTCAACGAGGCCGACTACCCTCGACTCACCGCGAACGGCATCAGGAAGTTCAATGTGGGAACCGAGCTTCTGGTGAGCTGGACGAATACGGCGAAGGAGACCTTCGGCCAGACCGCGGTGAACTCTTCGCTACGAAACAACATCGTCCCGTGTAACGACGCCGTGCGCGACGTCGTCGCACACAAGATCGGGCTCTTCATGAAGAGTCCCGTTCCCTCACATTCATGATGACGGTGGGTGGTTCCCGGAGATCCGTAACGATCCCGGGAACCACCTCCCACGATGAAAGGCTGTGTTGACGTGTATGCCCGAGCATTGGTGCTCATAGCTGGGCTTCCCGGCACCGGAAAGAGCCGCCTGTCCCAGCTTGTGTGTGAAGCCCTCGGTCCTTTTACGGAGATTTCCATTGACCCGATCAAAGAGGTGATTTGGGACAGGGAGGGATTTGATTCGCTGGAGGAGAAGCGCGTGTTGGATGGGGGAGCACTGTCTGAATTCTTCAGTCTCATCGAGCAGTCCATGGAGCGATCCGAACGGATTATCGCCGACTACCCCTTCAGCGATAAGCAGCGGCCGGAGCTGGAGCGTCTTTGTGCAGCCCACGGCTACCGTCCGGTCACCGTGCGAATGACGGCTGATCTCGATGTGCTGTATGAGCGCCAGCGCCGCCGAGATCTGGATGACAGCCGGCACCTGGCACATATCTCCCACCGCTATCACGTGGGAGACACCTGCCCCGACAGGTCCCAAGCTCCCGGCCTGCTGACGCGCGAAGAATTCGTGCGGCGCTGTACCACCCGAGGCTACGACACCTTTACGCTGGGGCCAATGATCGAGGTGGATACGTCCGACTTCTCTACGGTGGATTACCCGGCAGTGATCGCCTGGATTGCCGCCCAGTATCGGGAGGCCGGCCGTGACGCCGAGGAATTGGTTGCCGGGGCAGAACCTCGGGCAGGGGGTCAGCGCCATGAGTCGCCGTGAGGATCTTCTGTCTCTTCTCTTTGATCAGGGGGAGAGCCCGTTGCCCGCGGCCGCCGCGGCGCAACATCTCGGCGTGTCCACACGAACGGTGCGCGCCTACGTCAACTTCATCAATCGCGAATATGGCGATATCGTCGAGTCCTCGCGGGCCGGGTATCGCCTCAAGACCCGAGGGAACCTGCCGAAGGGTCCGTTGCGCTCGCGGCAGGGCCCCTGGTTTCGAAGCCCGAGCGAACGGGTTGCCTACATTCTGCGGTTATTGACGACGGCGGAGTCGGCGCTGAGTATTCATGACCTCGCCGACCAGCTGTTCGTGTCGGAATCTACGATTGAAGCGGATCTGACAAAGGACCGGGCACTGCTGGCCGAGTTCAATCTGAGGATTAGCCGCAACCACGAGTTTGTTTCGTTGGAAGGCTCCGAGCCTGATCGACGACGGCTTATGCGCCGCCTTCTCACCGACGCCGCGGCGACTCGCCATCAGTTTATTGACCTGCGGGAACTCGCCTCCCTCCTGGGGATCCCCGAGCTTCCGGAGTTCAAGGAAAACATGTCGGAGTTGCTGGGGCAGGAAGGATTCGATGTCAATGAGGGTGCCGCCGAAGAGTTGGTGGCACACATTGCGGTGATGGTTGATCGCGTGCGCATGGGCCATCCCATTGATGTCATTGTTGACGCGGGAGAACGGCCCATCAGTGATGCGACAGAGAAGATCGCGGCGCTGGTTGCACGTGAGTTCAATGTGACTCTTCCTTCGCAGGAGCTCACCTATCTCAGTCTTCTCTTGGTTCAGAAGGCGATTCCTGCGGATGCCCTCAACATGAAGGACTCGGATTTCCGGCTCTTTGTTCAGGATGATTATTCGCAGCTTGTCGCGGATATCGTGCAACTGGTCAACGATAACTATCTTGTCGATCTGGGGACTGATCGTTTTATTGGATTCTTGGCTCTGCACATTCGTAACCTTGTTGACCGTGCCTCCAACAATCGCGTCGCACGTATTCCCGCGGGTCAGTCCGTCAAGAACACCCACCCCCTCGTTTTCGAGATCGCCGTATTCATTGCCCACCAGCTGGAAAAGGCCACCGGTGTGGAGATCGCCGAAGACGAGATTGCCCTCATCGCCTTTCATGTTGGCGCCCGTCTCCAAGCAATGTACGACCAAGATTCTCACGTGCGGGTAGCGATGGTTGTCCCGCGTTACTACGACATTCACGTGGCGCTGGAGCATTCTGTTGAAGAAGCGATACATGGCCTGGGGCAAGTGGAGGAGATGTACACGTCCATCACGCACTCCATCAATGGCACCAGTGCCGATCTTGTGGTGAGTACGATTCCGCTGGAATCTGATCCCGGAGTTCCTGTGGTGATCCTCGGGTCCCTGCCGACACCCGAGGAACTGGCTTCTGTGCGTGAAGCTGCTCTGGGGATCGTTGAGGCCAAGAGGCGGATCCGTGTTGTTGGGCATCTGACGCGACTGTTTGATCCCCAGCTGTTCCTCCACTCCCACGGTGGCGAGGAGCGCGACGTCGTGCTGCGTACTCTCGCCCGTGCAATGGAAGATCATGGATTGGTTACCGAGCGGTTCTTGGACCACGTCATGGAGCGAGAACGCCTCTCACCAACCAACTTTCCCAGCGGTGCGGCAATACCTCATTCCATGCGGATGGACGCGCTGCAATCAGGAATAGCGGTATGCGTGGCGGATGAGCCGTTTGATTGGGGAGGCCAACCGGTATCGCTCGTGGCCATGATTGCGGTGAGTGAGAGCAGCAGAGACATATTTGGTGAGGTCTTCGACCGATTCATTCATGCCCTTGTGCGGCCCGAGAATGTCACGAGGTTGAAGGATAAAGGAAACTCATACGGAGACTTCATTGACTGTCTCTTACAGATTTTATGACCGGAGCCGAGGAGATGCTGCGGTAGGACCTTTCGAATGCCATGTGGCCCGGTGGAAATTCCACCGGGCCACATGTGGTATCAGTAATGCTGAGTGGGTACTCGTCCTTATGAGAATAGTGCACCGGAATTGGCCACTTTTACCCACTTTTCGAGGGGTCATGACCATATACGGTGCACTATCTGGGTTAGAAGGCGAGAGCCTTCCCTGAATCAGTTGCTATGCAGAATGCTGTTGAGCTCGGTGCCGGTGGTTCCCGGGCGCGGGATGGCCTCCACGGCGCCGTTGAGCGAGTTGCGGCGGTAAAGAATGTTGTCCATACCCGCGAGCATGCGGGCGGCAACTACCTCGGGCTCCTGGATGTAGCCGGAGCGGCCGGGTGCCACGCCGCCGCTGGGCAGCACGGTGACCTTGGTGGAGGCGGTGACGTAGAGTCCGGCTTCCACAATGCAGTCATCGCCGACGGGGATTCCGAGGCCGGAGTTGGCGCCAAGAAGTGAACGCTTACCAACGCGCACATTCTCGCGGCCGCCGCCGGAGAGGGTGCCCATGGTGGAGGCGCCGCCGCCGATATCAGCGCCGTCGTCTACAACAACGCCCTGGGACACACGGCCCTCAATCATTGCGCGTCCGAGTGAACCGGCGTTGTAGTTGACGAATCCGGCGTGCATGACGGTGGTTCCCTCGGAGAGGTATGCGCCCAGGCGCACGTTGTTGCCGTCAGCGATACGGACGCCGGAGGGGATGACGTAATCGACCATGCGGGGGAACTTATCCACCGAGAGGATACGCACGGGGGCGTTGGTCTTGGCGCGGGCGCGCATGCGGGTGTCCTCGAAATCGTCGAGGAAGCAAGGGCCAAGGCTGGTCCAGGCGACGTTCTCCAGAACGGAGAAAATGCCGTCGAGGTTGATCGAGTTGGGCTCCAGGAAGCGCCAGGAGAGCAGGTGGAGGCGCAGGTAAGCGCCGGCCGAATCATGAGGCTCTTCGTCCAGATCGATGACGGTCTTGATGATGCGCAGGTGCACGTGGCGGATATCGTCATCGCGCTCCAGGGAGAGGAGGAGCGGATCTGGTTGCGCGTCCTGTGGGGGAGCGCCGAGTTGCGGGTGTGGGTACCAGCAGTCGAGCACTGTGCCGTCGGGACGTGACGTTGCGAGGCCGAAGCCCCAAGCCAAATTCTCACTCATGGTCAACAGCCTACCGATCCGAATGTAAACAGCGTGTTTCATCGTGAGCGGTGCCATATGAAATCCATCTCCGAAATCCGGCACCTCGTGTGTCATGGGTACACAGGGTGCCGGATTTCGGAGATACTTTTCGAAGCCCCTTCATAGCCGCCGCGCGTGGAGGAAAATTTAGGCGGGCGCGGCGAGCACCATGGCCTTGACTTCGGGCCACGAGGCAGCGAAAGCGGGATGGAGATTCTCGGGAAGCGCATCCACGTCCACCCAGCGCAGTTCGTCCGATTCCTTGTCCGGAATTGCGACGGCGTCCGGGGCGCAGCGTCCCGCGTAGGTCACGAAACGCCAATCCCCGTGGTCGGCGACGTGGGCGTCGAGAGTTTCCACGTCGTAGAGCTGGGTTTCCTCGGAGAACTCCCGCAGACCGCCGCTGCGTGAGTCCTCTTCCCATTCGATGGCTCCTCCGGGAATGGACCATGTCCCGCCGCCGTGCGACCAGGTGGAGCGCAATTGCAGCAGTACCTCGCGCCGCCCAGAGATATCTCGGAAGGCACAGATCCCGGCGGCTCCCGCGAGCCCCCAGTGCCGCTTGCCGCACGAGCAGTAAATGAAGCCATCGGCGGTGTGCTTGGGACGGAAGACGCGGCGTGATTCGAGGTATTCGCGCCCTACGTCGCCCAACTCCCCGCCTGCCGGCACCGCCGAAGGATTGAGCCCGGTGCTCCACAACTGGGTGATGGACAGACCCCGGTTGGCCAGCATCGCTCGCAGTAAGGGGAGGCTGAGGCCCACCACGCCGTGGTAGTCGCCGTCGACCCGCTCGATGAATGGGCCACCGAGCCCGTCCACGGTGAATGATCCGGCCACCCAGAGTGGCTCACCGGCTGCGATGTAGGCGTCGATTTCGGCGTCGCTCATGTCCGCGACGTGCACGGTAGCGTGCGAGACGGCGCTCAGCGTGGCGCCGGTGCGCCCTTGCAACAGCGCGTGACCGGTGTGTAGCACCCCGGCCCGGCCGCGCATGGCACGCAGCCGCTCGCGCGCGATCTCGGGGGTGCGCGGCTTGCCGACAACCTGGCCGTCGAATTCGAACATCGAGTCGCAGCCCAGGATGAGGTCGGCTGCGGGTTCACCACCGCTAGGCCCTGCGAGACCGCCACCTGCACCGCCCGAGAGCCCGCCACCTGTGGGCCCCTCGCCCGGGTTCGCCGCGCCACCCGCGCCGCTCGTGAGCGTGCCACCCGCCACGTGCTCAAACACCGCTCGCGCCTTGGCAGTGGCGAGGGCCAGCACCTGTGCGCTTGCCCCGCCCCGCACCCCGGCGACGACCGCATCCTCGTCCACCTCCGAGACCACCACGGTGGGCTCAATACCGGCAGAGCGCAGGGTTTGTAGGCGCGCTGGGGACTTGCTGGCCAGAATCAGGGAGAGTGGTTGCATGGGATCTACTTTGCTACGGCGGGCCGGACTTTGCCAGCATGACTTTGCCAGCCGGACTAGTTTTCGCGCCCGGTCTACTATTCGCGAGGCGACCTACTTCGCCAGGGCCTCGCGCAGCACGTCGAGGCCCACTGAGCCCACGGCGAGGGCGTTCATGTGCCAGGCCTTCATATCGAATTCCTCGCCCGCCGCCGCGGCCCGTGCCCGCGCCTCGTCGCGCAGCTCGTTCCAGATGCGCTGCCCCACCTTGTAGGAGGGAGCTTGCCCGGGCCAGCCGAGGTAGCGATCGAGCTCGAAGGAGAGGAAGGAGGGGTCCATCGCCACGTTGTCGCGCAGGAACTTCCACGCCGACTCGTGATCCCACGGCCCCGTGCCGTACTTGCCGCCTTCATACTCGCCCGCGTCCTTGCCGAGGTGAACGCCGAGGTCAACCACCACGCGTGCGGCGCGCAGACGCATGGAATCGAGCACGCCCATGCGGTCCCCGAGATCTTCGTGGAAGCCGAGTTCGGCCATCAGCTGTTCGGCGTAGAGCGCCCATCCTTCGCCGTGCCCGGAGACCCAGCAGGCGTTGCGGCGCCAGTCGTTGAGATTTTCGCGCAGGTAGGTGGCAAAGCCCACCTGGAGGTGATGGCCGGGAACGCCCTCGTGGTACACCGTGGTCTTTTCCTGCCAGGTGGCGAAGTCGGTGACCCCCGCGGGCACGGACCACCACATGCGGCCGGGCCGCGAGAAGTCGTCGGTGGGGCCGGTGTAGTAGATGCCACCGGTGCCGTCCTCCAGCACCATGCATTCCATGGTGCGCATCGGTTCGGGGATGTCGAAGTAGGTTCCGGCGACGGCGTCCATCGCCGCGTCCGCTGTTGTCTGCATCCATTCGCGCAGCTCAGCGGTGGAGTGGAGCTGGCGGGCCGGATCGTTGTTGAGGCGCTCCATCGCTTCTGCAACGCTCACGCCGGGGCCGTACAACTGCTCCGCAATCGACTCCTGCTCAGCGATGATCTCCGCCAGCTGCTGCTTTCCCCACTCGTAGGTTTCGTCAAGGTCGACGGCGGCGCCGAGGAACAGGCGAGAGAAACGCTGGTAGCGAGCATGGCCTACCGCGTCCGCATCCGTGGCGTGCGGTGAGATCTCGTTGCGCAGGAAAGCGGCGAGCTCGCCGTACGCCGACTGGGCGTCCAATGCACCCTCGCGTAGTTCGTCCGCACGTTCGGGGAAGGCTGCCGCGCCGGTTTCGGCGAGCTTGTGGAAGGAAGAGGAGGCGGAATCTGCCAGCACATCGCACTGCTCCGCGCAGCGCAGCACCTGGCGCTCGGGGATTGCCGGGCCGTTGGCTACTCGCGTCAGGAGGGACTCTTTGTAGCCGTCGAGTGCAGTTGCCACGGCGGTCAGGCGTCGCGCAATGGTATGCCAGTCCTCTGAGGTCTGAGTCGACATAAGATCGAAAATATCGCGAATGTTTTGAATGGGAGAGGCGATGACATTGATTTCTCCGGTCAATTCGCCGGCGTCGAATAATTCAAGATCCAGCTCCAAACGTTCGCGAAGAGCCGCTGCAGAAATGGCGTCGTCGTCGTTCACCGGAGCCAGTTCGTCCAACTTGGCAAGGGTGGAACGAATCAACTCGGCATCTTCGGCGATGCCGGCGGGCGAGTAGTCGCTGAAAGTTCCCTGATCAGCGCCCGGTAGGCCCACGGAGGTGGCGAACTCGGGAGACCGCTGAAGCAAGGCGTGGAAGTAGGAATTCGACAGCTCATCAATCGCAGTACTCATTCCTCCAGGGTAGTACGCGCCTGAGTCATTTTCTCACCCAAGTAATTCGCTGCTGGAATACTCCCAGCCAACGCCCAGGAACTTCGGGGCTGGTGGGGTGTACGCTCGTATCTCGGGTAGTGACGTGACGTAGTCCACGGAGTACACTGACGTGTGACGAACCACACAATACAGGAGGGTATGGCGTGCCGGACCAGACTAGCGGCTTTGACGAAGCACGCCAGAACTCCACCGTTGAGCGCTACGTCGAAAGGCTTCTCAAGGGCACGGCTCGCTACACCCTCGACGAAGCCGCAGAAAAAGCCGGCATGGACGTGGATCTCGCCCGGCGATTCTGGCTCTCCATGGGATTCCCCACCATCAGCGAGGAAGAAGAAGCCCGAGTTTTCACTGACGACGACGTTGTGGCGATGATTCGACACCAGCAAGCGTTGACGAGTGGTCTGCTTTCGGTGGACACCATGAACTCCTTCATTCGGGCTGAATCCCACATGTCTGATCGCCTCGTTCTGTGGCAGTTCGAGACTCTGGTCCAGCACGCGATGAGTGAGTTGGGACTTGATGGGGTCTCCGCACGTTTCTGGGTGCTTGACCATTTCGAGGACTATCAGACGTTCCTGCAGGATCAGATGGATTATTCGTGGCGGCGCCATCTTGCCGCTCTGATGCGCCGTTCCGAGGCGGAGGCGTCCCAGATGGATCTGCTTCGCGGCAGCGGTGAAGAGCTGCAGCGTGCGCTCGGATTTGTGGACATGGTGGCCTTCACCAATCGTTCGAACGAGCTGCGCGCCACCGAGCTGGTGCGCCTCATTGAGGTCTTCGAGCACACCTGCCGCGACATCATCTCCGCCAAGGGTGCCCGCGTGGTGAAAACCATCGGCGACGCCTTCCTCTTCATCGCTGACGATCTTGTCACGGGCGCCGAGACAGCCACGGCGATCGTCGAGACACTGCGCAGCGAACCCGGCATGCTTCCGGTGCGGGCGTCGCTCGTGTGGGGTGAGGTGGTGTCCCGTTTCGGTGACATCTTCGGGCGCAAGGTGAACCTGGCGTCGCGTTTGGTGGATATTGCGGTGCCCGGGTCCGTGTACACCGACCAGGAAACCGCCGAAATCCTGCGGCAGCTCAAGCTGGGCCGATTCACCCTGGTGCCCGCGGGATCTCCGGACCTCAAGGGCTACGGCAGAATCAACGCCGTGGAGCTGCGCCGGATGCCCGGCGGCCACGGCGCGGGAGCTTTCCACTAAGAGATCGCGCCAATAGGTCATGGCCTGCTACGGATGTCACGGAATCTTGCCTGACTGCGTTATCCTCCTCACCGGCACCACCAGTGCCGATTCGTCGTGGGGACAAGCCCACAGCCAGCTTCCTGGTTCTCGGTCGTGAGTACAAGTACTCACACCTCGAACTGCGTCGCTGTCCGCCTTGCCAGTCAAGCCCCGCACCATCCTCGCGACGGCCGAACCTCTTGGCACAACCTCTAAGCCTGAAGCCATCGGTGGATTGAGAGCCGGGGCGCGAGTAGCTTGTTTCGGGAATTTTCGATGGAAGAACTTTCCGCGTGATCTCTTCGCCTGGCGTGTCTTGTTGCGCTACCGGGAAATCCGCTATCTATCAAGCAATTTCGAGACACGTTTGTGTGATTGCCTCGACTTAACCTTGACGCTTGGCATAGCATTCAAGTGTGACAAACTTACTGCTTGTTGAAGACGACACCGCCATCTCCGGTCCGCTCATGCGGGCGCTGGCGCGCGAAGGTTACAACGTTGAGCTCGCTGAGCTGGGACGTGATGCCTTGGCGGCCATGGAACGTGGCATCGATATGGCGATTCTTGACCTCGGTTTGCCGGATATGGATGGCCTTGATGTGGCCCGCCAGGCCCGTGCCCACGGCTGGGATTTCCCGATTCTTATCCTCACCGCGCGGACGGAGGAGGTGGACATGGTTGTTGGCCTCGATGCCGGGGCTGACGATTACGTGACGAAGCCGTTCCGCCTTGCTGAACTCATGGCGCGCGTGCGGGCACTCTTGCGGCGCTCCGAGAGCGTTGAGAGCAGCGAAATGATCAAGGCGCAGGATGTTCACGTGGACATTGCCGCCCATCGTGCCTTCCTGGCCAAGAATGAACTCCAGCTCACCGGCAAGGAGTTCGATCTGTTGACCATCCTGGTCCGCCAGGCTGGGTCCGTGGTTTCCCGCGAGGAGCTCATGCAAGAGGTGTGGGGAACTCAGGGCGACGATTCCACGAAGAAGCTGGACATGCACATCTCGTGGCTGCGGCGAAAGCTTGGCGACGACGTCTCCGACCCGCGCTACATCGTCACCGTGCGCGGGATGGGTTTCCGTTTCGAAAAGGGGTAGCTCCCAGTGCGGCGGCGCGCCATCCAAATGACCACCTCCGCGGTTGCGGTGGCGGTGCTTCTGCTTGGTATCCCGGGCATCGTCCTGGGAGTTACTCTCATCTGGCACAACGCCACGGCCTCGGTCGAGGGACGTGCTGTTGAGCTGGCCACCGTGGTGGAACAGCGCTATGAGGCAGGCAGTGGCATCTCACAACTGCTGCTGGAACGCTATGCCTATGCGCGGGCTGATTACGAGGCACACGTCGAGGTGTCCTCGCCTGAGGGCCAGCTTGAAGCCGGTCCCAGCATTGACAGTGGTCAGCGCACCATCCGGCACGCCGTCGTGACGGGAAGTACGCGGGTGATGGTGGAGATCCCACGTGAAGCTGTGCTCATGAGCATGGGGTACTTCGCCGCGCTCAGTGTTGCTCTCATCCTCTTCTCCTTCGGTATCGGCGTGGTTGTGGCGCTGAAGCAGTCGCGTCGGCTCTCGGCCCCGCTCATCTACCTTGCGGCTGCCGCTGAGCAGCTCGGTGCGGGCCAGACGCGGCCACAGATGGAGAAATCGGGCATCGAGGAGATCGACCTCGTCTACGAGGAACTGGTTCGCACAGCAGACCGCATGGCAGGCCGGATCTCCGCCGAACGGCAGTTCAGCGCCGACGCCTCGCACCAGCTGCGCACCCCTCTTACGGCGCTCTCCATGCGCCTGGAGGAAATCCAATACCTGACGGACGATCCCGAGATCGCCGAAGAAGCGGGTAGCTGCCTGGAGCAGGTGGAACGCCTCGCCGGGGTTGTGGAGGATCTGCTGGCGGTCTCGCGCTCCGAAGCCGCCGGTAACGCCGAGGCCGTGCGTATCGGCCCCATCTTCGATCAGCAGCGCGACGAGTGGGCGCGCAGCTTCAAAAAGGCCGGGCGTGCCCTCACATTCTCTGACGAAGCTGGCGTGGCGGTGCTCGTCAACCCCGGTTCGCTCGCCCAAATCGTCGCCACACTCATCGAAAACTCGCTCAAGTACGGCGCGGGGGAGACGTCCGTCCGCTCCCGCAAAATGGGCCGCGGCGTCATTATCGAAGTATCCGACGAAGGCAAGGGCGTGGACAAGGAGTTCATCGACGCCATCTTCATGAAGGGATTCTCCACCGGCGGCTCCACCGGTATCGGTTTGCCACTGGCCAAGTCTCTCGCCGAGGCCGACGGCGGCCGGTTGGAACTTACTCAGAGCAGCCCACCGGTGTTCTCGCTCGCCTTGAACGCCGTTCCCCAGGCGCTCAACCCGGACCGGATTCTTCCCCCGGGATCCATCATTACTGTGGGCTCACGACGCAAGCGGCGGTGAATCGGGGGAGCGGACGCCGTCGTCGGGCATCTTCGATGACAGGCGACTTCCTCATCCAGGGGGCAAGCCCGCAGTGGATTTCGTCAACCTCAGTCGTAAACGCGAGCGTTTACACTTCGCTTTTCCTCATCCTTACTCGTGAGCGCCAGCGCTCACACTTCGGATTTCGTCGTCGTTATTATTTGTCGTCGGAATCGAAGACGACGTAGCGGTACATGACGTAACGGAACGCAGTACCGAGCACCAGGCCCACGACGTTCGCCGAGATGTTGTCCGCAAACTGCGAACGCAAGCCAAGGCCGTAACGCGACACCCACAGGCAGGCGAGCGCGATGAGCATGCCACCCAGGTTGACCAGCACGAACATGGCAAATTCGCGCATTTTGGCGGAGGTGCGCTTCGTGCGGAAAGTCCACAGGCGATTCGTCACCCAGGAGAAGATCACCGCGATGGAAACCGAGATGACTTTCGCGACCATCGACTGATCGCCGGGAAGAGTGACCAGATCCGAGTGCGCCAGAAGGTTGAACAGGCCGACGTCGACGACGTAGGAACCCAAACCAACGATACAGAAGCGAGTAAACTCGACCAACCATTCCCTGAAGGACTGTCCCTTGAGGAGGCGTTGGACGATATTGCGAGATGACGGCACCCGCATAGTCTACCGCTGGGTAGTCTGGGGGCGTGAGCATCCAACATGTTGTCGGAACCGGAGCAGAACAAGCAGCGCCACGAGTCGGCGTGATAGGCGGCGGGCAACTCGCGCGCATGATGCAAGAATCGGCGGTGGCGCTGGGAATCCAGCTGCATGCCCTCGTGGAAGCAGCGGACGGATCGGCTGGCCAAGTGATCCCGCGCTCGGTAGTGGGCGGTGCGAGCGACCGCGCACTCATCATGGAACTGGCGCAAGGCGTGGACGCACTGACCGTGGAACACGAGCACGTGCCCGATGAAATCCTGGCGGAAGCCGCGCAGATCGTGCCGGTACGGCCGGGCGCACACGCGCTGAAATACGCCCAGGACAAGATTGCCATGCGAAGCAAAATGGACGAGCTGGGCATCCCCGGGCCGCGCTGGTTCGTGGCCCGGAGCGTCGCGGAGGTCGACGCGGCGATTGAATCACTCGGCGGAGTGGCGATCGCCAAGACCCCGCGTGACGGCTACGACGGCAAGGGCGTGCGGGTGGTGCGGTCCGCGAATGAGATTGTGGACTGGCTTGGTTTGGGTGCTGTTGGTGGCGCTGTTGGTGCTGTTGGTGCTGTTGGTGCTGTTGGTGCTGACGGCGAGGGTGCGGGTGGCGGCGCAGATGCCACGAGCGCTACGGGCGCCGAGATTCTTATTGAAGAGAAGATCCCCTTCGTCAGTGAAGCCGCGCAGTTGGTGGCGCGCCGGCCCTCGGGGGATATCGCCGCGTGGCCCGTGGTAGAGACCATCCAGGAGCAGGGAACCTGCTTCGAAGTGATTGCCCCGGCCCCCGATGTGGACGCGGCGCTCGCGGAGCAGATTCGCGAGATTGGCCAGAAAGTTGCCGAGGAGCTCGACGTGGTGGGTATCCTCGCCGTCGAACTCTTCCTGGCTCCCGGGCCTGATGGAAGGTTGGCGCCCTACGTCAACGAACTTGCCATGCGGCCCCACAACTCGGGGCACTGGACCATCGAGGGCGCGCAGACGAGCCAGTTCGAGCAGCATGTGCGGGCGGTGCTTGATTTGCCGCTCGGCGGAGTGGAGCCGCTCGCGCCGTGGTCTGTCATGGTCAATGTGCTTGGCAGTGAGCTAGCGGACCCGCGCGTCGCATACCCGCAGGTGATGGCCGCCTGCCCGCAGGCGAAAATCCACATGTACGGCAAGGCGGTGGCACCCCGGCGCAAGATTGGGCACGTCACCGTGCTGGGAAATGATCTAGGTGAGACGCGCCGGGTGGCGCTGGAAGCGGCAGCGATGCTGCGAGGGGAGAAGGCATGATGGCCGAAAATGTCGAGGATAAAGTCAGCGGCGCTGCAGAAGGCGGCGCTGAAGCAAACGTGAGTGCCGAGGTGAGCACGCGCGAGGCTAACGTGGGTACGGAGGATAACCTGGGTGCCGAGGTGAGCACGCGCGAGGCTAACGTGGGTGCTGAGGATAACGCGGGTGCCGAGAAGAAGGCGCTCGTGGGCATCGTGATGGGTTCGGATTCTGACTGGAACGTCATGTCGGAGGCTGCCAAGGTCCTCGACGAGTTCGGGATTGCCTATGAGGCGGACGTGGTGTCCGCTCACCGCATGCCCGAGGACATGGTGACCTACGGGCGTGAGGCTGCTGCGCGCGGGCTGCGCGTCATTATCGCGGGAGCCGGTGGCGCAGCCCACCTGCCCGGCATGATGGCCGCCCTGACCCCGCTACCGGTGGTGGGCGTACCGGTGCCGCTGAAGTACCTCGACGGCATGGACTCGCTGCTCTCGATCGTGCAGATGCCTGCGGGCGTTCCCGTGGCCACGGCGTCCATCGGCGGAGCGCGTAACGCGGGCCTTCTCGCAGCGCGCATCCTCGGTACCGCGGATCCGGCGATCCTGGAGGCCATGGAAGAATTCCAACGTGACCTCCGTCAGATGGCTGTGGACAAGGGCGCCGCCCTCAAGGAGCGCCTGGGCTGACTTTACCCATCAACGCTCAGAGGTATCACTAAAGGATTGAGTTTCTCGGAAAGGATTGAGTGCGTGGACGCGGCAAAATGCCTCAATCCTTTCCAAAAAGCTCAACCCTTTCCAAAAGACTCAATCCTTTGGGCAAGTTGCACGGCCCGCCCGAAGGACATGTTGCACGGCCCGCCCGAAGGACATGTTGCACGGCCCGCCCGAAGGACTCAATTCTTTTGGAGTGTTGTATGTGCTCCATCGGTTTCTGGGGAGAGTGAAAGCGCCCCGTGCTGAACTACTGCCAGCTCACTGCTGGAAGTCGGCGCTGGTGAGTTGCCCGTCTCGCATGCGAGTGAAGAAGTCATCCACGAGATCGGGGTCGAGAAGGACCGCCACCTGACCGGACTCGGTCCAGTGCTCAAGGGTGGCGATTGGCGGTGTGCCCATCAGGCCGCCGTCGCCCATGACGTTGCGCAACCCGAGCCCGGCCTTGCCGATATCAAGTAGCGAGGTGTCCTCATCACCGGTGAGGTTGGCGGCTGCCTTGCCCACCAGGGTGTACTGCCGTACTGGGTTGATGAGTGTGGCCGGGGATGCGGCCTTGCCGATGAGCTTCGTGACCACTTGCCGCTGGCGCATGGTACGGCCGATGTCCCCGAGGGGATCCGAGTAGCGCATGCGGGAGAACGCGAGCGCGGTGTGCCCGTTGACGTCGTGACATCCGGGCTGCCATTCGAGCCCGGAGAAGTCGTCGTGGACCACTTCGTAGTCGAGGCACAGGTTGATGCCGCCGACGCCGTCGACAAGATCCTGTACGCCGAACATGGAGATTTCAAGGTAGTGGTCTACCGTCATGCCCGAGAGATTCTCGACCGTCTCAACAAGTAGCTCCGGGCCCCCAATAGCGAAGGCCGCGTTGATCTTGTCCTCGCCGTAGCCGGGAATTTCCACCCAGCTATCGCGCGGCAGCGACACCAGTGCCGGCGCACCAGAATCGGGAACCTGAAGGAGCATGAGGGTGTCCGCACGTTGGCCCTCGGTCCCGTCGTTGATGGCCTCCTCCTGGCGCTTGTCCGATCCTACGATGAGGTAGGTGGTGCCGGGAGTGTTACTAGCTCCGCTCAACGCGCTGAGATGTTCCATCTTCGAGTTGCCATATTGAAGGAGGAACAGCGGCCAGCCGACGACGGCGACGAGCAACACCACGAGAATGCTGACGATCCAGCGGCGAGGGCGGCGGCGCTTGCGAGGGTTAATGAGGGGGTCTCCTTGATGTGGAGAAGCTGGGTGCGAGGGGCCGGAGGGTCCTGAAGGAGCGGTGGCGCCCGCGGGGCCAGTGGGACTAATAGAGCCAGGACTAATGTGGCCAGCGGGACCAATGGGGCCGACGGGACCAGACGAAAGCCCTTGTGCCAGCGCACCTTGCGCGGGTAGGTGGCTGGCGGCACGCTGAGGACTATGCGCTTGCGGAGCGACAGGTTGCGCTTGCGGAGCGACAGGTTGCGCTGCGGGCCGAGCGGATCGGCCCTGTCGAGGAGTGAAGATAGGTGCGGCAGCGGAAGCCTCCGCGGCGTAAGAAGCTTCTGGGGACTGGGAGCTGGGAGCGCCCTGCCGACGAGAGAGGGGGCCAGAAGTGTACCAGGCATCGGGGATACGTCCACGTCCGACTTGCACGGCTCCGCGGGCTGTTGGGCGAGTGCCATATCCGCGAGGCTCAAAAGAAGGGGGTTGAGAGCTCATGTCAGTTGGGTTTCCTACGGCTTAGCAACGTCTCGGTTGCAATCGGGTGCGGTGGGAGTCTCATCCACCTGTGATTCTAGGTCTGTCGGAATAGGGGCCTGCGTGGTGGGTGCCTGTGTAGCGGGAGATTCGACTCCAGCATCCACCGGCACTTCGGGCTGGGCGGTGTTAAGCGTCAAATCTTGAATGGAGATTTTGCCAAACTCATCTGTGCTGGAGGCGACGGGGTGGTCCTTGGCAATAGCGTTCCAGAGGACCTCCGCATCGGGGAGGGTGATAACACGATCTCCGGCGGGTTCCCAAGGAGTAGTAATGAATTGGATGTTGGCAAGATCAATGTTGCGCAACGAGTTGGCGAGACCGGCAATGGTGGGAATATCTCCCAGCCCCTCACTCGTGTCAAGGTTGGCGGTGGCGGCTTGCAGGATGCGATAGAGCCGGGGCATGTCCGTGAACAGGTTCATGTTCTTGGCCTCGTTGAGGATGGCGAACACGAGTTCCTGCTGGCGGCCAATACGGCCGATGTCCGAGCCATCGCCGACGGCGTAGCGGGCGCGCGCGAGTGCGAGCGATTGCTGTCCATCAAGAAGGCGGCAGCCTGCCGGCACATCGAGTCCGGCGAAATCGTCGTAGAGCGGTTCCTCGAAGTACATGGGAATGCCGCCCAAGGCGTTGACGATGTCCTGGAAGGAGGCGAAGTTGATGACCACGTAGCCGTCGAGCTTGACCTTGGTGAGTGCTTCAACCGTTTTCATCGAGCACGCCGCCGCGGAGGCCACGTCACCCGTTTGCCCTCCGGTGGAGAAGGCGAAGTTGAACTGGTCGTACCATCCCTCGGTGGTGAAGGTCTTGGAGTAGTCCTCGCCTTCTCGGACCGTGCACGAGGGGATATCCACCAGTAGATCGCGCGGGATCGAGACAACTTCGACGCGGCTGCGATCCTTGCTGACATGGAAGAGCATGGTGGTATCCGCGCGCATCCCGGCGGTGATACCGAGTTCGCCGGATCCATCAATGTCCGAGTCACCTTCACGGATATCGGAACCGAGGACGAGGATGTTGATGGGGCGGCCCGCTGCCGCATCAATGGGGCCGGATCCATTGCGATCAAGAAGATTATCGATGTTGGTCTGATTGATGTTGCTCTGCAAACTATGCCACGCGGTGGCAGCCGCGCTGCCGAAAATCAGCGCCAGCGCAAGGAATACAAGGAGAGCCACGCGGCCGATATGACGGTTGCGTGGTCCTACGAGAAGATGCGCTTCTGCGCGGCGATTGCTCACGTTCCCCATAATACGGTGCCGATGACCTGGTCTACGTGGACCTATGGTGTGATTCTCAGTTGTACTATTTTGCCCATGATAATCCCAGCATTCCTTGCTATCTGACCTTCTCCAAGGGCCCACTACCACTCCTGGAGTCAGGTTGTCACGTCCATCTGGAGTCAGGTAGTCTCTCAGAACTTTCCCAGTTGAACCGATAGGCTTGGCCTGTGAAGAATCACCCTCTGCTACGAATCGTCACCGTGGCGTTCAACCCCGGTCCCGATCTTGCCTCGATGGCGGCTTCACTCGAGAATGCAACGAGCAGCCCCTACGAGCTGGTTATCGTGGATAACGGCTCGGACCCCACCGTGGTGGATGATGTGGCGCGCCGATTTGGCGCCCAAGTCATTCGTACCGGAGAGAATCTCGGATACGGTCGCGCCGCGAACTTGGGGTTGGCCGACGCAACGAGCGAGTGGGGCGTCGTCGTCAATCCCGACGTGGTCTTTGACCGCGGCTCGCTGGACTCGATGCTTTTCAGCGCACAATCCTGGCCGCGAGGCGGTGCCTTCGGCCCGCTTATTCTCACTGAAGCGGGCGATGTCTACCCGTCCGCGCGGCGATTCCCGCGGCTCGTCACTGGCATCGGGCATGCGGTTCTTTTGCGCGTGTGGGAGGGAAACCCGTTTTCTCGCGCCTATCGGCAAGCCAGTTCCATCGACGACGAACACCCGGTCGACTGGCTCTCAGGTGCCTGCCTCTTGGTACGCATGAACGCTTTCCGCGAAATTGGCGGCTTCGACGAGTCCTACTTCATGTTCTTCGAGGACACCCAGCTGGGTGAACAGCTCAAGACGGCAGGCTGGCAGAGCGTCTACTTGCCGCTGGCAACGATTCGTCATGAGCAGGGCAGCAGCTGGAAGGATCGGCCCGCCACCATGCTGCGGGCTCATCATCACAGCGCCGCCCACTATCTCGACGGCGTGTATTCGAGCCCCGCACAGGCCCCGCTGCGGCTGGCGTTGCGCGGCGCGCTGTGGCTGCGCGGCGAACTGCAAGTTGTCCTGTCTCGCTTCAAGCGCGGCTGAGTTTTCGCTGCAAGTTTCTCTGTTACCACCGCGGGTTCTCCACCGAGAGTTTTTCGCACAGAACTTCCACCGCGAGTGTCCGCGGTCGCGGCGCGGCGCCGTTTGGAGCGTTTGGAGCGCTTGGTCCTTCGCGCCCCGCGTTGTGGGGAGCATCGCAAACGTGAACGCGGCGCCCACCTGTTGATATGTTCGTTCCGTCGCTCACTCCCTTGACGATTGGAACCTCATGTTGCGTCGGCTGCTTGCCGCGGCGATCGCCCTTTCTTTGGCTGGCTTCACCTTTGCGGCCCCCGCGTCCAGTGTGGAGGCGAACAGCGAGAATATCGCCATCCCACTCACTGACGACGCGGGAGCGTTGACCACGTCGGCGCGCTCCGGTTTCGCGAGCGCCTCGCAGGCCAGCGGTTCCGGCGTCCTCTCTGCCGCGTTGGAGGACTCGTATGTGATCTTCACCGAGCCCATCGGGGTGGAGTCCGCCTTCGCGGTTGCGGCCGTCACCTGGAGCGCAGGCCAGGAGCTTCCTGCGGGCGCCCGGGTGGAGATGCGTACTCTCGACGACGGCGTGTGGTCACAGTGGTTTGCGCTGGAAAACGACGCTCTCGGCGGAACCCGCGAGGGCACCGAGGCGAACGTCTCCGGAGGCTCCACCGGCATCCAGGTGCGTGTGAGCGAGGGCGACGGCGCCCTGCCCGCGGATCTTCGCATCGACGTCTCGTACGGGGCCGCATCAGTCCAGGAACTCGACACCGTCGAGTCCGCAACGGTGCTGCCAGCGGCTTCCTCCTACCAGGCTCCGATAGTCAACGATCGCTCGAGTGCCGTCATCGATGCCGAAGGTGGGGCGCTCGCGCAGATATCCACCGACGACGACGCCCTGCCCGCAGACGTCACCCCGCGCCAGTCCGAGCGCTCGTCCGCACCGGCCGCCCTCAAGGTCGATGCCGCGAAAGCGGCGGCACAGGCGAATATCGCGCCGCGCTCAGCCTGGGGTGCCAACGAGGACTACATGGAGTGGTACCCGGATTATGCGGACTTCGAGGGTGCCATTGTGCATCACACCGCTGGATCCAACAACTATTCCCGGACCGATGTTCCCGCCGTTATTCGTGGTATCTACAGCTACCACGCACTGACGTTGGGGTGGGGCGATATCGGGTACAACGTCGTCGTCGACAAATATGGCGGACGTTGGGAAGGCCGTTCGGGGACCCTCGAATCGGAGCCCACGCAGATGGCGGTGGGCGGTCACGCACGGCCGCGCAACACCTCCACCCTGGGAATTTCGGTGCTGGGGGATTACACCCAGGTGGACTGGAACACCGGTCGGACCCTCGTGCCGTCGGCGGAGGTGGTGCGCGCGATTATTGATGTGTCGGCGTGGAAGTTCGCGGTGGCGCGGCTGGATCCGCGTTCGGCGAGCCCGTTGACGGTGCCCACGTGGTCCGAAAGTTCGATCAATTCGCCGTTGCAACCGGGAACGAAGCTGCCGCGTATCTCGGGCCATCGTGACGTGTCGAACACGGCCTGCCCCGGATCGATCTACAACTACCTTGACGAGATCCGACGTAACGTGGCGAGCAGCTATGATTCGCTCGTCGTCGAAGAAAAGAAACCCCAGGTAGAACCCGCCCTCCGCTTCTATCTCAACGACTCCTGGACGAATACCGCGAACCGCTCTTTCTCGTGGGGCGAACGCTCGGATCAGGTGCTGGTGGGCGATTGGAACGGTGACGGCAAGGACACCCTCGCCCTTCGCCGCGGAAACACGTTCGCCTTCACCGACGCCGCCTCGCCCCAGAACGCGCCGGAATTTACGCTCACCTTTGGGCGCGCGGACGACGAGGTGCTGGTGGGTGACTGGGACGGCGATGGCAAGGACACCCTCATGCTGCGGCGCGCAAACACCTTCTATCCCAAGAACACCATCGACTCGGGAGAGCCGGGCGCCAGCTTCAACTACGGGAGGGTAGGCGACGTCGTGCTGGTCGGCGATTGGAACGGTGACGGTAAGGACACCCTGGCCGTGCGCCGCGGCAACCACTACTTCATCCGCGAGAGCCTGAGCAGCGGGAACGCCTCCGCGGTGGCAGTATACGGCCGCACGGACGACGACGTATTCGTCGGCTCGTTCACCTCCGGGTCGGCCGCCGATTCTCTCGCGGTGCGGCGCGCAAACATCTACTACATCACCAACACGATCCGCAGCGGAACCGCCGACCGCACCCTCGCCTTCGGTCGCGCCGGTGACGAAACACTGGTGGGCGATTGGAATGGCGACGGCGCCGACACCCTCGGGGTGCGCCGAGTGAAGTAGTTGGCGATGGGGAGATGACCTGAGGAACCGGGGAGGTAGGGGAGGCCGGGGAAGTTGAGGCGGCCGGGGCGATAGGAGAGGCCGGGGCGATAGGTGAGAAACCGGGGAACTGGCCAGATAGTTGGCGAAATAGGTGGGGAAGCGGTAGGCCACGTAGAATCTCGGTGCGGTCAAGAGCCGTCGCCAATCACGCCCGGAGTGTCCATGAAAGTCTTTGTCCAGATCCCCTGCCTCAACGAAGAAGAAACTCTTCCCCTCGTTCTGTCATCCATTCCGCGCGAGATTCCCGGGGTGGATGAGGTGGAGATTCTCGTGGTGGATGACGGCTCGACGGATCGCACCATCGAGGTGGCCCGCGCGCACGGGGTACGTCACTTCGTGCGCCACCGCGGCAATCAGGGGCTGGCGCGTTCGTTCCGCGACGGCGTCCACTACGCCCTGAGCCACGGCGCGGACATCGTGGTGAACACCGACGGGGACAACCAGTACCCCCAGGAAGAAATCGCGCATCTCGTTCAGCCCATCATCGCCGGGCAGGCGGACATCGTCATCGCCGACCGACAGACCGCCAAAATCGCCGAATTCTCGCCCTTCAAGAAGCTGATGCAGCACGTGGGCTCGCGAGTGGTCAACGCCGCCGCAGGAACCCACCTGCCCGACGCCGCCTCCGGCTTCCGCGCCTACTCGCGCGAATCGCTCATGCGGCTCAACGTGGTCACCCAGTTCTCCTACTGCATGGAGACGATTATTCAGGCCGGAAACAAGCGCCTGCGGATCGCCTCCCATCCCATCACCACCAATCCCAAGACGCGCGAATCGCGCCTCTTCAGCAACATTTTCCAGCACATGTTCAAGTCGGGAATGGCGATCATCCGCTCCTTCCTCATGTTCAAACCCCACGTGCCACTCGGCTGGCTGGCGCTCCTCACCGGGATCGCCGGGATGATCCCCTTCGTTCGCTTCCTCGTCTACTTCCTCATCGGTCAGGGCGACGGCCATGTGCAGTCGCTGATCTTCGGCTCGGCGATGCTGGTAGCGAGCCTGCTGAGCCTGGCCATCCTGGTGATCGCGGACATTCTGCGCACCAACCGGGTGCTCCTGGAGGAGCAGCTCGAACGCACCAAGGAGATCCAGTACGGGCGTGGTGCGGGCGGCGCGAGGTCGCGCCCGTGAGGATTCTGGCCTTCGGCACCTACGATGTCGCCTCCCATCCGCGGGTCGGTGTTCTTCTCGCTGGCTTGGAGCGGCAGGGGCACTCGGTGCGCGAGCTGAATCGCCCGCTCGGAATTGGGACGGCGGGGCGAGTGCAAGCGCTGCGGAGCCCGCGGGGAGCCGTGGCTTTCGCCGCCCGCTTGCTTTCGTGCTGGCTTTCTCTGGCCTGGGGGTCGTTGCGTTTTCGGGGCGCGCGCCGGCCTGACGCGCTGGTGGTGGGCTATCTCGGGCACTTCGACGTGCTCCTCGCCCGCCTCCTCTACCCCCGCGCCAACATTCTCCTCGATCACCTCATCTTTGCAGCGGATACCGCCGCCGACCGGCGCCTGGACGGCGGCGTGAAGTCCGCGTTGCTGCGAGCCTTGGACCTGCTGGCCCTGCGCTGCGCCACCACCATCATCGTGGACACCCCGGACCACCGCGCGCTGGTGCCGGAGAAGCTGCGGGAACGCGCCGTCGTCGTCCCCGTGGGCGCGCCGGACGCCTGGTTCCAGGCGCGCGAGGTTCGGACCGTTTCTTCTTCGACGACGGCGCGGCGCCCTTCCGTCGTATTTTTTGGCCTGTTTACCCCGCTCCAGGGCACGCCGACCATCGCGCGGGCACTGCGCCTGCTCGACGAGAGGGAGGTGGCGCTGGACGTGACGCTTATCGGATCGGGGCAGGACGAGGACGAGTGCCGGGATATCCTGGCGGGACTCTCCGGCAGTGTTCGGCTCACCTGGCGCGACTGGGTGGGCGCCCATGAGCTACCCGCGGTGGTCGCCGCGCATGACGTGTGCCTGGGAATCTTCGGCGACTCCCCGAAGGCCGGGCGTGTGGTTCCCAACAAGGCGTTCCAGGGGATGGCCGCGGGATGCGCACTCGTCACCTCGGATACGCCAGTGCAGCGCGCGGTTCTTCAGGATGCCGCGTTCGTGCCCGCGGCCGATCCGGAGGCCTTGGCCGATCAACTGGCGTTCCTCGCCCGGAACCCGGGCGTGCTGGAGGATCTGCGGGTTCGATCCGCGTGCCGCGCCGACGCCGCCTTCCGGCCCGAAATGGTGACAGATGTGCTGAAGGCCGGTCTGACGGGCGCGCTGAGGGATAGATCGTGAAGAAGATTCTCGGGTTTCTCCAGTCGCCGGGGTTCCGTGCAGGTTTCCTGATGCTGGCCGTAGCGGCGGCCATCTACGCCGTGGTGAGCAACTGGGGTGAGGTGAGCGCGGCGCTGCGTGCACTGCCGCCCTGGCTGGTGGCGGTGGAGATTGCGCTCGCTTTCGGGTACGTGTACCTCACGATGGTCTCCTGGCGCTTGGTGCTCAACGGCGTGGGAGCGCCGGTGGAGCCCGTGGTGGCCAGCCGCATCTTCTTCTCCTCCCAGGTGGCGAAATACCTGCCCGGAGGAGTGTGGAATTTCGTGGCGGCTGCGGAAGTGGGCCGAGACTATGAGATTTCGCGGCGTCGCTCGGTGTGCGCGCTGCTGGTCTCCATCGTCATTTCGATCATCACCGGGATGATGCTTGCCATCCTCGCGGTGGCGCTCGGTTCGCCGCAGGTGCGGGAGGTATACGGCTGGCTGGTATTTGTGCTTCCCCTGGCATTGGTCGGGATCTGCCCACCCGTACTCAACAGGCTCGTCAACATTGCCCTGCGGATCTTGGGCCGCGAGCCATTGGAGTCTTTGATGAGCTGGGGTTGCACGATGCGCGCGGCGGCGTGGGCGCTCGCGGCTTGGTGCATCGCGGGGTTGCAACTGTGGCTCATGCTCACGCAGCTTGACCAGCTCACCCAGCTTGACCAGCTCACCCAGCTTGACCAGCTCAGCCAGCTTGACCAGCTCACCCAGCTCGCCATGCCCGCGACCGTCTCCACCTTCTTACTTGCCACCGGTGGCTATGCGCTGGGATGGACAGCGGGATTCCTGGTTTTCTTTGTCCCGGCAGGGGTTGGGGTGCGCGAAGTGGCACTGGGCGCGGTGCTGTCCACGGTGGCGCCAGCGGGCGTCGTGGTGGTTGTTGTTCTGCTTGCCCGAATCTTCACCACGCTGGCCGACATCGGGTGGGGCGTCGGTGCCTCACTCCGTATGCGAAATCACTAGATGATTGATTCCTTGCTCAGTGTGTTGTGAGATGCGGATTTCGGGTGTTGCGGAGGGTGTTGAGATTGAGGTTCGCGCACTAGTCGATGCAAAAGTCCGGGTATATGTTACGGGCGTGCCATATATGGCATGCCGGTGACATATATCCGGAAATATGCATCAACTTCTTGAGACATCCCAAGGAATCAACCCTCTAGTGCATCTGGGCGCCCGGGATGATTCTCCCTCGAGGTTCCTCCGGCTCCTCCGTAGACTTCTTGTTGTTTTTCGGATCTTTCGACTTCTTCCCATCCGCAGGCGTCTCATCGTCAGCCGGTGTCTCATCGTCAGCCGGAGATTCCTTGTCAGCCGGGGCTTTCGACTTCTTCCCATTCGCCGGAGTCTTGTCGTCAGTCGGAGTTTCCTCATCGACCGGGGTTTCGTCGTCCGCCGGCGTACTCTCGTCGACGGGAGTCTCCTCGTCGTCCAGTTTCGCGTCGTCGTCGTTCTTATCCGAGCCGTCCTTGAATTTCATCTTGGTGCCGGACAAATCGTTCATGGCGTCAACGAGGCGCTGGCCAAGGGTGGGCGCGAGGGAGACGACGTACTCGCGCGAGATGTGCATGTCATCCACGTAGACGAAAATGTTGCCGATGATGGTGGGGCAGAGATCGCCGGAACAGAATTGGTCGGTGAGGTCCACCGTGGTGAAGTTCTTGGATTCGAGGGACTGCGTGGGGTTCTTGCTTGCCTGATAATCGGGGCGGAAGAGGACGCAGCCGCTGGTGCGGGTGGTGGTGAGATTGTCGAGTGAGCACTCCAGCAGGTTGTCGGGGTTGCGCAGGGTATCGCGGATTCCAATGACTGGGACGTCACGCTTGGCGAGTGCGGCCAGAAGCGATTTCAGGCCGGGAACGGCCTGCTCGTCAGGGGTGCCCGGTGTGGTGAGGGTGGACAGAAGTAAGACGTAGTCGGGCTGGAAGTCGTCCACGTACTCCAGTGCGGCGTCGTTGCGCTCGCGGCAGGGCTGCGTGGCGGATTTATCGAGCCCCCATGCGCATCCGGATTGATGGGCGAGCTGGATATACCAGTTGTTGTCCTCGGCGAGCTGGCGCAGCGCGGGGGAGAACTGGGTGAGTTTCGAATTGCCGACGGCGAGGATACGCACGTCGGCGTCCTCGCTGCTACCCACCTGGCTGCAATAGCCGAGCTTGGGCCAGGCGAATTCCTCGGGGAAGCCGTCGTCGCAGGCGTCGGGAAGGGACGCGGCCCAAGGGGCGGTGGGGTCCGGAATGGGCGCCTCCCTGAAGGGGAGCGTCACTGACCCGGTGAGCGCGAGGGCCCCGGGGTGGGTCTGCGGATCGACGGTCACCTTCGCCGATGCCGCGAAGGCTTCCTTTTCGCTGCGATCGTTCACCTGCGAGTCCCAGAACCACACGGTTCCCAGCCCCACGGCAGCTGCAGTGAGGGCGACGACGACCTTGCGTCCCGTTTGCGCGTTGGCCCACTTCCAGGTGCGGATGGGATCGTCGACCAGCGTGGTGAGGCCCCAGGCCAGGAGGATGGACACCAGGATGAGCATGATTCCATTGAGAATCGTGAGGGAGTCGTGCTCCACCACGTTCAGGAAGATCACGAAGATCGGCCAGTGGATGAGGTAGACCGAGTAGGAGATATTTCCCAGGTTGACGAGAGGCTGCCACGAGAGCAGCTTGCTCACGCCCCAGCGGTTATTGCCACTGGGGAAGAGGAGGATGAAGGAGACCGCCAGCATCGGCACCGCGGCCATCGGGCCGGGGTAATGACCGATGGAGACGAGGCAGTAGGTGACCAGAACGGCCAGTCCCAGCCACGACAGGGCGAACGAGTGTGGGCTCAGCTTGGTGAGCCACGGGGCGGCGACGGCGAGCGTGGAACCGAGCGCGAACTCCCAGACGCGAGCCTGTGTATAGAAGTAGACAGAGCCGTCGGTGGGAGCTTCGTTGAGAAGCCACCACAGTGAGCCAGCCGTGATGAGGGCGAAAACCACGAACGCGACGAGGCGAACCGATTGGCGCAGGGGCTTTGCGAGGAGCACGCAGAGGGTCATGATGAGAGGCCACAGCAGGAACACCTGGCCCTGCATGGACATCGACCACAAATGCTGAAGAGGGCTGGAGAGAGCACTGTTCTCGGCGTAGTAATCGGCCGAAACCTCAACTAGCCGCCAGTTTTGGGTATAGGTGAGGGAGGCGAGCGCCTGATCGAAGATTTCCGCCCAGCGGGTGCGCGGAAGAAACTGCACCGAGGCCCAGAGCGTGGTGAGAACCACCACGATGAGCGGGGGCAGGAGACGCTTGAAGGTGGTGGCCCAGCGTTCGATGAAGAACGGCATTTTTCCGGATTCGGCGCGACGAATGAACGACGCCGTCATCAAGAAAGCCGAGATCATGATGAAGGAGTCCACACCGATGGGCGAGCCGATTGTCCAGGCGTGGTAAAGAAGAACCTGGATCATGCAGATCGCGCGAAGGCCCTGAATATCAAGGCGTTGAGGTGAACGCGCGATGGGCTGGGCTGGCGACGGGTCGACTTGTTGGTTTTGTGACGGGTCGACGACGGCTTCGGAGTCACCAGTTGGCGTGTGGGCACGACGGTGACTTTGGGAACCTGGACGGGTCCGCTGACGAGTGGAGTGAGACATCGTTTCCCGAGTCTAGCCAAAGTCGACTAGTGAATCGACCCCTGGGATGATATGTAAGGCTGTTTCACTGTGGTATGCAACATGTCTCTGGGCGGGTTGAGGGTCAGAGAGTGGGCGTGCACACATTCAACGTGACCACTCACACCGGGAGAATGTTCTAGCAAGGGATAGAATTTATACCAGTTCATTGAACAAGGCGGCAGTAAGCCGCACATCACAATACTGAGGCGGCCAGGGGCCGCGGAATAGGCGGGACTCATGCGCTGGTTGATTGCCGGAGCCAAGGGAATGCTCGGTCAGGATCTCGTGGAGCGAGTGCTGCGCGACGGACACGACGTCGTCGCCGTTGATCGCGACGAAATCGACATCACCGATCCCCACAGCGTTGCTCAGGTGGTCAAGGATATTGACGTGCTGGTCAACGTCGCCGCCTTCACCGCGGTGGACAAGGCCGAAGAAGAAGAGGCCGCCGCCTTCACCGTCAACGCTACCGGCCCCGAAATTCTTGCTCGTCGCTGCGCTGAGCTTGGCGCGCGCATCGTGCACATTTCCACCGACTACGTTTTCGGTGGCGACGCGACGTCTCCCTACCAGGAGAACGAGCTCATGGAGCCCAAGGGTGCCTACGGCCGCACCAAGGCCGCGGGCGAGTGGGCAGTGCGCGTCAACACCGATAACTACCTCATCGTGCGTACCGCCTGGCTCTACGGCAAGCACGGCAACTCTTTCCCCGCCACCATGAAGCGCCTGGTCGAGGCCAACGGCACCGTCAACGTTGTGACGGACGAAGTCGGACAGCCTACCTGGACTGTGGACCTCGCCGATCTTATTGTGCGTCTGATTGACGCCAAGGCACCCTCCGGTATCTACCACGGCACCTCGTCGGGCGCTACCAACTGGAACGGTTTCGCGAAGGCCGTCATGGAGTCGATCGGCAAGGATCCTGAGGTCATCAAGGAGACCACCGCAGCCGCCTTCAACCGTCCGGCACCCCGCCCGCACTACTCGGTGCTCGGTCACCTCGCGTTGGAGCGCATCGGCGTCGATCCCATCGGTAACTGGGAAGAGCGCTGGAAGGAAGCCTCCAGCATCGTTCTTTCCGAGGACTGATCTCTCGGGGCGAGGGACTGTTGGGGAGGGCCTGAGATTGCGCCGATAGGTCTCGATCTGTTGGCCACGTCCTGTCGGCCACAACCTGTTGGTGGGATATCTTGGCCGCCCCGCCTGAAAGTTAGATGAAGGGTTTGTACACGACGTCGCCGAAATTAGCCGGGGTGTCGTGTACAAACCCTTCGTTGATGGTGCGGGTCAGACTTGCTGTGGGCCGTGACATACTGGCGTGGTCTCTAGATGACTGATTCCTCAGTCTGGTGGAATGGTGGCTGCATTTGATCGTCGTGAGGGGTTCGCTGTGCGTATATATGCGCAGCGAACCCCTCAGAGCGACTATTTGCATCGCCATACTCGGCAGCGAGTGTCCTCCAGCCGTGGCCGACTTGAATTGCAGTGGGGGAGAGGTGATCGTGTGTCGCGGCGCTTTGTGGCGGTGACCGGCGTTCTGACTGCAGCCTTCTTCGTATGGCAGGTGCTGTGGGCGGTTCTTACTCCCGCGTTTCGATCCCCCGATGAGCCAGTGCATTTCAACTCGGTAGTGCGAGTAGCAGATGGCGGCGGTTGGCCAGATCCGGGGGAGGCGCGCATCAGTTCTTCGGTGATGGAGGCGGTGCGCGAGTCGGGAATGATTTCGGCCGATGCCGTAGGATTCTCTTTCCGAGACCGCACCCGCGTTCTGGGTAGCCGCGAAGAGTACCCGGAGATTCCGTGCTTTGCGGATACCGAAGTGACGCCGCACTCCGAGCGAGTCTCTGCGAGCGGGGTCGCGCCGTCCGGCGGTGGCGAGTCGGCTGGCGGTGGCGATGCCCTTGCCAAGGAAGGTCGCGTTTCTGAGGCGGGCGAGCAAGCAACCGATGGGAGTGATTCTCCTGATCTGGGCGCGGTGGAAGCTGTGGATGGTGAAAGTGCTGTGTCAGGTGGGGCCGGTACTCACGATCGGGGTATGGCTGATACTGCGACCAGCGAGAACGCTGGCGCTACCGAGATTGTTGACCAGATGACACAGCACCCGCCGCTCTTCTATGTGCTGGAAGCTGCGGTGTTTCGCGCGGTGGGCGCCGGAGATTGGCCGTGGGACAGGCAGCTTCTTCTCATGCGTGTGGTGTCCGCGCTCATGGCGCTGCCCCTTGTGCCGTGCGCTGTTTATGCAACTCGGCGAGCGGGAGCGAGCCGCCGCCTCGCGCTGAGCGCCGGGGTCCTTTCCTTCGCGATTCCGCAGTTGGCCTATGTGACTGGGTCACTCAATAACGACGCGCTCGCCATCGGCACCGGAGCATTGTGCCTGGCAGCCGCCTGCGCAGCCATGTTTGGGAGTGGTGGCTGGCGAACGGCCTGGGTGGCAGGCCTCGCCCTAGGGCTCGGCCTGTGGTCCAAGGGAACCTTCATCCCCATGGGATTAACGGTGGGATTGGCTTTCCTCGCCAATTCCAGGTTGGGGTGGCGTCAGCGATTCCTCCGGGCAATATGTGCTGGTGGTATCGGTGTAGCGGCCGGAGGTTTCTGGTGGGTGCGCAACGTCCTGCTCTTCGGGGTGCTGCAGCCCGCGGGATATCAGAGCGCCTTCCGCGCACCAGGTTCGGATGTTCGGCACTTCTTTGACGTGGCGTTCCGCAATCTCACCGAGTCATTTTGGGGCCGCTTCGACTGGATGGACTGGCCTCTGAGCGCGCCACTGGTGTGGACTCTCACCGTTGTGGCCTACGCGATCATCCTCATCGCGATGTTCGCCGGGATTGGCGGAAAAAGCGAGGCGCGGCGCGAGGAGACTATGGCTGCTGAGTTAGTAGTCGGGCCACAGGAAGCACGCGCGGCGTGGTCGCTGCAGGTCGTTCAGGCACATCGCACGCCGCAGGAATATCGCACGCCGCAGGAATATCGCACGCCGCAGGAACGCCAGACGAATCAGACTCGATCGATGCAGCTGGCCCAGCGGCTTGTGCTGTTGTCCTACTTCGCCCTTGTGACTGCTCTTCTTCTTGCCCAGGCATGGACTCAGTACCGTGACGGCGGCATCATCCCTGGAACGCAGGGGCGTTATCTCTTCCCAGGTATTGTGGGAGCGCTCGCGGTGTGGGCATTGGGACTTGGCTCGTTGGGGCTCGCTCTGACGCGGGTCTCCGGTTTCTTTTCTTCGCAACGCACCCAAGTCGCTACGCGGTCCCGGGACTCGCGTCATTTCCGGTCACAACACAACCGAGTTCCCGTCTCGACGAAGTCCTCTCACGACGAGCATGCGCCTCAGCCAAACAATTCATTGAATAAAGAATTTTCGCGCGGCCGATTCTTGCCGCGCCTTGCGCCGCTGCTCGTCACCACCCCGGCAGTTCTTATCGCGGCCTACTCAGCCCTGGCCTGGGCGCGAGCGTGTTATCCGATGACTAGCGCCACTTCAGGCGCCTCACACGCCCTCGCACAAACGTCCGCGAGTGGTCTTCTCGAAACCCTTGGCGCCGCCGTCGCCGTTGATGCGCAGCGATGGTCCCTCGTTGCTGGGCTGGGGGCGGGGCCTTTGACGGCCGTTGTCGTCCTGGGAACGTGTGCGCTGCTCGTCGCGGCACTCACCCCGCTCATCCCACTGGCCCCGCTCACCGTCACCGACCCTCAGTCAAAGGAAGATTCACGGGCTACCTCTCCGAAGGAGGACGCGCAGGCTACCCCTCCAAAGAAGGACGCGCAGGCTACCCCTCCAAAGAAGGACGCGCAGGCTACCCCTCCAAAGAAGGACGCGCGGGCTACCCCTCCAAAGGATTGAGGAAAATGGAAAGGGTTGAGCCCCGCAGCACGTCCACGCGGCTCAATCCTTTCCAAAAAGCTCAATCCTTTCCCAAACGCTCAATTCTTTACCGGTCCGGATGGGGCGGGACGTGTGGGGTAGGGCCGGGTGGGGAGAAATGTGAGGTGCGGATTGCGGGATGTGTGGGGTAGGTCATGGTGGTCCGGACTGGGAAGATTGCGAGGGGTGGATTGTGGGGCGGGACGTGTGGGGTAGGGCCGGGTGGGGAGAAATGTGAGGTGCGGATTGCGGGATGTGTGGGGTCGGTCACGGTGGTCCGGACTAGGAAGATTGCGAGGGGTGGATTGTGGTGGGGTCGGTCATGGTGGTCCGGACTGGGAAGATTGCGAGGTGCGGATTGCGGGACGTGTGTGGAAGGTCACGGCGGTCCGGGCTGTGAGGGACGGGAGCGCGCCGCTCCTCACCGCCCTCTGCTCTCCCTCTACGAGCGCGAAGTACCAGGTGACCGGAACGGCTTCGCGCGTTGAATCAGCTCCCGATTGGCCGAGGGCGCGGTGATGGCGACAGGCGGCACGGCGCTCCCGCCGCGGCGAAGGAACTTGTGGATCAGCCGAGCGACAGCCTCCGGATTGTCCAACTGATTCCACGAAAGATTGACGACCTCATATCCGGCCGAGCGCAACAGAGATTCCCTGGCCTTTTCTCGTGCGAATCGTCGGCCGCGCTCCGAATCATCGCCGTACTTCCCTTCTCCGTTGAACTCGACGATGACCATTCTGTCCCGCCACACGAAATCGCCGTAGAATTCGTGTCCCTCAACCGTGATCCGGTACTGCAAGGTTGGGAGGGGAAGTCCGAAGGCGTGAATGATCCAGAGAACTCGGGCTTCTGCAACGCTTTCCACCTGCCCACTCACGCGCGAGATGATCTCTTTGGCACGCCGTTGACCTCCAGTTTTGGAGAGCTTCTCGACCAACTCCATCATCCGAGTCCGAACCGCTTCCTCCCTTTCAACAAAGGCGGCGTCATTACGATCCATGTAGACATCGCCGGATGTGGCAAGTCGCCCGAGAATGGAACACGCAGTGACGAAAGCACTCTCACTCGCTGCCAAGCGAGCCACGTCCACGGCAGTCTGTTCGAGAGAAGTGACACGAATACCCTGTCCTACCGTCAGTCCGCGGGTCACATGCGTGGGCATCTTCATGGGCCGCACATACAGTGGCGACGGCGAATACGGATCGCGACGAAACTCTCGCACGTTGCGCCGTCCCTTTGACTTGTACAGGTCAATATTTCGGACCTCTGGCCACACCGGGTGTCCGAGCAGCATGGCTGCGGTGAGCCCCGCGAATACTGTCGTTTCAGGACACTGCATCGAAAGCACCGCAATATATGCGAGGAGCGTATCGAGCCGAGATGAACCTGTGGTTCGCGGCTCGACGAGGTAGCCGGGTTGTGGTTTCCACCAACCCTTGCTCTCGAGCTCACGTACTTCGGTCTTGGACATCGACGACGACGTCGCGACGTTCGGCAAGCTGATGACATCTCGACTCATGAACATGTGAGCCATCATCCAGAATCTGGCTCTTCCTTGCAGAAGTTATCCACAGGTCCTGAAAGTTCTGGTCGTCGTTGGAAGAAAATCTGTGGATTACTTTGTTTTCCACAGGGTGGGTTGTGTGAGGTGGGTCGCTCACAGCCGCCCGTGTGCGTCAGCTGCGCGCAGGATGCGTAACGTCGTCGTCGATTAGAAGGACGCGCGGGCTATCTCTCCAAAGAATTGAGGAAAATGGAAAGGGTTGAGCCCGGCAGCACGTCCACGGGACTCAATCCTTCCCAAAAAACTCAATCCTTTCCGAAACACTCAATCCTTTGGTGCGCAATCGCAGCTGAGTGGTCCCGAACCCGGGTAATGAGCACAAGAGAGGGCCGGAGCCGCATATGCGACCCCGGCCCCTCCTACAAACCGAACTTACCGTCCGACCAACCGAACTTACCGTCCGACCAACCGAACTTACCGTCCGACCAACCGAACTTACCGTCCGACCAACCGAACTTACCGTCCGACCAACCGGACCTACTGCCCGGTCTTGGCGTACTTGGCCTCGACGGCGTCCTTCTGCGGACGCCACCAGGCTTCGTTGGCCTTGTACCACTCGACGGTGTCATGAAGACCTGCGGCGAAGTCCTTGAAGGACGGCGCCCAGCCGGTCTCCTCGACGAGCTTCGAGTTGTCGATGGCGTAGCGCTGGTCGTGGCCGGGGCGATCGTTGACGTGATCGAAGTCGTCTGCATCGCGGCCGAACTCCTGCAGGATCATCTGGGTGACTTCGAGGTTGTTCTTCTCGCCGTCGGCGCCGATGAGGTAGGTCTCGCCCATGCGGCCCTTGTTGATGATGTCCCACACCGCGGTGTTGTGATCGAGCACGTGGATCCAGTCGCGGACCTGCTCACCGGTGCCGTACACGCGCGGACGAATGCCGTCGATGAGGTTGGTGATGGTGCGCGGGATGAACTTCTCGATGTGCTGGTAGGGGCCGTAGTTGTTCGAGCAGTTCGAGATCGTGGCCTCGACGCCGAACGAACGCACCCATGCGCGCACGAGTAGGTCCGATGCTCCCTTGGAGGAGGAGTAGGGGGAGGAGGGGATGTAGGGGTCGCCGGGCTGGAAGCGGCGCGGCTCGTCGATTTCCAGATCGCCGTAGACCTCATCGGTGGAGATGTGGTGCAGGCGGGTGCCGTGGCGGCGCACTGCCTCCAGGATCTGGAACGTTCCCTCAATGTTGGTCCGAATGAACGGGGTGGGATCGTTGAGCGAGTTGTCGTTGTGGGACTCGGCGGCGAAGTTCACCACCACGTCCGCATCCTTGACGAGGGGGTCGACGGTGTCGCGATCGGCGATATCGCCCACAACGAGTTCGACCCGGTCCAGGCCCTCGATCGAGGCGGGATTACCCGCATACGTGAGCTTGTCGAGAACGACGACATGGGCATCCGGGTATGCCGCAACGGTTGAGTGTACAAAGTTGGCACCGATGAATCCGGCGCCTCCGGTCACGAGGACGCGCATAGAAGTCCTTTCTGGGACGCTTGAACAAGTTGATCTTACCCGAGAATTTACCTGAAAAGTACGGACATGGCGCCATCCACACAGATTTTGTTCGACGACGACGCCGTCGCGCCACCGGTCCGCACCCGCCGTACCCGCCCTGACCTGCTGAAGTAGCCTCGCATCTGGGGACCGAGACCAGGACATAATCTGCCAGATGTACGCCGTCGTCGTTCCAGAACCTGCCCAACCGGTGCATACGGAACCCGCCCGCGACCCGCCGGACTGACGCCGTCGTCGTTCCCGTCCGCAACCCCGTCCGCGGCCCGCGTGAAACCTTCAGCTCTCAGCCGTTGTGGTGAAACTCAACGGCCAATTCGTAGCGCGTACCGGCCGGGTGTACAACAATAGAGCAGTGCCGCCCCGCCCGCCGCGGGTGCGCTGGACGAACGAGGTAGTGGTGAGTAAAACCAACGTACGGGTGACGCAGCCTTTTTGGAAGCAGTGGAACCTGATTAGGGCCTTTGGCGATCGGGATCTGAAGTCGAAGTTCAATGGGACGGCTTTGGGGTGGATTTGGTCCCTGGTCGTGCCTCTTGCCTCGCTGGGTATCTATACGCTGATTTTTGGTGGGCTGTTCCAGATGCCGTCGCCGGAGATGGCGTCGCGCCACCAGGGAATCGGTATTTTCGCGATCTGGCTGTTCGCGGGTCTGACCGTGTGGGGGTTCTTCCAGAATTCCATCAACGCGGGTATCAATGGCCTGCTGAGTTGCGGCGGGCTGCTGCAGAAGGTGTATTTCCCCGCCTACGCGCCGGTGCTGGGTGCGGCGATGGCTGTGGCGGTGCAGTCGCTCATTGAGGTGGGCATTTTGCTGGTGGCTCTCGCGGTCCTCACGAACGTGGGGTGGACGTGGCTGCTTGTTCCGTTCTTCCTGGCGCTGCTGGTGGTGTTCACCGGGGCGATGGCCACGATTATTGCGATCTGGAACGTCTACGTTCGCGACCTCGCCCAGCTGGTGGGCGTGGCGCTGCAGCTGCTCTTCTACGCCACTCCGATCATTTACAGCCCGGCCATCCTGGAGAGGTTCGGCTTCGTGCACACGCTCGTCACCTCGATGCCGGTGGCCGAGTTCATCGGCCTGTTCCGTTCCCTCGTCTACGAGCTGAAGCCGGGTTCGCTCGGCACCTGGGGCGCGTGCGCGGCGTGGGCCGGTGCGGCTCTGCTGGCCAGCATGTGGGTGTATCGCCGCTGGGGCGCCGATCTGGGGGAGAGGATCTGATATGTCCGAGTTGAACAACGGCGTTGTGAACGACGACGAATACGCCATCGAAGTTTCGAACGTCACCAAGACCTTCACCATGCACGCCGACAGGCGCGATACCTTCAAGGAGCGTTTCGTGCGTGGGCGCTCCAAGCACAAGAAGCAGGACTTCCGGGCGCTCGACAATGTGTCCTTCAGGATCAAGAGGGGCACCACGTTTGGTCTCATTGGGCATAACGGCTCGGGTAAGTCGACGATGCTCAAGATGCTAGCGGGCGTCTACCGCCCCACCGAGGGCGAGATCATGGTGACGGACAAGGTGGACGCCCTCCTGGAGCTCGGCGCCGGTTTCCACGGCGAGCTGACCGGGCGCGAGAATATCTACCTCAACGGCGCCATCCTGGGGCGCAGCCGCAAGCAGATTGAGGAGTCGCTCGACTGGATCATCGACTACGCCGATATTGGCCACTTCATTGACGAGCCGGTCAAGGTGTATTCCTCTGGAATGACGGTGCGCCTCGGATTCGCAGTGGCCGTGGCGATCCGCCCCACGATCCTCATCGTGGATGAAATTATCGCGGTGGGCGACGAAGAGTTCCAGCGCAAGTGCTTCGATTACATGCGCGAGTTGCGCCATTCCGGCACCACGATCGCGCTGGTCACCCACTCGCTCTCGCTCGCGCAGGACATGTGCGACGAGGTGGTGTGGCTGGACCACGGCAAGGTGCAGCAGGTGGGACCGGCGGACGACGTCGTCTCGGCCTACCTGCGCGCCGTCAACGAGAAGGAGGCGGCCAAGCGTGCCGCTGCCCGCGCCGCCGAGGTACAGGAGGAGGACGAGTTCCCCGAGCTGGAGCAGTACAAGCTCAACCAGGGCAACGGCGATTGCCGTATGACCGGGGTGGAGTTGCTCAACGCGCGTGGCGAGCGGGTGGATTTCCTCACCGCGGACAGCCCGGCCACCCTACGCGTGCACGTCAAAGCGAAGAAGGATTTGTACGACGTCGAACTGGGCCTCGCCTTTGTCACCGACGGCGGCGTGACCATCGCCGGCCCGAACTCGCGTTCCTCGGGCGTGCTTTACAATCTTCCGCGCGGTGAGTCGTTTGTTGATTACGCGATGCCGGACGTTATGTTGCAGGCGGGCCGCTACTGGCTCACCACCTGTTTCGTCCGCGACGGCGAGATGTTCGATTTCTCGGACCGTCAAACCGAACTTGTCGTCCATGCTGACGCCATCTCCACCCAGCCGGGACTTGTCACGTTCCCGGAGGGTTCCTGGAGCAAGCGCAGCGGCGAACCAGCTATTCAAGGGAGTCACAAGTGAATGAGTCGGAGATGAACGAGGAGATCCGCCAGCTCCGTTCGGCGCTGCGTCAGGCGCACAAGGATATGGCGGTTCTGGGCAAGCGGAACGAGGAGCTGGAGGATGAGTTGCGCCGCGCCAAGCGCACCGTCGACGGCGCCTGGGAGCAGTTGGAGACGCTGCGTCATTCCACCTCGTGGAAGCTGACGGCTCCGATCCGCCTGGCCAAGGGAACTGTCCGAGGAGCCCTCCGGTGAAAAAAGCTGGACCTTTCGTCCACGAGGTATCCAAGGGCCAGGTGCGTATTGAGCACGGCTCGCGGGAGATTCTCGCCGGACGCGAGCGGGTGGCCGTCGTCGCCCAATTTTCTGTGGGCCCGGCTCAGCCGCGCTCCCTGTCGGAGTACCTGCGGGCGCTGACGGGGGCCGGATACGCGGCGATTGTTGTATCGACGTGCGAGAATCCGGCGCCGCTGGAGTTCCCGTACGGCCTTCCCGACGACGTCGTCATCGTGCGCCGCCCGAACCTCGGTTACGATTTCGGGTCCTGGGCTACGGCACTGGGCTGTTTCCCGGAGATTCGGGGAGCGGGCGTGGTGCTGTTGACGAATGACTCGCTGCTCGGGCCGTTCGCGCCGATCGATCATCTTCTGGAGTGGGCCGCGGCTCCCGGGCCGGACGTGCGCGGCCTGACGGCGTCCCACCAGTTCGCCTATCACATGCAGAGCTACTTCCTCGCCTTCCGCGGCGGAATTTTGGCGGACCAGGTGTGGGTGCACTTCTTCAACTCGATTCGGGTGGAGGACGATAAGGATTCCGTGGTGCTCTCCTACGAGATCGGGACGGCGCGCCAGTGCTTCTCCGAGGCGTATTCCTCGGAAGTGTGGGTCACCGGTCCGGAATTGGGCGTGCCCTTCGGCAACCCGACGGTTGACGGATGGAAGAATCTCATGGAGTCGGGTGTTCCTTTCCTGAAGCGCACCATCATGACTCACCCCTCGACGGTCAACGAAGCGGTCGAGGCTGCCGGATACATCCAGCGTCGGTTCCATGCCGACGTCGCTGAGTGGTAAGGACAAGCATGCGACAGTTTTCGAAGGTCGGCCTCTCGCGCCGCATCCAGTACTTCGCCGCCCGCGGGAAGAACGCGGCCGTCAATCTGCTGACAGCGGGGGATATTCGCGGCTACCGCAGCCTGCATCCGGCGGATTTCAACGAGTATGTGGCGCGCCTGGGCGGGCGCCAGGATTCCGGATTCCCGGATAAGTGGCGGGTGGACGAGCAGTTCACCATTGACGATCCGGCCCGCGTGGGCGTGGTGATCCACTGCTTCTATGACGATCTGTTGCCCGAGCTGCTGGAGCACCTGAAGAATATTCCGGTTGATTTCGACCTCTTCATCACCAACGCCTCCGGCAAGGAGCTGTCGGTTCCAGCCGACCTCACCCCGCACCTGGGCCACGTGCTCATCGTCGAGGTGGAGAACCACGGCCGCGATATTCTCCCCACGGTGCAGCTGGTGAACTCCGGGGTTCTTGACTCCTACGACATGCTGTTGAAGATGCACACCAAGCGCAGCCCGTGGCGTGAGCAGCATACCGAGCTGGAAGGCACCGGCGAGGCATGGAAAGAGCGCTTCCTCACTGATCTGGTGGGCTCGCGCGAGCGGGTCGAGGCGATTCTCAGTGCCTTCGCTTCGGATACCTCGCTCGGGTTGATGACCGCCAACGAGACAATCGTGGGCAAGGAATTCTGGGGCGGGGACCAGCGCATCGTCGAGCAGCTGATGCGCCGCATCGAGATGTCGGTGGATCCCGAGGCGCTGCGTTTCGCCTCCGGGTCGATGTACTGGGTGCGCGGCTTCGTGCTGCAGGGCCTGCGTTCCTTCAACCTGCAGGCCGCTGATTTCGATGTGGAAGCGGGCCACATTGATGGAACGACGGCGCACGCCGTGGAACGTATCATCGGCATCGTCACCGAAGAAGCGGGCTTCCACCTGGAGGAAGTGAGTGAGCTGGAGGCTGGTGGTTCTGGTGGTGCCGGGGGTTCTGGTGGTGGTATCGGAGCCGGTGGTGCCGATTCTTCGTCGCAGGCGGGCGCCTGGCATCATTTCGATCGGGGAGCCGCCCGGCATTCGCGTGCCCAGGTGATTCCGTTCTACCTGCCACAGTTCCATGATTCGCCGCAGAACAACCGCTGGTGGGGCAAGGGCTTCACCGAGTGGTCGAATGTCACGGGAGCCATCCCCGGCTATCGCGGGCACTACCAGCCGCGCCTGCCTACCGAACTGGGCTTCTATGATCTGGCGCGCGACGAAGTGCGAGTGGCGCAGGCCGAGCTGGCCAAGGAACACGGCATTGCCAGCTTCATGTACTACTACTACTGGTTCTCCGGCGAGCGGGTGCTCAACCTTCCCATCGAGAAGATGCGCGCGCAGGATCTGGACATGCCCTACTGCATCATGTGGGCGAACGAGAACTGGACGAGGCGCTGGGACGGCCGCTCCGCGGACGTCCTGGTGGGCCAGGATTACTCGAAGGTTCCGGCCGCCGATTTTATCGACGACGCCATGGAGTTCCTGCTCGATCCGCGCTACACCCGCGTGGACGGTAAGGCACTGCTTGCCGTGTACCGGCCGGGTCAGATGGAGAACTTCCCGGATGTTGTGCGGGAGTGGCGCAAGCGCGCCCGTGCCGCCGGCGTGGGGGAACTCTATATTCTCGCGGTGTCCGTGGCCGAGGAGTTTGACGGCCTCGGGAACGCTTCGGAGGAGACCGGCATTGACGGTACCCTCCAGTTCCCGCCGCACAACCTGCCGTGGGTAGCCGGACCGGCCACCGAGGTGGGCCTCGATTCGCGGTGGCGTGGCAACTTCATGAGCTACCAGGAGGCCGCCAAGGCCTCGTTGGTACTTTCCGGTGGGCTCGCGGATAACGAGTACCCGGGCGCCATGGTGACCTTTGATAATGCGGCCCGCCGCCAGTGGCAGTCGGATACCTGGTACGGCTCGAACCCCTACACCTTCCACCGCTGGGTGCAGGGGCTGGTCAATTCGGTGCTGGCACGCGATCCGAAGGATCGCGTGGTGTTCATCAACGCCTGGAACGAGTGGGCTGAGGGCGCGGTGCTTGAACCGACCACGCGCTTCGGACGCACCTTCCTGCTGGCAATCCGAGATGTGGTGTGGAGCTAGGGCTTTAGCCTGCGTAGGCAGTGGGGGCGCGCTCGTTTGAGCGCGCCCCCACTGCCTTCTAGCTCCGCTGCCGTGCCGCCTCGTGGATCAGTTGTCTTCTGAGGTGCTGTATCTTGATGCCAGTAGCACATGCATGATGATTGCTGTGAGAAGACAGAAAGATGCAGCTACTGGACTTACCAACATGCTCAGTTCATTGAAAATGAAACGCAGAGTACTGGCCAAAGGCTGATTGAATTCTCCAACAATGCTTGGTTGCATCATGAAGAATGGGCCGACTATACGCAATATCAAGGACGTGACGTACAGAATTCCGGCTAGTACATAGATTTTCTTCACGGCAGTACGCATATCAATGCTCTTGGGATCCATTTCACCACCTTCGCCAGGAAGCTCGCAGTCGAGCGAAATGCTCATCCGCATCTATCAGTGCAACTGCGCCAGAACGCATCTCATCGAGTCGCTTTGAGACTTCAACATGCCATGCATCATCAACTTTATTCGCCTTCTCGGTGGCGTCGTGGATGCTATCGAGCATGGCGTTAGTGATGACCGCGCGCTGATCAACATTGATCGTGAAAGCGTCTCGAATCAAAGTTTCAGCATCCGGTGCCATGGCTTAAGCCTAGCTGACAGAGCAACAGACAGGCAGAACGAAATCGGCGGGGACCGTCCAACGGCAGTTTGAGAACGATCGGCAGTGAGTAGCATCGTCGTCGAAGAAGAGGAGTATCGCAGTACGCTCAATAATGACGAGATTCCCTCAGGTTTCTTTGCTTACTATCGTGCCCGGCGGGGCCTGTGTGCGATTTAGGTGGGATGGGAGTTCGACCGTGTTATCTTCATTTAGTCGGTTTCTGAAGGTAATCGTCGGTGAGATTGAGGATTTGAAGCCAGAGGAATTGAGCAGGGGCTGATTATGGAGAATCCATGGGGAAACGAATATCCCATGAGTAGTCGATTCCTTGAGAACCAGTTGTTACCCCCGGAATATGTTCTTGCGAGGGTTGTTCCTACTGTCCAAGAGTTGGTCTATGGGTATCAGCAACGTTGGGTTGACGACGACGGCGCGGTGCGATTGGGCGAAGCACAGTATGCGTTGGGCATGATGCAGACACCGTCTGTCGAGGAAGTCGCATTACTGCTTCGCGATGAGCGCTACAACGTGGAACGTCTTATGTATGCTGCTGCAAGAGAGATTGAGGCGGAAGGTTCATCTCTCGAAGGCGAGGAGCCATGGCGAGTGTGGATGTTTTTGGCATTCAGCTGGGCTTTGGAGCATCGTTCCGATTATGACGATTTGATGATGATCCTGCAGATCTTGTGGGCTGATTTTGGTTATCCTCTAGAGATTAGGCACCTCATTAGGTGGGTTTCGCAATGGCCTGGTGAACCGCCCGTAATCGACAGCCTTCTCCCACAATGGCAGGACTATCTATCCGTCAAGGGCGCCGAGTATGCGGAGCGCACTTCACGCATGGCTGGGGCGGGGCTGTAGCTGTTGGAGTGAATAGGAGCCCGTACTTGTGGCGAGACAGGAAGTACTTCTCTAGGAGAGGGGATCGTGGTGATTGATCCTGATCGTCAAGACCAACAGATGCTTGCTGAAGTTGTGGCATGGTTTGAGGTCAACTCTGCTTCGCTTAGGGAGGCAGGAGTTGAAGTGAGGCTGGTCGGCCCTTCTTGTGGCGAGAGTAAGAATTCTGTTGAAGTTGGTTTTCTTTCCTCACGACTGCTTGTGACCGTGAGTGTCTGGGATTCTTGGGAATGCGATATCGGAACGTTGGACCTTGAGCATGGCCCGGAAGGAGATCTTGTCTGGGAGGTCCTTGAGCTGACAGGATACTTGCACATTCGAGTGCTGCTCGATCGGATTGCCGCGAGATACTTGGACTTTGACTAGCCGGAGGTACCGTCAAGTGGTGGTGATTGATTTTGCTCTTCGTCGGCTCATTGCCTCGAAGTAGAAAGGCGAGATGATTGATCGGATTGCTGAACTGCATGAACTGGAAGTAGGACTAGATGCACCCGTCGTCGTCCCTACTCGTGACGATGACTGATCGTTTGGTTCATAGCTCCGTGCGGGCGTGACTAGTGTCGGTGTGAAAGGACAGCCATGAGAGCGTCAGTTCGTTCAATCTACAGTTCGGATGTTGATGTCGACTCGTATGTACCCGTGGACCCCGAAAATGATGGTGTGTGGATTCGTCTTATCGTCGGTCCGGCTGACGGACTTGGTGAAGAGTCGTTCGACGTCCTGGTCTGTACTCCTTTGTGGTTGAAAGAGATCGTAAGCAAGGATGGGCCGCAGTTCGGGTTTCACCACGTGATTCTTGATCCATTTGACCTCCGAACAGCAGCGGACTTCCTCAAGCGATACGTGGAGTCGGTGGAATCAGCTGACTGGCAGAGCCTAGCGGAGAAGCTAGCGAGGATCGGCTACTGGGAGTTTGAGAACTATCGGCCGTGAGCAGGGGCGTCGTCGTTGATACGTGAGTGGACCAATCTGCGGAAAAGGGTGTAACCGGGGGCAATAGTTTGGGCTCCTCAATGGAAGAATGGCTACGAGAGGATCATTCCCATGAGAGGACCGCAACGGTGCCGAATTCTGATGTGTTACTGAGAGTGGAGCCAGAGCTAAGGCCATTACTGTTTGGGTGCGATGACCACATACTTTATTCGGCGATGTTCCAGTGGGCGCAGCAAGGATTAACCGTTCGGGCTGTTCGCGGACGCAAAATGTGGACAGAACGCGCCCTGTTCGATGAGTTCGCCGCTGCTCTCCAGTTTCCACTCTATTTTGGTGAGAATTGGCATGCGTTCGATGAGTGTGTAGCCGATTTGGAGGCGTTATCGGCGGGTGGGGGATACGTCGTCGTTATTACGGAACCTGATGACGTTCTCGTGGGTGAAGATGAGCGTAGGTTGCACTGGTTGGTGGACTCTTTGTCGAGTGCTGCTAGAGGATGGGCTGTCCCGATCGAACGAGGAGTATGGGAGGATGACGGCCCGATAGCGCCGTTCCATGTTGTTCTCGTGGGTCAACGCGAGGTATTCGAGAGGGCTTCGCAGAGGTGGACAGCAGCGGGTGCGGAAATGCTGGCCCTTGAGTGGCTGGAAGATCTTTCAGGACTGGATGCTTCTTCGGCTGGTTGGAGCGAGGAGCAGATTCGTGGGCTTCGGGAGTTGAATGAGAGTCGGAAGGCCGAACGAGAGGAGAAAGAGCGTCAATGGCGACTCGCTTCGCAGCCGATTCTTGCTGACCTACGCGAGGTAGGTGTCGAAGTTGATGATATTTCGAGGCTGTACAGCGGTCCCGAGTCTTTCCCGGTCGTATTTCCGGTTGTGATGAAGCATTTGGAGCGAGGGAAGTATCCGGGACGCGTCATGAAGAGTCTGGCTCGGGTGATGGCAGTCAAAGAAGCTGCGCCGTACTGGCGGCAACTACGCGATCTCTATCTCAAGGCGACAGAACCGGATGAGATTGCGGGGTTAGCGGTTGCGTTGGCAGTCAGCGCACAGCGTGAGCATCTGGATGAGTTGATTGCTTTACTTGATGCGCCCGCGCGTGGTCAGACACAGGTTCTCTTTTTACAGCCGATTATGCAGCTTGGCCGGGAGTAAGAGGTTGCGCCGATGGGTTCGGCCGTCGCGAGGATGGTGCGGGGCTTGACTGGCAAGGCGGACGACGAATCGGCACTGGTGGTGCCGGTGAGGAGGACAACGATGGCAGGCAAGATTCCGTGACATCCGTAGTAGGCCATGGCCTATTGGCGGGATCTCTAAGGTGATGGAGAGGGTCAAGGACGATTCTCTCCAGGGGAAGGAAGCTGGGGCAGAAGTTGCGGAGCGAGCTTGATGGCAGCTTCTTTGTGTCGGCGGGCACAAGCAGGTGCGTCCTTGTGCTGTGTTGGAGAAAGCGAAAGTTGGGAGACAAAGGATGAGTCGGAATGTTCGCGTGGTAACCCTGAACGCTTTGGTATTGGTTCTGGACCCTGAGACAGGCGTGCTACCAACGGACCTGGATGCAGGTCCCGTTACTGTTGGGCCGTCGAGCCTTGTGGTGGGAACTCTTAACCCGGTTGATGGCGAGGTGTCGCTGAATCTCGGCATGGCGAGCGAGTTTCCCGAGGACGAGAGACTGGAGCTGCGATGGCAGGGAATGCTGGAGACCTCGGGACGGCTAGGGATTATCAATGTCTACAATGAGGTGCTTCTAGATATGCCGGTTGCGGGGACAGTAGAGGTCTCAATTTGGACAAACCATATTCTTGAGCCTGATGTGGTGTGGGTAGCGGTCCATGAGAGCTGACCTGAGGTAGTGCGTCGTCGACTACAAGAAGCGATGGGTCGTTGCTGGTTTGGGTGAAAATACAAGTTGACTGGGCAAAGTGATGGCGTGGCATAATGGAAGGGAGCCAGACATTGGTACTGCCTGGCTCCCTTGGCGGTTCGCCGCTGGGAGGTCCTTATCCGATGAGGATGAGGACGACTAACAGAGCAGCAAGGGCCCGGATTATCGGTGCGATGTTTGTAACTATCGCGCACCAGATCCGGGCCTTTTGCTCACCCGTCATCCGGGCCTTTTGCCCCGTTAGCTTCTGTCTCTTGCGAGACTTCTTCTTGCCCATTGGTTTTCACCCCCTTCCTCGGTACATCCCTCCACGGCAGTTACAGAGCAGTGTGCGTGGGGGTGTGCCGCGAAGGGCCACTTCAAAGCCTATCGGTTCGCTCCAACATGAACCTTCAGTTATCCACAGCGGCAACCATTGAGTTCGGCCAACGTGAAGTAGAAGGGATAGCGCTGAACTCCGTTCTGAGATCAACTGGTGGCTGGGCGTCGTCGTCGACTTGTGAACACGAATATGGGGGATGTCGGAGTGTATCTGGATCACGGTTAGGCTGGTTCCATGAATGAACAACTGGTCGAAGGAGACCAATCGTCGGTTTGAGTCTCGAGTGAATCATGAAGATCCGCGACCTTCTTCTGATTGATCCAGCATTTGCTGCTGGGGTATCCGCTATTCCTTCAGATGCGAATCCGTTCAAGGAAGAAGCGGCATTGCAGGAGGCACAGCTTCTCGATTTTCGTTTCGACGCGTTGGCTGGTGTAGCTGGCTTACTATTCGAATTACGACAGTCTCTGCAGCCTTGGGAATCAAATACGGGTGTTCTCGTCGCTGATCGTGTTAGTGCGTTCGCATGGTCAGGGCCAAAGAGAGAACCCGGGGTGATGGCATTACCTATCGTCGGCTCTGAGTTCTCAGTGAAAGAAGGAGCATTCAAGTTGACTCTTGATGTCTGGCTGGGACCAGGCGCGGAGCTATCGCTATCGGCTGGAAACGCAGCTTTCTACACAGGCAATGTCCCAGGATTGACTCAAGCTCCGCCTGACTACACTGAAAATGATCGGTCTATGCTGATTGGTCAGATACCTGCGTGGGACTCACTCTTCGAGCCCACGGGTGCGAGCTGGTTGATTGGATAGATAGGTACTCTCGAGACCGTGACAGGAAGATATGCCTTTGACCAAGCGTGGGTGTGGTCTTTGGGTGGGGATGTCTGCCTTTCAACTTGGTGAGGATGCCCTACGTGTGCGATACGGACACACAGGGCACGCTGATCAAGTTGAAATCTCAGTAGCAAAGGCGTTGCAGTGGGGAGCTGGCGAATGTCCCTCTTGCTGCTCCCAAAGAAATGAGGTTTTTGGAAAGGATTGAGTCGCGTGACATGCGAAAATGACTCAATCTTTTCCGAAAAACTCAATTCTTTCCAGAAGAGTCAATTCTTTGATGGTGGCGTTGAATGGAGGTCCCACAACCCAATATTTGGTGGCGTCAGCGCCACCAAATGTTCACGGTAAAGGCTGCCTGAGATTGATCGTTCTCGACATAACGTACAGGCCGAGTGCGATGTCGAAGCTCAAGGTCTGGGAACTAGCTTCCCAGCCGCCCGCGACGGCCGCGCAGGCCGTCGCGGAACCCCCGCCACAACAGAGCACGACGTTCGGGGAGGCGATCCACAGCGAGTGCATTAAAGGCCGCATACTTGAGCGCCCAATAGCAGTAGCGCACCCTCCAACGCCACGGCATGATGTCGCGGCCAACGAGGATGATGGTATTGCGCATCAGATAATAGTTGCGCACCGGGGCATGCACATGCACCGGCTGGGCGCGGCCCGGCAGCAGCACGCTCTCGTCGCCGAGCGAATGGTGGAGGGGGACGCGCGGCGCGCAGTAGAGGCGATAGCCGGCGCGGCGCGCCCGCAACCCCCACTCCAAATCCACATGATCAATGAAGAGCGACTCATCCATCTCGCCCACCACGTCCAACGCATCGAGCGAGATGAGGCAGCCCGAGGCGATGAGGAAGGGAACTTCCAGCAGGTCGGTGTCCAGTTCTTGCGCGGTGGCACGCTTGGGGCTCCAGCCGCGGTCCTGATAGACGAGCTGGTCACCACCGGGCCGATCCTCGGTAGGAAGCGGGCCGACAGCGGCCACCGGCCCGCCGCTCACACCGCCCCTGTTCGCACCATGTGGAGCAACCGCTTGACCGGTTGCTCCTGGAGTCTCATCGCTACGCTGCTCGTGCGAACCCGTAGTATCCGCACCACCAGTTACCGCGCCAGCACCAACTACTGCGTCAATACCAGTCACAGCCCCGCCAACAGTAAAGCCCTCCAGCAACCGCGCCACCATGTTCTCAGGCGGCAGCGAGTCGTCATCGGACAAGAGAACATGTGTGGCACCAAGTTCCCGCGCGCGCTCAATACCGCAATTCTGTGCCGCCGCGATGCCCACATTCTGCGACAACCCAACGAACTCCGCACCGCTGGCCGCGCAGGCGCCAGCGAGCCCGGCAACGAACTGCGCCCCCGAACCGTTATCAATAACGACCACCGCGGCGCACTGCGCCCCGAGAGCGTCAAGAAGTTCGCGACAGTCGTCCTCGGGACGGTAGGTGACGACAACGGCAACGACACGCGCCGCCGTCGTCGAATCACCCCCGGCTGCACCCCCGGAACCGCAGCCGCTCACGCGCGGAAACCCAGACACGAAGTTACTTGTTCAGCGAGGCGATGAACTCCTGCACTGCCTCCCAGGTGGGAAGCAGGCCCTGCTCGCGGGCTTCGGACAGGCCCGGGGCGTCGGTGTCCTTGGGGGAGAGCAGCAGTTCGAGCGGCTGGCCGTCGCGGCCCACCTTCGGGTACTCAATCGCCACTTCTTCGCACAGCGGGTTGACGCCATGCTCGCGGCCCGGCGCGTACTCGGTGGAGCACATGTACACCACGGTGGAGTTGTCCTCCAGCGCCACGAACATGTGGCCGAGGCCTTCGGAGAGGTAGATGGCGCGGCGGTCGACGTCGTCGAGAAGAACCGAATCCCACTGACCGAAGGTGGGGGAGCCGACGCGGATATCGATGGCGAAATCGAGCACGGCGCCACGCGGGCACATCACGTACTTGGCCTGCGACGGCGGCACATCAGCGAAATGGATACCGCGAACCGTACCGGCCTTCGAGACGGACGTGTTCGCCTGACGCAGCTCGAGGCGATGCCCGATCGCCTCCTCAAACACGGTCGACTTGTACGCCTCCAAGAAAACGCCACGGTCGTCGGGGAACTGGCGAGGGGTGATCTCCCAGGCGCCCGAAATCTTCAGTTCGCGAATGTCCATTGCTGCTCCTCCAGTTTGTCAGTATGTAGCTGCAATCCAGTGTAGCTAGGTAAGAACGACGACGGCGCCCCTACCCGCGCCCGAAAGAGGGACGGTGGTCACGTCTTGCGCTGATGGAATCGCCATGAGACACCGATTGACCATGAAACGTTGCATAGTCTGCGAGCGAGGGCTCCGGAGTGCGTATAGTTGTTGATCGGTTACTGGCAAGAAAGGCGATCTAGATGAGCTCTCTCCTCATCATTATTCCCGCGTGGAACGAGGAACAGGCGCTGCCCACAGTGCTTGACGAAATCCGCGGGAATACTGAGCTGGATGCGGACGTCGTCGTCGTTGATGACGGGTCGCACGACCGCACCTCGGAGGTGGCCCGCGCTCGCGGCGTGGCAGTACTGACGCTGCCGCTCAATCTCGGGGTGGGTGGAGCCATGCGCACCGGCTATGTGTACGCCAAACGCAATGGATACCGGTGGGCCGTGCAAGTGGACGCGGACGGGCAGCATCGCCCCGCCGATATCTTGCGCCTCAAGGAACGCATGGAGGAAACGAACGCCGACCTGGTCATCGGAGCCCGTTTCGCCGGAGTGGGAGACTACACGGTGCACGGGCCGCGAGCCTGGGCGATGAAACTACTCTCCGGGCGCCTCTCCCGCATCTGCAACGTGACGTTGACAGACACCACCTCCGGCTTCAAACTCGCCAACCGCCGCGCCATCTCCCTCTTGGCCGAAGAACTCCCGGCCGAATACCTGGGCGACACCATCGTGGCCCTCGTTATCGCCGCGAAATCAGGGCTGAAAGTGGAACAGGTCGGAGTGCAGATGCGCGAGCGTCAGGGAGGCGAGCCCTCCCACAGCCCGCTGAAAGCCGCGCTCTTCCTGGGGCGGGCCGGCCTAGCCATGTTCATCGCCTCAACACGGCGCCGCAAGAAGGAGACGAACATTGACTGAGATTCTCTACCGGCTGTTCCCGATCGTTGTCTCTGTCGGTCTGCTTGCCTACATCTTCGTGCTGCTGCGCAGCCACCGGGTGCGCGAACGCTACGTGTGGGTATGGCTCATCCTCGGCGTGGGCATGCTCGTGCTCTCCATCGTCCCGCAACTGGCCTTCACTGTGTCTGACTGGCTCGGATTCGAGGCGCCGTCCAACCTGCTGCTTGTCTCGTGCTCGGTGTTCCTCTTGATTGCAGTGATGAATCTGTCCACCGCCATCTCCGCACTGGAAGAGGACCGGCGCAGATTCGTCGAGGAGATTGCGCTGCTGGATGCTCGGATTCGCGAGTTGGAAGATCGCATATCCGAGACCGAGACCGAGGCTGAGACCGAGGCCGAGACCGAAACCGAGGCTGAGGACAAACCCTAGCGTCGAGTGAAATCCGGGGAATAGTTCCTGGAGTTCCCGGTGCCCCAGAGTTCCTAGTGCTTGACCGAGCGCTACGAACTCTGGCCCGTCCGCACCTGCTCCAAGATTTCTGCGTACTCGCGCACCCGCTGTGGCCAGGTCCAGGCTTCGATGAGATTGTCGGTGGCTGGCGGAGGAGGATTCTTCAGGTAAGACTTGGTCGCCTCAATGAGGGACTCGGTGGTCTTCTCCCCGGTGATAACAAGCGGCAAGGATTCGCGTTGAAGGGCTATCGCTCCGGGGCCGGAGAAAGCCACCGCTCGGCCTTTTGCGGCCATGGCCTCCAGTAGGACGATGCCGAATCCTTCTGCCAACACCGAAGGATAGATGAGCGTTGCACCCTGAAGGGCTTCATATACCTGATCGGGGGAGCAACGTCCCCGAAGGGTAACAACATCAGAGAGTCCGAGGGCGTCCACGCGTTCGCGGGCGGCATCCATGTCGGCACCGTCGCCGAGCATCTCGCCGTCCACGTTGTAGCCGTCGCGGCGCAGGGCAGATACCACGTCGAGGTAGGTGTCCCAGCCCTTGCCTTGTACGAGCCGTCCCACGAATACCAGGTGCTCAGGGCGATCCATGATGGTGACCGGGTGGGGCAGCGCGGGAATTGCATTGTAGAAGATGCTGGTTTCGCGTGCACCAAGGCGACGAGCAAAGGTGGCTGACTCATCCGAGACAGCGAGAACTCTGTTCGCATGTCGCAGGACGTAACTGCCCAAGGTGAGGTCCACGAGACGGCTCGCGAGGGCAATGATGGGCGAGTTATTTTCGACAAATCCGGCCCCGTGCTCAGTATGAACGACAGGAAGCCCGGCGGCGCGGGCCGCCCGCATACCCACGAAAGTCATGGGGAAAAAGCGGGTGTGGACAGAGACCACGTCGAAACCGCCCTCTCGGAGGAACTTGGTAATGCGGCGCCGTGAACCCAATGACGGAAAAGAGATGACGTCGGCCACCAGGAAATGCGCTGCTCCCGTCAGTGCTGTGACGGGGCCATCCTTGCGCTTACCGGTGGGGGAACCGATGGTCAGTACGGTGACCTCGTGCCCGAGCTCCGCGAGTCCTTGGGTGAGGTGCAACAGATGCTGTTCCAGCCCTCCCAGGCGCGGCGGGTAGGTATTGACGACGAAGGCAATTCTCATGAATTTCTCCCTACTACTCTGCATCCGTCGGGCTACGGCGAATGAAATAGGCGAGTGCCGCTCCAAAGATGAGCGTGAGGACGAGCATGGTACTGGCGTAGGTGAGTGCGGCACCCATGATTCCCAGGTGAGCCACGAGGACGTGGGCGAGCATCAGGGTGATGACAGCCACGACGGCATAACCGAGGAGTACGACTCGCTGCAACCGCATCGTGGTCAGCGCGTAGTACAGGATGATGGATACCGCGTTGAAGGCCCCGCCCAGGACAAGGACGAGAAGTGCCCCCTTGAACTCGGCGAGGTCCAGGCCGGAAAACACTTCAAGAATGGGAATGCCCGCAACGAGTGTGGCGATGAACGTCAGGATGAATGCCGCCACTGCGCTCTGCAAACCGCGCAACATGAGCCGCAGGAATCCGGCATGGTCATTCTCTGTCCAGTGTGTGGCCATGCGGGTGAGTAGCGGCCGGAAGATGAACATCGCCAGAATGTTGATGGCAAGGGCCGGCATGAAGAGGATTCCGTACTCACCCTGGAGTAACGGCACGTTGCTTTCCACGGCGTAGCGGGGAGCATTGTTGAGGTACATGGCAAGGAATGCGGCAAGGAACAGTGGGAAGCACTCGACAAGCAGCCGACGCAGGGGCCGCCACGCAAAACTCGGACGGAGCGACAGCATGGTGCGGGCTGCCGGAAAAATCAGCGCCGCCATGGCAATGAAGGACAGCACGAACGTCACAACGCTGGTCACCAGCAGGTCGTTGGTGAGGAAAAGAGCCACAAGGAAGGATGAGAGGGTCACCAGGACCCGGAAGAAGTTGGCTTTCCCGGCAATATCGAGGCGCCCCAAGCGCTGGAACTCGCCGTAGAAGACATCCTCAAAGGCGTCGAAGAAGCGCAACGAGGCAATGATGAGGAAGGCAATCATGTCCGAAGCCGGGCGGCCCGACCAGAGCGTGGTTCCAACGATTCCCACCATCATGAGAGCCACGGTGATGAGCCGGGCCGCAAAATAGGTCGAGAACGAAAACCGGTGGCGAACGTCAGTGGCCTGATACGGGCGCACCTCGTAGGCGCCCAGTGTCTGGAACTGTTGGCCGGCCGCCGTCGCCAAAGTGAAAACTCCGGCGGCGTAGCCTCCCAGAAATCGGCTCACCACGAGTGCCATGATCACCATGGACGCGGAGCCGATGATTGAGCTGGCGGTATTCCAGAGGTAGTCCCGGCCCAGCTGTGAATCGATCTTTTTTGCCACTAACGCGATCCCTCGGCCCCGAACTTACCGAAATCAATGACGACGGGCAGATGAGTCTTGCGCTTGTCCTCGGGCGGCAGTGTCATGTAGTCGCCGTAACCGCGCGTGAGGATCTTGTCGTACTCGTGGGGAAGCTTCAAGGTGATGTTCTCGAAAGGGACATCCGTGGTGGGGTAGAGGTCATCGTGGGTCACAGCCCAGGCTAGCGGTGTGCGATCGGTGAAGTCAGCCATGAGATCTGCCTCGGCGTGCTCGTACCTGCGCGCCGCCTTCTCCCAGCGCCGCTGGAGCGCTCGTGGCTTCACCCGCGCCAGCCGCAAAGTCCAGTAAATAACAAAGGTGGCGCTGAGGATGACCTTCCGCAGCACCCCGCCCACCTCCAAATAGGGCGCGGGGGTGCCCTGCAGGTAGAGCATGCGGCCCCAGAACCAGGTGGCGCGGCTCTGGCGCTGATACGCCTTTTTGTCCCGAGGCACGTTGTCCAGCGGGAAAATATCCAGGCCGATGGGCATGCGGTACGGGCTCTTCTTGATGAACTCGGGGATGAAAAGCGTTCCCTTGAGGATCAGATTGCTGAACATGTTGGGGAAGTCGGCGTGGGTGCGCGAGTTGTGGATCTCGAAATCCTCCCCCAGCACCGCCGGAGCCTCGGCCAAGAAACGTTCGTAATCGGCGCGAGTCATGCACACGTCGACGTCGTCGTCCCAGGGGATAAAACCCTGGTGGCGTACCGCCCCGATGGCGGTGCCGCCATAGACAGCGTAAGGGATATCCAGCTTGCGGCACACGCGATCGAACTCCGCCAGGATCGTTGTTTCAAGCTGCTGCAGTGTGCGCAGTACTGCTGGATCAGTAGGAACCTCGGGGGCCATATTTTCCCTCACATATCTGTCATTCCGGCAGGCTCGAGAGTACCAAAGATTTGCGGGAAGCCGCCCCGAGATTCGCTACACACCGATTCGCTACACGCCTGTGTGCGCCCAGGCGATTACCCGAACCTAATCGGCGGAGCGAGCCCCTTGCCTGCGGAGCACTTCGAGATGCCGCTCGTACTGGTCGAGAACGTCCTCCACCAACTGGGTATAGCTGTACCCCATGATGTCGTAGCCGCGTCCGGTGGCACCGAGGTACACCTCCAGGCGCACGTACTCGTCGTCGCGGTAGGCCGCGCTGCCGCCATAGGTGGGGACAGGCGCCAGGCGCCGCCACACCTGGTAATGGAACGCCTCGCCGGTGGTGTGCTGGGCGCTGAGTTCGATGTAGCTGTCGCCCGCATCGGTGGTGATCTGCTCCACCCGGGTGGAGATGCCACGTTCGGAGAGTTCCGCGGCGACGTCGTGCAGGGTGGGGAGCAGGGTCTCCTTCTCGTAGCGGTCCGTGTCCTCCACGCTGGGGAAGTTGAGGGCGCGCGAGAGGCGGGTTTTCCAATCCTGGTTGGAGTCGCGGCCACCGAACTCTGTTCGTCCCGAGAGCGCCAGGGCCATTGTCTGCGCCTCCACATCCGAGTGGTGGCGTTCCAACAGCAGTGAGCGATACAGGCCAATCATCACCAAAACCATGGCGAATCCGAAGGGAAGCCCCATGATCACCGTGGCGCTCTGGAGGGCGCCGATACCGCCCACCATGAGCATGGCGATGGTCAACAGTCCGGTGGCCACCGCCCAGAACACGCGCAGCGCGGAGCGGGCGTCATCATGCGGGGATGGCAGCTTGGAGGTCAGGTTGGCCATGACCAGCGCCGCAGAATCCGCAGACGTGACGTAGAACAGCAGCGCGGTCACCACGGCAAGCCCGGCGATGAAGATGAAGGCCGGGTACTCCTGGAGCAGTCGGTAGAAGCCGCCCTCGGGGTCCGCGATGGTGTTCTCACCAAATTCGCTGTTTCCACTGCGGATGAGGTCAATCGCGGCGTTGCCGTAGATGGAGATCCACATGAGGATGTACACCATCGGGATGAGCAGCGTGCCGCCCACGAACTGGCGAATGGTACGGCCGCGGGAGATCTTGGCGAGGAAGAGTCCCACGAAGGATGCCCAGGCGATCCACCAGGCCCAGAAGAACAGGGTCCAGTCCTGCATCCAGCTTCCGGTGTCCTCGAAGGCGAAGGTCTGCATGAACATCCCGGGGAAGAGGCGCACGAAGTCGCCCACGTTGAGGATGAGGGCGTTGAGGAAGAACTGGGTCTTGCCGGTGACGAGAATCCACAGGGCGAGAACAACGGCCAGGATCACGTTGAGCTCGGAAAGGCGGCGAATTCCCTTGCCCACTCCCGAGACAGCGGAGAGAGTAGCTACCGTCACGCCAAGCGCCACAACGATCAGCTGGACCAGGATGCTTCGGGGCACTCCGAAGAGTACTTCGAGGCCCACATTGATGAGAACCACACCAATTCCGAGGGTGGTGGCCACGCCGAAGATGGTGCCGAGAACCGCCGCGACATCAACGGTGTGGCCGAGCCAGCCATCGACTCGCTTGCCGAAGATCGGGCGCAGCGAGGAGCGGACCGCCAACGGCATCCCCTTGCGGAATGCGAAGTACCCGAGGGCCAACCCCATGAGTGCATACATGCCCCAGCCGGAGATCCCGTAGTGGAACAGCGTCCACACCGTGGCTTCGCGTGCCGCGTCCACGGTCCCACCTTCGCCACTGGGCGGATGCAGGTATTGGGTCACCGGCTCTGCCACGGCGAAGAACATGAGGTCCGTGCCGATACCGGCCGCGAAAAGCATGGATGCCCAGGTGAAGGTGCTGAACTCGGGCTTGGCATGGTCCGGGCCGAGCTTGATATCGCCGAAGCGGGACAACGCTAGGCACACCACGAAGATGAGGATCACCGCAGCGAGCAGGATGTAGAACCAGCCAAAGGTTCCGGCACACCATACGACGACGGCGCTCAGCACCGCTTCGGCGTGACGCGGGGCCACCAGCCCCCACGCTGCGATGGCGAGAACGCCAGCGGCAGAGCTGATGAACACCGCCCAGTTGACGGGGGCTACCGCCTTCTTCTGGGGTAGTGTGGGTGCGGCCTGCTCGGGTGCAGCAGTAGCGGGACGTGTCGTACTCATGTCATCCTCTTTGTTCTCAGCGGGTGGGGATGGCGGCGTTTTCGTACCAGCCCAGGACGGTGTCCACGTAGTCGACGGCGTGGCGATAGTAGACGAATAGCAACTCGCCGACGTTGTCTCCAGCAGCTTCTTTTGCCAGCGACCAGACGTACCAGCACCAGCCGGCGAAGACGATGTAGGAGTAGAAGTGGCGCTTCTCCTCGGCGCTGGGTTCGCGGCCGAAGTAGTGGTGGAGCGCCGCTTCGGTCTGCCCGGGGGTGAGTTCCGCGCACACCGTGAAGGTGCCGAAATCGTTGGCGACATCCGACATCCCGGCGTACTCCCAATCGATGAGGTTGAGATGGTCGGACTCATCAATGAGGAAGTTGGGCGGGTAGAAATCGTTGTGGCTGGGCACGATGGGGAACCCGTCCGCATCGGCACACGCCTTGAGGCGCAGCACCTTCTCGCGGAGCTCGTCGTAGCCGGGGACTTCAATGGGGCCATGCTGGCGCAGCAGCTTCTCGTAACCGAGTCCCGCCTCGATGAAATCGAAGCTGCGGGTGAAAATCTGGCCGGAGTCGTGGAGCTTGCGGGCCATACGCATGGCCCGCTTGAGCTCGGCCGGGTTATGCGGGTCAAGATTGCGCGCGTCGGGTATGAAACGGGAGATCTTCCATCCGCGGCGCGGATCACCGGCGAGGAATGTGTTGTCCAGTTTGAGGTCTCGCGCGAGTTCGAGGGCGGCGAACTCTGCTACGCGATCGACGAGGTTCTCGGTACCCGCGCCGGGGTGGCGGTACACGTATTCGTCGTCGCCAACGGTGAAGTGGCACGAGAGGTTCGTGAGCCCCTGCTTGAGAGGGTAGAAACTGTGAACCTCGGACTTTTCGCAGCCAAGCACGGCGACGATGTTGTCAAAGACCTCCGAGTCCACGTTCTCGATGAACGAGGGGTCGAAGCTGCGCAGTTCCTCGAGTGAATCGAACTCATTGATGACGCCAGCCGGGTAGCCGCGCATCACCATGTCCAGATCCTTGATGTGGTCCAGATAAATCGATTCCCACAGTTTCCCCACCGTCGCGGGACGATGATAGACCCGTTCGAGAATCGCCCGGAACTTGGCGGAGAAGGTCTCGTCGAAGAAGACGTGGCCGAGCATCACCCAGGAGTTTGCCCCGCCAACCGTGAAGTCGGTAATGCGTCCGCCGGAGCCGGTGGTGATACACCATTCGTCCGTCTCGCCCTCGATGAACTGGGCGGAGTAGTAGGACTGATAGACGTAGGGCTCGAAGGGGTTGACTGAGAAGTAGTTGTCGGACGAGCAGATGAAGGTACGTGCGAGCCTTTCGCGCACAACCCACAGCGTTCCGTTGTTGTTGCGCGTCGAGTATTCTTCGTTGACGACGATTTTCACGCCAAACTTCTTGCGCAGGTAAAAGAAGTATTCCTTCTTGTAGCCGACGACGACGGTGATATCGCTGATTCCGGCTTCCAGTAGTTGACGGATCTGGCGTTCGATGAGAATCTCGCCGCGCACCCGGAGAATGCCCTTGGGCTTTTCGTAGGAGATGGGGGCGAAGCGCTGGGAGAGTCCGGCGGCCATGATGATGGCATTGTCTACCCGGTAGGGCTCCAGGGCTGCTGTCCCGGCCTCGGTGAGTGTGCGCTCGCTGATGTACCCGGCTTCTTCACACTCACGGACGGTCGTGTTGATGGTGCCCAACGAGAGCTCAGTCAATGCCGCCAACTTGCGCTGAGAAAGACGCCCTCGTGAACGTAGGGCATTCAAGACCGCAAATTCGTTGCGAGAGAGCACGATGCTTTCCTCCATCTGGTGTTCAATATCAGTTAGTCTAGCTCGATACTGAACATCAGGCATGGAGGAGGCCACTATGTGGTGAAGGTCCCGTGAATGATTAGGTGGAAGCGGGTGCTGCTGCGTTCGTCTGTTCTACCGGCTCTTCGTCGGCAACCGGCTCGGCCTGTTCTACCGGCTCTTCTTCGGCGGCCTGTTCGGCCTGTTCCTCAGCGCGCTGGCGGGCATCTACTGAACGAATGGTCACCAGGACGATCGACACCACGCCGATAAGCATGGCGAGAGAGCCGAGAGCCCACAATGTTGCGGGCGACACGGGCCATGGCCACCAGACAGGATCAGAGAACTCGATAATGGTGGGATCCGTGATACCGGCTGAGTAACGGCGAATGACCTGGCGCAGCGCCATTGAGTTGGCCCACCCAACGATGATGATGAGAAGAGCAAGCTGACCGGGGGAGCGGAAGAAAATCTTCTGGTCGCGCCGGGTCAACCAGATGAGTAGCGCCACCGCGAGCAGGGGAAGCATGTACCTGCCCTGGTAGAAGACGACCGGCTGGACCTGGCGGAGGGTCAGGCTCACAGCGGGAATACCGAAAAGAGCGCCAATCATGACCGTGGTGGCGAGGATCTTTCGGACGTGGAGCTTCTCGGCCGCCACGAACACTACTCCGCCGACCACGAAGACCATGGCGAGAGTGGACCAGCCAAGGAGGGGAACGTCAAACCAGCCCGGCCCCCATCGCAGCCCCCACCACGAGGCGATGTGCTCGGGCAGGCTCTGCAGGTTGAGAACGAAGATGCGCCAGGTCTCCAGTTTCGGGTAGGTGGGCCAGCCGCCATCGGCGGTTAGGTTCGCAGTTTGTCCCGTCGAGGAGAGGATCACCAATCCAAGCGCCGCCATGGCGAGGGACAGGACAAGAGTCGGGAGGCGATCACGGGTGATCTTGATGAAGAACCACATCGCCAAGGAGATGACGAACAGGTAGAACGCGGAATCCGTGCGGCTGGTGACGGCCAAGCCCGCGCCCAGTGTCATCGTGGCCAGCAATGCCCACCGCCGCCACCCTCTCGCCTCGGTGGAAGCCAAGAGTGACGCAGCATAGATGAGGCATCCCGACAACGCCCACGAGGTGGGATTGTTTGATGCGATGAAATAGACGCCCATCGGCACCCAGGCGGTGAAGGACGCAACGAAGAGGGGGTGGCGGATATGAGGAGCCGCCAGCGCACCCACCAAGAAAAGTCCCCCAAGCCCAATGAATACATTGAGGAGGCGCATCATCACGACGGATTGGTAGACGTCCTCACCGACGAGCAGATGGTGGAGCTGATAGTAGCCCCAGGGGTAGCCGCCGTCGTCAAAACGCTCAGTGGGAACCACCTTGTCATCTGGGGTGCTGAGCGAGCAGGAGGCATCCTTTTCCGGTTTGAAGGCGATGCACTCCTTTGAATCCGGAATAACCTCCGGAACTTCCACCGAGGAGATTACGCCATCCTTGACCTGAAAGTTACAGCCGGACTCGTCGATTGGTCGGGGGCACCAGATGCTGCCGAGGTGGTAATCGTCATCGGGAGAACCGGCGATGGGTGAGGACGCGGCCCACGCCGCGAAACCGATAAAGATCCCAAGCATGCCAATGATGGCAAGAATCGCGGAGAGGATTCTGGCGCGTTTGTCCGTCGGCTGGGATGTTGGGGTTCTCATGGGGTACATGCTACTGGACCACGCTCGCAGAATTGGGCGTGCTGAACGGTATTACCAGGGACTCCCCGCGGTTCGGGGAGTGAATCGCAGGGTGAGCGAATCTCCATGCCACTATCGCGATCACCAGTGTAAAGGCAAGGGTGCCGGCGGCCCAGATCGTCATCGGTGCGGGAATGCTACCCTCCCACCACCATGAGGCGTTGTGTCCGAGGTTGATGGCTTGCGAATCTGCTCCGTGCGTGTAGCGGCGCATGTTGATGAAAAGGGCAACGGAGTTGGCGGCCACGATGGCGACGGCGCAGATGTGCCGTTGGTTGCGCGTGAAAGGGAGAGGGCGGGCCAGGTCGCCACCGATTTCGCCACCGATGTTGCGCCCGCTTCCGTTCCCCACGCCGCGGAGTCCGTTTCCCGTGCCAGTACTACCGGGTCCGCCGGGCGCACGAAGCAGTGCAAACGTCACAAAGATGGTGAGCAACGGAAGGATGTAGCGCGGCTGCACCCACTGGCCGGTATGCACGCCCCACGATTGAATGATGTAGAGGGGAATGACCCACAGCGCGGCAAAAGCTGCGCTCACAACAAAGAGCTTGCGCCCCGTAGCTGACGCGACACCGCCGAGTACTGCGGTTGCACACACCAGAAGCATGGCCATCCATACTATTGCGGGCATCGAGGTATCCAACCATCCGAGGCCCCATTGTTCTATCGGGCTCGGGGCACCGAGGGCTCCCGCCCACATGACCGGGAGGGCAAGCAGGTTGTCGAGTAGGAGACCGCCGCTCCCGGATCCGGACGTTGTCGCGAGCGCGCTCGCGGACTGTTGGGTACTGAGCACGAAATAACTGGAGAGAAGCGCGAGGGCGAGGGGCCACAGGGCGCTCACCCAGAAGGAGCGCTCGCGCCTGGCGAAGAGAATGATCGCCGCGATGATGGTGAGGATGACGTACAAGGCGGCGTCCGAGCGGGCGCCGCCGCCCATGAGCGTGGCGAGCAATGCAAGTGCCGCGAGCCCCTGGCGTCGTCGCCCCTCGGTCTCGAAGTAGCCGACCACAGCGAGGGGAACAGTACAGCCGGCGATGAGCGCCCAGGAGCTGGGATTTGCGGAGGCGAGAAGGAAGGCGCCCACCGGAATCATGGTCACTGCGCTGGCCGTGATGAGTGTGGGGCGCCGGTGTGCGGGGAGAAGCGCGCACAGTGCCGTCATCATCGCGACGTAGGCAAACGAGTTGACGAGGCGAATGGTGATGACGGACCAGGTGATGTTCTGGGAGGCGAACACGCTCATGGCTGTGTAGTAGAGGGGCGGGTAGAGCCCGGATTCCGTCCCGAAGTTTCCGCGTTCGGTACGGGTCAACGCGTGTAATGGGTCGGTGAGGGCGTCAGTGCCGCATTTTCCGGTGGCGTTGGGTTTGTGTGCGTAACACTTGGTGGCGACGAGCGCTGCGGGAACCAGTCGCTCGTTCGCGGACTCGGTGTATTCGCAGAGGCCGTCGCGCTCTCCCTGGGCGCACCAGATGCTCACGTGGTGAAAGTCGTCGTCGGGGCTGGAGCCCACGGGCGACGAAACGGCCCAGCATGCCAGCGCTGTGAAGGCCAGCAACGGAACAATGAGGAAGGGCCAGGAGATGCGCGCAGTGCGAGGTGATCCGGCGATAGACATCGGATAAGTCTAGCAATGACGCCGTTTTATTTCGGATGGGACGACGACGGCGTCCGCCCACTTCCGATATAACTATTCGGTTACGGCTTTGTAACGATTTGTGTAGCTAATTTCTGAACTTTTATGTTCGGAATTTACGTCCTAAATGGTGCTAATTGTTAGCTCAAATAACGCACTTTTACGCATGTGTCGAGGCGCTTGGTCTCATTAGTGTAACGACGATCATTGATGTCTTTTGTAACGCGGGGTCCTTGCCGTGCCTCACGAGCCGATCCTTGGCTGATTTGGTGGTCACTATTTGGCGAGATGTGGGTAAAAAATGTGATGCCCAACACTGTCGGGTGTGGTGGTCCAGTGGTTTGAGTGGTTGATGTGGAGGTGGTGTTGCGGTTGGGGTGGCGGCTTTGCCGGTCGGGAAGTGCGGTACTGCATAGGTGTTGAGCAGGTGGTTTACTTCGTCGATGTGCGCCCCTGGGGTGAAATTCCCACCTTCCTTGCGGGCGGCTCATTGCGAGCACCGGTGACTGCTGCCAACCACTGTGAAATGTCTGGGACTTGTGTACCGTGTTGCGCCTCGCGCTGGTTCGTGTAACGTTTTGGTAACGCCGAACGGTCTGGAACCCACTGGATGTGGCCTGCGTCTCGCAGGGCATTGTTTGACTTACATCGCATTTTCAAATGTAACAGGTTGGTAACGTGGTAGGGTCCCGGACAGAAGCTCATCGAACCGCTCGATGATGACGAAGGGAAACGGTATGAGGTTGAAGAAGGACATTCAAGGACGCGCACTGTGTGCACTGTTCGGTGCGGCCGTCATGGTCCTGCCGCACGGGGCTGCTGGTGCCGTCGAGAATGAGCCCACTGACACCGCAGTCGTGGAGGTAGCAACCTCCCAGGAGTCTGAAGCGAATGAATCGCAGGCTGAGGTTGAAGGTTCGCAGGAATCAGAAGGTAGCAAGGTTGCTGAGAAGCCTGCTGTCAGCGAGACGCCCACGGACACGCCGGAGAAGCCTGCGGTAGAGGAAACCGAAGCGCCCGTGGTTGCCGAGGAGAAGGCCGCTAGCGCTGCCGCGAGCGCTGCCGCTGTGGCACCTCAGTCAGCCAACATCGTGAAGACGGGCTGGGTCCTTGAGAATGGCCGCTACTACTACAACAAGACCGACGGCTCCAAGCGGACCGGTTGGGTTCAGGACGCCGGAAGGTGGTACTACCTCTCTCCGAGCAACGGAGTGATGAAGACCGGTTGGGTTCAGGACGCGGGCAAGTGGTACTACCTGGATGGCACCGGCGCGATGCTGACCGGCTGGATCGCTGAGGCTGGCAAGTGGTACTACCTGGATGGCACCGGCGCGATGCGCACCGGTTGGATTGCTGAGGCGGGTAAGTGGTACCTGCTGGACACCAATGGTGCGATGCGCACCGGCTGGGCCAAGGCTGGTGGCGTCTGGTACTACCTCAACAGCAACGGCGCAATGAAGACCGGCTGGTTGCAGTACGGCGGCGCCTGGTACTACCTGAAGTCGAACGGCGCCATGGCCACCGGCCAGCTCACCATAGGTGGCAAGACAGAATCTTTCGATGGCAACGGCGTGTGGCGCAATTCCGCCAGCTCCAAGGGTGAGTCCATCCTCAGCACCGCCAAGTCCTACCAGGGCGCACCTTACGTGTGGGGCGGCACCACGCCGTCGGGCTGGGATTGTATCGGCTTCGTGCGCTACGTCTACGCCCAGCATGGCGTCTCCATTGGTGGATACACCACCTCGGTTCTCTCCGTCGGCCGTCAGGTCAGCTACTCGCAGGTTCAGGCTGGAGACATCCTGTACTGGCCCGGCCACGTCGCGATCTACGCTGGCAACGGCCAGAACATCGGCGCCTGGAACCCGTCCATGGGAACCACCACCGGCCCGAACTCCTGGCTCGGCACCCCCACCGTCATCCGCGTGTTCGGCTGACGACGACGGCGCGACAGCTCACTGAGTTAGCACCCCAAGCAAGCGGGCCTCCTAGTCGATAGGAGGCCCGCTTGCTTATGTTCTCAGTTGCTCAGTCGATCTCTCGGCTGCTCACTCGACGTCGTCGCGGGAGAGCAGGTTGAGCAGGTACTGGCCGTAGCCGGACTTGACGAGGGGCTCGGCGCGCTCGCGCAGCTCGTCGTCGGTGAGGAATCCACGACGCCAGGCGACCTCTTCGGGAGAGCCCACCTTGAGGCCCTGACGTGCCTCGACGGTGCGGACGAAGGAGGTGGCGTCGGCAAGAGAATCGAATGTGCCGGTATCGAGCCAGGCGCTGCCGCGCGGCAGAACCTCGACCTGGAGCTTGCCTGCCTCCAGGTAGACCTTGTTGACGTCGGTGATCTCGTACTCGCCGCGGGCCGAGGGCTTGAGGTCCTTGGCGATCTGCACCACGTTGTTGTCGTAGAAGTAGAGGCCGGGAACCGCGTAGTTGGACTTCGGCTTGGCGGGCTTCTCCTCGATGGAGATGGCGGTGAAGTTCTCGTCGAACTCAACCACGCCGTAGGAGCGCGGATCGGAGACGTGGTAGGCGAATACCGCGCCGCCGTCCGGATTGACGTGGCGGCGCAGGCGTGCGCCCATGCCGTGGCCGTAGAAGATGTTGTCGCCCAGGACGAGGCCGGCAGGCTCGTCGCCGATGAAGTCTGCACCGATGACGAATGCCTGTGCCAGACCGTTGGGGACTTCCTGCACGGCGAACTGGAGGTTGATGCCGAACTGCGAGCCGTCGCCGAGCAGGCGATGGAACGCCGGGGCATCCTCCGGTGTTGTGATGACAAGGATGTCCCGAATTCCCGCCAGCATGAGGGTGGTCATCGGGTAGTAAATCATTGGCTTGTCGTAGACGGGAACGAGCTGCTTTGAGGTTCCCAGGGTGATCGGATTGAGTCGAGTGCCGGAGCCGCCGGCAAGAATGATTCCACGCATGACTATAGTCTCCCTTAATTGCTGACAAATTGCGCCCCTAGAGCGCCCTCAATTTGCGTGATTTGTCCTGTATTTTCCATATCGACGACGACGAGGCTGCCCCGGCCCAGTTGCCGGGCCGCGACGGCCAGCACCACGGCGGGATCCAACACACCCTCCGTACGGGTGATGAGGATGCGCGGGTGGTCATCCCCGCAGTCGAGTGTGCCCAGGCCGTGCCAGTGCGCGAAGTTTGAGGAGGCGGAGCGGGAATCGTCCATGAGGCTGTCGGGCTGGCCCATCACCTCGGCGCTGGCGTCATACACGCCGGGGGAGAGCGGATCTCCCATCCAACGTAGGGCGAGCGGGCCAAGGTCAAGGGCGGCGATGGACTCGGCGGGCGAGGCCTCGGGGTCATGCTTCTCGGGGCGCGAGGTGATGATGGCCTGGGCGGGCTCGTCCGAAAGCGGGCGCGGCGTCGTCGTTCGTGAAGACTCCACCCGTACCTCCAACCCCGCAAGCATCGCTCCCAGGCCCCACAGCAGCTGCTTCCAGTGGGCGGGAAGATCCAGCTCCACCGCGGCGCCCGGGTCGAGCCAGAGCTCGTCGGCGAGGTAGCCGGCAATCTTGGCGAGGTGATTGGCTGCTACCTTGCCGGAGAGTTCCATGCGCCCCTGCTCGCCGTACCAGGTGAGGGCGGGCTGGGTGCCGCGCGCGGCGAGCGAGCGGTAGAGGGAGAGCGCGTCAGTCATCACTATCCTCGCTGGTCGTCTCGTTGCTGGTTGCCGCCGACGCTGCCTTGGCGGTGGCTGCCGACGCCCCGTTGCCAGCGGCTGCCGAAGCACGCCGCGCGGACTCCGCCAAGTCCGCGCGCCCCATGATCTCCAGGCAGAACGCGGCCGCCTCGGGCGTCCCGCCAGCCGCGTAGTTGGTGGCGAGGGCAAGATCGCGGGTGTAGAGGCGGGTGCCGTCGGTGGGCGTGGAGGGGTTGTCGACGTCGTCGAAACCGAGATAGATGCCTCCGGCGCGCTGCACCAGCAGGATACCGGCGGCCACGTCCCACGGGTTGGTGTCCATGTTGAAGGTGGCGAGGAAGTGACCGGCGGCCACGTCGGCGAGGGACAGCGCGGTGGAGCCGGGGCGGCGTACCGAGCGAGTCTCGCGCACCAGACGGAGGAATCCGAGCGCGGCGGCTTCGTCTCCACCGCGCGCCGAGGGGAAGGAGGTGGAGAAGACGCCCTGGGCAATCGGCGCCTGTGAGACCCGCATGCGTTCGCCGTTGCAGTAGGCGCCGGTTTCGTCGGCGCGATAGAGGATGCCGGCGGTGGGCTGATAGATGACGGCCGCGATGACCTCGCCGTGGCGGGCAGCGGCAATGGACACGCACCAATGGTCGAAACCGATGGCGAAGTTGGAGGTGCCGTCGATCGGGTCGACGTACCACAGGACGTCGTCGTCCCCGGCCTCGCGAACCGTCCCGTCCGCGCTGATGAGCTCCGCCGATTCCTCCCCGACGATGAGGGAGTCGGGAGCTTGCGCGAGAATCACCTCGACGATGCGCCGCTGCGCCTCCGTATCATGAACGGTGACCACATCGTGGAAATCGGCCTTGTACTTCACGTTTCCCGGAGAGCGGAAGGCACGGACGAGGTAATCGGAGACGGAACGAGCCGCATGCTCGGCAATATCGGCGAGTGCGATGGAATCAGTCATGTCTCCCATGGTGTCACGATTTGGACAGTGAACACCAAAGATCACCCGATACTGGGAAAAGACTGATGAAAGAATCCAACCTACTGCTTTCGCCTTGACTTCACCCGACGACACGCGTGTAATTCTAGGTGGACATCACCCAATTTTTCCGACAAGGAGACCCCACGATGCGAGTTTCGTCCGAATGGACTCCCGTTGCGCAGCTTGGGCCGCATGAGCTCACCGCGGACGAACAGCAGGAGTTCATGCTGGGCATTTTCAATCTGGGGTACGGAACCGCGTCCGGCGAGCAGCTCGCCTGGCAGGATTTCGCCCTCTGTGCGGAAACTGATCCAGATATTTTTTTCCCGGAAAAGGGCGGCTCCACAACCCCTGCGACCAGCGTCTGCTCGCAGTGCATGGTGCAGGCCGAGTGCCTGGAGTACGCCATTTCTCACGACATCCGCCACGGGATTTGGGGCGGCATGTCCGATAACGATCGCCGCCGGCTCTCGCGTGAGCGCCGCCGCGTGAGCGGACTGGGTGCCTAAGGTTTGAATCCCCTGACCCCTCCTGCCCGTGACGTTCTCGCCGTTCTCGTCACCCGGGCAGACGATCAGTACTTCACCGATACCCTGCGAGCAGTCGCGGACCAGGAACTCCTTCCGGGCCGACTGACGATTGTGCTTGCGGGGGAATCGGACGAATCGGACCTCGCCCGCGTTGAAGGGATGGTGTCCGAGTATGTAACGACGACGACGCGCGTCATCGCGGCTCCGAACGCCCAGAACTTCGCGCAGGCCGTCAACGGCGCGGTTGATGGCGAGGAGAGCTGGTTGTGGCTGCTGCACGCAGACGGCGCTCCGCGCCCTTCCTGCCTTCAGTTGCAGGTGCGCCTTGCTGAGACGAGCCCGAAGATCGGGGCCGTGGGTGTCAAGCAGGTGGCGTGGGACGATCCGCGCGACCTGTACGAGGTGGGTATTCGCGCTACTCGCTCGGCGCGCCGGGTGCCAGAGATCGAGCCCGGAGAGTTTGACCAGGGGCAGCTGGACTATCGCGAGGATGTTCTCGCGGTGGGCAGCGTGGCGATGCTGGTGCGCCGGGAGGCTTTCGAGGCGGTGGGTCGCCTCGACGCGGCGCTCGGGCCCTATGGCGACGGCTTGGAGTTCTCGCGCCGCCTGTGGAGTGCGGGATGGCGTGTGGTGGTCGAGCCGAACGCCGTGATTGCGCATGCGCGCACCTCCTTGGATGCCCCCACCAGTGCGACGTTTGCGAGCCGGCGCAGCGCCCAGCTCTACAACGCGGCGCTGGCCGCCCCGGCGATTGGTCTGGTCCTTCTTGTTCTGGGGCAGCTTGTGCTGGCGCCGATGCGCGCGGTGGGGCGTCTGATTTCAAAGGATGTGCGCCACGCGGTACCGGAGTTGGCGGGTGCCTACCGTTTCGTGAGGATGCTTCCGGCTCTCATGGCGGCGCGCCGCCGCTTGGCTTCTGTTACCCGCGTGCCCCGAGCTGTCCTCAAAGCGCTGGAGGAATCTCCGCGCGACGTATGGCTTGCCCAGCGTCATGTGCGCCATTCGCAGGAGGACGCCGCCGCCATGGCGGATATGCCGGGCCCGCTGGAGCTGCGCGAACTAGCTGCCGCTCAGAGATCTCGGCGCATCTGGGGCACGCTGACCTTGGTGGTCGCGGTACTGGGGAGCGTGGTGGGCCTCATCCCGCTCATCGGACGGGGTGTCCTCACCGGGGGCGCCCTACTTCCCGATGCCTCCAGCTTTCGTGACCTTGCGGCCATGGCAGCCTCGGGCTGGCTCCCGGCCGGGGACGGCCTGGCCGCCCCCGTGGACGCGTTATGGCTGGTGCTGGGGCCGTTGGTGCTTCTCACCACGCCGTTGGGTGGTTCGCTCGGGGCGGTGGCCAGCACCATTGTGATGACGGGCATTGTTCTTTCTGCTGTGGCTGCCTTCTGGGCGTCGGGTCGGATTGCCAGCTCCGCTCCGCTGCGTGCGCTCGCGGCCCTGATGTGGGCCTTTGCCCCGCCACTTCTCGCCGCAGTATCCGTGGGGCACGTGGCCGGGATCGTGTGGCACGTGCTGGCACCGGCGCTGGTGGCGTGCGCCCTCGATACCTGGCGTACCCCTTCTGTACGGGCGCTTGGGCGCACCGCACTTCTTCTCGCCATCATGAGTGCTGCTGCCCCGGCCACCGCGCTCCTTATTCTTCCGGTGCTTGCCGGGGTGGCCTACCGCCGCGCCTGGCGCTGGCTGTGGATCCCGGTGCCCACGCTGGCGCTGCTTGCCCCCACGCTTCTTGCGGCGGCGCGTGTTGAGGCGGGGTGGAAGCTGCTTCTTGCCAGCCCGGGCCAACCGCTGGCCACCTCCGTTAGCGCTTTTGACATCCTCACCTTCTCGCCGGCGCTGGCTGATGCGGTGGCGCTGGATTCTTCGGGTTCTTCCGCTTTCGCCAGTGTCGTTGGGACTGCGCTTCCCATCATCTTCACCCTCCTGCTGGTTATTCCGATCGCGGCGCTCCTGGCGCGTGCGGACTGGCGCGTGTGGATCGGATGGAGCGCCGTTGGTGTGGGCATCATCTGGGCGGTGGCCTGTGCCGTGACCGAGGTGGCCGTCGTTGCTCAGGTTCCTGCGCTCGCGGCCGCGACGGCGTGGCCAGGTATGGCCCTCTCGCTGTCGGTTCTGGGACTGTGGCTGGCGCTTGTGGGAGGCGGCGACATGTTGCGGGGGATGCTTGAAGCTCCCGGGTGGCCGCGTATCGCCGCGATATGTGCCGCGGCAAGCGTGGCGCTCTCCTGTCTCGGACAGGCCAACATGTGGGCCGGGCAATCACTGCGCGGCGACACCCCATTGAGTTCGGCTTCAGCAAGCTCGCTCCCCGCGGTTGCCATGGCGGAGCAGCGCGGCGATTACCGCTCGCGGGTGCTGGAGATCATTCCCAGCGATGCGGGCAGCGTCATCAGTGTGCTGCGGGGCCCGGGCGCTCAGCTCCATGACAACTCGATGGTCGCTGGCATCTTGAACCTCTCCTCGCAAAGCGCTGGCCTTGACGCGGCCCGTGAGGATCTTGCCCAGGCTCTTGCCGATCCCAGCGGCAGCGGCGCAGCCCAGATCTTCGCAGAGCACGCAATATCGCATGTGTTCGTTCCGGCCTCAGAAGACCCGGATAGCGACGACGCCCGCAAGGCCCTCATCTCCCGCCTCGGCGGGGTGGGCGGGCTGGAGTTCGTCACCGAGAATACCTCGGGAGCCTTCTGGCGGGTGCGAGTGGGCATCGGCGAGGCGGACGCTCCGAGTACCTCCCGTCTGAGGATCGACGACGACGAAACAACCGTATCTCTCACCTCAGGACGCATCGGATCGCGTCTGGATATCCCGGCGGGAGGGCAGGGGCGCCGCCTCGTGCTGAGCGAACGTGCCGATGCCGGGTGGGGTGCCACATTCGACGGCGTCGCCCTCGGAGCCGTCAGTGATGGATGGCGGCAAGCCTGGGAGCTCCCCGCTCACGCTGGTCACCTGCGGATTCACTACGGCGGATCGGTGCCGTGGATACTCTACGGCCAGGTCGCCGTCTTGGGCGTGGCCCTGGTTCTGGCACTCCCGACTCGGCGACGGAAGCAGGCGTGGGTATGAAAACTCGTCAGGTAGTCACCTCGGTTTGTGTCCTCGCCCTGGCCGGAGCGGCCTCCGGGCTTGCCGTAGCCCTTCTGCCCACCGAGGAACGTACGCTCCCGGTGCCGGTTATTGAGACCGGAGGCCCCGCACAAGCGTTGTGCCCGGGTGGTTTTGAACGCACCCTCGGCCAAGGGCTCGATGTTGGCCAGGTCGATGAAGGCGTCACTGCAAGCTCGTGGTTCCTCACGGCTTCTGACGCCACAGAATTCCTCCCGTGGCCCAGTGGTGACAGCCCCGTGGACGGGCCGTTCGAGAAACGTGCCGTGACCGCTGGCGCCGTCGTCGGCGCTCTTCACAGCGAGCAGGCAAGTACTGAAGCAGAGCAGTTTGCCGGGGCGAATATCTACTCCGCGCGCGCCGGGGATACCCGCGGCCTGGCAATCGGACCGTGCGTCTCCAGTGCCGTCGACTTCTGGTTTGTGGGCTCCGCCAGTGGCGTGGGCATCTCGAACCAGCTCCTCCTCTTCAATCCCGGGCAGACCTCTGTCGGGGTGCAGCTCACCGCCTACGGATCTCGCGGCCCGCTCTCGCTCGGAACCATGAGCAGCGTGGCGGTTGCCGCAGACTCGATGGAACGAGTCGACCTAGATGGTCTCATTCCGTCGGACTCCCGCATTGCGCTGCATGTGAGCACCGAGTCGGGCGCGATCGCCGCACTCATGCAGAGCAACGAGATAGACGGCGCCAAGCCGCGCGGAGTGAGCATCATGTCAGGGTCCAGCAAGGGCCGCGAACTGTTGATCCCGGCCATCACGGTCCCGCAGGACACGGCCGCGACCCCGTCGGTTCGCATCGTGAACACCGAGACCCTTAAAGCCAAGGTCTCTGTGGAGCTTATTGGACCGGACGGGCGGCTCGAACTACCGGGTGGTAGTGACGTCGCCGTCGCCCCTGGGGCAGTCCTCGACCTCTCGCTGGCCGGCGTGAAAGCGGGGGACTACGCGCTACGCGTCACCTCTGAACAGGTGATCGCCGCCGGAGCACTCCTCCTCACCGCCGATTCAGCCGCCGGGGCACGAGATGTGACCTGGGCGAGCGCTCGCGAACCGCTCACCTCCGGTGCCGTGGCGGTCGGAGAAACCACGACGTCGGCGATCGTCACCTCTTTGTCCGATGAGCAGGCCAGCGCGCAGATCATCCCGGTGTCAAAGGAGGGCATCGAGTTGAGTCCGCTGCCGGTTGATCTCGCAGGACCGGGAACCGTCACTGTGGAACTGCCCGAGGGGGCAGTCGGCTTCCTCTTCTCCTCCTCGCAGCCGGTACTGGCCGGGGCGCTCTCCCGCATCGCGGTGGACGGGGGAGACGGAATTGAGTGGACCCCGGTGTTCACCCCCGCCGTCGATGACGCCCTCGGGCGTATCGCCGCCACCAACTAGCGATTGCGCGGCGAGTGGGGCGGTGAGTAGGGCGGTGGTGAAAATCTATCTCCGGTATTCGCCTACCTGCGTGCTATGGGTACACAGGGTGCGGGATTTGGGAGATAGTTTTTCGTTGCTCGATTAGCTCCGCAGGTAGTCGATATCTTCCGGGTGTTTGCCCAACGCGGAGGCGAGCTGTTCGGTGACAACCGAATGGATGAAGAGCCGTGGATACGGGTCCTTCGCGGCCGCCGCCAGAATCGGCATGCGATAGAAGATGATGCGCCCGGTGATCTTTGCCGGCTTCTCGAAGGGAAGATAACGCGCCAGCGGCACACCGTTCTCCCACGGCGCCGGATCGTTCTCGGGAACGTCAAGCACCCCGTAATCGATATGCCGCATCTCGTGTCCGAAGAAACGGCGATAGGTCATGAGATCAAAAGCAATGAAGTCATCGAACTTGTCCGCCCGGGTACGGGCGGCCGGGACGTGGCCGGGAATGACCGGGCCGCGCATGCCGCGCCCGTGCCTGTCACGGCGGCGTGCCTGGGTGCGCAGAGGCGGAATGTTCATGGGCATACGGCAAGCCTACCGTGCCCGCGAAATCCCATGGCGGATGCGCATCATGACACAGAATCCAGCAAGACTGCTGCGCCCGCGAAATCCATCTCCGTAATCCGCCACCCTGTGTGTCATGGGTACACGAGATGCGGGATTCCGGAGATCTTTTGCGGTGCCGGGCGAACCGAGTTAACCGGGCGAACCGAGTAGGACCACGATGGCCGCGAGAGGAGCACTCGCGGAGGCGGTGGTACGGTTGGAGACTGTGAGACACGTCCGAGAATGTTCGCGCCAGAACTGCCACGAGGCCGCGGTGGCCACCATGACCTACGGTTATGAAGAAGCCACGGCCGTGCTGGGTCCGCTTTCGCCCACCCCGGAGCCGGGTGCGCTGGAGTTGTGTGCCTATCACGCGCATTCGGTGACAGTGCCCCGCGGCTGGTCCATGGTGCGGCTGGTAACCGAGTTTGAAGCTGCCCCGCCCTCGGATTCGGATCTCATGGCGCTCGCGAACGCGATCCGTGCTGCGGCGCGTCGCAACGTCCCCGAACCGACGCGCTTGCGCTCCGATATCCGTGCCCTTCCCAAGAACGATGGCCGCCTCGCCGTCGTTCCCGATTCTCAGGAGAACCCGAGTGAATAGCATGCTGCCCAGCTGGATTGATGACGCACTGCGATGCCCGACGACTGGCGCCACGCTGGAATGGTCTGCGCGCGAGGACGGGGTGACCGAGTTGGTCTCGACGAATAGCGAGGGACCCCGCTACGCGTACCCTGTGAACGACGGGGTTCCCATCCTGCTCTCCTTCGAAGCCCGAGTGCTTGACTGATTGACTGACGCCGGTCACGACTGATTGACGCCGGTCGCGATTGGCGTGTCGCCGCTGAATTCAGTGGCCGATGTCGCCTCTTGCTCGTGCGGCTCGCGCCCGGGCAAGGTCACATCGGCGGATGTTACGTGAGAATATAGGACACATGAGTACTCGCATTCTCGTCGTGGATGACGACCCTGGCATTTCGGAGATGGTGGCGCTCCTACTCGAATCCGAGGGATATGACGTAACTGTCTGCGCCAATGGTTCGAGCGTGGTGGCACTGTACCGTGTTGAGCGCCCGGATCTCGTGCTGCTCGACGTCATGCTTCCCGGTCTCGATGGTGTGACTGTCTGTAAGCATTTGCGTGAGGAATCGGATGTTCCCATCATCATGATGAGCGCCCGAACCGACTCGCTTGACGTGATCGCCGGGCTGGAAGCCGGTGCGGACGATTACGTGACCAAGCCTTTTGAGAACTCGGTCTTGCTTGCGCGTGTCAAGACGCGCCTGCGCCGCCAGGAGCCGGAATCCGAGACTCTGCGGGTGGCTGACCTCACCGTTGATCTCAAGGGACATCAGGTTCTACGTGACGGCAGGGACCTGCGCCTGACCCCGCTGGAGTTTGACCTTCTGGCGGTCCTGGCGCGTAAGCCGTGGCAGGTCTTCTCTCGCGAGGAGCTGCTGGAGCAGGTGTGGGGTTATCGCCATAATTCGGCGGACACCCGCCTCGTGAACGTTCATATCCAGCGCCTTCGTTCGAAGGTGGAGAAGGATCCGGACCACCCCGAAGTGGTCTTGACCATCCGGGGCGTGGGTTACCGCGCCGGGGCTGTCCAGGAGTGATCGGAGCGCTACTCAAGTGAGCCGTGATGATCGCGTAGTCCCTTATCGCCAGCACCCACGGCGCAGCTTCGGTGAAGCTCTGCGCCGCCGGGTGCTGTCTTTGGGTACCTGGTGGCGTTCGTCGCTGACGGTGCGTGTGGTGAGTCTGGTGATGGCGGCCGGGCTGGCGTCCATGCTGGCGGCGGGTACCGTCATTGTGAGCCAGGTGCGGTCCCAGCTTTTTGATCGCTCGGTCACTTCGGTGGTGGATCTCTTCGCCTCGTCCCGGGCCGGGGCCCAAGCGTATTTTGACGCCATGAATTCTCCCACCTCCAGCCAGATTCAGCAGGCGGCTTCGGAGATTATTCAGGCCCAGTATGATCCGAGGCGTTCGGTGATGGGCGCGGCGTTGCTGCGCACTCCGAGTCAAGATGACACCGCTCTTCCGGTGTTGGAGGCGGTGACGGATTCTGCCGTGCAGATCCACGGCCTCATTTCCCCGGAGATGCGGACGGAGGTTCCCACCTCGGATTCGGTGCATTGGCAGTCGGTGGCGCTCACCAACGCCCAAGGCGGGACGAACCCGGGAATCATCGTGGGTGCCCCGATCAACGTGCAGGGCGCCGGAACCTTTGAGTACTACGTTGTGTACTCGTTGGAGCAGCAGGAATCGACGGTTCGGCTGGTGGTCGGAATCCTCACGGCGGGAGCCGTGGTGTTGGTGCTGCTTCTTGCGCTCATCACTTGGTTGGTGGTGGGGATGGTACTGCGCCCGGTCCAGGAAGCCTCACGGAATGCGCAACGATTGGCCGACGGCGCCTTCGACTCGCGTATGCCGGTGCGCGGCGACGACGAACTCGCGCACCTGGCGGAATCTTTCAACCAGATGGCGGCCTCGCTGTCGGATCAGTTCACGCGCATGGAGCGCATGTCCACCGTGCAGCAGTCCTTCGTGTCTGCCGTGTCGCACGAGCTCCGTTCACCGGTGACCACCATCCGCATGGCCGGGCAGCTCATCTATGACAAGCGCGATGAACTCCCGCCGCTGCTCAAGCGCAGCGCCGAGCTGCAGCACGATCAGCTCATCAACCTGGACACGATGTTGTCCGATCTCCTGGAGATTTCGCGCTTTGACGCCGGAGCCATGGTTCTTGCCACCGAGAAGGCCGATCTTCTGGGGATCGTTCGGGCCGTGGTGGAATCCCAGCAGATCCTCGCCGAGGCCAATGGGGTCTCGGTGGTCATCCGTTCGGAAGGTGACCCGAGCGCCAAGGTGGAGCCGCGGCGCATCGAGCGTATTATCCGCAACCTGGTGGTCAATGCCTTGGAGCACGCGGAGGCCAAACCTGTCCTCATACGTGTGGTGGGGGCGCAGGACGCCGTCGCCGTCGAAGTGTCCGATGCCGGCGTGGGCCTGACGGAGGAGCAGGTAACGCACGTGTTTGACCGTTTCTGGCGTGCCGATTCTTCCCGTGTGCGAAAGTCCGGTGGCACGGGATTGGGTCTCACGATTGCCCGCGAGGACGCGATGTTGCACGGCGGACGGTTGCAGTGCGTGGGCATTCTCGGGGTGGGAACTACCTTCCTCTTGACCTTGCCGCGTGAGCCGCGGATGAAGCTGAGTTCTCCGCTGCCCTTGTGTGTCATGGCGGCCGAGCAGCCGTGGGGTATCGAGCCCGGTGAGGGCAGCGCCGACGAGTTTGCTGAGTCCGCAGAGGGCCTGCTTTCCAGCGGCGACGGAAATGTTGCGCCCCAGGTCCATGCGGCGGGGACGGTTCCCGAGCCGCATACGGCCGGGTCCCCGAATGAAGCTCCGCATTCCTCGGGGAGTGAGGGTGTTGCCGGTGCGAGGGTGGCAGACAAGTTGACCGCGGGCGCCGTCGTCGGACGTGACGTCGTCGTCACAGGAGACAGGCCCGTCAGCGACAAGCCCGTCAGCGACAACGCCACTGCAGCTGACATTCAGCCCAGACACGACGAATCGGAACCGCGGGAGGCTCCGTATGCGTAAGAGTCGACTTCTTGGTGTGCTGGCAGTACTTGTGCTGGCGTTGTCCGCCTGTACGAGCCTGCCACGCGCCGGTGATGTGCACGAGGTCAATCCCTCGAAGAACGAGGCTGGCAGCGTGGCGCTGGTGGGGCAGCCGCCGCCCGAGGGTGCCACGCCGCAGGAGATCGTCGACTACTTCCTTGTCGCCTGTCGAGCTGGTGGCGAGGATGACTTCGCGGTGGCGCGCCAGTACCTCATGCCGGCCACGTCGGCCGAGTGGGATCCGAAGACGGAAGTCCGGGTGTATCCCGAGAGCCAGAATATCCAGACCACGGTGACGGAGAGCGGCGGGGTGCGGGCGCGAGTCAGTTCCCTCGGCACCCTCTCGGAGCCGGGCGTCTACCTGGAATCGGCCAACAACGCCGTGTTCACCACGGATTTTTCGCTGGCCAAGAATCAGGATGGCGAGTGGCGTATCGTCAACCTCGATGACGGCATTTTCCTCGCGGAGCGGATGTTCTTCGGGCAGCTCTACGTTGAGGCTCCGGTGTACTTCTTGGCGTCGGCCACGGATTCGCTTGTTGCCGATCTGCATTGGTTCCCGCGCCGGGAAGCTCCCACGCGCGCCCTTCACGCGCTTCTGTCCGGTCCTTCGCCCTGGCTTCGCGACGGCGTGACGTCGGCGGTCCCGGAGGATACGCGGCTCACGAAGAATCTTCAGATCGACGACGGCGTCGCCCACGTCGAGTTGTCCCCGAACGTTCTGGCCATCCCGCAGCGCCAACGTTCGCTCATGTTTGCGCAGGTGCGCAGCACGTTGCTTGCTTTCTCATCGATCCAGTCGGTGCAGATTTCGGTGCCGGGTGAGGTTCTCGATAAGGAAGTGGTGCTGGAGCTTTCCGAGTATCCCTACGGTTCTTATCCGCTCTCGGTGATTTCGGCTGGAGTGCCGGGCACCGTGGTTGATCAGGATGAGATCGAGTTTGTTCCGGCCAATGCGGCGTTTGCGGATCTCGGCCTGACGGATCTTGCCGTCGCCTATCAGAAACCTCCTTCCTCCTACGCGGCCTTGGCGCGGGCGGGCACCGAGTTGGTGGCGATCGACGGCGCGACGGGAAATGTGAGGTCCCTGAACACTGGTGCGAGTCTGATCGCTCCCTCCTTCGACTCGTTGGGCTGGATCTGGTCCGGTGAGCGCTCCAACAACGGGAGTCTCACGGTCTCGACCGCCATGGAGATGGAGCCGTTGACGGTTGCCGCCCCGGGGCTCCAGGGAATGAATGTGCGTGACGTTGCCGTCTCTCGCGAGGGAAGCCGGATTGTCATCGTGACAGAGTCTGGCAGCGAGGTGAAGGCCTACGTTGCGGGTATCACCCGGTCTGCCGATGGGGCCCCCACCTCGCTGGGTGATTTGATGCCTATTGGGCAGCGCCTCGCGGACCTCACGGATGTCTCGTGGGTGGGATCGACCGAGTTGATGGCCCTGGGCCGATCGGCGGCCGGTTCGGATACCAGCCTCTATTCGATCCGATTGGGCGGGCCCACCGGGCGCGCGATGAACGTGCAGGAAGGCGCGGTTGCGCTCACGTCCACCCGTTCCAGCCAACCGGTGGTGATCCTCACCGAGTCGGGCCGGGTGTTCGAGCGTGACGGCAGTTCGTGGCGCAACCGGGTGTCCTCCGTGAGTTCTGTGGCCTATCCGGGTTAACACCGCCGCTACTCGTTTCCACAGGCTTCAACCCTGTGGAAAAAATCTGCGGCCAGGCTTGCGGTAGGGCACCGTGGAGCCATGGATGGCTTCTGGGAAACAATCGAGGACCTGGCATTCCCACGCTGGTGCGCGGGGTGTTCCGTGTGGGATGAGTACCTGTGCGAACGCTGCCGCGCCGGATTCGGATCGGGATGGACGCGCGTGGAGGGCCGCGCGCCCTATCTTCAGCGTGTGCGCTCCTGGGACGAGGGCACCTCGGGTTTGCTCTACCCGGGCGACGACGAGGCCATCTTTCCCGTCTACGCGTTGGCAGATTACGACGGCGAGGTTCGCAAGGCGATCGTCTCCTGGAAGAACAGCGTGAGCAAAGGCTTGACGGACGCGATGGTGGATCTTGTTGCTCAGCGCGCGGGAGAGATCGAACTGGGCACCGCGGTCAGTGTGGTCCCGGCGCCGTCGTCGTGGAGAAGGCGCCATGACGGGCGCCTCGTTGCCCGCCATATCGCGCGCGGACTGTGCGCGGGAATCAACGGGGGCGTAGGAGCCAGCGGAAGTCTGGGAAGCGGGAGCGAACTCGCCGTCGTCGACGACGTCCTGACACAAGGGAGTACCGTCAGCCAACTGGTGACGTCTCGCGGCCGCGCCCGATTGTCGGGGCGGGGAAGGAAAGCGCGGGAGATCCGAGTGCGCAGGGTGCCCTCGCACCCGCAGGTCATCTTGGTCGACGACGTCCTCACCAGCGGCGCAACGTTGGCCGGCTGCGCGGCGGCTCTGGCCCGCGAGGGCAGTGAAGTGTGCGCGGCCTTTGTACTTGCTGCGGCGCGGGATCCGCGTGGGACACGCTGAGAAGAATTGCTGTTTCGCAGTCGGAGCAAAATGGTCCGCGCGAGGTGTGAGTGGTCTAACATTGAGGGAACAACTGAAGCGGAGAGCAGGGCATGTACCCGCTCCTTCCTGAAGGGGGTGATCGTCTCAAGCTTGCGTGAGAAGCAAAGCAGGAACGTTATTACTTACGCCTGAGGAGGGCATCGTGGAGATCATTGTCAAGGGTCGGAACATCGACGTTACCGATCGCTTCCGCGGCCACGTAGAAGATAAGCTCCAGAAGATCGAGCAGTTTGCACCTCGCGCACAGCGAGTGGATGTTGAGCTGACTCACGAGCCGAACCCGGCTCAAGCCGAGACATCGGAGCGAATCGAAATCACCATTCGGGACAAGGGTCCCGTCATCCGAGCTGAAGCAGCAGCCTCCGATTCTTATGGGGCACTCGATCTAGCCATGGGCAAGCTCATTGAGCGCTTGCGCCGCGTGCGTGATCGCAAGAAGGAACACCCCAGCAAGGCGCGCGTCGCCACACCGCTGACACTCACCCCGGATGACGTCAACGTCCCCCAAGAGAAGCCGCGCAAGGAGGAGAGGAAGCTCCCCACGGTCGCTGGCGAGGCTGTTGAAACGCAGCTCGGCGATTCGCCGGTGGTGGTACGCCAGAAGCTGTACGAGGCAACACCGATGTCAATCGACCAGGCTCTCTACGAGATGGAACTCGTCGGTCACCCCTTCTACCTCTTCATTGATGAAGAGACGAAGCAGCCGTGTGCGGTCTACCACCGTCACGGATGGACCTACGGCGTGATCCGCCTCGACGCACAAGCAAGCTGAGAGGGCGCGCTTAGAGGCCATGACGTGTGGCCTCTGGGGCTCGATAATTGACAACCTCGTGGTGGCGGCAACGAAACGTTGCCGCCACCACTGTGTGTGGGGCGTGCTTGAATGCTGATCTGCTTCATCGACATCTCTGCTTCATCGACATCTGCCCTTAGCGTTGGATATCGCCGTAGTAAGGGCGATACCTGACGCTAAGGGCGATACCTGACGCTAAGGGCAGATATGGGGAAACGGCGGTGCTGGAGGAGTGCCAAAGGGAGTGCGCGTAGACGGACACGGGCGTGAGGGTGGAGGGACTGATGTGATGCGGACGCGAGGTCGGGGCGCCGTCGTCGTTCGAATTTCGTTACCCATTGTGGGATGGTCCACACATGTTGAAAACCGGTGTCCCCGGATAGGATTGAACGGTTGTTCGTAACGAAGGGAATGTAGTGTCTGAACGTCGTTTTAATGTGGCCGTTATCGGCGCCGGTCCGGCTGGTATCTATGCATCGGATATCCTCGCCAAGTCGAGCCTGGATTGCACGATTGACCTTTTTGAAAGGCTTCCAGCACCTTACGGCCTGGTTCGCTACGGAGTGGCGCCCGATCATCCGCGGATCAAGGCGATTATCAACGCCCTCTTCAATGTGCTGAAGCGAGGCGACATCTCCTTCCACGGCAATGTCGATATCGGGACCGATATCACACTGTCGGAACTCCACGACTACTACGACGCGATCATCATCGCGACCGGCGCCAACGCTGATGCGCCCCTGGAGATTCCCGGGATTGATCTGGAAGGCAGCTACGGTGCCGCGGACTTCGTGTCCTGGTACGACGGCCACCCGGATTACCCCCGCACCTGGCCGCTGGAGGCCAAGGAGATCGCGGTGTTCGGAGTCGGTAATGTGGCGCTTGACGTTGCTCGCGTGCTCGCCAAGCACCCCAAGGATATGCTCTCCACCGAGATCCCCGCGAACGTCTACGAGGGCCTGAAGAACTCGCCGGTCACGGACGTGCACGTGTTCGGCCGCCGCGGGCCCGCCCAGGTGAAGTTCACCCCGATGGAACTGCGTGAACTCGGCCACGTGCCCGATGTGGACATCATCGTCTACCCCGAGGACTTCGATTACGACGACGGCTCGGAGCGGGCCATCGCCGAATCCAAGATGACCAAGCAGGTCACAGAACAGCTCACCAACTGGGTGTTCCAGGAGCCGGAAGATCTCACGGCGAGCCGCCGCATCCACATTCACATGCTTCAGCAGCCGGTGGCCATTCTTGGCCAGGGCAAGGTGGAGGCGGTCCGTATGGAGCGCACCGCGTTGCAGGGCGACGGCAACGTCAAGGGCACGGGCGAGTTCATCGACTACCCGGTGCAGGCCGTGTATCGCGCTGTGGGTTATGCCTCAGAACCGATTCCCGGCGCTCCCTTTGACCCCAAACGCCACGTCATCCCCAACGAGGGCGGGCGCGTGCAGCGTGACGGTCGCAACATTGATGGCTTGTACGCCACCGGCTGGATCAAGCGCGGCCCGATTGGGCTCATCGGTTCCACCAAGTCCGATGCCCAGGAGACCATCTCCAACCTCGTTGAGGATGCCCAGGCAGGTCTGCTGGCCGCGAAGGGGCCGGGCACCGGCGCCGACGGCCTCCTTCACCTCCTCGACAAGCGTGGCGTGCGCTACACCACGTGGCACGGCTGGGAGCTTCTCGAAGCCTACGAGAAGGCACTCGGCGCGGCCGAAGGGCGCGAGCGCATCAAGGTTGTCGAGCGCGAGACGATGACGGCGATTTCGCGCGGCGAACCGCACGACGGCAAGCTCTACTGAGCTCTGGCGCTGTGTTCTAGCGCAGTTGAACGACGACGGGGCCCTGGTTATGTACCCAACCAGGGCCCCGTCGTCGTCCTCGTTGAGGGTTAGAGGGAGTCAGCGGTAGTTGGTGAACTGCAGGGCGCAGTCCACATCAGCGTCCTTCAGTAGGGCGATGACGTCCTGCAGTGCATCGCGAGACTTGGACGAGACGCGCAGCTCGTCGCCCTGGATCTGCACCTTGACGCCCTTGGGGCCCTCGTCGCGCACAAGCTTGGAGAGCTTCTTGGCGTTCTCCTGGCTCAGGCCCTTCTTGAGGGTGGCGACGAGGCGGAACTCCTTGCCGGACTGCTTCGGCTCGCCGTCGCCGATGTCGAGAACCTTGAGGGAGACGCCGCGGCGGAACATCTTCGACTGCAACACGTCATAGATGGCCATGACGCGCTCGGCCGAGTTGGCGACCATGGTGATCGCCTCGCCGCTGAGAGATACGGAAGCGCCCACGCCCTTGAAGTCGTAGCGCTGGGCGATCTCCTTGGCCGTCTGATTGACGGCGTTGTCCACTTCCTGACGATCGTATTCGGAGACGACGTCGAACGATGAATCTGCCATGTTGCTCCTCCAGAGCTTCGAGAAAATGCCGAGATATCAGGGAAAACGGATTGCTGGACCGCTTGCGGCGGCCGCGGTGAGCTACCCCTAGAAATGGTACCTACATCACAAGAACCATATTCAGTTTGACAGTCTACGGGTGAAAACTGCTAATCTCATCTGGCACGGTTCGGGGAACAACCCGGAACGAGCAAGGCAGGTTTCCCGAGCGGCCAAAGGGAACTGACTGTAAATCAGTCGCTATCAGCTTCGCAGGTTCGAATCCTGCACCTGCCACGGAACGCGAGAAATCGTGTTCACGCCAAGCGGTTGGCGTGAGGGTTGTCACCGAGTTTACCGCTTCCAATAATTTGGAAGAGGAAAGCGAAGTTGATAAGCTAATCCGCGTTGCCCCGATAGCTCAGTCGGCAGAGCGTCTCCATGGTAAGGAGAAGGTCAAGGGTTCGATTCCCTTTCGGGGCTCCATCGCTGCCTATAACAGGCTGCGAGATGAGGCGGGGTAGCTCAGTTGGTCAGAGCGCACGACTCATAATCGTGAGGTCGCGGGTTCAAACCCCGCCCCCGCTACAAAAGCGAAGCGAGCCCATCGTTTCGAGCTTGGACCAGAGGAGTAGGAACAGTGGCTAGCAAGTCTCAGGATGTTCGCCCCAAGATCACCCTCGCTTGTGAGGAGTGCAAGGAGCGCAACTACATCACCAAGAAGAACCGTCGTAATACGCCGGATCGTCTTGCGATCAACAAGTACTGCGCAAGGTGCAACAAGTCCACCACTCATCGCGAGACTCGCTGAGTTGGTTTGAAGCTTGAGGGAGCCCGTGGCCGGAAGGTCACGGGCTCCCTGCATTTGTGGGCAGTAGGCCAAAAGTGTAGCTGACCGCACTGCCTGACCAGCCGCCCAGTGTCCCGTGCTGGCGGTCAGGGGTTATAGGCCCGCGGTCAGTTCATCGACATCTGCCCTTAGCAGCAGGTATCGCCATTACAAGGGCGATATCCAACGCTAAGGGCAGATGTCGGCGACGGCAGGTGGGGGACGACGAACGCACGGCTGACCTTCGCACGACGACGAATCTGCCGGAGCGACGACGAACGCACAGCTGACCTTCGGACGACGACGTCATGACGCATCACTTGGGAACCGCGGTGGAGAGACGACGGCGCCTACCAGAGCTACCACCTTTAAAGAAGTGTCGTTTTCGGATTCACGTAACGCATTTTCCGTGGGAAAAACTGTTGCGCCTTGCGGAGAACGCCACTCCTTTGGAAGCTTGGGAGCGCGGTTGGAAGCTTGGGAGCGCGGTTGGAAGCTTGGGAGCGCGGTTGGAAGCTTGGGAGCGCGGCGCCCCGGTGCTAGGCTCAATCCGTGACTTGTATGATCCCAGAGCATTCCGATGCCCCCATCGAGCCCGTCCCCGCGCTGCCGTTCGGCCGGGCCACGGCACACCCCACAACTCTTGCTGATCTCACCACGATCGGCGTGGGTGGATCCTTCTCCGAACTTGTGGATGCCACCACGGAACAAGAGCTGATCGACACGATCCGCCAGGCGGATGCGGATGGGCGCCAGCTTCTGTTTGTGGGCGGTGGCTCGAACATACTTGCCTCTGACGAGCACTTCGACGGGGTCGTGCTGCGTGATGTCCGTTCGGACATCATCCTCACCCAGGAGGGCGGCTGCGAGGGTGCCAACCTGCGCGTGCTGGGTGGAACCGGCTGGGACGAGCTCGTGGTGCACACGATTGAGAACGAGTGGATGGGCCTGGAGGCGCTCTCGGGTATCCCCGGCACGGTGGGTGCGGCCCCGGTGCAGAACATTGGTGCTTACGGCCAGGAAGTGGCTTCGTCGGTGGCGCGCGTGCGGGTGTGGGATCGCAAGAAGAACCGCTCCGCAGAGTTCACCCTGAGTGATCTCAAGTTCGGCTACCGTACCTCCATCCTCAAGGAGAGTCTGGCCGATGGATGGGGACCAAGCCCGCGCTACATCGTGCTGCACGTGGATTTCCAGCTGCGTATCGCCTCGATGTCCGCTCCCATCCAGTACGCCCAGCTCGCCAAGACTCTCGGCGTGGAACCGGGCAAGCGTGTGCCCGCCGTTGATGTCCGCGCCGGAGTGCTTGATCTGCGCCGCTCCAAGGGGATGGTGCTCGATGACTCGGATCGTGACAGCTACTCCTGCGGTTCGTTCTTCACCAACCCGGTCCTCACCGAGGAAGAAGCCGCTCAGCTGCCGCCGGAGGCCCCGCGCTTTGCGGTGAGCGACACCTCGCGTGCGGTGCTCGGTGCGGCCGCACCGAAATTCGCGGGCCAGGTGAAGACCTCTGCGGCCTGGCTCATCGACCATGCCGGCTTCCCGGCGGGATACGCCATGCCCGGACCTGCGGCGCTCTCCACCAAGCACTGCCTCGCCCTGACAAACAGGGGAGGGGCAACCGGTGCCCAGATTCGTGAACTCGCGCGCACCATCCAGGACACTGTGAAGGAAACCTACGGCGTTACCCTTCATCCGGAACCGGTGGTTCTCGGCGGTCTCTGAGCATCCCGAACTACCCGAGTTGCTGTGGCGACGAGTCCCGGTGTGAGTGGGGATTCAGTGAGCTACCCGCGTAGCCCGAGCCACATCCGCGTAGCCGCACCGATCACTCGCCTGCCAGCCAAGCGTCGATCTCGGTGTGCCAGCGGGCCTTCGCCTGTGCAGAAGCAAACGAGGCATCGATGGAGGTCCCGGCCAGATGGGCTAGCTCTTCGTCCGTGAATCCGTTGGCCCGCAACCGCTCATACTGGTCAGTGAGGCGGGAGAGGAACAGCAGGGGGTCATCGGCGCCGAGGGCGATGGTGGCTCCCGCTTCCATGAGGGCGCGTACCGGCACGTGGGTTTCATCGGGGAACACCCCGAGCGACACGTTGGATTCCGGGCACACCTCGAAGGCCACCCCGGCGTCAATGATGCGCCGGGTGAGGTCCATGTCCTCTGCGGCGCGCACGCCGTGCCCGAGGCGCGCGGGCCCCAGATGTGCCATGACGTCGCGCACGTGTTCCGGCCCGAGCAACTCTCCTCCGTGGGGTACCGCCGGTAGGCCCGCCCGCCGCGCAATATTGAACGCGGAACTCCATTCGGAGGTAATGCCGCGCCGCTCGTCATTGGAGAGCCCGAAGCCCACCACGGTGCCGGGTTCGTCCCCGGCGTACTGCGCCGCGAGCCGCGCGAGTGTGCGCGCCTCCAGGGGATGGCGGATTCGTGACGCTGCGACGACGACGCCGACCTCCACCCCGGTGGCTTCCGTGGCCCGTTTCGCCTCGTCGAGAACGATCTCCAATGCGGGGGTGATGCCGCCGACGAAGGGAGCGTACGAGGTGGGGTCGATCTGGATCTCGAGGCGGCGGGAGCCTTCGCGGGCATCATCCTCGGCGGCCTCGGCGACGATGCGCCGCATCGTCGCCTCGGAACGGACAACCTTGCGGGCAGCATCGTAGGCACGCTGGAAGCGAAACCAGCCGCGCTGATCTGCTGGAACGTGAAGAGCGACGTTATCGGTGAGAGATTCGGGGAGCTTGATGTTCTGCTCCCGCGCCATGTCCTCCAGTGTCGATACCCGCATTGATCCGGTGAAATGCAGGTGCAGGTGTGCTTTGGGAAGTTTGTTGAGGTCACGCACGCGATCATCTTCCCACACCGGTTCTGGGCAATGCAGGAATGGCCAAGACCTATTGGCGGGATCCCTTGAATCCGTCTGCTTTGACAAGGACGCTCCGTGTCAGTCCAGAAGGCGGCGAGCGAGCCAATGAGGTAGAAAAGAACTATGACATTGCCAGCAAGGACCGCACGAGAAGGCCACGACCTTGCCCTCTTAACGGGCAATGGCGCGGGGGAGATGTTTCGTATCGCCTTCCGCCAGGAGGTGGCCGTGCGCTCATGGACCGTTCACTCGGTTCACCACCGGCCGGGTGCGGGTGTGACGGTGTGCTACGTCGTCGTCGTTGATAGCCCGACAGAAGCCGGGACGATGGTTCGGACCGAGGAGTACATGTGCGCCTCAACCGCGCGGTTGGCCCACCCTGACCAGGTGATGGCGAAATTGCAGTCGGATGGCACGAAGGTGAGTCTCTGGCGTTACCCGCACGATCCGGAGCTTCCCGGGCTTGCCGAGGCGTGCTCGCCGGATCAGATGAGTCGGCGTTTGGGGCGGCCCGTGTCCATTGAATTGATGAGCTATCGGCCCACGCGGCGCGCGGTGGTCAAGATCTCCCACGATGATGAGGTGCTGGCGTTCGGGAAGGTCTTGCGGTTGACGCAGGCGCGCGAGCTGGCGAACCGGCATCGGGTGCTCCAGGAGGCTCATGTCCCGGCCCCACGATTGCTCATGGAGACGCCGAACGGGATTGTGGTGACGGCCGCGATGCAGGGCGAGCCCCTCGCGAACATCATTTCGCGTGGGATGGGGAACCGGGCGCCGCAGATTCTGCGCGCGCTGGTGGCGGTGCTGGATACTCTTCCGGCCACGGTGCTCGATTTGCCGCAGCGCCCCTCGTGGTCCGAGCGCGCAGAACACTACGCGCATGCTGCGGCCACGGCACTTCCCGAGGAAGCTCAGCGCTGCCGCGCGCTCGCCGAGCGCATCAACACGCTCCTGCCGCTTGCCCCAACCGGTCCGGTAGTGCCGGTGCACGGAGACTTCTACGAAGCCAATGTGTACATGCACAAGAGCCTTTCCCAGGTCGCCGGGATTATTGATGTGGATTCGGTCGGTCCGGGATACCGTGTGGACGATCTGGCATGCCTGCTTGGCCACATGAGCGTGCTGCCGCATCTGGCTCCCAAGGCGTATCCGTTCGTTCCCCAGGACCTGGCACAGTGGCGGATAGCGTGCGAGTCGATGGTGGATCCGGTGGCCTTGAATACCCGCTGTGCCGGAGTGGCACTCTCGCTCATCGCGGGAGCCAAGCGGATGGACGGCCGCGAATGGAGGCGAGACGCTCTCGGCCGCTTGGCAATGGCGGAATGGTGGATGGAGCGCGCGGAGGCGTTTGCCCGGCGCTAGTGCGCTGGGAACGCCCGCGTCTCGAAACGACAGCGCTTGTGGTGACAACCGGACGAACGACGACGTCCTGTGACTCCAGAAGTACGCCAGATGGCTGCCGGGACAACGTGATTGCACTACTCCAGATGGCTGCTGGGCGAACGTGACTGGCGAGCAGACGGTGACTGACGAGCAAACGACGAAGCCCGCCCCGACGTAGCGTCGTGGGGCGGGCTTCGTGACTAGTTCAGCAAGGACTAGGCAAACAGCTTCTGGAGGCGGCTGATGCCTTCCTTGATGTCGTCGTCGGACATCGCGTAGGAGAAGCGGAGGAAGCCGGAGCCGCCGAATGCCTCGCCGGGAACCGCGGCGACCTCAACCTCTTCGAGGATGATGGCGGCCAGCTCCGAGGTGGTGGTGGCCACGCGACCGTTGATGTTGCGGCCGAGCAGGCCCTCGACGTTCGGGTAGACGTAGAATGCGCCGGTGGCTTCGGGTACTTCCACGCCGTCGATCTCGCGCAGCATGCTGGTGATGAGGTGACGACGACGATCGAAGGCCTCGCGCATCTCCGCCACCACTTCCTGCGGTCCGCTGAGAGCGGCGATGGCCGCGCGCTGGGATACGTTGGAGACGTTGGAGGTGGTGTGGGACTGCATGTTGGTGGCCGCCTTGATGACGTCGGAGGGGCCGTACATCCAGCCCACGCGCCAGCCGGTCATGGCGTAGGTCTTGGCCACACCGTTGAGGATGATCGTCTGGTTGGCGAGCTCGGGAAGCACCTGGAGGATGCGAGCAACGGGCTCGTCGCCGTAGACGAGGTGCTCGTAGATCTCGTCGGAGATGACCCAGATGCCGTTGTCCAGGGCCCACTGGCCGATGGCGCGCAGCTCATCAGCCGAGTAGACGGAGCCGGTGGGGTTGGAGGGCGAGCAGATGAGCACGGCCTTGGACTTCTCGGTACGAGCGGCTTCCAGCTGCTCGACCGTGACCTTGTATTCCTGATCGGAACCGGCGAACACCTCGACGGGCTCGCCGCCACACAGGCGGATGGCCTCGGGGTAGGTGGTCCAGTAGGGGGCGGGAAGAATGATCTCGTCACCCTCGTCGGTGACGGCTGCGAAGGCCTGGTAAACGGCCTGCTTGCCACCGTTGGTCACCAGAATGTTGGCGGGGGAGACCTCAACGCCGGAGTCGGCGAGGGTCTTCGCGGCGATCGCCTCGCGCAGCTCGGGCAGGCCGGCGGCGGGGGTGTAGCGGTGGTTCTTGGGATCGCGGGTGGCAGCGGCGGCAACCTCGACGATGTGAGCCGGTGTGGGGAAGTCGGGCTCTCCAGCGCCGAAACCGATGACGGGACGGCCCTGTGCCTTGAGCGCCTTGGCCTTGGCGTCAACAGCGAGCGTTGCAGATTCTTGGATAGCTGCGAGCCGGGCGGAGACCCGACGAGCTGGTTCTGGCGTAGCGTTCATATCTAACATTTTGGCATTTCTGGGGCGATACTGCGGGGCAATGTCAGAAGCGAACGGGATCAAAGGGCGTCAATCCGGGGATGGTCTGACCGGACAGGCGGCTGCGCCGTCGTCGCCCTGAACGACGTCAGTACGTACGTTGCCGGTTAACACGCACGAAACAAACCGGGCAAAAAGCTAGGAAAAACGCCAATTGGTCAGCCGCCAAATGTGGTTAATGCTACAACAAGCCATCTCGAATGGACGCGACGCCCACAACAGGAGTAGTCTCATACCCGTTGTGCCGAGCACGGTGGCATAATGTCTTACCCATAAGGCATAATGTTGAGTGCTCAACAGCCGAAGGGTAGTGGCGCAATTGGTAGCGCATCGGTCTCCAAAACCGACGGTTGGGGGTTCGAGTCCCTCCTACCCTGCTAAGGCGGCTCATGATCGCATGAGCCGCCTTTGTTTAATCCACGTGAATCTGACGAAGGACGCGATGTGAACGACGCCGCCAGCGCCCAGAACGCAAAGAAGAAGCCCGTTGCCGACAAGCAGGGACTCTTTGCGCGAATCGCCCTGTTCTTCCGCCAGGTTCTTGGCGAACTCAAGAAGGTACAGCGCCCCTCCCGTCAGGAGTTGGGCCAGATGTTCTTGACCGTCATCCTCTTCGTGATTGTCATTATGGCTTTTGTTGGAATCCTTGATTTCGTATTCAGCCAGATAACGCTTTGGATCTTCGGATAGGCGCAGGCCTCTCCGTATCTCGACAAGGAAAGTAGGAATAGCGTGCCTGAAGATATCCTCGAGCCCGCGAACGAGGCCACTGAGGAGACGTTCGGGGCCATCGACAACGCCCAGGAAGAAGCGCCCGCCAAGGCTGGCGCAAGCAAGTCCTCTGAGGTTCTCACCGAAGATGAGGTGCGTGCCAAGCTCAAGGGCCTCGATGGACGTTGGTACGTTCTCCACACCTACTCCGGCTACGAGAAGCGCGTGAAGCAGGACCTGGAAGTCCGTATTCACTCCATGAACATGGAAGAGTACATTTTCCAGATCGAAGTGCCCATGGAAGAGGTCTTTGAGGTTCGCCGCGGACAGCGCAAGCTCGTGTCGCGAGTCCGTATGCCCGGATACGTGATCATCCGTATGGACATGAGCGATGACGCCTGGCGAGTTGTTCAGTCCACCAACGGTGTCACTGGATTCGTGGGCAACGGCCGTACCCCGGTTGCTCTGTCCGAGAATGAAGTCGTCAAGATGCTCACGCCCGTCATTGAGGCGGAAGCCGTTGCTGAGGCAAAGGCCGCTGGCCTGCCCACCGGCGCCGAGCCCATCACCATTTCCCCGTTTGAAATTGGTGAATCTGTCACACTTACGTCCGAACCGTGGGCAGGTATGCCCGCGACTGTCTCCGATATTGATGCTGCAAACCAGCGGCTCACCGTGCTGATGACGCTGGTGGGGCAGGAGACTCCGGTCGAATTGTCCTTCAGCCAGGTGCGCAAGGAAGACTGAAATCACATTCGAGTTTTTCTCGAATCGCGCGTACCCTTGAAGGTCGGCTGTCGCTTATGCCATTGCGACAGTTAAGAAACAAGAAAAGGACCCTACATGCCACCGAAGAAGAAGGTCTCGGGCTACATTAAGCTCCAAATCTCTGCTGGTGCAGCCACTCCTGCTCCGCCGATTGGTCCCGCACTGGGCCAGCACGGCGTCAACATCATGGAGTTCTGCAAGGCTTACAACGCCGCAACGGAATCCCAGCGTGGAAACGTTGTCCCGGTTGAGATCACCGTGTACGAAGATCGTTCGTTCACCTTCGTTCTCAAGACCCCGCCGGCCGCCGAGCTCATCAAGAAGGCTGCTGGTGTAGCCAAGGGCTCTGCCACTCCGCACACCGTCAAGGTCGGCCACCTGAGCGCCGATCAGCTCCGTGAGATCGCCAAGGTCAAGGAGCCGGATCTGAACGCGAACGACATCGATATGGCCGCTCGCATCATCGCCGGTACCGCTCGTTCCATGGGTATCACGTCCGACGCGATCTGATATTCCGCACCTTCGGGTGCCTCAGTGCCTACATGGCACGTGGAAGGGCCTGCGCAGGCCCAACGACCACAACTGCTCGCTAAGGAGATAAAGCAGAATGGCAAAGCGCTCTAAGAATTACCGCAACGCCGCGGCCAAGGTTGCCGACGGCGTCCTGTACAGCCCCCTCGAGGCCGTCCGCCTGGCCAAGGAGACCTCCGTCACCAAGTTCGACTCGACCGTTGAGGTCATGTTCCGACTCGGCGTGGATCCCCGCAAGGCTGACCAGATGGTCCGTGGAACTGTGAACCTGCCGCACGGCACCGGCAAGACCGCCAGGGTCATTGTCTTCGCCGTTGGTCCCCGTGCGCAGGAAGCTATCGACGCCGGAGCCGACGAGGTTGGCGGCGACGAGCTCATCGCCAAGGTTGCCGCTGGCTACACCGATTTCGATGCTGCTGTTGCTACCCCGGATCTCATGGGCAAGGTCGGCCGTCTCGGCCGCGTGCTCGGTCCCCGTGGCCTCATGCCGAACCCCAAGACCGGCACCGTCACCATGGACGTGGCCAAGGCTGTCAACGACATCAAGGGTGGCCGTATCGAGTTCCGTGTGGATCGCTACGGCAACCTCGGCTTCATCATCGGCAAGACCTCGTTCGATGAGAAGCAGCTCGTGGAGAACTACGCTGCAGCCCAGGAGGAGATCCTGCGTCTGAAGCCGTCCACCTCGAAGGGCCGTTACGTCCTCAAGGGCACCGTGGCTACCACCATGGGCCCGGGAATCCCGCTGGACACCACCAAGACCCGCAACCTCCTGTCCGAGGATGCTTCTTGAGGTGGAGCGCCTAGCGCGATAACACACTAGTAAAGATGCCCCACGTGGAAACACGTGGGGCATCTTTGCATCTAGGTCGTGTCTCCCTAGTGACCAAGGCGATGGTGGGCGCTCCACCGCTGGCCGGGCCCTCTCACTTAGGCTTGTTGTCATCTGCAAAAGGAAAGGCGATGGTCGTGAGGCGAAGTGGGTCGGCATTGACGTGGCGTGACGCCGCCGTCGTCGCTCTTCTCATGGTGCTTTCGCTGGCCTGGTCGGCGGTGGGTATTTCGCGGGCGCCCGAATTGACTCGTTATGACGAGTGGACCTACATCGATTACGCGTACAAGGTGTCGCAGGGGTATGTTCCTGTGCGTGGCGAGGATCTTGGGCTGGTGGCGCGTGAGGCGTGGAGTTGCCGCGGGATGGAAGGAACAATTCGCCACGTGGCGCCGCCTCCTTGTGAGGATGTGGCAAGCAGCGCTGTGAGCGAGTGGCCTTACGAGGGCGAGAATTACAACGGGTTCCATCCGCCCCTGTACTTCGCGCTGGCGGGTTTTGGGGGAAAGGCGATTGCGGCGTTCACCGGCACTGATTTTGTCACGGCCGCACGCTGGATCTCGGGGCTGTGCGTGGCCTTGGGTATCGGGGCGATTTATCTGGCGATTCGCCGCTGGCGAGTGGGCCGGGTGGCGTCGTTTGGTGGAGCGCTGTTGACGTTGGCGACGCCGGCGGTGGCAGCCTCGGCCGTCATCGTGCACAATGACGCGATGACTCCGCTTGCCGGGGCGGCGGCGGTGTGGCTGGCGGCGCGGATCTTTGTGGGGCGGAATCTGGGCTGGGCTCTGCCCACCCTCGCCATGGCCCTCATCGCCGCGACTCGCGTGATGTCCAGTGTGGGGCTCCTTGCCGTCACTGTCATCCTTGGCGTGGCGTTGCTGGTTCCGCGCTTTGGCGGGCTGGACGCGTCGAGTCGCCGCCCACTTGCCGGGATTATTGCTGGTCAGGTGGGTGCTCTCGTTGTTGGTTACGTCGGCTGGACGACGTGGCAGAACGCGCGTACGCCCGCAGACTACGTCCCGGCGATTTCCGGCTACTCCACCGAGCCCTACGATGGACAGTCGCTGGGGACGATTCTCTGGACGTTCATCGACCCATACGGCCTGACGCACCCGGTGACCGACTGGTACATGCAGCCAGCTCTTGATTCGGAACTCATCAGGCAGTGGAGCACGGTACTGTACGTGTTTTTCCTTGCGCTTCCGCTGGTTTTCTTCTGCGTGTGTCTTCGCAACGGGGCGGGGCGAGCGCTGGCCGGGAGCATGTTGGTGGGCCCAATGGTCACGGGACTTGTGGTTCAGGTGCGTGAGTTGGTTACGGCGCACGGCTTTTTCCGGGTTTTGTCGGGGCGTTACGCGATGGCCCTCGTTCCTCTCTACGCGGCGGGAGCCGCTTGGTTGTTCGACCGCCCGGTGGCACGCTGGGTATTTGCTGGTTTCTCCGGGCTCGGTTACGCCTCGATTATTTTGGGCCCGCTCGTTTCGGGGGTGAGTATTTCGTAACTCCCGCTGACTTTTTCTGTCGACGACGACGGCGTCAACCCGCGGAGTTCACCGCTCGGGTCAGTGATTTCACCATTGTTGTATGCGAGAGCTTTCTTCCCTGTAGCCTCTAGCTAACCACGGGGAGCGCAGCGCACCTCGGCCTGGAAGAGCGGAGATGTCGGTGAGGAAAAATAGATGCCTGAATGGGCGGTTCCATGAAAGAAGAGCTACGAAAAATGTGGCGATACTTCTTGTCCTCGCTCTCCTACTACCGACCGGTACTGCTGCGGCTGTACAGGAGGAACCGGATCTGCCGAACGCCGTCGACACGTTACAGGCTGACGTCGTCGTCGATTCCCGTGACGACGGGAGTTCCGATTCTCTTGATGTATCCGCTGATACCGTGGAGTTCACGGATGTCGAATTGCGGATATGCGTGGCGGAGGCCCTCGGCGTTGATCCTGATGATCCGATGACGAAGCAGCAGCTGGCGGGATTGACCCAATTGAACTGCTCCGGTCGAGGAATCTTCGACATCACAACACTGGCTGAGTTGAGCAACCTCACTCAGCTGAACCTGGGCAACAACGAGATTTGGAGTCTTCAGCCATTGGCGGGGCTGACGAAACTCACGGATTTGTCGCTCTCCTATCTGACCACTTCATCCCTGGCGCCGTTGGCTAATCTCACCCAGTTGAGATCCCTGGAACTCGGTGACACCTGGACACGTGAGCTGGACAACCTGGCCGGTCTCGTCAATCTTAGATATCTCGGACTGCACAACAATCAGGTGAGCAATCTGGCTCCGCTGTCCGGTCTTGTCAACTTGGAGAGACTGGATTTGAGCGGTAACCAGGTGAAAGATGTGACCCCGTTGGCGGGGGCCACCAAGCTCACCTGGTTGGCTTTGCCCGATAACCGAATCAATGACGTGACAGGTTTGGCCGGACTGGAGAATATCGAGCACCTGTTGCTGGGAAGCAATCAAATAAGCGATGTGGCAGCGTTGGGTGGGCTGACCAGCCTCAAGGAACTGACGCTCAATGACAATCAGATTGCGGATCTAGGGGGCCTGGAGGGACTCAACAACCTGGAAGCCCTTTCCTTGCAGAGGAACCAGGTAAGTGACCTTGCTCCGCTGGCGGGGCTTCGCAGTCTCATCAAGTTGAACCTTGAAGATAACCGGGTGAGTGACCTTGGGCCCCTTGCGGCGCTCACAGGCCTCGTGGAGTTGAATTTGAAGACAAATCAGGTGGGAGATCTGTCTCCGCTGTCTGGTCTTGTCAATCTGACGAAGTTGCCCCTCACGTATCAGACGCTGGTTCTGTCTGATGTGGAGTCAGGACGAGCCTTTACCCTCCCGCAGATTCGTTCGCTGGACGGTAGCGTGATCTCTCTAGAAATTGTCTCTGGTAAGGGGACAATCAAGAACGGCGTCGTGACCTGGAACATGCCCTCCGGAGGAAAGACAAGCCTTGGATGGGTAAAAGGGGTCACGATCGGCAGGATGAGTACCTTGTTCGACGGGACGATAACCCAGACGGTGTTGCCGGAGGCTGTTACTCCGCCAGTGAAGTCGGCGGTGCCGTGGATCACCGGAAGCGCCACGGTGGGAAAGACGCTTTACGCAAAGACAGGCGATTGGGCATCCAATACTAAGTTCGCCTACCAGTGGTATGCGGATGGGAAACCAATTGCTGGGGCGACGGCGTCAACACTACCGTTGAAGACCAAGCATTTGGCTGCCGTCGTCACCGTCACCGTCACTGGCTCCAAGGACGGCTATACCTCTGTATCCCACACCTCAGCGGGTACCTCCAAGGTAAAGGGAAGCCCGGGCTGGTACCTGGAGGACGGCAAGTGGTACTACTTCGGCGAGGATGGTGCTAAGCAGACCGGTTGGGTCAAGGTGAGCGGAACGTGGTATTACATGAACTTTGCCGGTGTTATGCAGACCGGTTGGCTTCAGCAAGGTGGAACCTGGTACTACTTGCAGTCCGGTGGTGCGATGGCTACCGGGTGGGCCAAAGTCGGTGGCAGCTGGTACTACCTGAATGCGTCCGGAGCAATGCAGACGGGTTGGGCGCGGCTTGGTGGAACCTGGTACTACTTGCAGCCCGGTGGCGCGATGGCCACAGGTTGGACCAAAGTCGGTGGCAGCTGGTACTACCTCAACTCCGGAGGTGCCATGCGTACGGGATGGCTCCAGCAAGGTAGCAACTGGTATTACCTCAAGTCCAATGGCGTCATGGTGACGGGCAATTACACGATTGCGGGCCGCGTCAACATCTTTGATGGAAGCGGAGTGTGGCGAGGGTATGCCTCAACTCCCGCGCCGAATCCTGCCCCAAATCCACAGCCACCTGCGAACGCTTCCTACAAGAACTGTACCGAAGTGTGGAACGCGATTGGGCGTTCCATCAAACGAGGTGAACCGGGCTACGGTAGTCATCTTGATAGGGACGGCGACGGCGTCGGATGCGAGAAAGATCCTCGCAAATAGCTGAAAACTCAGGGATTGCGCAAGCGGAAGGCCCCGGATTGTGGATGTAGTGCCACGAGTCCGGGGCCTTCCGCTGTGCTACCGGTGGGGACGAGTACCGCACTACACGCTACATAGTCGGTAAATGTTCGGATGAGATTCTTTGGACATTATGGTTATGTAATAGCAAGATGTGACTATACTCTTGAGTATTCCTGGATGAAGGATGGAAGCCTGAGTTCTACGGACTGAAATAACGAGGATTTTAGTCATGTGGATGGGTTGATTTTGTATTGTCTTACTCGTAAGGAGTAGCGGTGTTGGTGAAGGAACGAAGCTGGACGGGTGCGATGTCCAGTCGTAAGGGGACGGGAAGGGCTGTTGCCGCGATTCTCGCGTTCGGCATCTTGATGCCGAGTGGAATGGCGACGGCGGCGCCGAATGAGACTGTTCCGGCAGCGAACGGCACATCGGCGGCGAGTGATGTGGTCAAGTTCGCGGATGCGAACTTCAAGAAGTGTGTGACAGATTCGCTTGGTCTGGAGCCCGATGCTGTGGTTACCAAGAGTATGTTGCGTGACCTTGCTGAAGTGGTGTGTATAGGTCAAGATATCGTCGATATTTCTCCAATTAGGTATGCGAGCAATCTTGCCTCCATCTTTGTTGATGAGAACAACATCGAAGATATTTCAGCTTTGGCGGGACTCACCGGCCTCAGCGAGCTTGGGTTGGCTGGGAACAAGATCAGTGACATCAGTGCACTTGCGGGACTCAAGGGGCTCGGTTTCCTTGATTTTGGCCGGAACGCAGTGAGTGATGTGACCTCGCTGAAGGGGCTCAAGGATCTCACCGTTCTGTCCTTCGCTGACAACCAGGTGCAAGATCTGACGCCCTTGGCGAACCTGTCTGGTCTCTGGTTCCTGTCGCTTGAGCGGAATCGGGTGACGGATCTGACTCCATTGAACGAGCTGCAGGAGATCTATGAGGTGGGAGTGAGTGACCAAACGATCGTCCTTGACGACGTCGAATCAGGCGACCCCGCCTCCTTGCCCCAAGTACGTGCATTCGATGGAACGCCCATCGCCCTGACCATTACCTCCGGCAACGGCATCGTTGACGGCAACTCGGTTACCTGGGACATGACTGAAGGCGGCGAGGCGAGCCTCGAATGGTCGCAGTTTGTTGCAGCGAAGTCGATGTCGAGTGGGGTTACCTTCTCGGGTACCGTGACACAGTCCGTGCTCCCCGTCGCTGAGATCCCCGTTCTCGGTTCGGCCGTCCCCACGATTGGCGGTAGTGCGCTTGCGGGTCAAGTGCTCACTGCGAAGCCGGGAACCTGGACATCCGGCACCGCTTTCACCTATCAGTGGAATGTGGATGGTGTACCGGTTGCCGGAGCGACGGAGTCCTCCTTCGCTTTGACGACGGCGCATCTGGGCAAGTCCGTGTCCGTCACCGTCACCGGTACCAAGGATGGTTTCGCGTCAGTCTCTGAAGTCTCGCTTGCCACCTCCAAGGTCAAGGGTAAGCCGGGATGGCTCAACGAGGCGGGTACGTGGTACCACTTCGGCAAGGATGGGGCCCTTCAGACTGGCTGGGTCGCTGCTGGTGGCACGTGGTACTACCTTGACGCTTCCGGTGTAATGCAGACCGGCTGGCTGTCACTGGGCGGCAAGTGGTACTACCTTGATGCGAGTGGTGCGATGCAGACCGGCTGGGAGCAGGTTGGAGGATCGTGGTACTACCTTGACGCTTCCGGCGTAATGCAGACCGGTTGGAAGTCGCTCGGTGGCAAGTGGTACTACCTGCAGTCCGGTGGCGCTATGGCCACGGGCTGGGCCAAGGTTGGGGGTGCCTGGTACTACCTGAACTCCGGCGGTGACATGCGCACAGGCTGGCTGAAGCAGGGAAGTAGCTGGTACTACCTCAAGGCGAGCGGTGAGATGGTGACGGGTAAGTACACCATTGCTGGCAAGGTCAATACGTTTGATGCCAATGGTGTGTGGCGTGGCTAAGTGACGTCAGCATCGGAGAAGGGCCCCGGATTGTGAACATGTCGTTCGCAATCCGGGGCCCTTCTTGCTCGGTGTGCAGTTTGCGGCGTGCGATCGGTTTTCGTTGAAATAACTGGAATCGGTACATCTTGACGTGAATAATCCGAACAAATAAAACTCCATGTTCGCAAGAATTGCATTAAATGTTAGATTCGTAGATTGGACATGACGGTACAAATAGGGAAGTATGTAGGTACCGTTAGGTTAAAACAGCTTTGATTTGTGAGGTTGTCGTTGTGGGAGTTGGGATGTTCGTGAAGCGAGAAAGTTGGGCTGGCGGAAAGCCACGTGGCCGGAAGGCCTGTCGAAGGAGTGTTGCCGGACTCCTCGCCTTCGGGCTGCTGGTGCCCGGTGGCGTTGCGATGGCCACGACAGATGGACGCGGCACCGACGTCGTCGTCGGGACTTCAGATGCGCCGGGGGATACGCAAGCAACTGACACTCCGGAAGTGGGTGATACGTCCGACGCCGTGGAGGCCGCGGAAGCGACTGAAGCTCTGGACGCAGCCGAGACCTCGGAAGTAGTCAGGACTCCGGAAGTGATGGAGGGCCCGGAAGCCGGCGAAATCCCGGAAGCTGGCGAAACTCCAGACGTGCTGGAGGCTCCGGAGGCCCTGGAAACTTCGGAAGCGGAAAGTCTCTCTGGCGCACAAGCTGCGGTTTCCCCGCAGTCCTACGAGCCGGTCGCGTTCGCTGACGCAAATCTCAAGAAGTGTGTTGTCGACCAGCTCGCCACCTTGCAGGGCTTTGACCCCAAGTCCCCGGTCACCAGGGCGGAGTTGAGCAATCTCTTCCACCTGACGTGTGAAAACCAGGGGATCACCGACATCACCCCGCTTCGTTATGCCACCAATCTCGGATGGCTCACCCTGCCGGATAATAAGATTCAGGATCTTTCGGTGCTGCAGGGGCTCGGAAAGCTGGTTTCGATCGATCTTCGTGGGAATCGTGTGAGTGATCTGGCGCCGCTGGCGGGGCTGTCGAACCTGGGCGAGCTGTATCTCAGTGACAATAACATCAGTGATGTGTCGGTGCTGACGAAACTCAAGTCCCTCTGGATGGCGGATCTGAACAACAACAAGATTGACGATCTTTCAGCTCTCAAGGGCGCTGGTGGACTCGCTTTCGTGTATCTCGACGGCAATAGAATCACCGATCTTCGTCCGTTGGCGGGCCTTGCGAATCTCTACGAGGTGTCACTGGCGTATCAGGAACTCACGCTCAGCAACATTGAATCGGGGCAACGCAGCGCCATGCCGGTAGTTCGCGGCGCCGATGGTTCTCAGATTCGCCTCGCGATTGCCTCCGGTGATGGTTACGTTTCTGGAAGTGACGTGACGTGGAATATGCCCAAGGGGGGTACGGGCAGCTTGGCGTGGTCCCAACGAATCAGCTTGAAGGGTGGTGCCACCTTTACATACTCCGGGACCGCGACGAGGAAGGTGCTCCCCAAGGAAACTGATTCGATGCCAAAGAATGGTGCTGATCATCTCGTGTTGCGCTCGGGTAATCAGTACTCGGTACGTTACGGATTGTCCGCAGGTGCCTACGACGCCGTCGTCCCCTACGGGCGAGCGAACGACGCCACGTACTTTGGTGACTGGGATGGCAACGGCATCGACGGCATTGTGGTGCGTCGAGGTGCCTCCTACTTCTTCAAGGAAGTGCTCGCCGCGGGCGCCTCGGACCGAGAAGTCGCCTACGGTCGCGCCGGCGATGTGGTTCTCGTGGGCGACTGGGACGGTGACGGCAAGGACACGCTGGCCGTGCGTCGAGGCAATCGCTACTTCTTCAAGAACAAGATTGCTGGTGGAGCTGCCGATAAAGAAGTTGTCTATGGTCGCCCCGATGACGTCATCCTGGTGGGTGATTGGAACGGTGACGGTAAGGACACATTGGCAGTACGCCGTGGAAACACCTATTTCTTCAAGGACTCGCTCAACGGAGGCAACGCTGACGTGAGCATGACCTTCGGTGGGGTCACGGACGAGGTACTCGTGGGAGACTGGAACGCCGACGGGATTGACACGCTCATGCTTCGACGCGGGAACCGGTTCTTCGTATCCAATGATTTCAAGGGTGGGAATGCGACCACCGCATTCAACCTGGGCAAGGGTGGCGAGACCGCCTATGCTGCGCGGCTCAGGTAGTTGTTTGTAATTGTTTGACGTCGAGTAATTGCTCCCGGTTGAGTGATTGCTCCCAGTCAAGTACTTGCTCGACGCCGACCGGGCGTTGGTAGGACAGGTGCCCCGGCGCGAGATGTGCGTCGGGGCGCCGTCGTGTCCGCCTCGAATCGTCGCGAGATTACGCGGTTGCGCGGTGCGTCAAGTACCTTTGATTCAGATAAGAGATTGCGCCAATAGGTTCGGCCGTCGCGAGGATGGTGCGGGGCTTGACTGGCAAGGCGGACAACGAATCGGCACTGGTGGTGCCGGTGAGGAGGACAACGCCGCCAGGCAAGATTCCGTGACATCCGCAGCAGGCCATGACCTATTGGCGGGATCTCTACATTAAGGGAGGCACATATGGGTAGTTTGGTCATCGGTATTGCAGGCGGCACGGGAAGCGGCAAGACGACGCTCACACAGGCACTTATTGACGCGTTTCCTGGCATGACGAGCGTTCTGTACCACGACAACTACTACCGTGCCTTCCCCGACCTCACCTACGAAGAGCGTAAGTGCATCAACTGGGATGCTCCCGATGCCTTTGACTCCGATCTCATGGTCTCCCAGCTGGGGCAGCTCATCGCTGGGGAAGCCATCGAGTGTCCCATCTATGACTACTCGATCTACAACCCGTCGGAGCGGACGCAGCGTGTCGAGCCGGCCGAGGTCATCATCGTTGAGGGCATCCTCATCTTTGCTGATCCGGCGATTTGCCGCCTGCTTGATATCAAGCTTTTCGTGGACACCGACGCCGACGTGCGCATCCTGCGCCGCATCAAGCGCGACGTCATCGAGCGCGGCCGCACCCTCGAATCGGTGGAGAAGCAGTACCTCGAAACCGTCAAGCCGATGCACGAGCTCTACGTCCAGCCCTCCAAGCACAACGCGGACATCATCGTGCCCGAGGGCGGCCGTAACCTCGTTGCTCTCGACATGCTCATCCATCGTGTTGCCGGGGAAATTGGGATCGCCTCGCCCTGCCACCACGGCCGCTGAGGCTCTGGTTTTACGACGACGCAGCCCGAGGTGCGACAGCTTGCTGTCGCAACCGAGGGCCAGGAAGTCGTTTGTCATCGCAGATGCCCGACGACGTGGGTTAGTGACGCTCGCGACGTCGTCGTTCCCAACAGCCGGTTTGCGTGATGCGTCACGAAACTCCCTGTCGGCTTGCTCTTCATTGGGTCGGGTGGCTACTATAGGTGACGCCTAAGACCGCAGGTCTCCCTAAAAAGGAGTTAAACCCATGGGCCAGCGCAGGTGACACGAGTTTAGCTGAGTAGTCAGCCATGCCCCGTTGCACCTGCACGGGGCTTTTTTGGATCCTGCGGCACTACGACCGGAAGGAGGCCCAATGGCACGGACCGACAAGTCTGCAGCTATTGCTGAGCTCAAGGGAAACTTTGAGAAGTCCAGCGCAGTGCTGCTCACTGAATACCGCGGCCTGAGCGTCGCGCAGCTTCAGACGCTGCGTCGTGCACTCGGTGCAAACGCGGAGTACAAGGTCGCCAAGAATACTCTGGTCGCAATTGGCGCCAAGGAGGCCGGTATCGAGGGTCTTGATGACCTCCTCACCGGACCGACCGCTATTGCCTTTGTGACCGGTGAAGTTTCGGAAGTCGCCAAGGCTCTCCGCGATTTCGCCAAGGACAACCAGGCACTCGTCGTCAAGGGCGGCGTCATGGAAGGCACCGTTCTCGATGCCTCCGGCGTTGCAAAGCTTGCCGATCTGGAGTCTCGCGAGGTTCTTCTCGCCAAGGCTGCTGGTGTGCTCAAGGCTGTCATGTATCAGGCGGCATACGTTATCAATGCGCCAGCCTCCAAGGCTGTCCGCACCGTCGACGCCCTGCGCGCGAAGCAGGAAGAAGCAGCTGCCTGAGTTCAGGCGCTGCACAATTACTGAGAAACATCTGCTCGCGTAGCAGTTTAAGAAAGGTAGGCCACCATGGCTAAGCTCACCACTGAAGAGCTCATCGCAGCATTCAAGGAGCTCACCCTCGTTGAGGTTTCCGAGTTCGTCAAGGCTTTCGAAGAGGAGTTCGACGTTACCGCCGCTGCTCCCGTCGCCGCCGTTGCCGCAGCTGCCCCGGGCGCTGCTGCTGAGGAAGAGGAAGAGAAGACTGACTTCGACGTCATCCTCGAGTCCTTCGGCGAGAAGAAGGTTGCAGTCATCAAGGAGGTGCGCGCCCTGACCTCGCTCGGTCTGAAGGAGGCTCGCGACGTCGTTGATTCCGCTCCCAAGGCCGTCCTCGAGGGCGTTGCCAAGGACGTGGCCGAGAAGGCCAAGGAGCAGCTTGAGGCCGCTGGCGCCACCATCACCATCAAGTGATGCGTGCGGTGTAGACCCCGCGGACGGTCGAACCCGTCAGTGGAGTCTCGTGAGCCGCAGCTGATTCAAGAATGCCCGGGTAGGTTATCCTGCCCGGGCATTCTTGCATTCGAGCCGCCGTGTGGGCCGTTGGGTGGTGTAGGTGACGCGCGCAGAGGTGACGGGAGTGGGTTCGTGGGCTGGCGCCGTCGTCGTCGCACAGAAGAGGTAACCTCCGCGTGGACAGGTCACGCCAACCAACCGTGACCTCTCCGTGAGAATGTGGCCTCTTCCGGTGGCGGGAGCGGGTTCGTGGGCTGGCGCCGTCGTCGTGAAGAAAAGACGTGACGAGAATCTGTGCAGGCACGCTAAGCTTGCAAAGTGCCCCCAACCTGTGGGAAAGTTCTGGGGGAGAGCCAATGGCGGTTCTTACGTGAGCCCTTCCACATGAGAAATGGGTGGACTCGTTATAGCTGCGGGTGTACATTTGATATTTGCGCCAGCATATCTATATCCCTGCCCTTTTACCTTATTCGCGTTGTGATGACCGGGTTAACCACCCGTTTCTACGTGATGGTGAAGAGAGCGGTGAATAAGGGTCCTGGCCGCACGCCTTACCAACGTCAGGGAAGGAACCCCTTTGGCTGCTTCGCGCACCTATTCGCTCTCCGCTCGTAACGGTAAGCCGGTTGTTGACCGAGCTTCGTTCGCCAAAATTAGCGAGCCCTTGCAGGTCCCTGATCTGCTGGGATTGCAGACTGACAGCTTTGGCTGGCTCATTGGATCGCCAAAGTGGGCGGCCGAGAATCCCGGTGAGAAGTCCGGACTTGAGGAGATCTTCGAGGAGATCTCTCCGATCGAAAACGCTGCTCAGACCATGGGTCTGGTGCTGTCCTCCCCTCATCTGGAGGATCCGAAGTACTCCATCCAGGAGTGCCGTGAGCGCGATCTGACCTACTCGGCTCCGCTGTACGTCACCGCTGAGTTCCAGAATTACGACACGGGCGAGATTAAGTCTCAGACCACCTTCATCGGCGATTTCCCGCTGATGACCGAGCGCGGTACGTTCATCATCAACGGTACCGAGCGCGTCGTCGTTTCTCAGCTCGTGCGTTCTCCCGGTGTTTACTTCGAGCGTGTTGCCGACAAGACGTCGGACAAGTACATTTACTCGACTCGCGTCATTCCCTCCCGTGGTGCATGGCTGGAGTTCGAGATCGATAAGCGTGACGCCGTCGGCGTGCGTGTTGATCGCAAGCGTAAGCAGTCGATCACGGTATTCCTCAAGGCCCTGGGCCTGACGGAATCCGAGATCCGTGAAACCTTCGCGGACTTCCCGGCACTGCTGGCCACCCTGGAGAAGGACTCCGTCCACACCCAGGAGGAGGCGCTGCAGGATCTGTACCGCAAGCTGCGCCCGGGCGAGCCGCCCACGGCTGAAGCTGGCCGCACGCTGCTCAACAACTTCTACTTCAACACCAAGCGTTACGATACCGCCAAGGTTGGTCGCTACAAGATCAACAAGAAGCTCGGTCTGCCCGAAGGTACGGGTACCCGCCAGCTTGGTATCGAGGACATCACGGCCTCCCTGCGTTACATGCTGGCGCTGCACCAGGGTCAGTCCGAGGTGGAATGCGCCAACGGTGCTGTTCCGGTGCGCGTCGAAACTGACGACATCGATCACTTCGGCAACCGCCGCATCCGCGCCGTGGGCGAACTGATCCAAAATCAGGTTCGCACCGGTCTGGCTCGTCTCGACCGCATGGTCCGCGAGCGTATGACCACCCAGGAGGCGGAGGCCATCACGCCGTCGTCGCTCATCAACATTCGCCCGATCGTGGCCGCCATCAAGGAGTTCTTCGGAACCTCCCAGCTGTCGCAGTTCATGGATCAGAACAACCCGCTGGCAGGCCTGACGCACAAGCGCCGTCTGTCCGCGCTCGGCCCCGGTGGTCTCTCCCGTGACCGTGCTGGCATGGAAGTGCGAGACGTTCACCCGTCCCACTACGGCCGCATGTGCCCCATTGAGACCCCTGAAGGCCCGAACATTGGTCTGATCGGATCGCTGGCCTCCTTCGCTCGTATCAACCCCTACGGCTTCATCGAGACCCCGTACCGCGTGGTCAAGAACGGTGTTGTCCAGAACGAGATCGAGTACCTGCAGGCCGACGACGAAGATTCCGCCGTCATCGCGCAGGCCGAGGCGCCGCTGAACGCAGAGGGCCACTTCCTTGAGGACGAGGCACTGTGCCGTATGCCCGGTGGCGAGCCCTCGCTGGTCCCGGTTGACGAAGTTGACTACATGGACGTGTCGGCACGCCAGATGTGCTCCGTCGGTACCGCCATGATTCCGTTCCTCGAGCACGACGACGCCAACCGCGCCCTCATGGGTGCGAACATGCAGCGTCAGGCTGTGCCGCTCATCCGCCCGGTGGCTCCCTTTGTGGGTACCGGTATGGAGATGCGCGCTGCTGTCGACGCCGGCGATGTCACCATCGCCACCGGTGCCGGCATCGTCACCGAGGTGGATGCTGACGCCGTGCATGTTGAGCAGGATGACGGCCGCCGCGTTCTCTACAAGATGACGAAGTTCGACCGCTCGAACCCGGGTAACTGCACCAACCAGAAGGTTGTTGTATCCGAGGGTGATCGCGTCGAGGTTGGCACGCTGATTGCTGATGGTCCCGCAACCGAGGGCGGCGAGCTCGCTCTGGGTCAGAACCTTCTCGTGGCATTCATGGCCTGGAACGGCTACAACTACGAGGACGCCATCATCCTCTCCGAGCGTTGCGTCAAGGAAGATCTCCTCACCTCGATCCACATCGAGGAGCACGAGGTCGATGCCCGTGACACCAAGCTGGGACCGGAGGAGATCACTCGCGATATCCCCAACGTTTCCGAGGAAATGCTCTCCCATCTCGATGAGCACGGCATCATCCGCATCGGAGCCGAGGTTCAGGCTGGCGATATCCTCGTCGGCAAGATCACCCCGAAGGGTGAGACCGAGCTGACGTCCGAGGAGCGCCTGCTGCGCGCCATCTTCGGCGAGAAGGCCAAGGAAGTTCGCGACACCTCGCTGCGTGTGCCTCACGGCCAGTCCGGCATCGTCATCGGCGTTCGTCAGTTCACCAAGGAGAACAACGACGAACTCGCTGCCGATGTCAACGAGACCGTTCGCGTGTACATCGCCCAGCGCCGCAAGATCACCATTGGTGACAAGATGGCCGGACGTCACGGTAACAAGGGCGTCATCTCCCGCATCCTGCCCGTCGAGGACATGCCGTTCCTGCAGGACGGTACCCCGGTGGACATCATCCTCAACCCGCTCGGTGTTCCCGGCCGAATGAACCTCGGCCAGGTCTACGAGCTGCACCTGGGCTGGATTGCCAGCCAGGGTTGGGATGCTTCCGCTGCCCGTGAGGCAGGGGAGGCGTGGGCGAAGCGCCTGCCCGAGAACACCGTCACCGGTGTTCCTGGACAGCGTGTGGCCACCCCGGTGTTCGACGGCGTCCTCGCCGACGAGATCGATGGCCTGCTTGCTTCGACACTGCCCAACCGCGACGGCGAGGCCATGGTCAACCGTCAGGGTAAGGCGATGCTGTTCGACGGCCGTACCGGCGAGCTGTTCCCGGAGCCGATCTCGGTTGGCTACATGTACATGCTCAAGCTGCACCACCTGGTGGATGACAAGATCCACGCTCGTTCCACGGGTCCGTACTCCATGGTGACGCAGCAGCCGCTGGGCGGTAAGGCCCAGTTCGGTGGTCAGCGCTTTGGCGAGATGGAGGTGTGGGCTCTGGAAGCTTACGGCGCCTCCCACACGCTGCAGGAGATGTTGACGATCAAGTCCGACGATACCGTCGGCCGCGTCAAGGTCTACGAGGCTATCGTCAAGGGCGATAACGTTCCCGAGCCCGGCATTCCCGAGTCCTTCAAGGTTCTTATTCAGGAAATGCGCTCCCTGTGCCTGAACGTCGAGGCACTCGACTCGGCTGGTGCAGCCATCAACCTGCAGGACGAGGAAGAGGATCAGGCGCCCGCGCCCGAGGTCCTGCCCCTGTCCACGGGTCTGGAAGAGCTGCAATCCGGAGCTGATCTCTAACTTAACGATCGAGCGGAGGCTGGGCTGTGCGCCCGCCCAGCCTCCGCCAGCTCCCCATCCATGAACGTAACGGTGCAGAATCTGAGGAAGTAGGAATCTTGCTCGACGTCAATCGTTTTGACCAGCTGCATATCGCTCTGGCCACCTCCGAGGACATTCATGAGTGGTCCCGCGGTGAAGTGAAGAAGCCCGAGACCATCAATTACCGTACTCTCAAGCCCGAGAAGGACGGTCTCTTCTGCGAACGCATTTTCGGACCCACCCGCGACTGGGAGTGCGCCTGCGGTAAGTACAAGCGCCCCCGTTTCAAGGGCATCACCTGCGAGCGTTGTGGCGTTGAGGTCACCCGCTCCAAGGTGCGTCGTGAGCGCATGGGCTACATCAAGCTCGCCGCTCCCGTCACCCACATTTGGTACTTCAAGGGTGTCCCCTCCCGTCTGGGATACCTGCTTGATATTGCCCCCAAGGATCTCGAGAAGGTCATCTACTTCGCCGCCTACATGGTGACCGATGTGGATGCCGAGGCACGTCGTGACGACATGCCCACCTTGCAGTCCGAGTACGAGCTCGAGCGCGCCGCTCTCGAGAAGGCTCGCGATATCGATCTCGAGGAGCGCCAGCAGGCGCTCGAAGCCGAGCTCGCCCAAGCTGAGGCCGATGGCCTGAAGTCGGACGTGCGGACCAAGATCCGTCGCGCCGCCGAGTCGGACCTCGCCCGTATCCGCAAGCGCGCCGATCAGGATGTCGCTCGTCTGGATGCCGTGTGGGATCGTTTCTCCAAGCTCAAGGTTGGAGATCTTGAAGGTGACGAGGATCTGTACCGCGAAATGGAGTCGCGCTACTCGGATTACTTCGCCGCTTCCCGCGGTGCCGAGGCCATCCAGAAGCGTCTCCAGAGCTTCGACCTGCAGGCCGAGCACGATCACCTTCTCGAGGTCATCGAGTCGGGTACCGCTCAGCGTAAGGCTCGCGCCCTCAAGCGCATCAAGGTGGTCAACGCCTTCCTTCATTCGGGCACCAAGCCCGAGTGCATGGTTCTTGATGTGCTTCCGGTCATCCCGCCGGATCTGCGCCCGATGGTGCAGCTGGACGGCGGCCGTTTCGCGACCTCCGATCTCAACGATCTCTACCGTCGCGTCATCAACCGCAACAACCGCTTGAAGCGCATGCTCGATCTCGATGCGCCCGAGATCATGGTGAACAACGAGAAGCGCATGCTACAGGAAGCGGTGGACGCGCTCTTCGACAACGGTCGCCGTGGCCGCCCCGTGCAGGGTGCTGGCAACCGCCCGCTCAAGTCGCTCTCCGACATGCTCAAGGGCAAGCAGGGACGTTTCCGTCAGAACCTGCTCGGCAAGCGCGTGGACTACTCGGGCCGTTCGGTCATCGTTGTTGGCCCCACGCTCAAGCTGCACCAGTGTGGTCTGCCGAAGATCATGGCTCTCGAACTCTTCAAGCCCTTCGTGCAGAAGCGCCTGGTGGATCTGGAGATTGCCAAGAACATCAAGGCTGCCAAGCGCCTCATTGACCGTCAGCGCCCCGAGGTGTGGGACGTTCTCGAAGAGGTCATCCAGGAGCACCCGGTGCTGCTCAACCGCGCACCAACTCTGCACCGTCTCGGTATCCAGGCGTTCGAGCCCCAGCTGATCGAGGGCAAGGCCATCCGCCTGCACCCGCTCGTCTGTGGCGCCTTCAACGCCGACTTCGACGGCGACCAGATGGCCGTCCATCTGCCGCTCTCGGTGGAGGCTCAGGCTGAGGCTCGTATCCTCATGCTGTCGGCCAACAACATCCTCAAGCCGTCCGACGGTCGTCCCGTGACCATGCCTTCCCAGGACATGATCATTGGCCTGTACCACCTGACAACGGTGCGCAAGGGTCTGGCCGGCGAGGGCCGTTACTTCTCCTCCGTGGGCGAGGCTCAGATGGCCTTCGACCTGGGCGAGCTGCACCTCAATGCGCCGTGCCACATCCGCTTCGAGTCCGACGTGGTGCCGCCCAAGGGTTGGGTTGCTCCGGGCAACCGCGAGGATGGCGACGGCCTGTTGCTGGATACCTCCCTCGGTCGCGCCCTCTTCAACGACACCCTTCCGGTCAACTTCCCTTACATCAACAAGGTGGTGGACAAGAAGGTCCTCGGCGAGATCGTCAACGAGCTCGCTGAGCGTTACGAGAAGGTCGCCGTTGGCGCTTCTCTCGACGCCCTGAAGTCCACCGGTTTCTACTGGGCCGCGCGCTCTGGCGTGACGATCGCCGTGTCCGACGTCGTCGTCCCGCAGAACAAGCCGGAACTGCTGAAGAAGGCCGAAGATCGCGCCGCGCGTATCGAGCACCAGTACATGACTGGTCTCATCCGCGACGAGGATCGCCGTAAGGACCTCGTGGACCTGTGGACCGAGGTGACCAACGAGATCGCCGGCGAGATGCGGGAGAACTTCGAGGACACCAACGTCGTCAACCGCATGGTTTCCTCCGGCGCCCGTGGTAACTGGGAGCAGGTGCGTCAGATCGCCGGTATGCGTGGTCTGGTGGCCGACCCGAAGGGCAACGTTATTCCGCGCCCGATCCAGTCGAACTACCGCGAGGGCCTCTCGGTTCTCGAGTACTTCATCGCTACCCACGGTGCCCGTAAGGGTCTTGCCGATACCGCTCTGCGTACCGCTGACTCCGGCTACCTGACCCGCCGCCTGGTGGACGTGTCGCAGGATGTCATCGTGCGTGAGAACGACTGTGGCACCCGCCGCGGCCTCGTCAAGCCGATCGTGGTTCAGGACGAGAGCGGCAACTGGGTTGCTGACGAGCTGCTGGATCGCACCGTGTACGCGCGTACTCTGGCTCGCGACATCAACGACGCCGAAGGCAACCTCCTCGCTGCTGCGGGAACCGATTTGGGCGACGTCGTCATCGACAAGCTCATCGCCGCCGGCGTCAAGGACGTCTCGGTCCGTTCCGTGCTCACCTGTGAGTCGCGTATCGGTACCTGCGCCAAGTGCTACGGCCGTTCGATGGCCACCGGCAAGCTGGTTGATATCGGCGAGGCCGTTGGTATCGTTGCTGCCCAGTCCATTGGTGAGCCCGGTACCCAGCTGACGATGCGTACCTTCCACACCGGTGGTTCCGCCTCCGCTGACGACATCACCCAGGGTCTTCCCCGAGTCCAGGAGCTTTTCGAGGCTCGTACCCCCAAGGGCGAGGCTCCGATTGCCGAGGCCGCCGGTCGCCTCCAGGTGGAGGACGGCGAGCGTCTGCGTCGCCTCACCATCGTGCGGGACGACGGCGACGAGGACATCACCTACCAGGTGAGCAAGCGCGCCAAGCTTCTTGTCGAGGAGGGCGGAAACGTCACCGTCGGCAAGCAGCTGGTCGAGGGTTCTGTTGATCCCAAGAAGGTGCTGCGCATCAACGGACGTAAGGCTGCCCAGCAGCACATCGTCAATGAGGTGCAGGACGTTTACCACAGCCAGGGCGTGGAGATCCACGACAAGCACATCGAGGTTATCGTGCGCCAGATGCTGCGCCGCGTCACCATCCTGGAAGCTGGTACCACCAAGCTTCTGCCGGGTGAGCTCGTGGACGTTGCTCTGTTCGAGGACGAGAACCGCGCTGCCATGGCCGAGGGCGGCAAGCCTGCCACCGGCCGTCCGGAGCTCATGGGTATCACCAAGGCTTCGCTGGCAACCGATTCGTGGCTGTCCGCCGCATCCTTCCAGGAGACCACCAAGGTCCTCACGGAGGCAGCGCTCAACGCCAAGTCTGATCCGCTCTCCGGTCTCAAGGAGAACGTCATTCTCGGTAAGCTCATCCCGGCCGGTACCGGCCTCGAGGAGCTGCGCAAGTCCACCGTCGAGCCCACCTCGGAGGCGCGTCTGGAGTTCGAGAAGAACAACGGATTCAACCACCGCGATCTGGAACCGTTCGACGACGGCTACGGCTACACCAACTACGCAGATTTCGATCTCAACTCTGGTTACGGAGCTTTCTGATAACTAGCTAGGAAGTGTCTCCTTATTGGACTCCGTAGCGAACGGTGGTGTGTGGAGTGGATCGCAAGGCGCCAGGAGGGAGGCGATGCCAAAGCATCGTCGACCGACGGCAACGACGTGAGACGCCCACACGCCGCCGTGCAGTAGGACAAAAATAAGGAGACACGACCCAGGAAGGCCGGGAGTTCAAACTCCCGGCCCTCCTTCATTTGTGGGGCAATGCTTGAATCCTCGCGGATTTGTGTTTCCTGCCACCACTGACCTACAACCTTTGACGCCGCCCGAAACAAGCGGCTAATCTTGTTTAGGTTGCCCGTTCGCGGGTCCGACATGTCAACAAGGATCCCCGTCCTTGTGATGTGAGTAGGCGGTGTGCACCTCGGTCTCGGCGAACAATCATTGTAAACAGGACATTTCAGGAGAAATAGTGCCAACTATTCAGCAGCTGGTTCGTAAGGGCCGCAGCAGCAAGGTCGGTACCTCCAAGACGCCGGCCCTTAAAGGAAGCCCGCAGCGTCGTGGGGTATGCACCCGTGTATTCACGACCACCCCGAAGAAGCCGAACTCGGCTCTTCGTAAGGTGGCCCGTGTTCGTCTCTCCTCCGGTATCGAGGTAACCGCCTACATCCCAGGCGAGGGTCACAACCTCCAGGAGCACTCCATCGTTCTCGTCCGTGGCGGTCGTGTTCGCGACCTTCCGGGTGTGCGCTACAAGATCATCCGTGGCGCGCTCGACACCCAGGGCGTGAAGAACCGTCAGCAGGCCCGTAGCCGCTACGGTGCAAAGAAGGAGAAGAAGTAATGCCACGTAAGGGACCCGTACGTAAGCGTCCGCTCGTCCACGATCCGGTTTACGGTTCGCAGATGGTGACCCAGCTGGTCAACCGCATTCTTCTCGATGGCAAGAAGTCCGTCGCCGAGCGCATCGTTTACGGTGCACTCGAGGGCGTTGCCGAGAAGTCCGGCCAGGATGCCCTGACCGTTCTCAAGCGCGCCATGGACAACATTCGTCCTTCGCTCGAGGTTCGCTCCCGCCGCGTCGGTGGCGCCACCTACCAGGTTCCGGTTGAGGTTAAGCCCGGCCGCGCCACCACTCTCGCTTTGCGCTGGCTCGTTGACTACGCGCGCGATCGCCGCGAGAAGACGATGACCGAGCGTCTCATGAACGAGATTCTCGATGCCTCCAACGGTCTGGGCGCCGCTGTCAAGCGTCGCGAGGACACCCACCGTATGGCGGAGTCCAACAGGGCATTCGCGCATTACCGCTGGTAACAATTACCGGGCGGAGCCTCACGGCTTGCCCTCGACGAAGAAGAGAGCCTCAACGTGGCACTTGACGTGCTTACGGACCTCAAGAAGGTCCGCAACATCGGAATCATGGCGCACATTGACGCTGGCAAGACCACCGTCACCGAGCGCATCCTGTTTTACACCGGCATCAACTACAAGATCGGTGAGACGCATGACGGCGCCTCCACCACCGACTGGATGGAGCAGGAGAAGGAACGCGGTATCACCATTACTTCCGCGGCCGTCACTGCCTTCTGGAAGGGCACCCAGATCAACGTGATCGACACCCCCGGCCACGTGGACTTCACGGTGGAAGTTGAGCGCGCGCTTCGCGTTCTCGACGGCGCCGTGGCAGTCTTCGACGGCAAGGAGGGCGTGGAGCCCCAGTCCGAGACCGTGTGGCGTCAGGCTGATAAGTACAACGTTCCCCGTATTTGCTTCATCAACAAGATGGACAAGCTCGGTGCGGACTTCGACTTCTCGGTCAAGACGATCAAGGAGCGCTTGCACGCGACTCCCGTCGTCATCACCTTCCCGATCGGTGCTGAGAACGATTTCGACGGTGTCGTGGACGTCCTCAAGCAGAAGGCGATCCGCTTCCCGGAGAAGGACGCCGATGGCGTCGATACCCGTGGCAACCTCGTGGTTGAAGAGGACATCCCGGCCGATCTCGTTGATCAGGCTGAGGAGTACCGCCTCGAGGCCATGGAAGCCGCAGCAGAGGCAAACGACGACCTGATGGAGAAGTACCTCGAAGGGGGCGAACTGTCAGCCGACGAGATCCTCGAGGGCCTGCGCGCTCGCACCATCGCTTCCGAGATCTACCCGGTCTACTGTGGTTCGGCATACAAGAACAAGGGTGTCCAGCCGATGCTGGACGGCGTTGTCAACTTCCTGCCGACTCCGCTGGATATCGCTGCAACCGAGGGCTTCCGCCCCGGCCGTGAAGAGGACGGCAACACCGAGTCGCGCAAGCCCTCGGATTCCGAGCCTTTCGCAGCGCTGGCCTTCAAGATCGCGGTGCACCCCTTCTACGGCAAGCTCATTTACATTCGCGTGTACTCGGGCAAGGTGGAGCAGGGCGCTCAGGTGCTCAACGCCACCACCGGCAAGAAGGAGCGCATCGGCAAGATGTTCCAGATGCACTCGAACACCGAGAACCCGGTGGACGTGGCGCACGCTGGTCACATCTACGCATTCGTCGGACTCAAGGACACCCGTACCGGTGACACGCTCTGCGCGCAGAACGCACCGATCGTGCTGGAGTCCATGACGTTCCCGGAGCCCGTGATCCACGTGGCCATCGAGCCGAAGTCGAAGGGTGACCAGGAGAAGCTCTCCATCGCCATCCAGAAGCTCGCGGAAGAGGATCCCACCTTCTCCGTGCGTCAGGATCCCGAGACCGGCCAGACCGTCATCGGCGGTATGGGCGAGCTCCACCTTGACATCCTCGTCGATCGCATGAAGCGTGAGTTCCGCGTGGACGCCAACATCGGAAGCCCGATGGTGGCCTACCGCGAGACGATCCGCAAGCGCGTCGAGAAGGTTGACTACACCCACAAGAAGCAGACCGGTGGTTCTGGTCAGTTCGCTAAGGTGCAGGTCACCCTGGAGCCATTGCCGGAAGGCGTCGAGGCGGAGAACTACAACTTCGTCAACGCCGTCACCGGTGGTCGCGTTCCTCGCGAGTACATTCCGTCTGTGGATGCCGGTATTCAGGAGGCAATGCAGAACGGTGTCCTGGCTGGCTACCCGATGGTAGACATTCAGGCAACTCTCGAAGACGGCGCCTACCACGACGTCGATTCTTCGGAAATGGCATTCAAGATCGCCGGCAACATGGTGTTCAAGGAGGCCGCGAAGCGCGCCAACCCTGTGCTCCTGGAGCCGGTCATGGATGTTGAGGTCCGCACTCCCGAGGAGTACATGGGCGATGTTATTGGCGATCTCAACTCTCGCCGTGGCATGATCAAGTCCATGGAGGATGCAACTGGCGTGAAGATCGTTCGCGCGAATGTTCCGCTCAGCGAAATGTTCGGTTACGTGGGCGACCTTCGCTCGAAGACCCAGGGTCGCGCTGTGTACTCCATGCAGTTCGATTCCTACTCCGAGGTTCCGAAGGCTGTCGCCGACGAAATCATCGCAAAGACCCGGGGCGAGTGAGTGAAAACGCCGGTAGGCTGAGGTCTACCGGCGTGAACTCCGAGATCCCACCGGTCCTGTACAATCAGAAACCGTCAAAGATAAAGAGCACTTAAGCCGGGTCGAATGTGTTTCGCATTCACATTCCAGCTGTAAGTCAATCTAGAGTCCCAGGAGGGCGCAAGTGGCTAAGGCCAAGTACGACAAGTCCAAGCCGCATATGAATATCGGCACCATCGGTCACGTCGATCACGGAAAGACGACGACCACCGCCGCTATCACCAAGGTTCTGTCGGAGAAGTACCCGGATCTCAACGTGTACACCCCGTTCGACCAGGTGGACAACGCTCCCGAGGAGCGTCAGCGTGGCATCACCATCAACGTGTCCCACGTTGAGTACCAGACCGAGAAGCGTCACTACGCTCACGTTGATGCCCCCGGCCACGCCGATTACATCAAGAACATGATCACCGGTGCGGCTCAGATGGACGGCGCCATCCTCGTGGTTGCCGCCACCGACGGCCCGATGGCTCAGACCCGTGAGCACGTTCTGCTCGCCCGCCAGGTGGGCGTGCCGGACATCATCGTCGCACTGAACAAGTCCGACATGGTTGACGACGAGGAGCTCCTGGAGCTCGTTGAGATGGAAGTTCGCGACCTTCTCGGCGCTCAGGGCTTCGATGAGGACGCTCCGGTTGTCCGCATCTCGGCTCTCAAGGCCCTCGAAGGCGACGCCGAGTGGACCGCCGCCATCGAAGAGCTCATGTCTGAGGTTGACAACTACTTCCCGGATCCGGTCCGTGACCTGGACAAGGAATTCCTCATGCCGATCGAGGACGTCTTCACCATCACCGGCCGTGGCACCGTTGTTACGGGCCGCGCCGAGCGTGGTCAGCTGAAGCTGAACGAGGCTGTCGAGATCATCGGCCTTCGTCCCACCCAGACGACCACCGTTACCGGTATCGAGATGTTCCACAAGCAGATGGACACCGCCGATGCAGGCGAGAACTGTGGCCTCCTGCTGCGTGGCACCAAGCGCGAGGAAGTCGAGCGCGGCCAGGTTGTGGCTCGCCCCGGCACCATCACGCCTCACACCCAGTTCATTGGTCAGGCCTACGTGCTGAAGAAGGAAGAGGGCGGCCGTCACAACCCGTTCTTCTCCAACTACCGCCCGCAGTTCTACTTCCGTACCACGGACGTGACCGGCGTCATCACCCTGCCCGAGGGCACCGAGATGGTTATGCCTGGTGACAACACCGAGATGACCGTTGAGCTGATCCAGCCCATCGCCATGGAAGAGGGCCTCGGCTTCGCTATCCGTGAGGGTGGCCGCACCGTTGGCTCAGGCCGCGTCGTCGAGATCATCAAGTGATGATCTGATCTCAGATTTCTGAGAAAAGGGACCCGCTGTTCACGCAGCGGGTCCCTTTCGTATACCCGGGCGGTATGCGGGGGAGAGGGGTGGTGGAGCAGAACGTGTCCGTGCCCGCTGTCTTCCCCGGAGAGGTAACGGATCTGCGGACAGGTAACGTCTACGGCCCCCTTCGTTGGGGTCGACTATCCGGAGAACAGTTACCTGTCCACGTACGGGGGCGGTTGCGGACGTGAGTTGTGGGAAGATGCCGGCGCGTGCTGACCTCGTCGTCGCACAGCGTTGTGCGGCAGATGGAGAGTCGGTCACTTCACATGCGCTCTCTCTCGAAACCGAGGCAAAACCTTGGTAAAGTTTTAAGCCGCGCACAAAGCTGGCTGCGAAGCTCGCTCAGTCCCTCCGGGAACTGAACATGAGAATCGCGCCACTATGTGGTAGTGAAAACTTGCTAGTTCGGGTGCTTTCCTGACAAACTAGTCAAGTTGCCCGGCTAGATCCGGGCGGAAGACTTCGCTGATGCGTCCGAGTGTCAGCGTGAAAAAAGGGTTCGTCGTAACCTGCAATAGGGCTTGATTTCGTGGTTGATATCGCGCGACACGCCCGAGTGCGGGTACCGGCGATCACCGCGGTAGAGAGAGGTAGACGACGCCATGGCGGGACAGAAGATCCGCATCCGGCTCAAGTCATATGACCACGAGGTCATTGATAGCGCGGCGAAGAAGCTCGTCGACGAAGTCACGCGTACAGGCGCGACTGTGGTGGGCCCGGTGCCGTTGCCAACGGAGAAGAACGTTTACTGTGTTATTCGTTCCCCCCACAAGTACAAGGACAGCCGCGAGCACTTCGAGATGCGCACCCACAAGCGGCTCATCGACATCGTAGATCCGACTCTGAAGACGATCGACACGCTCCGCCGTCTCGATCTTCCGGCCGATGTCAACGTGGAAATCAAGCTCTGAGGTTAACGCATCATGAATTCCAAGCAGCAGGTTGCTGGCGCGCCGGTCAAGGCGCTGCTCGGCACGAAGCTGGGCATGACCCAGCTGTGGGATGAGGCCGGTCGCCTCGTTCCGATTACGGTCGTCCACGTGGGAACAAACGTTGTCACGCAGGTTCGCACCCCCGAAGTTGATGGCTACTCGGCCATTCAGCTCGGCTCGGGCGATGTAAAGACCAAGAACGTCACCAAGCCCCTCCAGGGCCACTTTGAGAAGGCAGGCGTTGCTCCTCGCAAGAAGCTCGCCGAGATCCGTACCTCTGATGCTGGCGAATACCAGCTCGGTCAGGAGCTCACGGCGGATGTCTTCGAAGCTGGCCAGGTTGTCGATGTCATCGGCACCTCCAAGGGCAAGGGCTTCGCTGGCGTTATGAAGCGTCACGGCTTCAAGGGTGTCTCCGCCTCGCACGGCGCACACCGCAACCACCGCAAGCCCGGTTCCATCGGCGCTTGTGCAACTCCGTCTCGCGTGTTCCGCGGCACCCGCATGGCTGGCCGCATGGGTAACGATCGCGTTACGGTTCAGAACCTTTCCATCCACGCAGTCGACGCCGAGAAGGGCATCCTCCTCGTCGCCGGACCCGTCCCCGGTAACAAGGGCGGCGCTGTTGTGGTCCGTACCGCTGTGAAGGGAGCCTGACAATGGCGGACACCTTCAAGGTAGATGTTCTCAACGCGAACGGTGAGGCCACGGGCGAAGTCGTCCTGCCCGCCGAGCTGTTCGATCGTGAGATCAACATCCCGCTCATCCATCAGGTTGTCGTGGCTCAGCTCGCTGCTGCACGCCAGGGCACCCACTCCACCAAGACCCGCGGCGAAGTCCGCGGTGGTGGTAAGAAGCCGTTCAAGCAGAAGGGCACCGGCCGCGCTCGTCAGGGCTCGATCCGCGCTCCTCACTTCACCGGTGGCGGCGTCGTGCACGGCCCTCAGCCGCGCAGCTACGCCCAGCGCACCCCCAAGAAGATGATTGCTGCCGCTCTGCTTCAGGCTCTGTCTGATCGCGCCCGCAACGGTCGCGTTCACGTGGTCAGCGCCTTCGTGGCAGGGGAGAAGCCCTCCACCAAGTCCGCTCTGGCTCTGATCAACAAGATCGCCGAGCGCAAGGTTCTGGCAGTGGTGACTCGCGAGGACGATCTTTCGGTCCTCTCCCTGCGCAATGCCGCCGACGTGCACGTGCTCTACGCCGATCAGCTCAACACGTACGACGTTCTCGTCGCCGATGACGTCGTCTTCACCGAGTCGGCCCTCGCCGCCTTCGTGGAGAAGAAGCGCAAGGAGGAGAAGTGAGCTCAGTAGCAGGCTTCTGGAACAAGGACCCGCACGACGTCATTCTTCAGCCGGTTGCCTCGGAGAAGGCCGCCCGCTTGGAAGACGAAGGCAAGTACACCTTCATCGTGGATCCGCGTGCCAACAAGACCGAAATCAAGCAGGCAGTTGAGGCCATCTTTGGCGTCAAGGTTGCTTCGGTCAACACGCAGAACCGCACCGGCAAGACTCGTCGCACCCGTGATGGTATTGGCAAGCGCAAGGACACCAAGCGCGCCATCATCACGCTGCGTGAGGGCACCATCGACATCTACGGCGACATCGTCAGCTGACGACGCATTCGCGAAGAGATTTGAGGATCTGAACTCATGGGAATTCGTAAGTACAAGCCGACGACCCCCGGTCGCCGCGGTGCGAGCGTAGCCGACTTCGCTGAGATCACCCGATCGACGCCTGAGAAGTCTTTGCTCCGCCCCCTTACCAAGACTGGTGGACGTAACAACACCGGTCGCATCACCACCCGCCACAAGGGTGGTGGCCACAAGCGCCAGTACCGCGTCATCGACTTCCGTCGCTGGGACAAGGACGGCGTGCCCGCGAAGGTCGCTCACATTGAGTACGACCCCAACCGCACGGCTCGCATCGCCCTTCTCCACTATGCAGATGGCGAGAAGCGCTACATTCTGGCTCCGAAGAACCTGCACCAGGGTGACACGGTGGAAAACGGTCCTGCTGCGGACATCAAGCCCGGCAACAACCTTCCGCTGAAGAACATCCCGGTCGGTACCACGATTCACGGCGTCGAGCTCCGTCCCCTGGGCGGCGCAAAGATTGCTCGTTCCGCTGGTGCTTCGGTGCAGCTCGTTGCCCGTGAAGGCAAGTACGCCCAGCTGCGTATGCCCTCCGGCGAAATTCGTAACGTCGATTCTCGTTGCCGCGCTTGCGTGGGCGAGGTCGGTAACGCCGAGCAGTCCAACATCAACTGGGGCAAGGCCGGCCGCATGCGCTGGAAGGGCGTGCGCCCGACTGTCCGTGGTGTTGTGATGAACCCGGTGGACCACCCCCACGGTGGTGGCGAGGGCAAGACCTCCGGCGGCCGTCATCCGGTCAGCCCGTGGGGCAAGCCCGAGGGTCGTACCCGTCGTCCTAACAAGGCCAGCGACAAGCTCATTGTGCGCCGTCGCAAGACTGGCAACAAGCGGTAAGAGAGGTTGAGCTGATGCCACGTAGTCTCAAGAAGGGTCCCTTCGTAGACGATCACCTTCAGAAGAAGGTTGACGATCAGAACGAGAAGGGTACCAAGAACGTCATCAAGACCTGGTCCCGTCGGTCGATGATTACGCCCGACTTCCTTGGTCACACCTTTGCCGTGCACGACGGCCGTAAGCATGTTCCGGTGTTCGTCACCGAGTCCATGGTGGGCCACAAGCTCGGGGAGTTCGCCCCGACCCGCACCTTCCGCGGGCACGAGAAGGACGACCGCAAGGGCCGTCGCCGCTGAGGCGCGACTCACCGAGCAGAGAGAGTAAGGCAGAAACATGGAAGCCAAGGCGCAGGCGCGATACTTGCGCGTGACGCCCCAGAAGGCCCGCCGAGTCGTGGATGTTATCCGCGGTAAGCGCGCTCTGGAGGCAGTCGACGTACTGCGATACGCACCCCAGGGGGCGGCTGAGCCCGTCCTGAAGATTGTTGAGTCGGCCATTGCAAACGCTCGCTATGCAGCTGAGCAGGCCGGCGAGCGCTTCAACGAGGAGGACCTCTACATCCAGGCGGCATACGCCGATGAGGGTCCGACCATGAAGCGCATCCAGCCTCGTGCACAGGGACGCGCAAACCGCATCCTCAAGCGTACGAGCCACATCACTGTCGTCGTCGGAGACCAGAAGGTCGCCGCAGGATCGAAGAGGAGGACCCGCTAGTGGGCCAGAAGGTCAACCCAACCGGGTTCCGACTCGGAATCACGACCGACCACCGCTCGAAGTGGTTCGCTGATTCGGCAAAGCCGGGCCAGCGTTACGCCGACTTCGTTGCAGAAGACATTCAGATTCGCAAGATGATCGAGAAGACGCTTGAGCGCGCAGGTATTTCCCGCGTGAACATCGAGCGTCGCGCCGAGCGCGTGATCGTGGACATCCACACCGCACGTCCCGGCATCGTCATCGGGCGTCGCGGCACCGAGGCCGATCGCCTCCGTGCCGACCTCGAGAAGCTGACCGGCAAGGCCATTCAGCTCAACATTCTTGAGGTCAAGAACCCCGAGGCAGACGCCCAGCTCGTCGCTCAGGGTATTGCAGAGCAGCTTGCTTCTCGCGTCTCCTTCCGCCGCGCCATGCGTCGTGGAATGCAGTCCGCAGAGCGCGCCGGCGCCAAGGGCATCCGTGTCCAGTGCTCCGGTCGTCTCGGTGGCGCTGAGATGTCGCGCTCGGAGTTCTACCGCGAGGGGCGCGTGCCGCTGCACACGCTTCGCGCGAATATTGACTACGGTTTCCACGAGGCTCGCACCACCTTTGGTCGCATTGGCGTCAAGGTGTGGATCTACCGCGGTGATGTGACCGACTCCGATTACTACCGTTCGCTCGCCGAGGCCCCCCGTGGCCGTGGCGGACGTGGCGAGCGCCGTGGTCGTGGCGGACGTGGTGAGCGTGGAGGCCGTGGACCGGCTCAGAACGCTCAGCAGAACGCACCTGAGGCAGCCGCTTCGGAGCCCGCAACTGCAGGATCGGAGGCCTGAGAATGCTGATCCCTCGTCGCACCAAGTGGCGCAAGCAGCATCGTCCCACCCGTTCGGGTATGTCCAAGGGCGGCACCCAGCTGGCTTTCGGTGAATACGGCATTCAGGCTCTTGAGCCCGCCTACGTCACCAACCGTCAGATCGAAGCCGCTCGTATCGCGATGACCCGTCACGTCAAGCGTGGCGGAAAGATCTGGATCAACATCTTCCCGGATCGCCCGCTGACCAAGAAGGCTCTCGGCCTTCGTATGGGTTCCGGTAAGGGCCCGGTCGAGACCTGGGTCGCGAATGTCAAGCCTGGTCGCGTCATGTTCGAGATGGCTGGAGTGGCAGAGCCCCTGGCCCGCGAGGCCATGCTGCGTGCCATGCACAAATTGCCAATGAAGACCCGTTTTATCACTCGTGAGGAGGGTGAGTAATGGCTAAGGGACTTAGCACTGAAGAACTCGACGCCATGACTGACGTCGAACTCCTCGAGAAGCTCAAGGAGTCCAAGGAGGAGCTGTTCAACCTGCGTTTCTCCGCGGTAACACATCGCCTTGAGGATAGCGGACGTCTCCGCGAGGTCCGTCGCGAGATCGCCCGGATCTACACGATCAAGCGCGAGCGTGAGCTCGATATCCGCACCGCCCCTGTGGCTAAGAAGTGAGGTAAGAGTGAGCGAGCAGAACATCACTGAGACGACCGAGCGTAACCACCGCAAGGTACTGCGCGGCTACGTTGTGAGTGACAAGATGGACAAGACCGTCACCGTTGAGGTCGACGATCGTCGTAAGCACCCCGTTTATGGCAAGGTCATCACCCACACCCGCCGTGTCAAGGCCCATGACGAGAACAACGAGGTCCGCGTTGGCGATCTCGTCCGCATCATGGAGACCCGGCCTCTGAGCGCGACCAAGCACTTCCGCGTGGTCGAGATCATTGAGAAGGCTAAGTAACCCTCGGGTTGCTTGAAAACCCCATCCGTTCGGCAAGGCTCGTCTAACGAGAACCGGCACGACGACAGGAGAAATTACACATGATCCAGCAAGAGTCGCGGCTTTCCGTCGCCGACAACACGGGTGCCAAGGAAATCCTTTGCATCCGCGTGCTCGGCGGTTCGGGCCGACGCTACGCCGGAATTGGCGACACCATTGTCGCTACCGTCAAGGATGCAATCCCTGGCGGAAATGTCAAGAAGGGCGACGTGGTCAAGGCCGTCGTCGTCCGTGCCAAGAAGGAAACTCGTCGCGCTGATGGCTCGTACATCCGCTTTGACGAGAACGCTGCTGTCATCCTCAAGGGTGACGGCGAGCCTCGCGGCACCCGTATCTTCGGCCCTGTGGGCCGCGAGCTGCGCGATAAGAAGTTCATGCGAATCGTCTCGCTGGCACCGGAGGTGATCTGATGGCGAAGATCAAGAAGGACGACCTCGTCCAGGTCATCGCTGGCCGCGATAAGGGTCTGCAGGGCCGCGTCCTCTCCGTTGATTCGGACAACGATCGTGTGGTCGTTGAGGGCGTTATGCGCGTGAAGAAGCACGTGAAGGTCGGTCAGACCTCCCGTGGTGCGACCACCGGTGGCATCGAGACCGTCGAGGCAGCCATTCACATCTCGAACGTGGCCCTCGTGGGTCCCGACAAGAAGCCGATTCGCGTTGGCTTCCGCGAGGTTGAGGTTGAGCGCGACGGTCGTAAGAAGATCGTTCGTGAGCGCATCGGCCGCCGCGCTGGGAAGGAGATCGAGCTGTGAGCGAAGCTCCCCGTCTGAAGACTAAGTACAACGAGGAGATCCTCGCTGCGCTGGAGTCCGAGTTCAACCACACCAACCGCCACAATGTGGCTGGCTTGACCAAGATCGTGGTGAACATGGGCGTCGGCGAGGCGGCTCGCGACTCTAAGGTTCTTGAGGGCGCTATCGCCGATATCACCCTCATTACCGGTCAGAAGCCCCAGGTGACCCGCGCCAAGAAGTCCATCGCGCAGTTCAAGCTGCGTGAGGGACAGGCCATCGGCTGCCATGTCACCCTTCGTGGTGACCGCATGTGGGAGTTCCTTGATCGTCTCTTGGCCACCGCACTGCCGCGTATCCGCGACTTCCGTGGGCTCTCGCCCAAGCAGTTCGACGGCAACGGCAACTACACCTTCGGTTTGACCGAGCAGACCGTGTTCCACGAGATCGATCAGGATAAGATTGATCGCGTCCGAGGCATGGACATCACAGTGGTGACCACGGCTAAGAATGACGATGAGGGGCGCGCGCTGCTGCGTCATCTCGGATTCCCGTTCAAGGAGGCCTGAGAATGGCAAAGACAGCTCTCAAGGAGAAGGCGGCTCGCAAGCAGAAGTACGCTGTACGCGCTTACACCCGCTGCAACCGTTGCGGACGTCCCCATTCCGTGTACCGCAAGTTCGGCCTGTGCCGTATTTGCCTTCGGGAGATGGCCCTTGCCGGTCAGCTTCCCGGTGTCACCAAGTCCAGCTGGTAAGCACTACGTCGTAGGTCCGCAAGGGAAACCGCGACGAGGAAGGGCAACAGCCCAATGTCAATGACTGACCCAATCGCAGATATGCTCACGCGTCTGCGTAACGCCAATTCGGCGTTCCACGAGTCGGTGTCAATGCCGTACTCAAAGCTTAAGTCGAATATCGCAGAGATTCTCGAGCGCGAGGGCTACATCGCTGGCTTCTCCGTCGAGGATGCCAAGGTGGGTAAGACTCTTACTCTCACTCTGAAGTTCGGCTCCAACCGTGAGCGCGCCCTGGCCGGAGTTCGACGTGTGTCGAAGCCTGGTCTGCGCGTTTACGCGAAGTCCACCAATCTGCCCAAGGTTCTCGGTGGCCTCGGCGTGGCGATTCTGTCCACGTCGTCAGGTCTGCTGACTGACCGTGAGGCCAAGGACAAGGGCGTAGGCGGAGAAGTCCTCGCCTACGTCTGGTGACGGGGAAGGTAGAACAGAATGTCACGTATTGGCAAGCTGCCCGTCACGATTCCGGCCGGCGTCGAGATCACTCTCGATGGCCAGAAGGTTTCGGTCAAGGGGCCCAAGGGTTCTCTCTCGCATGAGGTTCCCGAACTCATTTCCGTCAAGGTTGAGGATGGCACCATCGTGGTGTCGCGTGCAGACGATAGCCGTCAGGCTCGTTCGCTGCACGGCCTCTCCCGTACGCTCGTCTCGAACATGGTCATTGGTGTAACCGATGGTTACAAGAAGGCCATGGAGATCGTGGGTACCGGTTACCGCGTTGTTGCCAAGGGCTCCGATCTGGAGTTCTCCCTCGGTTACTCGCACACGATTCTGGTGAAGGCACCGGAAGGCATCTCCTTCGAGATCGCCACTCCGACCAAGTTCTCCGTCAATGGAATCGATAAGCAGCTCGTTGGCGAGACCGCCGCGAACATCCGTAAGCTTCGCAAGCCTGAGCCTTACAAGGGCAAGGGTGTGCGTTACGCTGATGAGCAGGTCCGCCGCAAGGCCGGAAAGGCTGGTAAGTGATGGCCGTTACCGTCAAGGGCAAGGGCAAGTTCGTTTCCCGGACTCGCCGTCATTTCCGTCTGCGCAAGAAGCTTGCTGGCACCGCCGAGCGTCCTCGTCTCGTTGTCACCCGCTCCAACCGTCACATGGTCGCTCAGGTCATCGACGATTCCATCGGTCACACGTTGGTTTCGGCTTCGACCCTCGAGGCTGCACTGCGTGACGCAGAGGGCACCAAGGTTGAGAAGTCCCGTTTGGTCGGCGAACTCGTCGCCAAGCGTGCGCTGGAGGCCGGCATCTCGGCCGTCGTGTTCGATCGCGGCGGTAACAAGTACCACGGCCGTGTGGCTGCGGTGGCCGATGGCGCCCGCGAGTCCGGGCTTACCCTGTGAGCGCGCGAGAGCGAGAAGAGGTTTAAACCATGGCTGCACAGCAGCGAGGCCGGGGTAACAACCCGGAAGAAAACAACGAGCGTGGTAACCGCCGGGAAGGACGTCGTGGCGATCGTCGCGAGCGTCGTACCGAGGAGAAGAGCGCGTTCCTAGAGCGCGTCGTTACCATCAACCGCGTCGCCAAGACCGTCAAGGGCGGCCGTCGTATGTCCTTCACCGCACTTGTTGTGGTGGGCGATGGCAACGGCACCGTTGGCGTGGGATACGGCAAGGCCAAGGAAGTTCCCGCGGCTATTGCCAAGGGTACCGAAGAGGCTAAGAAGAACTTCTTCCGTGTTCCCCGCATTGGCACCACGATTCCGCACCTTGTCCAGGGTGAGGATGCCGCAGGCGTTGTTCTGCTGCGTCCGGCCGCTCCCGGTACCGGCGTTATCGCCGGTGGTCCGGTGCGCGCCGTCCTGGAGTGCGCGGGTATCCACGACGTGCTGAGCAAGTCGCTTGGTTCGTCCAACGCGATCAACATTGTGCACGCAACCGTAGCTGCTCTGAAGCTGCTCGAGCAGCCTGAGGCTGTGGCAGCACGCCGTGGCCTGCCGCTTGAGCGTGTTGCACCCGAGTTCATGCTGCGCGCCCGCGCCGAGGCTGATGCCAAGGCTCGCGCCGAGAAGGAAGCCGAAGCCGCCAAGGCGGAGAATGAGGCTGCCGCTGCTGGAGTTGGTGCATGATGGCACAGCTGAAGATCACCCAGGTAAAGTCCACCGTTGGTGGCAAGCAGAATCAGAAGGATACTCTTCGTACCCTCGGACTGCGCCGTATCGGCCAGTCGGTGGTTCGTGAGGATCGCCCCGAGGTCATCGGCGCTATTCGCACCGTTGCTCACCTCGTGACCGTGGAGGAGGTTGACTGATGGCTGAGGAGAAGAACGAAGCCACTCACATCCTGAAGGTCCACCACCTGCGTCCCGCCCCCGGTTCCAAGAAGGCCAAGACCCGCGTGGGTCGTGGTGAGGGTTCCAAGGGTAAGACCGCCGGTCGTGGTACCAAGGGTACGAAGGCTCGCTACCAGGTCCCCGCAAGCTTCGAGGGCGGCCAGATGCCGATTCACATGCGTCTGCCCAAGCTGCGTGGATTCAAGAACCCGTTCCGCGTCGAGTACCAGGTCGTCAATGTGGGCGCTCTTTCCGAGCTGTTCCCGCAGGGTGGCGCTGTGACCGTCGAGGATCTGGTGGCCAAGGGCGCTGTGCGTCCGAAGCAACTGGTGAAGGTTCTCGGTCAGGGCGATGTGAGCGTCAAGCTTGACGTGACCGTCGATGCCTGGTCCGAGTCTGCAAAGACCAAGATCGAGGCAGCTGGCGGATCTGTGTCCGCTCGCTGAATCTAACGATCAGATGAGGCCCCGGGGTAACCCGGGGCCTCATTGCGTTATGGGGATTGCGTTATAGGGAGATATCGAGTTAGTTTGCATAAGAGGGGCGCGATGGCGTGGCACATCCCACTTAAATGTAGTGACCTGTGGCCCTTGGTTATCAGCCCGGCGGGGCCCAGAAGGATTGCGATCCCCGAGACGCATGCTCTGACCAGGTAAAATAGAGGTGGCATGTGCTGCGAGTGTGACTCAATCTGGAGCTATTTGTCTTATGAAGCACTAGTCCGGTGTTTATCTCTTTTTTCACGCGTCAGTACATCCCGGGTATAGTAAGTCAGGTATAGGGCGCACTGTGCCCTCAACTCATGCATTCCTGAGCGTGGTACAGGCCCTGAATTGATGGAGGAATCTTGATCAAGGCGTTTGCGGCGGCATTCCGCACCCCAGATCTGCGGCGCAAGCTGCTGTTTACGATGGCGATCATGGCCATCTATCGGCTGGGTACTTTCATCCCCACTCCGGGCGTTTCGATTCGTAACGTCCAGATGTGTATGGAGCAGTCCGGCTCGGGTGATTTCCTCTCGATGGTCAACTTGTTCTCCGGCGGCGCGATGATGCAGTTGTCGGTGTTCTCGTTGGGCATCATGCCTTACATTACGGCGTCGATTATCGTTCAGCTGATGCGCGTGGTGATCCCGCGTTTCGAGGAGCTGCACAAGGAAGGCCAGAGCGGTACTGCGAAGCTCACCGAGTACACGCGTTACTTGACGATCGGCCTGGGAATTCTGCAGAGCTCCGTGGTGATTTCCGTGGCTAACAACCAGCTCTTCCAGGGCTGTACTGTTGACCCGATTCCCAACGCGGGCCCGCTCACCTACGTCCTCGCGATCCTTACGATGACCGCAGGCACCGGCCTCATCATGTGGATGGCCGAGCTCGTCACCGAGCGTGGCGTGGGCCAGGGCATGTCCATCCTGATCTTCACCGGTATTGCCGCGAGCTTCCCGAGCATGCTGTTGAACGTGTCCCAGGCCGAGGGCGGCTGGTGGGCCGTGGTCCTGGTCCTCGCGCTCTTCCTGGCGATTACCGTGGTGGTTGTGTTCGTGGAGCAGAGCCAGCGCCGTATTCCGGTGCAGTACGCCAAGCGTGTGATCGGACGCCGCACCTACGGTGGTTCCACCACCTACCTGCCGATTCGTATCAACATGGCGAACGTGATTCCGGTGATCTTCGCATCCTCGATCCTCATGTTGCCCACAATGATCGTCTCCTTTGCCGATCCGACGAGCAGCTGGGCGCAGTGGATTTCGGTTCATCTGAACAATGGCTCTCCGCTCTACCTGTCGCTGTTTGCTCTCCTCATCATCTTCTTCGCATTCTTCTACACCTCGATCACGTTCAACACGGAAGAGGTTGCGGATAACATGAAGCGCTACGGCGGCTTCATTCCTGGTATCCGTGCGGGCCGCCCCACAGCTGAGTACCTGCAGTACGTCTCGACGCGCATCACCTGGGTGGGCGCTTTCTATCTCGCGATTATTGCGCTGCTTCCCACGATTGTTTTTTCCCAGATGGGAATCATGGGCGGTGGCTTCGGTGGTACCTCTATCATTATTCTTGTGGGTGTTGGGCTCCAGACTGTCAAGGACATCAACGCTCAGCTCCAGCAGCGCCACTACGACGGGTTCCTTCGCTAGGGTCCGGTCGCCGGGGCGGTGACTCATCTTCCGCCTAGAAAGAAGTTTCTCGTGTCAGTTCGTCTTATTCTCGTAGGCCCCCCAGGTGCGGGCAAGGGTACGCAGGCCACGTTGCTGTGCGAATCCCTCGGTATTCCGGCAATCTCCACGGGCGAGATTTTCCGCGCTCATGCGGCCGCCGGTGATGAACTCGGTCAGCTGGCCGAGTCCTACACGTCGAAGGGCGAGCTGGTCCCCGACGAAGTAACGAATCGGATGGTGACGGAGCGTCTCGCCGAGTCGGATGCGGCGAACGGCTTCCTTCTGGACGGTTACCCTCGCAACCCCGAGCAGGTTGGTGCACTTGATGGCATCTTCGCGAACCTTGGTATCGAACTCGACGCCGTTTTGGAGATTGGTGCCGACGACGACGCCGCGATCGCACGTCTGTTGGGCCGCGCCTCCGAGCAGAACCGCAAGGACGATACCGAAGAAGTGATCCGTCACCGCATCGATCTCTACCACGCCCAGACTGAGCCGCTCATCAAGCTGTACGGCGAGCGCGGCAAGCTCATTCAGGTCGATGGTATCGGTAGCATCGAGGAAGTTGCCGAGCGCGTTCGCGTGGCTCTTTCCGAGTTCTTGGACGCCCGAGGCTGATGGCGCGTCGCGAGAAGATCGAGTACAAGAGCGCCGATCAGATCCGCAAGATCCGCCGGGCCGGGCTCGTCGTCGCCGACATTCACGCTGCTCTTCGCGAGAATGTGAAGGCCGGTATGACCACCGGTGATGCGGACGCTATCGCGTTGCAGGTTCTTCAGGCGGCCGGGGCGAAGTCGAACTTCTTTGGGTACTACGGGTACCCGGGGCAGATTTGCGCATCCGTCAACGAGGTGATCGTGCACGGCATTCCTGGCGACAGGGTGTTGCAGCCGGGGGATATAGTCTCCTTTGATTGTGGCGCCGTCGTCGATGGTTGGCATGGAGATGCCGCTATCTCCATGGTCATTCCCGGAGGCGATCCTGAAGTCGCGGCTTCTCGCGAGCGTTTGAGTGCACTGACCGAGGAAGCGATGTGGCGTGGAATTGCCGCGCTGGCGACCGGGTCCCATATTGGCGACGTCGGCCGTGCCATCGATGATTTCATCGTCTCGCTTCCCGATTCCCAGCCGGGCATCGTGGAGGACTACGTCGGTCATGGCATCGGCTCCAAGATGCACATGGCTCCCGATGTTCCCAACTATCGCACGCGTTCGCGCGGCGAGAAGCTCAAGGCCGGAATGGTGCTCTGCATCGAACCCATGCTCACCGCGGGTGATCAGGCCAATAAGACTCTGGCGGACGAGTGGACGGTCGTGACCAACGATGGATCCGACGCCTGCCACTGGGAGCATGAGGTTGCCATTCATGCCGCGGGCATCTGGGTGCTCACAGCTCCCGATGGGGGAGCGGCTGGTCTGGCTCCCTTCGGAGTGACGCCCGTTCCTCTCGGCGAGTGATCGAGGATTGATCAACTAGTCGATCGTTGAGAGCCAGGTTCTCGTCTGAACCAAGCTGGCGATCTATCGGATGCTCATCCCTGAATATGCACGGTGCCCGGGCCAACGGCCCGGGCACTTTCGTGTGCGGATGGCCCGAGCAACCGGGCAGTGGGTCGAAACAACCGGCGGCCAGAAGAACCCGAGGCCAGAACAACCGGTGGGTCGCGCGGGCGGGGGAGCGGACGCCGTCGTCGTCAATAACAGCGAATCAACAACAGTGAAGTTGCGCGGGGATCTCCGTGAGCAGTTACACCCCGCAGGGACTTTCCCGGTTTCTCGCGGGCGAGTACTATTGATTCCCGGTACGTCATGCCCACGGGTGTGGCGTATACGGTTTCTCACAACCCGGTGAGAGCCCGTTTTGACTGTTAGCGAGGGTTATGGCGAAGAAAGATGGCGTCATCGAGGTTGAGGGATCTGTCGTAGAGGCACTCCCCAACGCAATGTTCCGCGTCGAGTTGGAGAATGGGCACGTTGTGCTTGCTCACATCTCAGGCAAGATGCGTCAGCACTACATCAAGATTCTCCCGGAAGATCGTGTTGTCGTGGAGTTGACGCCTTACGATCTCAACCGCGGTCGAATCGTCTACCGCTACAAGTAGCCCCCCAGTGCTATCGCCTTCTGGCGGCAGCTGGACGGCAAGAGGAAGAACCACAATGAAGGTCAAGCCCAGCGTCAAGAAGATCTGCGACAAGTGCAAGGTTATCCGCCGGCACGGTCGCGTTATGGTGATCTGCGAGAACCCTCGGCACAAGCAGCGTCAGGGTTAATCTGGCGTAGCGGGTGTCCCAACCCGCAATTCCACGCACTGTCCTTTTGAAGAAAAGCTTCAAAGAATCCCTCGGTCCGAAGGCCGGGGCCGGCGCGAGACTCGCCGGGACGGCAGTGTTCCACACCTTCGGCAAATAAACAGGAGCTAAGAAATTGGCACGTCTCTCTGGCGTTGACCTCCCCCGCGAGAAGCGGGTAGAGATTGCGCTCACCTACATCTACGGCATTGGCCGCACTCGTGCGACGGAGACCCTTGCAGCAACCGGTGTGAACCCGGATGTGCGCGTCAAGGATCTGACCGAGGACGATCTGGTCAAGCTCAAGAATCACATCGACGAGAACTACAAGGTCGAGGGTGACCTGCGCCGCGAGGTCCAGGCCGATATTCGCCGCAAGATTGAGATCGGCTGCTACCAGGGCCTGCGCCATCGTCGTGGCCTGCCGGTTCATGGCCAGCGCACCAAGACGAACGCACGTACCCGCAAGGGCCCGAAGCGCACCGTTGCAGGCAAGAAGAAGGCCAAGTAAGGCCTCCCCGTCGAGAGTTTCGAGAGAAGAAAGTAGATCATGCCCCCTAAGACTCGTCAGGCTGCCTCTGGCAACCGTCGTCCGCGCCGCAAGGAGCGTCGGAACATTGCTGTGGGTCAGGCCCACATCAAGTCGACCTTCAACAACACCATCGTGTCCATCACGGACCCGACCGGCGCCGTTATCGCATCCTGCTCGTCCGGCCAGGTTGGCTTCAAGGGTTCCCGTAAGTCCACCCCGTACGCCGCTCAGCTCGCCGCCGAGAACGCTGCCCGTTCCGCCATGGAGCAGGGTATGAAGAAGGTTGACGTCTTCGTCAAGGGCCCCGGTTCGGGCCGCGAGACCGCCATTCGTTCCCTGACCGCATCCGGTCTGGAAGTCACCTCGATCTCCGACGTGACCCCCCAGGCGCACAACGGCTGCCGTCCTCCCAAGCGCCGCCGCGTTTGATCTTCGCGGCTTCGGCCGCTTCCAAGGTTCGGGCCTCACGGCTCGGACCGCCCCTCGCGCAGTCAGATAGAGGGCTGCCGGGTATTTTTCGAGCGTCAAATAGTGGGCGTTCGTTGAAAGGAAAGAATCGTGCAGATCTCTCAGCGTCCTGTTCTCACCGAAGAACAGGTTTCTGATTACCGCTCAAAGTTCATTCTTGAGCCGCTGGAGCCTGGTTTTGGCTACACCCTTGGCAACTCCATGCGTCGCACCCTGCTGTCGTCCATCCCGGGCGCCGCAGTGACTTCCATCCGCATTGATGGCGTACTCCACGAGTTCTCCACCATGTCCGGTGTGAAGGAAGACGTTGCCGAGATCATCCTCAACCTCAAGGAACTGGTTGTCTCCTCTGAACAGGACGAGCCGGTGCTCATGTACCTGCGCAAGCAGGGACCCTGCGAGGTCACCGCAGCTGATATCACCCCGCCGTCCGGCGTGGAGATTCACAACCCCGACCTTCACATCGCCACCCTCAACGAAAAGGGCAAGATTGAAGTGGACCTGACCGTGGAGCGTGGCCGTGGCTACGTGTCCGCAGCTCAGAACAAGGGCATTGACGATGAGATCGGCCGCATTCCGATCGATTCGATCTACTCCCCGGTTCTCAAGGTCTCCTACAAGGTCGAGGCCACCCGTGTGGAGCAGCGCACCGACTTCGATCGCCTCGTTCTGGACGTCGAGGTCAAGCCCTCGACCAACCCGCGCGATGCGCTCGCTTCGGCTGGCAAGACGCTCGTTGAGCTCTTCGGCCTGTGCGTGGATCTCAACACCGAGGCCGAGGGTATCGAGATTGGCCCCGCCCCCGTGGTGGAGACCCAGTCCTCCGATCTGCTGCGTCCGATCGAGATTCTCAACCTTCCGGCTCGCTCCAAGAACTGCTTGCAGCGCGAGGGCATTCATACCATTGGCGAACTCATCCAGCGTTCGGAAGCCGATCTGCTCGATATCCGCAACTTCGGTGCGAAGTCGATCGAAGACGTCAAGGACGAGCTGGCCAAGCTCGATCTGCGACTGAAGGATTCACCCGCCGGTTACCTCTCCGCTTACGGCGAGGATAACTACACGATGCAGTTCAGCGACGACTTGCAGGGCTGAGCCCCGCACACTTCATAGGAGACAACTACAATGCCTAAGCCCACCAAGGGCGCGCGCCTGGGCGGATCTGCCGCTCACCAGCGCCACATCATCGCCAATCTGTGCAAGGCCCTGATCGAGCACAAGTCGATCACCACCACGGAGTCCCGTGCCAAGGCTGTTCAGCCCCACATGGAGAAGCTGATCACCAAGGCCAAGCGCGGCGATACCCACAACCGTCGTCAGGCACTGCGCGTCCTCAACGACCGCGAGAGCGCTTACATCCTCTTCGAGGAACTCGCTCCGCTGTTCGCAGAGCGCAACGGTGGCTACACCCGTATCACCAAGATCGGCAACCGCAAGGGTGACAACGCCCCCATGGCCGTCATCTCCCTGGTGACCGAGAAGGTTTCCCCGAAGCAGGCTGTCGTGGCCGAGGCCGAGAAGGCCGCCAAGCACGCCGCAGCTGCCACCGAGGAGCCGGCCGAGGAAGTTGCCGCAGAGGAAGCCGTTGAGGCTCCCGCTGAGGAAGCTGCCGAGTCCGACAAGTGACTCTGATGCCCTGCGCCACCATAGGGTGACGTGAGGCGAGAAACTGGGGCCCAGTCCGTAAGGATTGGGCCCCAGTTCGTGTATCGGGAGGGTTGGCGGCAAAGGATGTTTGCGGGTGAACGACGACGGCGTCTTCCCGGGCGCGCGGGGATATCCCGCTGCGTTGGAAGAGGTCACGTTCTTGTGGAGAGGTCACGGTTGGTTGGCGTGACCTGTCCATGAAACGGTGACCTCTCCGGATGTGGATTCGTAGGCACGACGACGGCGCCGTGTGGCATGTACAACGGCGTCCGCGCGTCTCGATATCTTCTCCCTGCGCGGCTTCCCGTCGCCTTGCTCCCTGCGCGGCTCTCCGGTCTCCCGTCTCCCGGCGTGGCTCCGTCCCGTCAGTCGGGGAAGTCCCAGGCGTCGGGGGAGGAGCTTTCGGGGGCGCGTGCCCCGCCGAGTGCGCTGAGCGCACCATCCTCGGCGGCAACCATCGACCAGGCGCGGACGCCGCCGTTCATGCCCGCGGCGTTGGGAATGAACACCACTTCGGGTCCGAGTTTGGCGCGCACGGAGGGCACGATGCGAGCGGCGTTGCCGCCTCCCAGGTAGAGCCGGTCCCAACGGAACACGGGCACCAAGGATTCGACGGCCTTGAGAACGCGCCGGGACCACGCGGTATCGCCGAGGCGAATGCGCTCGGCCTCGCCGATGACGTCGTCGTACGTCAATCCCCAGCGCATCGGGGCGTGGGAGACTTCCAGGTGGGGGGCCAGCCGCCCGTTGTCGATGAGGGCGTTGCCGAGTCCGGTGCCGAGGGTGATGACGAGTTCCACGCCCGATCCTGAGACCACGCCCGCCGCAGCTACCTCGGCGTCGTTGAGAACAAGGGCAGGGACGCCGAAGCGGATCTCGAGTGCCCGGCGCATGTCCAGGTGGTCCCAGGAGGCGGCGAGCTCGGGAAGAATCTTGGTGTGCGGTCCCGCCTTGCGGATGTAGTGCGGGGTGTAGACGACGATGCCGTGGCGGATCATGCCGGGCATGCCGAGGGTGATGCGCTCGAAACCGTCAACGTTCTCGGCGTGCGTGGCAACGATGCCCAGAAGATCCTCGGGTGAGAGAGGGTAGCGCAGTGCGGTGCGTTGTGCCAGCCCGATCTGGAAGCCGCCTTCGTCGAGGAGGCTGGTCTTGATTCCGCCGCCGCCGCAATCGACGGCGAGGGTACGCAATCGCAGCTTGGGCTGCTTGGGCCCGGTATGGGACACTTCGTTCATGGATTCGACGGTAGCGCATCAATTGCGGATTCGGCTCGATTTGGCTTACGACGGAACAGAGTTTCACGGCTGGGCAGCGCAACCGGGACAACGCACGGTTGAAGGCCTCCTTGCCGGGGCCCTCTCGACGATCTTCCGCACCGGGATTGTCCTGACGGTTGCCGGCCGCACCGATGCCGGAGTGCACGCCCGGGGCCAGGTGGTCAACTTCGACGTCGACCCCACCTCCTATTATTCGTTGCCCGGCCGTTCCGACTTCCCGCCCGAGATCTCCCTGGTGCGCCGCGTCAACGCGTTGCTGGCGCGCGAGGCGGACGGGCCGAAGGGATCGGCCGACGTCGTCGTCTATCAGGCCCGAATCGTGCCGCCGGAGTTTGACGCCCGGTTTTCCGCGATCTCCCGCTCCTACACGTACCGGATCTGCGACGACACGGCGCAATTTGACCCGTTGCGGAGGCGGGATGTGCTGTGGACGTCGGAGCAGGTCGACGTTGACGCGATGAACCGGGCCGCACGTGGGCTGCTCGGGGAACATGACTTCATCTCGTACTGCAAGCCGCGAGAAGGGGCGACGACGATCCGCGAACTCCAGGTCCTGGAGGCGCGCCGACGTGACGGACTGATTGAAGTCACCGCGCAGGCCGACGCCTTCTGCCACTCGATGGTGCGCACGCTCGTCGGATCGCTGCTGCGGGTTGGGCAGGGAAAGCGCGACGAGGAGTGGCCTGCGCGGCGCCTCGCTGAACGCAACCGAAACGGGGAAGTGGTGGTGGCCCCGCCGCACCCGCTCACCCTGCAGGGAGTCGTCTACCCGCTGGACGGTGAACTGGCTGCGCGCGCGGCACTGACGCGAAATGTGCGCGAGTGCGGGTGCGGAGACTAGTTGGCGGACGCCGGGCAAACCGGGGCGAGACTAGGACGCGGTTGCACCCGGGCGGAATCCAGGTGCCGGGACAATTGCCATGAACGGGCAATGAACACTTGGTGTGGCCCATTCCATTGGAAGAATGCCCCCATTCCCTTTGACCATGTACGGATTCACCACTATCCTTGATAGTTGTTGTGCATGCTGCATGCCCGGTGTTTATTCCCACTCGCCGATGCAGTCACAGACAACTTGACCCTTATCCTTGGGGGACGCACCGCTTCAAATCCGCGTGCCCCATCACAAGAAATGAAGGCTACGCCCGTGCGCACGTATTCACCGAAGCCTGGCGACGTCGATGCCAAGTGGTATGTCATTGATGCCACCGATGTCGTCCTCGGCCGACTGGCAGCCCAGGTTGCCACCCTGCTCCGTGGGAAGCACAAGCCCTCCTTCGCGCCCAACGCTGATGGTGGCGATTACGTCATCATCGTCAACGCTGACAAGGTTGCGTTGACTGGAAGCAAGCGCGAGCAGAAGTTTGCTTACCGCCACTCGGGTTTCCCGGGCGGCTTGAAGGCTACCTCGTACACTGAGCTGCTTGCCACCAAGCCTGAGAAGGCCGTGGAGAAGGCAGTTGCCGGAATGCTCCCGAAGACCACCCTTGGCCGTCAGCAGCTGAAGAAGCTCAAGGTCTACCGTGGCAGCGAGCATCCGCACCAGGCCCAGCAGCCTGAGCAGTACTCGCTCAAGAAGATTGCTCAGTGAGCTTTCCCGGAACAGGACGTTAAAACATGGCTGAGACCACGATTGACACCGAGCTCGACGAGGAATTCGTTGGCTCCTACACCTCGGAGAGCGAAGCTCCCCGTACCGGCCAGGGCGCGTCCCTGACCGCCCCGGGCCAGGCGCTCGGCCGCCGCAAGGAAGCCGTCGCCCGTGTCCGCCTCATCCCCGGATCCGGCGAATGGAAGATCAACGGGCGTACGCTCGAGGATTACTTCCCGAACAAGCTGCACCAGCAGCTCGTCAACTCGCCGTTCGCTCTGCTTGACCTTGAGGGTCGCTTCGACGTTGTTGCTCGCATCAACGGTGGCGGCATCTCCGGCCAGGCTGGCGCTCTGCGTCTGGGAATCTCCCGCGCCCTCAACGAGATCGATCGCGACAACAATCGCCCCGCTCTCAAGAAGGCCGGCTTCCTGACCCGCGATGCCCGCGCCGTCGAGCGCAAGAAGGCTGGCCTCAAGAAGGCCCGCAAGGCTTCGCAGTTCTCGAAGCGCTGATTTTTCAGCTGGAAGTTGTGCCGTTCGGTGCCGCTTCCGATGCATGAACGTGGGGCTCTGCCATTGGCAGGGCCCCACGTTTTTATATGCGGCCACGTTTGTGGCCAGTACGCGTATTCGGCTGCCCGTGCCCGCATTCGGCTGCCGGGCAGAGATCGTCGTCGCCACACGCCGTCGGGCAGAGATCGTCGTCGCCCATCCACACACCGCCGTCGCCACACACCGCCGGGACAATCCCGAAGGATTGAGTTTTTTGGAAAGGGTTGAGCCTGTGGAAGCTCTCCGCGGGCTCAATCCTTTCCGTTTTCCTCAATTCTTTAGGTGACGACGAATCTCCCAGTGATATGCGGCCAAAAAGATGCGGTTCACAGCAAGAAAACAGACTCGGATGGAATAATTGGCCTGTTACCCGTTTCCGAGGAGGAACACATGCCCCGATTGTTCGGCACAGATGGAGTGCGCGGGCTCGCAAACCGTGAAATTACAGCGAATCTGGCACTTACCCTTGGCGATTCGGCCGCCCGAGTTTTGGTGAAGTCGGTTGAAGGCCGCCGTCCCCGCGCGGTGATTGCACGAGATACCAGAATTTCAGGAGCAATGCTTGCTCAGGCGATGGCTGCGGGCCTGGCCTCTGCCGGAGTCGATGTGGAGCACGTGGATGTGCTTCCCACTCCGGGTTTGGCGTTCCTGACCGCACATGATGGCATCGATCTCGGCGTGGTGATCTCTGCTTCGCACAATCCGATGCAGGATAACGGCATCAAGTTCTTCGCCGGTGGCGGCTTCAAGCTGGAAGATGCGCTGGAGGATGAGATTGAGTCTCTCCTGGGCACAACGTGGTCTCGCCCGACGGGCGCCGGTGTTGGTCAGATTACGGCCTCCGCTGGAACGGCTGATGAGGCCTACATCAATCACCTGGTGAATTCGATTGATGTGTCGCTTGAGGGCCTGAAGATTGTGGTGGATTGCGCCAATGGCGCCACTTCCACGGTGGCTCCCGAGGCGCTGCGCCGCTGCGGCGCTGAGGTGACCGTCATTAACGCTGCGCCGGACGGCTACAACATCAACGCCAACTGTGGCTCCACCCATCCGGAGCAGTTGCAGGAAACCGTGGTGGCTATCGGTGCCGATTTCGGCGTCGCGTTTGACGGCGATGCGGATCGTTGCCTCGCAGTGGATCACGAAGGCAACATGGTGGACGGCGATCAGATCATGGGGCTGCTGGCTGTTTCTCTCAAGGAGCAGGGGCGTCTGACCAATGACACCTTGGTAGTCACGGTCATGTCGAATCTTGGTCTTATCCTGGCGATGAAGGCTGCCGGTATCAAGACTGTGCAGACCGGCGTGGGGGACCGCTACGTGCTGGAGGCGATGCGCGAAGGCAACCATGTTCTTGGCGGCGAGCAGTCCGGGCACGTGATCTTCCTTGATCATGCGACCACCGGTGACGGCACCTTGACCGCGCTTCTTGTGGCTGCCGAAGTGGCCAAGACTGGCAAGACGTTGGCGGAGCTCGGATCGATTGTGCAGCGCCTGCCTCAGACGCTCATCAATGTCCCGAACGTCGACAAGCGCAAGGCGGACACCGATGAGGGCTTGTCCGCCGCCGTTGCTGCGGCCGAGGAGCGCCTGGGCGAGACGGGCCGCGTGCTTCTTCGTCCTTCGGGAACCGAGCCGCTGGTGCGCGTCATGGTTGAGGCTGCCACGCAAGAGGAAGCGGACACTGTTGCCCAGAACCTTGCTGACGTGGTGAAGGCACGCCTGTCGCTCTAGCGGCTTCCACAAGGCTGACCATGCGGGGCTGGCGCCGGGAGTGCTGGCCCCGCATCGTTTACGAGGCCCAGGAATCTCAGAGATTCGTAGGTGCGGCCGTGACCCAGGGAAAGGAGAGAAGATGGAGGAGTGGATTCTCGCCTCCGCGACATCTCCTTGGGCGCTTGTACTCCTCGTAGTGCTGGTGGCGGCGGACGGATTGGTACCGCTTGTGCCTTCCGAGATTCTCGTGATCTCGCTTGCCACGTTGGCGCCGCAGGGAGCGGGGCCGTCCTTGTTCGTCCTGGGTTGCGTGGCGTTTGCCGGGGCTTTCGTGGGAGAGAATCTCGCCTATTACGTGGGCAGTGTGCTCCCGATTGAGCGCATCCGCTACTTTTCCACGGAGAAGGGCAGCCGCCGTCTCGGCGCCGTGCGTCGACGGCTGCGTACCCACGGCGCCGCCTATATCCTGGCCGCCCGATTCCTTCCCGGGGTGCGGGTGATCGTCAACATCTGTGTGGGGGCTGCGGGCTATCCGCGCTCACGTTTTGTTGTTCTTGCCGCGGTCACCTCGGTGCTGTGGGCGGCGTTTATGGTGGGGATGGGCGTTGGGGCCGGGCACCTGCTCGCTGGCAAACCACTGCTCTCCATGGTTGTGGGCGTGGTGGCCGGTACCGTCATTGGCACGGCCATCGATCGGCTACTTTCCCGCCGTCTCAACTCTGACGACGACGGCGTCGAGTAACTCGGCTATCGTAGAGCTCCCGCCAATAGGCAGCTCACGTAACAATGCCGCTACAGCTTTCGTAGCCACACCTCGGAGATCTTGTGCTCCGGTCCTTTGCGCAACACAATGTCGGCGCGCGAACGGGTGGGGGCGATGTTCTCGATGAGGTTGGGGAGGTTGACGCGGCGCCAGATGTCGCGGGCGCGGGCTTCGAGTTCGTCGTCGGGCATGGAAGCGAACTGGTAGAAGTAGGCGTGCGGGTGGGTGAAAGCACGTTCGCGCAGGCGGAAGATGCGCTCCAGGTACCAGCGCTCCAGGTCTTCTTCGTCGGCGTCAACGTAGATCGACAGATCGAAGAAGTCAGAGACGGCGAGCTGATCTTTGGTGGCGATACGCGGTGGTTGAAGGACGTTGAGCCCTTCAAGAATCAAGATATCGGGATGGTTCACCGAGTGAAACGTGCCGGGCACGATGTCGTAGGTGATGTGATCGTAGACCGGTGCGCTGACGTGGGGGACCCCGGCCTTGACTTGTTTGAGGAAGTTGAGGAGGGCGGACCTGTCGTAGGACTCGGGAAAGCCTTTGCGGTCCATGAGTCCGCGTTCTTCGAGGACCGCGTTGGGGTAGAGGAAACCGTCGGTAGTGATGAGTTCAACTTTGGGGGTTGCGGGCCAGCGGCGCAAGAGCTCCTGGAGTAGCCTCGCCGTCGTCGATTTTCCTACCGCTACGGAACCGGCGATGGCGATAACGAAAGGCGTGCGCTGTTCCTGCAAGCCGAGGAACTCGGAGGTGCGGCGGTGCAGACGCCCGACTTCCGCCGTATACATCTGCAACAACGCAGATAATGGGCGGTAAATGGCGTCTGCCTCGTCCAACTCGATGGGATCTCCCAGCGAGGAGAGGCGCCGAATATCGTTGCGAGTCAGTGGCAGCGGTGTCGTTTGTGCCAAGGCGCCCCACTGGTCGTGTGTAAAGGATACGACGTGGGAGAGCGCATGGGTATGGTCCATAGTGCCAAATCTTACGGCTTCCAGTGAACGCGTGTGTGTGGGACAGATAGGTAGCGGCAGTTAGAATTGCTACATGTGTGGAATCGTAGGTTATGTCGGATCAAATGAGGCGACGAATCGCCCGCTTGATGTCGTATTGGAAGGCTTGGCGCGTCTGGAGTACCGCGGGTATGACTCGGCGGGCGTGGCTATCGCAGGTCCGGAGGGGATGAAGTTCGCCAAGAAGGCTGGCCGCCTGGACAACCTGAGGAAGTCGCTGGAGAAGGCTCCGCTGGATCCGGGCACCGCAGCGATTGGGCATACCCGTTGGGCAACCCACGGTGGCCCCACCGACACCAACGCCCATCCGCACGTGAGCTTCGACGGCCGTGTTGCCGTGGTGCACAACGGCATCATTGAGAATTACCAGCAGTTGGCCGAGGAACTGGCCGAGCAGGGAATCACTCCGGTATCCGAGACGGATACCGAGATCGCCTCCCATCAGCTGGCACTCGAACTGGCCAAGGACGGCGATCTGCTCGCTGCCATGTGCCGCCTCGCCTCCCGCTTGGAAGGCTCCTTCACCCTCGTGGGTCTGGAATCGGAGAACCCTGGGGCCCTGGTGGCGGCCCGCCGCAACTCCCCGCTGGTTGTCGGCCTGGGCGAGGGCGAGAACTTTCTCGGCTCCGATGTGGCCGCCTTCGTGGGCCAGACGCGTCACGCCATGGAGATGGGCCAGGACCGCATCGTCCGCATCACCCCCGATTCCGTGCAGGTTGTCGATTTTGACGGCAACCCGGAGGAGGGCAAGACCTTCGAAGTGGATTGGGACGTCAGCGCCGCCGTCAAGGGTGGCTACGACACCTTCATGGATAAGGAAATCCACGAGGAGCCCATGGCCGTGGCCGAAACGCTGCGCGGCCGCACCACCAAGGACGGCCAGCTGAAGTTGGACGAGATGCGTATTTCCGAAGCGGTCATGCGCCGCGTGGACAAGATCATCGTGGTGGCGTGTGGCACCGCCGCGTACGCCGGTCATGTTGCCAAGTACGCCATCGAGCACTGGTGCCGTATCCCCGTCGAGGTGGAGCTGGCGCACGAGTTCCGCTACCGCGATCCGGTGGTCAACGAGAAGACCCTGGTGGTGGCAATGTCCCAGTCGGGCGAGACGATGGATACCATCATGGCCATCCGTCACGCCCGCGAGCAGGGCTCCAAGGTGCTGGCCATCGTCAACACCTACGGTTCCACCATCGCCCGTGAATCCGATGCAGTGCTCTACACCCACGCCGGACCCGAGGTCGCCGTGGCCTCCACCAAGGCCTTCATCGCACAGATCGCCGCCTGCTACCTGCTCGGCCTGTACCTGGCCGAGCTGCGAGGTAACAAGTACCAGGACGAAGTGGCTACCTACCTCGACGAACTGGGCAAGATGCCGGGCCGTATCGAAGAGGTCCTCTCCTATGAAGAGGACGTGCGCAACCTGGCGCGCGACATGAAGGACGTCACCTCGGTGCTCTTCCTGGGACGCCACGTCGGCTTCCCAGTGGCTCTGGAGGGCGCACTCAAGCTCAAGGAAATCGCCTACATTCACTCCGAGGGATTTGCCGCGGGCGAGCTCAAGCACGGCCCGATCTCGCTGGTGGAAGAAGGCCTTCCGGTCTTCGTCATCGTGCCCACCCCGCGCCGCCCGCTGCTGCACTCCAAGGTTGTCTCCAACCTCCAGGAAGTCAAGGCCCGCGGCGCTCGCACCATCGCGATCGCCGAGGAAGGCGACGAGGAAGCAGCACAGTACGCGGATCACGTTTTCTGGGTACCCCGCTCCACCCCGACGCTCATGATGCCGCTGGTCACCGTGGTGCCGCTGCAGATCTTCGCCTCCGAACTGGCCAAGGTCAAGGGACACGACGTGGACAAGCCGCGTAATCTCGCCAAGTCCGTTACTGTCGAGTAAGGGATTGTGGGGCCACGGGCGGTCAGGCCGTGGCCCCGGAGCGGGATCGTAGAGATTGCGCCAATAGGCCCCGTTGGCTTTCGTGGCCCCAGTGGCCTTGGTGGCGGGATCTCTTGACAGTCACATCACGAGAGGTACCTCATGTTACGCGCCTACCGCAGCGACGATATTCGAGCCGCTGAAGCACCTTTGTTGGCCGCCGGTGTTCCGCTCATGGAGCGGGCATCCTACGCGGTTGCCAATACCGTGATCTCGCACCGGCGCCGCGCCGGTTTGGGGATCCCGGGAACCTCGGTGGTGGCCTTGGTAGGCGCAGGCAACAATGGGGGAGATGCGCTCTACGCCGCGGCATACTTGGCGCGGCGGGGTATGGCGGTGCACGCCGTGGTGTGCGCGGACGCGCACACCACGGGCCTGGTGGCTGCTGAGCGCGCTGGCGTGAGGATCGTCCCGGTGAACGGGGCGGATGAGGCTCGAGATGTTGTGACGCGGCTGGCCGCTGCCGCCGATGTGTGGCTCGATGGGCTGGTGGGGATTGGTGCGCGTGGTCGCCTGCGCGAGCCGCATGCCACCATCGTCCGGACTCTCGGTGAGATCCGGGAGCGGGCGGCCGTGGAGCCGCTGGCGGTGGCGATTGATCTTCCCTCGGGTGTGGGAGCCGACGACGGCACCGTGTCCGGCCCCGCCTTCCGCGCCGATATCACCGTGACCATGGGCGCTCCCAAGCCTGGCCTGGTTCTTGATCCGGGCCGACGTTACGTGGGGGAGCTCGTCGAGGTTGATCTCGGATTGGTGGAGCACCTGCCCTCCGAGCCCGCCCTGTTGTCGTTGGACGCGCGGGATATCGCCGATCTCTGGGACTATCCCGGGCCGGACTCGCACAAGTACACGCGTGGTGTTGTGGGCCTCATGACGGGATCCGTGCGTTATCCGGGTGCCGCTCTGCTGTCGGCCGGGGCCGCCCTGGCCGGCGGCCCCGGCATGGTCCGCTACGCCGGGCCGCGCGAGCTCACCGAATTGGTCATCTCTCACCACCCTGAGATCGTGGCGGATATGGGCCGCGTGCAGGCCTGGGTGATCGGCTCCGGAGTGGACATGGACAACGCCGTAGCGGCTGCCGAGGCGGCACGGCGCCTGGAGGAATCCATCACCGAAGGAATCCCGGTGGTCCTTGATGCCGGTGCCATTGCGCTGGTGCATAGCCTCGACGTTCCCTCCACCGTGGTTCTCACCCCGCATGCGGGAGAGCTGGCAGCGCTCCTCGCCGCGCGCGGCGAGGCCCTGACACGCGAGGAGATTACTGCCGCTCCGGCACGCGCTGCCCGACTCGCGGCCACCCTCACCGGTGCCACCGTGGTTCTCAAGGGAGCAACCGACGTGGTGTGTGGCCCCGACGATCCTCTCTATGCTCAGTCGGGTGCGCCGGGATGGCGAGCAACGGCTGGCGCAGGCGATGTCCTGGCCGGTTTGTTGGGTGCCATTCTCGCAGGATGGGGCGACGAACTTGCCGAGCTGGGCAAGGGCCGGGGAATCCCCGCTCGGCTCGCGGCAGCGGCATGCTACCTGCATGCCCGCGCGGCGCAGATTGCGAGCGGCACCGGCACGGTTGCGTCCGGCACGGTTGCGTCCGGCTTGGCTACGTCCGGCCCGGTTTCTTCGGCCTCAGGTACGTCCGGCACGGTTGCCTCCGCCACGCATACGTCGACCCCGCTTACCTCCGTCCCAGGCACGTCCGCCCCAGTTGCGTCCAGCTCCGGCCGTCCCATCCGTGCCACCGAGATTGCGGCAGCGATCCCGGCGGCCATTGCAGAATCGTTGAATTCATGACCGAACACCACGAAGCCTTTCCCGCGGTAGCGGATATTGATCTTGATGCCATTGGCGAGAATCTTCGTCTGGTTCGCTCCGTCGCCGAGAAGGCGATTCTGGGTGTGGTGAAAGCCGACGCCTACGGGCACGGCCGCGCCGAGTGTGCGCGCGCGATGCTGAACGCCGGAGCAGAGTACCTCGGCGTGGCCCAGCTTGCCGAAGCGCTGGATCTTCGGCAGGAGGTCGGCCCCGAGCCACGTATTCTCACCTGGATTTATGCCCCCGGAGCCCCCTTGGGTGACGCGCTGCGCGCGAACCTGGAGATCTCCGTGGGCGCCCTGTGGGCCATCGATGAGCTCGCGGCAGCGGCACGGAAAACCGGCATTACGGCCAAGATGCATCTCAAAGTGGACACCGGCATGGCGCGCGGTGGAATCGACCTGTGGAATCTCCCGGAAGCAGCGGGCAAGGTGCGGGCGGGAGTAGCGGAGGGATTATTCGACGTCGTCGGCCTGTGGAGCCATCTGGCCCGTGCGGACGAACCGGAGTGCGGACTCACCGAACAGCAGATCGATATCTTCGAAGAAGCGCGCCGCGTCGTCGACAAAGCCGGTCTCGATATCCGGATTCATCATCTGGCTGCCTCCGCGGGTACTCTGTGGCATCCGAAGGCGCGTTACGACATGGTGCGCCCGGGAATTGCGCTCTACGGCGTCTCGCCCAATTCGGACTACCGAACCGCTCAACAGATCGGCCTGCGAGCTGCGATGACGCTCTCGGCGCAGATCATCGCCGAGCGTACGGTTGCCGAAGGAACCGGAATTTCCTACGGTCACACCGATCGTACCGATCGTCCCACCCATCTCGGCGTGGTTCCGCTCGGATACTCGGACGGTATTGATCGCAAGGCGTCGAATGTTGCCCCGCTTGTCATCGACGGTACCCGGACCCGGATTCGCGGCCGGGTGTGCATGGATCAATTCGTCACAGAATTGCCCTACGGGGTCGGCGTCGGTGAACGCGCCTGGCTCTTCGGAGATGCGGAATCTGGCCTGCCCACAGCAGATGAGTGGGCGCAGGCCACCGGAACCATCGGATACGAGATTGTGACCCGTCTTGGCGCGAGGGTGCCGCGGCGCTACCATGGCACCGGCAAGGCTTCATCGCGCGTCCCGCGATGATGTGAAGAAGGAGGAACCCGTGGAGCTAACAATCCCGGAAGCAGACGACATGCGTCACGTGGGCGAGGTACTTGGATCCTTGCTCGAAGGCGGCGATCTCATCATGCTCGATGGCCCGCTGGGCGCAGGGAAAACAACGCTGACCCAGGGGATCGCTCGCGGTATGGACGTGACCGGACGCGTCGCTTCTCCCACCTTCGTCATCGCCCAGGTGCATCACTCACGGTGCGGCGGCCCTGAACTCGTCCACGTGGACGCCTACAGGCTCTCCTCCCTTGACGAACTGGACGCGCTCGATCTTGACGCCTCGCTCGCAGACTCCGCAACCGTGGTGGAGTGGGGCGAAGGCAAGGTCGAGGTCCTGACCGACGATCGCCTCACCATCAGAATTGTTCGACCCGAGGGGTCGGACGCGGGTGAGGAGGTCGATGATCTGTCCGTTGACGCCCCCCGCATCCTGAAAATCGAAGGCTCGGGTCCGCGCGCGCTGGAACTTGTCGAAAGCCTGCGGTCGCGGTTATGACGCTGCTCAGGCGGTTCCTCGTTGCTTTGACCGTGGGGTTGATGGCGGGGCTGGGCGCCGTGCCGGCAGTGGCAGCAACGGCACCGGCCCCGGACGCGATCAGCTGGTATGAATCCTCCGGCTTGAGCGTGGCGCGCTCGCACGCGGGCGAGGATTTGCCCAACGTTTCATCGAACGATCTTTCTTCCTTGACGATCGGTACCCCGATCAATGCCCAGGCCTTCACGGACTCCGCGGGCAATCTCGCGGCATCGAGTTTCTGGGTGGCCCCGCTGTTCCTTGATGGGGAGCCAGTAGGGACTCTCGCCACGGATTTCCGCGCCGGGGAGTCGAAGAACGCGAAAGTTACCGGGGAAGAGTATTTTGCCACGGAACTGACCGAGTTGACCGCGGAGCAGCGCGTGGTGGTCGAGCCCGCTCTGGGCGGAAAAGACAACCTGGGTGCCTGGTTCCTCGTGACCTCGGAGGGTATCGTCTCTCCGCTGGATCCGGTGGCCCGCTCGGTTCTGGCGGGCGAGGTGAAGCTCGCCTCCTTTGACGAAATCCGCCGCGAACTTCTCGGATCCGATAAAGACCCGGTGGCGGCCAACGACTCACCCGCTGCCCCAACGGGCATCGGCGGCCACATCATCATTTACGTCATTATCGCGTTGGTCGTCCTCCTGGTCCTCGTGGGTACTCTCGTCTGGTTGCGATACGACCGCGGCGACGCCGACGAGCGCACTCGCGAACGCAAGAAGAACGACGACGGCGCCCGCCTCACCACAACTGACGAAGTGACGGTTCTCGAACTGCCCCAGTCCGGCCGCGACGAGGCGCGGGAATAGCTGGGGTGCGTTGGGCCCGGCTCCCGTTAGTTTGGTCTCCCGCTGCGGGATATCTCCCACTAGCTTCACCTTCGGATAACTTCACCTCCCACCAGCCTTTCTACGAATAGGAATGAAGAAGATGTACATCCTGACCATCGATACCTCGGACCGCTCAATTGTGGGAGTGGCACGCGATGAGCTTGGCACCATGACCGAGGTGGCGCGCGAACTCTCCTCCGATTCACGCCACCACGCTGAGACGCTCACCCCGATGGTGGCCGCGGCTCTCGCCAGTGCCGGTATCGAGAAGCCCGACGCGATCGTTGCGGGCACCGGACCGGCTGCCTTCACCGGATTGCGCGCTGGCCTCATGACGGCCCGCGCCCTCGCTCGCGCCTGGGATGTGCCGCTCTATGGTGTTTCTTCACTTGAGGTGCTGGCGCTCGCGGGCACCCGGCTCGGATTCAATGAGGTTCTTGCGGTGATCGACGCACGGCGTAAGGAACTGTTCGCCCTGCGCGCGCGGCCCATGGGTGGCGACGACGTCGCCATTCTCTCCGGTCCCGAGATCGTCAAGCCCGCCGATCTTGCGGGGCTCTTGGCGCGCGCCGAGGCCGGCCTCGTTTCCTCCCATCCGGACCTTTACCCGGAGCTTGCCTCCGCCGCTGATGTGCAGTGCGAGCCCGCCGTGATGGCATCTCTGGCGCTTTCCCACGTGACGCGCCAGGAAGCCGGCGAGGATATCGACCTGGGCACCGAACCGCAGTACCTGCGCCGCCCCGACATCCACGGAGGCGGCGTCAGCCAGCCTGCCGCGCGATGAATTCGAAGGAACACGCCTCCAGTGCTGAGAGGCTCGCCGACCTGGGGTTGCGGCTCGCTGTGCCGCGCCCCGGTTGGGCGAGCCGTATCGCAGCCTTTGACCTGCTTGCCTTCGGCGCTGACGCATGGCCGGTGGCCGTGTGGGCGCACGAGCTCGCGGGAGAGAACGCCAGCTACCTGTCGCTTGTCCCGGCCGAACCCGGTATCGCCGCGGTACCTGAGATCGTGGCGATAGGAGGAGTCTCTCAAGGCATCGACGCCGAGATCCTCACCATCGCCGTGGCCTCCGCGCACCGCGGCCTCGGCTTGGGCGGCCTGCTGCTCGATGAACTTCTCGCCGTCGCGGACGAGCAAGGATCGGAATCGGTGTTTCTCGAGGTGCGTTCGCGCGACGGCGTCGCACAAAGTCTGTACGAGGGGCGCGGCTTCGAGGAAGTGGGGCGGCGTCCGCGTTACTACCACGATGATGACGCCCTCATCATGCGTCGCGACCGGCCCGCTGTGTGATCGAGAAGCGTAGCCCGCAAAAATGTATCTCCGTAATCCCGCCACCTGTGTGGCATGGGTACGTGGGGTGCGGGATTTCGGAGATGGATTTTAGAGATCATGCCGGTAGGCCGAGATCCACTGGCCAGATCTCTTGACCTGAGGCACATTCGGGAACGAGAAGCGTAGCCTGTTCCACATCGGGCGGTAGCGCGCGGGGGACTAAACTGGTCACTTGTGAGTATTACAGTCCTTGGTATTGAGACCTCCTGTGACGAGACAGGCATCGCCATTGTGCGTGACGGCGAGCTGTTGGCCGACGTCACCGCCACCTCCATGGATGAGTACGCGCGCTACGGCGGCATCATCCCCGAGATCGCTTCGCGCGCCCATCTCCAGACCATGGTTCCCACGCTGGATGCGGCTCTGGAGAAGGCCGGCGTGACGCTGGATGATCTTGACGCTATTGCTGTCACCGCTGGTCCCGGACTCGTAGGCTCGCTCACCGTTGGTGTGTCTGCTGCCAAGGCCCTCGCCCTGGCCACGGGCAAGCCGCTCTACGGCATCAACCACATTATCGGGCACCTGTGCGTTGACGAGTTGGTGGATGGTCCGTTCCCGGAGCACTTCATTGGACTGGTGGTGTCCGGTGGGCATTCCTCCATCCTGCGCGTGGGCAATATCGCCACCGACGTTGAGGAGCTCGGCGGCACGCTCGACGACGCCGCGGGCGAAGCATTCGACAAGGTGGGGCGTCTGCTTGGCCTGCCCTATCCCGGTGGCCCGCACATTGATCGCCTCGCCAAGGAAGGCGATCGCGATGCCATTCGCTTCCCGCGTGGTCTGACGGCTGGCAAGGACAAGGTGCGCCACCAGTACGATTTCTCCTTCTCCGGCTTGAAGACAGCCGTTGCTCGCTACATCGAGGGCCTGGAATCCCGTGGCGAGGACGTCCCCACCGCGGATGTTGCGGCCGGATTCTCCGAGGCCATCAACGATGTGCTCACCGCCAAGGCGCTCAATGCCTGCGAGACCTTCGGGTATGACACGCTCGTTATTGGTGGCGGCTTCTCGGCGAACTCGCGTCTGCGCGAGCTGGTGGCCGAGCGGGCTGCTGCCCGCGGCATCACCGTGCGTATCCCGCCGATCCGCTACTGCACGGATAACGGCGCCATGGTGGCATCGTTGGGCTGGGAGCTGGTCCGCAACGGTGTTGCTCCCTCCGGTCTTGATATCACGGTGGACACCGGAATGGACCTGGGCAAGATCGTTATGTAAGCCGAACTCCAGACTTCCAGATGACCGTTCTTAGGTGATGCGAATCTGGTTATTGGGGCCTCGTAAAATATCAGTGCTCTGAGGGGATCGATACGGTAATAGTGCCACATCGATCCCCTCAGAGCATTCAAATTCTCCGCACCCCACCCGACTCGTGCTGACGAGAGGGCGGGGCTTTGTCGATCAATCCACCCGGTCTGCCAGCACCGCGCGGTGGCGGCCCATGAGGGGCGTGAGGATGAGGACCGCTTCTTTGCCTCCCGGTTGCTTGCGCAGGCCGAGCTTGCGCCGCAGCACCTCGGGATCGGTGTCCGTTCCGCGTTTCTTGATCTCCAGCCGGGTGATCCCGGCGTTCTTCAGCACCTTCTTGAGAGCCTTGACTTCCAGTGGGAGAACCTCGCGCACCTTGAATCTTGTGAGCAAGGAAGACTCGGGGCAGTCGCCACTGAGGTAGGCGATATGTGCGGAAACGGGCGCGAGGCCGTGTTCGGCGCACAGCCGCGAGATACCGCCGCTTCGAATGATCGCTGGATCGGGCTCACAGATGTACTCGCCCAGCTCGGCGGGCGGCACGGGAGGCAGTTCCTCGTTCGCGCGGCGAGCCCCCGAATCGAAGATGAATGTCTGGTCTCGGCGCAGAATGAGTGAGCTACGGCCCGGGGCGGGTGCCGCCGCGCCGAGCCAGATGACGGCTTCCAGAAGGTCTCCATCGTGGCTGATCCATTGCACGTGGGAGTTTTCCGGGCAGAGCCCGTGGGCGATGCCCGGGGCCACTTTGATGCCGGCCGCGGAATAATGCGAGGCGATATCCAACGCGGCGGAGAGCTTCGGAGACCACTCTTCCGGATTCTTGAGCCTCCTACCAGTGGAATCCCTGCGCGCAGGATCGAGCCAGATGGCGTCCGCACCGATATCTTCCAGAGAAATTTCTAAGCCATCCCCGGTGAGAACTGCGGCTTCGGGGAAGGGAGCAAGGTTGGCCGCGGCTGCGGCGGCCGTCTCGGGATCGGTTTCAATGGACGTGACACGCAACCCGAGTCCCGCCATCGCAAGAGAATCGGCTCCGATGCCACACCCCAGGTCGACGACGTGGCGGGCTCCTGCTTCGCGCAATCGCGCGGCGTGATGGACACCGACGCTCAGCCGTGTCGACTGTTCCAGCCCGGCCGCGGTGAAGAACATGGAGGCGGCGAAGTCGCCGAACTTCTCTTGCGCCTTCTGCCGTAGCCTGGCCTGGGTCAAGGCCAGCGAAACGAGTTCGGGGGAGTATCCCTCGCCGCGCAGGCGGTTGGTGAGAGAGAAAACATCACCCTGCTCGTAGGCTGGAAGGGCGGAGAGAAGCGCGCGCCCCTCGGGCGTCAGCAGCGGACTAATGGTGGCGGACACCGCTCCATCTTGGCACGGATGAGTATGAACGTGCCATATCACTAGCACTCACCTTGACCGAGTGCTAAGCGCGGCTTATCCTTCTAGAGGACGTAGTTGAGAGATTGCGCTGACGGGCCCCGCCCGTGCGTGAGGTCTTGAGGGCTACGGCTTGTGCCCGGTTCGGGCCCGGCCCCCGCGACGGCGGGTCCCGCGGCCAGGTACTACTAACCACAGCACGAGTTCGAGAAGAAGGGGGATCCGAAGTGTCGGTCTCCATCAAGCCGCTTGAGGATCGCATTGTGATCCAGCAGGTGGAAGCAGAAACCACGACGGCCTCTGGCCTTGTCCTTCCGGACACCGCCAAGGAGAAGCCACAGGAGGGCAAGGTCCTCGCAGTGGGCCCCGGCCGCGTTGACGACAACGGCAACCGCGTCCCGGTTGACGTTGCTGTTGGCGACGTTGTCATCTACTCCAAGTACGGTGGCACCGAAGTCAAGTACGGCGGTGATGAGTTCATCATCCTTTCCTCGCGCGACATCCTCGCCATCGTCGAGAAGTAAGAGGTTGCGCCCGTCGGTGACCTCTACGGTTACCCCGTCAGCGTGATCTTGGCTCAGCCAGTAGTCTGAGCGAAAAGGCATCCAGCATTGTGCTGGGTGCCTTTTCTTATAGGCGCTTCCGCTTCGACTCTTGGGCCCGTTCCTCGTGGAAGAGGCCACGCTCTCGTGGAGAGGTCACAGCACGTTGACGTGACCTGTACAGGTAATAGTGACCTCTCCGTGTGGGAACCCGCTAACTCAAGTACACACGGGCCCGACGTCTTCTTTTGGGCGCGACGTCGTCGTCGTTCAATCTTCGGCCTACTTCGTGGCCTACATTTCAAGGTAGGGCTAGCCCTACCTTCTTTCTATAGGTAACCCCATTCCCTTGCCCCTTTGTAGCCGGTTGAATAGAACCTGACATCATTTCTTAACAAGGAGTATGCAACTTTTCGCCCGTGGCATATCAACAAATGTCTCTATAATCCGACTCTCGCACTATGGCATGCTTGAAAGGCGTGGAGTTTTCGACACTACCTCACCAAGAGATTGCCTCAATGGGCCACGACCCATTGGCGGGATCTCTGAAACCAAGAACGCTGGGCCGCATCTTGCGACACGGTCACGCACGAAGTACAGACGAAGGAGCCTGTCATGCGTAAAACTAGCCACATCCTTTTCGGTGCCTGCATGATTGGCGCCCTCGCTCTCACCGGCTGTTCAGGCAGTGAGGACAAAGGCAAGGATTCCTCCGAGGAAAACTACGGTCCTCTCGGGGACTACCTCATGGCCATGGATATGGGTCAAGAGTTGACCCAGGAGGACTACGACCAGCAGGACATCAAGAGGGAAGAACTCATCGCCGAATGCATGGCCAAAGAAGGCTTCGAATACAAGCCGGACACCAACAACGGTGGCACAGTGGTCAACAGCGATGACTACGACGGACCTGAATGGGGCTCCTTGGAGTTCGCCCAGCAGTACGGGTACGGCTTCTTTAATTCTCCGTGGCAGGAGAATGCAGGAGAACCGCAGGAGTACGTCGATCCCAATCAGGACTACATCGATGGCCTCAGTGAATCGGAGCAACAGGCCTATTATGAGACTCTTCATGGCCCCCAGCCCACCGAAGAGGAGATGAAGGCCATGGAAGAGAACCCGGAAGAGGGCGGCTACGAGTATGACTGGTCCAAGGCCGGTTGTTACGGGGCGGCCCAGCACGAGGTGGATACCGAGACCGGCGGTAACCCCTGGGAGGACCCGGAGTTCAAGGACCTGTTCGATGCCATGAACGCCTTCTACATGGAGGCTGAGCTGGATCCGGAGATCCAGGCTCTCGACAAGGAGTGGGCATCCTGCATGGCTGACGCGGGCTACCCCGATGTGACGTCCAAGAACCGTGCATTCGAAGTCATGATGGACGAGCAGAACGAGCTGTATAGCGGCGGCGAGGACGGAGAGTACGTCGAGCCCGATCAGAAGAAGCTCGATGAAGTCAAGAAGAAGGAAATCGACATGGCCGTGGCTGACTGGAAGTGCGGCGACGCCATGGACTACCAGGACAAATACGAGAAGATCGATTTCCGTAACCAGCAGAAGTTCCTGGACGATCACAAGGATCAGCTGGATGCTCTGATCGCCGCATACGGCAAGAAGAAGTAGGGTAATCGGCCGCTGGGCACCGGATTCTTCGTTTGAGTTTGAAGGATGTGCGGTGCCCAGAGGCTCGGTTGGATGACGCGGGTAGGCCATGCGTTACCTGCGGGTTTTTCAAGAAAGGTCCCTTGATGGGCAAGCGCACGCGCGGTGAAGACGACGATATTCGTCCAGGTCAGGGCACGGACCCCCTGGTGGCAGGAGAACTATCGGATGCCACCGTCGAGTTCCCTCCGGTTGCTTCTGTAACCCCCGGTGGGAGCGAGGATTCGCCAGTTGAATCCGGGGATCCGTTGATCGCGGAGGGAGAATCCGGGAACGACGACGCCCCCGCAAAGAAACGTACCTGGGCCGGAAAGCGGCTGGTTGCGTTGATTGCTGCGGTGGCTGTGGTGTCGCTACTTGCCGGTGTGGGAATCATGCAGTTTATTGTCTCCCCGGCCGAGTTGGCTGCGCGCACCGAGGCGCCGGAGGCGGGACCGGTCACGGCCCCGATTGAGGAGCGCGTGATTGAGAATACGATCGTGACGCGTGGAGAGATTGCGTACGCAGATTCGGTTGACGTCAAACTCGGTGGTCCCTCCTCCGAGGGCCCCGCGGTTGTCACGGGGCATGTCCCCGAAGTGGGCGCAATTTTTGACGCGGCAGATATTGCTCTTGAGGTTACGGGCCGCCCGGTTATCGTTCTACCTGGCGAATTGCCAGCCTACCGTTCGTTGAGTATTGGTATGAGCGGCCCCGACGTTCTTCAGCTCAAGCAGGCGCTCTCCTCTTTGGGCCTGACCTCCGGTGATCTCGGGACGCAGATTTTCGATGGCGACACGGCTACCGGTTTGGGGCAGCTGTATCAGCATGTCGGATATTCAGCGCCGAATGGGGGAGAAGAAGCCCAGGCTGCACTGGAGAATGCTCAGAAAGCTGTGCGTAGCGCAGAGACCGCAGTGACGATCTCCGAAAATACCGTTGATTCAACGTACAACACGCAGGTTCAGGCACAGCAAGAGCGCCTCAATACGATTAACGAGTTGCGTGCGGCGGTGAACAACGCACCCGATGAGGTCACGCGCCAGCAGGCAGTGGCGGAGCTACGGAAGGCTGAGGCGGTTCCAGAGCCGGCTATCAATCTGACAGTTGAAAATGCGCAGTTGGAAGAAGCTATCGATTCGCGCACCGACGCTTACAATGCTTTGACCCGCGCCCAGGAAGCTGTCCTGCCGTCGTTGCCGCTGGGTGAAGTGCTGTTCCTCAGTGATCTACCGCGCCGAGTTGATGAGGTGCGTGTCAGCCGTGGTAGCACGTTGGGAGATGTGGCGATGTCGGTTTCGGGAGCCAAGCTCAGTATCGTTGGCACCTTGTCGGAGCAAGACGCCAAGCTCTTGAAAGAGGGCCAGGAGGCCGCCTATTCGTCTCCCAGTGGAGACGAGCTCACCGCGAAAATCCTGAAGATTGAAGCTCCCGATGCTGCCAAGAAGGCACCCGAGGGGCAAGCTGGCTCAGCAACCTCGGATCGTTACACAGTCACCTTCGATCCTGGTGAACTGACACCTGAGCAAATCACCGGACTCCAGGGCAGTAACGTGCGCGTGGCTATCCCGGTTGCTTCCACCGATGGCAAGGTCCTCGCTGTACCGTTGGCGGCGCTGTCCGCCGGGGCCGATGGCACCGACAGAGTTGAGCTTTCCGCCCCCACCAAGGATGATCCTTTCGCCACGGAGGTTGTGAAGGTCAAGGCCGGGCTCGCGGCCGGCGGCTATGTCGAAATCTCCTCGGATGACTCCCGTATCGCTGTGGGTGCCAAGGTTGTGGTGGGGCGGTGAAGATCGCATGGCCGGCTCGCCCGGGCACGAAACGGGCGAAAGAAACCCCGGCGGATCCCCTCGTGCCGCGGGCCGATGGCCCGCTCATCAAGCTCGACGACGTCACCCGCATCTTCCCCGGACCACCCGCGGTCAATGCCCTGCGCGGTGTGGATCTTGAGGTCGACGCCGGCGAGTATCTCGCCATCATTGGCCCCTCGGGTTCTGGAAAATCCACGATGCTCAACATGCTGGGACTGTTGGATCGTCCCAGCACCGGCACCTATCTGTTTGAAGGAATCGACGTCGCACAGATTTCCGAGGATGAACGCGCCGCACTACGTGGGGGGCACATTGGTTTTGTCTTCCAGGCATTTCACCTGCTGGCTACGCGCTCTGTTCTGGAGAACGTCATGCTGGCCACCGCATACGCGGGCTTCCCTCGCGAAGAACGTGAGGCTCTTGCCAGAGCGGCACTGGAGCGTGTGGGAATGGGTCATCGTATGGAGTTCTTTCCCGGAACCCTGTCCGGTGGTGAACGCCAGCGCGTGGCCATCGCCCGTGCCGTCAGCACCTCGCCTCGCCTCTTGCTTGCGGACGAACCCACGGGGAACCTGGACCGCGAAAATTCTGAAGCTGTCATGAAGCTCTTTCGAGAGCTGTGGAGTGATGGCCTCACCATCATCATGATCACGCACGACGCCGCAGTTGCACAGGCTGCTGACCGGCGCGTACAGATCAGCGATGGCCGCCTGATGGAGCTGTCATGAAGTGGAGAAAGCGCGCGCAGCAAACGCCCGATCCCGCGGACGCCGTCGTCGAAGAAAATGACCTGTTTTCGGAGCTGATGGCCCCGGAAAACGGTGGTGAAACGAGCGGCAAAGCGAGCGGTGAAGCCGCTGGTGAAGTGCGTGGTGAAGCCGATGGCGAATCCGAAACCGGTGACACTGCGGAAACGCCGGCGGTCCGCACCAAGCGATGGACACGGCGCAAGGGCGCGGAGGGCGAACGTAGTAAGAGCACGCGCGGTTTTACCCGGCGTGACCTGATTCACGAGGCGCTGGAAGGCGTGGGGGCGCGCCCGTCCCGGCTCTTCATCACGTTGCTCGGCACGGTCCTGGGTATTGCTTCGCTGATTGCCACAATTGGGCTGGCGCAAACGGCGGCCGGTCAGATCTCCAAGAATTTTGATCTGGTGAAGGCCACGCGAGTCACGGTCGAGCCGGGTAAGACAGAGGGGCGAAATAATACGGAACGGGCTACGTCGACGCTCCCGTGGGACGCGGTCGAACGCGTGCAAGATCTGGTGGGGGTCGCCCATGCGGCCCTCTATGCCGAACTTGAGAAAGCGCCCGATGTGCAGGCAGTTCAAGTCATTGATCCGTCGGCGGCGGCCAGCGCTGTTCCTCCGGTTATCGCCGGTTCTCCGCAACTGGCCGATGTGGTGGGCGGACACATTCAAACTGGCAGATTCTTTGACGAAGGGCACGAACGGCGCGCGGACCGCGTTGCCGTGCTGGGAAGTAAGGCCGCGCAAACGCTCGGAATCAACCGCGTGAGCAGTCAGCCTGCCATTTTCATCAACGACCACGCCTATGCGGTGATCGGGATTATCGATTCCACCAAGGTACGTGGGGGACTTCTCAATTCTGTGATTGTGCCCGTTGAGACGGCCCGCAACGATCTGGGACTCAAAGCCGCGACGAGCCTCGATATCAGCGCGGACGTCGGTGCGTCGGGCGTGGTGGGACGGCAAGCTCCCATCGCCCTCAACCCCAACAATCCGAAGGCTTACAAAGTTGGCGCCCCCGCCGTGGGGAATGAGCTGCAAGACCAAGTGCAGTCCGACATCAACGTGCTTTTCATGGCCATCGGTATCGTGGCGCTGGTTGGTGGCGGAATCGGTATCGCCAACGTGACCCTGCTATCGGTTTCTGAACGCCGCGGCGAAATTGGACTGCGGCGCGCCCTCGGCGCTCGGACCAGTGATATTGGCTGGCAGTTCATCATGGAGTCGCTTACCACAGGATTCTTGGGCGGCTTGATCGGTGTTGCCGTGGGGCTCTTTGTGCTGCTGGGGGTGTGCGTGGTGCAAGAGTGGACACCCGTCATTGCGCCGTGGGCGGCCCCGGCAGGTATTGGCGTTGGCGCGTTGGTCGGCCTCTTGGCAGGCACCTATCCGGCACTGAAAGCCGCGCGTATCGAACCGGTGGATGCGTTGCGCGGAGCGTGACGGGTGGTGACGGAGGCGACGCCGTCGGTTCCGGGTGGCGTCGTCGTCGCCGGACTTGCTGTCGTCGTCGCCAGACTTTTGCTGACGCCGTCGCCAGCCTTCCAAACGAGTGGCGTTTTCCGATACGTGTGACAGTTTTTCCCACGGAAAATGCGTTGCGTGAATCGGAAAATGTTACTCCTTTGGCGGTTGACGATAATCACAAACTCGTCCACGATGTGTCGCGAGAGGCACAGTGCACGGCTGGGCCGTCGCGATTACCATGGGGTGATGACGACACCGCAACATGATCCTTTTGCAATGCTCGGACTAACCTACGATGACGTGCTGTTGCTGCCTCAGGCAACAGACGTGATCCCCTCGGAAGTTGATACCACCAGTAGGCTGACGCGCAAGATCAGCCTCAAGACCCCGCTGATCTCGGCTGCAATGGACACGGTGACGGAGTCCCGCATGGCTATTGCCATGGCACGCCAGGGCGGTATTGGAATTATTCATCGCAATCTCTCGGCGCAGGAACAGGCCCAGCAGGTTCGCGTGGTGAAGCGCTCGGAATCCGGCATGGTTCAAGACCCCGTGACTGTTGGCCCGGACGCCACGATCGCCCAGCTTGATGAGCTATGTGGCAAGTACCGCGTGTCTGGCCTTCCCGTCGTGGATGAGGCGGGCAAGTTGCTCGGCATCATCACCAACCGCGATCTTCGTTTCATTCCGGAGGAGCAGTTCGCCGCGCTCAAGGTCCATGAAGTCATGACCCCGATGCCGCTGGTCACGGCCCCAGCCGGCGTGAGTCGCGAGGATGCCGCGAGGCTTCTGGCGAAGCACAAGGTGGAGAAGCTTCCTTTGGTCGACGACGACGGCCGCCTCTCCGGTCTCATCACTGTCAAGGACTTCGTGAAGACCCAGCAGTACCCGAATTCGTCGAAGGATTCCAAGGGGCGCCTCATCGTGGGTGCCGGAGTCGGTTACCTCTCCGATTCGTGGGAGCGCGCCTCGCTTTTGGCCGATGCCGGTGTGGACGTGCTGGTTATCGACTCGGCGAACGGCGAAGCCCGGCTGGCTCTGGACATGATTCGCCGCCTGCGCGCCGATTCTGGTTTCGACGGCGTGCAGATTATCGGCGGCAACGTGGCGACCCAGTCCGGTGCACAGGCTCTTATTGATGCCGGTGTGGACGCGGTCAAGGTGGGCGTTGGCCCCGGCTCGATTTGCACCACCCGCGTGGTTGCCGGTGTGGGCGTTCCCCAGATCACCGCGATCGCCGAAGCCGCGAAGGCTTGCGGCCCCGCAGATGTACCACTCATCGCCGACGGCGGCCTGCAGTACTCCGGTGATATCGGCAAGGCCCTCGTGGCCGGAGCAGATACCGTAATGCTCGGCTCGCTGCTCGCGGGCTGTGAGGAGACCCCGGGTGACCTGGTGTTCGTCAACGGCAAGCAGTTCAAGCACTACCGCGGCATGGGCTCGCTCGGCGCCATGTCCTCGCGTGGCAAGCGTTCCTACTCGAAGGACCGCTACTTCCAGAGTGACGTGTCCTCGGATGACAAGATCATTCCCGAAGGCATCGAGGGACAGGTTCCGTTCCGCGGCTCGCTCGGTTCAGTGCTCTACGAACTCGTGGGTGGCCTTCACCAGACGATGTTCTACAGCGGTGCCCGTACGGTTCCCGAGCTCAAGGAGCGTGGCCGTTTTGTGCGCATGACCTCCGCGGGCCTGCGCGAGTCCCATCCGCATGACGTTCAGATGACTGTGGAGGCGCCGAACTACTCCGGCCGCGGGTAGTTGTAGCGCCTGCAGCAGGCAGCTTCACTTCCGTTCGCGGGCATAGCCTGCGGTTCAGGTCACGGCTGACTGATGGCGGGTAGCCCACGGTTCCATGACGAGAGCTTCTAGCCTTCCAGCCTGACTCATCCCAACGGTCCGGGCGGATCCAAGATCCGCCGGGACCGTTGCATGTTTCGCTCAGCCCGCCTACCGCGAGGAGAGCGGCCAGGCATCGGGATCGCCAGCCGGGGGCCGCCCATCCTGGGCGGCCCTCCGGTTGAGGTAGTTGATGAAATCGGCGTGCGAGGCGGCCTGCATGGCTTGCACTTCCTGCAATGACTTGTTCGCCACCTCCGGGTACTTGCGCACAAGCGCCCCGAGGAGGCGCAGGGTGGCGAGTACGTCCGCTTCGGCGTTGTGGAAGTTGTCCTCATCCAACACCCCGTAGTGGCGGCATACGTCCTCAAGGCGCCTCTTGCCCTTGCGCCACTTGTCCACGGATTTGTCCAGCAGGTAGGGGTCCACAATTGGTGCCAACGGGCCGCCGAGGCGCTCGGTCAGCGTGGGCAGGCCGTGGCGTGCCAGTTCGCTTTCCAGGAGTGTGAAATCGTAGGAGGCGTTGAACGCCACCACCGGATTACCCGCGGCCATGTGCTCAGCAAGAATATCGGCGATTTCGGCAAGGACCTCGGCTATCGGCCGCCCCTCGGAACGGGCTTTCTCGGTACTGATGCCATGCACTCGCGCTGCCTGCTCTGGGATATCCACACCCGGATCCGCCAGCCAGTAGCGGCGCTCGACACCCTCCTGATCAGTGCGGATAAGCGAACAAGTAACGAGACGATCATCAAGGGGCCGGACCCCGGTGGTTTCCGTGTCAAAGCCAATGATTGGCTGTTGTGTCCACATGGTGTTCCTTTCAGGAGCGGGTGAGCAGACTGGCCGCTTACCTACCGGCGGCCGCTGGGATGTCTTTACCCTATCGGGGAGCACCGACAGGTTTTGCCGCTGCTTCTACTTTTTCGTTCGGTTCTTAACCCTCTAATTCCTCAAACATTCAACTCCTTCCCACAAAACTTCCCCAGCGGCACGTAAACTTGACGCGTGAGTGAAGTGGAGATAGGACGAGGCAAGCGGGCCCGACGAGCGTACACCCTCGATGATGTCGCCGTCGTCGCATCGCGCCGCACACGTGATGTCCAGGAGGTGCAGACCACCTGGCAACTGGACGCCTACCATCTCGACATCCCCATACTCTCGGCGCCCATGGATTCGGTGACTTCTCCGGCGACGGCGATCGCGCTGGGCAAGCTGGGCGGCTTGGGTGTGCTTGATCTTGAGGGTCTATGGACTCGTTACGAGGATCCGGAGCCTTTCTTTGAGGAAATTGCGAACCTCGACAAAGAGAACGCCACGCCGCGTCTCCAGGAAATTTACTCCGCACCCATCAAAGCGGAGCTGGTGCATGAACGGCTTCGAGAGATCCGTGACGCGGGTGTCACGGTGGCGGGTGCCCTCTCGCCGGGTGGAACTCAACAGATGTGGCGCGCCGTCGTCGACGCCGGTGTGGATATTTTTGTCATCCGCGGAACCACAGTCTCCGCGGAACATGTCTCCACGACCCGCGAGCCGCTCAACCTCAAGCGGTTCATCTACGAACTCGACGTTCCCGTCATCGTTGGCGGTTCGGTCACCTACACCGGGGCACTCCACCTCATGCGAACCGGTGCTGCCGGAGTACTCGCGGGCTACGGCGGGGGAGCGGCGTCGGCCAACCGTCGCACGGTAGGTATTGCCTCGCCGATGGCCACCACGATTGCAGATATTGCCGCGGCGCGCCGGGACTATCTGGACGAATCCGGCGGCCGATACGTGCACGTCATCGCCGACGGTTCCATCAGCACAGCAGGCGACCTCGTGAAAGCCATCGCCTGCGGCGCCGACGGCATCATGCTCGGAACCGCCCTCGCCCGGGCGAAAGAAGCCCCCGGGCGAGGATGGCACTGGGGTGCGGAAGCGCGCCATGGAAAGTTACCGCGCGGCGAACGAGTCCGCGTGGGAAGTAACGGATCCTTGGAGGAAATCCTCTTCGGTCCCTCGCGCAGCGCTCGCGGTGTGACGAACCTGATGGGGGCTCTTCGCCACGCCATGGCGGCGAATGGGTACTCGGATGTGAAAGAATTCCAGCGCGCAGAATTGGTAGTACTGGGGAAGTGAAGGCTACGACGATGAGTGACAAGACCGCAACAACTGGACGTTCCAAGACCGCCGTCGCCATAGATCGCATTCTGGAGATGATCGAGGGAAGCGCGCTCAAACCGGGCGACAGGCTTCCCTCCGAACGCGCACTCGCCGCAGACCTGCGAGTTTCGCGCGCCACCGTGCGCGAGGCCATCATGGCCCTGCAGATCGCCGGACGGCTGGAATCCCGCTCCGGTGACGGCACCTATATTCTCGAACGCCCCATCAGCATTGGCGACGACGAAACCAAGCTGCGCGCCGGTGTGGACATCACCGAGGCGCTGGAATATCGCATGGCCATCGAAATCTCGGCGTCGATCATGGCCTGCCGCCGTGCCCGCAAATCCGACATCATGCGCATGCAGGCGGTTCTCGAAGCCATGGCCGAGTTCGTGGCCGAGGAGGATTACGAGTCCTACCTTGATTCGTCGATGGACCTGCATTTGGCGATCGGCAAGGCCTCTCACTCCAAGCAGCTGCGAACGGTTCATGATGCCCTGACCGAACAGGTGCGAGATGACGAATGGCTGCTCGCTGAGAGCTACAACGAGGACGTAGCTCTCCGTTCCATGGAGATTCATCGGGATATCGTCAACGCCATCGCCGCCAAGGATATCGATCGCGTGGTTTGCGCGGTGGAAACCCACTACGTCGATTACCCAACCTTGGGCGAATAGACGGGTGTGCCGATAGGTCGGGACCTATTGGTGACCTATTGGCATCACCTGGTGGCGTGACGTCGAAAAGGACTCCGCGGCAGATGGGGCCGCTGATGCCGCTGGAGTGGGTCCTCAGCTGCATGACCGCGGGGCGCGGGCCCGAGTGTAGAGCGCCTGAGTGTAGCGCGAATTGGCCAGACCGATTTAGGTGAAGTGGCCCTGCGCCACGTTGGAGTGGACGCAGGCGTTTCTTGCGGCTGTCACCTGGATAGTTTTCGCGTAGAAGTGCGGCGCGTCACAAGGTGAGTGTTGCTTTAGTCCCGTTCCGTCGACGTCGTCGTCATGTAAATTGGATCAACCGGTCAGGCCAATAGTGTTGTCTGGTTGGCTGGCCTGTGGCTGATCTGATGTTCTGTACTTCTCAGTCAGATTACTGGCCGCCATACTTGCAACCCGATCGGCAACGAACCGGCCTAACCCTGAAAGTTTGGCGAGGACGAAGTGATGGAACACGACGTCGTCGTCAAAGAAGAACTCGACATAGCTTTCCCTGTGCACGCAGTTCGTCCTCCGAAGACCGTAGGCGGAATGCTCACAAACATCATCGAAAGTGAGTGACGTACATGATCTGGTTACAGTTCGCCGTTGTTCTCCTTTTTATCTTTATTGGTGCCCGAATTGGTTCGATTGGAATCGGTTTCGCGGGCGGTGCGGGCGTTATCGTCCTCGGCCTGATGGGCCTGGAAGTTGATCCTGTTCAAGGAATTCCGTGGGACGTCCTCGGGATCATCATGGCGGTTATTGCCTGCGTGGCAACCATGCAGGCAGCTGGTGGCCTGGATTATCTGGTGCAGGTGACAGAGCGTCTGCTGCGCCGTAATCCCAAGCGCATCACCTTCTATGCTCCCATCGTGACCTACATGATGACGTTGCTCTGCGGTACGGGCCACGTGGCCTTCTCCTCACTTCCGGTTATTACCGAAGTGGCAAAGGAGCAGGGCATTCGTCCCTCTCGGCCGTTGACCATCTCCGTGGTGGCTTCCCAGGTTGCCATTGCCGCTTCTCCGATTTCCGCGGCGATGATCGCCATGACCGCTGCTGTTGAGCCAAACGGAGTTGACTACATTCAGGTGTTGATGATCGCCATTCCCACCACCTTTGTCGGCTGTATGGTTGGTGCGCTGGTGTCCTCACGCATGGGTGTGGAACTCGAGGACGATCCGGTCTACCAGGAGCGCAAGCGGATGGGATTGATCCAGAAGCGTGACATCGAGTCCGTGGAGATTCTCCCCGGTGCGAAGTCTTCCGTGTGGATCTTCCTCGTCACCGTTTTGGTGGTCATGGTGTACGCAACTCTCTCCTCGGACAAGATTCCGATCATGTCTGAACCGCCACTTGCGCGCAACGTCGCGATCATGACGTTCATGCTCGCAGCGGCCCTGGTGATGGTCTTTGTCTGCAAGCCGAACGTCGCGGAGATTTCCTCGATGAGCACCTTCAAGGGTGGAATGTCTGCCTCGGTGTGTATCCTCGGCGTTGCCTGGCTTGGAAACACCTTTGTGAACGGCCATATTGAGGAGATCAAGGCCGTTGGTGAATCGGTACTGAGTAGCTCGCCGTGGCTGCTTGCGGTGGTCCTCTTCTTCGCTTCGGCCCTGTTGTACTCGCAGGGAGCCACAACCGCGACCCTCATGCCGGTCGCGCAGGCGATGGGTGTGTCTGGGGCGGTCATGGTTGCGTCCTTCCCGGCAGTGACGGGACTCTACCTGCTTCCCACCTACCCGACGACAGTCGCTGCAATCGAGATGGACGACACCGGTTCAACCCGAATCGGAAAGTACGTCTTCAACCATCCGTTCCTGCTGCCAGGTGTCGTGAGCGTTGCGGTTGCAATCGCTCTTGGATTCCTCATGGCGCCGATTCTGCTCTAGGTCATCTTTGAGATCTTCGGCTTGAGTTCTTTGGCTTGCGAGCTTCGGTTTGAGGTCCCGTCGTTAGCGTGATGATTGGCCTGTGACGATTGAGGATCTGGCGAGGACTTCGAAAGAATGGCCGGGGAAGGAACACATTCGCCATGTTCCTTCTCCGGCTTCTTTTGTCTGCTCGGCGTCGCCCGATTTCTACCCAGCTTCACCCGTCCCGCTCGGCTTCGCCCGTTCTAATCGGTTACCTCTCGTCCGGTCGCCGTCGCCCTCCATCTGGCTTCTCTTGATCGGCAATGCCTCGGGAGCAGAACCCGGTCTACCATTTATAGGAGTAGAAAGTGAGGCAAGCATGAAACCAACTCTCGGTATTCTGGGTGGGATGGGCCCCGCGGCCACGGCTGAATTCCTCAAGGAAGTCACACGTCAGACGCCCGCGGCGTGTGATCAGGAGCATTTCCCGTCGATTTCTCTGTCGGATGTTCTGGTTCCGGATAGGACGACGGCGATCTTGGGCGGCTTCGATAACGTCACCCCGCGCTTGAAAGAAGATTGTGAGAAGCTGATCGCCTGGGGCGCGAATGCCATTGCCAGCCCGTGCAACACCGCTCATTATTTCTTGCGTTCCTTCATTCACGATCTGCCCGTGATCTTTGTGGACATCGTGGATGCGACCACGGATCAAGCAGTTTATCGCTCACGCCAGGCGGCGGCACCGGGAGAGAGGCCCGCCGCTTGGCTCACCTGTACTCGAGGCACTGTACAGACTGGCCTCTATCAGCGTTCGGCGCAGGAACGCGGACTTGATCTGCTGGTTCCTTCCGACGATTACTTCGATGAGTTTTCCGCCATCATCGCGCTCGTGAAATCCGGTGATCTGGCTGAGGCGGGTGCCCGTTGGCGGGTGGCCTGTGAGGATCTCACCTCCCAGCGCAACGTGCCCGTCCTGACGGCATGCACCGAGTTGCCTCTTGCCCACGAAGCTTCCGGCTTGCCTTCGCAGATGGAGGTGTCCTCTCTCAAGGCGCTGGCCTACGGAATTATCAACGCCATGGGCGTCACGCCGCTGCCGCGCGAGGGTGTCGATCCGATCTGAGTTGAGTCCCGGCTGGGTTGGTCGAGGACAAGTTGGGACGGGACGGGCGTCACTGGCCTATAGCCGAAGCGGGCGTTTCCTAGTTTGGTACCACCGAACCGTCCTCGTGGATCGCGACTCCCTCCTCGGCCGTGTTGATCGTTGCGAATGTGGCGCGTCCGGCCGGGGCGAGTCTGATGACCACCCGCTCTGATGTGGTAGATCCCAGGATGTCGTTCGCACACTCCTGCAGGGAGCGCATCGCGGCTTCGGGCAGGTCGTCGTCGCCTCGGTCGTCCATGAGGACGACGGCGGTTCCGCGTTCGCGCGCCCGGCGCACCGGGTCCTTGATCAGGGAGGTGAGGCGAGTTCCGCCGCGGATTTCGTCGCGGAGTTCGGCTTCGAGAAGCGCGGCTTGTTGCCGGGTTTCGGCAGTGATGGGCTCGCCGGAAACGACGAGTTCGAGGATCGGCCGGACTTGTTTGTCCAGAGAGTCAAGCATACTTTCGACGACGGCGGCCGCCTGCTCGCTTTCGATTCGTTCGGCTTCGAGCTCCATCCGTTGGCGTTCATCACTGATGATCCGCACGGAGGCCCAGCGGGCAAGTAGTACGACGAAAACCCACGCAATGATCGACATGACGTGGAATGTTGCGATTTCTGCAATGCGGACGAGCGGTAGGTTGTTGTTGATGACCCACAGGGCAATACCCGCTACCAACGCCACGATGCCGAGCCCCGCGGCAGCGATCCGGCTATAGAGCGCCAATCCCCAGCACAACACTGTCAAGAACCCAATTGACCATGATGCACGTCCTGGCCAGCTCGTGGAAATGGTCTGAGATATGTGCGCGATGTTGGCGATTCCACAGATTATCGGAACCGAGTAGGCAAGGGGCGCGGGAAGCACACCCTCTCGCCACGGTAAGAGAAAGAGCAATGCAAATATGGCGAACGGGAGAAATGCCACCACAGCAACCCAGGGGTGCCGGTAGGCATCCCAGTACATCAGGAGTTGATAGATATGGGTAACGATGAAATAGCCGATAATCGCACGAGCCGGCCATAGTTTGATGACGTCCTCAATGTGCATGGGAGATAGAGCCCCCGGGTATTGGGGATCTTTGTGTGGATGCGTCAGCGGATGCGTGAGGACAACCTGGGTTCCCTGGCCGGGCGATGAGGTAACGGAGGCTTTTCCACCAACGGTCTGCATTCGGTCGAGGATTGAACGCCGTATGCCGAGACGGGAGGTGTCCAGATTTCTTGGAGTGAAGCCGTTGCCGTCGTCATGGATGGTGATGCTAGCCCCCTCGTCCGTGACGGAAAAACGAAGGCGAATCGATGGCTCCGGATAATTGGCTGTTGCAGCGTGACGGAGGGCGTTGGTCAGGGCCTCGTGAGTAGCGTCGAACAACGCCGCGCCGACTCCCGGCGGCAGTGTCACCGACTCCGGATGATTCTCGTCAATCGCGATGCGTGGACTGAGTTCGCAGGTCATTCTTCTGATGTTCTCGAATAGTTGGGCTGAGGAAGAGCTACTTTGATCGTTGATGCGCTGGTCAAGCATCGCCAACGTTTGGCGGGCCGTGGCGGCGAGGATGCGCCGGTTGGCGAGGCCGGTGGCAACCGAGATAAGCACCGAAAGAATGTGGTCGTGAATGAAGCTGTTCATTCGCTGCCGAGCTGCGCTCTTGGCCTTCTGGGTACGAGAAGCCATCTTCTCTAGATCGAGAACTCGTTCAGCCTCATCGAGTGCGATGCCCTTTCGCATCAGCCAAGAAGCGGCGGTGATGTAGATCAAGTTGAAACTGAGCCCTGCAGTCGTCAGGCCGAGCTGTCGTGGTTCGAGAGACCCCGTGGTTTCCACAAGGGAAATAGCAGCCATAAGGTATGTCAGAATCAAGAGCAATATGATCCGCAACGATTCTGGGAAAACCGCAACTGTAAGTAACACAAAAATTGCTGAGTGCGTCTGGAATGGATGTTCATTGGGGGCGAGTGCCAAGTGCTCGAAGAATTGAGGCTGGGGTTCTTATGAGCGCATAGATACCCATGCATAGGTAAGCCACGAGGGCTATGATTGCGAGGCTTTGCCACAGAACATCAAGCCGTGCGGGACCGTGCCCCATCTCTTTCTCGTGGCTGAGGTATTCCCAGATGATGGCAATACTGGCAACGAGTCCCGCCAGTGCTGCTGCAACTATCGGAAGAAGGATGAAGGGTTGAAATGCGGGGCCGACGTAAGGTGCGCGAGCCATGACAGGTTCGACCGTTGATAGGCCAACCTCGACGGAGGTCAAGCTGACCGGGATAGTGAGCGCGCGACGCAAGAACCGCGTATAGGGGCCGGAGCGGTGGAAGGGCCCGGACGTCGTCGTCGGAAAGGTAGCAAGTCCACTCATGCGATCTCCCAAGTCCACGCATTTAGAGTGATTGTATAGAAAAGGATGGGTACCGGGGCCGGTATGACCAGATAAGTCGGCTTTTGATTCGTTGACCTGCCCAATCGTGCACGGGACCGTTCTGTACCTCACGAGCCAAGAACTGAGGGTTTGGCAGGGTGGGGTCCAGAGCTTCTCGTTGATAAGAGGCGTTGACCTCCCACAAGAGCTTTGGAATGATCCAAGTACTGACTTCCAGCCCAACGACGGGGTGGTTGTCTCACCTGATGTGTGAAGAAGGAGATCTTCGTGAAAAGAAGACGATGGCAAAGTGGGCCAGTTGGGCCACCGAAGAGAATGACGCGAGGTGTTGCCGGGCTGCTCGTATGTGGATTGCTACTGCCGGGTGGCGCGGCTCTGGCCGTACCTGATGATCCCGCGCCCGCGGGTACCGCGTCCGTCGAGGCGCTCACGTCCACGGCGCCGGACTCGCCACCAGACTTGGCGCCGGACTCGCCACCAGACTTGGCGCCGGACTCGGAGTCGACCATTCCTCTCGACACGATCATCGCCAATGATGCCAATGACGTCGTCGACTTCTCGGACGAGAATCTCAAGCAGTGCGTGGCCAAGCAACTGAACATTAGCTCTACAAGGGACATCACCGTAGGTGACATGAGCAAATTGAAGAGACTTGATTGTGATCTGAATGGGAGCGTAGATCTTTCGCCGCTGCAATACGCGACAGGTCTCATTGCTCTCAACCTCGCCGCAGATGGAGAGCCAAGCAGTAACAATCAGATCACTGACTTGTCTCCGCTCAGTGGGCTCACATCGCTCAAGATCTTGTCTCTCAGTGACTATGGAATCAGTGATCTCAGTCCGCTGGCGGATCTCACCGAACTCACCGACTTGGGCCTGTGGAGGAACGCGATCACAGACGTGAGTCCGCTGGCTCGTCTCACTTCGCTTCGTAGTTTGGGCCTGAACAACAATAAGATCAGTGATCTCACGCCGTTGACTGGTCTCACTGGACTGACATCTTTGGAACTGCGGTGGAACGAGATAACAGATGTCGGTCCGGTTGCCCAGCTGAGGTCGCTTAATACGTTGATGCTTGGTGGCAATGAGATCAGTGATGCGACGCCGCTGGCAGGTTTAACCTCATTACAGGTTCTAGACCTTCATGGTAATGAGATTAGTGATGTGACGCCGCTGGCGGACCTCACCAGGCTATCTCGGTTGCATTTGAACGATAATCTCATCAGCGATGTGTCCCCTCTGGGAGGCATCAGCCTCCTTGGAACGCTGGAACTTGGCGGCAATCAGATTAGTAACGTCTCGGCATTGAGCGGGCTTCTTAAACTCCGTCATCTGACTCTGAACAACAATCAGATTGGCGATGTTTCGCGGTTGGTCAACCTTCCTTCCCTCGCCCACTTGGAGCTGTCCGATAATCCGTTGAGCTCCATCGAGCCATTAGCTGCTTTCACCCAGCTTGCATCGCTGGGCCTTAGCGGAACCGGGGTGAACGACGTATCATCACTGCTGAGCTTGAACAGCCTCTCCTACTTGCGCCTCGCACGAAATAACATCTTTCACCTTCACAATCTTGCCCAGTTTGACAAGATTAGGGCATTGGATGTTTCCGGTAATAGCATCACTGACCTGAGTCCGATGAAAGACCTTCCTGAGCTTATGAGGCTAGACGCCTCGGATCAGGTTGTTGCTCTTCCTGATGTGGTAACGGGAAAAACATACTCGCTTCAGTCTGTGTATTGGTTCGATAGCTCTTACGTGCCGGTTGCTATTGCTTCCGGTCAGGGAGAAATCCGGCCTGGGACTGTGAGATTCGATATGCCCCGGGGTGGAGAGGCGAGCCTCACCTGGCAGCAGAACGAGGAAAGAGAAGGGACAGAAGAGGAGGGCTGGGCAGGCCAATGGGTAGGAACACGTTTCTCCGGGACGATGACTCAGAAGGTTCTACCTGAGTCCCCGCTGACAGACGTGGGGGATCACCTCGTGTTGCGCACGGGGAACCTGTACGAGAGTCGCTACGATCTTTCGTCTGGTCCGTTTGATTCCCAGATTCCCTACGGTCGATCCGCTGACGAAACCTTCTTCGGTGATTGGGATGGCGACGGCGTCGACGGAATTGTGGTCCGCCGCGGCAACTCGTTCTATTTCAAGGACGTCGTCGGCCCGGGAACCGCTGATCGGGTTGTGACGTATGGGCGTCCCGGCGACACGGTTCTCGTGGGCGATTGGGATGGCGACGGTGTTGATTCGTTGGCTGTACGCAGGGGCAACACGTATTTCGTGAAGAATTCTCTGGCCGGCGGGCATGCGGATGTTACGGCCATCTACGGCCGGGTTGACGACTCGGTTCTGGTGGGCGATTGGGATGGCGACGGCGTCGATACGTTGGCTGTGCGCCGCGGTGACACCTATTTCCTCAAGAACGTGATTGCTGGCGGTGTAGCCGATCGTGTCGTGGTGTTTGGATTGCCGAACGATGAGGTCCTTGTCGGGGATTGGAACGACGACGGCGTTGACTCTCCGACTATTCGTCGCGGCGCTGAGTTCACGGTGTTTGACTACTTTGCCGACGCTAACGCCAAGGTATTCGTGACCTTCGAGCTTGGCGAGGGGAGCGAGACTGCTTATGCTGCGCGGCTGAGGTAGCCCGATACTGTACGTGCTGGGGGTGGAGACAATGGTACTGTCTCTACCCCCAGTTTGGCTTTGCCTGCGCGAGGCCAGGCGTTGCCTGTTTGGCGGCCATACAAGTCCCGTGGCCCTGCTGAATCCGATAGCTTTGGTGGGCCTGGCGACCGGGACATACCCGATATGGAAGTGACTTAGGTCGCAATTGGGCGTTGCTCTGTTGCAGGGAGTTTGGGATGATCTAGGGACTGGGGTGTCCGGCTCGTCGCTGAGCGTTTACCCTCTGTCACATCCATAAGCAGGGAGAATGCCGTGAAAAGACAGGTATGGGGTGGAGTGCAACGGGACTCGTGGAAAGGGGCAGGGCGAGTTGTTGCTGGGGCACTTGCGCTGGGGCTAGTGTTCCCCGGCGGTGCAGCGGTAGCGGCTCCGGAAGCGCCCGAAAGTTCTGAGATTGTTGTTGACGCCGCGCAAGAGCCGTCGGCTGAAGTGAACGAGCCAGCGGTTGAAGCGCAAGAGCCAAACGCGGTTGTTGCTGACGATTCGGGAGATGTTGTTGAGTTCAATAACCCGGGTTTTCAGACGTGTGTGGCTGATGCTGCTGGAATTGGTTCGTCAAAGCAAGTGACCAAGGGTGATCTTCGAAGGATCAGTGAGCTCTACTGTGACTCCTACAGTATTGTTGACATCTCTCCGCTTCAGTACGCCACCAATCTGACCTCGCTGACGTTAAGCGGATATGACTGGCCCGGGGAACAGAATCAGATTAGTGATTTGACGCCTCTAGCAGGCCTCACCAAGCTCACGGATCTGAACCTTGCCCGCAATCTTGTCAGTGATCTGACCCCGCTGGCTGGTCTCGTCAACCTCACATACTTGGGTTTGAGCGAGAATCAGGTGAGTGATGTGACGCCACTAGCTGGCCTCACGAACCTTACGGGCCTGGAGATCGAATCCAATAAGATCAGTGATATCGCCGCTCTAGCGGGGTTAACGAAGCTGCAGGCCCTGGCTCTCCAAGACAACCAAATCGACGATGTGGCGCCGTTGGCGGGGTTGACCGAACTGCTGTGGGTACATCTGCACAATAACTTGATCAGTGATATCACGCCCGTGGCTGGACTGACCAAGCTCTCGGACATCACGTTGTCCGGAAACCAGATTGTTGATGTGTCCCCGTTGGCCGGGCTCACCAATTTGGGAGCCCTCGCCCTATCGGACAATCAGATTGTTGATGTGTCCCCGTTGGTAGGGCTTACTGGACTGACAAATCTGTCCCTTAACAGAAATCCAATTGCTGATCTGACGCCATTGACTAGCCTCACCGAGCTGAAAGTGCTGGGACTTGGAGGAACCCATCCTGATCTTGCTCTGTTGCAGGAGTTTGATAACCTCACCCATCTCAATCTCTCCGGGAACGAGATCAGTGATGCGAGCCTCCTCGCCGAGTTAACGAACCTTGTTTCCTTGGACCTATCCAACAACCAGATCAGTGACGTCACCCCGCTCGGAGGGCTGCCCAGCATGTTTCATCTGAATCTGGCGGGCAATCAGATCACTGATATATCGCCGCTTACATTCGCCGAGAGGATATGGCGGTTGGACGTGTCCAACCAGCACATCGAGCTTCCCGATGCCGTTTCAGGTGAGGCCTACGCTCTACCGCCGGTGTCCTGGTATGACGGCGCCGCGGTCCAACCAAAGATCAAGGACGGCCAGGGAGAAGTCGCGAATGGTTCAGTGACCTGGGACTTCCCCGAGGGTGGTGAAGGAACTCTTTCGTGGTCGAGAAATCAGGAGGACATGGAGGAAGACGGCTGGATGGGGATCCGATTCTCTGGAACCATGACCCAGACGGTGACATCTGGATCCCTCCCGCCGGGCGCGGGAGATCGCGTGGTACTGCGTTCAGGAAATCTGTATCAGAGCCGTAGCGATCTCTCCTCAGGCCCGTTTGACGTCGAGTTTTACTACGGACGCGCTGCCGACGAGACCTTCTTCGGCGATTGGGACGGCGACGGCGTCGACGGAATTGCGGTGCGGCGCGCGAACGCCTTCTATCTGAAGGAGACCGCGGCTCCGGGCAACGCCGATACGTTCTTCTACTACGGGCGTCCCAGCGACACGGTTCTCGTGGGCGATTGGGATGGTGACGGCGTCGACACTCTGGCCGTACGGCGGGGAAATACCTACTTCCTCACGAACGGAACCAGCGGCGGTCAGGCCGACGAAGTGATCACGTACGGGCGCGCTGACGACGTGGTTCTTGTGGGTGATTGGGATGGTGACGGCGTCGATACGTTGGCGGTGCGCCGCGCAGACACCTATTTCTTCAAGAACCAGATTGCTGGTGGCCCTGCGGATAACGTTGTTATCTTTGGATCACCGGATGACGTGATCCTTATTGGCGATTGGGATGGCGACGGCGTCGATACCCAGATGCTTCGCTACGACAAGCAGTTCCTTGCCTTCGCTTCCTTCGACCACGAGGGAGCAACGCATGAATTCGATCTTGGCAATGGAACGGAGACTGCTTACATCGCGGCACTGAAGTAGAGGCACGTAGCCGAGATTTCGGCATCTGGCGGAGATTTCACCAGTGACACAGATGGCCCGGCACCTCGGTACCGGGCCATCGCCTAGTGAACGGATGGATCAGAGTATTTGCTGATCAACATACGTGCCGGTCGACATACGTGACGATTGATGCAGCCAACCCGTGCGAGCGTCGTGTTGTCGTTCCGAAAGCCGTGACGGCTGGACGTCAGCCCTTGTAACGGTAGACGTTCGTCTCGCGCAGCTCGAAACCGGCCCGCTTGTAGAGGCGGTTGGCGGCCTCGCGCGTGGGACGGGAGGTGAGGTCCACGCTCTTGGCTCCGATCGTTGCCGCATGGGCGACGGCGGCTTCCACCAGCTTCTGCCCGGCGCCCTGCCCGCGAGCCGCACCGTCCACCACGACGTCCTCCACCCAGGCGCGGCGGCCGGTGGGGATGTCGAAGGTGGCGAGGCTGAGCATGCCCAGGATCGGGCGGTGGCCCTCCGCGTCTGCTTCATCGGGACGGTAGACGAAAAGATACACGGCGGGCTGCGCAACAAACTCCGCCACCTGCGCATCGGAGAGCGGAGGGGTGGAGGTGGAGAGCTGGGGGATGAGGGCATTCATGGCGGTCACCAGTTCGGGGCTGGTGGTATTGACGATTTCGACGCTCATGCGTGGAAGCCTTTCTGGGTTGTGAATTGAGGGTGAAGGTCTGTTGAGATTGAGGTTCGCGTACTAGTCGATGCAAAAATCGCCATATATGTTACCGCCGTGCCATATATGGCATGCCGGTGACATATATCCGGAAATATGCATCAACTTCTCGAGACATCCTAAGGAATCAATCGTTTAGTTGCTCGTTGTGGGAACCCGGCGCAGATCGGCAAGCCACGCGGCAGACGAAGCATCCGAGGGCATGCGCCAGTCGCCGCGGGGGGAAAGCGTGCCGCCCGCCACGACCTTGGGGCCGTTGGGAAGTGTGGAGCGCTTGAACTGGTTGTTGAAGAAGCGGCGATGGAAGAGCTCCATCCAGCGGTAGATTTCGCCCAGTGTGTACTCGTGCCGCTCGTCCTCGGGCAAGCCCACCGGCCAGAAGCCCTGCTCGCGATTGTTCCACGCGTGCCACTGGTAGAAGGCGATCTTGGAGGGGCGCAGCCCGTGGCGCAGCAGGTAGTACAGGGTGAAGTCCTGCAACTCGTAGGGCCCGATCTTCTGCTGGGTGGACTGAATGGTGGCGCCGTCCTTGGCCGGAACCAGCTCGGGTGAAATCTCGGTGTCCAGGATCGACTGCAAGATCTTGCCCACGTGCGAGCCGAACTGGTCGGAGGAAATGACCCAGCGAATGAGGTGCTGCATGAGGGTCTTGGGAACACCGGGATTGACATTGTAGTGGCTCATGTGGTCACCCACGCCGAAGGTGCACCAGCCGAGTGCCAGTTCGGAAAGATCGCCGGTTCCCAGCACGATCCCGCCCTTTTCATTGGCGAGACGGAAAAGGAAATCGGTGCGCAGGCCCGCCTGCACGTTCTCGAAGGTGACGTCGTAGACTTCCTCACCCGAGGCAAACGGATGGCCCATATCCGCGAGCATCTGTGAGGCTGCCGGGCGGATGTCGATCTCCTCGAAGCTCACGCCGAGGCTCTCGCCGAGCCGGTAAGCGTTGCTCTTGGTGTGATCGGAGGTGGCGAAGCCGGGAAGCGTGTAGGCGAGGATGTCCGTGCGTGGCCGCCCGAGCAGATCCATGGCACGTGCCGCCACGATGAGGGCGTGCGTGGAGTCCAGGCCTCCAGAGACACCGATGACCAGCTTCGGGTTGCCGATTGCCCGAAGGCGCTGAGTGATGCCATACACCTGAATGTTGTAGGCCTCGTAGCAATCCTGATTGAGCTGCGCCTCGTCATCGGGAACGAAGGGGAAACGATCGACGGGGCGGCGAAGCCCCAGATCTTCCCGTGGTGGATTGAGAGTGTAGATGACGGTGCGGAAGTTCTCCGAGTTGTTTCCGAACGCCCCGCTTTCGGTGCCGATGCCAAGCACACGCCGATTGTCGTCAAACGTTCCCTGGCGCATCCGTTCCTGACGCAGGACGTCGAGATCCACGTCCGCCACTGTCACCTGCGCTTCGAGCGAGAAACGTGGCGATGACGCCAGCTCCTTGCCCATCTCGTAGATCATCGCCTGGCCATCCCACGACAGGTCCGTGGAGGACTCTCCGGTGCCTGCGGCGGTGTAGACGTAGGCGGCGTTGCAACGCATCGAAGCAGCCTTGACCAGCGAGTTACGATCGGCGGCGCGGCCCACGGTGATGGGCGAGCCGGAGATGTTGATGAGTACCGAGGCTCCGGCCAGAGCAGCACGGGACGACGGCGGCACCGGCACCCACATGTCCTCGCACACCTCCACGTGGAAGGTGAAACCGGGAACGTCCTTGGCACGGAAGAGCAGATCCGGGCCGAAGGGCACGGTGGGCGGGACGGCGTCGTAATCAAAGAAGGCGTCGAGATCTGAGCCGAAGAAATCGCCGGAGCCACCCCTGATGTGACCTGACTCTGCGAAACCGGGGTTGTCTTCTACGCCGCCGAAGACGTCGTCGAATCCACGCACACCGGGCAGCTCGATCTCCTGGCCCGTCTGGTCGTCACCGGCGGCGAAGTGGCGCTTCTCGTAGAACTCCCGATAGTTGGGGATGTAGGACTTGGGCACCACGCCGAGTACCCGCCCGCGATGGATCACCACGGCACAGTTGTAGAGGCGATTCCCCTTGGGAAGCGGCGCGCCGACGACGATAACCGGCAGCAACTCCACCGAACCAGCCCGGACGGCCTCGATCGCCTCAAGCGTCTGCGAGAGCAGCACATCCTGCAGGAACAGATCATCGATGTTGTATCCGGTGAGGGAAAGCTCCGGGAAGGCCGCGAGCGCCACTCCATCATCGGAGCACTGGGACGCCACCTCCAGGATGGCGGCCGCGTTGGCGAGCGGCTGGGCGGGATGAACGGGCAACGTGCATGCGGCGATCCGGGCAAGGCCCTGCGCATAGATGGAGTAGAAGCTTTCCATGGGTTACATTCTGCCAGAGCCCGCCGATAAGAAATGTTCCGGCGACCAGAAGCGGACGATTGTTACGGATAGAACCGGGCGGGCGCCGTCGTCGGAAAATGAACATACGTGAATGCGAACGAGGCGACGCGCGGCCGGAAACGTAAGCGAGAGGACGCCGTCGTTCCGCTGCAAACGGATGTGCCCAAAGGATTGAGGAAAATGGAAAGGATTGAGTCCGCGGAAGCTATCTGCGGACTCAATCCTTTCCGAAAAACTCAATCCTTTGGAGGTGTCGGCCCGGTGTTCGTGGAGGTGTCGGCCCGGTGTTCGTGGAGGTGTCGGCCCGGTGTTTGTGGAAGTGTAGCTCCCTGGGTCAACGACGACGGCGTCTCGTGGTTACTTCTGCGGCGAGAGCAGACAGAACGTCCGGCCCACCCAGAAGGGCGAACCGGACGTTCCGTTTGATACTCATCTGCTGACGGATCAGGATGCTGGTTCCAGCGATCGCCGAACCTGTCACCGCCGGATCAGTTACCACCAGACCTGTCACCACCAGACCTGTTAGCGGCGAATGGGGAGGCGACTGATCAGCAGCCAGTTGAGTGCGGTCAGGATGACGATCTCCAGGCTGGTCTGTGCCACGAAAGTGGCCATCGGATGGGAGAACACCAGGAAGTCTTTCCAGTCGAACACGTTGATGCCGAAGCCGAAAAGGGCCGGGCCGATAACCGCGATGATTACGAAGATGCCCACCGGAATCCACCACGGAAGTCGTACGAACACCAGGGCGATGAAGTAGCCGGCGCTATGCGCGTAGAGCATGAGAAGGAACGTGGCCAGCGGCGCCCACCACAGGACCGTACCCGGGAAGGTGAACGGGATATCGATCCCTTCCGGTATCTGCGGTGCCACGTTCCCGGAGAAGTCTCCGATGATGATGAAGTGGGCGAGGAGAGCCACGGTTGCCACGAGCGTCATAAACGCGGCGCTCGCGAGCCACACCTTCATGTTCATCGTGAGGATTGCGCGGCGGCTCATTCCGGCACCCAGATAGGTGCGGGCGGTGGCGCCGCTGACGATGGAGGTAATCCAGGCGACGAACGCGGTAATGAAGATGACAACGAAACCGACGGGTGCGATCCACACGAACTGGCCGGCAGAGATCTTGTCAAGGATGTCGGACCCGTTCACCTCGAAAATGAAGTTTGTGCCCAGGAGCCAGCGAAGAAGCAAGAGAATCGGATATACCGACAGGGTAATGACGATCGACCAGACGTTGGAGAGCAGTTGCTCCTTGATCGCCGAGCGCGTCACCTTGCGGTACGAAACGGAGGTATTCACAGCGATTCTCCCTTCAGGAACTGGTCCCGCTGGGCGGGAGTGAGGGTGAGGTCCATGAGAACCTCGGTCAGGTTCGGCAGCTTGCCGTTGGTGCGGTGGCGCTCGCGGACGTCGTCGATGTCGCCGTGCTCGATGATGGCGCCTTGATCGATGAACACCACGGAGTCCAACAGGTCCTCAACTTCCTCGATGAGGTGGGAGGACATGATGATGGTGCGCGGATTTTGCGCGTAGTCCGCGAGAAGGGTGCGATAGAAGAGTTCGCGGGCCACGGCGTCCATGCCCAGATGCACCTCGTCGAAGATGGTGATGGGGCAGCGGGCGGCAAGCCCGAGAATGGCGAAGAACGCCGACTTCTGGCCGCGCGAGAGCTTGTCCGGCTTCTTCCTCGGGTTGAGCTTGAAGAGGTCGAGCAGGTACTGGGCGAAGTTCTCGTCCCAGTTGGGGCGGGTCTCGCGCCATAGCTTGAGGGTTTTCTTCATCTTCTCGTCGCCGAACACGGCCATGGCGTCGCCCGAGTTGCAGACGGCCGCCATCGCGTCCGTGTTCTCGAAGACGGGCGTGCCGCCCACGAGAATCTGGCCGTGCTGGGGGCGAAGCTGGCCTCCGGTCAGGAGGGCCAAGGTGGACTTTCCAGAGCCGTTGCGGCCCAGGAGCCCGGTGAAGGAACCTGCGGTGATCTGAAGGTTGACGTTGGAGATAACGTTCGTGCGGTGCAACTCGTAGTGGAAATCGACGTTCTGGAAGTCGATGGACAGGGGCTGGGCTGCGTGAAGCTGCGGTGCGGGCGCCTGTGGTGCGTTCGGCGTCATGAGAGATCCTTTCCCTCGGACGAGCCGGTGGGCTCGAATCGTGAAGAGCTGAAGTGCTCGCGGGCAATGCCGATGATGGAGTCTGGGGCGAGGCCCAGAGCGAGGCCCTCGTCGAGGGCGGGAATGAGTACGTCGCTTGCGTAGCCGGCGCGGCCCGCCTGACGCAGAATGTCCGGTGCCGCAGCGGTGACGAACATGCCGATCCCGCGGCGCTTCTCCACGCTTCCTTCGTCAACCAGGAGCGCGAAAGCCTTGTTGGCCGTGGCCGGGTTGATGCGGTGGGTGGTGGCGTACTGGGTGGTGGACATGAGCTTGTCTCCGGGCTTGAGTTCGCTGGTCAGTATCCTGCGGCGAATGTCCTCGGCGATCTGCTGGTAGATCGGGCGATCGTCCGTGAAGTTCATACCGGAGACACCTCCTTAGTTCCTTGGTTAGTTACACCACTAATTAACCATAGAACCGACGACGGCGTCAAGCCTTCACTTTCGTTTTGCCTTGCGTTCGGTGCTGGGTGGGTGGGTTGTGGGGCGCGGCGTGAGGGTTTGGGGCTTGCTGGCTCACGGGCGCGTCGGTGGGTGAAGTGCGAGGTGGGAGGTGTGGTGTGGGGTACTGGTGGCGCGGGGCGTCGTCGTCGAAAATACTTCTTGTCATATCGCAGCGATATATCGAGATGTGCGGTAGTGTTGCAGTTCAGTACCTGAATGAGGATCGAGGACTGATGGACTTACGGCTCAACGCGACGCTTTTTGACTACTCGTTTGTGGTGGTCTATCTCTTCTTCGTCATCGCCATCGGCGTGGTGACCAAACGCAAGGTGCAGACCTCCGAGGACTATTTCCTGTCCGGGAGGTCGCTGCCGGCGTGGATCTGCGCGCTGGCGTTTCTCTCCGCAAACATCGGGGCCACGGAACTTCTTGGCATGGCAGCCAACGGATCCCAGTACGGGCTTGCGACGGTCCATTACTACTGGATCGGCGCAGTGCCGGCCATGGTGTTCCTGGGCCTCATCATGATGCCGTTCTACTACGGCTCCCGGGTGCGTTCGGTGCCGGAATACCTGCGGCTGCGCTTCAACCGACCCACACACCTGTATCAGTCCATCATCTTCTCGGTGGCCACAATTCTGGTGGCGGGCGTCAATCTCTTCGCGCTGGCCCTGCTGATCAACGTGCTCATTGGGTTGCCGTTGTGGGCGTCGATTGTGGTGTCGGCGGGGGTGGTGCTGCTCTACACCACAATGGGTGGGCTCACCGCCACCATGTACAACGAGGTGCTTCAGTTCTTCATTATCGTGGCTTTCCTGGTGCCGCTGACGGTGGGTGGACTGGCTCGGGTGGGTGGTATCGAAGGGCTGCTGACGACCCTTAACGAAACTCAGGTGTTGGGCGAGAACGGGCTATCCGTATGGGGCGGCACCGGGCTGGGGAATACCACCAACCCATACGGAAACTGGATCGCGCTGCTGCTCGGCATGGGTTTCGTCAATTCGTTTGGATACTGGACCACCAACTTCACCGAGGTACAGCGGGCCCTCTCCGCCAAGGACATGTCTGCTGCTCGCCGCACGCCGATCATCGCGGCGATTCCCAAGATGTTCCTGCCGCTCATCATTATTACGCCGGGTCTGCTGGCGGCGGTGCTGGTGCCCGAGCTGTCCACCGGGGAACTCTCGCACAACGAGGCGCTTCCGGCACTCATCGGCGCGGTGCTGCCGAACGGCCTGGTGGGATTGGCACTGGCGGCGTTGATCGCGGCCTTCATGGCTGGTATGGCGGCTAATGTGTCGGCATTCAATACGGTGGTCACCTACGACCTGTGGCAGACCTACGTTCGCCCCCACGAAAAGGACACCTACTATCTGCGCGTGGGCCGCAAGCTGACGATTGCCGGGGTGTTGATTGCGATTGGAGCAGCCTTCATCGCCGCTACCTTCAACAACATCCAGGACTACCTGCAGCTGTTGCAGTCGATCTTCTCGGCGCCGTTGTTTGCCACCTTCATTCTCGGCATGTTCTGGAAGCGAATGAGCCCGTGGGCGGGGCTGTGGGGTTTGGTGGCGGGCGCCGTTGGTGCCGCTGGAGTGCAGGTTGGCTACATGGCCGGGTGGCTTGAGTTCAACTCGCAGCAGGCGGCCTCCTTCACCGGATCCGGGATGGCCTTCGTATTCGACGTTGTGGTTTCAGTGCTTGTTACCTGGCGGGGCGTGGCGAAACCGGTGGAAGAACTCGACGGACTGGTGTGGGGTCGCACCAAGATGCCGATCAAGGGTGCACAGCCGGCGCCCGACCTGCACGCGGTGGCCATCAAGGCCGAGCGTGAGCGGGTTGCGGCCGGTGAACCCGTCAAGTGGTGGGACAACCCGTGGCCGCTGGGCATTGGCGTTTTGGCGGTCATGGTCATTCTCAACATCGTGGTGGGCTGAGATCTGGGACGCGGGATGTGGTTGAGCGATGGGCCGTGGGATGCGGGAAAACATGGGATGCGGGATGTGGTTGAGCAACGGGACGCGGAGAAAACGCAGCGGGGAAAGAAGCTGAAATGAGTGAAGCAATGAATCAGGAAACGAACCGCACACAGCGAGGATGGCGTCTGCCCAATTCGACCGAGCTGGTCCTCGACCTGCGTACCTGGATCGCCGCCATGTTCGCCACCTTCGGCACGATGCTCGCCGTGTACGGGGCATTCTTTGCTACACCGGAGGACATTGCAAAGGGGGCGGGAATCAACCTCAACCTGTGGACGGGGGTGGGGCTCCTTGTCGTCGCTCTGCTGTTCGCGATCTGGTTGCTGGCGAAACCGAGCGCGGTGGATGAGTCGGGGAGTGCGAAAAACGTGGACTGAACCGGGTAGAAAGCTGAGCACAGACTGAACTGGGCGGAAAGCCGAACGCAGACTGAACCAGGTAGAAAGCCGAGCGCGCCCGAAACGCTGGGTGAATCGGGAAATGCCGAGCGCGCCTGTAAACCCCGATACCGCGCTGAATGCAACATGGTGCGAAATAATGTGCCGCTGAGGGGATCGATACGGTAATAATGCCGTATCGATCCCCTCAGCGCAGTCAAATGTTGTTGCCGTCTGAGAACCGAGGATCTGATCGTCTAGAATTCTCGGAGTATCTCGAGGAGGAGACGAACATGAGCCATCGCGTGTTGAGCGAGGACGATCTGAATTTCATCCGCACCTGGACCCCGCTGGACGAGGACCTGGACGGCCAGAGCGAGCACGTGCGTGAAGTGTTCAAGCAGGTCAGGCTCGGTTTCGCGATGGGGGATTTTGCGCGCACCGCGCATTGGTCGGACTCCGAGTCCGTTGAGTCCCATCTCGACATTTCCTACCTTCCCGACGGCAAACGCGAGCATCTTCTCGATCTCTACCTTCCCCACGACGCCGTGCTTCGGGCCGGCCACACCACTCCCGTCTACATCGACATCCACGGTGGCGGCTTCACCTACGGTTGGAAGGAACTCAATCGTAACTTCTGCCTGCGCCTGGCCGAGCAGGGTTTCGCGGTGTTCTCCCTCAACTACCCCTTGGCGCCGGAGGCGAGTTTCGTCGAGCAGCTGACGGCCGTCAACGCCGCGCTCACCTGGATTCATGAGCATCTGCCCGAGTACCCGGTGAGCACGGAGAACATCTTCCTCACCGGCGATTCGGCCGGCGGCACGCTGAGTTTCTACACTCTCGCGCTCACCCTCAATCCTGATTTTGCCGAGGCGCTTGGTCTTGTTCCGAGCGGCCTGCCGTTCAAGGGCGCCTCCATTGTGTCGGGACTGTTCGATGTCGCACCGTTGACGGTGGAGTTCGGCGAGTCGGCTGCCTCTTTCATCAATGTGGTGGCGGGCAGCTTCTTCGACGAGACGTTCCGCGCCCTGCCCGCCAAGTACCGGGTCATGGAAGAGATGGTTCGCGAACTCGCGTTTCCCCCGTTTTACTTGTGCACCAGCTCCGACGACGGCATCGAGTTCGAAACCCTTGCCTTCGCCACCCAGCTGTCACGCGCGGGCAAGCCCTTCATCCTCGACGACTGGGCACCCGTCCCTGGTCAGTCACTCGGGCACGTCTTTCCGGTCTGCACCACCTGGCTGCCCGAAAGCGTCACCGTACTGGAGAAAATTCGCGAGTTTTCCTACGGCCAGTTGCACAGGTGGCCCGGCTATTAGGTCAACGACGTCGGCGCCGCCCGGTTTCGCACGTTTCGGCCCGGGAAAGCAGGTTCCGCGCGAGTGACGGTGCATGTGATGCCGCTATTGCGATATAACCACAGCCGTCACCATAGCGACACGAAATGTTTTCGCCGCTGCCGAACGTGCTGTTCCCGACCTCTGCCCACCTGAGCGCCGGAAGCCGATAGGATCGTTCTGGTAGAAAATGCAATGAAAAGGGAGAATTTTCATGGCCGTAGTGGTTGCGTACAAGTACGCGGCAAATCCGCAGGACGCCAGCGTGGGCGCCGACGGTGTGGTTGATTGGTCCCGCACCAAGGCGACCGTGAGTGAGTATGATCCGGTGGCGATTCAGCTTGGCCGCAACGTGGCCGATGCCGCCGGTACGGAAGTTGTGGGTATCAGTGTGGGCGGCGCCGTCGTCGCCACGTCGATGGCGAAGAAGAGCGCGATGTCCAAGGGTTTCGACCGCGGCATCGTCGTCGCAGATGATGCCACCGCCGGCTGGAACACCACGAAGACGGCGTCCGCGCTCGCGAGCCTCGTGCGCTCCGTCGAGGGCGCGGACCTGGTCATCACCGGTGACGCCTCCATCGACGACGGCACCCGCATGACCTCCCCGCTCATCGCCGGTTTCCTTGGCTGGCCCTGCTTCCAGGACGTCACGGGCGTCGAGAAAACGGACGAGGGATACACGATTACCCAGATGATCGACGGCGGCAGCCGCACCATCGAGATCTCCGGCCCGGTGGTTGTGGCCACCACTCCGGACGCCGTGACGCCGAAGCTTCCCTCGATGAAGGAGCTGCTGGCTGCGGGCAAGAAGCCCGTCGCGGTGGTGTCGGCGGACGAGTTGGAGCTCGTCGAGGCGGCTGTCGCGGTGACCGGGCACGCGAAGCCCGCAGCGACGATCCGCAAGAATCAGGTCTTTACCGGCGTGGACGCCGCGGCCCAATTGGTGGCAGCGCTGCGTGGCGATGGCGTACTTTAAGGGAAGAGGGACGAACAATGACACAGTGGATTATTGCGGCTGACGATCAGGTCGCTTCTCTTATCGCTACCGCGCGTGAGCTCGGCGGGACCGTCACGGCCGTGGTGGCTGGCGACGTCGAGATCGGCGGTGTGGATCGCGTGATTGCGGCCGCTCAGGCCGAGGATGCTCCGGTTGAGGCGCTGGCCCCGGCCTTCGCTGACGCCGTCGAGGCCGAGCCGGGTGACGTGGTGCTGGCTCCGAATACCGCCGCGGGCCGCGCGCTCGCCGGCGCCGTGGCGGCGAGGCTCGGTGCTCCCGTGCTCGCCGGCGTGGAGAGCCTTGCGTCCGGTTCAGCTGAGGTGTCGCGGTACGGCGGCCTCTCGCTGGAGTCGGTGACCTTCGATTCCGCGGTGGTTGTTATTGCCGACGGCGGCGCCTCCGCATCCGCTGACCCGGTGACGGCTGAGAACGTGGTGGGCGGCTGGCACAACGCCAAGGTCACCGAGGTGACCCGCGAGGAACTCGAGACCGTCGATCTCGTTGCCGCCAAGCGCATCGTTGGGGCTGGCCTGGGCTTCAAGACCAAGGAAGATCTCGCGCTGGCCGAGGCGCTCGCCGAGGTTCTTGGGGCTGAGGTCGCTTGCTCACGTCCGCTGGCCGAGGGCTCCAACTGGATGCCGCGTGACCGCTACCTGGGCGTATCCGGCAAGGTCGTGGCTCCCGAGCTGTACGTGGCCGCTGGCATCTCCGGTCAGATCCACCACAGCGCGGGCGTCAACCGCTCCGAGGTGATCGTGGCGATTAACGACGACGAAGAGGCGCCGATTTTCGAGCAGGCCGATTACGCCGTCGTCGGTGATCTTTATGCGGTTCTACCGCAGCTGACTGAGTTGCTGAAGTAAGGTATGTCCGAGAGCGAGATGGGCGGCGCCGCGGCGGGTGCCCGGACGGAATACGATTTCGACGTCATCGTTGTGGGTGGCGGCGTGGCCGGTGCAGTGTGCGCGTATTTGCTGGCGCAGCAGGGCCGCGAGGTGCTGCTGTGCGAGCGCGGCGCCGAACCGGGCTCGAAGAATCTCTCCGGTGGTGTGTTCTACTGCCGCATCATGGAGGAAATCTTCCCCGGATTCGTGGGGAACGCGCCCATCGAGCGGCACATCACCCGCAACTGTCTGAGCTTCCTCAATCCCACGTCGTTCGTGAATGTGGACTACTGGGATGCGCGGCTGGCTGAGCCGGTCAACGCCGTGACGGTGCTGCGCGCCAAGCTTGACCTGTGGCTGTCCGAGCAGTGCGAGGAAGCGGGCGTCACAGTCATGCCAGGGATCAAGGTCGAGGGTCTGGTGCGCGAGGGCGGCCAGTTCGTGGGCATCCGGGCGGGCGAGGACGAACTGACGGCGAAGGTCGTCGTCGCCGCGGACGGCGTCAACTCGTTCATTTCGCAGGACGCGGGCATTCGTGCCAAGGAACCGATGAAAAACCTGGCCGTGGGGGTCAAGTCCGTCATCAAGCTGTCCGAGGAGAAGGTGCGCGACCGCTTCCATCTCGTGGGCGATGAGGGCGCGGCGTACGCGGTGGTTGGCGACTGCACGCAGGGTGTGGCCGGCGGCGGTTTCATGTACTCGAATAAGGACTCCGTCTCCATCGGAATTGTGGTGCGCCTCGATGACCTGGCGGCCTCGGGCAAATCATCTTCCGAGCTGCACGACCACTTCCTTTCACATCCGGCGATCGCTCCCTTCATTGAGGGCGGCGAACTGCTCGAATACGGCTGCCACATGGTGGCCGAGGGCGGTAAGAAGATGCAGCACGATCTGGTGCGGCCCGGACTCGTGGTGATCGGCGACGCCGCCGGATTCACGCTGAACTCTGGATTCACGCTGCGCGGCATGGATCTGGCGGCTGGTTCCGCTCAGGCGGCAGCCGTGGCCATTGGCGCGGCGTTGGATGCGGAGGATTACTCGCGGGCGTCGCTGCAACGCTACATGGAGGAATATGAAGCCTCGTTCGTGGGGCAGGACATGACCACGTACGCCAAGGCTCCGGATTTCCTGGAGAACAAGGAAATGTACGGGGATGTGGGTTCGTTGCTCGCTGACGTTCTCCACGACATCTACAACCTTGACTTGACGCCGCGCAAACCGCTCGTGAAGACGGCATGGGGTGCGTTCAAGCGTTCTGGGATGAGCGTGCGGCGGGTGGCATCCTTGGGAATTCAGGCAGTGAGGTCGATGTAGTGGGCGTGTTGATGAGTGGTGATGTCGGCGCGCTTGCTGGTTCTGGATCGTCGGCTGGTTTTGGCGCCATTGTCGTTGACAGTCGTAGGGTCCATGTTGAGTGTGGGGTGAATACAGCGTGAGCGATTTTGTGTATGGAAGCGTGGAGAAGCGCCTCGCCAAGAACCTCTTCGAGACTGACGACGGCAACCCCCACATCGAGATCAACCAGGAGATAGCCAAGGCAACCGGGACCGGCAAACTGCTGGTCAAGGTGTGTCCGGCGCACGTGTACTCGGAGCTGGAGGATGGCACCATCGCCGTGGAGTACGCGGGCTGCCTCGAGTGCGGTACGTGTTTGGCTGTCGCCGCGCCCGGTGCGCTGAAGTGGCACTATCCCGAGGGTGGCATGGGAGTGATGTACCGCGAGGGGTAGTTCCGGCGAAGGTGAGTGCGTAAGGCGAGTAGCAGTGCTCGCACGGCTTGTTCTCGTGTGGGTGGTAGTTCCTGTGCGGGGCAGCTCCTGTGAAGGGATGTTCTCGCGCGGTTCGCTCACGTGGGATCGAGTTCTCGCGCGGCTTGTTGGCACGGAAGCCAGTTTCCGCGAGTGCCGCGAAAACCTCCGGAAGATCAAGCTCCCATGTGAGGGCGATCACGGTAGAATTTCCCCAAGTGATTTTGGCGGGCCCCGGGAACGGGGCTGGCAGCCCGGTCATTGGGCTGGTGATCCCGATGCCGGGACCAGGCGGGAGGAGTTCGAGATGACAGCACAATCAACGGGAGGAATTGGCGCACGCCAGACCGTTCAGGTGACTCCTGAGATCGTTGATCGGGCGCGCGGCGCATTGCTCGCTGGGGCGTGTGGTGATGCGTTGGGCGTTCCTTATGAGTTTGCCAAGCCGCCGCAAGAACCTGAGATGATCGGCGGTGGCCTCGGGCCCTACGCTCCCGGAGAGTGGTCGGATGACACCCAGATGGCAGCCTGCATCGCGCAGGCACTTGCCAGCGGTGCGTCTCCCCTCAAGGAGAGCACCATTGACGTGATCGCGGACAACTTCCTCAAGTGGCTGCGCGAGGGCGCCTCGGATGTGGGCACCCAGACACGTTGGGTCCTCAACATGGGCGAGGGGGCGCGTGGTGGCGCTGCCCGCAGGCTCAAGGACGCCGCGAAGAAGTTCTCGGCCGGTACCGATCGTGCGGCGGGCAACGGCGCACTGATGCGCACGGCTCCGGTGGGATTGACGTTCCTGGATTCAGCAAATGCGACTGCGCAGGCGGCTGTTTCGATCGCGCGCCTCACCCACAACGACCCGCTTGTCGACGAATCGGTGATTCTGTGGTCGGAGGCCATCCGCAACGCGGTTCTGACCGGACGCACCGCGATTCGGCCGGGACTTGAACTGTTGCGGCCGGAATCGCGCGATTACTGGGAGAAAGTGATCGACGACGCCGAGGCGGGCAAACTCAACCCACATCAGAACGGCTTCACGGTGGGAGCGTTGCAGTGCTCCTGGAATGCGGTGTTCTCGGTGCGCGCGCTTGAAGGCGAAGAGGCGCTCGTGACCGGCATCAAGAACGCCGTGCGGCTCGGTGCGGATACGGATACCATCGCGGCCATTGCCGGTGCGCTGCTGGGCGCGGCCTATGGTGCGAGCGCGGTGCCGGATGCCTGGCGCGAGGTTGTGCATGGCTGGCCGGGGCTCAACGGCGATCAGTACGCCGATTTGGGGGCGGCAATCGTCAAGACCGCCAACCGCGAGGTGTAAGAGGTTGGGCTAGCCAGGATCGTCCAGACTTCTTGGCGTTGAACGTCGGGATTCCGAGAGTGAATCCGCTCCCGGCGCATGTCTTGCAGATCATCTACCAGCGGAAATACAACGTATAATTCCTCAGTTGGATGAGAAACGGGGCTGTACTAGGAGGGCTTTTCGCCTCCTCGTACAACCCCGTTTCCTTGTTCTATTTGAGCGATGGTTCAAGGTGGGACGGATGGGATCGTCCGGCTTGTCAGTGCTGGGCGGCTGAGACGTCCGTGCCTTTGGGGGTGATAAAGAAGACGCCCGCTGCAACAACCAGCATGATGATTCCACCAATCAACCCGGTGGTCTGGAGTGAATGGGTGAAGGCGGTACTGGCCTCCTGAGCCAGTACGGGCATGCCCATCTCGTTCGCGATAGCGATGGCGGATCCGATGGACTCCTCGGCTGCTGCTGCGGTTCCCGCATCGAGCTGGCTCAGGAGTTGTCCAGCCTCGAATTGGGCACGATAGAGCAGCGCGGCGATGGAGCCGAGAATGGCGATGCCCAGGACCGATCCGATTTCGTACGAGGACTCCTCCAGGGCAGCGGCGCTTCCCGCCTTGGATTCGGGAGTGCCGAACATGATCATGGCGGATCCCAGCGCGAGCGATCCGGTACCGAATCCTACGAGCGTGAGTGCCATCAGCACCATGGGCACGCTGAGTTCTCCGGGCTGGAGGCCGATGAGAATGAGGCCAATTCCTGCTGTACCCACACCACCGGCGAGGACCGCCCGCGACGAGGTGAGGCGTGCCAGGGAGGGAGCGGCGAGAGAGGCGATGGCTCCCGCGAGTGCCACCGGCAGCATTTTGATTCCGGCTTCGATGGGGGAGTTGCCACTGACGAGCTGCAACCACTGACCGAGCAGAAGCATGCCCGCACCCATGGCGAAGGTGGTGCCCATCGCGGCGAGAATGCCCGCGGTGAAGGGGCGTGAACGGAAGAGGCTGAGCTCCAGTAGCGGAGACTCGCTGCGCAAGCAGCGCATGGCGAACCAGGTGAGCAGCAGAGCGGCAAGGCCAAGAGCCATGAGCGCCTCGGGAACCATCAGGCTCGACTCTTTGCCGAACTGTTTGATGGACCAGATGAGCGCGGTCATGCCGGTCAGTGAGAGTAGTGCGGCGAAGAAATCCAGGCGTGCCTTGCTCGGGACACGCGACTCCGGGAGAAGAAACACCCCGGCAACCAGGGCAATCGCCATGAGAGGCACGTTCACCAGGAATGCGGAGTGCCACGAGAAGTGCTCCAGTAGGAAGCCTCCGACGAGAGGGCCGATGGCGGCGCCGAGCCCGGACACGGCAGCCCAGATCGCGAGCGCGGTGGCGCGCTCGCGAGCATTGGTGAAAATAACGCGAATGAGCGAGAGGGTGGTGGGCATGATCATGGCACCGCCCACCCCGAGAAGGGCGCGCAGCCCGATCACTGCACCAGCCGTGTCCGAGAAGAACACGAGCAGGGATGTTCCGGCGAAGATGGTGTAGCCGAGAAGCAGCATGCGCTTGCGTCCCCAGCGGTCCGCGATGGCTGCGAAGGGAACAAGAAGGCCTGCGAGGACCAGCGAATAGATGTCCACGATCCAGAGCAACTGGTCGGAGCTGGGCCGCAGCTCCCGCGACATTTCAGGAATGGCGATGTTGAGAATCGTCATGTCCATGGTGATGACGAGCAAGCTCGCGGTTAGTACGGCGAGGCTTGCCCAACGGCGGCGCTTGCTCAGGCCTTGACCAAACAGGCCGACGACGTCGCTTTGTGGCGACTCGGGGCGGTTTATCGTCTGTGTACTCATTGTGTTTCTCCAGTAATTGGCATGGTGGCGAGATGGCGAATTGTGTTCGCGACCTGCACCTCATCGATTGGGCTGCGATGTAGCCCGGCGTGGATTGTGAGGCCATCGAGGTAGATGGCGATGGCGGTGGCTCGTTCGCGACCGAGGTGCTCGGAGAGCAGTTCAACGAGCCTGTCGAACCAGCGGCCAGCGATATCGCGCATCGCGGGATCACTGGTTCCCGCGTTGATGAGCGCGATTTCCATCTGGACCTGGCGAGAGTCGTTGAGGAACTCGGCCATGATGGATGCTGCTTGTGTGGAGGCCGCATCGATATCGGCGAAGAGCGGTGCGATCTCATCGAGTTCGGCGTCAATTTCCTGCGCGATGGAGGTGAGCGCTGCCTCGCGAAGCTCGTCGAGCGATGAGAAGTACTGAGTGGTGGAGCCCAATGAGACTCCGGCACGATTGGCGATGGCACGATGCGTCAGTCCCGCAGGGCCTTTTTCCATGAGAATCTCGGCGGCGGCGCCAATGATGGCGCGTTTACGAGCCTCGGGATCTCGGCGGCCCTTGCTCGGCGCGGTGATGTGCGACTCTGAAGCCATCGCGCATTCTCCTGTACGTTTGTACAACTTCAATACTTGTACATTTGTACAGGATTCGAGTCGAGTTTTTCAAGTTGATCAACGCGCATCACATTGTGTGGACGCCCTGTTGGCGTCCCGCCCTGTTGGCGTCCCGCCCTGTTGGTATCCCGTTCTGTCAATGTCCCGTTCTGTCGATGTCCCGTTCTGTTGGCGGCTCGTTGTGGAGTGTTGGGTTGCTGCGGATGTAATTCGCGGTGGGTAGTGGGTGCTAGGTGGCACACTTGGGCTGACCTCGCAGGTGGGCCGCTTCGTCGTCGTGGGGCTTCGCCCGCAGCCGACTTCCTGACCCTCAGTTGCGAAAGCAAGCTTTCGCACTTCGGGTTGCGTCATTGCCGGACTGCGTCGTCGTCGTCAAATCAATCCCATCATGCGAACGACTTTCATTTACGTTTGATAATCGTTATCAATAAACGTTACCCTGTTGTTCAGACGCCGGAGAGCGTTGCCCCCACCCGGGCACCGGCTCCGGACGTGAACCTGAGTAACTCAAAATGAAAGGCACAAGGTTCCCCATGAACCGAAGCATTCGACCAGCTCACCGCCTTGTTGCACTGAGCGCCGCCGCACTCCTGACTCTCGGTGCGTGTGGCAACGGGGCAGACAAGCCCGCAGCGGATTCCACCACGGCCGCTGAGCAGACCGAAGCCGCCCACGAGGGCGAGCATGAGGGCGAACACGACGTCGAAGGCAGCGAGGGAGGTACCGAGGCTTCCGCGCAGACCCCGCGTCTCGCCATCACATACGACGGAGGTATCGCCATCCTGGATGCCAACACGCTGGAGAGTGAGGGCGAGTTCAAGCTTGAGGGCTTCAATCGCATCAACCCGGCTGGAGATGGTCGTCATGTTGCCGTGACCACAACCGGTGGATGGGCACTGCTTGATGCCGGAACCTGGAGTCAGGCACACGGAGACCACGCCCACTACTACACCGGCGAACCGTCACTCTCGGAGGTGATTCTCAAGGCGGAGAAGCCCGCGCACGTCGTCGTCCATGACGGGCTCGTCGCCTTCTTCGATGACGCCACCGGCAAGGTCACCGTTGTTGACGCTGCCGAATGGGCCGAAGCCCTTGAGCACAAGCACGTTCATGCGGTTCGCGAGTACACCGCGGAGAAGGCGCATCACGGCGTCGCCGTCGCCAACAGCGCGGGCGAATTGCTTGTCTCGCGTGGTGATTCGGAGAAGCGTACCGGCGCCATGATTCTCGATAAGGACGGCAAGGAAATCGTCGTCAATGATGAGTGCCCTGCTCTGCACGGTGAGGCTGCATTCAAGAACACCTCCGGTGAGGAAGTCATTGCGCTCGGTTGTGAGGATGGTGTGCTTGCCTTCCACGGCGACCACGCGCACAAGATCGCCTCGCCCGATTCTTACGGTCGCATCGGCTCGGTCTTTGCCGCCGACGATAACGATGTTGTGGTGGGCGACTACAAGCTGGACCCCGAGGCGGGCCCGGCACTTGAGAAGATTGCCCTCATTGACACCGCGAAGGACACGCTTGTGTCGGTCGATCCGTTCGGCGGTTCGGGTGCGAAATATGGCGGCAAGGGCATTAGCCGAGGCGCCGAAGGTGAAGTTCTGGTTCTCGGCACCGACGGCAAGCTGCGAGTGCTGGATCCCGCTACCGGTGATGAACTGCGCTCGATTGACGTGGTCAAGGCTTGGGACGTTCCAGAAGACTGGCAGGCGCCCCGCCCCGCCGTCGTTGAACTCGCTGGCATGGCTTACGTGACCGACCCGGCCACCAAGACCATCCACATCGTTGACTACGACGGCGGCAAGGTGTGGAAGTCCGTCGAAGTCGGCAAGGAAGTAAACGAGATCGTCGGCGTTACGGGCTGATTCGACAGCGCGACGCGAACGAATCGTGAATAGTGCACCGGAAATCGCTGTTTTGTGCCGGATTTTGGCCGGTCCTGACCATATACGGTGCGTTATCGCAAAAAACTGACGATGAAACCGGCTCGTAGGAGCCGAGGCGTGCGGCCGCACAGTGTGGGGTGACGGCCGCACGCAGTCACAGAGCAGGGCCCGAGATGGGTAACTCATCTCGGGCCCTGCTCTGTTGGTTGGGGATTAGTTCTCTGGCTCTGAGTGGTTGTCAGTACCGTCAGTTTCTTCGCCGACGACGGCGCCCGCTTCGGACTTGTTTGCGGCGTTCAGTTCCGTGTCACCAACGAAGTTTTCCGACGTGCTCGGCGTTGTATCTTCTGTGGACTCGTTGGTGGCTTCGGTGCCAGCTTCTACGATGCGGAGCCCGCGGAAACGGTTGAGCGTCGCGCCCAGATCGATCGCGCGCGGCTCGGCCAGGTGTGCAGGCCACTGGCGTGCGCCGAACTTCGTCAGGGCGTCAAGGCCCTCGCTACCGATCAGCTCAGCGATCTGTGTGGTGAGTTCGGCAACGGACGCTTCACCATTGGACAGCTTCTCGAGGATCCCACGCAGACCCCACGCAATCGCCTCGGTCTGACCCGATTCGACAATCTGCTCGATGTCCGCGATGTCCACCTGCTGCTTGTCCAGCTGGATCTTCTCCAAGCCCATCGCCTTCGTCTTGGGGCGATCAGCGCGGCGGGCAGGACGCAACGGGACGCGGGGCGCCGTCGTCCCGAAATCGGTTTCGTCGCTGCGCTCGCGCGGGTTGTTCGTGACGACCTCTCGGGCCGCTTCCGTGACGTCCAGGCAGCGATAGGTGTCGAGCATGAGGACGCGGTCGGCGACGTCGAGGTAGTCGCCCGAACCGCCCATGACGATGATGGTGGAAACGCCGCGGGTACGCGCGAGGGCGCCGATGCGGTCCACGAGTGGAGTGATCGGTTCCTTGTCGGTGTGCACGAGTTCGCGCATGCGAGCGTCGCGGATGAGCAGGTTGGTGGCGGAGGTGTCCTCGTCAATGAGCAGCAGTTTTGAACCGAGTTCTGCCGCCTCGATGATAGCGGCAGCCTGGGAGGTGGAACCGGAGGCGTTTTCGGTGGAGAAATTCGTGGTGTCTGTGCCGCCGGGCAGATGGTTGATGAAGGGTGAGACGTCCACGCCGGTGACGGCGCGTCCGTCTGCCGCGCGGATCTTCATGGCGCTCGGGGTGGTGGCCACGAGCTCGCGTCCGTCGCCGGGGATATGCGCGTAGACGCCGCGCTGCAGGGCGCCGAGAAGGGTGGACTTGCCGTGGTATCCGCCGCCGACGATGACAGTGATGCCTGGCTCAACCGCCATGCCCGAGACTTCGCCAGCGTGGGGAAGGCTCACGGTGTGGCGGAGGGCCTCAGGGGAATCGAAAGCGACCGCGTCGCTCAATGGAAGTTGCGAGATGCCGGAGCGGCGGGGGAGGACGGCGCCGTCGGCTACGAAGGCGAGCCAGCCGCGCTCGCTAATGACCTGCTGTAGAGTGCGGTAGTCCTCGTAGGCGGCCACGTGTTCGCGGAGTTGCTGGAGGTAAGCAGCGGCGTCCTCGTGGGCGAAGTCGAGTGTTTCCATGACGGTGTCGGGCAGGTCGCGGTCGAAGATGTCAGCGGCGGTGTGCCCCATGATGGTGCGGCCGCGTGCCGGCATGTGCACCTGGAAGCGCAGCTCGATGCGCTCCTCGGTGACGGTACAGGCCGAGCGGCGCAGAATCTCCTGGCCGGGGCGCGCAATCTGGATCGTCGAGGGGCGCGAGAAACGCCCAACATTGCGCTCAAAGGAGCGATTGAGGAAATCGGCCACGGCAACGCGCTGGTCAGCTGTTTCGAGAAGGTCGGTGGGAAGGCCGATCTTCTCCGGCTGAGCGGTTGCTCGCAGTGACGACGGCGGTGCGTAGGGATCAGCCTGAACCCTGTCGATCGCGAGTGAGAAGGCACCGAAATCCCAGTCGCCGATGAGGGACTTGTAGGAGCCGTAGTTGCGGCCGTCGAGGCGATGGAGTGAGCTGATGAGTTCGTCATCAAGGCCCTCACGGCGGCGCGGGGGCTGGTCCACATAAGCCTGGTCGCGGTTGTACCCGCCTCGGCCCCGGTTGCCTCCGTGTCGGTTGTTGTCGCGGTTGTCCCGTCCGCCGAAGTTGTTGCGGCCGAAGCCGCCATCGCGGCTACCAGAGTGGTGAGAACGGTTGGAGTCATTGGTGTTGCTGGAGCTTCCGCCGCGGGATCCATCGCGAGAGTTTCCGCCGCGATCGTTCAAGGAGTCACCGCGGTTGCCGTAGGAATCGGAGTGCTGGTCATCAGTCATACCTCTAGCCTACGGGCCTCGCTAGGTAAGGCGTTCACGTAGCTTCGAGACTCTCCGCACGTTTGCCGAGAAAATATCGTCGGAATCAGTATGGGCCCGTGCGTGACGTACAGGCCACGTGCAATTCCGAAGCTATTATTTCCTGGCCGCGGCGTTTCGCCTTTGCTAGCGTGCCCCATCTGTACATATGTCACAGATAGGGTCTTCTCACGAAGTTGAAATTCGGGGTTCACCAGAGTTTCCTGGGGAGTGGTTGCCTAACCATGGTCACCCATCGCTTTTATTGATCGCCACGTTATGGTTGCGCTGGTTCCGAGGGCCAAGGTGAAGCAGGCGAGGATCGCAGCCATGGTGGTTGTCATATCGATCTGCGGGGTGATGTGCTGCCCGACCGTTTCAGAAAGACCTGCCGCGATTCCTGCGAGTGATGGAAGGGCTATGGCGAGCCCCAGCAGAACACCTACGCAGACGATCACGAATGTTTCTGCGGCAACGATAGTGACGATCTGTCCCGCGCTGCCACCGGACATTCTGAGTACTCGGAAGAACCCATGCCTGCCTTGTAGAGACATCGCCATCGTGTTCGCCAGCGCGATCCCGGTGTAGCCAACAGCAACCACGATGAGCACGAGGCTGAACTGGAGGAGAAGCCAGTAATCTCGTTGGTAATCGGCTAAGGCGTAGCTCTCTGCGTCATACACAATTGCACCGGGACCGAGATCGGTTGGGGAATTCTCTGAGGGAACGAAGATTGATTCGGTGAGCGCCGTTGGGTCATGTGCGCGAACCGTATTTCGAGAGAGATAGAACCCTGCCATTGCGGGTTCGAAGTCTCTGATCGCGATGATCGTCAATTCTTCTGTGTCGCCATCCGCGAACGTCACTTCCAGCGTTTGGCCTTCGTGCCAGCCGAACTTCTCGGCGAGCAGCGTTGAGACTACGGCGTGGTCTACGCCCTCGTCGTCGGGAGAGAGCCATCCGACACCGTCCATGACTGTGATTCCTTGGCCGGGTTTGTCCACAAAGAGCCGGGTTGCGAGCCCTGCCCGGACCACAGGCCCGGTTGAGACCTCGTTGACCTCCGCATCGGTCAGTCCAGGCTTGTTCTTTGGCCAGACGATCGACTGTCCCCGTAACTGTGCGGTAACCGCTGCGGGGTACGCGACCTGGCTGGTTGGCACATATCCGCTGATCAGCACGGCAAACCCTACGGTCGCGATGATCGATGCGGCGAGTCCTGCACTGCGCGTGCCACCGGTGGAGAGTTCAGCGCGCAGTAGCATCGATCCGGCTCCTCGCGCACCGCGAAGTGGCCGGGTCACAAGTCGTGCAAACGGTGGAATGAGTACCGGTGCCAGTAGCGTAGTAGCGACTATGAACAGCATGGCTCCCAGCAGCGAGAGAAGGATGCGCCGATCCGCGTTCGCCGTCGCCGTGAGGATGCTGACCCCGATCCCAGCGCCCAGGGTGAGGCCACCACCGATCCAGCGGGGACGGCTCATGGCTGAGCGTTCGACGCTCGCGGATCGCATCGCCTCCATTGGCATTGTCCTTGCGGCTCTGCGGCTCGACAACCAGGCGCCTCCTGTCGCCACGATGGTGCCGACGAAGACTGGAATCAGGATTGGCCCAGGTGTGTACTCGATATTGAAGTCCACGGCGGTGACCTCGATACGTCTCATGATGCTCGCCAGCAGCGGGGCACCGAGGGCACCGAGCCCGGCACCGACGATGCCGCCGAGCGTTCCGGTGACAGCTGATTCGATGAGCACCATGCGCTGCACTTGGCTCGGGAGAGCACCGACGAGGCGAAGCAGTCCGAGTTCCTGTCGTCGTCGTACCATTAGAGACGCAAAGGTGGAGGCGACGATAAATATTGTGACGAAAAAGCCCAGGGCGGTCATGGCGCTGAGTAGTTGCGCGCCGACGAAACGATCATGTGCAATGTACGGCGGTTGCAGCTTTGATCGGTCGTGACCGACAAGCACCGTTCCGGCGCCGTCGAGCTGGTGTTGTGCTTCGGCTTGAACGTCGTTGATATTGGCTCCGGGTGAGAGCACGAGCCCGATCGCTGATACTCCCGGCGCTAGTTCGCTCGCGAGTTCGTCAGTGACGAAGACCGAGCGTTCCAGCGGCACGGGCTCGCCGTTGCTCGGCTCAGTATCTACCAGGCCGGTAACGGTCATCGTGCGTGGGCCACTCACGAAGAGCAGCGATACTTGATCGCCCACGTCGAATCCGAGCCGCTGGTCAACGACGACGTCGTCGCGCTGCTCCGGTGGCGATCCGGCTGCAAGTTCATAGGGGGCAAGGACGGCGCTCGACCAGCCGTGCCCTGCCGTCAATGCCTCATCGCCCGCCGGTACTGGGGCTCCGTTGCGAACCACTTGGGCATAGAACGATCGGTCAATCACCGCCTCGTCCACCCCGGGGACTGCCGTCAGCTTGTCAACGAGTTCGGTGGCTGCTGCCGGTGACCAGGGGAGCAGGTCTGATGGGGTGCCGTTCTCGTTCGGGATCGTCTGGCCGACCGCGATCAGTGAGGTGCCCGCGAATCGCGGCGGTACCTTCGCGGCGGAAGACGTCCATACGAGCATGGTCATCTCCAAGATCGCGACGCCTAGGCAGACCGCGACGAACGCTCCCATGAAACTTGACCAACGAGTTCGCACATTGGCCGCGGCAATAACCAGAATCTCGCCCGAACCGGACGTGAACCTGAGACGTGACATGAAGCGCCTACCCTTCAAGCCGAGCCATATGGGCAGCAATCAACGCAGCGTTTGCTCTGCGTTTTTTCGGGTCCTGACCGATGATGTCCACGACCCGACCATCGGCAAGGAAGACCACCCGATCGGCGTACGAGGCCGCCGCCGCGTCGTGGGTGACCATTGCTACCGTCTGTTGGTGCTGATCGACGATGAGCCTGAACTGTTCCAGTATGTTGCGGGAGGTCTTGGTGTCGAGAGCGCCCGTGGGTTCGTCCGCGAAGAGCACAGCCGGTCGGGTAATTAATGCTCGTGCCAGTGCAACTCGTTGCTGCTGGCCACCGGATAATTCGCTGGGTCGATGTTGCGCTCGATCCGCGAGGCCCACTTCGGTCAATGCAGCTGTGACCTCGGCGGGAGAGGGCCTGCGACCTGCGAAACGCAGTGGGAGTTCGACGTTCTGCGTGGCCGTGAGGGAGGGCACCAGATTGAAAGACTGAAAGACAAAGCCAATGTAATCGCGTCGCAACAGCGTTCGCTGGCGTTCATTCAGCTTGTCGAGTTCGATACCGGCAACGAATACCTTGCCGCTTGTGACTTGGTCAAGCCCGGCTGCGCACTGCAACAACGTGGACTTCCCGGATCCTGACGGTCCCATGATCGCCGTGAACGTACCCGCGTGAAAGTCCAGGTTCACATCATCCAGCGCGATCACAGATGATTCGCCGCGACCGTAGACACGGCGTGCTGAAACCAGACGTACGACGGAGGATGTTGGCTGAATATCCATGGGAGTGCCCGTGAACTGGGATCTCTTTCGTAATTTCATGGTATCCATTCCAGCCGTTACCAAAGCCCCGCACATTGATGTTATTGATAGCGTCTAGGTAGTGCTAGCACTACTGCGGAGGCCTGAACCGTTCAGATAAGCTGCTTGGGTGGAAGCACGAACAGCATGGCAAGCGATCGCCCAGCGCCCGCTGGGGTTTGTTGCTACCGTGTGGCCGTGGCGTGCGCTGGTGTATCTTCTCAGCGGGGTGATGTTCGGCGCGGTTACTGCACTCGTGCTCATGTTGGTTCTCGCGACTGGGGTATTGACTACCCTGGTCTTGGTGGGAATAGCGATCCTCGCTTCCGTGGCATTAGCCGGGGTTCCGGTGGCCGCTATCGAGCGAAGAAGGCTTCGGCTTATTGATCTTGACCCCGCGCCTGATCCACACGTGAAACCTGCTCAGCCTGGCGCTGAGAACTGGGTTCGCACGCGAATTAACGAGCAGGTCACCTGGCGGGAACTAGGTTTCATGGCGCTCTCAGTTTTAGGGCTCTGGTGGGTTGACGGGCTTGTACTGTTCTTCGCTTTCGGTGTTCCGTTCATTCTGATTCAATCAGCGGTGCTCGATTCCACCGTCTGGCCCTTGGCGATCCTTGGTGCTGTCGTGATACCTACAGCGCCGTTCATCATTACCGTGTGGGCCGCCGCGCACGGTGCGTTGGCACGCGCGGTCCTCGCCCCTCGCGATGCCGAGCTCGGACGAGAACTGACCGAGGTGAAGCAGTCGCGTGAACGCCTAGTCACCGCGTTCGAGACCGAACGAGTGCGAATTGAACGAGACCTGCACGACGGACCACAACAGCGCCTCGCATCATTGCGACTGATCCTCGGGATGATGCAGCTCGACGTGCCCGCAGGTTCATCGTTGGCAACGCAACTTGAACAAGCTCAGCAGCAAGCCGCGGATGCACTTGCTGAGCTCCGTGACGTTGCGCGAGGAGTGCGCCCGCAGGTGCTTACCGATAACGGACTCGCCAGCGCACTCACAGACCTAGGAAACCGTTTCGCAATCCCCGTGACTGTCCAAGCTTCGATACCGCGGCTTGCCACAAACGTCGAGACCACCGCCTATTACGTCGCAGCAGAACTCCTCAGCAATATCGCCAAGCACAGTGGTGCGATCCACGCTGAAATCCAAGCGAATGTGCACAACGACGTTCTCACCTTGACCGTTATCGACGACGGCGTCGGTGGTGCTGACCCGCAGCAAGGTGACGGGCTCACCGGACTTGCCGACCGCCTCGCAGTTGTCAATGGGAGACTCCGCATCTCCAGCCCTCAGGGCGGTCCAACCCTCGCGCACATGGAGATCCCATGCCGGATCAGCTAACCAACGATCATGTCAATCGCCCGCTGCGAATCGCGCTGGCGGAAGACAACACCCTCCTCCGAGCCGGTCTTGAGACACTCCTCAATCGATTCGGATACGAGATTGTCGCATCGGTCGATAATGCGATTGCACTCGTGCAGGCAGCACGCGAACTCGCGCCTGACCTTGTTCTCACCGATGTTCGTATGCCACCCAACAACGCCGATGATGGTCTCCAAGCCGCAATCACAATCCGACAGCAACGCATTGACCAACCTGTCCTCGTACTCAGCCAGTACATTGAACAGTCCTACCTGGCGCACCTACTTGAATCACAAGGCGGTGCTGGAATTGGTTACCTGTTGAAAGACCGCATTGGAGACGTTCGGGACTTTGTCGATGCCATCCAAGTTGTTGCAGCAGGCGGCACTATTATCGATCCCGAGGTTGTACGCCAACTTGTACGAAATCAGAATGATCCTCTCCAGAAGTTGTCGCCGCGTGAACGTGAGGTGTTGTCGCTCATGGCCGAAGGCCGATCCAACGCCGCGATAGCCAGTCGGCTCTTCGTTTCCGAAGCTGCGGTCAACAAACACATCCGCAGTATCTTCACCAAGCTTGGCCTTTATGTGGCTCCGGATGATCACCGACGAGTCCTCGCAGTCCTGGCATTTCTACGGTAGGGGGTGGTTGGTACGAGGGCGCGAAGATGGGGTCCAGGATCACCAGATTCCCATGAGGTCGAACGGAGTCATGCACACGATGTCGCGGATGATGAGCTCTTCTCGCTTTGCATCACCAAGCTCTTGGATCGCATCATTGCGTAAGATCTGAGTTCTCTCTTGCCGCATGTGTACGTACGGTTACACCGCGCGTAGTATGAGCGTATGAACAGCCACTTGCCGATTGACTCCGTGGAGCGCTTGGCGCGAGCCGTGTCTGAGATGAGGAAAAATGCTGGCCTCACTCAGGAGGCGCTTGCGGCGAAGGCAGGTGTCAGCCGGAAGTTTGTTGTGGAAGTTGAGAAGGGGCACCCCCGTGCTGAACTGGGGAAGGTGCTTCAGCTTCTCCGTGCGCTGGAGTTGAGCCCGGTCGTTCTTGCCTCGAAGGAAAGGGAGGGGTCCTCCTCGCTCGATACCGAGCAGCAAACCGGGCGTTTACGAGCTCATGACCAATCGACCGGTGGTACCCCGTCTGTTCCCGAACCACTCATCACCCGTCCCTTCATCAACAATGTGCAAAGGTTGGCCTCGATCGTCACGGCGGCCCGAGAAGCACGTGACCTGACGCAAAAAGAACTTGCCACCGCGGCGGGGGTGAGCCTCGACTTCCTCGCCGACATCGAGAATGGCATCGAACGCGCGGAGATCTCACAGACGATTCGCGTCCTCAATCAGCTTGGCATCGAGCCGCGCGCCATGCCGATCCGGCCAGCCTGGACGTTTGGATCGGATGGCCGAGTGAAGAGTGAATATCTTGGTGGCAACGATGAGCGGACCCGCGAGTTTGCCCACGACGCTTATCGAGATGCCGGAGCTTCCGGAGAATTGCTGGGTAGGTTGGATATTCTCACGACGACGACGGCGCCTCGTGGGCGTCCGTCAACTCACTAACTGCCAGGCTATTCTCACGCCAGTACTGGGATGTGATTCCTCGATGGCCTCTGAGCGGCAAGCTGTGCCGCATGCGGCACAGAATGTCGCTGTGGAGGCCACTTAAGTTTGCCAGCCACGGTTACACTCTCGCGACAATCGAAAACGGGAGCACATACCGTTCGTGACGGCTTGGGGAATCCTCTACGTGCTCTCCTTCAGACGCGCCAAGAACTCCCTCGTTTCCGGCCGTTGCGGATGTTCGAAGATCTGCTCCGGCGTACCGATTTCCACGATCTCACCGTGATGGAGAAAAGCAATCCGATCGGCAACCTGGCGAGCAAAGGCCATCTCGTGGGTGGCCATGACAATCGTGTATCCGGTGCTGAGTTCGCGCACGAGATCAAGCACCTCACCCACCAACTGGGGATCGAGAGCCGAGGTGATCTCGTCGAGCAGTAGAAGCTCCGGTTCGGTGGCGAGGGCGCGAGCAATCGCCACGCGCTGCTGCTGTCCGCCAGACAAACGATCCGGATACGCCCCAGCGAAATCTGCCAACCGAATACGCTCCAAGAGTTCGTGCCCGCGCGTCTCGGCCGCCGCGCGGGGCAGTTTCTTCACCTTGCGTAGCGCCAGCGTCACGTTGTCCAGCACGTTCATGTGCGGGAAGAGGTTGTACTGCTGGAAGACCACACCGATGCGCGCGCGGACGTCGTCAACCTTGATACGCGGGTTGGTGATGTCCTCCCCGCCGAGGAAGATCTGGCCGTCGTCGACTCGCTCCAGCAGATTGATGGTCTTGAGCAGCGTGGATTTGCCGGAGCCGGACGCGCCGATCAGCACCACAACTTCGTGGCGTGCCACGTCGAGGTCGATGCCGCTCAGGATGTGCCGCTCGCCGAACCACTTGTGCAGGCCGGTGACGCGCAGAACAGTGTCGCTACCCTGACCGAAGCTACCGCCTGTGCCATGACCAAACATCGAACTCATACCGTGCCTCCCACCTGCTCGCGCGATTGTGTACGGGCCGTATACCAGTCCGTGAAGCGGATGAGCGGCCAGGAGATGGCGATAAACAGCAGGCTCGCCACCACGTAGGGCGTGAAGTTGTAGACCTGCGCCTGCGCGATCTGGGCGGCACGAATCGCGTCCACGGCACCGAGAATCGAGATGAGCCCGACGTCCTTCTGCATCGACACCAGATCATTCATGAGCGCTGGCGTCACCTTGCGGATCGCCTGCGGCAGCACCACGATACGGAGCGTCTGGTAATAGCTGAGCCCCAGCGAACGCGAGGCCATCCGCTGGGAGGGATGCACCGCCTCGATCCCGGCGCGCAGCACCTCCGCCACGTAGGACGAATACGTCAGAATAATGGCGATGGTGCCCCAGAATTCCGGAGGAAGCCGCCGCTCGATGAGTCCAAGGCCGGGAATGCCGTAGCCCACGAGGTAGAGCACGAGGAGCAAGGGGATGCCGCGGAAGAAGTCGGTGTAGATGGCTGCTCCGAGCCGCAACGGAGCGAAGATGGGCCCGCGCAGCGTACGAGCCACGGCCAGCAGCGAGGCCAGAATCGCCACGCCGATCACCGAGAAGAAGAGGACGCGAATATTGAGCCACATTCCGCGCAGGATCCCGGGGAAGAATTCGACGGCGGTGGGCCAGTCGAAGAACGACTGCTTGACGGCTTCCCAACCGGGAGAATTGACCACGATGAGGGCCACGACCACCGCAAACACCACGGTGGAGATCATCGAGATGACCACCGAACGAGCGCTTTGTTTCTTGCGGTAGAGGCGGCGTTCCAGCTCGATCTCGCTGGGGCGAGGGTGCGACGTGCTCATGGGGTGAAGATTACCTGCTCGATGGATACCGTGCGGTACGCGAATTCATCGCGGACGGCGCGGGTTAGTGCGCAGGCTACTTGAGAACCGGCGCGGCTGAGTGTTGAGAACCGGCGCGGGTTAGTGCGCCGACTACTTGAGAACGAGGAATGCGCTACTTGAGAACCGGGGCGCCTGCGCCCTCCGCGAGCCACTTCTCGGCGAGTTCGTCCAGGGTGCCGTCCTCACGAAGGGTATCGACGGCGCCGGTCACCGCGGCGGTGAGCGGCGAATCCTTGGGCAGCAGGAACGCGTATTCGTCCCCACCCTCGGACGTATCGAATTGTCCGACGACGACGCCCTTGTCCAGCACCGCCGCAGCCATGTAGAGGACGGTGGGCAGGTCTGTGACGACGGCGTCGATCTGGCCGGCTGTCAGCGCGGCGATCGCGTCGTCGTTGGAGTTGAACACGCCGATCTCCTGCTTGGGTGCCACCTGGTCCTCGATGATCTTGGCAGAGTTGGATCCGGTGGCTACGCCGAACTTCACATCCTTGAGATCCGCGAGGGAGGTGGCGCCCGCAGCGGCCGTTCCCTCGACGGTCAGCACGGCCTGGCTCGTCACGTAGTACGGCGAGGAGAAGTCAACGGCTTTCTGGCGCTCCGGGGTGATGGAGAACTGCTGGATGTTGACGTCGAAGTTCTTGGGGCCCGGGGCGATGACGGTGTCGAACGGGGTGCGCACCCACACGACGTCGTCGTCCTCGAAACCGAGTTCCTCGGCGACGGCGTAGGCGACGGCGGCTTCGAATCCTTCACCGGATTCGGGCTTGTTATTCTCCACCCACGGAGAGAAAGCGGGCTCGCCGGTGGCGATCGTCAGCTTGCCGTCCGTGAGGGTCTGGAAGCCGGAGGAGTTTCCGGAACCGGCTCCGTCGTCTCCGCCGCACGCCGAGAGGACGAGCATGGTCGCGGCCGCGAGTGCAGCAAAAGAAAAACGTCGGCTGGAGCGGGGCGAACGGGACATGGTGCCTCCAGATGAGAGGGTGGGTGCTGGGAGTCGGGGATCGCGTTGGTGGGTCATGCCCATCGGCGCAATCTCTTGTCGAATCTAACACAGACAATCCCCTGGGTAGTGGGGTTGATGCAGGATGAGACGTGAGAGGTAGCTGCGGAGTGGGGTGTACGAGAGACTTAGTGCTTCGTGCTTGGCGGGCATGTGACGTGGGGGTCGCCCCAGTACCAGAAGTCTTGAGCTTCAATGTTGTCGTCGGTGATGGTGGCACGATTCCCGTCCCATCTGACATTCCAGTCATCAGCCATATAGTCGACTCCTTGGTCGTCTCGTCCCCAATATGAGTTTGTCTTGTAGAGCTGTGCCTGGTCGGGAAGTTTAAGGAAGAATCCGCCACTGTACTCGCCCAGACCAAAGGAGTTGTATCGGACGACCACCTGGCATCCGTCAGTGCTTCGCTCGCCGACGAACTCGTAATCGTCGATAGAAAAGAGGCCGTAGACCAGGCACGTGAGGGCAACAAAAGGAACTGCCAGTCCCGTTACCGGGCGTACGGCATATCGAAGGACTTCGCTGCCTCGCCTACTTCTGTTGGGTGAAAGTAGTGACAGGACGGCTGCCATCGCCCAGGCCAACAATGCACCAACTTCGACCGCTAGAAGCACTTGTCCTGGTTGAATGATCCTTGTGCCGAACACGAATGGCGGAGAATCTAACATCCGATTTACGTAGGACGGCTCGATTGCTAGTGACAACGATGGGATAGCCAGAATGTAGCCTGCGAGGAACCAAGCTGTAATAGCGCGCGTTGGACGTTCTCTCGCTAAACGCTGGGTTCTCTTGGGTGGACGAAATTCTGTGGGTTCTTCCCATCCTGTGCTAGGTCCTGATTGAAAAGCACCAGACTGCGCAGATCTATCGTTATTCGATAACATATCGAATAACGATATCCTATCGAAAAGCGATAGGGTAGGTGGTGGGTAAGGTGGCGTGCTGGGATTGGTACAGCAGTGTGGACTATGTGCTGATTAGTCGGCTGTTAGTTCCTTCGCAAAGATGATGTTCATAGGGGCGAAACCAAGTTGCTCGAAAAAGTGATGGGCGGACGTATTGAACGCCCAGGAATCGAGCTGGAGGTTATGGGCTCCAGTCTTTACGGCGTGCATTTCTGCTGCTTTCATGAGCGTGCTTCCAATGCCTAGCCTGTGTGCCGATCTGGCAACAACGAGTTGATCAACGTAGAAGAACTGGGTTGAATGTCGGAAAGGGTTCTCTGACCTGTTGACGGTTTTTCCGAGCAGGTAGCCGATGGAGTGGTTTTCCTGCTCGGCTACGAGGAATAAAACTGATGTCTCTCCTTGGTCCTTGTTGAGGTCTTTGTGGAGCGAGAGCTTCAGTTCTTTCTCAAGGTATTTCCGAAGGGCTTCTGGATTAGGTTCCCTAAAAAGATCAGGGCGAGCATTTGAATGAAGTTGCTGGACCTCGATGCTCAGTGCGGTGAGCTGGTCCAGATCGGACATTAGAGCATGTCGAACTGACAACTTCTTGTGACTTTCCATGTGCTGATTCTCGTTTCGTAGATTAGTGTCCCTTCGTGGCTCGGCTTTGAGACGCGAAGTAGTCGCGACAGCCATCAATGTGGAGAACGAAACATTAGTAGTCGACATGATTGCTCAGGCGCGAACACAACTTCGTGTTGAGAGCCTACGCCTCGAATGGATTGATGATGGAAAGTCCTGCGTACTTGAAGGGGGCCACGTCCCTCGTGGCGATAGTGAAACCGTGTGCGTCCGCGATTGAGGCGATGAGGGCGTCGACGTCGCCGATGGATTTCCCCGCTGCCCTCATGGAAGCCCGGATCCTTGCGAATGATTTGCTAGCGGGTTCGTCAAAGCCCAGAATGCGGCCAGAGAAGGCGCTGAGGATCTCGGTTTCAAAAAGCTCTGATAGTCTCTCGCGACGCTTTCCGCTGGGAAGACAGGCGATACCCGCACGAATTTCGCCCACTGTAATAGTGGTGAGGAAGAGTGTTTGGGGATGCTGCTGGTCGAGCCAGGTGACAACTGTCTGGTTTGGTTCAGGCCGCATCGTCTCGGAAATGATATTTGTATCGAGAACAATCATGAGAAATCCGGGAGGTTTCTGCTTGTGTGATGCCGCTCGATCTCGAGTTCGATACCGGCATCTCGACCGACTCTGGCGAGGAGGGAACCGATGCCTTCGGGAGCGTTGTGAGCGACAGCCTCATCGAGAATGGCACGGACTTCCGCTTCTGTGGATCGGCCATGTTCGAGAGCACGTGCCTTGAGGGCTCGGTGCGTTTCTGGAGAAAGGTTGCGGACAGTAATTGCGCTCATTTTCCACCTCCTGATATCGATTTAGATAAATGATATCAATTGGGGGTGAAGGAATGATAGGGCTGGGAATTGGCCCATCCTGTCTAGTTCATGAAGACTGGTTAGTTCACGAAAAAGCCGGGGCCAGCTCGCCTTTGCGAACCGGCCCCGGCCGAAACCTCAACGGTTTCTCATAGCATGTCGGCACACCGTGGTGGAGTATGAAGCAACCGCCTCACGAGGTACCAAAAATCCGTCACACCACGGTCATGGCCTGGCGAGCGATGGCCAGTTCCTCGTTGGTGGGAACGACGAGCACCTTGACGGTGGAATCCTCGGCGGAGATGATGCGGGTTTCCTTCGAACGCACTGAGTTCTTCTCCTCGTCCAGCTTCACTCCGAAGCACGAGAGACGATCGACGACGGCGGCGCGCAGCCGACCATCGTTCTCGCCCGCGCCAGCGGTGAAGGTCAGCGCGTCCAGGCCATTCATGACGGCGGCGTAGGCGCCGACGTACTTGAGGAGGCGGTGCACGTACACGTCCATGGCTTCTTTGGCGTTCTGGTCGCCTTCGTCGGCGAGCTTCCACACCTCGCGCATGTCATTGACACCGGTGAGGCCCTTCATGCCGGACTGGCGGTTGAAGAGGCTGTCGATCTCATCGATGCTCATGCCTGCCACGCGGGCGAGGTGGAATACCACGGCCGGGTCGATGTCGCCGGTGCGGCTACCCATGACGAGGCCCTCCAGCGGGGTCAGGCCCATGGTGGTCTCGACTGCCTTGCCGTCCACAACCGCGGAGGCGGAGGCGCCGTTGCCCAGGTGCAGCACAACCTGCTTGAGTCCCTCGCCGAGCAGCTTGGTCACCTGGCCGGAGACGTACTGGTGGGAGGTGCCGTGGGCGCCGTAGCGGCGGATCTCGTACTTCTCGGCGACTTCGCGGTCGAGCGCGTAGGTGGCGGCTTCGGCCGGGAGCCCCTGGAAGAAGGCGGTGTCGAACACGGCCACGTGGGGAACCTGCGGGAGCAGCTTGCGTGCCACGACGATGCCAGCCAGGTTCGGCGGGTTGTGCAGCGGGGCGAGGGGGCAGAGACGCTCGATGAGCTTCTCCACGTCGTCGTCGACCACGACGGGGCCGTTGACGTACTTACCGCCCTGCACGATGCGGTGACCCACCGCAGAAATGGAGCCATCGGTGAGCGAGGGGCCGACCTTCTCGCACAGCGCGAGCACGGTGGACAGGCCAGCGCCATGATCGGGGACGGGGTCGCTCAGCTCGGTGACGGTGCCGTTGTAGGAGTGCTCGATATGGCCCTCTTCTTCGCCAATGCGCTCGACGAGACCGTGAGCGATCGCGTCGCCCGTCTCGGTGTCAACCAGCTGGTACTTAATGGAGGAGGAACCGGAATTGATAACAAGTACTGACAAGACTTCTTCTCTCTTGTTTGGCGGGTACGGATTTTGGCGTGTACGGATGACGATGGGGAACGCACCGCCGGGACCGACATGGTCATCGGTCCCGGCAGCTTGCGAGGATCAGGCCTGGGCCTGCGCTTGAATGGCGGTGATAGCGACGGTGTTGACGATGTCCTGCACCAGTGCGCCACGGGAGAGATCGTTGACGGGCTTGTTCAGGCCCTGGAGAACCGGGCCCACGGCCACGGCGCCCGAGGAGCGCTGCACGGCCTTGTAGCCGATGTTGCCCGCGTTGAGGTTGGGGAAGATGAACACGGTGGCCTTGCCGGCAACCGGGGAATCGGGCAGCTTGGTCTTGGCAACGTCCGGGTCCACGGCGGCGTCGTACTGCAGCGGCCCCTCGATCATGAGATCGGGGTTCGCCTCGCGGGCGATAGCCGTGGCTTCGACGACGGCGTCGACATCCGGGCCCTTACCGGAGGTTCCGGTGGAGTAGGAGAGCATCGCGACGCGGGGCTCCACTCCGAACTGGACGGCGGTCTCGGCCGAGGAGAGCGCGATGCCCGCGAGCTGCTCGGGGGTGGGGTTGGTGGTGACGGCGCAATCGCCGTACACGTAGACGCGGTCCTCCATGAGCATGAGGAAGCAGGAGGAGACGAGCTTGGCGCCCGGCTTCGTCTTGATGATCTGGAAGGAGGGAACGATGGTGTGGGCGGTGGTGTGGGTGGCGCCGGAGACCATGCCGTCGGCGTCGCCCATGTGCACCATCATGGTGCCGAAGTAGGAGACGTCCTTGACGATTTCGCGGGCCTGCTCGACAGTCACGCCCTTCTTCTCGCGCAGGCGAGCGAATTCGGTGGCGTACTTGGCGAGGTGCTCTTCATCGTTGATGGAGACGATCCTGGCGGCATCAATGTTCAGGCCCAGCTCGGCGGCGTCGGCGCGAACCTTGTCCTCTTCACCCAGCAGGATGACCTCGGCAACGCCACGTGCCAGCAGCTCGTCGGTGGCCTTGAGAATGCGCGGATCCTCGGACTCCGGCAGCACGATGCGCTGCGGGTTGGAACGCGCGCGAGAGACGAGCGAGGCCTGGAAGTTCAGCGGGGTGATGACGTCCGAGCCGTGCTCCATCGCGGCGCGCAGCACCTCGGCGTCGCGCTCATCGATGACGGCATCGGTGTTGGCGTAGTGAACGAGAACCGGAGCGTGGGCTTCGAGAGCTGCCGCTGCCGTCTCGGCACCTTCCTCGGCCGAGCCGATGATGATGGCGGAGAGCGGGGCGTGCTCGGAGGTGATGACGTCAGCGGACAGCGAGCCCAGGGTAATAATCTGGGCGGCGCTGCGGCCAGAACCGGGGACCACGAGGATCACGGATGTCTTGAGGTTGGCGATGGCGCGACCATTACGAGCCACCTGACCGGGGTTGATCGGATCGCCATCCATCACACCGAGAATAAGGACGGCGTCGAAATCGTCGGCGTAATCGGTGTAGCGCTTGACCAGCTCGGTCATGGCTGCATCTTCGTTCTTGACGTAGGCCTCGCGAGTGGTTCCCCAGGCGCGGTCTGCTTCATCGCGGCGCCCGAGGACGTCTAGCAAGCTGAGGAAGCCTCGGTCCTGTTCGATGGGACCGTTGGCCCAGCCACGAAAGACGCCCACCCTCTCGTACTGCGTTGTGAGGAATTTAAGGTAAGCCTTGGCTACTGGATAAGTGCCGCAATTATCTTTCACTGCCGTGAAGTAGACGCTGTATGCCACGATGCAATCCTTTCGGTCCAGGTGTCCGAACCTGTCAGCTGGCGGGTATTTCTCGCTCCTCCGATGGTCTCACAATATCTAGGGCTTAGGTCCATAGTTTCCGCAGATTGGTAAAAGGTCGTGAGCAAGCGCACGTGTTGAATTGGTCGCGCGTTTCGTCCGGGTTACCGCGAGGTGACTTACGAGTGTCTGGGTGACCACAGTTTCAGTGTTTGTTCGGAGTGAATATGGACGTGTTGGCCGTCGACCGGGTCGACGAATTCGAGCGACGCCGCCAGTAGTTGCAACGGTTCGTCACCGCTCCCGGAACCCGTCCATCCCTCACGCACCTGCGGATACAGCGGATCGCCAACGATTGGCATCCCCAGATGCGCGCACGTCACCCGCAGTTGGTGGGTTTTGCCCGTGCGCGGCTTCAGTTCCAGTTTGCCGAGTTCGGGGCCGGCCTCCAGTACGCGGATGTCGGTGAGAGAGTTCGGGTTCTCCGATTCCGGACGCACCAGAGTTTGCAGGGACCCGCGCGGTTTGTCCAGCCGCAATGGAACGACGACGGCGCCCTCCGGCCCAGTAGCGAACCGCGCCAGGTTGTCCCGCCACGAGTCTCCTGAGGTATCGACGACGGCGTGATACACCTTGTGTACCTGCTGCCTCTCGAAAAGCTGCTGGTAGGGGCGCCGCCACTGCGGCGCGGTGGTCAGTAATACGAGACCGGCGGTGAGGGCGTCGAGGCGGTGGGCCGCGACGACGTCGTCGTTAGCGAACTGGCGCCGGGCAGCCACGGTGACGGTGCTGGCCACGTGAGCGCCGCGCGGCATGGTGGCGAGGCCGTGCGGTTTGTCGATGATGATCCAGCGCTCGGTGCGGGCAAGGACCCGTAGCTCGATGGGGCGGGCCGGTTCGTCGGGGATGGAGTCGAATGCCCAGAGGGTGGTGCCGGGGGTGACGGGAGTGGTGGAGGCGAGTGGGGTGGCGTCGTCGTCGAGAATATCGCCGCGTTCGAAGGCGGAGGGGAGGTCCTCGACGCGATGGGGGAGAAGCCGTGCGAGCGCCTCCAACGCGGTGCCCTCGGAGGTGACGCGCAGGGAGCGGGCGCCGATGCCGCGGCGGATGGGACGGGTCATGGGGCCATGATAATGAAGTCCGCTGGCTGCGACGTAGTGACGCGAGCGGCGAAAAGTGTGGCCAAACCGTGCGGCGGGAGCGGTGCGCAAAGCCGCTCGCGCCGTTATCCTCATAACGTGAGCACTGAGAATCCTGGTCCTGTCCTCGTTGTCGATTTTGGCGCCCAGTATGCGCAGCTGATTGCCCGCCGTGTGCGCGAGGCTCGGGTCTATTCCGAGATCGTTCCCCACACTTTCTCCGCGGAGCAGATCCTTGCCAAGAATCCGTCCGCCATTATTTTGTCCGGCGGCCCCTCTTCGGTATATGCCGAGGGTGCGCCGTCGCTTGACCCCGCTGTTTTTGAGGCCGGAGTTCCCGTCCTCGGTATTTGTTATGGCTTCCAGGTCATGGCGCAGACGCTCGGCGGCACCGTCGGCCGCACCGGCACCCGCGAGTACGGGCACACCGAGGCAACGGTTGCTGGCGGCTCCTGCCTGTTCGACGGCGCCCCCGCCGATCAGGTGGTGTGGATGAGCCACGGCGACGCCGTGCAGGCGGCGCCCGCGGGCTTTGCCGTCACCGCCCAGACGTCCGAGACGCCCGTGGCCGCCTTCGAGAACCGCGAGCGCAAGCTGTTTGGTTTGCAGTGGCACCCCGAGGTCAAGCACTCCCAGTACGGCCAGAAGGCCCTGGAGAACTTCCTCTACGAGGGCGCCGGACTGGAGCCGTCGTGGACCTCCAGCTCGATTATCGACGACGAAGTGGCCAAGATCCGCGCCCAGGTGGGCGACGCGCAGGTCATCTGTGCGCTCTCCGGTGGCGTCGATTCGTCGGTTGCGGCGGCTTTGGTGCACAAGGCCGTGGGTGACCAGCTCACCTGCTTCTTCATCGACCACGGCCTGCTGCGCGCGGGCGAGCGTGAGCAGGTGGAGCAGGATTACGCCGCTGGCATGGGCATTCGCATGTTCACCATTGACGAGTCGGAGCGTTTCCTTGACGCGCTCGCCGGTGTCAGCGAGCCCGAGGCCAAACGCAAGATCATTGGCCGCGAGTTCATTCGCTCCTTCGAGGCGGCGCAGAAGCAGCTCATCGAGACGCTGGGCGCCGAGGGCGGGGACGTCAAGTTCCTGGTGCAGGGAACGCTCTACCCGGACGTCGTGGAATCGGGCGGCGGCGAGGGCGCTGCCAACATCAAGAGCCACCACAACGTGGGCGGGCTTCCCGAGGACATGGAGTTCGAGCTGGTCGAGCCGCTGCGCGCCCTCTTCAAGGACGAGGTGCGCGCCATTGGCCGCGAGCTCGGTGTTCCCGAGAAGATTGTGGCACGCCAGCCCTTCCCAGGCCCGGGCCTCGGCATTCGTATTGTTGGTGAAGTGACGCGCGAGCGCCTCGACGTGCTGCGCGCCGCTGATCTCATCGCGCGCGAGGAACTGACCGCCGCCGGCCTGGACGAAGAGATCTGGCAGTGCCCCGTGGTGCTGTTGGCTGACGTCCGCTCCGTGGGCGTGCAGGGTGACGGCCGCACCTACGGCCATCCCATCGTGCTGCGCCCGGTGTCCTCCGAGGACGCCATGACGGCCGACTGGACTCGCCTTCCTTACGACGTACTGGCGAAGATCTCCACCCGCATCACCAACACGGTGCCCGAGGTTAACCGCGTGGTGCTCGACGTGACGAGCAAGCCGCCGGCAACCATCGAGTGGGAGTAACGGGAATAATTCCTCAGAGGTCTTGAGGGGATGGCCCGCCTGCGAGTTTTTACTCGCGGGCGGGCTTTTTCTTGCCTAATTTTTCCCTTGTCCGTACGTGAACGATGTCCTGCGTGAGTCGAGTTGGGTGCCATCGGGCACGGAGAGATACTGTTGCAGCCCTTGGATGTCAATGCTTTAAGACGGTACCCGGGTGGCGAACATCTGTTGTGGTGTGCGGTGATCGCATTGGGTGCGAGACAGATGGCCACCGCGCGCATTCTGGCGCGATATGGCAGGTCAAACGCTTAACTTCGGGGGAGGGTGAGAATTTGCCGAGATGCCAACCGCAGGCTCCCATGCCAAGCCGGACCGCAACTATTTTCGCGATTTAACACGGACGAGCTTCGTATATTGTAGCAATTCCAGATAAGGCTGGCCTCGGGAGCCCAGCACCCTCGCAAGGTGGCGGACGTCGTCGTCGACAAGCCGTGAAAAACGCGAGAGCAAGCCGAAAAAGGGACAATGGTCCCAACTTCCATACCCAAATGATCACAGCCTGTATTTCCGCACTTAAGCAGCGAATTTCCGGATAATGTGGGGTGAATAACGTCCGATAGGGACCAAAAGCACCAGACAAAAGTCCGTTTCCGGTGGATCATGGAGTTAATTCCATTAACGAGGACCCCTTCAGGAGAGGCAGACAATGGAGAGTACCGACGCTGGCGTCGAAACCGCCGCTGACAAGGCATGGGCGGGCTTTACCCCCGGAAACTGGACCGAGGTTATCGACGTCCGAGATTTCATTCAGAAGAACTACACTCCCTATCTGGGTGACGCGGCCTTCCTAGCGGGACCGACCGAGAAGACCCTCCGCGTATGGGACACCCTTGAGAAGAAGTATCTGTCCGTGGAACGCGAGCGCCGCGTCTACGACGTCGACACCCACACCCCCGCGGATGTTGACGCTTTCGAGGCTGGTTACATTAGCGAAGACGACGACGTCGTCGTTGGTCTCCAGACCGACACCCCGCTCAAGCGCGCCATGATGCCCAGCGGTGGCTGGCGCATGGTTGAGACGGCCATCCGTGAGGCGGGCCTGGAGCCCGAGCAGCGTGTCAAGGACATCTTCACCAAGTACCGCAAGACCCACAATGATGCCGTTTTCGACATCTACACCCCGCGCATCCGCGCCGCTCGTTCCGCCCACATCATCACCGGCCTGCCGGACGCCTACGGCCGCGGCCGCATCATTGGCGACTACCGCCGCGTGGCGCTCTACGGTGTGGACAAGCTGATCGAGGACAAGCTGCGTGCCAAGGATGAAGTGGCGAACCAGCCCTTCTCCGAGCACTGGGCCCGTTACCGCGAAGAGCATTCGGAGCAGATCAAGGCTCTCAAGAAGCTCAAGACGATGGCGGCCACCTATGGCTTCGACATCTCCGGTCCGGCCAAGGACTCGCGCGAGGCTGTGCAGTGGACCTACTTCGCTTACCTCGGCTCGGTGAAGTCGCAGGACGGCGCCGCCATGTCCTTCGGTCGCCTCTCCGGCTTCCTTGACGTCTACTTCGAGCGCGATCTCGCCGCCGGTGTCATCACCGAAGAGGACGCCCAGGAAATGATCGATGCGCTGGTCATCAAGCTGCGCATCGTGCGCTTCCTGCGCACCATCGATTACGACCAGATCTTCTCCGGTGATCCCTACTGGGCCACCTGGTCGGACGCCGGCTTCGGTGAGGACGGCCGTACCCTCGTCACCAAGACCTCCTTCCGTCTGCTCCAGACGTTGCGTAACCTCGGCCCGGCTCCCGAGCCGAACATCACCATCTTCTGGGATGAGAACCTGCCCGATGGTTACAAGGATTTCTGTGCCGCGATCTCGATCGAGACCTCCTCGATCCAGTACGAGTCCGATCCGCAGATTCGTGACAACTGGGGCGACGACGCCGCCATCGCCTGCTGTGTGTCCCCGATGAAGGTCGGCAAGCAGATGCAGTTCTTCGGAGCTCGCGTCAACGCCGCCAAGTCGCTGCTCTACGCCATCAACGGTGGCCGCGATGAGGTCTCCGGCCGTCAGGTCGTCACCGGCTACGAGCCCGTTGCAGGCGACGGCCCGCTCGATTTCGACGAGGTGTGGAAGAAGTACGAGGCAATGCTGGACTGGGTGATTGGCACCTACGTCGAGGCCCTCAACATCATCCACTACTCGCATGACAAGTACGCCTACGAGGCCATCGAGATGGCGCTGCATGATTCCGAGATCATCCGCACCATGGGCTGCGGTATCGCCGGGCTCTCCATCGTGGCCGACTCCCTTGCTGCCATCAAGTACGCGAAGGTGTTCCCTGTTCGCGATGAGACCGGCCTCGTGGTTGATTACGTGACCGAGGGCGAGTTCCCGACCTACGGGAACGACGACGACCGCGCCGACGATATCGCCGCAACCGTTGTTCACACCGTCATGACCAAGATCAAGTCGAAGCCGATGTACCGTGATGCCATCCCGACCCAGTCGGTGCTGACCATCACCTCGAACGTGGTGTACGGCAAGGCCACCGGAAACTTCCCGTCCGGTCACAGGGCTGGCACCCCGTTCGCACCGGGCGCCAACCCGGAGAACGGTCACGATAGCCACGGCATGGTGGCCTCGATGCTCTCCGTGGGCAAGCTCGACTACCACGACGCGCTCGACGGCATCTCGCTGACGAACACCATCACCCCCTCCGGCCTTGGCCGCACCAAGGAGGAGCAGGTATCCAACCTCGTAGGTATTCTCGACGCCGGCTTCGTGCCGGATGACGAGTGCATCTTCGAACCGCAGAACTGATCATTTGCTCCGGGGAGGATCAATGATCGATCCTCCCCGGGGTGCTCAACTAGCAAGCGACCACAAGTCAGAAAAGGAGCCAACCATGGCAGTAAGGTCCTACGAAGAGCGCTTGGCCTCGATGAAGGCAGCCCGCGAGGAGCACGGCGGTGTGCAGGGTCTGTACCACGCCAACATCAACGTTCTCGATCGCGCCACTCTTGAAGATGCCATCGAGCACCCGGAGAAGTACCCGAACCTCACGGTTCGCGTCTCCGGCTACGCGGTGAACTTCGTCAAGCTCACCAAGGAGCAGCAGCTCGACGTCCTTTCCCGTACCTTCCACGAGTCCGCGTGACCGCTCAGGTAGGTGTGGCTTTGGGTGATACTCAGGCTTATGGGGCCGCTGGCGACCAGGATTTCCTGTCGCCGGCGGCCCGTCCGCATGGTGCGGGCACGGCTGGTCTCATTGAGCTGACCGATCTGGAGCACGCGGATCGCCTCAAGCGCATGCGCTCGGGTGATCTGGGTTCGATTCACTCGTGGGAGTTGGTCACGGCTGTCGATGGCCCGGGAACTCGTATGACCACGTTCCTTTCCGGCTGCCCTCTCCAGTGCCAGTACTGCCATAATCCTGACACCATGGCCATGCGCAATGGTGAACCGGTCGAGGCCATGGATCTGCTGCGGCGCATCAAGCGCTACCGGAAGATCTTCCGTGCCACGCGTGGTGGCATCACCCTGAGCGGTGGCGAGGTCCTCATGCAGCCCGCATTCGCGCTGAAGATTCTCAAGGGCGCGAAGGCGATGGGCGTACACACGGCCATCGACACCTCGGGATTCCTGGGGCGTCACGCCAGCGATGAGATGCTGGACAACGTGGATCTGGTGCTGCTGGATATCAAGTCCGGCGATCCCGAGACGTACAAGCGTGCCACTGGGCGAGCTCTCCAGCCCACCATCGATTTTGGCGATCGACTGGCTGCGCGCGGGATTGAGATCTGGGTTCGTTTTGTGTTGGTGCCGGGATTGACTGACGATCCGGAGAACATCCGCAAGGCCGCAGAGATCGCCGAGCGCTGGGCGAGTGTGAGCCGCGTGGAGGTTCTCCCGTTCCATCAGATGGGGCGGGACAAGTGGGAGAGCCTCGGCATGCCTTACCAGTTGGAGGACACCAAGCCGCCAACGATGGAGCAGGTTGAGCAAGCTCGCGAGATCTTCCGAAGCCATGGCTTCATGGTCTATTAAAGGCTGTTACTGGAGTGCATGGACTGCCTGGAGGGCCGGGAACGCTACGTTCCCGGCCCTCCATTTCTCTCTTCGAAGGCACGTCACTTCCTTCTCACTTCCCTATCTGGAGCCGCTCCAAACACCATCTTAGCGACACCTTGTCGGTAATTGGGACGTAGGTCCCCGTGAAAAATCAATGGCGATTTTTTCCCGGAATTTCAGTGTTTTTGTGCCCGTAATAGCTGGAAGAAGCAACTCTCACACCATACGCTCGAGGTATCGGAAACGCCCCGATGAGGGGTTGATTTCGAGGAGCAGATGTCGAATCAGAGAGGATCGGCACCATGGCTGAGGAGAGAAGGCAGCGCAGGTGGTCCGCCCCATTCGTGGCGGCTCTGGTAGCCATGTTTGCTGTCGGAACGATGGTGGGGCTCGTCCTGTACACCTTTGTGTACGCCAAAGGATTCTCGTATCTTTCCACCGATCCCACTGCCTGCATCAACTGCCACATCATGGAGGAGCAGTATCACGGATGGACGGCTGGAGCCCATTCCAACGTGGCCACGTGCTCTGATTGCCATCTACCTCACGACAACATCGTCCACAAGTACTTCGTCAAGGCCGAGAACGGCTTCATGCATGGCTTGAAGTTCACCACCGGATGGCATCCGGAAAACATTGAGGCCCGCGAGGTCAGCCTCGCCGTGACGAATGAAGCGTGCCTGTACTGCCACGCGGATATTACTTCGGACATCAGGCATCTGGGCAGTGCCCCGGATGGAGAAGTTTTTGATTGCGTGCGTTGCCACGCAGGTATTGGACACGAGTAGGAGAGGGCCATGAGCGAGACTCAATCTTCCAAGCCCAAACTTTTCAAGCGCCCTGTCATTCTGTTGCTGGTCACACTACTTGCGGCTGTCGTCACCTTCGTGACGGCAATGGTTCTCGTTGATGTCTTCAGCAAGAAGCAGGAAAGCGGTAACACGTTCTCCCAGGTTGTGGACCAGACCGAGGACACGGTTGATCCGGCGATCTGGGGGCAAAATTTCCCGATTCAGTACGAAATGTACAAGAAAACGGCTGAGTTCACGCCGTCGCGTCACGGTGGCACGCTTCAACCCCACAATGTGGAGGGCGATCCCCGTACGGAGGTAGCGTCCTCCAAGATCGAGGAGGATCCTCGTCTTGTGACGATGTGGGATGGCTACGCCTTTGCCGTCGACTATCGGCATGCGCGCGGCCATGAGTACATGACGATTGATCAGCAGTACACTCGCCGTAACCTGGAGTTCAAGCAGCCCGGAACCTGCCTGAACTGCCACGCTTCGATGCCTGCCATTTACAAGGAGTTGGGCAACGGCGATACGAATGCTGGCTTTGAGGCCATCGGCAAGATCCCGTTGAAGGAAGCCATGGAGTATGCCGAGCATCCCGTCTCCTGTATTGATTGCCATGATCCGGAGACGATGGCCCTCCGCATCACCCGTCCTGCGTTCGAGCGTGGAATTGCTGCGCTCAAGGCCTCCGAGGGGATCGCGGACTATGACGTTAACCGCGATGCCACCCACCAGGACATGCGCACCTACGTGTGTGCTCAGTGCCACGTCGAGTACTACTTCGATGGCGAGGACAAGATTCTCACCTTCCCCTGGTCCAAGGGCCTGGATATCGACGAGATCTGGGAATACTACATGGAGGATGGGCACCGGGATTGGACGCATGCGCGTACCGGAGCTCAGATCGTCAAGGCCCAGCATCCCGAGTACGACATCTGGGCGCAGGGCGTGCACGCCGAGAATGGCGTGACCTGCGCAGATTGCCACATGAACTACACCCGTGAGGGTGCCATGAAGGTGACGAATCACCACATCACCTCGCCGCTCGCGGATATCAACGCCTCCTGCGGCACCTGCCACAACAACACCGGGGACGGAACGTTGGAGCAGCGGGTTGCCACCATTCAGGATCGTTTCATCGAGTCCCGCGACATCGCGATGGACGCTCTGGTAGCGCTCATCAATGATCTGGAGAAGGCTCAGAGCGACGGCACGCCCGTGGAGCGGATCGAACTTGCCCGCGAGTTCCAGAACAAGTCCAGCTTCTACGTTGATTACGTCTACTCCGAGAACTCCTACGGTTTCCACGCCCCGGATTACACGCAGCGCATCCTCAATCAGGCAACGGATGCCGCTCGCAAGGGCCAGCTGGCCCTCAAGGGAGCGACAGCTGAGGAACTCGCAGCCTCGGATATCACCACCGCCAATCTCGCCGAGAGTGTGAGGAACAATCAAGGCGGTACGAGTGAGTGACACGACGGTGGGCGGCGCGGGCTCCTTCGCCTCGCTGCCCACCGAGTCCATCGATGTTCTTCGCGACTACCTCGACGCAGCCCCGGCCGAGTTGGCTGAGTGGGCCCGGGAACAGCGGGAACACCTTGATTCTTTGGTCGCACAGAGGGCCGCTGAGGACGCCTCCAGTAGTCCTGAAGAAGGTTCGTCAGGGTCGACGACGACGTCCCGGCCCGAGGCTTCTGAAACGCCCGGTTCGCCGGTGGTGGGGTTCGTGGACGCAAGTGATATTGAGGTTGTCACCGAGGAGGACGAGTCCGAGGACTTCTATAACGACATGGAGGGTGAAGATGACATCCTCCAGCGTAGGCGGACGCCGGGAGCCAAGAGATCGCGTGTGACGAGCCGCGCCTCACGTGCACGGGGTCCTGCGAGGTCTGACGCATCGGATACGGCCACCGTGGCGCCATCCGCCTCTGCAGCTAGGGTTTCTGGCGGTGTATCGGCGCCGCCCCGGCGCGGCTGGGCAGGGCTCTCGGTCGGGGCACGTTTTGCGCTTGTCGCCCTCCTCATTGTGGGAATTGTTGGTGGTGTCAAACTTGCCGGTCAGGGCAAGGCGGAGAACACGGCAGTGGGTAGTACACCCACGATGAGCAGCGCGGCCGCGAGCGGTGAAGTTGCCGCAAGAATTGCCGAGCTCACCTCGGCAATTGAGAAGAATCCGCAGGCTGTTGAGGAGCGCCTGGAACTCGGGGTGCTCTACTTCAATGATCGCTACATTGACAAGGCACAGGTGATCTGGCTCGAAGTAACCGAGCTGGCGCCCGATAATGTCTCTGCCTGGTACAACCTGGGATTCAGCTACCTTTCCATGGATCCCGCCCAGATGGATAAGGCCAAGGAAGCCTGGCAGCGCGTGGTGGATCTTGATCCGGAATCACAAATGGCCAAGACGGTCTCGATGCATCTCCAGGGCTTCACGGATACCGATCCTGGGCAGGACTCGGTTGGTGTGGAGCAACAACCAGCACAGCCGGAGCAGGCTCCTGAGGAGTCCGGGGAGGTCCCCGTTGATTCCTCGCAGGAGGGCGTGGAAACCGAGCAGCTGCCCGCTGATCCCGGATCAGAGCCCGCCGGATAGGAGGCGTCATGGATTCGGTCACCCTTCCTTTGGCCTTCGCGGCGGGGGTCATCACGTTCGCATCCCCGTGTTTCCTCCCGATTGTTCCGGTATTCCTGGCCTACCTCGCCGGGGATTCATCCGGTGCAGCAACTTCTGGTGCAGTCGGTTCAGGAGCATGTGCCAGCGACATCGTCTCTGACGCAACTACGACCAGATCCGGTACGTCTGCCCGCTCAGCGCTCGCGGGGATGCCCGCCGTCGCCAATCTCCTGGTGGTGGAGCGAGGCCGCGTGAGCGTGGCACCGCAGGCCACGTGGCGTCCCACAAGGCTTGGTACCGGGTCTGAGACCATCATCGCGCCCGAGACCGGCGCCTCAACCAGTACCCACACCACCTCCGGAACCACCATGGCAACCGCCGCCGGAACAACCCATCCACGCGCGCGTGCCCTCGTCAATGCTCTTGCCTTCGTGGCCTCATTCAGCCTGGTCTTCGTGTCCATGTGGGCGGCCGTTTCCCTCATCGGCTGGGTGGTGGGGGATCTGCGCGAACCGCTGCGGATCGTGGGCGGGATCGTCCTCATCCTTGTGGGGCTGTTTGCGATGGGGGTGCTGCGGATTCCCGCGCTGGAGAGAACGCGGCGCTTGGGAGGAGCACCAACGTCGGGCCGTGCCCCCACGATTGGGCGTTCGACACTGCTGGGACTCGCCTTCGGGGCTGGTTGGTCGCCCTGCATCGGCCCGGTTCTCGGCATGATCCTGGGCATGGCCCTCACCCGCGACACCGCAGTCTCAGGGCTGGCACTGCTTGTGGTGTTCTGCGCCGGTCTCGGGCTGCCGTTCATTCTCATGGCTCTGGGGGTCTCGGGCTTGCAAACCCGGGTCCGCGCCCTCAGCCGCCATTTCCGACGTTTCCAGATCGTCAGCGGCATTCTCATGGTTGCCATGGGATTCCTGATGATCGCCGATTTGCTTGCACCACTCAGCGCAATCAGCTGGGTGAAGATTTAATGAGGAGAGACCATGGCCGAACGTGACTCAGAACGCATCAGCGGCGCGAGCGTGCTGGTAGAGACGGAGACTGCCCCGCGAGGCGGAGCAGGAAGCGAGAATGACGTCGCCGTCGTCGAACTCTTTCACTGGATCTACCGCTTCTTCTACTCGAAGACGATCGGGCTCATCCTCATTCTCCTCATGGCTTTCTTCGCGGTGGTTGGCTCCGTCATCATGCAAGCGGGGCCGGGTGTCTACGACGACCCGGCGCAGCTGGAGAGTTTCTTGGCCGCGGCCAAGGAGAACTTCGGCGGTTGGGTGCCCATCCTCAATGCGCTGGGGTTCTTCCACGTCTTCTCGTCGGTGGGCTTCTACGTCGTCGTCGCGATGTTGGGGCTGAGTATCACCGCCTGCACCACCCACCGCATTCCCGAGCTGTGGCAGCGCGTGCATCGGCCGCGCGTACACGTGGTTCCCAAGTTCTTCGACAAGGCCCGCTATCGCGGCAGCGCCCCCACCACGCTGGGGCGCGAGGAGAGCCTGGAGGTGGTGCGCGGGGTCCTCAAGCGCCACCGATTCCGGGTGCTGGTAGACGACAAGGATCCCGAGCACTCCTTCTACGCCGACCGCTACTCCTGGTCCGGCGTGGGAACCGTCATCGCCCACATCAGTTTCATCATCATTTTGCTGGCCTTCGTCATCAGTTCCACCTGGGGTATCGAAGAAGATATTGCCGCGCCCATCGGCCGCGAGGTGGAGGTGGGCCACGGCACCGGGCTGACGCTCGTCGCCACCTCCTTCAAGGACAGCTACACCGAAGAGGGCCGGCCCTCGGACTACGTCTCGCAGTTGGAGCTGCGCCGGGGTGACGCCGTCGTCGCCACACAGGAAGTGCGCGTCAACAACCCGTTGGAGTACGAGGGGTTCCGCTACCACCAGTCCTCGTTCGGGATCGCCGCGGACGTGACGGTTCGTGACGCCAGCGGGCAGGCGGTGTTCGAGGGTTCCATCCCGATGCGCTGGAAGTCGCAGGAGGGTGCGAACGCGGTGGGCCTCTTCGAACTACCCGAGTTGAAGTACGAGGTGGTCGTAGTGACGGCCGCCTCCGGACGCACCGACTCCTCCGTCCCCGCCGGTGCCGCCCTCTTCGAGCTGTACCCGTTGGGCACCGAGACCGGCGAGCCGATCGATACCCGCCTCGCCACCCAGGGACAGCCCGTCCAGCTCGCCGAATACAGCTTCACCTTCGACCGCGAGCGCCAGTACACCGGGATTCGCATGCGCAACGATCCCGGCACCCCATGGATGTGGGTCGGCTCCACGCTGCTCGTTGTGGGCATGTGCATCACGTTTATGTTCCCGTATCGCAGGATGTGGATCCGGGTCGACGACGCCGCGGGCGAAGAAGCCGGCCGAGTGCGTTGTGGTTCTGTCGCGCGATTGGATACGTCCTACCAGCGCCTATTCGAAAACATTGTGGCGGAGATCGACGATGATCTCTACTTCGCCGCAGTTCCCACCGAGGAGGAAAATCATGGATAAGATCCTCGAACTCAACGAGTTCATTCTGGCCGCAGCACTTGTATTTGTGATTCTCGCATTGATCTGCAATCTGGTGGTGATCACCGGGCGCAACTCGCGTTCGCGCACACCGGTGCGAATGCGGGAGAGTGTTGAGGCCGGTGCGCGCTCGCGGGCTGGTTCGCCCGCGCGAGGAGGTTCGTCTGGCGCTCGCGGGCCGGGACGAGCTGGTGACCCGTCACAACCTGGCGGCGGTGCGCCGGTGCGCACCCGCCGCAATACTGGGCGCGAGAAGCCGCGTGGGCTGGCTCTCTACGCCACCGGATTTACGGTGATCTCTTTCGTGGCATTCCTCGTCTACTTGGGGATCCGGATGTCGCTCACCGGCTACGGTCCGTTCGCGAATCAGCATGAGTTCGCGGTGTCCTTTGTGCTGGGCATCATGGGCGCCTACATTGTGGCGGAGTTCGTGTACCAGATTCGGGCGCTCTCGCTGGTGGTGCTGCCGGTTGCGGCCGCGCTGACGTTGTATGCGATGTCGCAGGATACCTCGGTGCGCCCGCTCATTCCGGCGCTGCAAAACAATCTGCTTCTTACTCTTCACGTTGGGTTTGCCATCTTTGCCTACGGTGCGGCGTGTGTCTCCTTCGGTGCTGCCATCGTGTACCTGGCCTATCCGCATCTGAAGGTGCGTCGTCTGCCTGCCCGCGACGTGTTCGACGACATCGGCTACAAGTCCGCCACCGTCACCTTCCCTCTGCTCACGCTCATGATTGTTCTGGGCTCGGTGTGGGCGAACACGGCGTGGGGCCGCTACTGGGGCTGGGATCCGAAGGAGACCGCAGCGCTCGTCACCTGGCTCATTTACGGGGCCTATCTGCACGCTCGCGTGACGCGCGGCTGGCAGGGCAAGCGCAGCGCCTGGCTGCTGGTGCTGGGATTCCTGGCCATTCTCTTCGCCTACTTCGGCAACCACTTCTTTGGAGGTTTGCACTCGTATGCGTGAGTCGGATGTGAGTGTCCCGGAGATTGTCGGTTCCTCGGAAATACCGGCGCGGGGCTTGGAGGTTCGTGAGAGCCTCTGGCAGCGGATTCACAACTCCACCTGGGGCAATCTGCTGGTGCTGGGCGTTGTCACCGCGCTGGTTCTGGCGGGCCTGTGGTTCGTGGGATTCTGGCGTAGTGACGACGACGGCGCCCTGGCCGCAGTCGATGAAACCACCGGTCAGGTTTCGGCGGTGGATCTGCCCGAGAGCGATCTTCCTGCTCCTGAAGTGGGGAAGGCCGCTCCCGTGTTCACGGGACGAACCTTGGATGGAACGGACTTTACGTTGGGTGCCTCCGGTAAGCCCACGTGGGTGGTTTTCAACGCCACCTGGTGCTCCAACTGCCGTGCAGAGATGCCTGATATTCAGGAGGCGCAGGAGAAGTTTGGCGACCAGATCGATATCGTCTCCGTGTTCATCAATGATTCTCCCAGCGCTGTCGTTCAGTACTCCAGCACGCTGAAGCTGACCTTTGCACAGATCGCGGACACGAACAGTAGCATCGGCCAGCTCTACCGCTCCATGGCTGTGCCCTCGCACTACTTCATTGACTCGCAGGGGACACTCATCGCGATAGAAGTGGGCATACTGACTCCGCAATCGATGGAGGAGCACGTCTCCGAGCTGCTCGGCTAAATGCGGCGGCGCCGATGGGTCTGGCCATCGGCGCCGCCGCGGTTGCGCTCGTTGGTCATACCCGAGCGGTGGGATCTCTAAGACCACGCGGAATGTGTGGGAGGGGTGCCGTAGGCTAGGAGACGCTATGAGCACACAGAATTCAGCATCCCGTGAAGCCTATCTCGCCTCGATGGAAAAGTTGCGCGCGCGCATCGCGCGAGCCACCTCGGGTGAGCAGTCCGCCGCGCCGGAAGGCGCCATGAGCCCCGGTCCTGCGAGTGGATCGCCAGCAAATGCCAGCCCGCGAGACTACGCCTCGAGAGCTGCTGCCGGTGCTGGTGGAGCGTTCGCTCCAGGCGAGGAACCGCCTTTCGATCCAGGCCAAGAGCCTCCCGCGTTTGATGAATACTCGGGCGAATACGGCGAGTTTGGAAATGGGTACTCTGGGCCAGGTCCCTATGGTGCGGTTGAGCCTGGCCCCTACGGTGATGGTGAACCCGCAGGTTATAGGTCCGGCGCCCCCGCAGGTGACGGTGCTCCGGCTGGCTATCGATCCGGTTACAGCGCGCCGCCGTCGGACATGGCCCGAGCCGAGAAACTACTGGAGGGGTTGAACCCGCAGCAACGCGCCGCCGTCGTCCATTCGGGAAGCCCCCTACTTGTGGTGGCTGGTGCGGGCTCGGGCAAGACGCGCGTGCTCACCACTCGTATCGCCCACCTCATTGCCTCCGGGCGGGCGCGGCCGAGCGAGATTCTTGCCATCACCTTCACCAACAAGGCGGCCAAGGAGATGCGCGAGCGCCTGGAGCAGATGCTCGGTGGCGTGGTGCGCACGATGTGGATTTCTACCTTCCATTCGGCGTGCGTGCGGATTCTGCGGTCCGAGCACAAGACGCTGGGGATGCGCTCCTCGTTCACCATTTATGACCAGACGGATGCGCAGCGGCTCATGAACATGGTGTGCCGCGAGAACCATGTGGATGTACGGGCCTATCCGCCCAAGACTCTCTCGCGCCAGGTCTCGGACCTCAAGAATGATCTTGTCACTCCCAGTCAGGCCGCGGATCGGGCGGAGGACCAGGCTTCCACGGTGTTGGCGGAGGCCTATGCGGCCTACCAAAAGCGGCTGCGCGAGGCCAATGCCATGGACTTCGACGATCTCATCATGTCCACCGTGCAGTTGCTCTCCGTGAACCCGGATCTTGCCGAGCACTACCGTAGGCGGTTCCGCCACATTCTGGTGGACGAGTACCAGGACACCAATACTGCCCAGTACCGGCTCGTCAAGATTCTCACCGGGCCCCTCGATGAAGCGCTGCATGGCGAGTTGACCGTGGTGGGCGATGCCGACCAGTCGATCTACGCCTTCCGTGGCGCGACGATCCGTAACATTGAGGACTTCGAGAAGGATTACCCGAAGGCCACCTCGATTCTGTTGGAGCAGAACTATCGTTCCACGCAATCGATTCTTTCCGCAGCCAACGCGGTGATCGCGAACAACCCGAAGCGGCGCGCCAAGAACCTGTGGACGGACCAGGGCACGGGGGAGAAGCTCGTCGGTTATGTTGCCGATTCGGAAGCGGACGAGTCCAGTTTTGTTGTGGAGGAAATCGACAATCTGCGGGACACCGCGGGATACAAGTACGGAGATATCGCCGTCTTCTATCGCACCAACGCGCAGTCGCGCGCGGTGGAGGATATGTTCGTCCGCTCCGGCATTCCCTACCGGGTCATTGGTGGAACGCGCTTCTACGAGCGGCGCGAGATCAAGGATGCGATGGCCTACCTGCACGCCGTGGCGAATCCGGATGACACGGTCTCCATCCGCCGCGTCCTCAATATGCCCAAGCGTGGGTTGGGGGACAAGGCTGAAGAAGCGGTGGCGCTGCACGCGGCGCGTTACGGGGTGTCGTATGGCGCGGCGCTCGCGGACGTTGCCCACCCGATTGAGGCCGCGGCGGCCGGGCGCGGCGAGGTTCTCGGACTGACGCCGCGGGCCCGCAAGTCTATGACTGGCTTCGTCGAGATGCTGGAGAAGGCCCGCGAACTGGCAGGTGAGGGGGCGGGCCCGGCCGAAGTCCTCGACGAGTTGCTGGACGCCGCCGGTTACCTGGAGATGCTGCGGGCCTCGAAGGATCCGCAGGACGAGTCGCGTCTGGAGAACCTCGCGGAGCTGCACTCGGTGGCTGCCGAGTTCCGGGTGCTCAATCCCGAGGGGACCTTGGAGGACTGGCTCGATCAGGTCTCGCTGGTCTCCGATTCGGATCAGCTTGCCGAAGGAGAGGACGGCGAAGGTGAGGTCACCCTGATGACCATCCACACCGCCAAGGGCCTCGAATTTCCGGTGGTCTTCGTGACCGGTCTGGAGGATGGCACCTTCCCACACATGCGTTCCCTCGCTGACCCGAAGGAACTGGCCGAGGAACGGCGCCTCGCCTACGTGGCGTTGACGCGCGCCCGCCAGCGGCTCTACATCACCCGCGCCGCCACCCGCTCCGGCTGGGGAGTGCCACAGGAGTTCCCCGCCTCGCGATTCCTGGAAGAGATTCCGCGGGAACTCGTTGACTGGCGCCGTGAGCAGTCCAGCCACGAGGTGCTGCGTGGCTCGTGGGACGATAGCACCGCGCAGTTCGGCGGCGGCCGATACGGAGGTTCGGGGTATGGCTCGGGCTATGGTTCTGGTTCGCGCGGCTCCAGCTATTCATCTCGCGGATTTTCGTCCGACTCAAACGACTCATGGAATCGTTCGGGATCGTACGGTCGGGGCCGCAAGGGAGGCTGGACCGACGATACCGACGGCCCGGTGCTGGGAAGCGGACGCGGTTTCGTGCCTGGCAAGCTCGGTGTGAGTGCTGAGAGTAGCGCGAGCACTACAAGCGGAGCAAGCAAACCGGAGGAATCGGCGCGAACTCTGGCCGAGCGAACGAGTGGAAGCGCCCAAGGATCCACCGGAAGCACCCAAGAACTGGAGGCGGTGGCGTCGTCGTCGCACAGTGCGGAGGACTTGCTCACCCAAGGGTTTTCTGTTGGTGACTCAGTCCGGCACAAGAGTTTCGGGACCGGCACGGTTGTGTCCTTCGAGGGCAGCGGTAAATCGACCGTGGCGAAGGTACGTTTCCGCTCCGGAACCACCAAGCGCCTCATGCTTCGGTTCGCTCCGCTGGAGAAGATTTAGGTGGGGTGTAGGCGTCGTGAGTTGTGGCCATGCGATCTGGACGGGAGTATCCGGCCCATTTTCCACGCCTTTTGCCTGCTCCTCCTCTTCAGTTGGTTTCCATCAAGTAAACGGCGTGTAAGGACTACGTTGAGATTGAAGCATTTTGCAGAAAACAGGCGAATTTGCGCGTGATGTCGCCGAAAAGTTGGGTAGACTCGATATATCTTGACGTCGAGATTTTCGACAGCAGAAAGGACACCACGAGTGGATCTTTACGAGTACCAAGCTCGTGACCTTTTCGAGAAGCACGGAGTTCCCGTTCTTCCCGGAATCGTCGCAACCACACCAGAAGAAGCGGAGCAGGCGGCGATCGACCTCGGGGGTCGCCTCGTCGTCGAGGGGCAGAGCCCGCAGGCAACTTCCTCATCCTCCGAATCGCAAACGAGTTCGCGTTCGTCGAATTTCGTCGTTGTGAAGGCGCAGGTAAAAACCGGCGGGCGCGGCAAGGCCGGTGGCGTGAAGCTGGCCCGCACCCCGCAGGAAGCCCGTGAGGCTGCCGAAGCGATCCTGGGTATGGATATCAAGGGCCACACGGTCCACCGCGTGCTGATCGCAGCCGGAGCTGACATCGCGCGCGAGTTCTATTTCTCCCTGTTGCTGGACCGCGCTGAGCGGCGATACCTTGCCATGTGCTCGGTGGAAGGCGGCATGGAGATCGAGCAGCTGGCGGCGGAGCGTCCCGAAGCTCTCGCGCGGGTCGCTGTGGACCCGCTCGTGGGAATCGATCGCGCCAAGGCTGAAGAGATTGTGGCCAAGGCCGGATTTGAACCGGAGATTGGCGCCAAGGTCGTTCCCGTCATCGAGAAGCTGTGGGATGTGTACCGGCTTGAGGATGCCACCCTTGTGGAGGTCAACCCGCTGGTACTGACCGGCGAGGGCGAGATCATCGCGCTCGACGGCAAGGTCAGCCTCGATGGCAACGCGGACTTCCGTCACCCGGACCACGAGGCGCTGGTGGACAAAGCCACCGAGGATCCGCTCGAAGCGCAGGCGAAGGCGCTCGGCCTCAACTACGTGAAGCTGCGCGGCGAGGTGGGCGTCATCGGCAACGGTGCCGGTCTCGTGATGTCCACGCTCGACGTCGTCGCCTATGCAGGCGAGGAGTACGGCGTTGGTCCCGCCAACTTCCTGGACATCGGTGGCGGCGCGTCCGCCGAAGTGATGTCCAACGGGCTCGGCGTCATCCTGTCCGATCCGGAAGTGCGTTCCGTGTTCGTCAACGTGTTTGGCGGAATCACCGCGTGTGACCAGGTGGCGGGTGGAATTGTGGGCGCTCTCGAGCTGCTGGGCGAGAAGGCAACCAAGCCGATCGTCGTTCGCCTCGATGGCAATGCTGTGGAAGAAGGCCGCAGGATTTTGGCGCAGGCCAACCATCCGCTCGTCATCACGGTCGAGACGATGGACGACGCCGCCGCCATGGCAGCAAAGCTCGCCGCTGGAGTAGCAATTGACGGACCGCTGGATGCAGTGGACGCCGAGGAAGGAAACTGAGAATGTCGATTTTTCTCAACTCGCAGTCCAAGGTCATCGTTCAGGGCATGACCGGTTCTGAGGGGCAGAAGCACACGCGCCGCATGCTTGGCTCAGGCACCAACATTGTGGGCGGTGTCAATCCGCGCAAGGCCGGTACCTCCGTTGATTTCGACGTGGAGCCGCTAGGCCCGGGTGCGGAAGAGCGCGAGGCCGGAACGGTTTCCATCCCGGTATTCGGCACGGTGGCCGAGGCCAAGGAAGCAACGGGCGCCAACGTGTCCGTCATCTTCGTGCCCCCGGCTTTCACCAAGAACGCGGTGATTGAGGCGGTGGACGCCGATATGGACCTCGTCGTGATCATCACCGAAGGTGTTCCGGTCGCCGACTCCTCGCAGTTCTACTCCTACGCCGCCCAGAAGGGCGTGCGCCTGGTGGGCCCGAACTGCCCCGGAATCATCACCCCCGGCCAGTCGAACGTGGGTATTACCCCCGCGGACATCACCGGCCCCGGGCGCATCGGGCTGGTGTCGAAGTCCGGCACGCTGACCTACCAGATGATGTACGAACTCAAGGACATCGGCTTCACCACCTGCCTCGGCATCGGTGGCGATCCCGTCATCGGCACCACGCACATTGATGCGCTGGAGGCCTTCGAAGCTGACCCCGAGACGGAACTCATCGTCATGATTGGCGAGATCGGTGGCGACGCCGAGGAGCGCGCGGCCGCCTACATCGCCGAGCACGTCACCAAACCCGTTGTGGGATACGTTGCCGGATTCACCGCGCCCGAAGGCAAGACCATGGGGCACGCCGGAGCCATTGTCTCCGGTTCCTCCGGTACTGCCGCCGCCAAGCAGAAGGCTTTGGAGGCGGTGGGCGTGCGCGTTGGTCGCACCCCCAGCCAGACGGCCGCGATTGCTCGCGAGTTGCTCGCGGGAAAGTAGCGGGAAAGTAGTTGTGGGGAGGAGGCCCATTTCGATGAGTCTCCTCCCCTCCCTTGTTCCCGTGAGTCGTACTCAGAGGTTGCGTGGTGGGGCATTGCCCGCTGCGCAACCTCCAGACCACCTGGAACGATCACCCGGACGAAGACTATTCGGAAGAGTTCTTCCGGAAAGAATTGAGTTTCTGGGAAAGGATTGAGCCCGCGGAAGCTATCCGCGGGCTCAACCCTTTCCGAAAAGCTCAACCTTTTGCTTGCTCTCAATCCTTTACCGGGCTATCACTCGTTTGGAACGCCGACGCCGGGGGCTCACTTACGTTGCAGTGGGGAGGAGGCCACTGACGTGGTCTCCTCCCCACACTTGTTCTCGTGAGTCGTACTCAGAGGAACCGATCCGGTTGGTGGCTGGTGTTATCCGAGCCAGACTCCCGAGCTGTTGAAGCGGTGTGTGGCTCCATCAATCACATAGGTCCCTGTGACCATGGCACCACTTGGCTTGAGGTAGTACCACGAGCCACTGAGGTGAAGCCATCCCGTATGCATCGCGCCGGAAGGTTTCAGGTAGTACCAGGAACCACCGGTGGAGACCCAGCCGGTCTTCATTGCTCCCGAGGAACTCATGAAGTACCAGGTGCCACCGTCGGCAACCCAGCCGGTTTGCATGACGCCACTGGAATTCATGTAGTACCAGATTCCACCGGAGGCGAGCCAACCAGTGTGCTTGACGCCGTTGACGTAGTAGTACCACTTGCCATCCTCCAAGACCCAGCCGGCCTTGGTTATGGCTTTCGCTTGAACTTTCGCTGTCGGTGCCGAGGTCTTGGATGTGGTGGTGTAGCCTGCCTTGCTGCCAGTGACCGTGACCGAAATGCGCTTACCAACATCGGCATTGGTCAGCGTGTAGCTAGTCTTCGTCGCACCGCTAATCACGGAACCATCCCGAAGCCACTGATACGTCAACGATGTCCCGTTAATCCAATCCCCAGGTAGTACCGTTAGCGTTTCGCCAACTTGCGCAGTTCCATTAATGGTCGGGATAGGGACTGAGGGGAAGTTCTTTACTTCATCAATCGTTACCGTAGATGATCCGATAAGGACATTGTCTCCGGGCGTTCCACTAACATTCAACGCATAAACGTGAACAACCTGACGCCCTCGCTTATTGGTATCAAAGGTGACGTCGAATCCTTGGTTAGGAGACGTTTGTGGATATTTCAGCGGAATATCCTCGCGAAGTACGTTCGTTGCGCCAAGGTCATGGAACTCGCCAGTTCCAGAGGGGCCACCTACATACGCATGAAGAACGACAGGACTCTTTGGAGCGTTCGGATCAAAAGTCCACCCTGCAACTTTGATCTTTCCTACTCCAGGTGAAACCACCGAATCTAGATTCCCAAACGGATTCGGATCACCAACAGTTACGTCAGCGGTTCCGATCAGAGGATTGTTCCCCGCAGGGAGATTGATGGCATAGACGTAGACCTTTTGGCGTCCACGTTTTCCCGTCACTACAGAGATATCAAAACCCTGATTCGTCCCAGCTCCCGGGAAGGCTGCCGCAACATCTGGCCTATGAACGCTAGTTATTCCCGTGTGGAACTCTGCACCTGCACTGCCAGCGGGGCCACCAATGTACAAATGTATGCCCAATGAGGTCGAAGGAGCATCGTGATCAAACGCCCAGCCACCAAACGTTATTGTTCCGATCCCACCTACGGCGCTGTCCAGATTACCTCGAGGATCATGATTAGAGCTTGCAGGACCGTTAGCGGCAAGCCAGGGGAGTGGATTTACATATCCAAAGTTTCCGGTCTCGCCAGCAGCACAGTTACGAGCACCCCACACATGCATGCCCGATCTGTAGGCACCAGGTATTACTGAGAAATGCAAATGGCTATTGCTGGGCGCCCAATACGTGACCGTTCCCAATTGAGTTCCAGCTGACACCGTCGCACCAACACCAATGGTCGGATTAATATGCCCGTATACAGCCACAAAGTCTCCTGCAGTCGACTTATGCTGGATAATCGCAGCCTGCCCAGTGGAATAACCAACAATGGCTTTGACAGTGCCAGAGCCAATCGCTTTGACGACGCTCCCAGATGGCGCACCTTGCGAATCAGCACCTAAATGCGCCAGGCCAGCAAGGTATTCACCACCGCAAATGTTGAAACCCCAGTCGTTATAACGCGAGACGACCGTCGGATTTGTCCAATTTCCTGGCCAATTATGAATCGCAGATGGACTGGCTGACGACTGCTGAGAGAATCCACCGGGAGCACTACCATTAACTGCACTAAAGTCTTCAATCAGATCGGCGGGAAACCCGTCAGCGTCATCATCGCTCGCACCGGATTCATCAGAAGATCCTTCTAATAGCTCCGGAGCTAACAACTCACCAGAACCACCCGGCACTTCACGTGCTTCTGCCGGTGTGGGGTTCTCAGACTCAACCGGTACGGGAGTCTTGTCCGGCTCAACTGTTGCAGCGACGTCGTCGTTAGCAACTGGCTTTTCTAAAGCAGTGGCTGCCACCCCCCCCGGAGAACATCAGCCCGAATGCTAGCAAGCCAGCCAGGCCTCTCGTGATTCTCTTTCGACCCGGCGGCAAACCCGCCCGGTCTCTTCTTTTCGCGGACATCTCCACTCCTTAGGGGACCCGACAACAATGAACGTGACCCACCACAAAGCCAGTAATCCAATCCCTGAAGGGAATCCGCAAGCGTAAACACTAACGTGAATTTGACAAGGTGAGTCACAGCCATTCTTACCAGAAGGAGGCAGGGCATACCCTGTTTTCGCTTGTCTAAGTTGTTAGACAAAATCCGGCAATGCAAAGCACCGAGCACCCTTCACCGAAGCCCAAGAAGAGTCACCACTCTGAAGGATTCTTTGGAGCGCGATGCCTGGGAATCAGACTTCGAAGACTCTGCGCCTGTTATGCATTTGGGCTCTGTCGTAAACTGGTTGCATGTCTATGACTATGGCTCAGGTTGAAGAGGCGCTTATGGCCCTAGATCGTCACGAACAGGCGGCGATACTTCAGCGCGGCATTCGCAACCTAGACACGCGTTCTGAGGACTTACCTCAGGCCGAGGTAGAGGCCGCTTGGCGCGACGAACTGAGCAAGCGTATTGACGACATTCGTAGCGGCGCAGTCGAGTTACTTGACTTTGACGAGTCCCACCGGCAAATTCGCGCGCAACTGATCGCACGCCGCAAGTGAGGCTCCGCAAACGTGAGCACCCCGAAGCTCACGAAGAACTCCTTGATGCCGCCAGCTGGTATGACGATGAACAGCCCGGACTTGGCGAAGATTTCCTTGACGCCATCGACGATTCTGTTGCCCAACTTCTTGACTGGCCAAACATTGCCCACGTCTACCCTGGATGGAACCGGGAACCAGTAGTCCAGCAAAGAACAATGAAGACGTTTCCCTACCAAATCCTCTACTACATCGAGGACTCATATCTGGTGGTTGTCGCCTACGCTCACAACCGCCGCAAGCCCGGTTACTGGAAAGATCGAATCTGACCTGGGGTGACCAGATCGCTCCGAAACACCGTATGACCAGTGGAAACATGCTTACGAGAGCTTTCGATCAACGAAACCACTGGCCAAAGAATTGATAGCCCCTGGCAAAGGATTGAGCCCGCGGAGAGCTTCCGCCGACTCAATCCTTTCCGAAAAGCTCAACCCTTTGCTTTCTCGGTACTCTGCGAGGGGGATATCCTCAAAGCACGGAAGTTTGGATACATATCATTGCATATAGAGCACGGGGTGGGCCGAAAACGGCCCACCCCGTGCTCTATATGCAGTCAAATGTTGCGCACATGCCCAGTGGAGTCATTTACCCGACCGTCACGCCTTCGCGTACCACCTCGACAACCCGGTGCTGCGAGTCAAGAACAAGGAAATTTGGCTTCGTTCCTGGCTCGAATGTCAGTGTCACGCCTGAGGCCTCACGGCCCGGTCGCAATAACGATGCCGCTCGCACCGGCCCCGCAACGGTGGCCCGGACCAACTGCCCAAGATCCAACGTTCCGCGCCCGGCGAGGAACGCCACTTGCTCCGCGAGCCGCGAGCAGCCCCCGGCAATGGTGTCCTTTCCGGCAAGCCGCGCGGCACCATCCTTGACTTCAACGTCCAAGCCGCCGAGCTGGTAATTGCCCTCCGGCATACCCGCTGCGGCCATCGCATCCGTCACCAGAATGGTGGAGAGACGGGCAGCTTGCCCGGTGCCTGAGCTGCCAAGCTGCCCAGCACCCGAGCCACCCGTGCCACCAGCACCCGAACCACCCACATACTCGGCAACGTCCTCAACGAGAATGGGCGCCAGGTGCACGCCGTCACCAATAAGTTCGATGGACACCTCGCCGCGTCGCGCTCCCTGGATCAGTTCACGAATTGGCCCGGGTTCGCGGTGGTTGATGGCGGGCATGGCATTGAAGAGATGGGTGGCAGTCTGCGGCACCCCGTCAAACCCGATCTCGGCGGCATACTCCAAAGTCGCCGCCAATACCGCCGCCGTCGTGGCGCCATCTGTGGCGGTGTGCCCCCACGACGGCTTCGCACCATAGCGAAGCAACATCTGAGCAACCTCAACCGCGTTCTCCGTCTCCGGCGCCACGGTCATTGTGCGAATCCAGCCGTCGCCGGCCTCCAGCCACGATTCCAACTCGGCGAGATCGCCGCCGCGAATAGCGGCGGGATTCTGCGCCCCGGCCTTATGAGGAGACACGAAGGGTCCCTCCATGTGGATGCCGGCAAGTTCACCGCTGCGGCAGAAAGGTACCAGTGCCCGGATCGCAGGCAGCGGGTCGATCATCGAGACCAGCGAGGCCACCAATGCCGTTGTTCCTCCGCCCCGATGGGCAGCAATCGCCGCGCGAATCGACTCCTCATCGAGATCGTCAGGGAACGACGCCCCTCCACCGCCGTGACAGTGGACATCTACCAACCCGGGAACGATGAACGCGCCGACAAGTTCCGAAGTAACCCCGGCCTCGCCCAATAACGAACTTTCCCCGGACTCACCGGGCCCTGTCAGTACCTCGACCAGTTCGCCGTCGTCGTTCACAACCAGTCCGGAACCAACAATCTCACCGAATCCGTCGCGTACTTCTCCGCGGACTACTCGCATCTTTGCTCCTTCGATATTCTTGCCTGCAACAATATCTTGCCGGGCCGCGCTCTGTCCGCTCATGACTCACAATCCCTCACGTCCGAATCCGCGCCTTGTTCTCACGCCCGAACCCCGGTTTCATGCCCCAAACTTGAGCTCCCAGCGCTCCTTGTACAGTTCCGTCAGTTCGAGTTGGGAGGCGGCTGCGGCGTCGGTGACGACGTACACCTCAGGGTGCATCTGGGTGATGGTGGCGGGCCAGCGGGCGCTGATGGGACCTTCGGCGAGCTGGGCGATCGCCTCGGCCTTGTTTTCACCGAAGGCGAGAAGGAGCAGGACGCGGGCTTCCATGATCGTCCCCAATCCCTGGGTGATGCAGGTTTTCGGGACGTTGCGGGGGTAGTGGCCGAAGAATCGGGCGTTGTCGAGGATGGTTTGCCGGGACAGCGGTGTCACGTGAGTGCGGGACACGAGCGAGCCACCCGGTTCGTTGAAACCGATATGGCCGTTGGAGCCGATGCCGAGGATCTGGAGGTCGATGCCGCCGGCGTCCTTGATGGCGCGGTCGTACTGTGTGGCCACGGCTTCCGAGTTCGAGACGAGCCCGTTGGGCGAGTAGAGATTTTCGTTCTTCAGTCCGGTGTTGCGGGAGCCCACGAGTTCACGGCGTAGGACGTTGCGGTAGCGTTCGTAGTGGTCGGCGGAGATGCCCACGTATTCGTCCAGCGCGAAGGCCTGCGAGTTCGCGAGGGTGAATTCGCCGCGTGCGTGGGCGGCGCACAGTTCGGCGTAGAGCCCCTCGGGGGTTGAACCGGTGGTGACTCCGAGTATTGCGTTCGGATTTTTCTTGAAGACTGCGAGGACGATCCGCGCGGCAGCCGCTGAAGCCAGTTCGGGCGTGTCCAAAATTCCTAGATACATCGTTATCCTTGCTGAGAGATGTGGCAGTTCGGACACTTCCAATTATAGAGATCTAGGCCACATTCTTGGATGTTTTGCGCTATGGATCTTTGGAGCAGCAATCAGCCAGTGAGCGACACGCCACCCATTTCAGACACGGAGTGCGAGCGCCTCAGGGAACCATGGACTGTGATGAGTAACGAGAAACGACGCGGATTGATTTCGACGGCCCTGGCCGTTGTACAGCCGTTGGCCCTGAGCTGGGTGACGGTTGTGATTCTTGCTGTCCTGTCCTATGTGTTGGCGGCGTCGTCGCCGATGTTGGGTGATGCGCCGTGGCAGGACGCGGCCCGGCTCGGCTCCTCGGTGTGGCTGCTCGCGCTGGGGGCGCCCCTCGGCGTCGACGGCGGCAGCGTGGGCCTCATGCCCCTCGCGGTAACGGGCTGTACGTGGCTGCTGTGCCGTCACTTCATGCGCGGCGCACCGATTTTTGATTGGGTCGACGTCGGCGCCGCCACAGCTACCGCCGGAGTCACGGCGGCTCTGTTGTCGCTTCTTTCCTCGCCGGATTCGTTCCGCCTCGTGGGAATTCTCGGGGCGATGTTCATGGTGGCTGTCAGCGCGTTGGCTTCGTGGTGGAAGCATGAACCACCGGAACATCGCGCGTGGTCGCTGCTGGGCGAGTGCTGGAAGATGATGCGCCCGATACTAGCGGGGATCGTTATTGCAGCGTTGGCTGGCGTAGTGGTGGCCGTGGTCCTGGGATGGAGCACGATCGTTGAGATCAACAGCTATTACGTGCTCGGGGCCGTGGGGACCATCTCGCTGAGCCTCGTGCAGCTGCTCTATTTGCCCAACATTGTGGTGTGGGCGATGGCGTACATCGGCGGGATTGGTTTCGTTGTGGGGAGCGGGAGCAACTTCTCCAGTCTTTCTGTCACGGCCGCGCCACTGCCGGCGTTGCCGGTGCTGGGGGCACTACCTGAACCCGGAGTATCCTTCCCGTGGCTGCTGGCCTTCCCGATTCTGCTGGGCCTTGTCACCGGACTGTGGCGTGCCAAGAACTTCCCGACTCTGCGTCAGCTCGCAATATATGGCCTCGGGACAACCGGGCTCTTTATGCTGCTGCTGGCGGTATTGGGGGCGTTGGCCAGTGGCGGCATTGGCCCGGAGCGCATGGCCGAGGTGGGTGTGAACCCGCCGCTCTTCGCTCTGATTCTCACCTTGGAGACGTGTGGCGGGCTGTTATTAGGTCTCGTTCTCCGCAACGATCAGATGCGTGAGATTGTGCGGCAGAAGATCAACGCGCGCCGCGGAATCATTCCCGAGGACCGTGGGGATAGCGGGGATAATGCGGCGCAGCCGATGGCTGAAGAGTCGGTGGCTGAAGAGTCGGTGGCTGAAGAGTCGGTGGTTGAGCCCGGTTCTGAGGAGCCTTCTCGCCCCGACCCGGCCTCGTATTCGGCGGCACCGAATGTCACCGCGTCGAAAGCTACTGCCACTTCTCCCGCGCCGAATTGGCCGTCGCTCAGTTCGCCGTCGTCAAACCGGTTGTCAAACCCGTCATCGCCGAACTGGCCGTCGTTCAACTCGCCGTCGACAAATCCAACGGTGGTGAGTCCGGCGAACCCTTCCTCGTCGAATCCACCGTCCGCTGCGACAGCGCCATACGCCGCGACGGCTCGCTCGGCCGTCACCTCGCCGACTGCCTACTCTGCCGTGACATCTCAGTCGGCGGTGACCACCCCGACCGCGGCCACCTCCTACTCGGCGGATACTTCTCACTCGGCGCACTCAGCTACAACGCCCCCGTCCGCATCGTCTGGAACCTGACCCACTGCGCGCTCGCTTTATCCCGCCAAGCGCTTTCCCACGGATAAAGATGGCGCGCCGCCCGCCCGCGCGACGGGTTAGGCTCCACGTGTGACTACAGAGCGTCAGCAGATTCGTCCAGTCAGTACTCCCGCGCGCCTCGTTGTGCTGGTCTCCGGAACCGGCAGCAATATGGAGGCAATCCTCAAGGCCTCGCAGGATCCCGAATACGGCGCCCAGATCGTCGCCGTCGGTGCGGACCGTGAGGGTACTCGCGGCCTCGAGATCGCCAACGAAGCGGGTATCCCCACCTTCATCGAGAAACTCTCCGACTATCCCGACCGTGACGCCTGGAACCTGGCGATCCGCGACGTCGTCGCCGATTATCAGCCGGACATCGTGGTACTCGCCGGTTTCCTCAAACTGCTCGGCCCCGACTTCCTCGCGGCCTTCCCGCACCGTGTCATCAACACGCACAACGCGCTGCTGCCGTCCTTCCCGGGCGTGCACGGCCCCGCCGACGCACTCGCCTACGGAGTGAAAATCACCGGCGCGACCCTCTTCGTCGTGGACCCGGGCGTGGACACCGGCGCGATCCTTTCGCAGGTCACGTGCCCTGTTCTTGACGGGGATGACGTCGATTCACTCCTTGAGCGCATCAAGGGCGTCGAGCGCGAACAGTTGGTTGACTGCGTCGGAATTATGGCTCGAGAGGGCTGGTGGGTCGAGGGACGTCGGGCCGGATTCGGCGCCTGATTGGCAGTTGGCGGCCAGCGGGTTCGGGTGAGCCGCGTCGGACTGTTGGCTGGTTCGGACTGTTGGCTGCCGCGCCGTCGTCGTCCCGTTGTATGAACGACGACGACGTACCGGCACCTCGCGTACTAATCTGAAATTGGTCACGACTGGCGTAGAAGACTGCGGTGATTAGCGGTCTTCGAAGATGGGCAACCATCGGGGAGTGGCCGGCAACCTCACCGGACGTCGCGCGCCTGGGCGATTCGGCACACATGTAGTGCATCTACTGCCGAATCGAGAGGTTGACATGCGAATTCCGCTGCGCCGAGCCATCATTTCCGTTTATGACAAGACCGGGGTGGCCGAACTTGCCGCCGCGTTGAACGCCGCCGGGTGCGAGATTGTTTCCACCGGCTCCACCGCCAAGACGATCGAGGCCGCGGGTGTTCCCGTGACTCCCGTCGACCAGATCACCGGTTTCCCCGAGTGCTTTGACGGACGCGTCAAGACCCTCCATCCCAAGGTGCACGGCGGTATTCTTGCTGATCGCCGCCTTGAATCGCACCGCGCACAGCTCGAGGAGCTGGACATCACTCCCGTTGATCTCGTGGTGGTCAACCTCTACCCGTTCCAGGACACGGTGGCCTCCGGCGCGGACTTTGACGAGTGCATCGAGCAGATCGATATTGGTGGGCCGACGATGGTGCGAGCCTCCGCCAAGAACCACGCCAGCGTGGCGATTGTGGTGGATCCGGCGCAGTACCCGGAGGTCGTGGAGGCGGTTGCCGCTGGCGGTTTCGAGGACGACGCCCGCCGCGCCCTGGCCGCGAAGGCCTTCGCTCACACCGCCGCCTACGACGTGGCGGTTGCGTCCTGGCTCAGTCCCGAGTTCGTGGGCGGAGCGTGGAAGCTGCGTGAGGGTCTGCGTTATGGCGAGAACCCGCATCAGGCCGCCGGGCTCTACGTGGCCGACGGCGCCGAGGGCGGGCTGGCAAACGCCGAACAGCTCGGTGGCAAGGCCATGAGCTACAACAACTACACCGATACCGATGCCGCGATTCGGGCCGCGTGGGACCATGCCGAGCCGTGCGTGGCGATCATCAAGCACGCCAATCCCTGCGGCGTGGCCATCGGGGCGGACGTGGCTGAGGCGCATCGCAAGGCGCACGCCTGTGATCCGGTCTCCGCCTATGGTGGCGTCATTGCTGTGAACCGTGAGGTGACGGCCGAGCTGGCCGCACAGGTCAAGCCGATCTTCACCGAAGTGATTGCAGCGCCGAGCTATGAGCCGGAGGCGCTGGAGATCCTGCGCACCAAGAAGAACCTGCGCATCCTCGTGGCCTCGGCCAGCGCGGAGGAGCGCGAGATCAAGCCGATGAGCGGGGGGGTGCTCGTGCAGGAGCGCGACAACTTCCAGGCCGAGGGCGATGACCCGGCCAACTGGCAGCTCGTCGCCGGGGAAGCCGCAGACGAGGCGACCTTGCGCGACCTTGAGTTCGCGTGGCGCTCGGTGCGCGCGGTGAAGTCGAACGCGATTCTGCTCGCGAACGACGGCGCCACCGTAGGCGTGGGCATGGGCCAGGTCAACCGCGTGGATTCCTGCAAGCTGGCGGTGGAGCGGGCGAATAGTTTGGGTGCCTCGGGTTCGGGCGCTGCGGGCGCTGGTGCGGGTGCGGGTGCGGCTGGCGAGCGCGCTCGCGGCGCCGTGGCTGCTTCGGACGCGTTCTTCCCCTTCGCTGACGGCTTCGAGGTGCTGGCCGAGGCCGGCGTGCGCGCCGTGGTACAGCCTGGCGGGTCGATTCGAGATGGTGAAGTGATCGAGGCGGCCCAGAAGGCGGGCGTAACCCTTTACCTCACCGGCTGCCGCCACTTCTTCCACTGAGTTCGAGCTGCGGCAGGGGCCAGGTAGCTTCTGAACAACGGATTTAGCCGATATTTCAGCTCATATTAGCGGGATCTCGATATAAAACAAGGGCCCGGCCATCGCAAGGTGGCCGGGCCCTGTGAAACTCTGCCTGAGGTTCCAGGTAGCCACAGGAACATGACGTAGCTCTTTACTCCCGTTCGGATAACCGGAGAGGGCATTACGGGAATCCGGACTTCCGTGAACCGGCTACTTGTATCTGGAAAGACTTGCGAGCATTGACGACGACGGCGTCGCGGCAGGTTGCGGTCGCAGCCCGGAGGTTCTGTGTTGAGTACTGATAGGTGAAAATACTTGATTGCTGAATCGTGACCTGACAGTTTCGGAAGCCATTTCCCGAAGCTGTTTGATGGGCTGAATCGATTATTGACAGCTCGTCCGAGGAGTCTTTGCGGTGGCGATGTTGGTTGATCAGACCTCTTGCGGCGATTACCGGACAGTTCCCAATGTGATCTGGGACTCAATTAGCGGGTTTCTTGATGTGTTGCGGGGTGTCGGAGATATTCGCGGGATGCTCGGTTCACACTGGTTTGGGTGCGAAATTGGTGGATGGTCAAAGTTGTTTGGTTGATTTTTTGTTGTGGTTGTTGGGTTTTGTGGGTGTGTGAGGGGGGTCTCGTGTTGGTGGTTTGACGGTGGTTGGGTGGGTGGGTAGTGTATTTACCTGTCGCCGGGACACGGCAACAAGCACTGGAACGCTTTGAAAGAGGCGGGGTGGTGAGGGTTTCACTAGGCAAACTGGTGGGGGACGGTAAGTCTTTCGCAGGGAATGCTAGGGGAAACGGGTTGTTGGTTGTGTTCGAGTGTGACGGGTTCTGGAATTGTTCTGGTGATCGTCTGGTTGTTTTGCGGGTCTCACGTGGTGGGGTTGCGAGATGGTGGGTGGTTGTGGTAGAGTTCTGGTCCGCTTCTCCTTGTTGATGACTGGCTGAGTGTTGGTTGTTGGTGGGGTGTGGGTGTGGTGGTTGAAAGTCTAATAGTGTGTCGAGTGTTATTGTTACGGACAATTCACTGACTACCCGGTCATCAAACACATGTTCGAATGTGTGTGGGGTGGGGGGTGTTGGTGGGTGTGTTTGCACTGATCGCGACTCGATAATCAAACACGTGTTCGATATGGGTGTGTGTGGTTGTGGGTTGTGGTTGGTGTTTTTGACTGGCAGTGATGCTGGTTGTGACTGGCTGGTAGAGATGCTGGTTGGTTGTGCATGGCTGGCTGGATGGCCTTTTGGGGTTGTTTGGTTGGTTGTGTGGCGTGTGCATTTGTTGTGTGCGCATTTTATTGGAGCTAGTCATGCTTCACAGTTTTTTGTGGAGAGTTTGATCCTGGCTCAGGACGAACGCTGGCGGCGTGCTTAACACATGCAAGTCGAACGATGATGCCTAGCTTGCTAGGTGGATTAGTGGCGAACGGGTGAGTAATACGTGAGTAACCTGCCCCCTTCTTTGGGATAAGCCTTGGAAACGGGGTCTAATACCAAATATTCCTGTTGCAACGCATGTTGTGGTGGGGAAAGTTTTTTCGGTGGGGGATGGGCTCGCGGCCTATCAGCTTGTTGGTGGGGTGATGGCCTACCAAGGCGTCGACGGGTAGCCGGCCTGAGAGGGTGACCGGCCACACTGGGACTGAGATACGGCCCAGACTCCTACGGGAGGCAGCAGTGGGGGATATTGCACAATGGGCGCAAGCCTGATGCAGCGACGCCGCGTGAGGGATGACGGCTTTCGGGTTGTAAACCTCTTTCGCTACCGAACAAGGCCTTGTATTAGCAGGGTTGAGGGTAGGTGGATAAGAAGCGCCGGCTAACTACGTGCCAGCAGCCGCGGTAATACGTAGGGCGCGAGCGTTGTCCGGAATTATTGGGCGTAAAGAGCTCGTAGGCGGCTTGTCGCGTCTGCTGTGAAAACGCGGGGCTTAACTCCGCGCGTGCAGTGGGTACGGGCAGGCTAGAGTGTGGTAGGGGTGACTGGAATTCCTGGTGTAGCGGTGGAATGCGCAGATATCAGGAGGAACACCGATGGCGAAGGCAGGTCACTGGGCCATTACTGACGCTGAGGAGCGAAAGCATGGGGAGCGAACAGGATTAGATACCCTGGTAGTCCATGCCGTAAACGTTGGGCACTAGGTGTGGGGTCCGTTTCCACGGGTTCTGCGCCGTAGCTAACGCATTAAGTGCCCCGCCTGGGGAGTACGGCCGCAAGGCTAAAACTCAAAGGAATTGACGGGGGCCCGCACAAGCGGCGGAGCATGCGGATTAATTCGATGCAACGCGAAGAACCTTACCAAGGCTTGACATATAGAGGAAGCATGCAGAGATGTGTGTGCCTTCGGGTCTCTATACAGGTGGTGCATGGTTGTCGTCAGCTCGTGTCGTGAGATGTTGGGTTAAGTCCCGCAACGAGCGCAACCCTTGTCTCGTGTTGCCAGCATTTGGTTGGGGACTCACGAGAGACTGCCGGGGTTAACTCGGAGGAAGGTGGGGATGACGTCAAATCATCATGCCCCTTATGTCTTGGGCTTCACGCATGCTACAATGGCCGGTACAGAGTGTTGCGATACTGTGAGGTGGAGCGAATCACTTAAAGCCGGTCTCAGTTCGGATTGGGGTCTGCAACTCGGCCCCATGAAGTCGGAGTCGCTAGTAATCGCAGATCAGCAACGCTGCGGTGAATACGTTCTCGGGCCTTGTACACACCGCCCGTCACGTCACGAAAGTCGGCAACACCCGAAGCGCATGGCCTAACCAGTAATGGGGGGAGTGTTCGAAGGTGGGGTTGGTGATTGGGACGAAGTCGTAACAAGGTAGCCGTACCGGAAGGTGCGGCTGGATCACCTCCTTTCTAGGGAGTATCAGCCACCCGGTAAAAGTAGAGCTGTTTGATGGTTTACGTGATTGTTTGATTGTGTGGATCGTGGATGGTCATCATGGACGTGTTGTTTGTGGTGTTGTGGTGGTTGTGGGAACGTAACGAGAAGCTCGGCGCGCTGTTAGGCTTTTGGGTGTCATGCCCTGACCGCCCCCGATAGACACTGATGTGTATAGCTTGTGATGCTGTGGCCTGTATGGCTTGTGGTGTTGTGTGCTGGTTGGTGTTGTTTGGGGTGTTGGTGTGGTGTTTGGTTTTTGTATAGTGGACGCGAGCATCTTTGCATGCCCGCACCCTCAATGACTGTGGTTGTTGTGTGTGGCTTCTTGGCGTTTAAGGCCGTCTTGGGGTTGGTGTGGGTGTGTGTTTTGTTTTGTAGGTGTTTTAGGGCGTTCGGTGGATGCCTTGGTATGAAGGGCCGAAGAAGGACGTTGCAGCCTGCGATATGCCTCGGGGAGTTGGCAAGCGAGTGTTGATCCGAGGATGTCCGAATGGGGGAACCTGGCCAGAGTTATGTCTGGTCGCCTGCGTGTGAATTCATAGTGCGTGGGTGGGAACGCTGGGAAGTGAAACATCTTAGTACCAGCAGGAAAAGATATTCCGTGAGTAGTGGCGAGCGAAAGTGGATGAGCCTAAACCGTGTGCGTGTGATAGCTGTCGGGTGTTGCGTGTGCGGTGTTGTGGGGCTGCCTGTCATTCTACCGATATGGGGTGGCGTAGTGATAAATCATGGATGTAGCTGAACAGTCTGGGAAGGCTGACCGTAGTGGGTGAGAGTCCTGTAGGTGAAATGTCTGTGACTGCGTATGGTGGTGCCCGAGTAGCACGGGGCTCGTGAAATCTCGTGTGAATCTGCCAAGACCACTTGGTAAGGCTAAATACCCTTTGTGACCGATAGCGGATAGTACCGTGAGGGAATGGTGAAAAGTACCCCGGGAGGGGAGTGAAATAGTGCCTGAAACCGGGCGCCTACAATCCGTCAGAGCCTCTCTAATTGGGGTGATGGCGTGCCTTTTGAAGAATGAGCCTGCGAGTTAGCGGCATGTAGCGAGGTTAACCCGTGTGGGGTAGTCGTAGCGAAAGCGAGTCTGAATAGGGCGTTTGAGTTGCATGTTCTAGACCCGAAGCGGGGTGATCTACCCATGGCCAGGTTGAAGCACGTGTAAGAGCGTGTGGAGGACCGAACCCACTTCAGTTGAAAATGGAGGGGATGAGCTGTGGGTAGGGGTGAAAGGCCAATCAAACTCCGTGATAGCTGGTTCTCCCCGAAATGCATTTAGGTGCAGCGTTATGTGGTTCCTTGCGGAGGTAGAGCTACTGGATGGCCGATGGGCCCTACCGGGTTACTGACGTCAGCCAAACTCCGAATGCCGTAAGGGTAGAGCATAGCAGTGAGACAGTGGGGGATAAGCTTCATTGTCGAGAGGGAAACAGCCCAGACCGCCGGTTAAGGTCCCTGAGTGTGTGCTAAGTGGGAAAGGATGTGGAGCTGCCTAGACAACCAGGAGGTTGGCTTAGAAGCAGCCACCCTTGAAAGAGTGCGTAATAGCTCACTGGTCAAGTGGTTCCGCGCCGACAATGTAGCGGGGCTTAAGCACACCACCGAAACCGCGGATACTCACCATGAACCCACGCATAGTTTTTTCTGTGTGCAGGGGGTGGGTGTGGTAGGGGAGCGTCCCATCGAAGGTGAAGCTGCCGTGTGAACGAGTGGTGGATTTGATGGGAGTGAGAATGCAGGCATGAGTAGCGAAAGACGGGTGAGAAACCCGTCCGCCGAATGACTAAGGGTTCCAGGGCCAGGTTCATCCGCCCTGGGTTAGTCGGGTCCTAAGGCGAGGCCGACAGGCGTAGTCGATGGATAACCAGTTCATATTCTGGTACCGGTGACAGACCGTCCCATGGATTGGTTTTTGATGCTAACCACCCCCAAACCATGGATAGGCTTTCGGGTCTATCGTGTGGGGAGGGCGTGGGAACCGATGAGACTGGTTCAAACGTATTAACAGGTGTGACGCAGAGTGGTAGTCCCGCGTGTCTTATGGCTTGGCACGTTGAAAGGCGCAGCCCGTTTCCTAGGCAAATCCGGGGAACATGAGGGTGAGGCCTGATCGTGACCCCCGCATGGGGGGAAGTAGGGTGATCCTGTGCTGCCGAGAAAAGCATCGACGTGAGGTTTTAACCGCCCGTACCCGAAACCGACACAGGTAGTCAGGTAGAGAATACTAAGGCGATCGAGAGAATCGTGGTTAAGGAACTCGGCAAAATGCCCCCGTAACTTTGGGAGAAGGGGGACCTAAACCCTGAAGGGTCTAGCATCCTAGGGGTGAGGGTCGCAGAGTCCAGGGAGAAGCGACTGTTTATCAAAAACACAGGTCCGTGCGAAGCCGCAAGGCGATGTATACGGACTGACGCCTGCCCGGTGCTGGAAGGTTAAGCGGACCGGTCAGCCCCACTTCGTGGGGTGAAGCTGGGAAGTTAAGCCCCAGTAAACGGCGGTGGTAACTATAACCATCCTAAGGTAGCGAAATTCCTTGTCGGGTAAGTTCCGACCTGCACGAATGGCGTAACGACTTCTCTACTGTCTCGACCACGAACTCGGCGAAATTGCATTACGAGTAAAGATGCTCGTTACGCGCAGAAGGACGGAAAGACCCCGGGACCTTTACTATAGCTTGGTATTGGTGTTCGGTACGGCTTGTGTAGGATAGGTGGGAGACTGTGAACCATGAACGCTAGTTTGTGGGGAGTCATTGTTGAAATACCACTCTGGCCGTGCTGCACATCTAACCTCGGCCCGTGATCCGGGCCAGGAACAGTGCCTGGTGGGTAGTTTAACTGGGGCGGTTGCCTCCTAAAAGGTAACGGAGGCGCTCAAAGGTTTCCTCAGCCTGGTCGGTAACCAGGTGTTGAGTGTAAGTGCACAAGGAAGCTTGACTGTGAGACTGACAGGTCGAACAGGTACGAAAGTAGGAACTAGTGATCCGGCACTGGCTTGTGGAAGCGGTGTCGCTCAACGGATAAAAGGTACCCCGGGGATAACAGGCTGATCCTGCCCAAGAGTTCATATCGACGGCATGGTTTGGCACCTCGATGTCGGCTCGTCGCATCCTGGGGCTGGAGTAGGTCCCAAGGGTTGGGCTGTTCGCCCATTAAAGCGGTACGCGAGCTGGGTTCAGAACGTCGTGAGACAGTTCGGTCCCTATCCTCTGCGCGCGTTGGAGAATTGAGAAGGGCTGTCCCTAGTACGAGAGGACCGGGACGGACGAACCACTGGTGTGCCAGTTATCCCGCCAGGGGTATGGCTGGTTGGCTACGTTCGGGAAGGATAACCGCTGAAAGCATCTAAGCGGGAAGCCTGCTTCAAGAATAATTCTCGCTCCAACTTTTGTTGGTGTAGGCCCCCCGAAGACTACGGGGTTGATAGACCAGACGTGGACGCCCGGTAACGGGTGAAGCTGACTGGCACTAATGGCCAACAACCTACAACACAACCCCACACTCCCTCCTATAAAGAGAGAGTGAACAGGTTGATCAAAGATCTTGTGTCTTGCGTCCACTATACAAAAACCCAACACCAAACCAACTGGTGAACCTTCCTCCCACACTGGGAGCGATCAAGACTCACCATGGTTAAACACATGACTGATAACCCAATAGAAGTGGCGGTGGTCATAGCTCCAGGGAAACGCCCGGTCCCATTCCGAACCCGGAAGCTAAGCCTGGACACGCCGATGGTACTGCACTCGCCAGGGTGTGGGAGAGTAGGACACCACCGCCACCCAACCTTCACAGGTAGGGCCCGGATAACCATCATGGTTACCCGGGCCCTACCTACACCCATATCACGACCACACCAACCATATTGACATTAAAGTTCGAGACTCAAAGCTGAGCCCACGAGCAACCTTTAGACAAAACGACAGGTCGCCAGCACGACCCGCGCCACAGCAGGCTATAGAGCCTCAAGAAAGGCATAGAGCCTCAAGCTGGTAGGCGTCATGGTAACAGCGCGTCGCGATTTTTTAGCAGATGTATAGGCGCCTTTGTGGAAAGAATCGCGACAGACCATGATAGGAGTCGCTTGTGTCGGAACTCATGGCTAGGCTAGAAGCTAGAGCTTTTGACCGCGGAGAAAGGACTCACCATGTCATTTGATTCGAGCTTGATCGAAAAAGCAGTCGATCAGGCGAAGCGCTGGATTGAAGGTTCGCGCGCCTACCCTGCATCGCGTGCGGCAACCCTGCTAGCCGAGACTTTGCATCATGAAGACGGCCTGGACTACACGGTCTCTTTCGTCGATGGTGTGATCCGTCCGGAGGATCCCAAGGTTGCAGCTGACAATCTGAAGAAGCTGTCGCGCCGTAACACCTCGTTCCTGCCGCCGTGGCTCGCAGCTCCTGCGCGCCTTGGTGGCTCAGTGGCTCCGATTGCACCCAAGCTTGCGGCGGAGGCTGCTCAGAAGGTCTTCTCGATGCTGGTGGGCGATCTGGTTCTCGACGTCACGCCCGAGAAGATTGGCCCGGCGATTGAAAAGTTGCGCGCTGATGGCTCACGCCTGAACATCAACTTGTTGGGCGAGGCAGTTCTTGGTGACGAGGAGGCATCGCGTCGTCTCGCGGCCACCACTGAGTTGGTGGAGCGCCCTGACGTTGATTACGTGTCACTCAAGGTGTCGGCGGTTATTGGACCGCATGCCCCTTACGGGCACGAGGCTGCGGTGGAGAACGCCGTGGAGAAGCTGCTCCCTCTCTATCGCACTGCCGCCTCTACGGGTACCTTCCTCAATCTCGACATGGAAGAGTACAAGGATCTCGATCTTACGATTGACGTCTTCAAGAACCTGCTGGGTCGTGAGGAACTTCTTCACTACCGTGCAGGAATCGTGCTGCAGGCCTACCTGCCGGACGCACGCGATCGTCTTGCCGATCTCACTGAGTGGTCGAAGGCTCGCCGGGCTCGCGGTGGAGCTCCCATCAAGGTGCGTCTCGTCAAGGGAGCTAATCTCTCGATGGAGAGCGTGGATGCGATCATGCATGGCTGGCCGCTCACGGTGGAGAAGAGCAAAGCCCACACTGACGCCAATTACATGGCTGTCATGGCCGAGGCTCTCACGGACGAGAACCTCGACGCCGTCAACATCGGCATCGCTGGAATGAACCTGTTCACCCTGGCTTACGGCCTTGAGGTGCTCAAGTCGCGCAAGATTACTCTCGATTCCCGCGTGGATATTGAGATGCTGGCTGGCATGGCCACACCCCAGTCGTTGGCTGTGCGTGACACGATTGGCCCGCTGCTCTACTACGTACCGGTCGTCAAGCCGGAGGAGTACGACGTCGCCGTCGCCTATCTTGTTCGCCGCCTCGAAGAGAACGCGGCTTCGGATAACTTCATGTCCAACGTCTTCGATCTCGAAGAGAGTGACGTCTTCCAGCTGGAGGCCGAGCGTCTGCGCACGGCCGGCCGTATCATCGCCTCCGGTGATCTTACCTTCTCCCCGAACCGTACCCAGGATCGCAACGTTCCGGCCCAGATTGCCGAGGGCTTTGATAACGCGGCTGATACGGATCCGGCTCTCATGGCCAACGTTCGTTGGGCAGAGGAGATTGCCGCTCGCATGAAGGATAGCGAGTTGGGATTGGCGACGGCGAACGGGCACACCTTGAGTACCGCCGCCGAAGTTGAGGATGTCATTGCTCGCGTGCGCGCTGCGCAGGTGGAGTGGGCTGCGAAGTCGGGTGCAGAGCGCGCGAAGGTACTGCGTGCGATTGGCCAGGGCTTCGAGAACCGTCGTGCCGAGATGATTGAGGTTGCTGGCTCCGAGGCTGGCAAGCTTGTGGATCAGGGCGACGTCGAGGTCTCGGAGGCCATCGATTTCGCGCTTTACTACGCGAAGTTGGCTGAGGACCTCGACAAGATGGAAGGCGCCACCTACAAGCCGATCCAGGCTACGCTGATCACCCCGCCGTGGAACTTCCCGATGGCTATTCCCGCGGGTGGAGCGCTTGCTGCTCTTGCTGCCGGATCAGGTGTGCTCTTCAAGCCTGCCTTCCTTACCCGCCGCACCGGCGCGGTCATCGCCGAGATCATGTGGGAGGCTGGCGTTCCCAAGGATCTGCTGGCGCTCATCGATCTCAAGCGTTCTGTCTCCCATGAGTTGGGCGAGAAGTTGGTGCGCGAGTCCGATCAGGTGATTCTCACCGGAGGTATCGAGACGGCCGAGCGTTTCCGCTCGTGGCGTCCGGATCTGCGTCTCTTCGCTGAGACCTCGGGTAAGAACGCCATCATCGTCACGCCTCAGGCAGATATCGATCTGGCAGTGCGCGACGTGGTGACGTCCGCCTTCGGCCACGCAGGCCAGAAGTGCTCGGCGTCCTCGCTCGTTATTCTCGTGGGATCCGCGGGTTACTCCAAGCGATTCCAGCGTCAGCTGGTTGACGCGGTGCGTTCGCTCCGTCTCGGATTCCCATGGGAGCTGGATGCGCAGATGGGACCGTGCGTGGAGACGCCCAAGGGCAAGCTGCTGCGCGGCCTCACCGAGCTTGACCCCGGTCAGCGGTGGATCGTCAAGCCCAAGCACATTGAGGGCAACCTGTGGAGCCCCGGCGTTCGCGCCGGTGTTGCTCCCGGCAGTGAGTACCATCTGACCGAGTACTTCGGCCCGATCCTGGGCGTCATGCGCGCCAATACGCTGGAGGAGGCTGTCGCCTACCAGAACGCGGTGGAGTTCGGACTGACGGCCGGCCTGCACTCGCTCGACCCGGAAGAGATCCGCTACTGGCTGGACAACGTCCAGGCCGGAAACGTCTACATCAACCGCACCATCACGGGTGCTATTGTGCAGCGTCAGCCGTTCGGCGGCTGGAAGCGTTCCTGTGTGGGTGCTGGCACCAAGGCTGGTGGGCCGAACTACCTGTACGGCCTCGGCCACATCGAGCCGGACTTCAGCGAAGAGCTTCCCACCAAGGTCCATCTCGCCAGCAAGCCGCTGCGCGAGGCGCGTGCCGTTGCCAAGACGATGTCCGTGGTGGATCAGGATCGTTTCGTCAAGATCGTACGCGGGTTGGATTCGGCGCTGGCGCAAGAGTTCCTCGTGGGACATGATCCATCCAACCTCGGGGTGGAGAAGAACGTCTTCCGTTATGTTCCGTTCCCGAACGTGGTGATTCGCCTTGCCGAAGACGCACCCGCCGGTGACTTGCTGGCCCTCGTGGCCGGAGCTGTTGCTGTGGGTGCCAAGCCGGTAATTTCGAGCGCCTTGCCTGTTTCTCGCCAGATGGCCGAGTACTTCGCCGAGTTCGAACTCAAGGTTGTGCGCGAGACCAAGGGCGAGTTCGAGAGCTACATGGGTTCGCACGCCAACAACCGTGACGGCATCCGTGTTCGTATGATCGGCGGCGACAGCGTGGCGTTGGCCAAGGCCGTACGTGGCAGCGTGGATGTTGCCATCTACGACGAGCCCGTCTCTCCGTGTGGCCGCGTGGAGGTTCTGCCCTTCGTCCAGGAGCAGGCAGTTTCCGCCACCAACCATCGATTCGGAAACCCCACGAAGCTTCTGGATGGGGTCCTCTGAGCGAGGCCCTAGTCTTCTCAGGCTTCTGGGTTCCCTGATTTTGGGGGGATATGTGAGCGTGGGGGGGCCGGTCCGTGAGGATCGGCCCCCACCGCCTTGTTGGTACGTGTTTTGTTTTGTCGACGACGACGCGCTGTCCTTTGTCGATGACGTCCCGTACTTTGCTCGGCGCCCGCTTTTCGGGTTTTCCCGAATGGTATTTTCCGGATGGCAAGGTGTGCGCTGAGGCGAAACGCGCCTACGGTTGGAGTATGCAGCAAGATACCGAGCCTCTTGATCTTCCGGGTGTGCCACCACCCGCCACGTACCATGTGCCACCCACTGATATTCTGCCCGCTCTACCTGCCTCAACAACCACCCAACCGGGGAAGCGCCGCCGCCTCCCTCTCCTGGTGCTGCCCCAGAGCAGCGTCGACCGCCGTACCCTGCTGTGGTCCGTGCTTCACCTGGGCGCGCTGGGTGTCGTCGGTACCGGGGTTGTCGCCGTCGTCGCTCTTCTGACGTTCTTCGGAATGATTGGTATGGCCCTCCTCGGGCTAGGGGTGTTTCTTCTCATCGGCGCGCTGTACACGGTCTACGCGTTCGCCTCGGTGGAAATCGAACGCGCGCACGGACTCTATGGACTCGACGTCCCGCCGCTCGCACGGGTCCGAGGCGAAGGTGACGGCTTCGGCCCGTTCCTCAAAATGGTGTGGATGCAGTTCCAAGACCTGCGAATGTGGCGCTCCTTCCTGAGTTTCGCTGTTTCTTCTCTGCTGGGAATCTTCCTCCTCATCATCGTCCTGTGGGTGAGCAACGCGATGTTCACTGTGTTCGCAGCCTTCGACTCGCGCCCGATTTACACCTTTTTCTTTGGGAGGGTTTCGGGAATCTGGGGCACCCTCTCGTCACTCGTTGTACTTCTTCTTGCTGGTCCGGCGGTTATCGGACTCGGGTTGCTGCAGGGCGTCGTCGTCCGAAATCTGGCCGTCCTTCCCAGCCGTGCCTCCCTCAACCAAGCGGTGCAGGCGAAAACTGTGCAACGCGAAGGGGCCGTACGGGCCGCGGATCTGGAACGTACCCGTATCGAACGCGATTTGCACGACGGCGTCCAGCCCCGCCTGGTTTCGGTGGCCATCAGTCTCGGAATGGCGCAGAAGAAGATCGATACGGACCCGCAGGCGGCAAAGCAGCTGGTCGCGGAGGCACATGTGTCGATCAAAGCAGCGATTACGGAACTGCGGCAACTGGCGCGCGGGATTCATCCCTCGGTGCTCGACGACCGCGGGCTCGACGCCGCTCTCTCCGCCCTCGCGGGCCGCTCGCATATCCCGGTGACGATGGACGTGCGCATGGAAGAACGGGACGCCCTCATTGCGGACCAGGAGATTTCTGCCGGGTTCCGCGACGCCGAAGCCGCCGTCTACTTCGCCATCGCAGAGTCTCTCACCAACGCGGCGAAGCATTCGCGGGCGGGTGAATGCCGCGTCGTCGTCCGGTTACGAAACGTCAACTCGCCGGTGCCGGTGCTGTGGGCGCGAGTCGAGGACAACGGCGTGGGCGGCGCCGAAATCATCCCCGGCGGAGGACTCGACGGCATCTGCAACCGCGTCCTCGCCGCTGGCGGTACCAGCAGCTTCGTCAGCCCGATCGGCGGGCCCACCGCCTTGGAAGTGAGCGTGCCATGCGCATCCTGATCTGTGAGGATTCGGTCCTGCTACGTGAAGGAATCGTTAGGCTGCTGGAGGACGAGGGGCACGCCGTCGTCGCTGCTCTGGCGGACACGACGGACCTGGCCGAACGGGTTGCGTTGGACGATCCCGAGCTGTGTATCCTCGACGTCCGGCTCCCACCCACGTTCAAAGACGAAGGAATCAAAGCCGCGCTGATGCTACGGCGAACCCGGCCGAATCTGCCCATCCTCGTACTCTCGCAGTACGTCGAGGAACGGTACGCGGCCGACCTCATCTCTGCCGACGGCGGCGCGCTCGGATACCTTCTCAAGGATCGCGTTGCTGACGTGGCCGAGTTCCTCGAATCCGTCGAACTGATCGGTACGGGCTCCACGGTGTTCGATCCGGAGGTCGTAGCGCAACTGATCTCGCGGCAACGCCGCAACAATCGCATGCAGCACCTCACCGAGCGCGAACGCTCCGTGCTGGCGCTCATCGCCGAAGGGAAATCGAATCAGGCGATTGCGCAGATGCTGTATGTGTCGCCGGCGTCGGTCGAAAAATACATCACCTCAATCTTTCACAAGCTGGGGCTCGAACGCGATGACTCGGGAAACCGCCGCGTGCTTGCCGCCCTCGCCCACCTCGAGAATGCCGAATAGGAGCCACAGATGGACAGCAACACAACCAGGCGAAGCGGGCCGGCACTGCGCCTCGAGATCGGGGTCATTGGAGCGGTCGTTATGGCCCTCCTCTTGATATTGGGAGCGGCGCAGGGGATCGGGAGGGTCACGAGCCGTGACCTGGCCCAGGCCGAAGTAGAAGGCATGCGGCCAGGTATGAACGATTCCTCTCACGACGGCAGCGTTACCCTCATGAGTGGAATGACAAGCCTTGGGGCTCTTGGCCTGCGGTATGTTGACGTGACCACGGACAAAGCGGATTTTGAGATCCGATTCGTGGACACTGAGAATGCCACTCTCGAAGTGGAAGGCGACGTGGCGCCGAATCTGAGCTGGGTCTTGAAGCGTGAGGGAGAACTGCTCACCGTTGCCGTGCAGATGGGGGCGGAATCTGCGCAGGGAGGTGCTGGTTCTGAGGGAGGCGAGGGGGCCGAAGAAGGTGCTGTCTCAGGTGGTGGTGCGAGTTCTGGGGGTGGTGCGAGTTCCGGTGGAGAGACAGGAACTGTGCCCTCGGAGCAGGTGACGGCGCCGGACGAATCGACGAGTGCGTCCTCAGAAGCGGGGGAAGCTACTGACGAGGGTACGGAGTCGAGTGCGGCGGCTGAGTCTGTGTCGGGCGAGGTGACGCCACCGGACGGGGTTGTGGCCGAAGGGGGAGTGGTTGATGGTGCGTCGGCTGAAGGTGCGCCCGTCGAAGGGGAACCGAGTGCCGATCCAGCTTTTGCCGCCGGTGACCAGCCAGCTGACACGGCGACCGCTGAAGCAACGGTGCCGGTCCCAGCTGACGCACCGGATACTACGGATCAGAATGGTGCCAAGGTGACGTTGACGCTGCCGGAAAAGCTCCGCGAACAGAGTGTCCAGTACACCTACCGCGTACTGGGCGGTTCATTGACCACGGCGAAGGCGTCCGGATACACGGACCTCATGGTTCTCGGGGGATCTGCCGACGTTCGTGGCGAGACCGACTCTCTGAGCGCCAAGGTGACCAGTGGAAAGCTTGATTTTGTAGTGGAAAGTACTCAATCTGTGGATCTGGAACTTTCCGGAGAAGCATCTATTACAGGCGAGTTCACCGGTATAGTTCCGCAGTACGTCCACACGATTCTCAATGGAGGAACCACGGATCTCACGTTCTCCGGAAATATGACGAACTATGAGCTGAGGATTGACAATCAGTTCGGTGAACTCAACAATCTGCTCAAGAAATCCACCAAAACCTCAAAAGACCAGTACCCGGCACTAATCATCGAGGGAAGCATGGCTGGAGGCTCGCTGACCTTGAGATGACTGGGGATCAACGTCATCGGGTTCCTAAGTGGGCATCACAGCGATATCCGTGCCTTCTACGGCATACGGATCGCTGTGATGCCCATTTAAGAATCGAATGTAAATGACGGGCGTGCTAGATTGCCTGGCGCAGTGCCTTGCGCGCTCGCGAGACCTCGCGCGGAGAATCCACCCCGAGAAGAGCAACCAGCTCAGGGGTGGATTCGCCGCTATCAGAGTGGGTATCAGGGCCGGACTCGTCGCTGACTGGAGCGAGCCACCGCAGCACCCAGCCACGGCGAGTCTCCTCAAACTGCGGCTCAACTCCAGCAGGAACCTCGCCCACCAGCGCGATCTCGTGCCCGAACTGGGTGGAGAACACTTCGGGGGCGTCAAGCGTGGTGGGGCGCGGCGTGCCGGTGAGGTGCGCCGCGGCGCGCGTGGCGTCTGCCAGCGCCTGCGTCCAATGACCGCCAAAGCGCCAGGAATCACTCAGCCACATATCCGCGCAATCGCCCACGGCATACAGGCCGTCAATCGGCTGGCCGTCCTCATCGCACACCTGGGCATTCAGCGTTGTCACGAGCCCGCCGCGAGGCGACCGCGCTCCAAAAGGCAGGAAATCAACAGCCGGGCGAGCACCGGTGGCCTGCACCAAAACATCGCACTGTCCGCCAGGATACTCGGCGTCGAATACTACCTCGATCCCGGCATCGCGGAACCACAGGCCCCACATTTTATCGACGCTCCCGCCAAACGTGCGATTGAGGAAATGAGGCGAAGCCTCCCACACCTTGACATGCGCGCCATGCTCGGCAGCGGCGTAAGCAATCTCGGTCCCGATCCAGCCAGCGCCCACGATATGAACCTCGGAACCGGGCACAATCGAAGCCGATAGCGCGGCGGCGTCGTCGACGGTATACAAAACCTGTGCGCCATCAATGGTGGCGTGCGGGGCGGCGCCGGTGGCCACAACAAGTGCGTCCACGCACTGGCCGTTCACCCACCAGCAGCCATTGCGCTCAACCTGAAGCGCGGCTTCCGGAAAAACGGTGACGGCAAGTTCGTCCAGGTCCCCGAGGCCGTCGTCGGCCAAAGGATGCTCGTACTCGCCGAAAAGCTCCTTGGAGAGAGGCGGGCGGTCGTAGGGCTCGTGCCCCTCGGCGTCCCACGCGTAGATCGTCCCGGTGAAACCGGCCGCGCGCAACTGCGCCGCGCAACGCAGCCCGGCAAGGCCCGTCCCAATGATTCCGATTCTCTGCATCCCACAATGCTAAACGTTGCGACGCCCGTGGACATAGACGATGTCACGATTGCGTGACAGTCTCGCCCGCTCTGCTACAGGGTTGTGTGCCGCTACCGTCTCGGGCGCTACGGTTTTGTGTACTGCTACGGTCTCGCCGGCTCTGCTACATTTTCGCCCGCCGCGGCTCCTCCCCGTGGCCCCAACGCCGTCGCCTTTCTCTCCTTCGCGACCCGACCCACTCTTGATAGAGTAAAGCGTGGTCAATCAGCGAGTCCCCAGTGACTGGATATACGTAGCCGCCGCTTTGTGGCTGGTGTGCGTGACGGCGACGGCGTTTGCGACGTCTGCGGTCATTGCAGTACGTGTGTTGGCCGCAAGCATGGTGGTTATTGGCCTGGCACGCGGGGGACTTCCCGCGGGATTTATTCCGACGGTGCGTAGCCGTCTCTTCGATGTCAGCGTCTACATGCTTTTGGCGAGTGTTCTCGCGTATCTCTCCTCATGGGCGGCTATCCCCGTTGTGATGTAGGAGCTGCGCGCTGGAATGTTGTGGCCACAACGTCACGCCATGTCCGACCAGAATACTCAGCCTTTCCCTCTGACAAGAAAACGAAAGTGGACCCTCTTAATTTAGTTTTTGTCCTTCTTTTTATCCTCATCGGCGGTATTTTCTCCGCCTCCGAGATGGCTCTGGTTTCGCTGCGTTCGTCGCAAATCGATGAAATGTCGCGCAAGAGCAAGGCGGGCGCCGCGGTCAAGCGGCTCACCTCCAACTCCAACAACTTCCTTTCCGCCGTACAGATCGGCGTGACGGTGGCGGGATTCTTCTCCGCCTCCTTCGGCGCCGCCCAGATTGCGCCGGCGGTATCGCCGCTCCTTGAGGGACTCGGTCTCGGCTCGGGCGCCGCGTCAACAATCTCCTTCGTGGGCGTCACCATCGTCATCGCCTACCTCTCCATCATCCTTGGCGAGCTGGTGCCCAAGCGTATTGCCATGCAATCCGCGGAAGCCGTGGCGCTGATCGTTGTTCGCCCCCTCTCGTTTATCACCTGGCTGCTCCGCCCGGTCATCTGGTTCCTCGGCGTCTCCACAGACGTGGTACTTCGCCTCTTCGGCCGCGACCCCGAGGAACAACGCGAAGCCATGAGTTCCGCCGAGCTACGTATCTTCATGTCCAACCAGGACATGATCACGCCGGCGGAACGAGACATGGTGGTGGACATGCTGTCGGTGGGAGACCGCCAGATTCAGGAAGTCATGACCCCGCGCACCGAGGTGGAGTTCCTTTCCGCCGAGATGTCGATTGGGGAGGCACAACGCCAGGTTTCGGCGCGCACCTACTCGCGTTATCCGATCCGACGCGGAGATTCCGACGACGACGTCATCGGCTTCCTTCACGTGCGCGACCTGATCGCACCGCTCGCTTCCGTTTCGACAGTGGAACAGCTTGCGCGTTCGATCTTGTCCTTCCCCACGGGGAAGGCCGTGCTGGAGGCACTCGCCGAGATGCAGGACAGCCACGAACACATGGCGCTCGTTATTGACGAATACGGCGGTGTGGATGGAATCGTCACTCTAGAGGACCTTCTTGAGGAATTCGTCGGAGAGATTCGTGACGAGTATGACCGCGAGACCCCCAAGGTGATCAACCGCGGAGAGAACCACGTGATTAGCGGCCTGACGAACCGCACCGAGGTGGAGAAGATCTTTGGCAAGGAGTTGCCGGAGGGGCCCTTCGATACGCTCGCGGGCTTCGTTGTTGACAGACTTGGCAGGATGCCAGAGGTTGGCGACGAAGTGACATGGGACGACGTCGTATTGACCGTGGCAAAGCTTGACGCGCGCCGCATCGACTGGCTGACGGCCACGCGGGCGCCGGGAGATGCCTTGGACGAGGCGCTCGAGGGGGCCGAGTAGGGCTCTAAGCGGGCTTTGATTAGGCTCTAATAAATCTACGGCGGTGGGAGCGGGGTGAATACCATTATTGGCACACAGCCCGCTCCCACCGCCATTCGTGTAAGGAGAGCGCTGGTTAAGTGCGCTTTGGCGTCTCTTGGGGTTGTTCTTGTTTACGTCGGGGCGGAACGAACAGGAAGTACGCTGAGGTAGCGGAGACTCCCACGAAAATGACGGCCCACCAGGGGAATCCTGCGAGAATGGGGTCGCTCTCCAGGAGCTTCTGCTCGTCCTCGGGTGGAGGGATTCTGATACCACGTACCAGCAACCGGTGGCTGTTGACACCAATGGGTGTACAGGTGATGAGAGTGACGTAATCTTCGCCCTTGATGATCTGCAAGGAGTCGGTGTCATTGGGGAGCACGCTCTTGATTTGATCGACGCGATACCAGTGTTTCTCGCCCAGCACATCGACGGTGAATATCTGGTCTTCTGTGGCTTTGGGAAGAGCGGTGAACAAGCGGGCTTTGGCCATGCCGGAATGGGCGGTGAGCACGGCGTGAGTTGAGGGCCCGCCGACAGGAAGCGATGACCCGTACAAATGCCCGGCACCCTTGGAGATCACTTCGTCGGAGGTGCCGTGGTAGACGGGTAGGTCGATGCCGAGACTGGGATAAATGATGTGCCCAATCACGCCGGACTCCGAGACAGCCAGCATGCTCTCGTATAGCTGATAGGCGGCGCTTTCCTCGGTCGCGTCCTGCTCGCCATGGGTATAGGGGTCGCGCAACGGCCCCTGTGGAAGTCGTGAATTGTAGTCATCCGCGACTTTAAGAATCTCGCTGCGTTCAGTGACCGTGATGTGGGAGATGCTCTCGGTGTAGCCGGTGACCTCATTGTTGTGGTTGCGGTCAGAGAACCAGCCGGCAGCCGTGGGGTAGATGAGGACAAGGCATCCTGCCATAACAATGAGCTGGGCAATAATAGAACCCCACAGTCCTTTCGCCGTTCTGCTCGGAGCAGAGTCGGCAACACGTGTATCGAGGGTGGGGGCATCCATGGGATCAAGAATAACGAACCTCGTGAATTACTGTCATTTTCGCGTCCAAAGGGCGTCACCGCGCGCAAAGTATCTTGATGTCGAGTAATCTTCGGAGAGAAGTGCTTGCCTCAACAGTGACGGCACACGTGGAAGGAGTGCGCATGGCAAAGATCAAGGTTGCCGGGCCCGTAGTGGAGCTCGACGGCGATGAGATGACACGCATCATTTGGCAGGATATTCGGGATCGGCTCATTCACCCGTATCTCGACGTGGATCTGCGGTACTACGATTTGTCGATCCAGAACCGTGACGCCACCGATGATCAGGTGACCATCGATGCTGCGAACGCGATCAAGGAGCATCACGTGGGCGTCAAGTGCGCCACGATCACCCCTGACGAGGCCCGCGTCAAGGAATTCGACCTCAAGAAGATGTGGCGCAGCCCCAACGGCACCATCCGCAACATTCTCGGCGGCGTCGTGTTCCGCGAGCCCATCATCATCTCCAACATCCCGCGCCTGGTTCCGGGCTGGACCAAGCCGATCGTCATCGGCCGTCACGCCCACGGCGACCAGTACAAGGCCACCGATTTCAAGGCACCCGGCGCCGGCACCGTGACCATCACCTACACCCCCGAAGACGGCTCCCAGCCGATCGAAATGGAAATTTGCCGTATGCCCGAAGGCGGCGGCATCACCATGGGTATGTACAACTTCAACGAGTCGATCCGCGACTTCGCACGCGCCTCGTTCAACTACGGCCTGCTCCGCAACTACCCGGTGTACCTCTCCACCAAGAACACCATCCTCAAGGCCTACGACGGCGCCTTCAAGGATCTGTTCCAGGAAGTCTTCGACGCCGAGTACAAAGAGCGCTTCGCCGAAGCCGGCCTCACCTACGAGCATCGCCTCATCGACGACATGGTCGCTGCGGCCATGAAGTGGGAGGGCGGCTACGTCTGGGCTTGTAAGAATTACGACGGCGACGTGCAGTCCGATACCGTGGCCCAGGGCTTCGGTTCGCTCGGCCTCATGACCTCCGTACTCATGACCCCGGACGGCCAGACCGTTGAGGCCGAGGCTGCTCACGGCACCGTGACCCGCCATTACCGCCAGCACCAGCTCGGCAACCCCACCTCCACCAACCCGATCGCCTCGATCTACGCGTGGACCGGTGGCCTCAAGCACCGCGGCAAGATCGACAACACCCCCGAGGTGGTCGGCTTCGCCGAGACGCTCGAGGACGTCATCATCAAGACGGTGGAGTCCGGCAAGATGACCAAGGATCTGGCGCTGCTCATCGGCCCCGATCAGGAGTTCCTCACCACCGAGGGATTCATGAACGCTCTCGACGAGAATCTCAAGGCCCGTTTGGGCTGAATGTTGTTGTGTGGGCTGTGAGGTCCATATGAGTGGGGTGCGAGAGATCCGTAGATCGCCCGCACCCCACTTGCTTCACACCTATCCCACTGGCTGAGCCGGTCTTTCTCAAATACTGGTCATTTGCTTGAATAATCCTGTACAAATGGCGCCGCGCCGCGCTTCTTTGCGCCCGCGCAGGTTTGCCGCCACCTATTTGTAAGGATTGAAGTGTCGTTTCTCAAGAAAGCCGGAATCCTGCCCTGGGTTTTGCTCGCCATTGTTCTTGGCGTGATCTTCGGGCAATTCCTCAACGCTCCTATCGCTCGAATTTTTGTCACCTTCAATGACATTTTCGCTCAGTTCCTGAACTTCTCCATTCCACTCATCATCGTGGGCCTCGTAGTCCCAGCTATTGCGGATCTGGGCAAGGGTGCGGGTAAGTGGCTGGGTATCACCACGGCCATCGCCTACATCTCCACGCTTTTCGCTGCATTCCTCACCTATTTCACCTGCGAGTGGATCTTCCCGAAGATCCTTTCCGAGGGTGCCTTCGACAAGGTGGGTAACGCCTCCGATGGAGCGCTCACCGGATATTTCACCATCGAAATGCCGCCCGCTTTCGATGTGATGACAGCGCTGCTCATCTCGTTTGTTGTGGGTATCGGCTTGTCGCTGGTACCGCGCGGTGTGATGCGCAAGGGTTTCGTGGAGTTCCGCGAGATCATCACGGCGCTTATCTCCAAGATGATCATCCCGCTGCTGCCGCTCCACATCTTCGGCATCTTCCTCAACCTCACCGTGTCCGGCCAGGCCTTTGCGATCATCACCGTGCTGCTCAAGGTGGTCGTGCTGGTTATCGCGCTCGAAGTGGTCATTCTGGTGGTGCAGTTCGCTGTTGCTGGTGCCATCGCGGGCAAGAACCCGTTCAAGGCACTGTGGGGCATGCTCCCGGCTTACTTCACCGCACTCGGTACCTCATCTTCTGCTGCCACCATCCCGGTGACCCTGCGCCAGACTCTCAAGAACGGCGTGAGCAAGCCGGTGGCCAGCTTCGTGGTTCCGCTCTGCGCCACCATTCACCTGTCCGGTTCCGCCTCGAAGATCACGGCTTTTGCCATGGCCATCATCATGGTCAACGGTGTGCCCGTCACCACCGTCCAGTTCATTGGCTTCCTCTTTATGCTGGGCGTCATCATGGTGGCGGCCCCCGGAGTTCCCGGTGGAGCCATCATGGCCGCCACCGGTATCCTCTCCACGATGCTTGGCTTCGGCGACGCAGACATTGCGCTGATGATCGCCACCTACATCGCTCTCGACTCCTTCGGCACCGCCACCAACGTCACCGGTGACGGCGCCATCGCGATGCTCATGGATAAGCTCGCGGGCCGCTCGCTCGACGAGAGCGCCAAGACCGAGAGTCACCAGGGCTTCGCCGAGCGCGCGGCGTTCGACAGCGAGCTCTACCTGGAGTCCGTCCGCGACTAGCGCCTAGTCCCGCGGCGGACTCAAAAGGTCGACGACAGCGTGGCACCACCGCTACGTTGGTGGTCTACAAGGTGACCGACGGTTCGTCGTCGACCCGAAGTCGTCGTCGTTCAAAAAACTAAACAAACCCGAAGGGGCGGACCCGTTGAACTATTCAACAGGCCCGCCCCTTCGGGTTGAGTCACGGCAGAACTGGTGCCGGACGTCAGTAGCGGATCGTGAGCTCCTCGAGCGGCTTGTTGTAGGTGCGGTCAGCCACGGCGTAGAGGACCTCGCGCAGGTTGAGCCACCACGGGTCGTAGGGCAGGCGCTGCTCCATGTCCGCCTGCTCGTCCATGTGGCTGATGCGATTGACCTGCACCGTTCCGTTGACGAGGCCGAGGTAGGAGCTGCGTACCCGGCCGGTGGCGAACTGCTTGGAGAGTTCGTCGATGGCGTGGGAGGCGAGCTGGGCGGCAAGGGTGCGGTCGAATGGTGTGGGGTTTCCGCCTTGCTGCATATGTCCGAGAATGGCGGTACGCACGTCGAAGAGGCCGTGGCCCTCGGCCTGGAAGAGCTGCGTCATCACTTCGGCGGTGTAGTACTGCGAGGCCTCCTCGTTGCGCACAACCATGTAGAGGTTGCGGCCGCGTTTGAAGTTGTCCACCATGCGATGGGTGTCGTCTGAGAGCTGTTGCAGGGTCACGCCGGTCTCGCTGAGGTAGACCTGCTCGGCACCGGTGGCGAGGCCACCCATGAGCGCGAGGTAACCGCAGCGGCGGCCCATCGTCTCGGCAACGAAACAGCGGCGCGCCGCGGAGGCGGACTGCTTGATGCGGTCGAGGGCATCGGTGATGTTGTTGAGGGCGGTGTCCGCGCCGATGGAGAGTTCCGCGCCGGGCAGGTTGTTGTCAATCGAGGCTGGCACGCACACGATGGGAATCCGGAAGGCGGGGTAGCGCTTCTGCTCCTGCTTCATCTCCCACACGGCTTGGTAGCCGGAGAAGCCGCCGATGAGAATGATGGCGTCGATCTCGTTGAGTTCGATGACGCGCCCGAGGGAGTAGTACTGGTCGATGGAGAGAATGGTGCGGCGGGTGCCGAGGATGGCGCCGCCCTGACCGGACCAGTGATCCACATCGGCCCAGCCGAGTTCCCGGATCTTGCCGTCGAGGAGGCCGGGGAAGCCGCCCTCGATACCGAGCATGGTGAATCCGCGATCCACACCCAGGCGCACGGCGGCGCGGGCGGCGGCATTCATACCGGGGGCAAGACCGCCCGCGTGCATGACAGCCACGCGCGGGGCGCGCCCGCGATCGGAGTCAATTTGGCGCACCGGATGGGTGGGGGAGGAGAGCTTGTCAAAGATGGCGATCATCGAGCGGTAGCTGGAACCGCGTGAACCGACAGCCTTGTCGTAATCGCCGTTCTCCAAATAGCCCTTGACGGCCTGGGTGTTGCCCACTGCCTCCATGAGCGGAATGGTGGTGATGCGATTGTGCCGGGTGGCGATGATCGCGGGTTCCTTGTCCTCGGTGGCGCGGATGAGTTCGAGAGCAGCTGAGTAGCCGAGCAGCGTGGGCATCCAGCGGTCGTAGGCCGAGGGGGTGCCGCCGCGCTGCACGTGTCCGAGCGAGGTGACGCGGACGTCCTCATTGAGGCGCTCCGCGAGAAGATCGCGAATCTGGTTGGCGGTGATGGGGTTGCCGGCGCGGTCCTGGGCGCCCTCGGCCACCACGATGATGGAATCGCGACGGCCCGCGGCGCGGCCGGTGTGCAGCTTCTCGCACAGCTCCTCCTCCCAGCCGTCTGCCGGGGGAAGCTCGGGGATGAAGACGTAGTCACAGCCGCCGGCGATGGCGCTCATGAGCGCCAGGTAGCCGCAGCGGCGCCCCATCACTTCCACCACGAAGGTGCGCTGATGGGCGGCGGCGGTGGAGGAGAGCGCGTCGATGGCTTCGATGATGCGGTGCAGTGCGCTGTTGGCACCCACCGTCATGTCCGAGCCCACGAGGTCATTGTCAATCGAACCGACGACGCCGGCAATGTACACCTTCTTGTGACGTTCGGCCTGCTCCGGCGAGATTTCGCCGCTGGCCACCAACTCCTCCAGCAGGCTCGGCCACTCGTCCCGCAGGATGTCCGCACCGGTGAGGCTGCCGTCACCGCCGATGGCGATGATGCGATCAATCCCCAGCGACACGAAATTCTTGACGGCAGCTCTGCGGCCCTCGCGCTCGCGGAACTCCAGGCAGCGCGCGGTGCCGATGGTGGTGCCGCCCTGGTTGAGGGTGTTGGAGACGGAGGACCATTCCATCTGAGAAATGAGGTCCCCGCCTTCTACGGCGCCGCGCCATCCCTCGCGTACCGCGTAGGGGACGGCTCCTTCGTGAATGGCGGTGCGCACCGCGGCACGAACCACAGCGTTCATGCCCTGCGCGTCACCTCCAGAGGTAAGGATGGCGATCTTCGTTGGCTCGTTGCCCATGGTTCCTCCAATGTGAAAGTTCACCTCCTATTGTGCCGTGTTTGACGCGCATCGGAAGGGATAAAGGGACTATTTCGGTATCTGGTATGAAGAGTTGGCCTGGGCGATAGGTTCTGTTTACTGTAGCTTGCCCTGGGGCTGGACAAGCGGGGCCGGGTGCCGCAATTTCGCACCCAATTCGTGACGAAATCACTCGCTACAATTGCCGAATTCAGGGGGCTATTTGGGATAGATTTACATCATCGGAGCTGTGAAAACCTCTTGATTTCAAGGAAAGGTAGTTTAGAATGGTTCCAGTATCGCAGCTGCGGCACCACTTCGTGCATCATAGCTCGAAAGGCTGAACTAGGTGTTCTTTAATGATCTTCCCTCCGTAACCTTCACTCCTAAGGATCCCTCGTTTGCTCGTGCTTCGGGGGCTCGGGTTACCACGATTGTTGACGCGCGGGCGACGGCACCCGCGGATCTGGAACAGGCGCCCACCCGCCTGGAACAGCCGAGTGAACCGGTTCCGGGGGAGTACAGGGCGCTTGGCCTGTGGCTCGACGAAACGACGATCGCCTGGCCCAATGACGGATCGATCGCGGGGCATTCGTGGCGCCTGTACTATGCCGCGCGCGGCGGGATGACGCGCGTCGGCGCGGCCGTGGAGGGCTTTGATGGCTCGGTTCCGTTGCGCCTCAAGCTCGCCGGTTTGAGCCAGGAGCAGCGCGAACGCGATCCGTATCTGACGGCCCGCTACACCGCCAACGGCAAGGACTATCTCGCCCTTGAGCCCACCCTGCCCCTGACTGACCTGGCCGCGATTCTCACCGGCGAGGTCGCGGTTCTCCACACCGTGGGCGGGAAAGTGGCCAGCTACAGCGCGCTACAGACGGCGCGGCTGCTGGACCACCTGTACGCCGCCCGCGCCCGCACTCGCCGCCTCGGAGCGATAGTGAACGACGACGGCGTCACCTTCCGTATCTGGGCCCCCACCGCCAAGTCCGTGACGGTGCGCCTTTTTACCCGCGGAGAAGTCTCGTACATCAACCTGCCCATGGACCGTCGCAGCGATGGCTCGTGGAGCGTGAGTGGCCCGCGCGACTGGGTGGGGCGCTCCTATCTCTACAACGTGCAGACCTACGTTCCCTACACCACTCCCACTGCGGGATGTTCCGCCGAAGAGGTTCTCGCCGGTTCAGTGCAGGATCTTCTCGTCACTGACCCGTATTCAAAGGGACTGACGGCGGACGGGCGGCACAGCGTCGTCGTCGACCTTGATGATCCGCAATACATGCCGGAGGTGTGGCGGACGAGTGCCCCGCCGCGCATCGCCAACCCGGCGGCGCGCACCATCGTGGAGCTGCACGTGCGTGACTTTTCGGCCACGGACGAGACGGTGCCCGCCGCCAAGCGCGGCACCTATGCGGCGTTCGGTGAGCGGGATTCGCACGGCATGCGCTACTTGCGTGGCCTGGCGGCCGCGGGGATGAACACGGTGCACCTGCTTCCCACCTACGATTTTGGGTCGGTCCCGGAGGCGCGGGCGGCTCGCGCGGAGGCGAAGATCCCGCAGGCCGAAGCGGACTCCACGCGTCAGCAGGCGGCGGTGGTGAAGGTGGCCGATGAGGACTCCTTCAACTGGGGCTACGACCCGGTCCATTACTCGGTGCCGGAGGGTTCCTACGCCTCAGATGTGCGCCAGAACGGCGCGGCGCGCACGGCCGAATTCCGCGAAATGGTGGGCAACCTGCACGCCGCCGGATTCCAGGTGGTGCTCGATCAGGTCTTCAACCACACCTTTGTGGGCGGACTGGGCGATAAGTCCGTGCTGGAGAAAGTGGTGCCCGGTTACTACCATCGCCTCGATAACGAGGGCGGGCTCCTCACCACTCCGTGCAGCGCCGAGGTGGCCACCGAGCACGTCATGGCCGAGCATCTCATCCTGGACTCGGCGCTCACCTGGGCGCGGCACTACCGGGTGGACGGCTTCCGTTTCGACCTCATGGAGTTCCACTCGGTGGGGCAAATGCGGCGGATTCGGGAAATGCTTGACGAGCTGACCGTGGAGCGCGACAGTGTGGACGGGCGCTCGATGTACGTGTACGGCGAGGGCTGGGCCTACGGCTCAGTGGCGGATGGGTCGCGATTTGAGCCGTCGGTGCAAGGGGCGCTCTCGGGTACCGGAATCGGCACCTTCAACGATCGGTTGCGCGACGCCGTGCACGGGGCCCAGTCGGATCCGCGCATCGACACACAGGGCTTCGGCAACGGGCTGTTCACCGACCCGAACGGGGTGGCATGGAGCGACGAATACCAGCTGCGCCACTACACGGACGTGATTCGGGTGGGACTGGCCGGAAACCTCGCTGATTTCACATTCCGCTGCGCCGATGGCATGGTGCGCGCCGGGCGTGATGTGCGCTTCCACGGGATGGTCGTGGGGTATGCGAGCGAGCCGCACGAGGCGGTCAACTACGTGGACGCCCACGACAACGAGACGTTGTTCGACCTCAACATGTGGAAACTCCCGCCCCACACGCGGATGGCCGATCGGGTGCGCATGAACACCCTCTCGCTGGCCACCGTGACGCTCGGGCAATCGCCGGTGTTCTGGCACGCGGGCACCGACCTGCTGCGCTCGAAATCCATGGACACCAACTCCTACAACTCCGGCGACTGGTTCAACGCCGTTGATTGGAGCGGAAGGGAGTCAAACTTCGGGGTGGGGATGCCGCCCGCGCCGGACAACGCGCGGCGCTGGGACGGCATGCGGCCGTTCCTCGCTGATCCGGCGAACAAGCCGGATGCGGCGGCAATCGCTGCGGCCCGCGAGCAGGCCCGCGACCTGCTGCGCCTGCGCGCGTGCTCGCCTCTGTTCCGTCTCGGTTCGGCCGAACTCATCAAAGAAATGGTGAGCTTCCCCTGCGCCGGGCCCGAGGCCCCCGCGGGGCTGCTGATCATGCGGATTCATGACCGGTGTGAACGCGGGATTGACCGGGAACGCCGTGGCGTACTGGTGGCCTTCAACGCTGCACCATGGGGTGTGGACGCCAAGGTGGAAGGCATGGCCGGGGTGGGGCTGACGCTCTCCCGGGTGCAACGCGCCGGGAACGACGTGGTGGTCAAACACACCAGGTGGGAACGCGAGAGCGGGGTGCTGCACGTGCCCGGGCGCACCGTGGCCGTGCTGGAAGAGCTGCGGTTCTAGGTTTCGCGACAACGCTGGCGAGGGTTGAGTGAGCACGCCGGTGCGGTTCGGTTCGGAGCCGGAACAGCACGGACGTGAGCGGGCGCGGAGGTGGGGCGGCGGCGCCGTCGTCGTTATTCACCGTCCGTTGCCGTGAGTTAGGTCGCACCAGAAGCAGCGGCGCGGTAATCTGTAGAGGTTAGCCTCCGCGGTGACGGGGACGCTTTGACGCGCCCGGCACGTGGGGAATGCAAGCAGCTCGGCTCGCCCAACAGCGAGTTCGCGCCACATCCCGAAGGATTGAGTATGACTGCTCCCGTCGATCCCACAACAACGAGCGCCTGGAAGGAACTGGAGGGCCTCGTCGCGGCCTTCGAGCCCGACTTCCGCAACCGCTTCGCCGCCGACCCGCAGCGCGCCGAGCGCTTCTCCCTCACCGCAGGCGATCTGTTTGTGGACCTGTCGAAGAATTTCGTCGACGACGACATCCTGGCCGCACTCATCAAGCTCGCCGACGAGGTCAACCTGGCCGAACGCCGCGAGGCGATGTACAACGGCGAGCACATCAACGTCACCGAGGACCGCGCCGTGCTGCACACCGCGCTGCGCCGGCCCGCCACCGACGAGTTGGTTGTGGACGGACAGAACGTAGTTGAGGACGTGCACGAGGTGCTCGGCCGCATCTACGCCTTCGCCGAGAAGGTGCGCTCCGGCGAATGGACCGGCGTGACCGGCAAGCCGATCACCACCGTGGTCAACGTGGGTATCGGTGGCTCGGACCTCGGCCCGGTCATGGTGTACGAGGCACTCAAGCCCTACGTCAAGGACGGCTTCGAGGCCCGCTTCATCTCCAACATCGACCCCACCGACGTGGGTGAGACCCTCAAGGACGTGGACCCCGAGACGGTCCTCTTCATCGTCGCTTCCAAGACCTTCACCACGCTGGAGACCATCACCAACGGCAAGGCCTGCCGTACTTGGCTGCTGGATTCTTTGGCTGCGCGCGGGATTTCTGCTGAGGGTGCGGTGGCCAAGCACTTCATCGCAGTGTCCACCAACCTGGAGAAGGTCGCCGAGTTCGGTATCGACCCGGCCAACGCCTTCGGGTTCTGGAACTGGGTGGGCGGCCGCTACTCCGTGGATTCCGCTGTGGGCACCTCGCTGGTGCTGGCCCTCGGGCCGGAGAATTTCGCCGAGCTTCTCGCCGGATTCAACGCGATCGACCGCCACTTCGCCGAGGCTCCCGCCGAGAAGAACGTGCCGCTGCTCATGGGCCTACTCAACGTTCTCTACGTCAACTTCTTCAAGGCCAAGACGCACGCGGTGCTGCCCTACTCGCAGTACCTGCACCGCTTCCCGGCCTACCTGCAGCAGCTCACGATGGAGTCCAACGGCAAGCGTGTGCGCTGGGATGGCACCGACGTGGTGACCGAGACCGGCGAAGTGTTCTGGGGCGAGCCCGGCACCAACGGCCAGCACGCCTTCTACCAGCTGATTCATCAGGGCACCCAGCTCATTCCGGGTGACTTCATCGCCTTCGCCAACCCGCAGTACGCGCTGGCCGACGGCGACGTGGACCAGCACGAGCTGTTCCTCGGCAACTTCTTCGCCCAGACCAAGGCGCTCGCCTTCGGCAAGACGGCTGACGAAGTGCGCGCCGAGGGCACACGCGAGGAGATCGTGACCGCACGGGTGTTCCCGGGCAACAAGCCCACCACCTCGATCATGGCCCCGGCCCTGACGCCTTCCGTGCTGGGTCAGCTCATCGCCCTCTACGAGCACATCACCTTCGTGCAGGGCATCGTCTGGGGCATCGACTCCTTCGACCAGTGGGGCGTCGAGCTCGGCAAGCAGATGGCGAATGAGCTCGGACCCGCCATCGCCGGTGACGAGGATGCGCTCGCCGCGCAGGATCCGTCCACCAAGGCGCTCATCGCCTACTACCGCGCCAATCGGAAGTAGTTCGCTGCCATGGTGACGATGGTCGCCGGGTGTCGTGAGTGAAAGCTAGCGGCACGTAGATAATTGAAGAGGAAGGGCCGGGACGCCGTGGGTGTCCCGGCCCTTTCCCGTGGGCGAGGGAGTGTTGGGTGCGTGTGATCGTGTGTTTCCTAGGTGGCCTTCACAGCGACATTCCTCGCCGCATACGGCACGGCTTGCCGCTGAGAGGCCACTTAAGTTTGTAGGCGTGATGGGTCTACGTGTAGATGGAGGTGGGGCGTTGTTGTCGTCGAATATGGTGACGAAAGTGGTGGTCGAAGGCGGGCGAGCGGGAAAATGTTCAGTGGTGTGCTGCACACATGTACGGCGTTTTGGGCCTTTGGGTCCTTCACCGCGCGGGGGAAAGGGCTAGGCTGGAGGGCGTGGGCGAAGCCGCCCGAAAGACCAACTCGAAGGAGTTCAACGCATGGCTCGTACGCCTGTTACCGTCACTGTTACTGGAGCCGCTGGCAATATCGGCTACGCACTCCTGTTCCGCATCGCCTCCGGCGCGCTGCTGGGCCCGGACGTTCCGGTTCGCCTCAACCTGCTGGAGATCCCGCAGGCAGTCAAAGCTGCCGAGGGCACCGCGATGGAGCTCAACGACGCCGCGTTCCCGCTGCTCGACTCGGTCAACGTGTACTCCGAGCTGGACAAGGCATTTGACGGCACCAACGTCGCGCTGCTCGTGGGCGCTCGTCCCCGTACCAAGGGCATGGAGCGCGCCGACCTGCTCGAAGCCAACGGTGGCATCTTCGGCCCCCAGGGCAAGGCCATCAATGACAACGCTGCCGACGACGTCAAGGTCCTGGTTGTGGGCAACCCCGCCAACACCAACGCCGTGATCGCCATGCAGTCCGCTCCGGATGTCCCGAAGTCGCGCTTCACCGCCATGATGCGTCTGGATCACAACCGCGCCATCTCGCAGCTCGCGATCAAGACCGGCGCTGCGGTGTCCGACATTAAGAAGATGGTCGTGTGGGGCAACCACTCCGCCGATCAGTACCCGGACATCTCCTACGCGACCGTTGGTGGCAAGCCCGCCTCCGAGCTGGTTGACGCTGCATGGCTCGAGGATTACTTCGTTCCCACCGTCGCCAAGCGTGGCGCCGCCATCATCGAGGCTCGTGGAGCTTCCTCGGCAGCATCCGCCGCTTCGGCCGCCATCGACCACGTGTACAACTGGGTCAACGGCGTTTCCGAGGGCGACTGGGTCACCCCGGGCATCTACCAGGATGGCTCGCACTACGGCATCCCCGAGGGCCTCATCTTCGGCGTTCCCGCCATTGTCGAGAATGGCGAGTGGAGGACGGTTGACGGCCTGGAGATCTCCGACCGCACCCGCGCCGGCATCGACCACAACATTGCCGCTGCTCAGGAAGAGCTCGACGCCGTTCGCGCTCTCGGCCTGATCAAGTGAATGGTTGCTGAGTAGGTAACGCAGAACTTCATAGTTCGCAAGGGCGGGCTCGTTCGTTGAACGGGCCCGCCCTTGCGTTTGCCCGTTCATCGATCGCTGCCCTTAGTGCTAGGTATCGCCCATATAAGTGCGATAACCAACGCTAAGGGCAGATGTCGGCAGCATCATCAGCGAATCTGTGTACCAATCTATTGATACACAAGTGGATGCCCGGTAAAGTGTGTATCAAGAAGTTGATACACGGTTTGTCGAAGGTGATGGCGCATGTACGTGGTAATGCTCAGCATGGTATTTCTGCCGGTCCTGTTGCCTCTCACCTTGGCCTGGGTGATCGGGCGTGGACATCCTCGCCCTACCATGCCGCCGAACCTCGGCCCTCACGCGCAGAAGGCTCTCAGGGCCGCGCGAACGCGAGTATTGGTGGCGGTGGCAATCTTCCTCCTTGCACCGGCGGTGTTTGCAGGGGCTCGGCTCGGTATCCCGATGATGTCGTCGGAGTTTGGGCGCATGCTTCTCGTGATGCCCTTTGCCGCCACATCCATTGGGATTCTCGCCTATGTGGTCTATCCAATTCGTGGCACCGACTCGTTGCCCCAGCAATCCGCATCGTTGGCTCCGCGAACGTGGAGGGACTCGCTTACGCTAGGCGCCGTCGCTGGATGGATCGCAGCTGCCGTGAGTCTTGTGGTGGCCATCGTAGGGTTTGGGGTGACGTCGTCGCCCGATGGAGCGGGACGATACCGCATGTACACCGCGGTCATTCACTACCCGGACTTCGACACGACGTCGACAACGAGTCCCTACCCGGGCTGGTACTACACCGTTCCGGTTCTGGTTGCCGCTGCGGTTCTTGTGCTCGTGACGTGGTTTGCGTTGCGGCGGACCAGCCTGGCTCCGTCGCTGCCGGGCGTGGGGTTGGAACGTGCGGATGCGCGTTGGCGTCAGGACAGTGCGGACATCATCCTGCGGCTGAGCGCCGGGGCGTTGTTCGTGCAGTCAGCGGTCATCTCGTGGATGGGCCTCACCTGTCTTCAGAATATGCTGCCGGATAAGCACCATGAACCCGGGATGATCGCTTCCACCTCCGTGTTCGACTCGTGGGGAACCTCGGTCGTTGGTCTTGGGGCCCTGGCTCTGACGATTGCGGGTATCGCTTACCTGTTGTCAGCTTTTGTCGGTGCGGTTTCTCTGCCGTCGAAGGCGATTCAGGAACAGAACCGTGAACTATCCCAATCGTCGGCTGCCGTCTTTCACTTGTCTGAGGTGCCTCACTCGGCTGTGGTTGTGGAGCGCGGATCTGATTCGGTAGAGCCGGATGGGGAGACAGCATGATCGTTCTCTCCGCACACAGCACGGCGCCGCCGTTCGAGCAGATTCGTTCGCAGATTGCGGCGCAGATCCAGTCGGGGGTGCTGAGGCCTGGGCATCGGTTGCCTTCGATCCGCCAGCTGGCCAAGGACCTTCGTGTGGCAGCCGGGACGGTGGCGCGGGCCTATTCCGAGTTGGAAGCCGCTGGGCTTATTGAGTCCGATCGTAAACGTGGATCGATTGTGCGGGGGCCGTCGTCGAGGCAGCGAAACATTGACGAGCTGACCGAGGTGGTGGAACAGGTGGTGGCCGTTGCCCGGAAGGTGGGTATGGAACAAGCCGACCTCATGGGAATGATCGCCAACGTCTGGACGCGGGGTGGTGGTGCGCGCATGGCAAGTACTGAAGTACACGCGAAGCACGAGCAGGATCTGGCCAACAAGACTCAAAGGGGAGAATAGTGAACGAGAAGAACGAACCGATTCCCGATGAGATTCGGGCAGTGATGTCGAGAATGATCCGCCTACTCATCGCCGCCCTGCTGTGCGGATTTGCTGCGGGTCAGGGGTTGACTGCCTCCAAGGGGGTGAGTTTTGGAGGCATGACAGGAGATGGCCAATACATCGATTCCAGCGGCAACCCGACGGATCATCCTCCGGAGTATGTATCGATGACGCTGCGGGTGTCGCCGTCCTTCTATCTGGCGATTCTTCTCATCCTGATCGTTGTCCTCGTCTTTGCGCGCCGAGCTGGCAACGCCCGCGCCGCTGATTCCGCCATGCGGCGTGGGGCGGCCGCACTTGTGGTCTTTACCGTGGTGGTGATTCTCGGGGGACAGCTGTGGTTCTCGCGGCTGCAGCTTGTCGAGTCGGACATTGGTACGCAACGTACGCTCACCGTGCCATTCGTGGTGGCGGAGATCGTGGGTGGCAAGAGCACGAGTGTTGGCAACGAGGGGAGTCTCGGAGATGCAGATGTTGAGGTGACGGGCGATCCTGGTGGTGCGGAGGGCGGCGGTTTGGACTCTGGCGGTCGGGAAGGGACCGATGCTGCTGGGGCTCTGGATCTTCAACGCGGGATTCTTGAGGACGGGGTGGTCACCGAGTCCGAATATGTGGAAGCGGTGGAAGCCGCGCGGCAGTGCATGATCGATGCTGGGGCCGAGGTATCCGAAGCAACATGGGATGGCCTCCAACTCGCGTACACAGTCACCGGAGATGGTGAAGAGCTTGGGGACTCGCCAGCTGGCGAGAGCGTATGGGAAGAACGCCGCTACAGCTGCGAGTGGCGCTACAAGGACGAGGTTGAGCATGCGTGGCTGCAGCAGGGTGAAGTGGTCGAGCAATGAGGGTGGCCGGAGTTTCAACTTCCTCGGGAGACCCTATCTGTACGCCATGCACAGACAGGGCGCGCTGGTCGAGTTGAAAATCTGATGGCAACGAGGGTTGGCTGACGGGCGTGGAAGTTTGAAATCCAGATCCAGTGGCGAAGAGGACATTGGTTGCCCGCAAAATTGGCGCGCGAATCGGGCTCGTTCGTTGAGCGGGCCCGCCCTTGCGCGTAGCCTCGTTCATCGACATCTGCCCTTAGCGCTAGGTATCGCCATTACAAGGGCGATAGCCAACGCTAGAGGCAGATGTCGGCAGAATCTCCAGCCAATTTGTGTCAGACCGTGGGATGATTTTTTCACCCAGGGACTTTGAGGGAAGTGGTGCCCGCGGAACCCGCCGCGTGCTTATGCGGGGCGGTCAGGGCGCGTTCCGTGCATCTCTCAACCGTGTGATATCAACAAAAACGCTGGTCAACAGGTTGCCCTACACCTCATCCACTCCCGTGGCACGCGCGTTCTCCGTGCGCGAAACCAGTGCGAAACACGCCGATGACACGCGACACACATCGCGTAACTTACGCTACCGTACGGTAACCTACTGAAGCGTAAGGTAGTTTGTTGTAGACCTCGAGGGGGAGTGGATGGCTCAAGAGTCGCAAAATGCAGATCTCAGCGGTGGCAACGATGCCATCGCTTTCCCATTGACGCAGGCCCAAGCCTCCGTCCTTCTGCACACCGAACTCACCGCCTCCACTCAGGACGACCTCGCCAGCCTCTGGCGTACAGACACCTCCGCCCAGCCCTTCACCGCACTCATCGCCGACAACCAGACCGCCGGCCGTGGTCGCGTGGGCCGCCCGTGGTACTCGGCAACCGGCCGCTCCGTCCTCATTAGCGTGCTGCTCGCGCTGCCCGCCAGCCTCCGCGACCAGATTGGATGGCTTACCCTCATTGGGGGCGCCGCCGCCCGCGCCGCTGTTGAGACAACCACCGTTGCCTCAAGCGCCACCGTCACGACCACCGAACGCAACAACGCGCTGATCTCGTGGCCGAACGACGTCGTCGTCATGGTCGCAGAATCGGATCCCGGGCAGGAATCGGCACAGTCCGAAACTGCCAAAACCCCCACACCCCGCAAGGTCGCCGGAATCATCGGCGAATACGTGGGGGAGCGTGACGGCCAGATTTTTGCTGTTCTCGGGATGGGACTCAACCTGTCCCTCACCGCAGATGAACTTCCCACGCCGACCTCCGCGTCGCTGCTCACCGCCGGTCTGCCGGTGCCGAGCCGCGACGAGGTGATGGCCGCGTGGCTTGCCGGACTCCGCAGCCGGATCGAGGCATTCACCGCCACCAACGGAAACCCGGAAACCTCGGGCATCCTGGGCGAACTCAATTCTTATTGCGAGACGCTGCGGCCCGGTGTGACCGTGGGCCGCCCTCGCAACACACCAATCCATGGGACCGGACAGGCGATTCTTGCTGACGGCTCACTCCAGGTGCTCACTGATGAGGGCGTCGTGGTTGTGAGTTCGGGCGAGGTTTCGCTGTTGGATACGGCCCGTCACTCCTAAGGAAGGCACCATGATCTCTCGAATTCTCGTGGCCAACCGTGCCGAGATCGCGCTGCGCGTCATCCGCACGGCGCGCGATATGGGCATCGAATCGGTGGCCGTGTATTCGGACTCGGATCGCGACGCCCAGTTCGTGACCCAGGCCGATCAGGCCTACGCTCTCGGTGGCGAATCGTACGCGGAGACGTACATGAACATCGAGAAGTTGCTGGATGTGGCCGTGCGCTCCGGTGCCGACGCCGTGCATCCCGGCTACGGATTCCTCTCCGAGATCCCCGAGTTCGCCGCCGCCGTACAGGCCGCCGGGCTCGCGTGGATTGGCCCGGATCCCTCGGTGTTGACGCGCCTCGGTGACAAGATCCAGGCCCGTCGCCTGGCCGAGTCGGTCGAGGTTCAGCCCGTCCCGGGTATCTCCGAGCCGGTCTCCGGCCGCGAGGCCATCGCGGAGTTCGTGGGCCGCTACGGCTACCCGATCGTCACCAAGAAGGCCGACGGTGGCGGTGGCCGCGGCATCACCGCGATTTTCAACGACGCCGACCTGGATCACTTCTTTGCCGCGCACGGCGACGATTCGGAGGGCTACTTCGTTGAGCGCTTCATTCAGTCGGCGCGCCACGTGGAGACCCAGAGCGCTCGCGATAGCCACGGCAACTTCGCCATCATCTCCACCCGTGACTGCTCGGTGCAGCGCCGCAACCAGAAGCTCATTGAGGAGGCCCCGGCCCCCGAGCTGCCCGGCGATTCGCTCGCCGTTCTTTCCGACTGGTCGAAGCGCCTCTTTGACGAGGTGGGCTACGTGGGCCTGGGCACCGTCGAGTTCCTGGTGGAGCCGGATGGTCGCGTCAACTTCCTCGAAGTAAACCCGCGCCTGCAGGTGGAGCACACCGTTTCTGAAGAGGTCACCGGCCTCGACCTGGTACGCGAGCAGATCCTCATCGCTTCCGGCGAGAAGCTCTCCGAGGTTCCCGCCGCGCGCGCTCACTCCTTCGAGTTCCGTATTACCTGCGAGGATCCCGGCAACGGCATGATCCCCTCCACCGGCGCCATCAACCGCCTACGCTGGCCGCTCGGCCACGGCGTGCGTGTGGAGTCGGGCATTGTTGAGGGCGACGTCGTCACCGCCGGATTTGATCCGATGCTCGCCAAGCTGATCGTCACCGCTCCCAACCGCGAGCAGGCCATCGCCCGCTCCCGCCGCGCACTCGCCGAGCTGCACATCGAGGGCGTGGCCACCCCGGCCGCGCTGTACTCCGAGGTCATCTCGATGCCCGAGTTCGCGGGCCACCCGATCTCCACCCGCTGGTTCGAGGACGTGGTGCTGCCGGAGAAGGTCACCGAGGCTGCCGCCAACGGCTCCGCTCCTGTCGCCGCCACCCCCGCCACAGCGGCCGCCCCCGCCGAAGAGCGCGCCACCTTCGTGGTGGAGCTGGACGGCAAGCGCATGCAGCTCACCGTTCCCCGCGCCATGCTTGGCGGCGGAAACGGGGCTTCCAATGCGCGCCCGCGCGGGCAGCAGCCGCTGCGCGGTGCCGCCCGCGCCCGCTCCGAGGCCAGCGCCGGCGAGCAAGTTGATGCCACCGGCATGGTGAACTCGCAGATCCAGGCCATTGTGGTGCGGGTGTGCGTGGAGGAGGGCGCCACGGTCAAGGAAGGCGACCTGCTCGTCATCCTCGAGTCCATGAAGATGGAGAGCTACGTGTACGCCCCCTACGACGGCACCGTGACGGACGTCGTCGTCGAGGGTGGTCAGAATGTATCCGCCTACCAGCCGCTCGTGCGCGTTGTACGTGACGAAGCCGAGGAGAACAACTGATGTCAGTACCCACCAGCCCCGCCAGCAATCGTGGTGTGCGTGGCCTGCCGGACGAGTCGCAGACCATCGACAACACCTCGCGCGTCATCAACCGTGCGGACTTTGCTGCCTACCAGAACTCGCTGGCCGAGAAGGCCGAGGCGCGGGCGAAGGAACGCCAGCACGCCAAGGAGAAGAACACCGCGCGTGAGCGCATCGCCATGTTCGTGGACGAGGGTTCGTTCATGGAGATGGGGCAGTTCGTCGGTGGCAACATGGCTGCTGGTTTCTCCGGCGCCGCCGTCGTTACCGGTATCGGAACCGTGGACGGGCACCCGGTGGCCGTGTACGCACAGGACTTCTCCATCGCCGGCGGCACGCTCGGCGAGTCCGAGGGCGACAAGATCATCTCGCTCATGGACAAGGCCCTGGAGCTGAGCATCCCCATCGTGGCGATGCTCGATTCCGGCGGCGCCCGCATCCAAGAGGGCGTGGTGGCACTCAGCCAGTACGGCCGCATCTTCCGCAAGACGGTCGAGGCCTCGGGTGTGATCCCGCAGATCTCGGTGATCCTCGGCCCCTGCGCCGGTGGTGCCGTGTACTGCCCGGCCCTCACCGATTTCATCGTCATGACCCGCGAGCATGCCCACATGTTCGTCACCGGACCGGACGTGGTGCGCGCCACCACCGGCGAGGATGTTTCCTTCGCCGATCTGGGCGGCGCGGCCGTGCACAACTTCCAGTCCGGCGTGGCCCACTACCAGGCCGAGGACGAGGCCGATGCGCTCGACTACACCCGCGCGCTGCTCACCTACCTGCCCTCCAACTGTGACGCCCCGGCCCGCCGCTGGGACTACGTGGAGGGTCCGGAGGATCTCATCAACGCCCAGTCGATTGCGGCGCTGGTTCCCGAGTCCTCGAAGCAGCCCTACGACATGGTGGAGGTCATCCGCCACCTCGTCGATTACGGCGAGTTCGTGCAGGTGCAGGAGCTGTTCGCACCCTCCATCGTGGTGGGCTTCGCCTGCTTCAACGGCGAGTCCGTGGGCATCGTGGCCAACCAGCCGCTGCACGAGGCAGGCACCCTGGACGTGGACGCCTCGGAGAAGTCCGGGCGCTTCGTGCAGTTCTGTGACGCCTTCAACGTGCCCGTCGTGACCCTCGTGGACGTGCCGGGGTACCGTCCCGGAACCGAGCAGGAGCAGGCCGGCATCATCCGCCGCGGCGCCAAGCTCATCTGGTCCTACGCCAACGCCTCGGTGCCGCTGGTGACCGTGGTTCTGCGCAAGGCCTACGGCGGCGCCTACATCGTCATGGGCTCCAAGGCCCTCGGCGGCGACATGAATTTCGCCTGGCCCGGCGCGGAAATCGCCGTGCTCGGTGCCGACGGCGCCGTGGCCATCACTGGCCGCCGCGAACTCGCGAAGGCGAAGGCGGAGGGGCGCGACCTCGCCGTCGTCCACAAGGAACTTGCCGACGCCTACACCCGCGAAAACGTCAATCCCTATCTTTCGGTTGCCCGCGGTGAGCTTGATGCCATCATCACTCCCGAGGACACCCGCTCCACCATCGTCTCGGCCCTGCGCGTGCTGCGCACCAAGGACCGCACCCATCCCGGAACGCGTCGCCACGGCAACATGCCGATGTGATTGCAGACTGCACGACAAGTAATTCGAAACTGAGGAAAGACTAAACATGACTTCCGTAACCCAAGCGATCAGTTCCGGGGCTCCCTGGATCCTGCAGTTTGCTGGCCAGTCCTCCCCGTGGCGCCGCGAGCTCGACGAGCTCACGCGCGATTCGCAGATTTCCGAGAACCTTGCCGGTCTCGATGACAAGGCCGAGTCCCTGCTCGCCGCCGTGATGCCCGAACTCACCGTCATTGGCGCGGGTCGCCTTGACCTGCTCGGCCGATTTGGTGCGACGACGGCGACCGGTGAAGCCTTCGCTTCCGTCCCCGGTATTTTGCTGGCCCAGTACGGCGCCTCTCTCGATGTGGCTGACGCGCTGGCCACCGAGCCTGCTCGCGTCATTGGCCACTCGCAGGGTGTGCTCGCCGCCGCGATGCTCTCCTCCAACGATCCCGCCGGTGTGCTGGCTCTTGCCCGCCTCATCGGTGCCGCCGCCACCAAGGTGACGCGCGAATCCGGCGCCGAGCGCCTCGTGGAAGCCACCTCGATGCTCTCCGTGCGTGGCGTGCCGCGCGATTTGTTGGTCAAGCTAGGCGAGCAGTTCGACGTGGACGTGGCGATCATCAACTCGCACAGCGCCGTCGTCGTCTCCGGACGACCCTCCGATCTGGAGCTGCTGGTGGAGGAGCTGGGCCGCGAAGCCGCCGCTTCCGCCGCCGAGCGCGCCGCCAAGAAGACCGGTGGCGCCCCGCTCAACCCGATCACCGAGTACCTCGACGTGGACGCCCCGTTCCATTCGCACATCCTTACCCCGGCCGTTGGCCTGGTGGAGGAGTGGGCCGCTCGCTGCGACCTGCACGTGGAGAACGCCGATTACCTCACCCGCGCCGTGCTCACCAACCACCTCGACTGGAGCGTCGAAGTGGCTGAAGCCATTGCCGAGATCGATTCGGCCGAGGGCTACGTCATTGACCTGGGCCCGGGCAACCTGCAGCGCATCACCACCGAGAATCTCGCCGGCACCGGCGTCTCCTACGTGGACGCCGGCACCGCCCCCGCGCGTGACGAGCTGGTTTCCGGCACCGCCCGCGTGGTTACCTCCGAGGACTGGTCGCGCTACCTGCCCAAGCTCGCCACCATCGGTGGCAAGCGAGTCCTCGACACCGCCTTCTCCCGCCTGACGGGCCGCTCGCCCATCATGCTCGGCGGCATGACCCCCACCACCGTGGATCCGGAGATCGTGGCGGCCGCCGCCAACGCCGGTCACTGGGTGGAGCTTGCCGGTGGTGGCCAGGTCACCGAAGAGGTTCTGGCCACCCACCTCAAGGATCTCAAGGCGCAGTTGGCACCGGGCCGCACCGCCCAGTTCAACGCCATGTTCCTCGACCGCTACCTCTGGGACCTGCAGTTCGGCGCCCGCCGTCTCGTCTCCCGTGAGCGCGCCTCGGGCGCCCCGCTCGATGGCGTCACCATCTCGGCCGGTATCCCGGATCTCGAGGAGGCCGTGGAGCTCATTGATCGCCTGCGTGGCGAGGGCTTCCCCTACGTGGCCTTCAAGCCGGGCACCGTTGACCAGATCCGTCAGGTGCTTGCCATTGCTCGTGCTTCCCATGGCATGCCCCTCATCATCCAGATCGAGGACGGCCACGCCGGTGGTCACCACTCCTGGGTGGACCTCAACGAGCTGCTGCTCGCCACCTACCGCGAGATCCGCCAGACCGGCGTGATCCTCACCGTTGGTGGCGGCATGGGCGTGCCCGAGCGCGCCGCCGCCTACCTCACCGGCGACTGGTCGAAGGCCTGGGGCCGTCCGGCCATGCCCGTGGACGCCGTGTTCATCGGCACTGCCGGCATGACCGCTCTGGAGGCCAAAACCAACCGCGACGTCAAGGAACTGCTGGTTGCCACCCCCGGTGTGGCCGCTGACGATCAGGGTGGCTGGATCGCCTCCGGCGCCGTGCGCGGTGGCATCACCTCCGGTCTGTCGCAGCTGCGTGCGGACATCTACCAGGTGGAGAACTCCGCTTCCGCCGCCGGCCGCCTCCTCGTTGAGGTCGACGGCGACGCCGAGGCCATCGAAGCCCGTCGCGACGAGATCATCGAGGCCATCAACAAGACCGCCAAGCCCTACTTCGGCGATCTGGAGCAGATGACCTACGCCGAGGTGGCCCGCCGCTTCACCGAGCTGTCCCACCCGTGGACCGACGGTGGCCTTGTCACCCGCTTCTTCGAGATGCTGCAGCGCTTCGAAGCACGCCTCTGCTCGGCCGATCACGGCGAGGTGGAGACCATCTTCCCGAACGAGGACGCCGTCGTCGAACCTTACGGTGCTATTGACGCACTGGTGGCCGCGTATGCGAACGCGGATACCACGTACCTCACCGCCGCCGACGCCTCCTGGTTCCTGGCGCTGTGCCTGAAGTACCCGAAGCCGGTTCCGTTCGTTTCCAATATTGGTACCGATATTCTGCAGCGTTGGGGCGGCGATTCGCTGTGGCAGTCGCACGACCCGCGCTACAAGGCCGACGAAGTGCGCATCATTCCCGGCCCCACCTCCGTTGCCGGCATCACCGCCGTGGACGAGCCGATCGCCCAGATCCTGGCCCGCTACGAGGATGCCACGGTGGCTCGCGTCGAGGGCGATGCCCCGGAGATCTTCTCCCGCCTCGCCGCCGATCGCGACACCTACCTGCGCACCGTTCCCTACGTCATGTGGCACGGTAGCCTTGCCGCCAACCCGGCGAACCTGGTGGCCGAGACCGAGATCGTGGAGTCCGCGGACGGCCTCGACCTCATCGTTCCGCTCGACACCGTCGGCGCCGCGAACCCCTACGCCGTGACCGAGCTGCGCGTCCCGATCATCCTCCCGGATTCGGTCGCCACCGGTGGCCTGCCCATCGTTGACGATTCGCGCCTTCCCGAGGCCATGAACGCGCTGCTCTCGGCCATGGCCGGCGTGGGCGCCCCGACCATCGGCGGCACCCCGATCGAGTCCCTCCCGACCTTCGCGGAGGGCGACGACGAAGCCCACTTCACCTTCACCGTGTCGCCTTCGGTTGGTTCGCTGCACGCCGGAGTCACCTCGCCCCAGGGCTACACCGCCACCGCGGTTCCTTCGGCGCTGCTCGGCTCCTGCTGGCCCACCATCTACGCCGCACTCGGTGCGGGCCGTGTCAACGGCTACCCGGTGATCGAGGGGCTGCTCAACGCCGTTCACCTCGATCACTCGGAGAAGCTGTACGCCCCGATCGATGAGATCATCGACGGCGAGCTGACCGCGCATTCGCGTTGCGCCGAGGTGGCCGAGTCCTCCTCCGGTCGCATCGTCACCATCTCCACCCGCGTCACCCGCGGCGCTGGCGATAGCGGCGAGGTTGTCATTGAGTTCGTCGAGCGCTTCGCTGTTCGTGGCCGCGCCAACGGCTCCAACCCGCCGGCCGATCCCGCTCCGCGCGGTGGAGAGACCCGTGAGGTTATCGATACCCCGCGTTCGCTGCTGCGCCGCACCACGGTGACCGCGCCGAACGACATGACGGCGTTCGCCATCGTTTCCGGCGACTTCAACCCGATTCACGCCTCCACCCGCGCCGCCAACGTGGCCGAGATGGACGCGCCGCTGGTGCACGGCATGTGGCTCTGCGCCGCCGCTCAGCACACGGTTGCTGACACGCTGGATGCTGCCGGCCTGGAGATCACCGGCTGGACCTACCGCATGTTCGGCATGGTTGCGCTGAATGACCAGGTTGAGATCAGCGTGGAGCGCGTGGGCCGCATCCGTGGCGGCGGTCTGGCCCTGGAGGTCACCTGCCGCATCAACGGTGAGATGGTCTCGCAGGCTTCCGCTGCCGTGGCCGCTCCTTCGACGGCTTACGTGTACCCGGGCCAGGGCATCCAGGCTCAGGGCATGGCCCTCGACGAGCGCGCCTCCTCCCCGGCGTCGCGTGACGTGTGGGAGCGCGCTGACGTTCACACCCGCAAGTCGCTCGGCTTCTCCATCCTCGCCGTGGTGCGTGACAACCCCAAGACCCTGACGGCCAAGGGTGTCACCTACACCCACCCCGAGGGCGTCCTCAACCTCACCCAGTTCACCCAGGTTGCTCTGGCTACTGTGGCCATCGCCCAGACCGAGCGTCTGCGCGAGATGGGCGCGCTGGTCGACGGCGCCGCCTTCGCCGGCCACTCGCTGGGCGAGTACACCGCGCTGTCCGCCTACGGCCAGATCTTCTCGCTGGAGAACGTGCTGGAAATCGTGTTCCAGCGTGGCTCGACCATGCACCACCTGGTTCCTCGCGACGAGGAGGGCCGCTCGAACTACCAGCTCGGCGCCCTGCGTCCGAACCAGTTCGGTGTGGACGACGACGGCGTCATCGACTACATCGCCGGTGTTGCCAAGGCTTCGGGCGAGTTCCTTGAGGTGGTCAACCTCAACCTCGCAGGCCAGCAGTACGCCATCGCCGGAACCGTGGCGGGCCTGCGTGCGCTCGCCGTGGACGCTGGCAAGCGTGCCAAGGAATTCGGTGGCAAGGGACCGTTCATGCTCATCCCGGGCATCGACGTTCCGTTCCACTCCTCGGTGCTGCGCGACGGCGTGCCGGACTTCCGTCACCTGCTACAGAGCCTGCTGCCGGAGGACGTGCGCCTCGAGGTGCTGGAGGGTAACTACATCCCCAACCTCGTTGCTCGCCCCTTCGAGCTGACCGTCGATTTCCTGGATTCCATCCTTGAGGTTGTGCCCTCCGAGTCTGTGCGTGAGCTGCGCGAGAACTTCGACGCCGCCATGGAGAACCCGAACGCGGTTGCTCGCGAGATCCTCGTGGAGCTTCTGGCCTGGCAGTTTGCCTCGCCGGTGCGCTGGATCGAGACCCAGAACCAGATCATCGCGATGGGCATTGAGGAGATCGTTGAGGTTGGCCTCGGCGCTTCCCCGACACTCGCCAACATGGCTGCTCGTACCCTGGCTCTGCCGGAGCACGATGGCGCCGAGGTGACCGTCTACAACGTCCAGCGCGACGCCAAGAACGTGCTGCACGAGGACGTCAAGTCCGCTCCCAAGGTGGAGGACGTGGCGGAGGCTCCGGCCGCTGAGGCTTCGGCTCCGGCCGCTGCTCCTGCTGCTGCGGAGGCGGCACCGGCCGCTCCGTCGGCTCCTACTCCGGCCGCGGCGCCGTCGTCGGCCTCCGGTCCGGCTGCGGACCTGCCGTTCCAGGCGGGCGACGCACTCAAGGTGCTGCTGGCGCAGCAGACGAAGGTGCGCCTCGACCAGATCGTCGACGTCGATACCGTGGAGACGCTGACCAACGGCGTGTCCTCCAAGCGCAACCAGATCCTCATGGATATGACTGCCGAGTTCGAGCTGAGCTCGCTTGATGGCGCCGCCGAGGCGACGCTGTCCACGCTGGCTTCGACCATCAACTCGCAGGCGCATGGTTACCGTGCCTTCGGTCCGATCCTCTCCGAAGTGGTCAACGAGCGCCTGCGCGCGCTCACCGGTGCCGCGGCGTCCAAGCCCGCGCGCATCAATGATCGCGTCACTGGCGTGTGGCAGCTCGGCGAAGGCTGGGTCGCTCACGTGCGCGCCGCGCTGGTTCTCGATACCCGCGACGGCAAGTCCACCCGCGGTGGCGAGCTGGCCACGCTGCCCAACCCGGCACCGTCCAGCGCCGCCGAGCTTGACTCGCTCATTGATGCGGCCGTGACCTCGGTGGCTGGCGCCGCCGGTGTCGCCGTGGCCATCCCCTCCGCTGGTGGCGGCGCCGGTGGCGCAGTGGTTGACTCCGCTGCACTCGACGCCTTCTCCGAGAAGATGACGGGCGCGCTGGCGGATACCGCTCGCGACCTGCTCGTTCGTCTCGGTCAGCCGCTCCCGGTGGCCGACGCCCCGCAGGCCGAGGATCTCGCCCTGCGTGACGCCATGACCGCCGAACTCGGCTCCGGCTGGGAGAAGTTTGTCAGCCCGAGCTTCGATCCGGCGCGCGCCGTGCGCCTCTGCGATCGCTGGGCCACCGCCCGCGAGGACGTTGCCCGCATCGCCTACGGCTACGAGGTGACCGGCGACTTCCACGGTGTTGGCGAGGAAGTTGCTCGTCAGGCCGAATGGCAGGCCGCTCGTAACCCCGAGCTGGCTGCGCGGTTCGCCGATATTGCTGCCGATGCCCGTGACAAGACCCCGGGCGAATTCGAGGGACAGGTTGCCGTCATCACCGGCGTCACCCCCAACTCGATCGCCGGTGCCGCCGCAGGCCGCCTGCTGGCTGGCGGTGCCACCGTCATCATCACGGCCTCCCGTATCGATACCGCGCGCCTGAGCTTCGCCAAGGAGCTCTACCGTACCCATGCCCGCGCAGCTTCCGAGCTGTGGATGGTCCCGGCCAACCTCGCCAGCTTCCGTGACGTTGATGCACTCGTCGAGTGGATCGGCGGCGAGCAGCGCGAGACGGTGGGTGCCACCTCCAAGCTCATCAAGCCCGCGCTGGTTCCCGACCTGCTGCTGCCGTTTGCGGCCCCGCCGGTTCGCGGCTCGCTTGCCGACGCCGGTCCGGAGACCGAGAACCAGGCCCGCCTGCTGCTGTGGAGCGTCGAGCGCATGCTTGGTTCGCTGGCTCAGCTGGGCGCCGAGCACGACGTTGCTCATCGCCTGCACACCATCCTCCCGGGTTCGCCCAACCGCGGCACCTTCGGTGGCGACGGTGCATACGGCGAGGTCAAGGCCGCATTCGACGCCATCATGAACAAGTGGCGCGTGGAGCCGTGGGGTGAGCGTACGTCGCTCGTCCAGGCCAAGATTGGTTGGGTGCGCGGAACCGGACTCATGGGCCGCAACGATCCGCTGGTCGCTGCCGTCGAGGCCGAGGGCGTGCGCACCTGGTCCACCGCCGAGATGGGTGAGCAGCTTGTTGCTCTCTGCTCGGCGCAGACCCGCGCCGCTGCCGCTGTTGAGCCGGTTGAGGCTGACCTCACCGGTGGCCTCAACAAGGTCAACCTGCGCGAGTTGCAGGCCTCCCTGCCCGAGGCTGCGGTTGCTGAGGAAGCTGCGGCCGCTACGGTCAAGGCTCTGCCGACGCCGCAAGCCCCGGTTCAGCCTGGTGTTGAGGGCGCCGACTGGTCTGGCGTTACCGCCAAGCCCGAGGACCTCGTGGTCATCGTGGGTGTGGGCGAGGTGGGCCCGTGGGGTTCGGCTCGTACCCGTCTGCAAGCCGAGCTCGGTGTGACCGACGACGGCGACTTCGACCTCACCGCCGCGGGCGTGCTGGAGCTGGCCTGGATGATGGGCCTGCTCACCTGGCACGAGACCCCGCAGCCGGGGTGGTACGACGCCAAGGAAACCCTCGTGGACGAGGCCGACATCTGGGAGCGCTTCCGCGACGAAGTCGTGGCCCGCTCCGGTGTGCGTGCCTTCGTGGACGACGGCGTGCTGGCTGACCTGGGCACGGTTGACGTTGCTCCGGTTCGCCTGGAGTCCGACGTGACCTTCTCGGTATCCGATAAGGCCGCCGCTCAGGCTCACGTGGATGCCGATCCGGCCAACACCACGATGGCCTTCGTGGACGACGAGTGGACGGTGACGCGCCGCGCTGGTGCGCTCACCTACGTGCCTCGCCGCACCGCGCTCTCGCGTACCGTTGGTGGCCAGTTCCCGACCGGCTTCGATCCGGCTCACTGGGGTATCCCGGCAGCCATGACCGAGTCCATGGACCGCATGGCCATCTGGAACCTGCTGACCACGGTGGACGCGTTCGTGAGCTCGGGCTTCAGCCCGGCTGAGCTGCTGCGTAACCTGCACCCGGCCGAGGTGGCCTCGACTCAGGGCACCGGCTTCGGTGGCATGACCTCGATGCGTCGCCTCTACGTGGATCGCTTCATCGGCAACGACTACCCGCAGGACATCCTGCAGGAGACCCTGCCGAACGTCGTGGCCGCGCACACCATGCAGAGCTACGTGGGTGGCTACGGCTCGATGATTCACCCGGTGGGCGCTTGCGCCACCGCCGCGGTGTCCGTCGAGGAAGGCGTGGACAAGATCACCGCTGGTAAGGCCACCTTTGTGGTTGCCGGCGCCATCGACGATGTCCAGCTGGAATCGCTCATCGGCTTCGGTGACATGAATGCGACGGCCAACTCGCAGACGATGCGCGACAAGGGCATTTCCGAGCGCTTCTTCTCCCGCGCCGGCGATCTTCGCCGTGGCGGCTTTGTGGAGAGCCAGGGTGGCGGCACCGTGCTGCTGGCCCGTGGTGACCTCGCTCTTGAGCTGGGTCTTCCGGTTCTCGGTGTTGTCGGCTTCGTGCAGTCCTTCGCGGACGGCATCCACACCTCCATCCCGGCTCCGGGCATGGGTGCGCTGGCCGCCGGCCGTGGTGGCAAGAACTCGCGACTCGCTCGCGGACTCGCCGCCCTGGGCGTTGAGGCTGACGACATCAAGGTTGTTTCCAAGCACGACACCTCCACCAACGCCAACGACCCGAACGAGGCCGAGCTGCACATGCGCCTGGCCAACGCGCTGGGACGTTCCGCTGGCAACCCGCTCTACGTCATCTCGCAGAAGACGCTGACCGGTCACGCCAAGGGTGGAGCCGCGCTCTTCCAGATGGCTGGCCTGACCCAGATCTTCTCGAATGGGACGATCCCGGGCAACAAGTCGCTCGACTGCCTCGACCCGGCCTTCGAAGAGGACACCTTCCTCGTCTGGCCGCGCCAGCCGCTCAAGGTGGGAACCGTCAAGGCTGCTGTGCTGACCTCGCTCGGCTTCGGCCACGTGGCGGCGTTGGTGGCGCTGGTTCACCCCGGTGCCTTCGAGCAGGCCGTGGCGTTGGCTCATGGTGAGGATGCGGCTCGCGCTTGGCGCGAGCAGGCCACTGCCCGGTTGGGTGCTGGTACGCGCCAGCTCGCCGCCGGCATGATCGGCCACGCGCCGCTCTTCGAAGAGATTGACGGCCGCCGCTTCTCTGGCGATGCCCACGAGCAAGAGGCAGCGATGCTGCTCGATCCCGAGGCGCGCCTGGGAGCAAACGACAACTTCTGAGTTGTTCTGGCAGTTCATCTGATCTCGATAGATCAATAGCGCGAGGCGGCCCATGGGGAAACCCATGGGTCGCCTTTGCCATCACTCACACACGTCAACCCTTGGAGAAAGAAGTCGAACCTACTGAGGGCGATTTCTCTGGCTAACGGTCACTCTCCACAATTTTCCGCCTAAGACCTCTACAATTTCCCGCCTAGAAGCTCTACATTTCACCGCCTAGAGCCTCTACATTTCTCCGCCTAGAATATAGAATTGCTGGTATGGACACTGGTGAGATTGTTGGAAGGCCCTACCGTCCGCGCATCATTGATTCTTCCCTCGAACGTGCGCTGAGGATCGCGGGCGCCGTCGTCGTTGAAGGGGCAAGGGCCAGCGGAAAGACGATGAGTGCGCTGAACGCGGCCGCTTCTTTTTCCTTCCTGGACGATCCCGAGACTCGTAAAATCATGGAGATAGCGCCTCGCGTCCTCCTCGAAGGGCCCGCGCCGAAGCTGCTCGACGAATGGCAGTTGGCCCCCGAACTCTGGAATCTGGTCAGGCGTGCTGTCGATTCCTCGGCGGACCGGGGTCGTTTCATCTTGACGGGCTCGGCGGTTCCAGCTGACGATGCCACGCGCCACACGGGTGCGGGCCGGTTCCTGCGATTGAGGCAATGGACCATGACATGGTGGGAGAAACTGGGTTCTCCCGAGGGTGGAGTCAGTCTCTCATCGTTGTTCGAGGGATATAGGCCCGAGGCGCGCCTGGATGAGGAATCTTCACTAGGCGACGTCATTGCCCTGATTCTTCAATCAGGTTTCCCAGCCATGACCGATCTGCGGCCAGATGAATCCGCACAGTTGCTGCGTGCCTATATCGAAGAGGTGGCTCGCACGGACGTCAATCGGCTCGCCAACCTCCGGCACGAGCCTGAGGTGGTGGAGCAACTCATCAGAGCACTGGCCCGCAGTGTTGCCTCCGAAGTCACGTACAAGACACTTGCGTCAGACATCCGCAGTGTCGCGCCGAACATTCGGCCGGAGACCATCGGCACTTACCTCAGCCTTCTGCAGCGGTTGTTCATCGTGGAGAGTCAACGTGCGTGGGCGCCCCGGCTCCGTTCGCGAGCGACTCTTCGTACCTCACCCAAACTACACCTCGTGGATGCGGCTCTGGCCGCTGCATCACTGGGTGCCAACGCTCAACGTCTGGGAAATGACCTTGGCACGCTTGGCGTACTCTTCGAGAGCGCGGTGGTGCATGACCTCACTGCCTTCGCGTCCACCCTCGGCGGGGACGTTTACCACTACCGTGATTCGTACGGCCGTGAGATGGATGCGATCGTCGCGCTGCCGGACGGCCGCTGGGGCGCCGTCGAGGTCAAGCTCGGTGGTTTGCAGATTCCGAACGCCCAGGCCTCCCTCGCCGCGGCGATCGGGCAGATTGATTTTGGGGACGTTGGAGAGCCCGACTTCAGACTCATTCTTACTGGCAATGGGCCGACGCTGACCCTCGATGATGGCACCGTTACGTGTCCGCTAACGGTATTGAGACCATGAGGCTTGGGTTCTTCCAACAGCCGCTCATCTTTCCAAAGGAGACAACATGATTCTCGGTGTGGGCACCGATGTTGTGGACATCGAGTCCTTCGCGAGTCAGCTCAACGAGCCGGGCTCGCGGTTCGTGGACGTCTTCACCGGGCGTGAGCAGCGAACCGCCAAGGCTCGCGCAGTAGCTCATACCCAACCCGGAGCTTCGCCCGAGGTGGCCGTGCACTTGGCGGCCCGCTGGGCCGCCAAGGAATCCTTCATTAAGGCATGGAGCGTGGCACTGTATGGCCAGCCACCTGTCATCTCCGAGACTGACCTTGTTTGGTCGGAGATTGAGGTAATCCAGGACCGATGGGGAAGGCCATCTCTCGCGCTGCACGGGGGAGTTGCCCGCGCAGTCAAGGAATCGGTTGGCGATCTCCGATGTCACCTCTCCGTGACCCACGATGGACCCGTGGCGAGCGCCGTCGTCGTCCTCGAATCAGCTGAGTAGAACTCGAACTGGGCATCACAGCGATGTCCGTGCCGTACATGGCATACAGATCGCTGTGGTGCCCATGTAGGAATCGCAGTCGTCAACGCAATACCAGCCCCGACACTTACTGTTACAGGCTGGTGGTGAGGACGGTGGCACTATTCAGGAATGCTTCGGTTGCTGGTGATGGGTTGAAGTTACTCCATGCCAGGTACTCGATTCGGGTGGGACCGTCTGTGACGGGAATGGTGGACAAGCGTTTGTCTTGTGGGACTGCGGCTGGTGAGAGTAACGCGATTCCGAGGTTGTGCCGCGCTAGGCCAAGCATGAGGTCGATGTTCATCGCCTCGAATGCGACTTCACGTTGGATTCCGGCGTTTTGGAATGCAAGGTCTGATTGCGCTCGTCCAGGTGTGCCGTGCGGGAAGTCCACGAATACCTCGTCGGCAAGGTCTACTAGTTGTAAACGTTTGCGGTCTGCGAGGCGGTGCTCAGTGGAGACGACAGCTACGTGGCGTTCGCGTGCCAGTACACGGGTTTCGACACCTGCTGGGGTCATGTCGTCGGGTAAGCCGAGCACGGCAATATCCATGGTTCCGTTGCTGATGGCGTCGATGAACTCGGTGCTACCCCCGTCTTTGAGCTGGATTCGTACGTCAGGATAGTGACGGTGGAATCTGGCGAGTTGTTCAGGGATGTTGATCGCGGTGACGGTTGGGATGAGGCCGATGGTGAGTGTGCCTTGGATGTGTCCGGTCGCTGCTATCGCGTCGGTGGCCGCGCGCTCTGCCGCCTCGATACTGACACGGGCGGCGACGACGAAGGCTTCACCGGCTGCGGTGAGTTCAACCTTGCGGCTGGTGCGGGCGAACAAGGTCACCCCGAGTTCACGCTCGACGGCTTTGATTTGGTGACTGAGGGAAGACTGGACCACGAAGCACCGCTCGGCAGCGCGGGTGAAGTTCTTTTCCTCCGCGATGGCGACGACGTACCGCATTTGTTGCAACTCCATGCATCTATGATCTCAAGCCATCGGTGCAATGAGAAATATGTCTTGGACACATGAAACGATGGCAGCGACGATAGAGACGTGACTACAACTGCTACTACCAAGCCTCCTTCTGCCTCACCCCTGTCTGCCCAGGGTTCATCGCGGGTGGGGTGGACTGTTCTGACCGTGTTTGTGCCGATGGTGTGGGGAACCACGTACATCGTCACCACCCATTTGTTGCCCGAGGGCCATCCGCTGTTCGCGGCGCTGATGCGTTCCCTTCCTGCGGGCCTGATCGCACTGCTGATCTCTCGTAAACTGCCGCAAGGTTCCTGGTGGTGGAAGAGTCTCGTGCTTGGCACGCTCAACATGGCCGCCTTCTTTCCACTGTTGTTCGTTGCCGCCCAGCATTTGCCTGGCGGGGTGGCAGCAACTTTGGGTGCGGCACAGCCGATTGTGGTGGCCTTCCTCGCCGTGGCGATCCTGCATGAACGGCTCTCGACGTGGCGGGTGTGCTGGGGCGTTGTTGGACTGAGCGGTGTTGCCCTGGTGGTCCTGGGTCCCGGCGCTGGTTTCGACGTTGTCGGCATCATCGCCGGACTAGCAGGTGCGCTGTCGATGGGTACCGGCGTTGTCCTGACTAAGAAATGGGGCCGCCCTGTAGGGATCTCCGCCATTGGTCTAGCCGGTTGGCAGCTCACTGCCGCTGGTCTCGTGCTCCTGCTGCCCGCCCTGCTGATCGACGGCGTACCACCGGGCATCGACGGCCCGGCTCTACTCGGCTACGCCTGGCTCGGTTTGGTCGGCGCACTCATCACGTACACAATCTGGTTCGCCGCGATCCGTCAACTTCCCGTCACAGCAACTGCCCTGCTCGGGCTGCTTTCCCCGCTCGTAGCCGCGATCCTCGGCGCACTGATCGCCGGAGAAGCCCTCACCCTCATCCAACTGCTCGGCTTTGCCCTCGCCCTCACCGCGATGGTGGCGGGCCAGCTTCCATCTCCGAAACAGAAAGCACAGATCCCATCATGAGAATCGCAGTATTCGGTGCCACCGGCATGGCCGGTTCGGTCGGTCAGCCTTCCCTCTGGGCGATGAGTTCCCTGTCTGAATTCCTCGATATATAATCAAATATATAGATTGAGGAGGAATTATGGCAGTCACGAGTGTTGATCTGGATCCGGCCTTGATTGAGCGTGCCCGGGTACTGACTGGGGAGAGGTCGAACCGATCGGTGATTGATCTTGCCTTGCGTCGGCTCATTGCCTCGAAGCAGAAGGGTGAGATGATCGATCGGATCGCCGAGCTGCATGACTTGGAGGAAGAGTTGAACTCGCCCGTCGTCGCCCCTATCGCAGACCCGAGGTAGGCGCGATGACGGACTATCTGGTGGACAATTCCGTGTGGGCACGGTTGGCGTCCGGGGATCCCTTCATCACGCGCAGACTTCGCCACATTGAGCGGGCTCCTGCCGATCTTTTCGTTACCTGCCCGCCTCAGGTGCTCGAGTTCTGTCACAGTGCACGCACTCCGGCTGAGTATGTGCGTTACCGTGAGAGTATCTCGCTTGGGTTTCCATTGGAGCGGGCTCCTGATGAGTCGCTGGTTCTCGACATCCAGAGCGCGCTGTGGAACTCGGGGCTTGTTCGTGCCGCCGGTGCAATGGACATCCTGATCGCCGGGTATGCCATCCTCAATGACGCGACCGTTCTTGCCGCCGATCACGACTTCGCGCACATAGCTGCCGTCACTGAACTTCGGTACGAGTACGTCGCTCCCTCGCCGCTCTCCAAGGGCTCCCGTGGCGTTTGATGACAAGAAGGAATTCAGGGATCTGTATGCGCCGACGACGTCGCCAGCGATTCTGACCGTCCCGCCGCTGGAGGGCCTGTAGTGGATGCGTGATGGTGGGGGATACGCCGTCGATTCGAAGGAGAAAACGATGCTCATCAGCGAACTCGCCGAACGTACCGGACTCAGTACGCGAGCACTCCGCCACTACGAGGATCGGGGGCTGCTGGTCCCGGAGCGTGACAGCAACGGATACCGTATCTTCGAAGAACACGACATCACTCGCGTCGCGCAGATCAAGGCCATGATTGCAGCCGGATTGGGAACGCGAGAGATCCGTAAGTACCTCGACTGCGTCAGGACCGACGGCGACACCCACTCCCTGGCCATGTGCCCCAACTTACGAGCTGAACTCGACACCATCGCCGCCAGGCTCGCCGCGGCAGAAAAAGCTCTTCACCAGACGCGGGAGCGTCTCTGCGAACTATCAACAGTCGACTGCTGACCGACGTGCCTCACTCGGTCTCGAACGTGACCTCATCCGCCGGAATTGCTGCTCCGCGCCGCCCGAGCGCCCGCATCCCGTCCCAGTACATGTTGACGAAATTGATGATGACCTCCGGCGCGGGCTTGCCCCACTCGGTCTGGTCCGAGGTGAGGTGGGCGTCGGCGACCAGCGTCACTCCGTACCCGCGAACGAACGCGCTGCTACAGGTTGTGAGCAGGCAGTAATCCGTGTGCCCGCCACAGACCACAAGTTCGTGAACTCCGAGCCGCTCCAACTCCTTGCCAAGCACAGTTCCTTCGAACGAGTCGCGATACTTCTTGTCCATCCGGATGTCCTCGGGCCGCGGTTCAAGTTCTTCGCCGACCTCGTACTCGTCTTGCCCGGGCTGAAAATAGCTGGAGTCCTGCACCCAGATGACAGGCACTCCCGCCACCCGCGCCTTCGCGACCACCTCGTTGATCTTCGGCAGCACCGCTTTGTTGGCATCCGGCGTTTCGGCAAGGATCCCCTTCTGCATATCAATGACAAGGACGGCGAAGCGCGCCCCCGCTGCGTCTGGCTTCGGCTGGCTCATAGTGACGTCCGTTCTCTCGTGTCCTGGATCATCTGATGGAAAGTACTGGTTCCATCGTATGGGGTTAGTAACTTGGAACGGGAGGCACAGCTTGCTTGCAATTTCGACACTAGGCTGGAGCCATGAGTGACTCAGTCAATTCCATTGATCGCGCCCCGATGCCCTTGAATCCCGGCGGCTCCGCTGAGCCCAAACCCAGGCCCATTGACCTTGACACTTGGCCGCGCCGCCAGCACTTCGTGCACTATATGGAGTCGTCACCGTGTACTTACTCGATGACTGTTGAACTTGACGTCACCGAATTTGTTTCAGCGATGCGCGCCTCGACCCGCAAGACGTATCTCGCGCAGCTGTGGGCCATCGCCGCCGTGGTTAATCGCCACGAGGAGTTCCGGATGTGCCTGACCGAGTCGGGACAGCCCGCCGTGTGGGACGAGATCGATCCGTCGTTCACTGTGTTCAACAAGGAGCGCGAGACCTTCTCCTGCGTCTGGGCGCCGTACGACCCCGACTTCGGCATCTTCCACGCCGCCGCTGCGCCGATCCTCGCGGAGTATTCCGCCGCCACCGAGTTGTTCCCGCAGGGCGGCGAGCCGGCCAACATCTTTTTCCTGTCCAGCCTGCCGTGGGCGTCGTTCACCGGTTTCAATCTCAACCATCAGAACGCGTGGCGAAACCTTGCGCCGATTTTCACCATCGGCCGCTACGTCGAGCGCGAGGGCCGCACTCTCATGCCGCTCGCGATTCAGGTGCACCACGCCGCCGCGGACGGATTTCACGTCTCTCGGCTGGTCAACGAGTTGCAGGAGCTGTTTACCAACCCCGAGTGGGTTGGTAGTCACTGACAGGTAGTGGCATCACGAGCGACGACGACGGCGAAGCCCGCCTTAGTTGTTCTGGCTCCAGCACCGAGGTTCGTCCGTGTACGAGGGATGAGCCGGGTCTCAAGGTTTCAACTGATTGAGGCGTTCCGCAACCTTGCGTGCTGTTGCCTTTGCCGATCCGGGGTTCTGGCCGGTGATGAGATTTCCATCGGTGACCGTGTAGGAAACGAACGGAAGCACTGACTTCTTGTAGTGGGCGCCGCGTTGCAGCGCTTCGTCCTCCGCGTTGTAGGGAACGAATTTGTCGACTCCCGCGAGTTTTTCCTCGCGCCAGGAAAAGCCGGTCATTTCGCGTCCCGCGATGAGATATGAGCCGTCGGATAGCTGCACGTTGAGCAGCCCGCAGTATCCGTGGCAGACGGAGGACACCACGCCGCCTCGTTCAAAAATCTCTCGAGTGATTCGTTGAAGGGCGGTGCTGGAAGAGAAGTCGTACATGACGGCATGACCGCCCGTGAAGTAGATGGCATCGAAGTTGCCTGAGTCAATTTCGTGTGGACTTGCGGTGTGCGCCAGCAGCGCCATCTTTGCGGGGGATGCCAGCCATTCACGCGCGCTACTGTCGATGTTGGGAACTTTTAAGGAACGAGGTTCCAACGGAGCGAGTCCGCCTGCGGGACTGACAATCGTCTGCTCAAAACCGTGCTCCTCGAAAACGTGCCAGGCGTGGGTGAGCTCCGACAACCATAGTCCAGTGGGATGCTCCGGGTTCTCATAGTGGGCGACGTTCGTCACGACGTGCAATATGCGTGTGGTCATGTGTTCTCCTGAAATGAGGATGCTTGGGTCTTGCGTAGATTGGGTGCTATCGGCGATCTGCGAAGCCGGTCCGCAACGCGGCGAACGAGGCTCGCACGCGCGCCGCGACCTCGTCGTCGGAATGGGAAGGGAGCTTGCCGTCGAGGTAAAGGAAGGCGAGTCCGTGCACGAGCGCCCACAGCGCGGTGGCGAGGTTGTCGTGGTCGGCGTGTGGGAAGATTCCGCGCAGCGAGTCGGCGAGTAGTGCGTGCAGGTGCCCGGAGGCGAGGACGCGTTCGTCGTTCTCGCGGTCGCATTCTTGCCCGAACATCAGCTTGAACAGCCCCGGGTGTGTGAGCGCGAAGTTGACGTAAACGACGCCGAACTCCACCAACGCTTCCTCGGATGTTGCGGGGTTTCCGTCAAGGGAGAGTTTGCTTCCCAGTTCGTGGAAGCCACGGACGGCGAGGGCTGATTCGAGTGCTTCGCGGTCGGCGAAGTGGCGGTAGGGGGCCGTTTGTGAGACCGCGGCCTTACGGGCGACGGCGCGCAGGGAGAACTGTTCACCCGCTTCCACCATCTCCATGGCGGCGTCGAGGAGCGCCGAGCGGAGGTCGCCGTGGTGATAGTTGGATCGCACTGATGTTGACACTGAACACATCCTTCGTTATCGTTCCGATGTAAGCAGTGTAAACATTGCGTGCTTGGTGTGGCAAGACTGGCGCCGTACCGGGCACTGGAGAGCCGTGATATTCGAATGAATGGAGCAACCATGAATATTTCCCTGTACGAATCTCTCGTCCTTGCGAGCGGAGCAGAGATCCCCAATCGCATTGCCAAGGCGGCGATGGAAGAGAATATGGCTGCGGCCGGGCAGCTGCCCGGGGAACGGCTCTTCACCCTCTACCGGGCGTGGAGCAACGGGGGAACGGGCCTCCTCATCACCGGAAACGTTATGGTGCATGCCGAAGCGATGACAGGCCCGGCCGGGGTGATTCTTGATGCGCAGGCTCCGCTCGAGCCTTTCCGTGAGTGGGCTCGCGCGGCGAAGAGCGGCGGGGCGAAGGTGTGGATGCAGATCAACCATCCTGGGCGGCAGGTCAAGGCGGCAATGCCGGGTGTGGCGTGGGGGCCGTCGGCCATCAAGGTGAAGGCGGGCAAGGCAAGCCGCATGCTCGCGGAGCCCACCGAGATGACGGAGGCGCAGATCGCGGAGACCATCGAGCGTTTTGCCGTTACTGCGCGCCGCGCCGAGGAAGCTGGTTTCGACGGCGTCGAGATCCACGCCGCGCATGGCTACCTGCTCTCGCAGTTCCTCTCGCCGCTCTCAAACCAGCGTCAGGACCGGTGGGGTGGCTCGCTGGAGAACCGGGCCCGCCTGTTGCGTGAGACTGTGCGGGCGGTCCGGTCCGCCGTCAACCCAGGTTTCGCCGTGGCCGTCAAGCTCAACTCGGCCGACTTCCAGCGCGGCGGTTTCGATGCTGACGATGCCCGCCGGGTCATCGACATGCTCGCGCCCCTCGGAGTGGACCTCGTTGAACTCTCTGGAGGAAGTTACGAAAGCCCGGCGATGTCTGGTCGAGCTGCGGAGTCCGGTGGCGTGGTTGGGGTCGAGGGTGCCGCCGATGCTCGCACTCTTGCGCGCGAAGCCTACTTCCTGGAACTTGCGCGAGATCTTGCGGCAACGAGCCCGCTGCCCCTCATGCTCACCGGAGGAATCACGCGCCGACCGGTGGCGGAGGAGGTGTTGGCGAGTGGCGTCGACGTCGTCGGAATGGGAACCGCGCTCGCGGTGGATCCTGAACTTCCCAACAAGTGGCGCACCAGTGACGAAGCGAAGGTCACTCTCGCTCCGGTGAAGATCAAGGACAAGGCGATTGCCTCCGCCGCGGGCATGGCGCGGGTGCGCTACCAGCTGCGGAAGCTGGGACGCGGGGCGGGAACGCGACCGGGTATCAATCCCAAGCTTGCTCTCGGTATCGACCAACTGCGCGAACGTCGGGCGCTTCGCCGCTACCGCAACTGGTTGGGCGAGCGAGAGGCGGCGTGATATCGCCCTCGAACCAACGGAGCAGTGTCCTAACTGGGCGCCCCAGCGATGTCCGTGCCGTACACGGCATACAGATCGCTGTGATGCCCATGTAGGAATAGCCGCCGCCGATGTGCATCGGGACTAGCTTCGAGGAACTAAGAGCTGGGTCCGTTTGGTAACTTCCGTGGGCGTTGTAGACCGATGAATCCTTTTGGGTATCCCAATTGGTATACCTACAGGTATCCTCGGGATATGGCGATGACGACGATTAAGATTCCGGTTGAGCTGAGAGATCGGATCAATGAGGACGCCCGGGCGCAAGGCGTCTCGGCTGCGGGTCTTATTGAGCAGTTAATGGACGCTCACGACAGGAACCGCCGTATGCACTCTTTCGGTCGTGCCGTGAGGAGTGCAGACGAAGACTATTGGGATGAGGTCCGCGAATGGGATGCCTTGGCGAGTGAAGACTCGGGGGAGGAGTGACGAGCGATTCGATGGGTAGCCTCCAGCGAGGAACTCTGGTGTGGACTGATCTGGACCCTGTACTTGGGCGTGAACAGGCAGGTCGTCGCCCAGCACTGATCGTGGCGAGCACCCAGTATCTGGAACAAGCCGATACGCTTGCGATTATTGTTCCTGTCACAACGAAAGATCGCGGTTGGCCGAACCACGTGCTGCTACGAGGTGAGAATCTGGGGCTGACGCGCCCTTCGTACGCCATGACCGAGCAGATCCGGACGGTAACGCGGGATCGATTTCGAGGGGTTATTGGGAAGGTTGACGCTTCCACCATGAAAGACGTGGACATGTGGCTCCGGGACTTCCTCGGCTTGTATTCCCCTATCTCTTGATGTGTCGAGTCACCCAACTGACGGACGTTGGCATCACGAGCGACGACGGCGGCGAAGCGAGCGTTGGTCAGTAACGATTCGCGCCGCGGCGTTGTCGTCGAAAATGAACAGGGGACAAACAACCGGGCCCATCGTCCCGCCACTCGGATCACTCGTCGCCTGCGCCCACCCCTCCGTTAATCTATGAAGGCCGCAACTGGCGCAGATGGTCACCATCGGGGAGCGGCGCAACGATTCGCGACGGCCGGCCGCCCGCCTGGGCCGGTATTCGCCATTCGCAGGAGGATACATGTCGGAACTCAATCAGCACATCGCCGAACTCGACCCGGAGGTCGCGGCGGTACTCGACTCGGAGCTGGTGCGCCAGCGTGACTATCTGGAGATGATCGCGTCGGAGAACATTGTGCCGCGCGCGGTGCTCGAGGCCCAGGGCTCGGTGCTGACCAACAAGTACGCCGAGGGTTACCCGGGGCGTCGCTACTACGGCGGTTGCGAAGAAGTGGACAAGGTCGAGATGCTCGCGATTGAGCGCGCCAAGTCGCTCTTCGGAGCGGACTACGCCAACGTCCAGCCGCATTCTGGCGCGCAGGCCAACGCCGCCGTCTACCACGCACTTGTCAAGCCCGGTGACACTGTCATGGGCCTGGAGCTGGCCCACGGTGGCCACCTCACGCACGGAATGAAGATCAACTTCTCCGGCAAGAACTACAACATGGTGGCCTACGGCCTTGATCCGGAGAACTTCCGTATCAACATGGAGATCGTGCGCGAGAAGGCGCTCGAGACCCGCCCGAAGATGATCATCGCTGGTTGGTCGGCCTACCCGCGTCATCTTGACTTTGCCGCCTTCCGCGAGATCGCGGACGAGGTGGGCGCCTACCTGTGGACGGACATGGCTCACTTCGCCGGTCTTGTTGCCGCTGGTCTGCACCCGAACCCGGTGCCGTTCTCGGACGTCACCTCCACCACCATTCACAAGACTCTCGGTGGCCCGCGCTCGGGCATGCTGCTCTCCAACAACGCCGAAGAGTTTGGTCGCAAGCTGAACTCCGCCGTGTTCCCCGGCCAGCAGGGCGGCCCGCTCATGCACGTCGTCGCCGCCAAGGCTGTGGCACTCAAGGTGGCCGCAAGCGATGCCTTCAAGGATCGTCAGCGCCGCACCATTGAGGGTGCCCAGATCATTGCCGAACGTCTGTCGGCTTCGGACGTCAAGGAAGCGGGCATCTCGCTCGTCACCGGCGGCACCGATGTTCACCTGGTGCTCGTCGATCTGCGCAACTCGCCGATGGACGGCCAGGAGGCCGAGGACCTGCTGCACTCCGTGGGCATCACCGTCAACCGCAATGCGGTTCCGTGGGATCCGCGCCCGGCACGCGTCACCTCCGGTCTGCGCGTTGGCACCCCGGCTCTCGCAACCCGTGGCTTCGGCGCTGCCGAGTTCACCGAGGTTGCCGAGATTATGGCCACCGCGCTCGCGGCCGGTCCGGCTGCTGATGTGGATGCCCTGAGCGCCCGCGTCAAGAAGCTCACGGACGATTTCCCGCTGTACGAGGGCCTCAACCAGACGGGCGCCGCCGAGTGACCGCCCAGATTCTTGACGGCAAGGCGACCGCCGCAGCCATCAAGGCTGAGCTCGCCGAACAGGTTGCCGAACTAGCGAAGCACGGAATCGTTCCCGGTCTGGGCACGGTTCTGGTGGGCGAGGATCCGGGTTCTGTCTCTTACGTGGGCGGCAAGCACCGCGACTGCGCCGAGGTAGGAATTGCCTCTATTCGTGAGGACCTTCCCGCCGACGCCAGCGAGGCTGAGATCCGCGCCGCCATCGAGCGCCTCAACGCGGACCCGGCCTGTACCGGCTACATCGTGCAGCTCCCGCTTCCCAAGGGTATGCCCGTCAACGACCTGCTGGAACTCATTGATCCGGAGAAGGACGCCGACGGCCTCCACCCCACGAACCTCGGGCGCCTGGTGCTACGCGTCAACGAGGAGATCACCTCCCCGTTGCCGTGCACTCCCGCCGGAATCATCGAGTTGGTGGAACGCCACGGCGTTGACCTGAAGGGCAAGGACATCTGTGTTCTTGGCCGTGGCGTCACCGTGGGCCGCTCCATTGGTTTGCTGCTGACTCGCCGCGCCATCAACGCCACTGTCACGCTTTGCCACACCGGCACCCGTGATGTCGCGGAGAAGGTACGCCAGGCCGACGTTGTCATCGCCGCCACCGGCGTCACCCACATGGTCAAGCCGGACTGGGTCAAGCCAGGCGCGGTTGTTCTCGACGTGGGCGTCTCGCGCGTTTACGACGAGGCCGCTGGGCGTTACCGGATTGCTGGCGATATCGACCCTGCTGTTCGCGAGGTTGCCGGCTGGATTTCCCCGAATCCCGGGGGAGTCGGTCCGATGACGCGCGCCATGCTGCTAGCCAACGTGGTGGCCACCGCTCGCAGGCAGGCTGGGCTGTAAGCCAGGCCTTAACTGGGGCTCTAGCCAGCTCGGAATAGCATTCGCGAAATTTAACTGCACTGAGGGGATCGATACGGCTATATAACCGTATCGATCCCCTCACGTCGTTCAAATTTCCTATACGTGCCACCAAGGGTCCTATACCCACCACGACAGGTCTTGTACCCACCACGACAGGTCCTATACCCACCACGAATCGTCGCGGCCAGCCGGTACCCTGAATCCGGCAATCCGAATCCGGTAGCCCGGTGACCCGGCAATCCAGCAATCCAGATCCGGTTCATTCTGATAATCCTGTCAATGTGGTTCCGCCAGTTGCTCCCTTGATAAAGTGTGCGTCAGGATTGAAGACCGGACCGGTTGAGGTAGTGGGCGATGCCCGTACTTCTCTATCGCACCTCCCTATTCTGAATCTGCCGACACCCGGTGAAATAGCTAATATCTGCCACTTACCCACTACTCTTCGGCATCAGTAATGCCATCATCACCAACGGAAGGACGCCGCCTTGCGCATCACCACCTGTAACGTCAACGGAATCCGAGCCGCCGTCCGCAAGGGCATGCAGGAGTGGCTCGCCGCCAGTGCCCCCGAGGTGCTGCTGCTGCAGGAGGTGCGCGCGCCCGAGGAGTTGGTTCCGGACCTCGTTGGCCCCGACTACCAGGTCTTCACCCGCGCCTGCGATATCAAGGGTCGCGCCGGAGTTACGGTGGCTGTCCGCAACGGAATCGCGGTGGGCGAGGTGCGCGATGGCGTCGCTGGGCACACCGACGGCGTCCCGAACGAGCAGGTCCCGGTGGATACCGGCCGCTGGCTGGAGGTGGACCTGCCCGAGCAGAACCTCACGGTGATCTCCGCCTACCTGCATTCGGGCGACGCCAAGTCCGAGGACAAGATGGCGGCGAAGTACGCCCATCTCGACCTCGTGAGTGCCCTCCTGGAGGAGTTGCGCACCAGCGGCCGCAACATTCTCATGGCTGGCGACTTCAACATCGTCCACACCCCGCTCGACATCACCAACTGGAAGTCGAACCACAACCGCACCTCCGGCGTACTCGACCCCGAAATCGCCTACCTCGACCGCTGGTTCGGCGAGCTCGGCTACGTGGATGTCCAGCGCAGCCTCACCGGCGAGGATCAGGGCCCCTACACCTGGTGGTCCCAGCGCGGCCGCGCCTTCGAGAACAATGTCGGCTGGCGCATCGACTATCACCTCGTCACCCCGGAACTCGCGGCCCTCGCGCGCGATTTCCGCATCGACCGCGCGGACAGCTATGAGACGCGCTGGTCCGATCACGCCCCGCTCACCGTCACCTACGATCTGCCATAGTTCGGCACCCAACGGATTTTTCCGGCACCCCGTTTCTGCGACGACGTTTTTGACGACGACGCCGACGCGGGGTGCCGCTAGTTACGACCCGCTTCCGCCCGACCCCACCCCGACTCCACTCCCGCCAACTTCTCTACGAGCGGTAACGCTCGAGCCCTCGCCGCAAATGTGAAAGACTCTCCCCAGTACTGTGCGCCTGATGATTGCAGTGCCACTTCGCACTGGTGAAGGAGGGAATTGCATGCCTGCAACAGATGATCGTGATAGGGGAGAGTCGGCCGCTGGGTCCACCAACCCCACCAACCCCACCAACCCCACCAACCCCACCAAGCGGATAGAGTCTGTCAAAGACGTCGCGGATCGGGTGCAGGATCTCCGCCTGGTTCGCGCTATCACGCGTTACACCACTGCTCGCGGCAATCTGCTCGCTGGCGGGATTGCCTTCTCGGGGCTGTTCTCGGTGGCTGCGGCGTTGACGATTGCGTGGACGGCATTCATGGCCCTCATGGGCTCCAATCTGGCGCTTCGCCGTAATGTCCTCAACGGTATTGACGCCGCTCTGCCCGGCATCATCCAGTTCAGTCCGGGCGACGGCGGCATCGTCCGCCCCGAAGATCTGGTGTTGCAAACGGCATTCACCCCCACCTCGATCATCGCCTTTTTCATCCTGTTGTGGAGCGCTATCGCCACGATGGGAGCGATGGCCAACGCGATTCGTTCGATGTTTGGGATTTGGGTGGTCAAGGAGAGCATTGCCATCCTCTATCTGCGTAATTTCGCGGGTTTTATCATTCTGGCGATTGGCGTGTTGGCTTCCTCGGTGCTCACTACGGCAGCGGGCGTGCTGGGTAGCCAGATTCTTGAGCTGTTGAATATTGCCAGCACCTTCGGCGGGTTTATGTTGCGAGCATTGACGTTCGCGATTTCCCTCGGTGTGGACATGCTTGTTATTGCGTTCCTCATTCGGGTGATGGCCAGCGTGCGGGTTCTCAAGAAAGATCTCTGGCTGGGGTGCCTCACGGCCGCGATCGGCACCTCGGCCATTCGGGTGCTTGGTACCTCGGTGGTTGGTTCGGTGTCGGATAACAAGCTTCTTGCCTCGGTCGCGGTCGTCGCCACGTTGTTGCTCTGGCTCAATCTCGGTGCCCGCATCCTGCTCATCGCTTGCACGCTGATGGCCAATCCGCCGCGCCCGTACAAGGTTGTTGAAGCGGAGGAGTTGCATTTCAAGGAGACTCCCAACTACATCACGCTCTCGGCCCCGCACACGCTGGAGTGGAATTCAAATCCGGTGACCGGTGCGGTTGCACCTACGCGCGCTCCGGAGGAGACGGAGGAGGTGGCGGAGGAACAGCTGCCGAATTGGGGCGGGATGCTGGGCACCTTGTCGCGCTGGCGTGCGGAGCGCCTTGAGCGGCGTGCGGAAAAAGCCAAGGAACAGGCCGCGGATGCGCGCGAGAAGTACAAGGATGGCGTCCGGCGCATGGTTGATATCGCCGAGAAGAACCGTCAGTCCGGTCGACGACGGCGTTAAGAACTTACGTCGCGGGGTCGTCACGAGTGCGCCGTCACGGGACGAATCTGTGGCACCCACGCCCGTCGCTGAGGAGAGATAATGAAGTCCGATAGACAGGTTCCGGAGAGGTTCGAAGATATGACACTGCACGCGATTATTCCGGCCGGGGGAGTTGGCGCCCGGCTTTGGCCGCTGTCTCGCCGGGCTCAGCCCAAGTTCCTCATCGATCTCACGGGTTGCGGCCGCAGCCTCCTCCAGTCCACGGTGGACCGCCTCGCCCCGCTCACCGCGCAGACCCTCATCGTCACCGGAAGTGCGCACGAGGCCGCGGTGCGTGCGCAGGTGCCGGGCGCGGACGTCGTCGTCGAACCGTCGATGCGGGGAACGATGGGCGCGATTGGGCTGGCGGCGGCGATTATTCAGCGTCAGTACGGCGACGTCGTCGTCGGTTCGTTTGCCGCCGATCATGTTATCGCGGACGAGGAGGCGTTCCGGGAGGCGGTGCGCGCGGCGATCGCCAGCGCCGAGGCCGGTTATGTGGTGACGATCGGGATCGCGCCGGAGGGGCCCTCGACGGCCTACGGATATATTCACGCCGGTTCCGCGATCACTTCTGACGACGACGGCGCCGCGGGCTCACTTGGTTCGGTGCCCACGTTGGCGGTGGAGTCCTTTGTCGAGAAGCCGGACGCCGCAACGGCGGCGGGGTATGTGGACTCGGGCGAGTATTTCTGGAATGCCGGGATGTTCGTGGCGAAGGCGTCTGTGCTGCTGGGGGCGTTGGAGCGTTTCCATCCGGAGATTGCGGGCCCGTTGGTGGAGCTTGCCGAGCGTTGGGACGGTGGCGATCGAGAGGGCGCGGTGCGCGAGCTGTGGGATCCGTTGCCGAATGCGGTGATTGATCGTGCGATCGCTGAACCGTTGGCGGCGGAGAATGGTGTGAGCGTGGTGCCGGTGGATATGGGCTGGTCCGATGTGGGCGATTTTGCCTCGCTGGCGCAGGTCATTGATCCGTCGGAACTGTCGCGGCAGGTGTCGCCGGGGGGAGAGTCTCACACGACTATCACCATCGATTCTCCGGATAGTCTGATCTTCGCCCATTCGAAGCCGGTGGTTGTGGTGGGTATTCCGGAGGCCGTTGTGGTGGAGATGGATGATGTTATCTTGGTCACTAAGGCTTCGGTGTCCCAGCAGGTTAAAAGTGCCGTCGATTCCTTGAAATACGCTAATTTGGATCGGCTACGATAGTGGTTGTGGCGCTCACATGACCTTCGTCCTATTTCCGGCTGTGGTGGGCGAAGTTTCCAGTGTGTTGCAGATTGCGTTTTCGCTTAAAAATGCCCTCCGGGGCACGTAGACTGGGTTGTGTCCGACGTCGAATGACGTCAACGGCACAACACTCAGGAGATACGCGTGAAGAATACCAAGTTTGCCGCGGTCCTCGGCGTAGCGGCGCTTGCACTCAGCGCCTGCGGCGGGGGCGACGAAGGCGAGACCACCGATGGCGCAGGAGAGAGCAAGGCTCCCGCAGCTGAGCAGATCGATTACCGAGCATGCCTCGTTTCTGACGCGGGCGGCTGGGACGACAAGTCCTTCAACCAGTCGGCCAAGGAAGGCCTTGACCGCGCTGTTCAGGAGCTCGGCGTTCAGCACAACGAGGCCGAATCCAAGGATTCCGCAGATTATGGGGACAACGTCATGGCCATGGCGGCCTCTGACTGTGATCTGACCATTGGCGTGGGCTTCCTGCTGGCCGAAGGCATCACCGCTGGCGCCAATGAGAACCCTGACACGAACTTCGCCCTCATCGATTCCACCTTCGCGGATCCCAAGGGCAACGAGCGTGCACTGGTCTTCAACACCCAGGAAGCTGCGTACCTTGCTGGTTACGCAGCAGCAGCAATGTCGCAGACTGGCACCGTAGCCACCTTCGGCGGCCTGCAGATTCCTGCGGTGACCCTCTTCATGGACGGCTTCGCTGACGGCGTCGATAAGTTCAACGAGGACAATGGCAAGGATGTCAAGCTCCTCGGCTGGAACAAGAAGGCGAAGAACGGCCAGTTCACCGGCAACTTCGAAGATCAGGCCAAGGGCACCCAGGTGGCCCAGCAGCTGATCCAGCAGGGCGCTGACGTCATCATGCCAGTGGCCGGCCCGGTGGGCCTGGGCGCTGCCGCCGCAGCCAAGGCCGATGGAAACACCCTCATTGTTGGCGTGGACTCCGATTGGGTTCAGTCGGCACCCGAGTACAAGGACATCGTCCTGACCTCGGTGACGAAGGGTATCGCCAACGCTGTTTTCGACACCATCAAGGTTGCTGCCGAGGGTAACTGGACGGCCGAGAACTACGTGGGCACGTTGGAGAACGGTGGTGTTGATATCGCTCCGTTCTACGATTTCGAGAGCCAGCTCCCCGAGGGCCTGGTCGAGGATCTTGAGCAGATCAAGCAGGACATCATCGATGGCAAGATCGTCGTGCAGTCCGAGTCCGCATTCGAGGTCAATTAATTGATGAAATGGGGCCCGACCGCTCACGTGAGGTGAGTCGGCCGGGCCCCATTTCCTATTAAGACGTCCTGAACTCTCAAGGATTTCTCTCTGCGTCAGTGCGGAGAATGAAAGGCAGGCTACAGTGCAACTGGAGCTACGGGGGATCACCAAACGATTCGGCCCCCTTGTTGCCAATGACCATATTGACCTCGTCGTCAAGCCTGGAGAAATTCATGCTTTGCTCGGTGAGAATGGCGCTGGCAAGTCAACACTTATGAATGTCCTGTACGGCATCTACGATGCTGATGAGGGCGAGATTCTTCTTGACGGAAAGCCCGTCAAGTTCGCTTCCGCAGGCGACGCCGTCGCCGCGGGCATCGGTATGGTGCATCAGCACTTCATGCTCGTCCCGGTGTTTACCGTGGCGGAATCGGTTGCCCTGGGCTACGAGCCCACGAAGGCAGGCGGCATCATTGATGTGGCGAAGGCCCGTCAGCTGGTCAAGGAAGTGTCCGCGCGCTTCGGCTTCGACCTGGACCCGGATGCCAAGATCGAGGACCTCCCAGTGGGTGTTCAGCAGCGAGTGGAGATCGTCAAGGCGCTCTCGCGTGACGCCTCGATTCTGGTCCTCGACGAGCCCACCGCGGTGCTTACCCCGCAGGAGACCGACGAACTCATGAACATCATGAGGCAGTTGGCATCCGAGGGTACATCCATCATCTTCATCACCCACAAGCTCCGCGAGGTGCGGGCGGTGGCCAATGAGATCACCGTCATCCGCCGTGGCAAGGTTGTGGGACAGGCGTCGCCGACCTCCACCCAGGAGGAACTGGCCACTCTCATGGTGGGCCGTCCGGTGCTGCTGCGAGTGGACAAGGAACCGGCCCAGCCCAAGGGCGTGGGACTGGAAATCAAGGATGTCTCGCTTCTCGCCCCCAACGGTTCGAAGGCTCTGGATCATGTCAGCCTCTCGGTGGAGAAGGGCGAGATTGTTGCCATCGCAGGTGTGCAGGGTAACGGTCAGTCCGAACTTGCCGACGTGCTGCTCGGACTGGAGACACCAGTCGAGGGAAGCGTCATTCTTGATGGACAGGATCTCACCAAGCTGAATGTGCGCAAGCATCTCGAAGCTGGCGTCGGATTCGTTCCCGAGGATCGCCACGCTGATGGAATGATCGCGAAGTTCTCTGTGGCCGAGAATTTCATTCTTGACCAGTACCGTGAGGCCCCGTACGCGAAGGGCCCGGTCATGTATCCGAAGGTGGTGCTCCAGAACGCTGAGGAGCGCACCAAGGAATTTGACGTGCGGCTCACCCGTGTCACCGATCCGATTTCCACGCTCTCTGGTGGAAACCAGCAGAAGGTTGTGGTGGCGCGTGAGCTCACCCGCGATCTCAGTTTCTTCATGGCCAACCAGCCCACCCGAGGGGTGGACGTGGGCTCGATCGAGTTCATCCATCAGCGGGTGGTTGAGGCTCGCGACAGCGGTATTCCCGTTATCGTCGTATCCTCCGAGCTCGATGAGGTCGTGGCGCTGGCTGATCGCATTGCCGTGATGTACCGCGGCTCCATTATCGGAATCGTCCCGGCGGACACTCCCCGCGGTGTGCTCGGCCTCATGATGGCCGGTGTGCCCTATGAGGACGCCATCGCGGACAGTAACAAGTCAACTAATGAGGAGGCCCAGAAGTGACAGAAAAGTCCACTCCCACGCCACCACGGGCATCCTTCGGTCAGTGGGTCGGAGCTGCCTTCCACGTGGGCTTGCGCTCGAATGTGCTCGTCTACGTGCTCGCTATCGTTGTCGCACTTCTCGTGGGCGCGGTCCTTATCCTGCTGGCGGGTGCCAGCGTTGGTGAGGCCTACGCGGCCATGTTCCGTGGCTCGATCTTCAACTATCAGGCCAAGACGGCTGCCGCGATGTTTGCTCCGCTCACTGCGAGCGTTTATGCTGCTGCGCCGCTCATCATCGCCGGCCTCGGCCTTGCCGTTGGTTTCCGTGCGGGCCTGTTCAACATCGGTGGTAACGGCCAGATCATTGCCGGTGCCATTGTTGCCGCCTACATTGGCTTTACCTTCAACTTCCCGCCCTTCGTGCACATGCTTGTCTGCCTCATCGGCGCCATTGCTGCTGGAGCTTTTTACGCGTGGATCGCGGGTATTCTCAAGGCCAAGACTGGCGCCAACGAGGTTATCCTCACCATCATGCTTAACTCGATCGCGGCACTTGGTCTCAACCATCTGTTGACCACCAAGACCTTCCAGCAGGCAGGATCGGCCAACCCGCGTTCGGAGACGATTGCTGCGGGTGCCCAGCTTCCCGACCTGCTGCCGCGCCCCTTCCAGCTCAACCTGGGAATCATCATCGCCATCGCGGCCGCCATCTTCGTGTGGTGGTACCTGGAGCGCTCCACCTGGGGCTTCGAACTGCGCGCCGTGGGCGCCAATCCGAATGCCGCACAGTCGGCGGGCATGTCCATCGCCAAGGTGACGGCATTGACGATGGCTCTCTCGGGTGCCCTGACGGGCCTGGCCGGTGGCGTTCAGCTCACCGGAACCATGAAGTTCCTCGATGCCGGCGTGGCGGGTTCCATCGGCTTCGACGCCATCACCGTGGCGCTTCTCGGGCGCAGCAAGCCGCTCGGAACCTTCCTTGCAGGACTGCTCTTCGGTGCCTTCAAGGCCGGCGGACGCATCATGCAGGTTCAGGCTGATGTCCCCATCGACATGGTGCTCATCCTGCAGTCGGTTATCGTGCTTCTCATTGCGGCTCCGCCGTTTGTGCGCTGGTTGTTCCATCTGCCCAGGCCGCAGACGATGACCATCCGCCAGTACCTCGCACTCCAGGCAGAAAAGGAGGTGGCAGCATGAGCTCGACAACCACATCGAATGCTCAGGTTGAGCCGGTCAGCCACGGCGATATCGTCGCCAAGATCAGTTGGAAGATGCCGATCACCTACGCTATCGCGACGGTTATCACTCTCTTCTTTGCGCTTAATGCGCAGGGGGAGGCTGTCTTCCGCCTTACTCTCAATCGTTCCGACCGTTTCCAGATTCCGCCGTGGAGCGTCGATGCTGCGCTGCTCTGTTGGATTCTGGCGGGCCTCACCGCGCTCATTCTCGCCTACTCCATCGTTCGCGCGAAGACGCACAAGCCCACTGGTGCGGTTCCCGCAGTTATCGCCGGTGCCAGTGTGTTCCTGGGCCTGCTCGCCTGGTATGGCGGTGGCTCGGCTGGATTTATCACCCTGACCGCTACGCTCGCCTCGGCGCTCGCACTCTCCACTCCGCTCATCTTCGGATCGCTTTCCGGCGTGGTGGCTGAGCGCGTGGGTATCGTCAACATGAACATCGAGGGCCAGCTCCTCGTGGGTGCCTTCGCCGGTGTTCTCGTGGGCTCAGCCACGGGTTCGGTGTGGGCGGGCCTCATTGTGGCTCCGCTGGCTGGTGCGGCGATGGGTGCAATTCTTGCCTTCTTCGCGGTGCGCTACAACGTTGACCAGATCATCATCGGTGTGGTGCTCAATGTGTTCGCTCTCGGTCTGACGAGCTTCTTCTTCTCGACGGTGCTCTCGGAGAGTCCCGAGCTGAACTCGTCCGCGATCAGTCTGCCGAACATCAAGATCCCGCTGCTCGGCGACATCCCGATCATTGGACCGGTGCTCTTCAATCAGACGATTCTCACCTACTTCATGTACCTGGTGATTGCCTTCCTGACGGTTGGGCTGTTCCGTTCCCGTTGGGGCCTGCGCCTGCGCGCCTGTGGCGAGCATCCGCACGCTGCGGCAACCGTGGGTATCAATGTTCGCCGCACCCGGTTCCTCAACACCATGCTCTCCGGAGGGCTCGCGGGACTTGGTGGAGCCTACTTCACCATCGGTGCCTCGATTGGTCACGGCTTCAACAACAACATGTCCGCGGGTAATGGCTACATCGCCCTCGCAGCCATGATTTTGGGCAAGTGGCATCCGTTGGGCGCTGTTGGCGCGGCACTCATGTTCGGCTTCGCCAACGCGGTGGCCATCCTGCTGCCCAGCCTCAACATGAATGCACCGTCGAATCTCATCAACATGATTCCTTACGTGGTGACGATCTTCGCGGTTGCCGGATTTGTCGGCAAGTCCCGGCCCCCGGCAGCTGAGAACACGCCCTACGTCAAGGGCTGATTCGCACGCTGATGCCAAAAAGATTGGCGGGCCAACCCCACCCGGGTTGGCCCGCCATTTCCACCACCAGGAGGTTTCCATGACGATCACTTCCGAGACCTGGGCGCAACTGCACGACCATGCGGTAGCGGCCATGCGCAAGGCATATGTTCCCTACTCCGGTTATCCGGTGGGAGCCGCTGGCCTCGCCAATGACGGAACGATCTACTCGGGCTGCAATGTCGAGAATTCCAGTTACGGCCTGGGACTGTGTGCCGAATGCGGCATGATCAGTGACTTTATCAAGAACGGAGGCGGGCGCCTCCTCGCCGTCGTCGCCGTTAATGGCAACGAAGATGCCGTGGTGCCCTGCGGGCGTTGCCGCCAACTAATTTTTGAACACGGTGGCAAGGATGCCCTCGTGGCGATGCCCGCAGGAATCATGCCGATGTCCGAGGTTCTGCCCGATGGTTTCGGCCCCGAGAACCTCATCCAAGTACCAACAGCTACTTTCAAGGAGCGTACCCGTGACTGAACCATTTGACGCAGTCGATGTTATCCGGACCAAGCGCGACAAGCAGATCCTCAGTGACGCCCAGATCGACTGGGTTATCGATGCCTACACCCGCGGTGTAGTGGCCGACGAGCAGATGTCTGCCCTCGCCATGGCCATCTTCCTCAACGGGATGAACCGCCACGAGATCTCCCGCTGGGCCAACGCCATGATCAATTCCGGTGAGCGCATGGACTTCAAGTCGTTGCCGCGCCGCACCGCGGACAAGCATTCCACCGGCGGCGTGGGGGACAAGATCACCCTCCCGCTGGCGCCCCTCGTGGCCGCCTTCGACGTCGCGGTGCCGCAGCTCTCGGGCCGCGGACTGGGCCACACCGGCGGCACCCTCGACAAGCTGGAGTCCATCGCGGGCTGGCAGGCAAACATCTCCAACGAGCAGATGTACCGCCAGCTCGGTACCGGCTCCGGCGCCATCATCTGCGCCGCCGGTTCTGGCCTCGCCCCGGCGGACAAGAAGCTCTACGCGCTGCGCGACATCACCGCCACCGTCGATTGCATCCCGCTCATCGCCACCTCCATCATGTCGAAGAAGATCGCCGAGGGCACCGACGCCCTGATCCTCGACGTCAAGGTGGGTTCCGGCGCCTTCATGCGCAATATCGACGACGCCCGTACCCTCGCCAATACGATGGTGGATTTGGGGACAGACGCCGGCGTCAACACCGTTGCCCTCCTCACCGACATGTCGGTGCCGCTCGGCCTGACCGTCGGCAACGCACTGGAGGTGCGCGAATCGGTGGAGGTGCTTGCGGGAGGAGGGCCGGCCGACGTCGTTGAACTGACGATCGCTCTGGCACGCGAGATGCTCGACGCCGCCGGACGTCCGGACGCGGATGTCGAAGCCGCGCTCAAGGACGGCCGCGCCATGGACAAATGGCGCGAGATGATCCGCGAGCAGGGAGGCGACCCGGATGCGACGCTGCCGGTGGCAAAGCATCAGCAGGACGTCGTCGCCGATCGCGATGGAATCCTCACCGATCTCGACGCGCTCAAGGTGGGCGTGGCCTCCTGGCGTCTCGGCGCCGGCCGCGCGCGCAAGGAGGATCCGGTGCAGGCCGGAGCCGGAATCGAAATCTTTGCCCGCCCGGGAGACAAGGTGACGAAGGGACAGAAGCTGCTCACCCTGCACACCGACACTCCCGATCGTTTCGCCCGCGCACTCGAATCCCTGGAGGGCACGGTGACCATCGGCGACGACGCACCCGCCCCGCGTGATTCGGTGGTGTTGGAGCGCATCGCGCGCTGACGTGACTGCCTGATGTGACTGGCTGCCCTCACTTCCCTACAATTCACCTCAAAGAAAGAAGGAAATTTCATGACTTACACCCCCGAACAAGTTGTCCGCCTCGTGGACCACACCCTGCTCAAGCCCGAGGCCACCGAGGCCGACCTTCGCGCCCTCATCGCCGAGGCAAAGCGCGTTGGTGCGTACTCGATCTGCGTCTCGCCCAACAAGCTGCCGCTGCCCGCCGATATCGACTTGGGCGATGTGAAGCTGGCCGTGGTGGCAGGCTTCCCCTCGGGCGCCCACCACAGCGAAATCAAGGCTGCTGAGGCGTCGCGCGCGGTGGCGCAGGGCGCGGACGAAGTCGACATGGTCATCAACGTCGGCGATGCCGTCCAGAATCACTTTGATGCGGTTCAGTCGGACATTCAGGCCGTCCGTGATGCCATGCCGTACGGCGTTCTCAAGGTGATCATTGAGTCGGCGGCGCTCACCGACGAGCAGATCGTCGGCGTGTGCGAGGCAGCCAAGGCTGCTGGCGCGGACTTCGTCAAGACCTCCACCGGGTTCCACCCGGCCGGTGGCGCCTCAGTGCACGCCGTCGCCCTCATGAAGAAGACGGTTGGCGATGAGCTGGAGGTCAAGGCTTCCGGTGGCATCCGCGATGGCAAGTTCGCCTCCGAATTGCTCGATGCCGGCGCCACGCGCCTCGGACTGTCGGGAACCCAGCAGGTTCTCGATACGCTCTGACGGGTCGCTGACTTATCGGGCTGGCATCTCATTTTTCATGGGTTGCCAGCCCGATTTTCGTCCAAAATGCGGTCCGTTATGTGCCTAGAATCCAATGTGTGAGATATTTATCTGTTCGGACAAAATCACAAGAATCTTTCCAGTTTCTTGGATAGACTCCGGATTCAGGGTTCTTCGGAGGGACAGCGCACGAGGTTGTGTTCCGCCTTCCGGGGGCTGTAGGTCACCCATCGTTGAAGCATCTCCACGCAGGAGAACGCTCGTCTGATCTGGTAACTGCCACCCTGAAGTACATGTGCCCGCCAAGGGGTGAGTGCAGCCCAAAAGTGGGAACTGCCCGCACAAGGATTCAGAGAGGAATCTGTTCATGACACGTTCGAGGACACCGCATATTGATCCCAAGGGAGTGGAGATTGCTGAGACGATCCTCCTTCCGGGAGATCCGCTGCGCGCCAAGTTCATTGCGGAGACCTATCTCGAGGACGCCCAGTGCTTCAACGAGGTCCGCAACATGTTCGGCTTCACCGGAACGTACAAGGGTCGCACGGTGTCGGTGATGGGGACGGGAATGGGTATCCCCTCCATTTCGCTCTACAGCTACGAGCTCATTCACGACTTCGGCGTCAAGAACCTCATCCGCATCGGCACCTGTGGTGCGATGCAGCCCGAGATGGAGCTTTTCGACGTGGTCATCGCGCAGGGTGCCTCCACCGATTCGAACTATGCGCATCAGTACAAGCTGCCCGGGAACCTCGCCCTTCTCTCCTCCTACAGGCTGCTGGAGCAGGCCAAGCGCATCGCCGACGAGCGCGGCCAGCGCACCCACGTGGGCAACATTCTCTCTTCGGACGTCTTCTACAATGCCGATTCCGAGGCAACCGCCAAGTGGCAGGCGATGGGAATCCTCGCGGTGGAGATGGAAAGTGCCGGCCTCTTTGCCAACGCGGCCGCCGCCGGCGTTGATGCCCTCGCCATGTTCACGGTGAGCGACCACCTCATCACCCACGAGGAGACCACCCCGGAGCAGCGCCAGAGCGCCTTCACCCGTATGATCGAGATTGCATTGGAGCTGGCATGAGCAAGAACGTTTCGGACGCCGTAGCAAAGCGCGCGGTCCCGATCCTCCTCACGGTTTTCGTGCTGTCGCTTGTTATCGACAACGCCTTCAAGTACGTCAACCAGCCGATCGCGGATTCGCTCGGAATTTCGCTGAACACGGCGGGCCTGCAGGCCACCATCCCCGGCATCCTCATCGGAATTGGCGCCGTGGTCTACTCCGCGCTCTCCGACGCCGTGAGCATCCGCAAGCTTCTGATCTTCGCGATCGGCCTGGTGACGATCGGTTCGGTGATTGGTTTCGCCTTCCAGGGCATCTGGCCGGTAGTGCTGACCGCACGCATCATCCAGACCACGGGCCTCGCAGCAGCCGAAACACTGTACGTGGTGTTCGTGACGAAGCACTTCAGCGGCGACCAGCAGAAGACCTACCTCGGTTTCTCCACCGCGGCCTTCCAGGCCTCGCTGCTGCTCGGCGTTGTGGGCGGCGGTTTCGTGGCCACCTACATCTCGTGGCCGGTCCTCTTCCTCATCGCTCTCGCCCCGCTTCTGGCGCTTCCCGTCATCATCAAGACGGTGCCTGAGGAGGAGACCACCTCGTCCAGCATGGACGTGTTTGGCCTGTTCCTCGTGGCTGTCGTGGCCGGTGGCTTCATCATGTTCCTGCAGAACTTCATGTGGGTCTACCTGGTGGCAGCCGTGGTGGCTGTTGCGCTCTTCGCCTGGCACATTTCGCATCACGAGAATGCGCTCATCACCCCGGCCTTCTTCGCAAACGCGCAGTACACGTTGGTGCTCGTGGTGGTGCTCATTCTGTACTCGGTGCAGCTTGGTTACACCGTCGCTTTCCCGGTCATCATGCGTGAACTCAATGGCTACGCCGAAGCGCAGTCCTCCCTCATGCTGATTCCGGGTTACGTCTGCGCGATTCTGGTGGGCATTCTCTCCGGCAACATCGCCAAGATCCTCAAGACACGCACGGCGATTATCATCGCCATGGTGATGATCACCGGAGCACTGCTGCTTCCGGCGTTCCTGGTGGATGGGGGTAACTGGGTGTACATCGTCTCGATGACGCTGTTCCCGGCAGGATTCGCCCTCATGTATGCGCCGTTGGTGAGCACTGCGGTTCGCCGCATTCCCGCGGAAAACTCCGGTATCGCCATCGGTTTCTACAACCTCACGATCAACATGGCCATTCCGATTGGCATCGCCTACTCGCTGCGCCTGCTGTCGCAGGATCTGGGATTCATGGGTGGCCTCGCTTCGCCCGAGGGCACGCCGTTTGCGTCGGTGCTGCTGATCCTCGGCGCTATCGCGGCAGCCGCTTTCGTGCTGTACCTGTCCGTCGCGAAGATTCTCCACGCCGACGACGCCGCCGGTGCACCGCCCGTCAACATCCACTGACGGGGCGGTGACTTTGTGGCGGTGAGGGCGAGTTGTGCGCCTCTATAGGCGTTCACCCCGCTCTCACCGCCATCGAGTACCGTAGCAGCGCGGTGGCCCGGTTCCTAGAGCCGGGCCACTTGGCGTTTGCGCGCGTGTGTTGTAGGGAGTTTTTTCGACGACGACGGCGCGGCACCAGTTGTTTTAGCCTTGCGCGAGTTGTGGCACGGCTGTGTCTGAGAGACTCGGCTGTGTCAGCTGATCGCAAGCCCGCGCCCAGCTTCGGTGAACGATGCTTGGGCGGCGTTGTAGGCGAGTTGATCGAGGGTCTCGCGTGAAAGCAAAGCCTCTCCGGCGCCACGGGTGTACTCGCAGGAGAGTGTGGTGTGGCTGGTGGTGGGGTTGTCGGTATTGAGAGTGACGCGAACCCCAGCCGTCAGCAGGGCGTGAATTTGATGCTCGGCCAAGCTGGGGGAGGCGGAGGTTTGCACGTTGCTGGTGAGGGCGGTTTCGAGGGTGACACCACGGTCTGCCAGCAGTTCCATGAGAGACGGGTCCTCGGCGGCGCGCACGCCGTGTCCAATACGCTCGGCACCGAGTTCGGTGACTGCCAGCCGCACGTTATCCGGACCGCCTGCCTCTCCGGCGTGGATGGTGATGTGCAATCCGGCCTCGCGCGCCCGGGCGAAGGCGGGCGCAAACTCGCCCAGCGCAATGCCGTCCTCGTTGCCAGCCATGTCCACCCCGCACCAGATATCCGGGTGGGCGAGGATGGTGTCCATCTGCTCCTGGGCGGAATCTGCACCCAGATCGCGCACCACGATAGCAATCTGGCCCACCGGTAGCTGGTAGGTGGCCGAGGCACTGGCGATGCCATCGTTGATGGCCTCAGTAACGGCACCTGCATCGAGGCCCGTCTGAGACGTAATGAACCACGGGGCGTAGCGGAACTCCACGTAGTTGAGTCCGTCATTGAACGCGTCCTCCACGGCGTTCACACCGGCCTCCCGCCAATCATCGAGCGTGGTGAGATAACCTGCGGCGCGATCAATAAAGGTGAGATAGCTACGCAGGGAATCCACGCCCTCATCAGCCACAACACGGTCGAGTACATCGCGAGGCGCGGTGGGAGACGCACCGGAACGCAGTGCCGCCCTGACCAGTTGGGAGGGCCGCAAGGAACCTTCAAGATGGCGGTGCAGGTCAATCATGGGGCGGGACATCGTGCTTCTCCTTGGGTACGTCATCTTGTGGTGTTGTCTAGATACCTAGATTAAAGGTTGCTCCAGCAACCGTTTTCTCAGAGTAGATACTCTTGAGAGACCAACGGCTTTCTGGGAATCTTTCTCGAAGTATAGGGATGGCATAAAACGAAGGTGGGTACCCCATGACATCACGGGATACCCACCTTCGTCACCATCTCAGATGAGATTGGCTGAGATTACTCTCAGTCGAGCTTGAGCGAATCGGCAACATCGGCCTTGAAGCGCTCCAGGCGCTCGCGAGCCGCGGCCTTGGCTGCCTCAAGGTTCTCCGCCGAATCAACTGGAACGACAACCTCCAGGTAGCACTTCACCTTGGGCTCGGTGCCGGAGGGACGAATGATCACGCGGTCACTATCCTCCGTGAACCAGGCGATGCCGTCGGTGGCGGGCAGCTCATCCGATGCTTCGCTGAGATCCCACACGCGCGAAACCTTCGAACCAGCGAGCTGCGCCGGCGGATCCTTGCGGACCTTGGCCATGGTGGCGGGGATGATCGAGAGATCCTCCACGCGCACCGTCACCGGGCCACTCAGGTAGACGCCGTGGCGGGCGTACAGGCGGTCGAGTTCGCCGAGCATGTCGGTCCCCTCATCGCGCAGCTTCGAGGCCACGAATGCCAGGATGAGACCGGCCGAGATGCCGTCCTTGTCCCGCACGGTTGTGGGGTTCACGCAGAAGCCAATGGCTTCCTCGTAGCCGAAGGCGATGCCGTGGGCGCGCGCGATCCACTTGAATCCGGTGAGTGTGGCCTGGTAGCTCAGCCCGTGTGCTCCGGCGATCTGCTCGAGCAGGCGCGAAGACACAATGGACGACGCCAACGTGGGATTACCCTCGTTGCCAGCGACTTCCGCGGCCACGTGCTCGCCGAGCACCGAGCCGATTTCGTCACCGGAGAGCTGACGCCAGCTGTCCCCGTCCGGAACGGCCGCGGAGCAGCGGTCCGCATCAGGATCGGAGGCGATGACGATGTCCGCGCCCACTTCGGCGGCCAGCTTCTTGGCCAGATCGAGTGCGCCCTGCTCCTCCGGGTTGGGGAAGGGAACGGTGGGGAAGTCGGGATCGGGGGTGCACTGTTCGGCAACCTCGACCACGTTCTCGAAGCCCGCACCCGAGAGCACACGACGCATGATCGGAGTTCCCACACCGTGCATGGCGGTGTAAACGATCTTGAGGTCGCGTGAACCTGCGGGGATGAGCGCCACGGTGCGATTGACGTACTCGTCAATGACCGACTCCTCAATGGTGCCGTAGCCCTCGGCCAGCGGAATCTCGTTCGCAGCCGGTGCCTTGGCAATGAGTGCAGCGATCTCGCCGTCGGCCGGGGGAACCAGCTGGACGCCCTTGCCATCCTCATCTGCGCAGCGGCCACCGAGGTAAACCTTGTAGCCGTTGTCCTGGGCCGGGTTGTGCGAAGCTGTCACCATGACGCCGGCGTCGGCATTGAGATGACGCACCGCGAAAGCCAGCAGAGGGGTGGGCAGCTCGCGCGGCATGATGAGCGCGCGGATGCCAGCGGCGGTGGCGATGGCTGCGGTGTCCTCGGCGAACTCGCGCGAGTGGTAGCGGGCATCGTTGCCAACCACGATGAGGGCGTCGTCGCCCACTTTCTCCTTGAGGTAGGCGACCAGTCCCGCTGCCGCGCGGCGCACCACCGCGCGATTCATACGGAAGGGGCCGGGGGCCATGGCGCCGCGCAATCCGGCGGTTCCGAACTGCAGCGGTCCGGAGAAGCGGTCGGAGATTTCGACAATCGCGGCGTCGTCGCCGCCTTCAGCCTTCTCCAACAGCGCGCTGAGCTCCACGCGATCCTCTTCTGAGGGATCGTGGGCAATCCAGTCGCGAACTTCGCTTGCGTTGTACGTCATTACTTCTCCTCGGTGATGCGGGCGATGATTGCTGCGAGCAGCTTGGAAATGCGCGGTCCTGCCTCGCGGCCTGCCTCCAGCACTTCGGCGTGGTTGAGGGACTGGCCGGGAGCGAAACCGGCGGCGTGGTTGGTCACGAGCGAGATGCCGAGGACTTCCAGGCCAGCTTCCTTGGCGGCGATGGTCTCCAGAGCGGTGGACATGCCCACAAGATCGGCACCCAGGAGGCGTGCCATCTTAACTTCGGCGGGAGTCTCGTAGTGGGGTCCGGGGAACTGTGCATAAACACCCTCGGGAAGATCGGCATCGATCTCGTGCGCGAGGTCGCGCAGGCGCTGGGCGTAGGCATCGGAGAGGTCCACGAAGGTGGCACCGACGATGGGGGAGGTGGCGGTCAGGTTGAGGTGGTCGCGAATGAGGACGGCGGTTCCCGGACCCCACTCGGGCACGGTGCTTCCGCAACCGTTGGTGAGGACGGCGATCTTGGCTCCGGTGGCAGCGGCAGTGCGGACACCGTGAGCGACGGCGGCCACGCCCTTGCCCTCGTAGTAGTGGGTGCGAGCACCCAAAACCAGTGCGTGATGGCCAGATTCGAGGCGAATGGTCGTGAGGACACCCGAGTGGCCCTGAACGCCCGAAACGGAGAATCCGGGAATCTCGGAGGCGGGGATTTCGGCGACGGTCTCTCCAATGAGCTCCGCTGCACCGCCCCACCCGGAACCGAGAGTCAATGCGATGTCATGGTGCGCAACTCCGGTGCGCTCGGCGATGACTTCCGCTGCTTGTGCGGCGAGTTCCGCCGGTGATGTTGTAGTTTTTTCCATGAACCAACGCTACCCTTCTTCCGGGCCCTTTGCATCCCGATTCGGAAACCGTCCAAATACGCCATAGTATCATTGACCATATTTTGAGACGGGGTCCAGGATGGTCCTGTGTGCGTTCGCCGAAACATACGGGCGGTAAAATCGCCCCATGAACTTGCCTGATGATGTCGTCGCCCTTGCCGCCCACCTAGTCGATATCCCCTCGGTCTCGGGGGACGAGCGCCATATCGCCGACGTCGTCGAAGAGGCGCTGCGTTCGCTGCCTCACCTGGAGGTGTTGCGCGATGGCGACGCCGTCCTCGCCCGCACCAACCTCGGCCGGGACACCCGCGTCATTCTTGCCGGTCATCTCGATACGGTCCCGATTGCCCGCAACGTTCCCGGGGTCCTCACAAGCGAGCCGATCTCGGCCGATGGCGCGGCGCCGTCGTCGTGCGAACAGGCGGACGCAACCACGCTGTGGGGGCGCGGGTCGGTCGATATGAAGGCGGGAGACGCCGTCTTTCTACAGCTGGCGCGCGAACTCACCGAGCCGCGCATGGACGTCACCTGGGCGTTCTACGATCACGAGGAAGTGGAAGCGACCCTCAACGGTCTGGGCCGGATTCAGCGCAACCACCCCGAGTGGCTGGTGGCGGATCTGGCGGTGCTCGGTGAGCCGACCAACGGTGGAATTGAGGGTGGCTGCAACGGAACGATGCGCCTGAACGTCAGCACCCGCGGGGTTGCGGCGCACTCGGCGCGGCCGTGGATGGGGGTGAACGCGGTGCACGCCCAGGCCGAGGTACTGCGGCGCCTGGCCACCTGGGAGCCGGAGACCCGCGAGGTCGGTGGGCTTGCGTTCAAGGAGTCGCTGCTTGCCGTGGGTATTCGGGGCGGGGGTGCGCAGAATTCGGTTCCTGATTCGGCGACGACGATCGTCAACTTCCGTTTCGCCCCTGACCGCAGCCCGGAGCAGGCCGAGCAGCACGTGCGCGACGTCTTCGCTGATCTCGACGTGCAGATCGACGTGACCGACTGCGCCGCGGGGGCGCTGCCCGGAATGGACCACGCGGAGTTCCAGCGGCTCAGCGATCTTCTTCAGGAAACCGGTGTGGGGGCTCCCACGGCCAAGCTCGGGTGGACGGATGTTTCGCGATTCTCAGCGCTGGGTGTCCCCGCCATCAACTGTGGGCCCGGCGATCCGACGCTGGCCCACAAGCAGGACGAAGCCTGCCCGACCCAGCAAATCTGGAATCTTTACAGGGTATTTTCCTCGTGGTTGATGTGATGAAGGCCTCAAACGTGCCACACTAGATCTATGACTTCACAACCACGATTCCATCAGCGCGGCCCAGCACTTCTTCGCGGCGAGCAGATCCCGGACCGAACGGCCGATGCCTCGCTCCTTGCTCCGGAGGTGGGGTCGGCGTGGTCGCGCCAGGACCCGTGGCGCGTTATGCGGATCCAGGCGGAGTTCGTCGAGGGCTTTGGCACGCTTGCCGATCTCGGCCCGTGCGTATCCGTTTTTGGATCGGCGCGCACCAAGCGGGATGACCCCATCTATCACCTCACCGAAGAAGTCGGGCGGTTGCTGGTCGCGGAAGGCCTCGGCGTGATCACCGGTGGCGGGCCCGGCGTGATGGAGGCGGCCAACAAGGGCGCCTCGGAAGCCGGTGGCACGTCGGTTGGTCTGGGAATCGAGCTGCCCTTCGAGCAAGGGATGAACGATTACGTCAATCTCGGCATCAACTTCCGCTACTTCTTTGTGCGCAAGACGATGTTCGTCAAGTACGCGCTGGGATTCGTGGTGATGCCGGGTGGTTTCGGAACCCTCGACGAACTCTTTGAAGCCGTCACACTGGTCCAGACCCGAAAAGTCTCCTCCTTCCCCATCGTGCTGGTGGGCTCGGAATACTGGGGCGGCTTGGTGGATTGGATCCGCGAAACGCTGATCGGCTCCGGGATGGCGAGTCAGGCTGATCAATACCTGCTCACCGTAGTGGATACGCCGGAGGAGGCAGTGGCCGTGGTGCGCCAGGGCATTCACAACCTCGCCAACGCGCGGCGTGGGGGAGCGGCGGGTAACGGCGACGACGGCGCGGCGCGGACGCCATCGTCCCGGATGCGCGGGAAGATCGTGCGCAAGAACGGGGCGGCGGGGAATGGTGCGGCTAGCAATGGTGCAGTTGGGAATGGCTCGTCGGGCAATGGCGGTGCTGCGAACGGGACTGTTAACGGAGCCGGGAACGGAACTCTTAACGGAGCCGGGATTGACGACTTGACCGGCAATCGATACCACCCGGACTGATGGCGTTCGGCCCTGGAATTGCTGGCGGTCTGATCGGGCCCCACACCATCCCGACCAAGTCCCAACCACATCCCGACTAAGCCCGAAGTGGCTGCGCTCGGTCACGATTTGAACGATTCTTGGCTTGGAAGCTCAACATTGACCCAATGAGCGGGTTCGCTCGGTATAATGATGGTGTTGTCGGTACCACTCCGCCGACGGGAAGGAATGCAGCATGGCAGCCATGAAGCCTCGTACAGGGGATGGACCCCTCGAAGTTGAGCGTGAAGGACGCGGCATCGTCGTCCGAATCCCCGTTGACGGCGGCGGTAGGCTCGTTCTCGAATTGAACGATGAAGAGGCAGCAGGTCTCAAGGAAGCACTCGCGGCAATCGAGCGCTGAGTTTCAACGTTGAAAGGGAGCACCCGCTCGGGTGCTCCCTTTCGCTATTCCCGGGTTGGTGCGGGCAGGTGCCGAACGTGAACCCCGGCGAAGAGGTCACAGTATCGTGGACAGGGCGCCAACCAGCCGTGACCTCTTCCTGGGACCGTCACCTCTTTGCTCGGCCACCCATCTCTACTCGGCCACCCGTCTCTACTCGGTCAACCGTCTCTGTTCGGCCAGCCGTCCCGGCGCCGTCGTCCTAGACGTGTACGGCTGGGAACTTTCCGACAATCCACAGTAAGTGTGGTTTATCCGAATGGAAAGATAGAACCCTCAGCGCAGCATCGCGAGCAGCAGGCCGTCGCCCACCGGAACCAGCGAGGTGCGCAGATCGCTTGACTCGAGAAGGTCCTTGCAGAGGTTACGCATTGTGACCACGGCGATCTCGCGCCGCGCCGGGTCAGCGACCTTGCCGCCCATGAGGGTGTGCGCCAGGATCAAGAGACCGCCGGGGCGGAGCATGCGCAGTGCTTCCTGGACGTCGCCGGGGGCTTCCAGCGGGTCGCCGTCGAGCAATACGAGATCGTAGGAGCGATCTGCGAGGCGGGGCAGGATGTCCGCACTGCGACCATTGATGATGCGGGCGCGACCTGCGCGAATACCGGCCTCAGAGAAGTTGGTGCGGGCGCAGTGCTGGGCCTCGGATTCGACGTCGATGGTGGTCAACATGATGTCGGAGGTAGCGCGCAGCAGGGCGAGGCCGGAAGCGCCGGTTCCCGTGCCCACTTCGACCGCCGAGCGGACCCGCCCCGATGCGGCAATGACGCCAAGAAGTGCGCAGGTGGCGGGGGAGAGTGCGGGGATGTCGTATTCCCGAGCCTGCTGGCGAGCCTTCAAGCTGATGGCATCTTCAACGCAGACGTCCTCGGTGTAGGCCCACGACTGGGTCTGATCGGCAGGCATGAGGCTCCTCTTGGTAAGTGATATCCGGGCAATCCCTATCGTACGCCAGAAGGGAGCCGGTGATCCGCGAGATTCACCAGCTCCCTTGAGGAGTTTGTGTTCAGATTTTTCGACGACGACGCAGCCCGAAGTGTGAAAGCTTGCTTTCACGACTGAGGGCAAGGAAGTCGGCTGTCATCGAAGATGCACGACGACGCAGCCCGTCAGAGCGGCGTGACTCCGAGGCCGCGGCCAGCGAGGTTGCGTGAACGGTGCGCGAGCCCGTCGGCGATCTTGCGCAGCTCCACCTGGGCACGCGAGTCGCCGCCCTGAACGGCCCAGGGGGTGCCGTTGTCTCCGCCTTCGCGGATCTCGGTTTCGAGCGGGATCTCGCCGAGCAGAGGCACCTCGTAGCCGAGCAGGCTGGAGAGCTGTGCCGCCACAGTCTGGCCGCCGCCGCTACCGAAGATGGCGTTCTTGGAGCCGTCGGGCATGGCCAGGTAGGACATGTTCTCGATGACGCCGGTGACGCGCTGACCGGTTTGCTTGGCAATCTGCCCGGCGCGCTCGGCCACCTCCGCGGCCGCAGCCTGCGGGGTGGTCACGACGATCACTTCGGACTTGGGGATGAGCTGAGCAACGGAGAGCGCGATGTCGCCGGTGCCCGGGGGAAGGTCAAGTAGCAGTACATCGAGATCGCCCCAGAAGACGTCGGAGCAGAACTGCTCCAGGGCGCGGTGCAGCATGGGCCCGCGCCAGATCACCGGAGAGTTGTCCGGGATGAACATCCCGATGGACATGACCTTCACGCCGTGAGCAACCGGCGGAATGATCATGTCGTCAATTCCCTGAACCGGGGTATCGACGCCCAGCATGCGCGGAATGGAGAAACCGTAGATATCCGCGTCCACCAGGCCCACCTTGAGGCCCTGGGCCGCAAGGGCGGCTGCGAGGTTTGCGGAGACAGAGGACTTACCCACCCCGCCCTTGCCCGAAGCAATGGCGTAGACGCGCGTGAGTGAACCAGATTCCGAGAAGGGGTTCTTGCGCTCGACAGCGCCACCGCGCAGCTTGGACTGCAGTGCGGCCCGCTGCTCCTTGTTCATGGAACCCATCGTCACGTTGACGGCGGTGACGCCGTCGAGCGCCGCGACGGTCTTTTGAACATCGGCATGGATGGTGTCACGGAGCGGACACCCTGCGGTGGTGAGCAGGATGTGAACGGAAACGACGCCGGCGTCGCTCACCTGGACATCATCGACCATGTCGAGTTCGGTAATGGGGCGGCGAATCTCCGGGTCGATAACACTCTCGAGACTTTTGCGAATCTCATCGGGGGTAATCATGCTCTTCATGCTACTCGCCACGGCCTAGGACTTGCGAACGGCTGGGGCTTCCTCACAGCGCACGGCGAATATGCTGCTCGTTACCGCAGGTGCCCCTGCCTTCTTACTTTCCGCCTTCGTCGCTCTCTTCTTCGGAGGCATCGCGCTGCGCCCACACTGCGTCCAGCTCGGCCTGCAGCTCGGCGATACGCTGGTCGCGTTCGGCGAGGCGCTCTTCGCGGTCGCGCTCGAACTCTTCCAGCACGTCGCGTAGCTCGGAGCGGACGAAGTCGCGGGTGGCCACTTCGCCGAGGGACATGCGCAGACCGGCGATTTCGCGAGTGAGGTACTCGGTATCCGCGAGGTTGCGTTCGGCGCGCTGGCGATCCTGTTCGGCGCTCACGCGGTCGCGATCGTCCTGGCGATTCTGCGCCAGAAGGATCAGCGGCGCCGAATAGGAGGCCTGCAAGGACAGCATGAGGGTGAGCGCGGTGAACCCGAGTGCTGCCGAATCGAAGCGCAGCGGTTCAGGTGCGAACGTGTTCCAGCAAATCCAGATCACCACGAAGACCGTGAGGTAGACGAGGAAGCGCGCGGTTCCGGTGAAGCGTGCGATCTGCTCGGCCACACGGCCGGAGGCGTCCGAATCCGGGCGGTAACGGCGGCGCCAAAACCTGCTGCTGGACTCTAGCGGCTTGTCGAAATCAGACATTGCGCCCCTCCTTGGTGTCTCGTGGGTTCCTGTTTACTTCGCGTGCGCCAGCGTTGCGCCCGCCACTATCGCGTGCCCCAGCATCCCGCCCGCCATCGGCCTCGCCAAAGGGAGTAAATTCCTCGTCGGTGAAGGCTTCGTCGTCGTGCTCGGTGTCGCGCCAATCCTCGGGCAACAGGTGGTCGAGGACGTCGTCGACGGAAACTGCGCCAACCAGCAGGCCCTCGTCCACGACGGGGATGGCGGTCTGGTCGTAGGTGGCGAGCAGGCGGGTGACCTGGCCGATGCTGGCGTCCGGGTGGATACCGGCCACATCCCTATCGATGATGGAGCCGATGAGCATGGACGGAGGTTCTCGCAGCGCCCGTTGCAGATGGATGGCGCCGAGATAACGGCCGGTGGGGGTTTCCAGCGGTGGGCGGCATACGAACATGATGGCGGCCAGCGCGGGCGGGATGTCGGCGCGGCGGGCGGAGGCGAGCGCCTGGGCGATGGAGGCCTCGGGCGGCAAGATGATGGGGTCGGTGGTCATGAGACCGCCGGCGGTGCGCTCGTCGTAGGTGAGCAGGCGGCGTACGTCCTCGGCCTCGTCCGGCTCCATCTTCTCCAGCAGCAGGGCCGCTTGTTCGGTGGGCAGTTCGCGGACGAGGTCGGCGGCGTCGTCGGGCTCCATGGCTTCCAGAACGTCGGCGGCGCGATCCACGTCGAGGCTGGAGAGGATCTCCACGGAGTCGTCGTCGCCCAATTCCTCCAGGACGTCGGCGAGGCGATCGTCGGAGAGGGCGCGGGCGACGTCGCGCATCCGGTCCGGCGGCAGGTCACGCAGCACGTCGGCGACGTCGGCGGGCTTCAACTCGCCAATCTGCGCCAGAATCGCCGAGGCGCCCTGGTTGAGGACGGACTCGGACAGTCCGGTCACGGCGGACACCGGGAGCGTCTGCGAATTCGGGCCCGGCTTGCCGTTCCGCAGGGTGCGAATGTACAGCGTGGTGAGGCGCCACTCGCGGCCCCGCACGCGCTCGATTGCCGCATCGATAACGACGGCGTTCTCGCCCGTCTTCTTCAACGTCACCCTACGATCGAGCAGCTCGCCGAGCACCAACGTCTCCGCCGGGCGGCGCGAGAAGCGGCGAATGTTGACGAGGCCGGTGGTGATCACCTGGCCGTTATCAATGGAGGTGACGCGGGTGAGCGGCAGGAACACGCGGCGTTTACCGACCACCTCCACCACGAGACCAACGGCGAGAGGGTCCCCTTTCAACCGAAAGAGGACGACGACGTCGTACACGGTCCCCACGCGATCTCCAATGGGATCGAACACCGGGGTGCCAACGAGGCGGCCTGCATAGACGCGGTTGGAAGCATTGGAGCGAGGCATAGCGGCACCTGTTTCTTCGGGGATGCTGTGGTGAAGGGCTCCGGTATAGACCGGGGCTGGGGAAGGCTGGGGAAGACGCGGAAGTCTGTGAAGACAGGGGAAGCGTGGAAGCCGGAAGGCGGCAGATCGGCGCCTCGTGGCTAAGAAGCCTAGCGACCGAGGATTCCCGCCATCCACTCTTCCACATCGGCAATGGTACGGGGAATGGACTCGGAGATTCGTTCAACACCCGTTTCCGTGACCAGGATGTCGTCCTCAATGCGCACGCCGATACCGCGGAAGCGTTCGGGCACGAGCAGATCGTCCTCGCGGAAGTACAGTCCCGGCTCGATGGTGAAGCACATGCCGGGCTCCAGCTCGGCCTCCAGGTACATCTCGCGGCGGGCCTGGGCGCAGTCGTGTACGTCGATGCCGAGGTGGTGTGAGGTGCCGTGGGGCATCCAGCGGCGATGCCACATGTTCTCGGGTTTGAGTGATTCCTCGGCGGTTCCCGGGAGCATGCCCCAGGCTTCGAGGCGGGCCGCGATCACTTCCATCGCTGCCGCGTGGATGTCGCGGAACTTGCAGCCGGGCTTGCGAGTCTCCTCGAGTGCGCGCTCGCAGGCGTCGAGTACCGCCTGGTAGACCTCGGCCTGCGCCTCGGTGAATGTACCGGAGATGGGTAGGGTGCGGGTGATGTCGGCGGTGTAGAGCGAATCGACCTCCACGCCTGCGTCCACCAGAATCAGCTGGCCGGGGCGGACCGGGCCGTCGTTGTCGATGAAGTGCAGCGTGTTGGCGTGGTTGCCGGCGGCGGCGATGGTGTCGTAGCCGAGCCCGTTCCCTTCTTCGCGGGCCTTCGCCCCGAAGGCGCCTTCGACCACTCGCTCGCCGCGGTGGTGAGTGATGGCGCGGGGGAGTGCGGCGATGATGTTGTCGAAGCCCTCGCGCGTCACCTGCACGGCCTTGCGCATTTCGTCCGCTTCCCAGGCGTCCTTGTTCAGGCGAATCTCGGAGAGGGCCTCGGCGAGCTGGGTGTCCACTTCAGCCGCGTTCTCGGCCAGCCCGGCGCGCTCGCGCAGCTCGCTGACCTGCGCTTCGACGCCCGCATCCGACTGCGGAACTACGCGCAACGTCACCTGGCCGGGGCCGAGATCCTTGGCGAGGGCGTCACCCATGTTGTCAATGGAATCGCACTTGAGGCCGGTGAGGGCACTCATCTCGGCGAGTGAGGGGCGGGCACCCACCCAGAATTCGCCGTAGCGCGAATCGGCGTAGAACTCCTCGGAGGAGCGCGGGGCGCGCGGGTGGAAATAGAGCGTGGCCTCGTGGCCTTCCTCTGTGGGGTTGAAGACGAGAACCGCGTCCGGCTCCAGCTCGCCTCCCAGACCGGTCATGTGGGCAAAAGCCGAATGCGCCCGGAATCGGTAATCGCAATCGTTGTTGCGCACCTTGAAACCGCCCGCCGGAACCACGAGCCGCTCGCCCGGGAAACGCTCGGAGAGTTTGCGGTGCCGGGCAGGAAGATAATCGGCGACGACGGCGCGCTCCGGCGCTGCGGGCCGCGGGCCCCAGTTGGATCCGATGAAGTCCCGGAACTGAGCACCTTGTGGCTGCTGAGACCGGTTGTTGCCGCGATTCTTGAATTCTTCCTTCGTCATGCCTCCTATTGTCCCACCAAGTGGGCGAATGCACCTGTAGTTGGGCGTGTGGCGTTGGAGGCTGTGGGGTGGAGAGAGGGGGTACGCTCACGCTTTCTTTCCTATGTGGCCTTCAGAGCGACATGCCGTGCCGGATACGGCACGGTTCGCCGCTGAGAGGCCATAAAGGAAACTGCACGCCAGGATCTTGGGGAAGATGGGGCGGCACCCCATGAGAAATCCGAATAGCGAGACATTGTGCGGTGTGACGTAGATCGAACTTTGGGGTAGTTTCTTCCACGAAAGGCCCTCATGTTTGGGTCCAAGGTCCTGAAAAATCATTGAAAATCGAACAAAAGTCAGGTATTCCTAATTCTTGAATTGTTGAATTACGTCATCGCTGCGTTGCGAAAACGGAGAATTTTTTCGTAAGGTTGGCCTTACGTCAACCGTGGGTAAGGAACGCCTTACTGCTGTGAAGCTTCCTGACCTGCGAAGAGATTGTGCCAGTAGGCCACAACCTATTGCCGTGATCTCTCAGTACACGAGTACGCCTTGAGACTAGCCACCCTACATTGGAGAAGCCACATGCGCCGTTCCTTCATCGCCGTCCTCGCAGCTGGAGCCCTTGCTCTGTCTGCTTGCGGTGGTAACACCGATTCCGGTTCGGAAGAATCGCCTGCTGCAGGAGCCACCACCCCGGCAGCTGAAGCTACCGAAGCTGCACCGACTTCCGTCGAGTTCGAGGACAACAACGGAAAGCACACCATTGATGTGCCTCTGAAGTCCGTTGTTGCCACCGACAACCGCACCTTCCAGACCTTGGCCGATTGGGACATCAAGCTCTCAGCCGCTGCCGTGGGCCTTATGCCCGATACCGTCAAGTACGTCAACGACACCAGCGTTGTGGACCTTGGCAACCATGGCGAGCCCGATCTCGAAGCAGTTGTGGCTGTTGAGCCGGACCTCATCATCACCGGACAGCGCTTCACCCAGTTCTCCGAGGACTTCGCCAAGCTGGCCCCCGAGGCCACCATCGTCAACCTTGATCCTCGCGAGGGTGAGCCCTTCGATTCCGAGCTGAAGCGCCAGATCACCGTGATGGGCGAGATCTTCGGCAAGCAGGCTGAGGCCAAGAAGCTCACCGACGATTTCGATGCTGCGATTGCTCGCGTCAAGGCCGCCTACAAGGCTGAGGACAAGGTCATGGCTGTCATCACCTCCGGTGGCGAGATCGGCTACGTCGCGCCCGGCGCTGGCCGTACGCTCGGCCCGGTCTTCGACTTCGTTGGCCTGACCCCCGCTCTTGAGACCGAGGGTTCCGACGACCACCAGGGCGACGACGTCTCCGTTGAGGCAATCGCCGATTCCAACCCGGACTGGATCCTCGTGATGGACCGCGATGCGGCCATCAACTCTGACGACCCGACCTTCAAGCCCGGCAACGAGATTCTTGAGGGTTCCGAGGCGCTCGCCAACGTTCCCGCAGTGCAGAACAAGCACATTCTCTACATGCCTGCTGATACCTACCTGAACGAAGGTATCCAGACCTACACCAAGTTCCTCAACGAATTCGCTGACGCCCTGGAAAAGGCTAAGTAAGAGGTTGTGCCGATAGGCCCTATCGGCGAAACCTCTAGAGGAACCTGAGGCCGGTTCGCGAGACTGATGTTCATACTGGACGTCACCGGCTCGCGACCAGGCATCTGAAACCTGCCGGCGGCGGATCACCCCCTCCGATCCGCCGCCGGTACTCCTTCGACCTGGAGTTCATACATGACGTCCGTAGCTGCACGGGACAAGACAGCAACACCGCCAGATAACCGGCGCGCTCGCCGGAAGAATTGGCACACCGGAAAACTCTTCGACTGGAAGCTTCTCATCGGCTTTGTGGCCGTGGGCGGACTTCTGGTCGTTTCGCTGTTTACGGGAGTGTACGACGTCGTCGGCGGTCAGGACGGCGCCACCATGTTCGCCATCACCCGAATCCCGCGCACCGTCGCGCTGGTCCTGTCCGGTGCCGCGATGGCCATGTGCGGGCTCGTCATGCAGCTCCTGACCCAGAATCGTTTTGTCGAGCCGACGACGACCGGCACGACCGAGTGGGCGGGCCTCGGCTTGATCACAGTGATGATTGTTATGCCGACGGCGTCGCTGGCCACGAAGATGCTCGGCGCTGTCCTTTTCGCCTTTGTGGGAACGATGGTGTTCTTCCTGTTCCTGCGTAAGGTGTCGCTGCGCTCCTCGCTCATCGTTCCGATCGTGGGCATCATGCTGGGCGCCGTGGTGGGCTCGGTGTCCACCTTCCTCGCGCTGCAGACGGATATGTTGCAGAGCCTTGGCATTTGGTTTGCTGGTTCGTTCACCTCGGTGCTGCGCGGCTACTACGAGATGCTGTGGATCGTGGCCCTCGTGGTGATTGCCGTGTTCATCGTGGCCGATCGTTTTACCGTGGCCGGGCTGGGCAAGGAAGTGGCCACCAACGTGGGCCTGAACTACGACCGGGTCATCCTGCTGGGGACGGGCCTCATCGCCGTCGCCACCGGTGTGGTGACCGTGGTGGTGGGCAACCTGCCCTTCCTTGGACTCATCGTCCCCAACGTGGTCTCCATGATCCGCGGCGATGACCTCCGCTCCAACCTCCCGTGGGTATGTCTGGCGGGCATCGCGTTGGTGACCGTCTGTGACCTCATCGGCCGGACCATCATCATGCCGTTCGAGGTACCTGTCTCCCTGATTTTGGGCGTGGTGGGTGCCGTCGTGTTCATCTTCCTTCTGCTCAAGCAGCGCAAGATTGGGTAAGCCGCACGTGATCGAGGAGAGTAATAACGTGACCGTGGAAGCTGAAAGAGGCGCGACGGCGGCGTCGTCGACGACGAAATCTGCGACGAAGCGGGTGACGCCGCCGCTGACTCCCGAGCAGGTGAGCGCCGGTTCGCAGGCGAGTGACGCGAACGCGATGGAGCGTAGTGCGAAGCCGCTGCCCACCAAGCGGGCGCGGCGGCGCTACCGGATGTTCCTTACGGCGCTGACTGTGCTGTCCGTATTTTTCGGGTTCGGGCTGTTGGCGTGGGGGAATCCGATGCCGCTCGGAAGTGACGGCTGGTGGCGAATTTCGGAGCTGCGTGTCACCGCGGTCGTCGTGATGTTTGTGGTGGCGTTTTGCCAGGCCATGGCCACGGTCTCGTTCCAGACGGTGACGAATAATCGTATTATTACGCCGTCGATTATGGGATTTGAGTCGCTGTATGTGGCGGTGCAGACCTCCTCGGTGTACTTTATGGGCGCCGCCGGAATCATTGCGCTGCAGGGCCAGGTGCAGTTCGTTTTGCAGATTGCGCTGATGGTGGCGCTCTCGCTGGCGCTGTACGGCTGGCTGCTGCGGGGCAAGTACGGGAACCTGCAAATCATGCTGCTCGTCGGCATTATCGTGGGTGGCGGCCTGCGCTCGGTTTCCTCGTTCATGCAGCGGCTGCTCACCCCGAGCGAATTCGACATTCTTACCGCGCGCATGTTCGGTTCGATCTCCAACGCCGACGCCTCCTACCTGCCGATCGCGATTCCGCTGATGCTGGGCGCGGGCGGGCTGCTGTGGGTGCAGTCGCGCAGGCTCAACGTGATGGCGCTGGGGCGCGATGCGGCTGTTGGGCTGGGCATTAACTACAAGGCCGAGCTGATGAAGACGCTGTTCCTGGTGTCGCTGCTCATGGCGGTGTCCACGGCGCTCGTGGGTCCGATGACCTTCCTCGGCTTCCTCGTGGCCACGCTGGCTTACCAGTTTGCCGAGACCTACGACCATCGCCGCATCTTCCCGATCGCGGTGCTCACCGGGTTCGTAGTGCTCTCCGGCGCTTACTTCATTATGAAGAACATTTTCTATGCGCAGGGCGTGGTGTCCATCATCATCGAGCTCGTGGGCGGAAGCGTGTTCTTGATTGTTCTGCTGAGAAAGGGACGACTGTGAGTCGCGCTGTCTTGGTTACTGCTGCCATGCCGCGCCCCTTTGCAAAGGAGTGGCGTTTTCCGCAAGGCGCAACAGTTTTTCCCACGGAAAATGCGTTACGTGAATCCGAAAACGACACTTCTTTGGGAAGAGCGCGCTCCGGGCACGATAACGTCGTCGAAAATATGGTGTGTGAAGGAAAGGGACGACTGTGATTGCTCTGACGGATGTCAGCAAGGTGTATTCGCGTGAGGTTCAGATTGGGCCGGTGGATCTGAAGATCCCGGCTGGCGGTATTACGGCGCTGGTGGGGCCGAATGGCGCGGGGAAGTCGACGCTGCTGACGATGATCGGGCGGTTGCTCGGCATGGATTCCGGCGCGATTGAGATCGCCGGGTACGACGTGGCGTCCACGAACTCGCGGGATCTGGCGAAGATTGTTTCGGTGTTGCGCCAGGAGAATCATTTTGTCACGCGCCTGACGGTGCGTCAGCTGGTGGGTTTCGGGCGTTTCCCGTACTCGCAGGGGCGGCTCACGGTTGAGGACGAGGCGAAGATCAGCGAGGCGATCGACTTCCTCGACATGACCGAGCTGGAGGGCCGCTACCTCGATCAGCTCTCGGGCGGGCAGCGCCAGCGCGCCTACGTGGCGATGGTGCTGTGCCAGGACACGGATTACGTGCTGCTCGACGAGCCGCTCAACAACCTGGACATGCAGCATTCCGTGGAGATGATGAAACATCTGCACGAGGCCGCGCGCGCCATGGGCCGCACCATCATCGTGGTGCTGCACGACATCAACTTCGCCTCCCGCTACGCCGACTACATCTGCGCCATGAAGGACGGCGAGGTGGCCGAGTTCGGCACGCCCGCCGAGATCATGAACGACGAGACGCTGACCCGCATCTTCGACACCCCGGTGACGGTCCTCGACGGCCCCAACGGCCCCCTGGCCTGCTACTTCTAATACCGCTCTCCTCTTCCCAAAGAAGTGTCGTTTTAGTATTCACGTAACGCATTTTCCGCCGGAAAACTGTCGCGCCTTGCGGAAAACGCCACTCCTTTGGAGCGGTGTACAGGTGCGGGGCGCGGTAGGGTAGGGCGCGCCAGAGCGACGACGTCGTCCTTCCACAAGTAGTCGGGTGCGGCCCTATCCGGTCCACGTCGTTGTGCACGCATCGTCGTCGTCCTATACGTTATCCACAGTTTTTCGCGAAAACGCGTGCGCGATTTGACCCTGTTGTGGATTATTTCTGCACGGATCGGCCGTAGCCTCCATGATTACCTCATGTTTATGCGTAAGGAACCGTTGCAGTGGCCGGAAGCGGTAGCCACGTCCGCTATGCCCAAGTCTCTTGTTAACGAGATGGAGAGCAAAGATTGGTGGCGGCCGATGAATGGGCATCTTGTCTCGCCGGCGCAGGCGGGAACCTACGTTCGTCAGCATGATCGCTACTTGGGATATGTGCTCGCGCTCTCCAGACAGCGCCCGCGGTCGATCGTTTTCGCGGGTACCGTGGCCGCTATGCTCCTCGGCCATCCGGTGTGGCCGGCGTTGACTCATGTGGATGTGTACATGCGCGAGGGACGTCGAAATCTCCGCGAGCTCAGGCCTCATCCCGGGACTGCCAAGCCCGTGACGATGCGACCCATGGGTGTCCCCGATGACCTTTCTGTTCTCGATGTTGGCCACGGAGTTCTTGTTACGTCGCATGAACAGACGGCGGTGGACGTGGCTCGTCTTGCTGCGAGTCAGACAGCGTTTGTGACGGTCTGTTCGATCCTGGGGGCACTGTCCACCACCGGCGACATCTACCAGGATCGCACTGATTCCCTATTTCTTGAACAAGAAGCGGCAGCTCGTGCGCGAATGATTGGTATTGCTGAGAAGCTCGGGAAGACGTCGGGGCGCCGTCGTGCAATGCGGATCATCGAGCTTGCCTCCGGACAGGTCGAGAGTGTTGCGGAGGCCCGGGTTCTTTGGATCATCCGTGCCTTCGGGTTACCGGATCCGATCATGCAGTATCGGATTATGGTTGGCCGCGACGAGTTCTTTGGAGATTTTGTGTGGCCGGAGCTGAAGCTCATCGTCGAGTTCAATGGCCAGACCAAATACGACGGCGAAGGGGGTCGCGACGCCAAGGAACGCGCGCGAGAGACCTTGCTGCGATCGGCCGGGTACGAGATCATCAACCTCGAATGGCATCAGCTGAAAGATCCTGGGAAGGTCGCGCTGTTGATCTATGGATTCCTCACCCGGCGCGCCTCTCGGGTTTCGCGCGGTAGTTCCGCTGGAGTGCCCGCGCCTGCCCCGATTGCTTACCCGTCGCTGCGGCCCGACCTCAATCAACCGGCGAGAAAGTTCCGGAAGACAACGGGGCGTTGAGACTGGTGTTGGCCGGCGGTGTTCGTGCCTGTCTGCCCCTACCTGACTCCCAAACACGTGTCGTCTGAGCTCCCACCTTCCCAAACAAGTGTCGTTTTCGTATTCGCGTAACGCATTTTCCGTGGGAAAAACTGTCGCGCCTTGCGGAAATCGACACTCCTTTGGAGCGGCGTGCGCCCCGGATATCCCCGTCAGCGGGCAGTTACGGTGACGTCGAAGTCGGCTTTTTCTACTCCGGCCATGAGGGAAGCCGCGTCCGCGACCATGTCTTGCAATTGATCGATATGGCGAGCCTGGGTGCCGTAGGTCCGCCCGTCGAGAGTAAAAGAAGCGACCCACCATTCCCCGTCCTTCACGGCGTCGGCTTGGGTGAGTGTGGTCATTGTGGCTCCTTGTGTGGATTTGCGCGGACGGGCACAGCGGTAAAGACGTCTCGAGCCATCTCCCTCGCGTTCTTCCATCACGGCTGCGGAAACTGTCAACCACCCACTCAATAAACCAGTAATCCGGAAATTTATTCCGAATTCGCAACTAGTTAAGTGCCACAGGACGCCGTCGTCTTTATTCATCACAACGAGAGCGGTGAGGAGTTCGAGCTCCCGTTGAAGTTGCAGAGTTCTGGCACGGTCACCTGGTTGACGACGGCGTCCTGTTGCTCCGGTACCTGGTGACTTACGTTGGGGCGGTTCACAGCGGTTCCGGATGCCTCGTGCGCGAGACTGGGAACGAGACTTCCGGACGCTATGACGATATATCGGCATACAGATGGCGTATTGGGTTACACCGTATCGAGTAACCGAGCGTTCATCTCAAACCCAAGACCTCATTTCAAACCCAAGACCTCGTCGTAGTTACCTAACAAGACAGCTATCTCCATACCGGTCACCATCGGAAAACCCGCAAACACGAAAACTGAAAACCCGCAAACACGAAAACTGAAAACCCGCAAACACGAAAACTGAAAACCCGCAAACACGAAAACTGAAAACCCGCAAACGTGTTAGTCTAATGGTGAGGGCGTTGTTTGGACTATCGATTAAGGCTCGAGGGTTCCCGTCTTGTCTTCTTCAAAACTAACTTGCGCTACTGCATAAGGGATTTCGTAGAGGAATGCGAGGAGATGGTATGCGAGAGTATTGGCCGCGAGCGGCAGATGTACGGGTGAAGCGCAGTCTCGGTGCACTTGGTGGTGTGCTGATTGATGGTCCTCGTGCGTGTGGAAAGTCTGCTACTGCGAATTTTCATGCGGCTAGTTCGGTTCGTCTGGATGCGGATCCACAGCTCCTCGAACTCGCACAAATTCTCCCCGCTCAGGTATTGGAGGGGCCGACCCCTCGTGCTGTTGACGAATGGCAACTTGCTCCGGGGCTATGGAATGTTGCCAGGGCTCTTATAGACGAGCGTCAAGAGGTGGGGCAGTTCATTCTTACAGGTTCGGCAACTCCGCCTGACGATGTCACTCGGCATTCTGGTGCCGGAAGATTTGGCAGGATTCGGCTTCGTACTATGAGTTTGTATGAGAGCCGCGATTCCACTGGGACAGTTAGTCTCGAAGGCCTGTTGAATGGTGAGCAACCGGCAGGTCTGGGTGGTCCTACCGTTCCAGAGTATGTGGATTTGATCGTGCGAGGCGGGTGGCCAGCCCTTGCTACGGGTATCAGCACCGACACACATGAGTATCTTTCGGCATACGTCGACAGTGTTACCCGGGCAGAAGTACTTACGGGAGAATTTCAACCTGAGCCAGTCCGGATGTTGGCTCTCTTGAGGGCTCTGGCTCGAAACTGTGCCACGGAGACCAGCCAATCTAAGCTAGCGGCTGAGGCGGAGATTAGTTCAGTATCTGTCCGCAAGTATCTCGTCACTCTCACCCGTTTGTTCGTTCTTGAGGAGCAGTTCGCCTGGTCACCTCGTTTGCGTTCTGCGGTTCGGAAGCGGGTACGTCCGAAGTGGCACTTCGTAGACCCATCTCTTGCAGCCCATCTGCTTGGCGGTTCGCCGTCGCGTTTCTTGAATGATTTGGAGACTCTTGGATTCCTTTTCGAGTCCCTGTGCATTCGGGATCTGAGGGTCTACAGCCAACTTCTGGATGGCACGGTCCTTCATTATCGTGACGAAAATGGTTTGGAGGTGGATGCCATCGTTGAGCTTCGTGACGGCTCGTGGGCGGCTTTTGAGATCAAGCTTGGCGGTAAAGCTGCCATTGAGACTGCTGCGCGGAGCTTGAACGCGCTGGTTAAGAAGTTGTCTGATGAGGAGCGGCAGAGGATGCGTAGTCTCAACGTTCTGACGGCGGGGACTGCGAGCTACCCGCGTCCGGATGGAGTCAATGTGATTAGTCTGGGGCACCTGCGACCGTAGTCGGCGGAATCCCTATAGTTTCCGACGACCTTCCCCGCCCCGACCCCAGCCATCCCGCCACGAGCCTAGATTTCGAGCCCGAGGTCCAGTTCGAGTTGCCCTTCGTGCAGCTTCTTCCGCCCGGTTTCCATGAGGGCCGCGAGCTCTGTTTCGTTGTGCGCTGACCCCAAGTGTTCCAGTACTCGCACACGACCGTGCCGTTTGATGACGATTTGTACTGCGGTCGCGCCCGAGGAGGTGCGGACTTTACGAAGTTTGGCGGGCATACTTCATCGTAAGGCATGTTCTGGCACGTCAGGCCCGTACACACACTTTTTGTCGACGACGACGCCCCACCCCTCGCCTCTGCCGCCCCGGGTTGGTGCTGGTCACTTACGACTGCTGTGGATAACTGAAATCTAGTCGGAACCAGCCGATAGGCTTGGAATGGCCCTTCGCGGTAAACCCCCACATCCACTGTTTGCTAGCACTGTGGAGGGGATACCTAAAGGGGGTGATACCAATGGCAAAGAAGTCTCGAAAGGGACGGAAGCTGACGGGCAAGCAAAAGGCCCAGATCTGGTGCGAAGTAGTTAGGCACATCGCGCCGATGATCCAGGCCCTTGCTTTTCTGCTAGCCGTCCTCATCCTTATCGGATAAGGACCTCCCTGCGGTAAAGCCGGGGGAGCCAAGCACTTAGGACTGCTTGGCTCCCTTCCATTATGCCACCAAGGTAGTAGCAGAGGTCAATGTCGATCCTGTGAGATCGAGGCCGAGTTCGAACCTCCCAGACGTTCTCAAATTCGCCCTATGCGATGAGGTCCTTTCGGACCTCGATGATCCGTCGCTCTCGCCCGAGAAGATCGAGGTTTCAATTCGCCCTATGCGATGAGGAGCCTTCGGCCGCAGAGGAATTCGCAGCAACAGTTGAGGCATACAACTAGTTTCAATTCGCCCTATGCGATGAGGAGCCTTCGGCCCACCCGTCGCCACAACGGTTGTTTGCAGTCCTCAGGTTTCAATTCGCCCTATGCGATGAGGAGCCTTCGGCCTGCGGGTGACCCGGGTAATTCGCCCGGTGACCTCCGAGTTTCAATTCGCCCTATGCGATGAGGAGCCTTCGGCCAGCAATGAATGCGTGGGGAGGTATAGTCACAGTTTCAATTCGCCCTATGCGATGAGGAGCCTTCGGCCCCGACAAAACTAGTTGAGACAGAACGACTCTTTGTTTCAATTCGCCCTATGCGATGAGGAGCCTTCGGCCCCATCGACGACTCCCCTAAAGGGGATGGCGACCGAAGTTTCAATTCGCCCTATGCGATGAGGAGCCTTCGGCCCCCACCCCAAGCCCGACCGAGGAGCCGACGGAACCACGTTTCAATTCGCCCTATGCGATGAGGAGCCTTCGGCCGAAGCATGGAAGGGATGCACATTAATCTCGCCGCGTTTCAATTCGCCCTTTGCGATGAGGTCCTTTCGGACTCCGCCAACGAGTGCGATCCCGAAACGACCGGATAGTTTCAATTCGCCCTATGCGATGGGGAGCCTTTGGCCGCCTTTTTTGATACCGAACGGGAACTCGTCACCGTTTCAATTCGCCCTATGCGATGGGGAGCCTTCGGCCCAGGCCCGACTGCATGGGGATGTGTTCGTTGTGTTTCAATTCGCCCTTTGCGATGAGGTCCTTTCGGACAAGAGTTGAAGACAGTCGGGATCACTGTTGAGTTTCAATTCGCCCTATGCGATGAGGTCCTTTCGGACATGGAGGCAGGACGCGCGCGTGGGCCTCTGTGTTTCAATTCGCCCTATGCGATGAGGTCCTTTCGGACAGGACGGGTCCGTAGCGGGTGATATCTTTGCGCTCGGTTTCAATTCGCCCTATGCGATGAGGTCCTTTCGGACTACGAGAACAGACGGCTACGTGGCGTGTTGATGTTTCAATTCGCCCTTTGCGATGAAGTCCTTTCGGACCTGACCGTTTTACCGCGAGCTTCCCTTATCTGGAGTTTCAATTCGCCCTTTGCGATGAAGTCCTTTCGGACGTGATCGTCAAGATTGACCAGCGTTGGACGGCTGTTTCAATTCGCCCTTTGCGATGAAGTCCTTTCGGACTACAGCAAAAGACAACGCTCAGGCGTGTTTTACGGGTTTCAATTCGCCCTATGCGATGAGGGGCCTTCGGCCTGGCCATTGGTAGTGCTCTGCTGGTTCGTCCCAGGTTTCAATTCGCCCTATGCGATGAGGAGCCTTCGGCCGTTGTGATTTTTACAACATGGCAATGATGTTGCCGTTTCAATTCGCCCTATGCGATGAGGAGCCTTCGGCCAAAACAAGGAAGGACGTCATGCAAAAGTTTGAGTTTCAATTCGCCCTTTGCGATTGGGAGCCTTCGGCCCAGTACATTCTACTATGGGGACGACCTCCTGCACGTTTCAATTCGCCCTTTGCGATTGGGAGCCTTCGGCCATGCAGATATTGCACTACATCAGGATGTCGAGTTTCAATTCGCCCTTTGCGATTGGGAGCCTTCGGCCTCGAAACATGACATGCCAACGGTGCGGGATCACCCCGTTTCAATTCGCCCTTTGCGATTGGGAGCCTTCGGCCCCCATCATTCTTTTTTGCGATTTTCCATCCGATTCGCTTCAATTCGCCCTATGCGAAGAGGTCCTTTCGGACTCGGCGTCATCGCAACTCTTTTCTTGGGTTGCAGGTTTCAATTCGCCCTATGCGATGGGGACCCTTCGGCCCCTCAAGGCGTATGCGACACACAAACGTGTGGCGTTTCAATTCGCCCTTTGCGATTGGGAGCCTTCGGCCGTGAAGGACACCGGAAAGCCGGGTCAGTTTCAATTCGCCCTATGTGATGAGGTCCTTCCGGACTGGACCCCGCGCTGGGCCGACTTCCTCAAGTGGTTTCAATTCGCCCTTTGCGATTGGAAGCTTTCGGCCTCGCAGGAACGGAGCAATCCCGAGTACCCATGCCGTTTCGATTCGCTCTATGCGATTGGGAGCCTTCGGCCCGCCCGCACGAGCCGTGGGAAGCTCTTCCTGAGTACTGTTTCAATTCGCCTTTTGTGATGGGGAGCCTTCGGTCACGGGCAATCCTCCTCACGAACGCGGAACCACAGTTTCAATTCGCCCTTTGCGATTGGGAGCCTTCGGACCTTAGTGCGTGGGCATTGGAGGAATCAGGCATGTGGGTTTCAATTTGCCCTTTGCGATTGGGAGCCTTCGGCCCACATCAAAATAAAGTGGGTCGCCGAGGCTGTAGCGTTTCAATTCGCCCTTTGCGATTGGGAGCCTTCGGCCGCAATTTGACCTTCAAGGGCTTTCTTCGTGAAAAGGTTTCAATTCGCCCTTTGCGATTGGGAGCCTTCGGCCGCAAACCATAGCTATCATGGCAATAGTGGCAGCAACTGTTTCAATTCGCCCTTTGCGATTGGGAGCCTTCGGCCGGCGATGCTGGGCATTTTTATCTGGACGTCGCGACGGTTTCAATTCGCCCTTTGCGATTGGGAGCCTTCGGCCAAGGAGAAGGCGCTCGAAGCTGCAGCGAGCATTTTTTTGTTTCAATTCGCCCTTTGCGATTGGGAGCCTTCGGCCAGCCCAGCTGGTGGCGGGTGTCCTTCGTGTCTACGGTTTCAATTCGCCCTTTGCGATTGGGAGCCTTCGGCCTACGACAGGATTATGTCCGTAGCCGGCGAGGAGGAGTTTCAATTCGCCCTTTGCGATTGGGAGCCTTCGGCCGAGATGGTCAAGTTTCTACTCGAACACAACAACGAGGTTTCAATTCGCCCTTTGCGATTGGGAGCCTTCGGCCAACCGATGAAAAAATCGTCGGCTCACCCGCTTTCGGTTTCAATTCGCCCTTTGTGATTGGGAGCCTTCGGCCCCCAGGCGATTCAAGTCGCACAGCGACTTGAGGGGTTTCAATTCGCCCTTTGCGATTGGGAGCCTTCGGCCCACGAACATTTACAGCGCTATGCTCGAGACTTTTGGTTTCAATTCGCCCTTTGCGATTGGGAGCCTTCGGCCCCTTGCCCAAAATCGTAGCACCTGATCAGCGGGGATACACGCGTTTTACACGCGACCCTATTTCCAACCCATAGTAGCATTATTGAAAACCTCCAAGAACGGATGTTTTTGCTGGCAGATTCATTACACGCGACCCTCGGTATTTTTTGTGGCGCAGATGAGGATACATTTACGTGACAAATGAGCGTCACGGGCGATGAAAACCATCAATGAGCAAGAAAAGACGCGAGGTGGGGCACCGCCGTCGGAAACATTATTCAGTTACCAATCATCAAGTGTAGCCGGGCAACAAATCGAGCCGAACACGCCGCCCCAGCCCACTCAAGAGAGCTGGGGCGGCACTGTGCGAACTCGAGTCGTATCACTTCTGGGCTCGAGGGCGGGAAGTGTTGGATCTTTGCTGAGGTCTGGGTCCGTGCTCCTATAAAGAAGCGGTAATGCATAGCGATTGGGATTCTTGTACTTTCCAGAACGTCCGGGTATGGGTTCTCCGCGTTCGTTAGACGTGAACCATTGGAAGGTCTCCGCCTGAGGCTCCGCGGGAGTCACCCATGGGTAGTGAACGGGGGAGTCGCCGCTGAAGCCCTTGTGAGCCTTCACCATGGAGCAGTAGACCTTCGGTTCATGAGTGCGGAAATCGTCGTCGAATTTCTTCGACAAGCGGGTACAGTCGCTTTCGGAGAGCCGCTCATCAACGTGACTACTCCGGTAGCGATCGATCATTTGCTCGTTGCTTCGTACCGCCGATTCATCCCACTCAATTGACAAGGAGACGCTACCGAAACCAAGTGGCTTTCCATGTCCGAGCCTGTGATGCCCAGCTCTTCCATCCAACTCGATGATCCATAGCAGAGCGCCAAGTTCCTGACTGCTCAAGTTCTCGAAAGTCAGATTGAAGGAGAACGTCGAATCCGGCTTCACCCAACTGTCGATCTCGGATGATGTTTGAGCCTTGGTGCCTTCGGCAGCAAGATACACCTTAGGTTTTCCATCTACTTCGGGATGTTTTCCATCGGAATCAGAACGCCAAGTCTTACTCGGAGTACTCCAATATCCCTCGGGGAATCTTCCATGGTGAGGGTAGACCTTGTGACCGGCGAGGATATGCCTTTGAGGGTCGAAGGCATCCTTTCTCTCCGCATCCTTCAAAGTCTGGCCATTGATGCTGCGAGTATAGAAACGCGCCTGCGATTCCTTCGGCGTGCCGAGAGGAGCGAGGTGCTGCGGATAGGCGGCGAAGTCAAGGATCGGGTCCTCGCTCGTGCAGATAATCCCTCCAACGGTGAGCTGAGCGCGGTGGGCGAAACCATCCGCACCTCGCTTCTCGTTCACGCGTCCGAACACGCGGTCCGCAGGGCTGAACTGATCAGGCGAGGCAGGAGCGCGGAACTTCTTCGGAAGAAGATCTTCGGGGCTTGCGTTGTCGATCTCGCGAGTGACCATTCCTGGGTACAAATCCGTGATGGTCCGGCTGTCCCCGTCGCCCGTGGTCCGAACGAACAGCGTCTGTCCCTTTTTCAGCTGTTTCCATCGTTTGTGGATTTCTTGGTTCTCAATTTTCGCGTAAGGAGCTACACTCAGCTCTTCCTTGGAAGGAGTGGTTCCGGGCCGTCCGGTGAAGGAGTCCAGACGGTACCGCCATTGCTCTTCCAGGAGCTTCCGGTCGTTCCCGGTCAGGATGATGACTTCGCCGGTTTCGTAGGCATCGGAGACTTCAGATTTGATGACCTTCTCGACAAAGAACCGTTCGTACTTCTTGCCATGGAAGCTGTGCCCGGTGTTGTGTAAACATCCTTGAACGAGTACCTTTTGAGGTTTTGCCCGCCAGCCTTCAAGAGGAGGCTGGTATTTGTCGGACTTCGTTGCATCATCCTCAGATTCGGAATAGCTCGAACACGGTAACCAAGCTCGTTGCCTGTCCTTACTACACAGCTGAAGCCAAACGAAAACCTCTTGGCCGAAAGGAATGTGCTGGCACTCGTCCATCGGAACAAGCACTGGGTTAGTTCTCCAGGATTTGCCCACCTTATGCTCGATCCCAGTTGATGTCGCGATCGTCAGATGAGCTTGGTTATTCTCTGTAACCTTTGCCAGAACCAGTGTTCTGGCTCCATCGGTGCTACTTCGGTACGTCAGCGGCTTTGCATGGTCGAAGACGCCGAGCCGGGAGCCAGTGGCCTGCTCGTAGAGGGAACGAAGCATTCCTTTGATGCTCGAGCCGTTGATGGCGGGCATACCGTCGGGTCCGCGCCGGACGGTCAGGAGTGCAGGTGTCTCCTTGGTAGCTTCGCGAACGCGCACTATTGGAAGGAGCGGAGTTTCCGCTTTCATGATGACCTTCAACCGTCCGGTGTAAAGCTCCTCATGCCAACGGCTGGCTGACTTCGGAGTTCCGTCTTCCTGCCTTGACGGGTTGGTGTGAAGTGGCACGAAGTTGTACGGGTTCACGAACTCGTAGTCACTGCCGTTCACTTGGCTTTGACTCTGACCGGTGGCTCTTGGCGTTCCTGCATTCCCTCGGGTTTGTCGATCGCTAGAACGAGGACGAGAATTCTGATTCTGCTGGCCACCCCCGCGTTGCTGACCTGCGCGGTTTGCGTTGTGTGTCGGGGACGTTTGGCGACTCGGCGTGGGTGGTGGCGCAGGGGCCTTCTTTCCCGCGAACATACTGGGTGACGGGGCCTTCTTTGGCATGTTGCCAGGGGTTGGCCCTGGCTTCGGTGCTTGCGATTCGCTCATCGTGGGTCCCTCTCTTCCCAGTTCCGTGGCCCGGCGAGTCTCTCGGCAACAATGGACACGTTGCCAAGGTCATCTTCTCTTGCGACATATTCAGTTGCCTCTAGGTAGGCACGCCCATCCAGAGGAACCTCGATGGGGAGGTCGTACGGAGCTGCCTGACCGTCCCACATCGTCGTCCACCCTCCCGGTAAGTGTTCACGAGCTGTCCCGCGGAGGATGCGCCGTTGCTGATTCGGATGACCAACCATAGGTGTCATGTGAGGCTTGACAACGGCTGCGTCCTCAAGCTGGAACCACAGTCCGTGGTCCTCGTTCCACCACCAATGGATGTCCGCCACATCGTTGAAAAGACGGAGATCGTAAACCCACTCAAGTTGATCTGTATCAACCGGACCTCGTGACGTCCAGAGTGTGTTTCCCTCCCTACGGACCCATGCGACAAGGTTCGGTGCTTGGATATACCCGAGCGAAGGAAGCGAGACAGCTCCTGTTTCGCGATCAGAGTCCTCGCCCGCCAAGTGGTCGAGGAGTTCCTGAAGAGTACAACGATTGCTCATGACTCAGTCCTTTCCTTCAGTGCCGCCAGAACCGACCGGTGTGAGCCTGAGAGATTCAATCCAGGCCTTCTCGAAAACAGCTCCGGATTCATCATCAAAGAGACTCCGTAGAGTATCTGGGCGTGAAACGTCATCATCAGGCCAATTCAGACTCACTCGGCTGGGATCAGCCTCAATCTCGCCATAACCGCGGGTGGTACCGTATCCGACTGATATCCATCCCTCACAGAGATCGCGCAGTACAAATGCGAGCAGCATAATTGCGGCTTCTGCCTTGCTATCGAGCCTGGCGAGATCGACTTTCAGCCGAATGGGTTCCCACACCTCGTACTCTGCGACGGTGACATCCGGTGGCGACGACGGCGTCGTTCTAGGCCACACGCTGACTTGGGCGAACAACTTGCCATCGGAGGCTCCGCCTGTCCAGCGGCTGATTGCAACATGGTCATCCACCAGGAGCCAATCGCTTCCCTTGACCTTCTTTGCTGCTTTTATCCGTTCGTCTGGCTTGCGTTGCTTGAGAGCTTCGAGCAGATTATTCCAATCCTTAATTGGCTCTACGGCGACGACGTCAAGGCAGCGTACTGCACCTCGCCGTCCGCCTTTTCCATTGCGGTCAGGACCGCGACCAAACAACTCCGCGACCAGGCTGGGCGCGTTCTGGAAACTTTCGAGCGGAGAATCGGGAGAATCCTCCTGGGCGAGGCTGCGCATAATCTTCTCAGCACGAGAACGAAGAACCCCCTTGATTGATGAACCAGGCACGGTCAGATAGGTTTTCCCATCGCGGCGAACGGTTCGTGGACGAGCATCAACTCCGCCTGACATCGCTACGCTTACCAGCAGAGGAGAGAGCTGCCGCCAAGGAATGCTGACCGTCAGATTTCTGTCCGATGGAACCTTGACTGTCGAAAGATCATAGGTGGTGGGACCGCTGAGGAGGGACTGGAGGAAGCTGTCGCGATTGCTCAGGCAAACCCAGCGGACCTCGGCGTCGTCGTTCAACTGAACCTCGCCGAGCCCGCGAGTGGTGGAGCCTCCGAGCGCGAATCCGGACTTCATCCGTGCGACTAACTGGGCCATCAGTGCAGCGGCAGTAGTCTCATTACCGGCTTCCCCCTCCGGGGAATGTACAACGTCGAGAGTGATCTGGCAGGCGAAGATAGTGCCAGCGGCGATTGTCTCGCGAGTGTGAAGCATGTGCTCGGCTGCGGCTCCGGTGTTGCGGTCGATCGTGACACCATCGCGCACGTCAATCAGATCCGAGTCAGAAGGACTCCCGGAAGTGTGCTCCAGTGAATCTTCAAGGAAACAATCCTCGACGAAGAAACGTGAGACTTCGGCTTCATCGTTGGTGCGGTCGCCGTCGCCCTTACCCCAGAGGTCGTCCTCGACGGTACGGCGAAGAACACCAGCCAGTGATGTACCTGGAATAGTCAAGCGGCCAAGACCGTCCCGGAAGCACGCGATGTCCGCAACGGGGCCGTGGGCGTCGCTGCCGATTGATAGCGGAGTGACCGCAGTGAGACTTCCTTGAAGAACGAAACGCCCTATCAATCCATTGGTCATGGCGATCACTTCCCTTCCGGTCTGGCATTGTGCTTGTTGCCGGTTTGCATCCCGCGAGTCTGATAGCGGATGCACTCGACAAGAACCCATGACGCGACTTCGGGAACTGCGAGGCCAGCGAGTCCCTCGGGAAGTTCGGGGGACTCATCAGAGCCAGTCCAACCACGCAGCCATTTCTCGAAGTCAGTGGTCTCGCTGAGGTTGTCCGAGGAGAAACGACGAACCTTCCCAATCTCGTCAGAGTCCATCGAATCCTTGGAATCCAGCCAGCGGTCGATGGCGCGCCGGTCACTCGCAAGCTCTAGAGCTGCTGTTCGCAGCGTTCCCAGCTCGGACTTCGATCGCTCATCATTATCCGAAACGGGCGGTTCGCCGTTCTTGATCGGAAGAACTTGGATTCGCTTGTTCTCGTCGAAAGCCGTGGCGCGGATACGCGCCTGGATTTCTGCTCGCCAGATGTCCCGGTAGACGGTGGACCAGGCATCAGGTTCAGGAGATACATCGGTTTGGTTATGAGACTGGGCATGGCCTACGGGCTGAGCTTGGTCTGTTGACTGAGCGCTCGTGGCCTTCCAAGAGTGCTCCTGTGGAAGGAACTGAATTCGGCCAAAGCCCTCGCTCTTTCGTACTCCGATGCTCTGGTTCAAGGCATCGGACAAGACACTTGTGGGGATTGCCTGTGTGGCTTTGAAAGTGATGACCGAACCAGCTGACATGACCGGGATCGTTGGCCTTGGAAGAGAGTGAGAAGCAGTCCAGGAATCACGACGGCCCATTGAGACGAACGTCTTCTCTCTGACAACTTCCAATCCTCCTGAGTATCCGAGTATCTTCAGCTTGGCTGCAACATCGGCAGCCACCCTCTCGGGGCTGCAATCAACCAAGCCGTTGCGGTCAACGAGACTCGCGTCGGATGTTAGCCAAATCGAGAACTCTTCGTTGTTCTTAACATTGGTAACCCCACGGTGCACGGAGTCGGCTGAATCCTCGGCTTCGATCCACTCGATGGTCACTCCTCCGAATTCGGAGTCCCGGTACCGGCCTAAACTTGCCTTGCTCGGTAGCGATTCTCCGAAGCGTTCGGAGCTGCTCTCAGGTAACCAGACTTCCGCATCAAGAACAGTGTGAGCGGGAATAGCCTGTAACGAATAGACGCCGTTATCCAAGGTGCGTTGGGCCGCATCATTGATGGATGCGTGAGCAGAAACGACGAGTTCTTGGTGATGGATGGACCATGTCCGGTCCTCACTGAACCAGCCCCAGCCGGAGATTGCTCGGTCTGCCGGTTCAGGGCTACTGAATCTGGCATCGCGAACATCTGCGCTGTTGTGGTGCCAGCTGGTGCCCTTTTCGGAAGAAAGGAGTGACCTTGGTGTTCTGGCCATGCGATGACCGTCCGCGGCGGGTACGGCATCCGTGACGATGATGCGTTGGTTGCGGATAAGTTGTGGCGCATCGGCTCCGATAGCTTTGGCGACGAGTGGCAGAACCACTGATCCGGGAATGAAATCGTGACTCACGAGGAGGTTTCCCAGCACCGCCTTGGTAGCCAGTACAGGCTGCGACAGGGTAATCCGCAATGTACCTGCTCGGCGGAGCATGCCTTCGCTTGAGTTGGGCGATGTGCGAAGCGTCAGCTCCTTCCTCGAGCGGAGGTCTACTGGCACGTTGAAATGCTGCACGTCATCCGAGTGCTCTCGTAGTATGTCCTCTACGGGGGCGAACGTGCGACTGTCGGTAACGGTGCATCGGCCGGACCCACGCCTCCGGTATGAACCAATGTGGGTGAGCTCTTTGAGACCGGCGCTGAGAAGAAGGTCGATCTCCCATCTTTGAGCAGTATCAATGCTGTACTCTGCCGAGAGATCGAGCCCTGCACGAGCGAACTCGATGAGGCGGAGGTGATTGCGCTTGGCGGCGCCAGTCTCGTCGTCGATCGTGACATTTCTTCGAGAAACCCGCAGGCCGGATTTAAGTAGATGTGCCATGTCGCCGTCGTTCTGCGTCAACCTGTCATGCCACGCGCTGGTGAGAACGGCAGGCGAAACATGGAGAAGACCGCGTGAGTCTCCGTTATTACTCGAGGCCAGAGAAGGAGAACCGAAGAGTTCTCTGACAAGGGCGGTCCACTGGCCATTTTCCTTGCCATCGTCCAAGGCGAAGGCCACGCGCTCGCACGCATCTCGCCATAGCCCCTTCAGCGTTCGGCCAGGAACGTAAGGAAGGCCATCCTTGAGAGCAATCTCCCTGTCAATTCCAGCATGCCGTCCGGCGCCAGAACCACAGTGCCAGTCACTCAGGAAGGCAACATCGAGTTGCCCGGAGTAGACGCTGGACGAAGAAGTCCTAGTCATGATTCTTCCCTTCGCTGACAGGTGTACTGACATCAATCAGATCGAGCACCGCCAGAAGTGGAGATGTTCCTTGACCATTGATAAGTCCTCGGAGATTCTTGTCGATGAACTCCTCGGCCGCGTGGCTTTCTTCAACGGCTTCGATGCGGAGGATGAGCTGGGAGATCAGGCTCTTTCTCTTGTCCGGGTTATTCTCGACGAGAGCCTCGCGAAGGCTATGCAGAGACTTTCTGGAGACCGGGGGATCATTTCCCAAGAGTTGGTCTCGGATCTCGAAGACGTGGCTGTCCTCGTTGACTTCGGGCACCTTGTCATCTTTCTTAACCTCTGGGGTTGATTCCTTTTCAGACACTTCTTGAGTCGATTCCTCATCAGAGTGGTGAGAAACGAACAAGGGAGTACCGACGGCGTCATTGAGTGGTTCCCTAATCATTGAGAGTGGCCTCGCGACGGAATCATGGAGTACGTGGAAATCCCATGCCGACCGGTCGAGCGCTTTGAGTTCTTTTCGTTTATCCTTTGCGGTTCTGGCCAACTCGTGAGCAAGTACGTGGGCGTCATAGAAGGGGTAATGCGGCTTGACGAAGGCAATGCCACCGCAACCTGTGAGGTAATCCGCGTCAATGCCGGGGATGTTCCTTGTGGCCTTTTCGAGGTTTGTTAAATACTCGTGGACAAGATCGGCTGCCAGCGAGGCTTTGCAGATGACGGTGACGTCGTCGCCACCAAGAAGAATGGGACGAATCCAGCCGGTCTCTGGAGTAGCCTCGCCAACCGCAGATACAGCCAACTTGAAGGACTCGAGGGTCGCTTCTTCAAGGTGAGTGCTGAACTCCGCGTACTGTTCAACAGAACCGATGCGGCTAATTGCCTTGCCGGTGTCATTCGTGTCGATGTGAATGATGGCTATCCAGCCATCGCTCCCGAGATCGGCGTCCACATCCTCGAGTACCATGTCACCAAGTTCGTCATGCCACCTTTTATTGGCGTCCTCGGCGCGAGTCCACGCGGCCTTTGTAAGGGCCGAGACGGGCCGGTTCTCTTCGCCGAGAACGTTGCCAAGTGTTGTGGCAGGTAATCCGGTGATCGAGCAGACCTCCATGAATGGGTTCAATGGGAATCGCAGATGCGGCCCAGTCCGGAAACCGCGTGTGCGGGCGAGCGACTCACGGGCAATGGGAAGCCTCTCCATGGGATTGTCGCTTGCGTGTAGCTGATCGTCAGTTTCGATGTAACCCCATACATCGAGTCCCGGTGCATTTCGTAAAGCTTCTTCGGAAACAGAACGAATGAGATACTGTCCGGCTTCCTGGGAATCCACCAGAAGGAGTGCGCTGCTTGAAAGTGCGATGACAGTCTGTACTTCTCCACCGCTTGATGGCACAGAATCGATGGCCTTGTTGATCCATTCCTTCATATCGGTCACCAGCGCTGACGCACCTACGCAAAAGCGCTGACGATTCGACTGAAATATGAACTCTTGAGTTGAACCAGACTCAATAAGCACCCATCGTTTACTCATTATTGTCCTCTTCTGTGGAGGGTGAACTGCTGCTGTCAGTGAATTTGCCGAGTGCTCGGCAACCGATGATTTGGCCTTCGTCGTTGCGAAGCTCTGCGTAAGGGAAGAGCAGGTCCGCTCGATCCGAAGCTGCTGCGGCTACTCGCGACACAAGGTAGGAGACTCCCGGCTGAGAATCGGGAAGTCCGAGCAGAACATCGGTGTAGTGGACATCGCGGACTTCGATTGGGCCGTCCTCAGTATCGATCGAGCGTGATCCAGTGACGACTTCGCCGACCCGAGCGACTTGGCCAGCTGCTTCAAAGGTGACCGGCTTGCCCTCGAATGGCATCACCGTGACGCTATGCGGGGTGAGGTTGATAATTCTCAAGGTCTTCCTGCTTTCGCCTTGTCGATCAGAACATTGGGATCAATCTGGTCATCGCGTACCCACATGGGGCGGAGCTCGGGCCTTTCAAAAAGGAAATGCCCCATTGGAACGATCCTGCGCCAGGGGTGATAGGTGCCATCTTTCTGGAACCATGGGAAAGTCTCGGGGTCTCCTTCAAATGGGGGCTCCTCTTCAGGTTTGGGTGGCCGTCCGACAGGAATCTGGTTCATCATGTAGCCCACGGCAAAAGAGACGGTCTTGGGCATGGCTGCGGCGATGAATATGGTTGCATCAGGAAAATCGCGGAGCGTACGGGCTATCCAATACGCACACCCTTCTGCCATCTGGAAGACAGTCAATCCGCTGACGTTCTCCTTCGGATCATCTGTACAGGTAACGACGTGATATCGAGCGCTTGGCTGTGCAAGTGATTGCTCCATGTGGATGATGCGTTGTACATCTGCCTCGTCTTTGTGATCGGAGAACATTCGTGACTTCTCGATACTTCTGTTACGCGCTTGTTCGACGTTGCCTGAGAAATCCTGATCACTCACTCGAAACTCCAGCCAGACAGAGCGAGGCGGTTCAGTCGGCTTGCCTTTTAAATCAAGGTGGCACCGTAAGTACTCGGTCTGTGCACAGAGCCGATATGGAGAGGTGCCGCGCACATCAAAATGACGAACTGGTTTCTTGCTATCGTGTGGATTAGGCGTTTCGCCTCCCTGTCCTGTCAGGATGGGCTTGTGGAGCCTCCACTGAAACTCTTTTATGTAATGCTGAGTTGTATCTGCATCTTTCTTCTCGGGGGAGTCATCTTCTGCGGATTCGCTCTTCCCAGATTCAGGTTTACTGTCATCCGATGGATCCGACTTTGTTTCGTTGCCTTCAGGATTGAACTCGTGAAGTGTGGCTTCTCCCGGAGGCATCCAGTCGTATCCGAGTGCCAACGCTGCTGGAAAGATGAGGTTTGGAGCGACGTCAAAGCCAGAGTCGCCGGTGTCATCATTTGTAGTTCTCTGAAGCTCAGCTGACATTTCGTTGAGTTGCTTGCGTACATCAACAACGTGGTACTGAGAAGGAGAGCTATCCTGCTTCGAGGATGCCTCACTGACGTCGGAGCATAGCCGTTGCATCCATTTTGGTCGAGAACGAGGTAACTTCTGCTCGTTGGAGATTTCCTTATTTCTTAGTTCTCCAGTGTGTCCTTCGATGTCGCTTCTGACCTCTGCTATTCCAGGATCACACCATGCGGAAACTGAACGAAAATCAAGATATTTGGACCGTGCCTCGGAGACAACATCTCCGTGAAAGTCAGGATTGGTTTCATTCTGAAAGCGGAGGTAATAGAGGGTTCCGTGGCTAAGTTGTCTTTTCGTGAGCTGTTTGGTGGCATACATGGCCAGTGCGATGAAGAATGTGAAGAGCACAAGCCTAAAGATGCTAAAGCTCGCGCCGCTGGAGAAATGGTCCTTTTGCGGGAAAGTATCCTCCGCTAGGAGGCCACCGAATGCCGTTGCAGCGGCGCCAGCGAACACTAGAAGATACTGTGCTCCTCGCTGTAATCGGGGACGTCTTATTTTATCCGCCTGCACCGAGCACGCTGGCGCCTTCTCATCTTTCTTAGACGTACTGGAATCGCCCGCTGGTTCGTGAGTTGCCGTCATGCGTGAGCCTGCCTCTTCGTGAGGAACCTTCTAATGCCCGATTATGGCATCCCGTCACCGGTTTTGTCCGGAGAAATTTTGTCTAAGTTTTAAGACTTGTGCTGGGCCCTCATAACACGGTAAAACGGCAGTGAAGCGCCACCAACGGCGGGCGAGCGCGCGAGAGGACTCCAATGCCAAGCACCTGGGAAATCGCCTTCGACATCCCCGAACCACGCCTCGTGCGCCCCTCCGGCGTGCACGCATTCCTCGCGCGCGTCCTGGCCGAAGAGGCGGACGCACACCGGAACCGCAAGCCATACTGCCTCACCGGAGTGGGCATCAGATACGGCCTCGCCGTGGTCGGAGTTTCGTTTATCGACGACGGCGCCGCGGCCATCTTCTCCAACGTCACCGCAGGTGAGGACGTATGGTTCGGCAAAAGCAACGACGGCGTTGGAACGGTCCCAGCACCACCGCGCCTCACGCGACAAGCAACATGGGAGGAGCTCGCCGAGATCGGTCCACGAGAAGGTTGGGGCATCGAACTGCGAAGTCCGATGTGCTTCCGGAGAGGAAAACTCTCCCAGCCGTGGCCCTCGCCGGAACGTGTACTCAACAGTCTCGCGGACAACTGGGAGCTCGGCTCAGGCGAAGAATTCCCGCTCGAGTTCCCTGAGGTCTCTGCGCTCGCCATCACCGATGTCCGTCTCGAAACCGTGAGAACACCGCTCACGCCCACACCAACTGCGGGCGCCGTGGGAAGCCTCGAATGGCGCTGGGCTCCCAATGCGAAGTATGCGCCGGACCTTGAAGGCGCTGCGGCGGTCAGCGCACTGCTCGGTCTGGCGGAATTCTCCGGCGTGGGAGCGTATACCCAGTTTGGATTGGGTCAGGTGCGCGTCACCTCGCTGGAACCGCACCCGCACGGCAACTCGCGTCCGAATAACACCCGCGCCACCGCGAACACCCGAGGATAGGCCTTCACCATGACCGGCATGCTCATGACCCAGGTAGCGAACAAGAACTCGCTCAAGCGCGCATGGGCTGACGTGCTGGAAAATGATCTCGATGACGGCAAGCTATCCGGCTCCGTTCTCAACCTCGCCGTCGACATCAAAGATGAACTCGCCACCCTCTCCGCCGAACTCCTTAACGGAACCTACCGCCCGCGCGACCTCACCGAATTCTCCATCCCGAAACGTTCCGGTGGCATGCGCACGCTCCACATCCCGGACCCGCGTGACCGCGTCGTCGAACGTGCGATTCTCAACGTCATCGGCCCGATACTTGACCCGCTACTCGGCCCGGCAGCCTACGGATTCCGTCCCGGGCTTGGCGTCAAGCACGCGGTGCGCGAGGTGGCGCGGTGCCGTGACGAGGGCCTGAACTGGGTACTGCGCGCGGACGTTAAGGACTGTTTCCCGTCGCTCGACGTCGTCCGAATTGAAGGCCTGCTAACGAAACTGATACCGGACGGCGAAATCCTCTCAATCATCAGCCTCCTCAACGATCGCTACGCCAACAAGAAAGGCAAGCGCCACGCAATCCCGGGGCTCTCGCAGGGCAGTCCGCTCTCGCCACTGTTCTCCAATCTGGCGCTTGTCGAGTTCGACGAAACGCTGCTACGCGCGGGATTCCCGCTGGTCAGATACGGTGACGACTTCACCGTCTGCACTCAAACCAAAGCCGGCGCCGAGCGCGCCCGCACCATCGCAGAGCGAGCCCTTGAGGAGATCGGGATGGAACTGAACACGGAAAAGTCCGACGTCATGTCCTTCACGGATGGCTTCCATTTCCTCGGCGAGGAGTTCGGACCGAAGTATCCGCTCGCGGAAGCAGACGACGGCGCGGACCCCGGCAAGAAAACCCTCTTCGTCGCCCGCGACGGCGCCCACGTGCGCATGAAATCCGGCCGCGTCCGAGTGGACTCGAAAGACGACACCACCCTGCTCGACGTGCCACAAAGCGTACTTGAGCGCATCGTGTGTTTCGGGTACGTGGGAGTCAGCGCAGGCGTGCGCAACTGGGCTCTGCAACAAGACGTGAACGTGGTGTTCCTGTCCCGAAAAGGCAGCTACCAGGGCCAGCTACTTTCCGGTGCCGCCAAACAGCGAGCCGACCGGCTTCGCGCCCAAATACTCATGGATCCTGAACGCAAAGTGGAACTCGGCCGTGAAATTGTCAAAGCCAAGGTGAGCAAGCAGCGGGTGCTGTTGCAGCGATACGTGCGCGAAGAGAACCGCCAGGAACTCGTTCCCAAGATCGACTTCATCAAAGAAATGGGCGCACGCCTCCCCGAATGCCAGACACGCGACGAACTCATGGGCATCGAGGGCGCCTCCGCGAAAATGTATTTCGAGGCGCTACCGCACATCTTGCCCGAGGGCATCACGTTCGCGGGGCGCAACCGCCGCCCACCCACCGATGTCATGAACTCCGCGCTCTCGTACCTTTACACCGTGATGCTGGGGGAGTGCGTCGGCGCGCTGGTCGCCTGCGGGCTGGACCCGGCGATCGGTTGCCTGCACGCGGAGTCGACGGGGACGCCGTCGCTCGGTCTCGACCTGGTTGAGGAGTTTCGTCCGTTCGTTGTGGACCAAGTGGTGATCGAGCTGGCGCGCCGCAAGATTTTGACCGACGACGACGCCGTCCGCGTCCCCGGTAAGCCCGGCGTGAAGCTGAGCAAGAAAGCACGTACCGACATCTTGGATGCATATGAGCGTCGGATGCAGCAGAAGTGCAACGGGGCGTTGCCAGGGTTTGGTGGTTCAGTGCGCCGGCACCTGCATCAACAGGCGAAACGGCTCGGCAAGGCAATCCGCTCCGAACACGCTGTATACACGGGATTGAGCTGGCGATGAGGTACGTGGTGGCGTACGACATCGAGTCGGATGGATGCCGGGCGAAGGTGTCCGCCTGTCTGCAGACTGTCGGGAATCGTGTGCAGCACTCGGTGTTCGTGTGTGATGCAGAGATGTCTGCGATCGAGGAAGTTGTAGAACGTTGCCGCGGGTTGATCGATCCCGAGACGGACTCCTTGTACATCTTCCGTCAATGCGACGAATGCTGGGACGGCGTGGGCACCCACGGCCAGGCACACCCGCCGGAGCGCGTCTACTTCTGGGCTGTGATGTAACAGCGGGCCCGTTGTGGTGCCTGTGGATAACTGAAATCTCGTCGGAGCCACCCCGTAGGCTTTGAAGTGGCCCTTCGCGGCGCACCCCCACGAACACTGCTCTGTAACAGCCGTGGAGGGAGTACCGGGGAAGGGGGTGAAAGAACCATGGGTAAGAAGTCTCGCAAGGGACAGAAGCTGACGAACAAGCAAAGGACCCAGATATGGTGCGAGATCGCTAAATCTATCGCACCAACACTCTGGGCCCTTGCTGCTCTGTTAGCCGTCCTCACCCGTAGCGGATAAGGACCACCAGTGGTAATCCACCGGGGAGCCAAGCACTGGAACTGCTTGGCTCCCTTCCATTATGCCACCAAGGCAGTGTCAGCGGTCAATGGCGATCCTATGAGATCGAGGCCGAGTCCTGCCTTGCCAGTCTCATCTAATTCGCCCCTTGCGATTGGGAGCCTTCGGCCCGGCGCCCTCGCCCAATTTGAGGTGAAAGACGACTCGTTTCAATTCGCCCTATGCGATGAGGTCCTTTCGGACCGCAAAAAATGGGCTGGAATACGAGAGAAAGGATTGGTTTCAATTCGCCCTATGCGATGAGGTCCTTTCGGACAGTGAGCGCGCGCTGGGGTGGGAACCCTATGTAGGAGTTTCAATTCGCCCTATGCGATGAGGTCCTTTCGGACACCTCACGAAGTACGTGTTGGGGGTGCTCGGAGTTTCAATTCGCCCTATGCGATGAGGTCCTTTCGGACCTGACCGATACACAGAAATACGAGCTGGGCAGGAGCAGTTTCAATTCGCCCTATGCGATGAGGTCCTTTCGGACTTGAAGCTATGACCGAGGGCGACAGGGACGCCGATTTGTTTCAATTCGCCCTATGCGATGAGGTCCTTTCGGACGTTTCGATGTAAGATCAGTCTACTCCCTGCGTGGTTTCAATTCGCCCTATGCGATGAGGTCCTTTCGGACAACGCCACCGTCTTCGGCAACGTCTCGGCCGACGAGTTTCAATTCGCCCTATGCGATGAGGTCCTTTCGGACCCGGGTACATCCCGGCGACCATCCTGGGGTTCGACTAGTTTCAATTCGCCCTATGCGATGAGGTCCTTTCGGACCTGAACATGAGTGAACTCAACCTCGCGCCTATCGTCGTTTCAATTCGCCCTATGCGATGAGGTCCTTTCGGACTCGCCGAAAAGCTCAGAGCCGAATGGCACGACCAGTTTCAATTCGCCCTATGCGATGAGGTCCTTTCGGACATTGACGACATTCGCCAGGCGCTGCGGTTCGCAGAGTTTCAATTCGCCCTATGCGATGAGGTCCTTTCGGACTTGCGGGCATACTGGTCATTGGTGGATTCTTCAGGTTTCAATTCGCCCTATGCGATGAGGTCCTTTCGGACGCCATTGTGCCCGCGAGGCCCTCGACCCTGGCAAGTTTCAATTCGCCCTATGCGATGAGGTCCTTTCGGACCCTGCTACCTGCTTCGGACCGCGCCTTCATGTTTCAATTCGCCCTATGCGATGAGGTCCTTTCGGACCTCGTTCCTTGAGTAGATATAAGGAGGTGGCATCCAGTTTCAATTCGCCCTATGCGATGAGGTCCTTTCGGACTGTAGCCGGCTATTACATTGTCGCCTTCGCGGTTTCAATTCGCCCTATGCGATGAGGTCCTTTCGGACGGACTTGCGGAGTTCCAGCGTCCCGGCGCTATGTTTCAATTCGCCCTATGCGATGAGGTCCTTTCGGACAGTCCGACTCAGATATAGCCGCTAGCACCTCGCCGTTTCAATTCGCCCTATGCGATGAGGTCCTTTCGGACTGCTCACGAACCTACTCGGGGATCTCCCCGGGGTTTCAATTCGCCCTATGCGATGAGGTCCTTTCGGACATAGGGATCCTGACCGCCTCACCCGGGGTTTCTGCCGTTTCAATTCGCCCTATGCGATGAGGTCCTTTCGGACGGGAAAGCCTGTGGGAGTCTTTCAAATGCCATTTGTTTCAATTCGCCCTATGCGATGAGGTCCTTTCGGACGGGAGTTTAGTCGGTATCAGAGCGGGATCCGCAGTTTCAATTCGCCCTATGCGATGAGGTCCTTTCGGACCTTCCTGGCCAAAAGGTTCGCGGTGTTGGAGGAGTTTCAATTCGCCCTATGCGATGAGGTCCTTTCGGACGAGTCCAGTAATGGACGTACGGCGGTTCCGCACTGCCGGTTTCAATTCGCCCTATGCGATGAGGTCCTTTCGGACAGCAGTTGCGGACCTCGCTCAGTACCAGAGCGGGGTTTCAATTCGCCCTATGCGATGAGGTCCTTTCGGACATTGACGACATTCGCCAGGCGCTGCGGTTCGCAGAGTTTCAATTCGCCCTATGCGATGAGGTCCTTTCGGACCATCATTACGCTCATGGCAATATGGGCGTGCAGCAGTTTCAATTCGCCCTATGCGATGAGGTCCTTTCGGACTCGGAGATGATGGAGAGTTTCGCCTGGCGAGGTTTCAATTCGCCCTATGCGATGAGGTCCTTTCGGACTCGCGTTATCGACTGGACACCTCCCCACCTGGAAGGGTTTCAATTCGCCCTATGCGATGAGGTCCTTTCGGACGCTTCATTTTTCAACTATCCCCCGCGGGGGAGAAAGTTTCAATTCGCCCTATGCGATGAGGTCCTTTCGGACATGTACGGGCGGGCGGCCGCCGTCTCCGGTCGGTTTCAATTCGCCCTATGCGATGAGGTCCTTTCGGACGTGGGACTGCTAGTCGTGGCGGCGCGTGGATGGGTTTCAATTCGCCCTATGCGATGAGGTCCTTTCGGACAAGGGCCGACAAGTACGGGAACGAGCTCATGCTCTTCTGTTTCAATTCGCCCTATGCGATGAGGTCCTTTCGGACTTGGCTATTACCTCATTGTTCGCGATGAGGAGCTGTTTCAATTCGCCCTATGCGATGAGGTCCTTTCGGACTTTTGTGATCGACTCTCGTGGATCACAGATCGCCAGTTTCAATTCGCCCTATGCGATGAGGTCCTTTCGGACTGGCGGCTTTATATCGCCAGCTTTACAATCCTGTTTCAATTCGCCCTATGCGATGAGGTCCTTTCGGACTTCAGATCGCTCTCGATACTCGTCGCCCCGATTTGTTTCAATTCGCCCTATGCGATGAGGTCCTTTCGGACATGAAGGCGTGCGTGCCGAGCTCGCCGACGGGGTTTCAATTCGCCCTATGCGATGAGGTCCTTTCGGACTGTCGCAATTAATCTTGCGACGCTCTCTAGATGGAGTTTCAATTCGCCCTATGCGATGAGGTCCTTTCGGACTACTGGTGGGAGATCACCGCATACATCGCGGACGGTTTCAATTCGCCCTATGCGATGAGGTCCTTTCGGACGCCAGAGCTCGAGCAGGTGTTCCGCGAATGGGGGTTTCAATTCGCCCTATGCGATGAGGTCCTTTCGGACCGAATTGTTTCATCGATTTGAGGTGCGGATCTGGTTTCAATTCGCCCTATGCGATGAGGTCCTTTCGGACGAGACGGCAGCGACCTGCTAACGCGCGTCCTCAGCAGTTTCAATTCGCCCTATGCGATGAGGTCCTTTCGGACGCGCTCAAGAATTTGAACCAAATCCAGTGGTTCCTGTTTCAATTCGCCCTATGCGATGAGGTCCTTTCGGACGGCACATTTAGGTGTATGTAGAGCCCGTTACAAGTTTCAATTCGCCCTATGCGATGAGGTCCTTTCGGACTTGGGGTCTGTGGGAACAATGGCGAGCGTTCAGCACGCGTTTCAATTCGCCCTATGCGATGAGGTCCTTTCGGACACAACGCGGACGCCCGCTCGTACCTGAGTGAAGTTTCAATTCGCCCTTTGCGATGAGGAGCCTTCGGCCTTGCGCAGTCTCTCGTTGCTGCTCCTATCAAGTTTCAATTCGCCCTTTGCGATGAGGAGCCTTCGGCCCCGATGCTTCCGCCCTTACGACTTCGCCGTTCGGTTTCAATTCGCCCTTTGCGATGAGGAGCCTTCGGCCCACGGCTTCGCCATGGAAGTTGCCAACCCTGGCCTGGTGTTTCAATTCGCCCTTTGCGATGAGGAGCCTTCGGCCAATGTCGAAATGGCGAGCGCAGACTATGCCGCGTTTCAATTCGCCCTTTGCGATGAGGAGCCTTCGGCCTCGACGGGCTGATGGCCTCGCTCCAGCTCGATGAGTTTCAATTCGCCCTTTGCGATGAGGAGCCTTCGGCCCCCTTGCCCAAAATCGTAGCACCTGACCAGCGGAGATACACACGTTTTACACGCGAGCCCTTTTTCAATCCATAATAGCATTGCGATAACCGCTTCAAAATGACTATTTGTGCTGGCACAAGCTTTACACGCGACCCTCGGTATTTTTCGTGGCACGGATGAGGATACATTTGCATGACAAATAGTTCTCGAGTGCGCCACGTACCACGCAACCAAGGAACGTACTGGTGCTGCTTCGCCGTCGTCGTTCAATTACCAACCAAGCTGACGAACGTACGTCGTCGAACCAAGTTCACTCATCGTACCCCGGTACGCAGGCGGCGCTTGTTCCACAGGTACCAGCAGGAGAGGATCGTCATCCATACGGCGCCAACCGTGATGGCGATGCGCGAGGCCGGGAACCAAGCCAGAAGTACCAGGACGAACACAATGAACGCCACTGCCATCCAGGAACCCCATGGCCACAGTGGCACGCGGAAGTCGGCGTTCTCGACCTCTTCTGGTGTCATCTTGCGGCGCATCGCAATGTGCGAGGAGAGGATCATCAGCCACACCCACACCGTCGCGAAGGTGGCGAGCGAGGCAATGATGGCGAAGACGGAGTCGGGGATGAGGGCGTTGAGAACCGCGCCAACCGCGAGTCCGGAGCACATCACCAGAACCGACATCCACGGCACGCCGTTGCGGGAAACGCTGGCGAATACCTTGGGTGCCTGACCTTCTTGAGCTAGACCGAAGAGGATGCGGCCGGCGCTGAAGGTGTCGGCGTTGATGGCTGAGATTGCCGCGGTGATGACCACGATGTTGAGAATATTCGCGGCGGCGGGAATCCCCAGGCCGGTGAAGATCTGCACGAACGGGCTGGCATCGCCGGTGATCTGATCCCACGGCGTCAGCATCATGATGATGGCCAGCGTGCCTACATAGAAGAGAAGGATGCGGGCGGGGACGGTGTTGACGGCTTTCGGGATGGAATCGCCCGGGTCGGTGGCCTCGCCCGCGGTGATACCGATGGTCTCGATGCCGCCGAAGGCGAAGACAACCACGGTCAGGGACGCCAGAAGTCCGGCGATACCGTTCGGTGCGAATCCGTCGTGAATCCACAGGTTGTCGACGCCGCTGTGACCGCCGTCAGAGAGCGATACACCCATGAACAGCAGGATTGTGCCGCCAGCAATCATTGCGATAATGGCCGCCACCTTGATGATGCTGAGCCAGAACTCCAGCTCACCGAACACCTTGACATGCCGGGTGTTGATACCCGCGATGAACAAAATGACAGCGCACACCCATATCCATTTCGGTGCCCCGGGGAACCAGAATCCCATGTACACCGCGAAGGCCGTGACGTCCGCGATCGCAACAACCAGCATCTCGAACACGAATGTCCAGCCGGTGACGAAACCTGCGAAGGGCCCCAGGTAATCATTGGCGTACTTGCCGAACGAGCCGGACACGGGGTTACGAACGGCCATTTCACCCAGCGCGCGCATCACCCAGAATACCGCGATACCCGAGATCACGTACGCCAGCAGGACGAGCGGGCCCGCAGTCTGGATCGCCGACGCCGAGCCATAAAAAAGCCCTGTACCGATCGCCGAACCGAGCGCAATAAAACGAATATGGCGCTTGTTCAGGCCGCGCTTTAGCCCGGACTCTTCATGCGTGCCAGCGGTGGATTTCGCCGGTTTTTTGGGCGCGGGGACTCGCTTTTGGTGAGACGTCATTGTTCAACCACTCCAGAGAGAAATTCATGGGACCTTGCGAGTATACCGGCGGCAGTTCGCTGATGTTGGGACTTTTTAGCCTGAAAACGGCGGTTTACATTCTTTCTGCGGCTTTGCGGCTTTGGGGCTGTGACGGTATAGGTTTGCACCCGTGACGTCATCGGTTGCGTGAGGGGTTGTGCGTTCCCGCGCTACGCTTGCACCATGATCGACCCGCACGCGCACTCCACCGCCTCGGATGGCACCACGCCACCGGAACGTCTCATGCACGACGCCGTCGCCGCGGGCGTCACCATGTTGGGACTCACGGATCATGACACGGTCGCTGGATGGGAGGCCGCCGTCGCCGAAATTGCGACGTCTGGAACCGCCCTCATCCGCGGCATGGAACTCTCCGCCGCCTATCGTGGCATCTCGTTGCACATGCTCGCCTACCTCTTCGATCCGGCGTCTCCCCAGCTCACCGCGCACATACAAAAAGTCCGCAGCTCGCGCGTGGACCGTGCCCGCGAAATCGTGCGCCGCCTCGCCGCTGACACCCCCATCACCTGGGAACTTGTCCAATCTCAAACACCGCAAGGCGCAACTATCGGGCGTCCGCACATCGCGGATGCGCTCGTCGTCGTCGGCGCAATTCGCAACAGATCCGAAGCCTTCGACCACTATCTCAACGCCCGCGGCCCCTACTACGTGCCCTACTACGCGCCCGAAGCCGCCGCAGCGATCGGGTGGATCCGGGCCGCCGGGGGACAGGCCGTACTCGCCCACCCGATGGCCGCAGCGCGCGGGCGCACCATCCCGCTCGAAGCCTACGACGAACTCGCCGCCGCCGGACTCTTCGGCCTCGAAATCGACCACCGTGACAACCCTCCGCACGCAATCCCACAGCTAGAAGCAATAGCAAAACGCCTCGGCCTCGCGCGATTCGGCTCCAGCGACTACCACGGAACCGGAAAACCCAACCGGCTGGGAGAGAACGTGACGGCGCCCGAAATCATTCAAGAACTCGCGGATGCGTCGCGGTTGCAGATCCTTCACCCGTGACGGGCCGTCACCGCATGCTGGCACGTCGTTGACCCGTCACCACAAATCCGCCGCAAGCGTCACCGCAAATCCCCCGTAAGCGTCACCACAAATCCGCCGCAAGCGTCACTGCGAAGCCGAAACCCCCAGAGCAGCCGCAGCCTGGGCCACAGTAAGCTCTAGCAGTGAGTCATCAAGCGGCCCGAGTTCCGGCATCATAATCCTGAGCAAGAACGGGGCGGCCATGAGATCGCAGATGGCGCCCACGTCCTGCGGCGGGTCAATCTCACCGCGCTGCACAGCACGGTCAATGATCCGCTCCACCGAAGCCCGACGCGGCAGAACAAACTGGCCCATGAAAAATCGCCGCGCCTCGGAATCTTCACCCAACCGGCCGAGGAATCCCGCATGCGCGTGATACACCATCGGCGCTGCAAAGAAAGCCAGCTGGTCTTCCTGAGCCGCACGCAAATCCGACACCAGCGAACCCGTATCAAACTCCCGATCAAGATGCCTGGGGAATTCGTGCAGGTACAGATCGGTGATCATTTCAACCAAGCTCGCGTAGCGGCGATAGAAAGCGGAACGAGTGGTCCCCGCCCGCTCAACAATTTCGCTCACCGTCAACCCGTCAAAGCCATTCTCCTCAAGAAAAGCTTTGGCGGTCGCGAGAATTGCTTCGTCCAGGGCGGTGTCAAAGGGGCGTCCTCTATTGTCTGTCATAATGCCTCAGATTCTAGCGCCTCTGCGGGTCAGGATAGGCAAGTTACCTGGTGGCGTACGTGACGCGTCGGGTTTTGCGCGGTGCGGGTTACCGTGTTGTACGACGACGACGGCGCCGCGCCCTCCCGTTGTTCTAGCCGGGCGTTTGGCTCGATTTCTCGGTATCAGCGGTTGCGGTGCCGGGATGTGCCGTGCCGGGGTGTGGTTTGTGCGGTACGGCAAGGTGTCTGGTTGCTATCGCGGGATATTGGGTTTCGCATGAGAGCTTGCGTTGGCGCGTGCTGTAACCCGAGTTCTGGTGCGTAACCCGAGGTCTCGTACGTATCCCCATATTTCGCTCTAGCGTTGGAAACGACGAGCGGTCTGGCCCACCACAAAGGCGAACTATTGGGTTTCAGATGGGAGCTTGCTTTTGTGCGTGCTTGTAACCCGAGTTCTCGTACGTAACCACATATTTCGCCATAGCGTCCAAAACGACGAGCGGTCTGGCCCACCACAAAGGCGAACTATTGGGTTTGAAATGGGAGCTTGCTTTTGTGCGTGCTTGTAACCCAAGTTCTCGTAGGTAACCACATATTTCGCCATAGCGGCGGGAACGGCAAGAGGGAGGGTGTTCGTTTGCTAAGGAGAGATATTGGGTTTCAGATGGGAGCTTGCTTTTGTGCGTGCTTGTAACCCGAGTTCTCGTAGGTAACCACATATTTCGCCATAGCGTCGAAAACGACAAGCGGTCCGGCCCACCGCGAAAGTGAACCGGACCGCTACGTCATTTGTGGGAAACACTGCTTGTCGGAATACGTGTCCTGTGGGAACGCGGGTGGAGGAACTCAGCCTTCGGCGCTAACTCAGCCCTCGCCGCCCTCGGAGCGGCGCACGCGGCGGCGCTGACGGCTGCGGCGAGGAGCAGACTGCGCCTCGCCCTCGGGAGCACGGGCAGCCTCGGCGCGAGGAGCGCGCTCGGAACGCACCGATGGCTCAGCACGCTCAACCTGCGAACGGGCGCCACGGCCACCACGCGAGCGGCCACGGCCGGAACTGCGGGCGCCGTCGTCGTCACGACTATCACGCCCGTCACGTCCGCGACCACCGGAACGGCGGCCATCACCGCGGCCGTGACCACCCTGACCGCCGCGGCTACGACCGCCGCGACCAGCGGACTTGCCGGTCTCGCCGAGGTCTTCCAACTTCTCGGCGTTCAGGCCGGCGCGCAGGCGCTTCTCCACGGGGAGCTTGCCGGTGACGTCGGTGGGGATGTTGAGATCCGTGTAGAGGTGCTCGGAGGTGTGGTACGTCTCCAGTGGCTCGGGGTAGCCGAGGTTGAGGATCTTGTTGATGACGGACCAGCGGGGAGTGTCCTCCCAGTCCACGAAGGTGACCGCGGTGCCGGACTGGCCGGCGCGGCCGGTGCGGCCGATGCGGTGGATGTAAGTTTTCTCGTCCTCGGGGCACTGGTAGTTGATGACGTGGGTGACGTCGTCGACGTCGATGCCGCGGGCCGCCACGTCGGTGGCTACGAGAACGTCCACCTTGCCATTGCGGAAGGCGCGAAGTGCCTGCTCACGGGCGCCCTGGCCGAGGTCGCCATGCAAGGCGCCGGCAGCGAAACCGCGCTCGGTCAGCTCCTCGGCGAGGCGCGCGGCGGTGCGCTTGGTGCGAGTGAAAACGATGGTGAGACCGCGGCCCTCAGCCTGCAACACGCGCGCCACAACCTCTGCCTTGTTGAGCGCGTGGCAGCGGTAGACAACCTGCTGGGTGGTCTTGACCGTGGCGCCCTGATCATCAGGATCCTGGGCGCGAATGTGCGTGGGCTTGGACATGTAGCGGCGGGCCATCGCCACCACGGCGCCCGGCATCGTAGCCGAGAACAGCATGGTGTGGCGGGTGGGAGGAGTGGAGGCGAGTAGCGTCTCGACGTCCTCAAGGAAGCCGAGGTCCAGCATTTCGTCGGCCTCGTCGAGCACCACGGTGCGGACGGCCGAAAGATCAAGCGACTTGTGACGCAGCAGGTCGATGAGACGTCCGGGAGTTCCCACAACGATCTCGGCGCCGCGTGCGAGCGACTCCTGCTGCGGCTCGTATGCACGGCCACCGTACACCTCGACGAAACGCAGGTTGCGATTCTTGGCGGCGAACATCAGCTCGGTGGCCACCTGCTTGGCGAGCTCACGAGTAGGCAGAACCACGAGGCCCTGCGGCTTGCCCTGGAGGTGCTCCGGGATGGCGTCCCAGCCCTCGTCGTCACGACCGGAGGTGTTCTCCAGCATCGGGATACCGAAGCCGAGAGTCTTGCCGGTGCCGGTCTTGGCCTGGCCGATGATGTCGTGGCGCTTGAGAGCCACGGGCAGCGTCAGCGCCTGGATGGGGAAAGGATGAATAATGCCCTTTTCGGCAAGTGCGCTGGTGATAGCTTCGGAGACCCCGAAATCCGCGAACGACTTCTCCTCAAGACCCTCACCCTTACCGGTGATATCAGCCTTGACCTCATTGACCTTGGGCATGGTTGCTGCCGACGAATCGACAATTCCAGAGCTAGTGCTCAAATCTGTATTCCTTTTCGTTTCGGCGCGCCATGAACAAATGCGCCGCATCGGGGCAGCCGATCGTAAAAGGACTGAAAGTCACGCGGTGGGGGCGGCGGGCTCACCCACCGGTGCATTCTCTGGACTTGACGAGACGACCGGTCAACCAGTACCCGGCCAGTCTAATGCAAACGCCCCACGGGGATTCCGTGGGGCGTTGAGTATCACACGAGGGTGTTGGGTTGGTGGGGCGGCGGGAGCTTTTCGACGACGACGAAGCGACTCGCGATGCCCTGACGCCCCGGGTGGTTAGGTGCCGGTGGTTGAGTGTGGGACGGGCGCGTTAGTTCAGCGTGTCGGTTGCGCGGCGTGGGTGTGCCAGTTGCGCAGCGCTAGCCTGCTTGGTTCAGCAGGGCGAGCGCATCAGTTGAGCAGACCAAATCCGACCCGACGCGGCTGCACCGACGCAACCTCCACATATCCAATGGCGTCAGCTGGGACGATCACCGAGCGACCAGACGAATCGGAGAGTTCGAGCGGTAGACCAAGGCCCAGTGCATTCTTGACAGCCTTGTCCAGTTCCTCGGCGGTGAGGTCAATATCGAGGTTGAGTTCGCGGGCGACGTTGCGCACACCGATGTTGATTTCCATGAGTTCTCCTTGAGTCCAAAGTGGATTGGGCAGGGCCGGTGGGCAGGATCCGATGGGTTGAGCCACGCCCGAATCACGTCCGAATATGCTTTTCCTGACGCCAGCTTATCGCTCGCACTAGCTCGGGATGGCTTTTGGGGCGCGCTGTTCATCCTTGGCCGAAACTCTGGTTCGGTTGGGGGTTGGAGTGCGGGGACTGAAGCACCACCGCATCCCTGGAGCGCGGGGCCCGGAGCACCGTATGCAAAGAATTGAGGAAAATGGAAAGGGTTGAGGCATTTTGCCGCGTCCACACGCTCAATCCTTTCCAAAAAACTCAATCCTTTCCAAAAAACTCAATCCTTTGAGGAGCGTGAGGTCGGGGTGTGGTCCTGGGTGACGGGCCCGAAACTCGTGGCGATACGCCGTCGTCGTTCTATCGATGCAAAACGTGTCGGAGGTGGCGGGTAGAGTCGAGAAGTCAGCAGCAGAGAAGAGATTGCGCAGTCGCCCAAGATGTATTGGCGCGATCTCTAGGTAACTAAGGAGCGGGCATGGTTTCCCTCGCACCATCCATCGGCATTGCCGAGTTGGATGAAACGCAGCGCAGTGCGCTCGAGGCGTGCGTGCCCGCGTGTCGGGTGAGTGTGGTCGGTGCGCCCGGAACGGGAAAGACGTCCGTACTCTCCGCGCTCGTGCAGCGCGAAGTTCTGCGTGCCCAGGAGCTTGGGCGCGCACAGATGCCCCGAATTGCGATTCTCACACAGGATCGCCGCGCCGCTTCCGAGTTGCGTTCGCGCATCTCGCTCGCGCTGGGTGGCCTGCCCGAAACCGTCTCGATTCAGACCCTCACCGCATTCTCCTTCACTCTCGTTCAGACGTACGCGCAGGCCGTCGGGCGCCGCGATCCCGAGTTGATTTCGGGCCCTGATGAGGACGCGATGCTTGCGGATATCCTGCTGGATTCGGCGAGCGGGATTGATTTTCCGCATTTTGTCGACGACGACGTCCGCGCCCTCCCCGCTTTTCGTGCCGAGATTCGCAACCTGGTGACGCGGGCGGTCGAACTGGGATACGGTCCTGATGATTTGGAGCGATTGGGCGCGCAGAGAAACGAGCCGATGTGGGTGTCGGGGGCGCAGGTGATGCGCGCCTACGATCTGCTGGTCACGGCGCGCGATGCTTTCGCGGGAGATTCCAGTGCACCTGATCGCCTCGATCACGCTCAGTTGGTGGGCGCTGCGGCGGCGCTGCTGTCGCGCTGGGAGAGGAATGTTCAGGGCACCCCGATGGGGGCGGCGAAGATGATTTCGCGTCCGCGCTGGGATTGGATCTTGGTGGACGATATTCAGAATGCGCCACGCTCCATCCTTTATCTGTTGGCAGAGCTTGCTCGCGACGGCGCTGCGCTCGTGACGGCTGGCGATCCGGACAGCGCGGTGCAGGGGTTCCGCGGTGGTGTGGCCTCGCTTCCTGGCGACGTGCTGGCACCTGAGCCTGATGGCTTGGGCTGTGCGCCGGTGTTTCTTGGGCGTCGCCATCGGGGCGGCGAAGCCATTGCCGACCTTGCAGACAATCTGACGCAGCGGATTCGGGTGGGCGGTGGTCTGGTCACCCATCGGCGTCCGGCTGCCGAAGAAGTGGGACTGGATCTCGCCGAGGGAATCACGGATCTGGTGTCGGGGCTGCGATTTGTGCACGGGGAGGAAGAGACCGCGGCGATTGCCCGCACCTTGCGCACGATTCACCACCGCGAGGGTGTGGAGTATTCGCGTATGGCCGTTATTACTCGTTCGCGCGGTGCCCATGCGGCATTGCGGCGTTCGCTGATCCGGCGCGGTGTGCCGGTGGAGCAGATTGGCTCCGATCAGCCGTTGCGTTTCCACCCGGCTGTGGCTTCGCTCCTCGACCTGGTGCGGCTCGCGCTGCACATTCCCGGCGAGGACGGGTTGCCCACGCTGCGGTCGGTGCTGGTCTCGCCCATCATTGGAATTGATCCGTTGCACCTGCGGCGCATGTGCCGCACGCTGCGTGGCTACGAGATTGCAAGCGGGGGTGGCCGGAACGAGGATCGGTTGCTGGAGTTGGTTCTTGGCGGGCCACAGGCGCTCTTGGATCTGGCACCGCAGGGTGTCATGGATCTGGTGGCGGCCTCGCGGGTGATCATGGGGATTCGCCGCATTGCGGCGCAGTCGGCGCGGCAGGCCGAGGAGGTGTTGTGGGCAGCGTGGGACGGCAGTGGCAAGTCTGATCTGTGGCGTGATCAGGCGTTGCGCAATGGTCTGGTGGGCGACCACGCGGATTCCTCCCTCGACGCGATCATTCAGCTGTTCCGTGTGGCCCAGCGCATGGCGGATCGAGAACCGGATGTGACAATCGAGAGCCTGTTGCGGGAGCTCTCCGTCCAGGATCTGCCGGAGGATTCCATTGCTCGTACGGGATCGGTCAACGATGCCGTGTCACTCACCACGCCGTCGGCTTCGCAGGGCCGGGAATGGGACGTCGTCGTTATCGCCGGGCTGCAAGATGGGGTGTGGCCGAACCTACGGTTGCGCGATACCTATACCCACACCACGCGGCTCGCGCAGATCGCGACGGGGCGTGAGGCGCCGGGAACCAGTGCGGAGCGTCAGCGCTTCGAGGCTTTCCAGGATGTTTTGGACGACGAACTGCGCCAGTTGCATCACGCGATTGGGAGGGCCCGTCAGCAGCTTATTGTCACCTGTGTGGAGTCCGACGACGCCCAGCCGTCGCGTTTTTTCGAAGCCATGGGTTTTGTGTACGAGGAGGAAGTTGAGGCAGCGCGGGAAAGTGCTGCTCGCGAGAGCGCCCCGGTACTTCGTGCGCCGTGTGCTCAGCATTCCGAGTTGGATATGGCTGGTCTGGTGGGGCAATTGCGGCGAGGCCTGCGCCGAGATGAAACGCGTGAGGCGGCGGAGGCCACCTTGCAGCGGTTGCGGGCCGCGGGTGTTCCCGAGGCTCAGCCATACATGTGGTTCGATGAACTCGCGGTGACTCCGAATGTGGAGGTGGGGGTGGCTGAACCGGTGCATGTGTCGCCGTCGCGCGTGGAGAAACTGCTGGCGTGCCCGCTGCAAGGATTCCTCTCCTCGTCCGGAGGTGAGAGCAGTGACGATCGGGGAGCGGCCCAGGTGGGTACGCTCATCCATTCGCTCGCCGAGGAACTCCCGCACGGTAGCGAAGCCGAACTCATGGCGAGTTTCGAGCGTAAGTGGCGAGCTGAGTTCGAGGAGCCGGAGTCCAGCTACGAGGCCTACCGCGAGTACCTGCACGGCCAGGAACTGGTGCGGAATCTGGCGCTCTACCTTGCCGCTCATCCCGAGGATGTCGAGACGGAGCAGCGTGTGCGGGTGGATGTGTCGGAGGATGTGGCCCTCAGTGCTTCCTTTGACCGCGTTGTGCGAACTCCCGAGGGAGTGGTGATCGCCGACTTCAAAACCGGCAAGGTTCGCCCCACCAAAGCGGAGGTGGTGGACCACGTCCAGATGCAGCTCTACCAGTGGGCGGCGAGCCAGTTGCCTGCATACGAGCGAGTCGCCGGAGCGGAGCTGGTGTTCCTTGGGCGGCTCATGAAACGCGAGAATATGCCGGCCGTGGATGTACAGCCCGCGCTCGATGAGACGGGCATGGCGCGCGCTACCGAACGCATCAATGAGGCGGCGCGGGTGCTCGCTGCTTCCGAATTCCCTGCCAATCCCAGTGATGCCACCTGCCGTAATTGCCAGTTCCTTGCTGTGTGCCCGGCCAAGCCCGAAGGAAGGATGTTCTCATGAGCCGTTATGACGAGATCATGCAGATCCTCAACGCTAAGTTCCCGCCCACGCAGCAGCAGCGGGCCGTCATTGAGTCCACGGCGCCGGGAATTCTCGTGGTGGCGGGCGCGGGGTCCGGTAAGACGGCCACGATGGTCAACCGAATTGCCTACAACATTGCCATCAAGTCGGTGCGGCCGGGCGAGGTCCTCGGCCTCACCTTCACGCGTAAGGCTGCGGGGGAGCTGGCTGAGCGCGTGGATCGTGCGCTTGCGAAGCTGCGCCGCGCCGGGGTGGGCACGGATGTGGATCCGCGCGACGATCTCGACCGGCCGGTCATCGCCACCTACAACTCCTTCGCCTCGGAGATTGCATCGAGTTACGGAATGCTCATTGGAGCCGACCCCGCCGCGCGCCTCATCACCGACGCCGAGCGTTGGCAGATCATGCGTGACATTGTCGAGACGTGGCCCCACACCGGCGATGAGGATCCCTTCCACGGGAGTTCCCCAAGTTCCATCACCAACATCGCTCTGACGATGGCCGCCGCGCTCATCGACAATCAGTGCTCCACGGATGAAGCGCGCATCTTCTTTGATCTTGAACTCGAGGCGTTGGACGCGTTCGGAGAGGACAAGGCGCGTTTCAAGAACGCCAAAGATGCCTCGGCACATTGGACGCAGCTGCGCGGCGGCGATTCGCTTCGCGTGCGCCGGGCCGCATTGGACATCGTGGACGCCTACTTGGGCCGCAAGCGGGAACTGGGAGTCGTCGAATTCGCCGACCAGGTGGCGATTGCCGCCAACGTGCTGCGAGCTTTTCCGGCCCTCGGGCAGGAACTTGCCGGGCGTTACAGGCTCGTCCTCCTCGACGAGTACCAGGACACCTCGATCAACCAGGCCGAGTTCCTGGCCCAGGCGCTCGCGCCCATGATGGATGCGGGCGATGCTGCTGGTGAGGAACGTGGGGGACGTGCTGGTGAGGATCACGGCGGTCATGATGGGGCCGATGGCGTAGCAGATCTACCGTCGGATGACGTATCGACAAATGTCGATACGGATTCTCAAGGGGATGAAGATTCTTCGTGGGGCGATGAGGAAGTTCCGCAGTCGCCGCGTGGTTCTTGTACCGTTCGCAGGCCTCGCTCTGTGTGTGCGGTTGGCGACCCGCGTCAGGCTATCTATGGTTGGCGTGGCGCCAGCGCTAACGCGCTGGCGGACTTCGAGCACGAGTTCGGACGCAGGCTGGGCGGCATCGACACACTCTCGCTTACCACTTCATTCCGCAATGATGATGCCATTCTTGCTGCCGCCAACGCGGTAGCGGAAGGTATCGAGGCTCAGGCCCTGACCGTCGCCGAGTTGAAGCCGCGGCCAAACTCTGGCCCGGGCCGCGTCGTCGAGATCCGAACGCTGCTGCGCGAGGACTCTTACCGCGCGATCGCGTGGCGTATCCGTGACGTGATGCGGGCGGTTGCTGCCGATCACGAGCGCGACGGCGCTGAAATCGCCGTGCTGTGCCGCAAGCACAGCTACGAGGACCTGCTTGTTGCCGCCTTGGCGGAACTGGAGATCCCCTACGAAATTGTGGGAGGCGAGAGCCTGATCAGACGCCCCGAAGTGTTGACCATTCGCGCTGCGCTCGCGGTGGTGGCCACCCCGGGGAGGAATGATCAACTGTTGCGTCTGCTGACGCTGCTCGGTATCGGCAGCTCCGATCTGCGTGCCCTGCGAGCGTGGTCGGGAGAGATTGCGGCGCGTGAGATTGCCAAGGCGGGCTCGTCTCTCTCCCCACGAGATGAGCAGAGCCTGGTGGAGGCGGCCACCTACCTCCCTCCCGAGGAGTGGGCTCCCCGCCATGGCCCCGGACTGAGCCCGGAAAGCCGCGAGCGGCTCTCCTTCCTCTCCGATGCCCTCGCGGAGCTTCGCGCCAGCATCCATGCGCCGCTGGCGGACCTCATCGCCCAGACGGCACGCCACTTTGGCCTCGACCTCACCGCCGCTGTGCGCTCCACTGGCGCCCAGCGTGTACGCACCTCACTCGATTCCTTCATCGCCTTGGGTGATTCCTTTGAGACCAGCCACCCGGGCTCCTCCCTCCTTGATTTCCTTGTCTGGCTGGACGCCTCAGATGCCCGCGAACATGGCGGCGAAGAGGAAGCTGGCGAGGACGCTGTCCGGGTGGATGAAGAAATAGAGGTGCACGCCGGCGTCGTTCAAATCATGACGGTGCACGCCGCCAAGGGGTTGGAGTGGCGCGATCTCGTCGTCGTCCCAGAAGTGGTGGACAGGGAGTTCTCGGACATCACAACCAACGTCAAAGCGTGGCCGCAGAACTCGTCCGTGTTCCCGTTCCCGCTGCGCGCCGATAGAAAATACCTGCCGCAGTTCGAGATCGCCGAATGCGCGGACAAGTTCGAAGCGGGGGAGGCCTACCTCGATTTCAAGCGGAACCAGCTCACCGCCTACGAAAGCCAGGAGGCACGCAGGCTTGCCTATGTGGCATTCACTCGCTCGCAGGCGGAGCTGCTCGTTGCCGGATACGGACTGAAGAACCGTGAGGAGGTCAAGCGGCTGAAGGAGGAAGCCGGTGCGGTGCCCCTCAAAGCGCGTTCCAGCTACCTGGAGGACATGCGGGCGCGAGCCACCGTGACACCAATTGCCGAGGTGGCGGGCTCGCATTGGCCAGCAGAACTCGTCGCCGAGGTGGGTGAGAACATGGCGCTGAACGAGCTCGTGGCCGTGCTCGGGGAAGAGACCGTCGTGACGCAAGGTCTGCCGGAGATTCCTCATTACGAGGAGCTCACGGACCTGGTCCGTTGGCCCTCGGACGTGCCGCGCTCCTTTGGCGATCTGGCGCCGGTGGCCGGGGATGGTGACCCGGGTGAATGGGAGTGGCAGGCGGACGTGCTCCTTTCGGAACGAGAGATTTCTGACGAGGCGTCCTTGGCGAAGGCCGAACGCCCCTACCTGACCGCCACGGATGTGGTCCACCTGTCTGAGAACGGTGAAGAATTCCTGCTGAACCAGCGCAGGCCGGTTCCTCAGAAGCCGTCGCGGGCGGCACGCCTGGGAACCTCAATGCACGCGCAGATCGCCCACCACTTCTCACAACCCGCCACCCTCAATATTGACTCGCTCTACGATGTCCCGGAGTTTGAGGTGGATATGGACACCCAGCGCGAGGCCGAGGAACAGCTACTTGAGGCATTCCTTGCCTCGCCATGGGCGGATTATCCGCCGCTTGCCATCGAGCAATCAATGGAAATCGTGGTGGCCGGCCGCATCATCCGCTGCACCATTGACGCCGTCCTCGACACCTCGGCGGTGCCGGGGATGAAACCGGTGACCATCGTGGACTGGAAGTCCGGGCGGCGGCCCTCGGCGCGCCAGGTTGATTCACGCGAACTTCAGCTCGCCCTGTATCGGTTGGCGTGGGCGCGCTCGCGCCGCATGCCGCTGGAGGATATCGGTGCCTGCTTTGTCTACCTGCGAGAGAGGCCGGGGCGCCAAGTTCTGCACGCCGGCAATCTCAACGAGGCGGAGGTGAGCAAGAGAATTGCGGACTCTCTGCCGAGCGCGCGGTGATTTCCGGCGCTACCGCCCGCTTGGGTCCACATCCCAGGCCGGGCCGGTGGAGAGCGAGGGATCAGAGTTGACACTATCGGCCAGCTCGGTGAGCATGTCGAGGGCGTCGCGCTTGATGTCCGCGTTATTGGTGCGAATACCGTGCTGTAGCCAGCGCACGATGTTCAGTTCATTGATGAGGTAGGCGCGGGTGAGGCAGTGCTCGTCCAGGTGCCTGCTGCGTGTGTTCTGGTAGGACTCGATGAGTACGTCGAGGATGTCCTCGTCGAGGTCGAGAAGGTTGACCAGATCGGTGGCCGGATCACCCACGTGGGCCTCTCCGAAGCCCTGGACCGAGGCCACACCGGTATCGTGCCACAGGAAGTTGGCGCTCTCGATGTTTCCGTGCACCGTGACGGGATCGAAATCCCACAGGGTCAGATTGCTGAGGGCCTCTTCCCAGCGGCGCCGCAAAACATTGGGGATGTGGTTGACCTGCTCGGCATTGTGAAGTTCGGCGAGGTGACGGCGTCGGCACTCCTCGGCGGTGTACGAGGGCAGACCGGCGTTGCGAATAATCCCGTGGGGAAGCAGATGAATAGAGGCGATCGTCCGCCCGAGTTCGCGCGCATCTTCGCCGCTCAAGTCGTCGAAATCAACGGAAGTTCCGAAGGGCTGGGGATAAACCATCGCCCGCCCGCCGGTTGGCACCGGGGAGAATCCTGCGGGACGAATAACATCGAAAGGGAGTTCGCCGCGTCGCAGCTGATCGAGCAAGAGTGGAGCTAGCCCAGCTTCAGCCTCCAGGGCCGTTGCTGCCGTGAAGTGCTTGGGACACTTGACAATCCAACGCCGTCCGCGCGAATCCACAACGCACCCCGTCACGAAATCATCGTTTTCAATAAAGGGCGCGCGCGTGCCAACCACGTTGAGGCCGTCAATCGCTCCCACGGCAAGGGCTGCAAGGTACTGAGGTGAGATCTTCACCCAGTCAACATACGTCTTATACCTCTCTTACCGCGAGTCCACACTCCAAATCTCACGAAATCCTCTATGGGGCTCATCTCTTCGCCGACGAAGTGAAGGGTTTGTACGCGACACCCCGGCAAATTTCCGCGATTTTCTGTACAAACCCCTCACTTGGTGTACGAACCCCTCACTTGGCTAAATGGCACACCCGCCACAACCGAGGCTCCATGAACTAACTGATCCGCGACTTGAGGAAGGCGTTGATGTCGTCGGTGAGCTCGCGATCGATGGGGATGACGTCGTCGTCGAGCTTGCGAATGGGTGCCAGCAAGCGCACCGACGAGGTGAGCCAGAGCGCGTCCGCTTCGAGGAGCTGCTCGCGGCGGAAGATTCCCTGGGCCGTGGCGAATCCGCGGCTGTCGAGGTACTTGAACACCGAGTCCTGGGTGGTACCGGGCAAGATGCCGAGCGCGGTGGAGGGGGTCCAGATGCGGGTACCGAACTTGGCGATGAGGGTGGAGGAGGGGCCTTCGAGGACGTACCCGTCGGAGCTGACGAACAGGACGTCGTCCGCTCCGCGGCGTGCCGCCTCGCGCAAAACGGCCTTGTTGACCGCGTAGGAGAGTGTCTTGGCTCCGGCGAGGAGCCATGGCGCGCGGGCGGCGATGTCGTGTGGATAGCCGCGATCGAGGACGGCGACGTTCATTCCTTCGGTTCGCTCGGATTCGAATCCTCCGCTGGGCATGGCCATGACCCAGCAGGTAGCGACGTCGTCGCCTTCGATTCCGCGGGTCACAACCACCTTGACGAGCTTTTCCGGCACCTCTTCGGAGAGCTCAATCGACTTATGGATGGCGGCTTCGATGGCGGCGAGATCGAGCGCGGGTAGGTCGAGCATGGCGGCGGACTTGGCAAGGCGCCGTTGATGCGCTTCGACGGCTTGCGGGCGGCCATCCACGACGCCGAGCACCTCGAAGATGCCATCACCTCGTGTGACACCGAGATCGAGGACGGAGATGTGTGGTTCGTTGATGTCGACGACGTGGAGCCGTTCTTCCACGGAGACGACACCGTTTTTCGGCTTGGCTTCAACAGGACTGACGAGAATACACGCGGGCATGACAGCTCCTTTGCTGGACGTGATGTGCAACACGTTACCCCCTTGATTCTAGAGGTTATCCACAGCCTGTGGGGAATTTCTGCAGAGATTGGTCAGACCATCTACAGTGCGAGGCGAGGAGGAACGATGTCTGTACACTCACCCGCCCGCGAGGGCTTGGAGAACGCCGTCCGCAATTTGGTGCGTCAGCGCGGCGTGGATCCACAGCGCGAACCTGCCGCTCTCGACCGGCTCATTGGCGAGGCGATCGCGGATTACGAGGAACGCTCGGTGCGCGGCCGCGTGGAACCTCTCGATGCTGTGGAACCGCTACGTCAGGCGTTGCGCGACGTCGTGGGCGGTTACGGTGCCCTTCAGCCGCTTCTTGACGACGACGACATCGAGGAGATTTGGATTGACGAGCCCGGGAAGGTCTTCATCTCGAAGGATGGGCGCAGCGAACTGACCACCATCGTGCTCAAGGATTCGGATGTGCGCGACCTGGTGGAACGCATGCTGCGGGCATCGGGGCGCCGCCTTGACCTGTCCAGCCCCTTCGTGGACGCAGCTCTGTCCAGCGGCGAAAGATTGCACGCGGTGATCCCGGACATCACTCGCAAGCATTGGGCCGTGAATATCCGTAAGTACGTGCTGCGGGCCCGCAGCCTCTCCGAACTGGTGGCGGTGGGGCTTCTTCCGCAACATGCCGCCGCCTTCCTCGATGCGTCGGTGCGGGCGGGCCACCACATCCTGGTATCTGGCGCGACCCAGGCAGGCAAGACCACATTGCTGCGAGCACTGCTCGGGTCGGTTCCCGCAAGTGAACGGATTGTTACCGCCGAGGAGGTGTTCGAGCTCAATCTTGAGCACCGCGATGTTGTGGCGATGCAAACTCGCCCGCCCTCCATTGAGGGCCGCGGCGAGGTGACGCTACGCCGACTCGTCCGTGAAGCATTGCGTATGCGCCCGGAGCGCATCGTCATTGGTGAGGTGCGCGCGGCCGAGGCGTTTGACTTGCTCATCGCGCTCAACTCCGGCATCCCGGGCGCTTGCACCCTACACGCCAATTCTGCTCGCGAGGCGGTTCTCAAGCTGTGTACGCTGCCGCTGTTGGCAGGAGAGAATGTGACCTCGCAGTTCGTGGTGCCCACGGTCGCCAACGCCATCGACATTGTGGTGCACGTGGAGCGCGCCGCGAACGGGAAGCGCCGTGTCAGCGAGATCGTGGCTGTGACCGGCAGGGTGGAGGGGTCCCGCGTTGAGGTCGCCACCCTATTCGAGACCCGCGAGGGGCGGCTGGAACGGGCCAGCGGTGAGGTGCCTCGCCCGGAGAAATACCAGCGCGCAGGAATCGACCTGGCCCAGGTGCTCGGCGAGGGGCGCGGCCCGGGCGAACGTGTGGCGGGTGGACGCCAGACTCCCGCCCCGCACCAGGCACCCCGCGAGAGTCCCGCACCGCGCGCGAACCGCGCCTCCCGTGAGAAGAAACCGGGTGCATTATGGGCGTCGTGATCGGAGGAAGTTTCGGGCTGGGCCTCCTCATCGTGTGGAGTGTGCTCAGCGGCGCGCTTGGTTCGTGGCATACGCCGCGGCTGTTGCGGCGCTTGTACCAGCGCCGCCGCGAAGTCCTCGTCATCCTCGCCTGCGCGACGGTGGGTGCCGTGGTAGCCCTGGCCATCAGCCAGAACATCCCCCTGGCGGTTTGTGTGGCGGCAACAGCAGGATTCATTCCCACCTCGCTTTCCCACGCGAAAGCACGAACCCGCCGCGCCCAAGCGCGCGAGGAGTGGCCCGACGTTCTTGATGACATTGTCTCGGCGCTCCGGGCAGGCCTGGGAATCGGAGAGGCCCTCGCCTCCCTCGCAGTCCGCGGTCCGGAATCGCTACGCCCTCACTTTGCTGAGTTCGCGGCACATCTTCAGGCCACTGGCCGCCTCGACCCAGCTCTCGATTCACTCAAGATCCGACTGGCTGATCCGGTGGCCGACCGGGTCATCGAAGCAATGCGGCTCGCCAGTAGATTGGGTGGCCACGACCTCGCTGCCATGCTGCGTTCGCTAGCCACCAGCCTACGGGCGGAGAACCGTGCTCGCGGCGAGCTCTTGGCACGCCAATCCTGGTCGGTCAACGGTGCCCGCGTGGCGGCGGTAGCACCGTGGATCGTTCTCGCCCTTCTCGCCACCCGCCCGGGCACGATCGAGGCATTCGCCACGGCGGGTGGAACGTTGATCCTGGTGGGAGGCTTCCTCATGACCGTCATCGCCTACATGCTCATGACTCGCCTGGGGCGGCTGCCGGAGGAACCGCGAGTGCTCGTGCGAGGTGACGCGTGAGTATTTCACTGATGAACGTTGTGTCCGTCGCCGACTCCCTCATGGCCCTGAATGTCAGCCTCGGAACCCTCAGCAGCCTCAGTCCTCTCAGTACCTTCAGTCCCGCGGGCCTTCTCGTCGGCGCCGGTGTGGGAATTGGTCTCTTCGCTTTCCTTTCCTTCATCCTTCGGCCCCGCCCCTCTCTCGTTCACCGAGTGATCCCTTATACCGAAGAGGGGTGGATCCCCGCCCGCCCACCTGTGGTGCGGCGAGTTGTTGCCTGGCTCATGGATCTCATGGAGACACTCGGATCCTCGACGAGCTCGGTGCGGCGGCGCCTCAACATGCTGGGAAACCGCACGGTGCGTTCTTTCCGACTCCAGCAGTTGCAATGGGCCGGAGCGGGATTCATGGTGGGCGTGCTGATGGCTCTCAGCCTGGCGATGCGCGGAGCAAATCTGCTGGTGTGTCTGCTGATTGCCATCGGCTCGGCGGGTGCTGGCGCGCTCGCGGCCGACTCCCAACTCACCCGGCAGGTGCGCCGCCACAGCGAGGATCTGACGCAGCAACTTCCGGATATCGCCGAACTGCTTGCTCTGGCGGTCTCCTCGGGCGAGTCGATCAGGGCCGCCCTGGAGCGAGTGGCCGAACTTGGAAACGGCGCGTTGGTCAAGGAAATCGAGCGCACCCTTGCCTCGGTGTGGTCTGGCACCTCGCTTACGCAAGCCTTGGCTGCCATGTCCGAACGCTCGGGGAGTATGGAGGTGGCGCGCTTTTGTGACGCCCTTGTTTCCTCCATGGAACGCGGCACCGCCCTCTCCGACGTACTCCAGGCCCAAGCCCAGGACGCCCGCGAACAGGCCCGCCGCCAGCTCATGGAGGCGGGCGGGCGCAAGGAGATCGCCATGATGATCCCCGTCGTTTTCCTCATCCTTCCCGTCACCATTCTTTTCACGCTCTATCCCGGCCTTCGCGCCCTCACCATGCTTCCCTGATGTCTCCTCGCCCCAATATGTCCCCTGACCGTTCGTCGCCCTGATATGTTCCCTGCCCATTCGTCCCAGTGTTACGTCCCGAGACCTTCCCCGACCCAATAGTTCTTGGTTCTTTCGCACCACCTGACAGAACCACACCAACCTTCCACTCCTCAGCCCGAGGAACACCCAACAACCGAAAGGATCCCCGATGAGATCACACACGATTGCCCTGGCCTTGCGAGTCCACCTGACGCTGTTGACGCTTCTTGGAATGCTCGGGACCGGCACCTCCGCGCGTCTCCGAGACTGGTTTTCCCGCCCGCTCGCTGCGTTGCGTTCCAACGACGATGACCTTCACCACGCCCACTCCGAGCGCGGCGACGTTCCGGGCTGGGTCCTCGTCACCCTCATGACGGCCGGTTTGGTCATTGCCATCTGGGCGATTGCCGGTCCGGCGCTCATCAACGTGTTCAACACAGCGCTGACGAGAATCTTGAGTGTCTGATGCGTCGTTTGTCGAGCATCTCTCCAGGGCAGCCGCGAGCGCCCGCGACGTCTCCTTCGCCCGCCAAGCCTGGGCGTTACGTGCATTCCGGCAACCACTCCCGGCCCGCCGAGCCGGGGCATCACCTGCGGTTAGTTGCGCCTGAGCGGTGTACAGAGCCGGAGGAATCTGTCTGGTCCCTGCGATCCGTCGAGCCCAGTGGCGGCGCCCAGCCCACCGCGCTTGGGCGCCCCCGCCAGCGCGGTGTGCCGCACGAGCGTAACGAGTGTGCCGAGTCCGGCCAAGCTCTCCCGAGCTTTGTCATGGTGGCACCGCTCCTTCTTTTGGTGTCGCTTGCCCTTCTGGGGTTGGCGATGGCCCTGCACGCGCGGGTGATTGTTCTGGACTCGGCTGCTGAGGGCGCCCGATTTGGCACCCATACCAGCCTTGATCTCGCGCGTTCTCGCACCAGTGAATTGATTGGCGCTGCCCTTCCGCGCGAGTACGGCGAGCAGGTGAGCGCCGTTTATCGCAATGTTGCCGGCGTTCCCGTGGTGGAAGTGAGTGTGGTGTGCCCGATCCCGATGCTCGGGATGCTGGGGCCCGCGACGATGGAGGTGCGCGCACATGCTGCCGTCGAGTAACAACCACAGTGCATTCGGGCGCCTGGGTATCCGCACGCGTCAGGCCCGACCGCGCGGGAATCACCGGCTGTCCCGACACCAAGAACCATCGAGCGAGTTCGACAACACCGACACCACCAAGCCCAGCAGCACCGAGTCCGGCAACGTCATCGTTGAGTTCGTGGGGGTGATGATTGTTCTTGTGGTCCCAGCCCTCCTCGCTCTGCTTGCCGCGTCCTCCCTCCTCCTGGGCCAGGCGGCCGTCACTGCGGCGGTCCGCGATGGCGCCCGCGCCTTCGTGCGTGCGGAGTCCGCGATGCAGGGGCGTCACCATGCCACACAGATCGCCACCGAGGCCTTCGAGCAACGCGGCGTCGACGCCGACGTCACCGTGGATTTCGCCTGCTCGGCTATTCCTTGCCTCACCCCGGGCGCTTCAGTAACGACGACGGTGCGTGCTCACGTACTGCTCACCTCCGTAGGGATGACGGTCACCTTGGATGAGAGCCTGCAACTTCCCGTGGATGAACTGAGAGAGGAGCGAGAATGAGCGGTCCCATCACGGCCCAGAGATCGCCAGCCGCACCGGCGATACCATCACCAGCACATGAGAAAACTGAACGCGGAAATATTCTCATCCTTGGGCTCACGCTGTGGCTGGTGGCCTGCCTGCTGGTGATGGGCACAATTTCACTCACGCTTGTGAGCCTGGAGCGCCGTGAACTCCTTGCCACCGCCGATGCCGTGGCGCTGGAGATCGCCGACGATATCGACGACGACGCGTATTACGCGGGTGCCGCCCAGGCGCCGCCGTCGTCCGCGCACGTTCGCACCCGTGCGGCGCAACTCCTGGACCCGGGAACTCGGGTGAGCGAGCCATCGGGGCTGGTGGACGGCGTCGTCGTCGTTTCACTGACACGCGAGGTGAGCCTCATGTTCGTTCCCAGCGGGTTATCAGACTCCCGCGTCACGGTGAATGTCACCAGTAGCGCGGGACTGCGGGACCGGTGAATACGGTAGCCTTGAGTGCGTGGCCACAGAATACCAAGCAGAGATTGACTCTCTACGCAAGACTTTTCAGCAGATTTCCGCGGTGACCAATCCTGCGGAACTCAAGGCAAGCATCGCCCGGTTGACGGAAGAGTCCTCGGCGCCTGACCTTTGGGACGATCCCGAAAAGGCCCAGGTCGTGACATCCAAGCTTTCGCACACCCAGTCGGAGTTGGACAAGGTGACGAAGATGGAGGAGCGCATCGAGGATCTTTCCGCGCTCCTGGAGATGGCTCAGGAAGAGGGCGAATCCGATCCAGAGATGGCTCAGGAACTCTACGCCGAGCTCGATGGTGAGCTCGCCACCTGTTCCAAGGACCTCTCGGAGCTGCAGATTCGCACCCTGCTGGCGGGCAAGTACGATGAGCGCGACGCCGTCGTTACTATCCGTTCCGGTGCGGGCGGCGTGGATGCGGCGGACTTCGCGCAAATGCTCCAGCGCATGTACCTGCGTTGGGCCGAACGTTCGGGTTACGGCGCCAAGGTGCTCAACACCCATTACGCCGAAGAAGCGGGCATCAAGTCCACCACCTTCGAAGTGCACGCCCCCTACGCCTACGGAACTCTTTCCGTGGAAGCGGGTACCCATCGCCTCGTGCGTATCTCGCCCTTCGACAATCAGGGGCGCCGTCAGACTTCCTTCGCGGCGGTCGAAGTCATTCCGCTCATTGAGCAGACCGACCACATTGACATCCCGGACGCGGATATCCGTATCGACGTGTTCCGTTCCTCGGGCCCCGGTGGTCAGTCGGTGAACACTACCGACTCCGCCGTGCGCATCACCCATCTTCCCACCGGTCTGGTGGTCTCGATGCAGGACGAAAAGTCGCAGATTCAGAACCGTGCGGCCGCCATGCGCGTGCTCCAGTCTCGCCTGCTGCTCATGAAGCAGGAGGAAGAGGCCAAGGAGAAGAAGGAACTCGCCGGCGACGTCAAGGCCTCCTGGGGTGACCAGATGCGCTCCTACGTGCTCCAGCCCTACCAGATGGTCAAGGACCTGCGCACCGGTTTCGAAGCCGGCAACCCGGACAACGTGTTCGACGGCGACATCGACGGCTTCATCGACGCCGGTATTCGCTGGCGCGCCACCGGTGAGAAGGCAGAAAAGGGCGACTAGGCCGAAGTGGACTCATGATCAAGTTCGACAACGTAACGAAGCTGTACCAGAAGGGAGCCCGACCGGCTCTCGACTCCGTCAGTCTTGAAGTAGAGCGCGGCGAATTCGTCTTCCTCGTGGGTCCCTCCGGCTCCGGAAAATCCACCATGCTGTCGCTGATTCTGGCGCAGGAGCGGCCCACCTCGGGCCGCGTGCAAGTGCTTGGCAAGGACCTGGCCACGGTGTCCGCGCGCCGCGCCCCGCTCCTGCGCAGGCAGATCGGCATGGTGTTCCAGGATTTCCGCCTCTTGGCGGACAAGAATGTGTACGACAATGTGGCGCTTGCCTTGCAGGTGATCGGCGCTCCGCGCCAGCGTATTGCCACGGACGTTCCCGGAGTGCTCAAGCTCGTGGGCCTGGAAGGCAAGGAGAAGCGTCAGATGCATGAGCTCTCCGGCGGCGAGCGCCAGCGTGTGGCCATCGCCCGCGCCATGGTGAACGACCCGCAGATCCTGCTGGCCGATGAGCCCACCGGAAACCTCGATTCGGATACCGGACTATCGATTATGCGTCTGCTCAATCGCATCAATAGCCACGGCACCACCGTGGTGATGGCCACCCACGATCAGACGATCGTCAACCAGATGCGCAAGCGCGTGGTGGAACTCAAGGATGGTCTCGTGGTCCGCGACCAGGCCCGCGGTGTGTACGGAGGTGGCGGCGCCTAATGCGTTTGCGTTTTGTTCTTTCCCAGACGTTGCGTGGCCTGTTCTCGAACAAGGCCATGGCGGCATCCGTGTCGCTCGTGACCTTCGTGTCGCTTCTCTTTGTGGGCGCGGCCGCGCTGCTGCAAACCCAGATCTCGAATCTCAAAGATGACTGGTATGACAAGGTCGAAGTCTCCGTCTTCATGTGCCCGATCAACTCGCTCGCCCCGCAGTGTGCTGCGGGGGAGGCCACCGAGGAACAGATCGACGCCATCGCGGACTATCTCAAGACCGACGAGATGGCGGCCTACATCGAGTCCGTGCACTTCGAGACGAAGGCACAGGCGCTGGAGAACTTCCGAGAGCAGATGGAGGGAAGCGCCTGGGTTGATGCCCTCACCGAGGACCAGATGGAATCCTCGTTCCGGATCAAGCTCAAGGACCCCACGCAGTACCAGATCATCGCCGAATCTCTCGATGGGCGCCCCGGCGTTCTCGAAGCGAAGGATCAGCGCCAACAGTTGGAGCCGCTGTTCGCGGTGCTCAACCGTTTCACGATCGTGGCGGGCTCCCTCGCCGGAGTCATGATTGTGACGGCGCTGCTGCTCATGCCCACAACGATCCGACTCTCGGCAATGTCACGCCGCGACGAGACCGAGATCATGCGCTACGTCGGAGCCACCAACTTCTTCATCGAGCTGCCCTTCGTTTTGGAGGGAATTCTCTCGGCACTCACAGGTTCTGTCCTGGCAGTGATGGGATTGTGGGCCACGGTGAAGTTCTTCGTCACCGACTGGTTCGGCCAGGCGATGCCGTGGATGAACATCATCAACGTCGGCGACGTGTGGATGATCGCCCCCTTCTTGCTGGGCGGAGCTGTTGTGGTGGCGGGGCTGGCCTCGTGGCTGACACTGCGGCGTTACGCCAAGGCGTAGAGAAGTAACGGCGCGGGTGTGCAACGGCGTCATGGCGCAGGGGTGTAACTGGCCGGTTCGTTTTTTTCGACGACGACGCCCACGCGTGGGCACTACGCCACAACAACCGGGACGTACGGCGGGACGTACGGCCGGGTATTTCGTTAATGATGTGACATTATGGGCTAGTATGTGACTTGGGTCATTGCGTGTTCGCGAGTTAACTGAGACGTTACATTGAGAGATTGCGCCGGCAGGCCGAAACTTATCGGCGGGGTTTCCAGGCGGTATAACGGAGGAATTGAGTGAATCGGAAACGATGGACGAGTGGTGTCCTAGCGGTTGCCCTTGCCTGTGCAGGATGGGGAAGCGTCGCCTACGCTACTCCCCGCGATAATCTGGTTCGCCAGCAAACAGAGCAAGAGCAGCAGAAGGACACCCTGCAAGCTGAGATGGAAGGCGTTGACCTCAATCTCCAGCAGGCTTATCTCGCTCTGACCGAGACCCAGAACAAGATCCCTGCCGCCGAGGCCGAGCTTGCCTCGGCCGAAGCCGAACTCGCCGCCGCCGAACGCGATCAGCAGACCATTGCCGGCCAGCTGACCGCCGCCCAGGGTGAACTCTCCGGCATCCAAAGCGAGATCAGCACCGGTGAGACGGAGATCAAGAAGACCCGCGACAATCTCGCTGAGATCGCGCGCGCCCAGTACCGTGGCGACACCGTTCCCTCAACGATCGAACTGCTTGTCGGCTCCAGCTCCGCCAAGGACTTCCTCAACTCCTACCAGACCTGGGAAGCACTTTCGCGCAGCCAGGCCACCACGCTGACGGAAGCGGAGGTGTCCACCGCTCGCAACCAGACGCGCGAAGCGCGCCAGAGCGACGTAGAGGCCCAGATCGGCGAGCTGAAGAAGAAGGCGGATGCCCTCGTCGTCGACAAAACGAACAAGCAAACGGCAGCGCAGAAGAAGCGGGACGAACTCGCCGCTCTGCAAGCCAAGTATGCTCAGCAAACCTCGGATCTGGAGGGCCAGAAGGATGCCTTCCAGGCCAACCTCGCCGCCATCGACAGCCAGCTCAGTGATACCGAAGCCGAGATCGCGAAGATCGACGAGGAGAATCGGCGCAAGCAGGCGGCGCTTTCCTCGGGTGACAGCGCCTCGGTTGGCGCTCTCAATCCCGGGGGCAACTGGCTCATTCCGCCGATCCCCGCTCCGCTCTACATCACCTCGCCGTTCGGCATGCGGGTCTACCCCTTCGACGGTCAGATGTGGATGCACAACGGCGTCGATTTGGGTTCCCCGTGCGGCCAGGAGCAGGTGGCGCCCGCAAACGGCGTCATCGCCAAGACGGTTCCGGCGCCCGGCAATTCCACGCACGGCAACCAGATCTTCATCAACTTGGGGATGGTTGACGGTTCGTCCTGGGTTGCTGTGACGAACCATCTCTCCGATTTCAACGTCAAGCCCGGGCAGTCAGTGAAGCAGGGCGAGGTCATCGGATGGACGGGCCAGACCGGCCAGGTGACCGGCTGCCACGTGCACTTCGAGGTGTGGAAGGACGGCAACGTCGTCGACCCGATGACGTTCCCCGCGTTTACGCAGTAGTCTTGTTGAGCAGTAGTCTTGCCTAGAGGCTGCGCCAATAGGTGCGGTCATCCGCAGTAGTCTTGTATCGGGATGGCGCTCATGGGCCAAGAACTCTTGGCGCGATCTCTTCGAGCAGCTTGCCGCGTTCGGCAGGTAGATACCGTGTGGCTGAGAGTAGCACCGGGTAGTGGCCGCGTGAGCGGCGAAAGTGGAGGTTTCCATGGCGAAAGCCGCGAAACAGGGCAAGTTGACCGGCGCCCAGAAGGCGAAGGCTGAAGCCGATGCCAAGCAGGTCATCGCGCGCAACAAGAAGGCGCGCCACGATTACAACATTCTCGAAACCTTCGAGGCAGGGTTGTCCCTCACCGGCACCGAGGTGAAGGCGCTGCGCCTGGGGCGCGCGTCGCTCATCGACGGCTGGGTGGAGATCGACCGCGACAACGAGGCCTGGCTTCACAACGTCAACATTCCCGTCTACGCCATGGGGACATGGACGAACCACGCCCCCACGCGCAAGCGCAAGCTGCTGCTGCACAAGGACGAGATTCTCAAGCTGGGCAACAAGGTGCAGGCCAAGGGCCATACCGTGGTGCCGTTGGAGCTGTACTTCCTGCGCGGGCGCGCCAAGGTGGAGATCGCTTTGGCTCAAGGCAAGCAGGAGTGGGACAAGCGCGAGACCTTGCGTCGGCGGGAAGCCGACCGCGAGGCCGAGCGCGCCATGTCTGCCGCTCGCCGCCGCTCCCGCGGGTAGGTTCGGCAGCTTCGATTCCGGGCGCGCTGTGCTGGGAGATGCAGATTTCTAGTGTTCTGCGGGTGCTGGGTGAGTTGGTGGCACGCTAGTCGATGCAAGAGTCCGGGTATATGTTACGGGCGTGCCACATTTGGCATGCCGGTGACATATACCCGGAAATATGCATCAGCTTCTCGAAACATCGCAAGGAATCAATCGTCTAGTTACGGGTTGGGTTGGTCCGCTTCGGGCCAAGTCGCCGGCTTTTCGGGTAACTCTGCCCGCCGCAATCCCTCGGCAGGCCGCGCCCGCTTCGGTAGGCTCGGTGCATGAATGCTGTGCCTTTGACATCTTCGGCGGCCCGTAGTTCGGCAACTCGCCTTCCCGCTTCGGTACGCGCGCGCAAGCTTTTGACCGACGCCCCGCGAGGCCCGCACGGGGTGCCAGCCGCCGTGGCCGCCCCGCGATTGCTCCGGCTGACGGTTGCTTTCGCGCTACTCCTGGTAGCGATGACCTCGCTGTTCACGGTTCCGGCGCGCGCTGACGACATCACGAGGGTCCCGAACTTTGACGTCACCGCCCACCTTGACGATGGCGGCGCCCTCGCCGTCCGCTTCGATGTCACCGTCGATTTTCCCGACGAGAGGCACGGCATCTTCTTCGTGCTCCCCACCGCGCAGCGCCGCGAAGGTGACCATTACCAGCTCTACGACGTCGAGTTTGGGGACGTCACCATGGACGGCGGCCCGGTTCCTGCGGAGAAGTTCCGCGACGGCGATGTGGCCTCGTTGCGCATCGGGGACTCAGATATCACGGTGACCGGACAGCACAGCTACTCGATGGAGTTCACGGTGCGTGGGGTTGCCCGCCCTGGGCAGCGAGGCGGCGAGGACATCCTGCCGTGGGACATTATCACTCCCGGCGCCTATTCGGACTGGAGTATCGAGGACTTCTCGCTCACCCTGACCGGCCCGGCGGGCGCCGAGTTCAGCTGCACCCGGGGCGACGAGGGCTCAAACACTCCCTGCGAGGGCATCCTCGCAGGTGACGGCAGCTATTCCGCGCACGTTGCCGGCCTCGACGACGGCGGCGTGACGGCCAAGCTGTCCTGGCCCGCCGGTACCCTCAACGTGCCCGCGCCTACCGTCGTCTATCGTGAGCCTGCCGCCGTCCGTTACGGTTTCAGCTGGCCGGTGGTGACCGGAGGTCTCGCCGCAATTGGCCTGGCGTTTGCTGCCGCGATTGGATTGGTCCGCCGAGATGAACGCTACGCGGGCCTCCCGGTGGGCGTCTATCCGCGCAGCCGAGACCATGCCGCGATCGAGTTGAGCTCGAAGCACCCGCTGGTGGTGCGTTTCGATCCGCCCGAGATGGCGCCCGAGCAGGCCGGTGTTGCGCTGACGAAGATGGTCGACGACGGCGACGTCCTCGCCACCGTCATCATTTCGTTGGCTCAACGCGGCTACCTCCAGATCATCGAGTACGAGGATCCGTTGGGTACGAAGCGTGACGCCCCCGAGCCCACTAACTGGATGCTGTGCGTGCGGCGTGCGCCAGATGAGTTCCTCACCCCGTGGGAGGCGGACTTCCTCACCGCTATCGCCGATCCAGCCACGGGCGAGGATCAGGGCATGAAGAAGCGCGAGCGCCTCGATGAGGTGCAGTGGCGTCAGAGCCTCGCCAAGGAAGGCTTCGACGCCCCTGAGCGTCCCGGCACCAGGCTGCGCCAGATCAACGATCGTGTGGCTCAGGATCTCATCACCGCTGCCACAGCGGATGTGATGAACGCCTGGGTGCTGCCGCCGGCGCGCTCACCGCTCGCGGATAAGGCGCAAGTCGCCGCCTGGTTCCTCGCCTTTGCGGGCGCGGGGCTCATTGTTGCGGGATTCATTGCTTACCCCACAGTTGGGGTGGGCGTTGCCCTCCTACTTGCCGGGCTTCTTCTGGCGCTTGGCTGCATGAAGTCGAAGGTCTTCAGCGCGGACGGTTCGGTGGCGCACGAGCAGGCGCGTGGTTACCAGCTCTACCTCAAGAAAGCAGAAATTGGCCAACTGCAGGAGGCCGAGCGCGCACAGCTCTTTATCAACACGCTGCCCTGGGCGATCTCGCTGGGTGTGGTGGCGCAGTGGAGCAAGATTGCCGACGAGGTCTTGGACTCTCGTGAGGACGTGGACTGGGAGCCGTTCTGGTGGTCAGCCAGCTACGGCTACATGTATCCCGGGCATGTGGGTGACCAGGTGGGGAGCTTCAGCGAGGCGGCCGGTACCGCCGCACATATGAAGGGCGCGGCGAAGGCCTACTCGGAGGCGGCCAGCGCGGTGAGTAGTTCGAGCGCGGGCGGAGGCGGTTCCGTGGGTGGCGGTAGTTTCGGTTCCGGTGGAGGTTCGTGGTAGCTCGGGTAGCTCAGGTGGCTTGTTACAGCTCGTAGCAGCTCACGACCCTTTGCCCGAAGCCACGGCAGTTCGCGACACCACCGGCCACCAGATCTCCGCATATCAAGAGAAAAGGTTGGGATTGCCTTACTCTTCCAAGATGGAAGGTTAGGGACGTAGTGTCTCCACCTGCGTTTGTGTATGCGGCGAGAGCGGCCTATTCTTGAGGGGCTCGTCCCCTCGAAGGAACTGTATTCATGACTCTCACCCGCCGCCATTATGGATGGCTGCTCGTGCTCGCCGCGCTTGTTCTTGCGGGGGCTCTAGGTGCGCTGTGCATCGGCCCGGTCAGCACACCCGCGGGTGAAGCGCTCGGGGCGCTGAGGCGTTTCGTGACGGGGGAGTCCTCCAGCGCGCAAGATGCCCTCATCACCCACATCCGTCTACCGCGCATCATGTTGTCCGTTCTGGTGGGTGGCTCCCTGGCGGTTGCGGGGGCCGCGATGCAGGCGGTTTTTCGCAACCCGCTTGCGGAGCCTGGTATCACCGGGGTGTCGTCCGGCGCCGCCGTCGTGGCGGTGACTCTCATCGTGACGGGAACGGTCTCGGCCACCTCGTGGCTGCTTCCGGTGGGAGCATTCTGTGGTTCCCTGGTGGCCACCGCGATTGTGCAGTCGGTGGGTTTCGGGAGAGCGGGTACTTCGACGGCGTCGCTGCTCCTCGTGGGCATGGCCCTCAATTCGTTCCTCGGCGCCATCACCTCGGCCCTTATCGCGAATGCTCCTAGTTCGGACGACGCCCGCTCAGCCATGTTCTGGCTCAACGGTGACCTCACCGGCCGCACCCTGGCGGACGTGGCCATGGTCATCATTCCGCTGCTCGTGGGAGTGGTGGGGGTTTTCTTCTTTGCGCGCGAACTCAACATGCTGTTGCTGGGGGATGCCACCGCCCAGTCCGCCGGCGTGAATGTGCGTCTCGTGTCGAACCTGGTGCTCGCCTGTGCGGCTCTCACAGCGGCGGCAGGTGTGGCCGCCACCGGAGTCATCTCGTTCGTGGGGTTGGTGGTGCCGCATCTGGTGCGCCTCATGTTTGGAGCCAACCACCGCTTCCTCCTGCCCGCATCCTTCCTGGTGGGGGCCCTTTTCCTCACCGCGGCAGACACCGCTGCGCGCATGCTCTTCAACCCCATCGTGCTCCAGACCGGCACTATCACCGCCCTGGTGGGCGCGCCGTTCCTCCTCTTCCTTGTGGTGCATCGAAGGAGGAAGAGCTAATGGGATTCCATCGTGACACTGTCCCCGCCGCCTCCGGGATTTCTCTCGCGGACCTGCGCGTGAGTTATGGCCCGCGCCCCATTCTTGACGGCATCTCCCTCGATTTCGCCCCGGGGAAAGTGCACGGCCTCATCGGCCCCAACGGCGCCGGGAAATCCACACTGGTCAAGGCGCTGCTCAACCTCATTCCCTATGAGGGAACGGTCAAGGTTGGCGGGCGCGACACCCAGTCGATGAAACCCCGCGAACGCGCCCGTCACCTCTCCTACCTCGCCCAAGACACGGCCCGGGCCAGCGACTTCACTGGGCGGCAGTTGGTGGAGATGGGCCGCTACGCCCGTTCCTCACGTTTTAGTTCCGTCACTGCCGACGACGTCGCCGCGGTGGACGCTGCGTTGCACCTCACCGGGGCTGGGGCGTGGGCCTCGCGCCCTGTCGCCCAGACGAGTGGCGGCGAGCAGCAGCTCACCGGCCTGGCGCGGGCGCTCGCCCAGGATGCTCCCGCGCTGATCCTCGATGAACCGGTGTCCGCCCTGGACATGGCGCACGAGATGGCGGTGCTTCGGCTCATGCATCCGTGGGTGGAGCAGAAGAAGGCGAGGCGGCTCGTCGTCGTCGTTCTTCATGATCTCTCACTCGCGGCGCGCTTTTGTGACGAACTGGTGTTGCTGGCGCCGTCTCACGAAGGGGCTGTTGTGGCGGCCCAGGGGAGTCCCGAAGACGTGCTGACCTCCGAGCTGCTGGGCGCGGCCTACGGCATTACCGTGGATGTGCGCCGCTCCCAGGTCACCCATTCGCTCACTGTCACGCCCCTGTGACTTTGGAAAGGAATCTTGTGAAAAATACATCTATGTCCGGCCTCGCGCGCGTCGTTGCAGCGGCCGCCGTGAGCGTCTTGCTGCTTGCTGGGTGCTCGTCGTCTGGTGATGACGCGGCGCCGTCGGCTTCCGCAACAGCGTCGGCTTCCGCGACGGCTCCTGCTACAGCGACCGCCGCGCCCAGCGAGGATACCGACGCGGCACTGGAGCATCCCAGCCGTATTGTCGCGGTGACGAGCGAGACGGCCGACATGGCGCTGCTGCTTGCCGGGCCGGAAGCGATGGCGGCGGTTGCTGTGGGGTCGCAGTCTCCGGAGCAGGGGATGCTCCCGGACCTCGCGGGCCAGGTGGCAGACACGCTCCCGCACGGCATCACCCCGGATGCCGAACAGATCCTTTCCTACAACCCGGATCTGGTGGTGGCCACGATTCGCCACGGATCGGAGCAGAGCACGGCGGACCAGGTGGCGTCGGCGGGGGTGCAGATGGTGGAGTTCCCCTCCTCCGCATTCAATAGCCCCGAGGCCTACGCGGATACGCTGCGCCAGATGGGTGAACTCACCGGCTACCCGGCCAAGGCCGAGAAGTACGCCACCGAGTACCTCGATGCCATTACGGCCATTGACGCGCAGAAGAAGGGCAACTCGCCGCGCGTGCTGGCGCTGCTGTTCCGCGGCGGCAAGGTGATGGCCTTCTCCGGCGACAACATGGTGCCCGTTCTCGCGGCCCGCGCCGGAGCGGTGGACGCCGCAGCCGACGCCGGAATCACCGCCACCGGGCCCATCGACGCCGAACTCCTGGTGCGTGCCAACCCCGACATCATCTTCCTGGAGGGGCTGCGCGAAGGCGATAAGGCCCAGTTCGATGAACTCCTCGGTAGCCCGGCCGTCGCCGACATTCCCGCGGTTGCGGGCGGCAAAGTTCATCTGCTTCCCAGCACCGAGGCATCCTCGATTGCCGGCATCAACCTGCCCGTGGGCTACCAGAAGATCATGGACATCATCAATGGGTGAGGGTTACTGAATCTCGGCGAGTTGGTGGATTGTGACGTCGTCGTCGGCAAGAGGGGCCGCGTTGCAAGAACGAGAATCGACATCTGCCCTTAGCGTCAGATATCGCCCTTATATCGGCGATATCCAGCGCTAAGGGCAGTTATCGGCGAGTTGACGGACGCGCCGTACGGCGCGGTGACGTACTGGTGGATTGTGACGTCGTCGTCGGGTCACGTCGTCGCCGAAATTGCCGGGAATAGATTCGTCAGCGGTGGTGTTACACTAGGTGAGCACCCCTCGTGGGCGCGCACCGGGCAGCCGGGTAATAACTGAATAAGGGGATGATCGGTTTCGACGGCGAATGTTTGTCGAAGGGAAGCGGGTCGAGGATGCAGAGTCATCTCGTAAACGATTCTCTGTAAACCAATAGGTGCCACTGAAAAGCGCACCGATTTCGCCCTCGCCGCCTGAGCGAGCTCCGAAATCCGTCAGTCTGAGGGTGCTTTCTCCTCGGAGCCTGGCGTCGTTTTAGAAAGCCACTGCTGAGCAGGTAGGTCACGGGCCTGCTCGGAACACTTACGTGACTAAGTTCGTCAGTGACTTGTTCGTGAGAGCACTGGAGCCGAAAACAACGATTTAACGGACTGCACCCGGAGAATACTTGGGCATGCTTCGTCGGACGCGAGTTCAATTCTCGCCATCTCCACAGTTCAGCGGTACCGCCGCTGAGAACACAATGGGCTCTGACCTTCGGGTTGGGGCCCATTTTGTTTGTCGTGAGAAACCGGATCAATCGTTCGCAACTTACGGTACAATTCAGATGGGTCCGAACGAGAGGAGAAGGCGTGCCAGATCTGTCCGTCGCCATTGGAGTATTGACCTTCAAGCGAAATGAGTCTCTTGAGGAGTTGCTCCCGCGGCTACTTGCCCAGCTTGATACTCTTCCCTCGGATATCCGAGCCGAGATACTGGTCATTGACAACGATCCCGGGCGTTCGGCTGAACCCTTGGCGGATGGCCGTCACCCTGCAATTCGTTACGTCAACGAACCGACGCCGGGCATTGCGGCTGCTCGCCAGCGTTGCCTGGATGAGGCCGTCGAATTCGATTTGCTTCAGTTTATCGACGACGACGAAGAACCGGTCGGTGAGTGGCTGCTCACGATGATCAACACGTGGCGTAACTTCGGGCACCCGTCAGCGGTTGCCGGGCGTGTGATCCCCCGCTACGAGGTCGCTCCAAGCGATTGGATTATTGCCGGTGGTTTCTTCGATCGCCCTCATCACCCAACTGGGACTCCGCTGAACGCGGCGTCATCCGGTAATCTCCTCCTCGACCTTCACCAAGTGCGCACCTACGGCGTCGAATTTGATCGTTCTCTCGGACTATCTGGTGGTGAGGACACGTTGTTCACAACAACTCTTATTGCCAAGGGTGGGAACATCGTGTTCTGTGATGAAGCCGGCGTCATTGATGTGGTTCCCGCTGATCGCAGCACTCGTGAGTGGGTACTCAAGCGCAAGTGGTTCCATGGCAACACGGCTGCAACCACACGCCTCCGCCACGCTTCAGGCGTGCGCCAATGGGGCGTGAGATTCGTTCTGGTCGCTGGCGGTGCTGTCCGCGTAGTTGTTGGTTTGGTGCGAGTTGCGGCCGGAAAACTCACACGAAATCTTTCACTGAATGCACGAGGGTGGAAGCTGACATCCCGCGGCCGTGGCATGATCGCGGGTGGTTTGGGACGCGTTCGTTCCGAGTATGCACGGAAGGAATCGAAGTCTTCATGAGTTCGTTGAAGAGACGCGCACGCACCTTGGTACGTCGCGGCCTTGATATCGTGACTAGTCCTGTTGGTTCTGTTCTTCGCTTTCGTGGCATCGATTCGGCGATTGCTCTGACGTTCGACGACGGCCCGGATCCCGAGGTGACACCCGCGCTTCTTGATGTGCTCGCGGATGCCGGAGCTTCAGCGACCTTCTTCATGTTGGACACGCGGGTTCGCCGCTACCCGGAGATTGCTCGCAGTGTGCGAGATGCCGGGCACGAGATTGCCCTGCATGGGCTCGATCATCGCAGACTCACCACGTTGAGCCACAGCGAGGCCGCGGCCTCAATAGTACGGGGAAAAGCGGAGCTGGAAGCTGCGCTTGACGTGCAGGTTCGCTGGTTCCGACCGCCCTACGGGGCGCATGATCTGAGTATCTGGCGTGCGGCACGTTCCGCCGGTATGGACGTCATGCTGTGGGGCCCAACGCTGCATGATTGGGCTCAAGAGACTCGCGAGCAGCGCTGGTCAAAGATCTCCGCGCGGCCCGGAGACATTGTTCTCGGACACGACGGGATCGCCGGGGCAATGGATGGCGCGAGCGCCGATGCTCCTCCTCCCAATCTTGATCGTGCTCGGTGGGCGGGAGAAGTTCTGGAACACTACCGCAGCCAGGGGCTCACCTCGATCACGGTGAGTGAAGCTGCCCGCCAAGGCAAAGCTGTGCGGGGTGCTCGCTGGACGCGCTGAGGCTTTTATAGGACACGCTGAGGTTTTTATGAACAGTGGCCCCGGATCTGGTATCTCACCAGATCCGGGGCCACTCTTTGCTCAATTTACTTTGCGTCTTCTTACTTTGCGTCAGCTGCCTGCGCCAGGACCCGTGCAACTTCTTGCTGGTAACGCTCGACGGTGAAACGAGACGTTGAATTCTCGTAGCCGGCACGTGCCAGCTCGGCGGCACGCTCTGGATCATCAAGGAGCTCCTTGAGAGCCCGGGCGAGATCGCTGCCCGATTCGGGCTGAGCGTGCAGCCCGTTGACGCCGTCGGTCACGATCTCGACGAGTCCCTGAACAGCGGAGACCACCAGGGGGCGATAGGCCAACTGTGCCTCGACGGCCACGTTTCCGAACGGTTCGACACGCGAAGGAACAATGACGATGTCTGCGGCAGCGAGAGAATTCCATACCGGCCGCACGTATCCGTGGAATGTCACGGCACCCGCGAGGTCTTCCTTAGCGGCGCGTTCACGCAGCTCCTTCTCGTACCATTCGTATCCGGGGAAGATCGCACCGTAGAGATCGAGATGAATGTTGTAGCCCTGCGAGCGCAGCTGTGCGGCGGCTTCGAGAGCGACATCGGTTCCCTTGCGGGGGCTGAGCCTTCCCACGAGGGCGATGTGCGTGGGACCCTCCTGTGCGGGACGGGGTGTGGTTTCACCCTCGGGCCCGGGAACCCCGTTGTAGACGAGTTCGAGCTTGTTCTTCAGCGGCGGAAGGACATCGGTGATTGCGCGCGTGGCAGCCTTGCTGTTCACCACCCCGATCTTGGCAAGGAAAAGGGGGGAGACGAGAGCTGTGCGGACGATCCGAGAGCCGTCCTCCTCAGCTTCGTGGACGTGAACAACGGAGCGAGTTCGGGCGGCCAAAGCCGCCAGCTGCCACACCGGGATGGTCAGCGTGTTGACCCATACGATCTGTGGGCGAATCTTGCGCAGAAGTCGTCGGCCGCCGAGCGTGGCCGTGACCGTGTCGCGAAGGAAGCCGAGGATTCGCCGTGGGTGCAGGAGCGCCTTGCGGAGAACGGGAACGGGGATCACAAGGATCTCAGCACCGCGTTCAGCCAGAAGGGGTAGTAATGGCCCCTCTTCGGGGATTGTTACTACAACGCGCCAGCCAGCATCGACAAATCCGGTGACGGTTTCAAGGAGCTGGAGGTCTGAGCCGTAGAGGTCGGGTGAAGGATGTGCTACCAGAACTGTTTTCCGCTGTTGTGCCACCTGAAATTCCTTTGAAAAGACATTTTGTAAGATTAGGATACAAATCGTGCCCTATCTGACACCATTATTACATCCATTGAGGCCAACTAAGCCACTATTATGTACAAAGACATCACTTTGAGAGGCGGCTCATGTTACCTCGGAGAATTAACTGAACTCGACCGTAGGCGTGGAGCGTTCCGGCGCGACATGGCTTGGTTCGAGATTTGATCGGAACAGGAAACGGATAACTGTGGGAAGACTTAGAGGTGGGTACATGACCCGCGATCTTGAGATGATGCGGTACTTTGATAACACACGGGGAGTTGGCTGATGAAGAGTTCATTATCGATCGCAATGGTGGGAACTCGTGGAGTTCCCGCGCGCTACGGCGGATTCGAGACCGCCATTGAGGAGATCGGTGTCCGCCTGGCGGATCGCGGCCATCGTGTTCGCGTCTACTGCCGCACGGGTAATTCGGAAGTCAAGGACAGCTACCGCGGAATGGAGCTCGTGACGCTTCCCGCTCTGCGGCAGCGGAGCCTGGAGACACTGAGCCACACGGCTTTGTCCACAGTCCATCTGGCTGCGCATCGCACCGATGTCGGCTTCATCTTCAACGCCGCCAACTCGCCCTTCCTCCCTATTTTCCGAGCTGCTCGAATCCCCGTTGCCACGCATGTGGATGGACTTGAGTGGAAGCGCGGCAAGTGGGGTAAGGGTGGCCAGCTCTACTACCGCGGCGCTGAGACGGCCTCGGTCTGGATGTCCGACGCCCTCATTGCCGACGCCCAGGGAATCGCTGATTACTACACGAACGAGTACAACGTTCCCACGGAGCTCATTGCCTACGGCGCCCCGATCCTTGAGGATGCGGGCCATTCCAAGTTGGCCGAGATGGATCTCGCTCCGGATTCCTTCCATCTGGTGGTGGCCCGATTCGAACCGGAAAACCATGTCGATCTCATCGTGGAAGGGTACGTCCGCTCCAACGCCAAGCTGCCGCTCGTCGTGGTGGGATCTGCTCCCTACGCGAATGAGTACATCGCGAAGATCAATGCGATTGCTGGAAACGACCCCCGTGTCCGCCTCGTCGGTGGCGTGTGGGACCAGGAGCTGCTCGATCAGCTGTATGCCAACGCATTGACGTACCAGCACGGACACTCCGTGGGCGGTACCAACCCATCGCTGCTGCGCGCCATCGGCGCCGGTGCTGCTACCTCGGCCTTTGACGTTTCCTTCAACCGCGAAGTGGTGGGAGAGGCCGGCACGTACTTCTCCACGTCGGCAGATGTGGCTCGGTTGATCGAAGAGGCCGAGAGCAATGTCTCGGGCCAACGCACCCGCGGAGCACAGCTGCGTGAACGCGCCCGCGCGTACGATTGGGACCTTGTCGCCGATGGGTACGAAGATCTTGCTTTCCGGCTGCACGCCGGAACAACACCCGGGACCCACTTCGGTCGCCGTCGTCGCAACGTGAAGGAATCAGGAAAGTGAACGCATCTGTGAACGAGAGCTATTTTGACGTTGTTCGGCGCCTCGCGGCCGCCCAGAAGGGTGCCGCGCGCGGCGCACCGGCATACTCGCGATTCGTCAACCGTAAGATTGGTCGACTGCTCGCCGCCGGCGCCTTCAAGGCGGGACTGAGCCCCAACCAGGTGACGGGTGTCAGTGCGCTGCACACCTTCACCGGTGTTGCTCTCCTGGTCCTTCTTCCCCCGAGCTGGTGGCTTGGCTTCGTGGTCATGATCCTTCTCGTGCTGGGATACGCATGGGATTCTGCCGACGGCCAGGTGGCTCGCTTGACCGGCAAGGGAAGCCCCGCCGGTGAATGGCTGGACCACATCGTCGATTCCATCAAGGTGGTGACGCTGCCGCTGGCTCTTCTCGTCGGACTCTACCGTTTCGACGTCGTCGATTCGTTCTGGCTGCTGGTGCCCCTCGTCAACGGCATCACCTCGTCCGTCATGTTCTTTGCCATGATCCTCACCGAGCAGCTGCGACGCGCCCATGGCGTGACATCCCAGGCGCCCACCGAGGGCCGGATGCCCTGGCTTCGGTCGGTCATCGTGCTGCCCACCGATTACGGAGTGCTGTGCCTGGCCTTCGCTCTCTACGGCGCGCCACTCGTGTTCGTGTCGATCTACGGTCTCATCACGGTCGCGACGGTCGGCTTCCTCTTCCTGGCACTGCCGAAGTGGTTCCGCGACGTGCGTGCTCTCGGACAAGCCAAGTAGGAGGCAGCTATGGCGATGTCTACGGACGCCCGGATCGTCGTCGTGAATTACGGTTCCGCAGATCTTCTTGAGAAGAACTACGCTCAGCTTCCGGATCGGGCTCACGTGGTTGTTGTGGACAACTTCTCCGGGGCGGACGAGCGTGCGCGCATCACTGATCTCGGGGCCCGGCGCGGCTGGACGGTGCTCACTCCCGAGACAAACTTGGGATTTGGCGACGGCGTCAACCTGGGCGTGGAGCGGGCTTTTGCCGACGGCGCCGCCGTCGTTATTGTGCTGAATCCCGATGCGATCATGACTCCCGAGAGCTTCGACGGAATGGTCGAATCTTCGCTGGCCCACCCGGGTTCTCTCGTGGCCCCTCTCACCTCGAACCCGGACGGGTCACTGAACTACTCAGGCCAAGAAGTGAACATCGAGCAGGGCACAACCAGGCGTGCGGACTTCGCCACCGCGCCTCACCCGTGGCTCACCGGTGCCTGCCTGGCCTTCACGTTGGAAGCCTGGCGCACCTGCGGAGGCTTCGCGGGAGAGTACTTCCTGTACTGGGAAGATGTGGACATCTCCTGGGCGATGGTGGCTCGTGGGGGCACCCTTCATCTTGAGGACACGGTCACCGTTGTCCACGAAGAGGGTGGCACCCAGTCGAAGTCGCGTGTCAGCACCAAATCACCCACCTACATCTACTACAACTGCCGTAACCGCCTTGTCTTCGCCGCGCGTAACCTGACGCCGGAGCAGCAGCGGCATTGGAAGCGCCTCAGCTACCGCTACGGCAAGCAGGTGTTGCTCAGTGGAGGTTCGCGCCTCGCGGTTGTCTCGCCCAAGCACGTCTGGGCGGCCGTCAAGGGGACGTGTGCGGGGCTGAAGCATCTTCGCAAGGCTCAGGCCGCCTCGTAACGCTGAGGAGACGCCAATGGGTCAGAACCCATTGGCGTCTCCCACACCAGACCGCTGGAACCAAACCGTTGGATCAAGCGGAACAATGTGATAACTTGCGAACACTCGCCATGGTGGTGGGCTGGTTTAGAAAGAAAGAGTGGCGACATGAGAGTACGCCGAGGATCTCTGCGATCTGCTATCGCAGTGGCAGCACTAGCATTTTCACTGGCCGGCTGCACCAGTAATGGTGGGGGAGCAGGAGCGGAAGGCGGAGAATCTCCGAGCACCGAGGCGCCGCAGCTGGCAACTGAAGAACCCACCGCCGTCGAAACACCCTTTGAGACAGAACCTGAAGTGGTGGACGTTCCTCTTCCTGAGGCTGTCGATCCGGGAAAACCGGAGGATGTTGACGGGCGTCAGGTCCTTCCGGCCGTGGAACTCGATGATGCTGTAGTGGAAGAAACGAAGCATGTTACGGTGTGGCTCGATGGATTTACTTCGGTCGAGGATGCCGGCTCGCTTCCCGGGCAAGTAGGCGGCCCCTCTGTGCAATTCGATGTGTTTGTGCACAACAGCGGAACTGAGCCCCTCGATCTGGCCACCTTGGTGGTCACGGCCGAATATGGGGACAAGAGTGTTCCGGCTGAAGCTGTCACAACTGAGCAGACGCGCCCTCTGGTGGGAACCGTGGAGCCGGATGGCACGATACGCGGAACCCTGGTGTTCGCTATTCCTTCAGCCGAGCGAGACAACGTCCAGGTGAATGTTGATCTTGTTTCCGACGCGAGGGTGATCGCGTTCCAGGGAGCGGTTCCGAAGTAGGCAATAACCTATTGGCGGGATCGTGAAGTCCTCTCCGCGTTGAGGAGTGGGGCGGATGGCAGTTGGGTTGCTGGATGGTTTCAGTGACGTAACACAGAAGTCCGGAGCTTCCAACGTTGAGGTTCTCGTGAGGGTGTCCGACTCGTCATGGTGTGTCTGTCGAGCGGCGTAGAACGATGGTTTGTCGTTCCGCGCCGCTCGATTTTTGCCTCTGGAGGACATCATCGCGTGTTGTTGTGTCTCATTATTTGGAGCCCATGTTCTCAATGAGAGGGAAAAATCTGTGGAATCGACGTCGAATGGTGTTGATAGGTCAGAACAGAAGTGCATGTGCGCGAATCCCTCCACGAGGTATGTTAATGTCAGTTCCAAACGCCTATATTGTGCCCATAACCTCGCAGAATGTCCCGAGAGAGAGTGGTGTCCCGCCGTCGTTCTTGCTCGCGTGGAACTAGCTTATCGACGAAGTTCCAAACGAATGGCAGGGTGAGCGCCTGTAGAAATGGCGATCTAGTACATTTTGCGAGTGACGAGACTCTACTTTTGGGGGATACTAGAGGAGTACTTTTGGATAGTGACAAAGTGGTACTTTGGGCAATAACAAATCGATAGATTGCTATACGCATGTGGCTGAGCGCTGATCGTCGGCACCGCGGTTGGAGCTTGAGTCAAAGCAAACAATAGGGGGAAGCATGAATTCTCTGAGACGGCGGTTCACCGCCGTTCTAGCGGCAGTTGCCACCGCAATAACCGGAGGGCTTGTGCTTACTCCCGCGGCATCGGCGGCTCCAGGGGAAATGGCTGCCGTATCGATATCTGATGCGGATACCGTGAGTGCAGATGCTCTTCCGGCACCGCAGATGAACGGCGTCGTCTGGCAGCAGGAGATCGTAGGCTCAACCGTCTACGCCGTCGGTAACTTTTCCAAGGCGCGTCCCGCAGGTTCCGCGGTCGGTCAGAATGAAGTGAATCGTAACCATGTGTTGGCCTACAACATCGATACGGGTGCACTCTTGCCGTTTGCTCCCAACGTCAATGGTCAGGTCTACGATGTTGAGGTATCCCCTGACGGCAAGACGCTCTACATCGTGGGTACTTTCACCTCGGTCAATGGTCAGAGCAGATTGCGTGCGGCTGCCTTCGATACGGCAAGCGGTGCTCTGAAAACGTGGCGCCCCGTCCTGAACTACAACGCGACAGTGGTGACGGTCACCGGAACAACCGTGTACATGGGTGGCATGTTTACCACCGTGAATAATCAGAGCCGCACCCGGCTTGTCGGTGTGGATACTCGTACCGGAACCACCAACACTCCTCTCAATGCCACAATTCCCGACGGTGATATTCGTGGTATCGAGGTCTCTCCCGACGGGACACAAGTTGTCATCGGAGGAAGCTTCACCAGTGTGAATGGTTCTGACAGTCCAGGTTTCGGACTGGCACGGTTGAATGTGGCAACCAACGAACTATTGCCTTTCCCTTTGAATGATGTGGTCCGCAATGCGGGTCCGAACTCCTCGATCTACCGACTCAATTCCGATGCTTCAGGTATTTATGCTGTCGCGTATGACTACATGAGTACCAGTGAGTTTGAAGGTGGAGTTCATACCGATTGGGAAGGCAACATTCTCTGGTTTGATGCATGTAAGGGCGATTCGTACGACATCTGGCCCAATGACAAGGTCGTCTATGTGGCTTCGCACAAGCACAACTGTGACAGCATGGGCAATGTTCCCAATGTGAGTCCCTGGATCTACCACCATGCGTCGGCAAACACGAACTTTGCCACGGGGGTGAACGTCAGCGCTGATTATGCGGGGCAGCCCAGTCCGACAATGTACGCATTCCGTCCGGAGTTCCAGGTGGGGACGTTCACGGGTGCGAGCCAGGCCGTCTGGTCTGTGACAGGTACCGATAAGTATGTGTTGTACGCCGGCGAGTTCCTCCGGGTGAACAACAAAGCGCAGCAGGGGATTGTGCGTTTTGCTCGACGCTCAGCGGCGGACAAACAGGGGCCGATGATTGGTTCAGCAAATGGTGCTCCCATTCTTACGTCAGTTCCCCATACGGGCATGCGTGTCAGTGTTCCTGGCAATTACGACCGAGACGATTACCAGTTGCGTTATATCGTTTACCGTAACAACACGAATACCGTCATTTATGATGGCGTTCGTGATTCGCGTTGGTATGACCGCACAGGTTTCTCCATCATCGATACGGGCGCAACTCCGGGTCAAACGGTTCGTTACAAGGTTCTCGTGACCGATCCGAAGGGAAATCAGGCACATTCCAGCTGGTCCGAGGCAGTCGCCCCGGCCGCTGCCCCAGTAAGCACGGTCGCGAGCAAGGTGATTGCCGATTCGCCCCTGCATTACTGGCGTTTGAATGAGCCAGAGGGCACGGTATCGTACGACTGGGTCGGCAACGAGGACCTGACACTGGCCGGAACAACGCGGGCAGTAGCAGGACCACACCAGTCTCAGACAACACAGTTTGCAGGCACCAACTCGTCCTATGGCTCTACGTCCGTCGCGACAAGGTCGCTCTACGATTTCTCGCTTGAAATGTGGTTCAAGACCAGCAAGAGCGGCGGAGGTAAGCTCCTCGGCTTTGGAAACAAGTCAACGGGAAACAGTAACAACCACGATCGGACCCTGTACATCGACAAGCAGAATCTTCTGTCATTTGGTCTCAAGTACTCGCCTAACGCGGTCCTCAAGTCCGCCACCGCGGTGAATGACGGCAAGTGGCATCATGTTGTCGGAACCTTGGAAGGTTCCACCATGCGCCTCTACGTTGATGGTCAGCTTGTCGGTGAACGCACTGATACGCCCTTGCGCCGAGTCTTCAGGGGCTACTGGCGTGTGGGCGGCGATGGTGATAATGCGTGGGCCGGAAGCAATTACTTCAATGGTCAGATCGGTGATGCAGCGGTTTATGCCAAGGCGTTGACTGCCGAGCAGGTGGCACATCACTTCAGCGGTAGTATTGCACAGCCGCCGACGGCCAACTTCGTCGCCAATCCGACGAACCTTCAGGTTGCTTTCAATGCTTCGACTTCCTCCGCTATGCAGGGCGCCACGATTACCTCGTACGAGTGGGACTTCGGCGATGGGAATACGGCTACCGGGGGCCCAACAAAGGCCTACACCTATGCCTCACCCGGCACCTATCAGGTCAAGCTGACAGTGACGGATAGCAATGGTTTGACCGGAACAAGCACCAATCCTGTGACAGTCACTCACCCGGGTGGACCGGAACAGTCCTACCCTCAAGCGGTGCTCTCCGATAATCCAACGCTGTACTACCAGCTGGGTGGATCCACGGTGAACTTGGCGGGGAGCAACCCTCCTCGTTACGGAGCCCAGGTCTCCACGGTGACTCCGGGAGGAGTTACTGGATCGATTGCATCCTCCTCGAGCTTCGTTGGTACAAACACGAGCATTGTCTCCAGCTCGGCAAAGGCTGCTCTGTCGAGCGACATGTCCCAGGAGCTGTGGTTCAATACCACAACCACTTCGGGTGGCAAGCTTATTGGCTACGGCAGCACACTGAGCGCGAACTCGGCCAATACTGACCGGAATGTCTATCTGACGAACGCTGGGAAGGTGGCATTCGGAGTTAATTCCGGAGGCAAGACGGCCATTACCAGTGCCAAGTCGTACAACGACGGCAAGTGGCACCATGTAGTTGCCACCCTCGGAAGTGACGGCATGAAACTCTACCTTGATGGTGAGTTGGTTGGTGCGAGGGCGGACATCACTCAAGGAGCGGCGTTTACCGGCTACTGGAGGATTGGTGGCGACGCTATGAAGAGCTGGCCGGGTAATCCGAGTTCCGTGTATTTCACTGGACTCATGAATGATGTTGCCATCTATCCCTCCGTATTGTCCTCCGCGCAAGTGGCGAAGCACTACTCCCTTGGAAAGAGCACGGTAACTCCACCTGTGGATCCGGGAATCCCCGGCACAGTTGCCGCCGATGATTTCGGTCGCAATGTGGCCTCCGGTTGGGGAAATGCCGATACCGGGGGTGAGTGGACTACTTGGGCGCCAATTCCATCGAGGGCATCAGTTGATGGCTCGGGAAAGATCACGTTGCCGAACGGTTTTGCCCGTACGTTAACGCTCAAGGATGTTTCGGCGCAGGACACCGAGTCTTCGGTGAAGTTCTCGCTCACTAACGTTCCATCGGACGGGGGAGAATCCTATGTGGGTATTTCCTCTCGCATGTCCGCTGATACCGCTTACCAAGTGCGTTTGAGGTTGAAGGCTGACGGGACCGTTTGGATTGTGCCACGCCGCGGTACAACGAATTTCACGGCTACTCAAGTCGCCGGTTTGAGTTGGGCTGCGGGTGAGGTTCTCAACCTGAAGATGCAAGTGACAGGGACCAGCCCGACGACGATCCGGACGAAGGTGTGGAAGGAAGGCTCTGCTGAGCCCACCGACTGGCAGTCGAGCGTGACCGATTCTACGCCTGCTCTTCAGGGTGCAGGATACGTGGGGCTGTTCTATTCCCGTGCTGGGACAGGGCCCGCAAGCGCTACGATCGCGTTCAAGAACTACCGAGTCACCAACCTTGCTCCATCGCCCGCGGCGCAGGCAGCTCCGCTGGCTGACGTTCCCGAGGCGCCTCAAGCGGTGACCTCGCCGGAGGTAGTTGTCGAGGCACCCGAGGCACCGGTGGCTCCCGAGGCTACTATTCCGCCAGAAAGTCCGGAAGTTGCCCAGGATGCAGTTCCAGTGATCACGCCTGAGGCCCTCACACCGCAAGAGGTTCCGGTTGAGGATGACGAGCAGGCAAGCACACCGGAAGCTGTCACGGATGAAGCCGGCGATGATCTGGCCGGTCAGGAAGAGGTCACGCCATAGCGCGAGGGGCTGTATCAGAAGGTTGCTTGACCGTCTGATACAGCCCCGCCTCTTTTCACGAGCACGTGTGACACAAGAGGTTGCGCCAATAGGCGATGACCGTGCGATCGCTCGTGCAAGAATTCGGGAACTGACGGATTCCGACAAAGCCCCAGCAAACGAAAGTGGCCCAGCAGCGCGAACTGCTGGGCCACTTTCGTTTATTACCTACGTCCCCCGATTGCCCTGAAAGCCATTCAACGCAAACGGCGATCGATTACGGGTTACGAGTCGGTCCGAGCTGCTTGGTCCCTGACGAAACGCCGAGGATGCTGGCGACGTTGGCGGGGATGGCCTGAGCAACCTGCGACTGGACACCAGTGGTGCGAGAAGTCAGAGTTCCATCCGTGTTGGAGATCGCGGCGCCGCCGTCGAAGACGACAGACTGCTTCTCCTGACCACCGGCAATGAGCTCAGCATGCGTCTTGATACCGACGACGTGCTGGGGCCCAACAGCCATGCAGGCGATGTTGGAATTGGTTGAGCTCTTGCGGAATACGTTGCCGTTGGACTGAAGGTTAAATGCCTTGTCCGTCCAGTACATCTTGTTCAGAGCGTCATCGATGAGATACGGGCAGTTGTTGGTTCCGAGGTTCACCACGTTGTTCTTGATGGAGAGGTTGCGGAGATCGGCCGGAATATCTGTGCGGCTGCCCGCTCTGTTGTCCAGGAATCCGTAGATGGGTCGACCGGCTTCACCAGTGATGGAGTTGTTCCAGATCGACGCGTTGCTTGCGCCCAGCACGTACACGCCTGCGACACCATTGCGTAGCAGGTAGTTTCCTGCAACAAGTGAGGTATCGGTGATTTCGACTTCGATACCGTACTGGCCATTGTCGTTGGCGATATTGTTGGCGGCTACAACGCCCTGGTTCCATTCGTCGAACCAGATACCGGTGGAGTTGATGTTGCGCTCGGCAACGGTACCCGTCACGGAGACGTTCTTGGAGCGGGTGATCTTGATACCACCGGATACAGGCTTGTCATTGAATCGCTCGGAGTTGTTGCCCGTCACGAGGGAGTTGGTGATCTTCAGACCGTCAGCGCTTCCAGCACCAATTCCCAGGAGGCCGTTGTTGGTGACAGTGAGCTTGTTCCACACCTGGTTGGGATTCCAGCCGGAGAGGCCCACCATGGAGTTGTCGGTGATGACCATGTTCTCGAGCCTGATATTCGCGACTTGGGAACTGACCGCGCCCATGAGGGCGAGGTGGGCGGCGTAGCGCTTGACTCCGATGCCGCGAACCGTGGTTCCCTCGCCCTGAATGGCGAGAGCTTGCTGAAGGGTGGATGCCTCTACCTTCTTGCCGGAAGGATTGGCGCCGATGTAGAGCCAGTCGTTCTTTCCGTCCACGAAGAAGGTACCTTCACGGACTTCGCCGACGGACAGCACCTGAGTGAGCTTCTTACCGTTGATCCATACCTGCTCGGGGTAGCGGCTCGCCGGGTAGGCCGGGTTGATGAACCATTCCTCGTGCTTGCCTTTGGTGTGGGAGACGCGATTGTCGAAATCGTAGGTCCACTTGGTGCGCCAGGTCGATCCGCTCTGCGTCCATGAGGAGAGTGTTTCGGCTCCGTCGAGCCAGACTGCCTCACCCGGGTAGGGCTGGATCGTCAGCTTGCGGAAGAAGGGTACGGTGACACTCTCGTGGTAGGTTCCGCCACGAAGCACGATGGTTGTACCGGTGGGAACAGAATTGAGAGCCTTCTTGAGGCTTCCGTAGGGATTGGCCTGCGTTCCCGTGCCGGAATTGTCTCCAGCAGGACGAACGAATACGGCACCGGATGGCACGGGATAGTTTGCCGTGCCCACGGCTACGGATCCGGCATTGGCCCGGATGGACGCTTGGAGATTGTTTGCCGGGGGAGCCGGATTGGTTGGTACTTCTGGTTCTACCGGTGTGGTGCCCGATAGGGGGCTCATCTTGAAGTTGTCGTAACCAAAGGTGATGGTCGAGCCGCTTCCGTGAACGTAGGAGCGAATTGCTGCGCCGCCGCTAGCTGTGATCCGCGATCCGCTGGAGTCGGTGGTCTTTGCCTGCCATGCGGGGGTGGTGCTTCCGACCGGCCACGCGCGGGCATTGAGTTCAACCTTCGACGTTCCGTTTGTTTCGAACTCGAAGTTGTAGTCCGTGCTGGCCTTGGGAGTGAAAGGCAACTTGATGTCTTGGACCAGGGTCGCACTGGCTGCGCCCACTCGCTCGATCTTGATGGCCGCGACTCCACCCGGGGCGAGTCGCAGGGTTGCACGGTAGAAGGATCCGTTGGAAACGCGCAGGTTCAAGCCGGTGAAGGTTCCATAACCAGAGGTCGGAACGGCAGAAACCCTGACGGTGACCTTGGCATTGATGTTCTGTCCGGCGAAACCGACGGCATTTGCAACCGCTGTATGACCGGCGGGAACTTGGATGTGACCCAATGAACCGTTGGTGGAGAAGGAGGTCTTTGACGACGATCCTTGCGATGAGTAGGTGCTTCCCCATCCCTGTGACGAGGTCCGGTTGAATGTGTCATTCCAGGTGGTCAGGGCCTGAGTGCTCGCGGAAAGCGGGGCGACACCCTGTTGCACGGCTGCCGGTTCACTTTGCAGAGCAAGATCGTCCGGAGTATCGGTGTTGTCTTCTTCTGGGACGACGACGTTGCCGTCTTCGGAGGTTTCAACCGTCTCCGGTTCGGAGGGTTCAGTTTCTTCCGCGATCGTGGGTTCAGTCTCCTCCACAACCTCGGATTCGCTGCCTTCGACGACGACGGGATCCGTTTCTTCCGCAAGCGCGGGCTCAGTGGGATCTGCTACGACTGCCGTTGCTGCAGGATCAGCGGGTTCTTCTGTGGCGACCGCAGGAACTGTGCCAGCAGCCAACGAAGCACACAGGACAACAGCACCGAACTTCTGGGGGCTCAAGTGCCACCATTTAGGGCTTGCTTGGGAGGATGTCCGTTCGAGTCGGGGAGCTGTGGTCTGTGGCTCTATTAAATTTGAGGCGGACAATGAGTGGCTCCATATCTGTATTTTTGGTACGCGGGGCCGTCGCGTAGCCTTTCGGCCGCTGCCAATCATGCCCGAGTTGGATTCAGCTATCCAAGGACTTGCGGGCCAAGTCACAGTCGTGAATACAACATTTTGTTATAAAAAGATCACAATATATGACCAACGTCATGTGTGAACAAGTAGATAGTTGGAGTTCACATAGGGTGTGAAGCAACCGGTTGCGATGTGGTTGACATCTCTACATTTCCGCCAGATTGTAGCGATTTAAGCTGATATTCTAGCTCGGTCCATTTGGGGGACTGTTGGTGCGACAAGCAATCGACAGTGCTATACATTTAGATATGACAATTATGGTACAAAGATGAACAATGTGGGGATGCGATAGATGATCACACGCAAAATCTGGATTGATGCCGCTAAAGGGCTCTGTATGATCCTTGTGGTCTTGCGCCACTCAACATTGTGGATTGAGGATCAGTTCAACGAGGGGCCAGCTACCTTTTGGTGGCAGGTGTCTGAGTTCTTGAGCCCGATCCGCATGCCACTCTTCTTCTTGATCTCCGGTTACCTTGTGGCCAACGCCCTCCGGCGCCCGCTATCACAATCGAGAGCGCGCACGTACGGAATGATGTACATCTACATGTTCTGGACTGCGCTCTTCCTCCTGAGGCTTTGGATCCCGTCTCCTGGAGGTGGGGAGCACCCTTCGTGGGGCAACTTCTTCTTGGCAGTGATTCTTCCTACGTCCTTCTGGTATCTCTGGGCCTTGGCCTTCTACTTCCTTCTGTGCTGGGGATTCCAGCGCGTCTTGGGTAAGTCGGCGGTCTGGTTGGCGATCCCGCTGTTCGCGTTGGCATTCTTCACTCCATCTTTGAACGATTTCTTCGTTCCGCTGATCCCGCAGCCGTTGGATGCGCTGAAGGTCGGATCGATTACTCAGAACTTCATTTGGTACTTTGCGGGAGCGTTTGGGCGTCCTGTTTTTGATCGGATGATGGAATCAACATCGGCGCTCAAGGCTTCGGGATGGGGGCTTTTCTATGTCGCAGCCTACGCAGGTGCGGCATCTTTCGAACTCCAAGGGGTTCTGCATCCCCTTCTCTCCCTGATCGCGATTGTCGCGATCGCCTATTTGATTCCTCTGATTCCTTTGAATGGGCCGATCTCGAAGCTCTGTTCATGGATCGGTAGGCAGACTCTTCCCGTGTACATCTTCCATATCTTTGGGATCTCCGCTATCAGCTTGATCGTCAAGGCCGTTGGGTTGGATTCGCTCATCATTAACCATATGGGCATCGCCTCCTCCGTGATTCCCCCGCTACTCACGGTCCTTCTGGTCTCGATCTCGATGCTCATGGGAACCATCATCTTGGGTTCTCGTGCACGATTCCTCTTCAATCCGGCTTGGCTGAAGGCACGGCAGTAACAAGCTTCTGGAGATAAGACAAAACGACGCCGCACTGGGATTTGCCAGTGCGGCGTCGTTTTGTTGGATCGCCCGGCTTCTCATGGATTCCGGCTCCTCGATCTCTAGTGGCGCCAGCGCTACCACATCATCCAAAGTCTTGGAGCTGTAAAGCTACCTTGTGGATGTGGATGTGGATGTGGATGTCTTGTCACGAATAATGCGCTTTGTGATGATGGCGCGTGCCGAGGTGGTGATGTCGCGACGCAGAAGTATGAGCCCCAGGATCACGGCCAACATACGCGAGGTTTCCCATAGCGGACCGAAGAGTAGGTTCCACAGTGTGGTGCACGAAAGGAAAATGATGAGACCGGAAGCGGTGCCGGTGGCTAGCCGGACAAACAGGGCGTGCGCGATGAGGATGACGATGAGTATGCCGCATGCCAAGCCCACGAGGCCGTAGTAGGCCCACATGTCCCCGATGGCCGAGTGAAGTTCAATGCCCCGGCCAAACATGTACCTCTCAACATAGCCGTTGTCCGGCTGGTAGTTGATTTTCCACATTCCGGCCTTGGCGACCATGACATCAAGCGTTGAGGCATTGGCACCCGAACCAAATCCTGCTGGGCGATGCTGCATCAATGCCCATGTGGCTGCCATTTCAGGGCGTCCGCCAACAATCATCGAGCCAGCGAGCTCTTGCTGTGCAATACTGCGCTGCTGGGCTTCCTCTCCCAGGAATCCGGACATCAGGAGATGGGATGTTACTTGATACAGTACGGCTGCGCTTGTGACAGCCACAAGGAAGAGTGATATGGCACGAGAACGCACCGTGCTGGCATCTGCCCGCCCCCACCATCGTTGGGCGAGCATAAGCAGGGCGGCGAGCACACAGGTGGCAAAGGCTGAACGAGAATCGAACAATACGTTGACGGCGCCCAGCGCAAGCAACGCAATGACAGTTGTTTGCCAGCGCCGCGAACCCGCCACGTATGCCAGGATGATCACGCTCAGAGGCAGTGAGATGCCAAATTTCCACGGGTTGACTGAGGAGATGGCGGATTTATTGAGGATATTGGTGGCAAGCATGCCCAGGCCTACCGCGATGCCAATAGCGCGCTCACTCAGGTGCTCACGTGCCCAGAGGATTGTTCCGAACCCAACCAACGTGAAGATGATGAGCAGAGAGAACGTCATCATGACGCGGGAGTCCGTACCTCCGTTGAATGGCGCCTGTTGGTAGGTGAGAATGACTCCCCAGATGACAGAGGAGACGATCATGACCGCGAGAAGAACAGCTCCCCGATACCTGCGCAGGGAGGCGAGCCACATCGGAGCACATGCGACACCAACAAGGACCCCGAAGGGTATCGGCACCGCGACGGTGTAGCGCAATGCTGTGAGAAATACAGAGGCTTGCGCGACCCTTTGGGTTACGACGTCGCTTGGCGGTGCCTCCTCAGAAACTTCGGCAAGCGAGTGGCTACTCTTGGTGACCATGGTGGGGTCACTCCGACGCCTTGGCGGATCCATAATAGGATTCGCTTTGCTCTGTTCCCACGAGGATTCCGCCGAGTGTCTCTGCATCCAGATTGCGTAGGCTGGTGGCTGCCTGAGAGAGCTGCTGGCGTGTGGTTCGCCCGACTCGGGCGACGATGACTGCTCCACCAACTCGCTGCGCCAGCATGGCCGCATCAATAACCGGGAGCAACGGGGGACTGTCGATCACAACGTAGTCGTAGGACTTCCTGGCTTCTTCGATCAGTTCCGTCATAGCTTCGCTCTCGACGAGCTGAGCGGGATTTGGGGGAACCGGGCCGGACGTCAGGACGTCAACGTTTCCCCAGGACTGCACGACGTCGTCAAGGCCGACCTGACCGATCAGCACATTGGTGAGGCCGGCATCGGCGAGCAGGCCCGTCTTATCTGCCACTGTTGGTTTGCGCAGGTCACAGTCAATAAGGAGTACGCGGGGGTGAATCTCAGCGAGAGCAGCTGCAAGATTACACGAGGTGGTTGTCTTTCCTTCTCCTGCCGATGGAGAAGTAATGACGATGGCGTTGGCGTGACGGCTGGCGTCCACGAACGCAAGGTTCGCCCTGAAACGGCGGAATGCTTCGCTCACCTGTGGCTCCGAGCTGCCTCCGCGCAGCGGCTTCTTTTCGCGGGGAATAGCACCGAGGAGGGGCATCTTCGCTGCCGCTTCGACGTCGGCTTCGCGACGAACACGGGTGTCCGTCAAGGCCCATACCAAGGCTCCAAGAACGCCGAGCACTCCACCGCCGGCACCCCAGATCATGACCTGCATCCGTGTGTTTGGCGAGAACGGGTAGATGGGAACCGTTGCCGGAGCAACCTTCTCAAGACGAACAGTGGCGGCGCCGCCGGTAGTGCTGGGTGCCAGCTGCTGCGCGGTGACGGCCAATTCTGTGGCTACCGCGTCAGCGATCTCGGCAGCTTGCGTGGGATCAACACTGACCGCCTGAATCTCGATAATGAACGAATTGAGCGGAACCGTCGCGGTGATGGACTTCGCTAGTGTAGCTGCCGTCATGTCGAGATCAAGATCCCAGATCACAGGGTCCAACACACGTGGAGTCGTAGAAAGCAACGCAAAGGACTGCATGAGATTCTGCGTATATGTGGAGCCCTGGACTAGTTCAGAGACATTGCCCGCCTGTGAAAGGGTCGCATAGCTTGCTGCGGTAGCCCGATACATGGGGGTAGTCATTTTAGCTTGTGCGAAGCCGGCACTGGCGAGTACAAATGCGAGGCCGATGATCAGCCACCACCGCTTCCGTAGCGCGAGCAAGTAGAGCTGAGGTGTCATTGATCTTGACCTTCCTTCGACGATTTAAGGGTATTGCCATCAGCGGGTTCATCCCCGTAACTACTGAGGCCAAGGCACCCACTTGCTTGAGATAGTTGTGGAGCGACATCCAGCGATCGCCCCGCGGGTCGTGGCTTACTACGGCCGAACCTATCGGAGCAATCCCTTTGTTGTTCGCGTGGCCTTATGGACCATTCCGCCATTTTAGCCGTGAATGACGCTGTTCTCACGAGATGTCCACACAAAGTACGGGGTTGAGTGTGCCACACCTCCGCCTGGAGGGTTGCTCTCCTGAAGAGATGCTGCACGATGGGCATAGTTCCTGCCGTTGTGGGGAGTCCTTGACATTCGCAACTGCTAGCGCGTGTTTGAGCGCTCATAATGGAGAGCCCCGCCGCGAACTCGTACACTGAGGAGGTGATGTACAGCGACAACCCAGACGTGAACAATGCAAACACCGCCGCCTCTCCCGCTGAAACGAATGTTTTGTTCGTTTGCACCGGCAACATTTGCCGCTCACCGGTTGGCGAGTTGGTTCTCAATAGCTTGGCATTACCGGGTGTGCATGCGCGTAGCGCTGGCACCTCGGCCCTGGTTGGGGAAGAGATTGATCCATCTATGCGCCAGATGCTTGAGCAGGACGGCATACCCGCACAGCATTTTCGGGCGCGGCAACTAAGTGCGGCGATTATTCAGCACAGCGACATCATCGTGACCGCCGCTGGCGAACATCGCGGCGTTGTATTGCGGGAGGCTCCTGGGGCTCTTCGCCGCACGTTCACTCTCAGGGAGCTGGCTGACTTGACCGAGTTGGCGGAGCAAAATGGCCCCATTGAACCTCTGGAGAGGAAGGCCCGGCTCGCCCAACTAGTGCGGCTGAGAAGCCTTCGGAGCCCGGATGCTCTCAACGATATCGAGGATCCCTATCGTCTCTCGGATGTTCACTATCGAGAGGCCTATCAGACGATCTCCGAATCGGTCCGGGGTCCGCTTGCTCGCCTCCTGACATCCTTCTTGAATTAGAGATCCCGCGGATAGGTCTTGGCCTACTGCGGATGCCACGGAGGTTGCCGAACCACTGGCGCAACCTATAAGAGCTATCGTTCCCAGTAATGCGGGGCGGGGCTGGCAGATGCCAGCCCCGCATTACTCAGTTACGAGAATAGTCCTCGACCTGTCGCGCCCCCACAAGAGCCGACAGCGCGCCAGCGAGTGAGTAGATTGTGCGGGCCTGGCGGGCCACTCGGCGTTCATCGCGGCGCAGCAGACCGTAGCCGAGCTGCACACCGCTGAGGATGATGCGGATAACAGAGCGGACGGCGATCTTGGCGCGGGCAATGAATCGCTTCTTGCCAGCGGGGGTGGTGACGATGACGGCGCGCGCCCAGGAGGCACCCGAACGGTAGACGCGCTGACGCATCCACTGCCGCGTGATCCTCTCCAGCGGAACGGGCTCGCTCACAATGGCTTCGTTGCACCACTCGATGCGACCACCGGCGGCCAGGATCTGGTGGGCGAGCAGCGTATCCTCGCCACCGGCGAGTCCCAGCCGGGCATCGAAGCTGAGATTGTGTGCGCGCAGGAAGTCCAGGTCGAGCAGGAGGTTCGCGGAGCTGGCGCCCTGACGGCGACTGCCGGTGGGATGGCGCGAGTTGTCAAAGAGGCCAGAGGCAATCACCCAGGTGTCCGGCACCGGATCGGGAAGAACGAAGTCCTGGGGGCCCACCACCACTTCGCAGCGCGCCTTCTCCCAATGAGTCAGCAGGTGACGCAGCCAACCAGGTTCGGGCAGTTCGTCGTCGTCGATAAAAACGAGAAGTCGGGAATCGCCCGCCGAACGCAACGCGGCGTTACGTGCCACGGCGATGCCGGGGGTGGGCTCGTTGACGTAGCGGAGGCGATAGCGTTGCGTCAGCGGCGCGATGATCGGTTCGGCGCTGCGAGCCGGGTCATTGTCGACGACGACGATGCTGATATCCGCGTCCAACTCCACACACTGGTGCGCCACCGCTTCGACCATGGGCTGGAGCAAATGCTCGCGCTTGAACGTGAGAATGGCGACCGTGACGGGTACCTGGGGAAGCGAGGGTGCGCTCATGTTGGGCTCCTAGAGGGTTGGGAGGTCAGCTCTGAGTTGAGGGGTCGGTGTGCTCGTCGGGCGACTGGCTATTGCCACCCTTCTTTCCCCCGGCCTTGCCACGAACCATGGCCGCCATCGCAAACACCTGCTTGAGGTCATTGCGGAAGGGAGGGATGAGGGCGATGAGGAGGAGGTAGGCAACCATGCCGGCGACGCCGCCCAGAAGCAGGCTCACAACGTCCGACATGGAGCTGGAGAACTCAGTGGCAGTGTAGGAAGCTGCTCCCACGATCGCGGCCTGTGCCACCACGCGAAGGGCGTTGCCGTAGAGGGCGCGGCGCGGGATCTCGGTGTGGCGTCCGAGCCACCAGAAGGAGATCGGCCATTCGAGCATGGGGGCGACGGCGTAGCCAACGGCCAGTCCGATGGGGCCCCAGTAGCTTCCTCCGAGAATGCACACAATCTTCAAAATGGCTGTCGCGATGGAGTAACGGAAGAGAACGTTGGTGAGATTCCTGGCCAGGTAGATCCAATAGCCGACAAAAGCAAGGGTCTGGAAGAGGGCTGCGATGGCGAAGAGACGGAGGTAGGGGGTGGCCACCTCCCAACCGTCGCCAAGTACCACCGGGATGATGGCGGATGCTCCACCGGCCACCAAGGCCATCGCCAATCCGGTGGGCAGTGCCAGTGCGAGCTGGCCCTGACGAACAAAGCGTTCGAAACGGGGCTGGTCGGGTGAGACCTTGCTGAGTACAGGAAGCGCCACCGTGGTGCTCGGTGTGCGGATCTGATTCATCGGGGTCATGAGAAGCTGGAAGGCACGGTTGTAGAAACCGAGTGTCACCTCACCGAAGCGGGTGCCAATGGTCCAGGTGTCCACATTGTTGGCCACGTAACCGACGATCTGTGACCCGAGAAGGTTGATCCCAAAACGCATGAATCGGCGCATTGATACGCCGCGGGTGTATCCGCGCGGGAGCCAGCGGCCCGCGATGGCCATGCCGAGAAGCAGGAAGGCGGCTGCCGTGAGCTGCTGGATCACCAGCGCCCAGTACCCGACTCCCATGCTGGCGCTGACGATGGCAGCAACGAGGCCGAGGGCGGCCGAGGAGACCTCGGTGGCGGCGATGGCCTTGAAGCGAAGGCCTCGCACCAGATTCGCGCGATACTGCGTGGTCAGTCCGTTGAGGAGGAACACGGGGGCGAGCGTCTGGGTGATCCCCTCGAGGGGCGGATGCCCGGAGAGATTGGCGACCAGTGGTGCGGCCGCGAAAACGAGGGCCGTGAGGATGACGCCAATCAAGGTGTTGAGCCAGAAGAGATTGTCACGTTCGGCGCGGCTGAGCGTGGGGGCCTGAATCGCCGCCGAAGACAATCCGAAATCGCGGAAGATCTCGCCGAAGGTGACAATGGACAATGCGAGGGCAACGAGTCCGTAATCGCCAGGGGCCAGAAGCCTGGCAAGGATAGCCACGCCGGCGAATTGAATGATCATCCTGGCAGCTTGAGCTGACAGGGTCACCGCTGCTCCACGTGCCGCGCGCCCACCGAGTCCTGTCGTGCTCACCGTGTGCTCAGCTCCACGCGTCCCCGGAGTGAAGCCGTCACGGCTCCTTGGAAGTACTTTTCCATCTTTCATTCTCCCTAATGATCTTCCATGGGAATTCAGCTGCCTGTCTGGCCATGTTACGCCACGGAGCACGCGGTGTTGGACCTGTTGACGAGCCCCGGAGGGCTGGTTGAGGTTCCATACCAGTATCTCCGTGCATTTTTGTTAAAACATGTTTATGGAAGTGAATGGTGTCACGTTTGTCCTGAGGATGTGCTGGATGTTCATGAGTGTTGTGTGGCACGGCGTGAACCGCAGACCCTGTGAACCGCAGACCCGTCGGGCGACGTGTGTGGGAGTGTCCGCAGCCGGCGCCATGCTCTTCATAATCAGGAGATGGCAGATTATCCTTGAGATGCTACCCAACGACGTTTCAACTACTCCGGTGAATTCTCGTTGGCGATCTCGATGAGGAGAAGAGGGTCTCGATATGACGCTAACGAAGAGAAGCTGGGGCGTGACATTGTGGAGTCTCGTCGGCTCCGTGGCACTTGTCACGGCCTCGGGAGTCGCGGCTATGGCGGCAGAGGATGAGCTTACTGGCCCGCAGGCACCGGAGGTTGTCCTGGATGAACAGGACGTTGCTGCGGGAGTTCCCGGTGCCCAGGTAGGTGGTCAGGACGGCGGGCAGATAGATGCCCGCTCGACGATTGCGAGTAACGCCAGCGATGTCACGATCACTGTCGATCAGGAAGGCGCCGCCATCGGCAGCACCGTCGCGGTGAGATGGAAGGTGAGTGGTGGAACCAGCCCTCAGGTAACCGGAATGACGATTCGTTCGGCAATCGTTGATGGACCGCTCATGTTCTGGCGCGACCAGTCGCGATGGGTGTCCTTCACCGGTGGCTCATCGGGTTTCCTCGATGTGACGGTTCCCAGGGGAGGGAACCGGATGTTCGTCATTCTCTCGGTAACCGATGGTGGCCGCACGCGGCTGATTCGGTCCGATTACTTCTCCGTGAGCGGCTTTACCGGTTTGCCGGCAGGTGAGTGGGGCGAGGTCGAGGATACTCGCTCGGGACAGTTCGGGATTGGCTACCTCGTCAATGCGTCCATCAAGAAGAACTGGTTTCTTCTCGAGAACGAGTGGTACTACTCCAACGAGCAGGGCTTCCGCCAGCATGGCTGGCTGGAGCAGGGGAAAGGCACCTGGTACTACCTGAGTGACTATTTCGGCGTCATGCAGACCGGCTGGGTCGAAGTTGGCGAAGCCTGGTACTACCTGAATTCCGCGGGTGTGATGCAGACCGGTTGGCAGAATATTGCTGGCGCCCGGTACTACCTCAAGTCCGATGGGGCAATGCTTACCGGCTGGGCGAGTATTGGCGGAGTCTGGTATTACTTGCAGCCGAGCGGCGCGATGAAGGTTGGGTGGCTTGCCGACGGGACGTCCTGGTACTACTTCAGGTCGGACGGGTCGATGGCCACCGGCTGGGTCAATAGTGGCGGGGTGTGGTACTACCTGCAGTCCACCGGCGCCATGCACACGGGGTGGCTCCAGCAAGGAGGGAGCTGGTACTACCTGAAAGCTGACGGCTCCATGGCCACGGGATCCCAGGTGATCGATGGCAAGGTTTATCGTTTTGCGAGCAGCGGAGTGTGGCTCGGCTAGTTTGTGGCTCGGCTAGTTTGTGGCTCGGCTAGTTTGTGGCTCGGCTAGTTTGTGGCTCGGCTAGTTTGTGGCTCGGCTAGTTTGTGGCTCGGCTAGTTTGTGGCTCGGCTAGTTTGTGGCTCGGCTAGTTGTGGCCCGCTATCGCGCGTACCAGCTCGCCGCCCCACTGCTCGGCCAGTTCTGATTCGCCCGGAGCCAGTGGGCCCTTCGCTGCGGCCACAACGAACAGTTGGGTCTCGACGTCCAGTTCGGGGATGCGCTGCGCGATGATTTTCGCGGCTGCCTTGGCCGAGGAACCGTTGACCCAGGCACGCCCACTGGCCGTTCCGAACGCGGCTACCCGAATTTCTTCCGGTAACTGCGCGGTTTCCAGCCAGTCGCGAATTCCGACGGCGCCGGGCTGGCCGCCGTCGGCTGCGGCGAGCCCTCGCGTCACCGAGGTTGAGAGGGTCCGGTTGTGGGTGGGGCCGCCCACGAGTAACAGGTCCGTACCCTCCGGCACCTGCTGGGGCGCTTCGCCAACAGCGACGACGGCGACCTCGCAACCCCCGCTTCGTAATCCCACGGCGACAGCTTCACCAGCAGCCGCGACGTTTCCGAACGACGATTCGATGATCATCAGGGCTTTCATTGTTCGGATGTCCTCTCGCTCGGCAATGTGCGGGCCGATATGACCCTACACGACCCGGCTGGGCGCCGCCCAGGATCCTTGCCGGCCCACGGTCCCAGGGCCTAGGGCCCCAGACCGCTCGGGACCTCAGCCAGCCCGCAACTCCTTCCCGGCAGCCGCGATGCGGCTATGCGGCCGCCGGAGCCCTGCGGTTGAGCTTCTCGGTCATGACCAGGAGCAGCACCGCGAAGATGGCGAGGTAGAAGGGGAAGAGCGAGAGGCTCGTCTGGGTGGCGATAAAACCGAAGAGCGGCGGCATGAGGGTGGCGCCGGTGTAGGCGGCAGCCATCTGGATACCGATGATCGCCTGCGAGTTTTCGGGGCCAAAGTTGGTGGGCGTGGCGTGGATGATTGAGGGATAGATGGGTGCGCAGCCAAATCCGGCGATGACGAGCCCGGCCAGTGCCAGGATGTCGTTTTCGAGCGGCAACGCCACCAGCACGATTCCACCGATGGTAATAAGCGTGCCGTAGCGGATCATCTGGTTGTCGCCGAACTTATCCGCGACGAAGCCGCCAAGGAATCGTCCCAGGGTGATGCCCAGCAGGAAGAGGGAAGCGAAACGGGCGGCGGTGGCAATGTCCACTCCACGGGCATCCACCAGATACGTGGAGGCCCAGAGAATGGCGGTGCTTTCCACGGCGCAGTAGGCCATGAATGCGGTGAGGATCAGCGAGACGCCGGGGATCCGCAGAGCGCGGGCGAGCGGAATGGGTGCGGCGGCGCCGTCGTCGTTCGAAGTAACGTCACCGGATTCGGCGGCCCCACCGGCTTGCGCGGACTTCATTTTCCACAGCGGGAGGCTCGCAAAAAGTGCCACGGCGAGCACGATCTGGATGACGCTGACGATCCAGTAGCCGTGGCTCCAGCCGCTGCCGGAGGTGAGGCTGTAACCCATGATGAAAGGGCTGATGGAGGCGCCGATACCCCAGAAGCAGTGGAGCCAGCTCATGTGGCGGGATTCGTAGTGCAGTGCCACGTAGTTGTTGAGTGCGGCGTCCACGGCGCCAGCGCCGAGGCCGTACGGGATGGCCCACAGGCAGACGGCGAGGAAGGAACCTGAGAATGAGAAGCCCATGAGTGCCGCTGCCGTCATGCCCACGCTGATGGCGGTGACGAGGCCGGGGCCGAGCTTCTTGGTGAGGCGGTCGGATTGGAGGCTGGAGACGATGGTGCCCGAAGCGATGACCATCGTGATGATGCCGGCGAAGGACACTGGGACGGCCAGGTCGGAGTGCATGACGGGCCATGCCGAGCCCACGAGGGAGTCGGGTAGGCCGAGGCTGATGAAAGCCACGTAAATGATCGCGAGCAGGAGCGAGTACATGTTTGTCTCAATCGATAGTCGGTTCCGCGTGGATGAAGCGGCACGACGATCCTAGCCAGCAATCGCAATGCGTACAATCGTTCTTATAGTGTGGGCGTGAGAGTTCGGGCACACGGGGGTTGGTGAAGTGGGGTGGGCTGTGAGCGCCGTGGTCGACGATGACGTCCGGGTGCGCGCCCGGTTGGTGGCAGGAGTGGGTTGCAAGTGTTGTGGTCGACGACGACCTCCGGGCGCACGCTGCCGAGTGAGTATGAGGTTGCAGACGTGTGGCTGTGCCAAGTCGCAGGCACGTTCAGGACGCTGTGAGGAGCGAGAGGTCGTAGTGGCTCGGAGCGCCTTCGGATACTGATGCAAGCGCCCGCTCCCGCAGCTCGCTGAGCGTGGGGGCTCCCGCCCCGCCCAACCGCTCGGTGCTCAGCGCTCCCGCGAGCGCTGCCGCGCTCGCGGCTTGGCGTAGCGTTCCACCCCGTAACAGGCCCCAGGCCAGCACGGCCGAAAAGACGTCCCCGGCTCCGGTGGGGTCGACGGAACGGGCCGGGAATGCGGGCAGCGAGAGGATATCGGATGGGGTGCACTCACGTTCCGAGGCTGTGTTGCTGTCTCTCACTGCTACGTTGGTTGCTATTGATGCTGTGGTTCCCGCTGCTACCTTGGTGCCCGCGCCCGTCTCCTCGCTCTGCGCAACCGCCGCCACGACTCCTTCCGCGCCACGTGTCACCACCACTGTGGGGACCAGTCGCGTGAGCTGCGCGGCTGCCTCCTGCGCTGAGTCCGCACGCATGTAGTGGCAGGCCTCGTCCTCGTTGGGGACGAACACGTCCACAAGATCGAGCGATGCCAGATCGGAAGGGTCCCAGCGCCCGCTCTCATCCCAGCCCACATCGCCAACGACAAAGGTTCCGGACTCTCGCCACTGTCGCACGGTCTCGCGGTTGCGTTCGAGCGCACGCAGGTCACCCATGAGCAGCCCGGGTGCCGCGCCGGAAAGCAAGGGAGCCTCGTTCATTCCCGCCGAGATCATCGCCCGGTCACTACCCACGCTGATCGCCGCCGTGACCGCCTGATGTGCGGTGGGCTGCAACGAAGCCGTGCACAGGCCGTCGTCGTTCAAGAGTGTCGCAACCATCCGTCCGGGAAGATCCTCACCCAGATACGAGCAGAGCCGCGCCTCGAATCCGATCCGATGCAGCGCGCGAGCCTGATTGGCGGCGCCGCCCGCAACGAAGGAACAGCGTTCGCTCCACAGCTCCTCGCCGGGCTCGGGAACGCGTGCCAAGGCGCTGAAGACGACGTCGAGGAAGAGGGGACCGATGACGACCGCCGTCATCGCCTCGGATCGCTGCAAAGACTCCCGCATGGCTGGCTCCTTGTCCTGGGTGGATGCCCTAGACTTTAGTCCTTATCTCCTGTCACGCGGACGCAACGATCCACGTAGGCACACAACTGTCCCCCATGAACGGAGGCCGCCACGCCATGAAATTGACGATTATCGGAGGCGGCGGTTTCCGTGTGCCGCAGATCGTCGAGGCGCTCGGTCGGCGTCCGCAGCAAGAAATCGACGTGACCGAGCTGTGCCTCTACGATGTCTCGCCGGAGCGGCTACGTGCCATGGCCGCGGTGCTTGACCAGCTGACGCTGCCCCGCAAGCCCCGCATCACCCTCGTCTCCAATCTGTCCGATGCCGTGCGCGGCGCGAACTTTGTGTTCTCGGCAATCCGGGTGGCGGGCACCGAGGGGCGAGTCAAGGATGAACTCATCGCACTGCGCCGCGGTGTGCTCGGCCAAGAAACCGTGGGACCGGGCGGATACGCCTACGCCCTGCGCACCATCCCGGCAGCCCTGGAACTTGCACGCGCTGTGGCGGAGACTGCCCCGAACGCCTGGGTCATCAACTTCACCAATCCCGCCGGGATCATCACCCAGGCGATGCGAGGGATTCTGGGGCGGCGCGTCATCGGAATCTGCGATACCCCGATCGGGCTGGTGCGGCGTGCGGCGCGCGCCCTCGGTGTCCGCGAGCGCGAGCTGGACTACGACTACATCGGGCTCAACCACCTCGGCTGGCTTCGCAGCATCACCAAAGACGGCCAGGAACTCCTCCCCACCCTCCTCAATACCCCACAGCTGCTGTCCCAGATGGAGGAGGCGCGGCTCATTGGGGCGGAATGGGTGCGTCAGCTGGGAATGATCCCCAATGAGTACCTTTTCTACTTCTATCGCAACCGTGAGGCGGTAGCCCAGATTCTGGCCGAGGAACAGACGCGCGGCCAGTTCCTCGCGGCCCAGCAGCGCGCCTTCTATGAGGCCGCACTGGCCGCCCCGGAGCGCGCCGGTGCACTGTGGAACGCCGCCCACCGCGAGCGCGAAGAAACCTACATGGCGGAGGCGCGGGAGGTCGCGGGCGAGGGAGCGCGAGAAGAGGATGATCTTGAGGGCGGCTACCAGGAGGTGGCGCTCGACCTCATGACGGCACTGTCCGGTGGCGGTGCGCTCCGCTGGGGCGGCAACACCCCCGAGGATAACGAGCGCACCCCCAACACGAACAACCCCACCCCCAAGGTCAACAACCCCACCCCCAAGGTCAACAACCCCGTCCGCATGATCCTCGGCGTAAGCAACAGCGAGGGCGGGGAGCGAATTATTGCGGCGCTCGCGGACGATGCGGTGATTGAAGTCCCGTGCCTGGTGGATGAGAACGGCCCGGTTCCGGTGCCCCTCGCACCGCTCACGGGCGCCGAATTGGGCCTGATTGTGCAGGTCAAGGCGTGTGAGACATTGCTGATCGAGGCGGTCCGAGAAGCAAACCCGAACAAGGCGTGGCGGGCCATCGCTTCCCACCCGCTTGTCGATTCGGCAGATATTGCCCGGCGCATCCTCGACGACTACTGCGCTGCCATCCCGGAGGTGGCAGCCGCTCTGGGAAGGACCTCCGAAGGTAATCCCATGAAGAAACAAGAAAAGGAGCACCGTCTTGGCGCATGAACGAATTCTTGGCGTTTTCGCCCACCCGGATGACGCGGATGTGGGGGCCGGTGGCGCGCTGGCACAGTTCGTTGCTGCGGGGGCGCAGGTGAGCATCGTGGTGGCCACCTCCGGGAGCGCGGGCGGCTTCAGGTCCGAGGGTCAGGATCAGATGTCGCAGGTGCGGATGCGCGAGCAGCGCGCTTCGGCGGCGCTCATCGGCATCGAGAATGTCACCTTTCTCGGGCACATTGACGGCGAACTCCGCGTCACCACTGATCTCGTCCGCGACATAGTGGCCCAGATCCGCATTCACCGCCCGTCCCTCGTCATCACCATGTCCCCGGAGCACAACTGGACGAGTATCGCTGCCAGCCACCCGGATCACCGGGCGGTGGGGGAGGCCGCCATCCAGGCCGTCTATCCTGCGGCACGCAATCCTTTCGCCTTCCGCGAGTTGCTCAACGCCGGGTTGGAACCGTGGACGGTTGAGGAGGTGTGGCTGCAGGGCCACCACGCGCCGAATCACTACGTGGAGCTGACCGCGGAGGATCTGGCGAAGAAGATTGAGGCCGTCAAGTGCCACGAGAGCCAGTTCGAGGAGATGGATTTTATGCTCCAGTACGTGGGTGAGGCAGCCCGGCAGTCGGCCATCAATGCGGGCTTCGGCAAGGACCGGCTCGCCGAGGAGTTCCTGCGCTATTCGGCTCGCTGATGGGCGAGGATACGGCCGTCTCCTCCCGTATCGTCCTGCCCCGGGTGTATTTGCCCGGCAAGTGCATCGTGTCTCAGAGGGATGAAGCCACCACAGCGCAACGGATAGCATCTCCTCTGTGAAGAATCGTCCCCGTGTTGTTTCCGCTGCTTTTGCGCTGGCCGGGCTGGCTGGCTGCTCCGGATCAGGAGATGCCGAACTGACCTATCCGCCGGCGCCGCCCCAGCAGCTTCCCGATTCCGGCCGCGATGGGTTGGTAGATCCCGGTTGGGTGGTTGAGATTGCCGACCACACCGGTATTCCGGCGCGCGCCGTGGCGGCTTATGCGAACGCGTCGCTTGCGCTGGCTGAGTCGGATCCCGAGTGTGGGATCGGGTGGAACACCTTGGCTGGTATTGGCGCCACGGAGTCGAAGCACGGTAGTCATGACGGCGCACATCTGGGCGACGACGGCGTCGTGTCACCTGCCATCATCGGCATTGCGTTGGATGGTAGCGCAGGTGTTGCGGCCGTCTACGATACCGACGGCGGCCTGTACGACGGCGACGCGGTGTGGGACCGCGCCGTGGGCCCGATGCAGTTCATCCCGGAATCGTGGTTGTACTACGGCCAGGACGCGAACGGCGACGGCGTCGCTGATCCGCAGCAGATTGACGACGCCGCCTTGGCCGCAGGCACCTTGCTATGCCACCGCGGGGGAGATGTGACGAGCGATGACGGCTGGAGCGCCGCCGTCGCTGCCTACAACGCTTCCCTCGACTACATCAACGTGGTGGCCCAGCGGGCGGAGGAGTTCGCCGACTAGCGTTGTCTGCGTCCTAGCCTTGCGGCACCTCGCTGCCTTCTGTCGCCTCGTCACCTTGCGGCGCCTCGTCACCCAACGCCGAGATCCGGGTGGAGAGTTCCTGGAATGCTCCCGCAACGGTTTCGGCAAAGAGGTGCATGCCTTCCAGACTGGGGTGGGTTTGATCCGATTGCAGCATCTCCGGCTGGGCACTCACTGCTGCGTGCCAGTCCGCGAGAATCGCGTTGGGATAGTCGGCCACTACCTCGGCCAGGAGTTGGTTGGAGGGTTCGATGAATGTGGATGTCCCGTAGAGATTGACGACGACGACCATTCGTTCCGGTCCGAGCATGTCCAGGACGTTGCGGACGACGGCGTCGTCCGGCACCCCGGCGTTGGTTCCAAAGTCGATGACGACGGCGCGGCGAACGGCATCCTGCGCGAGTGCGGTGGAAACCACCTCTTCTGCGTGTTGCCACTGGCGGTTTGACACGGCATCGAGATTAATACCGGGGTAAAGGGCGGAGAGGCCGTCTGCGCTCGTGACCAAGAGCGAATCACCGAAGCCGGTGATCTCTTCCCCGCTGGGGACCGCGTGGTTGGCGGCCAGAATGGGTGGTTTCCCGGGGTCGGCCGATGGCGTGTGGCTTGGTGGAGCGGTGCTGGGTGAAGCGGTGACGGAGCCAGGTTGGACCTTGCCCCGGTCAATTTCTTGTTGCCCTTTTTCGATCGCGATCTGCACGGAGGATTTGGCGGGGGCGGTGATGAGCCCCGCCGTCGTTCCCACCAACAAGAGTGCCGAGGCGGCGAGCGCGAGCTTTGGCGCAAGTCCGGGGCCCCGGAGCCGCGAGAAAGCGCGCCTCCCGTATTCGCGGAATCCTAGGGTGCGAATTGGCATCTCCAGGTAGCTGTAGCTGAGCGCGGAGATCACGAGTGTGGCCGCCAGGGCGAGTGCTCGCACGATCCAATGCGTCAGGGAATCAATGGCGGCTGCCGGCGCGAGCGCGGTGAGGAGCAGGATGAGCGGCCAGTGCCAGAGGTAGATTCCGTAGGAACGCTCGCCCAGCCATCTCACCGGGACCAGTTCGGCCACGGCGAGCAGGAAGGAGGGCCGCGTGATGAGGCATGCGAGGAGTAGCGCGGTGACGAGACTGGCAACAAAGAGCCCGCCACGGAAGGTGAATGCCGAGTTCTCGTCGAGTACCAGCATGAGGCCCACGAGGGAGAGTAAAGCAACTGGACCGAGGATGGGCGTGAGCCGCCTGAACACGGGCGAGTCCAACCATCTGGTTCCCGCCCACATGAAAGCGAGCGCGACGCCCAGGAGCAGCCCGAACGCATGGGTGTCGGTGCCGTAGTAGACGCGGGTGACGTCCTCGCCCGGGCTATAGAGCAGTGCCATGACGAGTGCTGAGAGGACGGCGCCCGCGAAAGCGAGTCCGGCGCGCCGTTTCCACTTGCGCACGAAGGCAAGAACCACGAGGAAGAGGATGGGCCAGAGGAGATAGAACTGCTCCTCGACGGCGAGCGACCAGAAGTGAGCGAAGAGTTGCGGGGAGGTGCCGGCGAAGTAGGACGAGCCCGCAAAGATCTCCACCCAGTTTGTTGAGAAGGTCAGTGCTCCGAGGCTCTGGCGTCGAATACCCACGAGGAGGTCATCGCCAAGCAGAAGACCTCCGGTAACGGAGACGACGACGACCAGGAGAAGGGCCGGTAGAAGCCGACGGGCGCGGCGCAACCAGAATTGGGGCAGATCGAGGTAGTTCGTTGAGGAGAGTTCACGAATAAGAAGCGTTGTAATGAGGAATCCGGAGACGACAAAGAAGATATCCACACCGATGAAGCCGCCTGGCAGTGAGGCAGGGCGCAGATGAAAAATGAGGACCGCAATGACCGCAAGTGCCCGCAGGCCGTCGAGTCCGCGAATCCGCCCGGGTCTCACATTCACTCTCATAAGGCAAGAGTACGTGGAAAGTGTGACATGCCGCCCTGAAGTCTCGGGCGTATGCCTGTCCGAGATGCGCCCTCAATGTATGCACTAATAAATCGTCAATTGCCCCAATGGTTTGATGGGTACCTAGTTCTTCGGGCCTAGATCAAGCGTGTGGCGCCTGCGAAACGCCATATATGACAGTTTTTGTGTGAGTTACTAAAAAATTGTTGTACATATTATTTGTAATGTCTTATAGTCTATTTGTACTGATTAACGATCTTGTACATATTGGTCCCCGAGGGGTCCGTGTAGACCGTAGGCCGAAAGAGAGACCCATGTTCCACTCAATCCGCAGATGCTCAGCTCGTATCGCAGCGGGGTTCACCGCTATGACTTTGTCCCTGGGCCTAGCTCTCCCCGCGATGGCTGTCGAGAACGTGAATGCCGATCCCGGCGCGGCAATAACCGTGAGTAGTCACCGATTCTTCTTGAGTAACACCTGGACCGGTGCGACCAACACGGAGTTCACGTGGGGGGATGCGAATTTCGAGGTGTTCGTTGGTGACTGGGATGGTGACGGCAAAGATACCATTGCGCTACGTCGGGCCAACCAGTTCGCCTTCTCCAACCAGAATCCGGCGACCAATAGTCCCCGCTTCACCTTCAGCTTTGGAAGCCCCTACGACACCTTCGTGGTGGGCGACTGGGATGGTGACGGCAAGGATACATTTGCGATTCGTCGTGGAAGCACCTTCCTCGTGAAGAACAGCCTGTCTGGTAGTGGCTACGACTCCAGCTTTGCCTTCGGTAGGCCAGGTGACGAAGTGTTCATTGGCGATTGGGACGGCAATGGTACGGATACGCTGGCCATACGCCGCGGTAGTCAAATCCATATCTCGAACACCAATGGCAAGACGGACAAGGTCATCGGCTTTGGTCGTCCCGACGACGACCTCTACGTCGGTAGTTTCGATCGTTCCCGTCCGGGACTGGATTCGTTCGCGGTGCGGCGTGGCAACACCTACTTCATCAACAAGTCGATCAAGTCTGGAAATGCCGATATTCGGCTGAACTATGGCCGAATCAACGATGTCACGTTGCTGGGTGATTGGAATGGCGACGGCGAGGATACGCTCGGCACCGTTCGCACCGTCGCCACGTATGGGCCATTGGGGAGATAGCTGGGTCTCCAGCTGTTATCCGAGCCTTTGTCAGGGGCTGAGTCAAGGTGCCGCGTGCGGGTGAGTGGACGCATTAACCACAGTGAACAAACGTTATGGTTTCGCTATCATTCCGAATGATATTTACCTCGTTGTAATTAACATTTTGTGGTAAAGGGGATAATACCCCAGTTTATTGGGCATGTTGGTTAAATCTTCATAATGTTGATGGCGTCATGTTTTGTGGCCAAAATGTTATATTTCCCGTTAGTGTTGCTCGTGGTTGACCACCATTCCGGGTCAGTCATCGACCGAAAATCCGAAAGAAATACTCATGTTCCACTCCACTCATCAACGTTCACTCCGCGCCGTGGCGGGCTTTGCCGCCATGGCCTTGCCTCTGGGTCTTTCTCTGCCAGCAGTGGCTTCCGAGACTGCTGGGGCGGCACCAGCAAGTGTTGAGACGTCCAGTACAACATCAAAGGCCCACAAGTTCCTTCTGAGTAATCAATGGAAGGGTGCGGTGAATGTCGAGTTCACCTGGGGGGATGCAGGTTACGAGGTCCTTGTTGGTGACTGGGACGGTGACGGCAAGGACACCATCGCGTTGCGCAAGGGTAATCAGTTTGCTTTCTCCAACAAGAATCCCGCCTCCGGCACCCCGGCGTTCACCTTCACGTTGGGAAAAGCATCGGATACCGTCTTGGTGGGGGACTGGGATGGTAACGGCCAGGACAGTATCGCTCTGCGTCGCGGCAATACGTTCTACATCAAAAACCACCTCTCTGGCGATGGGTTCGCTTCGGTCTTTTCGTACGGCAAGGCTAGTGACGAGATCTTTGTGGGTGATTGGGACGGTAACGGCACGGACACTCTTGCCGTGCGTCGCGGCAACCAGATCCATGTCTCCAACACGAATGGTAGGACTGACAAGGTAGTCGCCTTTGGTCGCGCTGGCGACAAGCTCTATGTGGGCAGCTTTGATCGCTCCCGCCCCGGTCGCGATTCGTTTGCGGTGCGTCGCGGCAATACCTATTTCATCAACAAGGCAATGACGTCCGGTGCGGCCGATTTCCAGCTCACGTATGGTCGGGCCAATGATGTTGCCCTCGTTGGTGATTGGAATGGCGACGGCGAGGATACGCTCGGTCTGGTTCGCACTCACACCACGGCGGCGGCAACACAGCCCAAAGCTCCCGTGGTGAAGAAAGCAACCGGTGCCCAAGTTCTGGCTCTTGCCAAGAAGTACCCACAAACGCCCTATGTTAAGGGCGGTGTGACACCAAAGGGTTGGGATTGCATCGGCATCGTCCGCTATGTCTACAAGCAGTATGGTGTTGAGATTGGTGGGCGTCCGGCATCCGTACTGGACGCGGGAAAGCGGATTCCGTTCTCCGAGGCCAAGCCTGGAGACATTCTCTACTGGCCGAAGGATCGGACAAAGAAGGGTACCTACGAGCATGTTGCCCTCTATGTGGATGCCAAGGAGAACTTTGGTGCGTGGAATTCCAAGTATGGAACGCGGCAGGGACCGAATAGTTGGATTGGCCAGACTCCGATCGTCGTCCGAGTATTTGACTGACAAAGATTGAGTGCGCTGAAGCTATCGGCGCAACCGGGGCGGGTACCAGATGAGTCTGGAACCCGCCCCTTCTTTGTGCGTCGAGCATAGTTTCTTTGTGTGGAGATGCGTGCGGCGCCTCTAATTGTTGTGGAGCCTTACAAAAACGCGATTGTGGCAGTATGGATCCTCTGTTTGGAGGGTAAGAATGTTATGTATATGTGATATATTGCCGGGCCTTTAGTCTCACAAAAAGGAGAGTGTGAAAGGAAATAAACAGTGTAAAATCCCAGTTCATAATGAGTTTTTCGCGGTCATGTAATTATCTTTCTGGTTCATTATGCCATGTGGCCAAATTGTAATAAATCGAGCTATTATGATCCTTGGTTGCGCACCTCCAGCAACCTAGACCAGAAGGCCGAAAAGACTCATGCACCACTCCACTCATCGACGAGCGTTGCGGCTTGTTGCGGGACTCGCGGCAATGACGCTGCCTTTGGGCATTGCAATCCCGGCAACAGCGGATCCCGACGCTACGGCAACCATCCTCCCCGCAGAAGAAGTCGCCACACCAGCGGACAATGCCCCAACTACTCACCCCTCCGAAGCTCCCTCAGAGTCGGCAGCTCCATCCGCCACGCCCTCTCCTTCTGCGGAACCCGGACAGGTGGAGGCGGATCCTACCGAGACGCCAGCGCCGTCGTCGCAGCCCTCACCTTCTCAGCTGCCCACCGATGCTCCGTCGTCGCACGCCGTCAATCCCGCAAAGTCGCACACGCCGCAGCCTACTGACACGCCGTCGTCGTCGCAGGAGATCTTCGGCGATAACACGCACGCCGTGTGGGGTAACGAACTCGGTATTGATCCCGAAATCGCACCCAGAACAGAGAGCGGGGTGGCGCCCGCCTCCAACTCTCCGTCCGCGGTCAAGAACCACAAGTTCTTCCTCAACGACCGTTGGAGCGGCGTCGCCAATATTGAGTTCGCGTGGGGAACCGCCAACTACCAGGTGCTTGTGGGCGATTGGGACGGTGACGGCAAGGACACCATCGCCCTTCGTAAGGGCAACCAGTTTGCCTTCTCCAAAAAGAGTCCAGCCTCCGGCACCCCGAATTTCACCATGACCTGGGGACTACCGACGGATACCGTCCTCGTGGGCGACTGGAATGGCGATGGCAAGGATACCCTCGCCATCCGCCGCGGAAACTCGTACCACATCAAGAACAGCCTCAGCGGCCCAAACACTGACATCCTTTTCTACTTCGGCAACGCGCGCGATGAAGTCTTCGTTGGCGATTGGGACGGTAACGGCACGGATACCCTCGCCATCCGCCGCGGCAACCGGATCCACATCTCCAACAAGAACGCCAGCGGACGCACGGATAAGGTCATCAGCTACGGCCGCCCCGGCGACGACCTCTACGTGGGTAGTTTCGATCGTTCCCGTCCCGGTCGTGATTCGTTCGCGGTGCGTCGCGGCAATACCTACTTCATCAACAAGACGATCAAGTCCGGCAACGCGGATATTCGACTCGACTACGGCCGGGCCAAAGATGTCGCCCTGCTGGGAGATTGGAATGGCGACGGCGAGGATACCCTCGGCGTCGTGAGGTCAGTGGCCACGAAGGATGTCACCCAGAAGGAGCCACCGCCTGTCTCGAAGAACAAGGGTGCCCAGGTGCTCGCCTTCGCCAAGAAGTATGAAGGCGCTCCCTACGTGTGGTCAGGAATCACGCCGGCAGGCTGGGACTGCATTGGCATGGTTCGCTACGTGTACAAACAGTTCGGTGTGGAGATCGGTGGCTACCCGGTCTCTGTTCTCAATGCCGGACGCCAGATTCCTTTCAGCCAGGCCAAGCCCGGCGACATTCTCTATTGGTCGAAGGAGAACTCCAACGCCAACAATGCCCACGTGGCTCTCTACGTCGATTCCGCCACCAACTTTGGTGCCTGGAACGAGGACATGGGGACGCGGGACGGGAAGAATTCCTGGGTGGGTGGAACGCCCATCGTTATTCGTATCTTCGACTGAGTTCTCGCCATCAACTCAATGAAGGGGTGACATTCCGGCCGGAATGTCACCCCTTGTCTTGTGCGTCGTACACCGGTTGCGTTGACGAACCGGTGGCGTCCAGCGGCTAGGCGTGGGCGACGACGTCGACCCGGTAACCCATCGTGTGCGTCTGCCCGGGCGCGATGGTGACGCCGGCCTCGCGCACATTGGCGCCCTCCACGCAGACCATGCCGGTCCATTCGTCGTCGCCAAAATCGGGAAGTTCGCTGGCGCGCTCGGCCCACGGGTTCCAGACGATGGCGGACTCGGAATTGGTGCGGGTGATGACGAGCGTGCGCTCCCAGCCCGGATCCACCACACGAATCTCGTCCGCGGTGTCGTAAACGCGATCGACTTCGCCGGTGAAGCGGACATCGCCTTCCTGCGTGCACGTCTCGCCGTTCGTGTTGTCGCGGTAGGGGCGGCCGCCCAGACCCTCAACAACGATGTCATGAACATCCGAGACGGCGAGATAGGTATGGAGTGCCTCCTCGAAGGTGAAGGACTCGGTGCCGGTGTTGGTGACCGCGTAGGAGAGTTCCAGGTGATCGCCGATACTCATGGTGTAGGTGACGCGGTGGGGGTGGGCGAAGCGTTCCGCCTCGAAGGCATCTGCGGAGTCGAGGGTGTAGACGGCGGTGACGGCGCCCTCATCTTCGCTCACCGAGGCCCTCTGCCAGGTCGAGAGGCGTGCCAATCCGTGGGAAGGAAGCAGGTCACCGCTTAAGCCCTTCGCGAACCAGGGGAAGCAGATGGGCACGCCGCCACGGATCGCGGTGCCCTCCTGATAGAGAGCATGCTGGGACACCCAGATCACCGGGTGCTGATTCGGGGGCTGCCAAAGTGTGAGATTGGCGCTATAGGGGTAAACCTCGGCTTTTCCCGCGGGACCAGCATAAACATGAGGATTGTCGATTGCGTTCATGGGCCTAGCCTAACCTTCGATGCAGCAAAAATGGCGGTTTTGCGGGACTTTTCGCGGTTTCTTCACGGCCAACGCAATCACAGCTACACTTCAAGAAAAACCCAGCATTCTTCGAGAATTGCGAACGAGGCTGGGAGCCGGTTCCGAATCACCCGATCAACCGTGGCGAGCACGATGCCCCCAGGGTATTCCGCCCGGGGGAGACATATGGAAAGATGCGGGATGTCCGCTGCAATATCGCGGGCCAAATAAGGGCGAGACCGGCGAATTCACGCCGGTCTCGATGAAGAAGTTTCGGAATTTATCGGATAGATTTTTCCCAGTGGCCCAATCGGGCCCTTGATCCTAGAAACGAGAGGTATGGGAATGTCCCTGAACCGCACTGAGCTTATTGCCAAGATTGCCGAGAAGGCCAACCTGACCAAGACCGAAGCAGACAAGGCCGTTGCCGCTCTGCAGGACGTGCTCGTCGAGTCGCTGGCCAACGGCGAAGCTGTCAAGATTACCGGCCTCATGGCTGTTGAGCGCACCGAGCGCGCCGCCCGCAAGGGCCGCAACCCCCGTACCGGCGAAGAGATCCAGATTCCGGCTGGCTTCGGCGTCAAGCTGACCGCTGGTTCGGCCCTCAAGAAGGCTGTCGCCAAGTAAGTGATTGTGCCAATAGGCCTTGACCTATTGGCGAGATCTTTCAGCATGCGTCGGCTCGTCGGCGCGCGCCTCGAAAGGCCCGGGACCACCCACGCGGTGTCCCGGGCCTTTCGCATCCCTGTTGACGACGGCGTCCTGGGCCTTTCGCATCCCTGTGGGCTATCCTCTCCCGGCCCACTGCCCTCCTGCCCTCCCCTCCCGAAGAGGTCACCGTTGCGTGGAGAGGTCACGCCTCGTACGTGTGGCCTCTCCACCGAAGCGTCACCTCTTCATGCGAGGGCGCGCCGTTTCATGCGAGGGCGCGCCGTTTCATGCGAGGGCGGACGCCGTCGTCGAACTTCATACCACTGGGGATGGCGCGTGGCACCGTGGACGGGGTGGTTCCCAGGTACGGGAGGCAGCGCCGTCGTCGCCCATGAAAAGAATCACGAGCGGCGCCGATGCTCTTGGTGTTGAGCGCGGGCCCTTCTAGACTGGGGTCATGAGCACTTCGTCTCCTGAGCCCCCCAACGCCCCCGGTGCGCCGGGCGGTCCTGATACCGCGCAGTCGGCAAGCACCGACCTCCTCGAGCGGACAGAGGAACAGCGCTCTCCCGGCGATGAAGAGCGTTACGCCCATTACGTGCGCAAAGAGCGTATTGTCGAGTCTGCGATCGCGGGCCAGCCAGTCGTGGCCCTGTGTGGCAAGGTCTGGACCCCCACCCGTAACCCGGACAAGTTCCCGGTGTGCCCCACGTGCAAAGAGATCTATGCGCAGATGGGCAAGGGCGGTATGGGATGGCCGTTCGGTCCCGGTACCCCGGGTAACGGCAAGTGACCGGGGGCCTCAAGCGCCCCACCTCCGCCCCTCATCCACGATCAGCGTCAGTTTTTGCCGCTGAGAGCCTTTCGCCGTCCTTTCCGCAGCGTGCTGCGTGGGGAACGGCGTCATCGCTGCGTGCATGGCAGGCCGAGGCGCTCGAGCGCTATCTCGCTACCAACCCGCAAGACTTCCTGGCCGTGGCCACGCCCGGCGCGGGTAAGACCACCTTCGCGCTGCGTATCGCCACCGAGCTGATGGCGCGTGGCGTGGTCCGTAAGATCACCGTGGTGTGCCCGACCGAGCACCTGAAGACCCAATGGGCGCAGTCCGCTGCCCGCGTGGGCCTCCAGCTTGACCCGGACTTCACCAACGCGCAGCGCGAGGAAGGGTCCTTCTTTCACGGGGTCTGCCTCACCTACGCGCAGGTGGCCGCGAATCCCGAGCTGCATCGCTCGCGCACCCGCCGCCGCTCCACCCTGGTGATCCTCGACGAGATCCACCACGGTGGAGACGCCCTCTCGTGGGGCGATGGCATCCGGACCGCTTTTGAATCGGCCACGCGCCGCCTCTCCCTCACCGGTACTCCATTCCGTTCGGACACCTCGCCGATTCCTTTTGTTGAGTACGTGCCCGATCCCGACGGCGTCAAGCGCTCGCGCGCGGATTACGTGTACGGCTACACGGAGGCGTTGCGCGACGGCGTCGTGCGCCCGGTGATGTTCCTCAGTTACTCCGGCCAGATGCGCTGGCAGAACAAGCAGGGCGACGTGCTGGAGGCGACCCTCGGGGAGCCGCTCACCAAGGACATGGTCGCCCAGGCCTGGCGCACCGCGCTCAACCCCGAGGGTGATTGGATCCCCTCGGTGCTGGCGGCGGCAGACGAGCGGCTGAGCGCCGTGCGGCGCTCGATTCCAGACGCCGGCGGCCTGGTCATCGCCACCGATCACAAGGCGGCGCGCGCCTACGCGGACCAGTTGGAAGCGATCTGTGGGCAGAAGCCCACGGTGGTGCTCTCCGACGATTCCGGCGCCTCGAACCGCATTGAGGAGTTTGCCGCCGGGGATTCGCGCTGGATGGTGGCGGTGCGCATGGTGTCCGAGGGCGTGGACGTTCCCCGCCTTGCCGTGGGCGTGTACGCCACGTCGACCTCCACGCCGCTCTTCTTCGCCCAGGCGGTGGGGCGTTTCGTGCGCGTGCGCAGGCGTGGCGAGACTGCCACGGTGTTCCTGCCCTCGGTGCCGCAGCTCTTGGAGTTGGCGAGCGAGATGGAGAAGTCGCGCGACCATGCCCTTGTGGTGCAAAAGCACCCGGAGGACGGCCTGTGGGACGACGACGAACTGGCCAAGGCCAACCGAGAAGAGAAGGTCTCCGATCAGCTCGCGCTACCGGGATTTGCCGCGCTCGAATCGGACGCGGCCTTCGATCGTGCGCTCTTCGACGGCGGCGAGTTCGGCTCCATGGCCGAGGTGGGGTCGGACGAGGAAGCGGACTTCCTCGGTATCCCGGGCTTGTTGGAGCCGGATGAGGTCACCACTCTGCTACGCCAGCATCAGGCGGCCCAGTCCAAGCGGCAGAAGTCGGCTCCGCAGGTATCCGGTGGAATGTCGGAGACCCATCGCCGCCGCGCTGCACGCAAGGAACTCTCGGGCCTGGTGTCCGCGTGGGCACAGAAATCGGGGCAGCCGCATGCCCTCGTGCATGCCGAGCTGCGCCGCATCTGCGGCGGGCCGGAAGTGGCGCGAGCCTCCTCCGAGCAGATCGAGGCGCGTGTGGATCAGGTGCGCCGCTGGTTCGTGGGGCGGAAGTAAGAGGGCGCCCCGGGTGCGTGTGCTGCTCGCGCCCCAATCGGCATTGGGTTCGTGACCGGTGCATCTTAGGGTTCATGAAAGAATTGAGTTTTTTGGAAAGGGTTGAGCCGCGTGGACGTGCTACCGGGCTCAATCCTTTCCATTTCCCTCAATCCTTTCCATTTTCCTCAATCCTTTGATGTGAGGGAGCGCCGGGATGCGAAGGGAGGGTCAGGATGTGAGGGAGCGCCGGGATGCGATGGAGGGCCGGCCCCAACCGGGACCGGCCCTCCATCGCCCGACTAGCGATTAGTCACGACCGCGTCCGACAGGACGCGGTCAATGACAAACTCGACGATCAGTCGTCGCCCTCGAAGATATCAACGAGCTTCGTTGGTACGGCGGGCTCACCGCGTGAGAGGCGCCAGCCGTCGTAGGGGAGCTCGGCGCGCGACTCGATGTGGCGTGCAGCGGCCAGTGGCAGCGCCTGCGGCCCCACGAATACCTGGTCGATCTTGCCGCCCGAAATGAGGCGCTTCTGCAGCGGGCGCGCCCCTGAGCGCTCCAGGTACTTCTGGCCTTCCTCCCAGGAGGCGGCCGACACGATGAGTTCCTGTGCGGCGTGGCCGCGCTCGTCGCGGACACGCCCGGCAACCTTGAAGCCGCCCACGCTCTTCTTGTTTGCGGAGGCCTTGGCCACCTCGTGCATCTGGCCGTCCCCGCCCTCGCGGGCCACGAGCTTGTACACCATTTCGGCGGTGGGATACCCGGAGCCTGTGACGAGGCTGGTGCCCACGCCGTAGGAGTCCACGGGCGCTGCCTGCAGGGCGGCGATGGCGTACTCGTCCAAATCGGAGGTGACGGTGATCTTCGTCGTCGTCGCTCCCAAATCGTCCAACTGCTTGCGCACGGTGAAAGCCTGGGCGATCAAATCGCCGGAGTCGATGCGGATGGCGCCGAGTTCACCGCCGGCGGCACGCGCGGCCGCAACGGCCCGCTCCACGCCCGTGGGGATGTCGTAGGTGTCCACCAGCAGCGTGGTGCCCGGACCCATGGTGGCGATCTGGGCGGCGAAGGCCTCTTCCTCGGAGTCGTGGACCAGGGTGAAGGAGTGCGCCGAGGTGCCGGCGATCTTCAGCCCGTAGCTGCGCCCGGCCTCTACATCCGAGGTGCCCACGAAGCCGGCGATGACGGCGGCACGCGCGGCATGCACGGCTGCGGTCTCATGGGTACGTCGGGCACCAAACTCCAGGCAGGGCCGCTGCCGCGCCGAAGCCGTCATACGCGAGGCGGCGGTGGCCACCGCGGAGTCGTGGTTGAGGATGGACAGAATGACGGTCTCGATGATGCAGGCCTCGGCGAAACTCCCCGTCACGGTAAGAATGGGGGAGTAGGGGAAGTAGCATTCGCCTTCCGCGTAGCCGTAGACGTCCCCGCTGAAGCGGTAGTTTGCGAGCCACTCCAGGGTTTTTTCGGAGACGATACCCGCCGAGCGCAGGTACTCGATCTCCCCCTCCCCGAAACGGAAGTTGGTGATGGCTTCGAGAACGCGCCCGGTACCGGCCACGACGCCGTAGCGCCGACCTCCCGGGAGCCGACGCCCGAACGCCTCGAAAACGCTGAAACGATCTGCTGCGCCGGATTCGATGGCGGCGTCGAGCATCGTCAGCTCGTACATGTCAGTAAGCAACGCGGTGCTGGAACCCTCGTGGATCATGTGGCTGAGTGTACCGCGTTGCCGCGTCCGGGCTGGGACCAATAACTGAATGCCGGATACACTGGGAAGATGAGTAGCCAGCCAAGCCCTTCTCAGATACCAAGTCCGAGCGAAGAACCCAGAAGCCGCCCGGCCGCCGGCTGGCGCACCGTCGTGCACAATGATCCCATCAATCTCATGACGTACGTGGAGTGGGTTTTCCGTTCGTATTTCGGTATGCCCTACCAGCAGGCGAGTCGCCTGATGATGCAAGTACACGAGACGGGGCGGGCTGTGGTGTCGCGAGGTCAGCGTGAGCAGATGGAAGCTGACGCGCAGGCGATGCACCGTTACGGGCTGTGGGCAACGATCGAGGAGGACGACTAATGCTAGGTTTCCATCCCGAACGCGGGGGATTTGTGGCGCAGGCTGATCCCACCGAGCGTCGTCTGGTGCGTGGATTGGCTGCGGACGTCGCCACCATGTTGGGTTTGTCCGTCACCGAGATTTTGAGTGAGCGCGAGGCTCGCAAGAAGGCCGCTTTCGACGACGACGCACCCCCGCCGGACCCGCTGGCCCAGTACGAATCCGAGTTGGCAGATCTTGCCGATTTGGAGCTGCGCTTTGCCGAGGAGTCCTCGGATCTGCCCGCCACTGATTCTGACATGGCCCGTATTCCCATGGACGATGCGATTGCTCGATTGCTCCCTGACATGTCTGAGGACCCAGACTTGGCGCGTGAGCTTCGGGCCATGACTCAGGACGCTTTGGCCACCGCCAAGGCTGAGAACTTGGCTACCTTTTACGCGTCGCTGGTGGGAGATAACGACGTGGTGTGGGTGGCAAATGACGATGCCCCCGCCTGGCTGGCAGCTTCGAATGACATCCGTTTAGTGCTGGCCGCGCGCCTCGATATCGTGGATGATTCCAGTTCAGAGGCCGTGTACAAGCGCGCATCGTATCTTACCGGCGAAGAGGCCTCGCAGGCTGGCCGTGAAGTCGAAACCCAGGACGATCTCTTAGCAGTTCTTTACGCAATGCTTACGTGGTGGCAAGAGTCACTGCTCAACGCTGTAGGTATCAAGGCTCGTCGGCGCTAAAGTCCACCTTATGGAAAGCGGTTCCATTGGTGTATTCGATTCTGGTGTAGGCGGGCTAACGGTGGCCCGTGCAATTATCGACCAGCTTCCGAACGAGTCGGTCACCTATATCGGCGATACGTTGCATACTCCCTACGGACCAAAAACCCTGGAACAGGTACGCGGGTACTCCCTCGACATCATGGACACTCTGGTGGCAGACGGAGTGAAGATGCTGGTCATCGCATGCAATACTGCGACGGCCGCGGTGCTGGATGAGGCGCGCGAACGCTACGAGGATGCCTTGGGTATCCCCGTTGTGGGAGTGATCCAGCCGGCGGTTCGGCGTGCGATTAGCGCGACGTCGTCGGGCAGGATTGGGGTGATCGGTACGCAGGCGACGATCGGTTCGGGCGCCTATACGGACGCCTTCGCCCAGTATCCGGGTATTGATGTGGCGACGACGGCCTGTCCTCGCTTTGTCGAGTTGGTCGAAGCCGGCATCACGTCCGGACCTGAGGTACACGACGTCGCCGTCGAATACCTGTGGCCCATGGCCGAAGCCGGTGTGGACACCCTGGTCCTGGGATGCACGCATTACCCGTTGCTGGCCGGCGCAATTGGCTATGTCATGGGCGAGGATGTCACGCTCGTGTCGTCTGCCGATGAGACGGCACGTGACGTGTATCGGCGCCTCGCCGAGCTTTCGGCTTTTGCCCCGTCCGGGCAGGCAACGCGACGCTTCTACGCCACGGGGGATCCGGCTTCGTTCGGAAAACTCGCCCGCCGCTTTCTGGGCCCCGAAGTGGGGATGGTTCAATCTACAAAGGAAATGACTCGATGAGACTCACCATTCTCGGGTGTTCCGGTTCAATGTCGGGACCTGACGGAGCGGCTTCGTCCTACCTCCTGCAGGCCGATGGTTACGACGACGACGGCAAACTGCGCACCTATTCTCTCGTCATGGATTTCGGCCCGGGGGCCATGGGGCAGCTCTTGCGTCACCTGGATCCCGCTGAGCTGGACGCCGTGTTCCTCTCACATCTACATGCGGATCATTGCGTGGATATCACCGGGATGCAGGTGTACCGGCGCTGGTTCCCGGCGGGGCCGTTGCCGCGAATTGATGTCTACTCTCCGGAAGACGCCCAGGCTCGCACCCGCCAAATCGGTGGCGACTCCGAGGAAGAGACCTACGAGGACGAGTTCAATTTCGTCAAGTTCACGCCGGGGGATACGGCCCAGGTGGGTCCGATGGTCATTGAGGCGTTTGACACTTGGCATACGGTTCCCGGTGTGGGGCTGCGAATCACCGGGCCCTGCGAATCCGACCCGCGCCGTAACGTCGTGTTCGCCTACACCGGCGATTCTGATCTGTGCGAGTCCGTGGTGGAGATGGCTCGCGGTGTGGACCTTCTCCTGTCCGAATGTGCCTTCGAGGATGGCCGGGATTCGGTGCGTGGCGTGCATATGACGGGCAGCCGCGCCGGAGAGTTGGCGCAGGAAGCTGGCGTGGCCGCATTGCTACTCACGCACTTGCAGCCGTGGACCGCTCCCGATGGCGTGCGCCGCGCCGCCGAGGCCATCTATTCGGGGCCCGTGCACTGCGTCCGGCCCGCGGAGACGTTTGAGATCTGATCCGGGTGTGCGTGCTCATCTGGTTGCGCGTGCGCGCTGAGTAACGCCGGGCGTAACGAGCACCATGCTCTGGCTCTCGAAGGGTGCCTGTCGCGCGCTGGTAGGCTACAACGCATGAGTAAAAGGTCTCGAGCTGATGGACGCGCCATTGATGAGATGCGTCCCGTAACGATTCGCCGCCGTTTCCTGGAGGAGGGTGAGGGCAGCGTCCTCGTCTCCTTCGGCCGCACCACCGTCCTGTGCGTTGCCTCCTTCACCGAGGGTGTGCCGCGCTGGCGTCGCGATTCCGGCCAGGGCTGGGTGACCGGCGAATACGCCATGTTGCCGCGCGCCACCGGACAGCGTTCGCAGCGCGAATCCGTGCGCGGCAAGGTGGGTGGGCGCACCCACGAGATTTCTCGCCTGGTGGGCCGCTCACTGCGCGCCGTGGTGGATATGGAGGCCCTTGGCGAGAACACCATCGTTCTCGACTGTGACGTGTTGCAGGCCGACGGCGGCACCCGCACGGCTTCAGTGACCGGCGCCTTCGTGGCGCTCGCGGACGCTATCGATTGGGCCGTCAAGCAGGGAATCATGAAGCCGCGTGCGGGCAAGCCGATCCTCACCGATACGTTGTCCGCCGTCTCCGCTGGCATCGTGGACGGCCGCGCTGTCCTCGACCTTCCTTACGAGGAGGATTCGCGCGCGGATACCGATATGAACGTGGTGGCCACCGGTGCTGGCAAGTTCATCGAGATTCAGGGCACGGCCGAGCATGAGCCGTTCTCCCGTGAAGAGCTCAACGCTATTCTCGATCTGGCCGGCGCGGGTACCGCTCATCTGGCGCAGGTTCAGCGTGAGGTGCTCTTTGGCGAGAACCCCATTGATGCCCGCATTATCGGAGGTCTGGGCCAGTGAGTGAGTCCGCCCCGCTGCTTATCCTCGCCACCCACAATGAGCACAAGGTGGGGGAGCTGCGCAATATTCTTGCTCCGCTACTGCCCGGTCTCAACCCCGCGCGCATCGTCAGCGCTACCGCTTTCAATCTTCCGGAGCCGGTGGAAGATGAAGTGACCTTCGCTGGTAACGCGCTCATCAAGGCGCGGGCCGTTGCAGCAGCCACCGGCATTCTCACGGTGGCGGATGATTCCGGATTGTGCGTGGACGTCCTCGGCGGTGCTCCGGGGGTATTCTCCGCTCGCTGGGTCGGCCGCCACGGCGACGATCTCGGCAATCTCAATCTTCTCCTCGCCCAGCTCGCGGATGTTCCGGATGAGCACCGTGGGGCGGGATTCCATTGTGCGGCGGCGATGGTGACACCCGACGGCCGCGAGGTTGTGGAGGAAGGCGTCATGCGCGGAGCTCTGGTCCGCGCGGCGCGCGGGGCGAACGGCTTCGGATACGATCCGATCTTTGTGCCGGAAGGACTGACAGTTTCGTCAGCAGAACTCTCTCCGGCGGAGAAGGATGCCATTTCTCACCGCGGAAAGGCGTTCCGGGCACTCGCACCCCAGATCGGGCAGGAACTCGGGCTGTAACGAGGCAACGGGACAACGGGAGGCAGCAAAACGCAAGGGGACGGCGAAACGAAGGATGGCCTCGTCGTCGTCGCCCCCAATTCTCATCTGTTGGCTCAATTTCTTATTTTGCACAGGTTTTCCCGCTATTGTGTGACGTGGACGTGTTCCATCCATAACAGCGGCATTGTTGCCGAGTAGGAGAAAAGAATGACATTCCCCGAAGGATTTCTGTGGGGCGGCGCGGTCGCCGCAAATCAGCTGGAAGGTGCTTACCTGGAAGATGGCAAGCTGCCTTCGATCCAGGATGTGACGCCCAAGGGCGGCCTCGCGGCGCCCACGGAGGAGCCCACCGAGGACAACCTCAAGCTGATCGGCATCGACTTCTACCACCGCTACAAGGAGGACATCGCCCTCTTTGCCGAGATGGGATTCAAGGTCTACCGTCTGTCCATCGCCTGGAGCCGCATCTTCCCCAAGGGCGACGAGGAGACCCCGAACGAGGCCGGTCTGGAGTTCTACGACCGCGTCTTCGATGAGCTGGAGAAGTACGGCATCGAGCCGCTCGTCACCATCAGCCACTACGAGACCCCTCTCCACCTTGCCAAGGAGTACGACGGCTGGACCGATCGTCGTCTCATCGGTTTCTACGAGCGCTACGCCCGTGTGCTCTTCGAGCGCTACGGTGATCGCGTCAAGTACTGGCTCACCTTCAACGAGATCAACTCGATCATCCACGCCCCGCTCATGTCGGGCGGCATCTGGACACCGAGGGAGAAGCTCTCGAAGAAGGATCTCTACCAGGCGATTCATCACGAGCTGGTGGCCTCGGCTTCGGCTACGAAGATCGCTCACGAGGTGAATCCGAACATCAAGGTGGGCTGCATGGTTCTCTCCATGCCGGTCTATCCGCTCTCTCCCGATCCGAAGGACGTGCTGGAAGCTCGCAAGACCGAGCACGAGAACTACGCCTTTGGTGACATCCACGTGCGTGGCGAGTACCCGGGCTACTACAAGCGTCACCTGCGCGACGAGGGCGTGGAGATCGACTTCGCCGAGGGCGACGCCGAAATCCTCAAGAACACCGTGGACTTCGTGTCCTTCTCCTACTACATGAGCGTGTGCGCCACGGCTGATCCTTCCAAGAAGATCGCCGGTGAGGGCAACATCATGGGCGGCGTTCCGAACCCCACCCTGCCCGCCTCCGAGTGGGGTTGGCAGATTGATCCCATCGGCCTGCGTATCGTTCTCAACGATTTCTGGGAGCGTTGGCAGAAGCCGCTCTTCATCGTGGAGAACGGCCTGGGCGCCAAGGATCAGCTGGTTGAGATCGACGGCGAACTCACCGTCGAGGACGATTACCGCATCGACTACCTGCGTGGCCATCTCTCGGCCGTGAAGGAAGCGGTCAAGGACGGCGTCGACCTCATGGGCTACACCTGGTGGGGCCCGATCGACGTGGTGAGTGCATCGAAGGCTGAGCTCTCCAAGCGTTACGGATTCATCTACGTGGATCGTAACGACGACGGCACCGGCTCGCTTGCTCGGTACAAGAAGAAGTCCTTCAACGCCTACAAGGAGATCATCGCCAGCAACGGCGCTGATCTGTAGGGATTGAACTAGAGGCAATGCCGCCCGTGAGTTACTGACTCACGGGCGGCATTTGCTTCGTTTCCAGGACGTTGATCCTGTTTTGGCTTCTCGACGCGTCCTAGTCAGTGAGATCACAGCCAATTTCGATAGATACACGTTTCATAATTGGCCTCAGTTCGGCTACCCTAACTTTTGGTAGTCCTCGAGCGAGAGTAGAGCCGTGCATCCTGATCTGTCACTTTTCCCTAATCGCACCTCACTGGCTCCTGCTGTGTGGCAGGAGCGTAGTCTCTCCACCGCGTACCGTCTCTTGACGGGTTTGGGGAACTCCGTCGTCGTCGCCTATCGTGAAGAGCCGATGCGAAGCTTCACTGCCGTGGCCCACGGAGTGACGCGATCCGGTGACCTCGTTGTTGCGGTTTCCGAGTATGATCCTGCGTTTGGCGATACGGACTTCTCGCAGCCAATGAGCGTGCGATTGACGATCGACAAGGCCGCGCCGAGCCTGATGCTCAATGTTGCGGCCGCCTCGGTTCACTTGTTGGGTGAAGCGAAGTGGCTGACGCTCGACGAGGCGAAGGAACTGTTCCTGGCTGGCGAGCTCAGCGAGCGCGTGGGGGAGATGTCCTCCATGGGGCGACTGGCCGTCATCGAATATGACCGAGTCTTGTTGCATGACGCGTGCGGCGTCACCCCCGTGTGCGCCTGCGATATCCGGGCGGAGCATGAGCAGTGCCAGCGCCATCAGGAGGAAGCGTTCTTCTGCAGTTTGGAGCAGGATATCTTCGCTCATCCTGAGCTCGAGCTGAGCGCCGTGGATGTGGTCTCCGATTCGCGACTGATGGATGCTGGCGTGATCTTCGATGGGCTCGTGTTGGGGGCGCTCGAGGGTGCGTTCCTTGCCCGTCAGGAAGTCACCAACGTGTGCGCGCATTCGCTGGGCGTCATCTGCCTTGATGTTGACCGGACCGGGATGACCCTCATGTGTATCGATCACAACGAGGCCATCACCGCATTCATTCCCTTTGCCTCGCGAGTCTCCACTCGTCCGGAACTTGTTAATGCGATCAAGGGGCTCGCCTTCCACTCCTGAGATGGGGGCGAGTGCCTGCGCCCGGTGGGCGATCTCGTGGCGATCTCAGGGCTCGCAACCTTCTGACGATCTCTCGGTGCAGCCTTCTAGAAATAATAAAGATGTGGTGGCCTACGGTTCATTCGTAGGCCACCACATCTTTATGGGGCACTAAGTTCTAGGAGAAAGTGATTGAGGATCAGCGAACCTCGAACTTGGTGCAGAGTGCGGCGTCGCCAGCGATGCCAATCTCACCGGCGGTGCACAGGAGGTCATTGTTGTGGACGCATTCGAGACGCTGGCATGCGCCAACGTGGCCCTGTGCGGTGGGGATGCCGCCGCGAGCGTCGAGTGCGATGAAGGTGCCGCAGGCTGCCTTGTCGGCGGTGCCGCCAACGGTAATGGCAAGTGCGGTGCAGCCACCGTTGTTGTATGCGCAAGCGGTGGTGGTGCAGGACGAAACGAGAGTCTGAGTAGCCATGAGATGCTCCTTACTTAGTGGTGAATTCCTTATGGCTCTAACTTAGCGTTCCGCATTGTGGGAAATAAAGGAAGGTAAGGCCTACCTTTCCAAGGGTCTAAGGTCCTAAAATGGCGAGATATCAAGGAAAAGTGGACGCATGTCATTTATGTGAGAGTTTGCGTTCATATATTTAATGGTGTATATTGCCCGATTCTGCAAAATGGATGTTTCGTAAAGCGATCTCGGAGAGGTCTGACGGGGTGTTGTGGGGCGAGTGGGTGAGTAGCGCCCGCCGGGATGTGTTGCTACATGCGGCTATCGCCCCGGGTTTCGGCGAGTGACCGCTCCAAAAGGGTGCGAAGTACATCGAGATCAATGCGGCTCAGGCGAGTGACGTAGAGGCACGCTTTGCTGGCCTTGTGAGGGCCGAGCTGTTCCATGAGGTCTGGCCAGCGCTCGGAAAAGTTGTTGGCCAGATAGATCGTGTGCTTGGTGTTGTTGGTGGCGAATGCGAGTTCCGGTGCGCGGCCCTCGTGTCCACTTTCGTAGCGGTAATCGTACTCGCCGAATCCTATGATTCGTCCCGCCCAAACAACGGGCTGCGCCCCCGTGAGCTCGGCGTGGAGGGCGAGAAGTTCATCCGCTTCCGCGCGTCTTGGGCCGTTGACCCGGTCAAGGACCTCCGTTGCGGGCAGATCTGAGGGGGACATTGCGGGTGTTTTCTGTGCCATGTGGGTTCCTTGCGCCGGCGCTTTGAGAGTGAGCACATGGTACCAAGCGGGGTCACCGTTAACGGCGGTAGGAAACGGTACGTGACCTGCCAGAAGCTGCCGCGAAGTCGCCGTCGTCGGTGGTCACGTAGCGAGCTTCCCGGGCGTCTGTGAGACAATCCTGGACGTGGGCGCGAGGTGAGCCCCCGGACGAGGGAGCCGTACCCGGAACGCGACAAGACGGCCAGACGGGAAGCAAGATGTCCGCAATGACGAGAACCTGCACCGAAGCTGACCTCGACATATTGCGCAAGGTGAGCATCGAGACGTTCGTTGAGACCTTCGCAGATCAGAACACCGAAGAAGATATCGAAGAATACGTGCGCACCTCCTTCTCCCGCGAGGAGTTGAGCCGGCAACTGCGTGAGCCGGAGTCAGTGTTCTGTTTCGCCGTCGTCGACGGAGAGGTTGCCGGGTATCTCAAGATGAACGTTGGCGCCGCACAGACTGAACAGGTGGGGGAGGATGCGCTCGAAGTTGAGCGGATCTACGCGTCGCAGCGTTTCAAGCGGCAGGGCCTCGGCACGTTGATGATGCGCAGGGCTATGTCGGAAGCGATCAGCCGCGGCCTCCACACGGTGTGGCTCGGCGTGTGGGAACACAATCACGCTGCCCTGCGCTTCTACGAACGCCTCGGATTCGCCGCGTTCGGTTCGCATGTCTTCACCCTTGGCGACGACGAACAGACGGACCTTCTGATGAAACTCACGGTGTAGACGGTTGCGTTTGGCTGCTGCTACGTACGGTTCGCTGGCGAGTTTGGCTAACAGGCGAGCGAGTAGTGTGCGCTTGGGTAAACGCCGCCGCAGTGACAAGATGGAATCATGACGAAACTTGCTGTAGGCGATATCGCCCCCGATTTCATGCTTCCCACCGGCGCCGGAAAGGTCCGCCTCTCCGAGGAACTTGAGAAGGCCGAGAAGGGCGTCGTGGTGTATTTCTACCCCAAGGCCATGACTCCCGGCTGCACCAAGGAAGCTTGCGATTTCCGCGATTCCGAAAACTCGCTGAAGTCCGCTGGATACCGCGTCATCGGTATTTCGCCGGACAAGGTGGAGTCGCTGGAAAAGTTCACCGACCGCGACAACCTCAACTTCCCGCTCGCTTCTGATCCGGATCGCGCCGTCATGGAGGCGTACGGTGCCTATGGCGAGAAGATGAACTACGGCAAGCTGATCAAGGGCGTCATCCGCTCCACCTTCGTGGTGGACACGGACGGGACGATCGCACATGCCCTGTACAACGTCAAGGCCACCGGGCACGTGGCGCGCCTGCGCAAGCAGTTGGGGATTGACGCGTAAGTTTTCTTCGGTCGCGACCCGGTCTGGGGCCTGTTGGTTGGCGGATTCTCGCCCGTGAGTTGGTTGGCTCTCGGATCCAGTAGTTTTCTGTTCGACGACGGCGAGGCTGCTTCAGCGCGTTGTCAGTTACGTTCGTTGCTCGTGATTACGTGTGAGGCGTTCTCCTGTTGTAGACTTTCCGAGTTGCCAGCGTGATAGCTGTGTTGCTGCGGGGTTCTCGCGGGAGCGGTTCAGGCTGGCCACGCGCGAGTGGCGGAATTGGCAGACGCGCTAGATTTAGGTTCTAGTATCTTCGGGTGTGGGGGTTCAAGTCCCCCCTCGCGCACTGGAAAATCGGTGAGTCCCTTGGGACTCGCCGATTTTCTATTTCGATAGTGGTGCGGACTTGAACCCCGAGAGGGCACAGGCAGCGGGGGAGCAAGCAGCGCTTGCGAGCTGCCTGTGTGCGAGCGATAGCGAGCGGTGTAGCTGCGTAGCAGATACGCAAGTCCCCCCTCGCGCACCATGTTGACCTTACTCGAACAAGCAAGGTCAAAGTGCAGGCTATGTTGTTGGACAGAAGGGGCATCGGAGTTTTCTCCGGTGTCCTTTTCGTTTTCTTGTGGTGTGTGCGTGTGCGATGTTTGGCTGATGCCGTTTGCGTGCCCTGCTGTGCGAATTCTTTGGACGATCTCGCGTTGTTCTGGTGCTGGTTGTGGAATTTGTCCGTCGTCATCGATCCAGATCTTGGTGTAGAACGCGGCGAGGATTTTGCGCTTGAGTTCAGCGGATGCGGCTTCGTAGAACTCGACGGGGTGTTCTAGTAGGTCGATGTAGGCCAGGACGGTATCGGTTTCCTGTTGGAGGTAGGTGTCGGTGCGGTCGAGTTGGTGTTGGATTGCTGCTCGCCTGACTTTGATCTCGTTGATTCGTTCGCGGAGTTTGGCGGTGGGGAGTGTGTTGTCGATGGCAAGGTCGAGGAGACGTTCTTCTTTGACGTCGAGGGTGGAAAGCTCTTTCTTCAGGCGGGCATGGGTTTCGTGAGTGCTTGCTAGCTGCCGGTCGAGGCGAGCACGAACTTCTTGGCGCAGCAGTGCCGCCTGATCGCTGGGGAGTCGTAGTGTGGCGACTTCTCTTCGCAGGGCTTCTTCGAGGTGGGCGGCTTGGAGGTATGGCAGATCGCAGTAGCGTTCTTGGCGTCCTCGGCATAGATAGTATTCGTAGGAGGTGCCGCTGCTGTTGGTGTTTTGGGAGTAGATGAGCTGGTGGATACGCCCTTGAGCGTGGCAGCGTCCGCAGTGGAGCATGCCGCGCAGGAAGTGGTTGTGGACGATGTCGCGCTGACCGCGTTTCATTCGTGCGTCCATGATCTGTTGTACTCGTTCGAAGAGTTCTGGGGTGATGAGCGCTTCGTGGCGCCCGGGGAAGGTTTCTCCTTTGAAGGTGACCATGCCGAGGTAGTACGGGTCGCGGAGCATCTTGGCGAGCTTGCTGCGGGAGATGGGCTGTTCTGGGTACTTCGCTGTGCGCCGTGTTGTGAGTCCCTGATCGGTTAATTCTTGGAGGAGCCGAACAAGGCTGAATTCCCCTGTCGCGTACTGCTCGAATGCCCACTTGACTAGCGGGGCGCGCTGGGGGTCGATCTCGATGGTGTTGACGAGTCTGCCTTCGAAGTTTTTGCGGACGTTGAGGTAGCCGAGTTTGGCGCGTCCGGTGGTGCCGCCGTTTTTGGCTTTGTGGTACATCTTATTGGAGATGTCCTCGCCGCTTTGACGGACTTGGACTTCGTTCATGATGTCGGTGATGGCTTCCATGGCGTCTGCCATGTAGCCTTCCCCGAATTCTTCTTTGGCGGAGACGAGTTTGACGCCCATGCTGGCAAGGATGCGTTTAGTGATAGCTGCATCGGTGAGGTTGCGGAAGGCACGGGAGCGCATGTAGATGACGACGTAGCCGACTTCCGGGTGTTCCTCGACGTAGTGCAATAGCCTTTTGAATTGGGGGCGTTTGGCGATGGACTGGGCGGAGTTGCCAGGTTCGACGAATTCTTGGGAGATGGGTGCTTTGAGTTGGCGGCAGCGGCGGATAGCGGCTTCGCGTTGGGTGGCGATGGAGTTGCCGTCTTCGTCGATGTCGATGGCGGTGTGCATTTGCCGGGTGGTCGAGACGCGGAGATAGACCACGGCTTCTGCGGTGTCTGGGATGTCTGTGGCTTTTGGGGCGTTGGTGCTGTTGAGGCTGAGGAGCTGCTCGAAATCTGTGAGAGATGTTCCTCGGCGCCTCGGGGCTGCGCCTCGTGGTTGGGGCGTGTTGGTCATGGTGTCCTCCTTTCCGGGGCTCTTTTAAATAGTCCCCGCCCTTCCATTGACGCTCTCTTTGGCGAGGAAGTCGAGCGTTCTGATGTTGTGGAATTGTCAACGGTGGAGTGGAAAAGTCTCGTTTTTGGGGGGTCAGTAGGCGGATTTCTGTCCATTTTTGAGATTGTCATAGAACTTAGACAAGCGTCTTTTCTCTGTGTAACAGGACTGGTCAGAGCGGTTCTGTTGGAAATTTTCAGTGTTTTATCAGGCTTAGGTGTGTCTCGACTGCAGGATTTGCTTGATATATTCACGCGAAACCGAGGAACGCGGTACGGCTGTTCCTGTAATGCCATCTTCTTTAGGGCAAGGAGACGACAATGTCATCAATCGACTGCGCACTCGCTTTCACGGGTCTGAGCGGTACTGGACTACTCCTTGCGATCGCTTGCATACTTTTGCTTCTGGGCATGACCTTCTGGGCTGTCGCAAGGCGCCGCCACAAGAAGTCCGCACTCGGCGCCGTAGTGCCTATTCTGCTGGCTTCTCTGGTGTTTGCTGGCACTCCTCCTCCTGCTGCTCAGGCGTCTTGGTCTGAGGACTGCATTGAAGAGCCTGCTAAGGGCGGAAGTACACCGAAACCTACTGCGTCATCTTCCAGCACCCCTTCTCCGAGCGTTTCTCCGTCAGGCGAGCCTTCTTCGCCGACGCCTAGTCCAAGCGAGAGTCCCACCGATACCCCCACAGACTCACCTAGCGGCGAAGACTATGAGACCGACACCGATAACGACGGACTCCCCGATACCGTAGAGAAGCGTTTCGGTTCTGATATTCGTAAAGAGGATACTGACGGTGACGGTCTTACAGATGCTGAAGAAGCGACCGTTGGGACAGACCCCACGAAACGGGACACTGATGGCAACGGCATTCTGGATCCTGATGACGACTTGGATCAAGATGGAGTCTCTAATCGTCAGGAGATCTCTGACTTAACGCAACCGTTCAATCCAGACACCGATACTGACGGCTTGACAGACGGCGAAGAGAAGTCGCGCGGAACGGATCCCCTCAACCCAGACACCGATGGCGACGGCGTTCCGGATGGCGATGAGATCAAGGTTGGCAGCAATCCATTAGTAGCGGATGCGGATGCACTGTTTTCTCTAGACATCAAGACTCCCGAAGGAACTGCGACCCTTGAGGCTACAGGCACACCTTCTGCACTGGCATCGACGATGGTCGTTGAAGGTGCACCAGCAAAATGGGAGAATATCCCAGGCTTGATCGGAACCCCATTTGAGGTGCTTTCTGATGAGCCTCTCGATAGCGGCACGTTATCGTTCGCTTTTGATCCGCTGCTTGTTGAGCCGGATGCTCGTTTGGCTATACTGCATCTCAATGAGGAGACCGGCGAATACGATCAACCAGCGAATCAGACTATTGATACGACGAACGGTACCGCTAGCGTTACTACTTCGGAATTTTCCCCCTTCATTCTGGTTGACCTGAACAAGTTTGAAGAGGTTTGGCATAGCGAAGTAACAGTTCCACGTGAAGGAACTGGAACAGTTACTAAGTGGGTTAATTCCGTTCTGACCATTGATTCTTCTGGATCAATGAGTTCAAATGACCCCAGGGGACTTCGTCGTACCGCAGCCAAGTCCTTTGTGGATTCCCTTCTGGAGCAAGATAGAGTAGCCGTTGTTTCATTCGATGACTGGGCAATTCTCATCCAGAACCTCACAACGAATCGCGATGCTGTTAAATCGGCTATCGATACCGTTGATGATTGGGGTGGCACCGATATAGGGGCAGCAGTTGAAGCATCGCTCAACGAATTGGACACTGATACAGACCAAGCTCGTGGTCGAATCATCGTTCTTTTGACCGATGGCGAGGGCTCCTATGACCCTGGGCTGACTCAGCGTGCCATGGACTCGGATACAACAATCTACACAGTCGGTCTAGGCGACAGCGTCGATGTCAATTTGCTTAGTGGTATTGCAGACTCGACAGGAGGAAAGTTCTATCTCGTCAAGGACGCTTCCGAACTTGGTGACGCCTATGACCGGATCAGTGGTGATGTCGGTGCTCCCGACAGTGACGGTGACGGCATTTCTGACGAGGCAGAGTTGAAGGGATGGAAGACTCAGCGCGGTAACGTCTATAAAACTTACCCCGACAATCCGGACTCTGATGGGGACGGCTTAAAGGATGGTGAAGAGGCTGGAGCTCTCATATCTCCAAAGAAGGGGTACGTAGGCATCTCCAATCCAAACGTTAAGGATGGAGACGGGGATGGACTCGATGATGTTGATGAAATCCATCTTGGCACTGATCCTCTCAAGACAGATACGGATGGCGACGAGCTGAACGACAAGCTCGAAGTTGAGCTTGACTACGACCCCACAGAGAAGAATCCTGACGGCGACAGCTTCGAGGATAAACAAGAGTACGAGCTGGGGCTTGATCCTCTTGGGTATGACCTGACTAGCGAAGAGACCCCAAGGATCACCATTCGCGGATTCGTATACGGGGATTGTGAATGGTGTGCTCGCACTATCGGGGGTCTCAATGATAACCAGATCCAATCATTACCCTATCTCGTGGGGCACATCTCGAGTGGTTTCATAGCGATCGGTGATGTTCGTGACTTGGTGGCAAACGCGTTTCAGGGAAAGCTCGGCGACGCATTGCTCAGTCTTGCCGGCATTATCCCCTTTGGTGGTGACACGGCAAAGACTGCGCGCGTTCTTGTGAAGTTTGCCAGCGCGGGCAAACCAGCCGAGAAGGCTGTGCATCGATTCATTGAAGCAACATCTCTCAGCCAAGCAGAGAAGAAGGCTCTGAACAAGACCGTCTTTGGAGCTAGCGCGAAGGTACTTCCGAAGGCACTACAGGGTGGACTGGCAAAGACGGTTGTGTATTTCCGAACAAAGGATGGGGTGCTTGATTATGTTGGAATTACGAACAACATCAAGCGCCGTACGAGAGAGCATGGGGCGCTCGGAAAGGTTGAACAGCAGACCGTAGAACTGACTCGCGGAGAAGCTCGTGCGATCGAGGAAGCGTTGATCATGAGGTATGGCAGAGTAGACAAGGACCCGCACGGAGTTCTGTCCAATGATCGGCACAGCATCTCCCCGAACCATCCTTACTATGAAGAGGCGAAGGCATGGGGCGAGCAATGGGTGCGGGATCACCTTCCTATCGTTAAGATGCCGTAAAGGTTGATTTCATTTGACCAGTATGCGTTAATGAGAAGCAGTGAGTATGGGCAACATTAAACACATTCTTCACGAGCAAGAACGCTCTCGCAAGAAAGTCCGCGTTGGTGATGTTTTTGTCATGAAACTCGATGACGGCTATCTATATGGGCGAGTCGTTAGCGATACGGCAATGATGGACAAGTTTAGTGACCCAGAGTGGCTACTCCTGTACGTCTACGCAGGCGTGTATGCAGATGACACTCATATCCCCAGAGAAGTCATCAGCCCTCCTCGACTGTTAATCCCGCCGGTGATTACAAATCGGCTGGGATGGCGTCATGGGTATTTTCGGACGGTCGGCAATCTACCGATCCAAAGCGATCAGTTGTTGCCGAGACATGTCTTTCGAAGCCCAATGTCTGACGAACTATGGGATGAAGGTAATGCGCGCATTACCGCTGTGGAAGAAACGGATTTAGTTGGATGCAAGGCTCTAGACAGCTATCTTTCGATCGAAGATTCTGTTTCCCGAGCTCTCGGATATGGGTCTATTGAGCAAACCGGGTGAAAGCTAACCACATGACGACCATTATGCAACGAGAGCCGGTTTGGTTGGGCGGGACGCCGTAGTTGAGGTGGTGCCCCACCCGTTGGTACTGCTGGCGTGGGGTTTCCGTTATCTCATGAACATGTGGATTGTTCCGGTGGATGTTGGAATGATCCAGAATTTTGCTTCGAGTCGCCAACGGATTTCATCTTGCATCCGTCTGAAGGCTTCTAGAATCGAGAGTTCTCGCAATTCCTCAAGATCCAGAGAGCTGATCTGGTCACTCAGTAGTTCCTCGTCCTGGAATTCTCTGCAGAGCACGTCCCATGACGGGTAGCTGCCTGCGAAGCGATTGCTGAACTCTTGGACTAGATCGCTTTTGCCGTCGACGCGTGTTTGCTTGGTTTCTTTCATCTTGTCCCTCCTTTCGGGATGGTTGGTGTTAATCCGGGCTGGTAGCACCGGTCCTGGTACACCATCTCGGTCGATGGTGGGGCTAGCGGTAGAAGACGTGGTGTTGTCCGTAGAGTTCGATGATGCTGTAGACCTCGTTGATGTAGGCGGTGAAGAGTGGGCGGTTCCAGGTGAGGAGTTCGGGTTGGATGCCTTGTCCGGCGCGGAATTCGTTGAGGGCGTCATTCCAGCCGAGGGCGTCGAGTTCGTTGTCGAGGAGTTGGTCGATGGTGTCCCAGGTGGTGGCGTAGACGTCGGTGAATGTCTCGGCGATGGCGGGGTCTTCGGGGTTGGTGTCTTCTAGCAGTAGGTAGGCAGCGAAAGGTGTGCCGTGAACGGCATAAGCCTCGGTGATGCGGTGGCGGGCGTGCTCACTCAATGGTGCTGTGATGTGGTTGAGGAGATAGTGGATGTCTCCTTCCTCGTGGGTGGTGTGTTCCATGGGTTCCTCCTTTCAAGAGAATTAGTTACACGTAGGGACTGGTGGGCGTTAGTTAGGGTGGTTCTCGCAGGGTGGCGATGAGCTGGTCGGGCGTGGTGAGGACGAACAGGCGCGGATTAAGGATCTTGTCGGCGCCCAAGGCGGCGTGGAGGCGTTCGATCCGGGTGTGGGTGGGCAGTACCCATAGGACGCGGGGAAAGACGCCGTGTTCGGTGTGGGCGCGTCTGGTTACCCGGTAGTCCTCGTAGGCGTGGCATTTACGCAGTAGGACGGGGAGGGATTCGGTGCCTTGGTCGATCTCGATATACCAGTGGTCGTCATAGTCGACACTACTCAGGGTGACCATGAGGTCGGGTTTGAGGATGGTGGTGGCTCCTTGGGGTGTGAGATAGCTGCGCCATGCCTGGGTTTCGATCTCCATCCGATCGATACGGAATCCCCCTGCCCGTTCGCTCTCGATGAGTTGGACTCGGGTTTCGGTGATCGCCAACGTGTGGGCGAGGAAGAGATGGGAGGGTTCGTGGAAGCGTCGCCGTGGGGCATCCGCGGGTGTGGTGAGGCGGTCGCCGATAACGTCGAGGCACCAGATGTAGGCGGCAGAGCCGCGGAGGTTACCACCGACACGGCGTTCGAGCCGGGTCAGGATACGCAGGGTGAGGAGCCGGTCAAGGACTCGGATGCAGGCACGGGTGGCAGCGCCCTGGGTGGTGTGATGGGTGAAGAACAGGCGCCGCAGCTGGGTGGTGGTGGCGTAGCGGTGTTGGTAGATACAGCGGATGATCTGCCAGTCCCGCTCGCTGAGGCGCTCGGCTATCTGTGCCACGTCTGCTTTACTTGCCCGGCTCATGTTCTTCTCCTTTCTGTCAATTTTTTTAATTCATCGAAACGAGATGCGAGATGGATCGTGGAATGTGGAGGAACGAATGAGGCTGCGAGGGGTGTGGGGACGGTGAGGGATGTGGGGTGGTTGGGCGGGTGAGGAGAGAATCGAGGATCAGTTGCCTCCCTTACTCGCCCATGTACGGCGAGATGTCGGGGATCGCGTGCACGGTTGGGTGCAGCGAGATGATGGTCGAGACGACCCCTGACAGGACGCCTTCTCTGGGTTGCGGGTGTGGTCATTGTGGTCTCCGTGGGGTGCGCCCGAATAGTTCATCGTCTGGATCGTTCGGATCATCTGGAGGGACGGGCGCGGTCGGTGGGGTTTGTGTTGTTGGTATGGAATGGGCGCCGTAGCGGGTTTGACTTTCGGTGATAAGGGTGTACGGGGCACAGGTTTGCGGGGGTGGCGGCAGAGTGCGTCCGGAAAACCAGCTGGTGTGGTGACCGTGGTTCATGAGCTGCGTATAGATCTCGTATTGCCGCAGTCCTACAAAATCTTCAGGCGCCAAGGGAGTGTTGCGAGCGGCAGTGGTGGCGTCTGCGGGTGGCAGGGTGAAGACGATTTTGTTACGGGCGTTGTTGTCGATACTGGCGAGGAGCTTGGCGGGCATCTGGTCACGGTATTGGTGGGCAAGGTGCCAGGCAACACGCAGGGAGCGGGATTGCTCGAGGGCTTCCCCGAGATCACCGTCGAGGTGGAGAAAGTTCTGAGCTTCATCGACATAGATACTGACCGGGGTGCGTTGACGCTCGGGGATGATGGCTCTGGCGAGAGTGAGTTGCCAGAGTTGTCCGACGATGAGCGAGCCAAGCAGCGAGGCGGATTGAGCACCGAGGAGTCCTTTGTTGAGGGTGACGATGACGATCCGCGGCGTGGCGAACAATTCACTGAGCTGGAAGCGGGGTTCGGGTTGATCCAGGACGGCACGCAGTCCGGGACGGAGCAGGAACTGGCGCAGCCTCGACATGACTGGGGCGATCGCTGCTCCTTGCCCGCTAGGGCTGAGGTCTTCCCATTGTGCCCAGAACGAGCCGAGCCCAGCGTCGTCGTCAATACGGGCGGTCAGGGCGCGCCGGAAGCTGGCATCGGTTAAGAGGCGTGGCAGTTGAACGAGGGTGGCACCCGGGGCGTGCATGAGGGTGAGGAGGCTGGCGTGGAGTACGTCAGAGGTGCGGGGTCCGAACGCTGAGGGAAATAAGCCTTTGAAGATGGCGAGCACGCTGTCGGCGACCAGTGGGCGCCGCTCCACACTGGTGGCGAGTGGGTTGATACCGACCGGGTGGGTCATGGTCGGATCGATAACTACCACATCGCTATAGCGTTCTTGGGGGATGAGTGAGAGTGTGTCCATTGCCAGGTCACGCTTGGGATCAATGAGTACCAGTGAGCGCCCTGCCGCGATATCTGCCTTGATGAGGTGGAGTAACACGGTGGATTTACCGGTACCGGTAGGTCCGACAATATGGGTATGGAAACACGCGTCCTCAATCCTCACCCCGATCGGCACCTCCGCCCCTGGCGCTGTCGTGACCGCGAATGCCCGCTCTGCCACTGGACGGTAGGTTTCGGGTGGGGCGAGGAGTCGCGGATGTAGCGAGGGTAGCCCAGGCAGATCTGCCTCTCCTACCGGTAGCGCCAGGAATGCTGCCGTCTCCGACGGCGTCAGGCGCAGCGGGAGCCGTAACGGGATGATGGCGGCATCGACGGCGTCGGGTTTGTCGGGAGTGAGGTTGACACGAGTGCCACTAGATTGCAGTTCGCGTAGTGCTGCGAGCACACGCTGGACAAGCATCATACGGCGCGCCTTATCTTTGGCGGAGACCCCGATACGGACTACGGCACGGAAGCGGTACTGGTCGAGTTTGTGCTTGACCCGTGAACGCACCTCACTACTTGCCGGTCGAGTACCACTCAGGAGCTTGCTCCACACCGACAGTGTCGGATCCTCGGTGGTAGGAGAAACAAGTTCGGGTGGCTGGGCAGTGCCCAGGATGACCTGGATGACCAGTACCTCCTCGGGACGACTAGCACTTGCTAAGGCGACCAGGAGCGCGGCGAGCATCTGCTCACTGCCCTCGATCGCGAGGGATAAGACACGTTGGCGGATCTGGAGGCGCCCGCACCGTTCCGCCTCCCGGCGCGCACTCGCCAGCTTGGTGAGTGCCGCGCCGGGAACCAGGCGTGTGAGTAGTCCTGATGCTTCTGCCACATCGGCAGGGGCACCGCCGAGCAGGTAGCGGATCTGCCCGGCTTCACTGCGTGCTTCCCACACCAGTGCTCCGCGCGAGGTGTCACTAGCAAACCGTGTCAACAACCCGGTCACGGTAGCAGCGGGTAGTGGTCGTGACCAGTGCACCTGCCGCCACATCATCACACATCCTCCTTCCGGATCTCGGGCTGCTTACGGGACTTGACGGTGTCCTCGCTCATCGCGGCATGTTCCAGCACTGCCCGGGCAAGGGCTTCATAGTCGATCTTGGCGCGACGCTGGGTACGTACCGCGATCCGGTACTCACGTCGCGGTCTGCCACGCCGACGACTCACGACACGCCTCCTACCAGAGCCGTGCCTGGTACACCCGCCACGCCACAACCACCACCCCAATGATGAGTGCGGCGCCGACGATCCACATCCAGACCTGCGACAACAACTCGACCGCCAACCAGACCAGGAGCGCCACACCAAACAGTTTCCACGCTGCATCCACCAGCCCATCGATAACATTCCGAGGATCTGAGGACATCTGCACTCGCCTCCTTTCCTAACACCAGTGGTCTACGCATGATGGTCGCCTCCCCGTGTGTGGTCGCTTGGGACGGGATAACCCGGGATTGAGATATCTGAGTCAATCTCGTTACCCCACGCCAGCCAGCCCGGCTGGCGACGGCGAGCAAACAATTCCAGGAACGGACCATCCGACAACCGCTCGATCACCGCGTACTGTTCCTCGGGTTTATGTGAGTGATCCTGCAACGGCGCATACATCCAGGTGCCCTGGCCGCGAAACTTCACCGGTGCCTTCCCGCGCGTGCCCAGCAGCAAGTGCTCGGTCTGGTTACGCAGATAGTTCCCCAGTCCCAAACGAGGCTTGATCCACGTCAGCGGCGACCGATACGTGAAGCCCCAGGCCTCCATCACCTCGATCCCTTCCTTGATCGCCCCATTGATCACCCACAAATACAGATGCGAGTTGTCTTCAGCCAACTCAGCGACCGGCATGTTCTTGATCCGCTCCAAGGTCATGAGGTCGTAATGCCTACTCGCTCCCAGACCTCCTTTCTGCTGGATGTCCCACGGCGGGTCAGCCAAGATAGTTTTGAACCTCAAAGGCTCTGGTGAAGATTTGCTGGTGGTCATAGCGTCCTCCTTTCTTCTTGCCGCTACGGTCATGTCTGGCATGAACGTTCGCAGCGGCTGTTCGTGTCCTGAGTTATGACGGATAGCTACAGAACTAGCAACCATCCGATCGGACACCACCCCACACGCGAGGCGGCATCCGACCCGACTCACCAACGCGACCCACGCCCGGGCTGTTGCCGGTTCATGTTCTCCCGTGCCGCCTTGAGCATCTGCTCGGTCGCCCGGTAGGTTGCCCACTGCATGCGAGCCTGGGTAGCAGCACGCTCGGCTTCAATCTGGCGGATCTGCCGCCGCCGCCGATCCGCGAGATACCCCACCCCCAGCAGCGCCAACCAACCAACAGCGGCAAGGACGACGAGCGCGCAGACAATGGCAAGAAACGTGATGAACATGCTCATGACAGCCTCCGGGAAAAGCCATGCAGCTCGTTCATCATGGTCAGGGTGTGTGCCTGCCCGATCTGCGCCAGACGAAACGCTGCTACTGGGACAGCCTCAGCCAACTGGATCTCTAACTGGGTCACCATCGCCGTGCCCTGCAAGGCACGAGTGGCTACCATGTCCAACGCATCCAACCTGGCATGCTCCACATGAGCTTTCGCTGCCGCCTGAGCAACCTGACGCTCTGCCTGGGAGGCGATACGAGACAACTCCCGCCCATGCGCCGACCACTGTGAACCAGCAGCCCCGGTCAATCTCTGCAACTCTGACATTGTGTTCTCCTTTGCTCGTGAAACTTGTTGTCGTGCATCAATTACACGTCAGTGGTGTCTATCTGGTCGTGACACGAAAGTGACATCTGGAGTGCGGCTAGCATGAGAAGTATGAAGCGAGCAGACAAAGAGGAGCCAGGCATCAGTAGCGATACTGCGTCGCTGCTGGAGCAGCGAGTACGTGCCGAGCTGCTGACGGCACGTAAGTCCAGTGAAGGATTGTCGCCTAATAGCATGGCTCGCTGTCTCACACTGACCGCGCTACTTGGTGATGGCGATCCACGAGTGGCTTTCACCCAGCTCCAGACCCGCATACTAGAGACGATCGACCAAGATGATGATGTGACACCGATTCTCGCCGCGTCCTACTCGCTGGGCTTTGCCAGCAAAGGCACGACTCATCTCGATCGCTTGACTGACTTTGGAGAAGACTATGGCTACGAAGCCCGCCAAGCCCGTCGGCATTCCGACAAAGGCATCAACGAACTGACGCGTCTGATCTGCTCGAACTGGCTTCTGCACACCGTCCCCACCGCCGAAGTTACCGTGGTCGGGCAACCGGACGGCACCTTCCTGCTGATGGTGCGGACGAAACAGCAATGGTTCGTGGACATGCACGAGTTCACCATCCGCCGTCAGACTGAGTACGGACTTGAACTATGGACACCACAGCCCGAGTTCATTGACGCTCCGCAACCAGAAGACAGCTATGAATCCGAACAGCCAAACACTGCACGAGAGACGGCTTGGGTTGTGAAACAGCTATGTCAACCCATCCAGCTACCTGTACCACAAAAAGAAAGTCCAGTCGCAATACGACTGGACTGGCAAGGAGAGGTGTGGCCGAGATGGAGCCTCAGGGTCATGGGACGGTGGGACGGTGGGACTATAGTGGAGAGCCGGACTATTGGGGCGAGTGTGGTGTTGGCAGTCGAGAGGCCATTCGTATAGGTGGCGCGATCATAAGTAAACGGAACTTTGCGGTCTTGTGAAGAAAGTTCTCGTAACGGTGCCTTATATGACGAAGCGGGGCAAAGTTAGTAAACATTTCCACGAAATGATGGAATGCTGAATTTAGATACGTTATCCTTTAGAAAATAGATTTGATTTCAGACATGCAGTGACATGTCCTGCTCCGAGGCATCTGTTCATGTCTGCGGTGCATAGAAGGAATAAGGGTTTGACATGAGAGATATCCTGGTGAGGCAGCAAGCGCCTACTGGGAGGACTCCGTCACTAATCCATAGGACTAGCGGTTGTCTAGGTATCCTCTCTTTTCCTGCACGATGTGGACGGTTGGGCTACTGTGTCATTACGAATTCAATTTCATGTGATATAATAGTCGTGTATGACTCACGAAGCTCCTCAACCACCGGAACGAAAAATTGGCCAAGAAGATCTGGAAATCTTGCGGGGCATTATTGGGCGAGTGGGCGTAGAAGAGGTTCAGAGAGCACTTCACCTCATTGCGTTAGCCATGCAGACGGCGAGCAGTACTCCGTCAGCAAGCAGATACACGGCGGAACATCAGACTTTTTCAAGCTGCCCTAAGGCTGATGCGTATAGCATTGAGAATTTGGCTGTAGAGAAGCAGGACGGAATTAAGAAAATGACAGTTGAAACTCCGATCTACGCGAAAGAAATCCTTGCGGAGATTGAAGCAAAAGGAAACCACCAGAAGTTCGATGACATTGAGAGCAACAATATAAACCAAGCGGCTATCGTCTTGGGAATAGAAAGGGCTTTGAATGTTTCACGGAAAGAAGCGGCGCAGCTTTATGCACAACTTCTCCCGATTGTCTCTGAATGATTGTGAAATAGAGAGTTGCTAAGCGGTGAGCCATTTCTCCGGCGGCCAGAGACCTTAGAGGCGATCTCGGAGATTTCCGGATCTGAGCGCGTAGCTCTTTATTGTGGCGCAGGTGCAACTCGCGATCAAACAGGTTTTGGTTGGGATGACTTGGTGAGAGCGGTTTTCGATGAGGTGAAATCAGCTAGAGATGAGCACCTCAAAGATAACGAGCAGATCGAGCGAATTCTTAGAACAGATTTGACTCCCCAGCAAAAGGCTTCGATCGTTGTAAGTTGTCTGAAGCCAAATGATGTTTCAGAGTCTGACTTTCTGCGCAAGCATTTGAAAGCTATCTTGTATAGGGGAAGTGGGTGGAGTGAAGGAAAACTTCTTAAGAATATTGCCGATCTTGCCTTCCAGTTGGCCTCCTTGGACAAGGAGGTTGTAATTATCACGACTAATTACGACGATTTTCTGATTAGGCGATCCTTGACAAGACTTCAAGAGTTGCGAGCCAGTAGCTTTGGCTTCGCAGAAGCCTTAAAGGATCTGCAGGAAACGTCAGAGCTTGAGCGGGGCGCAGGGGAAAAAGAAGGGACTCCTAAGTTCGAGAGATTTGACGACTTCGCTATACCGGTCCCTGGTCTTCGAGTGTCAGTACTGGGTTCCGAGGGAGTTTTTCTAGACATACCTCCTGTCAATAATGGACTTTATGTCAAGATCATGTTTCTTCATGGGATTGTTGCTAAGAGAAAATTTGAGTATCGCGGGAGGCGTTGTAACACCGGTGATCCTGGTGAGATTGTTTTTTCTGAGTATTCATATGTGCAGACGCAATCTCGAACAACAAGATACTTAGCTAGTCTTATTAATGGCGGATATGCATTTCTTTGCGTAGGGGCGAGTTTGACTGATCCTCCTCTAGTGGAAGCTTTTGTCCAAACGGCTAAATCTCCAAAAAAGACGTATGCTCTCGTCACCTTGCCAAGAAATTTGCTTGATTCAGACGACGCCAATGGTGCAGCGCTCAAAGCACATCAAATTCTCGGGTCACGTGCTCGCCATATTGGGGTAAGTCGAGTACTTACCCCGTCAACTTTCTTTCAGGTTGCACAGTTCATTGAAGAGATCAGTGTATTTGGTCAATATAACGAGATCGTGGAACTAGAAGACTTAGATCACCGATCGCTGGAGACAGTCATATACTCCGCTAGGTTAGCTACTTGGTGGAAAGAGTGGAGTAATTCAAAGGCTTCCACGGTACACAAAGCTCATTATAAATATCTACTTGTTATGCAGTCAGAGATCGAAAAGAAGCTTGAAGACTGGAGTTGTCCCCTTGGTAAAGATGAAATGCTCCGGCTCGAAATGTGGGTTCGAATCAACCCTACGATTAACGGCAGACATCGATGCCTGACTTTGTTTGCAAACTCTTTAGGTCCAATTAAGAACGAGGCGAATCGGAGAGAGGAGCCGTTAAGTCGAACGAGCAGTATTGCATCAGTCCGAGCATTCTTGGCGGGGAAGCCGATGATACTTCCTCTTGAGAAGTTGGGACTTCCCTCGAACGCTTCTCGATGGAAGAGCTTTCTGAGTGTCCCGATTTCTCTGCCAATTTCGGTGCCTTTGCCTGATATGGGGCTGAGTGTTTCCGGGGATGTTCCACTGGGGGTGATTACTCTTAGCTCGACGAAATCTTTTAGGGATATCCATTCCAGTAGTAAGTCTGCTGGGGACTATGCTGCTTTTCTTGATCCAAAAATGAAGAAAGATGAATACCGTGAACTCGTAAATCTTCTAGAGAAGACCGGTCGCGCTATCGTGGAAGTCGCTTCCGGTAGAGGGGTCGAGAGTTAGATCTACCCCAGCAACTCCCTTACTGGCACACCTATTGCCTCCGCCAGTTTCTCCACACTCTGCAAAGTAAGGTTGCGTTCTCCTCGTTCCAACCCACCCATGTAGGTACGGTGGACACCTACGAAGTCTGCAAAGGCTTCTTGGGACAGTCCTTTCTCCAGTCTGTAGGCACGCAGATTCCTGCCTACTACCTTCTGAAGATCTCCAACTGCCACGCCTTCAAGCGTCCCGGGATGCTACTTGAAGGTCTACAGACTTATGAGTAGCATTTGGGGAAATGGTTGGAGTTCAGGGGGGTGAGCCTCATGAAGAGTGGTGGCGAGTAAACCTGTCAGGCTGCCTTGGACGTGTCTGTCTGAGGCAGTTCTGTTTCTAGTGTCCAGGTGAATGCGAATCCGGTCTTCGGGAGCAACCAGCCGGATGCGTCAACCGAGATGACGTTGCCCGGTACAGATTCTGGCGTGTGAGAGACGTGGGCTGGGCGCGAGGTGGCAACAGTGTCACTGACCCGCATGTCAACGATCGTGGTGTTGGTGTAATCCATGGTGAGCGCCATGTTCCGGGCGGGTTGTGGTAGCTCGAAGAAGAGTCGATGACCCCATTGTGGTGTGCGGGTGTGGAAGATCTGTTTGATACGTACTGGTTCCCCGGTCATCACTGAGGGACTGAGTCTGACCGAGTAGGTCTGTCCGTTCTTGCGGGCGGTGCGCCGGATTGTTTGCACCTCGCCGTCGATGGTGAGCTCTAAGAGTTCGTAGGAGTCCCGGCTGGAGGGATCCATCCCTGGTCGTGGTGTCATAAACCAGGTGGAGGTGGCGGGTATGTCGTCGCGGAGTTCGTTGTATTCTGCCCGGTCTGAGGTACAGACGAAGCGACGGGTCGGAGCCGAGGGGATGGTGGTGTATTCCCATTCCACAGTAACGTCGGACAGAGGGATACCAACGGTATCCCTCTCTAGTGCACTAGAGAGTCGGACGTGAACGTGCACGTCATACCAGCGTTCGGCAGCACGGATGGCTTGGTCGCGGATGTCGGCGTAGAGTTCGCGAGCGAACTGCTCATCCCCAAGGCGTAGGCTCATGACGTTGGCGGCGATGTCATCCAGCAGATCGGGATTAGCGACGCGCTGGAGATCTTCGGGGTGAATGGCGAAGCCTTCAATGACCGCATCGCGCATAGTGGGTGCTTGCTCGCGGATGATCGAACGGAAACGATCAACCATGGATTCTTCCTGATCGCGACTGAAGGTGTATTCAAAGAGAGTGCTCAGTAGCCCGGCACCAAAGAAGGTGCCGCCGAGTTCCCCGATCGGTAGCGCATGCAGCCAATTCCATGAACCCAGATCCATCGGAGTAATCCAGCCATTGAGCATGATCAGCAAGATGCCGAGGAGCGTTAGGGCAACAGCGAGCAGTGCCGCCTTAGTTTTACGGAGACGATGGAGAGTAGAAGTGGGATTCTTGCGCGTCATTGCTACGCTTTATTATATCACCCATGCGCGGAATTGAAACGCATGGAATACGGGTTCGAGTGCTCGCTGGCCGGGCGCCACCTTTGGCGTGTGTGAGCGCCAGTCATGCGTGAAGGGCGCTTGCGTTTGGAGTGTTACTCCGCGGCGTCTCCGACAGTGCGTGCCAAGACGACCACGGCTTTGGAGATACCACCCTGGAGGTAGCGACCACGCAAGGTTCCCTCATAGGTAAAGCCAAGCTTCTCGAATAGTCGCAGTGATGACTGGTTGTCTTCAACGATCCAGGCTTCGAGAGTGAAGAGTCCGAGATAGCCGAACGCCCAGGCAGCAACCTGCTGAGCGGCTGCCTGTCCATAACCATGGTGGCGATCATCTGGATGCCAGATACAAACACCCACCTGGGCGATACGGTTACGCCAGTCAATACCGTGGATCGAGCACTCGCCGATGAGCGTTGGATTGCCGGCATTGGCATTGGCATTGACGTTGATCTGGGCGCTTGTAGTGTCAGTGCGGGGATTGGAAGCCTCCTCGTTCTCTGCCGCGATGACAAACGTATACTCACTGGCGACCTGGGGACCCGATGCGGCAGTGATCTTGCGCCGGAGTTCAGCAATGCTGCGTGGACGCCAATACGGCGCGCCATACTGACTGAGTTCCTGCCAATCTAAACACGCAGCAAGAACAGTTGGGAGATGGTGGTCAGCAAGGGCTTCAAGCCGGATACTCCCCATACTGTGCGCCCTTTCCGGTGGTTCTGCCTGCGAGTCAACTCGATGCTACTCATAAGTCTGTAGACCTTCAAGTAGCATCCCGGGACGCTTGAAGGCGTGGCAGTTGGAGATCTTCAGAAGGTAGTAGGCAGGAATCTGCGTGCCTACAGACTGGAGAAAGGACTGTCCCAAGAAGCCTTTGCAGACTTCGTAGGTGTCCACCGTACCTACATGGGTGGGCTAGAACGAGGAGAACGCAACCTTACTTTGCAGAGCGTGGAGAGGCTGGCGGAGGCGTTGGGACTCACTCCGATGGAGCTACTCGAAGACTAGACCTCGCCCACCTTGTCGACACCCTTTGCTTGAGTCATCGGTGTATGAGATGGTTCAGACGAGATCTTTGGCGATAGGGGCGGTCTGGGTGAGATGAAGAACGGTCTGCCAAGCAATTTCGAGTCGTTATCTCGACTTGAGGCTTTGCGTGAAGCAGTCGGCGAAGAAGTCGGCTTCTGGTCTCATCGTGCCAGTGAGCTGGGGGATGAGACGCGGCGTGGTCAGGCAGCTCTTGAAGCCATGGACTATTGGGCTGGGCTACAGATGAACATGTGGTCTGACGATACCAACGTTCTGGACGCTATCGAGGCGAACTTGCGAGCAGCACGCGCAGCTCGCCGAGCATTGTTGAGCCACGACTGAAACAAGATCGGCGACTGCCTCGGCTCACTAAAGCCCGCGTTTGGTTTTGAGGTCGTCGAGCGATTCGATCAGTGAGAGTGCCACATGAGCCAGATCGTGACCGCGAAGAATATTGTCATTTAGCATGGTTGTTTCGAGTTCGTTGAGTCCGATGGTGGCTACAAGCTCGTCGATCTTGTGAAGGTAGTCGTCGCTGACACTGTCAGGGTAGCGTTTGAGCAGGAAGGCGACGTCGAAGATGTCTCGGGCAGCTAGTCGGTTCAAGAAGGCTTCGACCTTGAGTGGTGTCAGTTTTTCTATCTTGTAGACCCGAATCCCATCGATGCTGGTGACGTCATCTTCGTTGATGGTTTCAGACTGGCGGAACGAGGCTTCAATCTTGAGAAGATCACCCGACCCTGTTCCGTAGTGGAGCATGTGTCGCTTGGTGGTGTCGGTGTTCTTCTTGGTGGTTAATCGCTCGACTCGCAGCCCTTGTTGCAGTGAGCCAATGGCAATGCTCCGCGTGAGATCGACAGATGGGCGTTTGCCATCGAGATCGAGGTCTTCGGAATAGCGCGGCAGGTCGTAGGCTAATAGCAGTGCAGTGCCGCCTTTGAGGACATAGTTTTCGCCCGTATGTGTCGTGATGGCTCGGGCAACACTGCGCATGAGGTCAACATGGCGTTCTTGTTCAGGGGTGAACTGGATGCGTTCAAAGGGAGCAATCTCGATCTCTCGAGGCTCAGCAGATGGAGATGAGGGAACATCATCCATGCGCATACGCTAGAACCGAGCAAGCTCGCTTTCTATCCAGTTATTCAGTTGTACCTGTTGATCCTCGGACAGATCTGGAGCCATCTGCGCCGCCAGGTCGAGGACGTAGCGTTGCTGCTCCTTGGTGTCGAGCCAGTCCACCGTTGCACCGTGTAGGTTGTAGATCTTGCCGTAGGTTATCAGGCAGTGATGCACCATATCCAGGATGGCGCGGAAGTGGTTGGCGACGTAGATTTCCGTCATCTCTGAGGGGAATTCCAAGCCCTTTTTAGCGACGTTTGCACGCCCTTCGTACACTCCGAGATCGCCGTAGATGTGGTTGGTGTTTACCTGATCTGTTCCGCCGCACATGATGGGTGCTGGTACGTCCTGGCCTTTGCACCAATGGAAGACATCATGCCAATCGCCAGAAGTATCTTCCGGGGCTTCGATGTTCAGTGCGTAGATACCGGTGATATACCGTTCACGGGTTGTTGGAGGGATCTCAAGCTGGCGTGCAGGAACAACCTCGTAGACGAACGGGCGCTCTCGGGTGGACTCGGTAGCCATGGTCATGATCACCTCCTTTGATTAGGTAATAGTGGAGTTATTATAGCATGCATGGTTATTTCTGAGAAGGTGGCTATGGTTGATGGTCGCAGCTTTGCCGACTCCGTGGAAGTGGCATGTGAATAGGAGTTTCCGTCGCTTTGTATGACTGGCGCGCTAAACACAAGACTTGTTCAATAGATCGCACGAACCGCTCCGCACTCTCGATACTGAGCCGGAAATTCCGCTCTCGCTGTTCACCGACACCGAGGCGCATGAAAGTCTCGTGTCCATCGACTCTTCTCTCTAGTTCGACCTCCAGGTCAATCCCTTCAGCATCGAACCGGAAGCCATCCTCGGTTGCGTGGCTGACGAGTTCGATCACGGGCACGAAGAGCTCTCGGCTCTGGTGCCACGCATCGTCCGGGCTGGTCTGCTCGTCGTGGTTGGCGATGCACCATGTGGGGCATTCGCGGCTTGTTTCTGGATTTTCCACGGTTTCCTCGTCTCATAGGTTGAGATTATTGCTGTGGGACAAGGAGCGTATCGGAGAAGTTCTGGAAGCGGAAGTGGACGGGCGATTCCGCCTCGAAGTCATCTGGATGGAACGAATTCATCGTTGTGAGCAGGGGTGGTGTTCGATCGGACGGTTGGCAATAAAGTGGCGTTGCTGTGTACTGGGGGCTACGGGCGGGTTGTAGCGTCAAGGGAGCTGACTTGCCCAACCGTTTCTGTCCTCGTTGGTGGACTGCGGTCTGTTTGGGGGATTCCATCCGGGAATCGCCGACCGCACTGATCAAGGAGGTGGCTTGCCATGAGCGAGTCAACAACCCCGTCAAGTGGCACAGTCAAAGCATTCGCCATCAGACTCAACGAGACGGTTCGAACCCAGCTGGACATTATTGCTCAGCTGAATGACCGAACCGTGACCGATGAGATCCGTTTGGCGATCGAGGCATGGATTGAGAAGACACGTTCCGATCCGTCCGTGCGCGAACAAGCCGAGGCTGTGCGCAGCCAGATCGAACGCGAAGCCGCCGCCAAGCGTGCAGCTATCGCAGCGATCTTCCCTGACGAGAAGAAGTCCACGGGAGCCAGAAAGGCACCAGTACGCTCCTCGTCAAACAACGCGCAACCTGCTGGAAAGTAGGTGCTGTAACGCTCCGACCCGTCCCGATAATTACGGGGTGGGTCGGAGCGCGATCTCAAATGCGATGTCGAGAATTCTCAACTGCACTCTGAGTGAGACGGGTGATTCTGCGGTTATGGCTTGGGCGGAATCGGAATGATGGTTGGTTCATCCTTTCCTATCTCGTCGAGAATGAGTTCGTTTGGCATCGGTAGCTCCCACGCGCCTGTGGCAATGAACTGAATACTGCGACGTGAATCAATCGTGAAATCATCGTCGAGGTCAATACGTGCGAACTCATCACGGTTACGTACGTACTCGCATCGCAGCGTCGTCATACGTTCGTTTCGCAGTATGAGTAAATCCTTCCCGCGCCATTCGAGAGTGAGTCCGCTCGGGCTGGGATCGTTGGCTCGCTTGAGTTCTGCGACAACCTCTTTGAAGCTCTCTGCTTGTTGCTGGGCATTCGCCGATAGCTCTTTGATGGTCATGAGAGTCTCGATGGCGCGTTGCTCTGCGGCCACTGCTTCTTCTTTGGCTTGCTCTGCTGCGGCGCGAGCTTCCTTGGAGATGTTTGCTCGCTTCCAAGCGAACCCTGCTCCCGCTGCGGATATGACAGCCATAGTGGCCGACACGGCTTCTGACCATTCTGAAACTTCCATTAGTCTCCTTTCGATTGAGGATCTGGCGCCTTGCGCTGGAAATACTGAAGGCTTGCGTTTGACTCTACCGAGAGGATCCGACACAAAATCGCGTCGGGCTTCCTCAGTGTTCGCCTAGATGGGTCTTCGTCATGCGGCCTACGCATTGGTTGTCTTTCGCCGATTCTGCACGTGTTGCGGCGGCACGCCTCGTGAGCGCAGCATGCGTGAAAGGGTTGATGGGTCAACGGCGTACTCTTTCGAGAGCTTCATGAGCCCTTCGCCCGCTCGATACTTTTCGATGACAGCATTGTTTTCCGCATCGGTGAGAGGACGTGGATTGCGCTTCGGCAGCTTGCGTTTTTTGACTGTAGCATTTCCATAGATTGCGGCATTTAGTTGTTTAATGATACAATGTAGTTGGCACGTAGTAGGTGCGACGAGTTCTCTGGATTTAATCGAGTGCTTGTCTGTACCGTGCACTGAAAAATCGGTGAGACCCTTGGGACTCGCCGATTTTTTATTTCGATAGTGGTGCGGACTTGAACCCCGAGAGGGCACAGGCAGCGGGAGAGCAAGCAGCGCTTGCGAGCTGCCTGTGTGCGAGCGATAGCGAGCGGTGTAGCTGCGTGGCAGATACGCAAGTCCCCCCTCGCGCACTGGAAAAATGGCCCCTGACCTGGGATTTTATCACCCAGGTTGGGGGTCGTTTTCGTGCCATGTGCTGAAATATGTGCTAAGCGTTCCCGAGATGCTGCGTGAAGCGGTTGGCTGCGGCTTTCTGCATCGTTGGGGTGCATGGCTGTAAATGTTCATCGTGGTGGTGATGGTGGAGTGCCCGAGGCGCTCGTGCACCACCTTGGGGTGCTCGCCTAACTCCAGCAGGAGTGTGGCGTGCGTGTGGCGTAGCCCTTTGATCGTGACGCGGGGTAGTGCCTCGTGTATCTTCGTGATCCAGTTCAGACGGCGATCCCATCGACTGGTCATCGCGTCGAGTGAGCGGAGCTTGCCCTCGTCGTCACCGAACACATACGGGTCGGCTTTCGCCAACTCGAATGAGAGTTCGGCGTGGGCGACCTTGTAGGTGGCGAGCACTTTGAGAGTCGCGGCGTCCATTCAGAAGTGCATTCAGAAGTGCGAAAAATTCAGTCGGGAAACCGGTGTGAGCTGGGAAGGCGCGGCACCACCTGAGTCTGCTTGTGCGATGCCGCGTCTACCCAGCTTGATTGCGTGTCTCGCTCTAGGACATTGAAAAACGGGGATCTTGCGCGTAGTCCTGTTGGCGCAGTTCAAGCGCGGCTCGTACCTGCTCGGGTGCATCGTCGCCCACAAGCACACGAAGGCGGTGGTTATCCTGTGCGGCAACGTGAGACAGGATGGCGGCAGCAGCATCCGCCGGTGCTGTCCCACCCATCGGTTCGCCATGGGGCCAGGGTACCTCGGCGGTGCCGAACAGCTCGGTTCGCAGTTCGTCATAAGCCGAGTTGGGGGAGCTGAACCGCATGCTTCCGCCCGCCCAATCTGTATCGAGTGATCCTGGCTCGATCAGCGAGACGCGGATGCCGAACCGGCGTACCTCTGCCGCCATTGCTTCGCTGAACGCCTCAAGCCCGAACTTCGACGTGTTGTAGAGGCCGAGCATCGGCATCGTGCCGACTGCGCCAACGGTCGAAATCTGAACGATGTGTCCAGCGCCCTGGCGTCGCATGATCGGAATAGCGTTCTGGCTCAGCCACAGCGGGCCGAGCAGGTTAGTGTCGATGATCGAACGTGCTTCGTCCTCGGAGACTTCTTCGATGGCACCGATCAGGCCGTAACCCGCATTGTTCACGAGCACGTCGAGTCGGCCGAAGCGCTCGGCAACCGCCTCAACGGTTCTGTGTGCCGCCAGTCGGTCGCGCACGTCGAGAGTCAGAGTAGTCAGGCGCTCGTGCTCGGGTAACGTGTGCTCGCCGCGCACAGTCGCAACCACAATGTGTCCGGCCTCGAGCGCCGCGAGAGCGAGTGCTCGTCCCAGGCCGCGATTGCCGCCAGTAATCATCCATGTCTGTTGTGAGGTCATACCTCAATCATACTCAAAACTGTACGCTCCGTCTCGTTTTGGGGATATGATTCTGTCATGGCACGCCAACGAACCCGCAGCAAAGTACACGAAGCCGTGTTGTCCCTCGCGCGAGATATCCCAGTCGGGAAGATCACAATGGAGGGAATCGCCCTGCGCGCCAGCATCAGCAAGCAGACGCTCTACCGCACTTGGCCCTCGACCGGGGCGGTGTTTTTCGATGCGATCTTGGCGCGAAGCACAGACGACGTGGGAACGGTCATCGTGCCGACCACGGACAACCTCACCGCTGATCTAGAGGAGTTGGCGACCGCGACCATCGCGGAACTGACCGAGCCGAACCATGAGCCGCTGCTGCGGGCGGTGGCGGGCGAGATGCAGTCCGATGAGACGCTGGCGGCACAGTACCGCGAGCTGCTGCTGCGTCCGCAGCTCGACAGTATTTCCCAGCGCTTTCAGCTCGCGGGTGTTTACGACCCCGAGGGCGCGGCTGAGGCGTTCGTTGGCCCGATCTTCCATTGCTGGTTCCTCCGAACCCGTCCGATTGATGCCGCCTGGGTGAAAGCTCATGTAGCACGCGTAGTACGCGGCTCTGTCAGCGCCTTTCGTGACGGCGGCACAGAAACGTTGGCGTGACCCTCGCTAAATAGACAGTGAACTAGCGATGGGCACAACACCGCCCAGGTTTGCTTATGTGTTGCTCACACGCTTATGCATCAGTCGGTGGATCGCCCGGTAGGACTCGCAGTCGGTTCAAGTTTGTACTACTTCTGCACCAGTGATGCCCTGGTCGAGTATCGGATAGTCCAGGTGTGCAATCGTGCGAGCGCCCGCTTCTGACCATCTGACCAGGATCAACGATGCGAGCCGCAGGCAGAACATTGCCGCGGTCGGGGGCGCGACTGAGACAATTTCACACAAATCTATTGCCGATGCCTACGATTGCGTGCGATTGGTATTGCCACGCAAAGGTTCGTTCTTCCTGTACGGAGAGTGCGACGAACGACCTGTGACTATTGGTGATGCGGTAGTCATTGCGCCAGGTGCTTGGTCGGATACCAGCCAGAGGAACGGGTGACGATGACCACGCTGTTCTTGGATATGGACTTCCTCATTGAGCAGTTGTTCTGGCAATTTCTCGAACTGATTCCCGACAGAGAAGCAGCACGAGACCTCGCGGCAAGGCTCTACCCTGATCTGGTTCAAGTGATTCATCTTGGGGAACCGACTGGTGAACGACTCGGGCTGATCCTCGATGAGATAGTCAGCCTTGCCAAAGACGCACGCACTGCCGCCAACTACTTCCGAACTCACGCTCTCGTATTCACGGTGCTTGCTGCGCTCGCCCCTCAGGTCCATAGCGTGCCTGTTGAGATGCCGTGGCTCTCCGCCAGGGAGCGCGCTGTGAGGGTTGGAAACGATATGCCGGGCACGACTCTGCGGTGTTCCGCCGCTACATGGGGGTCACACCACTTGACTACCGGTGCTCTGGGCCGCCGAGCGCAAACCGCGAGGGGCCGGGCGTTGCCGTGGGTCGCGCTGCCCAGGCCTCTTGACGGCGCAACGGCAAACTGGCCTTGCCGGTTTCATGTGCTAACTCATGTGCTACCGACCATGCTAAGTCGTGAATCGCGGTGCAGTCTTCCACAGGCTGCCGCCGTAGAAATGGTGGAATCATGCGGCAAAACGGGGCTTCGTGATTTCATGTGCGAGGGGAAACTGAGCAGTTCAAGTCCCCCCTCGCGCACTGGAAAAATGGCCCCTGACCTGGGATTTTATCACCCAGGTTGGGGGTCATTTTGCGTTGATGATGTGACTTGAGGGGCAGAACGTGTGTCGGCGTTCTGGTCGCAGGAGGGGTCGGTCGTGGCGTCATGCGCTACGTCTCCATATCCAGGAAATACATTGAGTGACCCGGCTGATTCGGGCAAGGATCATCGGACATCGCAGTCTTCTAGGCTTGTACCGTTGAGGAACTGGAAGGCGCGGAGATCATGGATAGCTGGAACTCAGCCATTGGGCGAATTGAAGAGTTGCTTGAAGACGACATTGATGTGCAGGAGCTTGCGCAGATGGTGTTGACCTCGGAATTCCACTTTCGCCGTATGTTCTCCGTGCTTTCCGGGATAACCCTTTCCGAGTACATCCGGCGTAGGCGGCTCACGGTTGCTGCTTCGGCTGTTCTTGAGGGTGGGGAGGCAATCCAAGATATTGCTGTGAGGTTTGGTTACTCCTCCGCTGATGCTTTTAGTCGAGCTTTTCGCTCCGTTCACGGCGTTGGTCCGAAGGATGCCAGGCAATCAGGCGCGATCCTGCGTTCGCAACCCCGACTCGTATTCACACTCAACATAGAAGGAGTGGAGCAGATGAACTACCGCCTTGAAACCAGAGAACCCTTTGCGCTGATCGGCCTCAAGAGGCGCATGAACATCGTCTTTGAAGGGCCGAACCAGGCAATGATCGACTTCTACAAGGAGGTCGGCGGCGAAACCGTAGATGCTATCGGAGAACTCGCTACGTTGGAGCCCCGGGGCACACTTACGGTGAGCACCGACTTCGAGGAAGGCCGTGAGGATGGCAGCAGCTTCGAGTACTGGATGGCTGCTGCGGTGGAGAGCCGCCCAGAAAAGGTAGTGTGTAACGGACATCAACTCGATGTGCTTGAAGTACCCGCGCTTACTTGGCTTGTGCTGTCCACTGAGGACACTGCGACCGAGTCGATTCAGCAACTCTGGGCGGATGCCTACGGCAAATGGTTCCCCGCGAACCCTTACGGCACGGTTCTTGGCCCTGAACTCTGTGTGATCGTCTATGACGAGGAAGGCAACGAACTTCGAGCCGAGGTTTGGCTGCCGGTACAGAAAGACTGACGCCGGGCACTGAAACCTGGGCAAGCCACCCAGTCGAAGGTGTTGTTGTCCGCTTGTAGTCGAGGCTCTTTCACCGCGGGGGCCACGGGCCCAGCTTCAGAGTCAGTCGCACTCTACCCTCTCTTGATCGCCTAACTGCTTACAGGTAGCCTTGATGTGTTGAGGTTTAGGAGGGTTGTATGCCGGTACAAGAACTCGCGCCCGCGTTCACCCTCGCGGATGCTCGTGATGCGGGGCTGAACAAGGACCATGTCTATGGTCTGCTCGAGCGCGGTGAGCTCGAGAGGGCAGGGCGAGGTGTGTTCGTGCGTCCGGATGCTGTTGATCCCGCCTTCGCCGCGTTGGCTGCAGCGACGGCGATCCATGAAGATGCGACACTTTGTCTCACGAGCGCGCTTGTGCACCATGAACTCAGTGATGCGATCCCGTTTGCGTCCGATATTGCCCTGCCGCGCGGAACTCGGCATCCTGCGGGGCTTGAGAATGTGAGTTGGCACAGCTTCGACCCCGCTACGTTCCAGATCGGGCGCGAGCAGGTGGACGTCGGCGAAGGGTTCACCGCCGCGGTGTACTCGGCGGAGCGAACCATTGTTGACTCGTTCAGGCTGATGCACCAAGAGGGTAGCGAGGTTGCATACGAGGCGCTTCGGCGCTGGTTTCGCTGCCCTGGAAGCACGCCGGCAGGCTTGCTGAAGGTCGCCAGTTCGTTCCCGAAGGCCCTTCCTCGAATCCGACAGGCACTGGAGGTGCTGGCGTGACTTCACAGACACTGCCGCCATCGCATGTACTCGCCGCATGCAGGGTAGCGACCTGCAACAGGCGATCAGCACCGTTGCTCAGTACCGTCACGTGACGCCAGAGCCTCTTGGCCCGTTGCTCTCCCAGATGCCACCGCTTGCGCAGCGGAAGTGGGAAGTCTGGCGCCGGAAACAACGACTGGAGCAGTCAACGCCGGAGAGCTTTGCTGACCTCCTCAGCGCATGCTTCGAACTCACCGAACCCGCCCTCGCAGACAGTGTGAATGATCGCGAATGGAACCCCGCCACCCGCACTTGGGAAGCGACAAACACCAACCGCTGAACGCAGCAGATACGCAAGTCCCTGCGTTTGGGATGACCACTGTGCTGGACTAACTTCTGCCGTGGGTGTGCATGCGCACGCCGGTTTCGTTGAAGATGCTGATGATCTGCGCTGGCCGGTTTCCGGCCGCTGACATCGCGTGCGGGGTGTGGGTGTCGAACTCGGCTGCTTCACCAGGAGCGAGGGTCAGGTCTTGTTCGCCCAGCCGGAGGCGTAGCTTGCCGTGGAGCACATAGAGCCATTCGAAGCCGTCATGTACTCGTAGCTCAGGGAGCGGACCACCGGCCGGGTAGGTGATCTTGTAGGTCGCGACGGGCGAGTTTTCGGGCGCCAGGGGCGCGATGATCAAGCCGTCTCTTTGGATGACCGGCCGTTGCACGCGTGGGTCCGTGGTGCTTTGGGGTATGAGGTCATCGAGCCGGATCCCGAGTCGCCGTGTTAATGGGAGCAGTAATTCAAGGTTCGCCTGACGTTTGCCTGACTCGAGTCTGGATAGTGTGCTCGCTGAGATTCCTGCCGCCTCGGCGAGTTTGTCCAACGTCAACCCGCGCGCTTGCCGAACCGCGCGGAGTCTCGCACCGATCTGTCCCAGTTCACTACTCATATCCATAGCTTGCCATTTCTGCAAGATTGTTTGCAATTATGTGTTTGTGTGGCGCAGGATGTGGGTATGCAACACAACACGTGGGATGTCATTGTCGTTGGCGGTGGAGTAGCGGGCCTGTCCGCCGCACTCATGCTTGGTCGGGCACGGCGCCGCGTGCTTGTGATCGATGGTGGTGAGCCCCGAAACCGCTTCGCTAGCACCATGCATGGTGTGCTTGGCATGGAGGGCATGCCTCCCGGTGATCTGCTCGCCCGGGGTCGTGGCGAAGTCGCCGAGTATGGTGTCGAGTTCACACACGGCACGGTTGATAGCGCAGCCCGCACCGATGATCGTGTGCGGCTCACGACCTTCGATGGCAATGTGCTTGCGGCTCGTGCGCTGATCGTCGCGACCGGTGTGGTCGACGAACTCCCCAACATTCCCGGTTTGCGGGAGCGGTGGGGTAAGACAGTACTGCACTGCCCGTACTGCCATGGTTGGGAAGTGCGCGACCAGCGCCTCGGGGTGCTTGCATTGTCGCCAATGGCGCTGCATCAGGTGGAACTCATCAGGCAGTGGAGCGACCGTGTCACTTTCTTCAGCGCAGCCGCGGAACCCCTCACCACCGAGATCGAACAGCGCCTGCGCTCCCGTGGTGTCGTGATCGAGTCTGCCCCGGTTACCGCGGTGTTGGGCGACGGCGACACGATCGACGCCGTCGTGCTCGACGATCGTCGTCACGTGGAGATTGACGCGATCTTCATTGCGGCGTCATTGCGGCCGTGCGATGAGTTCCTCGCGAGCCTGAATCTTGCCCGTGCTGATACACCGATGGGGTCGTTCCTTGCGGTGGACATGATGGGGAGGACCAGCGATGATCGAATCTGGGCGGTTGGCAACGTAACGAACCCTGCCGCGAACGTGCCCGCGTCGATCGGTGCCGGGTCGATGACCGGCGGTGCGGTGAACGCTGCCTTGGTTGGCTGGGACTTCGACGCAGCACCGGCACCCAAAGATCCCGCCGAATGGCCGAAGGTCACAACGACCGAATTCTGGGAAGAACGCTACGCCTCACGTGCTCAGGTCTGGTCAGGCAAAGTGAACCGGGTTCTCAAAGATGTTGGCGCTACTCTCAAGCCTGGTAGTGCGCTCGATGTCGGCTGCGGTGAGGGTGCGGATGTGATCTGGCTCGCTCAACACGGCTGGAAAGCCACTGGTATCGACGTGTCAGCCACCGCGACAGCCCGTGCCACCGGTGCCGTACGGAACCTTGATATCACCCCCGGGCAGGCCACCTTCACGACCGGTGCCCTCTCCGCGCTGAAGGGCAAGACTTTCGACCTGGTGACGGTCAGCTTCCTGCACGCTCCCGCAGATCTCCCGCGGGAAGCAATCCTGCGGCAGGCCACTGCGCATGTTGCTACGGGTGGACACCTGCTGATTACCTCGCACGTCGGATTCCCACCAGGCTCCCAGGTGGCGGAAGGTCACCAGCACCACTTCCTCACGCCTGCGGAGGAACTCGAACAGCTTGCGCTTGACCCGACCGCGTGGGAAGTCGTTATCGCCGAGACCCGCCCACGCCACGTCACCAGCCCGGACGGTGAGGACCTTGTCATCGAGGATGGGGTGGTCCTCGCCCGCCGACGTTAGCGGAACGATGCGATTATTGGAGTACATTGCTGTCGAAGACGAACCCGATGGTTGGTTGATCTTTCATACCACGCCCGTCACGAAGAAGGTTCTGATTGAAGTCGGACTAGGGGGTAGATAAATGACTAAGTACACCGATGTGAACGGAACTACGTTCAGCGATGAGGATATTGAGCAATGGGTCTACCCCAGGAGTGAGCAATGAGCACCGAACACGTACGGCCAGCCGATCGGTGACTCAACACCAAGCTGGGAGGTTGTTTCTCTCCCGAGCGCTGACCCGAGGCACTGCGCCGTCGTCGACAATGTCAATGGCCATCTGTACGGCTTTCGAGACATGGCTTGCCCCGAGCAATTTCGATGAAAGCGGAGGGCAAAAGCAGCCGTTGCGAGTATATGAATGATTTTCTCTCAACGGAGCCGCGGAATCTGAAGCCTGGGCTATGTTGAATTCTCGCCGCCCGTTGAATCTGCTGGCTGTTACTCGGTAGGCAGAGAGAAGGTCAGCAGGTACTGGGATGCGTCGTAGATGCCTTCCTCGATGCTGATGAGTTCATCGTTTTCGGCGTAGACCGTTCGTTCCACGGTGATGACCGCAGCGCCTTCGGCGATCTGCAGCAGCTCAGCTTCTTCCAGGGTGGCGCGCCGCGCTCCTACGTACTGGGAACCTGAAACCGGCTTGAAGCCCTGAGCCTCCAGCTGCTTGTACAGGCCTGAATCGGTGAGGCTAGCCGAGGTTGGTGCGCTGGAAGCCAGAAGCATGTTGGTGAGGATGGCGAGAGGGAAGCCGCGAGAATAGCGCAACCTCTTGATGTGGACGATCTCCTCCTCGTCGCCACCGTTGAAGAACGCGGACATGTGCGGACCGGCGAGCTGGGTCTTGTACTCGAGAACCTCTGTTTCGGGATCGAGGCCGGCACTCTTGAGGTCGTCGAACAAACTGGTAAGGCCTACCTCGCGACGGATGGGGAGAGGCTTGGAGACGGTGTTGGTGTTGGTGCCGGCATCGGCTTCGAGGCTGGTGGCGGAACCTCCCTTGGCAAGGTTCTGGAAAGCGTGGCGCACGGCATCGCGAGATGCCGCCAGGCTTCTGGTGAGGTCGGACAGCTCTTGACGGAGGTCCGACTTGATGTCCTCGCTCGAGGGCATTGCCATGAAAAGAGGCGTGTTCAATGTTTCAACAAAAGTAGACACCTGATCTCCAAACACGTGTGGGAAGTCCTTACGGCAGAGAGCTTAAGATGCAGAAAGTCTTTTGCATATTCTACTTTCGTTGGAGAAGGGGGCCTCCGTACGAGGAATGGAGGCCATTCGTTGCGCAGTTCTCTACCGGACAAGTTCCAGGATCATTAAATGTCAGTACTAAAAACACACTGATGTTCTTGAGTCCCGGAAGGGCGGCGGAGAGAGGGGTGGCGACAGCTTTCAAGGCTCGTGACTTCGGTAAATATTTGCCCGAAATTGCTGATGAATCGACGGGTGGTGGGTCGAAAGTCCCAGATCAAAAAAATAGGGGGTGAGGTATACGATTAATTGTCAGTACAATTAGATTTCTGAATGGTGTTACTGGACACATTTTCGGAAGTTGTGCGGAGATTGTGTCAAAAATACTGGGGTGGGGATTCTGGAAAAGGCTGCTTTCATGGGCGTGAGATGAAGTCGCTCTATTTCCGTGTAATACCTTGTTATAGCATGATACGTGCAATATATGACTTCTGTCATGCGGAACAGCGGTGTCCAGGCCGGGTCGGTATAGGGGCAGACGACGACGTCGCCGAGCCGCACAGTTGCGAAGTTGGATGGTTCGCGAATGATCCGCGTACTTCCCGTGACGACGCCGTGGAAACCGGCTGTGTCCTGGAGCGTCTGAGGTGGCGGTGGAGCGGCGTGCGTAGGGACCGCGGGAAGTACCGCGGTGGCGAACATGGTGGAGGCATCTACCAGTCGTAACGGTCAATACAGCGCTGCTACCAGTGGTGGCGGTCGATACAGCGCTGCCTAACAGCGACTACGTGGTGTCCATTCCTGGGCGCCTCATGAACGAGGGGTGTCGTAGCTCCACGAGTCGGCTGGAAGCGTCGTTTCTGCCCAGCTTTCACACTGCCACGTGAAGGTTGCTACCGCGCAGGTGGGCATGTGTGTGATCTCGCCATCGGAGAGGTCGTAGGCGAGGTCCGACATTCCGGGGTCGTGCGCGACGAGCAGTACAGAGGGAGCCCCCGTGGCAACTGCCGTCGCAAGAAGTCGACGGGAGGATGCATGATAGAGATCCTCGTCAAGTTCCACCGTCACGCCAAGCTCTGCGCCGAAAGCTTCCGCAGTCATACGAGCGCGCACCGCAGTGCTGGCGAGAATTCGCTCAACCTCCACACCGGAAGCGGCAAAACGCTGAGCCATCATGGGAGCGTTGCTTTCACCGCGTGCGTTGAGCGGCCGATCATGATCAGCAAGTCGAGGATTGCTCCAGTCCGACTTGGCATGGCGTACCAGAGTGAGGGTGATCATGATGCGTTCCGAGAGGGTTATTCTGCGCGTAGTGAGAATGTCAGGAAGTACTGAGAAGCCTCGTAGACATCTTCTTCGAGGGCAATCACTTCATCGTTGTCGGCATAGATTGTTCGTTCCACGGTGAGAACCGCGGTGCCCCCACTGACCTGCAAGAGCTCGGCTTCCTCGGTGGCAGCGCACCGCGCCCCGACCAGCTGACTTCCTGAGGCCGGTATGGATCCCTTGTCACGCAGGAGTGAGTACAGTCCCGCCTCGGTGAGGCCGTCCTGATTCGGTGCCTTGGATGCCAGCACCGTGGTGTGAAGGATTGCGAGGGGGACCCCACGACTAAAGCGCAGCCGCTTGATGTGGACGACCTCATCATTGTCATCGCAGTCCAGTAGCGATGCGATTTCTGCACCAGCAGGTGCGACGGTGTACTCGAGAACCTCAGTCGTAGGGTTGAATCCGGCCTTCTTGAGATCGTCAAAGAGGCTCGTAATGCCTGCCTCCCGGTAAATGGGCTCAAGAGTATCGGTCTGACGACCGGGATGCTGTTCTTCGTAGTTATCCATCGTGTAACTCCGTCCGGAGGTCTCCTGGTAGCGAGGTGCTTCGAAGCCCTTGTTCGACTCAACTGCGAAAATTGAGGGCGTGTTGAGGGCATCAACGACAATTGTCACCTGGATCTCCAAACACTTGTAGGGACTTCTTCTAGTAACGAGCATATGATGCGGATGTCCGGATTGATATTCTACTTTCGTTGGAAAAATCTGGATGTTTTCCAGACATGAGGGTAATGGGAACTCTTCTTTCCAAAGAACCATCCCTGACGCCATCAGAATGTAATGACTAATTTCTCATTCGTGCACCACATGGTTACTATCCAGTGCAATTGGCTCCCAAGTGTGGCAAACAAGGCCCGTAGCTGGGGCTAAGGTTTTCTTCGCATATCAAAGAATCTGTAGGATTCTAAGTCAAAGGTCCCAAGATTTGACCATGCGGTTGGGGGTATTAGGGGAAATGTGTGCGCAAGAATAGTTTAGGCGCGTCTTGCCTCACATGGGGTGACTCACATTTTGGAAGCCGGAGTGAAAGGGCTGAGGTTTGGCGCCGTTGGCAAGTCTGGCGTGCGATGCCCGGGGCAGGTCCTTCCGTCTCTTCCTCTAGTCCTTTTGTAGCATAGCTTCCGCCGAAAAGCGGAAGGCTCCTGGTGTATTTACCAAGAGCCTTCGGCCGACCGGCGCTACTCGAGCCGGGAATGTTCTATTGTTTGCGAGTGGGTTTTGTGTAAGGTGCCGATGCTTATTGGCACAGCCACCTACTCTGCGTGCAAAGAGAAGGTGAGGGAGTACTGCGAAGCGTCGTACACGTGTTCTTCAATATCAACAACGTCACCGTTCATTGCATAGACGGTTCGTTCCACGGTGACAACTGCCGCACCCTCGTCGATGACCAAGTGCATGGCTTCCTCCGCGCTCGCACGCCGTGCCCCAACATACTGAAGCGCCGATGCGGGTGCGGAGCCTTGGGCTTTGAGGAGTTCGTACAGACCCGCCTCGGTGAGGCTGTCCCGATTCGGTGCCTTGGATGCCATAAGGGTGTTGTGAAGGATTGCGAGGGGACGTCCTGCGCTATAGCGAAGCCTCTGGATATGGACGACGTCGTCGTTATCGTCGCAGTCGAGGAATGACGCTGTTTCCGCGCCGGCGATGTCGACGGCGTATCGGAGGACTGTCGTCGTGGGGTCAAGGCCCGCATCCTTGAGGTCGTCGAAGAGGCTGGTGAGGCGCACCTCTTGATGGATCGCAACGGGGCTTTGAGTGGGCGACGAGATGTGCTGGAGGTGGTCCGCAGAATCCTCGCCCAATGAGGTGGCGAGTGCGACTGGCTCGCAGAGGGTGGTGGTCTCGCTCATCTGAACTCCAAACACGTGTGGGAATGTCTTACCGCAGAAAGCGTATGGCGCAGGTGGATGGCTGACTATTCTACTTTCGTCGGAGTTCCTCTCTCCGGGTTTGTTGGAGAGAGCATTGAGGCCCCGTTGTCAAGCCGGGACCCTTCACGGCTTCTTTACATGTCCTCACTAATTGAATGTGTGCTGCGTGACAGCTATGTGTCCCAAGACCAGCTTTCGACACGGGAAATTCCGTGTTTAATAGCCATATAATACCCTCTGTGGTATATGTAACTCTTCGCCCATAACCGACCACCATCTCGGTCTAAAGCAATATGTAATTACATTTAAATGGTCGTTTAAGTGTTGCTGGACACAATTTTGGGGAACATAAGTACCGCATCCTCCTTTCGGAGGAGAAGGCATCTTTCTGCGAAGTGAAAGCGGGGCCTTGGTCCCCTCTTTCGTTGCTGTGGTGAGAAATAGGCCTCTTCGTGGCAATGAAGATTGACGACGACGTCACTCCACAAGCTGCTACTCGCAGGCCTCCCTGGTGGGTCGGTTCACCACTCCATGTAGCCTTGCCTCGCCGCCCGGGTCGCCACGACGCCGAGAGCCAGGAGAAGAATCATCCCGACAATCAATGGGAAGACTCCCAGGGGAGTGGGCGAGAGGAATATGACGCCGGCGGCACCGGCAACGAACAGCCACATTTTGCGTTTGAAGTAACCAAAGAGGAGAAGTCCGCTCGACGAGGTGCCCATGAGTGCCGGAATCATCGCATTGGGAGCGAATTCCAGGTGGGACACCATGATCCAGGAGAGTGCGAGCACAAAAAGGGGATAAACGAGGGTGGCGATGGCTAGATATCGTACTGCTTTCTTCACGGCTCCAGACTACCCCCTTGACGTCGTCGTCCAGCGCGTATCGGCCGTGCTGGTTCACCGCGCGTGAAACCTGGCGCGCTCTCATTCCGCGATGAATACGTATGCTGGCAAACTGGAACCATGAGTGAGATCGATTCGGCAGACATGGGCCCATGGCTCCCGCCCGAGGAACTGTCGTTCGTGCGCCGCAAGGTGCCGATGACGTACGTGGACATCATTCCGGTACGGCTGGATGAGCTTGGCGCCCTGGAAGCCGTGGGAATGCTTCTGTGCGTCAGTGCAGATACGATCGTTCGCACCTTCCCGTCCGGGCGGATTCTCTTCCACGAGACGATTCGTGACGCTCTCGTGCGCCACGTTGAGAAGGATCTCGGCCCAATGTCCTTGCCACAAATTCCCGCGTGCGTGGCTCCCTTCACCGTGGGGGAGTACTTTCCCACCCCGGGTGAGGGGTGGCTTGATCCTCGCCAGCACGCGGTCTCGTTGGCCTACATCGTTCCCCTCCAAGGTGACTGCAACCCCGGCTCGGATTCACTTGAGTTCACCTGGTTCACTCCGGGGGAAGCCCGCACGCCCGAACTCCAAGCAGAGATGAATCCGGGCCATGCCAGCCTGCTACGGCAGGCGCTCGCGGTGATGGGGCAGGTGTAAAAGATATCGCCAGGTCATAGTGGGTGGTCCTGAGTCGTCCTGAATAGTTGTCTTCCTCAGGAAATGAGATGATGCCGGTGCTTCTTCCTTGAAGTACCGGCATCATCTTATTAGTGGTTCATCTGTGGGTGTGGTACGCACAAGCGCCTGTCACACCGACAAGCACCTGCAGCCCGCACGTTCTAGAGAACGATATGCGCCCAGGTGAAGCCCACCACGCAGGAGGTGAATACGCAGATCAGGCCGGGAACCAGGAAGCTGTGGTTGATGACGTACTTACCGATGTGGGTGGTACCGGAACGGTCGAAACCGATGGCGGCGAGATCGGAGGGGTAGGTCGGAAGGATGAAGTATCCGTAGGATGCGCCGAAGAATCCGATGATGGCCACCGGGTCCACGCCAAGTGAGATGCCGAGCGGGACGATTGCCGTGACGGCGGCAGCCTGGGAGTTGACGAGCTTGGAAATGAGGAAGAGTACGAGGGCGTACATCCACGGCATTTCTGTGACAACTCCGGCAAGGCCCTTCTCAAGGGCTTCGATGTGGGCACCGAAGAAGGTCTCGCTCATCCAGGCCACGCCGAACACCGAGAAGATGGCGACCATGCCGGCCTTGAATACTCCCGAGTTGGGGATCTCACCGGGCTTGACCTTGCAGGTCAGCAGGATGAGTGCGCCGGCAACCAGCATCACCATCTGGATGGTGAGGTTCATCGACAGTGGCTTGAGGTCGCCGTCGGCGTTCGGGAACGCGGGGCGCAGAGCCTCGAAGGCGCCGAGACCAACCACAATGGCGATGGCAGAGAAGAAGATTGTTGTTGCCCGGTAGGCCTCCTTGGGAGAGGTGGTGTCGAGCAGCGTGGTGCTGTTTCCGTAGATGTATTCGCGCTGCTTGGGGTCCGCGATCTTCTTCTGGAACTCTTCGTCCTTGTCCAGATCCTTGCCGCGGCGAAGCGACCACAGGGCGCCCATGAGCACGCCGCACAGGGATGCCGGGATGGAGACCATGAGGATCTGGGGGATGGAGAAGGAACGCTCGATGATGTCCGCGCGTTCGGCCAGGATGGATGAGAGTGAGACGACGGCGACCGACACCGGCGAGGCCGTGATACCCATCTGGGCAGCCACGGACGAGATGGCCATGGGGCGTTCGGGGCGGATGTTCTTCTTGAGGGAGATGTCCGCGATGATGGGCAGCATGGTGTACACCACGTGGCCGGTACCGCACAGCACTGTGAGGGTCCAGGTCACGAGGGGTCCGAGGATGGTGATGTGCTTGGGGTGCTTGCGGAGCAGGCGTTCGGCGAAGCGCATCATGACGTCGAGTCCGCCGGAAGTTTGGAGGGTGGAGGCACATCCGATGACTGCCAAGATCGTCAGCATGACTTGGATGGGCGGTTCGCCGGGAGGCAAACGGAAGATGAAGACGAGGATGATGAGACCGATGCCGCCGATGAGGCCGAGTCCCATTCCTCCATAGTGAGCACCGATGAAGAGGCACGCGAGTACCACGAACAACTGGGCCACAATGATGAAGGTGTCCATGAATATTCCTTGGATAGCTGAGTCGCGACGTCGTGTCATATGATGAGCGACACTTGTCGTTGGTGGCGCCAGCTTAGGCTTACATGACGTTCAAGTGTGGGAGTGAAGTCCTAGGTATGTGTTTGACCTGCGAAAACAGTGGGAAAGAGAGCTGGTTTTCGAGGCGGGTGTCTCCATCTTTCACCCTGATCAGGAGCAGTCCTCTGAGGACTTTGGAATGTGGAATATGGACACGGGGCGGCGCCTCCCTCGTGACATGAGAGAGGCGCCGCCCCAATTGTTTCGCTGAGCCCTTCAGGCCGCACCTTTCAGGCCGCGTCGATCATCTTCAGCCGAAGACGACCTCACGAATCTCTTCGACCGGCATTTCCTTACCGAACCAAATCTCTTCTCCAATCGCGGCCTGCCATAGCAGCATGCCGAGGCCATCGACGGGAGTTGCGCCGGCCTCCTTGGCGATCTTCAAGAGCTTGGTCTCCAGGGGGTGATACACGGTGTCCACAACGGCCTGGCCGGGGTGGAGCCATTCCTTCTCCACGTTGGAGACGTCATCGAGTGGAGCCATGCCCACGCGTGTCGCGTCAATGATGACGAGGCTTTCGCCCACTTCCTTGGCCAGCGCGTCCTTGTCGTCCAGGTCGAAGAGCGAGATGGCGGCACCCGTCTTCTCGGACAGTGCGGCCACCCGCTGCGCCGTCGACTCAAAGAACTCGTCGCGGAAGTTGAAGACTGAGATCTCGGCAACCCCGTCAAGTGCTGCCTGCGTGAACGCGGCCGATCCGGCTCCGCCCGCGCCGATGACAGTGATTTTTTGTCCGACGACGTCGAAGCCCGCTTCCGTAATTGAGCGCATCAGTCCGGCGCCGTCCGTGTTGTGGCCGATGAGCTTGCCGTCCTCGCAGGCGACGGTATTGACGGCGCCCATGAGTTCGGCCGCGGGGGAGAGCTCGTCGAGGTACTGCAGTACCGCTGTCTTGCAGGGCATCGTCACGTTGAAGCCGCGGAAACCGAGAACCCGTGCTCCCGCGATGGCGTCGGCCAGGGTGTCGGTGGCGACGTCAGCAACCAGATAGACGGCGTCGATTCCCAAACGCTTGAAGGATTCATTGTGAATCGCGGGAGATAGGGAGTGTTCCACCGGGGAACCCAGCAGTGGCACCAATCCCGTGTGTCCGGAAATCTCGGTCATCTCTTGCTCACTTTCCCTCGTCCTAGAGGATGTTGATTACGTGTATCATCCCATCCTAGGGCTGAGGCCACTGAGGATTCTCAGCTGGTCGAGAAATGGCCATTGCTTTGTCGATGTATTCGGATACCTGCGAGGTGTCCTTGAGGACGTAACGTAGCAAAACATCAATGATGATTCGGTGCTGCTCGTCGCGAGTCATTTCCGCGAAGGTGGGCACGCCGAAGGTGGTGTTCATTGTGCTGTTGTGTTCGATCCTGAACAAGGAAATGGCCAGGCCGCACTGGTAGACGGACATGACTGTCGGTGCGTCGGGGCCGGTGCGGAAGAGTCCGGCTTCCACACAACGGGCGAAGGGCTCGCCGAAAGACTTGAGGATGGACTTGTTGATCTCGATGTTGATCGATTCAATCGCCTCGGAGCTTCCATCCGGATACTTGTTTTCCGAGGTGAGTAGCCTCAACCCGCCGGGGTTTTCCTCGGACCAGGTAACGGCGACGTCGATATGGACGGCAAAGTTGAGAAGGGGATCCTCGATACCCTGTGGAACCTTGTCAACGAAGGATGACATGGTTGCGATGGCGTCATTGACGACGGCGATGTGTAGGCCCAGTTTGTTCTCGAAGTAGTAATAGATCATACGCTTCGATGTGTTGGTGGCCTCAGCGATGGCGTCAATACGACTGCCGGAGAATCCGAACCTAGCGAACTCTTCGAGCGCGGCGTCCATGATGGCTTTCCGGGTGCCTTCGGGATCCCTCTTCAGGTTCTTCTTTGGGGGCAACGTTCTGTTCCTTGTGACTTCTAGAGAATAGTTGTGAGTGCAAGGAAAGGCGTCCGTGGGCGTGAGCTTCGGGCGTCTACAAGCAATAAGGAATTGACAGTATCATCAATAACCAATATTGCACATCTTAGCACAATATGTATGAACATAAATGCGTTAGAGTGCGTGTATTGTTATTTCTTTGTTGGTGCCTTCCCTGAGTAGATATCTTCAATGGCATCGGCGTAGCGCGCAAGGACACGCGCCCGCTTCACTTTCAAGGACGGAGTGAGGAGGCCATTCTCCTGGGTGAAGTCCCCCGAAATAATGGAGAACTTCCGGATGGATTCCGCGCGAGAGACCTGATCATTGGTGCGGTCCACGGCGCGCTGGAGAGCATCAAGAACCTCGGGATGGCGCGATGCCTGGGCCACGTCCATAGCCGCAAGATTGTGGCTCGCCAGCCACCCCGGAAGCATTTCCGCGTCGAGCGTGATGAGAGCAGAGATGAAAGGCCGCTGATCACCGATCACCACAACCTGTGAGATGAGCGGATGTCCACGCAGCTTGTCCTCAAGAATTGCCGGAGCCACGTTCTTGCCGCCTGCGGTGACAATGAGTTCCTTCTTACGTCCGGTGATGGTGAGGAAGCCCTTGGCATCAAGCTCACCGACATCGCCGGTGTGGAACCATCCATCTTCGTCAATGACAGCGGCGGTCGCCTCAGGATTGCGGTGATATCCACGCATGATGTGCGGGCCACGCAAGAACACTTCGCCGTCGTCAGTGATGCGAACGGAGGTGCCGGGTAGCGGTTGGCCCACGCTTCCCATGACAAGGGCGTCGGGATGATTGACGGTTGCCGGACCGGTTGTCTCCGTCAAGCCGAACGCCTCGATCACTGTGAGGCCGATTCCGCGGAAGACGTGGCCGAGACGCTTGCCGAGCGGAGCGCCGGCGGATACGGCGTAGTGGCAGTCGGAACCCAGAACGGCCATCAACTTCGACCAGACGAGCTTGTTGGCGAGGGCACGCTTGACCCTGAAGACCGGGCCATGATGGGCCTTCTCCGAGTTCTCGACTGCCACCTGAATAGCCCAGCGGAAGAGCTTCAGCTTCGTTCCGCCGCCGGTCTTCGCCTCGGCGGCGTTGTAAATCTTCTCCAGCACGCGCGGCACCACGAGGAGAGCGGTGGGTTTGAAACCTTCGAGGTCGGCGATGAGGCTGGCCGTGTTGGCCACGTGCCCGATGCGGCCCTTGCCCGCGATACCGAACAGGAAGACGATACGAGCCATGATGTGGGCGAGGGGAAGGAAGAGGAGAACCCGCGAGGTCTCCTGATTGATGATTGCGCGCTCGTGCTTGATCACCGTGAGAGCCGAGAACACCATGTTGCCGTGCGTAAGTTCCACGCCCTTCGGACGCCCCGTGGTTCCCGAGGTGTAAATAATGGTGGCGAGGGTGTCGGCGGTAACGGCCTCGCGCTGAACAAGGGCGGTGCCCTCACTGACCGACTCGGCCGCTTCGTAGAGCGCTGCGAATCCGTCGTCGTCCATGAGCATCGTGGGCATCAGTGCGTCGGTTCGTACGGACTCGGTCAACTCCACGTGAGCGGAGGTGTCTGCGAAAACGAGTCGGACCTGCGAATCCTCCAGAATCCAGCGGATCTGTTCGGCGGAATCGGACTCGTAAATCGGGACGACGACGATGCCCACGCTGAGAGCCGCCATGTCCAGCAGGCTCCACTCGTAGGAGGTGGCCCCGAAAATCGCCATGGAGTCGCCGGGAGTGAGGCCCACACCGAGCAGGCCGCGGGCCACCCGGCGAACGGAGGTGTCGAACTCCGCTGCGGTTACCGGCAGCCACCTCGAACCAAAACGGCTCTTGCGTTCAATACAGACGCTGTCCGGGCGCCTTTGCGCACGAGTTTCAATGAGCCAGGGGACCGTCTTATGGGGTTCCAAGGTGGTCACCGGGTTGGCGCTCCAAGAACCGTCGGCGTGCTTCTTCACGGTGCTCCTCACGGGATAAGTGGCATCGAGGTTAATGCGGTGTTACAAGGGAATGTAGCACATTGGATTGGGTGCATTCGGGAGGGCCGGCAAGATGCGCGGGACTGGAATGTGGGCCTATCGGCGTGATCTCTAGATTCTGCCCGGGACAAAATGATTGCTGGTGTCAGTGCGTGGCGCTTTAGTCTGGTGCAATGAAGATTGCACGCCTCAGCCTGGATCAGGGCCCTCGTTTTGCCGCGCTTGATGAAGAAACCGGAACCTACCTCGTTCTCTCCGATGATCCCCTGTTCGGGAAGATCGAAGCCACCGGTCAGCGAGTATCGGCCGCGGATGCTCACCTCGTGGCGCCGATGATTCCCCGCTCGAAGGTGGTGGGATTCTCCGGAACCTTCGAAACTGACGGTGGCGAGGCGGGCTCGCTCACCGACCTGACGATGTTCCTCAAGCCCAACACCTCGGTGATTGGCCCCGACGATCCGATCGTATTGCCCAACTGGGCCCGGGTTGTGCGCCACGGCCCCGAACTCGCGGTGGTTATTGGCCGGGCCTGCAAGGACGTTGCTGTATCGAGGGTCAAGGACGTTGTTTTCGGATACACCGTTGCCAACGACGTCACGGCCGTTGCGGGGGACAGTGTTCGGTCCAAGAGCTTCGACACCTCGTGCCCGATCGGGCCGGTGATTGAGACGGACCTGGATGTTGCTGATCTGCGGCTGGAATCGAAGGTCGACGGCGAGGTGCGGCGCGAAGGATCGACCGCTGATCTGGCGTTCTCGGTGGCTGAGCTTGTTGCCTACGCGTCCTCCGTCTTCACCCTGCTTCCCGGCGACATCATTCTCACCGGGGCGCCCGCGGTTGTTGGCGAAGGTGGCTCGGACGAGGCTGGAGTTGGCGAGGCGGGTGCTGGAGCTGGCGCTGGTGCTGGTGGGGCAGGAGTTGGCGCAATTGAAGCCGGTCAGGATGTGGAAGTCTCGTGTGAAGGAATTGGCTCCTTCCGCAATCCGGTGCTGCGCCGAGGTTAGACCACGACGATCAGCGGAGTGAAGGATTGGGTTCCTTCCGCAATCTGGTGCTGCGCCGACGTTAGACCATGACAATCAGCGAAGTGAAGGGTTTGTACACGAAGTCGGCGTTTTTAGCCGGGGTGTCGTGTACAAACCCTTCACTTGGCGTACAAACCCCTCACTTGGCGGACGAGTAGAGCGCCCGTTCGATGCGGTCGAGTGCCTCGACGAGGATGTGACGCGGGGTCGCGAAGATCATCCGGGCGAAATCGGAGTAAGCGCTGCCGCATGCGCTACCCGGGGTGAGTGCCACCCCGGCCTCATCGCGCAGGAAGGCCGCGGGATTCTTTCCGCCAAATACGCCTCGACCCGCCAACTCGCTAAAGTCGAGCAGAGTGATGTAGGTACCCTCCACGGGAGCCATGCTCACCCCATCCCATGCGGCTACACGGTCCTGAAGAAGGTCGCGGTTGCCACGCAGGTACTCGCGGACATCGTCGTTCCACTGCTGTGACGTGGTGAAACAAACGCCTGCCGCGCGGGCACCCACCGTAGAGGTGGGCTCGGTGGCGGCGTGGGAGTGTGGTTTGAAAGCCTCCCAGTCGGCGTCGTTGTTGAAGATGAGCTGGGCGCACTTGAGGCCGGGGATATTCCAGCCCTTGGAGGAAGCGACAGCGGTGATGGTGTGGCTCGGTGCCTGCTCACTCACCGTGGCGTAAGGAATATAGGTGCCGTCAAGAATGAGCGGCACGTGGATGGCGTCCTCGAACACCCGTCCGTTGTACTTGGTGACGAGGGCGTCGAGGGCCGCAAGCTCCTCGCGGGTGAGGCAGCGGCCGGTGGGATTCCACGGATTGCACAACACAACCACTTCGGCGCCACGCTGGAAACCAGCCTCGATACCCTCCAGATCCATGTGCCACAGGCCGTCATCGCCGCGCAAACTCGGAACTTCAATTACCTCGCGGTCAAACTCGCCGGGGATGGTGAGGAAAGGCATGTACGCCGGAGTGGGGACGATGACCGGGGAACCGGGCGTGGAGAAATGCTCGATCGTCAGGCGCAGGCCCGCGAGGACCTCGGGAAGGAGAAGCATGCGGCTGGTGTCGGGTGTCCAGCCGAAACGGGAAAGCCACTGGGAGGTGGCGCTCAGGATGGCGTCGGCCTCGTGAGGAGGCAGGTACCCGAGCGAGCCGCGATGGGCCTCATCGATGAGGTAGTCGCGAATCTCAGGGCTGATTCCGAAATCCATCTCCGCGACCCACATGCCGATCGTGCCAGGGAAAGCAGACCACTTGCGTGACCTCTCTGCGGTGAGCTCTTCAATTGTGCGGTTCTCGAAATCAAATGCCATGACACTAGCCTATACGCCCCGTGGGTGAGGCGACTGATGGTGACCGTCACCCGGGTGCCGTGGGGACGTGGGCGGATTTCGTCGTGCCCCTGCGGGGTCAGCCGACTTCCTCATCCTCACTAACGCGAGTGAACTCGCGTCGTTCGGATTTCGTCGTCGTCAAAATTCCCCAAATGTAGCGAACCGGACGTTCCTTGTACCGGCGGGGTGGCGCGGGCCGGGTTATCCTAGGAAGACCATGGCTATTACCACTGCTGCGGGCTCAGATATCCGCGTTCGCTTCTGTCCTTCGCCCACCGGAACCCCTCACGTGGGTATGGTGCGCACCTGTCTCTTCAACTACGCCTACGCGCGTCATGTTGGCGGCACCTTCGTCTTCCGTATCGAGGATACGGACGCCGCCCGTGACTCCGAGGAATCCTTCAACCAGATTATCGACTCGCTCAAGTGGCTCGGTCTCGACTGGGACGAGGGTGTCGGTGTGGGCGGCCCGCACGGCCCCTACCGCCAGTCCGAGCGCGGCGAGATCTACCGCGACGTCGCGGCCAAGCTGCTCGCAGGCGGCTACGCTTACGAGTCCTTCTCCACGCCCGCAGAGATCGAGGCGCGTCACAAGGCCAAGGGCGAGGATCCCAAGCTCGGCTACGACGGCTTCGATCGCGACCTCACCGAGGAGCAGAAGGCCGCCTTCCGCGCCGAGGGCCGCGAGCCCGTGCTGCGCATGCGCATGCCCGATACGGACGTCACCTTCGACGATCTGGTGCGCGGCGAGATCACCTTCAAGGCCGGATCGGTGCCGGACTACGTCATCGTGCGTGCCAACGGCGACCCGCTCTACACCCTTACCAACCCCGTCGACGACGCGATGATGCAGATCACGCACGTGCTGCGCGGCGAGGACCTGCTCTCCTCCACCCCGCGTCAGATCGTGTTGTACGCGGCGCTCGAGAAGCTCGGCATTGCCGGCTTCACCCCGCGCTTCGGCCACCTGCCCTACGTGATGGGCGAGGGCAACAAGAAGCTCTCCAAGCGTGACCCCGAATCCAACCTGCTGCTGCACCGCCAGCGCGGCATGATTCCCGAGGGTTTGGTGAATTACCTCGGGCTGCTTGGTTGGTCCATCGCTGCTGACCGTGACATCTTCTCCATGGAGGAAATGATCGAGGCCTTCGACATTTCTGACGTGAACCCCAACCCGGCACGCTTCGACGACAAGAAGTGCGTGGCCACCAACGCCGACCACATCCGCCTGCTGGACGTGGAGGACTACCGCGCCCGCCTGGTTCCCTATCTGCACGACGGCGGCGTGGTGAGCGCTGCTTCTTACAACGAGTTGACTGACGGCGAGCGTGCGCTACTCGATGCTGCCGCTCCGCTGGCGCAGACCCGCATGCAGCTGCTCGGTGAGGCCGCCGATTTGATGCGGTTCCTTTTTGTTGGCGCCGATGCGATTGAGTACAACGAGAAGGCTGTGGCCAAGCTGCGCGACACGGCGGCGGCCGCGCTCGCGGCCGCCGCCGAGGTCCTGGCCGGGGTTGAGGACTTCACCGCCGAGAACATCAAGGCTGGTTTGGACGCCAAGCTGGTGGCCGAGATGGAGATCAAGCCGCGCTTCGCGTTCGGGCCTCTGTTTGTTGCCATGACCGGCACGAACGTCTCCCTGCCGGTGGTCGATTCCATTGCCATCCTCGGCAAGGATGAGGCCGTGGCGCGCATCGAGAAGCTGCTCGCGCACCTGGGCGAGTAATTTCGTCCCATGCTCGTTCCCGTGCCTGAAGAGGTCACGGTTGGAGGGAGAGGCCACGTTGTGTAGACGTGGCCTCTCCCCGTCATGGTGACCTCTTGATGGAGGGGAAGAGGAGAGGGCGCGGGAGAAGGTCGGCGGTCCGGAGCTCATAGAGGTAACGGTTTCGTGGAGAGGTCACGGTTCGCAGGTGTCACCTGTACATGGAACCGTGGCCTCTTCGGGTACCAGCATGCTGGCTGTGAAGGTTACGCAGCCACCTTCTTGTCCGTGTGTGGGGCTCTGTCCGTGTTCTTATGCCGTCGTCGTGCTACCGGCGCAGCTTCCGCTTGTAAGCTGGATACATGTTTGGACGCAAGGCACAGCAGCAGGGCAATCGGATTGTGGACCCGGGGGAGTGCATGGTCCGCCCCGGAATTATCCAGCGCACGTGGCTGGGGGAGCTGGCAAAATCGCTTGCCCAGTTGGGGCAGCCCTACGGTTCGGACCGCAGACCGTGGGCGGCTAACCTCGACTCCTTGTATGAACTCGACATGGTATTGGACATGTCGATTCGTGACGGCGGCGCAGGCATATTTTTGACATCAAATGCGTTTGTCGGCGATATGTCGGAGCCCGGCGATGCGCATCTGACTGGATCCTCGGGAGCCACGGGAGGGGGCACAGGCGGCGAACCCGCCACCACACCCGGCCTCCCGCCCGGATTCCCAGAGCAACCCCGGGACCGCGAGGAACTCGAACTCTACTGTGAGGAGTTCGGTATGCGTGCGATCAACTGGATCATCGCGGCTTTGGACGCGCCAAACGGAGCACTGGTTGCCGGCGAGGAGAACGACGCCGTCGTCGCCCGCCTTGCCCTGCGTTCCCTCAGCTCACTGACGGTGTCCTACGCGTTCAGCAGCTATGAGAAGGACATGGTCGTTGATGCCCTATGCGGAGCGGATGTGCGTGAGCGGCTTGACCGGCTCGCCCTGCGAATTCTGGCTCTGCCGCAGCTGGCGTGGTGGAGTGAGGAATTTGACCCGGAACATTACATATTCCATAGTCCAGCCGCATGGACTGGGGTCACTGTCAGCCAGCCTGGCGAGCCGCTGCCACCTGAGCTACTGCGCCAGCGCGGTATCGGTCGCCTTTCCATGAAGGACCGCCAGGTCACCGCGCAATTCCGGACAGTGGACAAGGAGTTCCGTGACCTCGCGCGCGCCTTTGGCACCAACTGGTGGCCGCAGAGCCAGATTTCTGGAAAGACGCCCGTCAGTTACCGCTCCACCAGCCCCGAGTGGTTCGTGCCCAGCCGGGCCGAACTACAGATCGGCTTGGGGAAGCTTGCGCGCGAACAGGTTGATGCCGTCGAGGAACGCTATCTCGACGAACTTGCCCGCAACAACGGCGCAGTGTGTACAGGACAGTTTCTCGGCGACGACGCCGGCGACCGCCCGCTGTGTGCGCTGGTCAAGCGGGAGTTGGAGACGGGCGAGCGACGCATTCTCACGATCCATTCCGGGCGCGATTGGACGGATCTGGTTAGTCGATTCCCCATGGTGTTGGTGTGTACCGGGACGTCAGATGAACCTGAGACATGGGGCGGCAATGCACGCGGCGTGTGGGTAACCGTCGATTGGGAACGCGCCTCCCAGGAGTACGACGGTATCTATCTCAGTGTGCTGGGAGCCCTCGACGCCTCCTACGTGCCACTTCGCGTGGCAATTCCCGGCCCGCGCGGGATTCGCGAATGTTGGACCATGATGACCGGCTGGGTTCCGGGCTCGGTCCTGTGGTTGAACGACCCGCTCGGTACTTGGCCGGAGATCCCGGAGTGGAGTTTCGACGACGTCCAGCGCGAGTACGAGGAGGCGCTCGCTCGATTGGGGGCTTCGAAGAACGACGGCGAATAGCCACTTCCGCCCCATGAGTGTCAGAAAACACATGTGTGGGTTACGGGCTAGTGGCGTGGGAAACTGGGGGTCTGGAGCGGGCTGAATGGGGGCGTCGTCGTCGAAAAATGTTGATATGGCGCCGAAAGGTGCTCGTGTGATCCAGCTATCATGTCGCCGATTTGAAACCGGTGCGCGATCCCGGTAGAGTTCTTTGCTGTCGCCGATCGGGGAAACCTGAGACAAGCGGTAAAAACCCTTGGGGTATGGTGTAATTGGCAACACAGGTGATTCTGGTTCATCCGTTCTAGGTTCGAGTCCTGGTACCCCAGCGAATAACTGAATAGTTTATTCAGCACGTAAGTGCGCAAGGCCCCCATCGTCTAGCGGCCTAGGACATCGCCCTCTCACGGCGGTAACACCGGTTCAAATCCGGTTGGGGGTACTGGAAAACGAAGAGAGTGAACGGAAACGTTCGCGATCCAAGTGATCCTGAGGCCCCCATCGTCTAGCGGCCTAGGACATCGCCCTCTCACGGCGGTAACACCGGTTCAAATCCGGTTGGGGGTACCAAACAAACTCGCAGAGCCCACAAGGTTCTGCGAGTTTTTTTGTATGTCTGGCCGGGCGCCCGGAACTTGAGGTCCGCGGGAGTGCTATCGGTAGCGGGCTGGGAAGGTCAGGTGCTCGTCCCAAAGGAGTGTCGTTTTCGGATACACGTAACGCATTTTCCGTGGGAAAAACTGTCGCACCTTGCGGAAAACGCCACTCCTTTGAAGGATCGATCGCCAAGAAACAGGGATCGATCAATAGGAGAGAAGGCCTGGACTTTTTGCGCGTTCCTGGGAATAAACTGAATATAGTTCTAGTCCGCTGAACAAAGGTGTCCATGCTATGACTGATCTCCGTACTGAGTCTGTAGCCCGTGGTGAGTCTGTGGCTCGAGACGAAGAGTCTCCCTTGACTGAAACCGCGAACACTCCGAGGCGAGTAAGTGCGGACGTGCTGCGACTCGTCGTCGTCGATGATCACGAAATCGTGGCCTTCGGAATCCAGGCCGCCTACGAGAAAGTAGGGCGTGATCATCTGGTGGAGATTACCTGGTTCCCCACCGTTGACGCGGTACGAGGCCCGGTCGACGTCATTATCCTTGACCTGCGGCTCTGTGACGACAGCACTCCCGCCAACAACCTCACCTACCTGGAGTCTTTCCGTGTTCCGGTTGTGGTCTACACCTCTGCGGATGACCCTCAGATGGTGCGCGAGGCGATCCGTTACGGGGCGCTCTCGGTGGTGAGGAAGTCGTCGTCGCCGGTGGAACTTATCAATAGCGTGGAAGCTGCCTGCCGCAATGAGATTATGCCGGGGCTCGATTGGGCTGCTGCCATGGATGCGGATAACGATTTTGTCTCGACGCAGCTGACAAAGGTGGAGGCGGACGTCCTGGCGCACTATGCCGCGGGCGAGCTCTCCGACGTGGTGGCGAAGCGGCTTGGATTGGCCAGGACGTCAGTCAATACCTATGTCAGTCGGATCCGTCGCAAATACCGCCGGGCCGGCAGGAAAGCCGACTCGCGAATCGATCTTCTCTTCCGCGCCCACGAAGATGGGTTGATCAGTTTCTTCGAAGCGCAGAAGCTCAGCAAGCTTTCCGATGAGGAACTTGCAGCGATTGCGGCAGAGATAGCGGCGGAAGAGGCGGAAGCTGCGGCGAAGATTGCCGCAATCGCGGCGGAGGCAGAAGACGGGAACGCGGGTGAGGACGGGAACGCGGGTGGAGACGCGGGCGAGGGTAACCCTGGCGATGCGGGTGAGGACGCGGGTGAGGACGGGAACGCGGGTGGAGACGCGGGCGAGGACGGGAACGCGGGTGAGGACGGGAACGCGGGTAGCGATGCGGGCGGGGGATAGGCCCGAGTCCGTGCCCGGGAACGCGGGCGAGGACCTACCTTAGGGCAACCCTGACGACCTGCCCGAGGAATAGTCCAGGTCCTCCGTAGAATGAGAGGGTCTCGGCAGGAGTCCGACCAGCGAGTATTGTCTGGAGAATGACGAACGAAGCTGAGCTCCTCAATCGCCTCGATAAGCTTCCCTTCACGAAGAAGCATCGCAAGATTCTCTTCGGGGCGGGCCTCGGATGGGCATTCGACGCGATGGACGTGGGCCTCATTACCTACATTATCGCCGTTCTGACACAGCAGTGGGGGTTGACTCCCGCGCAGCAGTCGCTCATCGTGTCCGCAGGGTTCGTGGGGATGGCGCTCGGCGCTATTCTCGGAGGAAGCCTTGCTGATCGTGTGGGCCGCCGCACCGTCTTCACCATCACCCTCATCATCTACGGCGTGGCGACCGGTGCCTCCGCCTTCGTTGGGGGAGTGCTGCCGCTGATTATCCTGCGTGTTCTGGTGGGGCTCGGTTTGGGTGCCGAACTGCCGATCGCTTCCACGTTGGTGGCCGAGGTGTCGCCCAAGCGCCTCCGTGGCTCCATCACGGTGTGGTTGGAGGCCTTCTGGGCGCTCGGCTGGACGCTCGCCGCCCTCGTGGGGTATTTTGTGGTTCCGCTCAGCGAGGATGGCTGGCGCTGGGCGTTCGCCATCGGTGCACTCCCCGCGTTCTATGCCATTGTTGTGCGTTGGGGGCTTCCCGAGTCAGTGCGCTTCCTGTTGAAGAAGGGACGGACGGACGAGGCTGCGGCCGTTGTGGAATCGTTGGAGGAATCTGCGGGGCCGGGTTGGCAACACGTGGTCAGCAGTGCGAGGTCTCGGAACGCAGGCTCCAGTCCGGCCACGACAGACGCCGCGGGTCCTGAGGCTGAGGCTGGGACGGGTGGCGAGAAGCCCTCCCTCACGACGCTCTTTTCCGCCGACTTCCGCAAGCGCACCGTGGGAATCTGGACCGTGTGGTTCATGGTGAACTTTGCATACTACGGCGCTTTCATCTGGATTCCGTCGATTTTGCACGCAGAGGGCCATTCGCTGGTTCGTTCTTTCGAATTTACGCTGATCATCACCCTGGCTCAGCTGCCCGGATACGCGGCGGCAGCCTACTTCATCGAGAAGTGGGGACGCAGGCCAACGCTCACTACGTTCCTTATGGGCTCGGCAGTGTCCGCCATCGGTTTTGGCTTGGCAGATTCCAGCGCAACCATCATTGCCGCAGGGTGTTTGTTGTCCTTCTTCAACCTCGGCGCGTGGGGTGCTCTCTACGCCATCACACCGGAGGTGTATCCCACCTTCGTACGCGGTACCGGAGCTGGATGGGCTGCCGGTTTCGGGCGTATTGCATCGATTGTGGCACCGTTCGCGGTGACAGCTCTGCTGGCTGTCGGTGGGCTGGAGGGCGGAAACAAGCCGCTGCTCTTCGTTGTTCTGGCGGCAGCGTTCGCCATCGCCGCTGCAGCCACCTTTGCGCTGCCGGAGCGGCGTGGAGAGAGTCTGAACTAAGGCTCCTCTCCGGTACCGGCCGCTTCCGATTTCTTCGTGGGCGTCCCAGCGATATCCGTGCCGTCTACGGCATACAGATCGCTGGGACGCCCACATACGTTCGTGGTTTAGCGGGATCAGCCCAGCGTCACGGCACCGCTCGTGGCCGAGTGCCCGATCGATGGCACTTCGGCCACGGGAAGGCTTCCCGCATACTCCCGCACAAGGGAGAGAAGTTCAGGGCGTTCGTTGCTCGCGTCAATTTTCGTAAATTGTCCGACGACGACGCCCTCCACCTGCTCGAACGTCCCCAGAGTCCGATGGTGGCCGAGTAGTGCCGCCACTGAAGTGAGGCCCGGGCCTTGACCTTCGATGAGGAGAACTCCGCCACTGAGATTGGGCCAGAACTGGGTGCCCGCAAGCTTGAGGAAGCAGCGGATGTTGCCTCCGAACCAGGGGAGATCGGATAGGCGTGTGGGGAGTTCGTCGGTGTTGCCTTCGGGTGAGATCTCAGCGGGTCGGCTATACCCCGGGCCAGAAGAAGCGGTGTTCACTGCCGCAGTAAGCACAGGGCGAATCACCTCACCGGCCAGCGCGCGATCGAGCTCGGAGAAGCTGGTTTCGAGGCCCACGAGTGGATTCCACAGCAGCGTGCGATAGGGAAGCGCACCAAGAATACAGCTCATGTCCGAGTACCCCACCATGAGCTTGGGATGGGAGGCTATCGCAGGAATGTCCAGGTAGGGAAGTGTCTCGTTTGCGAGGTCACCTCCGGAAATGTCAAGGATGGCTTCAACGTTGGGATCTCCAAATGCCCGATTGAGCAGATCGGCGCGCTCACGAGGATCCCAACGCCAAAGCGTGCTGGAAGCTGCGAAGAGGCGCTCGACACCGGAGGTGTCGAGCGTGTGCCCATGTGCAGCGAGCGCTTCCTTGAGAGCGGGGATTTTTTCCGTAGCCCAAGGGAACGTTGGGTTGGAACACGAGGTGAGGAAGAGTCGAGCCATGGGGCAAGCCTAGCGCGGACGAGGTGAATGTGATGGCGCCCGGCTCCAAGAAATCCGGAACCGGGCGCCGTCGTCGTTCTTGATGACACGACAGGTTAATTCGTGTTTCCCCAATCGAGAGGGGTAAAGAAGGCAACGCGCCGGGTGATGCTGTCGTTTGGCATCGATGCCGCATCGTCCCATTTCCCAATGCGGTCCAAATGCTTGACCGTTACCAAACGGCCATCCGGTTGGACCTCCATGGTTTCTGCCCGTTGCTTGCCGTAGGAGTAGGCGAGGACGCTGTCACGGAAGCCCTTGTTGCTCCTCAGCATGACAGTGCGCAGGAAGCTCCACGTCTGAGTCGGTTGTGTGGAGCCAGCGATGGCCTCGGTCCACCAGTGCTCATTCGCGCCACCTCGGAAGAGGTAGCACTGTCCGGTGTCGTAGTTGTAGCTGACGAAATCGTCGAACGTGTTGCCAACGAACCTGCCGGAGGCCATGGCATGCCAAATGGCGCCACCATACGAGTTGTGCTCGTACACTTTCCTCAGGTCGGTTCCCTGTTTGTTCAACGTCCAGTGTTCGCGATACCCCAAGTTGCGCCAGGTGTAGAAGATGAAGTCGTTGTTTCCGGCGTTGGGACTGAATCCACCCCTCACCACGGCGGTCCATTCCTTGTTCCACGCCGGATAGGTTTTCACCAGAGTCATCTTGCCCAGGGAGGCATCATAGATTTCGATCCCACCCGCGGGGCTGTAGAGCATGATGCCGCCCATCGTCCCCATGTAGTCGAAGGCGATCGGTGTGGCCTTCTTCATCAGACCCTTGAACTTGCCGATGGTGGTCAGTCTGCCATCTGCCCCGACCTTCACCGTTTCTGCTTCTCCCCTGTAGAAGTCGTAGAAGAACAGATCGCCATCCGGGTTGAGGATCTTGTTGTAACTTCCCCGCGAGAAGGATCCCGAGAGCACGTGGGTCCAGGCCCTCAAACCTTCGTGCTTCGCCTGGAAGCCGAGCATTCCCCAGTCATCCATCGTGTACAGGGCAAGTTTGCCTGTCATCTTGATGTCGTCGGCCGATGGCTGCGCCGGGGGTGTGACGGTTCCCGGCGGGGTGATTGTCGTCGAGGTACTGGAGTCCACTGTTCTGTTGTAACAGACGAAGGTTGTTCTGCCGTAGTACGGCGAACTCTTGAATTTGCCAGCGCTGGAGATGCTCGTCCAGTCCTTCGGAACTTGCGGCAGGCTTCCCCATTGTTTGAATGTTCCGTCACCGCCGGTCGTGTAGACCGAAAGCTCACCCTTCTGCTGATCGTAGGCCAGCAAGTCGCTCCAAATGGAGCCAGAGAAGGCGATGGGAACAACCTGGGTGATTCCGTAGCGCCAATCCACGCTCGATGTTCTGACCGGACGGCCTCCCGGTGACGAGACCTCCATCATATTGACCACTTCGGACGTGCTCTTGACGAACAGGACGTCATTCTGATTGGGATCGCCAAGAAGATTGGCTTGGACCACGGCGTTGCAGCCCTTGGGTAGAGCGCTCTGGACGTTGCTCCCCTCCGTCAGGTTTCCCTGACCGTCGGTCATGTAGAACTCGCCCCATCCGGCGTCGGCGTCGTAGAAGTACAACGCGTCATAGGGAGCCCCGTTGAAGTTGCCAGGTATCATGTGGGTCCATGATTTCCGCATGCCGGAGAGCGTCTTGAATGGCGTCAGTTTCCCTGTGCCTTTGTCCAGCTTGTAAATGTGGAGTGCGCCCTGGGCGGCGTCGTAGAACAGGAAGTCGGGCACGCTTGACTGCGTCACTCGTGCGGCAGCGACGAGCTTGGCACCTTTGCACAGGGCTGTGTTGCTGTGCAGCAGAATTGTTTCGCCCTGATCGTTGCGCGTCCAGAAGTCCCCGCGTCCGAGCGGTGCATCGTAGGCGAAGATGTCCACGCCACCGCTTCCAAACGACCCGGTGATAACGTTCGTGTAGCCGGGATGGACGTTCGTCTTGGTGTCGAAGCGAGCTATTTCGCCACGGACCTTCACATCGTAGAAGTCGAATCGCGACTGTGAGTCGACGGTCGCCGGTGGTGTCGGCTCCGGCTCCGGCTTGGGTTCGGGTACCGGTGCGGGAGGAACAGGTAGATCAGCACCGACGGTGCGGTTGTAGGCAACGAAATGGGTCGCATTATGGGTGCTTGGTCCACCGAGGAATGTGCCGATGCCCGAGATATTCGTCCAGTCCTTGGCCACCCCCGAGAGGGTGCTGAAAAGATCGAGACCTCCCGAGCCGCCCGTGGTATAGATCGAGAGCTCACCCTTGGCTTGGTTGTAGGCGAGCAGGTCGCTCCACGGTGTGCTTGAGCAGGCCACCGGCATGATGTGTGTGAAACCTGGAACCCATTCCAGCGAAAGTTCACGAACGCCCTTTCCGCCCGGCGACTGCACCTCGAGGATCGCCGCCATGCCGTTTGAACTCTTGTAGGTGAGGACGTCATTCTGTGCAATCGTCCCTGTGAGATTGGCCCGCACCACGAAGGTACATCCTCTTGGCATCGCTCCCTGGACGTAGTTTCCTTGCGTCAGGTTTCCCTGGCCGTCGGTCATCCAGAATTCGCCGCGCCCGATCTCGGCGTCGTAGAAGAACAAGCAGTCATAGGGATCGCCGTTGTAGTTCCCGCGCACCACGTGTGTCCAGGACTTCTTCATGCCGGTGATCGTCTTTGCCAGGTTCACCTTGCCCTGATCGACGTTGTAGATATCGAGTTCGCCCTTGGCGGCGTCGTACAGCACCACGTCAAGCTTCGTGCCGGTCAGTTTGGCGTCGACAACGAGCGTTGCGCCCTTGCGTAGCGTCGTGGTGGTGGAGACAAGATTGTTAACGCCCTGATTGGTGCGTGACCAGATATCGGCCCGCCCGAGGACCGCGTCGTAAGCGAAGATGTTGGTCCAACCACTCCCGAAGGGGCCGGTCAGAATATGTGTGTAGCCCGGGTGAACATTGGTAAGAGTGTCATATCGGACGATCTCGCCCTGATTGTTGGTTGCGTAGAATTCCAGCCGCGATGCCATGTCGGCCTCCTCTATTGGGTTGTTGGATGGATCAGATGTATCTCCTGTGTGATGAACGACGACGGCGTCCGGCACCAAAGTCCGCAACCGGGCGCGTCAACATCGAGGCCTCCCAAAGTAGAGCCATTGGTCCCTTGACGGTACCGTGTCGATAGTCACAAAACAATAGCGAATGTACCGACTGGTTAAATATTGGCTCGTTGTTGTTTCGCCGAAGATCGGTGTTGGGGTGAGGATTTGGTGAATTTTCCGCAACTTGACGCGTGACTGTTATGTGGTGACTGGTTGGGTGGATTCTTGGTGCGGGAGAGTGAATATTTATTCTGAACTGGTTGGCACATTACGGAGGGCTCGTGGTAATCGAGTGAGAATGGGACGACGACGGCGCCCCGTTCCGATGATTGTCCGGAACCAGGCGCCGTCGTCGTTCGTATGAAACGAGGGGATCCTACTACCCTTTGCGAGAGTAGAATGCGACTCGTTTGGTGATGGAGGAAGGCATCGGCGCGAGGGTTTCCCAGCTGCCGATGTTGTCGCAGCGCTTGACGGTCTTGAGAGTGCCGTTCATCTCGACTTCCATGATTTCTGCTCGTTGTTTGCCGAACGAGTATGCCAAGATGCTCTCGCGGAACCCGCCGTTGCTCTTCAAACCTACGGGAATCATGTCACTCCAGATGTACTTGGGCTGGGATGAAAGCCCGTAGGAGTCGAACCAGTTATCGCCGTCGTTGCCGCCGCGGAACACTCGGACGTACCCGTAGGTTCTGCCATAGCTGATGTAGTCGTCATAGCTATTGCCGACGAAGCGGCCCGCAACAATGATGGTGTTCATTTCCTCGTCGGCGGCCAGCTCACTGGCTCGCGTCACTCTTGAAGCAACGCGTAGCTCCAGGTTATCTGACAACTTCACCATTGCAATATCAACACCATCGGCCACATTGGCATAGAAGGTCCTGCTATTGAAGAGAAACTCATTCGAGCCTGGCTGGGGACTGAAACCTCCACGGATGATGTGGTCGTCCGGCAGATTCGAGAGGAGAATGGTCTTGATGAAGGTCATCTTGCCAAGCGACGCGTCGTAGAGGTGGGCGCCGGACTTGACGTTGTAGAGCAAAATGCCGCCTGAAGACTTCTGATAGGTGAAGACGGCCGGTGTGCAGTACAGCGGCAGCCCCGTGAACTTACCGATGGTGGTCAGCTTGCCATTCGCTCCCACTTTGACGGTTTCTGCCTCGCCGGTTCGTGAGTGGTAGAAGAAGAGGTCGCCGTCGGGGTTGAGAATCTTGTTATAGCCGCCGCGTGAGAATGAGCCATGGAGCATGTGGGTCCATTGCCGCAATCCAGTGATCTCGGTTTGCTTGCTCAGCATGCCCCAGTCGTCCATGGTGAAGAGGGCGAGTTTGCCCGTCTTCGGTAGCTCCTTAGGTACTGGAGCAGGCTCGGGGACTGGCGTGGGTGTTGGAGCTGGAGCCGGGGTGGGGGCGCCGGGTGGTACGGTGGCGTTCACCCCTACAGCCACGTTTGAACCCATTGTGCGGTTGTAGCACACGATGTGGTCCTTGGACGGGGAGGGACTGCCCCGGAAACCACTGGCGCTTTCGAGCGTGGTCCAGTTTCCTGGCACGTTGTGAGTCTTGAGAGTTGTGATCCCACCTTTGCCGTCAAGGGAGCGCAAGGCCAGCTCTCGGGTTGTAGGATCGTATTGAGCGAGGTCCGTGTACGGGCTGTCGGACCATTTTCCTGCGATGATCTGAGTGAAGTTCTTGCGCCAGTTGTTGATGGCGTACACCTCCGTCATCGTGTCGCCGTTCACCCTGTAGAAAGCTCCTTCGCACGCGATCTTGTCATGGAGCATGATGTCAGACCACGGGCCATCGCAGAACGATCCGGACTCCACCATGGTGCAACCCTTGCGAAGTGTGGAGATTTTACTTCCTCGCTGGAGCCCGCCATCGTCGCGACATACGAAGAATTCTCCGTAACCGGCGTCGGCGTCGTAGAAGAAGAGCTGGCTATAGTGGTCAGCCAATCCAGGCCACCACTTACCCGTGGCAACTCCCGTCCACGTCTTCCTCATGTCCGTCATGGTCTTCGACAGAGTCAACTTTCCAGGTGCTTCCACCCGGTAGACATCGATCGTGGCGTCGGTTGGGCTGTAGAGCACGAGGTCATTGTTGGCACCGCCAAAAAGGTTGGGGGCAGCAACGAGTGTGCATCCCTTTCGCAACGGAGTTGACGACTGCCAGAGTACGCGACCATTGTCGGCGCGTGACCAGATGTCACCCTGCCCGTCGATGGGGGAGTAACAGAAGATATCCGTGCCGTTGCCGGTACCGAAGTTGCCCGACACGATATGTGAGTAGCCGGGGTGCGGTGAGGTACGAGAATCGTATTGGCTCATGCCACCTTGCGCATCAGTTGCGAAGAACTCGAAGCGGGAGAGAGGTTGCGGAGGAACGGCGGCGTACCCCATGAATTGGGCCAGTCCGGTGTAGGGGCTACCTTTCTCGGGGTCCAAGTAGGTGATGGTTGTCCAGCCCTTTGGCATGAATTTGTTGTTCTTTTGAACGCCCAGTTTGCCTTGGTCCGTCTCTGCGAGCATGACTTCCCCAGTGGTGCCGTTGTAGAAGATCAACGAAGTCCACTTCTGGCCCTGTACTCCAATGGGGTAAATCAGTGTCAGTGATGTTGACCATCCAGTGTGCTTGTGGAGAGGACGGACGGCGTACTCTTCGACGGTGTAGAACGTTCCTTCGCCGAGAGAGGGACAGTAGAAGAGCAAGTCGTTATTTTTGCCTTCACCAAAGTTCCCGCAAGCCACTTGAGTGCAATTCTTCGGCAAATCGGGGCAGGATCCGACGCATTCCAAAACGCCCGTGCCATGAGAGCCGTAGAACTCTCCGTGACCGTTGGTGGCATCGTAGAAGAAGAGATCGTGGAAACCCCAGCTTCCGAAGGATCCCATGCTCACCGACGTCCATGTATTGCGCACGCCGGTGGTCGTCTTCACCAGGGTCAACGTGCCTGGATTATCCACACGGTAGATATCGATTGTGCCACCGGCGGGTTCGTAGAAGAGGATGTCCCGGTTGTCATCGCCAGTCAGATTTGCAGCGATGACAAGTGTGCATCCCTTACGCACCAACGTACTTGTACCCAACGCGAACTCGCCGGAAGGCGTGCGATACCAGGTGTCTCCTTGCCCCGTCGTCGAGTTGTAGCAGAAGATACTGACCGTTCCCTTGGCTCCGAATCCGCCGCCGATCATGATGTGCGAATATCCGGAGGGAATCCCGGGTTGGGAGAAGGGGCCCCCAATTCTGAGGTCATTGCGGATGAAAAACATGTCCATGCTAGAAGTCATGGGATTCTCCTAAAGTTGAGCGCTGGTGGGCGAGTCGACGATGCTGAAATGTGTGCCGCTGCAAGAAAAAATGGCTTTCATGGTGTGACGACCCATCACATCTCCATGTGTCTCATCTTGGGGTAATTCAGGTTGTCGACGTCGAATTCGTCCCAGGCCGTACTCACCGTTCCGTGCTTCGTGGGCAGTGGTGTCGGTTTGAGTTCTGTGACCAGACCGTCGCCACGATCAGTCCAGGCTCCGTCGAGCTTGAAAGGATCTTCCTTCGCCGATGCCGGAGGCGGCGTGGGCTGCTGGGGTATCGATAGCGATGTATCCATGGTCTTGCTGTAGGCGGCGAAGTGGGTTCGCTTATGGGTGGCTGGGCCGCCATTGAAGAGACCGCGCGTCATTGCCGTCCAGTTTGTTGGGAAACCTGCCTTGGAGGCGAACTGTGTCAGCTTGGCGTTGCCGGTTGTGCTGTAGATGACTATCTCGCCCTTGGCTGGGTCGTAGCACAGGAGGTCGCTCCACTGAGTGGTGGAGACGGCAACGGCGAGGATGTGTCGGAATCCGGGCCGCAGAGGCGTATTGATTCCCTTGGAGATGTTGCAGTTCTCGACCTCGAAGATAATTGCGTTACCCGTAGCCGAGTTGTAGAGGAGGATATCGTTGGCCCCGACCTTCCCGAAGAGGTTCGCTGAGACAGCAAAAGTATGCCCCTGGGGAAGGTTCGAGTACTCGGAGGACTTGGAGAGATTACCCTGACCATCGCTCACCCAGAATTCTCCATGGCCGGCTGCGGCGTCGTAGAAGAACAGTGCATGGTAAGGATCGCCGTTGAAGTTTCCCTGCACCAGGTGTGTCCAGGTTTTCCGCATTCCGGTCTGTTTGCGCACCAGTCGCAACTTGCCAGGAGTATCAGCTTCATAGATCTCGATGCTGCCTTCTGAGGGGTAATAGAAGAGCTGGTTGGAGAAGCGGGAACCGCTCAGTTTGGCTTTGGCCTGAAGCGTGGCCCCTTTGGGAAGTGTTGTGTTGGTGGCAGACCACATGAGTCCGCTATTGCCCGGGCGGGTCCATACGTCACCCTGCCCTAATGCGGGATCATAGGCGAGGATGCTTTGTCCGCCAGCGCCATAATCGCCGTCGATGATTGCAGAATAGCCCGGATGGATTCCTGACCGGGAGTCCATCGCAATGATGTCTCCTTTAACATTCACTCCAAACAAATCAAGGCGCGAGAGTTGTGGGAATTCGGTTTGTGGTGGTGTGGTTGGAGAGTCCGGCGCGATTGTTACATCGACCCAGACGCCGGGGTGGATACTTGACCATCCTGTGCCGGGCTTCCACGATGCGGTGTAGATGTGGCCGTCCTTACCAGGGCAGAAGGCATCCATATTGTCAGCATTCCGGGAGGTGAGGGCCAGTGTTGCGCTCGCATGGAGCGAGCCTCCGATAATGTTCCATGCGCCACCAGCTTGGGTGATACTGTGCCACCCGGGGTTGGGATCCCACCAGGTGTGCCGGAGAATCCCGTACCTATCGGTCACGATTGCGTCGAGATGATTGGGGTTGCGTGCGACGACTGCCACAGTTGTGCCCGGAACCGCGTCACTGCCGATCTCCAGCCACTTGCCGCCATTTCTCTGGCTGTACCAGGCTTCGCTCATGCACCACTGGTTGGTGACGATCTTGCCATTCTTGTCCACGGCGAGAAGATCAATAATGCTGTCGTCCCGGCCGATCGCGGTAATTGGAGTACCCGGAGCGAACTGGTCACCTAGAGGTACCCAGAGATCATCCCAATACGCATCCTCAGCCCACGACGAGCAATAGACTTTGCCGTCGGGCCCAGTAATGAACAAGTGGAGGTCCTCGGGAGTGTACGCGACCACAGTGACCGGAGCGTTGGCGCCAAAGTGCTGGCTGATGGGCTCCCAGGAATTGTTGTGCGAGGTCAGGCTCGACCAATCCCTACCTGAGGCCCAGTTGGAGGTGTACACCACGCCATTGGTTCCAGTGAGGAACACGTCGAGATGGTCGGGCGTCCGAGCAATGGCTGCTATTGGTGCTCCCGCTCCGGCATTGCGTCCCAAGACCTGCCACTGACCACCGACACATGACCAGCCTTGCTCGGGATACCACCAGGCATGGCATACGTTGCCCTTCGTATCGATGACGAACAAGTTGATGTCGTTTGGTGATCGGCTCACTGCGCAGACGTGACTGTTGGGCCGGAAGTCACCACCGAGCTTGATCCTTCCGCTCCATGGTTGTCCCTCAGTTCGGGTCGAGGTGTACATCGCCCCATCCGAACCCACCCAAAACACATGCAAAGCATTGCCCGCTCGGGCTACCGCACTAAAATTCATGACATTTCCTCACATCGTTGACAGGAATCGCAAGGGGAGAGTGCGGCGTGTTTCTTACGCACCACCATGCCGCCCGAGTATGTATCGGCTGCCAGCTATCTCGCCATGAGAGTTGTCATCAACATGTTGGTGTGTCACAAGCCACCTTGCGAAGACAAGAATATGCCCTCCATCGTATTAACGGAAGAGTTAGTACAAAACTGATGGTGAAATGCAACGGCCCAACGGCACCAAAGTGACAGATGTGAAACGTGTATACGATTCATTTCCACTCGAGTATTTCCGGCGCTCGCGAACTAGAAGGATTTTCAACGACGACGGCGCCCGGCCCGCGAGTGTATTCGGAACCGGACGACGTCGTCGTTCGTAGTGAAATAGCAGAGTAGTAAACCTACGAAGTTGTCTCCCTGGAGTTAGGCGGTAGGCGAGTAGAAGATGACTCGTGATGTGGCCCCGCGAGGAGGCATCGCCTTCATGGTGGCCCACTTGCCGATGCCGGACTTGGTGCCCTTGGAGACGCCCTGGACTTTTCCAGTGATCTCTCGTAGCTCCGTGCGATCTTGGGAAGCCGAGTAGTACAGGACGTCGTCGTAACCTCCGCGGCGACCACCGCGCGCCACTCGGATGGCGTGGGTCCACGGTGTTGCGTCACTCCAACGAGGCAAGGTGCGGTACATCAGGTAAGCGATGGCGTGGAAGGTATCGTAGAACCCTCCCTTGACACTGTGGCCGAACACGGTTGCTCCGGAGCCGTTGACCATTGACGCGCCAAAGGCGAAATCCCACCCCGGCGTGCCCCAATCGTGGGCACGTTCCAGTTTGAGGTCGGTGCCGTCTGGTCTGAATGACCAGAACTCGGCACGGCCCGTGGATGACTTGTAGAAGAGGATATTGACCCAATCCGAGGTTGACGTGAATCGGGCGTACTCAATGACATCCCATTCCTTGTTCCATGCCGGATAGGCTTTGAAGAGGGTCATCTTCCCGTTTGCCGCGTCATAGATGTGGAGTCCACTCTTGGCGCCGTACAGGAGGATGCCGCTCATCGGACCGGTGACCTTGGTGGTGGTTTGGAAGCCCACCGCTTTGCAGCCCTTCGGGAGATCGGTGAACGTGGCAATGGTGGACAGCTTGCCGTCCCCTGCAACCTGAATGGTCTCCGCCGCGCCGGTGGAGGAGTTGTAGCAGAACAGATCGCCAGGCACAGGATTTACTGTGGTTCCATAGGAACCGGCGACGATGTCTGTCCAGACACGCAGATCCTTGTGGGTGGTCTGCAATTGGAGCTCGCCCTGGCCGCCCATGGTGTAGATGGCCATGCGCCCGGTCTTTGGCTCGGTATCCCTGGGTGTGACGACAGCCGTGACCTCTGGGAGTGGAGCGGGTGTTGTGGTCAGCAGTGATGTGTCCATCGTCTTGTTGTATGCGGCGAAGTGGGTTCTCCCATGGGTGGCCGGACCAGCCTTGAAGATACCGCGGGTCATTGCCGTCCAGTCTGTTGGGAAGCCCGCCTTGGAGGTGAACGGTGTGAGCTCGCCGTTGCCCTTAGTGGTGTAGATGGTGATCTCGCCCCGGGTCGGGTCGTAGCATAGGAGATCGCTCCATTGAGTGGGGGAGATGTTGGCAACGAGGATATGCGCGAACCCGGTCTGGACCGGAGCGTCCACTGACTTGAGAATCTTGCAGTTCTGGACCTCGTACATGGTCGCGATACCAGTGGCCGAGTTGTAGAGGACGATGTCGTTGGCAGGGTTATTTCCCACGAGATTCGCTGCAGCCATGAACGTGCACCCCTTGGCAAGGTTGGAGTGTTCGGAGGCCATGGTGAGTTTACCCTTGCCATCGCTCACCCAGAACTCTCCGTGGCCGGCAGCGGCGTCGTAGAAGAACAATGCATGGTAAGGAGAACTGCCGTTGAAGTTGCCCATGACCAGGTGCGTCCAGGTCGTTCGCATGCCGCCCTGCCTGTGCGCCAGTTGTAGCTTGCCAGGAGTATCTGCTCGGTAGATCTCGATGGTGCCGTCTGCGGGGAAATAGAGGAGCTGGTCAGAGCGGCTGGAACTCATCAGCTTGGCATTGACCTGAAGTGTGGCTCCCTTGGTGAGCGTGGTGTTGCTGGTGGACCAGAGGAGTCCACCCTGATCGGTGCGGGTCCACACATCGCCTTGTCCCAGTGCTGGGTCGTAGGCGAGGATGCTTGGTCCGCCAGCGCTATAGTCGCCGTTGGTGATCGTTAGATAGCCCGGGTGGATTCCAGACCGCGAGTCGATCGGAACGATGCCGCCTTTGATGTCCACCGCATACAAGTCAAGGCGGGAGAGGGCGGGGCGTCGGGTTGGATCTGGAGCGCCGTAGCCGAGGAGGGCTTCTTTCCCGGCGATGTTCACGTAGGTAACGGATGTCCAGCCTTTGGGGAGCAGGCCGGGGTAGCTTGCTTTCGTGGTGAAGTTGCCATGGTCTGTGTTGGCGATATAGGTGTCTCCGGTGGCAGCGCTGTAGAACACGACGGAGGTCCACTGATTGCCGGGTATATCGATGGGCGCGATAGCCGTCCAGGCCTTGGTCCAGCCGGTGTGTTTGAAGAGGGTGGTCAAGACGAATTCATCAACCGTGTAGAAGGTTCCTTCGCCTGTGATCGGACTGTAGAACAGAAAATCGTGGCGTTCTCCAGGACCGAATTGGCCACGGACCACTTGGCTGCAGCCCTTGGGGAGGTCAGTCTTCTCGCCCACCTTCTCGAGCACGCCGTCGCCGAGAGAAGCGTAAAACTCGCCGTGCCCGTTGGTGGCGTCGTAGAAGAAGAGATTGTGGTAACCGCGGCTTCCGAAATCACCCATGCTGAGTGAGGTCCAGGTCTTGCGGACGCCCGTGGTTGTCTTCAGGAGGGTGAGTGCGCCAGCGTTGTCGACTTGGTAAAGGTCGTATGTGCCGCCGGTTGGCTCGTAGAGAAGGATGTCTCGGTTGGCGTCGCCTGCCATGTTTGCGGCGGTGACGAGCGTGCAGCCTTTGCGTAGCGTTGTGCTTGATTTGAGAGTGAATTCGCTGGTGGGAGTGAGGGTCCAGATGTCTCCTTGCCCGGTTGTGGCGTTGTAACAAAAGTAGTCCACACCGAATGAGCCGTTGACAACGTGTGTGTATCCGGCAGGAATTCCGGGGTGTGATTTGAATTGGGCCAGCGTGAGGTCGGCATTGACCGTGTAGATGTCCAAGCTAGAAGTCATAGAAGTCTCCCTGAGTAGCGCCATTGGTCCATTGACGTTATCTCTCCCACACGTAATGGGCAATACCCAATTAACCATTTGGTTACGTAGTGGACTCGGTAAGACAGAAGGCATTGTCAACAGGCCGCCGTCGTTCAAGTGGCAAACTAGAGGCATGCGTATCCTGCTTGTCTCCGACTGTTTCGCTCCCCGTCTTGGGGGGATCGAGTCCCAGGTTCACGATCTGGCGCAGGTCCTTCGGGGGCGGGGGCACGAGGTTCTCGTGGTGACGGCAACGCCCACGAAGCCACACAGTGCGCCGACGTCGGAGACGGTGGACGGGATCCGCGTGCTGCGCCTGACGAGTAGGCTCATTGGTTCCACCCCGATCAATCCCTTCGCCGGGCCGCGCCTGCGCCGCCTTTTTGCGAGTGCCGACGTCGTGCATATTCACACCGGCGTCATTTCTCCGTTCGCCCAGCATGCCATCATGATTGCCGCAGCCCTACGGGTGCCAACGTCCGTCACCTGGCACTGCATGCTCGGGCCGTGGTGGCCTCTCTTCCATGTGGTGCGCTTTGCCCAGTGGGCGGCAGCGCGTGACGTCACGATGAACGCGGTATCGTCGCAGCTCGCACCCGCTGTGCAATGCATCGTGGGGGAGCGTACCAAGGTCCATATTCTTCACAACGGTATGGATCCGTCCGATTGGGAGGTAGTCGCCCAGCGCCGTTTGGTGCGCGCGCAGGCCACCGGGCACTCGGGAGTAGCTCCGATGCCGGTCCGAATTGTCGCCTCGCGCAGGCTCGAGCCGCGCAAGAGAAACGACGTGTTAATTCGCCTCGCCGTCGACGCTCAAAAACAAGCCGGGGTTCCCGCTGAACTAACTATCTTCGGCGAAGGAGCGGAGCGGAAAGAGCTCGAGGCGCTCGTCCGCAAACTCGACGCCCCGTGGATCACACTCCCTGGGCGAGTGGACCGGGCGGCGCTGCGCCAGGCCTACGAAGACGCGGACATCTACTTCTCCACCGCACTCATGGAATCCTTCGGCATCGCCACGTTGGAGGGACGGACGGCGGGGCTGCCCGTCGTCGCCCCGGACAAGACGGGAGTTGTCGACTTCTGTGAACACGGCGTGGACGGACTTCTCGGCGACGGCGACGCCGCGCTGCGTGACTGCTTGGCGGAGATGATCTCGGATACGGAACTGCGGGAGAAGATCGCACGGCACAATGCCGAGAACCTTCCCCCGCAGAACTGGGACACGATCGCTGAAGCAACACTCGCCGAATACCAGCGGGCCCGGCGCGCGCAAGGGTTGTAGGGGCGGACGAGATTGCGGAGCGGTGAGATGGCGGCGAGGAGAAACGAGTGGGATGGTGAAGAGGTCACAGCTACTACGAGAGGCAACGTCTACAAGACGTGACCTCTCCACGTATGCGTGACCTCTCCGGACGAAAGAACAGAACCCCTGCCGCCCCACACCACTACATGCTGTGCGGAGCGAGCCCCTCGGTGGTCTGGAGGACGTCGGTGAGGCGCTTGGCGGCGGTGACCACGGCGGCCGCATGCTGGCGCCCGGGCTGACGTCCCATGCGCTCGATGGGCCCCGAGATGGACACGGCGGCGATGACGCGGCCGGAAGGTCCACGAACCGGAGCGGAAATCGAGGCGACGCCGGGCTCGCGCTCGCCAACGGACTGGGACCAGCCGCGCCGGCGCACGGCGGAAAGATTGGTGGCGGTGAAGCTGGCGCCGTGCAAGCCGCGGTGCAGGCGATCCGGCTCCTCCCAGGCCAAGAGAACCTGGGCGGCGGAACCGGCCTTCATTGACAGTGTGGCGCCCACCGGGATCGAATCGCGCAGGCCCATGGTGCGCTCGGCGGCAGCCACGCAGATGCGCTGGTCGCCCTGGCGGCGGAAGAGCTGCGCGGACTCGCCGGTGTGGTCACGCAGTGCCACGAGAACCGGGGTGGCGGCGGCGAGCAGGCGGTCTTCTCCGGCGGCCGAGGCAAGTTCACCCAGGCGTGGGCCCAGGACGAAACGGCCCTGCATGTCGCGGGCGACGAGGCGGTGATATTCGAGGGCTACGGCGAGGCGATGGGCTGTCGGACGAGCCAGATGAGTAGCGGTCACGAGCTGGGCAAGGGTCTGCGGACCGGATTCGAGCGCGCCGAGAACTGCGGCGGCCTTATCAAGAACGCCAACGCCCGAGCCGGATTCGTCTGAAGGTGAGGTAGAAGATACTGCCGATGTGTCCATGTCTTGATATTGTCATCCCAACAGGTGAGATGCAACTGCAAGCCACTGTGAGATAGCGCGAATGTTATGAGACGAGAGAAGGAGTCACGCATGAGCCGCACTCTTGCCGAAAAGGTATGGAGCGATCACATCGTCAAACACGGGGAGAATGGCAGCCCCGATTTGTTGTACATCGACCTGCAACTGTGCCATGAAGTTACCAGCCCGCAGGCATTTGAGGGGCTGCGCCTAGCAGGCCGCCCCGTCCGCCGTCCAGACCAGACTCTGGCAACCGAGGATCACAACACCCCGACCCTCAACATTGATCTTCCCATCGCGGACGTGACGTCGCGCACGCAGATTCTTCAGCTTCGCAAGAACTGTGAAGAGTTCGGTGTGCCCATCTACTCGCTCGGCAACGCCGATCAGGGCATCGTGCACGTCGTGGGCCCCCAGCTGGGCATCACCCAGCCCGGTATGACGATCGTCTGTGGCGACTCGCACACCTCCACCCACGGCGCCTTCGGTGCGCTCGCCTTCGGCATCGGCACCTCTGAGGTTGAGCACGTGCTCGCCACCCAGACGCTGCCGCTGGCCCCCTTCAAGACCATGGCCATCAACGTGCACGGCAAGCTCAAGCCCGGCACCACCGCCAAGGACATCATCCTCGCCATCATCGCCAAGATCGGCACCAATGGTGCCCAGGGCCACGTCATCGAGTACCGCGGTGAGGCGATTCGCTCCCTCTCCATGGAAGCGCGCATGACGATCTGCAACATGTCGATCGAGGCCGGCGCTCGCGCTGGCATGGTCGCCCCGGACGACATCACCTTTGATTACATCAAGGGCCGTCCGAACGCACCCGAGGACTGGGACGCTGCCGTTGAGTACTGGCGCACCCTGGTGACCGACGACGACGCCGTGTTTGACACCGTCGTCGACCTCGACGCCTCCGATCTCGATCCGTTCGTGACCTGGGGCACCAACCCGGGCCAGGGCGTCCAGATTTCCGAGACCGTTCCCGAGCCGTCCGAGATCGCCGATGAGACCGAGCGTCGCGCTGCTGAGCAGGCCATCGAGTACATGGGCCTCACGCCTGGAACCCCGATGCGTGAGATCGCCGTGGACACTGTGTTCATCGGTTCGTGCACCAACGGTCGTATTGAGGACCTGCGTGCCGTGGCCGACGTCATCAAGGACCGCCCGAAGGCCAAGGACGTCCGCGTCCTCGTGGTGCCCGGTTCGGCCCGTGTGCGTCTGCAGGCAGAGGCCGAAGGCCTGGATAAGATCTTCCTCAACTTCGGTGCCGAGTGGCGTAACGCCGGGTGCTCGATGTGCCTGGGCATGAACCCGGATCAGCTGACTCCGGGCGAGCGCGCCGCCTCCACCTCGAACCGTAACTTCATGGGCCGTCAGGGCCCGGGTGGACGCACCCACCTCGTGTCTCCGCTGGTCGCAGCCGCGACCGCGATTCGTGGCACACTCTCCACCCCGGCTGATCTGGACTGAAAGGACGCATAGCATGGAGAAGTTTTCCTCTCACACCGGAATTGGCGTCCCGCTGCGTCGCAGCGAGGTGGACACCGATCAGATCATTCCCGCCGTGTACCTCAAGCGCATTTCCCGCACAGGTTTCGAGGACGCCCTGTTCTCTTCGCTGCGCAAGGACCCGGGCTTCGTCCTCAACCAGGAGGAGTACTCGCGTGGTTCGGTTCTCGTAGCAGGCCCGGACTTCGGTACCGGTTCCTCTCGTGAGCACGCCGTGTGGGCGCTCAAGGATTACGGCTTCAAGGCCGTCCTTGCTCCCCGTTTCGCGGACATCTTCCGTGGTAACTCGGGCAAGCAGGGTCTGGTTGCCGGCGTCGTTTCCCAGGAGGACGTCGAGCAGCTGTGGAAGCTGCTGGAGAACGAGCCCGGCCTCGAAGTGACCGTGGATCTCGTGGGACGCCTCGTGCACTGTGGTGGTTTCACCTGTGAGTTCCAGCTCGACGATTACACCCGCTGGCGCCTCATGGAGGGCCTCGATGATATCGGCCTCACCCTGCAGGATGAGGAAGCGATCACGGCCTACGAGGCAAAGCGCCCCTCCTTCAAGCCCAAGACGCTTCCGAAGAAGCATCTGCCTTCCGTGCAGGTCATTTCGGCACGTCCGGTCGGCGAAGAGGCTCCGCTGAGCTGACGCATTTTATGATGAGGAAGGCGGCCCGGGATTCTCGGGCCGCCTTCTTCTTCTGGACTTCTTCCGGACGGGACTGTGATTCTTCCGGACGGGACTGTGAGGCACGTCAGGTGCCCAAGGCCCGCGCGGTCAGATACGCTAGGTTAGCTAAGAAATAGAGGGGACAGTTATGACTTCGAAATTGCGGGTTGTTGGCGGAACGCCGTTGACGGGTGAGATTTCAGTACGCGGCGCCAAGAACTTCGTATCGAAGGCGATGGTTGCGGCGCTGCTGACCTCGGATACCTCGGTGCTGCGCAACGTGCCGCTTATTCGCGACGTCGACGTCGTCACCGACCTGTTGCGTTTGCACGGGGTTGCGGTTGACTACGATCAGGAGGCGGGCCACCTCGCCATTACTCCTGGCGATATCTATCTTCCGGAAGATCCGGTGGAGATGGATCGCCTAGCTGGTTCTTCGCGTATCCCGATTCTGTTCGCGGGTCCGCTTCTTCACAATCTTGGTGAGGCCTTCATCCCTGATTTGGGAGGCTGCCATATCGGCGACCGCCCGGTGGATTTCCACATGCGGGTTCTGGAGGATTTCGGTGCCAAGCGCACCCCGGCCGAGGGCGGCATGCACCTTGTGGCCCCCAAGGGATTGACGGCCAAGCCGGTTCGTCTCCCGTATCCTTCCGTGGGCGCCACCGAGCAGACGTTGCTCACCGCGGTGATGGCCAAGGGCATCACCGAACTCTCCAATGCGGCTACCGAGCCGGAGATCATGGATCTCATCGCGGTGCTGCAGAAGATGGGTGCCATCATCTCGGTGGATACCGATCGCACCATCCGCATCGAAGGCGTGGACAAGCTGACCGGGTACGCGCACACCGCCCTGCCCGACCGTATTGAGGCCGGTTCCTGGGCATGCGCCGCACTTGCCACCGGTGGCGACATCTTCGTCCACGGTGCCGAACAGCAGGCCATGATGAGCTTCCTCAACGTCTTCCGTAAGGTTGGCGGCGCTTTCGAGGTGCGCGACGAGGGCATTCGCTTCTGGCATCCGGGCGGCGAGCTCAACTCGATCTCGCTGCAGACGGACGTCCATCCGGGACTGATGACGGACTGGCAGCAGCCCCTCGTCGTCGCCCTCACCCAGGCCAGTGGAATTTCCATCATCCACGAAACCGTCTACGAGAACCGTTTCGGTTTCACCGAGGCGCTGGTGGAGATGGGCGCGCACATCCAGACCTACCGCGAGTGCCTTGGTGGCTTGCCGTGCCGTTTTGGTCAGCGCAACTTCTACCATTCCGCCGTTGTTCAGGGGCCCACGCCGCTGCACGCCGCGGACATTGAGGTTCCCGACCTGCGCGGTGGCTTCTCGCATCTCATCGCTGCTCTCGCGGCCGATGGCACCTCAGTGGTTTCCGGCATCGACATCATCGATCGTGGCTACGAGCACTTCATGCAGAAGCTGCGTTGCCTCGGAGCCAACGTCGAGAAGCTCTAACGTGCGCGCGCCGTTCCTCATGCGGTTGATTGCCCCGCTGCTCAAAGTGGTGATCAGCGCGACTCAACGCGTCAAGATTCGTGGTGACGTGCCCGCCACGGGTCCCGTCATTATCGCGGCCAATCACACCAACCACCTTGATGGGCCGGTACTTGGCGTTGAATTGTATCGCCGTGGGCGGGTCCCGTGTGCCGCCACCCGGGCAGATCTCTTCAAGGTTCCGGTGCTCGGTTGGGCGCTCAAGAACCTCGGGCAGATCCCTGTCTATCGTCCAGGGGTGTCCTCCACACCAACCGGCGGTGACGGGCTCTCCTCCGTGCGGGCGCTGTCTGCGGCGCTTGATGACGGAGCCTGCATCGTCATGTTTCCCGAGGGGACGTTCACGAATGACCCGGAGCAGTGGCCGATGAAGGGCAAGACAGGCGTGGCCCGGCTCGTATTGTCCAATCCTGACGTTCAGGTGATTCCTACCGCGCATTGGGGTAATGAAGGCTTCCTTGAGGATGGCAAGCTGCGGTGGGGCAGGTTGGGCCGCAAGAAGATGCAAGTCACGGTGAGTTTTGGAGAGCCCGTGGATTTCAGTGAGTTCCGTGGCCGCGAGGTAACTCGCGAACTGCTCACCGACATGACTGCTCACGTGATGGATGCGATCACCGCACAGCTGCGCGAGCTGCGCTAAGTTCGCTGTGCTCCGTGAGAACGGGGATCGAAAAAGGGCCATGTCAGAAGGCTTGTCACCTTCGGATACGGCCCCTTTTCTTGTCTAACCGAGGATATATGAACTGTATTCCTACTGGTAGATGATGCGTAGAACTCCAGCAGAGCCGGGTTCACTATCATCATCCAGACTTGCTACAGGCCTCTCATGTGCTGCTCGGCTACAGCGAGGCATGCACCTGCTGCAATGCCTGATCCAGATCGCGCCACAGGTCCTCGATATCCTCGATTCCCACGCTGACGCGCAGCAGGTCCTCCGGGACCGTGGGTGCTTCGGAATCAAAGCGACGGCGTCGTTCGAAGGAGGACTCCACACCGCCCAGTGAGGTGGCGGGCAGCCACAGCTGCGCAAACTTCCCAAGATTCTCCGCGGCCTCGACTCCGCCGACCGGGCGCATGGTGAGCACACCGCCAAAGCAGGTCATGAGTTCCTTGGCACGCTCGTGCTGGGCGTGCGCGGGGAGTGAGGGGTGCTGCACCTCGGCCACCAGCGGATGGGTGGCCAATCGGGTGGCCAACTCGGCCGCGTTCTCCCAGATACGCTCCATCCGCAGGCTGAGCGTGCGCATGCCGCGCAGCAGCAGCCACGCCTCGAACGGGCCAGCGATGCCACCGGATTCGGTGCGCTCGTTCTGCAGTTGGAGTTGGAGATCCTCGCTGTTGGTGACGGTGGCGCCAAGGACCACGTCGGAGTGACCGGAGAGGTACTTCGTTGCCGAGTGGATGACGACGTCGGCCCCCATGTCCAGGGGATTCTGGCCCAGCGGTGTAGCGAAGGTGTTATCCACCCCAACGAGAGCACCGACTTCGTGAGCGGCGGCGACGATAGCCGGGATGTCCGCGATTTCCAGCATCGGGTTGGTGGGGGACTCAACCCACACCATGCCGGGGGAGGACTCCTTGATGGAGGCGATGACCGCTTCGGTGTCCGCGATGTCCACCTCGATCACGCGACCGCCCTCGCGGCGAGTGCGGTCGTAAGCAACGAGGAGGGAGGCGTGGTAGGCGTGGCGCGGAACGATGATGGTGCTGCCCGCGGGAGCCAGGTGCAACGCGTTGGCCACAGCTGCCATGCCTGAGGCGTGGAGAAGCGCCGGGAAAGCAGCGTGTTCCAAACGGCCGATAAGTTCCTCGGCGGGATGCCAGGATTCGTTGGTCCAGCGGGCGTAGAGCATGGAGCCATCCGGGGCACCCATGCTGTAGTACGTCGATGAGATGGTGATCGGAGGATTGACCGGCGATCCTTGTGTACGTGGTGGACGTGCGGTGGACGCCACTATTGTTGCTGGCTCAAATTTGGCGTGTAGGTCAGAAGTGTTCTCCATACCAGCTAGGCTACTTCTTGGCGTCATATTTTCTAAGAAGGGTCTGAACTGTGGCATCCAAGATTCGCGTAGCGCTCATTTATGGTGGAGCCTCCGGAGAGCACTCGGTTTCCTGCCTCACCGCAGCGTCCGTCATGCGTGCCCTGGATCAGGACAAGTACGAGGTTCTTCCCATTGGGATTCGCCGCGATGGCACGTGGGTGCCAGGTATCGCCGATCCCTTGGAGCTGGAGTCCGCAGGTCCTCATGGTGAAGTGACCGGTTCTGCCGAACAGATTCTCCTGGGTGCTGGAACGGAGAAAGCTGTGGCGGTGAAGCAGGAATCGGGGGCGCTCGCGAGGCTTGGGCGCATCGATGTCGCCTTCCCGCTACTGCACGGTCCCTTCGGCGAGGACGGAACTATTCAGGGCATGCTGGAAATGGCGGGAATTCCCTACGTTGGTTCAGGTGTGTTTGCTTCTGCGGCTGGCATGGACAAGCACTTCATGAAGGTTGTGCTTGAATCCGCTGGGATCCCTGTTTCGCCCTACGTGCTGGTCACCGCGAAGCGGTGGCGCACCGCCGCCGCCGAGGTTACCGCGGAGGTGACCGAGAAGCTGGTCTACCCCGTCTTCGTGAAGCCTGCTCGCGCCGGTTCCTCGCTGGGTATCACCAAGGTGGATCGCGAAGAGGATCTGGCAGCGGCTATAGAAGTGGCACAGCAGACGGACCCGAAGGTGATCGTGGAACAGGGCGTCGTCGGCCGTGAAATCGAATGCGCGGTACTCGGCGGTCACGGTGACGATTCCGCGCGAGCCTCGGTCCTCGGCGAGGTCGTGATGGACATCGATACTTGGTACGACTACTCCACGAAGTACGTTCAGACCGAAGGTTTCCATATGGAGGTCCCGGCTAACGTTCCCGAGGACGCGGCCGCTCGTATGCGAGCCATGGCCGTCGAGGTGTTCGATGCCTTCGAGTGTGAGGGTATGACTCGCGTGGACTTCTTCCTCACGGACGATGGCGAGATTCTCGTCAACGAGCACAACACCATCCCCGGATTCACGCAGTTCTCGATGTACCCGGTGCTGTGGGAAAAGACCGGGCTGCCCTACTCGAATCTGCTGGACGAGTTGATCTCGCTGGCTCTCGAACGTCCAGTGGGGTTGCGGTAGATTCCTGTGCGTGTAGCTGACCTGTCCGAGGACGATCTTCTTTCCATCATTCTTCCCCACCTGCCGCAGGCGGAAGGGATTATCGTAGCGTCGGGAGACGACAGTGCCGTGCTCCCCGCCCCGGATGGGCGCTACACGGTCTCCACCGACATGCTGGTGGAGGACCGCCACTTCAAGCGGCAATGGTCCACCGGTGAGGATGTGGGCTGGCGCGCCGCCATGCAGAACCTTGCGGATTCTGTGGCAATGGGCGCCCGTCCGCGCTCGATCGTCGTGGCGATGGAGTTGCCGGGCGATCTACCTGCCTCGTGGGTGAGCGGTTTCGCCGCGGGAATGGCGCAGGCGTGCCGGAGCATCGGATGTGGCGTGGATGGGGGAGACCTCGTGGGAGGGAATTCCATTGCGGTGTCTGTCACCGTGATGGGTGACCTGGAAGGGCGGCGGCCCCGATTGCGCAGCGGAGCCCAACCTGGGCACGCACTGTTGCATACGGGTGTGCTTGGGCACGGTGCCGCAGGGTTTGCTTTGCTCGAGCGCGGTTACACACGGGAACGTTCAGCTTTGCCCGCCGCAGACTCGCTGCTCATCGATGATTTCCTCCGGCCGAAACCGCCTCTGCGGCAGGCGCTTGACGCCTGCCGCGACAACCGTATTGGCGCACTCATGGACGTCTCGGATGGCTTGGTGCGCGACGCGCGCCGCATGGCCAAGGCGTCGGGGGTGTGGATTGACATCCAGTCCACGCTGCTGGCGGGGCACTTGGAGACTCTGATTCCGGTGGCTCGGCGGCTCGGCTTCTCGGACCCGTGGGAATGGGCGTTGCAGGCCGTCCTGACCGGGGGAGAGGACCACGGTTTCCTCGCCACCATGCGCCAGCCCGCTGAGCGTGCCTGGGGGCTGGGGTTGCCGTCGCTGCCGGAGGGTTTCTCCTGTATTGGGCGAGTCCGTGACGCCTGTGAGGGTGGCCGCGTGACGATCGATGGAAAGACCGTGTCCGAAGGCGGCGGTTGGGACCACTTCAAGGCGTAGATCAACGCGTAGTTCGAGACGTGGCCGAGGCGCCACAGAGAGAAGAGAAATATGCATATTCGTCATGCCGTCCCCGAGGACCTGGAAGCGATTCTTGAGATCTACAATGACGCGGTGATCAGTACCGTTGCCATCTGGAACGAACAGACCGTTGATTTGGAGAATCGGCGAGAGTGGTTCAACCAGCACAAGGACCAGGGGTATCCGATTTTGGTTGCGGTAGACGATAGTGATGATGTTCTTGGTTACGCGACTTTCGGCGACTGGCGGACGTGGGAGGGCTACCGCTATTCGGTCGAGCACTCCGTCTATGTTCGAGCAGATCAGCGCGGTAAAGGTACCGGGCGGCTGCTGATGACAGAACTCATTGACCGTGCTCGCGAAGCTGGCAAGCACGTCATGGTTGCCGGCATCGAGGCCTCGAATGAGGGATCAATCCGCCTGCATGAGAAACTCGGCTTCCGTGAAACTGGGACGCTGCGCGAGGTCGGGACCAAATTCGGCCGTTGGCTCGATCTGACCTTCATGCAGCTCATCCTCGACGACGCCGCGCACCCTGCCGACTGACCTTTCCGCGCACCCTGCCGACTGACCTTTCCGCGCACCCTGAGTCATCCCCGAGGTGTCAAAGAATTGAGGAAAACGGAAAGGGTTGAGCCCGGCAGCACGTCCACGCGGCTCAATCCTTTCCGAAAAACTCAATCCTTTGGGATAGCGGGTACAGCACTCAATCCTTTGGGGGGATAGCGGGTACAGCAAAGGGCCGCGCCCGGATGGGTGCGGCCCTTAACAGCTTGCGGGAACAACGCTCAGATGGCGCGCTCAACCTTTCCAGCCTTGAGGCAAGAGGTGCAAACATTCAGTCGCTTGGGAGCGCCCTTGACGATGGCGCGCACACGCTGGATGTTCGGGTTCCAACGGCGGCTGGTACGCACGTGGGAGTGCGAGACGCTCTTACCGAAGGAAGGGTGCTTGCCGCAGACCTCACATACTGATGCCACGGTTCTCTCCTTTAATCGCTGACGGGACGCCAGCGGCGTCTCCTGACCACCAGTCTCACGACTGGCAACCTAAGCAGTATACCCATCGTGGGAGTCGCACTCCAAGCTGGCGCACACGTGGTGTACCGCACGAACGAGTAAAGTATCAGTTGCAGTTCCGAGACCGGCGCTGAATAGGATACACGACGAGTGGGTAGCTACGGCGAAAGGGTGGCGATGAGTGGAGCGATTGCCGCCGACGATTGGACATCGTTGTCGCGGCCATTGGACCGTCTGCTGGGCAAGCGCAGTGCAAATGCGCTGGCCAAGCTGGGTTTGCAGACGGTTGAGGACCTTGTTTACCACGTCCCGTTCCGTTTGGCGCGCCGCGGCGAGTTGATGCCGATTGCGCAGGTCAACGAGGGTGATTCGGTCACGGTGGTGGCCCAGGTTCTTTCCTCGCACCTGCGCCCGATGAATGCGCGCCGCGGTTTTATCCTCAATGTGCGTATCGCGGATGGCTTGCACGAGATGAGTCTCACGTTTTTCGGCAAGAATTCGCGCCCGCTTCAGTATCACGAGCGTCGCCTCGCGCCCGGGGTGATCGCCACCTTCTCCGGAACCATCTCTTCGTACCGCGGCGAGCTCCAGCTGTCGCACCCCGAATACGAGTTGATCGACGACGAACCGGACGTGTCCCGTATCGAGCGCCCCATTCCGATCTACCACGCGGGCGAGAAGGTCCCCTCCTGGCAGATCGAGAAGGCTGTGGCCACGATTCTGCCCAGCCTCACCGAGTCGGATTTCTCGGATCCCTTGCCCGCGGATTACCGCGCGACCAACAATCTGCCGTCCCTCTACCAGGCGATCCTCGCGCTGCATCAGCCGGAGGACGGCGAATCGTGGGAACGCGCCCGGGCCCGCATGAAACACGGCGAAGCCTATGTTCTTCAAAGCGCCTTGGCGGTGCGTGCACACGAGGCGCGCGAACGTACCACCGGCGCCTACCCGGCCCGCACGGGCGGCCTGCTTGATACCTTCGACGCCCGCCTTCCCTACCAACTGACGGCCGGTCAGCGCGAGGTGGGAGAGGAGATCGCCCGGGAGATCGCCCACACCGCCCCCATGCAGCGGCTGCTTCAGGGCGACGTCGGCTCCGGCAAGACCATCGTTGCGTTGCGCGCGATGCTTCAGGTTGTCGACGGCGGCGGCCAGGCCGTCCTTCTCGCGCCCACCGAAGTTCTCGCCTGGCAGCATCTGCGTACCATCGAGGACCTGCTCGGCCCGTTGGCGCTCGGCGGCCAGATTGGCGCGCCCGAGAACGCCACCCGTATCGACATCCTCACCGGCTCTCTCACGGTGCGCCAGCGCCGCGAAACCCTCGCGCGCATCGCCTCGGGCCAGTCGGGCCTCGTTGTGGGAACGCACGCCCTCCTCTCCGACGACGTCCAGATTCCCTTCCTCGGGCTCGCCGTCATTGACGAGCAGCACCGCTTCGGCGTGGACCAGCGCGACCGCCTCGCGTCCGGCGTGCACACCCTCGTCATGACCGCCACACCGATTCCGCGCACCATCGCCATGAGCGTCTTCGGCGACCTCGACGTCTCCACCCTGCGCGAACTGCCCGCCGGCCGCGCCGGCATCACCACCAACCTTGTTCCCGCCACCAGGGAGGCGTGGGTTGCGCGCATGTGGCAGCGCGCTCGCGAGGAGATTGACGCCGGCGGCCGCGTCTACGTGGTGTGTCCGCGAATTAACGACGACGACGCGGCGGGCCCCGGCAGCGATTCTGGTTCCGGTGAGGATGTCGAGCCCGGCGCGCGCGGCAATGATCTCTTCGCCGATTCGGACTTCGATGCATTAGAAGGCAGCGCCCCAGACGCTCCCGGCTCCAAGCTCGCCGCCGTACTCGATATTGCCGAGCAACTGCGCGCGATGCCGGAGTTCCGTGATGTGGAGGTTGGCATCATGCACGGGCGGCTCAAGCCGGAGGAAAAAGCAGCGGCCATGGAAGCTTTTGCCTCGGGCAAAGCTCCCGTTCTTGTGTCCACCACCGTCATTGAGGTGGGTGTGGACGTTCCCGAAGCCACTTTGATGATCATCTTGGACGCCGAACGCTTTGGACTCTCCCAGCTACACCAGCTGCGCGGGCGAGTGGGCCGAGGCAGCAAGCCCGGCCTCTGCCTCGCCGTGACCAACGCCGCCGATGGCACCATCGCCCGCGAACGCCTCGACGCCTTCGCCTCGACATCGGATGGGTTCCATCTCGCAGAGGCGGATCTGCGGTTGCGCAGCGAAGGAGATGTGCTCGGGGCAATGCAATCGGGCGGCTCCTCCCACCTGCGATTCCTTTCCGTTGTCAACGATCTCGCCATCATCGACACCGCTCGTGCTCACGCGCGCCACCTTGTCGAGCGAGACGCCTCACTCTCATCGCACCTGGCCCTCGCCCAGGCCGTGGCAACATTGGATGCGAACCGGGCCGAATACTTGGAGAAGGGGTAGAAGATGACCCGAATTGTTGCGGGCAGCGCCAAGGGGCGCACCCTCAAGGTTCCCGCCAAGGGAACCCGCCCCACCTCGGAGCGCGTGCGTGAAGCGCTCTTCTCACGTCTGGAACATCTTGGCTATGTTGACGGCTGCGAGGTTCTCGACCTTTACGCCGGCTCTGGCGCGCTAGGCCTGGAAGCAGCCTCGCGCGGCGCTGCCTACGTGGAATGCGTCGAGTCCTCGCGTCAGGCCGCGGCGCTGATCAAACAGAACGTACGCGAGCTGGGCCTCGCCGTCGTCGTCGCGAATACGAAAGTCCAGACGTGGCTCGCTGGACCTCCCAACCGCCGGTTTGATCTCGTCGTCGTCGATCCTCCCTACGATCTTTCCGAAGAAGAACTTGCCGCGAATCTGGAGGCGCTCATGCCGCACCTGGCGGGCGACGCGCTGGTGGTGGTCGAGCGGTCGGTGCGTTCGCCGGAGCCCACCTGGCCCGCGGGTCTCGAACGGGACGACGACCGCCGCTGGGGCGATACCCGGGCGTGGAGCGCGGTCGTGGCCGAGCACGAGGAACTGAACTTGTCGGACCTACAGACTAGGCTGGGCTCATGAGCATTGCCGTTTGCCCCGGTTCCTACGACCCGATCACCCTCGGGCACGTGGACGTCATCGCCCGCGCGGCCGCCATGTTTGATGAAGTCATCGTGGTGGTCGCTATCAATCACGCAAAGAGGTACCTCTTTAGTGTGGACGAACGGGTGGAACTGGCCACGAAAGCCGTGGCACACCTTCCAAATGTGCGGGTGGAATCGCACTCCGGTCTCATTGCACAGTACGCTGGGAATGCAGGCGCCGTAGCCATCGTCAAGGGGTTGCGCGGCGCCGCAGACTTTGAGGGCGAACATGCCATGGCCCTCATGAACCGCCATCTCAGTGGGATCGAGACGGTCTTCGTTATGGGAGATCCGAATCTGGGGCACGTCGCCTCGTCCATGGTCAAAGATGTGGCTCACCACGGGGGCCCGATCGATGATCTCGTCCCGCCGTGCGTGGCCGAAGCACTGAACAATAAGGAGAATCGATGAACGTGGATAGGTCGGAGGGCGAATCGCTCATTGCGGTCCTCGACGAGTTGATCGAGTTGGTGTCCAATGCACCGACCACCATGATGTCCGCCGCCGTCAAGCTCAATCGGTCGGAGATTCTTGACTTGCTTGCCACCGCGCGTGACCTGGTTCCGGACCAGATCGTGCGCGCGGACGGCCTGCTCGCGGAGGCCGACGGCTTCACTCACGAGGCACAGGCACGTGCCTCCCGGATCATTGAGCAGGCTCACAATGACGCCGAGGACACCATCGCCGAAGCACGCGAGCAGGCATCGCGGCTCGTCTCGCAGGACGCCATCACCATTGCCGCGAAGGCCCGTGCGCATCGCATTATCGACGACGCCAAGTCGCAGGCCGATAAGCTGCGCCGCGGTGCCAACGAATACTCGGACAACACCCTGTTCGCGTTGCAGAACAAGGTCTCCGAGGTTGGCAGTGAGATCGACTCGTTGACCTCCGTTGTGAACGAGCGAATCGACATCATGCTGTCGCAGATTATTGCTGGCCGCAACGTGATCGCCGAGCGCGATGACAACACGGATAGCGTGGATGTGGCGCGCCAGGGCGCGCCCGAGGAGGAGTCGTGGACCTAAGAAGTCCGTTCGTCGCATCGCTCCAGTCGTTGCCGCGCCAAGAGGGCTCGGTCATGACCTGGGAGCAGGAGCTTCCGGCTCCCGCCGACATGGGCGTGGAGCTCATCGGGGTACCAGAGGGATCTCCCATGGCAATCTCGCTGGAGTTGCAGTCGGTGTCCGAGGGCGTGTTCGTCCAGGGCACCGTGGGGGTCACGCTCGAAGGCCAGTGCTCGCGCTGCCTGCGTGATCTCGCACTGGATGAGCACGAGAACGTCGCTGAACTGGTGTTTTATCCCGAGCGCAAGGCCGCCTTTGTTGCCGACGGCGACGAAGAAGCCGAAGAGTTCCCGGAGATCATTGACGACCACATCGATCTGGAACCGATTCTGCGCGACGCGGTTGTTATCGGACTGCCGTTCCGGCCGCTGTGCCGCCCCGATTGCCCCGGGCTCTGCTCCGAGTGCGGTGAGGCTTGGGACAACCTTCCGGACGATCACAGGCATGAGAAGTTTGACCCGCGCTTTGACGCGCTCGCTGCGCTTCAGGCGCAGCTGGTCGGCGGCTCGGATGATGCTGACGGCGCGGGCTCGGGTGACGATGCGGGAGTTGGCGCGGGTGACGATGCGAGAGTTGGCTCGGGTGACGGCGCCGATTCAGACGACGAAACTGAAGCCAAGTGAGCTATCGCGATCTGATTGCGCGGTGGGGGATTGACATCAGGCGCCCGCTGTTGCGGCAGGCGTTGACGCATCGGAGCTTTGCCTTCGAGCACGACGAGCCGCACAACGAGCGCCTGGAGTTCCTCGGCGATTCGGTCCTCAATCTCATCACTGCGGAGAAGGTGTACCGCGAGTACCCCGACTTGGCCGAAGGCGTCATGACCCCGATCAAGTGGTATGCCGCCTCCGAGAAGGGGCTTGCGGACATCGCGCGCCAGCTGGGCCTGGGGGAGTTCCTCCGCCTGGGCAAGGGCGAGGCGCAAGAGGGGGGACGCGACAAGGATTCTATCCTGTCGGACACCGTCGAGGCACTGATTGCCGCCACCTACCTGCAGCACGGCATGGAGCCGACGCGCGCGATCGTCGAGCGCATCATTGACCAGAAGGTCAAGGAAGCGGCTGTGCTGGGGCCGCAGCTGGACTGGCGCGCGGGCTTCGAAGAGCTGGCGCACGAGAACGGCTATGCCGGCAACGCGAGCTTCGAGATCACCGGCGTAGGCCCCGATCACAGCCGCATCTACACCGCCACCATTTCGATGGGCGGGCGCACCTGGGGAACCGGGGAAGCCACCACCAAGAAGGTGGCGCGCCAGGCCGCTGCGGAGGCGTCCTACAAGATGCTGGCCGCGGGCGAGCTGGAGCGCAAACAGGTCAAGGGGCTTCCCGTGCGAGCGGATCATCTGGCCGCTCAGGGCCAGTAGTGCACTAGCTGTCTGTCCTACAGCCTCGTTAATACGCGTCTGGCCCTGTCCTAGTTGGCACATGGCATATGCACTTGAAATCTATCTCCGTAATCCCGCTTCAGATGTGTCATGGGTACGCAGGGTGCAGGATTCCGGAGATGGATTTTGGAGCGTTGCGAATCCAGAAGTCCTGAATCTGAGCGTCCCGAAGTAGAGCCACCGAGTAACCCGGAGAGTAGCCGTGCCTGAGCTTCCCGAAGTTGAATCCGTCCGCCGCGGCCTTATCAAGCACACTGTGGGGCAGCAGATCGCGAGCGCCGAGTCTTTCGGTGCCCGCGTTTCGCGGCGATCCGTTCGCGAGTTGTCGAGCGTTGCGGGTACGACCGTGACGGGTGTGGCCCGCCGCGGCAAATTCCTCTGGTTTGATCTGGAGATGAGTGGCTCGGGAGCGGACGGTTCTGCGGCGGGTGACACTGATGTAAGTGGGCAGGGTGCCGGACCGGGGCACAGCGCCCTCGTGGCCCACCTGGGCATGTCCGGCCAGTTCCGTGTGGACTGCGACGGGCTGCCGCATGTGCGCGCCCGGCTGATGTTGAGCAACGGCTTGCGCCTCGAGTTCATCGACCAGCGCACCTTCGGATACCTTGCTCCGGACGATTATGAAGAGACCGACGATGGCGCCCCCGGCGGGCTGGGCATCGACCGCCCGGTTGTGCCACAGCTGGCCGCTCACATCGCGAGGGACCTGCTCGATCCGGGACTGGACCGCGTGGCACTCGCGGTGACCATGGCGTCCAAGCGCACCGCCATCAAGAAGCTGCTGCTCGACCAGTCAGTGATCTCGGGCATTGGAAACATCTACGCGGATGAGGCGCTGTACGACGCGTGCATTCACCCGTTCCGCCCGGCGAATTCGCTCTCCGGGCCCGAGATGAGCCGGTTGTTGTCCGGCGCCACAGACGTGCTGGAACGCTCTCTCGCGGCAGGAGGGACATCTTTCGATTCGCTGTACGTGCATGTCAACGGCGAGTCCGGATACTTTGAACGCTCGCTGCGCGCCTACGGACGCGGCGGGACTCCCTGCCCGCGCTGCGGCACCGAGTTCCTCAAGGTGATGTCAGGCGGCCGTTCCTCAACTTTCTGCCCCCAGTGCCAAGGGCTACGCTGACGCTGGAAAAGGAACAGAGGGTAGTAATCGCGCCGATCGGACAATCGACTACATTCTCACCAAGTGGTACCATTTTTCTGTACCACTTATAGCTGTGGAGGTTTGTTGCCATGTCCATTAGTGCAAGCGAAGCGCGTAAGATTCTCTTTCCCCTGATTGAGCGCGTCAATGAAGATCGCGACGCCGTCGAGATTGTTTCGCGTAAGGGCAATGCCGTCATTATGTCTGCGGATGAGTACGCTGCGTGGCAGGAGACTGCCTATTTGTTCCGCTCGCCTGCTAACGCTCGCCGACTGCTTGATGCCTATGAACGGGCTCGCTCAGGCCGCACCGAGACGCACGAGCTTGATCGAGACGTCTGATGCGTCTGGTTTGGGATATATCCGGCTGGGAAGATTACAAGCACTGGCAAACAACTGACCGACGGATTCTTAAACGGATCAACACGCTTATTGACGCGTGTCTTCGCGAACCGTTTGCGGGAATAGGTAAACCTGAACAGCTCAAGTATGGTGCGCAAGGAGCGTGGTCACGGCGAATTACTGACGAACATCGACTCGTCTATCTGGTCGATGGTAATGATCTGATCATTCTTCAGGCTCGTTACCACTACTGATTCGAATATTGGCTTTGGTTTCCGCTGTTGACGTGGTTGGGGGGCCAATGGTGGTGTGGCCAGAATTCCTTGCGTCTCTCCGCGATGTCCATGGGGGACCCTCGCCCTGGAATTGTCGTGCTGCCGACCCGGGCTATCCGCGCGATCCATCCGCTTGCGCCAGGGTTGTGAGTGATCTGGGCTTTGAAGGAGGGACCATGAGTCAAGAAACGGATAGGAATCGAGACATGCTGGCACTGCGCGCCGCACTTATTGCCGGTGAGGGGAGTGGAGAACCCGAAGAATTCAACTTCGAAGAATTTATCGCGTTCAAGAAGAAGCAATGAGCATGTTCGTTCATTCTCACCAGCTGTCAATGTTGTGAAGCCTGTTGGTCGTTAAATCTGTACAAAAAAGTGCTTTACATTGTCTAGTATTCTTCAAATTGCATAAAAGTCATGTCATAATACTTTTAAGTAAGTGCATTATCGGCTGTGATTGCTCTGAACCTGTTATGCGAACTGACATGGCGACGTGACTGCGGATTCACTCAGTTGGACTCCAGGCCGGATTGAACTCAGGTTGTTCGAAAGGGCGCGGAATTGGCTACTGTCACGCAGAGAATCAAACAAGTAAAACAACCACGGGGTGGGTACATTAATCCTCGGAACATGGAGATACTGCTGAGGGAAGATGGCTACCCCACTCCTCTTGACCATAAGGTCGAGAACATTCACTCCTCCTTGGTCGGTCTGTCGGTAGACTATCTAACTCGGGTGGCGAGTGGAGCCAAGCCGGAGGAAGCGTTCAAGTTCTCGCTTCTTGGAGCTTCTATTTTGGGCGTTAAGACATGGCGAGATCCTATTCGTCTCCTAGAGTTTCGCGCTGGGCGAGTAGATGGGTTGGCGATAGCTGCGGCATGTGAGCTTGCAGGGTACGATGTAGCGTTCCGGGCTGGCCCCTGGAGATATAACCCGCATGCATGCACGACGCCGGATTCTGTTACCGCTGGTCATATCAAGGTGATGGTCAATAGATCTTTGTCCTTTTTTCGCGACTTTGGTCCTGCGACGCTAGATGGTTTCACATTTCAAGGTGCCTTCACTGACCTAGTGACAAATGGAGATGGCGACTTTCTCACCAGAGATACTCTGTGGGATTTCAAAGTATCGGTGAGGCCTCCGACGAAGGATCACACTCTCCAGCTGTTGATGTACTGGCTGATGGGTCTGCGTAGTGGACAGCAGCCGTTCAAGAGCATCACACATCTAGGAGTATTCAATCCGCGTTTGAATACCGTATATCGCATTGCAGTGGCCGACGTACCTGCGCAGGTGCTCGATGAAGTGTCGCGCGAAGTTATCGGTTACCGCTGAAGAGCCAAGCGTTTATTAACTTTGGTATTGGACAAGGTCATGTATTATCTGGTGACCGCTCTTAGACTTTCTGTTCGCAATGCCCGGATCTGTGGACGTTGCGGTAACCAAGATGTAACAGCGACGCAACTTTTCGTCGTTGCTTGGCACTAAAGACCGGCTCTGTAGTTCAAAGCAGGCGTTGCGCGGGGCCACGCATTGTAGGCTGAACGCATGTCTGCCTCGCTCGTTGCCGCCTATCTTTTCACCGGCTTTACGGCCCTACTCTGTGCGGTCCAGATCGCGGTGGTGGCAGGAGCACCGCTTGGCCCGTATGTGTGGGGCGGCCGCCACGAGGGGCGCTTTCCTCTGAAGCTGAGGATCTCGTCCGCTTTTTCCCTCCTCATCTACGCGGTGCTTGTCCTCGTGATCCTTGACCGAGCCGGTGCCGTCCATGTTCTGCCCGCCGGAATCTCGGCCCCCGGTGCCTGGGTGACCTTCGGTTTTCTTGTTCTGGGGACGATCATGAACTCCATCTCGAGCTCGCGGAAAGAACGGATGATCATGACTCCGTTGGCCGCGTTTCTCGCGGGATCAGCGCTTGTTGTTGCCCTCGGTTTCTAAAACGCCCTGGCTTCTTGAATGAGCCGACCTCACACGCATCCCACGCCTGAGAACAACCTACCCCCGGGCCACGATATTCATGGGGAATCCGCTTGTTGAGGTGAGGTCCACCTCCGTCACAGCTTCGGGATCGAGCACCAACCGGCCATCCGGCTGGACAACGTATCTCCGCAGCACCGTGCTGAGCTTGAGGTTCAGCTTGCTCCCGAATGCCCACAGCACCTTGCCCGACGGCGATATCCGCAGCGCCTCAGGGAAGTCCTTGCCAAAAGCGGCCGTCCCAATTGTCCGCAGGCTACCGTCCCCAAGAATCTCGTAGCAGTGAATTCCACTTCCGCCGAGACCTGGTGTGTACAGGTACTTGCTGTCAGGTGTGATGGCGGGAACGTGCGGGAAGCGGCCGCACGCGACGTCTGAACCGGGAACGGCGGACAGGACGCCGTCGTCGTTGACCCGGAAAGCGCTGATCGTTCCGCCGATCTCGTTCATCACCTAAACGAATCTGCCGTCAGGCGTGGGGATCGGAAAAATCGGCTTGTTGCCGGTCCCGATGCGCTGCACAACGCGGCGTACCGTACCGTCCGCCTCGATCGGCATCCGCAGCAGTTCATTGCGGAAGTAACTGGAGACGAAGATCTGGGTGCCGTCGGCGGAGCGAGTGAGAGTCGAGAGTGAATCCCGCCGCTCGCCGAGCCGCACCGGGGAGCCAACGCGCGATAGGACGCCGTCGTCGCTCAGCGCGAAATTCTGGATTGACACCTTTCCAAGCAGCCCTTGGGTGACGTAGATGTTCCGGCCATCGGCCGAGACCTCCACATCAACGGTGGCACGCGAAAGCTTGAGCGCCGGACTGGTGGAGCTGAGTCGGCCGTCCTCCTCGATCCGGAAGGCGTAGAGACGCCCCGGGAGGATGCTCGCGGCGACAAGGAATCTCCCGTCGGGCGTGATGCGCGTGGGCCAGTTCGCCTGGCCGATCGTGGCCGAACCGGGGATTGGGCGAACTTCGCCGTTGTCGCTGGTACGCAGCCCGGTGACGCGGCGGCCAAAGAAGCCCTTGAGGTAGATGAAATACTCGCCAGAATGTAGTGGAACAGCCATTGTTGCCTCGCTCGTTGTCGCGTTCACTACGCATAGTAGGCTCCCTCCGCTGCCCCGAAACAGGGAGAAAATCCTCCCCCTTTCGCCGCGGATCGGGCCCCGCGCGGCCGCTCAATGTGTTACCGATCTGACCCTGTTGCCCGTAGGACCATCGTCATGTGGGTAAACGTTCACGAGAGACGCGCCACATGGGCAAATTTCCCGTGGTTACAGGCCTTATATCTCGCGCATTGAACGCCCGTGGTGTGGCAGAATGCTACCTAGTGAGATGGAACCTAGGTCCCGTGTGAGAACGTAGAGAGGCTGAAACTATGGCAGCTGGAGAAGACATCCGGGTAATGATCATTGACGACCACGAAGTGGTACGCCGTGGCATCGCCGAAGTGGTTGATCGCGCGGACGGCTTGACCGTCGTCGCCGAGGCGGGAAGTGTGTCCGAGGCCGTGCGCCGCGGCGAGCTTGTACACCCCGAAGTGGCCCTCGTTGACCTGCGCCTCCCGGACGGCACCGGCATCGATATCATCCAGCAGCTGGGAGAAGTGACGCCGGATACGCGTTGCATCGTCCTGACGTCTTTTGACGACGACGACGCCCTCGCCGAGGCTCTCAACGCCGGCGCCAAGGCCTACCTCCTCAAGTCCGTCCGCGGCGCCGAGATCACGGAGAACATCCGTGCGGTAGCCGCTGGCCGTACCCTGCTCGATGAGCGCACCGTATCGCGCCGCCGCGCCGATCATGATGATCCCACCGCGGATCTCACCCCCTCGGAGCGCCGCGTCCTTGACCTCATTGGTGATGGCCTCTCCAATCGCGAGATCGGCGAACGCCTGGGCGTTGCCGAGAAGACGGTGAAGAACCACATCACCTCGCTGCTGTCCAAGATGGGCCTGCAGCGCCGCACCCAGGTGGCTGCATGGGTTGCCGGTCAGCGCGCGGCAGGCTGGCGCAACAGCTAAGCAGGCGCCAAGGCTGAGCAACGGCTCAGTCCCTCGCCAGCTCAGGAAATAACTAAACATAAGAACAAGGCGAGGAGCCCGGGCTGATGCCCCGACTCCTCGCCTTGTTCACGTAAAGGACATGCCTAGCCGATAATCGCCGTCCAGATCACCTTGGTCCCGCTGTTTCCGTCTCCGGGACGGATGGAGAAGGTGCCGTGGTGGCGGCGTGCCCGCGCCGCCAGGTTGGACAGTCCGGAGCGCCGCGACAGCTCGGGTTTGACGCCCTGCCCGTTGTCCATGATGGTCATTTCGATGCGGTGGTTCTCGATGCGAATGTCCACGCTCACGGTGGTGGCTTGCGCGTGGCGGGCCACGTTGGAGAGGCATTCGCGCACTACCGCGACGACGTCGTCGGCCAAATCGGAACCCAGCTCGTCGTCGATCTCGGTGTGGGAGCCGGAGACGATCACCTCGCCGAGGTTGGTGAGGGTGAACTTCGGGGTGAAGCCGAGCGATCCGCGCGCGGAGGAGAGTTCGCGGCGCAGGCGCTGGACCACGGGGACCGTGGCCTGCGGATCGCGCAGCGAGTAGATGATCTGGCGAATCTGGTTGACTGACTCGTCGATCGAGGTAATGGACTTGTCCAAGCCATCTAGTACGGATTGCGGCACGGCATCCTGGGCGGCCAGATCGTCACGCACTGCGGAGAGCTCCATGCCGGATGCGAAGAGCTGCTGGATGGCGAAATCGTGGAGGTCGCGCGAGATTTGGGCGCGGTCCTCCAACTGTTCGGCCTTGGACTGGGTGAGGCGTGCGCTGGCCAATTCAAGCGCCAACGCTGCCTGGCGTGCCACGTTCTCCGCCATCGAGAGATCGGCCAGGTCGAACTCGGGGCGCCCGATGTGGCGGAGCAGCATGATGACGCCCTGCGGCACGCCTTTGGAGACCAGCGGCGCGTAGAGCGCGGCGCCGAAGCGCCCCAGCTCGGGGACGAGCAACTCCTTTTGGCGCGTCAAGGCGTCTACCACAAGTCCGGTGCCTTCGCGCAGCACGGTCTGGGCGCGACCTTCGGGAGGGAATTCGATACCGATGAGGTCCTCGGCGTCGTCGCCGTCAGAGATTTCGCAGGCCCAGGTATCGCCAACCGAGGGCAGGACGATGAGGGCGGCGTCCGCCTTGGCAACCCGGCGCATCTCGCGCGCGATGAGCTGCAACGCCTCCTCCTCGTCGGTGCCTTCGAGCAGCGCCGTGGTGATGGCGCGCGATGCGGCAATCCACTGGGCGCGCGCGTTGGACTCGGCGTACAGGCGCGAGTTCTCCACGGCGATGGCGGCGGCCTGGGCGAGAAGCTCGATCTTCTTGCCGTCGTCGTCCACAAATCCGCCCGGCTTGTCCGAGAGGTAGAGGCGCCCGAACACACGATCGTTGATGCGGATGGGGCAGCCGAGGAAGCTGGTCATGTGGGGGTGATGCTTGGGCCAGGGATGGCGGGTGGGGTGGCCCTCCAGCTCGTTGACGATGAGGTAGTGCTCATCCTGCATCTCCCCGAACACGCCGTGCCCCTTCGGCGGCGGGCCGATGCGTTCCGCGCGCCAGGTGTCCACGCCGGTGAAGACGAACTGGAGTGTTTCGCCCTGCGAGTCGAGGACGGAGAGCGCGCCGTACTTGCAGCCGGCGAGTTCGACTGCTGAATCCACGAGGGTTTGCAGCACTGACTGGCGGTCCAGCTGGGTGGTGAGTGCGAGGGCGTGAGTCATCACAGAAGCAAGATCAGACATTTCTGTTTACCCTTCCTGCTGGGTGGACCAGCGATAGTCGGCCACGTGGGTGAGAAGTTCTTGGTGGCTTCCAGAGGCGGTGATCATTGTCTTTCCGTCCTTCTCGCCGAGCAGCACGATGTGGTCTGCAGCGTCGAGGGGCTGGAGACGGTGGGTGACCAGAATGACCGTGCGGGAGAGTGCCGGATCCTCACTCCGACCGGCGCGAAGGAGATCACGAATGAGGGTATCTGCGGTTTCGGAATCCAGGTGCTCGCCCGGTTCGTCCAGCAGCAGATATTGGGCGGGGGAGGCAAGTGCGCGGGCGAGCAGGAGCCTACGGCGTTCGCCGCCGGAGATGGTTGCGGCGTCGGATCCCAGGTGGGTATGGACGCCTTGCGGGAGCTGTGCGAGCCAGTCGCCCAGCCCCACTCGCCCCAGTAGTTCGACGGCTTCATTGGGGGAGAGATCGGGCCGCGCCACGCGAACGTTTTCGAGCACCGAGGATTCGAAGATGTGCGCGTCCTCGGCCGTGAGAATGAGCGACTTCGAGATCTCCTGGCGGCTCACGTAGGACACTTCCTTGCCGTCGAGCCGCACGCTTCCGGCGTGCGGGTGCAGCATGCCGGCGAGGGTGTAGAGGAGCGTGGTTTTCCCGATTCCCGAGGCACCGACGATGGCGAGCGAGCGCCCGCGCTCCACACTGAAGTTGAATTCCCCGGCGACGTCACGGCCTTCCGGCCATCCGATGACGAGATCGCGCACGGCCAGTCCGGTTTCTTCGCTATCGGTCGGCCGTGGCGGGATGTCACGTTTCTTGTTGGCGGCGTCGAGTAGTTCGAAGATCCGCTGCGCGGCCTTGCCGGAGCGAACGAGTTGGATACCCGCGTTGGAGAGTGCTTGCGTGGCTTCAAAGGCGGCCAGAGGAGTAAGAACGACGACGGCGAGTTCCACCGGCTTGAGAGTTCCCGCCCCCACCTGCATGGTTCCGATGATGATGGAGAGCACCACGGTGAGCGCAAACGCGAGAAGGTCAATCGCCACGGCGGTAGCGGCGGGACGCGCCGCGCGATCACGGTTACGGAAGATGTGCCGCTCGGTGGCCTCAACCGCCTTTTCCATGGCGGTGAGCTGACCGGAGACGCGCAGTTCGGAGGCCGATTCGAGCATGGTGAGGGACTGGGCAGCAAGTTCGGCCTTGTCGCGAACCTGTGCTTCCTCGGCGAGGCGGGCACCACGCATGGCAAAGAGTGGACCGACCACACCAGAGATGAGCAGCCCGAGGGCAAGCACCATTCCGATAGCAGGGGAGAGTGCGCCCACCACACCGACGGCAAAGATGGAGACCACGAGCGCCACCACCGCGGGTTGTATCGCACGCACCACGAGATCGCCGACGGCGTCCACGTCACGGCCGGTACGAGTCAAGAGATCGCCGCGCCGCACGGACGTCACCACATCCGTGGGAGAGTCCGCGAGGTTGTTGTACATGGCGCTGCGCAACTCAGCCATTCCGTAGAGAGCCACGCGGTGGGAGGCGATCTGATTGAGGTAACGGAAGACGGCCTTGCCCACGCCGAGCGCGCGCACGCTGGTGGCGGCGACGGAAAGATCGAGGACGGGAGGCATCTGGGAGGCGCGGGCAATGAGCCAGGCGGACACGGCCGCCAGGCCCACGGACGAGATGAGCCCGGCCGAGCCCGCCGCCACCGACCAGGCGAAGCCCACCTTGTCGAGTTTGAGGAGCTTGAGCGCGCGGCGGATGGCTACGCGCTCATCCTTGGGAAGTGGGGATGTCACGGGGTCACCTCCGCTGCTACGCCGGAGGTACCGGTTTCGGAGGCATCCGTACTCGCCACCACATCGATGACATTGTCGGCTTCGCTGAGAATGGCGCGCCGGTGAGCAATAACGACGACGGTGTGCCCCGCCTGCTTCAACGCCCGCACGCTTTGCGTCACGTATTTTTCGTTCATGGCATCCAGATGCGCTGAGGGTTCGTCAAGGATGACAAACGGACGGGTGGAAACGAGGGCCCGGGTGAGGGCAAGGCGCTGGCGCTGGCCCACCGAGAGCCCCACGCCGCCTTGCCCAAGGAACGTGTTCCAGCCCTGTGACAGAGTGTCGACGACGCCGTCGAAGCCGGTGAGAGCCGCAGCCTCCAGAAGTTCGGGGCTCGGTTCGCCCGACACACCAAGATTGTCGAGCACGGTTCCGGGCACAATGGCGGGGCGCTGCGGAACCCAGGTGATCTGCTTCCACCAGGATTCCTGCTCGATGGAGTCAAGAGGCTGGTCCCCAACCGTGACGGTGCCGGAGGTGGGCTCAAGAAGCCGGAGCAGGACGGACGCCGTCGTCGATTTTCCTGAGCCGGACGCCCCGCGCAGCACCGTGATGCTTCCGGGTGCGATCGTGGCAGAAAGGGACGCCGGGGCGATGGTGGCGCGGCCGGGAGCCTTGACACTGAGATCGGAGATGACGATGGGAGCGGAGCGAAGGTCCGGCGCAGCCTGGGTGCCGGGCACCGAGGGCAGCGGCTCTTCGAGGATGTCAAACACTTGGGCGGAGGCCGCCACGCCGTTGGCGGAGGCGTGGAACTGTGAACCTACCTCGCGCAGCGGCTTGAAGGCCTCGGGAGTGAGCATGATGATGGCGAGCCCGGAGAAGAGATCCAGGTTGCCGTACACCAGACGCAGGCCCACCTCCACCGCGACGAGCGCGGTGGAAAGGGTGGCAAGGAACTCGAGTACGGCTCCGGACAGGAAGGCCACGTAGAGGGTCTGCATCGTCTTTCCGGCGAAGTCATCGCCCAGATCCTTGACGCGGCGGCGCGGGCCCTGCTCGCGGCCGAGCGCCTTGAGCGTGGTGAGCCCGGCGAGGAGATCGAGGAGCTGCTGACCGAGCCGCTGCATCGAGGTGAGCCGCTCGTCCGAATAACTCTGGGTCATGCGTCCCACGAGGATCATGAAGATTGGGATGAGGGGAAGGCAGATGATGATGGCGAGGGCGCTGATCCAGTCGAGCCAGAGAATGACGGCGAGGGTTGCCGGGGTGACAGTCGAGACGAGAATGAACTGGGGGAGGAACTTGACGAAGTAGGGTTCCAGATCGTCGAGGCCGTCAGTCACCAACGTGATGGTGGGGGAGGTCTTTCCGCGTGAGAGCCAGCGGTCACCAAGATCGCCTGCATGGCGCAGAACCTTGGTACGCAGATCGGTGATGACACGCAGCGCTGCGCGGTGCCCAAAGCTCTCCTGGGCGAAAGTGATGAGAAGCCGGAGAGCAATGACGCCCGCAAGGGAGGCGATCAACGGGAGAACATCGGTGAAGCTCTTGCTGCCGTCAATGACAGGCGAGATCGAGCCAGAGATGAGCAATGACTGTGCGATCACGAGGATGGCAGCAAGCGAACCCGTGAGCCCGAGAAAAGCGATGTATTTTCGCGTGTCCTTGGCGTAGGCGAGGAGGCGTTTGTCCAGTGGCTTCACGCGGCGAAGACTCCTTGGTTGCAACTGATGAGTACCGCATCCATTGTCTCAACAGTGGCACTGCTTCAACAATTTCGGGGGCCGTGTACGTTCGGTGACCGTGTACGCACGCGCGATGCTGGACCCGGCTCTTCCCATTGTAGTCACTTTGACGGCAGCTAGGGCGAAAGTCCTAGATGTGGGTTGGGGTGCGCGGTGCGAGCTGAGAACCGGATTCGACAACGGGATCCGATAACAAGATGAGGGGTGGGATCCAGAAAAATTCTGAATCCCACCCCTCATCTGACATATGGCCCTAAGCCGTCTCGAAAGAGCGAATCTTCTTGGGATCGAGGCCCGGGGTCTTCTCCGGGATCTCCTCCACGCGAATGCGCTTGGCGAACACCTTGTACGCCCAGATCGTGTAGGCGAGAACGATTGGCACGAACACCACTGCGGCGCCAGCCATAATCATCTGGGTGGGTGCGGTAGCCGAAGCCTGCGCCAGACTCAGCGAGTAAGCCGGGTCAATCGAGGACTTCAGGGCGTCCGGGAACACAGCGAACCAGATGAACACAACGGCGGCTGCAATGGCTACAAAATGAGCAACGAAGGCCTTGACCTCATCGCCCTTGTAGATCAGTGCAATCGAGGCGACGAGCAGCAGAGCCGTGAGAGCCAACGGAACGATGGACAGACCATTGTTCGTGTAGCTCAGCTGCGCCCAGATAGCCCACGCTGCGGTGACCACGGTTCCTGCAAGCAACGACTTCTGGGCGATACCCTGTGCGCGACGCTTGAGATCATCGGTGGTCTTGATGGAGATGAAGAGAGCTCCGTGCGAGAGGAACAGCAGCATCGTGACCAAACCACCAAGAATGGTGAACGGGGTCAGCAGGGAGAAGAAACCTCCGGTGAGGAAGTGCTTGTCCACTGCGTCGAGTGCGGTGTTGACCTGGTCCACGGGGACGGCCTGGAATACGCCATCCGTGTAGTGCCCCACTTCGATCTTCATGCCCTGCACCAGGTTGGCGAATGCCACGCCCCAGAGGATGGAAACCACCCAGGCGGACACTGTGTGGATCCAGTCCCAGTTGGAGCGCCAGCTATCGGTGTTGATCATCTTGCGCCATTCGAGCGCGCACACACGGAAGATGAGGCACACCAGAATGAGGACGAGGGCAATATACATGCCGGAGAACATCGTCGCGTACCACTCGGGGAAGGCGGCGAAGGTGGCGCCACCGGCGGTGAGCAGCCACACCTCGTTTCCATCCCAGTGCGGGCCGATGGCGTTGAGCGTTGCGCGGCGCTCCTTCTCGTTCTTGGGAAGGATCTTGAGCAGCATGCCCACGCCGAAGCCGAATCCCTCGAGGGTGAGGTAGCCGGTCCACAGGACGCCGATGAGGACGAACCAGAGAAGCTGGATGAATGTTAGTTCCATGAGTGTTCTCCGATCAGTAGACGAACTTCAGCTGCTCGGCAGCGTTGGAATCGTACTCGATGATCTTGCTCTTGGTGTTGATGCCTTCGAGTGCGTAGCGATGCAGCAGCTTGAGCCAGACAACGCCGAGAGCGGTGTATAGCAGGGTGAAGACGGACATCGAGATCGCCACGTAGGCCACGCTCACCGAATCCGACACACCGAGGCTCGTCAGGAGGTAGACGTTGTTCTCGCCGGGGTTGACAACCCATGGCTGGCGGCCCATCTCGGTGAGAAGCCAGCCGAACGAGTTACCCAGGAAGGGTAGTGGGATGGCCAGGAGCCAGAGCTTGCCCAGCTGCTCGGAGCGGACAATGTTCTTTCCTGCCAGTAGCAGGAGTCCGAGTAGTGATAGGCCGATGCCCAACATTCCAACGCCCACCATGATGCGGAAGGAGTAGAAGGTGACGGTCAGATTCGGGCGGTAATCCTGATCCGGTCCGTACTCATCGGCGTACTTCTCCTGGAGCTCGGCGTTGACATCGTCAAGGCCGGGCAGGAAGGACTCGGGGCCGGTGAAGTGGTTGGTGGACATGAAGGACTCGATGCCCGGGATGGGCAGAACGAGCTGGAAACCGTCTGTGCTGCGGGTATCCATGAGCAGCACCAGCTTGTGGGCTTCTCCGGAGTGCATGGTTCCCATCATGGCGGCAGCCTTGGCGGGCTGAATCTCCACCACGTGCTGGCCCATGAAATGGCCGGACGCGGAAACGCCGACCGAGGAGATCAGCATGGCCACGAGACCAATCTTGGCGGCGGGCTTCCAGTATCCGCGGGCCTCTTCCTCATTGCCTGTGAGGCGGATGGAACGAGCCATCCACCAGAAGGAGAGGGCGGCCACAACAGTTCCGGCCACCAGGAAGGCGGCGGTGATGGTGTGGGCGAAGGTCCACAGGGAGGTGGCGTTGAAGAGCACCTTGAGGAAGCCGCTGGCTCCATCGAGTTCCGCACGCCCGGTTTCGGGGTTGATGACAGCGCCAGTGGGGTACTGCATGAAGGAGTTGGCAGCAAGGATGAAGAACGCCGAGAGCAAGGTTCCAATGGCAACCATCCAGATGGTGAGGTTGTGGACCTTGGGGGAGAGACGGCCCTTGCCGAAGATCCACAGTCCGAGGAATGTGGATTCGAAGAAGAACGCGAGTAGTGCTTCGAAGGCGAGGGGTGCTCCGAAGATATCGCCCACGAATCGGGAGTACTCAGACCAGTTCATGCCGAACTGGAACTCCTGGACGATACCGGTGGCCACTCCAAGTGCAAAGTTGATGAGAAGGATCTTGCCGAAGAAATCGGTTACCTTCTGCCACTTGGGATCTCCGGTTTTACGGGCCTTCGTTTGCATGATGGCTACGAGGCTGGACAGGCCGATGGTCAGTGGCACCTGGAGGTAGTGATATACCGTTGTGATACCGAACTGCCACCGGGCGAGGTCGAGGGCATCTAACATGTGAACACCTTTCGAACGACCTGTGAAGTTAGGGACAATGTCGCTAAGTACTCTAACAGAGGTCGGGACCGAGGTCCCCCGGAATATCGGGGAAAGTGCCAGTTTTGTAGCCTGTGGTCCGATGCGCCTCCGACGGAGATTAAAGCCTTACCAGCTAATTCTCGCCTAATTTCTTGACTCATGCCAGCTAAATGGCCGATCATCCCGGAGTAATTGCCGCCTGAGTCGTTGGTCCGCTTTTGTGGAGGAGATCTCCGGCACAGTGACGACGACGGAGTGTTGTCGCGAGGTCGTGAGATCGCCTCCAACTGTGGTCCAGTTCGTCGTCGACCCGCCGACAAAACCCCGTCATTGTGAGGTGTGTGGCTCAAGTGGTGGGCCAGTTTGTTTCAATGTGCGACAATAGGTGTGGAGTTGGGCGTGCCCGCATAGCCCAACATCTCGACCGCCTGATCCAGTTGACTGTGCGCCGCTACTGCGCCGCCGCCGGTGCTGGATATCGGCTCGAGTAGTAAAGCTTTCCGCGGCACTGCCGCGATAACTGGTCCGATGGGATACGTGTATGCGGGGCGTATTCGTCGGGCAGGAGAGTGCGATTACGTATGGCTGATCAGGCCACGACGTCGGAGCGCCCTGAGCGCTCTGGCACAAATACTGAAGTGAACACCCGGGAAACCGCAGCGGAAGCGCCTGCGAAGAAGACAACTCGGACCCGACGGAAAAAGGCGACGGCGCCCGCGGCCCCAGAAGTTTCCGGAGCGATTGCAGCTTCCTTGGCGGCTCTGGAGGCACAGGCACCCAAGCGTGCGGAGGCTCGCAAGAGTTCGGCCCCCGATGGTGACGTGATTGACGGCCTCATGCAGGCCATTTCGACGAAAGAAGCTGAACACGTGGCCACCAAGCAGGAGGCCAAGGGGAAGAGGAAGTCGAAGAAGACTGACTCGGCGGATGCGGAAGGTGCGGCATCTGCCGGCAAAGAGCCCTCCCGCAAGAAGGCCTCTGACAAGAAACCAGTGGCGAAGAAGGCTGCCGCTAAGGAGAAGCCTGCCAAGGAGGCCGGTAGCGAGGTCATTTCGACCATGTCGGCGTTCTCCTCCGCGGAGGAGGAAGCGACGCCAGCCCCGTTCGCTCCTGCCATGACTGCGCTGCTGTTCCAGGAGCCGGATGTTGCTCGCGCACGCCCGCGCCGCCGCAAGGTCGAGCCGCCTGTTGAAGTGGTCGAGCCCGTCGAAGAAGAAGTCAGGGAGCAGGAAGAGCCTGCTGCCGTGGAGCCGGAGGAGAACTCTGTTCCGGAGACCTCGCGCCGCAAGCGGGGCTCGCGTGGCCGCCGCAAGGCTTCGGAGACCACGGCCTCTGCTGCCACCCCCGAAGAAGTTGAAACCGAGTCCGAGCCGGACAAGGCCGCTCCGGAAGCGGAGGCGGGCGAGGTGACAACACGTCGTCGTCGCCGCCGCCGTAGCTCCGGAGCCGGAACCGAGGCGAGTGACGAGGTCACCGCACCCAAGGGCTCCACTCGACTGGAGGCCAAGCGTCAGCGCCGCAAGGAAGGGCGTGAGGCTGGCCGTCGTCGTCATACGGTCACCGAGTCCGAATACTTGGCGCGCCGCGAATCGGTCAAGCGTGACATGCTGGTGCGTGAGCAGGACGGTCTCAATCAGATCGCGGTGCTGGAGGATGATGTCCTCGTCGAGCATTACGTGGCGCGCCACACCCAGGTGTCGATGGTGGGCAACGTCTACCTCGGCCGGGTGCAGAACGTGCTGCCCTCGATGGAAGCGGCCTTCGTGGATATCGGCAAGGGTCGCAACGCCGTGCTGTACGCGGGTGAAGTGAACTGGGAGGCGGCCGGCCTGGAAGGCAAGCCGCGTCGTATCGAACAGGCCCTCAAATCCGGCGATACCGTCCTGGTCCAGGTGACCAAGGATCCCATCGGGCACAAGGGTGCACGCCTCACCGCACAGATCACTCTCGCGGGCCGTCACCTCGTCCTGGTCCCGTCGGGCGCCATGACGGGAATCTCGCGCAAGCTTCCGGAGAAGGAGCGCCAGCGCCTGAAGAAGCTGCTGCGCGAAATCGTTCCCTCCGAGCACGGCGTCATCGTACGTACCGCTGCCGAAGGCGCGAGCGAGGAACAGCTGCGTGCGGACGTCGAACGTTTGACGAAGGCCTGGGATGACATCCAGGAGAAGTCGAAGGCGTTCAAGTCCGCTCCCACCCTCCTCAAGGGAGAGCCGGAACTGGCGCTGCGCGTGGTTCGTGACATCTTCAACGAGGACTTCGCCACCCTCAAGGTGCAGGGCAACGGAGCATGGCAGACGCTCTCCGAGTACGTCGGTGAACTCTCTCCGGAACTGTCCGCGCGCCTGTCGCATTGGACCTCGGACAAGGACATCTTCGCCGAGCATCGCGTGGACGAGCAGCTCGCCAAGGCCTTCGATCGCAAGGTGTGGCTGCCCTCGGGTGGCACCCTCATCGTGGATCGCACCGAAGCCATGACCGTGGTGGACGTCAACACCGGCAAGTTCACCGGTTCCGGCGGAACGCTCGAAGAGACCGTGACGCGCAACAACCTGGAGGCCGCCGAAGAGATCGTGCGCCAGCTGCGGTTGCGGGATATCGGCGGAATCATCGTCGTCGACTTTATTGACATGGTGCTCGAATCAAACCGCGATCTGGTGCTTAGGCGCCTCATCGAATGCCTGGGCCGTGATCGTACACGCCATCAGGTGGCGGAAGTGACCTCGCTCGGTCTGGTTCAGATGACCCGCAAGCGCGTGGGTCAGGGACTCGTCGAAGCCTTCAGTACTCCCTGCGAGGAGTGCGAGGGCAAGGGCTACATGCTTCACACCCATCCGGTTGAGCGTAGCGACGGCGGCGATAACCAGCAGCGCCGTGGCAAGAAGAACACCAAGCCTTCCTACACCGCGCCCGAACCAGCCCCGGCTCCCGTTCCCGAGGCCGAAGCCAAGCGCGACGGCGTCAAGGCTGCCCTGAACTCCATCGCCGCTGCCGCCGGAAAGGCGCATGAAGCAGGCGAATCCGGTGAGAACAAGGCGGGCGAGCGCCGCGGAACGCGCAATGCGCGTAAGACGCGTGAGCGTGGCGGCCGTGGGGCTCAGGACGAAACGTCGCGCGCCAAGACAGAAGATACTGCCAAGTCCGCTGCCGGAGGGGAGTCGGAGCCAGCTCGCGACGCCGTCGTCGAGTCGGCGCCTAAGAGTTCGGCACCCAAGAGTGCGGATACCCAGGACGTGCGTCACTCCACCGAGGTGGTCAAGACCTCCTACCGCGGCAAGACCGTGGCCAAGGTGGAGTCCAAGCCCGCCGCGCTTCTCAAGGCGGCAAGCCTGCCGGTGGGCAAGGTGGATAGTGGCACCTCCGCTAGCGCAGAGGCAAGTGGAGCGGCTGAAAAGCCTGCCCGCAGGACGCGCCGCGTTGTCTCCTCCGGAACGATCACTCCCGGTTCGGGAACGATCCTCAGCTTCCCCGCGAAGTAGGAGATTGCGCCAGTTACTGGCGTGATCTTCAACGGAAGGGGAGCGCCGATGGGGTGCGGCTGAGCGGAAGCTGAGTCGTGGCCCATTGGCGCAAACCCGGCGGAAAAGTTCCGAGGTGGTGTATCCCATAGGTTATGGGGCCCAAAATGACCGCTTTGGACTTGATTCGCGAGAAGCAAAGTTAGTAACCTTTAGAGTCGGCGCGTTAATTCGTGCCCAAAAGTTAGCAATGCTCCACACCAAGTGAGAGCAGCCGTAATCAACAGAGATGAGCAAGAACGTGGTTTACGCGATCGTCAAGGCCGGCGGCCGTCAGGAGAAGGTGTCCGTCGGGTCCGTCGTCGTCGTTGACAAGATGGAAGGACAGGCCGGCGAGACCGTCGAGCTGGAGCCCATCATGCTCGTTGACGGTGACAAGATCACCACGGCTGCCGATGGCATTTCCGCAAAGGTAACCGCTGAGATCGTGCGCGAGGACAAGGGTCCGAAGATCTCGATCGTCAAGTACAAGAACAAGACTGGCTACCGCAAGCGTCAGGGTCACCGCCAGAAGCTGACCCGCCTCAAGGTCACCGGCATTCAGTGAGTATTCGGGCCTAGCCCGGTTCACTCCGTCAACGATTTATCAGAGAGCAGGTCATAGAGATGGCACATAAGAAAGGCGCCAGCTCCTCACGTAACGGGCGCGATTCCAATGCACAGCGTCTTGGTGTGAAGCGTTTCGGCGGCGAGTTCGTTAAGGCTGGCGAGATCATCGTCCGTCAGCGCGGCACCCACTTCCACCCCGGCGTTAACGTCGGCCGCGGCAAGGATGACACCTTGTTCGCTCTGTCAGCTGGCAACGTCCAGTTCGGCACTCGTCGTGACCGCAAGGTCATTGACATCGTCACTGCGGAGGCCTGAGTCTTCTCAGTTTCGTAGGTTGTGAAGGGGTGGAAGGCAATGCCTTCCACCCCTTTTCCTTTCCCTTTTTCCAGGTGGTTGCTTAGGGTGACCATCTCCGGTGGCCACTTGCCACCATCCCAACACTTCCCCAAGTCGCCCCACGGCGAGAGGAGAACCATGGCCAGCTTCGTCGATCGAGTCGTCCTTCATGTTCAGGCCGGTAACGGTGGTAACGGGTGCGCTTCGGTGCATCGCGAGAAGTTCAAGCCCCTTGGTGGGCCGGACGGCGCCAACGGCGGGCACGGCGGCGATGTCGTCATTGAAGTTGACCCGCAAGTCACCACGTTGCTCACCTATCACCATTCTCCGCACCAGCGGGCAGAGAACGGCTCCCAGGGTGCGGGCAATTGGCGCGCTGGGAAGAATGGTGAGTCGCTGGTTCTCAAGGTTCCCTCCGGTACCGTGGTGCGTTCCACCGAGGGTGATGTTCTGGCTGACCTGGTAGGCGCCGGGGCTCGTTACATTGCCGCGCGCGGCGGTGTGGGTGGCCTCGGTAATGCTGCTCTCGCTTCTCCCAAGCGCAAGGCCCCCGGTTTCGCTCTCAAGGGCGACGAGGGCGAGGCGCGTGACGTGGTGCTTGAGCTGAAGTCCGTGGCGGATGTGGCCCTGGTGGGCTTCCCGAGCGCGGGCAAGTCCTCCCTCATTGCCGCGATGTCCGCAGCGCGCCCGAAGATCGCCGATTACCCCTTCACCACCCTTGTTCCGAATCTGGGTGTGGTGCAGGCCGGCGACGAGCGTTACACCATTGCTGACGTCCCGGGCCTTATCCCCGGAGCGTCCGAGGGCAAGGGCCTCGGCCTGGAATTCCTCCGCCATATCGAGCGCTGCGCGGTGATCGTGCATGTGCTGGATTGCGCCACGCTGGAGCCGGGCCGCGACCCGATCTCCGATTACGAGCTTATTGAGTCGGAGCTGGCGGCTTACGCCGATCAGATCCCGCCGGCGGAGGATCGCGTGCCGCTCATGGAGCGCCCGCGCCTAGCTGTCCTCAACAAGATTGACGTGCCCGAGGCTCGCGAGCTGGCAGAGTTCGTGCGCGAGGAGCTGGAGGGGCGCGGATTGCGCGTCTTCGAGATCTCCGCGGTGTCCCGTGAGGGCCTGCGGCCGCTCTCCTTTGCTTTGGCGGAGACGGTTGCCAAGGCGCGTGCGCAGGCCCCGCAGCCCGAGGAAGCTCCCCGCATCGTGCTGCGTCCGCGTGGGCGCGATGAGGCTGCGTTCACCATTTCGCGGCGCTCGCGCAGCGGCGAGGATTTCTTCCTGGTGCGCGGCGAGAAGCCCGAGCGCTGGGTGCGCCAGACGGATTTCGACAACGACGAAGCAGTGGGCTACCTAGCCGATCGCCTCAACAACGTTGGCATCGAGAAGGAACTGCTGCGGGCTGGTGCCAAGGCTGGCGACATGGTTGTTATTGGCCCGGAGGATTCCGGCTTCATCTTCGACTGGGAGCCCACCATGCAGACGGGCGCCGAGTTGCTCGGCCCGCGCGGTACCGATCTGCGCGTGGACGAGAATGCTCGCCCGTCCCGCAAGCAGCGCCGCGACGCCTACATGGACCGTATGGATGCCAAGGAAGAGGCGCGTCAGGAGCTGTGGATGGAGCGCGAGGCTGGACACTGGACCGACCCCTCGGCCGAATAATGGCACCATTGTTCATGTGAAGGCATCATTACTCAATCGTCATCTGCTGGGGCAGGCAAAGCGCATCGTCGTCAAGGTGGGGTCATCCTCGCTGACGCTGCCTGATGGCAACTTGAACATGGAGCAGCTCTCTCAGCTGGCGTCCGTGTTGAGTGCCGCCCACGCCCGTGGTCAGCAGGTTGTTCTCGTTTCCTCGGGCGCCGCTGCGGCGGGTATCGCCCCGCTGGGGTTGAATGGGAAGCCGCGCGAGATGCATTTGCATCAGGCGGCGGCGATGGTGGGGCAGTCGCGGTTGATGGCGGCTTACCAGGCGGAGTTTTCGAAGGCCAATATCACCATCGGTCAGGTTCTGTTGACGGCCGAGGATGTGGTGAATCGGCGTCATTACGCGAATGCGCAGGGTGCGCTTTCGACGTTGCTGTCGTTGGGGATCATTCCGATTGTCAATGAGAACGACGCCGTCGTGACCGACGAGTTGCGTTTTGGGGACAACGACCGCCTCGCTGCCCTCACCTCGCATCTTGTGGACGCTGATGCCCTCATCCTGCTGACGGACGTGGACGGCCTCTACACCGCGCCTCCGAAGATGCCTGGGGCACGCCTCATCTCCGAGGTGAGCGCCATGGGGCAGCTGGATGGCTTGGAGATCACCAGCAGGGGTTCCAACGTGGGGACCGGCGGCATGCGCACCAAGGTGGCCGCCGCGGACCTCGCCTGCTCCGGAGGAGTATCCGTCCTCCTCACCTCCGCGGAGAACATCGGCCGCGCCCTGGACGGCGAAACTGTGGGCACCTGGTTCTATCCCACCGGCCGCCGCTCCAGCGCACGCCGCCTGTGGCTGGAACACGCGGCACAGGTTCGGGGCAAGATTATTGTCGACGACGGCGCTGCGGCCGCACTTCGCCGCCGGGGCACGTCACTTCTTCCGGTGGGCGTGATGGCTGTCGCTGGACGCTTTGCGGCGGGCGATTTGGTAGAGATTCGAGAGATGACCGGTCACGTCATTGGCCGTGGTCTGTCGGGCTTCTCCTCAGAGGACTTGGCTCGTATTGCCGTGAATCGTGAGGAGGCTCACGGCCTGCGTCCTGTGGTGCACGTCAATGATCTTGTGCGCACAAGAAGTCGCGAAACACACTGAATCGCCGATTGGGCACATGATACAAAAGCTGCTGCTCTTTATCATGTGCCCGCAGTGGACGATGGGTGCTGTGAACTGTTCTTCCAGGTAACTACGGTTGCGTAACTTAGAAAAATGTCTTTGTTATGAGGTTTTGGCGGCCAATTTTTCCCGTATATCTGACACGAATCTGCTGGATACTTTGCACTACCCAAGGACGATCGACCCACTAGCACTCCAATCGTGACATCGTCCACTCTTAGCAATCTTCGTCTTGATATACGGACGGTTTACTGCCTACTCTTGCTCCGTATCCACCAAACGGATACGCCCCGCCACCAGCGGGCTCTCCTCAACACAATGTGCTGAAAGGGATGAAAGCAATGGCTCAGCTTCAGACCATGGAAATCCGTGACGATTCTGCTTTCAAGTACGCCTTTCATCGTGTGGGTTTCTTCTGGCGAATGTGCAAATAACCCCGCCATCGTCCAAAGAAACCACCAGCCAAGGCCTCGCGCTACCAGCCCACAGCGCGGCCACGGACTCAGGCACATGCCGTGAACGGATAGAAGACTATGACAGTCCAGTTGCCCACCATTGATACGTCCTCCAGTAACGATTCTCGTGAACAAGAGCGCATGACAGATGCTTTTATCGGCGTTGATCTCAGCCTGTTGGGTGCGGTATCCGCAGATGAGTATGCGTCACTCGGACTTGATCTACCAGTCGAGTATGTTAATTTCCCCAAGCTTGCTTCCTGCGCCGGTGCCTCCTGCTCCGGCGGACTAGATTTTATTTCCCTGTCCATGGACTTCCAGACCCGTTCTGATCGAGTCAGTTCCATGGATGCTGTACGGACGATGGCGCGGATTCTCGATGCCGGCGAAGGCGGGTTCTCGGCGGAGATTCCAGGTGACAAGGAGAGCTTCGAGGAGGCCATCTCGTTGCTCGCCAAGCAGCGTGACGGTTGGGGGTGCATTGAGGTCGCCGTCGTCGACAACACCGATGTGAAGCGACTGGCCGATGCCGCAGCGCAGGCACGTGCCCGGGGTATCCAGGTCACGGTGAAGGTGCGTGTGGAGGATCTTGCCGAACTCGATGTCGATCTTCTTGTCTCGTGGGCCGATTCGATCCGCCTCCTCACCGCTGATCCGCACAAGGCACGCGAGGTGCGTTTCGCACTGCGCTCCGCAGCCAGGAAGCAGAACCGTTCGCTGAGCGTGCTGGTGGAGATCGGCATCGTCATCTCGGGAAGTCAGCAGGCAGCCAACGAGCGAGCGCTGCTCATCGGCGCCATGCAGGGCGCCCCCGCATTTGAAGGCAAGGCCTCCGTGGTTGGTACCGTCTACGACGTTGCAGACTTGGTGGAGTCCTGGATTGGTCTGGGTGCTGCCGACGGCATCATCTTCCTCCCCGCTTCGCTACCGACGGATCTCGCATCCGTGATCCGCGGCGTCCTTCCGCTGCTGAAGGCACGAGCAACGTCGCTCGAGGTAACCAAGTAATTTACAGCCCGGCTAATGTGCTGCCCGGCGATAACGAGCCGGGCAATAGATAAGCAAAAGGATGTGGTCCACAGGCAAGCCTGCGGACCACATCCTTTACTTCTCCTTGACGGATGAGTGGGAATCGGGAGATCCCGCCAATAGGCCGAGGCCTATTGGCGCAACCTCTTACTTCCCAGCCTCCATCTCAGCAATCTTTGCACGAACGGCATCCATGTCGAGGCCGCGGATCTGGCGGATGAGATCCTCGAGAGCCGGACCGGGAAGTGCGCCAGCCTGCTCGAAGATGCGGACGCCGTCGCGGAATGCCATGATCGTGGGGATGGCGGTGACGTTGAACCCGCCCGCGAGCTCCTGCTGATCCTCGGTGTCAATCTTGCCGAAGACGACATCGGTGTGAGTCTCTGATGCCTTTTCGAAGACGGGAGCGAACTGGCGGCACGGACCACACCAGGAAGCCCAGAAATCAAGAAGAACGATGCCTTCCTTGACTGTGTCTTCGAAGTTCTCTGCAGTGACGGCGATGCTTGCCATATCTACCTCTCGTATTCTGAGGACCCTTGTGGCCACTCCTACCTGTAGAACGATGATGTTACCTGGGGTATTCCCGGACAATGGAATCGCACAAGAAAACTCTTGTTATCTCGGCCGCGACTTCGCCGTAAGGATGCAAAACCACGTAGGCTTATCCCTATGGCGAATTTGACACCGGTAGAAGGCGTCGAGGCGGCAGCCCGACACGCACAGATTGCTTCGCGCGCCCTTCGAGAGGCTACCAGCAGCACCAAGGATGCCCTGCTGCACGGTATTGCCGATGCTTTGCAGGCTTCAGCAGCGCAGATCGTTGAGGCGAATGCTCGGGACATGCAGACCGGGCGTGAGAATGGAATGGGAGAGGGGCTGCTTGATCGGCTTCTCCTCACGCAAGAGCGTATTGTCGCAATCGCGGATGCGACGCGGCACGTGGCCTCACTCCCGGATCCCGTGGGTGAAGTGGTGCGCGGCCAGCGCCTGCCCAATGGTCTCGTCCTGCGTCAGCAGCGCGTGCCCATGGGCGTCATTGGAATGATCTATGAGGCGCGCCCGAACGTCACCGTCGATGCGGCTGCCCTCGCGCTCAAGGCAGGCTCCGCCGTTCTGCTGCGCGGCGGACGCGCGGCCCTGGAAACGAACGCGATCCTCGTTGACGTGATGCGCGGCGTCGTCGTCGATCATGGATTTGACGCCGATCTGGTGCAAACCATCGATGGGTACGGGCGCGAGGGTGCGGTGGCGCTGATGCGCGCTCGCGGTCTCGTGGATCTCGTCATCCCGCGCGGAGGAGCTGGGCTCATCCAGACGGTGGTGCGCGAGTCGCTGGTGCCCGTTATTGAAACCGGTGTGGGCAACTGTCACGTCTACGTTGACCGCGCCGCCGATCTGGAGAAGGCCCTCGCGATCGCGATCAATGCGAAGACACATCGCCCCAGCGTCTGCAACGCGGCCGAGACGCTGCTGGTGCACGCCGCCGTCGCCGAGAAGTTCCTTCCGCAGGTGCTGCGGGAGTTGGCTGATCGTGGCGTCGTGCTGCACGGCTGCTCGGCCACGGCCGAACTTGCCCCCGCAGGTGTTACGGTTCTCGCCGCCACCGAGGAGGACTGGGAGACCGAGTACTTGGCCCTGGAGATGGCCGTGCGTGTGGTCGAGTCCGAAGAGGAGGCCATCGAACACATCCGCGCCTACTCGTCCGGACACACCGAGGCCATCGTCTCGCAGGACATGGCCGCGGTCCGTCAGTTCACCGGAGCCATCGACTCCGCCGCGATCATGGTCAACGCCTCCACTCGGTTCACCGACGGCGGCGAACTCGGCCTGGGCGCCGAAATCGGCATTTCCACTCAGAAATTGCACGCCCGTGGCCCGATGGGCCTCACCGAGCTGACGACCACCACGTGGATCGTCGAAGGGGACGGGCATGTCCGATAACGTTCATGTGCCCGTTGAGAAGTCACCGGGGCGCCCGCGGCGCATCGGAATCATGGGTGGAACGTTCGATCCGATCCATCATGGCCATTTGGTCGCGGCGTCGGAGGTGCAGAATCGCTTCGGTCTAGATGAGGTGGTGTTCGTTCCGACGGGGCGCCAGCCCTACAAGATCGACCGCGAAGTGACCCTGCCGGAGCACCGCTACCTCATGACGGTGATTGCCACCGCCTCGAATCAGCGATTCTCCGTCTCGCGCGTGGACATCGAGCGCGAGGGCTGGACGTACACCATCGACACCCTGCGTGACCTGCGTGAATTCTACCCGGATGCCGAGTTCTACTTCATCACCGGCGCGGACGTTCTGCACGAGATTCTCGAATGGAAGGACTCCGAGGATCTGTGGAAGATGGCCCATTTTGTGGGCGTCACCCGGCCCGGGCACAAGATCGACGTCGACGGTCTGCCTCCTGAGGCCGTGACCGTCATGGAAGTTCCGGCCATGGCCATTTCCTCGACCGCGTGCCGCAAGCGCGTGGAGCGAGGCGCACCGATTTGGTACCTGGTTCCTGACGGCGTGGTCCAGTACATCGCCAAGTACCGCCTTTACCGCGAGTATCGGCCCATACCGCCTACTTCACAGGGGAAGGAAGGCAACGGATGAGCGAAGAAAAGCCGCGCCTGTCTCGACGCGAGTTGAGAGAGCGAGGACTGCTGGCTCCCATCACCGAAGGGCCATCGCCGCTGGAAGAACGTGTACGCCAACGTGACCTGCTGGAAGGTTTGGCCGAGGTCAAGGCTGATGCCATTGAGTCCGGGGCACCGGGGGAGAGGGCGGACGCGGACGCCCAGTCCGAACCGGGCCGGAGTTCAGTTTTCGACCGATTCGTTTCGGACGACGACGAAGCGCCAGCGGATGTTGCTGACGGTAGCGTTGGTTCTGGGGTTGAGTCCGCAAGTCTGGAAGAACGACTCCTTGCCCGAGTGCGTGAGGACGGGCTCGCGGATGAGACGGGCGAAGCGGAGATGCGAGGCGAGTCGCGGGCGCTGGAGGTGGCGGACGCCGTCGTCGATACCGAAATCGTTACAAGCGAGTATGATCGCGAAGAACTTGCCGAGCCCAAGCGACACAATTTCTTGTTGCTTTTTGTCTTTATTCTGATTGGGCTTGCGATCGGGTTCTTTGCCACGGTTGGGTGGAGATCTTTGAACGCATATCCGGATGGCGAAATCTCGCCGACGTTTTCTGTGGCCGTTCTTCAAACGGTCGATTCACTGCTAGAGGAGAATAGTGTCAGCATCTGAAGAAATTAAGGGATACGCACGCAAGGCTGCCGAAGCGGCAGCCGAAGTGAAGGCAACGAGCATCGTTGCGTTGGACGTGTCTGAGCGACTGGTCGTCACCGAGGTGTTCCTCGTGATTTCCGGATCGAGTGATCCCCAGCTGCGCGCGATCGTCAACGGCGTGGAGCGAGCCCTGCATGAGGAGGGACTCAAGAGGAAGCGTCGCGAGGGTCTGGACGCCGAGATTCACTGGGTGCTGCTGGACTACGGCGATCTCATCGTGCACGTCCAGAAGGACGAGGACCGCGAGTTCTATGCGCTGGAGAAGCTGTGGGGCGACTGCCCCGCGGTTGACCTGGGCATTGAGCTTGAAAGCGAGGAACCGAGCACCCTCGACCGTCTGCTGGCGGGGACCGAGGAGTGAGCGCCGGGCGCGTCGTACTGTGGAGGCACGGGCAGACCGACCTCAACGTGCAGGTGCGCATCCAGGGTTCGCAGGACTTTCCCCTGAACGATGTGGGAAGGGCGCAGGCTGCCGCCATTGCTGAGGAAATCGCGGCCCTGGAGCCGGTGCGAATCGTGAGTTCGCCACTGTCCCGGGCCGCTGATACCGCGCAGTGCGTGGCTGAGCTGGTGGGGATTCCGGTGGAGTTCGACGAGCGCCTCAAGGAACGCAACTACGGACAGTGGGAAGGGTTGAACCGAGACGAGATTCTCGCGCGCGACCCAGAACAGTTCGAAGTATGGCGCGACGGCGGTCAGCCTCTTGGCTTGGATATTGAGCCCAACACCGAGGTGGGGGCGCGGGTTGCTGCTGCTGTGGTGGAAGCGTCTGAACAGATGGACGGCGGCACCTTGTTGGTGACGGCGCATGGCGCGGCCATCCGCGCCGGTGTGGCCACGCTGCTGGGAACCGTTGCCGACGACTGGAACGGGCTGCGAGGGTTGGACAACTGCCATTGGGCGATGTTGATCCCGCAGTCCAACCGCATGCCGAACTGGTGCCTGACGCACTACAACCAGACGATCGCGCCGGTTAACGCGGCGCGGATGACGCTGAAGTAGGGGTGCTGGGTCTTGGTTCGCGGGGCCCGGGATTGGGTTCGGTGGGCCTGTGGAGGTGGTTAGCCGGACATGGTTGGTGGCAAAAAGTGGCTGGCTGGTTTGTTGGCCGGTGGGGTAGCTGGTTGTTGACTGCCGGGTGACTGTGGCGGTTGCCGCTATGACTGTGGCAGTTGCGGTAACAGCCTGCCGGCGCAGGTGGTGGCTGATTCTTACTGCACGTCATGCGTGGTGTGAATCTCAGAAAACTGACGGCTGTCAGTTTGTGCCGGGCGATCGGAACTTGTAAAGTTATACAGGTCCGAGGGGCTATGGCGCAGTTGGTAGCGCGCTTCCATGGCATGGAAGAGGTCAGGGGTTCGAATCCCCTTAGCTCCACAAACGAAATCAGGTCCGGCTTTAGCCGGGCCTGATTTCGTTTTTTGAAGGTGGGTTCGAACCCGTGAGGGCTGGCCCAGCGGGAGAACGCGGGAGCTTTCGATCTGGGCCAGTGCGAGGGAAGCCCGGAAGGGCTGAGTGAGCGGTGTGGGCGCGAAGCGGACACGGAATCCCCTTAGCTCCACAATGAGGAAATCCGAGGGGAACACCGCTTGCGGGTGTTTCCGAGGATAACGAAATTGTCGAAGCAGCGTAGTTGCGAAGTCAAATGACGAAAACCTGGTTTCGACCAGGTTTTCGTCATTTTTATTGAACGTGGGATTCGATCCGGGCGTCATCCTTCAAAGGAGTGTCGTTTTCGGATTCACGTAACGCATTTTCCGTGGGAAAAACTGTCGCGCCTTGCGGAAAATGCCACTCCTTTGGCGGCCCCAGATCCAACGTTTGAGGATCTGAGGCCGCCGGGAGGGCTATGAACCCCCACAACTTGTCAGCCGCCGGATGTGAATAGTCCTTGAGGAAGCGTCACCATGTTGTGAGAGATTCCTTCGAGTAATCCGATACCCAGGGCCGAGATGGAGATTTCCTTGCGTTTGGCGCCGGTTCGCGGGGCGTCGACGTCGTCGGTGGTGAGCAGGCCGGAATCTTGGAGTCGTTTGATGGTCCGATAGAGTCCGCGCTCGGTGAGCTCCCACCCCGTCGTCTCGCTGATTTTGCCGGCCAGTTCCGCGACGGTCACCGGCTGGTGTTGCGACACCAACGAGAGGATGACGGGGGTGAGCATTGACTTCTTGTATGTCTCCACCCAGGAGTTAATCCTGTGCATGAGCCATTCGTCTTCTTCGCTTGAGTGTGTCACGGCTAGTCCCGCCAGCCGCGACCGAGTACGCCACCCAGCAGCGCTAGTACCAGGCCAAGTCCCCACAGGGAGGACATGACGAGGGTGGTGCCGAACCACGGGGTGGAGAACAGGTCACTGGCTGCCGCTTCCAGGCCGCCAGCTTTGCCAACGACGAGGACGTGAATCAGCGCGTGGAGATTGAACGAGGTGGTGACGATCGCGAAAGCAATCGCGTGAGCCATCGAACCGCCGAACCGAATCTTGGAGATCTGGGGCAGGTGGCGCCAGTACCAGATGGCGATACCGACGGCGACGACGGCGGTGAGAATTCCGGACAGGAGAGTCGGAACTCCGCCTGTCAGGGCGATGAGAACTTGGATTGCCGTCATGGCGACGACAAGGGTGAGGGTGTAGGGGAGGAGAACGCTGGTTGCGTTCACTTGCTGGTTGTTTGATGTCGTCTTCATACTAGTACTGTACCACTGGTACAGTACTAATGACAATGGTTAGTTGTGGGGTTGCGAAGGCTCCTGATAGCTGCTTATAGACGACGACGGCGTCGCGGCAGGCGCCAGGCCAGTGGAACTGTAAGACAATGACGGCGTAAGTTGGAATCTGCTGACTGTTATTCCGAGTTAATGCACGTAAGTCGGAATAACAGGTGTCTTATTCCGAGTTAATGCGCGTAAGTCGGAATAACTAGAGCATTATTCTGACTTGAAGAGAGGGACTAGCCTGGCGAGGAGCAACGTGGACCTTGGGAGTATCGAGATACTCCGTCCACTCACGCATCGGAAACGTCAACAGCTCTGGTGTGCTGGCGCGATTATTGACGAGCTGGAAGATCTTGGGGTGCGGATTGGTCGCGATACGGTGAATGATCGGCGTTGGAGGGATATTCAGCACCAGGTCTTGTTTATTCTGACGACATCTGATTCCACCAGGGAGTGACGGAACAGCTGATTCTCGAGTTCGCCGTGGATGCGGGTGAGACCGCGATTGGATCGCCACTACCGTCTGCGGATGAACGTAAGGCGTGGCGTGCTGCTCAGCGCGACGCCGTCGTCGAACAGGTCACCAACTACAATCCGGATGCGGTTGTGTGCGTGGGTCCTCCGTTCGGCCACGTGCGGCCGCAGTGGATTCTGCCCTACGGTGGCGAGATCACCGTCGACGGGGTCAATCAGCGCATTGTCGCCTCGTACTAAACGACAGGTCGTGAACTATTTTCGATTATTTCGAATTAAGATACCATTGGTGTATGAGTAAGGGACTATCTGAGGTAAAGACCGTTCTTCCTCCGGACAATATTGAGGCGCTTGCTGATCTGTCCCTCTTTTTGGAGACCATGACTGAGCCGGCAGCGCTGCTCAGTCCTGATGGGCAGACGGTTCCTCTACCACTTGAGACGTATGAAGTCTTAGTTGATGTGGTCATCGCGATGCGTCATGGACGCGCCATTACCTTGGCTCCCCAGCATCAACGGCTCACGACTCAAGAGGCGGCTAATCTTCTGGGGATCAGCCGTCCAACCCTGGTCAAATTGCTCGATTCCGGGGAAATTTCGTACGAGCAGCCCAACCCCGGGCGCCATAGGCGAATCCGCCTCACCGATCTTTTGGAGTACCAACAGCGAAAGCGCCAGGAACGGAGGGAGATCTTGGATGAATTGACTCAGGAAGCTTCTAAGTCGGGCTTGTACAGTGCAGATGGTGACTATTCTGAAGCCTTGAAAAAGGCCCGCAAGAACCACACGTAATAGATCATGGCCAGATTTTCAGCGCTGCTTGATGCCTGCGTCTTGGTTCCGGTTGCACTTGCCTACCCGGTAGCGGGTGCAGACGAAGTCACGGTTGCGCACTGCCTCAATAAGATCAAGTTGGAGCTTCCGAGGAAATAGCGGCTGGCCAGCTCCGAGAGTGACGGGAGCGAACTGAATCCAGATCTCGTCGAGGAGGCCAGCATCAGCGAACTGGCCAGCCAGATCGCCGCCGCCCATGACCCAGATTCCCTGACCGTCTGCGGCCGCGATCATCTCTGGATGTACCGCGCTCACTCCACCTTGCGCGAAACGAACGTCGGCGCCTTCGGGCAATGGAAGCTTGCGGTGCGTAAAGACCCAGGTGGGCTGGCTGTAGGTCCATTCGCCACCGTGGGTCAGTAGCCATTCGTAGGTGGAAGCACCCATGGCGAGCGCCCCAATCTGTTCAACGAATGCCGGGTAGGCCATCGGCCCGTCGGTATCGAAATCCTGTGTAAACAGCCATTCGAGTGAATGATCTGGGGTCGCGATGAACCCGTCGAGACTCGAAGCGGTGTAATAGTACGTTGTCATGAACCCACAGTATCCGGTGCTTTCGTTACGTTCTTGTTTCTCTCTCAGCATCACTTGCGGACCTTTACCCGCCCGCTGATATACGATCGGCCCATAGTGAGCACAGCTGGAACGGGGCGAAGTATGTATGGTGATGGGTCTGTTGGCACAAAGGATAGGGAAGCGGGGCCGGCTCCCGGCATGGTCCGGCGTACTGCCCATTCGGCGCGTGAAGCGATCCGCAGGAGTCCCAACGCGAATCTTGTGTATCGGACGTCTGTGGGAATTGTTGGCGGGGCAACGACTGTCCTCGGCGTAGTGCTGATGCCGCTGCCCGGACCTGGAACCGTCATTGCGATTGGTGGGCTGGCGATACTGGCGACCGAATTCGAGTCCGGGGCGAAGGCGCGTGATGCGAGTATCAAGGGATTGAAGATGGCGACCGAAAAAACGAAGGAGTTTCTTGAGGATCGCCGGGCAAAGAAGGCGCAAAAGGCCGGAAATTAACTGGCAGGTCAGCTCGGTCCGGCGATGTTCTAGTTCTCGTGTGGCTGACTCCTGATTAGCTTCATCCGTGGATAACGACTTTCCAACGGTATGTCCACTCTCAGCCAACTCGTGCGCGGCGTCGGGGGATGCATCTACATGTTATGCCTTGATGGCCGAGAGCGGTCGCAAACATCAGCTGATCGTCTAGACTCGGCAGGGTTGGCGTAGAGATGTGAGCGAACGGGGGCCAGATGGACGGGCTTTTCTTCGGGACGAGCGTGTTCGTCGTCGTCGAATATGTCATCAAAATTATCGCGATCGGAGCGGTGCCGGAGAATCGGCGGCCGTCGTCGTCCACAGCGTGGCTGCTCCTCATTCTCTTCGTTCCTGTCATCGGTGTGCCGCTGTACCTGATTCTTGGTAGTCCGTATATCAACGGGAGGCGTGCCAAAATCCAGGCGGACGTGAACCGGTTGCTGACGAAGGGCACTGATGGGCTGCCGTCGGTTCCGGAGTCGGCGGTTCTTCCGGCGGAGCTGACGGGCATTGTGGAACTGTCGCGCAAGCTCACCGCGCTGCCGATGGTCACGGGTACGAACCACGGAATCGAGATGAATTACGAGGCTGGGATCGACCGAATGACTCGGCTCGTCGAATCCGCACGCGAAACTGTGCACGTAGAGATCTATATTGTGGCTCGTGACGCGACCACCGAAGAATTCTTCCGTGCTCTTGAGGACGCGGTGAAGCGCGGGGTGAAGGTGCGCGTGCTGCTCGACCACATCGGGTCGCGCAAATACCCGGGCTTCCGGAAATTCCTCAAATGGATGACATCCGTGGGCATCGAATGGCACCTGATGCTCCCGTTCCTGCCGCTGCGCGGGAAGATGCGCCGCATTGACCTGCGCAATCACCGCAAACTCATGGTGGTGGACGGACAGGTGGCGGTGATGGGGTCGCAAAATATGATCGAGGCACCGTACGGGAACGCGCGCAATCACCGCATTGGGCGGCGCTGGAACGACATCTCCATCGAGCTGACCGGTGAGATCGTCTCCTCGCTGGAGGCACTGTTCATGGTCGATTGGTATACCGAATCTGGCGAGGTTGTGGACATGCACGCCTATCGTGGTTTTGGCGATCCAGATGCGGCGGAACAGCTACTCGCCTCGCGCCACGGCGACCCGCGCGACGTGGGCGGAGCAATCAACGCGCTGCAACTGATTCCCTCGGGCCCGGGATTCCATACGGAACCGAACCTGCGCGCCTTCACCTCGCTCATGTACTTGGCGAAGCGTCGGCTTGCGATTGTCAGCCCGTATTTCGTGCCGGATGAGTCGTTCCTGGCCGCCATCACCACTGCGGCTTTCCGCGGGGTTGAGGTGGAGCTATACGTCAGCGAGGTGTCCGATCAGTTCATGGTGGATCGCGCCCAGTCCTCGTATTACCAGGCCTTGCTTGATGCGGGTGTTCGCATCCACCTGTACCCCACGCCTGAGGTGTTACATACCAAGTGTTTCCTTGTTGACGACGAGATCGCCGTGCTCGGCTCCTCCAACATGGACATGCGTTCGTTCGGACTCAATTACGAGATTAGCCTGCTGGCCTACGGGGGCGATGTGGTTGACCAGGTGAAACGGGTGATCGTGGAGTACGCGGCCCGTAGCGCTGTTTTGGATGCGGAGGCGTGGCCGAAGCGTTCGGTCTTCCGGCGGTATTCGGAGTCGGTGATGCGGCTGACGTCGGCGTTGCAGTAGGGCTCTCGGCGTTAGGCGAGGGTTTGTGTAGCAGAGCTGGGCTGCTTGTGGCAGTTGTTTGTGACAGTTGTGTTGATGCAGTTGGTTTTCTAACTGGGCACGAGAGCGTTCTCCGTGCCTTATACGGCACACATATCGCTGTGGAGCCCACTTGGAATCCGGAATCAACGAGAGATCCGCTGTTAAGTAGTGCTGTTGAGATGCCTCGATAGTTATTATGCGCGCTTTCATCTACTCAATAGCGCCGTGATAACGTACCCGCTAATTTCGCGAAAGCAGCTTCTTATGTTCAAGATTCTATCCATAACTACCCGTAAAGGATAGGATGCTGAATATAGCGGAGGAAGGCAAAGGATGGTTGGTTACCGGATCGACAGAGAGCTGGCCGAGTTCGGCGAGCATATACGAGGATGGCGTATGGTGCTCGGCCTAACGGCGCAGCAGGTTTCCGAACGCGCGAGTATCAGCCGAGTGACGCTGCGTAAGATCGAAGCGGGTGATGCAAGCGTTAGCTTCCGCAATGTGGCGCAAGTTCTTCGCGCGCTCGGCCTCTTGGAGAAAGCTGTCGATGCCATCGACCCGCTGGAGACCGACCTTGGCAGACTGCGCGCAGGGCATCTCACAAAGAAGCGTGCAAGATGACGACGGTCGAGGTGGTCACCGAAGTGGCCGGGCAAAATCGGTTGGTTGGCCAGGCATATGTCACGCGAGGGCGGCGAGGCGAGATCTCGACGACTTTCATCTACGATCCCTCGTACATTAGCGAAGACGGAACCAATATCGATCCGGCTTTGGTGCTCGATCCCGGGGCGCAACATCAGGCCGGACTTCTTCGTGCATTTGCCGACAGTGCCCCAGATCGATGGGGACGTAACCTCCTCAACAAGGCGGAGCGGCTGAAGGCTCGTGATGAAGGTCGAGTTCCGCGCAGACTTGATGATCTCGACTATCTTCTCGGGGTGAGTGATGACACCCGTCAAGGTGCCTTGCGCTTTCGATTGACGGGAACTGATGTTTTTATGGGCCCACCTTCACGAGTGCCGAAGCTTGTTTCGCTTCCCAAACTTCTTCATGCCAGTGATGAACTCGCATCCGATGGCGAGTATGCAACTGCAGTCAAGCAACTCCTGGAAACTGGAACTACGGGTCTTGGGGGAGCCCGTCCGAAGGCATCAGTACGCTTTGACGAGGGAAGTTTGGCGATCGCCAAATTCCCACATTCAAGTGATCAATGGGACGTTATGGCGTGGGAAGCAACCACGCTTGATCTAATGGGCTCTGTTGGCATTCAAACTCCCGTGCATCAACTAACTCGGATAGCAGAGCGGAGCGTACTTCTGCTCCGGAGATTTGATCGCGGAGCTCAGGGCCAACGCCTCGGCTACATTAGTGCATTGACAGCGCTCGGTGCTTCTGACGGTGATCACCTTGACTACGTCGATATCGGAGAAGCCGTGCGAGATCTCTCTTCCTCTCCCAAACATGATCTACGTGAGCTTTTCGACCGCGTTGTTGTCAATGTTACCCTTGGGAATACTGACGATCACCTTCGCAACCACGGCTTCCTGTTGGAGAAGAACATGTGGCGTCTGAGTCCAGTGTTTGACGTCAATCCGAATCCGGACCTGAGTCAGGCGCGTGCTACCTCCATTGCAGGAGCTGACATGTATCCCGATGAGATTGATGGATTGCTAGCGTTAGCAGATGACTTCGGATTGACGGGTTCTGAGGCGCGTGAACGGATGGGACGTATCGTTGCCACCTTGACCAACTGGCACACGAGGGCAAAGGCGAATGGCATACGCGAGCGTGAAATAACGATGATGGCAGAGTCGATCGTCCCACGTTTGGAGGCGGTTGGCGCAGCGGGCGGACTCTGATCTTTCTGTCGATGCCAGCGTTGCAGTAGGGTTCTCGGCGCTAGGCGAGGGTTTTTGGCGGAGCGGGGCTGCTTGCGGAGGTGGCTGATGCGAGCGTGCGGTGTGGAGGCTGTCGCCCACTACGTCAGGATGACCACCGGCGTCAGCGCCAAGGCGCCGAGCCCGAGGATCGAGGGCGGCCCGGCCCACCACGCGATGCGCCTCTGTTCGACCTTGCCAGCCCCAGCTGATCGCAACTTTTCTTGCCATGATGAGTAGCTGCCATACTCGGTGGGTATAACCGCAAAAGTCAAAGGTGCATAGAGGAGCATCGCGGGGACGGTAAGGAGCAGGGTTACGAGCGGGCGATCAAAAGGCGCTGCCAACGATCCCAAACCAAAGGCGAGAAGGCAGTACAGGACGAGAGCCGCAGTCGAAAAAAGAAATGACAAGAGGCCGGTCCAGCTGCCCCACCGGCGTGCGCGCGCAACCCACCAGGTGGCTAGGCGCTGTTCAGAGCCATACCGGACGTCAAACAGGATGCACCATCCGAAGATGCCGCCATACGTCAGCACTACAACGACCCACACAACGCTTCCTCATCCGGTTCTTTCTTCAGTTGTCTCTCGGCGCTATAGCAGCGGAGAAACGTTCAGTGACGATTGTTTATCGGAACCGCCCGTGTCTATCGGAACTGCGCGACGGCCTCGTTGAACTTGTCCAGGAATGCTTCTTCGCCCAAGGTGTTGATCTTGAAGAGGAAAGCCTCGCTCCCACCTGAGGTTACGGCGTTGACGACCAGATCTGTGCCCTGTCCGGTGACCATGACACTAAGACTCACTCGGTTGCTTCCCACGAGGCTGTACCGCTCGAACACTAACAGTGCGACCTGCACATCGCCCACGTTGTAGACGATTTCCTCTTCAAGTGACGCCGATGCGCTCCCGTCGATGATCTCGTCGCGAATATAACTGATGAAGCGCCCAAAATCGCCCCGGATTCTTGTGCCTGTCTGTGCCATGTTGTCTGCCTTCCAGAACTCAGCCACATACTGGTGTGGCTCCTGCTTCCAAGCCTACAAGCCCCGCACGGAGGTTAAGCGGATAAGGGGAGAACTGCACTGTGATGGCAACCCGTGCAGCCGCGCAGGATCCATCTTCGTCAGCACGGCGAGAAGCTCGCCACGTTCACTTCCCTGGCTCCGAAGTTCGCGCCACACGTTTGTAGACTAGCTGGGTGACTTTCTCGCTCCGCAGTATGTCTGCCCCTCACGATGTCGTTTCGTCAGTTGTCTCGGATTTGGACGACGACGGCGTCGCGACCCCCGGTTTTCGATCGGCTCACCTTCAGGCGGTTGCCGTATGAGCGCGGCTGGGAATCGTGGCGGTGCTAGAGACAATGGGCAGGACAACGGGGAGCGCTTGCTCGCGCAGGTGACCTCGCTGGTGTGGAGCCTGCAGTTTGCCCTGTTGAGCCCGTCGCTCGCACTATTTCTCTCCTCAAGTCTTGGGGCGGACGAGGGCAAGGTTGGCCTTATTCTCGCGCTTTTTCATACCAGCGGGTTCATCTCTTCCCTCGTCATTCCTGTGATGGCGGACCGGCGCAACGACTACCTCAAGGTGATGACGGCCTGCGGAGTGTCCGCGATCGCCATGGCCGCGACGCTCTATTTTGTGACGTCACTGCCGCTTGCGGCCATTGTTCTCGTGACGCTTGGAGGCCCCGCCGGCGTGGGCGGTTCGCTGCTGTTTGCCCACCTGAACTCTGCGGGCTTCGGGGTCTCGGCGGTGATGGGGGCTCGCGCCATGATGTCCGTGGCCTGGGTGGCGGGCCCGCCATTGGCCATGCTTTTAGCGCGAGTCGCTGGAGTTCGTTCGGTTCTGGGTGCGATGATGGCGGTCTCGGTGACCGGAATCGTTCTGGTGACGGTGATGCGTCGTCGTCGGCGAAAGAGCGAAGCCGGGGCGCGCAAACGGAAGGACAAAGAATCGTCCGAGGGGCTCCCGCTCGGCCGCCTCGCCATGGTGATGGTGGCCTTCGTTTTCTTCGGCGCGGCGAACTCGGCAATGACCGCTTCCATGACAATCTTTACCGTTAACAGTCTCGGACTTGACGTGGTGTGGGGTGGTGTGGCGCTCGCGGTGGCCGCCGCCATCGAGGTGCCGTCGCTGCTGCTTCTGGGCCGGCTGTCGTCCCGCTTCTCGCCCATCCAGCTGCTGGTTGCGGGCGGAATCTCGGGGATTCTGTTCTTCGCGTCAATGACGATGGTGAGTGGCGTCCCGGCGCTTCTCGCCGCTCAGCTGCTCAACGCGTGGTTCGTGGCGTCGGTTAACGGCGTGGGCCTCACCTGGTTCATGGATATCATTCCGCGTCCGGGCCTCGCCTCGGGCCTTTTCTCCAACGCCTATCGGGTGGGATCCATTACGTCTGGAGGCATCATCGCTGTTGCTGGAACGTCGCTGGGATACCACGGAATGTTTCTCGTGTGCGTGTCGGTGATTACGGTGGCGGTGGTGATCGTCCTGATGGCGGGCCGCCGAGCGCCGCGCGGCTGAGCTACTGGCTGGCCTGCAAGCGAGGGCGCCGCGCGACTGGCGGCCGCTTCCCGCTGCGACTGATCGTGTCTCCCGTGGCATATTGAACGCCGATGGCGGCGAGAGCGAGTTGAGTGCCAATAATGGCATACAGCTCGCTCTCACCGCCACAAATTCACGCCTCGCTGCTACCCAACCGAGGTATCCCAGCGCTGAAGCTCATAGGAGCGGGCCCAGAACTGCTCCTCGTACCAGGTGGCGGCAATGAAGGCGTCGAGCATCGCGCTGCGGACTTCTTCCGTGGCTTCGGAGGCGGCGGCGTCCATGATGGCGATTGCCTGGCGGGTCGACTCTTGGAACACCGGGTCTCCGTAGGCTGCCGCCCAGTGTCCGAACGGATGATCCGTGATACCTGCAGCGGTTGCTGCGAGCCGCTCGCCGACATCCGCGTACACCCAGAAACACGGAAGAACCGCGGCAACCCCGACCGCATACGGCTCGTAAGCCACCGCCGTCTGCAACATGTTGGCGTAGGCGCGAGTGGTGGGGGAGGCTGCGGAAGAGCGCGGCAACGAAGAGAGCCGCGGGTCAGCGAAGAGCGAGGCGTGCATGCCCACCTCGGCGGCCACCGCCCCGCCGGAACTCTTCACCCAGAACGCCGCGTCCTCCAGCGAGGGCGCTCGGGTTCCCAGCATCGCCAGTGCTCGCGCGTAGCCGCGCAGATAGAAATCGTCCTGGACGATGTACTCGACGAACCGCTCTGGATCGAGGGTTCCGTCCGCGAGTTCGACGAGCAGCGGCAGTTTGTCGATGCGTGCGCGGATCTCGGCCGTTGCCTCCCACGCCTTGTCACTGAATTTCTGCATAATGTATCCCTTTCTTTATGAGTAGTGGCTACCGCAGCGGCGGCAGCGCCAAATAAGGCGGTAAGCCCCGCCTCATAGCCACTGGTTCACCAGGTGATTGACCGGCCCGTGGCCGGATTCGGGATGGCGGCTCAGCTGCCACCCCGCGCCGGAGACGATGGCGCGTTGCAGATAGTCCCGCGCACTTTCGACGGCGGCCCGTGACACCCCGCCCGCCCGAGTGTCCCCGGCGAGTGCCGCGCTCGCGGCGATCGCCGAGCTGAGCGTGCACCCGGTTCCGTGCGTGTTTCGGGTTCGCACACGTGGACTTATGAATCGGACGACGCCGTCGCCGCTGGCCAGGACGTCGGTGAGCAGGTCGTCGTCCAAGTGCCCGCCTTTGACGAGGGCCGCGCGAGCGCCCGCTTCGACGAGAGCGGCGGCCTGGTGTTCGAGATCCTCGGCGCTCCTCGCGACAGTCACCTTGTCCCCAAGCAGTACGGCGGCCTCGGGAAGATTCGGCGTGACGATGTCTGCCAATCGGGCGAGCCTGGTGCGGATGGTTTCGATGGCGTCCTCGGCGAGCAGACGATCACCGGAGGTGGCCACCATGACCGGGTCGAGCACGATGAGTCCGAAATCGTCTCGCCGTTCCTCCAACAGATCGGCGACGGCGTTTGCCACCGCCGCGTTGGAGAGCATGCCGAGTTTGGTGGCGGCAACGGGGAGGTCATCGATGACGGCTTCGATCTGGTCGTGGACGAGTACAGGATCAACGGCGACGGCTGCGCGCACACCCTGCGTATTCTGCACGGTGAGTCCGGCGAGAGCAGCCGCGCCGTAGGTTCCGAGAGCGGAGAAGGTTTTGAGGTCTGCTTGAATTCCGGCGCCGCCGCTGGGGTCGGAGCCGGCGATGCTTAACACAACTGGCGGTTGCATGGTCACTTCTTTCGTGTGGTTGTGCAGGTAGGTAAGGCGAGGATGGCGAGAGGATTGAAGCTGCGGAGCACGGGACGAATCACCACAGGGACAGCAGCCGGGTGGCAGCTTCCCGGGGATCTGGCGCAGTCGCAATGGCCGATACGACGCAGATTCCGTCAAATCCGACGTCAATCACCGAGCGCGCGTTCGTCGCATTGATTCCACCGATGGCGACGGTGTGGACGTGTCCGGTGGCCTTCCGGACAAGGAAACCGGCGCCGTTCGGCCCGAGTGCCGGATCGGTGTCCGTCTTGGTGGGGGTGGGCCAGATGGGACCGATGCCGACGACGTCGGCCGTTGCCTCGGCAAGCTCTGCCTCCAGTTGGTCTGCGTCCGAGATCGACAGCCCGATGAGCAGGTCGTTTCCGAGGCGCCGCCGGGACTCTCGAACATCGCCATCCGACTGCCCCTGATGGAAGTGCAGTCCGAGTTCTTCGGCCACGTCGAGTCTGTCATTGACGACGAGTGCCGCTCGCCGACCCGACTGGTCATAGGCGCGTTCTGCAGCCTCGACACAGGCCTGCGTGAGAGCGAGGAACTCGCTGTCCGGCAGGGATTTGTCCCGGATCTGCACTACTCCGCATCCGCCGAGAATCGCCTGCTCCACCGTCCACGGCACTCGCTCCGGGCCACCGCTCAGATCGGTGTCGGTGACGAAGTACAGTCGCCAATCCACAGCATCCGCGATGCCTGAAACTGCCGTTGTCATGACTCATCAACCTCCACCAGTTCGACGACCTCACTTGGTGTCAGCGAGTACAGAGCGTCAATCCATGCGGTGCGGAAGCTGCCGGGCGCACTCGCCTCGTGCCCGGCCGCTCGGCCCGCTGCGCCAAACAAGGCGTGAGCAGCGACGACGCCGTCGTGATCGCTCACCTCGGCTGTCCGTGCCGCCGCAATACAGGCAGCGGTGACGGCCCCGAGGGAGCATCCGGTACCGATGACGAGCGGCATGAGGGAGTGCCCGCCGGTGATGCGCGTGGTGCGCCCGTTCGAGACGACGACGTCCGTGGGCCCAGAGATCGCCACAACGGCACCCGATGTTTCCACCAGCGAGCGTGCGGCATCGAGGGCCGCATCGACCTCGTCGGTGGAGTCGACGCCGCGGCCACCAGCGCTAGCGCCCGCGAGCCCAAGGATCTCGGAGGCGTTGGCGCGCACAGCCGCAGGGCGGTGTGCGAGGAGTTCTCGCGCCAGGGCGGTGCGCACCGGAAGCCCACCCACGGCTACCGGGTCGAGCACCCAGGGACGACCGGCTGCCACCGCGGCCGGTGCTGCGCGCCGCATACCCTCGTGCTGCTCGGCGGAGCCACTGCCCACGTTGATGAGCAGCGCGGATGCAATTCCCGCGAAGATCTCGGCCTCCTCGGGCAGGTTAATCATCGCGGGTGCTGCACCGGCGGCGAGCAAGACATTGGCCGTGATCTCGGGGACCACGGTATTGGTCATGCAGTGGACGAGGGGAGTGGTGTTGCGAACGGTCTCAAGGACGAGAGCGACTCGGCTCATAGGGATTCCTTTCGTAGGTGCCGGCCTGTGCGGCACCGGTGTTGTTGATCTGTGTTGGTTGAATGTGCAGTATCTGATGACTTTGTCGGGGCTGAGGAGAGCCGAGCATGCGAGGTTGGTTGATCTATGTAGGCGGTCTGAATAGACCCGAATAGAGCAGAGGACCAGGGTGGGTTGTCGGCCATCCCCAGCAGTCCCCACCTTCTATCTCCCGCCCTCACGATCCTGCCGCCAGTTCGAGCCGCGATTGGAGCGCTGCTTCCAGCGGCGGAACGCGTGGATCGGTGAGGAAACCGGTTGTCCGAGGGATGTCCCGGCTCACCTCCACACCATCGATGAGAGGCCCCGGCATAGATGGCAGTACGAGTACTCGATCTGCCAGCCGCACCGCCTCGCGGATGTCGTGGGTGATGAGCAGAATGCTCCAAGAGTTCTCCGCCCAGATGCCGAGCAGCCAGCGCTGGAGTTCGTCACGAGTGATGGCATCCAGGGCGCCGAAAGGCTCGTCAAGCAGCAGAATCGGGCGATCTTGGACAACAGTGCGAAGGAAGGACACCCGCTGGCGCATTCCTCCCGAAAGCTGGCGCGGATACTGCATTTCGGTGCCCGCCAGCCCAAACTGTTCCACCAGGGCGCGAACTCGCTCGCGCGCCTCGGCGCGCGGCATACCGGCTACTTCAAGGCCGATACCCGCGTTGTCGAGGATGGTGCGCCACGGCAGCAGGACGTCCCGCTGCGGCATGTAGGCGAAAGGGCGGCCGCGTTCCGGGATCGGTTCGCCGTCCACAAGAATCTCTCCGTGATCCGGTTCCAACGCGCCAATCAGCACGTTGAGAAGCGTGGACTTTCCGCTGCCGCTGGGCCCCACCAGCGCCACGATCTCTCCGGGATGGATCGTGAGCGAGACCCGGTCAAGAACCCGCTTGCTCCCAAAACTCTTGCTGACACTGCGAACCTCCAGTGCCCCGCGCGCCGCCCCATGCCTCGCTCCATCCATCGCGGCACTCATTGTGCGCCTCCCTGTTCGATGCGAAGCCAGGGGACCGCAAGGCGTTCGATGATCGTCACGCTCGCGTAGAGCGCGAGGGTGAGTACGGTACTGACGACGACGGCCGCCAGCACCAGATCCGTGCGGAACACGTTCTTGGCCGATTGCATGTACACCCCGAGTCCGTGGGTCGCCCCGGCATACTCAGCAAAGATGGCTCCCACCACCGCGTAGGTAATGGAGATGCGCAGCGAGGAGAAGAAGGAGGGGATGGCGGAGGGAAGCCGCACCATCCGAAACACGGTCCACCTCCCTGCACCCATCGAGCGAAGTAGCCGCTCCGCCTCCGGCTCGGCCGAATCGAAGCCGCGTAGGAACCCCACCACCATGGGGAAGTAGGTAACGAAGGCGACGAGCAGAACCTTCGGTAGCAGCCCGAACCCAAACCACAGCACCACCAGGGGAGCCAGAGCGATGAGCGGAAGCGTCTGCGTCATGATGAGCAGCGGAAGCAATGCCCGCCGCACCCACCCAAAGAAATCGAGGAAGGCAGCCGTCACGAAGGCAAAAGAGACGGAGAGGGAGAAACCTGCCAGCGTGGCCGTCAGAGTGGGCAGCGCATGCTGATACAGTGTGGCCCGCTCCCCGAAACCAGCGGAGGCAATCCTTGTCGGCGCGGGAAGCATGTCCGGTGGCACCAACTGCGCCGTAGAAACTGCTTGCCACACCCCAAGCAGTGCGACAAACGCGAGTGTCGGCGGCGAAACCCGGGAGACTAGCGCGGTGACATCGCGTCGTCGTCGGGAAAAATCAGAATGAACTTGGGGATTCCGGGTACTCATCCCACGAACTCGTTGGTGAAGTACTCGCTCCAGTCCGGTTCTTCGGTGAGCGGCTTGCCCTCCTTATCCACTAGGATGCCGTTGTTGAAGAGGAAGGAGCCGTAGTTCTCCCACATCTTGGGGCTGGTGGCACCGACGGGGCGATCCTCGCTGACAAAGAACTCCGATGCCAGCAGCTCGGTGCTGCGGTGAACAAGTTCCTCGGCGGTACCGAGGGTGTCGGGGTTGGCCTGAATGAGGAGGTCGGCTGCTTCCTTCGGGTTTTTGGCGGCGTAGTCGAAGCCGCGGGCGACGGCCTGGACGAACGCGGCGGCGTCGTCGTGACGCGAAGAAAGGAACGCGTCACTGGAGACGATGCCGAGCGAGTGCTGATCCGGCACGCCGTAATCCTGGTAACGGAAGGCGCGGTAGGGCCGATTCTCGATCTCGCCCTGGACGTCCTCCCAAGTGGAAACCGAGAGCGTGAAATCGATCTTGCCCTGCGAGAGTGCCTCGTAGCTGCCGGTGTCCAGCGAGACTTCGGTGAACTCGCCCGTGCCGCCGTCGGCGGTAATCATCTTCTTGACGATGGCCGCATACAACGGGGAGCCGAAGCCGCCGAAGATCTTGCCGTCGAGATTCTTGGGCCGGGTGATGTCCTCGCGGCTCTCCATGGTGACGAGACGGCCCGCGTCCGTTTGGGTGGCAGAGAGGACAGAGATCACGTCGAGGCCCGCCGTGCGTGCCATTTGTACCGATGACTGGCTGCCGATGCCGAAATCCGCCTCGCCTGCGGAAACGAGCTGCAATACGTTCGTCGAGCCGTAGGGGAGAATCTCCACGTCCAACCCGGCATCGTCGAAATAGCCGAGCTCTTGGGCGACGTAAACACCGATGTGATTGGTGTTGGGAGCCCAATCCAGGGCGAAGGTGATGTCGGCGGGCTGGTCCGCGCCGGTCGCGGAACTGGAGGTTGAGGAGCCGGATGTTGGGGATCCGGAGGTCGTGGAGCCGCAGGCAGTCAGTGTGAGAACGACTGCGGTGCCCGCTGCCAGAATTTTTGCCGCGCGCCGGTGTGGGGCGGCCTGGGGTGCGGGGTGAAGGGGTAGTTGGTGAGGCTGTGAAGCGTCGCAGCTGTCAAAAGACGATACGTGGAAGCACATGAAAACGTGCCCTTTCAAATAGAGGGGCACGGGTCATTAGAGTTGTCCTCCCTGCGCTGGCATGACCCAGATCAGGTTCGACGGTCGAAGGTTGGTTACCTTCCTCTCAGCCCGGCCTACCGGACTCCCGTGTGGGCCCATCCTAGGCATGGAGAGGCGGGGCGAGGCAAGCTGAGCCCACGGCGTGGACGGCGTGGTGGGTGCGGAATCGGCTCGCGGTGGGATAGGTGCCGTGGCGGTTCGCGGTGGGATGTGTGTTGTGGCGGATCGTGGACGACCATACGTGCTATTGCGGATCGCGGACGACCACGCGCCGCGAAGGGCTGCGCCGCAACGAAAAGTGAATGCTCGCAACGACTTCGGGTATGGTGAACTGCATGTCCACCATCGAACGTCGTCCGCGGCGCAACGACCCAGAGCGGCGTGACCGCATCATTGACACCTGCCTTGACGTCATCGCCGAGGTGGGTGTTGCCGGTGCGTCGTATCGAAAAATCGCAACGGCCGCGGATGTTCCGCTCGGATCGATGACGTACCACTTCGTCAACATGGACAACCTCTTGGAAGAGGCATTTACTCGCTTTGCCGAAGAAGTGGCCGGACGTTTCGAACGCCGGATGCGCGGCGCTACCGACGTGGAGTCAGCCTGCGAGGCGGTCATCGCGATCATTCGCGACGATGTCTTTGGTGACCAACGCGATCTTGTGCTCACCCATGAGCTCTACACTCTTTCCGCGCGTAACGAAACTTTCCGCAGCATCACGTCCAGTTGGATGGCGCGCAGTCGTGCCGCGCTGGAGCTGTACTTCGAACCCGAGGTGGCGCGCACCATTGACGCGCTCATCGAGGGCCTGACGATCCATGGTGCCCTCGATGTGGAGAATCGCGATTTCGATGAGGTTGCTCGTGCTGTGCACAAGGTCGTTGCGGCACTGACGTGACGGACCTTGCGCTGACGAACTCCGAGGTAACGGACCTGTCGTGACGGCGTGATGGGGATGCGACGCCAGCGGAAAGTAGCCACATGACAGCGGGTCCTTCCTTTCATACAAAGTGGAAGGGCCCTCCGTCTGGTCATCTGTTCGTCGCTACTCTGACTCTTGGCGACGAACTCCGAGGTAACGGACCTGTTGTGCCGGCGCGGTAGGGACGCGACGCCGTCGTCGAAAAACGGACGCCAACGGGGCACTGGTGGCCTGAAGAAAATTTACGTGCGCTGAGGGGATCGATACGGTTATTTATCCGCAACGATCCCCTCAGCGCAGTCAAATCTTCGCGACTAATCAATCCCGGCGAGAGATCGACAATTCAGCTACTTGGCGGCCGTTCCTTCGAGCACCGAGCCCTTGATCTGTGGGTCGATGACTGCGCGGCCCACGATTTCGCCGTCATGCAGGCGGCGGTAGGCCTCGGGAGCGTCGTCCAAGGAGTACGTCTCGGTGTGGATGTTGATGATGCCCCTGCGGGCGAGGTCCACGACGTCGTACAGGTCGGAACGCGTCCCCCAGTAGGGCGAGAATACCTGACACTCGTAGGGGAGCAGGCCGAATCCGACCTTCGCCACGCCGCCGCCGATCCCGACGAGGTTCCAGTCGCCGCGTACGCGCGTCATCTTCGCGCCGAGGTCAGCCGTTGCCTGGATGCCAACGAAGTCGAAGACCACCTCGGCGCCGAGGCCCTGGGTGAGATCCTTGACTGCCTTGACGGCTTCCTGGTCGGATTTGAAAACGTAATCCGCGCCCACCTGGCGTGCCAGGTCAAGGTTCTTCTGAGAGACATCGAGTGCGATGACCGTCGACGGCGTCAGGTGCTTGAGCAGCTGAATCGCCACGTGTCCGAGCCCGCCCACGCCGAAGACAACCGCCGTGGAATGCGACTTCAGCTTGGGTAGTGAGTGCATTACCGCGTGGTACGGGGTGAGGCCGGCGTCCGTCAGTGGAGCGGCCTTGATGGGGTCAAGGTCGCCGATGGGGACGAGGTAGCGGGCGCGATCCACCAGCATGTATTCGGCGAGGCCACCGGGGCGGCCGAGGCCGGGCGGATAGATGCCGAGGCGAGCCGCGTTCTCGCAATAGTTCTCGTAGCCTTGGGCGCACTGGCGGCAACGACCACAGCCCCAGGGGCCGTAGACGAGAACATCCTCGCCCATGGTGACGAGTTGGCGGGCGGCGGGGCCGGCGTCGATCACTCGTCCAACACACTCGTGGCCGAGTGTGAGTGGGAGGTCCCACTGATATTGGTCCTTGTCCCAGGACATGACGGCGATGTCCGAGTGGCACAGGCCCGCGGCCGTCATTTTGAGGAGCACCTGACCGGGGCCGGGTGTGGGATCGTCGATTTCAACAACTTCGGGTGAGCCCCCGATTTCTCGATACTGTACTGCCTTCATGTGAACTCCCTCGTTCTGAACGCGTTCTTTGTGTGGGTGAGACAGGAGGCGCTGTGTGAGGGGCGCCACGTGCCACTTCCAGCCTAAGACAATTTGGCGTGTTTTGGGGTTAGTGCGGCCAAAAGCCAGCCACGACTCTGGACATTCATCCCCATCTCCAGCAGGATTACGGGTAAAAGCTACCGTCAAGGGAAGGTTGAAACATGGCTGCCACGCACGTCGGAATCGTATGGAACCCTTCAAAGACAGAGAAGGAGACACTGGAAACTGCCTGGCAGGACGCCACAGCCGAACTGGCCGAAGCGCCTGAGATCTCATGGTTTGAAACCAAAGAGGACGATCCCGGACGCGGCCCGGCGAAGGATGCACTGGATGCTGGGGTGGACGTTGTGGTTGCCGCGGGCGGTGACGGGACTGTCCGTGCGGTGGCCGAGTACCTGGCTGAGGTTGAAGCAGACGTGGATCTTGGAATCGTTCCGCTAGGTACAGGCAACCTTCTTGCACGTAATCTTGAGGTTCCGCTGGGGGATCCGGCGGCGGCGCTCACGCGTGTCCTCGAAGGGACGGCCACTCTGATTGACGTGGGCTGGGCTGAGGTGACGGTTGGCTCCGGTACCGAGAAGCACGCCTTCGTGGTGATGGCTGGTTTCGGAATTGACGCCCATATGATCACCGAAACGAATGACGACCTCAAGGCAAAGGCCGGTTGGCTCGCCTATGTGGAGTCGCTGGGCCGGGCGCTGTCTGCGAGCGAGGTCATCAACATTAGGCTGGGGCTGGATGGCGGTGATCCGGAGGGTCAGGATGTACACACGTTCATTGTGGGTAACTGCGGGACCCTACAGGGTGGCCTGACGCTGCTGCCGGATGCTGACCCGAGCGATGGTGAACTTGACCTTATCGTTCTGGGTAGCGAAGGCATTGCTGGCTGGACGGACACACTGAAGAACATGGTGTGGGACAACGGCCTCAAGCGCTTCCTCGGCGGCGCTGGTGACGGGGCGCAGGACAGTGAGAGTGTGGCGCATCGGCGGCTGACCTCCGCGGTGGTGGAGTTGTCCGAACCGCGCATCTTTGAAGTGGACGGCGACGACCTGGATGAAACTACGCGGGTGGAGATCTCCGTGCAGCCAGCCGGTGTGCGTATTCGGTAGCGTTCTCGCGTTTGTTGGAGTGTCATCTCCGTGAGAATTGTTGTGTCCCCCGTGATCGGGCTTCGATCACGGGGGACACAACTGTATTGGGCGAGTTTTTGTTTCTAAGTGGCCTGTGGGCGGCAAGCCGTGCCGCATGCGGCACGGGATGTCACTGTGGAGGCCACCTAGGAAAGTGTGCGGACAGAACTGTTGAATTGGAGATTCCTAGAATGCTAGCATTACGGCATGGTAGAGAAACCGAACAAGGTCCAATTCAATGTGTATCTGCCGCCGGAGCTGGTGAAACAGGTTAAGCATGCCGCCATCGATGCGGAGCTGTCCCTGTCCGTCTTCGTTGAGCAGATCCTGCGCGAAGCAACGGAGAAGAAGTCATGATTTTTCACCGAACTGAAACCTCCTAGGGTGAGACAGCTCAAGGCAAGAATTCTCGATGCATGGAACATGCGTGTGGCCCCGGAACGATTCTCAACGAATCGCTCCGGGGCCACAACATTTATTCACGAAGTTCTGATGTGCTACGTAGTCTCCAGAACTTCGATCTGGGTAGAACTGGAGGCTAGCTCTTCTTGGGAGCACCCGGGCGGGCGTAACGCCACCAGGTGATACCGATGCACATCACGGCCCAGGCAGCGCCGATGTAGTAGAAGACTGTGGCGCCGAAGGTGGTCAGTCCGATACCGAAGAAGAACGGGCCAAAGGCTGCAATTGCGCCGGTCCATCCGATCACGCCGCCAGCCTGGCGCCGCTCAAAGATCATCGGCATCTGCTTGAAGGTACTGGCATTGCCAATACCTGAGAAGAGGAAGATGGCGAGCATGCCCCAGAGGAACTGGTTGAAGCCGGAGCTTAGGGTTGCCGCATTTGTGACGTCAGGGGTGAGCGAAGGGATGGTGTAGAGCACCGAGCCGAGGATGCCGATACCGGAAACCAGTGTCCAGATTGCACCACCCATGCGGTCGGTGAGTGGAGCGAAGAGCACACGTGCACCGGCACCAACGAGCGGCCCGAGGAAGACGTACTTGACCGGGTCCGGTACGGAGTATCCGTCGATGAGGAGGGTTGCGGTGGCGCCGGCGCCCTCAACGATCTCCGAGTTTCCCGCTCCGTAGAGGTTGGACATGAGGAGACCAAACTGGGCGGAGAGGCCCGAGAAGGTCGCGAACGTCATGATGTAGAGCAGTGTCATCCACCAGGTGTCCTGGTTGCCGAAGATATCGAACTGCTGCTTGATATTTGCCTTGATCGGCACTGAACGCAGAGCAATGTAGGCCCAAATAGCGCCCACGATGATGAACGGGATGTAGACCAGCGCCGAGTTCTGATACCAGACAACCACCGACTCCTTGCCCGGTACCTGCATCATCTGTGAGCCGAGGAATCCGAACATTCCGAAGGTGACGAGCCACGGAGACAGCAGCTGCACCAGTGATACGCCGAAGTTTCCGATGCCAGCCTGGATGCCGAGTACCGTTCCTTGCATGCGCCGTGGGAAGAAGTACGAGGTGGAGGGCATGAAGCCAGAGAATGCGCCGCCACCGATGCCTGCGAGGAAAGCCAGCGCCATGAGGCGCCAGTAGGGCACGTTCGGGTTGGTGACCTCGAAGCCCCAGCCAAGAACTGGAAGGACAAGTAGGAGGGTGGTCAAGGCGACCATCTTGCGGGTGCCCATAATGGGTGGGAGAACCATCCAGATGAGGCGCATGATGCCACCGGAGAGACCGGGCATGGCGGCCATCCAGTACAACTGGGACTTGGTGAACTCAAATCCCAGGGCGTTGAGCTTGGGAATGATGGCACTGGGCAGGAACCATGCGGCAAAGCACAGCGTCAGGGTGAATGTGGTGACGAGCAGCGTGGTGTTGGCAAGCTTCTTGTCCCATTTTTCTGGATCCTCAGGATCCCATGATTGAAGCCAATCTCCTTGGACTTCTCGAGCAGCGCTCACGGTGAACTCCTCTGTGTAGTGATCGCATTCATGGCGACGGCGATCTGATTGGTAGATGCGTGGTGGCTTAGTTCCGATCGATGTCCCGTGCGAGCTCGGGGTTCGCTTGGGACATCATCTGGTGAATGGTGATGTGCATCCATGCGGCGCAGACGAGCACGAGGATGAAGATGCAGAAGAAGGTGGAGCTGGGGAAGCCGGAGAAGGCTTTGGAGTAGGCGAAGAGCGGGGGAAGGAAGAATCCGCCGAGTCCGCCGAACATGCCTACGAGTCCGCCGACGGAGCCGACGTTGTCCGGGAAGTAGTCCGGGATGTGCTTGTATACGGCGGCCTTGCCGAGGCCCATGGCGTAGCCCAGAAGGAATACCAGGATGGCAAAGGGAATGAGATGCATTTCGTAGGCGAGGTGGGTGGTTTGTGAGCCGTCCGGGTGGACGATGGTGAGGAAGCCGTTGGGCATCATGAGGATGCCGGAGGTGGCCAGCATGACCCCGAAGGTAAGGTACATGACCTTGCGTGGTCCCCAGCGATCGCTCATCCAGCCGCCAACGGGCCGCAGCAGCGACGCCGGGAAAATGAAGGTGGCGGTCAACAGGCCCGCCTGGGCGAGGCTGATATCGAAGTTGTCCACGTAGTACTTCGGGAGCCATGCGGAGAGCGCCACGTAGGCGCCGAAGACGGCCACATAGTAGAGGCTGAAGCGCCACACGCGGACCTGCTTGAGGGGTGCCAGCATGGCGCTGAGCGGCTGCGACTTGCCCGGCGCACGATCGACCTGCGGTGCAATGAGCCAGGTGGCGACGCCAGTAATCACCAGAAGGACTGCGTAGATCACCGGGATGAGACGCCACCCGCCCTGGATACCCAGGAAGAAGGTGCTGCCGGCTGTGGCTGTGATGAGCACCGGTCCAATGAGCTTGGTGACGGAGGCACCCACGTTACCCGCGCCGAACACGCCGAGCGCGAGGCCCTTGCGATCCTGCCCGTACCAGGCCGAGTTCCAGGAAACGCCCACGCTGAAGAGATTGCCCGCGAATCCAACGAGGAAGGCGAGCACCAAGACCATGGTGTAGCTGTGCGTGATGGACACCAGGTAGGTGGGGACCGCGGCCAAGAACAGCATGAAGATGGTGATCTTGCGGCCGCCGATGCGGTCGGCCAAGATGCCGGCGGGCAGGCGCCACATGGAGCCGTTGAGAACAGCCACGGCGGAGATCCAGCTGAGCTGGACGTCGGAGAGCCCGAGTTCCTTCTGGATCGGAATTCCGAGGATGCCGAACATGAGCCACACCGCAAACATCAGAGTGAATGCGATGGTGGACATGGTCATAACGCGCCCGGCGCCCTTGGCTGTTTCGTGGTCGGGTGGGACCTCGATGAGGTTCTTGGACATCGCTGCCTTTCAAGAGTGATGGTGCGCTTGGATAAAGCGCAGAGTCTCTGACGTGGAGCGACACTTCCCAAAAACCACACCAACAGTTCTTGGCTATGACCAACCTATCGGTGCAATCTCTTAACCGACGCCTGTCGCTTGGAACCAGACATGCGTCTCGGCGAACGTGTCCCTCTCACGTCCTGTCGCTAGGCTACTCAACGTTTGTCGAATAAGTGCGGGTTTTTCCGGTAATAATCTGTTGCATATATCGGCTGGCGAGTGAACGACGACGTCCGCTGGGCCAAACGTCCTGAATAATTCCAGTTAGTACGCCGCCCGTGTGTGACGTCGCCCAACCCGAAGCCATAAAGATCCCGGCTGCGGGAAAGTGATATCGGTCCACTCTCGCCGGAGGATTCCCTACTCGGCGCACGGCGCTTCTAAACTGGCACGGTTGAAGATTTGCATGAAACGGGAAAGCGATCAATGAGCACTGACCACAGCACTATTTCTGAGTACTCAGCTCGGGAGATATCGCGTACCCGCGACGCCATTTTTATCCTGTTCGCGATGAACGGATTTGCGTTTGCTTCCTGGATGTCCCGGCTCCCGGATATCAAGGACACTTTGAACCTCACTCCCGGCCAGCAGGGCGTCATGCTGCTGGCAATTTCGGCGGGATCGCTCATCGGGCTTCCGCTTGCTGGCCGGATCGTCTCCTCGCTGGGAGCGCGGCGCGCCATCCGAGCTGCGGCTTTCGTCGTTATCCCCGGTTTCGTCCTTGCGCTTGCGGCCGTGGGGTTGGGGGACAGCCACTATCTCGTCATGCCTGGCCTGTTGCTTTTCGGCTTGGGTGTAGGACTGTGGGATGTCGCCCAGAACCTGGTGGGCGCCGTCGTCGAACAGGCGAGCCGAAAGTCCATCATGTCCTGGTTCCACGCCGCGTTCTCCGGTGGCACCGTCGCGGGTGCACTTGTGGGCGCGGGCATGGTGGCTCTCGACGTCCCGATGTACCTGCACCTGGGAGTGATGGCGCTACTGCTCGGCGGGGTCGCCGTCGTTTGTCCGGTGATGATCTCCGCTCGCCTTGATGGTCGCGGCGTTTCGGATGATTCGAACGACGACGGCGCCCGCCCCGTCACCTCCGCACGTTCCGCCTGGACCGAGCCGCGCACACTCCTCATTGGCGTCATGGTGCTGGCTGGATCGTTCGCCGAGGGCGCCGCGAACGACTGGATGGCGATCGCGTTCGTGGATGGGCACGGGGTGAGCAATGCAACGGGCGTCATGTCGCTTGCTGTGTTCCTGATCTTCATGACGGCGGGTCGTATCTTTGGCACGCAAATGCTCGATCGCTACGGTCGAGTAGTGGTTCTCCAGGTGCTGTTTGGCGCCGCGATCGTGGGCAGCCTGCTCGTGGTGTTCGGCAACGTTACGTTGGCTTTCATCGGTGCGGCGATTTGGGGCGTGGGCGCGAGTCTTGCGTTCCCTGTGGGAATGTCGGCTGCGGCGGATGACCCGCAGCGTGCGGCGTTGCGCATCAGCGTGGTTTCTACTATTGGCTACGGGGCCTTCCTTTCAGGGCCACCGCTCCTCGGATTCCTTGGCGATCACGTCGGAATCCTGCACGCCTTGCTGTTTGTGACGGCCACGGCCGTGATTGCCGCGATTGTTGCCCCGGCTGCGAAGCCCCTGGAGGGCGCGAAGTACTGATTGGCCCGGTAGTGGAGAACTTTGGGGCGGCGAGAGCGAGCTGTGTGCCATTATTGGCACTCACCCCGCTCTCTCCGCCATAAAATTCATGTGACTGGAAGGACCAGGCGCTTCACTCCTCCAACTGTGCACATTGGCGCAGCTGCCCGTCTCCGGTGAGTTCGACGACGGTGTCAATTCCGATCCGCCGCAGGAAACCGAAGTCGTGGCTCACCACGATGAGTGCGCCGCGGTAGGCGTCGAGGGCTTCGGCAAGCTGTTGCACGCTGGTGATATCGAGGTTGTTTGTGGGTTCATCCAGTACGAGAAGTTGAGCCGGAGGATCAGCGAGCAGCAGACGCGCCAACGCCACCCGAAAACGTTCGCCGCCCGAGAGCGTTCCCACCGGCCGATACACGCTGTCTCCGCGAAGTAGCATCCGGGCGAGCCGATTGCGAATGGTTCCGGGATCGACATCCGGTGCCACCTCACGCACATTGTCGACGGCGTCGCGGCGCTCCTCCAGTCCGTCGAGGCGTTGCGACAAATAACCGACGAGATCCACGTGGAGCTCGCCGCGTGGCAACCTGACGGGAAGGCCAGCGGGCGGGGGCGTGCGGTTCACGAGGGCTTCGAGGAAAGTGGTCTTACCCGTGCCGTTCGCACCGACAATCGCCACCCGCTCCGGACCTTGAACGATGATGGTGCGCTCGCCGTCGCTCAACGCGGCGATGCGTCGGCCGCGCGGAACCCCGGGATCGGGCAGATCCAAGCGGATGTGCTCCTCGTCGCGCACGCGGGAATCAGCAGCGTCAAGCGCCTCCTGTGCGGCACGTACCTTGCTGTCCAGGTTGGTGCGGGTGGCTCCCGCGGAAGCCTGAGCCTTCTTCTTGAGATGGTCCGCGGCCATGCGGGGTAAGCCCCCTTCTTTCGCGGCCTTCCTGCCTGTGCGTTCGCGCCGAGCAATCTTGGTCTCGGCCTCGATACGCTGGCGTTTCTCCACCTTGAGAGTCTGCTCCGCCGAGCGAGCGGCCTGAAGCGCGGCAGCCTGCTCTTGCTCCAGATGCTCCTTCCATGTGGAGTACGGCCCGCCGAAGGTGGTGAGTTCGCCGCCGTAAATCTCCGCGGTGTGGTCCATGTGTTCGAGCAGTTCCAAGTCGTGGCTAACCACCACAAGGCTGCCGGGCCACTCGTCGATCAGGTCGGTGAGGACGGCGCGGGTGGCGCGGTCGAGGTTGTTGGTGGGTTCGTCGAGAAGGGTGATGGGTGTGCGGCGCAGTCGCAGTCCGGAGATGGCAATGAGCATTGCCTCGCCGCCGGACACCTCCGAGACACCGCGGTCGAGGTCCACCGCCGAGAAACCGATGCGGTGCAGCGCTTCATCTGCGCGGGCCTCGATGTCCCAGTCATCGCCCACGGTATCGAAGTCACGTTCGTCGATACTTCCGGACTCGATGTTGCGCAGTGCGGTGAGGACGCCGTCGACCCCGAGAAGGCTCGCCACCGTGGAACCGGGCGTCAGAGTGAGCGTTTGTGGCAGATAGCCCACCTCGCCCACGGCCTCAATCTGGCCGCTCGTGGGCGTGAGGATTCCGGCGATGAGTTTGAGGAGTGTGGATTTGCCGGAGCCGTTACGGCCGATGAGCCCGGTGCGGCCCGGATTGAACGTGCCGTTGATCCCGGTGAGTGCGGGTGTGCCGTCCGGCCACGAAAAGTGGACGTTGCGCAGGGAAATGACGGATGAGATGGGCATGATGTCCTTCGAAGATCTGGAGCCGGAAATGGGCGCGCAGGACAGTCACGTGCTCGCGGCGGGCGGGATGCGGTTTCTACATCACGGCCGGGCCGGGCCTCTTGGGGTGCTGTCCACTCAGATCAACGTTGCCATGCGGGTTAGCCTAGCCGACGATACGAGCAGAAGGGAAGTGCGAGTGAAATTTACGTGCGTCTCATATTGTCGACGACGACGTGTTGACTCCCGAGATTGCTGTTGGGATGTGACCGTTGCTGGGTGTCCGAAATGCAACAATGGTGGCGATCCCGAGAATCGTAGCTGGCAGGAGATAGTTCAGTCCGAATCCCAATCCATGGATGAGAGCCCAGACCAAAAGAGTGGCAGTGGCGATCGCTGTGGTCACGCGAGGGATTCTGCCCTTGAAGGCGAGGATGAGGGCTGGGGCCATTGCGAGAAGCGGAACTCCGGCGAAGATAAGCATGTAGGTACCCGAGTCACTCCAGCCGCGTATGAGCGAAAATGCTCCTACGGCGAGGGCGCTGAGCAGAGCGGCGAGAAGCGACTCGTCTACCGGGACTTTACTTTCTTGTAGCGGAATGGTGGCGACCAATGCCGTGAGTGGAATAGCGAGAAGAGCGAAGGAGATGAGCGGCCCGGGCCACAGCTGGAAGATCACCCAGAGCATGAGTGCTGGGAGCATACCGACGGCCAGAACTCGCTGGAAGCTAACGTTAGCCATCCGTGGCGTCGCCATGGGATTTTCCTCCAGACTTCAGGGTGTCTCGTTCTCGACGGACAGAGAATTACTTGGTCTTTCAACGATTCTCCTCTGAACAAGGAGGTGAAACAAGTTGCTCGAAGTGGTTGGAATGAGTCGATTCTCGGTGTGTAACCACAGGTCGGCGGAGGTGTGGACAGGCTGGTGAAGTGCCGTCCATTTCGGATTCTTCTCAGTGTGATTGCCCACTATTGGGTGTTGACGATTGTGATACCCAGTCCCAAGAGAGGGTATGTGAGACCCCACCATTGCATGGGAATCCAGAACAATGTGTGCCGATTACGGTGGCGTTTGAGCAGGTGAATTTCCGCCGCGTTGAGCGGCGGTTGGTCCTCCAACGGAAGTGGCGAATAGGTGCCGTCCAGCGACGGGACAACATAGCCGTTCGTCACCGCGCGGTTGTGTGAAAAAATCCGGGTGGGACGCACCAGATTGACGTGGCGTCCAAAGAGAAAGACGGCCAGGCCCCCGATGAAAAATGCAGGGATTGCCTGCCACGTTAGGGTTGCCATCGTCACGCCAGACATCTCCGCAAAGATGGTTGTCAGGTAGATCGAGAGTCCAATGGAGATGAACGCTAAAATTCCCCAACCGCGCGAGATGATCATGCCGATATCCTGCCACATCGAGCGAATGAGTTCCGGTGCGGCGCTGGATCTGATAACGAGGCTGGCGGATCACCTGAGCGGACAAGAACTCTCATTGAACATGTTCGCCGAGACTTCACAGTGGGGCTAGGTCAGATAATGACGGCCGTTCCGTTGGCGATGGCGGCAAGCATGCCGTTGTCTGTCCCTGCGGTGAAATAGTCCACTCTGATCCCCACGATGGCGTTGGCACCCATCGCTTGAGCGCGCTGGGTCATCTCGGAAATTGCCGTGTTGTAGGCAGCCTGAATTTCCTGTTCGTAGCTTGCCGAACGCCCACCGACGAAGTTGCGGAAACCGGCGGTGATGTCCTTGATGACATTGACACCGGAGATCGTTTCGCCAGAGACCAGTCCGAGGTAACGCTGAATGGGGTAGCCCTCGACGGTAGCTGTTGTGGTAAGAAGCATGACGTTTTCCTTCCCTCGTGGCACATGATCCTCGATAGGAGCGCGGCCATTGCGTGTAGAACTAACCGTAACCGCGAAGTTGGTTGACGTCAGGAAAACACCCGTTATTCTCGCCCTCCGGTATCTGTTTCTTCTCGGCCGAGAGCAGCGGGACTTCTGTCTGTCGCTCGCCTTCACATTCGCTCGTCCCCACCTTCACGCATCCCCAACTAATATTCCATATTTCAGATAGGGGTTGTAGGTATAGGTTTGTCAGGTTATTCTCAAGGTACTTAATTGAGGAGGCCACATGAACAACCAGCCGCACGCAGTGCCGCCTGTTGCTATCGCGAGCGCGACGCTTGCGCGAATGTGTTGCCTCCCCACGGTGTCCTGTCGGCTATAACGAGCGGTCAGGCTTCTCGCGTTTGGCTCTGCGGGTTTCTCACGTCCGGCGTCGTGTTTGAGCGCGGCTCCACACCACCTGTGAGAACCGAGGTGTTTGAGCGAACTGACCTCCGTGTAGTAATAGAACTCGGGAAGTCGAAATCGAACGTTACCCCGCGCCATATCGCTGGCAACGATTGCCCACGTGATCAGGAATGAAGAAACAACGGTTCGCGCGAGAGACCACTCTTATGGCGCTGTCCTTTCCGTGGTTTCTTGCCAAAATGGTGGTTTCTCTGCCTATCTGGGTTATCCGCCCGGCGTCTCGCCAACATTTCATCGACGTATATGGACCACGTGGCAAATATCTGCCGCCCGGGCAAAATACGGCAACGATATGCAGGCCAGCTACCTCAATCCACAACCATCAAAGGTGAAATATGTCTTTTACTTGGCAGCCGCCCCGCGGTCTTGACGCTCCGCACGCGCCAGCGAGCCGCGTCATCGCCGCGGACCGGGCGTTCCTGGCGACGGGCGCGGACGTTATCGCCGACCCGGCGGTCGTTATCAGCGACGGAACCATCCGTTGGGTTGGGCCGCGCGCCGAACTTCCCGCCGAGTACGCGAACCTCCCCATCGAAGCGCATCCCGGCGCGACGATCCTGCCCGGCCTCATCGAGACGCATGCGCATCTTGCCTCCTACGAGACAGTTTTCCCTCTCACCACGCCGGACCCGCAGCTGCACGCGCGCTCCCTCGCCGCCATCTCCTCGGTGACGATCGCGCGCCAGCTCGCCTCCATCGGCGTGACCACGGTGCAGTCTCTCGGCTCACGATACTTCGCGGACGTGGCGCTGCGCGAGGCGATCAATTCGGGCGTTGTTGCTGGTCCGAACGTTGTCGCCGCGGGCCCGCAGCTCACCACGTCCGCGGGACACTCCTGGACGAACGGCGCGGAGGTGGACTCCATTGACGACATCCGCAAGCAAGTCCGCGAGCATCACAAGGCGGGCGTGGACGTCATCAAGGTGATGGCCACCGGCGGATTTATGTCCACCAACACCTCGCCGTGGAAACCGCAGTTTACCGAAGAGGAGTTGCGCGCGCTCGTCGGAGAAGCCACCCGCCTCGGCAAACACACCGCCGCGCACGCCCACTCCACCGAGGGAATCCGCCGAGCGGTGGACGCCGGCATCTCCTACATCGCCCACGGCAGTTTTATCGACGACGACGGCCGCACCTCCTTTGATCCCTGGCTTGCGGACCGCATCGCCGAGGCTGGCGTGTTCGTGGATGTGTGCAGTCCGCCCAGCTGGCCGCCGGTGCCCGGCGAGACCATGGCGCCGCGGGCGCGTCAGCTCTATGAGCACGGCGTGCAACTGGTGACCGGCCACGACATTGGTGCCGTTATTCCCGCGAGCGCCTATCACTATGGGCTGCAGCAGTTGGAACTGGCGGGAATCCCGCGCTACGAGGTGTTGCTCTCCGCCACAACCCGGGCCGCTGCGGCCACCGGGTTGGCCGGAGTGACAGGTGCCCTGCTCCCCGAGTACCGCGCCGATCTCATCATCGCCCGTGGGAATCCGCTGGAGGATCTGCACGCACTGGAGGATCTGGAGGAGGTCATCATTGACGGCTCCACCTTTGCCCGCGATGCCGTTCACCCGTACCGGCCTGAAGAGGAGACGGACGAGGATGGCGAGGATTCGAAGGAGCGCGCCTCCGCAACCTTTGAGCTTCGTGCCCGCCGCTACGCCGTCGCCGAGCGGCGGCTGCACCACCCGCTGCCTGCGCTGACGCCAGTCTCTTCACTCCAATCGAGTGCCCCGCCGGATCCCGAACTCCCAACATCTCCTACAACAGACAGCTAGCTCACAGCTCCTTCACCGAAGAAACAAGAACTGCCCGTCCAGACGTGTCGCCGTAACCCGAACCGACGGGGTGGGTTTTGGTGGTGGGTGCGACCCACCACCAAGACCATCCGGCACTCGAACCTAACAATCTACAGTTCACCAACGAACAACCCGAAAGAGGAATGCCATGACCAAGCAGGACGATCGCCTTCTTCCACCGCACCTGGTGCGGCAGGACTTGGGCGGGGGCCGCGAGATGCGTTTGGCTCACCCGGAAGAGTATCCGGAGGTGGGCCGCGTACTGCAAGAGGCATTCTCGACGGGCTGTTGGGTGACGCCGTGGTATCACGAGCATCTCGCATACATTTCGGAGCGGGCCAAGAGTTCGCACGTCTGGGTGGTAGCCGATCCCGAGGGTATCCTCGGCGTGGTTCTCACCCCGCGTCCGGACGTCCACACGGACGAGAAGTACACCTTCAACATCTTGGGTGTGCATCCGCGCGGACGCGGCCTCAACCTCGGCTGGACACTCGTTCACCACGTGGTTTCCCTCGCCCGTGAGGGCGGCTTCCACGACATCGAGATTCACTCCAGCCCGCAGATGACCGCCGCGCACCAGCTCTACCTGCGCTACGGATTCGTGCGCCGCCCCGAGCGTGAAACGGGAGTGGTCGATTCCGGCCAGCGCCTCTACGTCTTCAGCTATCGTATCCCCGAACTTTCCCTTCCCCCTCGCCCCGTCTCACCCCAGGAGAACCTCGTGAGTATCGCAGCTCATCGCCCGTCCGGAATCATCAACGCAGTCGGCGAATTCGTGGCCGACGCCCCCGGTCTGCCCGGCCCCGTCGAACCCGACCCCGCCGTCTACTACCAGATCGTCGCCAACGTCGAGTCCCTGCGCTCGCGAGCCGCACTCGCCGCGCTGAGCCTCCTCGGCTTGGAAAAAGACGTCCCGGTGCACGGTGGTCCCGACCCCATCCCGGCCTTCTACGACGCTGGCGGCACCTTGGTGAGCGACGACTGGCGCTGGCTCAGCCGCACCGTCGCCCTCCTCGACCCGGACGGCGTTCTCTACCCGCAGCACCTGCGCGGCGAGATCGACCACCAGATTGCCCAAATTCACGATGACCTCTTCGCCGGAGTAGAGCGTTCCCTCTTTTCCGGCGACGACGAAGCCCGCCTCAGCGCCACCCGGCTGCTGTACGCACGGCTCGGCCAGCTGGAATGGCATCTGAGTCACCGCGACTACCTGGTGGGTGACGTGTTGACCGTGGCCGATCTGGAGTTTGTCGCATTCCTCATCGGTCTGGACCTTGAGTACCGTTCCCACCTGGGGTTCTGGGCTGCGGCGGTGGCGGACTACCCGCACCTGTTCGCCTACGCCCGAAGGCTGTTGGGTGAGGGCGCTTTGACGCCCGAGCAGCTTGTTGCCTTGGGGGCGCTGCCCTTTGAGGGAGACCGTTTCAAGGAGCCTTACGGCACTCCCCGCGAGGTCGAAGGCATCGAGGACATTCGCGCCGCCTGGACCGACCACCTCCCGGCGAAGGTCAAGGAACTGGTTGCTTGAGTTACAGAACTTAGGCTTGCCCCCGAGGGATCAAGTCTGAGCTGCGGGCCTCTCCAGCCGCCGCGCATATGCGGCAGTGCGGTGGCTGGAGAGCGCCAACAGGATGAGAATGTCGAGTGCCAGGGATTGGAAGGCCACGCCGTTGGCCAGGTGATATTCCGAGTTTGCCCAGGCCCAGAAGGCCACCAGAACATCCAGCATCACAAAGAGCATGATGACCACTCGGGGCCAGTTCCGCCCAAGAAAGATGAGCCCGGCCATCACCACGTCCGCCACCAGGATGAGGCTGACGCCAGCCACGATCATCTCGTGGGAGGCCGCCGTTAGTGCCCCCACCGTGTTGGCGATCAATCGGGTACCGCTGAGGATTCCGTCCCATCCTGACACCCAACCGAGAAGCACGCTTGCGCTGAGAAGTGAGCGCAAAAAAACGAGAGCGGCTCCCGCCGTCGTCGTTATTGGACGGGGCATCGCCGGGTCGTAAACCGGGCCCTGAAACAAACTGGTGGCCGGTTCGAATGCCGGCCGCTTCTCGGGAGTCTTCATCAATCCTCCTTCACGACGGTACGCAGATCCAGGATGGGGAGGTCGCCGTCGGTGTGGATGGAATCTCCGCCGCCGTTGCGGGAATGGTAGCCGGTGGAGAACTTTTCCAGAATCTCGACGTCGATGCCGGGGTTGGAGAGGAGAAGTGTGGCGATGACATGGTCGCGTTCGATATCGATGTTGGCGTCGATACGATGAGTGACTTGCAGGGTGAAGAAGGACAGGCCCACGGCGGTGTCGTAGGAGGCGGCAGCAAGCCAGTCCACGCGGTGGCCACCGGGGAGCAGCCAGCCATCCGGGCAGGGCCAGAAACGGATGTGATGGCGCTGCTTGGGGTTGCCGTCAACCTCTTGCTGATAGGCCAAATCCTGCTGCCGACCGAAGAGGAAAAGCGGGCTGACCGGCGCCTCGGGATAACTGGTCTGACGCAAAGTGGAGGTGACGATGCGCCACGATGAGCGGGCATTCACCGGGTCCGCGAGGGTCCAGTTGGCGGCACTCATCGCGCGGACAATATCCTCGCGAGACCCCATGATGGCCAGATTGACCGGGTCTCCGAGGAGGCCGTCACTGGTGCGGGTGCGGCCGATGAAGTAATCGGGCACATAGATGGCGGTGAGGATACGATGAATGCGCGGCAGAACGAGATAGGCGAGCAGGCCCCAAAACCCGATGAAGGTGGGGAGCACCCAAGGGCCGGCGCGGAAGACGTCGGAAAGCATGAGCCCCGCGAGCCACAACGACGCCACCCCGGCGAAGACGAAGAAGAAATAATCGAGGGCGGTTCCGCGGGAGTATTGCCGATTGTGCTGGGCCTGCCGTGTGCGCCGCATAGCTCTCCCTCCCCACTCCGTAACTCGGTTCGATTCTATAGCCGGGAGGCGAGGTTGTTCCCAAGGCGACGTGTTCCTGAGGCGAGGCGTTTGGACGGAAGTGAACGACCGCGGCACGATCCTGGCAAATCAGAGAAAATGGAACGGTGAAGCACCTCGTATTCATTGACGTTGACGGAACATTAGTTAATCACGATCAGGAGTTGGCGGAATCGGCGCGTGAGGCTCTGACCAGTGCCGTTGCAGCCGGACACCAGCTCATTCTGTGTACCGGGCGCGGTAGGCCCGAGATTTATCCTTTCCTGTGGGACATCGGCTTTCGTGGATTCATTGGCTCCAATGGTGCCTACGGTGAGGTGGATGGTGAGGTCATCTTCAACGAACACATGCCCCAGGAGGATGTCGCCGAACTCGCGGCCTGGTTTGAAAGCACCGGCGCGATGAGTTTCTGGGCCACCGGCCTCGAGGTCTATCCCATGGGTAATTTCTTGGATCTGTTCCGGCCCGCTGCCGACGGCAAGCCGCTGCTCGAAGGGGACTGGAGCACGTTCCTCAATCAAATCGAGCCGTACGTGCGCGAGGGTGTCCCGGCCACCGCGACGAAGGTGACGTTCTTTCTCCCCACCGGTTTGGGAGTCACGTTGGCCGACGCCCAGGAACGTTTCGGCCAGCGTTTTTCGATCATCCCCGGCTCACTTCCCGATGCCCGTGGAGAGACCGGTGAACTCACCGCGCTGGGGATGAACAAGTCCGTGGGCCTGAAGAAAATGGCTGATCACCTGGGATTTGCGTTGGAGGACACGATCGCGCTGGGCGATTCGTCCAATGACATTGAGATGCTCCAGGCGGCTGGAATCGGAGTGGCGATGGGTAACGGCACCGCCGGGGCCAAAGCGGCCGCGGATTGGGTCACATCATCAATCGACGACGACGGCCTCGCCCGGGCTTTCGAGAAGCTGAGCTTGCTGGATTCCTGAGTAGTTGACCGATTGGTTGAGCGGTTGAGTGGATTGAAGACGCTGGGCGTGATCAGTTGACTCGTGGCCTTCGATACTAATTCCCCACAAAGCTTAATCACTTCCGGGTTTTTGCTTGGCTGGATAGTCTGATGAAGAGGTTACGCCGGTGGGTCAAGACCTATTGACGTGATCTCTGATGTGCCCGGTTCTGTGAGGCATGGTTCTCTGAGCTGGGATCATGAGCAATTCAATGAGTTGACCGTCAGCTTTCCCGAGGAGTCTTTATGCCCACCATTGGAACGTCCGATTTGACCGTGGCCGCGCTGTGCCTGGGTGGAAACACCTTCGGGTGGACCTCCGATGAGGAGACATCGTTGCGTGTTCTGAGCGAGTTTGCCGCCGGCGGCGGCAACTTTGTGGACACCGCGGACGTCTACTCGGCGTGGTTGCCGGGCAACTCTGGCGGCGAATCCGAGACCATTATCGGGAAGTGGTTTGCCACGGCCGGAAACCGCGAGGACATCGTGCTTGCCACCAAGGTTGCCAAGCACCCGGACTTCCGTGGCCTTGCCCCCGAGAACATCGCTCGCGCCGCGGACAGCTCCCTGCAGCGTCTCCAGAGTGATTACATCGATCTCTATTACGCTCACGAAGAGGATCCGAACACGCCGATCGCGGAGAGCGTGGCGGCGTTTGCCGAGCTGCAGAAGGCTGGCAAGGTGCGGCACGTTGGCCTCTCGAACTTCTCGGCAAACGCCACTCGCGAGTGGATCGCGGCGGCGGATGAGCAAGGCGTTGATCGCCCGGTGGCGCTACAGCCGCACTACAACCTGGTGTACCGCGCCGATTTCGAGAACAACCTCCGCCCGGTGGCGGAAGAGTTTGGCCTCGGCGTCGTTCCGTATTTCTCGCTGGCCGCAGGGTACCTGACCGGCAAGTATGCTAGTGCGCAAGACATCTCGGGTGCTCGCGCAGGGGCTGTCAGCGGGTACGCGAATGATGAAGCCTTCGCCGTGGTGGCCAAGCTCCGTGAGATTGCGGAATCGCACGGAGTCGAGCCCGCCTCGGTGGCCTTGCGCTGGTTGGCGCTTCAGCCCACCGTCGTGGCCCCCATCGCTTCGGCGCGCACAGTGGAGCAGGTGGCACCGCTGCTGGCCTCCGATCTGGAACTCAGTGCCGACGAACTTGCTGCACTGGACTCCTTGTCAGCACTCATCGGCTAGGGAGACACGACCTAGAAGGCGGGCCAGTAGCCTGCGGTCCACTGAGCCAACTTCATAGCAAGAACTCAACCCCGAGAAAATTCAACACGAAGAAGAATCGCTATCCGGAAGAGGTGGACGAGATGCCTGAAGAATTTGTATCGCCCGCGCATACCGCGCGGGAGCGCTCGGCCATCTCGCCGGATACCGCTCAGCACATTGGCGAGACGGTGGCGACGGCGCAGCGTCGTTACGAGTCCGGTGCCACCCGGACTCGATCGTGGCGCCGTCGTCAGCTCCGTGGATTACAGCGGCTGCTCCGCGAATGCGGCACCGAGTTGGAGCAAGCGCTACGGGCCGACCTCCACAAGAGCGCGACCGAGGCACAACTGACGGAGATCGGCGTCGTCGCCGGGGAGGTCGCCTACTTTCTCCGCCGCCTCTCGCGCTTGACGCGCCCGAAGATGGTGGTGGCGTCGCCGATGTTGCAGCCTGCGAGCGCTTCGATCATCAGTGAGCCGCTTGGCACCGTGCTGATCATCGCTCCTTGGAACTACCCGGTTCAGCTTCTGCTCGGTCCGCTTGCCGGGGTGCTCGCTGCGGGGAACGCCGCGATCCTCAAGCCCAGCGAACTTGCGCCCCGCACGTCAGCCGCGATTGCCCGGCTGCTGCCTCGTTATATCGACGCCGACGCCGTGCACGTGATTGAGGGCGGGATACCAGAAACCACCGAGCTTCTGGCCCAGCGCTTTGATCACATTGTCTACACCGGCAACGCCCAGGTGGCGCGGATCGTCATGCGGGCGGCAGCCGAGCATCTCACTCCCGTAACGCTGGAGTTGGGTGGAAAATCGCCCGCTTGGGTGGGCAGCGAAACGGGTGACCTTGACGCCATTGCCGACCGCATTGCCTGGGCGAAATTCACCAATGCGGGCCAGACGTGCATCGCCCCCGACTACATCCTCACCACTCCCGACCAGGTGACGCCGCTGATCGCGGCGCTGTCGCGAGCGATCACCCGACTGTTCGGCGAGGACGTGAGCGCCAGCGACGAGTACGGACGAATCGTCAACGAGAGACATTTCGACAGGCTCGTTTCGTATCTGGGCGACGGCGACCTGCGCGTGGGTGGACGCCATGACCGGGGCACCAGATACATCGAGCCAACGGTACTTCTCATGCCGCCGTGGATCTCCGGATTGCGCCTGAGTGGTGCTGATCGGGACGGGCAGGGCGTCGTCGTCCATGGAGAGGAAATCCCTACCGTGATGCGTAATGAAATCTTTGGCCCGATCCTGCCCGTGGTGACCGTCCGGGATGCCGAGGAAGCGATCGCGTTCATCAACGCGGGGGAGAAGCCACTTGCTCTCTACGTCTTCGGAGCTTCACGCGCGACGGAGCGACGGTTCGTGGCGCAGACCTCGTCGGGCGCCGTTGGTATTGGTGTGGCGCTCGCGCATGCGGGCTCGCGATCGTTGCCCTTCGGCGGGGTGGGGGAGAGCGGCATGGGCTCCTACCACGGAAAATACTCGTGGCAGCAGTTTAGCCATGCCAAGCCGGTGCTGCGCAAGCCGCTTCGTCCAGACAGCTTGCGGTTCATCTATCCGCCGGTCCCGGACACGTTGCGGGACGCCATTCGGCGGCTCTCCCGGCGCGGTTTTTGACGGGCGGCAGCGTGAACGTTCGGAGAACCGGACGTCGCGAGAACAGTGTCGAATATTTGACTGACGTGAGGGGATCGATGCGGTAATAATGCCGTATCGATGCCGATTTCGACATCATATTTTCGAACCTGCTGTGGGCACTCGTCCGCACCACTACTCTTGATATCTCCAGATATCCAAAATCGACTCCCTGCTGACTTCCACCACACTATTGGAGTAAGGTTTCCCTGACCTACGATTGATGGGAGAGCTTGTGGCTTTTAAGGATGCGCGCAAGGGCAGTGGACTGTACCGCGCGGAAGTTGTGCGAACACGCGAAGTAACACCGCACATGCGCCGCGTGACGGTGCAGGGCGAGGAGCTGAAGAAGCTGCCACATCGCGGCTTCGACCACTGGTTCCGGCTCTTCCTCCCGCAGCCCGGACACGAGGTCGACTTCTCCCGCGTGCCGAACAACCTGTCGATGGGAAGCTACTTCAAATTCCTCACATCGCCATCTGGAACGCGCCCGGTCTTCCGCAGCTACACCGTGCGCGAGTTGCGCCCGGAGGTTGGCGAGATGGATATCGATTTTGTGGTGCACGGCGATCATGGAGTTGCTGGCCCGTGGGCGCAGCGGGCCTCCGCCGGTGATCAGATCGCACTCATCGACCAGGGGTGCGGATTCGATCTCTTTGACGACGCCGATTTCCACCTCCTTGCCGGTGACGAATCGGCTGTCCCCGCTCTCTTGGGTATCCTGCGCGATCTTCCAAAGGATGCCAAGGGTCTGGCCATCATTGAGGTTCCCACGCGCGCAGACATCCAATCGGCACCGACCCCCACGGGATTTGAAGTGATGTGGCTGGCTCGCGAGGGCTCCACGCAGCCGGTGGGAGCCGCGGCGTTGACGGCGCTGCGCGAGTTTACGCCGGAGAACCCGCAGACGCTGTCTGCCTACGTGGTGGGGGAGCGAGTCCTCGCAACCGAGGGGCGCCGCCACCTCGTCAAGGTTGGGGTTCCCAAAGCGCGCATCAGTTTTGTGGGATATTGGCGAGCCGGTAAGGCCCAGATCTAAGCTAGGGCCGTGAGTTCTTTCCCTTCCCGGCACGGCCAGAGTGATCTGGCCGTGCCGGCGAGGTGAGCCGGTGAGGTGACGCGACGTCGTCGTCGACCATTATTTGCGAAATCTCGTGCCGAGGCCATGCTACTGTGAGCAGGCGAACAGCTTCTGCGGTACAAAGTGAACAGTAGGCAAACAGTCAAATAATGTTCGTAAAAATAATCCGGAAAGTGGTGGAAGAGGTCCCCAAGGCCCCTCACACTGGACATCATGAGCGTTGAATTCATCATCCTCCTCATGGTGGTCGTAACGGCACTGGCCTTCGACTTCACCAACGGGTTTCATGACACCGGCAACGCGATGGCCACCTCCATCGCCACTGGTGCTCTCAAGCCGAAGGTCGCAGTAACGGTCTCGGCAATTCTCAATCTTGTGGGTGCCTTCCTTTCTGTTGAGGTCGCGTTAACCATCACAAAGAACGTCCTGAAGATCCAACAGCCAGACGGCTCTCTCATTGAGGGCCTCACCGGTGAAGTCGCTATGACGATTATTTTCGCCGGTCTTGTTGGTGGCATCCTGTGGAATCTGTTCACCTGGCTGCTGGGTCTGCCCTCCAGCTCTTCTCACGCGCTGTTCGGTGGCCTCATCGGCGCCGGCATCGTTGGTGTGGGTGTGCTGAACGTCAACTGGGAAGGCATCCTCGCCAAGGTCGCTATCCCGGCGGTTCTGGCGCCTGTTATTGCGTGTAGCGTGGCAGCAATTGGTACCGCGGTCGTGTACGCCTTCACGAAGGGCGTCAACGACAAGCACCGCGAAAACGGCTTCCGGTGGGGTCAGATTGGCACGGCGTCGCTCGTGTCGCTCGCTCACGGAACCGGTGACGCGCAGAAGACGATGGGTGTCATTGCACTGGCTCTCATCGCGAACGGAAGCCTCACCGTCGAGGACATCGAAGCCAACGGTCTGCCCTTCTGGATCATTTCCACCTGCGGCATTGCCATTGCTCTCGGAACCTACCTGGGCGGATGGCGAATCATTCGCACGCTCGGCAAGGGCCTCGTGGAGATTGAGTCTCCGCAGGGTCTGGCTGCGGAGGCCTCCTCGGCCGCCATCATCCTCACCTCCAGCCACATGGGCATGGCTCTGTCCACCACGCACGTTGCCACCGGCTCGATCCTCGGATCGGGGCTCGGCAAGAAGGGCGCACAGGTCCGTTGGGGCGTCGCCCGCCGCATGGTCCTCGCCTGGCTCATCACGTTGCCGGCTGCGGCAGCCGTGGGTGCGCTGTGCTTCGGGATTGCTCACGCAATCGGTGGCCTCATGGGTGCCAGCGTGGTGTTCGCCCTCATGGTTGGCGTGGCGCTCGCGTTCTACCTGCACAGCCTCAAGCAGAAGGTCGATCACAACAACGTCAATGCCGAATGGGACGAGGAGTCCAATGGGGTTATCCCGGCTGAACTCCGCGAGCCCGTAGCTATTGCGGCGAGCTGACCGCGGGCTGAAGGAAGGAAAAATCATGACACTTGATTTCGCAGAGATTGCTCTCTCGGCTCTTAAAGTTCTCGCTGTTGGCATTGTCCTCGGCGCCGGTCTCCCGGCACTCTACGCATTCGGAATCCGTATGCAGTCCATTGGCTCCGGAGAAGTGGACGGCAGCGGCGAAGGCGTCCGCAACAAGACCTACACCGCTCTCGCATGGACCATCTTTGCCGTGGTCGTGGGCGTTATCCTCCTTGCCGTCCTTTTCATGACGCGCACCAGTCTCTATCACTACACGGGAATTTCTATTCTGGGTGGGGGAGCGTAACCATGTCCGGCGAGGGGGCGTGGCCATGCTAGGTGAAGGGGCGTAACCATGCCTGATGGGATCATTTCCGCGATCCTTCAGTGGCTGCGTTCTGGGTACCCCGAAGGGGTGCCGACGACGGATTACTTCCCGTTACTTGCCCTCTTGCGTAATTCCTTGACCGAGGAAGAGTACGCGGAAGTGGTGGATCGGATCGAGCGGTATCACTCCGATCCGATCCGGGTCTCGACTATCCGTCGGGCCATCGAGCAGGTGACAACTGAAGTACCGAACGAAGAGGAAGTCCGGCAGGTCGCGGCGCGGCTTGCGTCTGCCGGATGGCCTCTGAGTTCTCGGGCACGGCATTTGGCTGATGTGGTTCATACCCGTTTACCTGATGAGGTCACGGTGGGCGATGTTGAGTCCGGCAAGTATGACGACGTGATACGCGAGGGAGTGGCCGAAGAAGCCGAGCTGGGCCTCATCGTTACAGCTGCGGGCGATGAGTTCCCTGAGCTGCCTGAACTACCCAAGTCGGGCGTTGTTCGGCTCGCACTCGAATGGTTGCGCGCAGGCTATCCCGAGGGTATTCCACCCAAGGATTACACACCGATTCTTGCCCTTTTGAGTCGCCGATTGAGCGACGACGAAGTACGCGAAGTCGTTCGCGGCCTCGTTCGAAAAACCGATCCCAGTGAGACGGAAGTTTCTCGGATCGACGCCCAAGTCCTCATGACGAAGGTTCTTGGTGATCTGCCCTCCGATGCGGATATTGCGCGGGTCAAGAAGAAACTCGAATCGAGCGGATTCACCATGCTCTGATGGTGCTTTGGCTGCAGGGCGGATGTGAATATCGTGACGTTGCCGCCGAATTGGCGATGGACGGATAGATGATGTAAAGTTATCGAGGCTTAAGGGGCTATGGCGCAGTTGGTAGCGCGCTTCCATGGCATGGAAGAGGTCAGGGGTTCGAATCCCCTTAGCTCCACTGAGTGATGGGACCCGGCTAAAGCCGGGTCCCATCACTCATTTAAGTTAGGTTGGGTGAGAACCCCGAGAGGGCGCGGGCAGCGTGGGAGCAAGCGGGAGCTTGCGAACTGCCCGCGGGCGAGCGATAGCGAGCGGTGTAGCTGCGAAGCAGATACGCGAATCCCCTTAGCTCCACAATGACGAAAACCTGGTCTTGACCAGGTTTTCGTGATTTTTATTGAACGGGGGATTCGATCCGGGGTGTCATCCTTCAAAGGAGTGTCGTTTTCGGATTCACGTAACGAATTTTCCGTGGGAAAAACTGTCGCACCTTGCGGAAAACGCCACTTCTTTAGCCGGTGGTGGAGAACCCAGGGATAAGTTGTTTCTGCCCTTGTAGTTACGGGTTCTAGCGATGCCAGTATCGGCTGACCGCGCGCCAGAATTGTTTGGCTTGGTCGATTGTCATGGGTTCTCCGAGTATGGCGATTCGGTAGATTATTCCGCCGATTGCTGCATCTACCAGCGCTTCGGGTTGACGTTCTATGTCTATTTCCCCTTGCTGCTGGGCTTTCATGACAAGGAGGATGGCTTGTTCTCGGATGGGATCGATGATGCGTCGGCGATATGTGGTTCGCAGATCGGGATCGCTTTGGTGATGAATGTCGAGGGCGACTGCCAGCAAAGATTTTCCTTCGCCGATCAGACCCGTCAGCGCCACTTCAGTGAGGTGGTCGAGGTCCTGCTCGATGTTCCCGGTGGGTTCAAACGACCGTTGTCCGAGGGCGTGCTCCATCGCGTCGACGACGAGGTAGGTCATCGTCGGCCAACGGCGATAGATGGTTGTCTTCGCCACCCCTGATGCCTCGGCAATGTCGTTGATGCGAAGTCCGGCATATCCATGTTCACTCAAGAGCCTGATCGTCGATGTCAGCACGGACTGGCTGGCCTCGGCATTACGTGGTCGTCCTCCGAGATTTTTCATCTGTTCAGTTTCCTCTCCCGTAGTTATGCTACTAATGGTAGCGTAACTAGTGAAGATCGTCCTGTTGATAAGGGGTTACCGTGGATAAGCCGCAAGCAGTCTCTCTCGGATTATTCGTAGCTTGGTGCATTAACGATGCCGAGGAGTTGGTGACACTTGCCGACTCCTCCAGGTTGGTTGCCGAGCGCGCGCCAGCATTCTTGCCGCTGCCAGAAGCATTCCGAAGGGGAGGCTTCTCGAAGAAGCACATCTATCACGGAATCGCCACGATGGGTGCCTTGGTAGGTACGGCTTCTCTGGCCGGGTACATAACCCACGGGCGATCGCCGCTGTTTCGTGGTGCGCTACTGGCGTTTGGCATTCACGGATACACCCATGTGGCGTCGTCACTGGCCATGCGGAAATACACCAGTGGTGTAGTCACAGCGGCGCTAACGACGATTCCTTACTGGCACTGGGCCCGCTGCAAGTTGCGGGAGGTCGGACTGAGCGACACGGATCGTTCCGCTGTGGTCGTCGCGGCGCTGGCCTGGCCATCTCTATTGGCGGTTCACATGGGGACCGTACTCTGCCTGGGTGATGCCTCCTTCGGGGAACCCCGATCATGACGCAGCCCGATCCGAAACGAATATGGGTGGCTGCTGGGCTATTGGCCGCAGTTCATCAGTCTGAAGAGTTGATGCGATTGTCGGACGAACACGCATAGCGAGCCGAACCGAGACGGCCTAGGCCGGTGAGCCCGGCACTGACGCCAGCGACGCACCCCACTGCTTGGCTCGCTCCGCTTCGCCGTCGGCAAGTAGGCCTTCATCGGATTCCTCGGTCCTGGAGCCTTGCTCCATTCCAAATTTTACCTTGTTCATTCCACTCTGTTCGTGTGCATGGTAAGGGAATCCACCTTGGGATGAAACAAGAACTGGTAGGTTCGACGTGGAGACATGTTGTCCTCATTGAGGCACCCACAGATTGCTCCGGCATTGTCGCTAACAGAGAAGGGATGCGCCGATGAGTGACACCTTGCAGTTTGGGACTCGCGCCGAGTTTAGGTCTTGGTTAGAGGATAACGCGGCATCGCCTGATGGTTTCTGGCTGCTGTTCGGTAAGCGCGGTGGCCCCAAGACTCTGAAAGCTAATGAGGCTCTTGAAGAAGCATTGTGTTTTGGGTGGATAGACGGCTTGATGAAGAGCTTGGACGAAACCTCTTACATCAAGTACTTCGCTGCAAGGCGGACGAACAGCAAGTGGTCGGACAAGAATAAAGCTCTTGTAGCAGACCTGGAAGAACGCGGTCTGATGACCGACATGGGCAGAGCGGCGATAGCCGAAGCAAAGAAGAACGGCCAATGGGATGCCCCGAAACCGGGCGCAGTTACAGACGAACACATTGACGCTGTTGTTGAAGTCCTTGAAGGTATTGAACCAGCCCGAACCAACTTCTTGGCCATGTCCCCATCGGTGAAGAAAGCATATGCGCGCGCTTACTTCGATGCCAAGACTGATGCGGGCAGGGCGAAGCGACTTGCCTGGATGATTGATCGACTGAACCAGAACCTCAAACCCATGTGAACTGACGATCCCGAAACGCCGCAGGATCACTCAGAAACCGCCCTCATTTGCTCCCGGACCGTCTGACGAGTGAAGCTGAAGCGTTTGGCCATGCCGGCGTTTACGCTCACTCCCTGCGCGCGGGCTGTTCGCATAGTGTCCACTTGGCTCTCCGTCAGAGGTGTTCTAGCTCGTCACCGATATCGAGTTTCGCCTGATTTCACGGGGAACTCAGCCGCTTGAACCGATGCCAAATGTTCGGCTTGAGTCCAGCCGTGTCCACAGAATCAGATGTACTCGCATTCCTGCCGAGGTTTGCTTCCGCCGCTTTGTATGGCTCGGCTATGGCAACGGCGGCTCAGAAGTGCGGCAAAGGATATCTCACGCCTCCGCAGACGTCAGCGCTGCTCTGATCCGCTTCTCCTCGGCGCTCTCCGTGGTACGCAGCCGCAACACTGGCAGGCCGATTCTATTCAGAACCGAATCCTTTAGCTCATCCCGTCGCAACTGTTCCGGGTTGTTTTCGTGCCAAGCGAATCCGTCCACCTCAATGGCGAGCAGTGGCAGTTTCGTGACGGCGTTGTACACGACGAAATCGATGGAGGACGTCCGCCTTACGAATGCTGCTTGCGCCTCATTCAGCGCCGTCCCGGGAGGGACGAGGTTCTTCAGATATACCTGCGATTTCGCGCGCAGATGAGCGTACTGCTGCTCGGTGAGGATGTCGCTGAGCAGTACTCTGATGATCTCCTCCGACTTGTATTTAGCGTTGCCGTTGAGTCGAGCGGCTAGCGGAGCGAGCTGTGCGTCGTAGTCCCGGTAGAGCAGGTCGAACACCGACACGACGGTGCTCGGCTCAATCACCTTATCTGGATACTGGTACCCGATGTAGCCAATGAGATCTCGCACGTAACGGCTCTTTGGTAAGCGCTCGAAGTTCGTGACAAGCACGAAGGCATCGACGGCGCGAGAGACGGCCACGTTGATGAGCTTCGGATCGTCGACAAACTGGAGCCCCCGCACACCCTGCCAGGTCTCCGATAGTACCGTCGTGAGCACCACCATCTTCTTGTCTCGGCCCTGCAACTTGTGCACTGTATCGATGGTGTCGATCTGATCGCTGAGTTGGGCCTCAGCCTTGATCGCCTGCTGCCGGTAGGGAGCGGCTAGCGCGATGTCATCCGGCCCAATGCCCGGAGGCGCCCCAGGGAGGACCTCCTCCAGGACGATGTCAAGTTCGCGCTGATTCGACTTCCCTCCTCCGCGATGCTGTCGCATGTGGTTGCCTCGCGGCGTTGGGTGCACCCGCAGGGCTGGGATGAACCGATCTTCAGCGCTTGTATAGGGAATCAGTTCGCCGTCATAGAAGGCTCGATTGCAGAAGCCGATGATTGCGGGATGACAGCGGTAGTGCTCGCGCAGCAACGTACGGGGTACAGCCTGCCCGTAGAGCAGCTGCACTGAGGAAAGGATGCTCTGCTCGCCGTAGTCGTACGGCGGCATCGGCGCGGATGGAATGTCCGGGGGCAGCTTGCTGATCTGGGGCAGCTGTTTGCGATCGCCGACGATCACGAGGTTCCTACACACCGACATCGCCAGTCCCGCACTCAGCAGATCGACCTGTGATGCCTCATCGATGATCAGATAGTCAAAAAGATAGTCGCGCGGAACGTTGGAGCGCAGCGAATGGCACGTGCTGAGCGCCACCGGATAGTCGCGCACGAAGGAACGGAACAAGCGCTGTTTCCACAGCTTTCCCGAGTCGTATGTGTGGTCCCGCTGTTCACTGAACCTCGATGCGACCGCTGCAGCGAACGTTTCCTGAGAGAGGCGCTGCCGTTCCACGGCCAGTTCGTTGAAGCGGGCATCGGCGAGTTCGCGATCTAGCTCCGCAATCCGCTCCTGCAACTCCGCGATTCGGCGTCGGTAGTAGGCAGATTGCAGTGCGAGCACGACCTCAACATCACGGATGTCGATATCCTGTGTCCGGCCGTATCTGAAGAACTTCCGGATCCGGCCGAGCAGGCCAGGTTTAGCGTCAAATTCGGCTTCCACTGCGGCTTCTGCAAGAAACGCAAGGATTCGCGATGGGTCCCGGCGTAGCAGAGGCAGTCGGTCAATGTTGACAGATGCTTCACGATTGCGGTGCCGCTCGAAGTGCTCCTGCTCCAGTGTGAATTCCGCGAGCAATGCATTGGCCTCGGCCCGCTCGCGATCTGCCGCCTGCAGTCGCCGGATGTGTCCGTCGAGTTGTGCGATCCGGTCAGGATCTGGTGCGGGAGGAGCCAGCTCCGTGAACGTGGCGGCCACGTGGTTTCGCGCATCCTGTCGAGAGAAGAAAGCCTTTCGCTTCTCTTGGTTCCCGAGGCTCGCAACGATATGGCCGACCCCGCGTTTTTCGAGCTTATCGGCGACGTTCTCGACGGCGGCGTTGCTCAGCGACACCACGGCGATACTACCCAGGTCACTGACAACGATGTTCGCGATCAGGTTCAGGATCGTCTCGGTTTTCCCCGTTCCCGGCGGACCTTCGATGATCGAAATCCTGTGCGTCAGCGCCTGTTCGACTGCCTCCTGTTGGCTAATGTTGCCTTCGAAGGGGAACACCCGCAGCGTGGGTGCCTTGTGCGGACCTGGCAGCGAAGCGGACAAGTACAGGGCCAGAGCGCTTTCCGGGTGCACGAAATCGAATGATTGATAAGGGCGCACGATCGGGTCGTCTTTGGGATCTTTCTCCTGGATGATCTCATGGAAATAACGCATCACGGCATCCGATTGTGGTGAGGATATCCTTGCGTCGGGAACGATTCTGACTTGGTCTGCTGGATACCAATATGACTTCTCGTTACCCGATCGATCGGTTCGGAGTAGTTTACGAATGGGGCCTTCTTGGCCGGAGAACTCGACCATTTCCACACCCGATTCCCGCCAGGTCTCATCTCGAACCGATAGATGGTGCTGCGGAGGAATTGGCACCGGTGTCCCCGGTGTGCAGACCATCGCTTTGTCGGCCCTATAGAAGTATGCCTTGCCGACATCCCTTGCGTAGATGATGGTGACCCCCGAATCGTTGACGATGAACGATTCGATATCGGCGGTGTGATCCCGCCAGCCTGACACTTCGTCGCTTCTGATCAGAACGAGTGTCTGTCGTGGATCGAGCATGCTGGCACCTCCCCGTACCGATGATCTCCACTTCCGCAGATTGAGATGACTGTCGGTGTTGAACGGATGCAACGTCAGTCAAGCAGACAAGATCTTTGACTGACTGTACCCGCCCTGACCTCTTTTCACGAGAAGAACGCCTGGGCCTAGCCACACGGACATCCGCCTTTACGATCACGCCGACCCAACGTCCAGACCCGCTCTATGCGATGACAGGTGCGGAGACCGGCCCCAGAGATTGAGGTGGGCGTGAAGCGTCACTGAGATACTTGGGGCGGCGACGAACGCCGCGCTGCGACCAAGAACTCGCCAGACTGCTGGCGTTACTCGGCCAGGTGTGGCCGAAGGCGTTCGGCGAACTGCGGTGCTCCCGCGCGTGCGATCAAGTCAGCAAGTTCTGTCGCAGTGGTGGGTGGATTCTTCTTCGCGTCTGCGGCGCGGGTGAATGACTCGACGACGGCCTGTCGACGCACAGACAAGAGTTTGCTGAGGAAGGTGTCGGAGGTCATTACCTGCACTCCGGCCTCAGCGAGGGCCGGGGCTTGGAAATCTTTGAGGTTGCGGGTCAGGAGCGTATCGACATCGCCATAGATGCACGCGGCGGCGTGCAGACGGTCGCCGGGATCGGTTGACAGGTCATCGGATGCTTTGCCTTGGTACAGACGCCCGTCGATCCTGTATCTACCGAAGTGAGCGCGCACGGCATCGGTCACCGAGCGCGCAGACTCTGGCGTGCGGACGCCTTCGCGGACGATGACTTCCTCCCACTCGTCCAGTAACTCGTCTGTCCAGACCCAGGTGAAAAGAAAGTCTTCCGACATCGTCAGTAGCACGTCCATGATGGTGAACGGGAACAGCTCGTTTGTGTCGATGAAGACCCGTTGCAACCGGGGCAAAGGTTACTCCCCGAGCGCGGCGCGAATTGCGTCGCCTCCAGCCCGGCGTTGCTCGCGCTCAGAGGCGACCTCCAGTACATCCTCCACACGGATGCGGCGGTGGCGGCTGCCCGGCAGGCGACGGAAGGCGAGCACGCCGTCTTCACAGAGACGATCCACGAACTGCCGAGTCACGCCCATGAGCTTAGCCGCCTGGGTAGGGGTGACTTCATCGTCGGCACGCAAAACCACAACCCGCGCTCCGTGGGCGACGGCATCAAGCATTGACCGCACCGCCAACTCAACCGGAGAGTTGCCGTCCAGCCGCTCCGCGAGGCTCTTGGCGTCGGAGCGCACGGCAGGGTCAACCGGATCGAGGGTGGCAGCGAGTGTGTGTGTTGTCATGGCATCATTCTATCTCTAACTGCAATAATGACAACCGATATTACTATCGGCGCCACTGCGCGTTCTTCCCGCCCGTCTGACGAGTGAAGCTGAAGCGTTTGGCCATGCCGTTCGCACTCACGCCCTGCGCGGGGCTGTTCGCATAGCGTCCACTTCGCTGCCGGTCAGCCGGGGTCACGACCCGAGGTGCGAGAGCAGTGGGAGGCGCACGTGGCCTCCGTCGCGCTGCACCGCTACCACTATGACACCAGTGGCTCGTCACCGCTGGGCGATGCCGAGAATGTGGTGACGGCCAGGCGGGGGCGCGTATCGCGTGGTAGTGGCAGGTTGTGTCATTCTGGCTATTGGTGTGGCAGGTGTCGATCTGCCCAGCTCAATGCTGCGCGGAGAGTGACGAGGCCGTATTGCAGCGTGGCGAGTTGGTATTGGGCCACGTCTTCGAGTCCCTTTGGTACCGCTCGCGAGCCAGCCTGTGCCTCTAGTTGCTCAAGCTGGGTCAATTCGCGGCGGATATGGTTCCGTATGTGGTGGGCAATCTGTGCTCGCTCCTGTGGCTCAACAAGGCCGAGGAAGTAGGACCGGGCGAGCAGTGAGGTCTCAAGGTTGCCGCCTGGACTGTCGTCAAGCATCCAACGGTGGAACTCATCGCGCCCGGTACCGGTGATTGCGTACACCTTCTTGCCGCGAGGTCCACCCTCGGACTCTATGTGGATGTACTCATCTGCCAGTAGCCGGTCCAGCGCGCGTTTGATGCTGCCGGTGCTCGAACTGTAGAAGAGGGAGACGCCGGACTCGAAGTTCTTCGTCAACTCGTAGAGGCTCTGTGGCCACAGCATGAGGAGTCCGAGAATGACATGCATCATGCCGTCGAGTCTAGCACTCGACAAGTGTCTAGTATGTCTGTTAGACATGTCTATGAGATATATTAGGGAGGCTTGTTATGACCACCGATATTGCGATCCGTAAGAACGTGGATCGGCTGCACCGAATCAGGAGTACCAGGTATCCGGAGACGCCTATCGCCCTTGTCTCCGGCCCGAGAGTCGAGTTGTCGGTGGGCGATCCAGATCAGCCGTTCTGGATCGCGAGCGTGGACAAGGTGTTCATCGCAACCCTTATCGCCCAGTTGTTTGATGAGGGCCACTGCTCCCCGGATTCGAGGATCGGTGATGTCCTTCCTGCCGCAGAGGTTGCTTTGCTCCCGACCGTTGATGGCGTTGATGCCGGGCGCGATATCACTGTCCAGCACTTGCTATCGCACACAGCAGGACTGCCCGACATCATGCTCCCGCCGCGCGGCCACCATTCGGCATGCTCAATCAAACAGATACAGGCAGCACCCGAGCGCGTATGGACAACCCCGGAAATGCTGAGCCAGGTTGAGCACCTCCCTGCCATTGCGCGACCCGGCGAAAGCTTCCTCTATGGTGACACCGCCTACTTGCTCCTCATCCGAACCCTCGAAGAAGCACGTGGACAGCGTTTCGGTGAGCAGCTGCGCGACCGGATCTTTGAACTGTCCGGGATGACCACCTCCGCGGAGTGGGCGAGCAGCGATGCCGAATCGCTTCAACCACTCGCCCAGAAACTCGCACCCTTCTGGCTGGACAAGACAGTACGAGGCAACCCGCAAGACTTCGCACCGAATCTCACCTGGCGCAGCGGCATCGGCGGTGTCTCCACCGCGAACGACCTCGTCCGCTTCCAGCAGACACTCCACACCGGCAATCTCTGCGATCTGAAGTGGCTTGAGCTGATGAGCACACCGCGCAACCGCCTCCGACCGGGCATCCACTATGGAACTGGGATGGTCACGCTCCGATTTGGAGGATTCTCCCCTTGGATGCACAGATACCCACAACCCATCGGTGGCCTCGGCTACACCGCAATACACATGTTCTACTACCCACAACAGCGCACCCACCTCATTCTCAACTTCCACGCACATGCGAGAATGCGAAAGAGCTTCATGGCCCATATACGCCTCGCACAACTCATCAAAGATCACGGATAACGATGCCGTGGCGCGGGCTGTTCGCACACGTTGTTATCATTGCCGTATGACAGCCGCTGACTCCTTCGATATAGCGAAGGCGACTCTACCCATCGGGGCATGGCGTGCACTTGAGAAGGCACATCAGGCAATAGCCTCGGATGGTCTTCCTTGCGGGGCGGCTTTGGTTGATGACGAAGGACTCATTGTCGCTGACGGACGCTGTTCCGCATTCGATCTCCAAGAGGGCGGCACCGAGTTCCTGGGCACCACGCCCCTTGGCCATGCTGAGATGAACGTGTTGGCACGAGTTCCCACCGCGCGTGACCTCAGCAACGATACATTGTGGAGCACCCAGCAGCCGTGCGCGATGTGTACTGCGGCCCTTGACTTCGTTGGGGTTGGGACAGTTCGCTACCTAGCTGCAGATCCGGCTTTCCAGGGCACGTCTGATCCGAACGCTGGCCAGATCGTTGATCCGACGGTGTCGGAGCCGAATTTGGAGCCGTGGGCTATCTTTGGCAACGCCCTATTCCTGCAAGGATCGTTGAACCGCTACGGTACCGATGGTGGCGCCGTCGTGCGGAACCTTAAAGCAGAGCCCGAAACTGCTGATCTTGCCATCTCACTGTGGTCAGAAAATGCCTTCGCAGGTCCCGAGTTGCAACCTTTGGCCAAGGCCGTCTGGCCACGGGTGATCACCGCTGTCCAAAGTCGCCGTTGCCGGCTGGAACACGATCTGAGTGGTGTTCAGGGAGTCTGAGCCCGGATCCACCGATGCAGCTTCGCTGGCTCCGGTAACTGCCGAGCCCTATCGCTTGAGCTCTCTTCGAGCTGGATGTGGGCGGGTGCTACATGAGATTGAGCGGCCCTAGGGATAGCGCAGGTGTCTATATCAGTGAAGCTGGACATATATGGAAAGGTTCTATTGAGGGCGCGGGGTTGGTAGTTCTTTGACGCCAGGACTGTAGAACAGTCGGTCAAAATGTTGCGGGGGTACGAAGCTTTTCATCTGTTGACAGCGGGGACTTAGGCCGACCAAGTTAGTACGACCTTGTCGCTCCAATTCTGTGAGCCTTTGCCCACAGGAATTGGCGGCTTGTTCCGCGCGGTTATCGTCACGGTTGCCCCCGGATAGGGAGAGGCTTTGACATGCTGGTAGTTGCCGCCTGTTCCAGTCGGCTCCCAGCGCGGCTCAAGAACGTCTGCCATCGAAAGAGTGCTATTGACGGCGCCTGCAGAATCTGCGCTGAGGCTGGCGGTCCCGGTTCGGTTATCGTTGTATTCTTGCTCTTGTCCGGGACTGCCGACAAGTTGGGAGTACTCTGTGGACACCTTAATCTCTACCAGGTGTCCCGGCGCATATCCTTGTCCAGAGACCTTCAGCTTGTCCTTGTCCTGACTCGCGGTAAGAGTCGGGTCGGGTGCCGCGGGTGTCGTGAACGAGCTACTTGCCGGTGGTCCCTCCCCGGTGGAGTTGTGAGGTGCCACCGTCCACTTGAAGGTCGCACTGAAGTCTTTTGTCTGAGTCGCTGGAATATTCGCAGTGGTGCCTGCCTGAGTGGTCTGGAACACGATCGTGTTACCCCGGACCACCTTTACGTCGAACATCTCCGCTTTCCTGTCGGCATCGGCACTGTTGGTCGCGCCATCCCTCCAGGATAAATCAACGCTTGTAGCGACAGGTATGGTCTGCTTGTTCGGAGGCGCCAGGAGTATGGGTTTCAATGGCACGGGTTTGACGACTATAGTATGGTTGCGGCCGTGGGTTTGCACGCCGCAGTAGCGCTGGCGAATCGACAGCACCTGATCGACTGCAAGGCCTCCCCGGATCGGCACTGTAGTGAGTGACCCCTTCGCGATGGTCTGCCCGATCAGCTGCCACTGTTCCTCGCTCGTGAGGCGCAGGACTTCGACCGTGGCATCCCGGATCGTGCCCTTAACGGTTACGCCCTTATCGATCCGTGTCACGTTACCCTGGAAGTCTGGGTCATATACTGGAGGAGCCGGCTTTACTGGGAGCCGGTTGGACTCTCGGCGGGCCAGCGCGCAAGACCATTGAACGATCCACACCTCTGCGCCCTCTAAGAGGGTGGTGACGCTGATTTCCATGCTGGTGCTGGTCACGACCAGATGCGGCGAGATTGGTCCCTCGCTTCCGCTGGGTAGCAGGGTCCAGACCTGAACGATCGCACCCTGCTTGAGATTCTCGGCGGTCACGCTGCGCTGGCACTTGAAGAGTTCGCCAGCGATCGCTGGCGTGCCGATCTCAGCCGGGGCATCCTGTACTGTCACGGACACCAGATCACTGGTTATCCCGCAAAGGGACGTCTGCACAGTAATCGGGCCGGCCGGCAGTGCATCAATATCGAAACGGTTGTTCCCGGTAGAGGAAGCTACGGTCACATACTCATCGCTGCCGACCGTGATGTGCACTTCCGCTCCCTGCTCCACGTTATCGATGAACAGTGAGGTAGACCCAGCGCATACTGGGTAGACATAGGGTGTCGACGGTGTCCCCGGTGGTCTGACATCGATCGAGAACTCTTGGCCGATGCGCCTGCATGAGGGTAGGTCCTGCCGGACCTTGACCCACTTATTCTCGATCGTAAGCGGAGTCTGAAGCCTGAACCATAAGCCAGAGAGGTCGAACGGTGCGCTCTCGACTTCGCCGGAGGCGCGGGACAAGGTGACATCGGAGCCCTCGAATACGCCCTTAACGAGTAGGGCGCTGAGGCAGGCACGTACTGGTCCAATGATCACCGGTGCCGGCAGCATCTCCTCAGCTACGACGGGTAGGGGCTCCACATCCCGTCTCAGGCCAGGACCTATCACGGATCCGGCACGCTGTCGCACAAGTACTGGCTGTCCCGTTGCAAACGGTGCCGACATGGTGACCCGAGCTACCCCATCGGGAGCTGGTGCGGCACCGCGCACGATCCCACCGATCAGCACCTCGACGATCGCGCCGGGAATTGCTCCTGCGATGAAAGCGTACCGTCCGCACTCCCAAAGCTGTCCCGAGATGTCGACAGGCGGGATGTCACCGAGAGTATCAGGGGCCTGGATGACGACGACGGCGAGTTCTGGATGAGTCTCGAAGGAGGTGTTACCCGTCTGATCGGTCTGGGTCACAACCAGCTGGTCGCCAGCTAGCAGCACTGCGCCAGGTTCTAGGGAGAAATACCCGTCAGGTCCGCTGACCTGAGTCTTGACTAGAGTATCCCCGGGGCGTGTCAACGATCGGATATGGATTGTAGCTCCGGGGATACAGTTCGACACTGGGACAGCCGTGGATAAGTCACTCAGTGGGCCGCCAATTACTGGTGTGCATAGTCTTATCGCCATGATCGCCCATATCCTATAAGCGCAGTTCGCATGTTGACTCCCCGTCCTATGCGGTGCTCGTTAGCGGCCGACAATTCACCAGTCACCCAGTAATAATCAGTATGAAATCCGGGTATCGGGCTGTCAATAAGGAGATCGGATCATGTCTTCTGTGAACTAGCGACCAGCGATTCCGTGAGAGTATCGACACTCCGGCGGGAAGAAGCCTTTTCGCACCGTTGCTTATCCTGAATCTGCTGAAGTGCTCGCCGACCCCGACGAGAATGGGAAACTACGATGCGCGCTCACCGCGGCGGTTGTAGTCCATGGCGATGCTAATCCAGGCAGTGAGTTGCCGGTCGTCTTTGATGACGTCAGCCGCGACTTCGATCCACCCCGGCCCCATGTCACGGCCCGGCCCCATCTCAGCTTGAGTTGCTCCTGGCTTGGCGAGCAGCTCATTGTGCTGGTCACGGTCTACTCGGACGAGGAGCCCGCCGTTCTTGAGAGCGCTGACAATCATCTTCTCGTTGACCATCACGGATCTGCCGCCAAACATTGATACTTCACGCACTACGGGCTCGTTGGTGAGCAAGGTGCGGATTCGTTCGATAAGTGCGGTCTGCTCGGGAGTCATGGCACGTCTGCTTTCGTACTTGCTGAACATCGTGTGTGCTCAATCTACTTCCTCGTCGGGAGAAGCCTGCCATAACGTCACTTTCCTTAGCATCAGGCAATTGCAAGAAAGTACTTTCAATTTTGGAAAGTACTTGCTATTGTTGAGCTATGGCAACCGGGAAACCTCGGATAGCCAGCACCTCAGCTACCAGAGCTTCGAGCACGAAAGACTCGGATGCAGGTGCCACCTCGACACATAAGGAGAATCCCGATGAGTACACCCACACCGGAGGAGGCCAGGGCGCTCCTCGACCAGGCCGCACGCGCCGACTCGACCGCCAAGAGTGGCGCCAGTTGGCCGCAGATCGCGATGCTTCTTGGAATCGGAGGGGCGTCGTCGCTCGCACTGCCGGCGATCGCATATGTCCCCAAGGAGATCATGGTTCTTCCGATGATCCTCCTTGGAGTATGGATCGCTACGCTTCTGGCCTTCTCATTTGTTTTCGGTCGCTCAGTCAAACAGGGCTTCGGGAAGCGCTGGTCAATAACCATGGGGCTTTGGACGATCGTGTGGATCGTGGGGGTTTCTGGCGCATCGTGGGAGTTCCCTGGCCGGATATGGTTTGTGGTGGTCGCGAGTGCGGCACTGACCATCATCACTCTCGTGGGTGCCTGGTTGGAGGCGCGGCGATGACTATCGAGCATCCGCGCCACCACATCGTTGACGCCCTCACGCATCCAATCCGTTTCTCCCTCGTGGCTGCCTTGAATGCCACAGAAAATGCCGAGTTTGGTTCTATTCGCGACCAACTACAGGTGAGTGACTCGGTACTCAGCCGTCAGGCCTCCCAACTTGAAAACCTCGGGATTGTCGCGATCAAGAAAGGCTATGTGGGCAAGCGTCCACGAACCTGGCTCAGCCTCACGCCGGAAGGGCGAAAGCAGTGGGCCACCCACCTCGCGGCACTTGAGGCCATCGCTCGCGGTTAAGCCGCCCCACCTCCACCGCTAATCCGCCAAGTCCCTAATCGGCTAACCCGCCAAACCACTGATCCGCCAAGTCCCAAAAAGTTGACGAGACGTCCCGGATCTACGACGCGACCCCTATTTCCGACGACGACGTCCTACCAATTTTCGACGACGACGTCTCGCCAAAGGACGCCGCCGCCTCCCAAAGCGACACCGAGGTACTGCCTCAACACCAACGCACTTCCCTCATTCAAGGAGACAACCATGCCCAATTCAGTTCCAGTCCTCGAATTTCGCGACGTTACCAAGACCTATCGCAGCCGGCGCGGCGCGGTGCACGCGCTCAACGGCATGTCGTTTCGCTTGAATGCGGGTGCGATTCACGTCCTGCTCGGACCCAACGGCGCCGGAAAAACCACGTCGCTGGAGATGGCCGTAGGTTTGCGTCGCCCCGATTCCGGGAGCGTTCGCACCCTCGGACTCGACCCGCTCGCTAGAGGCGCTGAGCTGCAACAGCGGGTGTCTCTCCAACCCCAGGAAGTGACCGTCTTTGAATACCTCCGGGTGGGGGAGATCCTCGATATGTGGGCTTCCCTCTACGACAACCCTCACCCTCGTGAGGAGATCCTCGCCTCGCTTGACCTCGCCAACCTCACGGACCGCCAGATCACGAAGTTGTCGGGCGGGCAGAAACAGCGGCTCAACGTGGCGCTAGCCATGGTGAGCAAACCGGATCTTCTGATCCTTGATGAACCCTCGACTGGCCTCGACCCACGTGCCCGCGAAACCCTCTGGGATACCTTGAAAACGTGGCGTGACCAGGGAACAACCATTGTGCTGTCCACGCATTCCATGGAAGAGGCCCACGCGCTTGCTGACGCCGTCATGATCATCGGTGGCGGCACCTGCATCGACCAAGGCACCCCCGCCGAACTGCTGGAACGCCACGCCGAAGCACCCGCCGTCACCTTCCGAGCAATTCGTCCGATCCTCGGTGAGATCCGGGCTGAACTGAACGCCCTGGGCACGTTGCCCATGAACGACGACGAAGCAGGGGCAGTCCGCACACACGACACGGACCGGGCGCTGACAATCCTGGCGGGCACTGGCGCCGTCGTCGACCTTCGAGTAGATCACCCAACCCTGGCCGATGCGTACAAAACCGCAACCGGAACCGAATTGGCCGCCACAATGATCGGAGCGCAATCATGAGCACCTCAACCGCAACAGCCACACCACTCGTCGCAGCAGCGGTCCCAACCCGAACCCTGAACCGGGGACAAGTCAGGCAACTGCTCCGGATTCACTGGCTGGAGATGTCACGCAACCGTTCCACCTTCATCTTCGTGCTCATCTTCCCCTTCATCATGCTCAGCATGTTCCTTGGGATCAACTACCTCGTGGCGTCGGGGATGGATCAGGGGCCGGACTTCTCGATCGTCGTCGTGCCGATGGGGCTGTGCCTGGCAATCACAGGAACATGTACCACTCTCACCGCGGGACCGATTGCGGACTATCGCAGCAAGGGTACTCTCAGGACACTGAGCACCACCCCCATCTCGCGTTCCTCGTTCCTGCTCACTCATATGGCGGTTCGGCTCGTCCTCAGTTTCCTGCTCTCCGGCGCGCTGATCCTGCTGGGCGTGGCGCTGGGAATTGTCAGTCTTGAGAGTGTCTGGCGAGTGCTGGCTGCATCGATTCCCGCAACGATTCTTTTCCTGGGGATCGGCTACCTCGTCGGAGGATTGATGAAAAATGGACAGGGGGCGATGAATGTTGCCTCAGCGGTGCAGCTTGTCACCCTGTTTACCAGCGGTGTTGCGGTTCCCTTTGCGGTGCTGCCGGAGAGCGCATTCCAGGTTATCGATCTGTTGCCCACGGCGTACTTTGGTGACCTGCTCTTCTGGACCACCGGCTCGCCGCTCCAGCGCTATGACACCTGGCTGGACTTCCTCGTGGCGAGTGTATGCGCGCTCATCGTGGTTCCCCTCGCGATTCGTTTCTTCAGGTGGGATACGCACGAGAAGTGACGAGAGGTGCAGGCGCTCATCGTGAGATTCAGCCGCCTACGCTCCCGCGATGTGCGCGCAGGCTATTGCTGCGGAGGCTGCCCATGCCTGTGGGCGGCATGAGGCCGGGTAGGGTGCTGGGCGCGCCACCTCGGCGGCCGAGTCCCCGCTGTGTAGTTCAGGCATGCGGTAGCCGAAGCTTGCCGCTGCCTGCGCCAACTCAGCGGCGAGCTCGCGGGCCTCGCCGTGCAGCCCCGCGCGTTCCATGCCCCAGGCGATGATTGCGGAATCGTGCGCCCACACTGACCCTCCGTGGTAGGAGAGCGGCCAGTACCCGGCGGCACCAGAGGACATGGTGCGAATGCCGAATCCGGTCCGCATGCTTGGTCCCATGAGCAGATCGACTATCCCGCTTTCCTGCTCAGCATCAAGAATCCCGGTTCCGAGAAGATGGCCAATATTGCTGGTCAGCGTGTCAACAGCCCGCTTGTGTCCGTCCAGCGCGATGGCCGGATAATAACCCTCCTCGGTCCGAACCCAGAAGGACTCATGGAAGCGCGTCTTCAGGCGGGATGCCCAACCACGCAGGAAGTCGGGCGTAATATCTGCGCCCAGCCCTCCAGTAGAATCTGCGCACCACTCAAGAAGCTCGGCGCCCGCGATGGCAGCTTCGTAGGCGTACGCCTGCACCTCGCACAGTGCGATAGGGCCGGCAGCGATGGTGCCATCACGCCACTGCACCGAATCATCAGAGTCCTTCCATCCCTGGTTCGACAGGCCGTGGCCGCTCTCGTCGATGTAGTCGAGGAAGCCGTCGCCATCGCCGTCGGCGTACTCCGTCATCCAGTGGAGCGCCCCGCGCAGCGCCGGAATCAGCGCCCGCACCTCGTCCGGGTCCGCTCCGGCGCGCCAGGCGTCGGCCAACAGAAGAATCCACAGCAGGGTGGAATCCACGGAACCGAAGTAGATGGGTGGAAGAACCATGCCTCCCGCGGGAAGTTCGAGCGAACCCGCGCGCAGTTCGTGCAGGATCTTTCCCGGTTCTTCAGCCGTTGAGACGTCGCGGATCTTGCCCTGCATCCCGGCGAGCACTCGCAGCGTGGATATCGCCATCTCGCGACTCTCCGGCAACAGCAACCGTGCCGCCCACAGTGAATCCCGCCCAAAGAGAGTGAAGTACCAGGGGGCTCCGGCGGCAAAAAACTCATCAGTACTGCCCGGGAGCGTCAAACGAAGCGCATCCAGGTCCTGCACCGCCTGCGTCACCCAACGCCGAGTCTCTGGGTCGCCACACGTCCCCACCGCGTCGGTTGCCCACGCCGAGACCGGGGGAGCGACCACCAGCCGCGGATCCTCCATTCGCGCACTCCACCCAACCGTGACGGTTCCGGAAGCCGGCACGCGCACGCGCCAGCTACTACGCACGTTCCGTCCCTGAGCGACGACGGCGCCGCCCGGGAACCTGAGCGACGAACGGACATCATCTTCTCCTTCGGCGACGACGGCGTCCCCCTCAACCCGCACCGCTGCGGCCTGCTCGCTCAGTCGGCCGTCCCGGATCTGAGCCATCGGAGTGAAGTCCACGGTCATCTTGGCGCTAAGGGTCAGTTCAACGTCTTCGTTCAGCCGCGACGTCACTTCGTAGCGCTCTTCCAGATAGCCCGCCCGCACTGTGCGGAGGCGGCGCAGCCGCAGCTTGGGATCGGCCTCGTCATTGTCCGCATCACGTAGCAGGCCGTTGAACAAAGTGCCGCGGGTGACGCCGTCGTCGTTAATAACAGACGCGGAGGCGCCAATCCACTCAATTCCACTCTGCTCGCAGCTGAGGGTGAGCGAGCCGAGGTGGCGGACGTCGCCGTGGTAGACGCCGTCGATCGGCAGGCTCATGTTGCCGCTCTCGCGCGACCACACCTGGCTGGGAGCCGCGATCATCACCAGGGCGTCATTGAGAAATGGCTGGCGGGGACGCTGGGAGAGGTGAGTACTCATTCTGTTGTGGCTCCCTTTCTTGGTGCCTGGTCTTGGTGCCTTGTTCCGGACGTCTTGTGCCGGACAGGCTGTGATCTGACGTTAGTGTGGTGGCCCGGCGCGGGACCTCGTCATGAAAATAATGAGACGCGGACGGGTGTGCGTGAAAAACGCACTGGCTAAATGTTAAGAGTCTTTCACGTGTTCACATAGTGAAACGTACCCCAGGGGGTTCCATTTGTTCTCTCAATGATGATAAGTTCGCTGAGAATATGAACCTAACTTGCGGAAATAATTGTCACATTCGAGTCGAAGGTAGCTACATGAACATCACGATATATGCGCAGCGAGTGCGGATAGCGGTGACCGCTATTGCCGTCCTGCTCCTCGCGCTTCTGGGAACCACGCCCGCTGCATCCGCAGCGCCAACGGTCGATGCCACCGCCAAGGGCTCGATCGTTATTCACAAGCTCAAGAACGCCCCGGCCGGTACGGATCGCGACAACGGGCTTCCGAACGCCACGATTGACCCGGTTGCGCACCCTCCGATCGAAGGTGTGACCTTCTCGGTGCAGCGGATCACAGATGTGGACCTCGCGACGAATGCCGGCTGGGAAACGTTGGAACAGAAGAGCTCGTCCTTCACACCGCGAGATGACCAGGATGGTTACGGCCTGGGCCAGGCGAATCTTGACACCGCCACCACGCTCAATACGCTTGCCGACGGCACCGCCACATTCTCTGACCTCTCGGTTGGCGCCTACCTGGTGAGGGAGACGGCGGTTCCTGCGGGATCCGGTCTGACTCCGGTCCAGCCCTTTATCGTGACGATTCCGATGTCCCATCCCACCAATCTCAACACTTGGCTCTATGACGTCCACGTCTATCCGAAGAACCCCGCTGCCGCAGTCACGAAGGCCGTGGCCGAGGGAAACAGCCTCGCGCTGGGCGAGAACGTCACGTGGACCATCAAGGCCGACGTGCCTGCGGGCGCCAACCCCATCACCGGCTTCCGTGTTGAGGACAACCTGGATGCGAAGCTCGGTTACGTGAGCACGGCCGTTTCGGTGACTGACTGTCCCGTTGGGACGACGGCGCCCGCCATCGCCTCACCTGCCGATTTCACCCTGACTGCACCTGCGGTTGGCGACGACGGCCAGGTCAAGGTCGAGTTCACCCCCGCTGGCGACCTCAAGCTTGAGAGTGCCCGCAGCTGCAAGGTGACGATTGATATTGTCACCGCCGTCGAGCAGATTGGCGAGATCACCAACCAGGCCGACTTCTTCCCCAATGGCGGAGTTTCGGCTGTCACGGACTCCACCCCGGCCCAGATCAAGTTCGGTACCCATCTCGTCAAGAAGGTCAAGGCCGAGGACGCCACGGCCGGGCTGGCGGGAGCTGAGTTCAGCGTCTTCCGCAGCAAGTCTGACGCGGAAACCCGCACCAACCCGATTTCCATCAACGGTACGAGTGTCTTCACCTCGGATGCGGATGGCGACGTCGTCATCGCGGGCCTGCGTTTCAGCAATTTCAAGGACGGCGCAGCTGTTGCCGCAGGTGGCGCGGGTGAGCAGAAGTATTGGCTGCTGGAGCTGAAGGCTCCCACCGGCTACGAGTTGCTGGCGGAACCGCTTGAGTTCACCGTCGACAGCGTTGCAGGCACCACCGCCGTGGAGGTCAAGAACGTCAAGAAGAACGCTGGCTTCGAGCTGCCCTTCACCGGTGGTACCGGTTCCACCGTGGCAGTCGTCACCGGTGCTCTCCTGATCGCCACGAGTTTCGTCATCCTGGTGCGCCGTTCGCGTCGCCTGGAGGAGGGGGCGTAAGGGCCTTGTGGTCTCACCCCGTTTCCGACCGCTCCTCTGCCTCACGTGCGCGTGAGAGCAGAGGGCGGTCGCTACCACGCCGCGCCGTGGCGTTGATTGTGGCGGTAAGTCTCGGCGGGCTGCTGGGCGACGCGACGTTTGCTCAGCCGCGCGCGGATATGCCGCTGGTTTCCGATGTACCCTCAGTTGCGGATCTTCCCTCGGTTTCTGAGTCGTCTCAGGACGCTGAGCTGCCCTCGGTTGCGGACCTGCCGCCGGTTGCGGACCTGCCGAACGACGACGGCGTCACGGTTCCGGATGATGACATACTCCCGGACGGTGATGCTTCAGAAGTCGGTGATGCCACGAAAAGCGAGTCGCCGGAGGATGACACGCCCTCGAACGGGGACGTCGTCGTCGAAGAAAACACGCCTGATCAGGCGGTCCAGGCAGACAACTTCGGTGTATCCCTGATGTCCTCGGCGGTCGAGGTGGGACCGGGTTTTGTCAGCGGCGGTGACGGCATCTACAAGGATCTCATCGACTGGGTTTCCTGGGCGAGCGACGCCGATGCCTTTGTGAACGACGGCAGCAAATCCGTTTCCCGAAGCATCATTGACGGTAAGGAACTGGTGCGTAGTTGCGAGGCCAGCAACCTGAGAAACAACGGGGTGGCGTTCGCAACCACCGGGACAGCGAAACCATACGGTGGACTGGTAGCGGTGGGGTTGGGAACCAATTGGGCATGGTCGGGAATTCACACTCTCTACAATGATCCCAGTGTTCGAGCCAAACTCATGCTTGTTGCAAGCCGCTACAATGCCGGCACCACGAGCTTTACCGTGAGTTGCTCCGTCACCTACGACGGGGTGAATGTACCCGTACGCGGAATGGTCTTCGCGGAAGCAGAGGAACTGAACAAGGCCAACTACTTTGACGTGGTGGGGCGCACGCCTGGTGGAGCTGCGACGCCGGTGCGTTTGATTGAACATCGCGCCACTCCTGCATGCCCATTCAAGTACGAATACGATGTGCTCCCGGCCGGAGGGGTGCGTATCAGGCAGAACCAGCCTGCTGGTTCCACTCAAGGGTGCGGTTTCATCAACGACCCAGCCAAGCCCGGCTCGAAGCTATACGGTGAGGCGGGAATCTTCTTCTTTGACGGGGCGTCGAGTATCAACGTCAGCCACTATGCGAGCCCTGCCACCACGAATGGCTTCGCGGTCGGACTGATTCTTGATTCCGATTTTGGCGACGCCCCCGAGAGCTACGGTGGTGCTGGCGCGCTGTTTTCCCCGGCGTGGGATGGCGGTGAACTCACCAATGACTACGCTCTGGTTCGCGACGTCTTGCCGTGGGGAAAAGCAACTCTGCCGGTGCCTCGGCTCGGCGCTCTGATTGATACCGAACGCAATTCGCAGCATTCGGCTGACGCCACGGGCGACGATAGTCACGCCAACAATGCCGAGGGTGGTCCCAATGACGAGGATGCCCTGACGCTCGAGCGTTCCTATCTGGTGCGCCCCGGCGAAGCGTTTGTTCTCACGCCCAGCTGCGTTGGCCCGGGCCAGGTGGCTGGCTGGATTGATTGGAATGGCAACGGCCGATTCGACAATACCTCGGAACGCTCGAATGTTGTCCCATGCGCGCAGGGGAGTGCTCGCCTTCAGTGGACGGTTCCCGGCGATGTGGTGAACGCGGCGGATAGCTTCCTGCGGTTGCGCATCGGTGCCACCGCCAGCGACGTCTCGGCGCCCACCGGGCTCACCACCAGCGGCGAGGTTGAGGACCACGCCCTCACCTTTACTACCAATCCACCCACGCAACTTACCTGCTCCGCCAACACGGCTTTGCTGTCCACCGGCTACGACAGCGTGGCCGGTGGAAAAATTGCCTACACCCAGACGAGCCGCGACCCGCGCTGGAGACTCATCGAAGACTTCGATGTCAGCGCTCCCACACCGTCGCCGGAGGACCCGCGCTGGCAGGTACCCTACGTGTTTCGGGCTGATGGACTGTGGACGAGTTCACCGTCGAACGCGAGCTGGTTGACTCTACGAAAGAACGTGCCGTCGTCGGCCCCCGCCAACAATCTCTTCGCCAAACTGGAGTTCTCCATCAAACCGGGAACGAACCTCACCAAGTTCACGTTGCCATTTGATGTGTACGGGGACAACTACGTGTCCGAAGTGAGTGTCAACGGCGAGGCGCAAACTATTCCGGGCCTGCCGAAGAACTCACACTCCTTCCAGAACGGGACGGCCGCGAGCATTACCCTGAGCGGCGCCGAGAACGGCCTGCGGATCGGTCACAACAGCGTCATCATCAAGGTGCACAACACTGCCGGGCCCGCTGGAATCATGATTGCTCCACGGACCGGAAGCTCGTTCTGCAACAATCCCGAGGCTCCTCACCTGGTATGCGCGGTGCCAAATCCCTACAAACCCGGAACGCTCACCACGGACAATCCGGCGCGCCAAACCGGCCAGTGGCGCTGGGCCAGCGGGGCGGGCATTGATTGGCGCGGCGGCTCGGCGCAGCCAATTGCCGGCCTGGTATCCAATGGCGGCAATCAGGGCAGCTTCAATATCAATGACCAGCACGGCAGGCTGGTGCTGCAGATGAACCCGAACACCGGCGCCGTGTACAACGCCACCGGGGCAGAGATCGTCCGCTTGGGAAGTACGGTCGGATACCGCGGTACCCAGGACCTGGTAGCGGTGCCAGCCGGGCGCAGCAGCGGAAAATTCTATGTGGTGAGCTCCAACGCCGCCGGGTTGCGCTGGACGCTCATCGATACGGCACTGAACAATGGTCAAGGCGGGGTGGTGGCCGGGCCGATCAGTTTTGGTCCGAACCCGGGGGTCTCCAGTCATGCCCTGAACGTGGTGCCCAACCATGACGGCACCGGATGGTGGGTGGCGGTGCCTGACCTCAGCGGCGATATCATTCGCAGCTTCCTCTTCCCCAATGTTGATCCCGCCGCATCCGCGGGCCCGAATGTTTCGGGACCCTCGCGCACCGTGGAATCACTGGCCGGGACCGACTCGGGCGTTCCCTCCAGCGGATACGCCGCACTCGCATTCAGCCCTGACATGACGAAGGCAGCCTGGATGCAAGGGCGCTACGCTCGCACCTCCGAGGAGAACAATCTGCGCTTGATGAGCTTCGACGCGCGCAGTGGTCACTTCAGCCTCATTGGCGAACCCGACCGTTACGACGGCTCGGTCGGTGCGGGCGCCACGGACAAGGTGCGCGGCTTCAGTGTGGCCTTCTCGCCAAGCGGCGATTACCTCTATACCACCGACATCAACAATTACGACGGGCAGATCGGAAAGCTGCACCGCTACGCCGTGACGGCCGCGGGACTGGGTGAGCGCTCCACTATTCCCGGGGTGTTCGTGACACCGAATGGCGGCGTGCAGCGCGGACCCGACGGCAAGATGTACATCAGCGCTGGCTCCGCCGCGCCGAACAGCTCGAAGCTGCACGTCATCAACAACCCGGATGCCGCGAATCCGACGGCGGCCAGCATCGGCCTCGCCGCGAACTCGTTCGAACTGTCGAACGGCTCCGGATGGAACCTTCCTCTCACGTTGCCTGATTGCATCGAGATGCCGGAACCGCCCCCGCCCGCGAACGTGTGTACTGCCGAGGACGCGCGGGCGACCAAACGGTGGTGGTTCTTTGGCGGTAAAGGCGCCATTGATTTCGGGGCGAGCGGTAACACCGTAGTTGCTGCTGCGGCAGGGAGCCAGCCCGCCGCAGCCATCAGTTCACGGAGCAAAGAATCCCTGACAGTGACCGATTCCGCAGGCAGGCTGCAATTCGTGCTGCAGGGAACCACGGTGACCGGCGCCAACGGCCAGGCACTTCATAACGGCACCGGCATCAACAGTTCCGTGAGTATCGGATCGGATACCGCGTTCCCGGTACCCGGCGATGAGACCGGCGCGAAGTACTATCTCGTGACCAGCACGGCCGTGCAGGATGGAGGCTCCGCCACCCAGAAGGGGCAGCTCTTCTACTCGATTATTGACATGGGCGCTCGCGGGGGTGCAGGCAGCGTCGTGACGAAAAACGTCCCGTTGAGTGCACCCGGTGCGGCTGCCGACGCCGTGCAGTCGATTCCGAACGCTGCGGGCGATGGCTACTGGGCCATCACCTTCACAAAGGACTCCCGGGATTACTTGGCCTACGAATTCACGGCGGCGGGCCCCGGCCCGGTCAAGGTGACAACCCTGCCTGCGTCGGTTCCGGCAAATCTTGGGCGCGCGTCGCGCCTGGCGATTAGTGCCGATGGCACCCGCATCGCGCAGGTTTCTCGAGGCCGGGATTCCGAGCTCACGTCCGCCGCTGGTGCTGGTGTCCGGCTGTTTCGCTTCAACGCGGCCACGGGTGCGTTGGTATTCGAAGGGAATCTCCCTCGCGTGCAAGGTTCCGCGAGTGCTGACCGATTCAACTACGGTGCGGAGTTCTCGCCGGATGGCACGTACCTGTACATCGCACATCATCAAGGGACCCAGAACTCGATCTATCGATACCGCCTCGATGGTGCCTACACCAACGCCACCCTTGAAAAGGTGGCAACGGAATCGAACAGTGCCGCCGCGTTTGGTGAGATGAGGCGAGGCCCCGATGGCAAGATCTACATGGCCAATTACAACGGCGGACGTTGGGTGCCCACGATCGCCAATCCCGACGCAGCGGACGTGGCCAATGTGGGTTACGCTTTGCAGGGGGCGCAGCTTGCGAGCGACGCCACGAATGGATGGGCCCTCAGTGACACCGTCACCGGATGTGCCAAGGCGAAACCCATTCTCTCCATTGATAAAGAAGTGGACAAGACCTACTCGGAGTTCGGCGAACCGGTGCGTTACACCATCACGGTGAAAAACGACGGCGGCGAGAGCGACGACGCCGTGCGGGTTGCCGACTCACTCGCCGGGGTGCTCGATGATGCCGAGATGGTCACGTCCTCCGGTACCGTTGCTGGTGCTGCCGTGAGCGCCCCCACCGCGCAACTATCCGGAGTCTCCGAGTCCCCGGTGACGGCTGCCGCTCCGGTGTTCACGGGCACATCGCCGGCACAGCTCACCTGGGATGGCGCGTTGAGACCGGGCGAAACGCTTACCATCCGGTTCTGGGTGGTACCCAACGAAACCGTCGCGACGGCGTCGGGAAATCATCGGCTGGAGAATACTGTCTGCCTCGTGGACTCCGCGGGCGCTCCTCTCAAGAAGGCGCCGGGTACCTCGAACCCGGGCCAGCAGGACGCCGTCGACCTGTGCGACAGCACCCTGACCGGGCTCCCGCCGTGGTGGGAAATCCAGTCGAAGCAGGCGTTCTCGGTGAGCAATGCCGGACCCAGCGGTAGCGCGGGAACGGTGTCCACAACCCCGTTGGTGGACAACGCCACGGTGCAGCCGGGCGACGTCGTCGAATATCGCGTCAGTATGAAAACGTGGGGTGGGCCGGTGTTCACACCGCAACTCCATGACGAGCTACAGACTGTGCTGCAGGCAGCCGACCCCGTTGGCAACGTCAAGGTGACCTATGAACCGGCTGGTGGCGCTTCGGCGTCGCCGTTACCGGCAAGCCAGGACTACGGATCGCTGGCCAGTGTGCTTGCCGCAAACGGTGGCACGTTGGTGAACGTGACGTTCCCGGCCTCGGGCGGTCAGGGCGCCGGCATGGGACTCAAGCAGAACTCGGTGCTGACACTCAGTTATCGGGTGCGGGTGAAGGCAAGTGGCGCGAACAGCTTGCCCCTTGCCGGAGAAGTACGCGCGATTGCGAAAACCACCGCTCCCGGCAACGGATTCGTTGATCTTTCCCCGGCGCACTGCACCCTGGCTCAGCCGCGCGACGAACTGCAACCGCAGTGTGTGAGCCGGCAGAAGGTGTCGGCGGTGATGATGGTTCAGAAGTACGGCTTGGGGATTGCCGGAAAGCAAGCCATGGCGGGATCGCAGTTCGCAGTGCATGCGGATAACGGAGCGGATGCACCGGCGGATCCGGCTGCGGGAGTCACGATCGAGGAGGCCGCAGCAGCACCCGGTGCTTTCCACGTGCGCGGGCTGACCTCGGGCGTCACCTACTGGCTCGTCGAGACGAAAGCCCCCGAAGGGCACGAACTGCTAGCCCAAGCGGTACCCTTCAAGGTCGACGACGCGGGTGAAGTGACACTCCTGCACACCACCACGGTGGCCCAGCCCCAGATCACACTCATTCACGATGAGACACAACGCTTCACAACCGTGGGCGTGAGCGACGCCAAGAAGTACGAGTTGCCCATGGCCGGTGGGTATGGTGAGACGCGCTACTGGATCGTTGGAGCGTTCCTGGGTGCGATGGCGGCAACCGGCGCAGTGTTTATTGTGCGGGGGAATCGTCGGCGTGACGTGGTGGCGCGATGAGTGGAGCGGGTGTTGTGAGTGAAGGGTCGATGCGCGGAGCGGAGGGGAGTGGAAGTGTGAAAAGGAGGCGCTCCATCTGGCCGCACGTGATCGTCACGTTGCTGGCGATCGCGGGACTGGCGGTCTCGCTCTATCCCATGACGATGCAGTGGTTCTCTGCCCACGCGCGTAGCCAACAACTCGTGGAGTATGCCCAGAGTAGTGAGCAGGTGGGGAATGAGGAGAACGAGCAGCTGCTGGATCGCGCCCGCGATTACAACTCGAAGATCCCTGAGATCCTGGTCAATGATCCGTACTCGCCAATCGATGCTGAGGAACACGAGGTGGGAGCGTGGGACGAGTACATGTCGCAGCTCGATACGGGCAGCGAAGTTATGGCGCGGGTCCGAATCCCGTCCATCAATGTGGATCTTCCGATCCTGCATGGCACCAGCGAGGACGCCCTACGCAAGGGGGTGGGGCATGTTTTCGGCTCCTCGCTGCCGGTGGGTGGAGAAGGTACGCACAGTGTGCTCACCGGGCACACCGCCCTCACCGAAGCCAAGATGTTCGACGACCTCGTTGACCTGAAGAAGGGCGACGAGTTTGTGATTACCGTAGCCGGGGAGGATCTTGCCTACCGGGTTGAGGATATCCGTGTGGTTGTCCCTTCCGATGTGTCCTCGCTTCAACTTGAGCCGGGGAAGGACTACGTCACGCTCATCACCTGTACTCCGCGGGCCGTGAACTCTCATCGTCTGCTCGTGCGTGGTGCTCGTGTGGAGCTCTCGGACGAGCTGTCACAGGGAGCCCTTCGGGTCGGCCCGTCCGCCGGGTTCCCCTGGTGGGCGGCGTGGTTCACCGGAGGATCGTTGTTGATTGTTGCGGGCAGCTATCTGCTGGCGCGCCCCGACCTCTGGCCCGCATCAAGGAAAAAGAGGAGCAGCTGATCTCTTGATCAACTGAGCCCTTTTGCTTGAACGTACGCCGCGATAAGGCGTTCAGTATCGGAATGACGTACCGAATTCACAAGTCCGATAAGTTGGAGTCATGTCTGATACGCGCGTTCCAGAAACCTGTGTGACTACTGAGTTAGTTGTGCTCCCGTCGGTTGACGTCCGGTCGGATGCTGCTGCGGACACGCTCGATCGTGAGGGTTGGGCTACTGAGCAACCGGATGTCGCCGTTGCCTTTCTGGGTGCTGGGACCATGGGAACCGCGTTGCTCGCGGGTTCTCTGCGTGGTGGGCTGGCTCCGGATACGGTGTGGGTGGCGGCGCGGCGTAGCGAACGGGCGGCGGAACTTGCCGAGGATTTCGGTGTGCACGCCATCACCAACAACGCCGAGGCAGTGAGCCACTGCGAGGTCGTTGTGCTGGCTGTACCTCCGAATGCCGTTTCTGAAGTGTTGGGTGAGGTGCGGGATTCGCTGCAACCAGGTGCGGTGGTTGTGTCCATCGCCGACCAGGTGTCACTGGCTGACCTTCACGAGCACTTGCCCTTCCATACCGCAGCAGTTCGCGTCATGCCCAGCCTCGTGTGCGAGGTTGGGGCGGGGATCTCGCTCGTGACTTTCGATGATCGCTGCACTTCCGCCCAGTGTGCGGCAGTGTCCGAACTACTTGCCCGCTCCAGCCAAGTGATCGAGACCAGGGAGGCCGATCAAGGCGCGCTGGCAGTGCTCAGTAGCGGTGGCCCCGGCTACTATGCCTACGCCACCGCCGCGATGATTGACACACTGACTGCGCAAGGGATACCGGCAAACACGGCACAAGAAGTTGCGGTGGCCGCGATGAGTGGCACCGCCACGTGGTTGGCCAAACCCGGAGGCACCCTGGAGGACCTGCAACGCAAGGTGTGCACACCCGGGGGAGCAGGCGCCAAACGCATCGCCGAGCTGGATCGGCTCGGCGTGGCCACCGGAATTACCGCGGCCCTCACGAAGAACGTGTACGAGTAGTAGGGCTGCGCGAATTATTTGGCGGTGAGAGCGGGCTGTATGCCACTATTGGCGTTCAACCCGCTCTCACCGCCATCCAGTAAAACCGACGCCTAAACCATCGAGTGACATGCGCTGTTGATTGCTCTACCGAGTCACGCGTGCGAACTGTTCCTTGGTGAAAGTCTCTCGGGGGCCGATGTTGGGGTCGTAACCGATGTTGACGGTGTCGATCGTCTCTGCACCGGGGAACAGCACTCGGAAGTTGTATGGCCGCAAATCTTTGGTGCAGATGAGGTCGCTGGCCAGCGGCGCGAGCGTGATCTGCAGAGATGTCCCCTCGACGGCAGCCTGCATGATGGAAGGGGCGCAGGCCTCAGTGCCCGAACCTCCAAGGACGATGGTGAAGCCCTGGGCAGTGCCGTCCTCTTCGAGCAAGGCGACGGCGTTCTCGGTGTGAGGTGTGAGCCAGTTTCCGTCAACGGATTCGATGACGATGTCGGTTGTGGAGCCACCGGGGGAGTCCGTGGGTGAGCTGGGCGATTGACCAGAGGTCGCGGGGGAGGTGGGCGTCGCTGACGAGCCGGGAGCTGTTGGCGAGGGAGAAGTGGATGGTGTGCCGGAAGCAGCGGGAGCCTCTGACGGTGATGCGGTGAGTGATGAGCCAGCACTCGCGGACGGCTCACCTCCGGGTTCGCTGCTGCACGCCGTCAAGGATCCCAGAGCAAATGCCGCCAGAAGTGTTGTGCTGAGTAGTCGTTTCATGTCGGGCCCTCCGCATTCTTGTTGCTGGTGTGCTACCTCCCAGACTTCCATGCTGCGGCGTGAAACACCAGGGAATTATCGGCAGAAACAATGCCAGCTGGCCTTCATGTGTGAGTGTTTTCGCCGGTGTTGAGGCTTGGAAGTCGCAGCATCATCCCACCCCACACCCCACCTCGCCCCCGCGTCACCCGGCCGTCAGTCCAGCAGGTCCGCTGCGCTAGGTTCCAGCTCGCGCGCGCGGCGGTCCCGCAGCAAAACGATTCCTAGCAGCATGATGGCGATGCCTGTTGCGATGATGATGGTTTCGATGGAGATGCGGTCGGCGAGCGGCCCAAAGATGAGCATGGCCAGGGGCATTGCGGCAATGCCGATCATGTTGACCACTGAGAAGATACGCCCCATGTACTGTTCCTCGGTGGAGAGCTGAAGGATGGTGATGGCGGGGGTGTTGACTCCCGGCAGGAGGACACCGCAAAGGAACATCCAGGTGCAGTAGAGCCAGAAGGTGATGGGGATACCGATCGCAATACCAATCGCTCCGGTGGCGATCATGGAGATTGCGATGGTGGTGATGCGGCTCTTGAAGCCGCCCCACGAGCCGATCACAATGCCGCCCACGAGCATTCCCACCGCGAATGAGGCTTCCATGATGGAGAGATAGATCGGGTCATTTGCGAAGACCCGAGTTACCTGCAGCGGCGTGAGCAGAGCCAGCGGTGTGATCATGAAATTCATGGCAGCGAAGTAGAAGATCAAGCGGCGCAGCAGCTCATTCCTGTGAATGTAACGCACGCCATCCTTGAGATCCTGGAAGCCCGACTGTTCGGCGCTCGCCTGGGCTCGTTCATGAGCGGGAACTTTGACCAGCAACAGCAGGATACCGATGCCGATGATGGCGGTGATGATATCGATGGCAAGGATCCACTCGATGGTTGCGAACGCATAGATTCCGCCGGCTGCCATGGGGGCCACGAGATTGACTCCGGCCTGGATCGAGGTGTTGTAACCGTTGACGCGCCCCAAGTGCTGAGCGGGCACAATCTGTGGCAACAGCGCTCCCACAGCCGGACCTTGAATACCTCCGCCCAAAGCGCGGGCCGCCATCGCCGCAAAGACCAGCATGTAGCTGCCGTAGCCGGCGAGGAAGGCCACGAGTAGCGCGAGTGTTGACAGGGCTACGAGGCCATCGGCAGCTGCAATGATGAAGCGCCGGTTCATACGATCGGCCCAGACGCCACCAAAGGGGGTGACCAGCATCATGGGGACGAAGCCCACAAGTGTTGCGACGGTGATCATCCCGCCGGACTGTGTCCCCATTGTGACGTACCAAATGAGCGCGTATTGAACCAACGCGGACCCGAATAGGGAGACAGCCTGGCCACCAAGGAAGAAGATAACTAAACGCTTCCACGATCTGCCCGTGGGTGAGGGCGCAGGACTCACGACTTCTCGTCTCTACGTGATGAACAAAGGATGTCCTCATCCTACCGAACTGCCGTGGCAACTCCACCACCTGCAATTTTGGCTTTTTCCCAGCTTTTTGTATCCGAATTGTTATACTTCAATACTGGGTGTTGTTTCTTGATGCCCATTAGGGGATCGTGCTCACTGAGATCCCCCTCTAGGAGGAGAAGTCTGTGTCTAACACACGTTTACGAGGGGTGAGTGCGGCAGTTTTAGCCACCGTTCTCGCCCTTCCTCTCGCTAGCCCTGCGTTTGCCGCCGATGGTTCTGGAAGAAGCCAGATTGCCGCGGGGAAGGAACTGAAGGCTGCACTGGATGAGAAGATTGACGTCGTCGTCATTCTGAAAAGTCAGCCGCGCAACCCTTCGACGGCAAGCGAGTCCGCGAATATTTCAACCCAGGATTCGCTGCTGGATGACTGGAAGGCCAAGTACGGTGTTGAGGTCCGGCGCCAGTTCGGCTACCTGGTTAATGGCTTCTCCGCGCGCGTTCCTGCCAGCAAGCTCATGCAGCTTGCCCAGGATCCGCGCGTGGAATCGGTCAAGCGTGAGCGTGTGTACCACACCACCGAGTATTCGGCGCGTGAGTTGCAGGGTGTCGTGACGGCCGCTGCTGATTACGGTGTTGACGGCACGGGAACGGTTGTTGCGATCGTTGATACCGGAATCGACATTGCCCATCAGGACATGCGCCTGGATTTCGGTAGTGCTGAGGATTGCGGCCCAGAGGCGAAGTTGCAGCCCGCCCCGGGTTTCACCTGTAAGGTTCCGAATGGCTACAACTACGCTGATGAGAACGAGACGGTGAAGGATACGACGCCGTCGCAGCATGGTATGCATGTTGCGGGCATCGTCGCTGCCAACGGTTCTGTTGACGACAAGCCGGCCTGGGACGCCAAGCGTATTGACGGCGCGGCTCCGAATGCGCAGCTCCTGGCCATGAAGGTGTTCTCCAACGACGGCAGTGGAAACGCGTACGATTCGGACATCATTGCCGCGATTGAGGATTCCGTGAAGATGGGCGCCGACGTGGTCAACATGTCGCTGGGCTCCACCAACGGTCTCAACAGTGAATCTGATGGTACCTACCGCGCCATGGCCAAGGCTCGCGAGGCGGGCGTCCTGACGGTTGTTTCTGCTGGTAACGAGGGTCTGAACTTCTCTCCGTCCGGTGACGCAGACGATTATTACGGATATTTCGACGACGGCGTTGTGGGCGCACCCGGCTCGCAGGAGACTGCTCTGACGGTTGCGTCGATTGAGAACTCCTCGGTTACCACGAAGCTCGCGATCATCAATGGTGAGTCGAAGGGCGTGCCCTATGGTCGTCAGGATGGCCCAGCTCTTGCCGACACCGAGTATCAGGTGGTGGATGCAGGTTTCGGTGCTCCCGAGGATTTCGCTTCCGATGTGGACTACTCTGGCAAGATGGTGCTTGTTCAGCGTGGCGGCGATCTGAACTTCGTCCAGAAGTTTGAGAATGCTGCCGCCCGCGGTGTTGCTGGCCTCCTCGTGTTCAACCACGAGGCGGGCGGCGAAGAGATGGTCAACATGGCCGGTGCCGCCGAAGCCAGTTTCCCTTCAGCGTTCCTGGGATATGCGGCAGGTAGTCATCTTCGGGAGTTGATCGCGAAGAACTCAAGCGCGACTATCCGCTTCTCGAGCGAAGTCGGCGGGATCGATAACGATCGTTCGCTGACGCCGTCGACCTTCACCTCGTGGGGCCCCACACCCAGCCTTGATTTCAAGCCGCAAATCGCCGGTATCGGTGGCAACGTCTACTCGACCCTCAATGACAACGGCTATGGCTCGATGTCGGGTACGTCGATGGCTGCTCCCAACGTCGCGGGCATGTCCGCACTCATGTTGGAAAACTACTCGGAGCGTTTTGGCTCGTCGCTATCGCGCCCCGAGCAGCTCGAACTTGCTGAGATCGCGCTGATGAATACCGCGCAGATTCTCGAAAATGACGAAGGAGTGCCGTACGCACCCCGCCAGATGGGTGCAGGATTGGCCCAGGTGGACAAGGCGCTGGCAACTGATGTCTTCGCAACTGTTGACGGCGAGGCCGCCGTCGCCCTTCGTGAAATCAACAAGACGCGTACCTTCACCGTGACGCTCGCGAATCGCGGTTCGAATGACGTCACCTACTCGGTCCCCTCACAGAAGGTTCTCGCCGAGGCAGATGCCGATGCGGATAATGGCGACTACACCAATGTCACCGTGCTGTCCTCAGCCAAGTTGAGTGCCGATACCGAATCCGTGACGGTCCCGGCCAATGGCAGCGCCATGGTGACGTTCAGCCTCAACCCTTCCGGTCACGGAGATGGTTTCATCGAAGGATGGGCGCGCCTGACCTCCGAGACTGCCGGAGCCCCGGACCTCGCAGTGCCCTACCTGGGCTTCGTGGGTGACTGGGATGCGGAGCCGATTCTTCAGGAGCCGGGCGAAGAGTTCCCTTATATTGATGAAACCAATCCGCTGTCCTTCCGTACCACGGAACTGGTGACGAACCGCGATGGGGCAACCTTCCCCGGTAGCTGGGTTGGCAGTGATATTTGGCTTTCCCCGGACGGCGATGGCAACTTCGATCAGGTATTCCCGAGCCTTTTCCAGCTCCGTAATATCGCCGATGTCGAGTACGAGGTTCGCGATGCCAACGGCGACGTGGTGCGCACGCTTGGTTCCGAACAGGATATTCCCAGGCCCACGTTGCTCGATATCATCAGTCCTTCGCGCGAGGTTGCGCATACCGCCGTCAATTACGTGTTTGACGGGGCTGTATGGGATCCCCAGCAGGGCAGCTACGCCAAGGTCCCGGATGGCAAGTATGTGTACCGCGTCAAGACTCGTGTGTCAGCCGATGCCGATTGGCAGAACACGGATCTTCCTTTCGGAATCGATACCCAGGCGCCCACCATCACCATTGGTGAGCTGAAGGGAAAGAAGCTGCCGATCACTGTCACGGATGAAGGTGGTTCGGGACTGTTCAAGGAATCGTTTACCGGCCTCGTTGTCAATCCGATGGTGACGCTCCCTGACGGCACACTCCTGGAGAACAAGAAGACCGGCACGAGCACCTGGGAAGTCAGGATCGATGATCCCTCCAAGATTCCATTCCTGACTGTCAGCGTGAGCGACAATGCTTTGAATCGTGCGTCGATGTCGAAGGTGTTCGGGTTCTCGGGAATCATCCTCCCGAACGCCGAGGAGATCAATACGATGCCGCTGGGTCCGGGTGGACTCCTCAGCCGTGACGGTACGCTCATGATCCAGGGCTACGCCTCCGATAATGTCACTCGTGTGACCGTGGGTGGCAACGATGTGGAGATCACCAAGGGACGTTTTGTCGGGCTATATGAGCTGGTGGAAGGCAAGCAGAGCGTTGAGATCGTCGCATATGACGCCTCAGGAGCCATCGTTGATCGCCAGAGGCTCACGCCCGTCTACGATTCCATCGCACCGGTCATCGAGTTCTCTTCGTTGAACGACGACGGCCAGGCCATCGTTGCTGACGACGGCACCGTGACCATCGCCGGAACTCTCACCGACGAGCGCAAGGACGCGAAGCTGACCTTGGAGATCAACTTTGAGGAGGTGCCGGTTGCTCAGGACGGTTCCTTCAGCTACACGTATACGCCGTTTGATGAGGAGATTGCCGTGGGCATTTACTACTCTGATGGCGCGAATGACAACACGGATGCCATTCTCATTGCGGGCCGGTTGCCCGATGTGGAGAGCCAGTGGTTCCCGCCGTACGTCCTGAACGTCGATTGCTCCGGCCTCTCCTCCTGCTTCGTGTTGGGTGACAACCCGGATATCAGCGAGGACAAGACCGAGTTCACCGTGAAGGGCGTTCTTCTTGCGGAGACCAACTCCATCACGTTGACGCCGGGTTCTCGTGCGGCCGACGATGGATCGTTGAGTCAGCCGCAGCCGATTGCGGTCGCCATTGATCAGGAGAAGGGCACCTTTGAAGCGACTCTCCCGATGGCGACGGGCATCAATGATTTCCGACTCCAAGTGACCGCACCGGATGGAGAAGGCAACGAGGTGACGATGATCGATCAGCAGATCGCCTTCTACTTCGACGTGGTTGCTCCGACCATTGCCTTCGATCAGCCGACGTTGCATGGGGGTACGCTTTTCACGAATGATGACAAGGTGACCTTCGCGGGTAGCGCCTCGGATGATGGGTGGGGCTACACCTTGACCCTCAATGGTTCGTCGGTGCTGGATCTCTTCCACAACAGTGGATTGGGCCCGGATTCGAACAAGCGCGATTTCTCCGCTGACCTCAAGGTTGCGGACAAGGACATCTTGCAGCTGTTGCTCAATGATGCCAATGGGAATGCGCTGGTTGGCCTCGTGCCAGTGGTTCTTGACAAGACTGGCCCGGCTGTCACGGTTGATGGTATTGCCCAGGGCGAGAACGTGGCCGACGGCCGTGTTGTCACAGCCACGGCTAAGGACGATCACCTGGCCTCAATCCGGGTACTGCTCGACGGCAAGGTGGTGGGCGAAAAGGCCGCCAAACTTGCGCCCGAGCAGAAGGTTGAGGACGCGTTGGTCGATGCTCGAAGCCTCGGTGATGCGCATCCGACGGCCCCGGACCTGTCCGGTTTGTTTGATACTGAACTCAGTGTCCCGGTCGAGACGGCCGATCTGGCTCATGGAAACCACATGGTGATGGTTGAGTCGACCGACTTGGCCGGTAACGTCACCACTGAGGCGCGTACCTTTGCTATTGATGCGTCTCCTTCAATTGAGGGCGCCGACTCGCTGGACCTGAGTATCTACCGTGAGGTTCTGGGAGATCAGAAGGCTTTGGCGAACCAGATTCTGGACCGCTACACGGTTAGCGACGACGATCCCGCGGGTGGGGCCACTCTTCAGGTCTCTCCGCTGACCGTTGTCCAGGAAGGTGCCAACAAGGTGACGTTGATTGCCACCGATTCGGCCGGTCAGACGACCGAACGTGTGGTGAGCGTCAACGTTTCCCTCAAGTCGGTCACCTTGAAGGACGGCTCGGTGACAGCAACCAGTACGTTCCGCTCGGACGACAAGCTGACGGCAAGCCTGGTTGCGCCCACCAAGGGCAAGCCGGGCTCCCTGAAGATCTCGAACCACGCCGAGTTCGCGGCTCTTGATGCGGTGGTGACGATGCCAGCTGTCGAAGGCACCCGTGTCTTCTTGAAGGCCGACGACGGCCGGCTGGTTCCAGTCACGTCGACATGGGCCGACGGCGTCCTCACCTTCACCGGTTCGAGCCGTGCCACCTACCAGCTTCAGCTGACCGACACGACTGATCCTGGCGATCCGGGTAGTGGTGATCCGGACAACCCCGGTGGCGGAACAGGTGAACCTGGCGGAAAACCCGGTGATAAGCCGGGCGGCGGCAAGGGTGATGGCAAGCCGGGTGTTGAGGTGCCCGGTGGCGGCGAGCGCCCCGGTAGCGGGAAGACTCCCGGCAAGATGCCGAACACCGGCGCTGACGTGCGTGGACTGTTTGTGATCGGCACCGCGCTGGTGGCAATCGGTGCTGTCCTGGCACTCTCGAAGCGCCGCAACGAGGCCAAGCCTGTGGCTGTCTCGGCGGAGACGTCGGCGAGCTGAGGCTGTGAGCTCGGTGTCAAGGGATGAGCTAGTCAGCTGGTGAGCCCGGGGCCGGGAATTCCACGAAGGTGGGATTCCCGGCCTTTTCCTTATGGAATCGTAGGCTCAAGGGCGTAACGTTGCCCCTGGCAGGTGTTGCGTTTGCAGCAACTTCTCAAGGGGATGCCGCTACTTGGCTGAGGACCGCGTTATCCTCCTCACCGGCACCGCCCGTGCCGGATCGTCCTCTGCCTTGTCAGCCATGTCCTGCGGTATTCTCGTGAGGGCCTAACCCATCGGCGCGCCCTTTTCCTTGAGGAACCTGATTGGTGACTTCGACTCGTACGTGAATGGTGAGTATCTGTAAATGAGTAGCAGCTGATGTGGATTCTTTACGCCTTTGGATCGGCGTTTTTTGCGGGTCTCACCTCAGTACTTGCGAAGTCAGGTGTGACGACGACGCCGTCGAGCCTCGCCACCGCTCTGCGAACAGTTGTGGTGTTGATCGGCGCGATCGTCATGGTGGCGATATCCGGTTCAGCGCCCACGCTTGTGGACCTGGATTCGCGAACATGGCTCTTCCTCGTACTCTCTGGTCTTGCCACTGGTGCCTCGTGGCTGTGTTTCTTCAAGGCTCTGCAACTCGGGCCTGTCTCGACCGTTTCGGCCATCGACAAGTCCAGCATTGTCCTGACGGTACTGCTGGCCATCGTGCTGCTGGGGGAGACCGAGGATCTTGTGGTGCGCCTCATCGGCATTACGCTCATCGGGATCGGGACGCTTCTCATGGTGGAATGGCATCCCACACCGGGATCTGTGCGTGTTGGTTCATGGGTGTTTTATGCGGTGGGTGCAGCGGTGTTTGCGGCCCTCACCGCAGTTCTCGGCAAGGTCGGCATCACCGGAGTGGAATCGAACCTGGGCACGGCGATACGTACGGTGGTGGTGCTCGCGATGGCCTGGCTCGTCGTCGCCCTCAAACAAGAACGCTCAGCAATGAGCAACATTCCGCGAAAGGAACTGACCTTCATCGGACTTTCCGGCCTCGCAACGGGCGCCTCATGGCTGTGCTACTGGCGGGCGATGCAGGACGGACCCGCGAGCGTCGTCGCTCCCATCGACAAACTGGGCATCGTGGTTACCGTGGTGCTGGCGTGGATCTTTTTCCACGAACGACAGAGCCGGAAGGCGCTTGTTGGCCTGGGATTGATCGTGGTGGGAACTCTGGTGATGATCATCCCAACGAGCTGACACGCGCTGACAAGAGCTGGCGTGCACTGACATGCATAACTCAACCGAAAATGTGGGAATTTCGCTGAGCTACTTGTCACTGTCCACATTAAGGTTGCTAAAACGTTAACGCGAGGAAACCGATTGACGTAGTTTTCTGGAATCAATAGCATCTCAGCTTGAGACATTAGTTTCTACAGGGTGTTACTTTCGAGGCATAACCTGAGTTTGTATGCGCGCGCTTTGCGGCAGCAGACTCAGGTTTTTTGTGTTTTCTGGGCAGCCGAGAGCTACTGTCTTGGCCGGGATTCCGGCCGCTGACAGACATTATTCGAGGAGGAATTAATGGCTCAGGCCGATTACTCGCAGCTCGCTGCGGACATAGTTAGAGAAGTGGGCGGTTCAGGCAACGTTGCCAACTTCGTTCACTGTGCCACCACTCTCAGTCTTTCACTCAACGATGAGAGCAAGGCGAGTAAGGCTAAGGTCGAGGTGCTTGACGGTGTTATCGCCGTCGTCGTTGCAGGAAACCAGTTCCACGTTGTCATTGGTGCCGATGTTCCTCTTGTGCATAGCGCCATGACGGAGCTTCCTGAGGTTGCTGGCAACGCGCCAGAAGCTGAGGGAGAAAAGAAGAAGGGTGCTTTCGACAAGTTCATTGACATGATCTCGTCGATCTTCATTCCGATCCTGTGGACCCTCGCTGGCGTGGGTCTGCTCAAGGCGTTCATCGCGCTGGCGGTCAATCTCAAGGCTGTTGATCCGGATTCCACCACCTGGCAGATTTTGAACGCTGCCGGTGACGGCATGTTCTACTTCCTGCCGTTGTTCCTTGCGGTCACCGCCGCCAAGCGTTTCAACGCTGACCGCTTCACTGCCGTCGCCATCGGTGCGGCGTTGGTTTATCCGAACATCGTGGCATTGAATGCTGCGGGCGACCCGGTGACGTTCTTCGGGCTCCCGGTGACGATGGTCAGCTACACCTCGTCGGTGATCCCGATTCTCTTCGCGGTGTGGATCCAGGGATACCTGGAGCGAGTGCTTCACAAGGTACTGCCCGCTTCGATCGTCGGATTCACCACGCCACTCATCACCGTTGGCGTCATGGTCCCGCTCACCCTCATCGTGGTGGGCCCCATCACCAACGTTCTCTCCACGGGTATTTCCGACGGCGTCCTGTGGGCATTTGACTTCGCCCCCTGGCTCGCGGGCGCCATCATGGGTGGCATGTGGCAGGTGTTCGTGATGTTCGGCCTTCACTGGGGCTTCATCCCGGTGATGATGAACGATCTCGGTACGCTCGGCTACTCCCTCCTTGCAGGTCCGCTGGTAGCTCCGGTGGCCGCTCAGGGCGCCGCGGCCCTCGCCGTGCTCATCCGCACCAAGTCGAAGAAGCGCCGCGAGATTGCCGCTCCCAGTATGCTCGCCGGACTTCTTGCCGGTATCGCCGAGCCGCTCATCTACGGTGTCAACCTCCCGATGAAGCTGCCCTTCTACTTCGGTCTGGCTGGCGGCGCCGTGGGTGGCGCAATCGCTGCCTGGGGTGGCTCCGCATCGGACACCTTCGTCATGCCGTCCCTGCTGGGCCTGCCTGCTTACATGAACAACGGCAACTTCATGCTCCAGCTCATTGGCGTTGCAGCAGCCATGGGAATTGCCTTCGTTCTCACGCTGCTGTTCGGTGTCAACAAGAGCAACGACCGACCAGATGAGGAAACCGACGAAGCGAACGCGGACAAGGCCTCGGCAGCCGCGTGATGTCCTGCTCGCTCCACTTGGTTCGCATACGCTGACGAAATACTCGTGCGAACGGCGCTTCCGGGCGGGGCGAGCCACCAAGAAACACAACAATTCACAACGAAGTGAGGAAAAAACATGGAAGATATCATCGGCATTGATGTTGGCGGCACCTCGATCAAGTGGGGGCGCGCTGACTCCAACGGAAAGATGATCGCCTTCGGCAAGGTTCCCACCGAGCGCGAGAATCCGCGTGGGGTGCTTCAGAAGATTGTGGAAATCGTTGCGGCCCAGGAGGGTGTTGCGAAGGTCGGCATCAGCTTTCCAGGAATGGTGGCGCCGGACGGCAGCCTGGTCACATCCGGTTCGATCTTTGGTTTGGAAGGAACGCCTCTGCGTGCCGAGATCCAGGAGATGACGGGCCTGCCCACGGCGGTTGTCAACGACGCGCATTCCGCTGGTCAGGCGGAGCGCTGGGTGGGCGCCGGTGCGGATTGTGACAACTTCGTCTGCATGACCATCGGCACTGGCATCGGCGGCGCCGTGTTTGTCAACGGCAAGTTGTATCGCGGATTCCGTGGTGCGGCCGGCGAGCTGTCCCTTTCGGTTCTCGGTATTGGAACGACGAGCGAGGAAATCGGTCAGACTGTCGCGGCGTTGACGGGTGCGGGCATCCTGGGACTGGCCAGGATTTACGCCGCAGAAGCCGGACTCCCGGCGGACTACAGCGATACCTGGGAGATCCTGCGCTTGGCAGAAGAGGGCGACCCAATCGCGGTCAGTGCCACCGATCAGTTCTTCGGTGGTCTCACCTCGGTGATGATCAACGTGCTGACCTTCCTCGACCCCGAGAGGATCCTCCTGGGCGGCGGCGTTTCGGAGCGCCCCGGTTTCGTGGAAGAAACAAAGAAGCGTCTGGCCGAGAGGATCCAGAATCACCCCTACCTCGACCACAGCTACGTTCCCGAGCTTCGGGCCTGCGAACGTGGCAACGAAGCGGGCGTACTGGGCGCGATCTACACCGCACACACCACTCTCTAGCGAGAGGGCGCGGCGTCGAACCGGGAGCGATTGTTGCAGCTGTATCTATCGGCCAGACTCCATCCCGAGCTTCTGACGTGAGGTTTCGTTCGAGATAGTGTAATGTCTCGTTCTACGAGAATGGTCGAGACATTGTCGTAATACGTTGGGGCCATCGGAGTAATCCGGTGGCCCCAACTCATATCGAGACAGCATTCAGCCGCGGCCCTTCGCCCCGGGACATGCCGGTGATCGAAGGAGACGCGCTGATCAATGTTTTCCTACGCCTCTGATATCGCGCCGCACGGCATGTTCGCGGCTGTTTGTGCCGCCACCATCGTCCTGACGATTCTCCTGTGGTTTCTGGCGTATCGGCGCCTCAGACCCGCCGCAAGCGTCAGCCCGGGCAGGAAAGCGGCAGCACTTCTTTTCGCCGTCGCCTTGCTTCTCCCGGCGGCGTTCAGCGGCTGGATGATCCGTGGGTACGATGCTTTCGGCGACGCCGTCGCCGCCTTCGAGGGCCCGACCCTCGCGCAGCAGGCGGCCGTCGAGGACTCGCTCGCCGTCAACCAGAAAGTGATGGAGGAGGGCGCCGTCCTTCTGGAAAACCGCGAGCGCACGTTGCCTCTTGACCCCTCCGACCACCCGACGATCAACGTTTTCGGTATGGGTTCGGTCAAGACCCAGTTCACGACGTCGTTGCGCGGCGCCGACCCGCGGGAGAATCCGCGTATCGTACCCCTCGCCGACGCCCTGGAGCATGTGGGCTTCGAGGTCAATCGCGAGCTCACCTCCTTCTACGAGTCCCAGCTGCCCCCGGTGGGTGAGTCGGTGCTCTATCCCATGCCCGGGGACAAGGGAAACATTATTGAGATTGCGCCTTCTTCCTACGCCGGCCTCATCGAATCCGCCGCAGACTTTTCGGACGTGGCGATCGTTGTGGTTACGCGCGAGGGCGGCGAGGGTGGTGACCTTCGCCTGAACATGGAGGGCCAGCCCGGCGGTGACGCCGGGAAGCACTACCTTGAGTTGCAGGATGTGGAACGCGAACTGCTGGCGCGCGTCACCGAGCGCTTTGACCACGTCGTCGTCCTTATTAACGCCGCGAACGCGATGGAGTTGGGATTCCTGGACGACCCGGCGATCGACGCCGCGCTGTGGATCGGCGAGCCGGGCGACAACGGCCTTGCGGGCGTCGCGGAGCTGCTGGTGGGCAACGTTTCGCCTTCGGGCCGCTTGGCCGACACCTGGGCTTACGACCTCACCTCCGCACCCTACTTCAAGAATTTCGGGGATTTCCGTTATATCGACGACGGCGACGACGCCCTCCTCGACCCCATCGAGCCGCTCTCGTTCGCCTCCTACGTGGACTACGAGGAGGGTATCTACGTGGGGTATCGCTATTACGAGACTCGGTGGGCCGATGACGCCGGAAACGTTGACGAGGCGGCGTATGCCTCCGCGGTGCAGTATCCCTTTGGCTACGGGCTCTCCTACACCTCCTTTGCGCAGGAGATTTCCGGCTACACGGTGGGGGATGGAAGTGCGGGCGTGGCTCCCACGGACCGGGTGACAATGCGCGTGCGAGTGACGAACACCGGTGAGGTTGCGGGGCGCGAGGTGGTCCAGGTCTATTCGCAGCCACCTTACTACCGGGATGGGATTGAGAAGTCTCGCGTGGAGCTGATCGGCTTTGGTTCGACCGGGATATTGAAGCCCGGAGAAAGCGAGGAGGTAGCGATCGACTTCTCGCTGGAGGACTTGGCGAGCTACGACTACCGGACCGAGCGGGCCTGGGTGCTGGAGGCGGGCACCTACGGAATTGCGTTGCAGTCCAACGCCCATAGCGAGATCGATGAGCGCTCGCTGGAGATCCCAGCCACCTGGGTGTTTCGGGAGGATACTGATCCGGCTGGCGGCACCACTGGCGACGGCGGCGCGGACTCGCTAGCCGAGGAGACCCACCTCGTGGGTCCGCGTTCCACCGATCAATCAGCCGCCACCAATCGTTTCGATGCGGTGAGCAATGGGAACGGCATGATTCAGCTGTCGCGCGCGGATTGGGAGGGGACGGAACCCACGCAACGCCGCCCGCGTAAGGAGGCGACCGACGAACTCGTAGCTTCTCTGGCTGACATGACGCCGCACTTCCCAACTACCGAGGCACACTTCGCCGTCGTCCCAGGTGACCTCACCCTCGCGGATATGACGGGACTACCCGCAGACGATCGTCAGTGGGATGCCTACCTGGCGCAATTCACCGCGGATGAGCTACAGACATTGGTGGGCCGGGGCGGCTGGGTGACGGACCCGATCCCGGAGCAGGGCGTGCCGCGCTCGCACAGTGTGGACGGGCCGGTGGGAGTCGTCGATTACACCACGGGAACCGCAGGGGTGGGGTTTGCGAGCAGCGTCGTCCTCGCGTCCACGTTTGATCCAGACCTCGCGCGCGACTTTGGCCGCGCGCTCGCGGCCGAAGCTGTCACGCTGGGTTACCAGGGCCTCTACTCGCCAGGAATCAACATCCACCGTTCGCCTTTCGGAGGGAGAAATTTTGAGTACTACTCGGAGGACCCGCGGCTCAGCGGACTGATGGCCGCCGCGACCGTCACCGGTTATCGCGACGGCGGCGCTTACGCCCACATCAAACACTTTGCGGTGAACGAGCAGGAGACAAACCGGCAAGGGGTCGCCACCTGGCTCAACGAGCAAGCGCTGCGCGAGATCTACCTTCGCCCCTTCGAACTGGCCATCAAGAATGGACAGGCCCAGGCCCTTATGGGGTCGTACAACCGCATCGGTCTGACCTGGACCGGCGGTGTGCGGGAACTGAATGTGGGCGTGCTTCGCGATGAATGGGGATTCGACGGGCACCTGGTGACGGATTTCTTCTTTGATACCACGATGAATGTGGACCAGGCGATCGCCGGAGGAGTTGACCTCATCGAATCGACGACGGGTGACTACCCGACCGAGAAAACCTTGGGCAATGGCGACGGCCTCATCGCACTTCGCCAGTCGGCCCGCCACATCCTCTACACCTTCGCCAACTCGGGTGTGGTTGATGCGCACGAGCCTCGCGTGACGCGCGCCGAATGGATTGCGCTGGGAGTTATCGGCGGCACGTATATCGTGGTTGCGGGTGTTCTGTTGGCAGTGACTCGGAGGGTGAATGAAAGAGCCCAGTGAAGCAGGCACGTGAGATGGGTGGCGTTAGCGCCCTCTCGGCCGCGCTTTCCGGCTAGCATCATCTTGGCAGTATTCACAGCGCAGTGGAGGAGCGGAGCATGGAGAGCATCATTGGAATTGATGTGGGTGGAACGTCGATCAAATGGGGACGCGTCGATTCTGAAGGAAATAAAACCGTTTCGGGCAAGGTGCCAACGGAGCGGGAGAAACCGCGTGAGGTGTTGACGAAGATTGTTGACATCGTATCCGCTCAGGAGGGTGTCACGAAGATCGGCCTGAGCTTCCCCGGCATCGTTGGACCCGATGGAAGTTTGTTGACCTCTGGGGCAATCATTGGTTTGGAAGGAACTCCGCTACGCAAGGAGATTGAGCAACTGACGGGCTTGCCAACGGTGGTTGTTAATGACGCCCACGCGGCGGGCCAGGCGGAGCGGTGGCTGGGCGATGGCGCCGATTGCGACACCTTCGTCTGCATGACCCTCGGTACCGGGATTGGCGGTGCCGTTTTCATCAATGGCCAGCTGTATCGCGGTTTCCGTGGTGCCGCAGGTGAGCTGTCCATGTCGCTGCTAGGCACTGGCTCGACTCGGGAGGAACTGGAAGGAGCTATAGCCGCGAGAAAAGGAGGGGCAGTGGCGGGGCTTGCTCGCCTCTACTCGGCGGAACTGGGAATCGTGGAACCAACAGAATGGTTCACCGATACCTGGGAGATCCTCCGCTTGGCCGAGGCAGGAGACGAGAAGGCAACCCGCGCCACGGACGCCTTCTATCAGGGACTCACCGCCGTCATGATCAACGTCATGACGATGTATGACCCGGAGCGGATTCTCCTGGGCGGCGGACTCTCGGATCGTCCAGGTTTCCTGGACGAAACCCGCAAGAGGCTAACGGCGACGATTCGTGTTCACCCTGCCGTGGACCCCACCTACGTACCCGAACTGCGACTGTGCCGCAATGGCAACGATGCCGGCATCCTTGGCGCCATTTACGCTGCTCATACCATGAAATAGCGATTCTTCCCGGCGTGTAGTCGAACGAAGATCCCGGTAGGAAAATCGAAAGAAAATCCCGGCGTATGGCCGAAAGACAGTGGGGCTCAAAAGCAGGTGAACCTGCCCTTGAGCCCCACGTATCTCTTTAGTGCATCCGTACAGCGGCTTAGCCGCGCAATCTCTCAGCCGCGCAGCGGCTTGAGGGCACCCGCCCAGCGCTCCAACTGATCGAACATCGTGGCAGCCGCGGGGATCTGGTGCTCACCCGGCTTGAACACGCTGAAGTTCTCGAACTCGGTGATGAGGGAGAAGCTGACCTGGGCGCGCACGTGGGCGAGCTGTAGCTCGGAAGCGATACCACGCAGGTGCTCGATGGCGCGAGCACCGCCGAGACCGCCGTAACCGACGAACGCCGCAGCCTTGTCATTCCACTCACTGTAGATGTAGTCAAGCGCGTTCTTGAGTGCGCCGGAGGTGGAGTGGTTGTACTCAGGGGTGACGAACACGAAGCCGTCATACTGAGCGATCGTCTCGGCCCACTTCTTGGTGTGCTCGTTCTGGTACATGTGCATCGACGGCGGGACGGCCTCGTCGAGCAGCGGCAGCGGATGGTCGGCCAGATCAACCAACTCGTAGGTGGCTTCGCGGCCCGATGCCTGCTCCAGGATCCAGTCGGCTACGGCCTTGCCGTTGCGACCGGGGCGGGTGCTTCCCACGATGATGGCGATACGGAGGTTACTCATGTGTGTTTCCTTGTCTTGTATAGACGACGGTGCGGAAATAATTTATATTTCAACTATATTCAGAAGTGGTTAATGTGTCAACTACTTGTTGTGGGGGTTGTGAAGGAGGGGAGAAGAAGGAGAGGAGAAGTGGTATCGGAGTTAGCGTGCGTCGCCGTCGGCGGTGGGTAGTGGCGCCATGACGTTGATTTCTGTGGCGCCGAGAATCCGCCCGTTGGCCTGGATCTCAATGCGGTGCGGGCCGGGATGAATTGTCCGGATCGAAACGTGCTCAAACTTGTGCCGACGTGAGAAATCGACGGCCCGGCCAGCGGGGAGATCCCGGGTGGTCAGCTTGAAGACCTTGCCCGCCTTGGGGCCGCGAACCCCCTGGTAGTGGACGAGATAGTCAATGACTGTTTTCGCCTCGCCGGCGGCGCGAAGCGTGAAAGAGATGGTGCTCGCTTCGCCGATGGAGATTGTTGAGGGAGAGCAGGAGAGGTTGATCAGCTCGATCATGGCGTCGCTATCGAAGCCGAGAACCGCGAGCGCCGCCGGATGGCCCTGTTTGATGAGTGTTCGCAGCCCGTGACGCACCACAGAGTCACCTTGCGTACTGGTGTGAGACCACCGCGTAGCGGTGGCGATGGCAAGTTCGGGATGGTCCTTGCTGATGTCATTGAGATGGTTGGCTACGGAACGGCGCACGTAGATGGACTCGTCATTGACAAGAGCGTCGAGAAGTTCGAGGGTGGGGCTCGGATCGGTGATGAAGCGGGTGAGCCGCCCGCCCCAGGGCAATCGTGGCCGAGTGCCCTCCGAGACGAGGCGTCGCACGTGCTCGTCCGGATGGGTAGTCCAGGCCTGAAGCTGGTCCATCGTGAACTCGAAGTGGGCATCAACGAACGGGCGAATCGCGAATTCAGCGGTGTAGCGGGGAGTGAGTGCTGCGAGGAGTGGAAGGGCGATGTCTGGGCGATCGAGCATGGTCGAGGAAATGTAGGCATTGACGGGCATGGATGCCCAGCCGTGCAGTCCGCCATTGTCAAGAGCGGCGCGGATGATGCGGTCGGCTTGTACGGGCGGTGGCATCGTTGCCGCGAGGGCGCTGGCAATCTGATTGACCCGGGCCATCAACTCGAGGTTGTCCAGGCCTGCATTGGCGAGGTGCTCGAAAGTGGGGCGTTCGAAAGTGGGGCGTTCGGAAGCGGGCCGGTCGCCTGGCATCGGGGAATCTGTGGGGTCGGTTGGGTCCAGGACTTCGTCGGTGTCAGCGATTCTGTTGGCGTCTGTAAGTCCGCTGGTGTCGGTGAGCTTGCTGGCGCCGGCGAGTTCGCGTCCGAGACGCGCGATAAGCTCCGGTGACAGCGCATCTTTGAAATCGGCCATCTCAGTTCGCGTCCTTTTCACAGTTCGTGGGTGGCGTTCCGTCCTCACTGGTGAGAAGGCAATCGTAGCGTGGGCGCTCCGGCCAGCGGGCATCGCGGGGCGCGCCGCTGTGGGCGAAACCGAGGGAACGATAGAAGCCGATGGCGTCGTCATCGGTCTGCGCGAAAATTGCTGTGCCCGGGTGGAGGTGCTGAAGTTCGCGGACCAGCTGGGTTCCCAGGCCGCGGCCCCGAGTGGTTTCGGAGGTTGCGATGTACTCGATCGTGACACGGCTCTCGGTGAGTCGATAGGCGGCGAAACCGATGACGGTGCCACTTCCGGTTTCGTCACTTTCCACCGCTCCGATAGTGGCCAGCTCGGCCAGGAGGTCGTCGCGGACGTGGCGGAGGGCGTCGTCATCGCACTCGCAGGCGAGCCAGAGCAGATGCCAGAACTCGGGCGAGAGAACCTCGTCGCGACTAAGCGCGCGAACGAGGGGCAGCGGCTGTGCGGCGGTATGTCGGTGGAATGCTCAAGAAGGTGCCATGACAACAATTTACTCGTTGAAATTAAGCTTCTTGCTCTGTGAGCTTGCGAAGAGCGGCCACGTGGCCGCGCCATGCCTTCTTTCCGCTGGGTGTCAAGCGTACCCAGGTGCGAGGGCGGCCGAAGGGTTGGGAGCGCTTATCCAGCGCGAGGTAACCAGCCTCGGAAAGGGCGCGCAACTGCTTGGACAGGTGCGAAGTCGTCAAACCCACGGATTCTTCGAGCGCACTGAACTCCAGTTCATCGGCCGTGGACAGGGCAGCGACAATGCGCAGTCGTGCAGGTACGTGGATGAACTCGTCGAAGTGGGGTGCTGTGGTCATGGCTCAGAGTAGATCGGAGCGGTCATAGGCGCCAGAAGCGAGCTGGCGGGCTTCGCGGCGTGCATCCCAGCGCAGGTAGCCGAAAATGGCGACGCCGAAGAGGATCGAGGTGGGTACGCGCTGCCACAGCTGCCAGTGCTCAGAGAAGTTGGTAACCAGCGAGAGCGAGGACCAGATGGCGACGTAGATAAGGATCTTCCATGCCGAGGTTCTGAAACTGGTGTCCTGGAAGATGGGGGTGGCCTGGCGGCGCCGCCCGCGGTGGCCGACTACTGCTGCAGTGATGGCGGAGATGATAAAGAGGAAGAATCCCACTGTTAGAAGGGTTGAGGTGCGGTAAGTGAAACAGAAGAATCCGGCGACGCCTCCGGCGGCAAGGATTGTGTCCACCCAGACTGATCGCATGGTGACCTGAGCAGTGGTCCGGCGAATGTTCTCGATCTCGGAGAGGGCGGCGAGGGGGTTGAGTGCTGCGCTGGCCTTTCCTGTGGGTGCGGCGTGCGCGGGCGAGTCCCGATGCGAGTGCTGCGAGTCTTCCATGGTGTCCCCGGAGTTAGTTGACTGTTGTTCAAGTTTCTCAGTTGGTTGCCACTTAGTCAAGTAACTTTTTGGAGTTTGTTCACTGTGCCAACAACATCGTCAGATCTGGCATTTCGAAGGTCGTCAATAAATCCGAGTCCGGATTAACCCAAGGAAGGCGGTGTTTCCCTCACGTGAGATACGCAGTACCTCACGGGCACGGCTCCGATAGGGGGACGGCGGTTGATTCCTGGACTGCCGTTGCCGTAGCCGAGATGCGTCGCTTCTGGGACATCGCTTCTAGTAGGAAGTACACGGACGCGATGGCGGCGACTGCCGCACAAGCGCTGACTTTCTGCCACAGCATCCACTCCGGTGAATTTTCAAAAATGTACCAGCCTGCGGCGATAGCAGCGCCGAGGAAAACCAGGCTCCGCACGAAATCCTTCGAGTCGGAGCCTTGAGGTGCCTCGGGGACTTCGGGTGGACGGGCTCCGAAGCGACGCTCGGCAGCAAACGTACAACCACCCACAACTGCTAGTACGGTGACTCCGATGAGCATCCCGGGCACCGTCTTGAGCGTCACCACGAACATTCCTGTTCCGACAACCACTCCGTAGAGTATGTCAAGCCATGCCGGCCGTTTGGTTGCCGTTGTACTCGGTGTGCTGTTGGGCGCGGGGACGCTAGCCGCGAGGATACCGGAGGGGGTGTCCAGATTTTCAGCGCTTGGACTGTTGGATGCTGAGTCGTGGTGATCATCCATGGTGGCCTCCGTGGTGACGATTATTTCTGCGGGTTAGCGTCAACGATTTGTCGAAGAATGTAAAAGCAATTACAAACAATAGTAATACGGTGGAGATTTTCTGCCATAGATTCCACTCTGCGGAATGTCCCGTAAAAAATCCAGATTGTCACCAAAAGAGTGCGTGGGGACATGGGCTTGAGTCTTGGGCCTGTCGAGCGCTGTATTTTCCCGCGAAGAACTGGCGAGCGTGGCACACTGGGGTGGTATCGCAACGCCGTCGTTCGAGGAGGAACACTCATGGCCGTCAATCTCATCGCTCAGATCGAAACCCGCCCCGAGACCGTGGACGAAGTCAAGGTCATCATGGACGAGTACGCCGCACACGTGCTGTCCATGGATGGATCGGATCGCTTCGAGGTCTACCGCGATAAGGACATCGCCACCCGTATCGTCATTATTGAGCAGTATCGCGACGACGACGCCTTCGCGGCTCATCTTGCCGACCCCGAGAACGAGACACTCAACGCCAAACTGACCGAACTGACACCCGGCGGTTCGTCGCTCCAGTTCCTGGTGTAACTTGAGGGCGAAAGCTGTCACAACTACCGCGAAGTGATAAGACCTAACAAATATGGATCAATTTGTGTGGAACCATTCCATTGTTACCTTATTTGTTGTTAGAATCACGTCACTGGCAGGCTGGAGAAGATCCTAGGAGATCAACCACCCGGCGCAGACACATGGCGGGCGCACCAATGGGGTGCGCCACGCCGCCAGTGCAATGAACAGATGTGACGGGCAACCGGTTCGCGGCCAGAAAAATCGGGACCATCGAAGCCGTCGTCGTCCCACTTTCGGTAGGCTCGGGGTAATACTCTGGAAGGCCCCCATGCTGCAGCTGTTCAACATCCGCAAGTCCTACTCAACCACCACTGATCCCACGACACCACCGGAACAACCAGGACACAGGGGCCTGAGATCGCTCGCCTCAACGAGGCCCAACAATGGGATCAGCGACAGCCGTGAGGAGTAGACCAGAGTCCAGACTCCACCGGCCATGCATGACGTCGAGGGTAAGAGAATCGGGAGCTATCGTGACGGTGAAATGGTCGCCGTCGTTGAAACCCACCCAGGCGTCGTCAAACTCGAGCCATCGCCCGGTGCGTGGGTACCACGCCTTAAACGCGGCTTCCTTGGCGCTGAAAACTAGCCGGTCCCAGTGCACGGCGGGACGAACTGAACGCAGTTTCTCCAGTTCAGCGCGCTCGCGGGCACGTAGCACCAACCCAGCGGTTCCCGGTGGTAGCGGCTGGTTAGGTTCCGCATCAATGCCGAGACCGCGCAAGTACTCAGACCTCCCCACAGCTGCCGCGCGATAACCAACGCAGTGCGTGATACTTCCGACGACGCCATCCGGCCACACTGGTGCGCCCGAAGGCTCCGAGAGAATCGGTGCCGGTGGAAATCCGAGCTGTGTAAGCGCGCGCCGTGCACACCCCCGCGCGGTGGTGAACTCGGCGCGGCGCTTTGGGACTGCTCGCCCAAGGAGTCTCTCTTCTGCGGGGAAGAGAAACTCCTCGGGATTGTCCTGCCGCGCTTCGACGGCGAATACGCCCGGCGGCAGAAGGGCTTTTATCATGCGACGCCCACGAGGCTGTTGTGCAGCGACCTCCGGATGAATCGCTGGATGAGATCAGGGTGTTCCTGAACGAAGAAGTGGCTGCCAGGAATCGAGGTCACGGTCACGCGATTGGTGGTTCGCGCGGACCAGGCCTCCATGCCGGCGGCGGTCGTGGCCGTATCGGAATCACCGCACAGCACGTGGATGGGGCAGCGGAGCGGCTCCGAGTCCTCGTACCTGTAGGTGTCCACCAGTGTGAAATCCGCCCGGAGAGCGGGCATCATGAAGGACAACAGATCTTCGTTCTCCAGTACGGCTTTCGGTGTACCCCCGATTCTCCTGAGCTCTTCCACGAATTCGGAGTCGTTCATCTCGGAGCGGGGGCGAGGGACGCGGTGGCGTGCAGCCGGTTCGTCGGAACCTGCAACGAACAGAGCTATTGGCGGACTGGAGAGCCTGCGTGCCACCTCGAACGCAATGATTGCGCCCAGACTGTGCCCGAAGAGTGCCACCGGGGAGTGGCTGACGCGCTCAAGTTCGCCAACCAGGTTTTCGATGAGTGTTTCCATAGTGGAGACAGGTGGTTCCGAGTAGCGCATCCCGCGTGCTGGTAGGGATGCCAGCAGCAGGCGGGCGCCCACATCTTGTGACTGATAGTCACGAAAAGAGGTTGTGTTTCCACCGGCGGGTGGGAACATCGCGAGATCCGTTCCGTGGATTGACGCCTGATCGACATCGAACCACGAGGGGGTGGAGGTGTGTTGATAAATCATGCTGTGGTCATCTCCCGAATTCGGTCCACCAGCTCGTGTGGAGTGGTGCGTGTGTAGAGATCGCTGAGTTGGATCTCAGTATTGAACTGTTTACGGAGCTGCGTCACCAGTTCAATCGCGTCGATTGAGGTTCCGCCGGTCTGGAAGAAGTCGTCGTACATACCCACCGAGGTTCGACCTAGGACATGGCTCCAGATCTTGATGAGATCCTGCTCGTCCGATGCGGCAGCGGCCACGAACGGTGCCGTGGGCTTGTCGAGATGCTTGAGCATGAGGTTGATGGCCTTTTGGTCCACCTTCCCGTTGCCGGACAACGGAATCTCCTCAACCTCCAGATAGGCGGAGGGCACCATGTAGCTTTGCAACCGCGTCGAGAGGAACTCCGTCAGCTCCTCATCGCTGGGTGTTGCCCCGCACGCGCTTTCCTTCGTCCAGACGCACGCCAAGCGTTTGTCACCGAGGCCCACGCCGTAGGACACCACGGCCGCCCGCGCCACCGCAGGATGTGCCACCATCGAGCGTTCGACTTCGCCAGCCTCGACTCGGTATCCATTGATCTTCATCTGGAAGTCCGAACGGCCGAGGAACTCGATGTTGCCATCGGACATTCGCCGCCCGAGATCGCCGGTACGATAGAGCGCCTCGCCGGAGCGCGGATGCTTCACGAAAGCAGCGTTCGTCTCGGCCTCGTCGCGCCAGTAGCCGAGGGCGAGGCCCACGCCGCGAATGTAGAGATCTCCGGTGACCCACTCGTTGCACTCTCGTAGGTCGGAGTCAAGAACAACCAGGTCCTGGTTCTTCATTCCCTTTCCGTACGGGATGCTCGTCCACTCTGGACGAACCTCGTGAATCGGATAGGTGATGGACCATATCGAGGCCTCGGTTGCTCCGCCGAGGCTGTGCAACTCGACGCCTGGGAGCAGCTCTCGTGCTCGATCGGGAAGGGCGAGGGGAATCCAATCTCCACTCATCATGACGAGCCGGAGCGAAGACTTCCGCTCATCGACTGCGCCGAGGTAGAGCTGGAACAGTGCTGGAACCGAATTCCACAGGGTCACCCCGTGTTCCAGGATCAATTCGTGCTGCGCGATGGGGTCGAGGCGTTTGGCCACATCCGGCACCACCAGTGCACCGCCCGCACTGAGCATCCCAAAGATGTCGTAGACGGACAGGTCGAAGCCCAGGTCGGAGATTGCGAACACCCGGTCCTGTGGCCCCACGCGGTAGCGTTCATTGACGTCGAGGATCGTGTTCAGCGCGGCCGCATGAGTGATCATTACGCCCTTGGGCCTGCCGGTGGATCCCGACGTGAAGATTACGTATGCGAGATCGTCGGGTTCGGCGGTGCTCGATTCAAGAACTGTCAAACCGTCGACGGCGTCGCCCAGATGTTCGGTGACCGTTAACGTCCGATAGTTCCCGAGGCTCTCAACCATCGCCTTGTGCTGCGGCTGGGTGAGAAGGCAACGGACTGATGCCTGGTCCAGGATTCCGCGAATACGGTCGGCCGGCATGGCGGGGTTGATGGGAAGATATGCTCCCATCGCCACAGTGCCGAGCGCCGCAACCGTTTGTTCCCATCCGGGACTCATGATGATTGCCACCAGTTCGCCCGCCTGAACATCCTGCTCGCGCAACCACGTGGCTACTGAGCCGGCGGCGTCACAAATCTGGCGGTAGCTCATCGTACGCCGGGGGTCGACCACCGCAACCGCCTCTGGACGAGACTTGGCTTGGGAGACAATGTTGCTCAGCAGCGTGTCCCTCGGCGCATCGACAATTTCCAGGGGCTCGGGCACGGTATAGGGGCGGGAGCGCTGCCAGGCATCGGGATTTTCTGCGAGATCATGCAGTAGCGCGATCCAATCCTTGAACATAGCTTCCACAAAGCCTTCAGGATAGACCTCGAGCACCACGTCCCAGTTACAACGCAAATCGCCGCGCTGATCCTCCCAGATTCCCGAATCCAGCCACACCTGGGATGTTTGGGTTACTCCGTACTCGGGCTGATGCCGCATTGGGAAGCTGTCATCGGGCATTGGAATGCCGCCGAGGGTGCTGGTAAACACCACGGGGAAGTGCGCTGAAGCCGGTGAATGATGGTATTTTGCGTAGGCTCGCTGAACCTTTACCCCGGACATCTGGTTGTGGCCCAGTGCTTCCCACAGGTCGCGCTGGATGGTGGTTGCGCTATCGAGGAAAGCGGGGTCGCTGGTGAGGTCGATGGGCAGGAGTGTGACCGAGGTGAACTCGCCCACGACCTCGTTGACATCCGGGTGGAAAGGCTTGCGGCTGAGGAAGGTCAGGTTGATGCTGAACTGTGCCTGCTTAGCACGAGTTGCCAATACCTGCGCGTACGCGGACAAGCACAGGCTGCTCGCGGTGATTCCCCGCGCTGCCGCGGCGCGCTTGAGCGCTTCCCAGCGTTCTTTCTCCATGCGCGCATGGAGGCGGGTGAATCGGGGATCGACCAAATCGTCCGGATGCGCACGCATCGGAAGTTCCGGTGCCGCATGAATACCGGGCAGACGATCAAGCCAGTAAGCCTCCGCCTGTGCGAACTCCGGGCTACTCTCGTACCGTTGTTCTGCGAGGACGTAGTCACGGAACGAGAAGTCGGTACTCTTGAGCGGCATGCCTTCATAGGCCTGGGAAATTTCCTTCACGACGGTGACGAAACTCGTCGCGTCGAGGAGAAGGGCATCGGTGCTGAGATGAAGGATGAGCTGGTGTCCGGGGAGCACACTGACACGGATGTCGAAGGTGGGCCACTGTGTGACATCGAGCTGTTGATGTGACATCTCATCGCGCACCGCCTCCAGGCTCGCGTCGATCTCGGCCTGGTTGGCTAGGGAGAAGTCGTACACCGTTGGTGAGTAGCGAGGAACCTCCTTGAGGACTCGTTGTGCGGTATGGTCCACGATGATGCAGCGCATCATGTCATGCCTGGTGATGATGGTGTTGAGGGCATCTGTGAACCTGTCGACATCAAGGCCGTCGCCGTGGAACTCGTCATAGCTGTGTGTAGACACGCCGCTGAACTCGAATGCGCTGTCACGGCCCAGCCAGTAGGCCTGCTGCACATCGGTGAGCGGGAACTCGTCCCAGCGATGCGCGGGATCCGGCTCCACCGTTGGTGTCATGGTCAGTTCGGCGGGGTCAGTTCGATCAGCAACTCGTGCGGTGAGATCGGCAACCGTGGGGTGATCGAACAGCTCCGCGATCTTCAGCTTGACTTCAAACTCGGACTGGATGCGGCTGATCAATTCGAGTGCGTTGAGGGAATGACCACCGAGAGTGAAGAAGCTGTCATCAATGCTCAGCGCATCCACATCCAGTATCTCCTGGAAGAGTGCACTCATGCGTTCTTCGGCATCGGTGCGAGGGGCGATGTGGTGATTCGTCCGCACCGGCAACTCCCACCGCTTCAATTGTTTGAAGTCGATCTTTCCGCTGGCCAGCATGGGGAGCTCGTTGGTGATGACAACCTCTGGGACCATCGCGGTGGGAAGCGCACGAAGAAGGGTGCGCCGCCATTGCTCCAGATCCACCGCCGCCGAATCGGTCACCGTCCAGGTTGCCAGCCGCTGGCCTGCCCCCTGTCCTGTCACCACCGTTGCAGCCTCGCGGACACCGGGGAGGCGGCGGACGGCGTCGTCGACCTCAGACAACTCGATCCGTACGCCGCGCAACTTCACCTGGTTGTCGCGCCTTCCGAGGAAGACGAGTTGGCCTTCCTCGTCCCAGCGCGCGAAGTCTCCCGTCCGATAGACGCGTACGCTCTCGCCGTTCACGGTGAGAGTGAGGAACCGATCGTTATTGGTGGCAGCACCCCCGATGTACCTGGTGTTGGCGCCATGTCCACCGATGAGGATTTCGCCCGGTGTGTTGGCTGGGACGAGTCCGAGCCATTCGTCGACGACGAAAAGGGTCACGTTTGGCAATGCGCGCCCGATGGGCACCGAGCTCGAACCATCACGCGATGATTGGATGTTCACTCGATGCACGGTGCTGTCGATTGTCGCCTCGGCCACGCCATACGTGTTGTACATCTGCGTGTTGGGCCCGAGAATGTCATGGCTCCATTCACGAGCCTCACTCATCGACCAGCCCTCGGAGGCGATGACGAGCGTGCGTACGTCAATGCGCTGACCTTTGCGACGCAGGTGGGTAGCGAGGCGCCGGAAGATGCTCGGTACGAACTCGACGAAGTCCGCAGGCTCCTCCACCAGCATCTGCGCGAGCAGGCTCGGAGTTGCGGCCGTCTCCGAGGAGACAATTCGCAGGTGTCCACCCGAGCTGAATGCGCGGGCAATGTCTCCGTAAAAGACGTCGAAGCTGCTTGCAGCGATCTGCAGCATTCGTGGCTGATCGAGATCGAACTCAGCCATCCAGCTTGCGGCCATGCGGGTGTAGGCGTGGTTGGAGACCGCTATTCCCTTGGGCCTGCCGGTTGAACCGCTGGTGTAGACGATATAGGCGTCGTCGGCCACTCGATCCACCGTCGCCGTCGGCTTGGTGGCCTCGATCTCGGCCAGGACTACGGGACTGCCGGTTGCTGGGCGCAGGTCCGAGGTCTCCATGAGATGCAGACGTTCGGTGATAACGGCGGCGTGCGCGTCGTCCACCATCGTCTGCATGCGCGTGATTGGCAGCGACGGATCCAGCACCAGCGGGGTTGCCCCGTATTTCCATACGCCGAGAATGGAGGCGAAAAGTTCGGTGCCACGAGGAAGGAGTATCGCGATGACGCCAGCGGGCAACTGCGCCGCCGCGAGCTTGTCCCGTACCTCGTCACTCCACTCGTCGAGGCTCGCGTACGAATGGGTTCCGTTGGCATCGGACACGGCGGCTGCCTCGGGGTGGAGGGCCGCGTTGGCCACGAACGCGTCCATGACGCTCTTCCACTGGGGCTCAACTTCCGGCGAAGCCCCCATTGTCAGCAGGCGTTCACGCGCCTGCGGTGTAACGACGGCGAGCTGTCCCAGCGTGACGTCCGGTGAGGCCGCCATGTGCTCGGCGAGCGCCAGCATCGAATCGGCAAGTTCCGAGATCGCTTGGTCGCTGAAAAGATCCGTGCGGTACTCGAAAACCAACCGTACGCCGTCCAGATCGTCAATCATGTCGAGTGAAAGATCGAACTTGGCTGTGCCGAAGTCAAGATCCACGTATTCCATCGCTACGTCGTCGTTCTCCAGATTCCCGATTGCGGGCTGGAAACTGAAGAGCGTCTGGAAGATGGGGTGGATGCCGCCGCGGCGATCCGGATTGACGAGTTCGACGATCCGATCGAACAGAACGTCGTCGTGGTCCAGAGCTTCCATACCGGCGCCCGAGGAGGCGCGGATAAGATCCCGTACCGTCATCGTGGCGTCAACGCAGGTACGGATTGGCAACGTGTTGACGAAGGTACCAATGAGCGGGTGCGTTTCGATATCCCCGCGGCCGTTGACCGGGGTTCCCACGATGATGTCGTTCTGCTGCGAACGTCGGAAGAGCAAGGCGTTGTACATTGCCAGGGCCACCGCGAAGGGAGTGGCGTTCTCTTCGCGAGCGATCTCCACGAGCTCGTTCCAGATCTCACCCGGGATCTTCGCAACAAGCAGTTTTCCGTCATTCGAGGCGGTGGTGGGAGAGGCCGTCCCGCGCAGGTCCAACGGATCGGGCAAGTCCCGAAGGTAGTCGCACCAGAAGGTTTCGTGCTCCGTGAGGCCTGCCTCCTCCCGCTCGAAAGCGGTGATCTGCCGTTGCAACTCCTGCCGCCCATGCGCAAACTGTGCATAGTCGGGGTACTGCCACGCGAGAGGCTCCACGGCCTTCCCCGCGAGCAGGGTGAGGAGTTCGCGTACGAAGACGGTGAGTGACCAACCATCGAAGATCAGGTGGTGGAAGGATCCGGTTAGATACTTCGGCTGGCCGTTCTCGGTGATGATCTGGATACGCCACAGAGGAGCGTCGTCGAGGAAGAAGGGCCGCCGCAGGAATTCTGCGGCGCGCTGCTGCGCCCACTCATCATTCGAGGTACCCTCGGGAGCTGCAAGAACGTCGATTTCTGCGGCGACGGTCTGGTGCACGACGAGGGTGGGAGGATCTCCCACGATCGAACTCCGAAGAATTTCGTGCCGCTCGGCAATCGTCACAATGGCAGCCCGCAATTGATCCACGTCCACATCGCCACGAATGCGGAAGAAGCCGGGAATGTTGTAACTGGAGTCTGCTTCGTCCGTCTGGGCTAGGTACCAGAGGCGAAGCTGGGCCGGGGAGAGTTGCGGAGCGGAGGTGCGCGACGTGTCGCGCAGTGCCTCGAGGCGCTGCGAATAGAACTTCTGCACGAATTGTGTGCGTTGCGCAGGATCGAGTTGTCGAACTCGGTCAACAAGGGTCATTTCAGACATGTGAAACTCCAACTATCTCAGCGAGATCCATTGATTCGGTCTCGGCGAGGAGTGCTTGTACATCGTCGTCCGCACACGCGTTGGTGCGGAACTGTTCGCCGATCTCCACTGCGAGTGCGCCGAGAGCGGTGCCCTTGAGCAGAGAGACGATAGAGATATTTACGTTGAAGGTGTGCTCGATCTGGCTCTTCAATTCGATGGCGAGCATCGAGTCCAGCCCAAGAGAAATCAGAGGAATGTCATCACGAAGATCGCTTGCGGGATACCGCAGGACTCCAGACACTACTTCCTTGACTTCTTGTGCAAGGAGCTCGATACGCTCGGCTTGTGAAACGTCGCGGACCCGATCCTGGAAGGAAATACGTAAATTCTCCGATGCGGAGGTTTGTTGATCGCGCATCCGCTCAAGCATCGCGGGTGCCTCGCCTCCCGGATAGGTGGTGATGGTGCGATTCCAGTCGGGCGCGATCGGCGCCACCTGGGTTCGATCGCTGGCCAGTGCCTGGCCAAGCGCTGTTGTGCCTTGAACCGTGCTGTTCGTGTAGAGGCCTCGTGAATCGAAGAAGCTGACGAGGTCGAGTTGCGTGGCCATACCAACTTCGCCCCACGGTCCCCAGTTGATGGAGAGGCCGTGTTCACCGCGTTGGCGCCGAGCGTAGGCGAGGGAGTCGAGATAAGCGTTGCCCGCCGCGTAGTTCGTCTGCCCGGGAGAGACAATAAGTGACGCGACCGAGGAGTAGAGGACGAAGAAGTCGAGCCCTCGCGGGAACGTGCGATCAAGCGCCCAGCTTCCCTGGACCTTTGCGTAGGTGATATCCCGGAAATCCTTCTCGGTCATCTCCTCGATGAGTTTGGGGATGGAGGTGCCGGCCGCGTGGATGACTCCACGAATCGGGGGACGGCATTCGGCGGTGCGCTGCTCGCGAAGCCGCGCAAGGGCATTCTGGTCACCCACGTCGCAGGAATGAACCTCTACGCGAGCACCGGCCTTCTCCAGGGACAGCACCGCGTGAACGCGGTGATCGTCCAGGTGTGCCCAGGTACTCCGCTCGGGTAGTCCGGAGCGGCCGACGAGCACCAGATGGCGTGCACCGTGTTCGACCAGCCACTGGGCCGTTTCCAGGCCGAGTGCGCCAAGTCCTCCCGTGATGAGGTAGGCGGCGTCGCGGCGAAGCGAGGGCAGTTGGCGATCTGACATCTCCACGTGGGTTAGCCGCGGTACGAAGCGGCGCCCGTTATGCAACGCCACCTGATCCTCGGAACCTGCGCCGGTCACTTCGGTGGCGATCGCCACCGAAGCTGCTTCGGAGGCAATGTCGATGTCAATGAGCCCACCGTGTGAGGAGGGAAGCTCAAACTGCCCTGCTACCCTGGCAACACCCCATGATGTTGCGCCGCCCGGGTTGGTAACACCGGCTGCGGCGGGCTGACTTCCTTGCGTGATGGTCCACACGCGCGCATCCGATGTGTTCCGCAACGCCGCGGCTGCCTGGTAGAGCCGCATGGTGGCGAGGCCGGAGGCGACGCCGGCATCGGCGTCGTTCATTGACATGGCGTAATCCAAGGAGCGCAGGTCCACCAGTGTGAGGGACGCAGGCTCGGTGGAAGATGAATACCCACCGGTCAACAGTGAGGCGATCTGTTCGGGGGAGTCGGGTAGCGAACCCACCCGCCGAGTCTTGACACCCTTGGTGATGAGTGCGCGCTCGACCTGCGCCGCGAACGAGGAAGTTCCGACGACGACGTAGCGGCCATCAGAATCTCCGCCCGGCCCCTT